>JASGIM010000004.1:0-114792 GCA_047601855.1 Flavobacteriales bacterium | reverse complement strand
ACGTGACCGGCGGTGGCACTACCCTCAACAGCAGTACCCACAACACGCAGACCACCACCGTCCAGAAGCCGATGGCCGCGAGGTAGCGAAGCGCGGAGCGCACAGCGTGCCGGAGGTGAGCGTGCGCGACCTTAGAGCAGTTTCTTCGCCGCTTCCAGGGCTGCGTCGTACTGCGGCTCGTTGCCCAGTTCCGGCACCAGTTCGTGGTAGCGGATCACGCCTTCCTTGTCGATCACCCATACGGCGCGCGCCAGCGTGGCCTCCATGGGCCCTTCAGCGATGGCGACGCCCCAATCGGTGCTCATGTCGCGGAACCGGAAGTCGGAGCCGGTCTCCACGTTGGTGATGCCTTCGGCCGCGCAGAAGCGCTTCATCGCGAAGGGCAGGTCCATGCTCATCACGAGCACCACTGCGCCGATACCGGCGGCCTTCTGGTTGAAGGTGCGCGTTTCGGTGGCGCATACGCCGGTGTCGAGGCTGGGCACGGAGAGCAGCACGACCACGTTCCCTTTCAGATCGGCCAGTGCGGCGTTGGAGCGGTCCTGCTTCACGAAGCGCAGGCGGGGGGCGGCGGATCCCACCGTGGGGATAGTGCCGTGGAGCTTGGGGAGGGGCATGGGACAGGGGTTTGATCAGTTCTGGGACATCGCGGCGGGAATGGCGCCTTCATACACCTCACGCGCTTCCTCAATGAAGCCGAAGGACTCATCGTCCACCACCAGCTTGCCTTTGGTGACGTGGCCGAGGAGGATGAAGGGCACTTTGCTCATGCGCATGAGGTCGAGGAAGCCGGTCTCCTGGTCCTCGGTGATGGTGACCACCACGCGGCCCTGGCCTTCGCCGAAGAGGAAGGCATCCGCGCGGATCTCGCTGTCGGTGACGATGTCGAAGCCCAGTCCTTTCGGCAGGCCCATCTCCACCAGCGTGGTCCACAGGCCGCCGTCGCTCACGTCGTGGGCCGCCATGATGAGGCCGCGCTTGATGAGGTGCGCCACCACCACATGCACCACGTGTTCGGCCTGCAGGTCGAAATAGGGCGCCGGTGAGCGGCGCACATTGTGGTGCCGCACGAGGTATTCGCTGCTGGCGATGTCCTCCGTGACCTTGCCGATAAGGAAGATGAGGTGGCCTTTCTCCTGGAAGGCCAGGGTCATGCGCTTGTCGATGTTCTCCAGCACCCCCACCATGCCGATGGTCGGCGTGGGGAACACGGGCACGTTGCTCTTTTCCGTGACGGTCTGGTTGTAGAAGCTGACGTTGCCGCCGGTGACGGGCGTCTTGAACTCGCGGCACGCTTCGCCCATGCCCTTGATCACGTTGGCGAACTGCCAGTATACCTCAGGATCATAGGGGTTCCCGAAGTTGAGGCAGTTGGTAACGCCGCAGGGATCACCGCCGCTGCACACGATGTTGCGGGCGGCCTCGCTCACGGCGATCATGGCGCCAACGTAGGGATCCGCATGCACGTAACGCCCGTTGCAATCCACGGTGACGGCGAGGGCCTTCCGGCCGCCTGCTTCGCGCAGGAGCACGAGCCCCGCGTCGCTGGGCGCGTTGGTGCTCATGTTGTTGGTGCGCACCATGCTGTCGTACTGCTCATATACCCAGCGCTTGCTGGCGATGTTGGGGCTGGCGAGCAGGTCGAAGGCCACTTCGGCCAGGTCATCGGGCTCGGGCACCATGTCCGTGCGGAACTTCTTGTTCTCGGCGAAGTAGGCGGGCTCCTTCTCTTCGCGGGTATACACCGGCGCGCCGCCGCCCAGCACGAGGCTTTCGGCAGGCACTTCGGCCACCAGTTCACCGTGCATGAAGTAGCGGATGTTCTTCCCCTCGGTCACCGTGCCAATGTCCACGCAGTGCAGGTCCCATTTGCTGAAGATCGCCTCCACCTCCTTCTCGCGGCCCTTCTTCACCACCACGAGCATGCGCTCCTGGCTTTCGCTGAGGATGATCTCCCACGGGCGCATGCCGGCCTGGCGCGTGGGCACGCGGTCCAGGTGGATGTCCATGCCACTCTCCCCCTTCGCGCTCATTTCGCTGGTGCTGCACGTGATGCCGGCGGCCCCCATGTCCTGCATGCCGATGATCGCGTCGGTCTGCGCCAGTTCGAGCGATGCTTCGAGCAGCAGTTTCTCCATGAAGGGATCGCCCACCTGCACCGCCGGAAGGTCGTCCATGCTGGTGTCGGTGATGTCCTTGCTGGCGAAGCTGGCGCCGTGGATGCCGTCCTTGCCGGTGGCGCTGCCCACGATGAACACGGGATTCCCTTTCCCGTGGCTGGTGGCGCTGATCACCTTGTCGGTGCGCACGATGCCCACGCTCATCGCGTTGACGAGCGGGTTGGTGGTATAGCAGGAATCGAAATAGACCTCGCCGCCGAGCACGGGCACGCCGAACGCGTTGCCGTAGTGACCGATGCCTTTCACCACGCCGCGCATGTGCCAGCGGCTGCCGGCATTCACGGTGATGTCGCCGAAGCGCAGCGAGTTGAGCTGGGCGATGGGGCGTGCGCCCATGGTGAAGATGTCGCGGTTGATGCCGCCCACGCCGGTGGCCGCGCCCTGGTATGGCTCGATGGCGCTGGGGTGGTTGTGGCTCTCGATCTTGAAGGCGCAGGCCCAGCCATCGCCGATGTCCACCAGGCCAGCGTTCTCCTGCCCGGCCTCGGCCAGCAGTTTGGGGCCGGTGCGCGGAAGGGTCTTCAGCAGGCGGATGGAGTTCTTGTAGGAGCAGTGCTCGCTCCACATCGCGCTGTAGATGCTGAGCTCGGTGAAGTTGGGCACGCGGCCCAGGATCTTCCTGGATCCTGGCGTATTCCTCTTCGCGGAGGCCGAGCTTCTTGGCGGTGTCCGCGCCGGCGGGCTTGGTGTCGGCGTCGTGCTTCAGGGTCGTGGTGTCAAGGGCCATGTGGCGGGACCGCAGGCTGGTGCATACGGTCCGTTGGAGGGCACAAAGAAAACCCATCGCGGCGTGCGGTGCCGCCTACATTTGGCCACATGCCCGAAGCCTTGCTCGCGGCGGGTTATGCCGCCCTGTTCCTGTACGTGATCCGGCGCTGGGGTTTCTTCACCGCTCCGGGCCTTCCCCGGCGCACCATCGGAGCGTTGTTCCTGCTGAAGATCGCAGCCGGGACCCTGCTGTGGTACATCTACACCTACCACTACACCGACCGGGCCACGGCGGACATCTACAAGTACTTCGACGACGGCAACGTGCTCTTCCGCGCGCTCTCATCGGACCATCCGGTGGATTACGCACGCATGCTCTTCGGTGTGGACAACCGCGCGGTGCACCTGAACACGGACTATTACATGGTGATGAACAACTGGTACCGGCAGTACGAGGGCAACCTCTACAACGATGCCCACACGCTCATCCGCTTCAACGCGTTCGTGAGGCTGTTCTCCTTCGGCGTGTACCACGTGCACACGGTGTTCGCGTGCTTCCTGGGGCTCATCGGGCTCACGGCGCTGTACAAGGCCTTCGTGCCCTACCTGGCCGGTGCCGAGCGGGCGCTCACGGTCTCCATCTTCCTGCTGCCGAGCGTGCTGTTCTGGGGCAGCGGAGTCGATCAAGGAGACGCTGTTGTTCTTCGCCCTGGGCGTGTTCGTGTGGCAGGTGTTCCGCTTGATCGATGGCCGGCAGCAGCCGTTGGGCCTGATGGGGCTCGCGCTGAGCGTGGCGCTGCTCAGCGTGCTGAAGTTCTACGTGCTAGCGAGCCTGGCCCCCGGACTGCTGGCCTACGCCTGGTGCCGGTGGACGAAGAACAGGCGGGTGCTCCTGAAGTTCACGATCGTGCTCGGTGCGACCCTCTTCTTCGCGGTATGCTCGCTGTGGTTCATCCCCGGCTTCGATGTGCTGGAGACCCTGTGGACGAAGCAGCACGACTTCATCGGCGTGGCGCGGTCCACGCATTCGGGCAGCTACATCCCCGGCCCTGAGCTGGAGCCGAACGCCTGGAGCTTCCTGCGGCAAATGCCACACGCCTTGTACATGACGTTCCTCTCCCCGCTCGTTACCTGGCGCTCCGGCGCGCTGGGCGTGGTGAGCGCCGCGGAGAACGTGGCCCTGCTCCTCGCCTGCGCGTTCACCCTGGCACGGCCGCGCCACCGCCGCGCCATGGACCTGCCCCTGTTGCTGCTCTGCCTGTGCTATTGCCTGCTGCTGGCCCTGGTGATCGGGTGGACCACGCCCGTGGTAGGGGCCTTGGTGCGCTACCGCGTGCCCCTGCTGCCCTTCGGCTGCTTCCCCCTGTTGCTCGTATCGGATCCCCGCAAATGGCCGCGTTGGATCGGCGCGCCCGAACGCCCATGAAGACCTCCCTCCTGCTCGCGGCGCTGACCGTGCTCGCCTCCTGCGCCTACAAGAACAAGGAGGCCGACCTTGTGGTACACAACGCGCACATCATCACGCTGGACAGCGTGGAGCATGTGTACGAGGCCCTGGCCGTGAAGGATGGGCGCATCGTGGAACTGGGCCCGGAGCAGCAGATCCTCAACCGCTACCGCGCGAAGGAGAGCTATGACGCCGCAGGAAGAACGGTGTACCCGGGCTTCATCGACGGGCATTGCCACTTCCTCGGGTACGGGCTGAACAAGCAGAAGGTGGACCTGAGCGGAGTGAAGTGGATGGACAAAATGATGGATCGTGTCAGGGCATATGCCAAGGCCCATCCGGAGAGGAAATGGATCATCGGCCGTGGCTGGGACCAGAACCTCTGGCCCATGCAGGTCTATCCGGACAATGCGCTGTTGAACCAGGAATTCCCGGACAAGCCGGTCCTGCTCCAGCGGATCGACGGGCATGCCGCTTTGGTGAATGATGCCGCCCTACGCGCCGTTGGACTTGATGTGAACGAGCCCATCGCTGGCGGACAATTGCTCAAGGTCAACGGGAAGTTCACCGGCATTCTCATCGACAACGCCGTGAACGTCTTCCAAAAGATCTTCGACGACGCGGACGAGGCCGCCAAACGCCAGGCCCTGCTGGACGCACAACGCGACTGCTTCAACGCGGGCCTTACGATGGTCTGCGACGCGGGCCTCGATGCGGGCACGATCGACCTGATCCAAAAGATGCAGGCGGAAGGCGCATTGAAGATGCGCGTGTACGCCATGGTGACGGATAAGCCGGAGGACCTGGAGCGGTTCACCGGTGGCCCCGTGATCACCGACCGCCTGATCGTGCGCGCCGTGAAGGCGTATGCCGATGGTGCGCTGGGTTCGCGCGGAGCATTGCTGCTGCAACCCTATTCCGACGTGGGCGGCGGCCAGCACGGCCTTCAGCTCGCCACGCGGGAGCACTTCGTGGGGACCGCCCGGTGGTGCAAGCAGCATGGGTTCCAAATGGCCACGCACTGCATCGGCGACAGTGCGGCCCGGCTGCTCCTCGGCGTGTACGGCGAAGTGCTCGGCGGCAGCAACGACCTGCGCTGGCGCATCGAGCACGCCCAATGCGTGGATCCCGTGGACCTCCAGCTCTTCCGGCGATACACCATCATCCCCAGCGTGCAGCCCACGCACGCCACTAGCGACATGGCCTGGGCCATCGGCCGCATCGGGCCGGAACGGCTGAAATACGCCTACGCCTATAAGAGCCTGCTGCAACAGAACGGCCTGCTCGCACTGGGCACCGACTTCCCGGTGGAGGGCATCGACCCGCTGATGACCTTCTACGCCGCAGTGGTGCGCAAGAACGCCGATGGCCTGCCCGCGAACGGCTTCCAGCCGGAGAACGCATTGTCCCGCGACCAGGCGTTGCGCGGCATGACGATCTGGAACGCACTGGCCACCTTCACCGAGAACGACCTCGGCACACTGGAAGTGGGCAAGCGGGCGGACCTCACCGTGGTGGACCGCGACCTGCTGCGGACCAGCGATGACGGGCTGCGCAAAGCGAAAGTGGTGGCTACGTTCGTCAATGGCGAGCGGGTGGACCGATGACAACAACGCCGATCACTGCCCAGGTGACGATCGATAGAGCATCGTACGTGCGCCTTGGCATGCGTTCGTGGAGAAGGTCCTTGGTCAGCGGGAACATACTTGCCTTCTATGGCATCGTCATCCTTACGCTTCTCATCCTGGCTTGGGTGCTTGAAGGTCCCATCTCCGCCATGAGCCTTCTCCTGCTTATCGCGGCGATCCTCCTCATCTTGAGCTATTCGGTACGCAGAAGGCTGGAACACCAGTTCGCCCAAGACCCTCGGCTGCGCGGACCGATCGTCCTCCAGTTCACTTCGCAAGGCCTGACCTCGACAGGCCACAACTTCACTATGCGAACATCTTGGAAGGATCTTATCCGCGCTGAGCGATGGGAAGGCCATTATCTGCTCTATGAAAGCGAATACAGCGCGCATTTGATCGATCGCAGCGGATTCCTCGACGGCGACGAGGCGCGCTTCCGCCAGCTACTGAAAGAGGTCGGCCTACCGATCAAGGATTGACCTGCGCAGCCAGCACTTCCCTGGTGTAGCGGTACCCGATGCGCTCGATCTCCATCACATAGCGCAGATCGAACATGCCGAACTGCGCCAGTGCGGGCGGCTCGATGTACAGGTGGCACCCCTGTGCGGAGCGCATCACCATTTCTCGGAAGCTCAGGTGGAAGGTGCGGTCCAGCGTACGTCGCAGCGAACGTTTCGCATCATAGGACGGCAGCGGGTTCACGTAGACCGCGACCACTTCGCTCTTGCGATCCCGGAAAGGCTCCACCGGCAGGTTGTTGCTGAGGCCGCCATCCACGTAAGGCACCCCCTCGATCAGCATGGGCGGGAAGAGCACGGGAACAGCACAGGCGGCGAGCAGCGCGGGGATCAGCTCGCCCTCGCTGAAGATGCGCTGGCCGCCCCGCTCCAGGTCGGTGGCACTCACGAAGAACGGCATGCGCAGTTCCTCGAACCGCTGGCACGGCAGGGATGCCTTCAGGAACTCGCCGATGCGGCGCTGGGAGAGCAGTTCGCCGCGCAGCATCCGCCAGCGCGTGCGGTGCAACTGCCATTCCTCCTGCAACATGGCGATGCATTCCAACGGCGTGAGCCCCGAAGCGATGAACGCCCCCACCAACGCCCCCGCACTGGTGCCGCTGATGGCGGACGGCACGATGCCCGCCTCCGCAAAGGCCGAGAGCACACCGAGGTGGGCCACGCCGCGCGCACCGCCTCCTGAAAGCACGAAGGGCCGCTGTTCCATCGCAGCGAAGCTCCGGAAAATGTGCGCAAGGAAACTGGACCCGATGTGAACCAGGGGAAAATGGCGGACAAGGCCCCTTGCCGACCTTTGCACCCATGGACGTCACCGAAATGATCGCCGCGCTCGAACAGGCGCTCACCGTGAGCCCGGACAACGTGCCGTTGCGCATGCAGCTGGCGCAGTTGCTCGTGAGCGCGCGGCGCTGGCCCAAGGCCGAGGCGCACTACAAGACCGTGTTGGACCGCGCGCCGTCGGACACCAAGGCGAAGCTGGGCCTGGCGAAAGTGTTCATGAACACCGACCGCACCGGCGCCGCCATCGTGGTGTACGATGAGCTTTACGAGAGCGGGCTGCGCGGACCCGAACTGCTGCTCGCCTATGCGAAAGCGCTGGTGGGCGAAGGCTCGCTGAACAAGGCCCAGGAGGTGTACGTGCAACTGGTATCCGCCTACCCGAACATGGCGGACGAGGAGCTGGACGGCCTGTTCCGCCTGGGCCGCACGGAAAGCCGGATGAGCGAGGACGGCACGGACGACGACGCGGTGAGGCAGCTGCTGATCAAGCCGGAGGAGACCTTCGCCGACGTGGGCGGCATGGACGGCGTGAAGAAGGAGATCGCGCTGAAGATCATCCTGCCGTTCAAGCAGCCGGAACTGTACAAGGCCTACGGCAAGAAGGCGGGCGGCGGCATCCTGCTCTACGGCCCGCCGGGCTGCGGCAAGACCTACATCGCGCGGGCCACGGCGGGCGAGATCGATGCGCGCTTCGTGAGCGTGGGCATCGGCGACGTGCTGGACATGTGGATCGGCAACAGCGAGAAGAACCTGGCCAGGATCTTCAGCTCCGCACAGAACAGCACGCCGTGCGTGCTCTTCTTCGACGAGATCGACGCGCTGGGCGCGAACCGCAGCCACATGAAGCACAGCGGCGGCCGCCACCTGATCAACCAGTTCCTCAGCGAGCTCGATGGCACCTCCGGCGGCAACGAAGGCATCCTCGTGATGGGCGCCACCAATGCGCCCTGGCACCTGGACCCCGCCTTCCGCCGCCCCGGCCGGTTCGACCGCATCATCTTCGTGCCCCCGCCCGATGAGGAAGGCCGCAAGCGGATCCTCGACCTGCTGCTGCGCGACAAGCCGGTGGATGACGTGGATACGCAGACGATCGCCAAGATCACCGGATCGTTCAGTGGCGCCGACCTGAAGGCCGTGGTCGATGTGTGCATCGAGGACAAACTGGCCGATGCCTTCGTCTCCGGCACACCGGCCCCGCTCACCACCAAGGATCTGAAGAAGGCCGCAGGAAGGCTCAAGCCCACCACTCGGGAATGGTTCAACAGCGCGAAGAACTATGCCCTGTACGCCAACGACGGCGGCTTGTACGACGAGATCCTGAAGTACGTGAAGTAGGCATGGAGAAGGACCGCTTGCGGCACGCCGCGTTGCTGCTGGAACACCACCGCCCGGCGGACGCCGAACGCGAACTGCGCACCCACCTGTCCGACGCACCGACGGACATCACCGCGCTGATGCTGCTGTCCACCGCCCTGAGCGCGCAGGACAAGGACGAGGAGGCCGTGGCCGTGGCGAAGGAAGCCGTGGGGCTCGCCCCGGACCTGGACACGGCGCAGTTCCACCTGGGCCGCGCACTGCTCGGCAACGATGACCTGAAGGACGCCCGGCGTGCCGCTGAAGAGGCCGTTCGCCTGGACCCGGAGGACGCCAACAACCACGGGCTCCTCGCGCTGGTATTGCACCACGCCAACGAGCATGCGCTCGCCCTGGAGGCCGCGGAACGCGGCCTGGCCGTGGATGCGGAGCACCTGGGCTGTCTCAACGTACGCAGCGCGGAGCTGGCCCGCCAGAAACGGTTCGCCGAAGCGGACAGCACGATCGAGAAGGCCCTGCTGCTCGATCCGGAGAACCCATACACGCATAGCAACACCGGATGGGCGGCCCTGCGGCGGGGCGATCACGCCCGGGCGATGGAGCACTTCCGCGAAGCGCTGCGCCGCGAGCCCAGCCTGGAGAATGCGCGCCGCGGCATGCTCGAAGCACTGAAAGCCCGCTACTGGCCCTACCGCCAATGGCTCAAGTACGTGTTCTGGGTCAGCAACCTGAAACCCGGGATGCAGACCGCGTTCATCGTGGGCATCTGGCTGCTGGTGCGCGTATTGAACGGCCTCAGCCACGCCATGCCGGGTCTTTCGGTGATCACCCTGCCGCTGGTGGTGGCCTATGTGCTCTTCGCCTTCAGCACCTGGGTCATCACCCCGCTCACCAACCTGCTGCTGCGCATGAACCGTTTCGGGCGGTACGTGCTCAATGCGGAGGAGAAGCGCACCAGCACCTTCACCGGCATCGCCCTGGGCGCCGCGCTCGTGGGCGGCATCGGCTACCTGATCGGCCGTTCCGAAGGCCTGCTGGCGCTCGGCATCTACGGGCTGTTGATGATGGTGCCCATGTCCAGCATGGACATGCCGGACAACGCCCGCAACCGGCGGATGCGCCAGGGGTTCGCGCTGCTGCTCGCGCTGGTGGGCGCCGTGGGCGTTGTGCTCGCCTTTGTGCGGAACGAAGCCTTCAACGAGGCGATCGGCCTGTTCGCCATCGGCGCCATCGCCTACCAGTGGATCGCCGCGCTGCTGATCCGCTGAACGGCTATTCCTTCACGAAGCGCAGCACCTCCGCGCCCGCAGCCCCGAGCATGCGCACGCCATAGCTGCCCGCCGCCAGACCGCGCGTGGCCAGTTCGATGCGCGATGCGCTCCAGGTCCATGCACAGGGCACGCGCGCGCCGGTGGGGCTGAACACCTCCACGGACACCGGCCTGTCCGCTCCATCGGGAAGTGCGATCGTCAGCTGATCGCCCGCAGGAACGGGCCATGCACGCACTCCACGAGCGACACCCGCTTCCGCGATGCCGGTGACGATCACCGACATCGGCATGGACATCGCACCGCAGTCGTCCGTATCCGTGATCCGCACACTGTAACTGCCGCTCACGAGGGCTTCATGGGTCCGCTGATCGGCGCCAGCGAGGGGCGCACCTTCCAAGTACCATTGATAGGTCGTGGCAGGCGTGCTTTCCAGGATGTTCCCATCCAGGGTGACCGTTGGAGCGGGTGGCGCGGGAAGCGCCGTCACGTGGATCGTATCACTGGCGCCCAGGCAACCGGCCGCGTTCTCCACCTGCAAGAAAGCATCGCCACCGTGGCTGTATACACTGCGGGACGAGGCTCCGGTGTTCCAGTGGTAGCGGGACATGGGGCCGGGACCTTCCAACAGCACGCTATCCCCCTCGCACACCGTTACGGGTCCGGTGATCGGCACCGGCACGTTGCTGGAGACCAGCGCTGCGAAGGCGTCCAGCTTGCCATTGCCATACTGCACATTGGGCAGCAAGCCGGTATACACGTCGGCGAAAGCCGCGGCGTTGATCGCATCGCGCACCAGCACATTGGTAGCCTGCGGACATTTTTCCAGGAAGAGCGCCGCCGTGCCGGTCACCGAAGGTGCGGCGATGGACGTGCCGCCACTACGCACGTGCTGACCGTCGGGCGCCACTTTATAGGCTTGCCCACTATTGATCAGCGCCTGCACCATGTTGGCGGGGGCGGCCGTGAAAACGATGTCACCTGGGGCCGCCACATCCGGCTTCACCAGCCCGGTCCGCGTGGGCCCGCGGCTACTGTTCACGCTGATGACCCCTTCCGTTCCACCCAGGTCCTGCTGGTTGCCGTTGATGTCGGTATAAACCTGCTCGTTGTAGTAGTTACCCACGGTGATCACCTGAGGCGAACAGGCCCAAGAGTCCACCAAGCTGCTGTTCTTGTCGGGCAACACATAGTCCACGATGGGGGGGAACTCCGCCGCGCTGGTGATGTCGCTGATGATCTCCGAAGTGCCCAGGGACGAACTGCTCCAGGCGTCGAAGCGGCCCGCGCCGGTGGTGCTGAAGCGGTAGAAATAGGCGTCGGCTGAGTCGGGCATCGGCAAGAACACTTCCAAGTGGTACTGGCCGCCGCGCTGCTCGGCATAGGTACGCACCACGGCAAGGCGGTTGCCATCGAAGCTTTTCAGCGTATCGGTGACCACCATGCCCAGCGTCCCGTGGATGGTGCGGAACGGGATATCGCCACGATGCACATAGGCCCCGTTTCGGCGGTCGGCGCCGATGCTGTACGCCACGTCATCGAAGTCGTCCACTTCGGCCCAGACGTCGAAGTAGACGGCACTGACGCCAAGGATGCTGTTGGGCCGGTAGCGGAACCACGTGAAGGTGGTGTCATCTGCGGTCACTTGCGTCCGCAGGTGGTAGGGGGCGAGGGCACCGCTGTTGCCGGCAGCACACACAAGGACGCGGCCGGGCTGGTCGGTCAACAGATGGTCCACCATCAGGGCGGCGGGGTCGAGTCCATCGTGGCTGCCGTAGTAGCTACCCAGGCTGAGGTTGATGGCCACGGGCCGCCCCAGGGCGGTGGCATGGTCGACGATGAACTGGACGGCATCCACCACGGTGGCGCCCCAATTGGGGTGGTCCAGAGCGTTGGCCACCAGGATGATGTCCGCCTTCGGTGCCGCCCCGATGTAGTGGCCGCTGGCGTTGCCATTGCCTACCGCGGTGCCCGTCACTGCCGTGCCATGCCCATACTGGCCGGGCGGAGTCCATGGCCGGGCACTGCCCGGCGTTGATGGCGGTGCTGTCCCAGACCTGGCCGTAGCCGTAGGGCAAGGGCGTCAACGCGGGGTCCACCGGGTAATTCTGGTCCCAGTACTGGAGCACGCGGGTGTGGCCCAGGCTGTCCAGGAAGTCGGGATGGGTGAAGTCCAGGCCGGAGTCGATGATGCCCACGATGACGCCTTCGCCTTGGAACGCGGCCGGCAGCGGCGGGGCACCGACCTGCACCCGATCAATGCGGGCCTTCACGCGCATGCTGTCGTTCAGCAACCGGCCGGGGCTCAGCGAGAACTGGATGTTACGCACGGCGGGCTCCGCCTCCAACGCCCCCACCTCGGTCACGGGCAGGGAAGCGCTTACCCAGCCAGGGATGGCATGCTTCACGCGGCCCTTATGCAGGAACACGGCCCGCGCCACCTCGCCAGCGTCACCTTGCAGGAACAGATCCACTTCTTCCGGGGCGGACCGCCCGCCCTGGAGAGCTTTGTCCAGGTATGCGCTCAACTGGAAGCCCATCTTCGACGGGCGCTGGGCCGCGGCGGTGAGCGTAGCGGCGGTAGCGATGGCAAGAACGAACGTGCGGGTCATTCTAACAAAAATAAGGAGAGCTCATCCTCCCTGCATCTCCGCATAGGAAGGAATGTTCCCCAAGAAATCAACGGTTCCTGCGGCGTGATCGACCCGGCAGGCATAGTGCATGAGCCCGTTGGTGACGAAGAGGTAAGGTACACGGAACACGATATTGTAGCGGGCCACCTGCTCCAGCACGCGCTGGTCCAGTGGCACATGGGGGGCCTTGCATTCCACCAGCAGCAGGGGCTTCGCGCCGTGGTCATGCACCACCAGGTCGACCCGTTTGGCCAGGCGGTTCAGCGCAATGGTATGCTCCACGGAGATGAGCGAGGCGGGGCAGCCGAGGTCCTGCACGAGGTAGTTCAGGAAGTGCTGGCGCACCCACTCCTCGGGGGTAAGGGCCACCCAACGGCGCCGGAATGGATCGAACACGTGGTCGCCACCGGGCGCATGCCTAGTTTTGACACCATGGTCCGGTAGGTTGAGCTGTTGCATGCCGGGCGAAGAACAGAGCAAAAGTGCGCACCAAGCAAGACATCGTGAAGAATTGGCTCCCCCGTTACACGGGCGTGGAGTTGAAAGACTTCAAGCCACACATCCTGCTGACCAACTTCAGCAACTACATCGACCTGTTCGTGCAGCTCACGGGCGCCACCGTGCACGGCATCGGGAAGGCGATGCAGACGGCGATCGCCGAGGACATGGTGATGATCAACTTCGGCATGGGCAGTCCCATGGCGGCCACCACCATGGACCTGTTGAGCGCCATCGAGCCCAGCGCGGTGCTGTTCCTGGGCAAGTGCGGCGGCCTGAAGAAGAAGAACCAGCTCGGCGACCTGATCCTTCCCATCGCGGCCATCCGCGGCGAGGGCACCAGCTCGGACTACTTCCCCCCGGAAGTGCCCGCACTGCCGTCCTTCATGATCAACCGCGTGGTCAGCGGCCGCATCCGCGACATGGAACTGGACTACTGGAGCGGCACGGTGTACACCACCAACCGGCGCGTGTGGGAGCACGACGAGGCCTTCAAGGAGCGCCTGCGCGTGTACCGCGCGATGGGCATCGACATGGAGACGGCCACGCTCTTCATGACCGGCTTCGCGAACGAAATCCCCACGGGCGCGCTGCTGCTGGTGAGCGACCAGCCCATGATCCCCGACGGCGTGAAGACCAGCGCCAGCGACGCCAAGGTGACCACCAACTTCGCGGAGCGCCACGTGCGCATCGGCATCGAGAGCCTGCGCCACATCATCAACGACGGGCGTTCGGTGAAGCACCTGCGCTACGAATGAACCCGCAGCTGGCACGGCTGTCACCGATGGCTCCTGGATCGTTGCATTCCATCTGCGCCATCGGCGTCATCTGCGGATGAGCACCACCGACGATTTCAAGAAGATCGTCAAGGACGTCCGCGGAGGGGCCTTCAAGCCCGTCTATTTCCTGCACGGCGAGGAACCGTACTTCATCGACCGCATCGCCGAAGAGATCGAACGCGCGGCGTTGCAGGAGCACGAGCGTGACTTCAACCTTACCGTGCTCTACGGCCGCGATACCGATCCGGACACGGTGAAGGACAACTGCCTGCGCTACCCGATGATGGCCGAACGGCAGGTGGTGGTGCTGCGCGAGGCGCAGATGTGGCGCATCGACGCGTTCGACAAGCTGGACGCCTATTTCAAGAGCCCCACGCCCACCACCGTGCTGGTGATCTGCTACAAGCACAAGAAGGCGGACGGACGCAAGAGCTGGCTGAAGGACCTCACGAAGAAGAACGTGGTGTTCGTAAGCGACAAGCTGAAGGAGGACAAGCTGCCGGAGTCAGTTCCAGAAGTACGTCACCTTCCACAAGCGGCGCATCGGTCCGGTGGAAGCCAAGCTGCTGGCCGATCACCTGGGCAGCGACCTGGGCAAGCTCACCAACGAGGTGGAGAAGCTCTGCATCGTCACCGAGGAAGGTGGGCTGATCGACCAGCGACCTCATCCAGCGGAACGTGGGCATCAGCAAGGAGTACAACATCTTCGAGCTGCAGAACGCCATCGGTGTGGGCGATCATCTGAAGGCGCAGCGCATCGCGCACTACCTGGCGACGGACAAGGAACACAAGCTCTTCCTCACGGTGGGCATGCTGAGCGCCTACTTCAGCAAGCTCGGCATCGTGCATGCGAGCACAGGACTGCCCTCCAACGACCTGGCCGCCGCGCTGAAGGTGCCGCCCTTCTTCGTGAAGGATTACGCTGCGGCCGCACGCACCTACCCCGCCGACCGGCTGCGGCGCATCCAGCACCTGCTGCGCGATGCGGACCTGAGGAGCAAGGGCGTGGGCAATACCAGCGCCGATGACGGCGAACTGCTGCGCGAACTGCTCGTGCGGATCATGAACTGATCTCCATCGCGCGCTCAACGTGCGCCGCCCGGCATCAATGCGAAGGTGCGCACGTGCTCGTCCATGGACACTCTGTCCAGTTCACGCTTCATGAGCGCCACGTCGCTCACGCGCTGCTGGGTGGTGAACCGCAGCGGCTCCAGCAGCGCCCACGCGGCCGTGAACTGTTGTGCAGTAAGGCCGCTCGCGATCGGCAGCATGGGCCGCTCCATCACCTCCACGCCGAGCTTCTTGATCCGCCGGTTCACGCGCACGTGGTCGACCACGCGCTGCCGAAGCTCCGCGATCACGTCCTTCTCCAACACGTCCAGGTAGATGGTCCTGCGGTCATCGGTATGCGCCAGACCGCCCAGGTTCAGCGTGAAGGTGGCCTGTCCTTCGCATCCCCGCTCGATCGCGTCGCACAGGGGACGCTCGTAATCCGGTGGCAGCTCGGAACCGAACAGCACGATGCCCGGCATTTGATAGGCGCCTTCGAACGTGCCGATGCGTTCGCGCAGCGCCTGCCGCCATTCCATCACGCGGGCCATGGCATTGCTCGCCGGGTCGATCATCAGCCGGTACTGGCAGGTGTACACGAGCGTATCGAAAAGCTCGAGCACATCGGGGGCGGACTTCCGGGCCATGGCGTTCCTCCTACAAAGGAATCCCGTCCAAATGGACACATGAACTGACCACCGGAAAGATCAGGAACAACCGGATGGGCATAAGTCACGCGCAGCTCACATGATCACAATCAAACGTGGTCCCATGCGGCAAGCCCTTACCCTTTCATCCGCAACCGTTCTTCTTCCAAGTCGATCAGGTACAGTTCCTGGCGGATGATCCCTTCATCGATGGACGGATCACGGTTGATCTCCACCAGGTGCTGCCGCTGGCTCTCAAGCATACTGAGCATGACCTGCCGCGTGTGTGTGTTGCTCGGCTCGAAGACGCCGGAGCCGGCCTTATCCTCCCAGTGCATGAGCAACTGCCGCAGGCCCGCGTGCTCCGGCCGCCCGCCGTCCACTTGCTCCTTCAGGAACACTACGGCGTGCTCGCACAGACCCTGCCGGATGCGCTGATGCGCGTCGTGGTCGGGCGTGCTCCCTGGCGTATCGAACAACCGGGTCCGGTGGATGAAGTATGGCAGAGTAAGCCCCTGCACCACCAGCGTGAGCAGGATGACCACGAAGGTGATGAACAGGATGAGGCTTCGGTGCGGGAAGCCCGTGCCATCGGTAAGGGCCAGTGGAATGGCCAGCGCCGCCGCCAGTGATACCACACCCCGCATGCCCGTCCAGCCCAGCAGCAACGGCATCAGCCACCGCGTCAGGGGCGACTGGCTGCGCGGCGCCACGCTGGGCCGGAAGATCGAGCGTGGCCCCCATGGCGGCGTAGGAACTGATGATCCGCGCCACCACCAGCACGCCGGTCACCAGCACCCCATAACCGATGGCGGTGGAAAGGGGAACGCCGTCCACGCGAATGCCATCCACGATCGCAGGCAGCTCCAGGCCGATGAGGAGGAACATGAGCCCGTTCAGGATGAAGACGAAGCTCTCCCACACGCTGTAGCCACGGATGCGGCTGGTGCTGTTCAGGAAAAGGAGCCGCCGGTTGGCCATGAAGAGGCCACCACTGACAACGGCCAGCACGCCCGAACTGTGCAACTGCTCGGCCACCCAGTACATGAAGTAAGGCTCGATCAACGTAAGGGCGATGTCGGAAGGCGCGTCGGTGGGCAGGCGCTTGTGCCCCTGCACGAAGAGCCAGCCGAGCAACAACCCGATGCCGACGCCGCCGACCACCATCCACACCAGGTCCAGCGCGGCCTCGTGCCAGATGAACTGCCCGGTGCCCACGGCGATCAGAGCGAAGCGGAAGATGATGAGCGAAGAAGCATCGTTCAGCAGACTTTCCCCTTCCAGGATGGCCGCCGTGGACTTGGGAATGCGGACGAAGCGCATGATGGCGCCGGTGCTCACCGCATCGGGCGGCGACACGATGCCACCGAGCAGGAAACCCAGCGCCAGCGTGAAGCCCGGGATGGCATGGCTGGTGATCACGGCCACCGACAGCGCCGTGAAGAAGACCACCAGGAAAGCGAAGCTGCCGATGATGCGCCACCACTTCTTCATCTCCTTGAACGAAATGGACCACGCAGCCTCGAACAGCAGCGGCGGCAGGAAGAGGAAGAAGATCAGCTCCGGGTCCACGTGTACGCGGGGCAATCCGGGCAAAAAGCCCAGCACCAGCCCGGCCAGCACCAGCAGGATGGGATAGGCCACCTTGAGCCTGCCCGCCAACAGTTGCAGCAACACGATGGCGGCCACTAAGGCCAGGAAGAAAGGAAGATGGGTATGCATGCGGAGGTGCGCGTGCCGAATGTATCAAGCGCGGCGCCCCGGCCGCAGCGAAGAGCGCTTCACGCCTCCTTCTTCACCCAGGCCTGCACCATGCGCAGCTGGCCGTAGGAGTAGGCTTCACCGAAATTCGCCCGGGCATCGTTCAAGCCCTTGTCGGGATTTTCCCGCATCCAGCTGCCCAAGATATCCCGGGTGTCGGCAGGCATCAGTTCATCGATGTTCAGCACATCCTCGGCGATGCCGCGCGCGGCGTGGCCCTCGATAGTGCTCAGCGACATGGAGCGTTCCGTAGCGATGTCCTGCAGGCTTTTGCCCTGCTTGATCAGCGCATACGTCCGCAGGTAGGTCTCGCCTTTCAAGGGCCGGGTGGGGGAGTCGTCCGTGCCGTCCGATGGGGTGTCGGGATCCGCGCGGCGCTTGCGCTTCTTGCCGGTCTTGCCCTTGGGCCGGTGCTCCTCGGCCCACGCGCGGGCTTCGCCCACCATGGCCGCCCGCTTCGCTGCCAGCCCGTCCTCCAGGTCCTTGCGCCGCTCCACCGGCCGGCCGCTCAGGATGCAGGCGGTGACATGCCCCACCTTGGCCATGGTGGCGATCTTCTTCATCAGCATGCCGTCGATCTCCTTCAGCGCATTGGCATACTCCTTCGTGCGGCTCAGCGTCTCCACCTGCGCTATGTGCTGGAAGAGGGCCTGCATGCGCTGCTGCAACAGCTCGCCGTAGTAGCTGCCGCCCTTCTCGATGCGCGCCAGCAATTCATCGTGCTTGTCCTCCGCCAGCAGGCGCATCAGCTGGCCTTGGAACTTGCGCGTGTTGTCCGCCTCGGCGCGCAAGGTGTCGCGCAGCAGCTGCAGCGCGGTCTTCATGCTGTCGTCCTCGAACTGCGCGGTCTCGGGATGGTCCCGCTGCGTCCACTCCACCTTGCGCTGGAGGTCGCTGAGATCGAAGGTGCCGGCAAGCAGGTGTTGCAGGTACTCGCGCTGCTTCGCCTTCAGCTGCTGGGGCAGGGGTTCCTGCTCGGTGCCGCGCCGGGTGAAGGCCACCACGTCCTGGTCGCTGCTCACCACACCGGGGTCGATCCGCGTGCGGAGGATGAGCCCGTCGAGCGAACGCAGCCGCGAAAGCGCCACGTAGACCTGTCCGGGGGCGAAGGCCTGCCCCACGTCGATGATGGCCTTGCTGAAGGTGAGGCCCTGGCTCTTGTGCACGGTGATGGCCCAAGCCAGCTTGATGGGGTATTGCTCGAACGTGCCCAGCACTTCCTCCTGCTGCTCCTTCGTGGCCGGGTCCACCACGTAGCGCTTGTTCTCCCACACCTCGCGCTTCAGCAGGTAGGTGGCCGCCGAGAGCGTGTCGCCCGCGCCTTCGTACATGCGCACGGTAACGCCGCCGGGCCCGATGTCCTCCACCCGCGCCAGCTTGCCGTTGAAGTAGGCCTTCTCGAGGTCGTTCTTCACGAACATCACCTGCGCGCCCACCTTCAGCTCGATGCGCTCCAGCACAGGATGGATGTTCGGGGGGAAATCGCCCTCGATCTCTGCATCGTAGGTGCGCGCGGCGCCGGGCAGTTGCGCCAGCGCGCGCTGGTTCAGTTCGTCCGCCTTGTGGTTGTGCGTGGTCAGCGTGATCACGCCCTCGCTCTCTTCCGGCGTGATGGTGGCGCGGTAGTGGCGGTCCAGCTCCTCCACGTCCGCAGGCGTGACCGTGTTGTTGCGGAGGTTGTTGAGGATGCGGATGAAGCCATCGTCCTGCTGGCGGAAGATCCGGTCCAGCTCGATGTGCGCGTAGCCGTGCTCCCGCATGACGCGGCTCTCGAAGAAGTGCGGGCTCTTGTACCAGCGCTGCAGCACCTGCCGCTCCTCGTCCTTCACCACGGGCGGCAACTGGTAGAGGTCGCCGATCAGCAGCACCTGGGCGCCGCCGAAGCTCCGGTAGCGGTCCTGGCGCACGGCCCGCATGCGGAAGTCGATGGCATCGAGCACGTCGGCGCGGAGCATGCTCACCTCGTCGATGATCAGCAGGTCCACCTCGCGCAGCACATTGCGGCGGAGGGCGTTCAGCGGATGGCGGCGCGTAAGCGTGTCCTGGTCGTGGAACTGGCCGTGGGTGATGTCGGCCGGCAGCTGCTTTTCCGGCACGAAGCTGCCGAAGGGCAGCAGGAACTGGCTGTGGATGGTGACGCCCTTCGCATTGAGCGCCGCGATACCCGTGGGCGCCAGGATCACGAAGCGCTTGTGCGTGCTGGCGGCCAGCTTGTGCAGGAAGGTGGTCTTGCCCGTACCGGCCTTGCCCGTGAGGAACACGTGGCGGTCGGTGCTGTTGATGAACCGCGCGGCCAGTGCGGCCATTTCGGTCTCCACATGCGCGTCCGCGATCAGGGCTGAAGGCTCCACCTCGCGAAGGTCGGAAGCAGCCGGGTATGCGCGGAGGTCGAACGGCGGATCCCGTGCTACCGGTGCGAAGCAGGCGCCCGCCGATCCCCGGCGTCCGCTCCCGTCCGCGTCAGCGCTTCCGCCAGATGGCGCCGTTGCGCGTATCGGACCGTTCCACTTGGCCGCTCGCGACCAGCGCATCCAGCCCCGCCACGGCGGCGGCTTGCTCCACCCCCAACATCACGGCGGCCTCCTGCGCGCACCACGTGGGATACAGCCCGAACAGCTCACCAGCCGTGGACGGAAGGGCGGCACCCGTCGTCGTGGGCGCCAACTGCTGGATCGTGGCCACCATATGCGCATACGGCCGTGAACCGTACAGCACCTGCCGTTCGCCTTCGTTGTTGGTGACGATCATGGTGGGGAAGCCCCGCACACCGGCGGCACGCGCCAGGGCCAGGTCGGCCTGGAACAGCGCCTTGCCGGCCCCCTCCATGTCCTGCTTCAGCCGTGCGGTATCCAGGCCGGTCTGGGTGGCGGCCTCGGCGATCACGTCCCAGCGGGCGATGTTGCGCTTTTCCAGGAAGACCATTTCGCGCAGGCGCCGTAGGAAGGCCAGTGCGCGGGCGGGGTCCTGCAGTTCCGCGGCTTTGAAGGCGATGCTGGGCGGGTAGCTGCTGGCCAGCGGGTCCTCCAACCACACGTCGCCGATGATCGGCATGTGGTAGTGGTGGCTCGCCTCGTCCCAGTGCGACGCCACATCGCCCGGCTTGGTGATACCACCGCCGTTGAAGCCGTCCCAGCCCGGCAACAGCCCGCCCATGTGGTATTCCACGTGCACGGCCGAGCCGTATTCGGCTTTCAGGCGGCGCAGTTGCGGCTCGATGCCCCAGCAGGACGAGCAGATGGGATCGGTGAAATACTGGATGGTGATGCCCTGCGCAGGCCGGACCGCCGTGGCGGCATCGGTGGCCTCGTTCGCCGGTGCTCCGGGGATGGTGCACAGCCCACTGTCCGGATCGCACAGCATCGGATGGTCCGCGTTCGTGTTCATGGTGTGTTCAGGGGTTTGCGCGCATGCGTTCAGCGTCAGCAGCAGGAAGGCGAAAGGGCGGATGGGCGGCATGGCGGCTAACTTGCGGGCACAAAGGTCCCTTGCGATGGCAGGCGCATCAATAGGTCAGCAAAAGTTGACCACCGACGGGTCCGCCCCGGACTGTCCGGCCGAAGCGCTTTTGCAAAGCGTATCGGGCAAGTGGAAGCCGCGCATCCTGTTGCTCGCTACGCAGGGCCCGCTGCGCTTCGGCCAGCTGCTGCGTGCGTTGGTAGGAAGCAACAAGCAGTCCATCACCGATGCCTTGCGCGAGCTGGAAAGCGATGGCCTGCTGCACCGGACGGTGGTGCGGCCCAAGCCGCTTCACGTGGAGTACACGCTCACGCCCCGGGGCGTGCAGGTGGTGCCCTTGCTGAAGGGCTTGGAACAGCTCGGCTGACGCAGCTGCGCTGCTAGTGCGCTCCGCACCCGGCCGACCGGCGGAACAGCAGCGCCGCACCGATCCACAGGGCGACGAAGAACGCGTTGATGCCCAGGAGCGAGGCGATCGGGTCCGCGCTCCGGCCCCAGTTGAACAGGACGGCGAGGCCAGTGACCAGGGCTTGCGCCGCCGCCGTGGCGAACAGGGCCACCGACATGCCCTTCGCCTGGAAGCCGGCCACCCAGCAGCCCGACAGGCCGATGGCGAGCACCGCGAAGTACAGCGCGTTCGCCGTGTTGGCCCCGGCGCCCACGATGCCCACCGCGGCGTTGCTCCAGGCCAGCAGCAACCCGGTGGCGAGCGCCACCAGCGCCCCCCAGCGGAAGGCATCATCGCGCGAGCGGCGGAGGGCCAGCTCGAACAGGAGGCCGGTGCCGCCCAGGAGGAGGCCCGCGGCCAGGAAGTCACCGGGGCTCCACTGCACCTCGTCGGTGAAGGAGCTGGCGATGAGGGGGAGCAAGAGGATCAGGGCGGCCAGGGACCAGCCGACCAGCCGCAGGCGCCCCCAGAACCGTTCGTTCCCGTTCATCCGATCCTCGTGGGACCGCGTGTGCTTGTGTGCTGCCGTTGTCATGTGCATGGGGTTGTTCGTGGATGTTCGTCCGATCGCACTCCGCTTGTAATTATTACAAAGTGCTTTGTATTACAAAGTAAAAAGCGATCGGAAGGGGAGTGCAAATCGAATACGTGAACGGTTGGGCCGAGATGCTCGGAAGCGGTAACGCGGGCCGCCCGGGCGATCCATGGGCATCTCTTCGCCCGGCCACTCCGGGCGGCCCACCGCAGCGGGGCGCTGATCGCACCGCCGTGCGGTGGAACAGGCGCGAACGGCCCGAACGCATCGGTGGAGGGAACAGGCCGCCTAGGGTGCCGATGTGGCCCGGACCGCCGATGCGGCGGGTGCGTGGAAGGGAGATGGTCGGTGGGACCGGTGATGGACGGGTGGCCGCATGCCCCAGGCAGGGCGGCCCGCCGAGCCGAACGGTCCTGCTACGGGCTTAGGCCGCGCGGCCCAGCGCGGGGTCGCTCTTCCGGCTTTCGCCCAGGGGACCGATGGCGCTTACGCTGAACCAATAGGCCTTGTATGGCTCCAGGTCGGTGACGTGGTGCATGATCTTGCCGGTGATGCCGATCAGCGTCCAGTTCGCCTGGCTGCCCGCGGGGTCCTGGTCGGTGAGGTAGATGTGGTAGCCGCGGCGGCCGTGCACACCGCTCCAGCGCAGCAGCACTTCGCCCCGCCTGCCCGTCATGCGCGCTTCGTGGATCAGGGGCGCGCCCACCACGCCGATGGGCTGGGGGGTACGGGCCGGCTCGAACCCGCTGCTGGCGAGCACCGCCGCATCGCCCAGGGCGATCATGCGCACGTAGTTCGCCAGCCGGCGCAGCGTATCGTGGGCCTCCCGCACCAGCGCATCGCGCTTGTATTTGGCCACCCGGCTGCCGTCCGTGGCTTCGGTGATGGCTTCCCACAGTGCCGCGCACCGGGCCTTCAGCACGTCCATGGGCACCGGCGGGTGCGGAAAATGGGCGTTGCCCGCCATGCTGTCGCTCACCTTGCCCATCAATGTGGCCAGGCGCGTGGGCGTCAAGGTCTTCAGTTCCAGCTTGATGTTCGCTTTCATGGGGTATGCCGGTGTGTGGCTCCCGGCCCGGTGCCGGGGTTCACCCGGCTGGTACGCGGCCCGCCCCCGCGGGGTTGCGATCGTGCATCCGCCCGGGTGTGCCCTTGACCCCATTCGTCACCGCGCCGCCGCCCGTCCAGGTGCAGGGGGCGGCCCGGGCCGGTGCTTCCCGTGTGCCGGGCGTCGGGTCCGGCACACCCGGGCGGGTGATGCGCAGCCCCAGGCCTGTCTGCGGCATCCACCCGGGCCGGTGCGGACGGGATGCCGATCGGATGGCGGCACCCTCCAGGCCGGGTGGGGCGGCCACCCGGGCGGGTGCCCATCCCATGCCGTGCGCCTGGGGCCGCCTCCATGCCCTGCTACACCGCCTGGTATGCCTGCCACGCGGGCCGCTGGGGCCTGGAGACCCCGGCTTTCGCCCCCGATGCCTTTCCCCTGGGCCTACCGGTAAACCGGTATTTTCTTACGGCGCCTCCGGGCCCTGCGGCATCCGGCTACCTTGGTGATACTTGCCATGAAGCGCCTCCTCTTTCTCGCATTGATGGCCCTGGCGCAGGCCGCTGGGCGCCCACCGGCCTGCGCCGTCCGTCGGTGCCTTTGCCGTGCCGGTGGAGACCACCGTGTACGTGACCAAGACGGGCGGCAAGTACCACAAAGGCACGTGCGGCTACCTGAGCCATAGCAAGATCGCCATGGTGCTGAGCGAAGCGAAGGCCGCCGGCTACGAGCTGTGCAGCCGGTGCAAGCCGCCGCAGTAGCGGCCTACCGGCCTGGTCTTCGTGACCCTATAGGTCGAGTTGACCCAACACCTCGTGCAACGGCGTGCGAAGGGAAAGGATGGTGAACTGCGGCTGCAGGCCGGCTTCCACCAACCGGTCGTACTTCGCTTTGCATCGCTCATCCGCGGTCAGGAAGTGTCCGATCTCCGGGGTCACGTCGGCCTGCGCGAAGAGCTTCACGTCATTGGTGATGACCGACCGTTCCCCTGGCTCAAGCCGCTGCCCGACGAAGGCGGCCCTGAAAGCACCCGCACGTTCCGCGTGGTCGATGTTGAACGGAAGCACCTTTACATGATGGAAGGGTAGCTGGTCCTTTTCACCGCCTGCACAGTACTCGGCTATCGCAATGGTGGATAGGTACATGGCGATGTCCTTACCAAGCAAATGCTGGAAATACGCATCTGCATTCTTGAACAGGGGATCGTCCTCGTTCAGGAACCGGAGCAGGAAGCTCGTGTCCAGCAATACGGGCCTAAGCATCACCGCCACGGAGTTCGTTCAGCCAGGCATCCGGGTCGATGCGCTTCAGCCACGGTGCGGCCTTGCGGCGCAGCTCGCTCAGGTAGGCCTTCTCGAACCGGTCGTGGTGGTCGATCAGCTCCACGTACTTCAGTGAGGCGCGGTCCACCTCACCCGTGGACATGTTCTGCCGCCCCATCACCCGCAGGCCATAGGTGCGGTACAGGATGTTCTTTTCCCAGCTGGCGATCACCTCCTGCGGCGTCTGCACCAGGAAGGTGCCCTTGTCCGGCACGCTCACGTGCAGGTTCGCGCGTTCCTTGCCACCGGCGTTCGTGACCTTGCCATAGAGGTAGAGCTCCACGTCCACCCACACATCGTCCGTGCGCTGGAACGAGGTGGTGCGGTCGATCACCAGCTGTTCCGCCTCTGGAAGCCCCGCCGAAAGGGTGAACATCCACCCCCTGGCCACCGCCTCGGCCTGGATCTCCTCGATCGCCTTGGCCGTGCGCACCTCCAAGAAGTCGATGCTGTTCTGCTGCTTGACCTGGCCCAGCACCGCGTTGAAGGCGATGACGGCCTGCATGCTGGTGGTGAAGAGATGGCGCACGGAGCCTTGCTCCACCCGGTAGCCGATGGTGGGCCGGTCCTTGCGTTCGCCGGGGAACAGCAGATCCTCGATGCGCGTGAGCAGCGCGCCAAGGTCGCGGATGTCGTAGGACTCCGGGTTCAGCTCCAGCGTGCCGTTGCGGCCTTCGATGCGGACCTCTATGGTGCCTGTGCGTTCCACGCTGTAAAAGTAGGACCTCGCTTCCGTCAGGCTTTGCGGGTGACGCGTGAGCCCTTCTTGGCCGACTTGGCTTCGGTCCTCAAGCCCTTACGCCACCAAGCATCGGTCTTATAATGCGCAGGCATACCATCCGAATATGGATCGAGACCGAGTTCATCCATGTGATCGAAGAACTGTTCCCTGAAGGATGACGGCAGTGCTTTTCCGCACCATGGACAATGTGTGACCAATAGGTAAGAGGACCCGCGGTCTTCTGGGAACGGTATCCCATACTCGCGCATGTTCGCCTTATACAGTATGATGCCGTGCTCAACTGCGACATGCATCTGCTTGCAGGCATGAGGTAGGTCTACGGGCATGGGGCTCATCGGCCTTTTGCCTTTGGCATCTTCAAGCCCTTGGCCCTGGAGCCCGAAGTCTTCGGCGCCTTGGCCGCTGCCTGCAGGCCCTTGACCTTGGCCAAGGATAGCCCGGTGATCCGCGCAATGGCAGCAGCTTCCATGCCTTCCGCCTTTATGGCCAGGGCCACCGAGAGCTTTTCCGCTTCGCGGCCTTTTTGCAGCCCCTTGGCCTCACCCAGCTTTTCGCCCAGGGCCTGGGCCTCGGCCTTCAGCTTTTCCTGCTCCTTGTAGGCCAGCACGTACTTCTTGCTGAAGCTGAGCTCTTCCAGCAGGCGGCTGTCCACGAAGCTGTAGTAGCCCTCTTCGCTGATGATGAGGTGCTCGATCACCGGGATGCCCAGGAAGTAGCCCACCTGCAGCATGCGGTCGGTGATGTCCTTGTCCTCGCGGCTGGGGCGCAGCTCGCCGCTGGGGTGGTTGTGCACCAACACCACCTTCACGGTGCGCTTTTGCAGCGCGATGCTGAAGATGTCCATGGAATCCACCAGCACGGTATTCACCGTGCCCAGCCCCACCAACTCGATGTAGAGGATGCGGTTATTGCTGGCCAGGCCGATGACCCAGAAATGCTCTTTGCCCCGGTCGATCTTGCGGTCGCGCAGGAGGATCTTCTGCATCACGGCATAGAGGTCCACGCTGTTCATGATCTTCACCTTCTCGGTCTGGCTGATGCGGACGTTCATGGCGCCTGGGGGTAATGTAGAACGGGTGGACGATTTTTTCGTCGAAGGGCTTCTTCCTAAGATGGTCCGTTTTTGTTAAGGATGTTGCCGGTGGCGATCATTCTATCAATAGATGGATGAACAGGGGTTCGGCTTGGGCTTTGGGGCGTCGGAGGCGTAATGCGTAGGACTTTGGTCAGTGGGCTTTGTCGAAGATGTGCTCGCGGTGGTAGGCCAGGCATTCGGGCTTCGGGCCGGCGGCCTCCGCCGGAACGTTCAGGGGCTTGCCCTCGTAGGCCTGGAAGTGCTGGGCCAGCCCCCCTTCCGCTACCTTGCCTCGACACATGGCCTCGCCAGACCTCTCCTATCTGGATATTCGTCAAGGGCCGAACGATGCGCCGCATAAGCCGGTGCTCCTCTTGGCCTTGATGCGGGCCATGGAACTCGGCTTGGTCACGGAGAACAAGTTCCTGATCACCGATGAGCTGCTCCGGTTGTTCTACTCCTACTGGAAGGAGCTGGTGCGGAGCAATCACATGGCCAAGTTCTATCTGCCCTTTTACCACCTCGCCAATGATGGCTCGGGCATTTGGCAGGTCCAGAAGTTGCCGGGCTTCGATGCCAACGCGCTCACCAGTTCGAATTCCATCAAAAGCCTCGGCACCCTCCGCACATACGTCGCTTACGGGAGGCTGCGGGACGATGTCTTCCTGAAGTGGATGGACCCCGTGCATCGAGAGCTGGCACGCAAGCAGCTTCTCAACCGGCATTTCCCGTTGCCTGTCGGAGAGACACCAGAAGAACGCTCGGCTTGGTCGCCGGAAGAGATCCAACCGACCATCGAAGCCTACTTCGACATGGTAGCGAAGGAGCTCGCGGACGAGAAGGTGGTGAAGACGCAGGTGTACCGCTCCCTGGAAGACGAAGGCCAGCGGACGGCGAAGTCGTACGAGTTCAAGATGCAGAACATCAGTGCGGTATTGGCGCTGAACGATCTGCCCTTCCTGCGCGGTTTGGTGCCTGCCAAGAACTTCCAGCACAGCCTGGAGCCCCAAGTGTTGGCCTATCTTGATCAATACCCGGCCATTCGCAGCCAACTCTTGGAGTATGGCAAGTTGCGGAACAGGCAGCCGAAGCTCACCGACCTGATCGATACCCCTTCGCTGGTGCAAGAACCAGCCCCCACATACCCAGCGAGCCCGGAGCAGGAGCGCACCTTCAAGGCCGTAAAGGTGGACTTTGCCGCACGCGAGCATGCGTGCAGGCGCCTCGGCATCGATGGCGAACAGGCAGTAGTGGCCTATGAGAAAGAGCTCCTGACCCAAGCCGGCCGGCCGGATCTGGCCGCCGAGGTCGAATGGGTGGCCCAGACCGAAGGTGATGGTCTGGGCTATGACATCCGCTCGTTCACTGCGAACTACGAGGAACGTTTCATCGAGGTGAAGACCAGCAACTTCGACCGCGACACACCCTTTCTGATCACGGACAACGAAGTGGCGTTCTCGAGAGAGAATCCGGACCAGTACCTACTGTATCGCCTCTTCGATTTCGCCCGGAGCCCGAAGTTCTATGCGCTCGACGGCTCTATCGAAGAGGCGTGTGTGCTGGCGCCGGTGCGGTACAGGGCGTGGGCGCGTTGAACGAGATCAACGAAGGAATGGAAACCGGCTCACTACTCAATGTGACCGCTACCTTTTGCAACGGCGCGGGGCTCCTCATCTCAGTGTTGGTCTACAAACGCCACGACAGCCGAACCTTCATCTATCGCAAGGAGGAGTTACCAGCTATCGGCGAACGGGACCAAAAGCGTCACCTCCTGGCATCGTCCGGGTTCGTTGCGTTGGGGCTTGGCTTCTTGCTCCAGATCGCGGGGCAAGCTAAGAGCTGTCATTAGACCTCGGTCGAACCTCACCACCGTTCCGTACGCTCGAAGTCACGGCGATGAGCTGCTTCATGCGCCGTCTGGTTGCGGAACACGTAGAGATTCACCGGACGATTGTCGCGCTTCTTGCGATTGCGGTGATGCACTACCTCCTGCGGCCGGAGCTTACGCCCCAACATGTCCTCTGCAACGATGCGATGCTCGAGTCTGTCATCCCAATGACGCCGCTTGTACCCATGCTCATCGACGTATGTCCTCGTCTTCAGCCACCGCACCAACGCCCATATCCCCCCACCGATCGCTAGCACGACAGCGCCAATCATCAACCAAGATCCAATGATCGTTCGGGTGCTCCTGTTTGTTCCATGGGTGTGAAGGTAGCCTCGCTCACGGGGCGCTCCAGCAGCCATTCGGCCAGCATCGATCCAGCATCGACGAGGAGGTGCTCACAAGATCAGAATACCTTGGTCCTGCGAATGATCTACCTCGATAATAACGCCACCACCAAGCTCGACCCGCGCGTGCTCGAGGCCATGATGCCGTTCTTGACAGAGGAGTATGGCAACCCGGCCAGTAACCATGCCTTCGGCGTAAGTGTGAACCAGTACGTGCGCAAGGCGAGGGAGCAGGTCGCTAGCTTGATCGGTTGTGAACCCTTCGAGATCACGTTCACATCCGGGGCTACCGAGGCCATCAACCTGGCGTTGAAGGGGCTTGTGGCTGCCAACACCTCCGAACGGCGGCACATCGTAACCTGCCAGACCGAACACTCCGCCGTACTGGATACCTGTCGCTATCTGGAAACACAAGGCATTGAGGTGACCTACCTCCCCGTGCAACCGGACGGGCTGATCGACCTGGAAGTGGCCAAGGCGCACATCCGACCAAATACGCTGGTCGTTTCCATCATGCTCGTGAACAACGAAACGGGCGTGATCCAACCGATCAAAGAGCTGGCAGTGATGGCGCATGAGCAGGGTGCCTACTTCATGAGCGATGCCACCCAAGCGGTTGGCAAGATGTCCGTATTGGTCAATGACCTTGGTGTTGACCTCATGGCTTTCTCCGCGCACAAGTTCTATGGACCGAAAGGCATTGGGGCGTTGTACGCACGAAGCCGTAGGCCGCACAAGGTGAAGCTGTTGCCGTTATTGCATGGGGGTGGGCACGAACGCGGAATTCGGAGTGGCACACTGAATACGCCGGGCATTATTGGCATGGGCGCAGCGGCGGCAATCGCGGCGCGCGAAATGAAGGCGGATGCCGAACGCATAGGGACACTTCGGGCTAAATTGGAAAGGGCCCTGCTCAGCATCCCCGGAACCCAGGTCAATGGGAACAGCAGCACTCGCCTCTACAACACAACCAACCTCTCGTTCGATGGAGTGGATGCGGATGCGTTGGTAGTGGCTTTGAAAGATCGAGTGATGCTAACCAATGGATCAGCCTGTCACTCCAATGCTCATGAGCCAAGTCATGTACTCACAGCGATGGACCGAAATCGCGACCACGCGTATTCCGCCGTGCGATTTAGCCTGAGTCGATTCAGCACTGGACTTGATGTTCAAGTCACAACTAAATCAATCCAATCCATTGTTAATGCCCTTAGACAAATGGTATAGGAAGTGGACAACTACATCGAAAGCTTCTTAATCTTCTTCGCAAAGTCAACCCACCCGTCATCGTTCTTCGAGATGGTGCCATTTTTCCTAGTCCAAGTATACATATAGAAGCAATCCTTGAACCCTAATGCCTTGGCCTTCTCGTTCAATACAGCGGCATCCCGAGGTGAACAACATTCCGCAAACATCCAAACGCGCTTAACATACTTCTTCATATCGTCGCAATAAGTCTTGTCGATATTGCTTGCACGTACTAGCGACTTACAACTTATTACAGCCTTTACCTTCGAGGCCTCGATGAACCGAAAGTCCATAATGTGCTTCTTGGTCCCGTTCCATTTGTGGACATGACCCTTTTTATGAATAATGATGTCACACTCACGGGAACAGTAGACCTCATCCTTGCCGAGAATATGGCCCCAACTGGCGGTGAGATCAGTTCCAGACAAGTACTCACGTATTGCATAAATAAGCAAAGCCGAAAATCGCAATCCACGGACAAAGGGTAGGACCTTACCAACATTCTTGCCCTTCGTCTTCTCCAGCATGCTAATAAAAGGATCAATGCGATGACGGTGCAGCTCACCGAAAATCGAATCATAACGCTGTCGCAAGAAGAGGTCTCCGTGTCCTGGCATGCTAACGATTTGACGTGAGGGTCTTTCTCACCAACTTCTCGATATAGGTCTTTAGAGTTTCTCCATCCAATGCGGCATGCTTCCTGAGCTCCATCTCGCCGTTCCGCGTAACTTTCAATATGCCTAAATGACCTTTGGACTCAATGCCGATGAAATCATCCATACCAACAACACTCACAATCGACTCTTGAACTGAAGCCAGGTGTTGTGGAGAGGCCAATGGAAAATACACAACCGAAACTTTTACGGCTCTAGATTTCTGAACCCTCAGAGCGAGATCGCTCAATTCTCTCTGCTGGAAATCGCGTGCGCAACGGGGCTATAGCACGAATGTCCTGGCTGCTCAGGTCTCCTGACGTATAGGCTTTGGCCAAATAGACCTGATCAGCTGCTGAGTGTTTACTGATGTAATGTACCACCGACACACTATCAAGAACTCTCTTCCTGACCATCTCTCTCACTTCAGGAATGAGTTTCTCAACGGCCATAAACTGACCAAGCATGCTAGTCGAAAGCCCAATAGCTTCGGAAACCTTATCTAAGGTACCGTATGAATCTCTGAGCAATTGAATGTCATATGCCAGTTCCTCAATGCTTGCTGTACGCTTGATGCGCCGTGTATTCAAGATGAGTCGCGCCAGGGCTCCATCAATGGCGGAAGGCGTCGGACTCATCTATAAATAACTGTTACGGTTGAGCCATTCGGTGATAGCTGTGAGCGACAGAGATTCAATGTCCAGGGAAAGGTCTTTGGTTGCCTTTCGTATTGCCTTCGTAAGATCTTCACCAAGGTTGAGAACTACCGTCTCCTGCTTTCGGGGTTTCCTCGCCTCTTTTAAGATCTCAGCTACGCTGGCCTTCGGATGCCTTTGGCCGTAAGCTACAGCATTCTGCTTTTCGTACTTCGTCAATTCACCGATGATGTCGAGCAGAGAATCAATCTTCTCCTTCACACCATTTGCAGCTTGAATGACACGCTTCAGGTCCGCTTTTGAGATTTTTGATTCGGTCAGATAGCGTTTCGCTTTGGGCGTACCAAGCTCTTCGACGCTAATATGGTCACGAATGGTGCGAATACTAATGCCGAGCGCTTTCTGCACAGCTCGCTCATTACGCCCCATACTCACAAAGAGATCAGTGATAGCTTTAGATGTGTCAATATAGTTGAGCTCATTCCGCTGCATGTTTTCAGCAAGCGAATACAGCAAGGCTTGAGTGTCCGTAATATGCCCAGAAAAGACCGCCTTAATATCCGTCTTTCCCAAGACTTCGTGAGCCAAATAGCGGCGCTGACCGACAATTATCTGATAAGGCTTAGGGTCATCTTTAGTACCCCGGAGAACTATTGGCTGCATCTGCCCATGCAGTCTTATGCTATCCGCAAGCTCCTCGAGGCCATCGTGCTGGCTATGGCGTCGAACGTTCTCCTCTGCAACCTCAATATGCTTGAGTTCGATTGTCTCAATCGCTCCGATAAGCATGGGCTACTTATTTAGTTGACTCAAACTCCTCTCTATCGATTCGAACAGAAAGTGCATGGTATCTCGACCAGGTTGCTCGCTAATCTGGTCATGAAGAACTTCTATGCCATCATCAATGTGCATCTTGATGAGTTTGGGTATGTCTTTGTTCGTTCGATGCAAGCCATACTTTACTGCAATCATGCTCACATATGTTTCCACATGCTTGCCGAAAAGTACGCTGGTGCGATACTCCTTTCCTACTGAGTTTTGAATGCGATTGATGTCCATCCGCTTTCCGTTAGCTAGTGAAGTGGCCAATGCAACACGCGCAGCGACGTTCTCCGCCCCAAAGCCGAACTTCCGTGTGAGCTCTACCACTCTTTCGTGGTTATCCTTGGATGTACGTATGTGCGTGAAGCTGCTCATGCTACGGCAAGTTCAAAGAGTTGGTCCGCGTCAACTTCTTTAAAGCAGGAGTGGTGCTCATCCTTCGCTTCGATGCGATGAGCGGCCCCGACCTTGGGCTTCAACTGTAGATACTCTTCCTGGGTCAGTTCCTTCTCCAGCAAGGGCAGCAGTACTACTTGCTCTGATACCGAAGGATAGAACCGCTGGATGATGTTCTTCGAGTGTTGTTTGTCCAACTTCTGCAAGGGGCTATCGATGAAGACCGGGAACTTGATGTTCGATTCGTCCACCAATGCCTTCAGGACCGCCGTTGCGTAGAGCTGCTGCTCGCCCTTGGAGAGCGATTCCTTGGGAACGAGCTGGTCCTTGCGGTCGAAGAGGGCAATGTCAATGATGTTCTCCTGCACAAGCACCTCCACCCGCTGGATGAAGCCACGCTTGTGCATGAGCCGAGCAAGCTCTTCTTGGATCCGCGTTTCTAGGGCTACGCGCTTCTGGGCTTTCAGCTGGGTCAAGAAGGTGTCGAGCTCCTTGATCAACTGCTCAGCCGTACGATCCTTCACAGCCTCTTGGCCACCTAGATCCACCTTCTTGGCCAGCTCGGCCGTTTGGCGGTGGATGGTCGTCAACTCACGCTTGCGGCCACCGATCTCTTGGTCCAGCTGGGAAATGCGTGCCTCGATCGAGAGGATGCTTGCATCCACTTCATCCTTTTGCTTGCGGATCTCGACCACCAGTTGGTCGTTCTCCTTGGCCTGTGCGTCGCTTACCTGGCGGAAGACCTTGTTCAGTTCGTTCCTGTTCTCGCGGTCGGCCTGTACCAACTTCTTGAACGACGCACTGAACGAGTGGGTCAGATTGTGGTGGATGGCATCGAACTCGTTCCGATCCTTCTCGGTCGCGGCCAAGAGCGGTTCAACGCCTGCATTGGCTTGGGGTGGGGCGAACTGCTGATAGATCTGCTGCTCCATTGCGGCGAGGAGCTTGCTCCGCACATCCCTGGCTAAGTTCAGCACCTTGAACGTTTCCGAGAGCCCCGCTTGCACCTTCTTCACCTTGCCCGCCACTTGTTTCGGGTCCAGGCCTGCTTGCTTTGCCTCCAACTCATGATGGACCTGAGCGCGCGCGGCCATGAAATCCTTGCTCGCGATCGCGAAAGGCGCGAGGTCCAATAGCTCCTTTAGTCCGGCGCGGATCTCTTGGCGTTCCTCCAACAAGCGGTCACGGTACTGCTTCAAGTCCAGCAAGGCTTCGACCGACATGGTCGAGCCCTCGCGGATGAGCTTCTCTTGCAGCCGTTCGCTCAACTGGCGCTTCTGCGCCTTCTCTTCCTGTAGCGTGGCGATCTGCTCTTCCTCGTTCCGGATCAGGCCTTCCAGTTTGCTGCCACTGGCCTCCAATTGGGCCAGCTTCTCGCGTTCCTTGTCGGTAGCCAAACCCGCGCGCAGGCGGATCCGCATGTCAACGAGGTTCTCCTTCAGATCCTCATACTTCTTGATGCCCAGCACCTCCGCATAGGCCTTGCTGAGTTTGCGCTTGTCCTCCAAGGAGCGCATCTCGGCCAGCTCCACGATCTTCTCCGCATCGAAGAAGAAGAATTTGGCCACCTCTTTGGGTAGGATGAAGTCGTTGACGAAGATCTCCGGGCCAACGTCCTTGGTCAGCTGGTTCGGTTCACCATCGATGAGAATCACCAGCTCATCCGACCCCTTCACCGCATCGAACGTTCTGGTCACCATCAACTCCTTACAGGGCAGCGCTGGGATGGAAAGACCTGTGAAGGTGAGCGATACGGAATACGCTTTGGTGCCAGCGATGCGCGCAGCACGATTCAAGTAGCCCAGGGCATACTTGGAATAGCCTCCCGCATCATGCACGAGCTTGCGATAGCGCTCGTCCACGTCGATCATCATCTTGCCATAGAGGCACCACACCAAGGACGTAAGGAAGGTGGTCTTACCAGCGCCGTTGTGGCCGCAGAGGATGAAAACGTTCTTCTTCGCATCCCGATGGAACTGCAGGGTATTGGCACCTTGGTAGATGCCATAATCCTGTAGCGTGATATGTTGGATGAACATCTCAGGCAAGCGCTTTCTTGGTGAACTGCTCGATACGTACCTCCAACGTGCGCTGAAGCCCGCGCTTGTTCATCAAGATGGTCTTCGTCTTTTGCAAGTCGAGCAGCTCTCTGATGAGGTCTTCGTGCCCCGGATTAGCCGAGCACGCATCCTTCAACAATTGTTGTTCCGCAAGGCTCTGCTCATTGACCAACCACAGATCCAACTGGGTTCCGAAGATGTTGTTGTAGATGTCAGCGACACTGTGATCCCAATGGCCATCCCGATGCCAGATCACTTGGATCGCGACAAGCTCTTGATAGCTGATCAACGCGGCCATTTCTCCTTGGGCCTGCATGATCTCTTGCTGTGCACGCAGGAGCTGCTGAAGGATCTTCGCACGGACCTCGATCTTGTAAGGTCCCAGTTGACCTTCTTTCTCTGTTCCGCTTCTGCGTTTCTTCTCGCGGGCGTTCTCATCGTTCCGCGATTCGGCCAGGTACTCACGGATCTCCATCAGAGGCTCCATCCAGTCCTCGCCGTTCTCCACGAGCGCTTCCATGGACTTGTCACGCTTTACGACCGTACACACCCAGCAACCGAAACGGCTGTTGCCGCATGACGGCGTGGTGGTGTCGATCACCAACGGGCAGTCACCACTGTTCGCGTTCTTGTACAGCGTGATCAGCTCCTTGTTCGAGGCTCCGAAGGGTGACTTCACCTGCGCGAGGTATTGCCACAGGTCATCGGTCAGCACATCCTTGATCGGGGCATAGACGAAGGCGTTCGGGAGCACGTGCTTCCGCAGCCGCTCGCCTTTGACCTCGTACTGTTTGATGCTTCGGGCACGGCGTGCACTCTCCGCGCTACGCGTTCCCAAAAGGATGATGACCTGGCCCTTTTTCGAGATCGTATCGAGGATGAACTTGGTGGTAGGGTTGATCTTCAACCGTTCCGTACACCAACGGAAGATGTTGTTCGGTGCAGGGTATCCAGCCCCAATGAGCTTCACCCAGAACGTGTCCTCCAGTTCTGGCGTGGTACGCTTGACGAAGATGGGCATGGCCTGCTCGGCCGCAGCCTTCTCGATCTGCTCAAGTACGCCATGCACGTAGTCGAGCACCTTGGGGTTCTCGACCAAGGTGTTATTGCAGACCACATGGATCGGCCTTTGCCTGATCTCTGGTGGGATACGCTTTACCGCATACCACACGAGCTGTAGGAGCATGGTGGAATCCTTGCCACCACTGAAGCCAACGATCCACGGGCGATTGTCGTCATCAGCGAGGTACTGATCCTCGATCTCCGTGATCAGTTTATTCGGGTCGAAAGCCATACGGTCAACGGAAAACTGTTGGCAATGTACGATCTCCGGAACACAGCCCATCTTGGTCATTTTCAACGCATGTTCATAGCCTCCTGTATGCAGCGCTCATGCCCCGGGATCTGCATAAGGGACAGCAGCGGCCCGGCGCAGGCGTCTTGCAGGCGCGAGCAGCAAAGAGGTGACCGGAGGAAGCCACCACAGCACCGTGACCGCTGGCCGCGAGGGTAGCGCCATTGGGTTCAGTGGAGGAGGTACACTTCTGGAAGTCGCCCCCCGCATTCTCGTGATACCCTATCCTGTTGCCATCCGCGTCCTTTGCGGGCAATACGGATCCCATGCGCCTGCCTCTCCTTTCCATCCTGATGCTCGCGGGCAGCGGCCTGTGCGCGCAATCCCTCTTCCAACGGGTCTACGATTGCAGCTACGGCGACATGCGCGCCGGCGACCGCGTAGGCGAGGGCAGCTACTGGGCCTATGCCTTCTACGATGAGGCGTTCGGCTACCACCGCGCGGTGGGCGTGGTGAAATACGGTGCCGACGATGCGCCCCTCTGGAACAAGGTGTTCGAGGCGCCCAGCGCGGAGGTGGGCCTGGACGTGTCCGACCTCGTCACCACGTCCGATGGTGGGCTGGTGTGGGTGGGCAGCCGGTCGAACGGCCTGGCCGATAGCGCTTTGGTGGTGAAGGTGACCGCTGTAGGCGGCATCGGCTGGTCCCTTGCGCTGCCGGCCTTCCTGCCGCCGGGGGCTTCGTCGGCGAGCACGGCCCAGCTGCGGCGCGTGGACGAGGCCGCCAACGGCGATGTGATTGTGGCCGGCTTCTTCTCCTACTTCGATGGGGGGCTGTACCGGCGGGCCTTCGTAGCGCGCATCGGCGCGGGCGGCGCGGTGCAGTGGACCCGCTCCTACGCCTTGCCGACGGCCCAGGGTGCGGTGAACTACAGCTACGATGTGCAGGCCCTGAGCGGTGGCGGCCTGCTGCTGCTCGGCGGGAACGCTGGTAATGGTGCGTGGCTGACGCGCCTGCAGGACGACGGCACGGTGGCCTGGACGAAGGGCTACAGCACCAATGACGGCGCGGAGGCGATGGCGCCGGTGGCCGTGCGGCCCACGGGCACCGGCTTCGACATCTTCCTGCAGCCCGATCTGTATTCGGGCGATATCGCCTGCGTGATGCACACGAACACCAGCGGGGACCTGTTGAGCACCACGAAGTACCGGATGGCCGTGGGGCTGGGGTCGATGGCGGGTGTGCGGCCGCTGGCCGGTGGTGGGTACCTGATCGCTTCGGCCACCAACCTTACCGGGGAGTACGAGCGGAGCAATGCGCACCTGCTGGTGGTGGGCGCGGACAACATCCCCATATTGAGCGCGAGCTTCGGTGTGCCGGACGAAGCGGAATATGCGCGGGTGGTGCTGGCGGCATCCGGCGGCGGCTACCTGCTGGGCGGTGGCGCGGCCTACGTGGACCTGGACGCGCATCGCGGGGGCACGGCGGCGCGTCCCTACCTGGTGCGGACGGATGCCGGGGGGAACTACGTCTGCGGTGATCCGGTGGAGATCCTGGTGGGGGACACCGTGCTGACCTCCGCGAGCCAGACGCTCGAGGTGCAAGCCATCACCGGCTGGGCCACCAGCGCCCTCACCAGCGCCGACTGGCTGAACGCGGTGACGGTCTGTAGCACGATGGGCCTGGCGGAAGAGGAGGCCAGTTCCTTCACGCTCTCCCCGAACCCGGCCAGCGATCGCTTGACCATCCTTCCGGCCGATCAAGCGGCTTGGGACCACGTGCTGTTCGATGCCATGGGCCGTGCGGTGCGTTCCCACGCCCGCGCGATCGGCCGTGTGGAACTGGATGTGCGTGGCCTGACCCCGGGGCGCTACGTGTTGCGCAGCTCCGGACCCTCCACCGTGCGCAGCAGCGCGGTGATGGTGGGGAGGTGAGTTGCCCGGATCAAGGGCGCTTCAGCGAAGGAGGCCCCGTGCCGGTCCTTCCACCGCCTTTCAGTTGGTACCTGCACCGGCGGCGGGCATGCGCGTCACGGTGCTGCCCATCACCACGCTGTTGGGCACGATCACCTCCTGGCCGGTATCGTCCAGCAGCAAGGTGCGGGAAAGCGAGATCCACTTCACCGTGCCTGTGATCACGCCCACGGACGAGCCCAGGCGCACGTGATCGCCCACATGCAACGTGCGCGACAGCACCAGCGAGAAGCCCGCGATGAGGTTGCCCAGCGTGTTCTGCGCGGCGATGCCCACCGCCAGCGATATCACGCTGACGCCCGCCAGCAGAGCCGTGCCTAAGGCCCGCAGCTCCGGCACCAGATGGGCGAAGGCGATGAAGGCGAACAGCCAGGTAAGCGCCTGCGCGAAGGCACTGAGGAAACCCAAGGCCGTCACATCCGTGAGGTGCAGCTCCACCTGCCGCACGATCCGACGGATCAGCAACGTCACCCCCAAGGCTGCCGCGAAACAGATCGCTCCGCAGAACAGCGCTCCCGTCAGTGTGGAGGGGGTCAGCAGGTCGCCGGCCGAGAAGGATGCCATGGCGGACACAAAGATGGGAGCGGGAACAGGCCGAAGCCGATCCCGCCCTGCGTGCTGAGGTCCAGCCTTTCGCGTGACGGATCGCAGCGGAAAGCCCGCAAGCGAGGAGGAACGACGCGTGCGGACTTGCAGCGGAGAGCCGGACCCGGCTGCATGTGAGCCGGGGCACGCCCGAACCCTTACATGGTCCTCACCGCCGTCCTCATTCTCGGCGCCGCGGCAATTCCTCCAGCACCGCCCGGAGCTCTGTGTAGTACCCCTCCACCGCGCCATCAAGCCGGCCCGTATCCTGCAAATGCTCGAAGCGTTCCCGCCAGCCGTTCAGGTCATGGGCTGCGCAGAGGGACAGGTATCCGAGAAGATGCTCGTCCGGATAGGGAGTGGAACGAAGCTGCTGCTCGAACTGCTCGACCTGGTCCACGTTGGGCAGGGGCAGCTGTGCGATCAATTGTTTCTGGACGAGGAGGTTCACACCACCATCGAAAGCGCTCTCTGTTCGGTCGATCGCCCACCGCCAACAGGGTACGGACCGAAGTTCGAGATCCGGGCCTTGTGGTAGCGTGACCAGCTCTTCCACGACGAGGGACGAGTCCTCCGGATGGATCAGGCATGTCCTGGTCGCATCCCACTCCTGGATGAACCCCTGCCCTCGGCCCGCGCAGTCATAGAGCGTGAACTCGCTGAAATAGACCTTGCCTTCCTGCTGTTGCCGGAACCCGCAGATGGCGACCCGGAACGCCGGGGTTACCTGGATCACTGTATCCGCGGGACGGAGGCCGGTACGCAGGTAGTCGCGGCAGGTGCAGGTGCCCGTGTTCTGGGCTTGCAGGAGCATGGCCCACGGACCGAACAGACACACCCACGCTATCCGCTCCAGGCCTTTCCGCATGCCTATATCCATTCGCGCTGATCGACAGGGCGAGCCGTTACATATTGCGCCGGTATTGCCCACCGACCTCGAACATCGCCGCCGTCAGCTGTCCGAGCGAGCAATACTTGCACGCCTCCATCAGCACGGCGAACATGTTCTCGTTCTTCACCGCCGCCTGCTGCAGATCGTGGATGGCCTTGGCGGCCTCACCCGCATAAGCGCCGCGCAGGTTCTCCACCGTGGCGATCTGCGCTTCCTTCTCCTCTTCGGTGGCGCGGATCACTTCCTTGGGCAGCACGGTGGGTGAGCCCTTGCTGCTGAGGAAGGTATTGACCCCGATGATGGGGTATTCGCCGGTGTGCTTCAGCGTTTCGTAGTAGAGACTTTCCTCCTGGATGCGGCTGCGCTGGTACATGGTCTCCATGGCGCCGAGCACGCCGCCGCGCTCCGTGATCCGATCGAATTCCGCCAACACCGCTTCCTCCACGAGGTCCGTCAGCTCTTCAATGATGAATGAACCCTGCAAGGGGTTCTCGTTCTTCGCCAACCCTAATTCCTTGTTGATGATGAGCTGGATCGCCATGGCCCGGCGCACGCTTTCCTCGGTGGGCGTGGTGATGGCCTCGTCATAGGCGTTGGTGTGGAGGCTGTTGCAGTTGTCGTAGATGGCGTACAGCGCCTGCAGGGTGGTGCGGATGTCGTTGAAGTCGATCTCCTGCGCGTGGAGGCTGCGGCCGCTGGTCTGGATGTGGTACTTGAGCATCTGGCTGCGCTCGTCGGCGCCGTAGCGGTGCTTGAGGGCCTTGGCCCAGAGGCGGCGCGCCACGCGGCCCATCACGGCGTACTCGGGGTCCATGCCGTTGCTGAAGAAGAAGCTCAGGTTGGGCGCGAAGGCATTGATGTCCATGCCCCGGCTCAGGTAGTACTCCACGTAGGTGAAGCCGTTGGCGAGCGTGAAGGCGAGCTGCGAGATGGGGTTGGCACCGGCCTCGGCGATGTGGTAGCCGCTGATGCTGACGCTGTAGAAATTGCGGACCTTCTTATCGATGAAGTACTGCTGCACGTCGCCCATGAGGCGCAGTGCGAACTCGGTGCTGAAGATGCAGGTGTTCTGCGCCTGATCCTCTTTGAGGATGTCGGCCTGCACGGTGCCACGCACGGCTTGCAGGGTGTCGGCCTTGATCTTGGCGTAGACGTCGGGCGGGAGGACTTGGTCGCCGGTTATTCCGAGCAAGAGCAAGCCCAGTCCGTCGTTCCCTGCGGGAACTTCCCCGTGGTAGCGCGGCCTTGAGCCTTGAGCCGCGAGCTTCGAGCCACGAGCTTGGGCCTGCTTGGAGCTCGTGGCTAGTGGCTCAGGGCTCGCGGCTCCCCACCGCTCCTGGATCTTGCGTTCCACTTCTTCTACAAGGCCATTGGCCCGGATGTACTTCTCGCAGTTCTGGTCGATCGCCGCGTTCATGAAGAAACCGAGCAGCATCGGCGCTGGACCATTGATGGTCATGCTCACGCTGGTGGTGGGCGCGCTGAGATCGAAGCCGCTGTAGAGCTTCTTGGCATCGTCGAGGCAGCAGATGCTCACGCCGCTGTTGCCCACCTTGCCATAGATGTCCGGGCGGCGGCCGGGATCGTGGCCGTAGAGCGTCACGCTGTCGAAGGCCGTGCTCAGGCGTTTGGCAGGCAGGCCCTGGCTCACGTAGTGGAAGCGCTTGTTGGTGCGCTCGGGGCCGCCCTCGCCGGCGAACATGCGTGCGGGGTCCTCGCCCTGACGCTTGAAGGGGTAGATGCCCGCTGTGTAGGGGAAGAAGCCGGGCGTGTTCTCCTGCATGGCCCAGCGCACTTTGTCACCCCAGCTGCGGAACTTGGGCAGCGCCACTTTCGGGATCTTCAGGTGGCTGAGGCTCTCGGTATGGTTGGGCACCTTGATCTCCTTGCCGCGGACGAGGTAGGTGTAGAACTCGCCGGAGTACTTCTCCTCTTCGCCTTTCCAGCCTTGGAGCATCGCCCACAGGTGGGATCCAGGTCCTTCCTTACTTCCTCGAACTTTCTCGTCAGGGCTTCGAGCTCCGAGCCTTGAGCCGTGAGCTTATCCGCGGCCGAGCTCGCGGCTCGCGGCTCAAGGCTCGGGGCTGTGAGCAGATCAGGACCACCGAAGGTGAGCACAGCGGAGTAGAGCCCGTAGAGCTGGTCGGCGATGGAGGCTTGCTGCCTGACCTTCTCATCGTACCGGCGGTTGTTCTCGCTGATCTCGCTGAGGTAGCGGCTCTTCGCGGGCGGGATCGATCCACACCTTCTCGCTCATTTCGTCGTGCGCGTGGAAGGTGCTGTGGAAGTCGACGCCGGTCTTCTCGGCGATCTTCTTCATCAGCCGCGCATACAGTGAGTTGGTGCCGGGGTCGTTGAACTGGCTGGCGATGGTGCCCACTACGGGCAGGTCATCATCGTTGGCGTCCCAGAGCTGGTGGTTGCGCTTGTACTGCTTCTTCACGTCGCGCAGGGCATCCAGGGCGCCACGCTTGTCGAACTTGTTGATCGCCACCACGTCGGCGAAATCGAGCATGTCGATCTTCTCCAGCTGCGTGGCCGCGCCGAACTCGGGCGTCATGATGTAGAGCGAAACGTCGCTGTGGTCCAGGATCTCGGTATCGCTCTGGCCGATGCCGCTCGTTTCGAGGATGATGAGGTCGAAGCCTGCGGCCTTCAATACGGCCACGGCCTCCTTCACGTGCTTGCTCAGCGCGAGATTGCTCTGGCGCGTGGCGAGGCTGCGCATGTACACGCGCTCGCCGCGGATGCTGTTCATGCGGATGCGGTCGCCCAGCAGTGCGCCGCCGGTCTTGCGCTTGCTCGGGTCCACGGAGATCACACCGATGGTCTTGTCCGGCTGATCGAGGATGAAACGGCGGATCAGCTCGTCCACCATGCTCGATTTCCCTGCACCGCCCGTGCCCGTGATGCCGAGGATCGGCGCCTTGTTCGCGGCGGCCTTCCTGTGGATCTCGTCGGCGATCTTGTCGAACACCTCGGGATGATTCTCCGCCGTGCTGATGAGCTTGGCGATGGCCGGCCAGTTCTGCGGGGTCAGCTTCTTCGCTTCGCCGTTCACCTTGTCGCTGAGGTCGAAGTCGGCCTTCTCCAGCATGTCGTTGATCATGCCCTGCAGGCCCATCGCGCGGCCGTCATCCGGATGATACAGCCGCGTGATGCCGTATGCGTGCAGCTCCTTGATCTCCTCGGGCAGGATGGTGCCGCCGCCGCCGCCGAAGATCTTGATGTGCCCTGCGCCTTTCTCCTTCAGCAGGTCGAACATGTACTTGAAGTACTCGGTGTGCCCGCCCTGATAGCTCGTCATCGCGATGGCGTGCGCATCTTCCTGGATCGCGGTGTTCACCACGTCCTCCACGCTGCGGTCGTGCCCCAGGTGGATCACTTCGGCGCCGGTGGCCTGGATGATGCGCCGCATGATGTTGATGGCGGCATCGTGGCCATCGAACAGCGAGGCGGCGGTGACGACGCGGATCTTGTGCTTGGGCTGGTAGGGCGGGGCTTGGACGAAGGTCGACATGCGCTGCTCGCCATAGCCTTTAGCGATGGCGATGGTGCGAAAATACCGGTCGGGCGGGTGAGCGCGAGCGAAAAGGAAAGGGGGGCGGCCTCCCCGGCCGGCTTCCCTTCCTATCGGGGCCGCCCGGGCGGGCTGTCCGCTCTAGCTGCTTCGGCTCAGCGGCCATTGCAGCCGCTCCGGGGGCTTCCTGGCGGTCACCTCCTCGCCGGCGCAACGGCCTCGCCTTCAGCAGGCTGCCGCTCCCATCCCTGGCGGGACATCCGCCCGGCATCCAATCGGCCGCAGGTCGCGTCCCCTGGCCGACAGCCGCCTCGCCCCAAGCGCTCTTTGGCTCTTCTCATTCATCCATATTTACTCAGTACATTGAGTAAATTTACTCAGTACATTGAGTAAATTTGCTCCATGCGCTACATCCGCCCCCAGCACATCACGCTCCTCAAGCGCCTGAAGGGGCCCCGCCATTTCATGCAGGTGGTGGCCGGTCCGCGGCAGGTGGGCAAGAGCACCCTGGTGCGGCAGGTCCTGGCCGACCTGGCCCTGGAGGCCCACGAGGGCAGCGCCGACGACCCCGAGGCGCAGAACACCGCGTGGATCGCCCGGCAATGGGATGCCGCACGGCTCCTGGCCCGGCGGGACAAGCGCAAAGGGGCCGTGCTGGTGATCGACGAGGTGCAGAAAGTGCCGCGCTGGAGCGACGCCGTGAAGGCCCGCTGGGACGAGGACACCCGCAAGGGCATCAAGCTGAAGGTGGTGCTGCTGGGCTCCTCGCCCCTGCTGATGCAGAAAGGGCTGCAGGAAAGCCTGGCCGGCCGGTTCGAGCTGGTGCGCATGCAGCAATGGAGCTACGGCGAGATGCGCGAGGCCTTCGGCTGGGACCTGGACCGCTACCTCTTCCACGGCGGCTATCCCGGCGCCGCCAAGCTGGTGCGCGACCTCGCGCGCTGGCGCGCCTACATGCGCGATACACTGATCGAGACGAGCATCGCCCGGGACGTGCTGCAGATGACCCGCGTGGACAAGCCCGCCCTGCTGCGCCGCCTGTTCGAGCTGGGGTGCAGCTACAGCGGCCAGGAGCTGAGCTATACCAAGATGCTGGGCCAGCTGCAGGATGCGGGCAATACCACCACCCTGAGCTGGTACAGCGAGCTCACCAGCCAGGTGGGCCTGCTCACGCCCCTGCGCAAGTTCGCGGGGCAGCAGGTGCGCCAGCGCGCCAGCAGCCCCAAGTGGATGGTGCACGACACCGGCCTGCTCACCGCGCCCATGGGCATTTCCCCGGCGCAGGCGAAGAAGGACGGCACGCGTTGGGGCCGCATCGTGGAAAGCGCCGTGGGGGCCCACCTGCTGCGCGGCGCGCGCGACGAGGGCTACGAGGTGTTCTACTGGCGCGACGGCGACCGCGAGGTGGACTTCGTGGTGCAGCGCGGCGGCAGGCTCACCGCCATCGAGGTGAAGAGCGCCGGAAGGCCCGGGAACATGCCCGGCATGGCCGCCTTCCACGATGCGTTCAAGCCCGCACGCTCCCTGTTGATCGGCGAGGGCGGCGTCGGCATCGAGGACTTCCTGTCGCGACCAGCATCGGCGGTGCTGGCCTGAGCAGGCCCCGTTGCATGGGGGACACCGGCACGGCGGGAAGGGCTAGGCCGGGCGGGTCCCAAAGTCCGGCCGCCGTCCACGTAGGGGCCGGCATACGGCACTTGGTACACCGGCATTCGGCTCCGTCGCCGTTCATTTTTACTCAATTCACTGAGTAAAATTACTCAGTACATTGAGTAATTCTTATAACGGATCGGCCGGTCATCCCACGTCCTGCATGCGGCAGATGGAACCCGGCCATACGGCCGAGAGCACCGACACCAGCAACCGCTGGCAAAGCCGGGGGAGTGCGGCTCCGGTCCGGCAAGCTCACCGGGACATCGCGCCACGGGGCGTTAAGGATGAATTAAAAAGGAGGGCATTGAAGTAAGGAAGCGCCGATCCCGTCCTCTCCTTCCGGTCATGGGGCCGATCCACCGCTCCTCCAATAATTGCCCAGCTCAATGTTTGACCTATGCAACTATCCATACATTTGCACCGTTGCAAAAAGCAACCATTGCCATGAGCATCCTTACCGACCGATTGGCATCCTCCCTTACGGCGACCCTGCGCAGCATGGCGCACCGCTGGGGAATGGCGCTCGACGCGGCGCAACTGGGCGTGAACCTGCCGCAGTTCGGCATGCTGGATTTCCTGCTGACGAACAACGAGGCGGTGCAGACGGACCTGGCCAACCACCTGCTGAAGGACAAGAGCGTGATCCTGCGCCGGCTGGACCAGCTGGAACGGAACGGCTGGGTGGAGCGCCAACCGGACCCCACCGACCGCCGGCGCAAGAACCTGGTGGTGACCAAGGCGGGGCACGACGTGCACCGCAAGGCCGCCCGCGTGCGCGACAAGGTGTTCGCGCAGGTGCTGGAAGGCATCGCCCCTAAGGACGTGGAGGTGATGCTGAGCGTGCTGGAGCGCATGGCCGAGAACGCCACGATGAACGATAAGCGATGAACCGGACCCTTTTCCTCTCCGGTCTGCTGCCGCTTGCGCTGGCCGTGCACGCGCAGGCCCCGCATGCCCTCACGCTGAAGGAGGCGATCGCCTACGGCCGGGCCAACAGCCCCACACTGACCATCGCGGCCAACGACCGCGCCAAGGCCAACGCCCAGGCCACCGAGGCCCTCAGCGGCTACCTGCCCCAGATCAACGGCAACGGCCAGCTGGACGATAACCTGAAGCGGCAGACCACCATCCTGCCCCCCGGCATCTTCAGCGACCAGCCCACCCCCGTGCAGTTCGGCACGCAGTACAGCACCAACCTCTCCGTCCAAGGCGAACAGGTGCTGCTCGACCTGGCCCAGCTGAACGGCATCCAGGCCAACCGGCCGAACACGGCCATGGCCACCATCAAGGCGGAACAGGCCGAAGAGCAGCTGATCTACGACGCGGCCCGCGCCTACGCCCAGGCCCTCACCTACCGCGAGCAGATGCGCCTGCTGGCCGACAACCGGGCGCAGTACGACGAGCTGGTGCCCATCCTGAAACTGCGGCTGGGGAAAGGGGTGGCGCAGCCCCTGGACGTGGACCGCGTGGAGGTGACCCAGCGCAACATCATCTCCCAGTACACCGTGGCGCAGGCCAACTACGACGTGGCCGTGGCGCAGCTGAAAAAAGTGATCGGCATGCCGCTAGCCCAACCGCTAGTGCTGAGCGACAGCGTGGCCAACGCCATGGACCGGTCGGCAGGCACCACGGGCAGCTTCGAACTGAAGAACCTGCGCAGCTACCGCTACAGCGAGCAAGCGCTCCTGCTGAACGGCATCGACGTGAAGCGCAAGCGCAACGCCGCCCTGCCCACCCTGAGTGCCTACGGCCGCTACGGCGCCATGGCCCAGGGGAACGACCTCAGCGACAGCTACAACAGCTGGTTCGACTACGCCGCCATCGGGCTGAAGCTGAACGTGCCCCTCTTCAGCGGGCTCCGGCGCAGCAGCCAGGTGAAGCAGAGCGAGATCGCCCTGTCCACCGCACGCGAACAGCTCAAGCTGAACGCCAGCGGCTGGGAGCTGGACTACCACAGCGCCGACACCCGCCTGGCCGCCTCTACCAGCAACGTGGAGAACGACGCCGAGAACCTGAAGCTCGCCGAGCGCGTGTTCGCCAACACCAGCCTGCAATACCAGCAGGGCCTCGCCCAGCTGAGCGACCTGCTGAACGCCGACTACCAACTGAAGGAGGCCCGAAACAACTACACGCGGTCCATCCTCGACCACTACCTCGCCCTCATCGACCTCGAACGCGCGAAGGGCACCCTGCTCGAATTCGCCAACACGCTCTGATCCATGCGCAAACTCATCCTTCCCCTCGTGCTGCTCGTGGTGGCGCTGGGCATCACCGTCAAGCTGACGGCCAACAAGAAGAAGCTGAACGCCGCCAAGCAACCCGTGGACCGCAGCGCCATCGCCATCCCCGTCACGGTGATGACCGCCGCGGAAGGCTCCGTATCCGGCACCTTCTCCGTGGCCGGCACGCTGGAGCCCTATGACCACGCCAAGGTCATGGTGAACGCGCAAGGCAAGCTCGCCTCCCTGAGCGTGGACCTCGGCTCGCGCGTCAGCAAAGGCCAGGTGCTCGGCAGCCTCGACGTGGCGGGCAAGCAGCTGGAGCTGGAAGCGGCGGAGCTGAGCCTCGCCAAGCTGCAGAAGGACCACGACCGCTACAAGGAGCTCTACGCCGGCAAGGCCGCCAGCGAGGTGAACTACGACGACGCGCGCTTCCAGTATGAGAACGCACGGGTAAAGGTGGACCAGATCCGCCAGCAGCTGCGCGACGCACAGGTGATCGCCCCCGTGGGCGGCACCGTGGTGGCGAAGAACGTGGAGGTGGGCGAATACGTGCCCGCCAACACCGCCGTGGTAGAAGTGGTGGACATCGCGCGCCTCAAAGCGAACGTGTTCGTGAGCGAGCGCGACGCCTACCGCGTGCAGCCGGGCCGGGCCGTGGAGATCACCACCGACATCTACCCCGGCGAGCGCTTCCCCGGCAAGGTCACCTTCGTCAGCCCGCGCGGGGACGCCAGCCACAACTACGAAGTGGAAGTGGCCGTGGACAACAGCAAGGCGCACCCGCTGAAGAGCGGCACCTTCGTCACGGCCACCTTCACCGGCAGCGAGGAAGGCCAGGCCCTGATGATCCCCAAGACCGCATTGGCCGAAGGGATGAAGAACGCCTACGTGTTCGTGGTGGACCGGGCCGACAGCACGTTCCGCTCCACGCAGCGCAAGCTCACCCTGGGCCGCGAAGTGGGCGACGCGGTGGAAGTGGTGGACGGCCTGAAGCCGGGTGACACCGTGGTGCTCACCGGGCAGCTGAACCTCGGCGAAGGCACCCTCGTCCGCATCACCGGCCGCTGAGCGCCGCAACGACATCCGTCATGAGCATCACAGAACTGTCGATCAAACGGCCGCTGCTGATCACGGTGATCTTCGTCACCCTGGTCCTCTTCGGCTTCCTCGGCTACAAGCAGCTCAGCTACAACCTGCTGCCCAAGTTCGAGGCCAACGTCGTTTCCGTGCGCACCACCTACCGCGGGGCCTCGCCGGAAGAGATCCAGAACACCATCACCAAGCCGCTAGAGGATGCGGTGAGCGCCATCGAGGGCGTGGACCAGATCAGCTCCACCTCGCAGGAAGGCCTCTCCGCCATCACCGTCACCCTCAAGCAAGGCACCAACGTCAACAACGCCCAGCGCGACGCGGAGCGCAAGGTGGACCAGGTGCTCGCGCAGCTGCCCGAGGACGCCGACGACCCGGTGGTGGCGCGCTTCAGCACGGACGAGATCCCCATCCTGCGCCTGAGCGCCACCAGCGACCTCCCGCCCGCCGCCTTCTACCAGCTGCTGGACGACCGCGTGGTGCCCATCCTCAGCAACGTGCCCGGCGTAGGCTCCGTCACGCTCATCGGCGCGCAGGAGCGCGAAGTGAACGTGGTGCTGGACAATGACCGGCTGAAGGCCTACGGCATCACCGCCGCGCAGGTGGCGCAGGCCGTGGGCGGCAACAGCAGCACCTTCCCCGCCGGCAACGTGGAGGGCGACGGCTCCCGGCTGTCCATCAACCTGGACGCCCGGGCGATCACGGTGGACGACCTCCGCAGCACGGTGGTGCGCACGGGCGCCGACGGCTCCCGGGTGCTGCTGAAGGACATCGCCTCGGTGACGGACGGGCTCACCGAAGCCACCACGTTCAACCGCAGCAACGGCGTGCCCGGCATCGGCGTGCAGATCGTGAAGCAGAGCGACGCCAACGCTGTGGAAGTGAGCCGGGGTGTGAAGAAGCGCCTGACCGAACTGAGGGAGCAGCTCAGCGACGTGGGCTTCGACTACACGGTGGCGATGGACCAGAGCATCTACACCCTCTCGTCCGCCAACGCCGTGATGGACGACCTGGTGCTGGCCGTGCTCATCGTGGGCTTCGTCATGCTCATGTTCCTGCACAGCCTGCGCAGCTCGCTCTTCGTGCTGGTGGCGCTGCCTTCGGCCATGATCCCCACGTTCATCCTCATGTACGCGTTCGGCTTCTCGCTGAACCTGATGACGCTGATGGCCCTGTCGCTCGTGGTGGGCATCCTGGTGGACGACAGCATCGTGGTGCTGGAGAACATCTACCGCCACCTGGAGATGGGCAAGTCGCGCTGGACCGCGGCACTGGAAGGGCGGTCGGAGATCGGCTTCACGGCCCTGGCCATCACCCTGGTGGACGTGGTGGTGTTCCTGCCGATGGCGCTGAGCGGCGGCCTCATCGGCAACATCCTGCGGGAATTCTCGCTGGTGGTGGTGTTCAGCACGCTGATGAGCCTGTTCGTGGCCTTCACGCTCACCCCGCTGCTGGCCTCGCGCTGGGGCCGCCTGGAGCACCTCACGAAGGACACGCTTTGGGGCCGGATCAGCCTCGGGTTCGAATCCGCGGTGAACGGCCTGCAAGCCCAGTACGGCCGCATCCTGCAATGGTCGCTGGGGCACAAGCGCTGGATCCTGATCGGCGTGCTGGTGCTGTTCGTGGGCGCCATCGCGCTGCTGCCTGCGGGCTTCATCGGCGCCACGTTCGTGGCGAACGGCGACCGCGGCGAGTTCGTAGTGCAGTTGGAAGCCGCTCCGCAGGCGGACCTCGCCACCACCGACAAGCTGACCATGCAGGCCGAGCGCATGATCCTGGCCCACCCCGAAGTAGTGAACGCCTTCACCAACGTGGGCACGCAGAGCGGCCAGGCGGGCTCGGGTTCGCTGAGCGGTAGCTCCACCGCGAACCTGTCGGAGATCAACGTGAAGCTGGTGCCGAAGGAGCAGCGCAAACTGAGCGCCGAACAGTTCGGCAACCTCATCCGCGATGAGGTGAGCGCGATCCCGGGCGTGAAGGTGACCGTGCTACAGACGAGCATCACCGGTTCGGTGACCACGCCCATCCAGATCGCGGTGAAGGGCACCGACATGGACAGCCTGTGGAAGGCCGCCCGCCTGGTGCGCAGCGTGGTGGAGCGCACGCCCGGCACCGACTACGTGGCCTACAGCACCAAGAGCCCCAAGCCCGAAGTGCGGGTGCGCCTGGACCAGACGCGCATGGCCGAGCTCGGCTTCACCAGCACTGACGTGGGCGCATCCGTGCAGACGGCCTTCCGCGGCAACGACCGGTACAAGTTCAAGGAAGGCGGTGAGGAATACCCGATCAACGTCCGCATGGACCAGGGCGACCGTCAGGACATCAACAGCGTGCGCACCCTGATGGTGACCAACGCGAAGGGCGCCACCGTGCGGCTGGACCAGCTGGCGGACGTGCAGGAGGCCATGGGCAGCAGCGTGCTGGAGCGCACGGACCGGCTCAACTCCATCAAGGTGAACAGCGCCGCCGTGGGGCGCCCGAGCGGCACCATCGTGGAGGACATCAAGAAGGGATTGGCGAAGTCGCCCCTACCTGCCGGTGTCGCGATCCAGTACCTGGGCGACGCGAAGAACCAGGGCGACGCGTTCGGCAGCCTGGGCACGGCGCTGCTGCTCGGCATCATCCTGGTATACCTCATCATGGTGGCGCTGTACGAGAGCGTGGTGTACCCGTTCGTGGTGCTGTTCTCCATCCCCGTGGCGCTGATCGGGGCGCTGCTGGCGCTGGCGCTCACCATGCAGCCGCTGAGCATCTTCGCCATCGTGGGCCTGATCATGCTGCTGGGCCTGGTGAGCAAGAACGGCATCCTCATCGTGGACTTCGCCAACCACCTCCGCAAGGAGGGCCTGGGCCTTACCGAAGCCCTGGTGGAGGCCGGCAAGGAGCGCCTGCGACCCATCCTGATGACCACCGTGGCGATGATCTTCGGCATGCTGCCCATCGCCCTGGCCAGCGGCGATGGCGCCGAGGTGAAGAACGGCATGGCCTGGGTGATCATCGGCGGCCTCACCAGCTCGCTGCTGCTCACCCTCGTGCTGGTGCCCACCATGTACTACCTCTTCACCCGCCTGATGGAGATGGCCCGCGGGAAGCGCTTCGGACGCAAGCGCAAGAAGGTGGAGCAGCGGCTTGTGGGGGCGTGAACCTGTTCCCTCGCATGAGGGCCCATACTTATACCGCTGACGCGGCTCTCCCACCGCCACGGCACCACGTACGCCAAGGGGTCCGCCACGTCAGAGATAGCCTGACGAGTAGCGAAGGCTGTCCAGCCAACACCCGTTGCGCCTCCTTTGCGTCCGTGGCGCCGTGGCGGTGGAAAAACACCTCCCACTATCGGCGAGGGCGGATCCGTCGTACGGAATAGGTCGCGTAATTTTCCTGCATGGACATCACCCGCATCCGCACCAAGGCCGATTACGACGAAGCCTACCGCCTCAGCGTACAGGACCCCGAAGCCTTCTGGGCCGCCCAGGCCGAGACCTTCACGTGGCGCAAGAAATGGAGCAAGGTGCTGGAGTGGGACTTCCGCAAGCCGGAGGTAAAGTGGTTCATCGGCGGGAAGCTGAACATCACCGAGAACTGCCTGGACCGCCACCTGGAGAAGCGCGGCAACAAGCTAGCGCTGATCTGGGAGCCGAACGACCCGCATGAACGCTTCGTGCGCTACACCTACCGCGAACTGCACGAGCGCGTGTGCCAGTACGCCAACGTGCTCAAGCGCAACGGCGCCAAGAAGGGCGACCGCATCTGCATCTACATGCCGATGGTCCCCGAGCTCACCATCGCCGTGCTGGCCTGCGCGCGCATCGGGGCCATCCACTCCGTGGTCTTCGCGGGCTTCAGCACCAGGAGCATCGCCGACCGCGTCCAGGATGCCGAATGCAGCATGGTGCTCACCAGCGACGGCCTGAACCGCGGCCACAAGCAGATCCCCGTGAAGCGCGTGGTGGATGAGGCGCTGGGGACCTGCCCCAGCGTGAAGAAGGTGATTGTCACCGACCGCCTCGGCTGGGCCGTGGACATGCAGGAAGGCCGCGACGTATGGTTGCACGAGGAACTGAAGCATGTGGACAAGCATTGTCCCGCCGAGGAGATGGACGCGGAGGATCCGCTCTTCATCCTCTACACCAGCGGCAGCACTGGCAAGCCCAAGGGCGTGGTGCATACCTGCGGCGGCTACATGGTGTTCTGCGACTACACCTTCCGCAACGTGTTCCAGTACGAAGAAAGCGACATTTACTGGTGTACCGCCGATATCGGCTGGGTGACCGGTCACAGCTACATCATCTATGGACCGCTCTGCGCCGGGGCCACCACGCTGCTGTTCGAGGGTGTGCCCACTTTCCCGGACGCGGGCCGCTTCTGGCAGGTAATCGACAAGCACGGCGTGAACATCTTCTATACCGCACCCACCGCCATCCGCAGCCTGATGGCCGCCGGGCTGGACCACGTGCTGGCCTATTCACTGGACTCCTTGAAAGTGCTCGGCAGCGTAGGCGAGCCGATCAACGAGGAAGCCTGGCAATGGTACAAGCTGCACGTGGGCAAGGGCCGCTGCCCCATCGTGGACACCTGGTGGCAGACCGAGACCGCAGGCATCCTCATCAGTTCCATCGCGGGCGTCACCGATGAAAAGCCCAGCCACGCGGCCTACCCACTGCCCGGCGTGCAGCCCGTGCTGCTCACCGCCGATGGCAAGGAGATCACGGAGAACGAGGTGGAAGGCATGCTCTGCATGAAGTTCCCCTGGCCCGGCATCCTGCGGACCACCTGGGGCGACCACGAGCGCTACAAGCAGACCTACTTCAGCAGCTATCCCGGCCACTATTTCAGCGGCGACGGCGCCAAGCGCGACGCAGAAGGCCGCTGGCGCATCATCGGCCGCGTGGACGACGTGATCAACGTGAGCGGCCACCGCTTCGGCACCGCCGAGATCGAGAGCGCCATCAACCTCAGCGAGCGCGTGGTGGAAAGCGCCGTGGTGGGCTATCCGCACGACATCAAGGGGCAGGGCATCCACGCCTACGTCATCACCGCCGAGCCATTGGACCTGAACGACAAGGCCGCCGTGGACCGGATCACCGGCGAGATCATGGAATCTATCGTGGCCAACATCGGCCGCATCGCCAAGCCCGACAAGATCCAGTTCGTGAGCGGCCTGCCGAAGACCCGCAGCGGCAAGATCATGCGCCGCATCCTGCGGAAGATCGCCGAGGGCGAAATGCAGAGCCTTGGTGATACGACCACGCTGTTGGACCCGAACGTGGTGGAGGAGATCAAGGCGGGAAGGGTGTGACGCGGATCCACGGAAGGCGCCATGGCGGACCCGCAGAAGGTGATGCAGGGTCCGGCTCCGCGGTCGTGGCGCAAGTGGTTTGGCGGTCACGCCCGCACGGAGCACATTTGCTCCATGAAGCTGATCTCATTCAACGTCAACGGCATCCGCGCCAGCGTGAACAAGGGCCTCATCCCGTCGCTGAAACTGATGGGGGCCGACATCTACTGCTTCCAGGAGACCAAGGCCAACCCCGAGCAGGTGGCCGAGGCGTTGAAGGGCATGGAGGGCTACCACCTGCATGCCTATTCCGCCGAGAGACCGGGCTATAGCGGCACCGCCATCCTCAGCAAGGACGAGCCCGTGCGCGTGGACCTCGGCATCGACGGCGCGGACGACCACAACACCGAAGGCCGCGTGATCACCGCCACGTACGCGGACCACATCGTGGTGAACAGCTACGTGCCCAACAGCGGGCAGGACCTGAAGCGCCTAGGCTACCGCGGGCAATGGGATATCGCTCTGCGCGAATACCTCGTGAAGCTCGCATCCTGCAAGCGGCCGGTCCTCTTCACAGGCGACCTGAACGTGGCGCACCAGCCGATCGACATCGCCCGCCCCAAGGCCAACTACAACAAGACCGCCGGCTACATGCAAAGCGAGATCGACGGCATCAGCGCGCTGCTGGAAGCCGGTTTCGTGGACACGTTCCGCCACCTGCACCCCGATACCGTGAAGTACAGCTGGTGGAGCCAGCGCTTCGGTGCCCGCGAGAAGAACGTGGGCTGGCGCATCGACTACGTCCTCGTGAGCAAAGGGTTCGAGACGCGGGTGAAGGATGCTTTCATCCTGAACGAGGTGATGGGCAGCGACCATTGCCCGGTGGGGATCGAGTGGTAGCAGGTTTGGTGTCGCGGTGAGCCCGTCGAACCGCGATCATGGTCATGGTTCGACGGGCTCACCATGACAAATGCCCAAAGCCGATGAAGCCCCTCATCAAACTCGAAGAAGCCGCGCAGTTCATGTTATGCCTCTCTGTTCTGATCCTGAGTGATGCGCAGTGGTGGGTCTATCTATTGCTCGCGGTCGGACCGGATATCGGTATGCTAGGTTATCTCATAGGCCCTCGCATCGGTGCACTGACCTACAACGTACTTCATCACAAAGCCGTTGCGCTCATCATTCTCGTGATGTCCTTCGAATTCGGTCACATCGGGGAAGATGGTGATCCGAAGGCACACTGGCCGCTGTTCATCACCGGCCTCATTCTCTACGGCCACGCCAGCATGGATCGCATCCTCGGCTATGGCCTCAAGTTCGGCGACAGCTTCCAGCACACGCACCTGGATTGGATCGGAAAACAAAAGCCGCAGGAGCAGGAACAGTAGGCATCGCCTCTGCATCCTGCTCCTGCCTCTTGCTCCTGTCCCTGCTCTTGCATCCTGCCCCTGAACCGCCCATGCGCATCCTCCTTCTCGACAACTACGACTCCTTCACCTGGAACCTGCACCATCTGCTGGAGCCGCACGCGCAGGTGGACGTAGTGCGCAATGATGCCATCACGGTGGATGAAGCGGCACGATACGACCGGATCGTGCTTTCCCCCGGTCCGGGCCTGCCGGCCGAGGCGGGCATCATGCCCGAGCTGCTGCACAAGCTGATGCCCGTGCGGCCGATCCTGGGGATCTGCCTGGGCATGCAGGCCATCGTGGAGGTCTGCAGCGGAACGCTCTTCAACCAGCCGCGGGTGATGCACGGCGTGGCCGCGGCATGCCGCCCGGAACCGCCGGTGGACCCGCTCTTCGCGGGCATCGAAGAGCCGTTCGAGGTGGGCCTCTACCACAGTTGGGCCACCGATCCGGCCACGCTGCCCGCGGAACTGCGCCTGACGGCACGCAGCGACCAGGGCATCATCATGGCCCTGCGGCACGTGCGCTACGCCACCTGCGGCGTGCAGTTCCATCCCGAAAGCGTGCTCACGCCCGCAGGGCCCCGCATGATCCGCAACTGGATCGCCATGGATCAGGGATAGCCAGCACCCTGATCGAACAACCCGATCGTTGATCCCGCCCGCATGCCGGGCACGATGTCCACATCCGGTGCCGGTAGCTTTGTTCCCATGTTGCGCCGAGCATTCATTCCGATCATCCTGACAGGTGGGCTTGCGATCCCCCTCCACGCCCAGAACCTGCTCCAGCGGCTGAACAACGACACCATGCCCAACGTGGTGCCGAACCCCGGCTTCGAGGAGGTGAAGAAAGTGCAGTGCGCCTGGACGCAGCAGGCGCGCAAGTTCAACGAGGAAGTGATGATCGGGTGGAACTCGCCCACCGAGACCACGCCGGACATCTTCAGCACGAAGGCGGACCCCACCTGCTGGGCCAACCCTACCAAGCGCACCAAGGGCAAGACCTCCCCGCACGGCGGCGACGCCATGGCCGGGATCAAGGTCTGGGGCCGGGGCAATACGCCCACCTACTGGCACGAATACCTGCAGATCGAACTGCCGCAGCCGCTCGAGGCCGGCAAGCGCTACATCGCCGAATGCTTCGTGCAGCGCGCCAACTTCAGCAACGAGGCCAGCAACAACATCGGCATCGTGCTCGCCGCCGCTCCGGTGAGAACGCGTGACTGCCTGCCGCTCTACATCACCCCGCAGGTGAACGAGGACAAGGTGCTGGACGCCGGCGGCTGGCGCAAGGTCAGCGGGGTGTTCGACGCCAACGGCGATGAGCGCTACCTGCTGATCGGCAACTTCTACGGGGACGAGGTCACCCTCCACGAGCGGCAGCCCGATGGTGAACGCGGCGCGTACTACTTCATCGACGATGTGAACGTGCGCATCGCGCCGGCCGGTACCGCGCTCACCCCGAAGCCGAAGGAGAGCGTGCCCCCGCCGCCCAAACAGAAAGTGGAGGACCACGCCAGTTCCACCCAGGTGGACATCATGCAGGTGGAGCCCGAAGTGGGCAAGCGCATCCGGCTGGACAACATCGGCTTCGAGTTCGCCAAGGCCACCCTTACGCCGGCCAGCGAGGCCGAACTGGACAAACTGGTGGACCTCCTCACGGACTACCCGCTGATGCGGATCGAGATCGAAGGCCACACCGACGACGTGGGCAGCGACGCCGCCAACCTGAAGCTGAGCGACGACCGCGCCAAGGCCGTGGTGGACTACCTGGTGAAGAAGAAGATCGGCAAGGAGCGCCTGACCTGGAAGGGCTACGGCGAAACCAAACCCCTGAAGCCGAACACAAGCGAGGAGAACCGCGCGCTGAACCGCCGCGTGGAGTTCCGCGTGGTGGAGCGCTGACCGGAAAAGAGAAAGGGACCCGTGGCGCGGATCCCTTTCCCTTCCAGCCGGTGGACGGCCGTCATCAGGTGTGATGCGGCTGCTCGTCCAGGATCCTGCGGGCGATGTCCAGGATGCGGGTATCATCCAGGGACACCACGCCTCCTCCTCCACCCTCCAAGTGAACGCCCATGGGCCGGCCTTGGGGATGGCTGTAGCCGCCGAAGTAGTTCCACACCGTTTCCACGTTCAGGTCCAACTCCCTCGCGATGCGGTGGATGCTCCCATCAGGCAAGTTGTCCTTGATGTTCCGGAGCTCGTTGAAGGTGATGTTCATGGTACTGGGGTTTGGGGTAGACCCTTCCAATTTACAGGCGGGTTCCCGGGAAATGTCCCCTCCGGTTGAAAAATCAGGAGGATGGATGACCGTCCTCCCCGGATTGGATCGTGATGATGATCCTCCGGAAAGCCACCGCCCTACATGGGTCTATGGTTTGGCACGGCCGTTGGAAAAGCGATCATCGCCCCCCCGCTACAAGTTCAGCTCAACCCGCTGACCACACCATCGGCATCGATATCCATATGCTCGCTGGCGGGCGTTTCGGGCAGGCCGGGCATGCGCATGATGTTGCCCAGCAGCGGCACCACGAAACCGGCACCGGCCGCGATCTCGATGTCCTTCACCGTGATCTCGAAGCCTTCGGGCGCGGCGCGGCGCGTGGGATCATCGCTGAAGCTGTACTGCGTCTTGGCGATGCACACCGGCAGCTTCTCCAGGCCGAGGTTCTTGATCCGCCGCAGGGCCGTCTGCGCGTCGGCGGCATAGGCCACGCTGCCCGCACGGTAGATCTCCTTCGCGATCCGCTCCACCTTCTGCTCGATGGTGAGGTCAAGGTCATAGAGCAGCTTGAACCGGCTTTCGCCGCTGTCGGCCACCTTCACCACGGCCTGGGCCAGGTCGGTCATGCCTGCGCCACCCTCGGCGAAGCCTTTCGCCAGTACCGCTTCGGCACCGCGCTCCCGGCAATACCGCTGGATCAGGGCGATCTCCTCCGGCGTATCGGTGGGGAAGTTGTTGATGGCCACCACGGCCTTCACGCCGAACTTGCCCATGTTCTCGATGTGGCGGCCCAGGTTGGATAGGCCCTCCTGCACGCGCTCCACCGAAGCGTTGTTCACCTCCTTGATGTCGGCGCCACCGTGGTAGCGCAGGGCACGCACCGTGGCTACGATCACCGCGGCACTGGGTTCCAGGCCCGCCGCGCGGCACTTGATGTCGAAGAACTTCTCCGCGCCCAGGTCGGCACCGAAACCCGCTTCGGTGACCACGTAGTCGGCCAGGCTCAGGCCCATCTTCGTTGCCAGCACGCTGTTTACGCCCTGTGCGATGTTGGCGAAGGGGCCGCCGTGGATGATGGCGGGGTTGCCCTCCAGCGTCTGCACCAGGTTCGGCTTGATGGCATCCTTCAGCAGCAGGGCCATGGCGCCTTCGGCCTTCAGGTCGCGGGCATAGACGTACTTCCGGTCGGGGTTGCGGCTGTTGCCCACGAAGATGTTGCCCAGGCGCGTCTTCAGGTCCTCGTAGCCGGTGGCGAGGCAGATGATCGCCATCACCTCGCTGGCCGCGGTGATGTTGAAGCCGTCCTGGCGGGGAATGCCGTTGCCGGTGCCGCCAAGGCCGATCACGATGTCGCGCAGGGCGCGGTCGTTCATATCGATCACGCGCTTCCAGGCGATGGTGCGCGGGTCGATGCCGAGGCTCTTCGTCCTGCTCTGCAGGTTGTTGTCGATCAACGCGGCGAGCAGGTTGTTGGCCTTTTCGATCGCGGCGAAGTCGCCGGTGAAATGCAGGTTGATGTCCTCCATGGGCACCACCTGCACGTAGCCGCCGCCAGCGGCGCCCCCCTTCATGCCGAACACAGGCCCTAGCGAGGGTTCACGCAGCACCACCATGGCCTTCTTCCCCACTTTGTTCAGGCCCTCGCACAGGCCGATGCTCATGGTGGTCTTGCCTTCCCCGGCGGGCGTGGGCGACAGCGCGGTGACGAGGATGAGCTTGCTCCTGGCCACCTTCCCCTCATCGATCAGGTCCAGCGGCAGTTTGGCCTTGTAGCGGCCGTACAGTTCAAGCCTGTCGGAATCCACGCCCAGCTTTTCGCCGATGGCGGTGATGGGCTGCATGCGCGCCTGCTGTGCGATCTCGAGGTCGGTGGGGAATGCCATGGCGGGCGAAGGTATTTCGAACGCGGTTCCGGGGAAGAGCAGACCCTTGCCGGGACCTTGCAGCGGTACCTTCGTCCCCATGTCCAAGACCTCCGCTTACGCCGCCGCCAGCGCTACCGCGCCGCTGGCCCCACACACCATCGAACGCCGCGACCCCGGCCCGTACGACGTGGTGATCGACATCGCATACTGCGGCGTGTGCCACTCCGACCTGCACACCGCGCGCAACGAATGGGGCGGCACCAAGTACCCCATCGTGCCCGGGCACGAGATCGTGGGCAGGGTGAGCGCCGTGGGGAGCGGCGTCACGAAATGGAAGGTGGGCGATGCCGTGGGCGTGGGCTGCATCGTGGACAGCTGCCGCACATGCGCCGCCTGCCAGGAGAACGAGGAACAGTTCTGCGAAAAGGGCATGACCGGCACCTACAACGGCACGGAAAAGGAGACCGGCCGCGTGACGCAGGGCGGCTACTCCACCCGCATCGTGGTGGACGAAAGCTACGTGCTGCGCATCCCCGATGGCATGCCGCTGGACCGCACGGCGCCGCTGCTGTGCGCGGGCATCACCACGTATTCACCGCTGCATCGCCACGGGGTGAAGCCCGGCGACAAGGTGGGCGTGGTGGGCCTGGGCGGCCTGGGCCACATGGGCGTGAAGATCGCGAAGGCGATGGGCGCGCACGTGACGGTGATCAGCCATTCCGAAAGCAAACGCGCCGATGCCCTGCGCCTGGGTGCCGACGACTTCCTCCCCACGCAGCAGGAAGGCGCCTTCAAGACGAACGCCAAGCGCTTCGACCTCATCCTGGACACGGTATCCGCGCAGCATGATTACAACGCCTACCTGGGGCTGCTGAAGCGCGGCGGCACCATGGTGCTGGTGGGCATGCCGGAGGCGGCACCGATCCACGCCGGTTCGCTGGTGCTCCAACGCCGCTCGCTCACGGGTTCGCTCATCGGCGGCATCCAGGAAACGCAGGAAATGCTGGACTTCTGCGCGAAGCACAACGTGCTGAGCGACATCGAGCTGATCCCCGCCGCGAAGATCAATGAAGCCTACGAGCGCATGCTGAAAAGCGACGTGCGCTACCGCTTCGTGATCGACAACAGCACGCTGGGTTGAGCGGCGGCGGTGGTTATGTGCCCATGTGCCTATGTGTCCATGTGCTCATGTGCCCATGAGCAGATGGGCACATGGGCACATGGAATTCTACCCGTTGTTGAACACCACGGAGAACCCGGCCTTCCGCAGATCTTCCCAGAAACCGGGGTAGGATTTGCCGACCACATCGGGGTCCAGGAGGGTGATCTCGCCGAAGGCCAACGCCAGCGGCGCCAACGCCATGGCCATGCGGTGATCCTTGTAGGTATGGAAAGCATGGCCCGCGATCGGGACCGGTGGCTCATGCGATAGAACACGGAATTGTCCTTGGGAGAAGGAACTAGCGATCCCCAGCTCCTTCAGTACCTCGGCAACAGCACTTGTCCGGTCCGTTTCCTTCCGGGACAGGTTGTGCAGTCCATCGAAGGCCATGCGCGCATCGAAGTTCACCCAGGTGAACACCAACGGCTGGAACAGGTCCGGTGTTCCATCGAGCTCGAACCGGAGGCTGTCCACACCGTCCCATGCCTTGGACAAGCGGAGCCCATCGCTCCCGGCTTCTGCATGCACCAGGCCGCGCATGAACTCCGTGATCCGCTCATCGCCTTGCCAGCCATCCGCCCGAAGGTCCTCGAGGACCACTTCCGCATCATGGGCCAGCGCAACCACCTCGAACCAGAACGCAGCGGCGCTCCAATCGCGCGGCACGCTGAAGGGCACGCCCATCAATGTCCCCGGCGGAACGGTGATCGTTCCCGCATCCACTTCGGCGGCGATGCCGAACACGCGCAACGCGCGCACGGTCATCCCCACATAGGGGCGCGAAAGCTGCGTGCCGGTCCATTCGATCCGCAGCCCTTCGGCCATGCGCGGCGCCACCAGCATCAGCGCGCTCAGGTATTGGCTGCTGATCGGTGAGTCGAACGTGATCGTTCCTCCCGCCAGCCGCTTCCCGCGTACGCGGTAGCCCGCATCCGTGCGGTCGATCGCCGCGCCGAGGTGCCGCAATGCCTCGATCAATGGCTGATGCGGGCGCTCGAGCAACCCGGCAGCGCCGGTGATCACATGCTCCTCTCCTTCCTGCACGCACGCCCACGCCAGCAGGAAGCGGAACGTGGTGCCACCCAGCCCGCAGTGCATCACGAACGGACGTTCGCGCAGCAGTTGCGCCAGCAGGCGCGTGTCCTCCGCATCACCGGGATCCTGCACGCAGGCGAGATCACCGGCCAACGCGGCGAGCACCAGCGCGCGGTTGGCCACGCTCTTGCTGCGCGGCAGGGCGATGCGCGCCCGGACCGGCCCCTCAGGCCTGCGAACGGTCACGCTGTGCATCGCGCACGATCAGGCGGTAATGGTCCAGGGCATCGCCCACCTGCGCGGCGGACACGGGCACATCCACACGCGCCGAGCCGATGTCCGTGAGGAGGGTGAAGCGGAACTGATCGCCGGCGTTCTTCTTGTCGTGGCGCATCAGCTCGATCACGCGGTGGTGGTCCGATCCCTGCAAATGGAAAGGGAGGTAGAGCTGCAGCAGATGCTCCTGCACCGCATTCATGCGGTCGCGGTCCAACAGGCCCAGTCGCCAGCTGAGCCAGGCCTCGCAGACCATGCCGATGGCCACTGCCTCGCCGTGCAGCAGGTTGCGGTCCGCGCTCTCCAGCGCGAAGGATTCCAGCGCGTGGCCGATGGTGTGGCCGAAGTTGAGCAGCTTGCGCGGGCCGATCTCGCGGGGGTCCTCGCTCACCACTTCGGCCTTGATGGCGGCGGAACGTTCGATCAACGGCGTAAGGGCGGCGAGGTCGTGCAGCGGGGTGCGGCGCAGGTCGTTCCAATGGCGGGCATCGCGCACGAGGCCGTGCTTCACCATCTCGGCCACGCCGTTCAGCAGCTCGCGCTTGCCGAGCGTGCGCAGGAACGGTACGTGCATGTATACGGCCACGGGATCGGCGAACACGCCCACGAGGTTCTTCACCCCGAGCAGGTCGATCGCCGTCTTGCCTCCGATGCTCGCATCCACCATGCCCATGAGCGTGGTGGGCACATGCACGAAGCGGATGCCGCGCTTGAAGGTGGCCGCCACGAAGCCCCCGAGGTCCGTGATGACGCCTCCGCCCAGGGCCACCAGGATGCTCTGCCTGTCCGCCTCGCGCTCGGCCAGGTGGCCCCAAAGCGCCTTGCACACCTCGATGGCCTTGCTGGCCTCTCCGCCCTGCACCTGCATGGTCTCCGCCTCGCGCAGCGCGGGCACGTGGGCCAGCAGTTCGGGCAGGCAGTGCGCCAGCGTGTGCTCATCACCCAGGATGAAGCAACGGGGGATCGGGCCTCCAGCAGGAGCCACTGGTGCAGGGCTTCCAGCGATCCGGGGCCCTGGACCACGGGGTGCCCGCCCGCCTGGACGACCATGGATCCGTGCTGCACTGGTGCCATTGCTATTTTTGGCCACCCTTCCCGCGCCACAGAGGCGGACACGGTGAAGGCCAACCGTTCAAAGGAACGACAACCTTCCGCAGCGGCGCATGATCGGAACGGCCCCACCACCACCCGGCACCCGGCTGCCGGACCTCAGCGACACCCGCACCGCCTTCGCCGCCAAGAGCGACCGTGAGCTCCGGCAGGCCCGCTGGCTCTTCCGCATCATCGGCAACCCCGTGCTCACCAAGGCGGGCAGCACGCTCAGCCGCATGGCCCTGGCCCTGCACCTCCCCGTGAAGGGCATCATCAAGGCCACCATCTTCCGGCAGTTCTGCGGGGGCGAAACGGTGGAAGAAAGCCTCCGCGCCGTGGCACGGCTCGCGGAAAGCCACGTGGGCACCATCCTCGACTACAGCGTGGAGGGCAAGGACGACGAGGCCTCGCTGGACGCCACCCTGGCGGAGACCCTGCGCGGCATCGCGGCGGCGAAAGGCCGGCCGGAGATCCCCTTCGCCGTGTTCAAGCCCACCGGCGTGGCCCGCATGGACATCTTGGAGAAGGTGTCCAACGGGGAGGCGCTGTCCACGGAAGAGAACGCGCTGTGGGCCCGGGCGAAGGCCCGCTTCGAGCGCATCGGCCAGACAGCATACGACGCCGGGGTTCCCGTGCTCGTGGACGCGGAGGAAAGCTGGATCCAGCCCGCCATCGATGCCGTGGTGGAGGAGCTCATGGGCCGCTTCAACCGCGAGCGGGCCATCGTGTTCAATACCATCCAGTTCTACCGGCACGACCGGCTCGCCTTCCTGAAGCAGTGCGTGGCCCACGCGCAGGCCCATGGCTACCACTTGGGCCTGAAGCTGGTGCGCGGCGCCTATATGGAGAAGGAGCGCGCCCGGGCGGCGGAGCGCGGCTACACGGACCCGATCCAGCCGGACAAGGCCGCCAGCGATGCCCATTACGACGAAGCCCTGCGCTATTGCATGGCGCACATCCAGGGCGTCGCCCTCGTGGCCGGCACGCACAACGAGGCCAGCACGCTGCTCCTCGCCCGGCTGATGCAGGACCAGGGGCTGCCGCATGACGACGCGCGCATCCACTTCGCCCAGCTCCTGGGCATGAGCGACAACATCAGCTTCAACCTGGCCGCCGCCGGCTACCGCGTGGCCAAGTATGTGCCCTACGGCCCCGTGCGCGAGGTACTTCCCTACCTCATCCGCCGCGCCGAAGAGAACACCAGCGCGCGCGGTCAGACCGGGCGAGAGCTGGGGTTCATCCTGGAAGAGCTGCGGCGGCGGAAGAGAGGGTAGCATCCGCCACAGAACACTCGGCACTAACGATCAGGGCCGCAGTATCCACAGCATGGTTCGGGCCCTCCAGGCGCGATGGCCTCGCGCCGGAGCCCCGACAGATCCTCCTCGCTCGGCATCTTGGATCAGCCGCCCCATACGTATTGGAACCCGGCCGTATACGCAGGAGTTCTCCTTCGATCATATCGTGGTGCTTGAAGAAGCATGAAGCTGCGTTCGGCCGGAGCCTGGCTGACGTGCTGTAAGGTCGATCGCCCGTGGATCCGCAGATGCCTCGATCGATGGTGGAACAGACCGCGCGGCGCGAGCATCCATGCAACCGTGCCCACCCGGCAACCCGTAGCCATCAATGGCTCGGTGACGCAACCTGTGCGAAATACGGTAGAGGCCGTAGGGGCGTTTCAGCTATTTTGGCACATCAACCGTGCTGTCTGCTTGGGATCCCACCGTTCCATTCTCTCCTGCCTACTGGTCCTTTTCTTCGGCCTGATCGCGCCGGAAGCCTTCGCGCAGCCTTTGGCGGCGCATGCCGGCAACGACGTGACGATCTGCAGCGGCAGTTCCACCACGTTGGGCGCCAATCCCAACACGGCCACTGGCGGGCAGGCACCCTACCAATACAGCTGGGCCCCGGCCGCAGGCTTGGATAATGCCGTCGCGCAGCATCCGGTGTGTACCACCACTGCTACGCGGACTTATACACTGACGGTGACGGACAACATCGGCAACACCAGTACGGACCAGGTGATCGTAACGGTGAATCCTGCTCCGGCCCCGGTGCTTACTATGGATCCGAACGACGGTGTTGTGCTCACCACCAGGTTCAACAACTCGGTAGCGTTCACCATTTGTGGGCAGAACCTCACGTCCTATGCCTTCCCGTTCGTGGACAACAGCACCGCAGCGGCTGGCGCCACTTTCAATGTCGCATGGGGAGCCCCCCCACCCAATTCGAGCTTCCCTGACGCTGGATGGTCACAATCACACACCTACGGCGTGGGTTTATCCACGATCAACTACACGATCACCAACCCGAACGGTTGCTCAGCCACGGAACGATTCTATGTCTACATCGGCAGCAATCCCAGCGTGGGCTTGACCAACCCTGGAGGAACAGTGAACCTATGCACAGGCCAGCAGCTGTGCATCCCCATCCAAACCTCCCCGGGGGGCAATACTCCTGGCACACAATACGTGGTGACGTTCGGTGACAACACCGACACTACGTTCTACGAACCCGTACCTGCACAGATCTGCCATGCATGGGCGGTAAACAGCTGCAATGCTCCTCCCTACTTCACTGTGCACATCGAGGCCACGAACCCGTGCAGTACGCTCCCCAGCTTCGGTGTGGTCGGTCCGATAGTGGTAAGCGAAAAGCCCGTGGCGGATTTCACCATCCTTCCGGGAGATACGGTCTGTGCAAATACTCCCATCACCTTCCAGAACACAAGCGCCTCACAGGAAGCCCCTTCGTGCAATATTTCTCGGGTAGCCTGGCGTGTGACACCGGCCACGGGATGGAACAGTAGCAGCCAAATGGGGAACACCAATGGCAATCTGCTCAGCACAGTGGGCTGGGCACCGAACGCAGCGCAGGCACCGGTGATGACCTTCACTCAAAGCGGCACCTATTGCATCAAACTATATACCGGCAACACCGCTTGCGGGGTGGACTCCATCACCAAGTGCATCTGCGTGGAAGCGCCACCGCAGCCGGCTTTCACACTGTCGCCCAGTACAGGCTGCGCACCATTGGTGAGCACCACGAACAACACCAGCATAAGCCCGAACAGCTGCCTAACACGATACAGGTGGCAAACTGCCTTCGTGAACGGCATATGCAGCAGCACGGGCAATGCGACATTCACTGGTGGCACCAATGCCACGAGCTTCGCGCCGCAGTTCACATTCACCGGCGCAGGGAACTACACCGTCACCTTGCAGGCGATCAACTCCTGCGGCACATTCCCCGTGACGCAACAGGTGACCGTGGGCGCTCCGCCGCAGGTGAGCGTGAACACGCTGCCCGGCATTTGTGCGGGGCAGACCTTGACGCCTTCGGGCACGTTCACCGCCTGCGGTTCGCCGATCACGGGCTACAGCTGGGCGATGACCGGTGGCACACCGGCGAGCGCGGGCACGCAAAGCCCCGGATTCCGTGAGCTACTCTGCCGCAGGCAACTTCACGGTGACGGCGACGGCCACCAGCGCCTGCGGCCCCACGAGCGCCAGCCGCCCGGTGGTCGTGACAACGGTGCCACCGGCACCGACCGTGAACGGGCCGATCACGCTGTGCGCCGGGCAAACGCTCAACCTCACCGCAGCGGACATCCCCGGCGCCACGTTCCATTGGGCGGGACCGAACGGCTTTACCAGTACCCAGCGGGAACCAAGCATCACCAGCGTGACCGCCGCAGCGCAGGGCACCTACACGGTAACGGCGAGCGGCGGCGGATGCGATGGCCCTGCGAGCACGGTGAACGTGACGGTGACCGCTGCGCCGGTGGTGACCATCTCACCCACCGCACCGGGCGTTTGCGCAGGCGAACCAGTGACCTTGAACGCCAGCGGGGCGGGCAACTACCAATGGACGATCGGCGGAACCCCGGGCGGCAGCGGTCCTTCGCTGACCTTCAGTCCCGGCGGCACCACCTCCGTGGGCCTGACCGGCGATCAAAGCGGATGCCCCGGTTCCACGAGCACGCTAGTAACGGTGTACCCCCTGCCCACCGTGGATGCAGGCAGCGATCCCACGTTCTGCGCCGGTAGCACGCCCGTTACGCTCTCGCCGAACACGCCGGGCGGCGTGTGGAGCGGCAGCCCGAACGTGACGGCGGGTGGGCAGTTCACCCCTACGCCGCAAGGCACCTACACCCTCACCTACACCGTAACGAGCGCACAGCATTGCGTGAACACGGACCAGATCACCGTAACGGTGGGACCGCCACCGACCCCGGCCAACGCGGGCAACGATACGCTCGTGTGCCGCAACAGCGGTCCGCTGCAACTGACGGGCGCTCCAGCGGGCGGCAGTTGGAGCGGGAACATTTCCGGGAGCGGGCTTTTCATGCCGTCCACGACCGGTGCCTTCACCCTGACCTACAACAGGGGAAGCGGCAGTTGCGCCAGCAGCGATGACGTGGTGGTGACCGTGGTGAACGCGGCCACCGTGGATGCGGGCGCGGACATCAGCACGTGCGTGGATGGTGCCGCAGTGCCCCTGACCGGATCACCGGCGACCGGCACCTGGAGCGGTCCGGGCGTGAGCGGGGCCCTGTTCACGCCTGCCACCGCCAGCGCTGGCACGCACACGCTCACCTACACGTACATCGATCCGAACGGCTGCACGATCGCCGACGACCGGGCCGCCGTGGTGGAAGCGTTGCCCGTGGTGGATGCAGGGAGCAACGTGACCTTCTGCGATCAGCCTTTCCAGCAGCAGCTCACGGGCTTCTCTCCGGCAGGCGGCACGTGGAGCGGCGATCCGAACGTGACGGCGGACGGCCGCTTCACGCCGAACGGCGTGGGCACCTTCAACCTCACGTACACCTACACCAATGCGAGCAACTGCACGGCCAGCGCGGGGATCGTGGTCACGGTGGTGGCGATCACCAACCCGGCCAACGCGGGCAACGACCGGGCGGTGTGCATCAACAGCGGCGCGCTGCAGTTGAGCGGAAGCCCGGCAGGCGGCACGTGGAGCGGTCCGCACGTGGATGCGGCCGGCTCCTTCGATCCGGCCGTGGCGGGCACGTTCACCCTGACCTATTCGGTGGGGACGGCCTCGTGCGTAACGCAGGACCAGGTGGACATCACCGTGCATCCGCTGCCTGCCGTGGCGATCACCAGCAGCCCGTCGATCTGCCTGGACGGCGGCCCGCAACCCGTGACAGCGACACCGGCGGGCGGCAGCTGGAGCGGAACGGGCATCACCGATCCGGCGGGCACCTTCGACCCTGGGGTGAGCGGAGCGGGCAGCTTCCCCCTCACCTACACCTACACGGACGCCAACACCTGCACCAACAGCACCACGGCCAACGCCACGGTGAACCCCTTGCCCGTGGCGGGCTTCACGCACGCTCCGATCGCCTGCGTGGGCGCCCCGTTCACCTTCACCGATGCCAGCACGGGCGCCACGGCGTGGACCTGGACGTTCGGCGACAACACCAGCGGCACGGGCGCATCGCCCAGCCACACCTATGCCGGTACTGGCACCTTCACGGTGGTGCAGACCGCCAGCACCGGCGCCGGATGCGTGACCAGCAGCAGCAGCACGGTGACGGTGTGGGAGGGGCCGACGGTGGGCTTTACGGCCATGCCCGTGGAAGGATGCGCGCCGCTCGCCGTGGCCCTGCGGAACACGAGCAGTGGCGAGGACGTGAGCTATGCCTGGGACCTGGGCAATGGCGCCAGCAGCACACTGGAGCAACCGGGCGCCACCACGTATCCCGGCAGCATCCGCACCGATACCACCTACACCGTAAGGTTGACGGCCACGAACCTTTGCGGAAGCGTGGAGGCCTCGGAGATCGTGCTCGTGCATCCCAAGCCCACCGCGCGCTTCGGCCCGGACTTCGACTCAGGCTGCTCGCCCTGGCCGGTCACCTTCAGCAACGTCACCCTCGGGCGGGCGGACAGCTACCGATGGGACTTCGGCGATGGATACACGAGCACCACACTGGACAGCCTGGTGCATCACACCTATCGCACCGGTACGAACGACACCACGTTCACCGCGACCCTGATCGCAACGAACGCGTGCGGCATCGATACGGCACGGTACACGGTGCGGGTGAGGCCCAACACGATCACGGCCTTCTTCAACACGGACACCACACAGGGCTGCGCGCCGTTGACGGTGAACTTCACCCAATACAGCATCGGGGTGACGCACTGGCACTGGGAGTTCGGCGATGGCAACGTGAGCACCGCACATGACGCGAGCAACACCTATGCCGCCCCCGGCACGTATGCCGCCCTGCTGATCGGCGACAACGGCTGCAGCCACGACACGATGCAGGTGGCGATCGACGTGCTGCCGTCGCCGAACGTGGACTTCACGGCGACACCCCAGCCGGTGTGCAGCGGCAGTCCCATCCACTTCTCCACAAGTGCCACGGGCATCGCCGGTCTGCAATGGACCTTCGGCGATGGCGACGGCTCGGCCCTGACCGCGCCGGACCACGTCTATGCAGGAGCGGGCACCTGGCCCGTGACCCTGAGCGCGACCGCGATAGCGAACGGTTGCCGCGCCTCGGCCACGCGGAACATCATCGTGGCCCGCACGCCCGAAGCGCTGTTCACCGGTCCGGATCCCGTGTTCTGCGCGCCGGCAACGCTCGTGTTCACGAACACGTCCACCGGAAGCAACCTCGCATCCACGTGGTACCTGGACGAGACCATGTTCTCCTTCCAGGCCCAGCCCCTGCCCTTGTCGATCGCCGAAGCCGGGCTGCACACGATCGCCCTGGTGGTGGTGGACCAACTGACGGGCTGCCGCGACAGCACTACCATGGACATCGCCGGAGCGCGCACGCCGGAAGCATCGTTCATCCTTCAACCCGTGGACCCTTGCGGCGATCCGGCGGCGGTGGTGGCTACTAACACTTCCACGCCGGATGCGGAGATCAGCTGGTGGATGGACGACGCGCCCGTGGGCAATGCCGGGCAATTGCAAACAACGGCGACCGGCAGCGGCGCGCATGAACTGCGCCTGGTGAGCACGCTGCCCGGACCTTGCAGCGATACGAGCCGGACCACGTTCGAGCTGTACCAACCGCCGGTGGCGGCCTTCACCACGGACACAGCCTGCATCGGCCAGGCCATCCACATCCGTGATTCCACGCGGTACTTCACGCAGGAATGGTGGTACTTCAACGGGTCGCTGATGAGCACCGATCCGAACACGGCGGCCATGGTGCCCACGATGATCGGGCCGGACACCATCGCGCTGCGCGTGGTGGGCGAAGGCGGGTGCTGGGATTCTCTGACCCACGTGGTGAACAGCCACCCGGCGCCACGGGCCTTCTTCACGGCCTCTCCCATGGGTGATTGCCGCACGATCCAACTGGAGGCGGCAGAGCAGGAACTGAGCGATTACGCGTGGGCGGTGGACGGATGGCCGCACTCCCGCGACCGCATCACCACCTACGCTTATGGGATCGCGAACACCGGCAGCTTCGGCATCCTGCTGCGCGTGACCAACATCCACGGTTGCCGCGATTCGTTGGAGCTGCCCGTGCAAGTGCCCTCCTGTGTGTTCGTCCCGAACACCTTCACGCCGAACGGCGACGGCATCAACGACCTGTTCACGCCTTCCATCCTGCCCGCCATGCGCGAATGGGAGCTGATCGTCTTCGACCGCTGGGGACACGAGGTAGTAGCGTTGACGCCGAGCGCACCGCATTGGGACGGCTCAGGCCTGCCGATCGGCGTGTTCAATTGGCGCTTGCGGTACCTGGACACCGGTGACACGAGGACCGAGGTCTACGGCCACGTGAGCCTCGTGCGTTGAGCGGAGACCGGCCTGACTACCTCAAGGCCACGGCCCGACCGTCCACAACGTGGCGGTGGAATCGATCTCGTAATTGCGCAGGGTGGCCGCAGTGAAAGCGATGCCTTTGCCGTTCACGCGGCCGTTCAATACGTAGTAGAGGCTGTCGTCGGTGCGGCGGCTTTCCTGGAAGCGCACGGCCATGCTGTCCAGTCCTTCGCGGATGTCCTGGAGGTCCAGCCCCAACCCGGCCAGCGCCTCGCGCGCGGCGGGCGTGGTCTTCACCAGGGTGCTGCGCAACCGGAGCTTCACGCGCGCTTCCGGCGCCCAGGCGGTGTTGGTCAACCGCTGACCATAGATGAAGTATGCGGCGATGCCACCCAGCACCACGCCGAACACATACAGTCTGATCCGTCTGCCTAGGTCCATGTCAATTAGATGATCAGAAAATTAGAAGATCAGAGGATCAGAGGATGAGAAAGCGGAAGACCGGTCGATCAGCATCGTTCGCTCCATTATCTGATCATCTCATTATCTGATCTTCTGATCACGTTGTCCTGGTCAAAATGCGGCAAGCAGGATATCCAGATCTTTGTAGGGCAACCGGAACGCCTCGCTGAGGATCTCGCTGGTGAGCGCGCCGTTGAAGAGGTATACGCCATGGCGCAGGCCGAGGTCGCGCTTGATCAGCTCCTCGAAGCCGCCCACGTCGCCCATGCCGAGCAGCATCGGCGTGAAGATGTTGGTGAGCGCGTAGGAGGCAGTGCGGGGCACGCGGCTGGCGATGTTGGGCACGCAGTAATGCACCACGCCGTACTTCTTGAAGATCGGGGAGCTGAGCGAGGTGAGCTCGCTGGTCTCGAAGCAGCCGCCGCGATCGATGCTCACGTCCACGATCACGCTGCCGTTCTTCATGTCCTTCACCATGTCCTCCGTCACCACCATGGGGGTGCGGCCGTGGTCGGGGCGCAGGGCGCCGATGGCCACGTCGGTCTGTTGCAGCGCGCGTTGCAGCTCGTCGGGTTGGATCACGCTGGTCCAGATGCGGTGGCCGAGGTCGCTCTGCAGGCGGCGCAGGCGGTAGATGCTCTTGTCGAACACCTTCACGCTGGCGCCGAGGCCCACGGCCGCGCGCGTGGCGAACTCGCCCACGGTGCCCGCGCCGATGATCACCACTTCCGCGGGCGCCACGCCGCTGATGCCGCCCAGCATGAGGCCCTGCCCGCCCTTGTCGGTGCTCAGGTACTCGGCCGCGATCTGGATCGAGGCGTTGCCCGCGATCTCGCCCATGGCGCGGATGATCGGGTAGATCCTTCGCGGTCCTTGATGAAGTCCCAGGCCACGGCGGTCACCTTCTTCTCCATCATGCGGCGCAGCGCGTCCTTGGGCTGCGCGGCCATCTGCAGTGCCGAGATCAGGATCTGCTTGGGGCGCAGCATCTCGATCTCCTTCAGCCCCGGTGGCGCCACCTTGAGGATGAGGTCGGCCTTGAACACCTCGTCGGCGCTCTCGGCCAGCATGGCGCCGGCCTCGGTGTAGTCGCTGTCCTGGAACTGCACGCTGTGGCCCACGCCGCGCTGCACCACCACGTCGTGGCCGCGGCCCACCAGCACGGCCACGCTCGCGGGCGTAAGGGGCACGCGGTGCTCTTCCGCGGCCACCTCCTTGGGGATGCCGATGAAGAGGTTCTTCCCCTTGCGGCCCACTTCCATGGTCTGCTCCTGGGGCAGCAGCGCCACCTCGCGGGCGAGCTGCTTCAACAGTTCGGTGCTGGTGCTCATGCGAGGAGTTCGATAGTGCGGTCGCCGTCCGTTGCCACGCGCAGGCGCACAGTGACGGCGTCGGCGGGCAGGGTCTCGCGGGCCAGTTCGGGCCATTCCACGAAGCAGTAGTCGCCGCTGTCGAGGTATTCGGTGAAGCCAATGCCGTCCAGTTCGCTGGCATCGCGCAGGCGGTACAGGTCGAAGTGGTACACGCGCTTGTTGTCGTTGGTGCGGTATTCGTTCACGATGGAGAACGAGGGGCTGCTGGTGCCTTCGGCCACGCCGAGCTCGCTGCACAGGGCCTTGATCAGCGTGGTCTTGCCGGCGCCGAGCTCACCCTGGAAGGTGAACACCCGGCGTTCCGGACAGGCGTGCAGCATGGCGGCCGCCAGCTCGCCGGCCTCTTCGGGCCGGTGAAGGTGAAGGATGGTGCTCATCGGCGCTCGTGGTGGTCAGCGGGGTTTCAGGTGGACGATGGGGACCAGCATCTCTTCCAGCGAGATGCCGCCGTGCTGGAAGGTATTGCGGTAGAAGTTGACGAAATGGTTGTAGTTGTTCGGGTACACGAAGTAGAAGTCGCGCTTCGTGAATACGTACGTGGTGCTAACGTTGGCGCGCGGCAGGAAGGCCTTCGCGGGTAGCTTCGATCGACCAGCACGTCCTTGGCCTCGTAGGTCAGGTTCTTCCCGTGCTTGTAGCGCAGGTTCGTGTTCGTGTTGCGGTCGCCGATGATCTTGCTCGGCTCGGTCACCCGCACGGTGCCGTGGTCGGTGGTGATGATGAGGCGGCCGCCGCGCTCGGCGATGCCCTTCAGGATGTCCAGCAGGGGCGAATGCTGGAACCAGCTGCGCGTGAGGGAGCGGTAGGCGGCCTCGTCCTCGGCCAGTTCGCGGATCACCTCCATCTCCGTGCGGGCATGGCTCAGCATGTCCACGAAGTTGTAGACGATGGCGTTGAACGGATTGCCCATGAGGTTGCCGATGTTCTCGGCGAGCTTCCGCCCGGCGGCCAGGTTGGTGATCTTGTGGTAGCTGGCCTTCACGTGCTTGCCCAGGCGCTTGAGCTGCTCCAGGAGGAACTCCTCCTCGTGGGCGTTCTTGCTGCCCTCCTCGTCCTCGCTGATCCACTTGCCGGGGAAGCGCTTCTCGATGTCGCCCGGCATCATGCCCGCGAAGAGCGCGTTGCGGGCATACTGCGTGGCGGTGGGCAGAATGCTGTAGAACAGGCCCTGCTCTTCCACCTTGAACCATTCGTTGATCACCGGCTCGATCGTGCGCCATTGGTCCAGCCGCAGGTTGTCGATCAGCACCATGAACAGCGGCGGCTGCTTTTCGTCGATGTGCGGCGCGATCTTCGCCTTGAAGAGCTGGTGCGATTGCAGCGGCAGGTCGCTGCCCTTGCCGTTCACCCAGTCGATGTAGTTCTTCTCCACGAAGCGGCAGAAGAGGTCGTTCGCCTCGCTCCACTGGCTGCGGAGGATCTCCGTCATGCCCTGGTCCGGGTTGCCGCTCAGGTCCAGCTCCCAGCGCACGAGCTCATCGTAGAGCTGCTTCCAATCCTCGGTGCTGAGGCGGTCGCCCAGGCGCATGCTCAGGCGGCCGAACTGCTGCTGGTAGCTGCTGGTGGTCTTCTCGCTCACCAGGCGGCGGCCCTCCAGGTGTTTCTTCAGCGCGAGCAGGATCTGGTTCGGGTTCACCGGCTTGATCAGGTAGTCGCTGATCTTGCTGCCGATGGCCTCCTCCATGATGCGCTCCTCCTCGCTCTTGGTGATCATGATCACCGGCGTGCGCGGCGCCATGCCCTTGATGCGGTCCAGCGTTTCCAGGCCGCTGAGGCCGGGCATGTTCTCGTCCAGGAACACGATGTCGAACTCCTGCCGGCCCACCAGGTCCACCGCATCCAAGCCGTTGTTCACCATCTTCACGGTGTAGCCCTTCTGCTCGAGGAAAAGGACGTGCGGGCGCAGCAGATCGATCTCGTCGTCGGCCCAAAGGATGGAGGTGGTCATCGTTCCGTGTGGAGAGCGGCCCGGCGGGCCTTTAGGGGATGCTGCAATATACCACGGGCAATGGTGCGCCGTGCGTACGTGCAGGGGGTGCAAGGTAGCTCCGGTGCGGCCGTATGCCGGCGCCTTCTACCTTCACGGCCGACACGACACACCTGGACACCATGAGAACAACCTTACTCTCGCTCGCACTGGCCCCGGCCGCCCTGGCCGTGAACGCACAGGCCGTCCTGCAGGACGCCGACATCGCATCAGGCACGACAACGTTCGACGCTCATTACGCCACGGACATCGGCACCAGTTCGCTGGACGCCGTGGGGAACAACGCCCATTGGACCTTCGCGCCCACCAACCCCATCGAGGCGCCGAACGCCGTTATCCTCGGCCCGTCCTCGGCCACCCCGTACGCCGCGACCTATCCCACCAGCAACCTGGCCCAGTCGGCCACCCTTCCCACCGGCACGCAATACAGCTATATGCGGCACACCGTTGACGGGCTCTACCTGCTCGCCGACCAAGTGGACCCCAACGGCGCACGCGCATACACCCAGCCGCGCACGCTCCTGAAGTTCCCCTTGTCGCTCAACGGCTCCTTCCAGGACGACTACGCCTACAACGGCAACACCTACAGCACTACGCGCACCTACAACGGGTTCGGCAGCCTTACCGCCTTCGGCAGCACCTATGAGAACGTGGCGCGGATCGAGACCGGCAGCGGCAACGCGGACTTCTACACCACGAACCCCATCCGTCCGCTGCTGCACTATGAACAGGGAGGATCTCCGTCCTGCTGGTGCCCATAACGACCGGCATCCGGGAGCAGGCCACCGCCCCGCTGCGCGCCTACCCGAACCCTGTTGCGGACCACCTTACCGTTGACGACGTGAAACCCGGCAGCACGTGGCAGGTCCTGGATGCAACGGGCCGCATCGTATCGCGCGGCAACAGCAGCACCAACGGCAACCTCCGCATCCCCATGGCCTCGCTCACTCCGGGCACCTACGTGCTGGTCGTGAACGGGTCCGGCATGCTGCGCCGCGCCACCGTGGTGAAGGACTGACGCACCGGATACGCGCTTCGAACGCCTTGTGCCGGGGGGATGCAGGACCGCTGCACCCCCCGGCGCTTCGTATCATGAAGATCCTCAACGACCCCATCTACGGGTTCATCACCGTGCCGCACCCCACGGTGCTGCACCTGATCGACCACCCGTGGTTCCAGCGGCTGCGCTACATCAAGCAGCTCGGCCTGTCCCACCTGGTCTATCCCGGAGCGCTGCACACGCGCTTCCACCATGCCCTGGGCGCCATGCACCTCATGGGCCAGGCCATCGGTGTGCTGCGGTCGAAAGGCCACGCCATCACCCAGGAGGAGGCCCTGGGCGCGCACATCGCCATCCTCCTGCACGACATCGGCCACGGCCCTTTCAGCCACACCCTGGAGCACAGCCTGGTGGAAGGCATCGGCCACGAGGACATCAGCGCATTGGTGATGGACGCGCTGAACGAGGAAATGGGCGGCGCCCTCACCACCGGCATCGCCATCTTCCGCGACCAATATCCCAAGCGCGCCCTGCACCAGCTCGTGAGCAGCCAGCTGGACGTGGACCGCATGGATTACCTGAACCGCGACAGCTTCTATACCGGCGTGAGCGAAGGGGTGATCGGCGGTGATCGCATCATCAAGATGCTCGAACTGGTGGACGACCGGCTGGTGGTGGAGGAAAAGGCCATCTACAGCATCGAGAAGTTCCTGGTGGCGCGGCGGCTGATGTACTGGCAGGTGTACCTGCACAAGACCGTTGTTTCCGCGGAAGGCATGCTGCAGGAGGCCCTGCGCCGCGCGAAAGCCCTAGTGCAGGATGGCGGCGACGTGTTCGGATCGCCCGCGTTGCAGCGGTTCCTGCGCGCCCGGCACGACCGCGGCTCGTTCCAGGACCCGGCCATACTCCACGACTTCCTGCGGCTGGACGACCACGACATCATGGGCGCGGTGAAGGTGTGGGCGGCGCACCCGGACAAGGTGCTGCGCACCCTGTGCGCGGACCTGGTGGAGCGGCGCACCTTCCGCATCCGCCTCCGCGATACCGCGTGGGAGCCCGAACGGGCGGCGGCCATCCAGGCAGAAGTGGACACGCACCTGGGCATCGGCCCTGCCGAAGCGGAGCATTTCGTGCTCACCGGCAGCCTGGTGAACAACGCCTACGACACCAGCCGCGACCGCATCGAACTGCGCTACAAGGACGGCGCCATACGGGACATCGCCGAAGCGAGCGACACGCTCGGCATCCAGGCGCTGGCGCGGCCCGTGGAGAAGTGGTACCTGGCCTGGCCGCGGTGGTTGGGCACCGGGCACGTCGATTGAGCTGATTGCTGTGGCCTCTATGAGCAAAAAAGGCGTTCGGCGTTCGTCACAGCGCTCACCATAGGGCGAAGTCTTGATCTCCCACCTACCTTCGATCCTACATTCCACGGCGCATGAACAACTTCCTGAAGTGGGCCCTCATCATCGTGGGCGGCCTGTTCATCATCGGGTTCGTCGGGCTGCGCATCATGAAGCACCAGACCAAGAAGGCAAGCCCCGAGGCCACCGTGAGCTACGACAAGGACGGCTTGAAGGTGGACATCTTCTATAACCGCCCGTACAAGAAAGGCCGGCAGATCTTCGGCGGGCTCGTGCCATACGGCGAAGTGTGGCGTACCGGCGCCAACGAGGCCACCACCTTCACCACCGACCAGGAACTGACCATCGGTGGCCAGAAGCTCCCGGCCGGGCACTACACGTTGTGGACCATCCCCGGCGCGACGGAATGGACGGTGATCTTCAACTCCAGGATGTATGGCTGGGGCGTGGACTTCAATCGCAAGGCCAGCCGCGATCCCTCCGCCGATGTGCTGCAAGTGAAGGAGCCTGTGATGCCCACGTCCGGCGAAGTGGAAGAGTTCACCATATCCATGCAGGATGCTCCCGTTCCCACGCTGGTGCTGGAATGGGACCGCACACGCATTGCCGTTCCCCTGAAATAACCAGTACCCCATGAACACCAACTGGACCAAGATCCTTCTCTTCAGCCTCCTCTTCGGGGCCATCGGCTTCCTCCTCGGCCGCGTATGCGGCCACGGTTGCGGCGATCAAGGCTGCGAACGCGGCAAAATGGAATGCCACGGAAAAGGCGCATGCGACAAGGCCGGTTGCGACCAGCAAAAGGGCGCTGCCTGCTGCAAAATGGGCGGCCATGGCATGCACGAGGCGCATGGCGAGGACGGCCTGCGCAAGGACAGCATCGCCGTGCAGGAGGTCCACTGAACGGCCAACGGCTGAGGGTAGGCCACATTCCCTAGGCTTGCTCCTGCTCGCCCCCGGAAGCCTCCCGCGCTTCCCTGGGCCGACTATCTTCGCGGCTCCCGCTTCCGGCGGGGCCCCCTACGCAGCGCGATGCAATTCTCAGCCGGTCAGATCGCCGAATTCCTCGGCGGCGAAGTGGACGGTGACACCCAGGTCCTCGTCCACGACGTGGCGAAGATCGAGGAGGGCCGCCTCGGCACCCTCACCTTCCTGGCGAACCCGCGCTACACCGAGCACCTGTACACCACGGCCGCCAGCGTGGCCATCGTGGACGCCGCGTTCCAGCCCACGCGCCCGCTGGCCAAGCGCCTCACGCTCATCCGCGTGCAGGACCCGCGCGCGGCCTTCGCGAAGCTGCTGGAGATGCACGCCGCGCACCAGTACGAGAAGGTCGGCTACGAGCAGCCCAGCTACATCAGCCCCAAGGCGGTGATCGGCAAGGACGTGTACATCGGCGCCTTCAGCTACATCGGCGACGGCGCGGTGATCGAGGACGGCGTGAAGATCTTCCCGAACTGTTCCGTGGGCGATGGCGCCCGCATCGGAGAAGGCACGCGCCTCCACGCCGGCGTGAAGGTGTATGCCCGGTGCACCATCGGCGCGCGGTGCATGCTGCACAGCGGGGTGGTCATCGGCGCGGACGGCTTCGGCTACAACATGAACGCCGCCGGCGAGCACGAGAAGATGGCGCAGATCGGCAACGTGGTGATCGAGGACGACGTGGAGATCGGCGCCAACACCACGATCGACCGGGCCACGCTGGGCAGCACCATCATCCGCCGGGGCGTGAAGCTGGACAACCTGATCCAGATCGGCCACAACGTGGAGATCGGCGAGCACACCGTGGTGGTGAGCCAGACCGGCATCGCGGGCAGCTCGCGCGTGGGCCGCAACTGCCTCATCGGCGGGCAGGTGGGCATCGCCGGGCACCTAGTGGTGGGCGACCGCGTGCGGATCGCCGCGCAGAGCGGCATCGGCAACAACATCCCCGACGATATGACGGTGCAAGGCTCCCCGGCGTTCAACATCGGCGAGTACAAGCGGAGCTACGTGCTCTTCCGCAACCTGCCCGAACTGAAGAAGCAGATCGGCGCCCTGGAAAAGGGCCTCGCCGAACTGAAAGCCTTGCACGACGAGGCCGGAAAGACGCACTGACGCATGAGCAGCGACAAGCAACACACCCTGAAGGCCACGGCCACGCTCAACGGCGTGGGCCTGCACACCGGCGAGCCGGTCACGCTCACCCTCTGCCCCGCCCCCGTGGGCCACGGCTACAAGTTCCAGCGCACCGACCTGGACGGACAGCCCATCATCGAGGCCGATGCGGACCTGGTGGTGAGCACCGCACGGGGCACCACGCTCGGCAAGGGCGACGTGCGCGTGAACACCACCGAGCACGTGCTGGCGGCGCTCTACGCCCTGGGCGTGGACAATTGCCTGCTGCAGCTCAGCGGCCCCGAAGTGCCGATCCTGGACGGCAGCGCCCTGCCTTTCGTGCAGGCCATCGATTCGGTGGGCCTGGAAGAGCAGAACGCACCGCGCAACTGGTGGGTACTGAAGGAGCCCATGTGGTTCGAGACCACCGAGCGCGGCACCGAGATGCTCGGCGTGCCGGCGCCGGGCGGTGAGTTCCGCCTGACGGTGATGGTGGACTACAACAGCCCCGTCCTGGGCACGCAGCACGCCAGCATGTACCGCGCAGACGAGTTCCGCACCGAGATCGCGCCGTGCCGCACCTTCGTCTTCCTCCGCGAGCTGGAGCAACTGGCCAAGGCCGGCCTGATCAAGGGCGGCGACCTGGACAACGCCATCGTGCTGGAGGACCGCGAAGGCATCACCAAGGACGACCTGGAGGCGCTGGCCAAGGCGCTGGGCCGCGAATACCAGGACGTGGAGATCCGCCGCAACGGCGTGCTGAACACCACCGACCTGAAGTTCCTCAACGAACCCGCGCGGCACAAGCTGCTGGACATCGTGGGTGACCTGGCGCTGGTGGGGCGGCCGATCAAGGGGCACATCCTCGCCGCGCGGCCCGGCCACTTCGGCAACACCAGCTTCGCCAAGCGCATCAAGGAGAAGATCCGCGAGGAGGAAAAGAACCCGCTGATGCACTTCGACCTCACGCAGGAGCCGCTGTTCGACATCACGGCCATCATCAAGATGCTGCCGCACCGCTACCCGTTCCTGCTCGTGGATAAGGTCATCTCCATGGACGCCACGAGCATCGTGGGCATCAAGAACGTGACGATGAACGAGCCGCAGTTCACCGGCCACTTCCCGGACAATCCGGTGATGCCCGGGGTGCTGCAGGTGGAAGCGATGGCGCAGGTGGGCGGCATCTTCGCACTGAGCCAGGTGCCCGACCCGGAGAACTACACCACCTACTTCCTGAAGACCGATGGCGTGCGCTACCGCCGCAAGGTGGTCCCCGGCGACACGCTCGTGTTCCGCCTGGAACTGCTCACGCCCATCCGCCGCGGCATCGTGCACATGAAGGGCGTGGGCTACGTGAACGGCCAGCCCGCCGTGGAAGCGGAGATGATGGCGCAGATCGCCCGCGACCGCCCGGGCGCCACCGATGCCGCCGCAACGCCGAAGAAGGCCGTGAACGCATGAGCATCTCCAAGCTCGCCTTCGTACACCCCGATGCCCGCATCGGCAAGGACGTCGTCATCGAGCCCTTCGCCTCCATCTACGGCGACGTGGTGATCGGCGACGGCACCTGGATCGGCCCCAATTGCACGTTGATGGACGGCACGCGCGTGGGCGCGCGCTGCCGCATCTTCCCCGGCGCGGTCATCGGCGCCATTCCGCAGGACCTGAAGTTCGCCGGTGAATACACCACCGTGGAGATCGGCGACGGCACCACGGTGCGGGAATGCGTAACGGTGAACCGCGGCACGGCGGACCGTCTGCGAACGGCCGTGGGCGACAACTGTCTGCTGATGGCCTACGTGCATCTGGGGCACGACTGCCTCGTGGGCAGCAACGTGGTCATCGCCAACAGCGTGAACGTGGCCGGCCACGTGACGATCGACGACTGGGCGATCCTGGAAGGCAACGTGGCGGTGCAGCAGTTCACCCACATCGGCGCGCACAGCTTCATCGCCGGCGCCTCGCTGGTGCGCAAGAACGTGCCGCCCTACGTAAAGGCCGCGCGCGAGCCGCTGAGCTACGTCGGCGTGAACGTGATCGGCCTGCGCCGCCGGGGGTACGACGATGCCGCCGTGGCCCGCATCGAGGACATCTACCGCGAGATCTTCGTGCGCAACACCAACGTGGACCGCGCCGTGCAGATCGTGGAGCAGAACATCCCCCGCAGCCCGGAACGCGGCCAGTAGCTCGACTTCATCCGCAACAGCCCCAAAGGCATCATGCGGGGATTGGCCGAATAGCGCCATGTGCCCATGTGCTCATGCGTCCGCGCACAAGGCCTGCCCACCATGTGCCCATCGCATGCGGTCGGGGGCATGGGCACATGAGCACCTGGACATATGGGCACATGGAGCATTGGCATGATGCGCATCACCCTCACCAACATCGCGAAGCATTTCAACAAGGAAGTGGTGTTCACCGGCGTGGACCACGTGCTCGAGGCCGGTTCGCGCACAGCGGTGCTCGGCCCGAACGGCAGTGGTAAGAGCACCCTCCTGCACGTGGTAGCCGGTGCCCTGATACCCACGGCCGGAACGGTGGCGCATACGCGTGAGGGCGCTCCCATCGACCCGGAAGCGGTGTACCGCCACGTCAGCATCGCCGCGCCGTACCTCAACCTCTACGAAGAGCTGACCCTGCGCGAGACCATTGCGAACCACCTCCGCTTCAAGCCGCTGCGCAACGGCATCGGCACCGATGAGGCGGCCCGCATCGCCTACCTCGAGGCCCATCTCGGCAAGCCCGTGCGCAACTTCAGCAGCGGCATGAAGCAACGGCTGAAGCTCGCGCTCGCCATCCTCAGCGACACCCCGCTGCTGCTGCTGGACGAACCCACCAGCAACCTGGACGCCGAGGCCGTAGCCTGGTACCGCGCCCTTCTCAGCGAGCACCTCGCCGCACGCACGCTCGTGGTGGCCAGCAACCGGCTGGAGGCCGAGTACGACCGCTGCACCGAGGCCATCGAGATCGGGCGCTACAAATAGTCAGGCCACAAGCGGGGCACCTTTGCACGTTGCCCTTGTTAAGCGTCGGGCAGCGCTTGGGCGGCGCACGACCCATCATACAGCCGCCATGAGGCCGGCCGGGAGGATGGGTTCCGGTCCGCTCAAGGATACCGGGCATTCCTTACCTTCGCCGCCTCATTTTCCAGTCCCTTCCCATGGCCTCCACTGCTGACGTCAACATCGGTTCCTACATCCGCCACAACGGCGACATCTGCCAGATCATGGAATGGCAGCACCGCACGCCGGGCAACCTGCGCGCCTTCTACCAGGGCAAGATGCGCAACCTGCGCAACGGCAAGCTGAACGAGCACCGCTGGCGCAGCGGCGAGACCATGGAGGTGCTCCGCGTGGAAGTGAATGAACTGCAATACCTCTACCGGGAAGGCGACAACCTGGTGCTGATGAACCCGGAGACCTTCGAGCAGCTCTACGTGCCCGCCAGCCTCTTCGGCGATGCCATGGGCTTCATGAAGGAAGAGATGATCATGCAGGTGGGCTTCGAGAGCGAAACGCCCATCTTCGCCCGCCCGCCGAAAACGGTGGAACTGGAGGTGACCTACACGGAGAACGCCGTGAAGGGCGACACCAGCAACAAGGTGATGAAGGCCGCCAAGCTGGAGACCGGCGTGGAGATCGAGCGTACCCTCGTTCGTGGACATCGGCACCGTGGTGCGGGTGGATACGGAGAGCGGGGAATACCTGGACCGCGTGAAGAAATGATCGTAGGGGCGGCATGCCTGTCGCCCTCTCTTATGAAAAGGCCCGCCGATGGCGGGCCTTTTCCATGTCCATCCCATCCGCCGCATGCCGGTTACCTTCGTCGGCGAACGAACAGCCAATGGACCTGGAACGCTCCCTGACCGCCGCCGAGGTCGCGGCCCTGTTGGGCGCCGATGTGGCGGGCAACAAGGACCGCAAGGTCACCGGCATCAACGAGATCAACCGGGTGCGCGCAGGCGACTTGGTGTTCGTGGACCATCCGAAGTACTACGTCAAGGCCCTGAACAGCGCGGCCACCACCATCCTCATCGACAAGGCCGACGTGGAGGTGCCGGAGGGGAAGGCCATCATCGTGAGCAAGGATCCCTGCTCGGACTACAACAAGCTGGTGCGCCGCTTCGCGCCGCGCTGCGCCTGGGGCGCGGCCACGCCGCGCATCGGCGAGGGCACAGAGGTCCATCCGAGCGCGGTCATCGGAGCGAACGTCACCATCGGCAGCGGCTGCCTGATCATGCCCGGCGTGGTCGATCTACCAGGACACCACCATCGGCGACCGCGTCACCATCCACGCCAATACGGTGATCGGCGCGGACAGCTTCTACTACAAGAAACGCGCGGGCGGCTATGAGAAGATGGCCGTGGGCGGCACCACGGTGATCGAGGACGACGTGGAGATCGGCGCGCTGTGTACCATCGACCGCGGGGTGAGCGCGGACACACGGATCGGCGAAGGCTCCAAGATCGACAACCACGTGCAGGTAGGCCACGACACGCTCATCGGCAAGCGCTGCCTCATCGCGGCCCACGTGGGCATCGCGGGCTGCTGCGTCATCGAGGACGACGTGACCCTGTGGGGCCAGGTGGGCGTGCCGAGCAAGCTGCGCATCGGCAAGGGCGCGGTGGTGCTGGGCCAGAGCGGCCTCATCGCCGACCTGGAAGGCGGCAAGACGTACTTCGGTTCACCCGCCGGCGAATGGAAGCAGAAGATGCGCGAGATCGCGCTGATGGGCCGCCTGCCGGACATGGTGAAGAAAATGGGCACCTGAGATGACGCGCCTGGACCGGCTGACCGAGCGGTTGAACTTGAAGGAGTTCCAGCTGCGCGCGCTGCTCGGCGTCACCAAGGCGATCAACAACAACCTGGCGCAGGAAGAGCTGCTGCGGTCCTTCGCGCAGATCATGTGCGGGGAGCTCGGCATCACCCGCCTGATGCTGTTCACCCTCGCCAGCGAATGGCAGTGCGTGCAGGCCGTGGGCGCCGACGGCGCGGACCGCCTGGACATCCGGCCCTTCGTGGAGCGCTACAAGGACATCCGCTTCATCGGAGCCGAAAGCGGCCAGGAGGAGTTGTCGGGCTTCGACATCATCGTGCCGGTATACCACCACGACCGGCCGCTGGCCATGCTGCTCATCGGCGACATCGACGACAGCGAGCAGCGCATGAGCCCCGCGGTGAAGCACATGAACTTCATCGAAACGCTCACCAACGTGATCGCGGTGGCGTTGGAGAACCGCCGCCTGGCCCGGCAGGCGCTGTTGCAGGAACGCGACAAGCGCGAACTGGAACTGGCCGCGGAGATGCAGATGATGCTGGTGCCGCGCGACCTGCCGGACGACGAGCGCCTGCAGGCCTCGGCCTGGTACCTGCCCCACCGCCAGGTGGGCGGTGACTACTACGACCTGATCCGCTGCGGAGAGGATGAGGTGGTGATCGCCATCGCCGACGTGAGCGGCAAGGGCATGGCGGCCGCCCTGCTGATGTCGAACTTCCAGGCCACCCTGCGCGCCAAGGTGCCGAGCACGCACCTGCCGCTGGACGAGCTGGTGCGCGACCTCAACACCAACGTGCTCGAACGCGCGCGCGGCGAGCGCTTCATCACGCTCTTCCTCGCGCGGGTGGACCTCCGCAACGGGGCCATGCAGTTCGTGAACGCGGGGCACAACGCGCCGATGCTCCTGACCGGGGGCGGCGTGCAGGAGCTCCGTTCAGGCTCCATTGCGCTGGGCATGCTCCCGGAGCTTCCCTTCGTGCATGTCGGCGAGGCCGACCTGCGCGGCGGCACTCTGCTCTGTTACACCGACGGACTGGTGGAGCAGGAGGACAACTTCGGTACCGCCTTCGACCTGGCCCCGTTGCGCAAGGCGCTCCAGGATTTCGCCCCGGCCGGCACCCAGGCCGTGAACGAAGCGGTGATCGCCACCTTCGAGGCCCACCGCGCCGGCATGCCCTACCTCGACGACATCGCCCTCCTCACCTGCCGCTTCGCGTAAAGCCGGCCAGCACAAAGTGTCCCGGTGAGCTTTCCGAACCGAGAGCCTGCCGAACCGGGAACCTGCCGAACTGGTTGGGGGGCCACCACGATGTCGCCTCGAGCGTAGTCGAGAGGCGCATTTCGAGCATGGGAGTACACGGTCCGGCAAGCTCACCGTGACAATCCGAGGCCGCCCAACAACACCGTGCGGGAGCCAATTACGAAAGAGGTCCCTTGCCCCTTGAACCTTGGCCCTTGCCCCTTAAGCCTTGCCCCTTTCCACTTCAGCGCTCAACCTTCAACATTCAGCCCTGGAGCTTGGGCCTCGAAGCTCGCTCCCCGCGGATACTTCAGGTCCAGCACCACGATCAGCGCCGTGAAACCCCAGAACGGCACGCTCGCCTTGTCCAGGTCGAGGAAGTTGTTCAGCGTACCGTGGATGTAATAGGTGACCAGCCCCACGAAGGCCGCGCCCACGAGGCGCTTATCCGCACCCGCGGGCATGCGGGAATACAGGCGGATCGCCGTGGCGGATACCGTGCCGAACAGCAGCAGCACGAAGGCCATGCCCGCCACGCCCTGCTCCGACAACGGCCCCAGGAACTCGCTGTGGGCGTTGCCCTGCAACCCGAAGTTCGTGCTGATGATGGTGCGGTCCACCGAAGCCTGGAACGGCGCATACTGGAACATGTAGGTGCCGGGGCCCCAGCCGAACACCGGCCGCTCCTCGAACATGCGCAGCGCCGAATGCCAGCGGTTGATGCGCTCCAGGTTGCTCGCGTCGGAGCTGATGTTGGAGATGGAGCTCACGTGCTTCGCCAGGTTGTCGCTGCTCTCGTCGCGGTTGCGCTCCAGCGCCAGCGTGATCTGCTCGTGGTTCGCGAGGTAGATGATGCCGCCGATCGCCGCCACCGTGGCCACGGACCAGAACGGGATGCGCAGGCGCATCACCACGAACACCGCGATGGCGCCCACCAGGCTCACCCACGCGGCACGCGTGTAGGAGAACACCAGCCCCGCGAGCAGGATCAGCAGCAGCAGCAGCGCCACGCTCCTGCGCGCCCTGGAATAGCCGGGCATGCCCATCGCCGCCACCCCGAAGGGAACGAAGAAGGCCACGATGGCCCCGTAGCTGGTGTGGTCCTTGAAGAAGGGCTCCATCACCCAGTGGGCGGGGTCCTGCGCGAAGTGGAAGGTGGAGTGCCGCACCACGGTGTACACCACCACCAGGCACAGGCCGATCAGGTAGGCCCAGGCGAAGCGGTGCATGTTCCGCGGATCCTCGAACAGCCGCGTGGCCATCAGGTACATGGTGATGACGAACCACAGGCGGGCCGTGAAGTATTTGATGGACACCAGCGGCATGGAGCTGGTCAGGATGCAGACGGCCATCCACAGCAGTTGCAGCCCCAGCACCACCGTCACCGGATGCTTCCACACGCGCGGATCGAGTACGCCACGCTGCAACCCCAGCCGCAGCAGGAAGAGGCCCATCAGCGCCACCATCAGCGGTTCGGTGGGCAGGGCCACGCCGATGCCGCCCATCTTCAGCTGCTCCATGTTGATGGACAGCGGCGTGGCGAAGACAACGAACAGCATCAGCCGGTCCACGGCCGCGATGAGCGCCCACGCCATCAGGAGCGCGACGGGCAGCAGGTTCAGCCAGAACAGCTCGTGGGCCATGAGCATCCCGTTCACCACGATGAACGCGATGCAGACCCACGGGACCCAGGCGGCCTTCAGCGCGCGCACCATGGCTCAGCGGGCGGGGTTGCCGGGCGAAAGGTCCCGGTAGGCCTGGAACAGGAAGCAGAGCAGCAGGGCCGACACCACGCCCACCAGCACGATCAGCCAGCGCACCGGGAAGACCTTATGGTCGGCCACCTCCGGATGGACCACCGTGTTGGTGTAGGTGAGCACCTTCGTCACGTCCACCTGCAACTGCTCGTATTCCCCGAGGTACTTGCTGTATTCCCCGCGGAACGTGTTGCTCAGTTCCATCAGCGTGCGGAACTCGCCGCCCTGGCGTTCCATCTCGCGCAGCATGCCACGCACCTCGTCCTTCTGCGCGTTGGAGGCACCGCTGCCGAGCATCTTCACGTAGCCCTTCACCAGCTCGCGCGACTGGCCCTCGTAGTTCAGCAGGCCGTGGGCGCGCAGGGTGTCCAGGCGCTGCTCCACGCTGTCCATCTTCGCCTTCGCGTGGCCGAGCTTGCCGCGGGCCACCACCAGCAGTTCCTGTGATTTCTCCCGTTGCAGGCGCCGCGCCAACCGGTCGGCCTGGTCGAGCATCGCCTGCACCATGTCCCGCGCGATCACGGGATCCTCGTCCTCCACCTCGATCTCCACGCTCTCGTAGCGCGTCTTGCCGATCTCCACGCGGTCCCCATAGATGTTGAAGAGGAGGAAGCGCCAGCCGTTCCTGCTGGTGTCCACGTCGTAGCGCTTCGCCAGGTCGAACCGGGCGATGAGGCTGTCGCGGATGCTGTTGCTCTCCAGCAGTTGCAGCAGCTGGTCGGTGCGCGTTTCCTCGGAATAGCTGGTGAGGTTCACGGGATACACCGTGGCCGTGGAAAGGAAGCGCGGGCGGATGAACGCCGGCCCGCTGAACACGATGGTGAGCACCAGCGCCACCACGCCCACCACGGCCAGGGACCGCCCGTGGCGGCGGGCCACGGCGAACAGGTCACCGAAGGAAAGCCGCTCAGGCATGGGCGGCCTTGATCTTCTTGATGTTCTCCTGCACCACGATGAGGAGCAGGGACAGGCACAGCCCGCTGATGGTGCTGATGGCCACCACCAGCCAGCGCACGGGGTAGCTCTTCTTGTCCGCCGGATAGGCCCTGTTCACCACGAAGGTGTGCGGCAGGTCGCTGTCCAGGTCGGCGCGGGCCTGCACCAGCTTGGCGCGCAGGGTGGAGGCGCGCCAGACCTCGTTGTCCAGCTGCATTTGCAGGGTCACGTAATTGCCGCCGTACTGGGCCATCACCTTAAAGCGGTCCTCGATCCGGCGCACGGCCTGGTCGTTGCCCTTCACGATGGCGGCACCCAGGTATTCGTTGAAGCGCTCGCTCTGGGTATGGTAGTCCTGGATGCCCAGGGAACGCAGCTGGGCCAGGGTGTCGTTCAACTGGCGCACGTTCTGGAGCGCCTCATCGAACTTCTGCTGCACGATGCGGACCCCCTCGTTGCCACGCTGGCGCTCCATTTCGTTCCACACGCTGTCCACCTGCGCGATGATGAAGTTGGCGATGTCGGCCGCCCGCTGGGCGTTCACGTCCATCACCTCCACGCGCACGCTGCCGTAGCGGGTGTACTCGAAGCGCACGTTGTCCTCGAACGCCTCGCGCAGCTCGGCGTTGCGGTGGGCGCCGTTCGGATCGACGCCGTAGGCCTTCATCAGGTCGAAGCGGGCGCAGGCATGCTCGCGCACGGCATCGGAGTTCAGCACCTGCATCAGCTGTTCGGCATCCTTTTCATCGCCGAGGGCGAGGATGTCGTCGCGGCCCGTCATCGCATCGCCCAGCAGCGCGCGCGACACGCTGTTGGTGACCGCGGGGAAGAGCACCGCCTCGCTCTTGTAGCGGGGCTTGATCACGAAGGCCGCCACCACGCCGGCCACGGCGGCCAGGAGGGTGATGGTGAGGATCGTCCGCCTGCGGGCCCAGAGGTACAGTACCAGATCGAACGAGCCCTGGGCCTTCGCCGTGTTGCCTGCTGTCATGCGCTTGATGTTCGTGGGAAAGAGCCGCTTCCGGAGGCGGGCGGCTAAAGTACACCGGGGCTTCCAACGCAATGGACGCGCCCATCGGGTGTGCGGCGCCCGTCCCCGCTCACCGCTCCCGCCCCATCGCCAAGGCGCCCCGGAGCACCCGCAACGACACCATGCCCGTAACGAAGGCCGAGAACAGCGTACCGGCGGCCAGCACCGGCAGGGCCTGGAGGAAGGAGAACCCTTGGGCCAGCAGGGCCCGCGTGAGCAGCGCCAGCAGGCCGGTGTAGATCGCCAGGGCCGCCACCTGGTTCCAGCGCACCCGCATGCGGTAGCGCCGCGCCGCGAGGACCATCTGCACCAGGGCCGTAAGCCCCTGGGTGATGAGCCCCGCCCACGCAGCGCCCAGCGCCTGCCAGCGGGGAATGGCCCACAGGTTCAGCCCGATGTTGAGCACCATGCCCCCGGCGGCCATCCAGTTCAGGGTCCGCAACTGCCCGCTGGCGGTGAGCAGGGTGCCGAAGATGTAGGTGATGCACACCGCCACGAAGCTCCAGATCAGCACCGCGAAGGCGGGCGCGGACCCCGCGGTGTGCTCGTGGTAGCGCAGGTCCATCAGCGGCTTGGCATACAGGCAGCCCACGATGGCCACGGCCACCGTGCCGGTGAGCACCAGCCGCAGCGCCAGGCCGGTGAGCGGCCCCACGTCATCGCCCTGCTTCAGCATGCGGCTGTACATGGGCAGCAGCAGCCCCGCGAAGAGGAAGCCCAGCATGTTGAAGGCCTCGAAGAAGCGGAAGCCCTGCGCGTAGATGCCCGCCTGGAGGGCACCGTCCGGCAGCAGGCGTCCCAGCATCACCATGTCCGTGCGGTAGTAGAAGCTCATCAGCAGCACCAGCAGCGCGAAGGGGAAGCTCTGTTTCAGCACGGCCCAGGTGAGCACCTTGTCCCACCGCGGGGCAAGGCCGCCCGCGCGCCGCACCACCAGCGCCAGGGCCACCAGCGCCGTAAGGCCGTACGCCGCGGTCTGCGCCCAGGCGAACCACAGGATGGGGAACGGCCCGGCATGCCCGGCGCGCCCCCACAGCAGCCAGGCGCAGATGCCGATCAGCAGCACGCGGTCCATCACGGAGAGCAGGCTGTCCTGCGCGAAACGCTGGGCCCCGGCGATGTTGCTGCGCAGGTACAGCACCGTGGCCGCCAGCGCCTGGTTCAGCACCAGCACGCCCAGGAGCGTCAACTGCTCGCCGCGGTAGCCCAATACCAGCGCGGAAACGAACACGCACGCCGCGTACAGCCCCATCAGCAGCACGCGCACGGTGAGGATGCCGCTCACGTGCTTCCGCATCAAATGCGTGTGCTGCGCGATGTGCCGCGTGTTCCAGTTGGTGATGCCCAGGTCCAGCAGGATGTTCAGCAGGAAGCTCAGGCTCAGCAGCTCCGCATAGCCGCCGTACGCAGCGGTACCGGCGCGCACCTGCACCTCGGCATCGATGCCGAAGATGTAGAAGGGCTTCACCAGCAGGTTCAGCACCAGCACCAGGGTGAGGTTGGTCAGGAAGGCGCGTTGCACGGCAGGGCGGTGCGCGAAGGTCCGATTTTGACGGGAAGATGCGCGGGGCATCACACAGGCGGCCCGGGCGATCGGGCACATGCCTTATTCCCTACTCCTTTATGATCTTGGTCTTGAGCGGATGGCTGGGGTCCAGCACTTCCACCACATAGAGCGTGGCGGGCAGGCCAGCGAGGTCGATGGTGGCGAGGCCCTGCTGATCGCATCGTCCAGAACGTACCATGCGCCCATCCATGCTCCACACACGCACACGGGCCAGCGGGGATGCATCGTATACGTTCACGCAGTCCTTGGCGGGTGAAGGCCCCACCTGCAACGCATGAGCGGTTGCTGCCTTCACGCCAAGAATGTGATCACACGAACAGTTCACATCGACCAGGTCCTCATAGTCATGCACACCATGCATGCTGTGACAGACCAAACGCTCGGCATAGAAGATGCTGTGCATGATATCCTCAGCAGGTATAAGGCCCCGGTGAGCAGCTCCGACCCCTTCCACGAGCAGATCCTCATTGCTCAGTACCAACCGGCGATGGGGACCATCCGATAGGATCAGCGTATCCACCGCGACCACTTGAAGACCGCTCATGTTCCAATAGAGATAGGTCTGCGGATAAGGACCAACTCCCACGGAAAAGTCATAGAGCAGAAGCTCAGAAGGCGGAAGCTCCGGACGGATATAGACCTTTCGCTGAGCGGTGTCCTCACGAAGCAAGACCGCGAACGCATTGGAGAACCCCGTAACATAACTATCGAAAGGATAGATGTGGCGGGAGTTACTGGATGTTCCGGACCTATAGAGGATCTTATATACAGTGTCGTTCACCAGGGAATCGCCCCCTAGATGGTAGCGATAGCACATCCCGCCAGTCTGATGCGAGGAGAGGTCGGCCCAAAGATGGAAGTCCTGCCAAGTGGCAGCAGTATCCAGTATGGGGATGTATGCTTGGGCGAAAAGACAGTAGGATATCGAACAACAAGCGGCAAATGCAAGGGAACGTATGGATAGCATGACGCTTTAAAGATAGCACGCGAGAGCCGCCGGACCCTCAGGCCAGGGAATGAGGTGGAATAACGGAGGCTGTATATGCGTGTTCAGCGCCAGACGCACTCCACTACCCCGCCCTTCGCACCTTTGCCACCCATGGTCATCGCCGTGAACACACGCCTGCTACTGCCAGGCAAGCTCGAGGGCATCGGCTGGTTCACGCACGAGACCCTCGCGCGCATCGTCCGCGCCCATCCGGAGCACCGGTTCATCTTCCTCTTCGACCGGCCGTTCGATCCGAAGTTCATCTACGCGCCCAACGTGGAGGGCTCGGTGCTGTTCCCACCTACGCGGCACCCCCTCCTCTACCGGCTGTGGTTCAACTGGCTGCTGCCCCGCAGGCTGAAGGCCCTCCAGGCCGATGCCTTCATCAGCCCCGACGGCTTCCTCGCGCTGAAGAGCCACGTGCCCACACTGGCCGTGCTGCACGACATCAACTTCGAGCACCACCCCGGCGACATGCCCAAGGCCTACGCGGACTACTACCGCAGCCACTTCCCACGCTTCGCACGCCACGCCACGCGCCTCGCCACCGTAAGCGACTACTCGCGGCAGGACATCGTGCGCACCTACGGCATACCACAGGAGCGCATCGACGTGGTACACAACGGCGTGGGCGAGGTGTACCGGCCGCTCTCCGCTGCGGAGGAACAGGAGGCCGTGCAGGAGTTCACCGGCGGCCACCCTTACGTCATCTGCATCGGCTCGCTCAACCCGCGCAAGAACATCGCGCGGCTCTTGCAGGCGTTCGATCTACTGCTGGAACGGCATCCCTCGGACCTCCGCCTGCTGGTGGTGGGCGAGCGCATGTGGCACGATGAGCGCATGGAGCGCGCGTGGAAGGACATGCGCCATCCGAACCGCGTGATCTTCACCGGGCGCCTGCAACAGCAGCGGCTGCACCGCGCCCTCGGCGGCGCCACGGCGCTGGCCTTCGTCAGCTACTTCGAGGGCTTCGGCATACCCGTGGCCGAAGCCATGCGCTGCGGCGTGCCCGTGGTGGCCGCCAACGCCACCAGCCTGCCCGAAGTGGCCGGTGATGCCGCGCACTACTGCGACCCGTTCAACGTGGACGACATCGCACGCGCACTGCACGACGTGACCACCGACACCACCCTGCAACAGCAATTGAGCGCGAAAGGCATCGCACGCGCGGAACGCTTCACGTGGGAGCGGGCCGCGACCGACCTATGGAAGAGCTTTGAGCGGATGTATGGGGAGGCAGGGGTGAAATAGCCAGGGTACGCCTTATCAAGGACGAGGCGGCTTGGTGGATCGGGCGTTATCGCTTACGTTCGCCTTGTGGGATCGCGACGACTGCATATGGGGTCTTCACTTGACCCAAACCATGCGATAACAACCGAAAAGCAAACGACAGCAAATGAGTTCCTGACTGAAACACAGCTACTTGAAAAATAATCACATAGCAAAAATAAACGCAATAGGATTCATCAATCCATCGTTAGGCACAATTATAAAACGGACGAATTACAATGGCAAAAAAACAGCAACCAATAGTTGTCAACCAGACACCGACAGAGTTAACTACTCCTAAAGAAGAATTCAATCGAGTATTGGACGAAAGAATTGCAATTGGTGACAAAATATTTAATAGGCAAATTACCACTCAAGAGGCATTTAAAACAAATCGCGAGGAATTTTCCAATTGGAATGACTACAATTCAGAATATTTAAAGCATGCTTTCAATAAAGAATATAATGAATACAAAAAAATATATGATGATGCTGGCTCATTCTCCTTTGGCTTTATAGGCAGACAAATTTCTCCAGCACAAGAACTTAAAGAGTTTAAAGACAAAGTCAACTACAAATTAGATAGTCTAAAAAAACTCAGAGCAAAGACGAATTTACTTAAGTCGACAGTCTCAGAAAAGTATGCAGTAGCTGAAAAATCCATGCCATTAGACAAATCACAAGTATTTATTGTTCACGGACATGATGAGGAAGCAAAAACCAAAACTGCACGCTTTATTGAAAAATTAGGGTTAAAACCGATTATACTTCATGAACAAGCTAGTGGCAGTAAAACTGTAATTGAAAAAATTGAAGCGTACTCTAATGTAGGTTTTGGTATCGTGCTTTACACACCATGCGACATTGGGGCAAAAAATGAAGAAAATCCTAATTTGAAAAATAGAGCAAGACAAAATGTTGTTTTTGAACACGGTTTTTTAATTGGCAAAATAGGACGAGAGAATGTTTGCGCATTAGTTAAAGACGAAATTGAAACACCCAATGATATATCTGGGGTTGTTTATGTAAAAATGGATAATGAGGATGCTTGGCATCTCAAAATTGCCCGAGAGCTTAGAAATTCAGGTTATGAGATTGATATGAATAAAGTGATTTAAAAAAATTGAAAAAATTTGACTGGACATATATCGCTGCACTTTTAAGTGTTGCTTGGGGTTGATTCTTAAATGAGATTTGACAGTGCGAGAGAAACATTTGAGCAATTAATAAACGTTGGTGCTGGCAGACAATTTTCGGTTTCAAATGCCCACCAACGCAAAGCCCGAAATCGTTAGCGGCACTACTCTTCTCGGCTCCCTGCACCTCGCGCTCTACCTTTCGGCGCCATGCCCCTCGCGCCCTACCACACCAAGCACCTGCTCGAAGCCGGTTGCGATGAGGCGGGCCGTGGCTGCCTGGCCGGTCCGGTGGTGGCCGCTGCGGTGATCCTGCCGCCCCGCGTGCGCCTGCCGGGGCTCGACGACAGCAAGAAGCTCACCGCTGCCAAGCGCGAAGCCCTGCGCCCCGTGATCGAAGCGCATGCGCTGGCGTGGGCCGTGGTGGCGGTGGGACCGGCGGAGATCGATACGCTCAACATCCTCCGCGCCTCGTTCATCGCCATGCACCGCGCCATTGCGCAACTGGGCACCACGCCGCAGCACCTGCTGATCGACGGCAACCGCTTCATCCCCTACCCCGGCATACCGCACACCTGCCTCGTGAAGGGCGACGGCCGTTTCCGCAGCATCGCCGCGGCGAGCATCCTGGCGAAGACGCACCGCGATGACCTGATGTGCGGCCTGCACGCCGAACATCCGCACTACGGCTGGGAAGTGAACAAGGGCTACCCCACGCCCGACCACCGCATGGCGATCGGGCAGCATGGCCCGTGCGCGCACCACCGCCGCAGCTTCCGCCTGCTGCCGGAGCGGCTGGAACTGTTCAACTGAACCGCACGGCCACGGCCCCACCGAGGGAATCGGAACGCCTGGCGGACGGGACCACACCATCCACACGCAACTGTGCGAAAGCGCGCGCCTGCACGTCCCCGAGGCCAGCCACCCGCATGGACCTTTGACGCTGCATGTGGCGCCGGACGCTCATCGTATTGGTATTGGTCCTCATCGTGGCCGGCATCGGCCGCTGGCTCTGGGGGTGGTCCACGCCGCACGCGCCCGCCGACCCGTGGAAAGCCGTTCCCACCAACGCCACCTATGTGCTGGAGATCCCCGCGCCGCTCACTACGTGGCAGCGCTTCACCAGCACCGCACAACTGTGGGATGCCCTCACCCGGATGCCCGTGTGCGCGGCCCTGGGCCGCTTGATGGAGCACGTGAACGATGCCGCTGCCGGGCCGCTACATCAGGCGATGGATGCCGGGCCGCTGCTCATCACCGCGGAAGCGGGCAGCGCTGACAACGGCCCCCTGCTTGCCTGGCCGCTGGCGCTCGACCACGGGCAGCTCACGGCACTGGGCACGGCGATGGGCATCGATGCGGGGACCTCGTCATCCTTGTTGGCCGGGAACACGATCGAATGGCGGCCGGACACGGCCCTGCCGGCGCTCCACCTCGCCTGGCGCGAAGGGCTGTTGTTGATCGGTGATCGCGCAGGCACGGTCACCGATGCCCTCACGCGCTCCGCCCGCACACCGGCGACGCAGGACAGCCTGTTCCTCCACGCCCGCGCCACCCTGGGCGCCGGCAGCGAGGCCCACCTGCTGCTGCGCACGGACCGCGCGGCGCGGATGCTCACGTCGCGCCTCCTCCCGGAAGCCCTGGCCGATGCGGAGATGCCTTCGGGCTGGGCCGCCCTGGACGTGCGCCTGCGGCCGGAAGCCGTGCTCATGAGCGGCCTGCTCTTCACCGACAAGGGCACGAAAGCCCTGGGAGCCCTGGCCCACCAACCCGAAGGCCGCCTCACCATCGCCCGCGTGCTCCCCGCCCGCACGTGCTGGCTCGGGTCCACGCGCGTGGATGATCCCATCCGCTACGTGCAGGACATCGCCGCCACGGCCCCGGATGACAGCCTGTTCAACGCCTACGCGGCCTGGGTGCGCGGCAACATCGGCACCGCACTGGCCGGGAATGCCGCCGACAGTTCACTGCAACGCTGGGCCGTGTTGCAGGCCGGTGAGCCCGGCAAGGCCGTGGAAGCGCTGGATGCCCGCTGTCTGCGCGCGGGGCGCGATACCAGCACCTACCGTGGCGTGCGCATCACGCGGATACCGGACAGCGATGCGCTGCCGCAGCTCTTCGGCCCCGCCTTCCAGGCGTTCGGCCGTCCGTACTGGTCGTTGCTCGGCGACAAGGTCGTGTTCGCGCAAAGCCCGGCGGGGATGCGCGAAGCCATCGACGCATGGACCGATGGCTCCTCACTCGCGCTGGACGTCCGTTCGGGCCGGTCGTTCCAGCAATACGCCTCTGACGCCGTGTACACCTGGTGGGCGAACGGTGCGGACGCCTTCCCCCACCTGCGCGCCCTGGCAAAGCCCGAGGAAGCGCAGGGCCTGGACGCCTGGCGCCCCGTATGGAACACCCTGGGCGGATGCCTGGTGGAACTGTCCCCCGAACGCGAAGGCGTTTACGGGCTCACCGCGTCGATCCTGCATGGCGCACCGGCACAGCAGGAAGTAGGGGCCTTGTGGAGCGTGACCCTGGGCGCGCCCGTGGAAGCGGGCCCTTTCCTCCTCACCGATCACCTGAGCCGCACCCTGCTGGTGCTGGCACAGGACAGCGACCACCGCATCAGCCTGATCGGCTGCACGGGCAAGGTGCTCTGGCAGCGCGAACTGGACGGCCCGATCCTCGGCGAGGTGCGCCAGGTGGACCGCTTCAAGAACGGCAAGCTGCAGATGCTCTTCAACACGGCGGGGCGCGTGTACCTGATCGACCGCAATGGCAAGGATGTCACCGGCTTCCCGGTGGTGCCCGCCAACGATGCGGCCGCGCCGCTCTCCGTGTTCGATTACGACGGCAACAAGGACTACCGCGTGCTGGTGCCCCTGATCGACGGGCGCCTCGCCAACTACGACATGAACGGCAAGGTGGTGCAGGGCTGGGCCTTCCCGGACCTGGGCGAGCCAGCGGTGGTGCCGGTGGAGCACCTGCGGATCAAGACGAAGGACTACCTGGTGGCCGTCGGCTCCGATGGGCACATCGCCGTGATCGACCGCAAGGGTGAAGCCCGGTACACGCCCCAGCTCGTGCTGAAGGGCCTGTCCGGCTTCCTGGGCATGCGGACCGCGATGGAGATCGGCGAATGCCGCCTGCTGTGGGCCGACAGCGCGGGCGCCGTGCTGAGCGGAACGCTGGACGGCACGGTGAACACCCTTTCCGCAGCGGCCACCGGCCTGCCCGCCGTCTTCGACGTGGACGGCGACGGCCGCGACGACGTGCTCCGCGTGCGTTCGGACAGCCTGCTGGTGATCGGCGCGAAGGGCCCGATCCTGGCGAAGGTCCTGGCGGCACCGGCGTTGGGCCCCCCCTTCCCCGTGCATGAGCCGGGCCGCGCAACGATGGTGGGCCTGGTGATGCCCTCCATACAGCAAGTGGTGGCATACGACGGGTCGGGCCGTCTGCGGGCGGGCCTGCCGCTGAAGGGCGCAACGGTGTTCCGCATCGGCGACCTCAACCTCGACGACCGGCCGGAACTGGTGACCGCCACGGACGATGGCCACGTGGTGGCCTATACCCTGCCCCTGGCTTCGCCCTGAGGATCGGCACGGTTCGGCAAGCTCACCGTGACAAGGTTCGGACGCCTACGCCAAGGCGCTTCGGCGTCGGCGCGCAGGCTCACCGCGACAAGGAGGACGACAAGGAGCGCATTTTCTGATCCCCTCATCATCTGACTCTTCTGATCGAGCGATCAGCGGCGCGGCTTGCGCAGCCACACCTTCTGGCCGGGCTTCAACGGATCGGCGATGCCCATGTCGTTATACTTCGCCAGTTTCTTCAGCTTCACGCCATAGCGCTGGCTCACGCCCCAAAGGGTCTCGCCTTGTTCGGCCACGTGCACTTCCGGATCGTTGCTCTTGTTGCGCTTGGGCTGGACGTAGATCACCTGGCCTTCTTCCAGCTGCGCATCCTTCGGCAGGTCGTTCCAACCGGCCACCAGGCCCGGCATCTGCTCGATGTCCTCCGCCACCTTGCGGATGCTGTCGCCCTTCTTGGCCCGCACGAACTTGGTGCGCCCCTTGAACTTCTCGATCTCGCGTCCGGCACCGATCGTGATCACGTCCGCGTTGCCGGCGCGGGCGGGCTTGTGCGCAGTGGGCTTGGCGGCCTCCTTCTGCTTGTCGTTGCGGGCGAACGCCACGTCCCGTCCTTCGTCCAGCTTGTACAGTTCGTACCGCTCGATCAGGTCGATGAGCTTCTGCGGGTAGTGCGGGTCGGTGGCGTAGCCGCATTTCTTCAGCCCCTTCGCCCACCCCTTGTAGTCGGTGGTCTTCAGCTCGAACAGCTCGGCATAGCGCGGCCGCTGGAGGAACTTGCTGTGGTCCTCGAAGCTCTGGGACGCTTCCTTGTACTTGCGGAAACAGTCGTCCTTCCGGTCATCGTCGTGGTAGATCTTGCCGCCGGTCCAGTCGGGCGTGCATTTGATGCCGAAATGGTTGTTGCCCTCGGTGGCCAGGACGCTGTTGCCGTTGCGGCTTTCCAGCAGCCCTTGCGCCAGGGTGATGCTCGCCGGTATCCCATGCTCGGTCATCTTCTTCACCGCCACCTCCTTCCACAGGGCGATGTATTCCTCGGGGGACGTGTTCCGCCCGGGGGGCTGGGCTCCGGCCTGCGCACCGGCGAAGCAGCACAGGGACAGGGTTATGAACAAATGCACAAGGCGCATGGCTGCAACAGGTCGGTCTTCCGCAAGGCCGAAACTATTGGGGCTCCAACGCGATATCCACAACGTTCCAACCGTGCTGCGAACAGGTGCTTGTGAAGAACGTGGCATCCCTGATCTTCGTACCCGGAATGGAGAGCCCGGCCCTGCCCGAACGCGACGACCCGCGTGTGGAACGCCTGTTGCGGCTCGGCTACCAGTACGGCGATTTCTACTTCACCCCGGAGGGCTACGTGGTGTTCACCGAACAGTACCTGCTGCGGCGCGGGTATTGCTGCGAGAACCGGTGCCGCCATTGCCCGTACGGCAATGCCCCCGGCGATTGCACCCAGCGGAAGGACGAAGCGTAGCGCGTCCTACGGCAGCACCAGCCGCACCGATCCGCTCCCCTTTGTGGTGACGACCCGCACGAGGTACACCCCGGCCGGGAGGCCCTGCGTGCCGAGCATGGCGGTGGCGGCGCTCAGCCCCGAGCGCGTATCGAGCGTGCGCCCGGCGGCGTCCAGCAGGTGCAGGGCCGTGAGGGTCCCGTCCTCCGCCTGCACCGTGATCCGCCGCTCCGCATCGCACCAAGCCTTCACCACGGGTGAAGCCGCCGTGTTCTCGGCCACACCGACCACACCTTCCAAAGCGAAGAGCTCCGCGCCCACCGACCCGTCGTTCGCACTGAACACGAAGTGGCCGTTGAAGATGATCATCTGCCCGGTGGCGGCGTCGGGACCGCCGTTGATCAACGACGGCGTGTATTCGTGGACCATCTGTGTGCCCGCAAGGGTGCCGTCGCTGCGCCAGTATTGGCGATGGTGCGTGCCTTCCAGGCCCATGAAGTAGAACCGCCTGCCGTCGTTGCGGAAGCCGTAGAACGAGCCGGAGGACGGCCCGGCGTTCGGATCGGGCTCGAAGGTCTTCACCACGGTGGAAGTGTGCGTCGCCGGGTCGAGGGCCACCAGGTAGGCGTGCTCGTTGTCGGCCGTGAGCGCGTAGTTCTTGCCGTTGAGCTCGGTGAGGTACTGATAGCCCTGGTTCGGCGTGCCCGAGAAGACCAGCTCGGTGGTGGCCGGGGTGCCGCGCGTGCGGTAGAGCTTCCATTGGTCCTCGGCGGCGCTGAAGTACATCCAGCCATCGCCGGATGCTTCCGGGTAGTTCAGCCCTGCGGTGTGCGCCAGGGCGAACTGCGCGGTGTGCAGCGGAGTGGCCGGGCCGCCATCGGAGACGAGCATCTGGCCCACGCCGCCCACGATGAAGTGCTCGTCGTTCTTCGAGTACGTAAGCGCGATGGCACCGGTGGCACCGGCGGTGTTCACCACGGCGAACTGGTGCGTGCCGGCCTCGGTGCCGTCACTGGTCCAGAGCTGCATGCCGTTCGTGCCGTCGTTCGCCAGGAAATAGGCCTGGCCGTTGAAGTCGAAGCCCTGGAACAGCGGGAAGGGGCTGCCCAGCGAGCCGGCCGTGCCCGGGTTGATGTCCTTCAGGCGGTGCGTCCCCGCGGCCGTGCCGTCGGTCACCCAGGGCTCGAACCCGTGGTCGGGGTCGGAACTGGGGAAGATCAACCGGCCACCCGGCAACGGGATGCCCGTGTGGTAGAACAGCACCTGGTACGGGATGGTATCAATCGGTGCCACGCCGCTGCTGTTCAACCGCCAGAGGATGCTGTTGATGCTGCCCGTCTGCTGCCCGAAGAAATACAGGTTGTCCCCGCTGGCGATGATGCCCCCGTTGGTGGTGGTATAGCCGAGCACGCCGCCCACCTGCGCCAGCTCCTGCACGTTGCCGGAGAGGTCATCGAGCGCGAAGAGCTTGGCCAGCGAAGGACCATCGTTGGCGAAGAGCAGCAGCTTGCCGTCGTGGATGCGGAAGCCGAGCGGGCGGCCGTGGTTCACGAAACTGCCGGACGCGCCGGGGTAGAAGTCCCGGACCAGCACAGGTTCCTGCGCGGCGGCAGGTGCGGTGAGCAGGGCGGCGACAAGCAGGAACGGGAGCGTAGTGATGCGCATGGGATGAATCTGGGGACCATGGTACGGGCGTTCCCTGCCCGGGTTACTCCAGCATTCGCCGTGATCGGTTACGGTGATCACCGGAGGTCGTTCCGGAGGATCAGGTATTGGATGGGACGATAGTGGCTGAGAGACCGTGAAGTCCTCGGACTTCATCCGGGAGGATCGTTCCGAAAGCATTGCACTGTGGCAGCTTGAAAACGGCCGCAAACTCCTCTGCCCGGACCGACTGAATTCCAGAACTGAGGTAGGGCGAATAGTAATGAATGAGGAAATCCAGTGCGCTCGGGCCACCCGATCTGCTCTCCCATGCCTCCGATCACGTATCTTGCCCCTGCTACACGTAATGCCCATGACGGAGAAGCTCACTCTTTCGGTGCCACCGAAGTTCAAGCGCACGGCGGCCATGCTCAGCCGTAGGCGGAAGAAGAGCATCAGCGCGCTGTTCGTGGAGTTCGTGGAGCGCGAGGCGAAGCGGGAGAAAGATCCGTTCGCCACGCTGGAAGGGCTTTGGAAGAACAACCCGGTGACGGCCGAGGAATTGCGGGAGCGCGCATGGAAGCGGTCCTGATCGATACCAGCGTCCTTATTGGCCGGTTCCGGCGCGAGCCGCGCGCCATGGCCGCAATGGAGCGCGCGGCCGGTGGTACCTACGTGCTGTGCGATGCCATCGTTGCCGAGGTGCTGGCCGGTACACGCAACCGCAGGGAATACACCGCCACCAAGCAGGAGTTGTTCGCGCAGTTCCACGTGCTGCCATGCACGATGGAGGTATCGCGCCATTTCCGGTACATCCTCGACCAGTTGGAGAGCGGCCGCGACGTGCATTTCGCCGACCAGTTCATCGCCGCCACTGCGCTGGCCCACGATGTACCACTGCTCACGCTGAACAAGAAACACTTCGCGGGGATCAAAGGGCTGCGACTGGTATGAGGAGCCTTCTCCGCTCACCGGACCAGCCCTCCGGATCCCGAACATCGAAGTCCACCTGAACGGGAGCATACCATGACCGCCGATCATTGCAGCAATGGTCTTATGACAATGATCCGACTATCAATAAGATCTATTTTCTGGTTGATGATCCTATCCTGCGATCAGCCTCCGACAGCAGGGAGTGAAAAAATCATTCAGGGCACGGTCGATCGAGTTGAAAACGAACATTCTGTATTATCAGATACTGTTACCAGCCTTCTCATCCGATCGTTAAAAACAGACACCCTTGAATTTGAAGGTAGAGAGCCTTTTATCTTCTTCAAGTCAGGATACTTCCTCAGCGGGATGGAGAAAAATGCGATCGTGGTCCAATGCCCCACAGACTCAACATACACCCTTAAGCTGTATTCGATCAAAGACAACACTTGGATACTGTCTGACAGTGTTAATGGACTTGATGCTTTCCCGATCCAATTCCGACCGGTATTTGATGATTACAATTTCGATGGCATCACCGACATCTACATTCAAGCAACAGCTTCCAATGGTTACTCCATGTCACGAGGAGATCTCATGACCATCGACCCTTCAACTAAAAAACTGGAAGTCCATCAGGAGGCAAGGGAATTGGCGAACATGAAGCCGGACAAGAAAATTCGTTCGGTCCTTTCAGAGGAAGCGATCGAATGCGGATCGGACCTGACCAAGGCAGTTGGCATCTGGACGAACAAATGGATCAACGGACGGCTAACAACGATCAAGAAGGACTACCCATGTGAGCCCTTAAGATAGGGGACACGCCTAAGCGCTCGTTGCGCTCCGAGATCCGTCCGAACGCCGAGCTTCGAACCGTTACCCGTCCCACGCCATCACCGATCTTCGCGGTATCGCCAGGGCCCAGTGCTTCGGCGAGCACTTCATGCCCACGGCGACCGCATCCGACCTCCAGCATTTCCAACACACCATCCGCGAAGGCATCCCCGATGTGCTGCCGCCCGCACGGCCGCCCGACCCGTCGGTGAGCCATGCGCCCAAGCGCAAGGACATCCTCACGCCCGACGAGAAGAAACTGGCCCTGCGCAACGCCCTGCGCTACTTCCCGCAGGAGCACCACGCCACGCTCGCGCCCGAGTTCGCGCAAGAACTGAAGGACCACGGCCGCATCTACATGTACCGCTTCCGGCCGGAACAGGCCATGCACGCGCGGCCCATCGACCACTACCCGGCGAAGAGCAGGCAGGCCGCAGCCATCATGCTGATGATCCAGAACAACCTGGACCCCGCCGTGGCGCAACACCCGCACGAACTGATCACTTATGGCGGCAACGGCGCGGTGTTCCAGAACTGGGCGCAGTACCGGCTGTGCATGCGGTACCTCAGCGAGATGACCGATGAGCAGACGCTGGTGATGTACAGCGGCCATCCGCTGGGCCTTTTCCCAAGCCACGCCGACGCCCCACGCGTGGTCGTCACCAACGGCATGGTGATCCCCAACTACAGCCGGCCCGACGACTGGGAGCGCATGAACGCGCTGGGCGTATCGCAGTATGGCCAAATGACGGCGGGCAGCTACATGTACATCGGCCCGCAGGGCATCGTGCATGGAACGACGATCACGGTACTGAACGCATGCCGCATGCTGAAAGACAAGGGCGTGAAGGGCAAGCTGTTCGTGACAGCGGGCCTTGGCGGCATGAGCGGCGCCCAGCCCAAGGCGGGCAACATCGCAGGCGTGGTCACCATCTGCGCCGAAGTGAACGCCACCGCCGCGCACAAGCGCCACGCGCAAGGCTGGGTGGACGAGGTGATCGCCGACGTGGACAAAGCCATTGATACCGCGCTGGAATGGCAGCGCAAGGGCGAAGCGCACAGCATCGCCTACCTCGGCAACGTGGTGGACCTGTGGGAGCGCATGGCGGAACTCGGCATCCAGGTGGACCTGGGCAGCGATCAGACCAGTTTGCACAACCCCTGGGCCGGTGGCTACTATCCCGTGGGCCTGAGCTACGAGGAGAGCAACACGTTGATGGTGGATGATCCGGCCGCGTTCAAGCAATGCGTGCAGGAAAGCCTGAAGCGGCAGGTGAAGGCCATCAACATCCTGGCCGATCGAGGCATGTACTTCTTCGACTACGGCAACGCCTTCCTGCTGGAAAGCAAGCGCGCCGGAGCGGAGATCAGGGGCAAGGGCGGCGCGGAGTTCCGCTACCCCAGCTACGTCGAGGACATCATGGGGCCGCTCTGCTTCGACCACGGCTTCGGGCCGTTCCGGTGGGTATGCACCAGCGGCGATCCGAAGGACCTGGCCACCAGCGACCGCATCGCCGGTGATGTGCTGGAAGCCATGCTGAAGGAAGCGCCGAAGGAGGTCCAGCAACAGATCGCCGACAACCTGCACTGGATCCGCAGCGCGCAACAGAACAAGCTGGTGGTGGGCAGCCAGGCGCGGATCCTCTATGCCGACAGCGAGGGCCGCATCCGCATCGCGCGCGCTTTCAACGACGCGATCAAGGCCGGCACCATCAGCGCGCCGATCGTGCTGGGGCGCGACCACCACGACGTGAGCGGTACCGACAGCCCCTACCGGGAAACGAGCAACGTCCGCGACGGCAGCCGCTTCACCGCCGACATGGCCGTACACAACTTCGTGGGCGACGGATTCCGGGGCGCCACCTGGATCAGCCTGCACAACGGCGGCGGCGTGGGCTGGGGCGAAGTGATCAACGGCGGCTTCGGCATGGTGCTCGATGGCAGCGCCGACAGCGACCGCCGCCTGCAAAGCATGCTGCTGTGGGACGTGAACAACGGCATCGCCCGCCGCGCCTGGGCGCGCAATCCGAACGCGGTGTGGAGCATCGAACAGGAGATGAAGCGCACGCCGCTGCTAAAGGTGACGCTGCCGAACGAGGCGAGTGACGGGATCATCGAGCAGGCGATCGGCTAAGGATGGAACCGATGAAAAGGATATTCGTGATCAATGGAAGTGCAAGCAGCCGATCTTCCAATCAAAAACTGATCGACCTCTTTTCCGGATCGACCAAAGAGTTCTTCGATACGGTCGTCTTCAATGACCTGAGATCGCTTCCTCATTTCGACCCTGAACGCTCCGTTACCGACACACCCCAAGCGATCCTGGACCTCAGGCACGAGATCGGAACCGCGGACGGGATCCTGATCTGCACGCCGGAGTATGTTTTCAGCCTTCCGAGCGGACTAAAGAACGCCCTTGAATGGTGCGTCTCGGCAACCGTGTTCTCCGACAGACCGACAGGGCTGATCACGGCTTCGGCCATCGGTGAGAAAGGGCACGAAGAATTGCAGTTGATCATGAGAACGCTCATGGCGAGGTCAACGCCTGATACCGCACTATTGATCCAAGGGGTCAAAGGGAAGATCAACGAGCAAGGCGAAATAACCGACAGCCGGACAAAGGATGATCTGGCAAAGTTCATCCAGGCATTCAAGGCATTGGTCGATAACGAACGGTAGATCTCCCAACGTCACGGTTCGACAAGCTCACCGTGACATTTTCGCTCGGAAGAATCACGAAAGAACGCTCGCTGACATCCGCCATTGCCGGGAACGCGAACGGGCGGCCAATGGCCGCCCGTTGTGCATGGGGTCGGAAAGGTCAGTTGGTTGAGGCATCGGCCTCCGCGTGCATCGCGCAGGACTGATGACAGGGGCCGTGGCCGTGCCAGCGCGGGCCCAGCGTGAAGCGAAGGGTGATGAACGTGGCCAGCGCAAAGGCCAGCACGATCAAGCCGCGGGTGGAGCGTCTCATGCGTTCGGGGCGTTGGGGTCAGCGTTCGACGGACGGCCGTGCCACGGATGTCCGCAGCGGCCGACGTACTGTGCGCGGATGCGTTGGCGATCCTCCTCGCTCATGTTCCGCCAGTGCGCGGCGTACGCGAAGCGCCTCCGCGGGCCGGGGCCGAACACCAGCCGGAACGTCGGTCCGAGCAGGAGCATGAAGGCCAGCGCGGGCAGCAGGAAGGGGAAGAGGTACAGCGCTGCACCGGCGGTCACGCCGCCCAGCGCGAGCCTCCAGAAGGGAGGCCTGTAGGGCATGTTGGGTTCCATGGTGTTGCAGACGCACGGGCTCGGGCAATACTTCGATCCACCGGCGCGAACGGCTGCGGAAGCGATCACCGCAGCGGCGGCGCAGTTCATCGCGCATGCGCTGACGCTCTTCGTCGGTCATCCGCTTCCACTTATCGCGCAGGTGCCCGCGCATGCCCGTGCCGGGCCCGCCTTCCGGGCCTTTCCAGCGGCGCCACGGCGGCCCATCGGCGCCACCCCGGCGGCCCTTGTTCAGGCCTCCGAAGAGGATCTTGCAGAGCACCAGCAGGCCCACCGCTTTCCACCACGTGAGCATGCCCCAGCCGGTGAGGTCCGGTACGATGGCGTTCCACAGCAGCATCACCACGGTGCCCATCACGGCGATCGCGGCCAGCACGAACACGGGGATCAGGAACCACCACTTGCGGCGGTGGTGCATGGAACGTTCCTCAGGCGCGGAGGCCGGGGTGTTCTTGTCGTCTTGCGTATCCATCTCAGTGTTCGATCAGGTCGTTGTAAAGTGTCCCGAGCCGCTCCCGCAGCCGTTGCACCGCGTAGCGTTTCCGGGAGATGATGGTCTTCAGGTTCTCGCCCTGTTCATCGGCGATCTCCTGCAGGGTCTTGTCCTCCAGCTCGTTCTGCACGAACACCAGCCGCTGGTTGGCCGGCATTTCCTCCAGGCCTTGTTGCAGTTCCTCCCAGAAGAGGTCGCGCAGCATGCGTATGTCCGGATCGTCCTCCACCGCCAGGAGGATCTCGCGGAAGTGCAGGTCGCCGTCCTCGTCCTCGTAGGCGAAGTCGTCCATCAAGGCCGTCCGCTTCTTGCGGTAGCGGTCGGTGATCTTGTTGCGGGCCACGCGATAGAGCCATGCGCCCATCTGCTCGATGGCCTCGATCTCCGGCTGGTCGCTCAACTGCACCCACACGTCCTGCAACACGTCCTCCGCGTCGGCATCGGTGTTCACGCGGCCACGGATGAAGCCCGACAGCGCTGCGCCGTACTGCTTCACCACGCGTGCGATCCCGCTCTGTCGATCGGCCATTCGGTCCAGCGCCACCACGTCCACTGCATCGGTGGACGGCCGGCCGCGGAAAATACTTCATCGGCGATCCGGGGTAACGACGACACTCTCACTGACCCGAGGCAGCGTTCCGGATCATCACCCCCGTCTAGGCGAGCGATGGGAACAGGCTCAGGCAAGAACAGCAGCCCGCATGATCGCCGCCGCTCCATGAGCGGCGGGGCCGATCCGGGACCGATCGAATTCTTGAAGAAAGCTCCGCAGAAATGGGAACTGGCGACGGGTGCCTTGGTGGCCACCGCCCTGTTCGGCATGGCATGGTGGTGCTATCCGATGGCCATGGCCACTGCGGACACGCCGAACTATGTGCAATGTGCGAAGACCCATGATTATGGCGGCTACCGTCCCATCGGGTTCTCCTGGTTGCTGGAGTTCGCCCACTTGTTCAGCACGGCGTTCAATGCCGTGTCCGTGCTGCAATTCCTGCTGTACGCGGGAGGGGCCTTGTTCTTCGCCTTCTCCGTCAAGCGGTTCTTCCCTCCCCGCCGACCCTGGATGTTCCGGCTGATGCTCGGGCTGATGCTGCTGGCACCCGCACCGATGTACATGGCGCGCTGGAACCTCAGCGATCTCTTGAACCTGGCCTTGACCCTGATCTGGCTGGCCAGCCTCCTGTGGTGCATCGGCCATCGCCCCACGGTGCCCATGGTACTCCTGCACGTGGTGACCCTCTACCTGGCGATGAAGGTGCGCTACGCCAGCCTGGTCCTGCCCCTGATCTCGGTCATAGGGATCCTGATGCGGGTGGGGTTCCGCAAAGGCTGGTGGCTGGCAGCGCTGATGGTGTTCCCGGCCTTGGTCGTGGTGGTCCAGGGCAGGATGGACAATGAACGGCTGCTCCATATAAAGGTCTTCTCTGGCTTCACCGGCTGGGCGCAGGCCAACAATGCATCGGCCATCATCCCCTACATCCGTGGCCAGAAAGAGACCTTCCGTGATCCGGATCTGGCCTTCGTCCATGAGCGGCTTCTGGCCTTCGGCGACTCCTGCTACCGGTTCGACCAGGTCAGTGGCACACACTTCATCTGGCGCTCGGGATGGCCGGGCAAAACGGTGATGAACGACCTGCACCGCGCAGATCCAAGGCGGGGCTACGTGCAGAACTGGGTGTATACCGGAACGTGCCTCGGACGCTATGCGGCGGAACTCCGCTGGCACCACCCGCTGTTGTATGCCCGGCACTTCCTGCTGCCCAACGCATGCGCCCTGTTCATCCCGCCGAACGACATCCCATCCTACCCTGCCACGGCCGTGGACAGGTACTCCAAGGAGTGGTTCCACCTGTCCGAGGGGACATACGGCTGCCGGTATGATGCCTACCACCTGCTCATCAGTGCCGTGGACCGGCGCGTTTACCAGGGGCTGCTCCTGCTCTCCATCATCGCCTTGGTGGCCTGGTGGCTCTTGCGCGGGCAGCGGACCGCACGACCTGTGCAGCGATCGCTTATCGTGATGATGCTCCTTTACATCGGCGCCTCCTTTGGCTTCCTGGTGGTCGCGCACCCCGTGCTTTTCCGCTACGTGGCCGGGTACGGGGCGATATTCCTATCGCTGTTATACATGCTTGCCACCACCTGGCCTGCGCCTGGCATGGGGATGAGGCCGGAGGATCGGGCGAAAGGATCAACCGCGTAGCTCGGCGCCGGCCTCCTGCTCGAACGCCTGCCGGATGCGGGCCATCGCCTTGTCCACCTGCTCATCGGTGAGGGTCTTCTCCGGATCCTGAAGGATGAAGCTGAGCGCGTAGCTCTTCTTGCCCTTGGGCAGCTTGTCGCCCTCGTACACGTCGAACAGGCCGACGCGCTTCAACAGCTTGCGTTCCGCGCGGAAGGCGAGCTGCTCCAGCTGCGCGTAGGGCACATCCTGCGCCAGCAACAGGCTGAGGTCGCGGCGCACCGCGGGGGACCGGGGCACTTCGGTGTATCCCACCTTCACCGCGCGCAGAAGGTCCAGCCACGCTTGGTCCATGAGCTCGGCACAGAACACGGGCTGCGATACGCCGAAAGCTTCGCGCAACGGCTTCGGCACTTCGCCGATCACGGCCAACAAGCGGCCATTGCGCTTCACCTCCACGGCATCGGCAAGCAGCGGCATTTCCACCGACGACAGCTCCAGGCCACGCAATGCGCCCAGCCGGTCCAGCAGCACCTCGACCTCGCCGAGCGGATCGGCGGCAGCGACCGCATCATCCTCCGCGCGCCATTGCTCACGCCAGCGGCGGCCGGTGAGCAGCAAGGCGGTGCGTTCCTCTTCCACGATAGCGCCCTCATGGACGCGGTACACGCGGCCCTTCTCGAAGAGCCGCAGGTCGCGCTGCTGGCGGGCGATATTGTGCGTGGCCGCTTGCAGCAGGCCGAAGAGCATCGTGGGACGCATCACGTCGAGCTCCGCGCTCAACGGGTTCTTCAGCCGCACCAACGTCCCTTCCGTCGCGGCCCGCCATTGCACGGCGCGTTCACCGTTCACGAGCGAAGGCGTCATCACCTCCCGGAACCCGCGCGCGGCGAAATGCAGGGCGATGCGCTGTTGCAGGCCTTCGAGCGTGACCTCGGGGCGATGCACCGCCGGCACCATCAGACGTTCCGGCAAAGGGATGTTGTCGAACCCGTGGATCCGCAACACCTCCTCCACCAGATCGGCTTCCCGATGCACGTCCACGCGATAAGGCGGCACCTCCACGTGAACGATGTGCTCCGTGCGTTCCACGATGCGGCAATCGAGCGCCCGGAGCACCTCCACCACGGCATCCGCCGGGATGTGCGTACCGCACAAGGCATCGAGCCGGGCGAAGGAGAGGGTGACCGCACGCCAGGGGCGCGGGGCCGGGTACAGGTCCGTGACGGCGGAGGTGACGCGCGCACCGGCCACCTCCTGCAGCAGCAGCGCCGCCCGTTGGAGCGCATACACGGTGATCTCCGGGTCCACGCCACGCTCGAAGCGGAACGAGGCATCGGTGCTCAAGCCATGGCGGCGCGCGGTGCGGCGGATGAGCGTGGGCTCGAAGCAGGCGCTTTCCAGGAAAACGGTGGTGGTGCCGTCGGTGACGCCGCTATCGAGCCCGCCGAGAACACCGGCGATGCAGGCCGGGCGCGCGGCATCGGCGATCACGAGGTCCTCGCTGGAAAGCGTGCGTTCCTTGCCGTCCAGCGTGGTGAAGCGTTCGCCCTCCTTCGCCATGCGCACGACGATGCGGCCGCCTTCCAACTTGGCGGCATCAAAAGCGTGGAGCGGCTGGCCAAGCTCATGCTGCACGTAGTTCGTCACGTCCACCACGTTGTTGATGGACTTCAGCCCGATGGCCTGCAGGGCCTCCTGCATCCATTGTGGGGAAGGTCCCACGCGCACGCGATCGAGCGTGAGCCCGGCATAGCGCGGTGCCGCATGGGGCGCGTCCACGGTGACCGTGATCGCTGGATCGCCGGTGCCCGGTGCGAAAGCGGATACGTCCGGCAGCGTGAGCTTCGCGTCAGCGCCTTCGCGGTGGCGGAGCGCCACGGCCAGGTCGCGCGCCACGCCATAGTGGCCCATGGCGTCGGAACGGTTCGGCGTAAGGCCGATCTCCAGCACGTGATCGCTCTTCAGGCCCAGTTGCTCCGCAGCAGGCGCGCCCACGCGCGCCGACGGGTCCAGCACGAGGATGCCCTCATGGCCTCCTCCCAGCCCCAGTTCATCCTCCGCGCAGATCATCCCGGGGCTCTCCACCCCGCGGATCTTGCTTTTCTTGATGGTGATGGGGTTGCCATCGGCCATGTGCAACACGGCGCCCACGGTGGCCACGAGCACCTTCTGCCCGGCAGCAACGTTCGGCGCGCCGCACACGATCTGCACGGGCTCGCCCCGGCCGAGGTCCACAAGGCAGATGCTGAGGCGATCGGCATCCGGGTGCTTGGCGCATTCCAGCACGTGGCCCACGACCACGCCTTGCAGCATGCCTTTGATGGGCTCCATCGGCGTTACGCTCTCCACTTCAAGCCCGGTGCTCGTGAGCACGGCCGCGGCCTGTTGCGGGTCGAGATCAGTGTCGATGAGCGTACGGAGCCAATTCCAGGAGATGCGCATGGTCGGGCGGATGGCCGCAGCGATGGCGCGGCGGGGCCGCGAAAGTAGCGAAGCACCGCCCCTTCCTTCACGTACGGCCGATCCACCGCAACGGTCCCGGGCTATCTTCGGTGACCGTTTTCTCCACGGATGGACATCAGGAAGGATTCCCGGACCAACGGCGCGGTGTACGCGCTGGCCACCATCGGCACCATCGTGGCCGACCTGTCCGGCAGGCATCAGCTGGAATACATCTGCAAGCCCTTGATGATGCTGGTGCTCTCGTCCTGGTTCTTCTTCAGCAGCCGGCGCGTGGGCGACCGGTTCACGCTGCTGGTGCAGGCGGGGCTGTTCTTTTCGCTGGTCGGCGACGTGGCGCTGATGTTCCAGTACAAGGACGAGTTCAATTTCCTGATCGGGCTGGGCGCGTTCATGATCGCGCAGCTCTGCTACGCAATGGCTTTCGCGCACAACGTGTTCGACATCGGCGACCTGGAGGGCGTGCTGTTCTCTTCGGCGCTGGCCCTGTTGTTCGTGCTCTACGCGGTGCTGTTCTGCTGGGACCTGATGCCCCGGCTGGGCGACGGCCTGATGCTGCCCGTGCTCAGCCAGATGGGCGCGATCTCCCTGATGGCGATCAGTGCGGCGTTCCGCTGGAAACGCACGTACCCCATGAGCTTCTGGCTGGTGCTGGCCGGTGCGGCGCTGTTCGTGACGTCGGGCAGTGTCCTGGCGAGCGATCGGTTCATCCGCCCCCATGCATGGTCGTCCGTGGCGATCACCCTCACCTACGCCCTGGCGCAGTTCCTGATCGCCGCGGGCAGCCTGTTGCACGTGTTGGACCCGGCGAACATCCGGCGCCGGCAGGCGCTGAGCACTTAGCTCACGCGCCCCCACACCGGCCGGCCGGAAGTGCGTTCGGCAAGCGTACCGGCGATCGCGGCGTTGCGGGAATCGCGCAGGTCCGGGTCCACGTCGAGCAGGCGTTGGGCGGCGCGGCGCGCCTGTTGCAGCAGTTCGGCATCCTGTACCAGATCGGCGATGTGCAGCTCGGGGATACCGCTCTGCTGGGTGCCCATGAGGTCGCCGGGGCCGCGCAGGCGCAGGTCCACCTCGCTGATCTCGAACCCGTCGTTGGTGCGCACCATCGTATCCAGGCGCGTACGGGCATCGTTGCCCAACCGGTCGCCGCTCATGAGGATGCAGAAGCTCTGGTCCGCCCCGCGGCCCACGCGGCCGCGCAGCTGGTGCAATTGCGAGAGGCCAAAACGCTCCGCATTCTCGATCACCATCACACTGGCGTTGGGCACGTCCACGCCCACCTCGATCACCGTGGTCGCCACAAGGATGTTCGTTTCGCCCTTCTTGAAGCGCGCCATCTCGTAATCCTTCGTGGCCTGGTCCATGCGGCCATGCAGGATGCTCACCGCGTATTTCGGCAGTGGGAAACGCCGCGAAAGGCTCTCGAACCCATCGGTGAGGTCCTTCAGGTCGGTCTTCTCCGAACCCTCGATCAATGGGTACACCACATAGACCTGACGCCCCTTGGCGATCTCCTCTTCCAGGAATCCGAACACGGCGTTGCGTTGGTGGTCGGTGCGGTGTACGGTACGGACAGGCTTCCGTCCGGGCGGCAGTTCATCGATGACGCTCACGTCGAGGTCGCCATAGAGCGTCATCGCCAGCGTGCGCGGGATGGGCGTGGCGGTCATCACCAGCACGTGCGGCGGCACGGTGTTCTTCGCCCACAGCTTCGCGCGCTGCGCCACGCCGAACCGATGCTGTTCGTCGATCACCACCAGGCCCAGGTGATCGAACCGCACCACGTCCTCCAGCAGCGCATGCGTGCCCACGAGGATGTGGATGTGGCCGGCCCGCAGCGCCGTGAGCAGGCTCTTGCGCTCGGCGGCCTTGGTGCTGCCGGTGAGCAGGCGCACCTCCACGGGCATGCCTTGCAGCATCCGTGAAAGCGTGGCGAAGTGCTGCTGCGCCAGGATCTCCGTGGGGGCCATCATCGCGGCCTGGAAGCCGTTGTCCAGCGCGATCAGCATGCTGAGGAGCGCCACGAGCGTCTTGCCGCTGCCCACGTCACCCTGCACGAGGCGGTTCATCTGGTGGCCGCTGCCCATGTCCTTGCGGATCTCCTTCACCACGCGCTTCTGCGCGCCGGTGGGCTCGAAGGGAAGATGGTGCGCATAGAACTCGTTGAAGTACGCGCCCACCTTGCCGAAAGCATGGCCGCGCACCTCCTGTTGCAGCAGCAGTTTCTGCTTCAGCAGATGCACCTGGATGAAGAAGAGCTCCTCGAACTTCAGGCGCTTCACCGCCACGTCCAGCCGCTGCTGGTCCTGCGGCGCATGCACCTGCCGGAAAGCCTCCTCCCTCCCCATCCCGCCGAGCCACTGCACCAAATCGGGACCGAGCGTTTCGCGCAGCCGGTATTCGGGATGCTGGAGCAGCGCCTTCGTGAGCTTGCCGATGGCGCGGCCGTTCAACCCTCTCGCCGCGGCCTTTTCCGTGGTGCTGTAGACGGGTTGGAGCGTGGCATCGAGACCGGCGTCCCATGTGGCCGACGGTTCCAGCTCCGGATGCGCCAGGTTGTAGTGGCCCTTGAAGTCGGTGGCCTTGCCGAACACGATGTATTCCTGGCCCGGCTTCAGCGAGCCTTGGAGCCAGCGGATCCCCTTGAACCACACGAGCTCGATGGTGCCCGTGGCATCGGTGAGCTTCGCCGTCAGGCGTTTTCCCTGGCGTTCACCCTTCGTCTGCAAGGCGCCGAGCACACCGCGCAACTGTACGTACGGCAGGTCGGGATGCACTTCCCTGATCGTGTGGAAGCGGCTGCGGTCCACGTAGCGGAACGGGAAATGCTCCAGCAGGTCGCCGAAGGTGGCGATGCCCAACTCGGCGCGCAGCAGCTCGGCCCGCTGCGGGCCCACGCCCTTCAGGAACTCGATCGGGGTATCGAGGAACCCATGCACGCGGCGCAAGGTAGTGGGCATCGAAAACGCCCCGAGAACCGGGGACACTACGGACTTGGACTTTCTACGATCCGATCCGATCTGCTTATCCTTTTTCGGTCCGGCGTCACCAGCTTTGTACCAAGGGAACGCGTTTCGCGCAGCCTCCGCTGATCATCTCGTGCCATGGACCACGTTCACGTGACCCGAATGCCTACATGACCGATACACCACGCGCGTTCTGGTCGGTCCCTGCCGAGCAGGTCCTGGCAAGCACAGAGGCGACGGCCGCCGGACTGACCTCCGCGCAAGCCGCGGAACGCCTGTCCATGCGGCGGGACCGCAGACCGGCCCGGAGCGGACTGCGGAAGGACCTCGCGCTCTTCCTGCGGCAGTTCACCAACCCGCTGGTGCTGTTGCTGGTGGCGGCGGTGATCCTGTCGGCGGTGCTCGGTGAGACCTCGGACGTGGTGATCATCGGAATCCATCCTGCTCGCCACCGGCACGCTCGGCTTCTGGCAGGAACGCAATGCCGGCCGCGCGGTGGAAGCGCTGCGCTCCCTGGTGCGGCTCACCTGTACCGTGCTGCGCGACGGCGCTCCCGTGGACGCTCCATCGGACACGGTCGTAGCCGGTGACGTCGTCATCCTCCAGGCCGGCACGATCATTCCTGCGGACCTGCGGCTGATCGAGGCGAACGAACTGCACGTGAACGAAGCCGCGCTCACGGGCGAATCGTTCCCCGTGCGCAAGGAGCCGGGCGTGGTGGATGCCGCGACAGCGATCGCGCAGCGGACGAACTGCCTGTGGCAGGGCAGCAGCGTGATCAGCGGTTCCGCGAAGGCCGTGGTGGTGTTCACTGGCGAGGACACCGTGTTCGGCGGCCTGGAGCACAGCATCGGCACCGTCGCTCCGACCGCGTTCGAGCTCGGCATCCGGCAGTTCGGCTACTTCCTGATGAAGATCGACGATCGCGCTGGCCATCGGGATCCTGCTCCTGAACGTGGCGTTCCACAAGCCCGTGCTCGCGTCCATCCTCTTCGCGCTGGCGCTGGCCGTGGGAATGGCCCCGGAACTGCTTCCGGCGATCATGACCGTGGCCATGTCGTCCGGGGCGAAGCGGATGCTCGCGAAGAAGGTGATCGTGAAGAGGCTCTCCGCCATCCAGAACCTTGGCGAAGTGGACCTGCTCTGCACCGACAAGACCGGCACCCTCACCGAAGGGGTCGATCCACGTCGCGGGCATGCACGGCATCGACGGGACCGAGAATGCGTTCGTGCAGCGCATCGCCTGCCTGAACGCAGCCTTCGAGAGCGGCTTCTCCAACCCGATCGACGACGCGCTGCGGCGGACGAAGCCGGACCTCTCAGGCTACGAGCCCGTGGCCGAGGTGCCGTACGACTTCATGCGCCGCTGCCTGAGCATTGCCGTGCGCCACGGCGACGACGTGATGCTCATCACCAAGGGCGCGGTAACGAACGTGCTGGCCTGCTGCACCCGGGCGCGCAAGGCCGATGGCACGCTGGTCCCCGTGGCCCCGCTCAGCGCGGACATCCAGCGCCGGTTCGAAGCTTACAGCGCGGACGGCTACCGCGTGATCGCCGTCGGCTACAAGCCCCTGTCCTCCCCCGCCGCGACCAAGGACGACGAGCGCGACATGGTGTTCGCGGGGTTCGTGCTGATGGACGGATCCGCTGAAGGACGGCGTCACCAGCGCGATCGAGGAACTGAAAGGGCTGAACGTCGGCCTGAAGACGATCACCGGCGACAACCGGTTCTGCGCGGCGCACGTGGCGAAGGCCTTCAACATGCGGCCGGACCGCATCCTCACCGGGCCGGAGATCGCCGCGCTGAGCCCCGAGGCCCTGATGGTGAAGGCGAAGGACGCGGAGGTCTTCGCCGAGATCGGCCCGGACCAGAAGGAGCTCATCGTACGCGCGCTGCAGAAGGGCGCCGCCGCCGTGGCGTACATGGGTGATGGCATCAACGACGTCGCGGCGATCAATGCGGCGGACGCGGGCATTTCCGTGAACGATGCGGTGGACGTTGCGCGCGAAGCCGCCGACGTCGTGCTCCTGGAAAAGGACCTGACCGTGCTGGCGGACGGCATCCGCGAGGGGCGCCGCACCTTCGCGAACACGCTGAAGTACATCCTGATCAACACCGGCGCCACGTTCGGCAACATGTTCAGCGTGGCCATCGCTTCGCTCATACTGCCCTACCTGCCGATGCTGCCCACGCAGATCCTGCTCACCAACTTCCTCACCGACCTTCCCTACATGGCTGTATCCTCGGACAATGTGGATGAGGAACAGGTGCAACGGCCGGGGCGCTGGGACCTGAGGACCATCCGCTCGTTCATGGTCATCTTCGGGCTGCACAGCACGCTCTTCGACGTATGCACCTTCCTGGTGCTGTTCTCCTGGCTGCGCGTGAGCGAAGGCCTCTTCCAGACCGGATGGTTCCTGGAGTCGGTGGTCACCGAGCTGTTCATCCTCTTCATCATCCGCACCCGGCGCAGCGTCCTGAAAAGCACACCGGGGCGCTCGCTCACCCTCTTCAGCGTGCTCGCCTTCCTGCTCACCATCGGCCTCATCTACGCGCCGTTCGACACGACCATCGAGCTGCAGGCCCTGCCCGCGCGCGTCATCGGCCCCATCGCCGTGATCCTGCTCCTGTATGTGATCACCGCCGACCTGCTGAAGCGGTGGTTCTTCAAGCGGCTCGCCACCTGAAAGCACCAAAGCGATCGGGGCCGCGCTCTCGGCGCGGCCCCGATCGCTGAAGAAAGCACGCGATCAGATCGCCCCCGCCCC
>JASGIM010000003.1:0-1648836 GCA_047601855.1 Flavobacteriales bacterium | reverse complement strand
AGTATCAAATGATGTCATCAAAGATAGAACTTCACCGGATCCGTAGCCATTGATCCAACGGCCCGGATGGAAGCATCCACGTCCGGATTCGACGATTGGTCATAGGCATAAATTGCTTTATATCAAAGTGTTATAAGGAACGAGAGGTGCCAAGGCCAAGCCGGGATCCACGGGATCGGACGGTGCCGGTGAAGAAGCCGGATTAACACGCGTTGGTTGAAAGCTTGAAAGTGCTACATTTGCAGCCCGTTTTTCCCGCCGAATGGGTAAAGCGTCTGAAGGACAAGAGAAAACGAGCTTCATGCCAACCATCCAGCAGCTCATCCGCAAAGGCCGTGTGGCCCCGACCTACAAGAGCAAGTCGGTGGCCCTCACGGAATGCCCCCAACGCCGTGGCGTATGCACCAAGGTGTACACCACCACGCCGAAGAAGCCGAACTCGGCCCTCCGCAAGGTGGCCAAGGTGCGCCTCACCAACAAGTACGAGGTGATCGCCTACATCGGTGGCGAGGGCCACAACCTGCAGGAGCACAGCATCGTGCTGGTGCGCGGCGGCCGTGTGAAGGACCTGCCCGGTGTGAAGTACCACATCGTGCGCGGGGTGCTCGACACCGCCGGCGTCGAAGGCCGTGGCCAGCGCCGCAGCAAGTACGGCACCAAGCGCAAGAAGGAAGCCGCCAAGAAGTAATCACGCATCAGCACTGAACCATGCGCAAGAAAGCAGTCAAGCACACCACGCTCCCCGACCCCAAGTTCGGTGACGTGCAAGTGACCAAGTTCGTGAACAACCTGATGTACGACGGCAAGAAGAGCAAGTCGTTCGACATCTTCTACGACGCCATCGACATGGTGTCGGAGAAAACGGGTGAGGACGGCCTGGAGATCTTCCGCAAGGCGCTCACGAACGTGACGCCGCAGGTGGAGGTGCGCAGCCGCCGCGTGGGTGGTGCGAACTTCCAGATCCCGCAGCCCGTGCGCGAGGGCCGCAAGGTGAGCCTCGCGATGAAGTGGCTGATCGGCTACAGCCGCAGCCGCAACGAGCGCAGCATGGCCCAGAAGCTCGCCAACGAGATCATGGCCGCCGCCAAGGAAGAAGGCGCAGCCTTCAAGAAGAAGGAGGAAGTACACAAGATGGCCGAAGCGAACAAGGCGTTCAGCCACTACCGCTTCTGATCAGCAACAGGGAGAACCAACACATGGCCCGCGACCTCAAATACACGCGCAACATCGGCATCATGGCGCACATCGATGCCGGCAAGACCACCACGTCCGAGCGCATCCTGTTCTACACCGGCTTGACCCACAAGATTGGTGAAGTGCACGATGGTGCTGCCACGATGGACTGGATGGAGCAGGAGCAGGAGCGGGGCATCACCATCACGTCCGCCGCCACCACTACCAGCTGGAAGTACCGCGGCAACACGTACAAGATCAACCTGATCGATACCCCGGGCCACGTGGACTTCACCGTGGAGGTGGAGCGCAGCCTGCGCGTGCTCGACGGTGCCGTGGCGCTATTCTGCGCCGTGGGCGGCGTGGAGCCCCAGAGCGAGACCGTGTGGCGCCAGGCCAACAAGTACAAGGTACCCCGCATTGGCTTCGTCAACAAGATGGACCGCAGCGGTGCCGACTTCTTCAACGTCGTATCGCAGATCAAGGAGCGCCTCGGCGCCCGCCCCGTGCCCCTGCAGGTGCCCATCGGCGCCGAGGCCGAGTTCAAGGGCGTGGTGGACCTAGTGAACAACCGCGGCATGGTGTGGAACGAGGCCGACCAGGGCATGACCTGGACCGAAGTGCCCATCCCGGAAGACCTGAAGGAGACGGTGAAGGAGTGGCGCGACAAGCTCATCGAGGCCGTGGCCGAGAGCGACGACAGCCTGATGGAGAAGTACTTCAGCGATCCCGACTCCCTCACGGAGGCCGAGATCATGAACGCCATCCGGATCGCCACGATCAACATGACGATCACGCCGGTGCTCTGCGGCAGTTCCTTCAAGAACAAGGGCGTGCAGACCATGCTCGACGCCGTGATGGCCTACCTGCCCAGCCCGGTGGACATCGAGGCCGTGGTGGGCACCGACCCCGACACGGGCGCCGAGATCGATCCGCAAGCCCAGCGTGGACGAGCCCATGGCCAGCCTCGCCTTCAAGATCGCCACGGACCCCTTCGTGGGCCGTCTGGCCTTCTTCCGCTGCTATAGCGGTAAAGTGGACGCCGGCAGCTACGTGCAGAACATGCGCACCGGGAAGAAGGAGCGGATCAGCCGCATCTTCCAGATGCACTCCAACAAGCAGAACCCCGTGGAGGCCATCGAGGCCGGTGACATCGGCGCTGCGGTGGGCTTCAAGGACATCCGCACCGGCGACACGCTGTGCGCGGAGGACAAGCAGATCGTGCTGGAGAGCATGAGTTTCCCCGAGCCGGTGATCGGCATCGCGGTGGAGCCCAAGACCCAGGCCGACCTGGACAAGATGGGCCAACGCCCTGGCCAAGCTGGCCGAGGAGGACCCCACCTTCAAGGTGCATACCGACGAGGAGACCGGCCAGACCGTGATCAGCGGCATGGGCGAGCTCCACTTGGAGATCATCGTGGACCGCATGAAGCGCGAGTTCAAGGTGGAATGCAACCAGGGCGCGCCCCAAGTGAAATACAAGGAGGCCATCACCGGCAGCATCAACCACCGCGAGGTGTATAAGAAGCAGACGGGTGGCCGCGGTAAATTCGCCGACATCCACGTCACCATCGAGCCGCAGCTCGATATGACGAAGGAGGGCCTGGAGTTCATCGACCAGATCAAGGGCGGCTCCATCCCGAAGGAATTCATCCCGCCGGTGGAAAAAGGCTTCAAGGCCAGCCTCCAGAACGGCGTGCTCGCGGGCTTCCCCATGGAGCGCCTGAAAGTGACGCTGACCGACGGTTCCTTCCACAACGTGGACTCCGACGCGCTGAGCTTCGAGATCTGCGCCGAAGAGCGCGTTCCGCGAAGCGGTGCCCAAGTGCAAGCCGGTGCTGCTCGAGCCGATCATGAAGATCGAGGTGACCACCCCGGAAGAGAACATGGGCGACATCGTGGGCGACCTGAACCGTCGCCGCGGCCAGATCCAAGGCATGGAGGACCGCAGCCGGTGCCAAAGCCATCAAGGGCATCGTTCCCCTGAGCGAGATGTTCGGCTACGTGACCAGCCTGCGTACCATGAGCTCCGGCCGCGCCAGCAGCACCATGGAGTTCAGCCACTACGAGATCGCTCCGAACAACATTACCGAAGCCGTGCTGGCCAAGGTGAAAGGAAAAGTGACAGCAAAAGCATAAGTCCAGATGACCCAGAAGATCCGCATCAAATTGCGGTCTTACGATCACAACCTCGTCGACAAGAGCGCCGAGAAGATCGTGAAGACGGTGAAGAGCACGGGCGCTGTGGTGAGCGGGCCCATTCCCCTGCCCACGCACAAGCGCATTTTCACGGTGCTCCGCTCGCCGCACGTCAACAAGAAGGCGCGCGAGCAGTTCCAATTGTGCAGCTACAAGCGCCTGATGGACATCTACAGTTCCAGCAGCAAAACGATCGACGCCCTGATGAAGCTCGAGCTTCCCAGCGGTGTGGATGTGGAGATCAAGGTCTGACCGATAAACACTGAGCAACCATGAGCGGATTGATCGGAAAGAAGATCGGCATGACCAGCCTGTACGACACGGACGGGCAATTGGTCGGCTGCACGGTGATCGAAGCGGCACCCAACGTGGTGACGCACGTGAAGACCGTGGACAAGGACGGCTACGCCTCGGTGCAGCTGGCCTACGGCGAACGTCGCGAGAAGAACACGCCCTCCAGCCTGGTGGGCCACTACAAGAAGGCGAACACCACCCCGAAGGTGAAGGCCCACGAGTTCAAGGAGTTCGAGACCGAACTGAACCTCGGTGACAAGGTGGATGCGAGCCTGTTCGAAGAGGGCAGCTTCGTCACCGTCACCGGCACCAGCAAGGGCAAGGGCTTCCAAGGCGTCGTGAAGCGCCACGGCTTCAGCGGTGTGGGCGAAGGCACGCACGGTCAGCACGACCGGAGCCGCGCTCCCGGTTCGCTGGGCGGCAGCTCGTTCCCCAGCACGTGTGTTCAAAGGCCTGCGCATGGCCGGCCGCACGGGTGGCGACAAGATCACCACGGAGAACCTGAAGGTGGTGAAAGTGGACATGGAAAAGAACCTCGTCCTGCTCCGCGGCTCCGTTCCGGGTCCGAAGGGCAGCTACGTGATCATCTGGAAGTAAGATGGAGCTCGATATCCACAGCAGCAAGGACGGTAAGTCCACCGGCAAGAAGGCCAAGCTCAATGATGCCGTGTTCGGCATCGAGCCGAACGACCATGCCATCTGGCTGGACGTGAAGCAGCACCTCGCGAACAAGCGCCAAGGCACGGCCAAGACGCTCGAGAAGAGCGAAGTGAGCGGCTCCACCAAGAAGCTGCACCGCCAGAAGGGCACGGGTGGCAGCCGTAAAGGCTCCATCAAGAGCCCGCTGTTCAAGGGCGGTGCGCGCGTGTTCGGCCCCAAGCCCCGCGACTACGAGTTCAAGCTGAACAAGAAGGTGAAGGACCTGGCCCGTCGCAGTGCGCTCACGCACAAGGCGAAGGATGGTGCCATCGCCGTACTGGACGGCGTGAAGATGGGCGCCCCCAAGACCAAGGAGTTCGCCGCGATGCTGAAGGCCTTCGAGCTGACGGACCGCAAGGCCCTCCTGGTGCTGGCCAGCAAGGACGACAACGTGCTGCTGAGCGCCCGCAACCTGCGCGGTGCCCGCGTGGTGACCGCCACGGAGGTGAACACGTACGACATCATGAACGCCAACCGTGTGCTGATCGCCGCTGACGCGATCGCCCCGCTGGAGGCCACCCTCACCAAGTAAGCCATGAGCACCCTCATCCGTCCCCTCATCACCGAGAAGATGACCGCCCAGAGCGAGAAGGAAGGTCGTTACGGCTTCGTGGTGAACAAGAAGAGCAACAAGGTGGAGATCAAGTCCGCCGTGGAGAAGGAGTACGGTGTCACCGTCACCGGCGTGCGCACGATGATCGTGCGTGGCAAGGACAAGACGCGCTACACCAAGACGAACATCCTCCGCGGTGGCACGAGCACCTGGAAGAAGGCCATCGTGACCTTGAAGGCCGGCGAAACGATCGATCTCTACAGCAACATCTGATCCTTCGAGGAACAATGGGCATTCGCAAACTGAACCCCGTCACCCCCGGCACGCGCCACAAGGTGATCACCGACTTCGAGGGCGTCACCACGAACGTTCCCGAGCCGAGCCTGACCGAGCGGCCGCACCAAGAGCGGTGGCCGTAACCACTACGGGCAAGATGACCATGCGCTACATCGGCGGTGGTCACAAGCAGCGCTACCGTGTCATCGACATGAAGCGCAACAAGCACGGCATCCCCGGCACGGTGAAGACGATCGAGTACGATCCGAACCGCAGCGCCCGCATCGCGCTGGTGCACTACCCCGACGGCGAGAAGCGCTACATCCTGGCGCCGAACGGCCTGAAGGTGGGCCAGCAGGTGCTGAGCGGCAAGGGCATCGCGCCGGAAGTGGGCAACACCCTTCCGCTGAGCGACATCCCCCTGGGCACGCTGGTGCACAACATCGAGCTGATGCCCGGCAAGGGTGGTTCGCGATGGCGCGCAGCGCCGGCACCTTCGCCCAGCTGAACGCCCGCGACGGCAAGTACGCCACGCTGAAGATGCCGAGCGGCGAAGTACGCATGGTGCTGTGCGCCTGCATGGCCACCGTGGGCACCGTGGGCAACAGCGAACACATGCTGCAGAAGAGCGGCAAGGCCGGCCGCAGCCGCTGGCAGGGCCGTCGCCCCCGCACCCGTGCGGTGGCCATGAACCCCGTCGATCACCCGATGGGTGGTGGTGAGGGTCGTGCTTCGGGCGGTCACCCGCGCAGCCGCAAGGGCCTGCTCGCCAAAGGCAAGAAGACGCGTCAGCCCAAGCGCACGTCCAACAAGTTCATCATCCAGCGCGCCAACGACAAGAAGGTCGCCTGACCCCGATAGACCATGAGCCGTTCACTCAAGAAACCGCCTTTCGTCCACTACAAGCTGGCGAAGCGTGTGACCGACATGCAGAAGTCGGGGAAGAAATCCGTACTGAAGACGTGGTCGCGCGCCAGCACGATCACCCCCGAGTTCGTGGGCTTGACGCTGGCCGTGCACAATGGCAACAAGTTCATTCCGGTGTACGTGACCGAGAACATGGTGGGCCACAAGCTCGGCGAGTTCGCCCCCACCCGCACCTTCCGTAGCCACTCCGGTAACAACAAAGTCGCCTAACCATGGGATCGCGCAAGAAGATCGCCGCTGACAAGCGCAAGGAGGCCATGAAGAGCGTGGCCATCGCGAAGCTCCAGAAGGTGCCGACCAGCCCGCGCAAGATGCGCCAGGTGGCCGACAACATCCGCGGCCTCGAAGTGGAGAAGGCGCTGGGCATCCTGCGCTTCCACACGCGCCACGCGAGCAAGCCGCTGGAGAAGCTGCTGCTGAGCGCCATCGCCAACTGGGAAGCGAAGAACGAAGGCCGCAAGGCCGGCGACACCAAGCTCGTCGTGAAAACGGTGATGGTGGACGAGAGCACCAGCCTCAAGCGCATGCTCCCCGCCCCCCAGGGCCGCGCCTACCGCATGCGCAAGCGCAGCAACCACGTGACGCTGATCGTGGATACCGCCATCAACAACGAAGAAGCCGCCAACTAAGCAATGGGACAGAAAGCACACCCGATCGGCCAGCGCCTCGGCTTCATCAAGGGCTGGGACAGCAATTGGTACGGCGGTAACAACTACACCGACAAACTGGTGGAGGACGAGAAGATCCGCCAGTACCTGATGGCGCGCCTGAAGAAGGCCAGCGTCGCCAAGATTGTCATCGAGCGCACCCTGAAGCTCGTCACCGTCACCATCAACACGGCCCGCCCCGGTGTCATCATCGGCAAAGGCGGCGCCGAAGTGGACAAGCTGCGCGAGGAACTGAAGAAGTTCACGGGCAAGGACGTGCAGATCAACATCTTCGAGATCAAGCGCCCGGAACTGGATGCCCGCCTGGTGGCCGATAGCATCGCCCGCCAGCTCGAAGGCCGCATCAGCTTCCGCCGCGCCATGAAGATGAGCGTGGCCAGCACGATGCGCATGGGTGCCGAAGGCATCAAGGTGCAGGTGAGCGGCCGCCTCAACGGCGCCGAGATCGCCCGCACGGAGAAGTACCGCGAGGGCCGCGTGCCCCTGCACACCCTGCGCGCGGACATCGACTTCGCCATCACCGAGGCGCACACCAAAATGGGCCGCATCGGGGTGAAGTGCTGGATCTGCCGCGGTGAAGTGTACGGCAAGCGCGACCTGAGCCCGAACGTGGGCCAGGCCAAAGGCGGCCCGGGTGGCCCCCGCATGGGCGGTGGCGACCGTCCGGAACGTCGCGGCGGCGATCGTCGCGGCCCCGGTGGTGATCGCCGTGGTCCGGGCGGTCCGGTGGCGAGCGCCGCTTCGGGGTGGCGACCGTCGTGGTCCGGGAGGTGGAGGAGAGCGTCGTGGCCCCGGTGGCCGCGGAGGTAACAACCGTAACAACTAAGAGCCATGTTGCAACCGAAGCGCAGCAAGCGCCGCAATATGCACAAGGGCCGCATGAAGGGCGTGGCCCAGCGCGGTCACCGCGTAGCCCTGGGTTCCTTCGGCCTCAAGGCCATGGAGAGCGTGTGGCTCACCGGCCGCCAGATCGAGGCCGCCCGCGTGGCGCTCACCCGCCACATGAAGCGTGAAGGCCAGGTGTGGATCAAGGTGTTCCCGGACAAGCCGGTGACCAGCAAGCCCGCCGAGGTGCGGATGGGTAAGGGCAAAGGCTCCCTGGACCACTGGGTGGCCGTGTGCCACGCCGGCCGCATCATCTTCGAGGCCGACGGCGTGCCGATGGAGACCGCCAAGGAGGCCCTGCGCCTCGCGGCCCAGAAGCTGCCCATCAAGACCAAGTTCGTTGTTCGTGAGGATTACGACGGTCAATAAGATCCAGCGATGAAGAAGCAAGGACAAGAGCTGAAGGACCTGACGGTCGTTGAACTGCAGGACAAGCTGCAGGAGGAGCGCGATGCGCTCGGCAAGCTGCGCAGCAACCACGCCGTGAGCCCCGTCGAGAGCCCCGCCCAGCTGCGCACCAAGCGCAAGACCGTGGCCCGCATCCTCACCGAACTGCGCAAGCGCGAGCTCGCCGCCAACACCGCCAAGAAATGAGCACCGAGAGCACCGAGACCGTTGACCGCAACCTGCGCAAGGAGCGCATCGGCATCGTCACCAGCGACAAGATGAGCAAGAGCATCACCGTGGTGGTGGAGCGCAAGGTGATGCACCCCAAGTACGGCAAGTTCGTGAAGCGTTCCAGCAAGTTCATGGCGCACGACGAGAAGGGCGAAGCCCACGTCGGTGACACCGTGCGCATCATGGAAACGCGCCCGGTGAGCAAGCTGAAGCGCTGGCGCCTGGTGGAGATCGTTGAACGCGCCAAGTAATACCGAGCAGAAGCCATGATCCAACAGGAATCACGACTCAACGTTGCCGACAACAGCGGCGCCCGCGAAGTGCTGGTGATCCGCGTGCTCGGTGGCACCAAGCGCCGCTACGCCCACATCGGTGACACGGTGGTGGTGAGCATCAAGGACGCCCTGCCCAACGGTGGCGCCAAGAAAGGAACGGTACACAAGGCCGTGGTGGTGCGCACCCGCAAGGAAACGCGCCGCAAGGACGGCAGCTACATCCGCTTCGACGACAACGCCGTAGTGCTGTTGGACGCCGCCGGCGAGATGAAGGGCACCCGCATCTTCGGACCCGTGGCCAAGGAGCTGCGCGAGAAGAAGTTCATGAAGATCATCTCCCTCGCCCCCGAGGTACTGTAAGCGCAGGAAGCCATGCAGAAGAAGCTACACATCAAGAAAGGCGACCTGGTGAAGGTGCTCGCCGGTGAGGACCGCAGCAAGCAGGGCCGCGTGCTGGAAGTGGACCGCACGAAGATGACCGCCATCGTGGAGGGTCTCAACATCAACAAGAAGCACAGCAAGCCCACCACGGCCACCCCGCAAGGCGGCATCGTGGAGAAGGAAGGCCCGCTGCACATCAGCAACCTGATGCTGATCGATGCGAAGACCGGCGAACCGGGCCGCGTGGGCCGCAAGGCCGACAAGGACGGCAAGTTGGAGCGCTACGTGAAAGTGAAGACGAACAAGAAAACGGCCAAGAAGTGATGAGCACTTACGCCCCCCGCCTCAAGGCGAAATACAACGACGACGTGGTGCCTGCCCTCCAGAAGGAGTTCAAGTACAAGAGCTCCATGCAGGTGCCCAAGCTGGTGAAGATCAGCGTGAACCAGGGTATCGGAAGCGCCGTTGGCGACAAGAAGATCGTGGAGAACGCGATCAACGAGATGACGTCGATCACCGGCCAGAAGGCCGTGGGCACCGTGTCCAAGAAGGACATCAGCAACTTCAAGCTGCGCAAGGGCATGCCCATCGGCGCACGCGTGACGCTGCGCGGTGACAAGATGTACGACTTCCTCGATCGCCTGATCGCGGTGAGCCTGCCCCGCACGCGTGACTTCCGCGGCGTGAAGGCCTCCGGTTTCGACGGCCGCGGCAACTTCACCTTCGGCGTGAAGGAGCAGATCGATCTTCCCGGAGATCGACATCGACAAGACGCCGAAGATCACGGGCATGGACATCACGTTCGTGACCACGGCGAAGACGGACCAGGAAGCGAAGGCCCTGTTGACCGCGTTCGGTTTCCCCTTCGCCAACAACAAGTAACGAGAAGAACAAGCGACCATGGCCAAGGAAAGCATGAAGGCCCGCGAGCGCAAGCGCGCCAAGATGGTGGAGAAATACGCCGCCAAACGCGCCGCGCTGAAAGCCGCCGGTGACTGGGAGGGCTTGCAGAAACTGCCCGCCAACAGCAGCTACGTGCGCAAGCACAACCGCTGCCAGATCAGCGGCCGTCCGAAAGGCTACATCCGCCTGTTCGGCATCTCCCGGAACATGTTCCGGAACATGGCCCTCGAAGGCAAGATCCCCGGCGTGACCAAGAGCAGCTGGTAATACAGACAAGACCATGATGACCGATCCGATCGCCGACTACCTCACCCGCTTGCGCAACGCCATCCTGGCCCGCAAGAAAGTGGTGGAGATCCCGCCAGCGGCCTCAAGAAGGATATCACGCGTATCCTTTACGACAAAGGGTACATCCTCAGCTACAAGACCGAGGAGGACGGCAAGCAGGGCATCATCAAGATCGCCCTCAAGTACAACAACCGGCAGTGCGCCATCAAGGAGCTCACCCGCGTGAGCACCCCGGGCCTGCGCCAATACGCCCACACCGGCGAACTGCCGCGCGTGCTCAACGGCCTCGGCGTGGCCATCATCAGCACCAGCAAGGGTGTGCTCACCGACAAGGAGGCACGCACCCTGGGCGTGGGCGGTGAAGTGATCTGCTACGTGAGCTAAGACCGAACGACCATGAGCCGCATCGGAAAAGCACCGATCTCCGTACCGAAAGGGGTACAGATCAACATCAGTGAGAAGAACGTGGTGACCGTGAAAGGTCCCAAGGGCACGCTCGTGCAAACACTGGATCCCGCCATCAAGGTGAAGGAGACCGACGGTGAACTCGTGTTCGAGCGCCCCACGGATCTCAAGCACCACAAGGCCATGCACGGCCTGTACCGCTCGCTCGTCGCCAACATGGTGAAGGGCGTCACGGACGGCTTCGTGATCGAGCAGGAACTGGTGGGCGTGGGTTACCGCGCCACGGCCAAGGGCCAGCGCCTGGACCTGAGCCTCGGTTTCTCGCACAACGTGGCCCTGGAGCTGCCCGCCGAGATCAAGGTCACGGCCGCGCAGGAGAAAGGGAAGAACCCCGTGATCCGCCTGGAGAGCGCCGACAAGCAGCTCATCGGTGCGGTGGCCGCCAAGATTCGCGGCCTGCGCAAGCCGGAGCCGTACAAAGGCAAGGGTGTCCGCTTCGTGGGTGAGAACGTACGTCGCAAAGCTGGTAAGGCAGCTGGTAAATAAGATGTAGCGTGAGGTGACCCAACAAGAGCAACAATGGCAAAGACCAAGATCGCGCGCCGCGCCCGCATCAAGACGAACATCCGCAAGTTCATGCGGGGTACGCCCGAGCGTCCGCGCCTCACGGTGTTCCGCAGCAATGCCGACATCTACGTGCAGGTGATCGACGACGAACAGGGCCGCACGCTGGTGAGCGCCGGCAGCCTGAAGGACAAGAAGGCCCACGACGCCAGCGGCGTGGAACAGGCCAAGATGATCGGGAAGGCGATCGCCGAGAAGGCGAAGGCCGCCGGCATCGAGAAGGTCGTCTTCGACCGCAACGGTTACCTGTACCATGGCCGCGTGAAGGCGCTGGCCGAAGCCGCCCGCGAGGCCGGTCTCAATTTCTGATCCCACAGCAACAATGGCTGAAGCAAGAAGCAAAACGGTGAAGAGCAGCGACCTCGAGCTGAAGGACAAGCTCGTGGCCCTGAACCGTGTGACCAAAGTGACCAAGGGTGGCCGCACCTTCACCTTCGCCGCCATCGTGGTGGTGGGGAACGAGAACGGCGTGGTGGGCCACGGCCTGGGCAAGGCGAAGGAGGTGCAGGAGGCCATCGCCAAAGGCATCGACGACGCGAAGAAGAACCTGGTGAAAGTGCCCGTGCGCAAGGGGACCATCCCCCACACGCAGGAAGGCAAGTTCGCCGGCGCGAAGGTGCTGCTGAAGCCCGCCGCGCATGGTACGGGCGTGATCGCCGGTGGCGCCATGCGCGCCGTGCTGGAGAGCGTGGGCGTAACGGACGTGCTGGCCAAGAGCAAAGGCTCGAGCAACCCGCACAACGTGGTGAAGGCCACGATCGAGGCGCTCACCAACCTGCGCGACGCCAGCGCGGTGGCCCAGCAACGCGGCATCGAACTGAAGAAGGTTTTCAACGGATAAGACCGCCGCAACGGCGAACGAAGCAATGAGCAAGCTGATCATCACCCAGACGCGGAGCCAGATCAAGTGCCCGAAGCGCCAGAAGGACACGCTGAAGGCGTTGGGCCTGGGCCGCATCGGCAAGCGCGCCGAAGTGGAAGGCACCCCGCAAGTGCGCGGCATGGTGGCCAAAGTGGAACACCTGGTGAGCGTGACCGAGGCTTGAGCCTATAACAAGACAGTACCATGGACCTGAGCAAACTGAAGCCGGCCGAAGGGGCCACGAAGAAGGAGAAACGCATCGGCCGCGGCCAGGGCAGCGGTCGTGGCGGCACGAGCACGCGCGGCCACAAAGGGGCCCAGATCGCGCTCGGGCAACAGCCGCAAGCGTGGCTTCGAGGGTGGTCAGATGCCCCTGCAGCGCCGCCTGCCCAAGTTCGGCTTCACCAACCCCACCCGCGTGGAGTACAAGGGCATCAACCTCGATGCGCTCCAGGCCCTCGCGGAAAAGGCCAACGTGAAGACCATCGATGTGGAGACCCTCCGCACCAACGGCCTGATCGGGAAGAACGACAAGGTGAAGATCCTGGGCCGTGGCGAACTGAAGGGCGGGCTGGACGTGAAGGCTCATGCCTTCAGCGCCACCGCGAAAGCGGCCATCGAATCCAAAGGAGGCAAAGCGGAGACCGTCAACGCCTAACGCCTGACGATGAAGAACCTGATCGACACCATCAAGAACATCTGGCGCATCGAGGAACTGCGCAAGCGGATCCTCCTTACGCTGGGCCTGTTGCTGGTATACCGCATCGGCAGCTTCATCGTGCTGCCCGGCGTGGACAGCGTGCGGTTGGGCAGCGCCAGCGGCGGTGGCACCGGCCTGGTGGACCTGCTGAGCATCTTCACGGGTGGTGCGTTCACGCGCGCCAGCATCTTCGCCCTGGGGGTGATGCCGTACATCAGTGCGAGCATCATCATGCAGCTGGCGGGCATTGCCATCCCGGCGGTGCAGAAGATGCAGCGCGAGGAGAGCGGCCGCCGCAAGATGAACCAGTGGACCCGGTACATCACCATCCTCATCTGCATCTTCCAGGCCCCCGGCTACATCCTTACGTACGTGCCCGCCGAGGCGCGTCCGGCCAGCGAGTTCTGGATGTTCACCAGCGTGGTCATCCTCACCTGCTGCACCCTGTTCGTGATGTGGCTCGGTGAACGCATCACCGAGCGCGGCCTGGGCAACGGGGTATCGCTCATCATCATGATCGGGATCCTGGCCCGCCTGCCGCAATCGTTCCTGGAGGAGTTCATCGGCCGCACCAGCGGTGGTGGTGGCCTGGTGGTGATCCTCATGGAAGTGGTCATCTGGCTGCTCATCATCGCCGGCAACATCCTCCTCGTGCAGGGCACGCGTCGCATCCCGGTGCAGTTCGCCAAGCGCGTGCAGGGCAACAAGCAATACGGCGGTGTGCGCAACTACATCCCGCTGAAGGTGAACGCCGCCGGTGTGATGCCGATCATCTTCGCGCAGGCCATCGTGCTGATCCCGATGTACATCGCGCAGGCACCCTGGTGGAACGGCAACCCGCCCCAGTGGATGATGCACTTCAGCCGGTACGAGAGCGTGGCCTACAACCTCACGCTGTTCATCATGGTGGTGGCCTTCACCTACTTCTACACGGCCATCACGGTGAACCCGAACCAGCTGGCGGACGATATGAAACGCAACGGCGGGTTCGTGCCGGGCGTGAAGCCGGGCAAGCAGACGGCGAGCTACATCGACGACCTGCTGAGCCGCATCACCCTGCCGGGCGCCATCTTCCTGGGCATCGTGGCCATCCTGCCCGCCTTCGCCATCGCGGCGGGCGTGAAGCAGGGCTTCGCCCAGTTCTTCGGTGGAACATCGCTGTTGATCATGGTGGGCGTGCTGCTGGATACGCTCCAGCAGATCGAAAGCCACCTGTTGATGAGGCATTACGACGGCCTGATGAAATCGGGCCGTATCAAAGGAAGACAGAGCGCGGCCTACAGCATGGCCACGGGATAGGCATGGCGAAGTCCGTGGTATATCTCAGTGAGGAGGAGATCGCGCTGGTGAGGGAGAGTTCTTTGCTTGTTGGTAAGACCTTGGCCGAAGTGGCACGCCACATCGGTCCCGGCGTCACGACGCGCCGCCTGGACGAACTGGCCGAACAGTTCATCCGCGACAACGGCGGTGTTCCGGGGTTCAAGGGCCTGTACGGCTGTCCGAGCACGCTGTTGATCAGCGTGAACGAGGAGGTGGTGCATGGCCTGCCCGGCGATCGACCCTTGAAGGAGGGCGACGTGGCGAGCGTGGACTGCGGCGTGTACATGAACGGGTTCTACGGGGACAGCGCCTACACTTTCTGTGTGGGCGAGGTGGCCGGACCGGTGAAGGAGCTGCTGCGGGTGACGCAGGAGTGCCTGCAACGGGGCATCGCGCAAGCGGTGGAGAACAACCGCACGGGCGACATCGGCGCTGCCGTCCAGCAGCACGCGGAAGCACACCGCTACGGCGTGGTGCGCGAGCTGGTGGGGCACGGCGTGGGCCGCAAGCTGCACGAGGCGCCCGAAGTGCCGAACTACGGCCGGCGGGGCCACGGCGCCAAGCTGCGCACCGGGATGGTGATCGCCATCGAGCCCATGGTGAACATGGGCAGCAAGGAGGTGCGGCAGCTGGAGGACGGATGGACGGTGGTGACGCGCGATGGCATGCCGAGCGCGCACTTCGAACACACCGTGGCGGTGCGCGCCGGAAAGGCGGAGGTCTTATCAAGCTTTCAGGGGATCGAGGATGTCCTGCGAGCGAAAGGAGAATTGATCTCGTTGTAACGGCGACCTACTACCGGGTCGCCGCGACAGCGAGGAGGAAAGGAAGGAGGGAACGAAAACGAACGAAGGAGCGAATGAGCAAAACGGGGAACATCGAGCAGGACGGCGTCATCAAGGAGGCGCTGAGCAATGCCATGTTCCGTGTGGAGCTGGAGAACGGGCACGTCATCATCGCGCACATCAGCGGCAAGATGCGGATGCACTACATCCGGATCCTGCCCGGTGACAAGGTGAAAGTGGAGATGAGCCCGTACGACCTCAGCAAGGGCCGCATCACCTTCCGATACAAGAGCTAAGACAAGAACACACGACCCATGAAAGTCAGGGCCTCACTGAAGAAGCGTTCGGCGGACTGCAAACTGGTGCGCCGCAAGGGACGTCTGTACATCATCAACAAGAAGAACCCGAAGTTCAAGCAGCGTCAAGGCTGATAAACGCACGAGCATGGCACGTATCGCAGGCATCGACCTACCCAAGACCAAGCGGGGCTGCATCGGCCTCACGTACATCTACGGCATCGGCCGCAGCACCGCGCTCTCCATCCTGGAGGCCGCTGAAGTGGATCCCGACAAGGTCGTGGAAGAATGGACCGATGAGGAGCAGGGGAGGATCCGTACTTACATCAACGAGCACGTGAAGACGGAGGGTGCCCTGCGCAGCGAAGTGCAGCTCAGCATCAAGCGTCTGATCGACATCAACAGCTACCGTGGCAACCGCCACCGCAACGGCCTTCCCGTGCGCGGTCAGCGGACCCGTACCAACAGCCGCACCCGCAAGGGCAAGCGCAAGACCGTAGCGAACAAGAAGAAAGTGACCAAATAAGGTCTGACCATGGCGAAACAGGAACAGAAAGGCGGCGGCGCCGCTGGCAAGAAAAAGAAGAAGAACGTGCTGGTGGAGGCCTATGGACAGGCCCACATCCGTGCCACGTTCAACAACCTGATCGTAAGCCTCACCAACAACAAGGGCGAGGTGATCAGCTGGGCCAGCAGTGGCAAGATGGGCTTCCGCGGAAGCAAGAAGAACACCCCGTACGCCGGCCAGGTGAGCGCCGAGGAGGCTGCTCGCGAGGCGTTCGAACTGGGCCTGCGCAAGGTGAAAGTGTTCGTGAAAGGACCCGGAAGCGGCCGCGAAAGCTGCATCCGCGCCCTGCACAACAGCGGCATCGAGGTCACCGAGATCATGGACCTCACGCCCATGCCGCACAACGGTTGCCGTCCTCCTAAAAAGCGCCGCGTCTAATAACCCGTAGGAACGCGTTGGACGCGCGTTCCGGTGTTGGTGCGAATAAAAAGGATCGCACCCAAAAGCAACGAAAATGGCACGATACACAGGACCCAAGACCCGGATCGCTCGCAAGTTCAAGGAGCCGATCTTCGGGCCCGACAAGTGGATGGAGCGCAAGCCCCATGCCCCCGGTCAGCACGGCCTCACCGCCAAGCGCCGGAAGAAGGAGAGCGAATACAGCACCCAGCTGCAGGAGAAGCAGAAGGCGAAGTACATCTACGGCATCCTCGAGCGCCAGTTCGAGAAGATGTTCGTGACGGCCGCCAGCAAGAAAGGCATCACCGGCGAAGTGCTGTTGAGCCTGTGCGAAGCCCGCCTGGACAACACGGTGTTCCGCCTGGGCATCGCCCCCACGCGCCGCGCCGCCCGCCAGCTCGTGAGCCACGGCCACATCACCGTGAACGGCTCGGTGACCAACATCCCCAGCTACACGCTGCGCCCCGGTGACGCCGTGGCCGTGCGTGAGAAGAGCCGCAGCCTGGAGGCCATCACCAACAGCCTCTCGGTGAACAGCAAACGTTTCGACTGGCTCGATTTCGACGCCAGCACGATGACCGGCAAGCTCATCGCCATGCCTGAGCGCGCGCAGATCCCGGAGAACATCCGCGAGCAGCTGATCGTGGAATTGTACTCGAAGTAAGAACCCGAAAGAGGCCGGGCGACCGGCCTCCTCAAACCCAACGAACCAACCATGCCCATCCTTGATTTCCAGCGACCGGACAAGGTCGTGATGATCGAATCCGATGACCAGCGCGGCACATTCGAGTTCCGCCCCCTGGAGCCGGGCTATGGCATCACCATCGGCAACGCCCTGCGCCGCATCCTGCTCAGCAGCCTCGAAGGCTACGCCATCACGAGCGTACGCATCGACGGCGTGGAGCACGAGTTCAGCACCATCAAGGGCGTCATCGAGGACGTGACCGAGATGGTCCTCAATCTCAAGCAGGTGCGCTTCCGCCGCCAGCTGGAGGACGTGAGCAATGAGAAAGTGTCCTTCACCATCACCGGCAAGGACAGCTTCACCGCCGGCGACATCGGCAAGCACACCACGGGCTTCCAGGTGCTGAACCCGGACCTGGTGATCTGCCACATGGAGCCCGGCGTGAAACTGCACGTTGAACTGACCGTGGGCAAAGGCCGCGGTTACGTGCCCGCCGACGAGAACAAAGTGGAAGGCGCGCCCATCGGCACCATCTTCATCGACTCCATCTTCACGCCGATCAAGAACGTGAAGTACAGCGTGGACAACACCCGCGTGGAGCAGAAGACCGACTACGAGAAGCTCACCATCGAGCTGCTCACCGACGGCAGCATCAACCCGAAGGACGCCCTGCAGGAGGCCGCCAAGATCCTGATCCACCACTTCATGCTGTTCAGCGATGAGCGCATCACGCTGGAGCTGGAGGAGCGCAGCACCACGGGTGGTGGTAGCCGCAGCAGCGAGCCGGAGGACTTGGACGAGACGAGCCTGCACATGCGCCAACTGCTGAAGAGCAAGCTGGTGGACATGGACCTGAGCGTGCGCGCCCTGAACTGCCTGAAGGCCGCCGACATCGAGACCCTCGGCGACCTGGTGAGCTACAACAAGAACGACCTCTTGAAGTTCCGCAACTTCGGGAAGAAGAGCCTGACCGAGCTGGAGGACCTGGTGGAGAACAAGGGCCTGAGCTTCGGCATGAACGTGAGCAAGTACAAGCTCGACAAAGAGTGAGATAGGCCATGAGACACGGTAACAAGAACAATGCACTGGGCCGGAAGAAGGCGCACCGCGAGGCGCTCCTGAGCAACCTGGCCTGCTCACTGATCGAGCACAAGCGGATCAACACCACGCTGGCGAAGGCGCGCGCGCTGCGCATCTTCGTGGAGCCCCTGATCACGCGCAGCAAGGAGGACAGCACGCACAACCGCCGCACGGTGTTCAGCTACCTGCAGAACAAGGAGGCGGTGACCGAGCTCTTCCGCGAAGTGGCCCCGAAAGTGGCCGGGCGTCCCGGTGGTTACACGCGCATCATCAAGCTAGGCAGCCGCCTGGGCGATGCCGCCGAGACCGCGATGATCGAGCTGGTCGACTTCAACACCCTCTACTCCGCCAAGGAGAAGGCCGGTGCGGAAGTGAAGAAGACACGCCGCAGCCGCCGCAGCACCGGTGGCGCGAAAGCCAAGGCCGAAGGCGGCGAAGCCCCGAAGGCCGAAGGCGAGGCGAAGAGCGAGTAAGCAACGCTTCAGGATACAAAGCGAGAAGCCCCGGGGAACCGGGGCTTTTTCTTTTGGGGCTCTTCAATTCGGGATCATCCACACTTTGTCACGTCGAGTGAAGTCGAGACGCTGATACGCTTTCGAGTACAGGGGCCATGTCTCGGCTTCGCTCGACGGATAACCGGGTTCGATGCCTTCGCGAAGCCGTTGTGGCAGAGCAAAGCGCTTCGCGGAGGCGCGCAGGCTCCCGGGCATCTTTCTAGTACACGATGCGGTCCGTGCTGTCGCGCCAGAGATTGAAGGCGGCGAGGGCTTCCTCGCGAAGGAGCTGGATGGCGGGCAGGCGGCGCAAGGCCACGGGCTTGGCGATCTCCTCGTAGATGAAGGCGTCGTCGAAATCGATGGCGCCGGCATCGGCCTTGGTGTTGGCGTAATAGATGGCGTCAGGCCGTGCCCAGTAGATCGCCGCCAGGCACATGGGGCAAGGCTCGCAGCTGCAGTAGATCTCGCAACCGTCCAGCTGGAAGGAGCCCAGCTCCTGGCAGGCATTGCGGATCGCCACCACCTCGGCATGGGCCGTGGGGTCGTGCGTGGTGGTCACCTGGTTGGTGCCACGGGCCACGATGCGCCCGCCCTTCACCACTACCGCGCCGAAGGGGCCGCCGGCGTTCTTCTCCACGTTCTCCACCGACAGGCGGATGGCTTCGCGCATGAAGCCCTTCTGTTCTTCCGTCATGGTTCTTTTGGGAGGCGTGTGCCTTGGATGGCCAAAATACGGAAGATGTCACCCATACCAGGCTGTGCGCGGTTGCTAACACGATGTGTACAAGAGCGAGAGGCGAGGAAGGCCCGGCCGGGTATCTTTGCAGCCCCATCACCGCTGCTTTTTCGCATGCTTGTAAGCCAGCGCCCCGAAGCCCTCCTCCTGCTCGCCGACGGTACCGTGTTCCGCGGCCGGGCGATCGGCGCTTCCGGGATCACCACCGGAGAGATCTGCTTCAATACCGGCATGACCGGCTACCAGGAGATCTTCACGGATCCCAGCTATTCCGGGCAGATCATGGTGCTGGCGACCCCGCACGTGGGCAACTACGGTGTGAAGGACGATGAGGTGGAAAGCCAAGGCCTGAAGATCGCCGGGCTGGTGGTGAAGAAGTTCAGCGACGTGTGGAGCCGCCCGGGCGCATCCGGCGGGCTGGAGGACCTGCTGAAGGCGCAAGGCGTGGTAGGCATCAGCGACATTGACACGCGCAAATTGGTGCGGCACATCCGCGATCACGGCGCGCAGAACGCCATCATCAGCAGCACGGAGATGGACCTCGCTGTGCTGAAGGAGCGGCTCGCCGTCGCGCCGGACATGGCCGGGCTGGAGCTCAGCAGCACCGTCTCCACGAAGGAGGCCTACGTGGAAGGCCCGGCGGACGCGAAGTTCCGCGTGGCGCTGGTGGACTTCGGCGTGAAGCACAACATCATCGAATGCCTCACCGATCGGGGCTGCCAGGTGAAGGTGTTCCCCATGGACACGCCGCTGGATGCCATGCTGGCCTGGAAGCCGGACGGCTTCCTCCTGAGCAATGGTCCCGGCGATCCGGGCGCCATGCCCGCCAGCGTGGAACTGGTGAAGCAGGTGGCCGCTTCGGGTCTGCCGGTGTTCGGCATCTGCCTGGGGCACCAATTGCTCGCGGAGAGCCTGGGCATCGGCACGGAGAAGATGCACCACGGCCACCGCGGCATCAACCACCCGGTGAAGGACCTCACCACCGGCCGCGATGAAGTGACCTCGCAGAACCACGGGTTCGTGGCCCGGCGGAGCACCGCGGAGAAGCACCCGGAAGTGGAGATCACCCATGTGCACCTGAACGACGGCAGCGTGGCCGGCATGCGCCTGAAGGGCCGGCCGGTGTTCAGCGTGCAGTACCACCCCGAAGCCGGTCCCGGCCCCTACGACGCACGTTACCTCTTCGACCGTTTCGTGGCGAACATGACCGGGCGGTCCGTCGTACACAGCGGCCAACTGCAGAACGCATAACTTCCAGCATGAGCGTCATTGCCAAGATCCAAGCGCGTGAGATCGCTCGATTCGCGCGGCAATCCCACCGTGGAGGTGGACGTGTACACCGACAGCGGCCACGTGGGCCGTGCCGCCGTGCCCAGCGGCGCCAGCACCGGCGCGCATGAGGCCGTGGAGCTGCGCGATGGCGACAAGAAGCACTACCTCGGCAAGGGCGTGCAAAAGGCCGTGGAGAACGTGAACGGCACGCTCAACGACGAGCTCCAAGGCGCGCTCATCACCGAACAGGCGATGATCGATCGGGCCATGATCGGCCTGGACGGCACGCCGAACAAGAGCAACCTCGGCGCGAACGCCATCCTCGGCGTTTCCCTCGCCGTGGCGAAGGCCGCCGCGAGCGAATGCGGCCTGCCGCTGTACCGTTACGTGGGCGGCGCCAACGCCTGCACGCTGCCGGTGCCGATGATGAACATCCTCAACGGCGGCGCCCACGCCGACAACAAGGTGGACATCCAGGAGTTCATGATCATGCCCGTGGGCGCCAAGTCCTTCAGCCAGGGCCTGCGCATGGGTGCGGAGGTGTTCCATCACCTGAAGGCGGTGCTGAAGAGCAAGAACCTCGGCACCAACGTGGGCGATGAAGGCGGCTTCGCGCCGGACCTGAAGAGCAACGAGGACGCGCTGAAGCTGGTGATGCAGGCCATCGAGAAGGCCGGCTACCAGGCGGGCGAGGACATCGTGATCGCGCTCGATTGCGCCAGCACGGAGTTCTACGACGCGAAGAAGAAACGCTACGTGCTCGAGAGCACGGGCGACAGCTTCACCAGCGACGACATGGTGGGCCTGTGGAAGGCCTGGTGCAAGAAGTACCCCATCGTGAGCATCGAGGACGGCATGGCCGAGGACGATTGGGACGGCTGGAGGAAGCTGACCACGGCCATGGGCGACAAGGTGCAGCTGGTGGGCGACGACCTTTTCGTGACGAACACGCAGCGCCTGGGCGAGGGCATCGCCAAGGGCATCGCGAACAGCATACTGGTGAAGGTGAACCAGATCGGCACCCTTACGGAAACGCTGGAGGCCGTGGATATGGCGCATCGCGCGGGCTATACCGCCGTGATGAGCCACCGCAGCGGCGAAACGGAGGATAGCACCATCGCGGACCTCGCCGTGGCCACCAACTGCGGCATGATCAAGACCGGCAGTGCCAGCCGCAGCGACCGGATCGCCAAGTACAACCAGTTGCTCCGCATCGAAGAGCAATTGGGCCGCAGCGCCCGCTATCCGGGCCGTGGCCTGAAGTACGTCGGCTGAGCGAACGAACGATCACTGGCGCAGGGTCATCGCAAGAGGCCCTGCGCTTTTGCTTTCGTATGGTCACCCTTCGGCAGGCTCAGGGTGACATCCGTTGCCGGGCTGAGCCCTGGCGAAGCATAAGCTTATGAGTGACGCTCCCTGTCATGCTGAGCCTGTCGAAGCATGACCCCCTCCGCGCTACTGATCGAACGCCATGTAGCGGTCGATCAGCACTTGCAGTTGTGCCTTGCCATCACGCAGCAAGCGCTGTTCGTCCGCGGTGCGTGTGCTGTCACGCAGTTCGATCACACGCTGGCCGGTCTCGTCGAAGACGATCGTCTGCACGCTGTCCGCGATGCCGAACCCATCGTCGTACGTCCAGAATGCGCTGTGCGGAACGCCGGGATCGTAGAGGTCCCTGCTCCACGCGAAGCGGTCGTGCGGCAGGCCGAGCTGTCCCAGGAGGGTGGCGGCGAGGTCCACGTGGCAGCCGTAGGTGGTGTTCACCGTGCCGCGCAGGTCATCGCGCAGGGCGCCGCCGGTGATCAGGAAGGGGATGCGGTGTCGGGCTTCGCTGTGGTGTTGCAGGTTGCGCGGCAGGTAATGCCCGTGGTCCGCGCAGATCACGATCAGCGTGTGCGCGTACCACGGCTGCTGCTTCGCCGCATCCAGGAAGGTGCCCAGGCACCGGTCGGTGTAGTGGATCGTGTTGCGGTAGCGTGAGGGCTCGTCCATCCCATCGAAGCCTTCGCGCACGGGCGCGTCGAACGGCTCATGGCTCGTGGCGGTCATGATGAGCTGGAAGAACGGTTCTTTCGCGGTGCTGGCATCGCGGAGGTGGAAGGCGAACAGTTCCTCATCGAACGCGCCCCAGCGCGTGCGCCGCTCGATCGGGAACGAATGCTCGTCATGGATCACATCGAAGCCCATGGCGGCGAGGTAGGCGCGGGTGTTCGCGAAGTCCACGTCGCCCGCGTAATAGTAGCGTGAGCCGTAGCCGGCGGCCCCAAGCTCCTTCACCACGCTGGGAAGCTGGTCGAACTTGCCGAATTTCCGGATGATGGTGGTGGTGGGCTGCGACGGGAAGGCGCTCAGCAGCGCGCACAGCCCCTGCTCGGTGCGGAAGCCCGTGGACCGCATGTTGGGAAAGAGGATGCCGTCGCGGCAGGCGCGCGTGAACTGTGGCGCCACGCCGCTGTCGCCGCCGAGCGGCTCGATAATGTCCGCCGACCAGCTCTCGAGCATGATCAGCAGCACGTTCGGCCGGTCCACCGTGCAGATGCGTTCCGCAGGGCCGTGCCCCTTCGGGTGCAGCGTGGTGAAGATCCGCTGTGCCTCCGCCGTGGGGAACGCTTCGTATGGGTTGCGCTCCAGTTCGGCCGGTTCCACGCCGATCTCCATCAGGTTCCACAGGCCGTTCAAGGCGGCGAGGTTCAGCGCCGGGTGGCGCGAATACCAGCTCCAGCTCTTGTCGATCGGCAGGTCCTGCGGCCCGCCGCGCGCGGCCAGCACGCACAAGGCGGGCACCAGCACGGCCGCGGCGATGCGTCCGGCCAACGCGCCCTGGCGCAGGTCGCGCCGGTGATCGATGCGGCGCAGGGCGATGATCGCCCCCCAGCTGCCGCCCACGATGAACAGCAGCGAGGATGCCAGGCGGAGCGGTGTCATCGTCGCCATCACCTCCTTCGGATAGGCCAGGTACGACAGGGCCTTGCGGTCGAGCTTCGTGCCCCACGCCTGGAACAGGCCGATGTCCGCCACGGTCACGATCACGCTCACCGCCACCACCAAGGCGAGGTAGGCCACCACGATCCATCGGACCATGCGCACCTCGCGGAACAACAGCACGATGCAGAGCAACGCGGGCAACGCCAGGATGTAGCCCGTGGCGCTGAGGTCCATCGGCAGGCCATGGCGGTTGCTCGCCAGGACCTCCGGCCACGGGATCCCGGCCAGCTGGCGGTGCGCGAAGGCCAGGAAGAGGAGCCGCTCCGCCAGGAAGAGCACCAGGAAGTAGAGCGTGAGCGCTCCGAAGTAGCGGAGGTAGGCCTTCATCGGTATCAGCGCGCGATCACCAGGCGGCCCAGCGGCAACACGTTCCCATCGGCGCGGACCACGCTCAACAGCACGGTCTGCGGCGCCAGGTGCGACACGTCCACGGGCGTGCGGTCCCCCGTGAGGCGCCGTTGCAGGAGCGTGCGTCCGTTCACGTCCTGCATGCGCAGGTGCGCGCCGGCGAGCATCGCGCCTGCGGGGGCTTGGATCATCACCGTGTCGTCCGCGGGGTCGGGGTGGTAGCGCCAGCCGGCGTTCAGCGCTTCCGTTCCTGTGATGCCCATTGCGGAGCTGCGCCAGCCCAGGGTGTAATCACCGTGCGTGAGCCCGTTGATGGTGAAGCGCGCGAGGCGGTCGGTGTGCGCACCGATGTACGATACGGTCACGTTCGTCCAGGGTGTCCAAGGGTAGGAGGCATCGGGGCGGTAGAGCATCACCAGGCTGTCCTCCACGAAAGGGCGGCCCGGCAGGTCGGCCATCAGGCCGGGATCGGTCAGGCTGGGTTGCGTGGTGCGGCCATCCAGCAGCACCTGCGCGTTGATCCGGGTGCCTTCGGGGAAGTCGCCGTACACCCGCCACCAGCGATCGGGCGATACGGTGTAGAGGAACGGCGCATCCGTGCGATCATCGGCGGCGGTCCAGTATTCCTCGATGCGCAGCGGCATCGGCCGCGGCAGCGCGGATACCTGCAGGAACAGGTCGCTGTAAGGCATGTTGCGCGGACCGGTGGTGTTCAACGTGTCGTCGTCGGTGGTCACGGCGAAGGAGAGCGATCGCGTGGCGTCGATCAATACGTGCGCAGGCACGAAAGGCGGATCGCCGGTGACCGTGCTGTACCGGCCGGACAGCATCACCCGCTCCGGCGTGGTCCAGTGCTCGCCGTTGGCACTGCGGAAGGTGAGGTACACCGGCACATCGTGGTAGTAATGGTCCGCGTGCCGCAGCTTCTGTTCGATGAACACGGTGGTGGGATGTGTGGACCCGGCGATGGTGGTGTGGAACGAATCCACCTCGAACGTGGCCCAGCCGGGCTGTTCGATCCAGTCGGCGAAGTAGTGCGTGAGGTCCACGCCCGTGGCCGCGCTGAGGCTGTCGCGCAGTTCAGCGGTGCTCATGTCGGTGAAGGCGTTGTTCGTAAGCACGCGCTGGAAGCCGGTGCGGAAGAGGCTGTCGCCGAGATAGCCGCGCAGCGCATGGATGTAGTCCGCGCCTTTCTTGTAGGAATGGTCGCCGTAGGTCACGGCCGGTGGCACGTTGTTCAGCGCGTACCAGCCGTCGTCATCCAGGTGTGCTTTCAGCACCATGTCGTGGTGGACGCGGCGTACCTGGGCCATGTAGGCGGCGCGGCCGTAGAGGTCCTCCAGGAAGAGGTAGCTGCAGAGGTCGGCGAAGCCTTCGTTGATGTACATCTCCTCCGGCCGGTGGCAGGTGATGAGGTCGCCGAACCAGTGGTGCGCCAGCTCATGCGCGAAGAGCTGCTCATTGTCCAGGCTGCCGTCCGCGGCGAAGTCCGGGTAGCAGATGTTGGTGGGGTGCTCCATCGCCCCGGCGCTGGTGAGCACGTACCCCACGCGTTCCCAGCGGTAGGGGCCGAACCAGCGCTCATAGGTGTCGAACGCGTTCCGCAGGTGTACGAACGACCGCTTCATGCGCACGGTGTCCTGCGGGTGTGCGACCAGCGTCACCGGCACCCTAGCGCCCGTCACGCTGGTGAACGTATCGCGCACGGTGGCGTAGTTGGCGGCCGCCACGGAGGCGAGGTAGGAAGGGATGGGTTCGCTGATGCGCCAGTGCGTAAGCTTCTCGCCATTGCCGAGGTCGGTCTCCTCCACCAGGGCGCCGTTCCCTGTCACGGAGCGGCCGCCGTTGGTCCGCACGATGTGGTCGAAGGTGCAGCGTTCCACGAAATTGTCGAAGCAGGGGAACCACGAGCGCCCGAAGGAATGCGGCACCGCGTTGAAGGCCACGCCGAGGTCGTACTGGTAGCTCGCCAGGGTGTAGAAGCCGCCGAAGCCGCTGGGATCGGTCACGGGGTCACCGTGGTAGTGGATGCTCACGGTGAGCGTGTCCGCCGGGCCGAAGGTGCCGTTCAGCAGCACGTTCAGCACTTCCCCCACGTGGGTGAACGCCAGGTGTTCGCTGCCGCGCAGCACGGAATCCACGGTGAGGGCCAGCAGGTCCAGTGGCAGCGCGGTGATGCCCGGCACGCGCGGCGTGAAGGTGAGGTCCGCGCGGGCGGCGATCAGGTTGCTTCCGGTGCGGCGCAGGTCCAGCGCGATGGTGGTGTGCAGGATGTCGATGCTGTCGCTGCGGGTGATGCTCCCCACGGGAGAGGACGCATCCGCACAGGGCCGGGCGGCGATCAAAAGGAACAGCAAGGCGGCGAGGCCCGGGAACAGGAGCAGGAAGGGGCGGCGCATGCCGGCGAAGGTAGCGGGGCGGTCACGGGCGATGGTGGCGGTCCCCTTTTGGGATCCCTATCTTTGGGAAAGGGTATTGTGATCCAACCCGCTCCCTTACGTCCACTTGCCGATGAAACCGAGCACGGAGCTCCACGATCTCATCAAGTCGCTCTCCAAGTCCGAGAAGCGGTTCTTCAAGCTGCATGCCGCGTTGCAGAGCGGTGACAAGAACTACCTGCGGATCTTCGACGCGCTCGATAAGCAGAAGGTCTACGACGAGGAGGCGATCAAGAAGCAGTTCGCCAAGGAGACCTTCATCAAGCACTTCCCTTCGGAGAAGAACCACCTGTACAAGCTGATCCTGAAGGCGCTGCGGGCCTACCACGCCGAAGGTTCCGTGAGCAGCGTGTTGAAGCAGGAGATCAAGAACATCGAGATCCTCTACGACAAGGCGCTCTACACCGAGGCCAACAAGACCCTGCACCGCGCCAAGCGCATCGCGAAGGAGAACGAGCTCTTCCACTACTGGTCCGAGCTGCTGAACTGGGAGAAGATGCTGCTGGAGGAGGCCTACGAGAGCGGCGAGTTCACGAAGGACCTGGATGCCCTGATCGCTGAAGAGGGCGAGGTGCTGGACAAGCTGCGCAACCTAGCGGCCTACCACATCCTCTACTCGAAGATCAACTACGTGTTCCGCAGCGGCGGCTACGTGCGCACGGAAGAGGAGCATGCCATGGTGGAGGAGATCAGCGAGCATCCGTTGATCAAGGGGAAGAACACGGCACTGAGCCATCGCGCGGCCACCATCTGCTATTACACGCAGGGCTTCTGCCATTGGGCCAAGCGCGATTGGGCGGAGAGCTACGGGAAGTTCGCGCGGGTGAAGCAGATCCTGGACGATGACCCGCTGATCAGGTCGGACCTGCCCAAGCGCTACGTGCGCACGGTGCATTACCTCATCCAATGCCAGATCGAGCTGGGGCTTTTCGCCGAGGCGCGGGAGAACATCAAGCTGCTGCGCGGGCTGCCGGAGAAGGAAGGCTTCAGCGGCATCGACATCAAGGTGCAGGTGTTCAACGCGAGCTACCTGAGCGAATTGCGGCTCCATGACCGCATGGGCGAGCAGGAGAAGGCGATGGGCCTCGTGGCGCCCATCCTCAGCGGCATGGAGGAACTGGGCCCTCGCCTGCAGAAGGAGTACGAGCTGGAGTTCTACTTCCAGCTGGCCTGCCTGCATTTCGGTGCGGGTGAAGTGAACCGGTCGTTGTTCTGGTTGAACAAGGTGCTGAACGATCCCGAGCCCACGTTGCGGCAGGACATCTTCATCTATGCGCGGCTGTTCAACCTGCTGGTGCATTACGAGCTGGGCAATTTCGACCTGCTCGAGTACATCGTGCGCAGCACCCAGCGCTTCCTCAGCAAGCGCCAGAAGGCGTACCAGGTGGAGACCCTGATGATGGAGCAGGTGAGGAAGCTCGCGCGGACCACGTCGCCCACGGTCAAGCGAGAGCTCTACCGTTCATTGCTCGATCAATTGGTGGACCTGATGAAGGACCCCAATGAGAGCACCGTGTTGAAGTACTTCGACCTGCTGGCCTGGACCACGGGCAAAGTGGAGGGGATCTCCTTCGCGGAGGCCATCCGCGCGCGTTTGCGCAAGAGCGGACAAAGCCGATAGCGCATGTCCCGGTGAGCCTGCCGAAGCCGTGCGGCAGGCTCACCGGGACATCGAGAAAGGTCTCCGGTCCGGATGGTCAGTGCTTCTGCTGCGCGACCTCCTTCACGCTGGTCACACGGAACTCGGTGCGGCGGTTCGCCTGATGCTCCTCCTCGGTGCATTTTACGCCGTTGCTGCAGCGGTTCATCAGCATGCTTTCGCCATATCCGCGCGCCGTCACGCGTTGCGGGTCCACGCCCTTGCGGATGAGGTAATCCACGGCGCTGCGGGCGCGCGCGTCGCTGAGCACCAGGTTGTAGGTGTCGCCGCCGCGGCTGTCGGTGTGCGAGCTCAGCTCGAAGGTGAGCAGCGGGTTGTCGATGAACACCTTCGCCACCTTGTCAAGTTCGATGGCCGCGTCCGGTCGGATGTCCCAGCTGTCGTAATCGTAGTAGATATTGTTCACCGCGATCGGCTTGTTCAGTTCCAGCGCGGTCAGGCGCAGGTCCGCGTGCAGCGTGGTGTTCGCGGTGAGGCCCACGGTGCTCACCAGCTGCGTCCGCGTCAGCATGCCTTCGTGCTCGGCTTTCACCGTGTACGGGCGGTTCGCGGCCAGCTTCAGGTTGAACTTTCCATCGGCCCCGGTCATGATCGACGTGTCCTGGTCGGTCACCAGGTCGGTCAATGTCACCAGCGTGTTCGGCAGGTAGAGGCCGGTGCTGTCGTCGGTGACGAACCCTTCGACCATGAAGGTGGGCTCGTTCAGGAAGAACACGTGTACGCGGTCACGGCCGTTGCGGTCGCTGCTGATGAACCCGCTCTTGCCCGTGCTGTCCATCACGAACGCGAAGTCGTCATGCGGGGTGTTGATCGGGTAGTTCATGTTGCGCGGCGCGCTCCAGTGATCGCCTTCGGGATGCATTTCGAAGATGTCCAGCCCGCCCATGTTGTCGTGCGCGGTGCTGGAGAAGTAGAGCGCGTCGCCGTTCACGGTGGGGAAGAGCTCGTTGCCGGGCGTGTTCACCATGGCGCCGAGGTTCTCCGGCTTGCCCCAGCCCGAGCCCTGGTCCACGCACTTCCAGATGTCCGACCCGCCGAAGCCGCCGGGCATGTCGCTCGCGAAGTACAGCGTGCGGCCGTCCGCGGACAGCGCCGGATGCCCGACGGAGTAGGTCTCGCCGTTGTAGGCGAACTCATGCAGGCCGCTCCATTCGCCGTGGTCGTCCAGCTGCGCGCGGAACAGCTTCAGGTGGCTCACGTCCGAGGCATCCTTGTTCAGCTTGCGCTTGTAGTAGTTGCTGCGCGTGAAGTACAGCGTGCGGCCATCGGCGCTGAACACGGCCGGTCCTTCGTGGTAGGGGCCGTTCACCACGCCCTTCAGCGGTTCGGCCTTGTCCCAGTTCGCCAGCGTGTGCTTGTTGGCGTAGTAGAGGTCGAGGAAGGACATGCCGTTCCACGGGTTGGCCTTGTAGCCGGGCGCTTCGCGTTCACCGGCGAAGACCAGCCCGTTCTTGTACGGTATGGCGCTGAAGCACGTGCTGATGCCGGGCAGCGGCAGTTCGCTCACGGTGAAGTGCGTGGTGTCCGCATAGAATGAACGATAGCCGGCGCAGGAGGCGTAGAGGTCCTGTGCCGCCCGGTCCTCCGGACGTTCCTGCAACACGCTGAGGAAATGCTGTTCCGCTTCCTGGGTGCGGCCGGTGGCCATCAAGGCTTGTCCATAGCGGAACGCGTCATCGCCGGAAAGCACGCCGAGCGCTTCGGCCTTCTGGTAGAGTTCAGCGGCCTGCGGCATGTGGTTCTGCCGGCGCGCGGCATCGGCGGCGCGCAGCAGCACGGCACGTTCGGCCAGCTTGTCCTTGGCCCGGGTGTAGTGGCGCTCGGCCTTGGCATAGGCCATCAGGGCATAGGCCTGATCGCCCTTGTGGATGTGGTGGTCCGCGCAGGAGGAGAGGAGCACGGCCGCGCAGAGGAGGGACGGCAGGATGGGCTTCATGGAGGAGCGCATCAGAAGTAGCGCGGTGTTTTGATCTTGATCGGGTCGCGGCCGAAGCTCATGCCCAGCATCACTTCATGCGTGCCGCCGGCATAGGTGCTCAGCTTCGAGGTGGTCATGTCGTACGCGTAGCCCAGGCGGAACGTCGGGTTGATCTGGTATTCCACCATGCCCACGATCGCGTCGCCGGTGCGGTAGCCCACGCCGAGCCAGAAGCGCTCGCGGAAGAGCAGGTTGCAGTTCAGGTCCACTTCGGGCGGCGCCTGCTGCTGGTACTTCAGCAGGACGCTCGGTTTCAGGTCGAACGATTCGTTCAGGTGGAACACGTGTCCGGCATTGAGGTAATAGTGCTGCACGTAGTAGTGCGCCAGCGTGCTCTCGGCGGCCTTGGTGAGGTTGCCGTCGATGGCATAGAGCGTGGGCACGGAGAGGCCCACGAACGATCGGTCGTTGTGCCAGTAGAGCCCGAAGCCGAACTTGGGAAGCACCTCGTTCTTGACGTTCTGCGCGTACACGGCATCCTGGGCATCCCAGTACACGAGGTCGCCGAGATGCGCGGAGTAGAGCGAGAGACCGGCCTTGAGGCCGAAGGCCAGGTGGCCGGAGGCGCCGGTGCGGATGCGGTAGGCATATTCACCGGCGATCTCGGTCTCGTGCGTGATGCCGATGCGGTCGTTGATGATGGTGAAGCCCAGGCCCATCTTGTCGTTCCACAGCGGCCCGTCCACGGCCAGCGTGCTGGTGCGGGGCGCGCCGTCCACGTTGAGCCATTGCGCGCGGTGCAGCAGGCTGGCGCTCACGTAGGGATGGCTGCCCGCATAGGCGGGGTTCAAGAAGAGGCCGTTGAACATGTACTGGCTCATCATCGCCTCCTGCTGCGCATGCGCGGTGCGCACGCAGAGGATCGCGAGGAACAGCAGCGGGAGGGCGCGTAGTCGTCGCATGGTGTTCGATCGATCGTGGTGATCAGCGGCGGAGGTCCACATAGTTCTGCAGGGTGCTGGAGCCGTCCAGGCGCAGGATCACGAAGTAGGTGCCGTTGGGCAGTACATCGCCCTCGCGGTTCTCGCCGCGCCAGGTGTTACGGTAGTTGAGCTGCTGGAACACCACGTTGCCCCAGCGGTTGAACACGGTGAGCTCGTTGTCCGGATAGGCTTCGAGGCCCCGCACGATGTACGCATCGTTGGCGCCATCGCCGTTCGGCGTGAAGCCGGTGGGCAGCATCACGTCCAGGGGTTGTTCCAGTTCGATGGTGAGGGACATCGTGCAGCCGTTGGCGTCGGTCACGGTCACGGTATAAAGGCCCGCGCCGATCCCTTCTACGTTCGGGGTGGTGGCTCCGTTGCTCCAGGCGGTCGCGTAGGGTGCGGTGCCGCCATTGATCGTCGTGTTGATGCTGCCGTCGTGGGCCATGTAGGCGCTCACCGGATAGCCGCCCGGGTAGTGCGAGAACGTGGTGCTGATGGTGATCGCATCAGGGGCGGTCACCGTGAAGACCTGTTGCCAGCTGCAGCCGTTGGCGTCGGTCACGCGCACCTGGTATGCGCCGCCGGGAAGGCCGCTCAGGTCCTCGTCGTGCGCGCCGTTGCTCCACGCGAACGTGTAGGGCGCCGCACCGGCGTTCACCGTGATGTCGATCGATCCGCCCGCTGCATCGTGGCACAAGGGGCTATGCACGGTGCCTTCGGCGATCAGCGCGGGCGACCCATCCACGACCGCCTGCGCGGTGGCCGTGCAGCCGTTGGCGTCGGTCACGTTCAGGGTGAAGGTGCCTGCGGGCACGTTCGCGAGGTCCTCCGTTCGGGCACCGTTGTTCCATTCGATGCTGTAGGGCTGCGTGCCTCCCGCGATCGCCGCGTCCACGGCGCCGTTGTTGCCTCCGCAGCTCGCGCTCGTGGCGCTTGCCTGAGCGGTCAAGGCGGCCGGTGCGGTCAGCGTTACGCAAGCCTCGGCATGGCAGCCGTTGGCGTCGCTCACGGTCAGGCAGTACCGCCCTTCGGCCAGGCCGTTCAAGGCCGCATCGCTGCTGGCGAAGCCGTTCGGCCCGTTCCATTGGATGGCGTATCCTGCGGCACCGCCGGTGATGGTGCTGCTGATGCTGCCGTCGCTCAGGCCCGCGCAACTGATGTTCACGCCGCCGCTGAAGGTGCCTGCGTTCAGCGCGGGTGATACCGGCTCCGGTGCGTGCAGTTCGATCGCTTCGGTGTGCGTGCAGCCGTTCACGTCCGTCACCGTGAGCGTGTAGGTGCCGGCGGTGAGGCTGCTGATGCTGTCGTTGGCGCTGGTGAAGCCGTTCGGGCCGCTCCATGCGATGCCGTACGCAGGGCTGCCGCCGTTCACGGCCACGGCGAGGGCGCCATCGCTGCTGCCGTCGCAGGTGGTGTTGAAGCCACCGGCATACGTGGCCGCGGTGAACGCGGTGGTCAGCGCGCTATCGGGAGCGGTCAGCACGATCGTATCGGTGACGGTGCATTGGTTGATGTCCGTCACCACCAATTGATAGGCACCGGCGCCCACATCGGTCAGGTCCTCGGTCCCATAGGCGGTGCTGTCCGGCCCGCGCCAGGCATAGGTGTAAGGGGCAAGGCCGCCGGTCGTGGTGGCATCCACGTTGCCGTTGGTGCCTTGGAAGCAGGCCACGTTCACCCCGGACGGGAAGAGCGAGGCGGAGAGCGAGACGCTGAGCGCAGCCGCCGGTTCGACCAGCGTGACCGTGCGGTCCACCATGCACCCATGCGCATCGGTGATGGTGACACCGTACATGCCCGCCTCCAGGCCGCTCAGCGTCGCCGCATTGGACGTGAAGCCGTTCGGCCCGTTCCAGGCGACGACCAGCGGCTGGAAGCCGCCTTCGATGCCAAGGTCGATCACGCCCGTGTGGTCGCCTTTGCAAGCGATGTTCACGTTGCCATAGCGCGACGTGTACAGCGTGGTGTGGATCGGTGCGGGGGCGATCACCGTGCCCGAGGCCTGCGCTATGCAACCGGCATCGTCGGTGACCTGAACGCTATAGGTGCCGCTGGTCAGCGCGACGAGGTCCTCGCTCGTTGAGTCGTTGCTCCAGGCGAAGCGGTAAGGTTGCACGCCGCCGTTCACCGTGAGGTCGATGGCGCCGTTCGCATCGGTGTCGCATTCGTTGCTCGTTACGGCCACCTTGGCGATGAGCGCCTCCGCTCCAGCGAGGGTGTAGGTGCCGTTGAAGCTGCAATTGTTGGCGTCCCGCACGAGCACGGTGTAGGTGCCCGCGTTGAGCGCGGAGAGGTTCTGCTGCTGCGAGGCGAAGCCTTCCGGACCGGACCAGTTGAACGCATAACCGGGCTGGCCGCCGCTCACGGAGAGCGTGATGGCGCCGTCACCGCCCGTACAGCTCACCTGATGGCCATGTCCGGCGTCGGACAGGGTGCTCACCACGTTCAGCGGCAGGGGTTGCGTCAGCGTGATCGCCGTGTCGATCGAGCATCCGGACGCATCCGTCAGCGTGAGCACGTAGGTGCCTGCGATCAGGCCGTTCAGTTGCGCAGCGCTGCTGGTGAAACCGGCCGGTCCGCTCCAGGCATAGGTGTAGCCCGGGGTGCCGCCGCTCACCGTCATGCCGATGGCACCGTCGTTGGACCCGGAGCAGGAGGATCCCGTTGCCGCTGCTGTAGGAGCTGGTGGTGAAGGTCACATCAAGCGCCGAAGGGGCGATCAGTGTCACGCTTTGCGAAAGGCTGCACCCGTTCACGTCGCGCACGGTCACGGAATAGGTACCTGGATCAGGCCGTTCAGATCCTCCGTGTTGGCAATGAATCCGTTCGGGCCGTTCCAGAGGATGGTGAAGGGGGCCGTACCGCCCGCGATCGAGAGGTCGATGCTCCCGTCGGCGGAACCGTTGCAGTTGGTGTTGGCGCCGTTCGCCTTCACGGCCGCTTGCAGGCCGAGCGACAGGCTTTGCGGTGCGTTCAGTGTGATGGAAGCGCTCGTGCTGCAACCGGCGGCATCCGTAACGTCAAGCGTGTATGTGCCGGCGCTGAGGCCGTTGAGGTCCTCGTCCATGCCGAGCCCTCCGTTCGGCCCGGTCCATTGCAGGGTGTACGGCGCGAGGCCTCCGGTGATCGTGGCATCGATGCTGCCATCGCCGCTACCGTTGCAACCGGTGTTGCTTCCGCCGGGGAAGGTGGCGGTCGCAAGGCCCACCGCCAGCGCAGGCGGCGCGGTGAGCGTGTAGCGCGCGAAGCCGCCGCATCCGTTCGCGTCGGTCAGCGACAGCGTGTATTCACCAGGCACCAGGCCGCTGAGGTCCTCCATGCTGGAGAACAGTCCGTTGGGCCCGCTCCACATGTAGCTGTATGCGGGTGTGCCACCGGTCACGGTCACATCGATGCTGCCGTCGTTGCCGCCGGCACAGCTCACACCGAAGCCGCCGGTGTGGCTGCTGATCTCGGCGGAGATGTTGAACAGGCCCGGTTGGCCCACGTCGAAGGGCGTGCTGTTGCTGCATCCGTTGGCGTCGGTCACCACCACGGTGTACACGCTCGCCATCACGTTGCTGATGTCCTCGGTCGTGGCGATGAAGGCGGGCAGCGCGGACCAGGCATAACCGTACGGCGCGATCCCGCCGCTCACGGTGATGTCCACCGCGCCAGTGCTGGAACCTTGGCAGGCGGTGGTCGTCACGTTGCCTTGCACGCTGATCGCGGCCGGTGAGGTGAGGGTCAGGTCACGCGTCGCGATGCAGCCGTTCATGTCGCGCACGGTGAGGCTGTACGTGCCGGCCGTCAGGCCGTTCAGGTCCGGCGTGGTCGCGGTGAAGGCGTTCGGCCCGGTCCATTGGTACCCGTAGTAGCCGCCACCGCCGGTCACGGTCACGTGGATGCTGCCGGTGTTACCGCCGGAGCAGGCGACCGCATGACCATTGCTCAGCGGAATGGAGGCAGTGACGTCGATCGGCGTCGGTGCCGTGATGGTGCCGCTCCGCGTGATGCTGCATCCGTTGGCGTCGGTCACGGTGGCGTTGTACGTGCCGGGAGCGAGACCGCTGATGTCCCAAAGCGTGGAGACGAAGCCGTTGGGACCGGTCCACACCACGGTATACGGTGCGCGGCCGCCGCTCGCGCTGAGGCGCAGGGTGCCATCGGACATGCCCACGCAGCTCACGCCGCTGCCGCTCGGATAGTCCTTGCCGCCGATGATGGCTTCCAAGGCCGGAGGTGCGTTCAGCGTGGCCGATGCGTTGATGCTGCATCCGTTGGCATCGCCGATCGTGAGGGTATACGTGCCAGCTTGCAGGCCGCTGATGCCGGCCGTGGCCGCGGTGAAGCCGTTCGGTCCGTTCCAGAGGTAGGAGTAGGCCGGAGTGCCGCCGCCGTTCGTGGCATCGATGCCGCCATTGCTGCCGTTGGCGCAGGCCACTTGATGGCCGCCGCCGAAGGTCTGCGCATCCAATTGCACGGTCATCGCGCTGGGTGCTACGAGCGTTTGCGTGGACAACGCGGAGCAGCCGTTGGCATCAAGCAGGACCAGATGATAGGTGCCTGCACCGATGTTCACGAGGTCCTGCGTGGTCGCAGTGAAGGCGTTCGGCCCTGTCCATTGGTAGCTGTATGGAGGAGTGCCGCCGCTCGGCGTCATGTCGATGCTGCCGTCCTGCGAAGTGGCGCAGCGCGTGTTCACGCCGCTGGTATACGCGCTGAGCGTGGCGCCGAAGTTGAACGTGCCCGGTTCCGTCACGTCGAACAGGTCGCTCTTCGTGCATCCGTTGGCATCGGTCACGATCACGGTGTACACGCCAGCATAGAGGTGGCCGATGTCCTGCGTGTTCGCCGTGAAGCCGTTCGGGCCGCTCCATGCATAGCTGAGGCCGGGTACACCGCCGGTGGCGGTGAGGTCCACGGAGCCGGTGTTGTCCCCGTGGCAGATCGCGGATACGATGGTGGCGCTCGTCAGCACTGCGGAAGGCGCGTTCAGTGTCACGTTCCGGCTGGCCGTGCAACCGTGCGCATCGGTGGTCACCAGCCGGTAGTGGCCGGCTGCGAGTGCGGTGAGGTCCTGCGTCGTCCAGCTGTGGCCGAAGTCGTCCGTCCAGGCATAGGTGTATGGTGCGGTGCCGCCCATCACGGTGGCATCGATGCTGCCGTTCGAAGCATCCGGGCAGCTCACGTTCACACCGCCCGCATACGTCACCGCCGTGCTGGTGATCGACAATGCGGAGGAAGGACCGCCGATGGTCACGGGCAGTGTGACGACGGCCGGGCAACCGTTGTTGTCCGTGATGCTGGCGGTATAGATGCCGCTGGCCACGCCGCTGATCGTGGATCCGCTCATCGGAGGCGTGGTGTTCCAGTTCACGGTGTAGCTGCCGCTGCCTCCGGTGATGTTCAGCGTTGCGCCGCCATCCACTGCGCCGAAGCAGCTGGTGCCCGTTACGCTCAGCGCTTGTGCGTTCACGGCAGCGGCCGGCCCGGTGATCGATACCGTGCGCGAAGCCGTGCAGCCATTGGCATCCGTGGCCTGTACGGTCCAGCTGCCGGCGGCAAGGCCGGTGGCCGTGGCGCTCGTGGTCACGGGAGAGGTGTTCCAGGAGTAGTTGTACGGCGATGTGCCGCCGCTCGCCGCCACGGTGGCCGCGCCGGTGCGGCCGCCGAAGCACACGTTGTTGGTGGTGCTGGTGACGCTCAGGGCCAGTGCGGCGCTTGGCCCGGTGATGGTGATGGTGCGTGTAGCGCTACAGCCGTTGGCGTCGATCACCGTCACGGTGTACGTGCCGGCGATGAGGCCCGTGGCCGTGGCCGCATGTTGGGCGGGCAACGTGTTCCAGTTGTAGGTGTAGGGCGATGTGCCGCCGCTCACGCTCACCGTGGCTTGTCCGTTCGCACTCCCGAAGCAGCTTTGTGCCACGGTGCCCGTGGGGGTCATCACGATCGGTGCGGGTGCCGTGAGCGTTGTGCTCTGGATCGCGGAACAGCCGTTGGCATCCGTGTAGGTGAGGGTGTAGGTCCCGGCCTGCAGGCCGCTGATGTTCTGCTGCGCATAGGTGAGTCCGCCCGGGCCGCTCCACGACGTGCCGTAGGGAGCGATGCCACCGCTCAACGCCGCGGTGATGCTGCCGTCGGACCCGTTCGCGCAGGCGATGGCCGTTCCACCGGTATGGCTGCTCGTGGTGAGTTGCGCGCTGAGCGGCGCCGATGTGGAGAGGTCGTACGTGCGGCCGGTGCTGCAGCCGTTCGCATCGGTGATGGTCACCGAGTAGCTGCCGATCCCGAGGCCGGTCACATCCTCAAGGATCGAAGAGTAGCCGTTGGGGCCGGTCCAAGTGAACGTGTACGGCATCGTGGCCCCGCTGACGGTGATGTCCACTGCGCCGTCCGTGGACGTGGGGCAGCTCACGGGAACGCCATGGTGGTCGCTCAGGGTGGCGCTCACGTTGAAGAGCCCCGGTTGGTTCACGTCGAAGCTCAGCGTGGCCGTGCAGCTGTGCGCATCGGTCACCAGCAGCGTGTAGCCACCGGCCACGAGGCCGCTCACGTCCTGCGTGCTCGCCTGGAAGCCGCCTGGGCCGCTCCACGCGTAGGTATAGGGCGCGGTGCCACCGCTCACGCTCGCGTCGATCGCTCCGTTACCGGCACCCTGGCAGAGCGCCGGGCTGATCGTGCCGGTGACCGCCAGCGCAGCGGGCTGCGCGATCGTCGTGGAAGCGGTCGTGCTGCATCCCTTGCTGTCGGTGATGGTCACCGTGTACGTGCCTGCGCCCAGGTTGCCCGCAGTGGCGGTGCTCTGTGCAGGCGACGTGCTCCAGTTGTAGGTGTAGGGCGCGGTGCCACCGCTCACGTTCACCGTGGCGGACCCGTTCTGCGCGCCGTTGCAGGCGGCATCGGTGTGCGTGGGAATGCTGGCGGACAACGCCGCCGATGGACCGGTGATGGTGACGGGCTGCGTGGCTGTGCAGTTGTTCACATCGCGCGCCGTCACGGTGTACGTGCCCACGGGCAGGTCGATCGCGTTCGCGGTGTTCTGCACCGGGCTCGTGTTCCATTGGTAGGCGTATGGACCGGTGCCGCCACTGGCGCTGCTGGAGGCGCTGCCGGTGTTGGTGCCGAAGCATGGCACGTTGCTCACCACGGAAGCCGATACGGCCAGGGCCTGCGCCGGTTGGGCGATCGTCACCGCGCGTTGCACGCTGCATCCGTTGGCATCCGTTACGGTCACCGTCCAGGTGCCGGCGGAGAGGTTCGTCGCGGCGGCAGTGGTCTGTACCGGCGTGGTGTTCCAGTTGTAGGTGTAGGGCGCAGTGCCGCCGCTGGCACTGATCGTGGCGTTACCGGTGCTGTTGCCGAAGCAGCGCACGTCCGTCCTCGATACGAGCGTGGTGGTCAGCGCTTGCGTGGGACCGGAGATCGTGGTGCCGGCGGAGATCGTGCAGCCGTATACGTCCGTCACGTTCACCGTGTAACTGCCCGGTGCCAGGCCGCTGGCCGTGGCGGTGTTCTGTGCGGGCGTGGTGTTCCAGCTGTACGTGTAGGGTGCGGTGCCGCCGGTCACGTTCACCGTGGCCGAACCGTTGTTCGCCGCGTAGCACAGCACGCCCGTCACGCCGCTTATCGAAGTGCTCAGCGCGGGCGAATCCGTCAGAGTGGTGTTGGCGTTCACGGTGCAACCGTGCGCATCGGTCACGCTCATTGCGTATGCGCCAGCGCGCAGTCCGCTGATGCTGGTGAGGGAGGATCCATATCCTCCCGGTCCGCTCCAGTTGACGCTGTACGGGGCGGTGCCGCCGGTGATGGTGGCATTGATCGCACCATCGGCCCCGCCGCTGCAGCGGATGTTCTGCCCGAAGAGCAGCGTGGTGGGCGCGAGCGTCGTGCTGAGCGCCTGCGGCTGGCCCACGGTGAAGTGCTGCGTCCGCGTGCAGGCGGCGTCCTGTACGGTCACCGTGTATGTGCCTGCCGGGATCCCGCTCAGGTCCTCGGTGCTTGCGGTGGACCCGTTGGGGCCGGTCCACGCGTAGGTGATCGGCGCGATGGCCTCGGTCACGGTCATGTTCAAGGCCCCATTGGAGGCGCCTTCACACAACGGTTCCGTAATGGCCGCGCTGAGGCTGATGTTGCTCACGCGCACCTGGCGGTTGAACGAACGCGTGCAGGCCCCCTCGTTCACCTGTACGGTGTACGTGGTGGTCGCGGTGGGCCGGGCCCAGGGGGAAGCGCTCGTGGGATCGCTCAGGCCGGCGGGCGGGGTCCAGTTCCACACCTGTCCGCCGTTCACCTGGAAATGCACGGAATCCCCGCGGCAGATGGTGGACGTGGTGGGCGGGAACGAGGCGTTCAGCGTATCGAGGATGGCAAAGTCGAGCGAGTCCAGTGTGCTGCCGGGGCAGTTGGGGTTGCCGAGGATGAAGCGCAGGTACTCCGTGCCTTCCGCGATCGCGTCGGCGAACGCCGTCACGGGCTGGTCCGCATAGGCCTCGTTGGCGGGGATCACGATCGTCTTCGGCACCAGCGGCGATGGATCGCCGATCGTTGCGTAGTCGACGCCGTTGGTGGCGGTGCCTTGCAGGTAGTACTGGAGGGTGAGGGGAAGCGGGGTCACCGTCTGGCGCGTGAAACGCACCCAGCCGTTGTTGCAGCCCTCGATCAGGTCGGGACCGCCGCTGGCGGTGAAGGAGGTCATCTTCACCGGATTGCTCTGCACCTTGTCGATGAACACGCCCGAATCGTACTTGCGGTCCGATGCATCGGCCACGATCAGCTTCAGGTGATAGGTGTTGCAGGGCGTCACCCGTGAACGGGCGCTGAGCCCCACGGTGAAGCCGTCGTACTGGATGTGCTGCCCGCCGGCGTTGTCGTGGTAGTAGATGCTGTTCGAGCCGTTGTTCACGTTGTTGATCGTGACGGCCTGGCTGGTGTTCGGCACCAGCGCGATGTTGTGGTCGTTGCCGATGCCGGCGTCGCCGCTGATGCCCGGCCCGCTGATGAAGAAGCCGAACACGTCGTTGTACTGCGAACCGACCCATTCGTTGTATTCCTCGGAGGCGAAGACGAAGTCGAACTTCAGGCTGTCACCGGCGGGGATGATGTCGAACTCGAACTTGCAGGCATCGTTCGTTTTGCGCCCCGTCACCTTGTTCAGGATGTTGTCGCCGTCGGTGCCCTGTTGGAAGGAGGTGTTCTCCGCGTCGTTGGGCCCGATGGCATCGGTGATGCGGCCGGACGTCAGGATCACGCCTTCGTTCACGCCCAGCAGCGAGCCGGTGTAGTGGAACTGGCCATACCCCTTGGCATGGCAGGTGATCTGCGGATTGGCGATCACCACGCCGGGGCCGGTGATGCTTTCCGCGAGGCGGCGCAGGTCGGTCTGGCTGTTCACCGTCAGTTGCGCGTTCGTCACCGTGGCGATGAGCGCGGAGCAGGCCAGCAGCAGAACGCGGATCGAGATGATCGCGCGCTCCAAGAGGTTCAGCAGGGTCCAGAACATGTGCCTCAGCGGTTGCGGGCTTCGGCGCAACGCTCTTCCGCGGTGGCCATCGTCAAGGGTTCTTCACTGATGCGCGCACCGGCGATGCGCTGCCGTACGGTGCGGATGGCGGCCGTGTGCCCTTCCGGGGTAAGTGCCGCCCGCCCCGTGGGTTCCAGCAGCAGGATGCCGGCCGGGACGCAGGCGAAGCCCACGCGCAGCTCGCCTTGCTGGCGGAGGTCGCGCACGAGCGCGTCACGCTCGTCGGTGGTGAGGCCGTTGATGCGGATGCCGATGGCGGTCTCCTGGGCGTGGACTTTGGCCAGGCCGAGCCCGGCGACGAGCGCGAGCAGACCGATCGATCGGGAAAGGAAGCAGGTGTTCATGGTCCAGGCGTTCGATCCCCCGCAGCACCTTTTCAGGTGGCCCCGGTCGAGTTGGGATCGGGCCTTATACCCGCATCAGCTTCCCAAGGTTCCGGTCCTGGGCCCGGAACGGACGATGAAAGCCGCCGAAAAGGCGATGATCAGCCCTTTTTGCGCTGCCGGAGCACTTCGTGCAGGGCGATGCCGGCGGCCACGCTCACATTGAGCGAGCCGATGAATCCCGCCATGGGGATCCGCACCAGGCTGTCCGCCGAACGGAGGATGTCCGTGGAGATGCCGGTGTCTTCGGCGCCCATGACCACGACCAGCGGCCCGGCCAGGTCGGCCCCTTCGAGCAACGTTTCGGCCTTTTCCGTGCAGGCCACGATGCGGAGCCCGTGCGCGCGTGCGCGTGAAAGCCCTTCCTCCAGGCTGTTCACCCGGCAGATGGGGCGGCGCAGCAGGGCGCCCGCGCTGCCTCTTCACGGCATCCTCGCCGAGGCGGGCGGTGCCTTGCTTGGGTACCAGCAGGCCGTGCGCGCCGAAACATTCCGCGCTGCGGGCGATGGCTCCCATGTTCCGCACGTCGGTGACGCCGTCCAGCGCCACGATCAGCGGGTCTTCACCACGGTCATAGGCTTGGGCGATCACCTCGTCCAGGTCCTGCATCTCCACCTGGCTGATCAGGGCGATCACGCCTTGGTGCTCGGTGCGGGTAAGGCGGTCCAGCTTTTCCAGCGGAACGGGCTGCCAGGGCACCTCACGCTCGCGCGCCAGGTTCTTCAGGTCGCGGATGCCGTCGCCACCGGCGTCGCGGCGGATCAGGAGTTTCTCGATGTGCAGGTCGCTGCGCAGGGCCTCCATTACGGGGTGCACCCCGCAGACCAGGTCGTTCTTCGCCATCGTCAATATTGCATGATCCGGCCGTTGCGCCAGCTTTCCACGTTGCGGTACCAGGCGCTCTTCAGCTGCGGGTCGCGGCGCAGCACCAGGTCGTTGTCCGAATAGGGGTCGTCGCGCTTCACGAAGGTGAAGGTGAGGCTCATGAGGTTGGTCTCCTCGCCGTAGATCCACGTTTCACCGCCCTCGCCTTTGCGGATGGTGCTGGGCGTGCCGAAGATGATGTGTACAAGGCCGCGATCGGTCTTCCAGCCTTCCACGAAGCTGGTGAAGTGGCGGTTGGCGCTTTCCACGCGGCCGTAATAGGCGGCGATGGCCTCCCGCGCGCGCTCCCGGTCGCCCGAGGCGTCCAGCCAGAAACGTTCCACCTCCTTGCGCTTGTCCGTGGCGGCGGTGATGCGGTCCCATTCCTGCAGGCTGGTGATGTAGCGCAGCGGTGGCACCATGTCCAGGCTGGTGCGGATGTCCGGGAAGCAGTCCTTCATCACGAACAAGCTGTAGCCCGCCATCGACGTGGTGTCGGGCCGCAGGTGGTAGAAGCCGGTCCGGCCGGTGGTGAGGGTGAAGTTGCCATCCTCCGGCACCTGGATGGTGAAGGTGCTGTCCGCCTGCTGCGACGGCGTGGGCGGGGAGATCTCGGTGAAGACCGGTGCGGGCAGCTTGGTGACCGCCTCGTAATGGCCGCCGTACAGCGTATGGCCGGCGTGCTGTTCGCAGCGCACCTTGACGACCGTGCCCGGCGCTACCTCGTCGTCGAAGAGGGGGATGCCGCGCTGGTCCATGGGCAGGAAATCCTGGCGGCTGCCAAGCGTGCCTGTTCCCACGTGCAGCATCACCACGCTTTCCACGTCGCGGTTCAGGTCGCGCGCCACCAGCCGCACCACGAACGAGCGGCGGTCGTTGCGCTTCATGTCCATGCTGCCGATGAGGTCCTTGTCCTCGGTGGCGGTCCCGCTCTGGTCCTTCACCAGGGTGCTGGCGCTGTCGAGCAGCTGGCGCGAATCGAGGGAGGGGTAGGCTTCATAGGTGATCAGCACCTGCGCGCGGAACGGCCCGCCATCACCGCCGCTCTTGTAGAGCAGGTCCGCGGTGTGCAGCTTGAAGTAGATGGTCGAACGGTCGTCGGTGGCATGGTACACGCGGGCCTGCAGGCGCATGGCTGCTGCCCCCTTGCCGTAGAGGTAGGCGAAGTTGTCGCTCACCACGGCGGGGGCGTAGCTGCCGCAGCCGGCGAGGAGCAGGGCCGATGCCACGGCGATATGGGCGGGGATCCTGCTCATGCCCCGGCTTGTTCTTCGAGGGCCCGCCCCAGCAACGCGGGATTGATGGACTTGTTGGTCTTCGCGCCCAGTTCCTTCAGCATCTCGGTCTGGCGCACGAGGTTGCCAGGACCGGTGCTGAGCTTCTTCATGGCATCCTCGTAGGTCTCCTGCGCGCCCTTGAGCTGCTTGCCCACGCGGATCAGATCCTCGGTGAAGTTGGTGAACTTCTCATAGAGCGCGCCGGCGCGGTCGGCGATCTCCAGGTGGTTGCGGGCGATGCGTTCGTTCTTCCAGATGTTGGCGAAGAGCCGTAGGCTGGCCATCAGGGTGGAATGGCTCACGATGAAGACGCGCTGGTCGATGGCTTCCTGCACGAGCTCGGCGCGTGCGCGCTGCGCGGCCAGGAAGGCCGGTTCGATGGGCACGAACATGAGCACGAAATCGAGGCTGCCGAGGCCATAGAGCCGCGCATAGTCCTTTTGCCCCAAGGCTTTCGCGTGCGTGCGCATGCTGTCGATGTGGGCTTTCAGCAGGCGCTCGCGTTCGGCATCGTCGGTGGCGGCGGCATAGCGCTCGTAGTGCGTCAGGCTCACCTTGGCGTCGATCACGATGTGCTTGCCGCCGGGCAGGTGTACCACCGCATCGGGCCGCAGGCGCGAGCCGTCGTCGAGGGTGTTGCTGTTCTGCAAGGTGTATTCCTCGCCTTCCACCAAGCCGCTGCGCTCGAGCATGCGCTCCAGGACCATCTCGCCCCAGTCGCCTTGGGTCTTGCTGTCGCCCTTGAGGGCCTTGGTCAGGTTGTCGGCGTCCTGGCTCAGGCGCGTGTTCTGCTGTACCAGCTTCTCGATCTCGCCTTTCAGCGCGAAGCGTTCGCGGCCTTCCTGCTCATAGGCGCTGCGCACCTGCTTCTCGAACTCCTGGATGCGGTCGTGCAGGGGCTTCAGCAGCGTGCCGAGCTTTTCCTGCTGCTGCTCGTTCAACTGGCGGCCCTTGCGCTCGAGCAGGTCGTTGGCGATCAGCTGGAACTGGTCCGTCATGCGGGCCTGGATCCGCTCCAGCTCGCCCTTCTGCTGCTCCAGCTTCTCGGTAAGGCCTTCGTTGCGTTGCCGTTCCGAGGAAATGCCGCTGCTGAGCGCCACCACTTCGCGTTGCAGTTCCTGCACATGGCGCTCGCGTTCGGCGAGGCGTTGCTCCAGGCCGCGGCGGTCGGCCTCACGCTCCTGCTGCAGCAGGGCCACGGTGGCGTTCCCTTTCCCACGGGACCAGAACTGCATCACCACCGCCCCGATGATCGCCCCCAGCAACAGCCCGATGAGCACGCTCGTCCACGCCATGCGTGCGAAAGTACGCCGAGGGGAGTGCGCGCAGGATGCCCGCTAGTTGTCCAGGATCACCACGATGGTGCCGGGCTCCACGCGGTCGAACAGTTCCACCACGTCGGCGTTGCGCATGCGGATGCAGCCGTGTGAGCTGGGCTGTCCGATGGAGCCTTCATCGCCGGTGCCGTGGATGTAGATGGACCGGGCGTGGCTGTCCACGTGGCCGCCCTGGTTCACGCCGGGTTCAAGTCCGTCCAGCCAGAGGATGCGGGAGGTGATGAGGTCCGGGCCGATGCTGTCGCCGCGCAGCACGTGCCCGGTGAAGCGCCGTTCGGTGAAGATGCCGCCTTGCGGCACGCCTGCTCCGATCTTCTCGGTGATGCGGTGCAGGCCGTTCGGCGTGCGGAAGCTGTCGCGCTGCTCACCCAGTCCGTTGCGGGCGGTGGAAATGGCGTATTCGTGCTGCAAGGTGCCGTTCCACACGTGATAGAGGTGCTGGCCCTTCACGGATACATAGAGGACGGAGGGCGTCAGGGACGTGCCCGGATAACGGACCTCCAGGTACTCCAGCATGAAGTCCATGACATCCTGCTTGGGCGGGCGCGTGTGGGCCATCGCCAGGTCATCGCCTTGGGCCTGTGCGAGGCCGGGCAACAGCAGGAGCGGCAGGGACAGGAGGAACGTGCGCATGGCCAGTATGCCTGTGTACGCCCGCAAGTTGGGACAGTTACGCGATGCGCGCACCTGCCTTCATCCGCTCATTCATCAACAGATGGCGCACGATCCCCTGTTCGAGGTGTGAAGGCTGAAGGAGGAGGTGTGAAGTGTGAGGGATGAAGTATGAGATGTGAGGTAGGAGGTAGGAAGTGTGAGGTGTGAGAATGCGGACGCTTCCTTCACACATCAGCCTTCACACTTCAACACTTCACACTTCACACCTCAAAAAAGGCTCGTGAACCCGAAGTGTACCTTGCCGCCGCGCAGTTCGATCGGGTTGTTGAACTGCTTGCCCAGCGCGTAGGAGAGCGCGAAGATCCCGGCCTTCGTCTCGAAGCTGGTGCCCACGCCGAACCCGAGCGGCGCATCGGTCACCAGCGGCACCGTCGATCGGTTCTCCCACCACCCCTGGTCCACGAAGAGGAAGAGGTTGCTGTTCTCCTCGAACAGGAAGCGGTATTCGATGGTGCCGATGGCGTAGGAGGAACAATAGATGCTCGCCTCGTCCACCCCGCGCATGGTCTTGATGCCGCCGATGCGGTAGAGCTCGTTCTGGTAGAGCGTGGTGGCCTGTCCCGTGCCGGACGCGGGGTTCAGCATGCTGCCGCCTTGCGCGGCCAGGCGCACGGTGCCTTTCTTGCCCACGGGGATATGCCACACCACCTTACCGTCCAGTTGGTATTGCACGGTGCGCACTTCGGTCCGGGCCGTGTCGGAAAAGGTGGAGGTGCTCGTGCGCTTGTTGCCCACCGAGCCTTCCGCCTGGATGCCCAGTCCGCGCCGCGGGTTGAACCGGTAGTCGTAGCGCTCACGCAGCACGCCGAGGCCGTAGGCGGTGATCTTCACGTCGGCTAGGCCGGGCACGAACACCACTTGCTGGCCGAGCCGCTGGCTGTTCTTGTTGTTCACGAACACGCTCACTTTGTCGCCGCGGGGCAGCAGGTATTCCAGCGCCGCGCGCGAGGTCACTTCCAGGAAGGTGGTGTCGCGCTTGAAGAGCTTCAGGCTGAGGTCGGTGCCGAAGGGCGTGCCGAGCGCGAAGGGCAGGTTGAAGCGCACGGAGAGGTCCTGGGTCTTGTCCTGCAGGCTGCGCCAGTTCAGGTCGATCGCTTCGCCGCGGTGCAGGGCGCTGCGCAGCTTCAGGTCCAGGTCGCCGGTAAGGCGCACCTCCCCCGTGGCGGGGTCCGGCTGCACGCCCAGGATCCCGTTGAAACTGCTGGCTTTCTTGCCGTTCAGGAAGAGGTAGAGCTTGGTCTCCTCCTGCGTGAAGAGCACGTAGGGCGGCTGCTTCATGGTGATGAACGGCAGCTCGCGGAGGCGTTTGTCCAGCGCGGCGATCAGCGATTCGTTGTAGAGGTCGCCCGGGCGGATGCCGATCTGCGCATGCAGGTAGCGCGCGCCGATGCGGGCATCGCCCTTCACCACGATGCTGTCCACGGTGATCCGCCGGCCGCGGTCGAGCACCAGCCGGGCCACCAGGCCGCCGGAGGTGGCTTGCAGGCTGTCCAGGCCGATGGTGGCGAAGGGATGGCCGTTGTTCTCGCACTCGTCCAGCAGGCTCTCGAACAGCCGCCCCATCTGCCGCGGGGTGATCGGCCGGTCCCGGTAGAGCCGTTCGCGGAAGCCCGTGGCGCTGGCGATCTCCGGCGGCACCGTTCCGGCGGACAGGCGGGCCCATTTGTAGGCCGGCCCGCGGTGGAAGAAGCAGCGCGTGGTATCGCCGCTGGTCGCGCAACTGTCGCACGAGGCCTCCAGGTAGCCGTGGGCGATCAGCGTGTTGCGCACGTCGGCCACGGTGCCGGGCGCGGCCGCGGCGTTGGCGAGCTTCCACGGCCCGGCCCATTTGTGCGGCAGCGCGCTGTCCGCTTCCACGATCAGCAGATGCTGCGCCTGCGCCGCGAAGGCCCAGAGGAACAGCAGCGGTGCCAGCAGGCGGCGCATCACAGGCTCCAGTCGATGGGCGGCTGGCCTTGTGCGGAAAGGATCTCGTTGGTGGTGGCGAAATGCCCGCAGCCGATGAAGCCACGGTGCGCGGAAAGAGGGGAGGGGTGCGGTGCCTTCAGCACGTAGTGGCGGTCCGTGTCGATCATGGGCTCCTTGTTCTGCGCGAATCGGCCCCACAGCAGGAACACCAGCCCCTCCCGTTCCCGGGCCAGCGCTGCGATGGCCGCATCGGTGAAACGCTCCCACCCGTGCCCTTGGTGCGATCCGGCCTCGCCGGCCCGTACCGTGAGCGTGGCGTTGAGCAGCAGCACGCCCTGGCGCGCCCACGGGCTCAGGTCGGTATGCTTCGGCGGGGGAATGCCCGGCGCGCGCTCCAGTTCCTTGAAGATGTTCTGCAGCGAGGGCGGTGCGGGCACGCCATCCGGCACGGAGAAGGAGAGGCCGTGCGCCTGGCCGGGACCGTGATAGGGTCCTGCCCCAGGATCACCACGCGCACGTGATCGAACGGCGTGAGCTGGAAGGCCCGGAAGATGTCGCGTCCTCGTGGGTATACAGTGCGGGTGGCGCGCTCCTGCACGAGGAAATCCTTGAGCTGCTGGAAATAAGGGGCCTCGAACTGGGCATGCAGCCGCTCGTACCAGCCCTCGCCGATATCCGGCCGGTTCACGGTGTTCGGGTTGGCGGAAGTGTCGCTCATCCGGGGCCGAAGATCGCCGATCCGGCCGTTGAAGGTAATGGGTGCGCTGCGGTATGGTCCTGTATGGCCTTCCGATCATCGTTCGGGCGGCCTGGAGGACCTGACGGAAGTTGGGGATGGGACGAACAGCGGTGGTTCCAAGTACATTCGCATACAGGAACGAGCACCTCAAGAACCGGAAGGGAAGGATGGCCCGCTCAAGAGGTACGAGGATATGGAGCGGACTTGACGGCCGGAGGCCGGAGAAAGCCTGGCATCCCGATGTGTCGGGGCGCTGGTATCCTTTTCATGAAACGCACCAGAACGCGGGTGGAGGAGACCGATGAACCGACTTGAATCGGCCTTCGATCATCCAAGTATGCTCTGATAGGGATATCATTCCTAGTGGCCATCGTCTTGCTCCAAGCACAGGGGGGCAATCCGTTAAGGATAGGCATGCATGTCCTGATTTACTATGGCATCCCGCTCGCTTTGTGCATGGTTGCTATCGAACAGATTTTCCGCCATAGGCGGGCCCATCCCCCATCGAGTTTGGTTGAAGTCCGCGATTGTCCTCGGTCTGCTTGTAAGCTTCTCCTCGATTGCGGTCGTGTTCCAAAGCATCACCAGATGTACGATACAGGTGGGAGCCGCGTTCACCAGGCATGTCCATTGCATGCCATTCACCTGCGGTTATTGCCAGGGCAGTTGCAGGCGCAAGGGGCACAACGGCCCCGTGCAGCTGTTGCGCTGCGCCACATGTGGCAGGTATCAGCGTGCGCGTTACAAGCGCAAGGCATACACACCCGGCATGGATGACCGCATCGCCATGCTCACCCGCGAGGGCTGTGGCATCCGCGGCACGGGCCGGGTGCTGGGCATTTCGCCCGCCACGGTGATCGCGCGCATCAAACGCATCGCCGCAGGGCTCGGGCCGGGTGCCATCCCCAGAGGCCGCAGCTACGAGGTGGATGAACTATCCACGTATGTCGGCAACAAGAAGAACCGCGTGTGGGTGGCATACGCCATGGACCGGAGCACGAAACAAGTGGTCGGTATTCGGGCAGGGAAGCGTGGCAAGCGTATGCTCGAACCACTGATCGACATACGACACTCACCGTTTGTTCAGCGCCCGTGTGATCAGCGTTCCCGCGTGACGGTAGGACAGGAAATAGATCCCATCCCGTAGCGACGAGAGATCCACGACGGAGAATGGATCACCGGATGGAGAGCGCATGACTTCCTGGCCCAACGCATCGCGGATTTCCACGGTCCCACCGGCGCGCGTCCCGCTCAGGGTGCACCCCCCGGATGTCGGGTTCGGGAAAACACTCACGGATCGATCCTCGGGGCTTTCCGCCACATCGGTCGCCAGACGGCACAGATCGATCACCATTGCAGGAACAGGAGTGCACAGGCAGGCATGCGTTGGTACGGTACCATGCCCAAGTTCGCCTCCATCGTTGATCCCCCAGCTCCAGAGCATGTCAGCGCTGTCGAGGGCCAATGCGTAATTGAACCCCGAGGTGATGGCAGCGATCGCTTCCACGCCGGGGACTTCGCCGGGGACATTTCGTGCCGTAAGGCTGCCATCGCCCAACTGGCCGTGGATGTTCCTTCCCCAGGTCCACACCGTTCCGTCGTTCCTCAGGATCATCGAATGGGATTGTCCTGCATCGATCGCGATCACGCCGGCAAGGCCGCTCACCGCTGTCGGTACGGCGCCGTCAATGAAGGTGCCATTCCCCAGCTGCCCGAAATCGTTCGATCCCCACGTCCACACCGTGCTGTCGCTCTTCAGGACCACGGAGTGCTTCTGACCGGTCGCGATGGCGATCACATCGCTGAGCCCGCTTACCTGCACCGGCGTGTTCCGTAGCAGGGTGGTGCCATCCCCGAGAAGCCCATGGAACATGCCCCAGGCCCATACCGTGCCGTTCGCATCCAGCGCCAGGGAGTGGTACCAACTGGCGTCGACGGCAACGATCTCCGGGAGGCCGGACACTTGCAGGGGCAGGTACTGTTCTGTGTTCGTACCATCGCCCAGTTGCCCCTCCAGATTTCGGCCCCAGGCCCACACCGTGCCATCATCTGCCAGGGCCAGGGAATGGGAGAAGCCGGTGGAGATCGCCACGATGGCGGGGAGCCCGTTCACCTGCACGGGGGTATGGTGGTCGGCCGTGGTGCCGTCGCCCAGTTGGCCATTTCCATTGAGGCCCCAAGCCCACACCGTGCCATCGCTTTGCAATACAAGGGAATGGTTGGAACTCGCGATACTGGTGATGTTCGAAAGCCCGGGCACCGTTACCGGTGCTGGCTGATTCGTCGTATTGCCGATGCCCAACTGGCCCCGATCGTTGAAGCCCCAGGCCTGTACAGGGCCTGTTTTACAGACGGCGAACGAATGGTTGCCTGCGGCGATCATCTGCGCTGCCAGGGGTGTGGTGCCTGCCGCGCAGGAAAGCAGCAATGCCAATGCGGAGTGTAAAGAATGGTCCATGGTCGTGGTGCGGTCTTGCGTGTTCGCCAGCGATGAGGAATGTTCAAAATTGCACAAACCCGGCCACTGCCCGTGGACCGGCATCTTCGGCTGCGCTTACGCCCCATGCACCAAGTGCCGCTCATTCGTCGAGGCGGAGAAGGCCCCCGCTCCCGCAAGTCTTCCGGTCCGACCGAAAAATGAACTCAAAGCCTGAACAGGCCGGGCGACTTGTGGGATGCACACTTCCATGAGCTGGGTATGCACAGCAGCTTCCGGCAGTCTTCAGACTGCCACGCTGGATGGGCAACTGTCGGCAGGTGCGTACCTTGAGCCGCATTGCATGCACGGTGGTGAAGTCTGGAGACTTCACGGAGAAGCACCATGGAAAACTCGGACAGTACCCACAAGTCGCCCCGGCTATCTCCGTTGGGGGCGCAGATCCCGGTTGGCCGGGAAGATTTGCGGGAGCGCGGGGATGGGCCGAACAGCGGTAGGTCTTCTTGCGGAGTTAGGCCCGTGTGAGGCCGATGCCCCCCAGCCTGATCAGGATCAAAGGCCGTCACCCCGATCGTTGAAAAGTAGTGGCCTGCAACGGGCGTAACCCTGCAACATTTTGCCGGGGAGGGGAGTAGAAAGGGTTAATTTTGGCGCGGAAAGACGACCGAACGATCGCCCATGAAAAAGCTGTTCAAGGTATTTGCGCTGGTGCTGGCTGCCACGGTGTTGTTCTCGGCCTGCCGTTCCACCCATTCCTGCCCCGCCTATGGCGGACAGGTGGTGAAGAAGCCGGCTGCTGAGCGCCCGGCCTGACCCTGCGTAGGGCCCCCTTCGAAGCCTGGACGCGAGTCCGGGCTTTTCTGTTCAGCGGTAGGTGAACGTGATCTCCTGCACCACCTCCGGGGAGAGGCTCAAGGCCACCGGGCACGTGTGGGCGATCCGCTCCAGCAGGGCGCGTTGCTGGACGCTCAGGCTTGCGCCGTCCAGTTCCAGATGCACTTCGATGCGGGCCACCCGGCGGGGATCGGCGGCCATGTGCTTCACCACCCGGGCGGTGGCACCGGCCAGTTCGATGCTCCGGGCCTCCGCGCCGATGCCCATCGTGGTAAGGATGCAGGTGGCCAGGGACACGCAGAGCAGGTCCGTGGGGGAAAAGGCCTCGCCGCGGCCCTTGTTGTCCACAGGGGCGTCGGTGATCAGGCGCTCACCACTGCGCAGATGCACGGCCTCGGTGCGCAGGCCGCCACGGTAGGTCACGAATGCGGTATCCATCAAGGGCACAAGGTAGCCTCCAAGCACCGTAGCTTTGGCATTCCCTACCGTATGGTGCGTACCGTCCTCGCCGCGTTCGCGCTTCTGCTGGCCAGCACCGGCCGGGCGCAACAGACCCAGAGCATCTTCGACGATGCGGGCCGTACGCTGTATGCGCGCGAGCTGTATGGCGGCGCCCTCATCCACGGGGATGGCTGGGGAGGGCAGTTCTACTATGGCCGCTACCGCACGGCGGCGGACCGCGAGCTCTACGGCATCGAACTGGTGGGCATGAAGCACCCCAAGGAGATCAAGAGCTTCAACCCGTACTACCAGGATTCCCGGGGGTACTTCTACGGCAAGCTCAACAGCATGCTGATCCTGCGCCCCACCTTCGGGCGCAAGCACCGCATCACGGAGAAGATCCGCCGGAGCGGGGTGGAGGTGAACTACGTGTGGGGCGTCGGCCCGTCCCTGGGACTGCTGAAACCGGTGTACCTGCAGATCGGCGATCCCGACGTTCCGCCTTACGATGTGATCGCGGTGGAACGCTACGATCCCGCGAAGCATTTCACCAACAACATCTACGGCCGCGCATCCTGGTTCAAGGGACTGGGTGAACTGGTGTTGTACCCCGGCGCTTTCGGGCGTGTGGGGCTCAACTTCGAGTATGCCGGCGACAATACCGGCGTGAAGGCGCTGGAAGTAGGCGCGTCCATCGATGCCTACGGCGAAAAGATCCCCATCATGGCCGAACTGGAGGAATCCACGGTGGAGAACAAGCAGTTCTTCCTGGAGTTCTACGTGGCGTTGCAGTTCGGCGGCAAGACCATCCGATGAGCGAGACCCTGAGCGAAATACCCGTGGAGCGCCCGCAGCGGCGGCCGGACTGGCTGCGCGTGAAGCTGCCCACCGGCGAGAGCTACCGCAAGGTGCGCTCGATCGTGAGCGACCACAAGCTGCACACCATCTGCCAGAGCGGCAATTGCCCCAACATGGGCGAGTGCTGGGGCGCGGGCACGGCCACCTTCATGATCCTGGGCAACGTATGCACGCGGTCGTGCGGGTTCTGTTCCGTGGCCACCGGCCGTCCGGAGGCGGTGGACCCGTTCGAGCCGGCCCGCGTGGCCCGCAGCGTGGAGTTGATGGGCGTGAAGCATTGCGTGATCACCAGCGTGGACCGCGACGACCTCGTTGACGGCGGCGCCGACACTTGGTCGCGCACGATCCGCGCGGTGCGCCGCCGCAGCCCGCAGACGAAACTGGAGACGCTGATCCCCGACTTCAAGGGTGAATGGCACAACCTGGCCATCGTGCTCGACGCGAAGCCCGACGTGCTCAGCCACAACCTGGAGACCGTGCGCCGTCTTACGAAGAAGGTGCGCGTGCAGGCCAAATACGACCGCAGCCTCGAAGTGCTCATGCGTGCCAAGAAGGCCGGTCTCCGCACCAAGAGCGGCGTGATGCTGGGCCTTGGTGAGACCGACCAGGAGGTGCTGGAAACGATGGACGACCTGCGCAGCGTGGACTGCGATGTGATCACCCTTGGCCAGTACCTGCAACCCACCAAGGCGCACCTGGCCGTGCAGGAGTTCGTGCATCCCGACCGCTTCGCCCGTTTCCGCGAGGAGGGATTGAAGCGGGGCTTCCGTTTCGTCGAGAGCGGCCCGCTGGTACGGAGCAGCTACCACGCCGAGAAGCACGTGCTCTGATGACGCCGTGCTTCCCCATATCCCTCGATCCCGTCCCTGAACACCCCCATTGCCCATGGCCCCCATCCGCGTAGCCATCAACGGCTTCGGCCGCATCGGCCGAGTGACCGCGCGCCTGTTGCAGGACCGCAACGACATCGAGCTCGTGGCCGTGAACGACCTCACCGACAACGCGACGCTCGCGCACCTCTTCAAGTATGACTCGGTGCATGGCGTGTTCCAAGGCGAGGTCGGCCACGATGATCATCACCTGATCCTCGGCGGAAGGAAAGTGAAGGCCTTCGCCGAGAAGGACCCGCAGCCCTGCCGTGGGCGGCCCTGAACATTGATGTGGTGCTGGAGTGTACGGGCCTTTTCCTCACGCGAGAGAAGGCCGGCGCGCACCTGAAGGCCGGTGCGAAGAAGGTGGTGCTGTCCGCCCCCGCGAAGGATGCCGACATCAAGACCGTGGTGCTGGGCGTGAACGATCAGCTGGTCGATGGCACCGAGGAGATCATCAGCAACGCGAGCTGCACCACCAACTGCGCCGCGCCCATGATCCTCGGCGTGTTGGAGCTGTGCGGCATCGAGGATGGGTTCATCACCACCGTGCACAGCTATACCGGCGACCAGCGCCTGCACGATGCGCCGCACAAGGACCTGCGCCGCGCCCGCGCTGCGGCCGTGAGCATGGTGCCCACGACCACCGGCGCCGCCAAGGCGATCACGCGCATCTTCCCCGAACTGGATGGCCGTCTTGGCGGCGGCGGCATCCGCGTGCCCGTGCCCGATGGGTCCATCACGGACATCACCGTGCGGGTGAAGGAGTTGAGGACCGCGGAGGAGATCAACGCGCACTTCAAGCAGCTCGCAGAAGGGAAGCTGAAAGGCATCCTGCGCTACACCGAGGATCCCCTCGTGAGCGTGGACATCGTGGGCGACCCGCACAGCTGCATCTTCGACGCCCAGCTCACCAGCGTGGTGGGCAACATGGTGAAGATCATGGGCTGGTACGATAACGAGTACGGGTACAGCTCAAGGCTCGTGGACCTGGTGGCGAAGGTGGGGAGGAGGTAAGGGAGCCGCAGCGCAAGGCATCACGCACCGGCCTCCTTCTTACTCCGTTCCGCATTCTCACGCGCCAGCATTACGGCCCGGTGCAACTGTGCTTGCAGGAGTTGCGTGTCCGGTATGTGGGCCCGGTATTCCGCCACGCGGATGTTGGACGCGTTCAGGTCCAGCAGTTCCACCTGCTCCGCACCGGCGCTGGCGCATAGGATCAGGCCGATGGGTGGTTCTTCGCCTGCTGCGCGCTCGTGGCGGTCCAGCCAGCGCAGGTACAGTTCCATCTGTCCCTTGTGTGAAGGCCGGAATTTCTCCAGCTTCAGGTCTACCGCCACCAGCCGTTTCAAATGCCGGTGGTAGAAGAGCAGGTCGAGGTGGAAGTCCTCGTCATCAACGGTGATGCGCTTTTGCCGTGCCACGAATGCGAAACCGGTGCCCAGTTCAAGCAGTACGCGCTCCATTTCGCGCAGGATGGCCAGTTCCAGGTCCCGCTCGCTATGGTCTTGCGGAAGACCAAGGAAGTCCAGCATGTAGGGGTCTCGGAACACGAGGTCGGGTGTCATCCGCCCGCCTTCGCGCAGATGGCCCAGCTCGGCCTTCACCACGTTCTCGGGCTTTTTCGCGATGGCCGTGCGCAGGTATAATTGGCTGCCGATGCGCTCGCGCAGGGTGCGCACACTCCAGTGCTCGATGCGGCACATTTCGGCGTAGAACTCGCGCTCCAAGGGCTGCTTGAGCGGGAGGAAGGCGAGGAAGTGTGTCCAACTCAATTGTCGTGTCAGTGATACGACGATCTCCTCATCCGGGAATACCTCGGCGAACTGCACCATGCGGCGCAGGTTCTTCTCCGCGAAGCTCTGTCCATACTCCAGGACCAATTGTCGTGACAGTGATACGACAATTCGTTCCCCATACTCCGCGCGCCGGTGGAACATCCGTCACGCTGCCGCCAACGATGTAGCAGGGGCCCGGTCCATTCCAAGGGGGATCGCACTACACCCAAGACCTCGCATCGTGTGTGATCGCGTGGCTGCAAATGGTCCGTCCTGACCCCTTAGTTCCACGGATGCCAGTACAGCCGACCTTGCCCGAGGTCTTTGGTTAGGGACATGTACGCCCAGGTCAAGCAAACGAATAGGATCAGTGCTGCGATCTTCACGAGCGGTTTTGAACTTGGCGTGTTCACCAGCCAAACGATCAGCAGGATGATGGCAGGGATCATCCCCAACATGGCCATCATGGATACCCATCCTGCGCCCTCGCCGTCATGTGACCCGCCGCTGTATAGTTTGATGAGCACGTCGTTCAGTGCAAAAAGGGCGAATACGAACGCGCATCCGGTGATGGGAGTAAATGATGGTCGAGACGTGAGCATGACCAGAACTGCGAATGCTGGTATGATGACCGGCGTGAGGAAGAGGCCGAGCGGGGCGAAAAAATGTCCTACAAGTCCATTGAGCAATACCAACGAAGATCCGAGGATGATCGCCTTCTTCTGGGTCAAAGGGAGGGCCATTGGTCGATCCATTATACCGCCGGTCCTCCTATGATCCGCACATCCCCGCTCAGCGGTCCATCGCTCGTGCGCTTCATCAGCTTCATTTCGTTCCCATCGAATACGCCATAGGTGTAGTAGCTGATCCAGTCGCCGAGGTTGATGTAACGGCTTCCAGGCTTCACCTCGATGTCGATCGGCAGGTGGCGGTGGCCGAACAGCATGTAGTCGTAGTGCTGCTTTTGCAATTGCTCACGGCAATACTGCACCAGCCATTCCTTGTCCTCGCCCAGCCACTGGCGGTCGTTCTCGTAGCTCTTCCTGCGGCTGCGCCCGCTCCAGAAATCGCCGAGCCACAGGCCGAAGTTGGGATGCAGGCGCGCGAAGAGCCACTGGCATGCCGGATTTCGGAACACCTTCTTGATGAACTTGTAGCCGTGATCGCCGGGGCCCAGCCCATCACCATGGCCGATGAGGAAGCGCCGTCCATTGAACGCGCGCTCGATCGGCTCGCGGTGGAGGATCACGCCGGTCTCTTTCGGCACGTAATCGAAGATCCACATGTCGTGGTTGCCGATGAAGAGGTGTACCGGGATGCCCCGGTCGATCAATTCCGCCAGCTTGCCAAGTAGGCGTACATGGCCGCGCGGCACGGCATACTTGTATTCGAACCAGAAGTCGAACAGATCGCCCAGGATGTGGATCTCCTCCGCATCCTTCGCGGCCTCGTCCAGGAACCGCACGATCCGCTTCTCGCGTGCAACGCTTCGCGCGTGGTCGGGCACGCCGAGGTGGAAGTCGGAGAGGAAATAGATCTTCTTGCCCGGGGCCATCAGTGCGGAAGTTTACGCAACGCCTGCGTGGGGTCCATTTTCTCCAGCGCGAACACGAAACGGATGCGTTCCGTGAAGTCGATGCCGCGCAGATCGAGCTCGTTCGTGATGTCCTTCGACATGGCGAGCGGCACCCACGCCTCGATCATGTCTCGCCATAAACGCAGCCCGATGCCCGCTTCCCAGTAGCCTTTCCAGTCGCGCGTGCGCCCTTCAGAAGTGATCCGGGTGTAGGGTGCCGCGCCGTAGTTGGCGAACACGCTCAAGGGCAGCAGGAACGGCAGGTCCAGCTCCATGTTCATCGCGGCGATCCACGTATCCGATGTGCCAGCCGCCGTGGGGGTCTTGAACCCGCCCTGGTCCTTCATGAACTGTTGCGCGGTGTTGCGCCCCACGTCCTGGCGATCGAAGAAAAGGTGGTCGTAGAGCAGGTCGCTGCTGCCCCAATGCATGCGCCAGCCCATCTCCGGGCGCATCAATGCATCGTTCTTCCTCAGGAAGGAGCCGGCGAACGTGCGCAAGGTGAGGCGGTGCTTGTGCCGGTCGTACAATGCGCTCCATTTCGCGTCCAGTGCCAGGCGGGTGAACGCGCTATGGTCCAACGCGGTGAGGCTGATGATGAAGGGGTACAGGCCCTTGGTGCGTGTGGTGGTCGCACTCAATTCGTGGAACACGTCCTGTCCAATAGCATCGACGGCGACCGGCCCGCGCATCGTGGATGCTTCGCCTTCGGCGTATTGCCACAGCAGGATGCTGCGGTAGCGTAACACCACCTCGGGGGCCGTGGCGGGTGTTCGCAGGTCGAGCTGCAGCGAAGGCACGAGCCGTTGGTACCAACGCTCCACTCCGCCGATGTCGCTCAGCGAAGCAGCGAAGCCGGATAGACCCACGTGCAGGTTTCGGAACGCATTGCTGCGAAGGCGGTCGTGGTTCCATTGGAAGCGGGCGCCGCCCGCCAGGCGGTTGCTGGCGAGGCCGTACATCGGGGCGGCCGCCCATTCGAAGCGTTGCGAAGGAAAAGTGGTATTGTGCAGCGCCACGCCGGCCATCCAGCCATCATGGGCGTTATAGCCGATCGCCGGTGTCCAGTAAATGCTCCTGCGGTCCTCACGCTCGAGCCCGCCGAAGAACTTGACCTGCGGCAGGCGGGTGCGCTTCAACAGGCCGTAGGCGCGCACTTCATTGTTGCGGCGGCCGATGTCGAGGGTGCGGTCCATCGCATCGATCCGCACGCGGTCCGCGCCTGCGAAGGGGACCTCTACCATGTTCCTGCCCGGCGCGCTGTTCACCCACCAGGTGCCGAGCGTATCCGCGCCGTGCCAGGCGGTAACAGGGAACATGAGCTCAGTGGCGGCGTCGCTGCGGTAGGTGAACCGGCCGTTCTTCAAGCGCAGCGCCCGGGGATCCACCTTGTTCGCGGTGTTGATCAGTTCATCGAAGCACCACGTGAGGTCCTGGCCGGAAGTCTCTTCGAACACGCGGCGGAGGTCGGCGGGGTAGGGATGGGCGAAACGCCATTCCTGGAAGTAGCGCTGCATGCAACGGTCGAACGTGCTGGCACCGAGCGCATGGAACAAATGGTCGAACACCAGCGCGGTCTTCGCATAGACCGTTGTGCCATAGTCCAGTTCGCTGAACGCGGTGGCGGGGCCCTCGATCGGATCGTCCCAGTTGCGCCGTGCGTTGAGCCGGTAGAGCAGTTCGTTGTGTTCGCGATACGGGATGCCCTCCGGCTTGAACAGGCTGATAGGCAGCCCTTCGAAGGAGCGCTCGCGACGGCCGGGATAACGCGCTTCGATGTAACGCTGCTCGAAGAAGCTGTTCACGCCCTCGTCCATCCATGGGTGCTCGCGTTCATTGCTGCCGAGCATGCCGTAGAACCAGTTGTGCCCCACTTCGTGCGCGATCACCACGTCCAGATCGAAGGCCTCGCGGGTGTCGTTGATGATGGTGATCATGGGGTATTCCATGCCGCCGCCCGCGGCGGTGCCTCCATCGATCGCCGTGCAGCTGGCGTAGGCGTAGTCGCCCACCCACTGGCTGTAAAGGCGCACGCTCTCGTTCACGTAGGTGATGGCTTCGTGCCATACCGCGGCATTGTGCGGCGTCACCAGCACCCAGGTGGTCACGGTGCGGCCGCTGCGCTCCAGCTTCACTTCGCCTTTGCGCACCTGGAAGCGCTTGTCCGCGAACCAGGCGAAGTCATGCACGTCGCTTTGGGTGAACCGCAGCGTCTTCCGGGCTTCGCTGGAGGACGGGAAGGGGTCGCGGCCATTGCCGAGCACGAAGGAAGGGGGGCGTTGCGCGAGCGAATCCATCCACGCGCGCTCGGAGGCATCCTGCAGTTCACCGGTGGCGCCCACTACATAGTTCGCAGGCAGGGTGATGGACACGTCGTAGGAACCGAACTCGCTGTAGAACTCGCCCTGCGTGAGGTAGGGCATCGCGTGCCAGCCCTTGTTGTCGAACACCGCCGGCTTGGGGAACCATTGCGTGATGTAGTAAGCCTGTCCGTCATGCCCGAGGCGCGAGATGCGGGCGGACGGCAGCTTCACGTGGAACGGCGTGTGGATAGCGATGGACGAGCCGGTACTGAGCGGCCGCTCCAGCTTGATCCAGACGATGTCCGCATGTTGCGGATGAAAGCCCCAGGCGAGCTTGCTCCCGTTGCTCGTGAAGTCAAGGCTGTCGATGGAGCCGCGTTCGTCCTCGGTGGCGAAGTGGAGCGAGAGGTCGTTGTGCGCATCCAATTGCTGGCAGAGCGCGCTGTTGCGGTCGCGGTAGGCGTTCGGCCACAGGTGCATCCAGATCGTGTCCAGTGCCTGTGGGGCGTTGTTGGTGTAGGTGATGGTCTCCTGCGCGAAGAGCTTCGTGCCGCACGTCGTCCAGCCGCACCTCGATCGCATGGTCCACGCGTTGCTGGAAGTAGGGTTGCGCGCTTAGCGCGAGCGGGCCCGCAAGGAGCCCGCCCAGGATGCATCGGTGCAAGGAGGTCATGCGCTTACTGGAACACTTCCGCGAGCTTTTGATCGAGCTCGGGGCCGCGCAGGTTCTTCGCGATCACCTTGCCGTCGCGGCCCACGAGCACCGTGTAAGGGATGCTGCTCACGCCGTACTGCTGCGCCGCCGCGTTGTTCCAGAACTGGAGGTCGCTCACGTGCAGCCACGGCAGGCCGTCCTGCTTGATCGCATCGGTCCAGGCCTCCTTCTCCCGGTCCAGCGAAACGCCGAGGATCTCGAAGCCCTTGGCGTGGTACTTGGCATAGACCTTCTTCACGTTGGGCATCTCCATGCGGCACGGTCGGCACCAGCTGGCCCAGAAATCCACCAGCACCACCTTGCCTTTGAGCTCGCTGAGGCTGAGGGCGCGGCCTTCGGGCGTGTTCTGCTGGAAGTCCGGCGCCGCGCCACCCACGGGCACCAGGTTGTCCATGCGGGCCATCTGTTCCTCCTGCGCCTTCATCGCGTCCATCTGCTGCTTGGTGCGATCCACCTGGTCGCGGTAGCCGATGAAGTATTCCGATGCCGGGATGCTCTTGGCCAGGGCATCACGCACTTCCAGGAAGAGCGGCAGGTCCTGCTGGATGTTCAGGTTGCGCATGGCGCTGAGCACCGCGGGCGAGCTCTTGTGCTCCTGGGCGAACTGCTTGTTGCGCGCGTAGAACCCCGCGTTCACGCGGTTCAGTTCGCCCAGCGCGACGGTGTCGGAACGATCGGCGTTCAAGCGATCGATCAGGGATTGCCGCTTCGCCTCGAACGTCCGGCCTTCCTGGAAGAACCCGTAGAGCAGATCGGTCTGCGCGGAGCCTTCCACGCTGATGGGCGCTTGCAGGCTGTCGGCCTTGGCGGACACCTTCACCTGATCGGCCGTGTCGAGCACCAGCACGAGCATGTCCTTGTCACCGAGGGTGAGCGCGTAGAAGTCGAGCGGAAGTTTCGGGAGCTTGAGGACGCCGTCGCCCTTGTCGTCCAGCTTCACGCTGTCGACATGCACGGGGCGGTTGCCCTGGAAGCGGTCGAAGTAGAGCATCTTCCCCGCGCCGCCTTCGATGCGCGCGGATAGGGTGCGTTGCCCGCCGGCGGCCGCGCAACCCAGCGCGGCGATGAGGGCGGCGGTGCCGAGGAGGTGTGCCATCGTTCTCATGCGTGTTCCTGTTCGAGCATGCGTTCCACCACGTCCTTGGCGCGGCGCGGGTCGGCCTTGCCCTTGGTGGCCTTCATCACTTCGCCCATGAAGAGGCCGAGCAGGGCCTTGTTACCGGCGCGGTAGGCTTGCACCTTGTCCGGATAGCGGCCCATCACTTCGCGCAGCGCGCCTTCGATCACGTCCTCGCGGGTGTCGAGCAGGAGCCCATGGGTGTTGGCGAGGGCTTCGGCGCTTTGGTCCGCATGCGCCACCAACAGCGGGAAGAGCTTCTGCGAGGCGAGCGTGTGGCTCACTTTCCCGGCGTCGATCAGGGCGATCAGCCCCGCGAGGCGTTCGGGCGTCACCGGGAACTCCTTCATGGTGAGGCCGCGTTCGTTCACCCAGTTGCGCACGTCGCCCATCACCCAGTTGGCGGCGCCCTTGTGGTTGCCGGTGTGGGCGATCACGCCTTCGTAGTAGAGCGCCGTGTCCTTGTCGTCCGTGAGGATGGCGGCGTCGTACGCGCTGAGGCCGAGCGTGCCGGTGTACTTCGCCTGCAGTTCGCGCGGCAGCGGCGGCATGGCGCGGCGGATGGCCTCTTTCTTCGCCTCGCTCACGGTGAGCGGCTGGATGTCGGGCTCGGGGAAGTAGCGGTAGTCGTGCGCCATCTCCTTGCTGCGCAGGCCGATGGTGATGCCCTTGCCGGCGTCGAAGGTGCGCGTCTCCATCACCACGGTGCCGCCTTTCTCCAGCAGTTCCGCCTGGCGTTGCGCCTCGAACTCGATCGCGCGCTGCACGTTGCGGAAGCTGTTCAGGTTCTTCACCTCGGTGCGCGTGCCGAAGGCGGTGCTGCCCTTGGGGCGTATGCTGATGTTCGCGTCGCAGCGCAGGCTGCCCTCTTCCATGTTGCCGTCGCAGATGTCGAGGTAGCGCACGAGGCGGCGCACCTCCACCAGGTAGTCATAGGCCTCCTGCGAGGTGCGCATGTCCGGCGCGCTCACGATCTCCACCAGCGGCACGCCGGCGCGGTTCAGGTCGATCAGCGTGTTGAACGGGTCGATGTCGTGGATGCTCTTGCCCGCATCCTCCTCCATGTGGATGCGGATCAGCGTGATGTCGCGCGTGCCACCATCGGCCTGCGGGATGGTGATGTGCCCGCCAGTGCAGATCGGCGTGGTGTCCTGCGTGATCTGGTAGCCCTTCGGCAGGTCGGGGTAGAAGTAGTTCTTGCGCGCGTAGTGCATGCGCGAGGCGATGGTGCAGCCGCACGCCAGGCCAAGGCGGATCGCGTGGTCGATCACCACCTTGTTGGGCACGGGCAGCGTGCCCGGGAGTCCCAGCGTCACCGGGCTCACCAGCGTGTTCGGGTGGTCGCCATAGGCATTGGCGTCGCCCGAATACGCCTTGCTTTTCGTGAGCAGTTGGGCATGGACCTCAAGGCCCACCACCAGTTCCCACTTTTCGGTCCAGGAGCTCATCGTGCAAAGATCTTCATCACGCGCGTCATCCAGTTGTTCCGTCCGTCGCTCAAGCGCACCACGTGCATGCCCTCGGCCCAGGCGGATATGTCTAGCGAAAGGTCCGTTCCCACGGCGCGTTGCGTGGAACGCTGTTCGAGCCGTCCGCTGGGGTCGCGCACCTCCACCGTGATCGGCCCATGCAGGCCGGCGGGCAGCCGGATGTTCGTCCGGTCGGTGGCGGGGTTAGGCCAGGTGCGCAGGATCGTGCCCCCGGTAACGGACCGTTCGGCGATGCCGGTGGACAGGGCATCGCTGATGTCGAGCACGTAGAGCCCGCGCTGCATGTCGCTCACCAGCACGTGCCCGCTCGGAAGGAAGGGGTATACCCCCCACGCCCCCTTGTAGCTGAAGGTGTACGGCTCGGGATGCGTGTCGTAGTACCCCAGCAGTTGGGCGTGCGCGGGGTCGGCCACGCTCCACAGCACATAGCCGTCGTAGTACCACGATGCGTGCAGCAGGTCACCTTGGAACACCGGGTTGTGGGGAATCGAACCGGGGCCGCGGTCCAGTCCCACCGTGTCGATGAACTGGATGTCGGTCCGGTCGCTCACGTCGAAGAGCTTCAGGTCCGTGCCGTGGGTCTCATCGGCCATCACGTACAGGCGGCCGTTGTCGTGCAGCCAGCCGCTGTGGTTGTATCCGGCCTGCGGGTATTGGGTGAGCGATCCCCGGAGCACCGGTGCCGCCACGTTGGTGAAGTCGATGATGTGCATGGCGTCCACGTCATTGGTGTACGTCACGTTGTCGATCGTGTAGGCGTCATGCACGTAGCCCACGTTGTTCCACCAGGGCACGCTCATGCTCGGCTTCAGCAGGAGCGTGGGCGACGTGGGGTCGGCCAGGGACCAGATGGCGAAATCGCTGCTGCCGCCGTGGGTGTAGAGCCGGGCGTTCAGGGTGTCGATCCACAGGGTATGGGCGCGGTAGAAGAGCGCATTGCTGTCGTACACCTTCGCCACGGAATCGGGGAGGTACCGCAGGTCGATGATCTGCAAGGTGCCCGGCCCCTCGTCGGTGACCGCGTAGAGCAGGTCGTGGTAGGTCTTGAACTCGCGGTGGACCACATCGCCGCCCTGGACGGCCCCGGCCACGAAGGCCACCTGTACGGGCGCATGGGCATCGGTCACGTCGATGATGTGCGTGCCCATGGTGCTGCCGATGATGCCGTATTCGCGGCCATCGCGGGTATAGCCCCACACGGCGTTGTACGTGTTGTCATACAGGGAAGAGGCCGGCAGCGTGGCGTCGGACCATCGGCCGAGCTGGCGCACGTTCAGGCTGTCCTGCGCGTTAGCGCTCCCGCCCGCCACGAGCCACAAGCCGCAAGCCACCAGCTTCATCCCCCAGGCAAGCTGGAGGCTTGAAGCGTGGAGCTTGAGGCGTGGAACTAGCATGAAGCGACGAGCTCGCGCATGATCAGCGTGAGGCTGGGTTCGGCCTTTTCCGCCACGCGCTGCACCATCTCATGGGTGGTCTTCTCGATGCGGCCATCCACGCCCATGTCGGTGATCACGCTCATGGCGAAGCAGGGCAGGCCCACGTGCCGCGCGGCGATCACTTCCGGCACGGTGCTCATGCCCACGGCGTCGCCGCCGATCGCGCGCACGTAGCGGTATTCCGCGGGGGTCTCCAAGGTCGGGCCGGTGAGGCCCACGTAGGTGCCCTGGCGCACGGGGATGTTGTGCTGCTTCGCGATCGCCTTCGCTTTCGCGATCAGGGCATGGTCGTAGGGTTCGCTCATGTCCGGGAAGCGGGGGCCCAACTCATCGATGTTCGGTCCCAGCAGCGGGTTCGGGAACAGGTTGATATGGTCGTCCAGGATCATCAGGTCGCCCGTGTCGAACGAGGGGTTCACACCGCCGCAGGCGTTGCTCACGAACAGGCGCCGGATGCCGAGGAACTTCATCACGCGGACGGGCAGCACCACTTCGGGCATCGTCCAGCCCTCATAGTAATGGAAGCGGCCCTGCATGGCCACTACGGGTTTGCCGCCGAGGGTGCCGAAGAGCAGCTTGCCGGGATGGCCTTCCACCGTGCTCACGGGGAACTCGGGGATGTCCTTGTAGGCGATGGCGTGCGTCACCTGGATCTCCTTGCCCAGGCCGCTGAGGCCGGTGCCGAGGATGATGCCGGTCTCCGGCGTGGCGCCGGTGGCCTGCTTCAGGTGGTCAGCGATGCGCTTGATGCGTTGCAACATGGGAGCGGAGCAGGGCCGTGAAGGCGGTTGGTTCGTTGAGGATCTCGGCGCGCACCCCGATCACCGCTAGGGGCAGGTCCTCCAAGGGCCCGGCCAGCAGGGCGGACCCGAGTCGGGCCAGGTCCTTCTCGGTGGTGAGCAAGGTCTTCGGGCCGGTCGCGAAAGTATCGAAAAGCCGCGCCAGCCGGGCCTGGTCGGCCGGGGAGAACCGATGGTGGTCCGGGAAGGCCACGTGCCGGAGCGTAGGGAAGAGCGTCCTCGCATGCGCCACCAACGGGCCGGGTTGCGCGATGCCGGTGAAGAGCAGGGCGGCCGTTCCCGCCCCGGTGGGCACGGCTGCGGTGGGGTCGTGGATGGAGCGCGGCGCGTCATACGAGAGCCCGCTGAAGAACAAAGGCACCTCCTTGCGGAGGCCCAATTTGGCGCGCCAGCGGTATTGCTCTTCCGGCGTGGGTAACAACGGGCATTTCGTCACCACCACCGCGTCCGCGGAGCGCGCCCGCACCGGCAGGTCGCGCAGGCGGCCGGCGGGCAGCGGATGGTCGGCATGCCAGGGACGCTGCCAGGTGGTCAGCACGATGTTCAGCCCGGCCTTCAGCCGCCGGTGTTGGAGGGCGTCGTCCAGCACCACGGCCCGCACGCCCGGCACCAGCGCCTGTATCGCCTCCACGCCCGCCACGCGGTCCGCGCCCACGAACACGTGTACGCCGCTGAACTTCCGCTTCAGCATCAGGGGCTCATCGCCCACGTCGGCCGCGTCGTCCTGCCGGTGTACTTCCCGGAGGGCGGTGCCCGCGCGCCCGTAGCCACGGCTGAGCGTGGCCAGCGGAGCATCGTCCATCAGGGTGCGCAGGGCCAGCTCCACGTGCGGGGTCTTGCCGGTGCCGCCCAAGGCCACGTTGCCGATCACGATCGTGGGCACCGCTGGCGTGGTGCTCTTCAGGAGCCCCGCATCATACAGGCCATGCCGGATGCGCAACACCAGGGCATACAGCCAGCTGAAGGGCAGCAGCAACAGGCGGAGGGCGTCCATGGCTAGCTTCACGCCCTTTCCGCCGCCGTGCGCGGCCCATCACTGAAAAGGCGACCAAAGATGCGGATCAAAGCCATTGTGGATGCGCTGGAGCAATGGGCCCCGCCCAGCTTGCAGGAGGACTACGATAACAGCGGGCTCCAGGTGGGCGACATGGATGCCGAAGTGGACCGGGCGCTCATCGCGTTGGACTGCACGGAAGCCGTGGTGGACGAGGCCGCGCGCACGGGGTGCGGCTTGGTGATCGCCCACCATCCCGTGATCTTCCGCGGGCTGAAGGCGCTTGCCGGGCGGAGCGACGTGGAGCGCACCATCCTCGCCGCGGTGCGGAAGAACGTGGCCATCTATGCGATCCATACCAACCTGGACAACGTGCTCTCCGGGGTGAACACGGAGATCGCCGCGCGGCTGGGCTTGCAGGACCTGCGGGTGCTTGCCCCGAAGCCCGGCCAGTTGCGGAAGCTGGAGGTGTTCGTGCCGCACGCGCACGCCGAGGCGGTGCGCTCGGCCCTGTTCCAGGCCGGTGCCGGGCAGGTGGGCGCGTACGATGAATGCAGCTTCAACGCGGAGGGGGAGGGCACGTTCCGCGCCGGTCCGGGTGCCGATCCGTTCGTGGGGCGGCCGGGTGAGCGGCACGTCGAGCCGGAGATGCGGATCGAGGTGATCTACCACGCGCCGCTCGAGCGCGGCATCGTTGCGGCCATGGAGGCCGCCCATCCCTATGAAGAGGTGGCCTATGACCTGGTGCCCCTCGCGAACGCCCACCAGGAGGTGGGCGCCGGGGCCATCGGTACCCTGCCGGAACCCATCGAGGAAGCCGCGTTCCTGGCCCGGGTGAAGGCGGCGTTCGGGGCGCCCGTGGTCCGCCATACGGCGTTCAGGAACAGGCCCGTACGCCGGGTGGCGGTGTGCGGGGGATCGGGGGCCTTCCTCATCGGCAAGGCCGTCGCCGCCGGGGCGGACGCCTACGTGACGGCGGACGTCAAATACCACCAGTTTTTCGAGCCGGAAGGGCGGCTTTTACTGGCCGACATCGGGCACTTCGAAAGCGAGCGGTACACCATGCACCTGATCCAGCGGAGGTTAGGGGAAGTTTTGCCTACATTTGCCACCCGTTTGACGGAAACCGTCACCAACCCCATCCATTGTTCTTGAACATGGCGAAGACCGAGACCAAAGCACCGGCGAAGGACGAAAAAGCCTCCAATCCGGCCACGAAAGCCGAGATCACGATCGCCGAGAAGCTGGTCGAACTGTACCGCTTGCAGAGCCTCGATTCGCAAGTGGACCGCATCAAGACCCAGCGCGGCGAACTGCCCTTGGAAGTACAGGACCTCGAGGACGAGGTGGCCGGCCTGGAAACGCGCCTGAAGAAGCTCGAGGACGAGCTGAAGGAAGCGGAGACCGCCGTTTCCGACAAGAACAACTTCATCAAGGACGCGAAGGCCTCCATCAAGAAGTACGAGGCCCAGCAGGGCAAGGTCCGCAACAACCGCGAATACGATTCGCTGAGCAAGGAGATCGAGTTCCAGAACCTCGAGATCCAGCTTGCTGAGAAACGCATCAAGGAAGGCAAGGCCTCCATCGATGCGAAGAGCTCCGTGGTGGAGGAAAGCAAGACCCTCTACAAGGAACGCAAGAAGGACCTCGACATCAAGAAGAAGGAGCTCGACGACATCATCGCCGAGACCGAGAAGGAGGAGAAGGACCTGCAAAAGAAGAGCGACACGGCGGCCAAGCACATCGAAGAGCGCCTGTTGAGCGCCTACCACCGCATCCGCAGCAACGCGCGCAACGGCCTGGCCGTGGTGCCGGTGGAGCGAGGCAGCTGCGGTGGCTGCTTCAACGCGATCCCGCCCCAGCGCCAGCTGGACATCCGCAGCCACAAGAAGATCATCGTGTGCGAGCATTGCGGCCGCATCCTCGTGGACGAGTACGTGGTGGACCGCGTGAAAGGCGAGAAGTAGGTCCTTCCCATCGATCATGGAACGGGCCCGGCATCGCCGGGCCCGTTCGCTTTTGGTGATCCATGCGCTTGCCCACCATTCAAAGCGAGAGGCTTCCCAAGCGGCTGCCTTTACTGTGCAGGATTCGGAGCTTCAGCGCTTGAGCAGTCGCGCCACCTGCGCATTGCCTCGCGCATCCATCAAGCGCACTACGTAGGCACCTACCGGGAGTGCCGTCACATCCAGTTCAGTGGTCGCACCGCGCTGGAGCAGCAGACGGCCGTCTGTGGTGAACACGCTGACCTTACCGCCGGGCGTGTAGGGCAGATGCACCATGCCTTCGCTGGGGTTAGGCCATGGTTGCAAACTGAGCGCTTCGTGCTCGCCGATGCCGGTGGGCACGGTGAGGGTGTAGAGCTCTTTCCCGATAGGCACGCTGTAGATCGCGTCGAAGTAGATCAGCCCACCGCATCCGCGCACGATCTTGTTCTGGTCCAGCGGACCAGCCGTGTGGGCCGCATCGAACATCGCCGCGGTGCCGGCCACGGTACCATCGGAGCGCCAGAGCTGGGTCGCATCGTCATAGTTGCTCATGGCCGTGAAGTAGAGCTGGCCGTTGAAGGAAGTGAGGCGGCGCGGCTGCGAGCTAGGGCTGCCGGGGAAGATATCCATGAACAGGGTGGTACCGTCCGTCGTACCATCGGACACCCAGAGTTCGCCGCCCGTATCCCGGGTGCCCGCGCCGAAATACGCCCGGCCGTTGAAGGTGCAGAAATCGTGTGGCGAACTGGACGCATCCGGGCCTGCATGAATGTCCTTAAGCAGCATGGTGCCATCCGTGGTACCGTCCGTGATCCAAGGCTCGTTGCCATGCGCGATGTCGTAGGCCGCGAACACCAGTTTCGAGCCCAGCACCGCGAACTGGTCCGGGTTGCTGGAGCCGGAACCTGTGTAGATGTCCTTGACCAGTATGGTGCCCGCATCAGTGCCGTCGCTGGCCCATAGCTCGCTGCCGGTATTGCCGTCGCTGGCCGAGAAGTAGATCCGGTCGCCGAGCACGGCGAAGTGGCCTGGGTAGCTGCCTGCCGCACCCGGGATGATGTCCTTCACGAGGCGCGTACCGGCAACGGTACCATCAGTGGCCCACAACTCCGCCCCCGAGGCATCTGTGGTGCCTTGGAAATAGATCCGCCCGTCGAATACGGTGAAGCCCACCGCGTTGGTGAAGCCCTCATAGATCTCGGGCACTACTGTGGTGCCGGCCAGCGTGCCATCGGTCATCCACAACTGCTCACCGTTCACGCCATTGGATGCGCCGAAATATACCGAGCCGTTGAAGGCGATGAACGGTCCGGGATAGCTGGCTGCGGTACCCGTGTTGATGTCGCGCAGCATCAAGGTGCCAGCCGGTGTGCCGTCGCTCACCCACGGCTCGGCGCCATGACTGCCGTCATTGGCACTGAAGTAGACCTTGCCGTCGAAGCAGATCATGGCGTCAATGCCCGAGCTGCCGCCGGGGTTGATATCCTTCACGAGAACGGGTTCCTGGGCCGCAGTGGAGAAGGCTGCGCCGGCGATCGCCAGCAGGAGAGGAAAAAGGCGCATGCTTTACGTGGATATTGGATCCACGAAGATAAAAGGGGCCGCTCGAAAGCGGCCCCTAGCGAGATCTTGGGATGCGGCGCGCTATGGCCGGAAGGCGATCGTCAGCATGCCGCGCGTGTCGGTGAGGCGCTCGCTCGTGGCGGCCACCAGCGACGGGTCGTACTGGAAGAAGTACGTATCGCGCGTGCCGTACACACCGGCCAGGTCGATGCTTACGCGCGTGGTGCGGAAGCCGATGCCGGCGGTATAGCGCTTGTAGGCAGTGCCTTGCAGGGCATCATGGTCGTTGTAGGCATCGGGCCAGATGCCCCAGCCGCCACGGAAGTACCAGTTGCCCGAACGCCATTCGGTGCCCACGCGCAGGCTGTGCACGGACCGGAACTCGTCGCGGATCGCGGCATTCTCCATCGCGAAATCGTATTCGTCCGAGAGGTTGTTGCTGTGGTTCAAGCGGGCCTGCCGGAAATTGGTATAGCCATAATCCAGGCTCACCAGGCCGTGCTTGCCCACCACGTAGGCCGCTGAGGCCACCACGTTCCACGGGGTGCGGATGCGGTAGTTGTAGCTGCCGTCCGGCGAATCCGATTCGTAGTGCGTGCCTCCATCCGTGCCGGGCGTACGGAAGTTCGTGGTCATGGAGTAGGTATAGGCATCGCTCATCTGCAGCCACATGGGGCTATGGAAGGAGAGGCCCAGCCGCAACTGCTCGTTCACCCGGCCGATGGCCCCCACCTTCAGGTCCACCCCGCTGCCCGTCGTCAGCAGGTGTTCCTTGTAGGTCAGGTCGTTCAGGTCCTGCGCGGGGTCGAGGTTCGTTTCCTTGTGCACCATCGTGCGCTCGTACCGGGTGCCCACAATCCCCAGGGATGCCCCGACGTAGAGCTTGTCCAGGTAGTTGTTCGCGTAGAAGATGCTCGTGGTGTTCAGGCGGCCGCTGGTGCTGATGGTGTGCTGCTGGCGTACCGGCGTGCCTTGCAGGATGGCGCCGGTGTAGGAAAGGCTGTCCGGGAAGTTCGGGTCGATCCCATAGGTATCGTACGCCAGGCCGCTGCCGAACGGGAAGGCATTGTACATGCCGCTGGGTGCGGTCCCGAAGCCCTGGTTCGCGAACTGCGTCAGGATAGTGCTGTTGGCATCCCCCATGGCGCGCACTTCCCCGTGGAAGCTGGCCTGCCGGTCGAAGGACACGCCGAAGGTGCCGCCCCGCCAGTCGCCACCGTTGGTGTTGGGCGAGTTCAGGATCAGGGCGAAGTTGCCGAAGTGGAATCGGCTGTCGCTATCCGAAGCGCCAGAGCCGTAGTGGGTGGTGCGGGCATCGTTCACCTCGAAGGCCGGGGTGAAGGATACTTCGCTCGTGTTGTACAGGCCGAAACCGGCCGGGTTCAGGCTGGCCGCCGCAGGGTCGGCGCCCACCGCGCCCATGGCGCTGCCCATGCCCCAGCTGCGCGCCGTTCCACCGGGAAGGATGGAGGAGAAGCGCAGGGCATCCTGTTCGTTCTGCGCGAAAGCGCCGGGTGCGAGCACCGTGGCCAGGATCAGGCCTGGCAGCCACCGGAGGGTCCTCATGTTCGTTCAGGTTCTAACGACGACCGCCGCCGCCACCGCCGCGGCTTCCGCCACCACCACCGCTGTTGCCGCCGCCACCGCTACCACCACCGAAACTGCCGCCGCCGAAGTTGCCACCCCGCGAGCCACCACCGTCGAAACGGGGGGTGCTGCGCGTGCCGCCATCATTGCGCGCAGGGGAGTAAGTGCGCGTGGGGCGCGGCGTTCCCACGCGCGAAGGCGTGGAAGGCGTAGAGGAACGGGACGGGCGCGTGTACGAGTTGTTGCCCGGGCTCAGGATGCGCTGCTGTGCATCCATGCGGCGGCCCACCTGGGCATCCTGGCGGGGCAGCAACCCGGCGGGGTTGCGGTATGCCGCGCGGTGCGTCACATCGCTGTTGTTCACCGTGTTCGTGTTCCCCGACGGGCCCGTGATGGAAGGACGATGGCCGTACACCACGCTGTTGCCGTAGCCCGTGGGCTCATAGCAGCCATAGCATCCGCCCCACGGCCCCCGGTACGGGCCACCGTAGTAACCGCCATAGCCACCATAGTAAGGGTAAGCATAGCCGAAGGGGGAATACCCGTAACCGAAGGGCGAATACCCCCAGGGCGAGTAGCCCATGCCGTAACCGCTCATCCAGCTGTTGCTCCAGTATGGATTGTAGAACCCGCTGCTGTAGCCGATGCTCATGCCGCCCCACGAGGTGGGCCATCCGTAGCTCATGCCGAAGCCGCTGCCCATCCCCATGCCGTATCCGTACCCCATGCCCATGCCGTAGCTTGAACCGAAGCCGAAGCGCCCGTAGTTGTACCAGTACGGGTCGTTGTAGGTCATGTCATAGTAGTCGCGACGGCTTTGGGCGTGCGATTCCTTTTCGTCGTAGTACTGATCGTCCGGGGAGGACGTCGTTCCATCCGAAGAAGAGGAGGAGGGAGCGGCCGCGGCCATCCGGCGGTCGGGGACGTCGTACACGTCGTCCCGCACGGCCGTGGTCTCCTGCAGGCTGCCGCAAGAGGCCAGGAGCAGGGCGATCGGCAGGGTCTTGATGAAGGTGTTCATGACCGATGGGGCGGGTTTCGTTCGCGTCGTTCGGCGGGACCGGGTTGTGTACCTTGCCCGCCTTTTCCTGGAACACAAAAATAATACCACAGGAAGGGCACATGAGCGACATCCTCACAAAGCGCGCCGACGACCACGCGCAGTGGTACAACGACCTGGTGTTGAAAGCGGACCTGGCCGAGCACAGCGACGTGCGCGGCTGCATGGTCATCAAGCCGCACGGTTACGCCATCTGGGAGAAGATGCAGGCCGCGCTGGACGGCATGTTCAAGGCCACGGGCCACGTCAACGCCTATTTCCCGCTCTTCATCCCGCGCAGCTACCTCGCCAAGGAGGCCAGCCACGTGGAGGGCTTCGCCAAGGAGTGCGCGGTGGTGACCCATTACCGGTTGAAGAGCGATCCCAAAAAGGGATCATCGTGGACCCCGAGGCGAAGTTGGAGGAGGAACTGGTCGTGCGGCCCACCAGTGAGACCATCATCTGGAACACCTACCGCGGCTGGATCAAGAGCTACCGCGACCTGCCGTTGCTGATCAACCAATGGGCCAACGTGGTGCGCTGGGAGATGCGCACCCGCCTGTTCCTGCGCACCGCCGAGTTCCTCTGGCAGGAGGGCCACACCGCCCACGCCACCCAGCAGGAGGCCGTGGCCGAGGCCGAGCGGATGTTGGATGTCTACGCCACCTTCGCCGAGGAGTGGATGGCCATGCCGGTGATCAAGGGCATCAAGACCGCCAGCGAGCGCTTCGCCGGCGCTGAGGAGACCTACTGCATCGAGGCCATGATGCAGGACGGCAAGGCCCTCCAGGCCGGCACGTCGCACTTCCTCGGGCAGAACTTCGCCAAGGCCTTCGACGTGGTGTTCACCGACCGCGAGAACAAGCAGAGCCACGTGTGGGCCTCCAGCTGGGGCGTGAGCACGCGCCTGATGGGCGCCCTCATCATGACCCATTCGGACGACCAGGGCCTGGTGCTGCCCCCGAAGCTGGCGCCCACCCAGGTGGTCATCGTGCCCATCGCGAAGAACGCCGAGCAGCTTGCGGCCATCGGCGCCTACGTGGAACCGGTATTGAAGGGCCTGCGGGCGCGCGGCATCACGGTGAAGTTCGACGACGACGACCAGAAGAAGCCCGGCTGGAAGTTCGCCCAGTACGAGTTCCAGGGCTATCCGGTGCGCATCGCCATCGGCCCGCGCGACATGGAGAACGGCACCGTGGAGGTGGCCCGCCGGGACACTCTCGAGAAGCAGGTGATGCAGATAGCGGACATCGCCGAGAAGATCGAGCATCTGCTCACGGCCATCCAGGACAACCTGTACCAGAAGGCCCTGGCCATGCGTGAACGCTACACCCGCGCGGTGGACAGCTACGACGAGTTCAAGGCCGCCATCGAAGAAGGCGGCTTCATCCTGGCCCACTGGGACGGCACGCCGGAGACCGAGGAGCAGGTGAAGAACGAGACCAAGGCCACGATCCGCTGCATCCCCCTGGCCGGGGACACCACGCCCGGCACCTGCATGGTCACCGGCAGGCCCAGCGCCCAGCGCGTCATCTTCGCACGCGCCTACTGAACCATGAAGAAGCCAGAGGAGCACCCCCCGCAGCCCGCACCGCGCGAACTGATCCTGGACATGCTGGTGAACAAATCCGGCATGAAGCAGGACGTGTACCACCGCACCACGGAGATGTTCAACGAGCTGAAGCAGGTGCTCCAGGAAGTGGCGGAAGACCTGGACAAGGCCGTGCAGGCGCGCGACACGCGCATCCACGTGAGGTACACGGACAAAGGCGAAATGGCCGCGGAAATGAGGGTGGCCGGTGACACGATCATCTTCAACATGCACACCAACGTGTTCCGCCTGGACCAGGGGAACAGCCTGTGGAAGACCAGCTACCTGGAAGAGGACGAGCTGCGCGGGTACTTCGGCGTGATCAACGTCTACAACTTCCTCAGCGACTCGTTCAAATACAACCGGGAGCGCGACCTGGGCTATCTGGTGGCCCGCCTCTTCCTGAACAAGGAAGGCCACTTCTTCGTGCAGGGCAAGCGCCAGCTCGGTTTCCTCTACAACGACATCGCCGGCAACGACCTGGACCGCGAGAAGATGCGGCAGGTGGTGCAGTCGGTCATCCTCTACGTGCTGGATTTCGACCTGCTGGCGCCGCCGTACGACCAGGTGAACCAGGTGACCGTGCTGGAGATGAACGAGCTGAACGCCAACATGAAGATCAGCACCGGCAAGCGCCTGGGCTTCCGCTTCCAAACGGACGTGGACGAAGTGGTGTGACGCTCGCTCGCTCTACCCAAGTGTCCCGGTGAGCTTGTGCGCCGGCGCGCTTGGGCGTCTTCGTGAAGCCAAGGAAGTGTCTTCGCGAAGTTGAAGAAGTGTCACTTCGAGCGAAGTCGAGAAGGGTCCGGAACCCGCCTCGGGGGTTTTCGCCCCTGCATTTGGAGGAAAGCCGGATCTGTCTACTTTTGCGCCCCCTCACCACCGGAACCTCGGTGCCGGCCCGGTGAAGGATGACCTGTTGGCCCGTTCGTCTAGGGGTTAGGACGCGTCCCTTTCACGGATGAAACAGGGGTTCGATTCCCCTACGGGCTACGTTTTGAAGACCCGGACATTGTCCGGGTCTTTTGCGTTCCCTTCATCAATGGAGCTTTCAAGGAGACACTCCTAGCGATCGCTCTTGGGACCGCGATGCCGATCAGTTGTTTGAATTTGGCGTTGCGTTTCACTACGCCTGGTCAGTTATCCACGATCCATCCGTCCGATCGGTATGGTGCCTATACTTGATCGCATATCCATCGTTGGTTATGCGATCATGCATGTGTTTGTTGTTGACATGGGGGATCCATGTCCATATGCTGGCGCAATACGATACGCTCCAGACCTCGATCCACAGGGATAGCGTCCTAACTCCCAATGGAGCCTTGGATATGGGTGACACGCTTCTTTGTGGTTCTCTCCCGTTCGTCAGCCAGTATTCATCGCTTGTGCAGGGGGATGCGCTTCTCCGCAAGGCAGAAGGGAGGGAGCGATGGATGAGCGTGGGGGATAGGCAGGATCCCACCCACATACCCCGGACCAATGGGCGTATCGAGATCGGAGGCATCCGTGGAGCGATCCCTATTCGACCGCAGGAACCGATGCAATGAACGCGTTCGGCAAAGGGGATGTAGGGTTCACACTGGTAGGTGTGCCGGTCAGGGCGCTATTCGATGTCGGCACGGATATGCCTTTACGAGGACAGCGAAATTCGATCCGGTTAACGTTGGACAAGGAGCAATTGCATCATGGCCAACAAGTGAAGGATGCGGTAAGGCTAGCCCGCCAGAAGGCAATACTGGATTCCCTGAATGCACTGAAGAGTGCACATTATTGCGAATGGCGTGGAGCCGAGTTCCGGATCGAGGAACTCAAAGCCGTGCTGCTTGCTATGGAGAGGTCCCGGCTTCCAGATACGTCCTCGGTAGACCTGCCCGCCACGCCGCGCTTTGTCCTGGATGTTCCCCAAGCCTTACAACAGTCATGCATGGACCATGCTCACTTGGGCTCGGCTTGGCCCAGCGGACCGGACACGCCGAACTTCCCACAACTGCCAAGCGAGGACCATGCTCGCTTGGACAGTCTGCAACATGCGGCTGACGCGCACGATGCGGAGGTAAGACGGCTGGAAGCGGCGATCGCTGATGCGGAACAAGATATGCGCCGGTATGAGGCCCTGTTCAATTCGACGAAGGGCGCCCATGGCAAACTGGCCGGTTGGCTCAATGGCATCGACCATCTGGATATCGGTACATGCAGTCCGGCTTCTTCGGAATTCCTGATCAATGGGATCACTTTTCAAGGAGTGTCCTTCGCCTATGTCCAACATGACCTGTACCTATCCTTCGATCGCGGTCGAAGCTTCGATGATGCGTGGCTGGTCTCGGATCGCATACGGTCGCAGCTGGAAGCGTTACAGCGCAGCTTGTTCTTCAGTGACGCGAAGGACCTGGCTCCCCGTCACATCACAGCGATACGTGCGGGTTTCGGTGCGCCTGAACGGACACATTTCCACGTCGGCTACTTGTTCGGTGAACGTGCGGACCTGCCGCTGGGATACTCCGGTCCATCATTGGATCCGGGCACTACGCGCAACCATGTGGTAGAGGTCGATATGGGATTTGAAGCACGACCTGGTCATACGTTGCGGGCGGTGCTTGCCCGCTCGCTCACCCTCCCGGGTTCCATCGGTAGTGACGAGGAGCAAGGAACGATCGGCGATCTGTTCCGGCGGGGGAATGATCGGAACATGGCGGCGAAGCTCATTTGGTCATCGCGGTTCGAGCGCTCGGGGATGACCGTGGACCTGGAAGGCCGATCGATCGCTCCGTACTTCCAAAGCATGGGGTCAGGGTTCCTGCGCAATGGATCGCGTGTGGTGGAGGTTCGGGCATCGCGTGCTATGGGACGCAAATGGAAAGTGCGGGGCCGTTATGCCTTGGAAGATCGGCAACAGCCTGGGGGCGAACAAGCACAAATGAGGATACAACGTGCCCAATTACAGCTGAGCTACCGCGCGTCCCGCCACATTACATTGAGGGCCATGGGCATGCCCATGGCCCTTCATACCATATTACAGGGCATGCCGGTCATTACCAGTAGGAATACTTCCACATCCATCGGTGGGGATGTGCAACAGCGATGGAAGGATGTCACCACGACACTTACTTGTGATGTGAACAGGTATGATTGGCACAGTGATGAGGGAGCTTCGGGAGCTGCTCTCAACTGGGCGGTCGGTGCGATGCTGCAATTTCGTGATGGATGGCAGGGGCGTGTGATATGGAACACCCTCGTCGCCAGTGGGGATGGTAGTTCACCGGGAGCGAGTAATGTTTCGGCATGGCTGCGCTACCGTTCTGATGGATGGGAGATGGAGGGTGGTCTGCAAGCGCCCACTGGCCTGCCGTGGGGTTGGTCGGCGGGTGCTCAGCGCAGCATTACGGATAAATTAAGTGCAGCGGTAAGGGTCACAACTTATTCACGATCCGACCTTCTTTTTCAAGAATCATATCAGAGTGATCCTGAACATGCATATAATTGGTCCTGTAGCCTTATCTATTCATGGTGATGAAGATCGTGACATACCCTCGACGTTGTTTCTTGACGCTGTGCGGCCTGCTGCTCATGTTATTGAGCAGTAGGGGACAGGTGGTGCTTCAGCGAGTGGACCTGGTGGAGCATATGATGGGGCCCCGTACTTTTTTCCAAGCCTCGGTGAACAATCCAGGTGGGATGGTCTCCGCAACGATCGAAGGTGATGTACGGTCCATCGGAGGGGAAGTGGTGCTTGCATTCCGTAGCGCATCCTTCCAAATACCCTCAGGCTTTTCATTGATGGGAGGTGAGCGCATTCCAATGGTTTCATATGTGACCAGTGGTGGTGAGGCTGGTCGTTCCATCAGGCAGTTCCAGCGTTTATTGGACGGGCATTATGACTATTGCTTCCGCTTGCGCACAGACTTCGGTGAGTTGCAGGATGAGTACTGTGACCGGATCGAAGTGAAGGAATTCCTCTACTTGGACCTGGTGGCGCCTTGGAACGGCGACACGATCGAAGATCTGCGTCCAGCGCTCTCGTGGACCTTAGGGGGCTCACCGATCGCTATTCATAAGGCGGATGTGCGGCTGGTACTGACCCCCGGCCCAGATGGAAAGAGCGCTTCGGCAGCGCTCGCATCCGAACGTCCCCTCTTCATCCTTCCACATGTCAAGGACCGTACTGTCGGTTATCCGCTCGGGATGCCGGATCTCGAGCCCGGCAAATGCTACGCATGGCAGGCTGAACGCATGGAAGGTATGCGTGTGATCGATCGGTCGGAGCCCTGGCGTTTCTGTATCGCCCGGCGAGATCCTTCACCGGCGAACAGGTACATATGGCTTGGCAAGGGCGGGGTCGATCCTATCTATGAGGTTACAGATGACCGCATCCATTTTCGCTACGATGAGCCATACGCATCCGCCCGACTCGACTGTACCATCAAGGGAAGCAAGGTGGGGCGGATGACCCCCGCGGTAAAGCCTGAGAGTGTGGATGCGAAGACCATCGGCCAATTGGAGATCGATGGTGTAGCGGTCCGATCCGTTGGAGTGAACTTGTACGAATTGGATCTGAGCGCTTATGCACTTATGCCTGGTATCTACGAACTGCTGATCAAGGATGAGAAGCAACGCGCATATATGGTCAGGTTCCGTATCGTGGATTGAAACAGCTGCAAGGATACCATGCTTCTCCACCCAACTGCTATGCAATACATGTACAGGTGGTCGTTACACTTTTTTGTGATCGCGGGTCTGATCGGCTGTATCCATCCGTTCAATAATGCGTCAAATGAAGCAGCGCACGCGTCTGAACAAGAGGACGCGGATGTGGCGGAATTGATGGATGCACTTGATCCCACTACGGATTGTGGAACATTGCTCAAGGAGATACAGGCCCATCCGAAACTTTTGACGGCAAGAGCGCGAGAAGGCGGATGGATATGGGAGCTTCGCTATCGACCAGCGCTATGCAGGGCTTGTATGGAGCGGATGGATATGCGACTGGGCGACGAAGCATTGCAGAGCCGGCGAGCGGACCTGGCCGGCACCGATCTCTATGTACTACATCTGCAAGCGGATAAGCCGGATGTAAAGCCTCCCATGGAGCAGCAGTTGATGGCAGGCTTGATCCAGGTGGTCGATGCCGACACGTTCTCTGCGGCATTCCTGCATAAGGAGGCAACGAGTTCCAGCGCTCCATATGCGAGCTATCTCATCGGATTCGATACACCGGAGAACGGTCGTGCTCGCACGATCATGATCCGGGGGATCGGTGGGAGATCGGTGCGCCTGGAATTGTCGAGCGAACGATTGAACGAATTCATCCATCTGGGTAAGGAGCAGGTATGAACACGATCATGAGCATCCGCATTCGACTGGTGGCCATGTGCATGGCCCTATTGATGGTGTGGGAGAATCGTCGCTCCCAGCCTGGTCCACGCCATGGGAGGTGGGCCATCACAGCCGGAAGTACAGGGGTTCCAACCGGCAGGGGCCGATGATCTGGTCGATCTGTTCACCGGGGATTTCTCCTACAATATTCCATTATTGGATGTGGAGGGTTATCCTGTCAACCTGTCCTATCGGGCAGGGTTGAACATGGACCAAGAGGCGTCGTGGGTCGGGCTCGGATGGAACATCAATCCCGGTGTGGTCGAGCGGAACGTACGGGGATTGCCGGATGATTTCGCAGGGGATGATATGGTGAACGACATGGCTATACGGCCGAACTGGACCGCAGGGTTGTCGCTGGGAGGTCTCTTGGAGGTCTTCGGAAAGGATGATCTGGTCCGATTGAACGGTTCGGGGACGATCAGTTTGAACAACTATATGGGATTGCGCTTTGAAACGAATGTTGGTCTATCGATGAGGTCCGCTACACAGGGGAAGAGTGCATATACGGCAGGGCTCGGGCTGACATCAGGGTCCAATTCAGGATTGAAGTTGCAACCCAAGGTCGGCTATGAGAGAATAACGGCAGAAAATGACCAAGATAATTTTGCCACAGGAGGATTGAATTTCGGTGTATCGATCGATTCGAGAAAGGGATTGACGGATATGTCATTTGGGGTTTATACCAAGGCTACACATGAGAACTGTGGTGGGTCAAAGGTGACCTATAAGGAAATAGGGGAGCAAAATGCCAGTTCAAGCTACAACTTCGGTATCCCCACATATACGCCGAAGATCGATCACCCCATGGATAATGCATCTATATCGCTCAATTTCACCCTTGGCTCAGAAATATTAGGCGTCCATCCGGGAACGCGATTCGGTGGGTTCTTCAGCTATCAAAAATTGCGCGAGCAGACCACGCGACGCCACGGCTATGGTTATCTCTACTTGGAACGTGCCCGGAACGATCAGGATGGCATCATGGATATCAACCGAGAGAAGGATGGTCCATACGACGCATCGCAATCCTCACTGCCCATCGCACAATTGACCAACGATATCTACGTGGCCTCCGGCCAGGGGATCGGAGGGAGCTATCGGCCGTTCCGTGCTCAGGTGGGTACGGTGCGCGATGGATATAATGCCTGTGGGGGAAGAAACGGTACGCTCGGATTGGAGATCGGTGCTGGCGGAGTACTGCATGGCGGATCCGATATCCTTCTGAATTCATTGAACAGCTGGTCGGGTGAATGGAAGGTAGCCAATCGGACGGAGCCCCGCTTGCGGTTCAGCAGACGATTAGAGGATCCAGCTGCGGAGCGGGTATTCTTCCGTGAAGCGAACGAGGCCGTGGTTGACATGGATGAAGCCTTGTTCAATGGGTTCGGCGGTGCACAGGCGGAACGGTTCACCATGGAGAAGCAGGGGTCGGGTGTGCGCTTGCTCGCCGAATTGAACCATGGGCCCCACGTCTCCACCACGATCCCGATGGATAATTTCAGACATAAACGTGAACCACGGGCCCAGGTCTTCAGTTACCTGACCGTCTCGGATGTGAGGCAGGGACTAGGTCTGCAAGATCGTGAAGCAGTGATCCATAGGCGCCTTGGTCAGGACCTTACGGCCCGTTGGGAGATGATCCCTGACCATCATCTGGCGGAGATATCCATCCATGGGAAAAGCGGGGAGCGATATGTCTACGGCCTTCCGGTCTACAATACGCGGCAGGAGGACGTGACCTTCGCCGTGGCGCCGCTGAACGATGAGGAAGCCGAGCTTATCTCCTACGCAGCAAAGGATAATAGTGTGAAGAACGAAGTGGGGCGGGATCGACTTCTATTCATCGTCGAAGATGCCCCCCTATGCCTATGCCTACTTGCTCACTGCGGTCGTAGGTCCGGACTATTCCGATGTGGATGGCATCCAGGGCCCCAGCGATGGTGATCTGGGCAATTTCACGCAGTTCGACTATATACCGCAATACGTGAAGGATGAAGCGGCTGGTCAGAACTATCGCTGGCGGACGCCCGCGGTGGGCGATGGCGCCCGCCAGGCACGTTATGATCGTGGGTTGCGCGCCACCAGTGTGGATGATAAGGCTTCCTATTCATACGGGGAGAAAGAGGTCTTCTACCTGCACACGATCCGGTCGAAGAACAGGATCGCCGTGTTCGATCTTGATGAGGAGAATGCCCGTTTGGATGCCCACGGTGTTCGGGAGGACGGTACGACCGATCCCGCCCAGGCGTTGCGGCGGCTGAGAACGATCGGGCTTTATGATAAGAAAGCCTATCTGGCCTATGAGGCTTCGTTGACCACTGGAGCTCCATTGCCTGAACCGGAAGCCATCGTGCGTGTGCATTTCGAGTATGATTATTTGCTCTGTAAGGGTACCCCGAACAGCATGGCGCCAGGCAAGAAGAAGTTGACCCTCACCAAGGTCTATTTCACCTATGGCCGATCCCATCGGGGGACCACGACGGCATATACGTTCAACTATGGTGACCTGGATTCACCGGTAGAGAACCCTGACTATGATCTTGGTAGCCAGGACCGGTGGGGGAATGTGAAGCCGGATCGGGGCTCACCCATGGCCGTGAACCTGGGGAGCGCATCCCATCCGTATGGTGCAGCCGATTACCAATGGGCCGTCAATGCGGATTTCCCTTATGCTGAACAGAACCCGGGACTGGCGGATGCCTTGGCCGGAGCTTGGTGTTTGAAGCACATCGGCCTGCCCTCAGGTGGAGGGATCGATGTGCAGTACGAGTCCGACGATTATGCGTTCGTACAAGGCAAGCGGGCGGCACGCATGTTCAAGATTATTGGCAATTATCGTCCGGAAGTGCCCGATCCTCCGCCCCCAACGTTCGCCATGCCACTAGCACGGGATGCCTATCGCATGTATTTCAAGCTTCCTACAGGAGCTAGGACCGCTGATGTATTGGTAGGGCAAGACCTGGTGTATTTCCGGCAGAAGATGCATTACCGCCGCTTATTGAACGACCTGGGTGATGATCATGTCTCAGGTTACGGAGAGATCATCGACAGCGGCGAGGACGGACCAGGTGGTTTCGGATGGGTCGAGTTCAAGGGCGTGAAGATCGATGAAGGTGCCACGTCCGCTCCAGTGAGCCCGTTGGAACGCGCAGCGCTCGAATATGCACGACTGAACTATCCCAACGAGATCTATGCTCCCCCTGGATATACGGACGGGGATACATGGACCATCGATCTTATCACATCCATCGCCGGTTCATTGACCCAGTTGATCACCGATCTGGGCGACTTCTTCAAAGGCCCGAACCTGGCTTTGCAGGAAAAGGTGACGGTATCGCTTGTCCAGAACGACGGCTGGTTGCGCTTGACCGACCCGACACAACACAAGAAAGGAGGCGGACACCGCGTGGCGAGGGTCGTTGTGCACGATGAATGGGCAGACATGGAGACGAGAGGAGGGAGTGTAAGCAGAGCATATACACAGCGCTATGAATATACCGAAGGTGCTGCTTCATCCGGTGTCGCAACCTATGAGCCCATGGGAGGTGCTGATGAGAATCCCATGCGGAAGCCGGTGTATTCGGTCGTGACCAATGCGTTGGCCGCGGATGAGCGGTTCTATCAGGAAGAACCCTTCGGGGAGTCGTTTTTCCCGGCACCGGTCGTGGGTTACTCGAAAGTTACCGTTAGCACGGAGATCGCCGATCCTGGGGTCGCCAGCCAGCAAGGTACCGGTCGGGTGGTGCACCGGTTCTATACTGCGCATGATTTCCCGGTTCGAACGGCCAAGACGGACATCGATCAGGTACACAGGAAATCACCGCCCGTCTTCGGTAGCCTGATCGGCATCACCACGAACGACCAGATGTATGTGTCGCAAGGCTTTGTCGTAGAGACGAATGATATGCATGGCAAGCCGCGATCGGTCGAAGTGTTCCCGCAGGACGGAACATCCCCCATTTCTTCCACTCAATACGAATATCAACGCAATGCGGATGGTACGCTGGACAACGACGCACCGGTCGATCCATCCGGATGGAAGGATAGATACGGTCGCCATCGGGCGACAATACGAGTTCATCGCGGACATGCGGGAGTTCGGGAGCGAGGCAAGGTCCGGAGGAGCTAGCGTGAACCTGGAGCTCCTCTATGTGGGTGTGCTCCTATTGCCCGTCCCTCCGATACGCTTCCGCGGCAGTCCTCGGAAAGCACCCGGTTCAAGAGCGCCACCCTGGTCAAACACATACAGCGTTTCGGCCTGCTGAAGAGCATCAGGAAGATGGACCATGGCTCCGTGATCAAGGACGGAGAACATGGCCTATGACGCCACTACAGGGAGGGTGCTGGTAACGCGGGCCAACAATGAGTTCGAGGACCCGATCTATACCATTGAGTTCCCGGCCTACTGGTATTATGATGGCATGGGGCCGGCCTACCAGAACATAGGGGTACAAGTGCAGGGCCTCTCCTTCGATGCCACCGGTACGACAACGCTGCCGAATGCCAAGCGTTGGTTCACTCCCGGCGATATGCTGGATGTGGGTGGGGGCACCTTGGCCTGGGTGGCCGAAGTGACCGATGGGACCGTCCGCATAGTCAACCGGACCGGTGCTCCTGCCCATGGGTCATCCATGCGTGTGTTGCGGTCCGGGCGACGGAACATGCAGGATGTGCCTATGATGAAGCTGGTGATGATGTCCGATCCATTGGTAGCTCTTCAGAACAACGGCTACGATCGGGTGCTCCAAGCGCAAGCCATGGAATTCAGGGATTATTGGCGGACCGACTGTGCCTGCACCGAGGGCATCGGTGACAATGTGTTCCTGGATGGCCGCAGTGGTGCATGGCGATTGGCCAGGGAGCGGGTGTGGTTGACCCAGCGCACCTATTCCATGAGGAATGCCAATACGGATATCCGCAGGGATGGAGCGTTCCGTTCTTTTTCTCCGTTCTACAAGCTCCAGAACGGCAGGTGGACCATCGATCAGGCCGGGTGGACCATCGCCAGGGAGGTGACGCAGTATGCCAGTAATGGACAGGTCCAGGAAGAACGGGATGCCCTTGGCATCTTCTCGGCCGCCACCTATACGCATGGTGGGATGTTGATGAACGTGAAGGCCGCCAATGCAAGCATGAAAGAGGTCGGTTTCGATAGCTTCGAGGCATCCGATCCACCGCATTGCGCAGATCGACATTTCCGGTTCACGGAGGGATCGTTCTCCGTCCTGGACGGAACAGCCCACACGGGCCGCCATAGCCTACGTGTGGAAGAGGGACAACAGGCCGTGATGGTCTCAATATTGAACAATTGCCCACATGCGGAATGTGATTACGAATTGATGCAGGATACGATCGGAGGAGCCGTACGCCTGACCGCTATCGGTACGGACCTGCCGGTAATGTTCGCACCGATGGTCCTGGAAGGTGCGCCTTTGGTGGTGCCCATCGTTGGTGGAGGCATACAAGTGTCCGGTTCTGGCGTGTGGCGGGTCAGGGTGATGGCCACCGGTCGTGAGGGTTGTCCGCAAGAAGTGGAATTGGACCATGAATAAGCGCAGCATCATGAGGTCCAAGATCATATCCATCGGAGCCTCACTGCTCATTATGGCATGGGCGGTACCGTCGGCCTGCTTCGCGCAGGATCCGCCGAATTTCCAGTGCTATTTCCCAATGAATTTATGCACGGGAACAACGGTTTTCAATTATAAGAGCTGGCACGAATTGTCACCATGCCTATGGTACACCTTCTGCCATGACTCGGACAAGTCGTTCCGCATTTCCATCCTTGGTGGCAGCGGCACTTTGTTCGAAGGGACCACGTGCGACGAGCGAAGTGTAAGATGCGGAGATGACAGCACGATCACTGCAGTGCCGGTGCTTATAGACGATGACCCGCGGGGCACATATCTGCTGAGGGTGTCGCCGAGCTATAACGCGGTGGACTTTACCATCATCATCGATGGTCTGGTGTCTGGTGATTGTTGTAGCCCACCGCCTGTCTGGGATTGCGCCCATTGCTTGGGAGGGCTTTCACCGGTCCCCGGGAAGGCCTATCTCCTCACAGCCTGGGCCAGCTTGGAGGAATTACCTGTGGGTGCGATGGAGGTCGTGGGCCCGTCCATCACTGTGGAATGTCCGGAAGGTGTCACATTGGGCACATGGACGGCATCCGGCCCTGTGATCGACGGATGGCAACAAATACGCGCCGAATTCCTTATGCCGAGCAATGATCCTGACGCCCTACGGATTATTCTTGGTTCGACATCCGGGAATGCCCTCTTTGATGACGTGCGTATCCAGCCACGCTCGGCCAGCGCGGTCTCGTACGTGTATGATCCCGTGACCCTGCGTTTGGCGGCCATGCTCGATGATCGGCATTTCGCAACCATATATGACTATGACGGAGAGGGGAAGTTGGTGCGCACGAAGAAGGAAACAGAACGTGGTGTGATGACCATCCAGGAGACACGGTACAATTCGGCCAAACGGCAAACGCCCTGATGGATATGCGCATGTGTCCGCTCCTCCTGGTCGTGGCAGCGCTATGGCCCACTGCGCTCCGCTCGCAATGGACACCGGTCCCGGCGGAGGAATTATCGCATGCCATCGAAAGGAATCGTGTCAAATACCTGGCCTTGGGCGATCTCCAGCTCGGATATGAGATCCTGACGTTCTTGGGTGTGTCCGATATACAGCCAGTGCAGCGTGCACGAGCAAGAGTGCTGCGTTCAGGTACGAAGTACCGTTCTGAGCAGACAGGGTTCCTTACCGTACAGGATGGGCACCTGAAGGTCATGATAGACTCGGTTTCACAGACCGTAACGATCGCTGCTGCGGATAGCGGATGGGCCGGGTTCGGCACGGAATATTCGCGAACAATGCTCGCGAGGGCGCAGTCGATCGGAAAGCACAGCACCGGGGGCCGGACGACCTATCGCGTGATGATGGGGCAGGGGCCCGTGGATGCGCTCGAAGTAGGCTTCGATGCCTCTGGCTGGTTGCGTAGTACCACCATCTTCTTTGCTCCTTCATCCGTCGATCGGACCATATTCAAGTCACCCAAACTGGAAACAGTGTTCGAGGTACCCCGGACCTTGTCCGATCGGACCGCTATGGATTGGGACATATCGCGATCCGTGGTGAAGGAGGCAGGAGGGTACCGGCCGGTCAAAGCGTTGGCCACCTATGAACTTATCGATACCCGTTTACAATGATGAACAAGCAGCGATCGAACGGTCTACGAGGCATACGAGCGATCCTCGTATATGGGCTTTGGGTCCTGTGTTCAACGATCTCGGCACAGGAGGCTGTAAAGGAGTGGACCACCATTTGGGATGCCACGCACCACGAAGGCAGGCGCAATGGAAGGCGTACCGCTGCCATCACTTGGGATGGCAGGCAGGTGGGGAAGTTCCGGTCACACGGATTGCTTTCACAGATCACGTTGCGGGAAGATCATCATAGCCGGGCTGATACCGTGAAGATGGATGTCCGGGTATTGCTGGAAGTACAGGCCGTCTGTAATCCGGATCATGGCCATTATCGCCGGCGTGCGGACTATGATTCCTTGTTCATCGTTCAATTATCGATAGGTGCCCGGCCGGATGGTCGTGGAAGTCCGATGCTGGACGGTCTTTTGGACCTGAAGGACGCGGACCAGGTGCGGTTCAAGAATGCCCATGCATTCTCATGCGAGATCAAGGAGATATGGGTGGATCGAGGCGATGGAGAACGTTTGGAAGAGGATCTTCCTGGAGGCGTCCATCTGGAATTGGGGACGCGGTGGGCTCTGCGCTCATCGATCGATGTTGAAATGGCTGACATGGTGCTTGAGGAACGGGCGATCACGTGTCCTCAGGGTGAAGAGGACATCCCCGTTGAACTGGAGATCGGATGGAGCACGATCATAGGTGCAACGGAATACCAGTTGGAGTGGGCCTATGTGGACGATTATCCACCGGTGCTTGGTGCTCCTCCGCTTTTAGCCAATTCGCTCACGTACGATCTCCGGAGGGATGCGACGCGCGTATCGTTGAACCATGATCAACTCTCGTTCAGGATCCCGTTGATCTATGATCGGGGGTATATCGTCTATCGTGCTCGCGCCGTGGGCGAACAGGATGCCTTGGACCCCAATCCCGGTTCGCCGGTATATGGGCCATGGACGACGACTGCGCCGGTCGGTTCCGTGCCAGCGATCGATCGGTTCCGGATAGAGCACGCCCATGAGCCGCTCAAGAACTGGCAGGTCACCAGCAGCTTCGCCGAAGATGGCAGGCACAAGGAAGTGATGACCTACGCGGATGGGTCATTGCGCAGCAGACAAGTGGTCACAAGGAACAGCAGTTTGGACGTGCCCTTGGTGGGGGAGACGTTCTATGACATGGTAGGGCGCCCAGCTGTTGAAGCCCTCCCGGTCCCCATGATCAAGGACCGGGGATGCGAAGGCACTGATGGGCCGTTCGCACCCATCACATACTATCCAGGCTTCAACGTCAATATGGATGGCGACCCCTATGGAGCGGACGATATAGGGCCTGATGAGGCGGGTTGTGGTCTTAAGGCGGTCCCGATGTCCGATGCCAATGGTGCGGAACTGTATTATTCATCCGCGCAGTTATCGCTGCCCGGGCGGTTGATCCCGACCTACTCGTTCCTGCCCAAGGCGAACGGTTATCCGTTCGCGCAGACCGAATACACACGTGACAATACGGGACGTATCCGGCGCAAAGGAGGAGTAGGGGAGGAACTATCGCTCGGCTCCTCGTTCGAAACACGGTTCATGTACACGGCCCCAGCGCAAAGCGAACTGGACCGCTTGTTCGGCTCCGAGGCCGGGTATGCTTCGCATTACCAGAAGCACGTCACCATCGATCCCAACCGGCAGGCCAGCATCACCTATCTCGATCGGGCAGGGCGGATCGTGGCTACGGCCTTGGCAGGCAATGTGGACGAGAGCACCGAAGCATTGCCATCCGCGCCCTCGGCCGCGGTAGCCACGACTACCGTGATGTTGGGTGGCAACACGCCTAGCGCAAGGCATCCGTCCAACCGGTTCGATCCCGATCTGCAGGGATGGGTATATGAAGATGCCTTATCAGTACTGGAGGATGGCGAATACACGTTCAGCTACACGGCAGCCCCACCTGTAAGCGGCTATATACCGGACTGCCCGGGCGACCTCTGCTACAACTGCGTGTACAAATTGACCTTGCGCGTTGTCGATGCATGTGGGAATGTACGGGGAGAGATAGGACCGGTGTTGGGGACGTTGGACCGCTTGCTCCAAACGGCGCCTGCACTGAACGTGCTATTGGATGAAGGTGAGTACACCGTGCACAAGGAGCTTGTGGTCAGCGAAGAGCATCGTACCACGTTCCTGCAGGATTACCGCTCGCAGTTGGATGAATGTGATATTCCTACACTGGAAGTACTGCGAGATCAATACCTGCAAGGTTCTATCTCTGACTGCAATATTACCTGTACGAAATGTCGTGAAGATCTTGGCAGCATGGAGAATTTCCTGCGCGAAGGCCGTGGTACGCAATCAGAATACCAGGCATTAGCGAAAGCCTGTGATGCGCTGTGCCCCTCCAACTCGTGGTGCGAGATCGGCTACAACAACATGTTGGAGGACCTGTCGCCAGGCGGCCAGTACGCCACCTATTATCGATCGGGTGGTGCCATAACGGCTACAGAGTGGACCTCCATTTTCAAGGCCAATAGTAATACGTTCCTGCAGAACAAATTGTACGATAATTCCACATCGAGCTGGGGCACATTCGCTCCCAATGTGCCGCTTTGGAGGCAGCCTAGCCTATTGCAGAACGGCGTTGAGCAACCCATCTATCTGGAGGACGACGGTACACGCACGGAGGATCCCCTTGTACGTGGCGGATGGTGGATTTGAGCCGCCGGTCGTCCCTGGGGCCGACATCCGGTTCGATGCGGAAGGCAATGCCTTCACTTTTCCCGAGTTCCTGGCCAACGCCGTGGATTTCATCGATGCCTGGCGTATCGGTTGGGCGCGTTCGCTCCTGCGCTACCACCCAGAGTATGGATACTACCTGGATTGCATCCGGTATAGCACAGCCCCGTCGGAGCCGATGAAGCGCACCAGCGATGCTTTCGACGACTGGTTGCTTTCGATCGGGACGTTCGAGGAGGCCCATGAAGCGGGGCTGATCACCTATGCGGATGAAGTGAACGATGTTGGCGTGATGACGCAGCATCTGACCGATCCCGCAAAAGAGAACGCAGATCCCTATGCAGCCACCGCGAGCGGCTTCGATGGAATGGCCGAGGCATTCTCCGACAAGGTGGACAACTACATCACCTTATGGAGCGGGCTGCCTCAAGAGCGCATGTACAGCATGCTCGAGGCCGCGGCGCTCATCAATCGTTGCGGTGGAGCGTTCGGTTCAGCCACCAGTTCGGCATGTCTCGCTTTTGGTGAATCGGGGTCGGCCCAAGCCTTGCTGGATGCAGAATGGAATACGTTCAAGGCGCTTTATGCCACGGAGAAATACGCGGCGCAGAAAAAGCATGCGGACCAGGTCGCACTCTCCGGATGCGGTGAGGCTGCGGGTGTGAACTATTGCATCGGAAGAGCTGAGAACGATTGGTACGAATGGTTCCAGTGGATGTATGCCGGTACTCCTCCAGGCACGCCGTGGTTCTTGGGACCTCTCTACAGTTGGTGCCAGCCATGCTCTTATGCGCAATACCACAACTATACGGATAAGGTCAAGCGCTTCCATGAACCGCGGCAGGTCCCGCTTTCGGGACGATCACCGCAGTACGCCGCCTATCAATACTATCAACAGACCGGACTGTGCCCTATGGCCGCGGCTTGGCTGGGTATGCTGGACCAAATGGCCGTTCGGGACCAGTTGATCACAGAGGATGATGCCGCACCGATCAACACCGAAGGGGTCCATCTCAGCAGTATCCCTGCCTATGTGGCAGTAAAACTGGCCCAAAGCGATTACCAGCCGGTCGACCCGGTGGGCAATGACGAGATGTGGATCGGCCATTTAGCGAATGGGATCCTCACCATCACGATAACTGGCCCTTCGAGCGGTTGCGAGATCACGCTGAATGAGCCCAATGCGAATGGCTTCGAGTGGGACAACATTATCGGTATCCCGCAGATCCATCCACAGGGTGGTGGCGATTTTACCTACTATGTCTATTACCTGGTCGATGGGATCCAACATAGTGCATACGCTACCGGGCATATGTGCAGTGAGTTCATGCTGTCCCCCTGCAACTTCCCGCCCATCTGCCAACCCACACAGCTCGGCTTCAGTATCCAGAACATGATGGATGCGTTGGCAGGTGCGGACCTGTTGGACCATGATGCATCCCCCGCACTGGACCTGCAATTGGCGCTTATACCGGGCACCACCACCCAACAGACCTTCCAGGATGTATTCGTCTATGGCGGAGGGGGGGCACAATTCCTGCCGGGTGGCGCCAGCCATCTGAAGTGGTCATACGACGCGACCATAGGAGCGTTGGGAACGTTCTTGGTGGACGATGAGCCGCGCAAGATCATCATCGAGATCACAGAGGTGGTTCCCTCTACGTTCGATCCGGTGACCGGTATGGGCCAGGTACACCACGTGACCCGCTTGTCCGGCGACCATGAGAACTTCTTCACGGCGCATCTGTCGGATGCCGCGGGTACGGATCTGGCAGTGATCCGCTGCGCCGTATGGTGGGATCCTGGCACTGGGGTGAAGCAACCCTTGAAGCCGGGTGTATGCGCCTTGCCACCCACCCTGGCATGCGAGGGCACGGATGACGACCTGCTGGGTGATCTGTTCGCCCTGGCGCGCGAACGCCTGTTGAACATTCCCGTCGGCGGCAACATCGATCTGTTCGCAAGCCCCGCGTTCACGCCGAGGATCAACACGGTATTAGGTGCGACGCTCTGCCCCCAAATGCCTCGGGTGGATGAGGTGCGGACCCCTTGCACCACCACATCCACGAGGACGGATATGGGCAGCGTAGGAGAAGAGGGGCTTTCCCGCACCTACACCTTCAACGACATCAAGTGTCCTGTATTCCGCTTGGAATTGACCGATGAGGTCTATGATGACATCCGGGATCCGCGACCGCTCCTGCCTACGGATGAAGGTGGGGCCTATCACGGCCTAGTGGCCGATGTGTACCACGGTAGCGAAGCGGTAGGCATGCTTGTGGTGGAGGTTCCTTGCTTGGGGTTCAATTTGTGCAGGACCTGTGGGACGGACATATGCAGCGTAGAAGGATATGCGAATAACTATAGTTCGGAATTGTTGAGTGTTCTGGGTGAGAATTACATGCGTTACATTAGGGAAGGACAGTCGGCAGTAGGTGATTTTTTCGATGCTCCGAACTTATCCCTTGGAGGTAAATCTTTCTTGGGGCAGCAGCTTTGCCCAAGCTGTCCTAGCGGTAATTGGCACGCCAGTGGTACCATCGAGCTTGGTAATGAAGAGATCGGTACTCTCAAATATGGTATATCGTCCTGCCCGGTCAAAGTAGTGCCGGTGCTGGATGAAGCTGATGGGATCGGGATCGCGGTATCAAGGGCTGATCTATGGCTTGGGGATTGGCAGCCCATTGATGCGATGGGTGAGGATAGGCAACACCATCGTTATCGAGCAAGATTATATGCAAATGGTTATTTGTTGAGAAGTTACGTTGTGGCTGAATTTAGTTGCATTTATTTTCTGTATTGCGGAATTGATTGTCAAGTTCTGGACGATCTATTGCATAGTGCTCAGTGGGTTGCACAACAACGTGCCATAATAGGGGAGCCAGATGGTGCGCGTGACGTTGCGGAAATATTCCATGCTCCGGCAATGACCAATAGATTGGCTTATTCTGTTTCAAACATGATCCGAACAGGCGGTGGCAGCTATTACCGTGAATGGACCAGTACAGGATCGCCTAATTGCTACTATTCCATTGGCTCGGAAGGGGTAGCGGTGATGAGCTATGGATCGCTTGGCCACAATATATCGATATACATACCTGCGACGATGCCGGTCATACCCTCAGGTACATATCTGCCATGGGTGATCGCTGATGCGCCTGATATAGGTGGAGACCATCATGTCTTCCGTTGCGACCTGCCGCCCGATGGATCGGGCAATGATCGGGCGATCATAGTGCGGGTGGATCATCCCTTCACACCTTGTCCAGAGATACAGGATGTTTCGAGCAAGTGTGTTGATCCGGATAATACGCTTCTAGAAGAGTTGTCTCGGGTCGTCGCTCTGAAGATCAGGGATAATCAATCGGATCTAACCGCCCCGATAGATCTCTTCGGGCCATTCTGGTTCGAACCCTCCATGTCAGCAGATCTGCGCAACCTGATCGGGCCACTACTATGTCCCACTTGTACCGCACCGGATTTTACGACATCGAGCTCGACAACGATAAGTGATGGAAACTACATCATCAGCTTTGGATGCATGGAAGTGACATTACCGGATATCAGCGGGCTGGTGCCTTTGGTCGGCCTTCAAGCAAGCCCTAGAGGCATAGTGTTCGAGGATGGTCGTTACATTATTCCACTGGTCTCTAGAGGAGACCTCCGGTGGAATGAAGAAAAGCCAGGGCAGGTCTTAACATTCTCCATCGACTTCCGAGGCTGTGGCAGTCTCCCGTATTGTTGCTTTCAAGATCCGATATTGCGACGATTACGATCCCGAAGCGCCCATACCGCCCCGGATAGCCGACGGTACTGCTGTTGATTTTCCTTGCAGGGGCGGAGCAGGTGATTGCAATGCAGGCGTGGACGATCTGCTCGACGTGGTGGCGGATTTCAACGCGTTCGCAGAGAACCATGGCGCCTTTTATATGACCATCAATGCGGATTGGCTGAATGAGAACCGCTGCTACTTCGTGACCGAGTTCCTGTGCCCTTGCGTGGATGGTTACAAGGCCCGGCTGCAAAGTGTGATGGCCGATGGGGTGTTCAGCCGGGAGGAACAGGAGGATGCAACGGTATGGTCCATCCTGGACTACTGCACACCGGTGCCGGAGCCATGCCCTCCCCCGGCCGTGGCATTGCCGGTACCGGATCTGGAGATCCCAGAAGGCCCGGATCCTGCACGGAAGGGGTCGAAATGAACGCATTCATGCAGGCTCGTCTGCAATATGAACTGGAACTGACCAGGCGATCGGAGGACTTCGTGCGCGAATACGACAGCACGTGTGTGCAAGTGCTCGAGACCCTGACGCGCGCATACGATGCAAAGCCAGAGCACCATTTCACGCTCTATTACTACGATCAGGCGGGTAATCTGGTGCGCACTGTTCCGCCGGCGGGGGTGTCGCTCGTACCCTCCGGCAACGAAGCGGCATTGGACGCGGACCGGTCGAACGGCACCCGCTCGATCTTCACCGGGCATGTGCTCACCTCGGACCATGTATACAACAGTCTCGATCAACCCATCTATGAATGCGTACCCGACAAGGACGCGATGGCCCTTTGGGAGAGCCATCTGACCTCCGGGCTACCTGCCGGCCTCCGCATAACGGGGAGCAGTTTTCCGGCAGGCGGCAGGGGGTATCTGTCCGGTTATATGCCCGTGGCCAAGCCGTCCAGCGTCAGCACCGAACGTGGATATCTTTTCTCCACGAACGATGGGGGGCATAACTGGTCACGCCTGGACCGATTGATCGGATCGGACCTTAAAGGAATTGTTTTCAGTTCGCCTACCGTCGGTTATGCAGTAGGTCCCGACGGGATGGTCCTGCGCACATACGATGCAGGCCAAAGCTGGGACCGTTGCGCGGCCCAGTCCATGAACTGTCCCAGTTTGGAGTATAATGACATAGCGATGTACGATGATCAGTATGGGATCGTCGTAGGCAACAACGGGTTCATTCGGCGCTCCACGAGCAGCCTGAACGGCTTTGCAGGAGCTCAGACCTGGACGCCGCGAAGCAATGTCGGCCATGCATTGACCGCGTGGGCCAATCCCGCCACGTCCTACACCGCTGCGCTCGATCCCGCAGGCAAGAACGGCATGATCCTTACTGGTGCAAAGGGTGGTGATGATTATACGCCACGCCCGTTCTACACTTCGGCCAACCTGAACTGCGGCGCGGTATTATCGGATGGAAGCAATGCATTCCTGGCAGGGGATTATGGCGTATTGCTAAGCAATGCCGACCCGACGAACCCGGGCTCTTCGTGGAGGACCATCGCCACGCACTGCACCGATGACGTCAAGGGCATTTGGTTCATGAACGTGGACCGCGGCTTGGCCCTGATGGACAGTGTCGTCGGCGCCATCCATTTCCGGGTGCTGCGGTATACCGCCAATGGTGGAGTCACTTGGTTGCCGTGCGGCACGCCGGAGATGGACCTGCGCGATCTATGCGCCATCAATGCCACGGGGGATGCGATCGTTGTGGGTGCGCATGGGCAGATATATCGGGTCTTCATGGGAGGGGGCGATGTTCCTGGTATTGCGCGGGTGCAAGGGCCCGGAGCTGCACACGAGCTGACCACGTGCTGGGCCGGCATGATGGATGGTCGCTTGGCCGCATTGGTCGGGGATGCCATGGGCCTCCTTCACTGGACCTTGGACCTTAAGGCGGAAAATGTGCAATGGCGCACGGAAACCGTGTTCGCCGGCGCTGAGCGGGTGCGGAAGGTGGTGGCCACGGTCACTTCTTCCACGACCCTGAACGCCGCGTTACTTTCCAGCAGTTCCGAGTATGCTCCGGGAAAGCGGGCGGTCCGCAAGCTCACCACCACGGATGCTACTCCATGGGTATCGTTCAGTTCGGGTTCCTCCAATGATCATGAGGCGCTTGCGTTGCAACCGAACGGTGATGCGACGTATTTCAATACCGCGTCCAACCGGATAGAGCGATGGGCACTCTCCAGCGCCACGCCCACGATGGCCTTGGTGGTCAATGCCAACACGGGGCCCACGAACGCCATGCGCGTGGTGATCCCGGTCACCGACCTTATCACCACGGTGGCCGGCGCGAGCGGTGCCATCAAACATGCCGCACAGTCCGGCACCACTACATGGACCGATCGCGTGAGCTCGATCAGTCCATTGCCCATCTATGGATTCAACAAGAGCGGAGGCACGTCCGACGCGGCCGGCGCGCAGGGGACGCTCTATAAGCGCAGTGCCGATGGGTTTTCCTGGCAGGTCATTCCCACCCGGGAAGTGGAGGATCTGCACGGCTTCGCTCATATAGGGAGCCCGGCCGTATCCTATGCGGTCGGTGATCACGGGGTATTGATCAGGGGGGACATCAAGGGCGGCACGCCGAACGTGGTCACGCGTATCCCACTGCCCGTCGATGTGGACCTGAACGACCTGCGTGTCTCGGGCAATGACCTGGTCGCCGTGGGCGACAAGGGCCTTGCGATGCACATGGACCTGGCGAGCGAGGCGATCACCGTGCTGGACCTGCAATGTGGCAACCTTAATCGCCTCCACCAACTGCCTTCCGGAGGAGATTTCTTTGCGGTGGGCGATGCCGGTGAGATGCACCGCATCCATGGCACCTCGCACATCCCGGTCCGCGAGCTTTTCCCGGGCCGGATCAATGATGTGAGCTTCAGCACATCGGCCAACGGCTATGCCGTTGGTGCGAACGAACTGGTCCTGCATACCCGCGATGCCGGTCAGAACTGGAGCGTATTGATGCGTGCTGGGCCATTGAGCGGTCCGCCTTATGGGTATAGCTGTCCTGATGCCTTCCTCGCCGTCTGCTGCGATCGCCCGGACCATGGGGCGGCGGTCGGCGATAACTCATTGGCGCGATGGCTGGGCCGGACGGACCATTCGTCCATGGGCGTGCCAGCGGTCGGAAGCGGGCCGAGCAAATGGAACGACGTGGCCATTGCCGAGAACGGCACCACGGTACTGGCGGGTGAGTGGACCCGTGGGAAGGTCGCTATCTGGCGTCCGCAGTTCGGCGCTACGCCACCCTCGTGGACCACGAGGGAGATCAACGTCAACCCTGCCAGGACCGGAGGGCTCTCGGCATTATTGAAGACCGTATGGGCGTTCCCGCCCTATCAAGGCTCCCAGGACTTCCTCCTTTCCGGTACCAATGGCCGTACGTTCCTGGTGAAGCATAACCTGAACGACAATTCCCTTCTCTATCCGTCATACGACGCTACTCCTTCCAACGGTTCGGAACTGGCTCCTTTGACAGGCCTAGGCACGATCCAGACCTGCTGGTTCCATGATGCGAAGACCGGCCTGCTCGGCACATCCACCGGTGAACTGGTGCGGTTCTCGTTCGAGAACCCGACGCATCCCAAGTGGGCCCTTTATACGGCCACCAACCTCAGCACCAGTGGCGCCGGTCATCCGGATAATCTCGATGGCCAAGGCAACATGGCGAACATCGGGCTCACCACCATGGGGTTCATTGATCGGAACCAAGGGTTCCTGGGGGGCACCTATGCGCTGAGCTCAACCGCCACAACACCGCCCAAGCGATACGCCCGCACCGTTTTCGACCAGCTGGGCTTGTATACGGACCGGTTCTGGTATGACCGCCTGGGCCGGCCGGTGCTCAGCCAGAACGCCCAGCAGTTCGATCCGGACGGCGATCCCGCCACCCTCTATCCCAAGCAATACAGCTACAGCTTCTATGATGACCTTGGCCGGATCATCGAAGCCGGGCAGGTGGAGGATCCCGGCCAGGTCCTGGTCACGGATCCTCCCACCACCCCCACGCCGCAGCCTTCATTGCCCACCATCATCAATGCGTTCGGTACGGACCTGAACGGCCGGTACGCGGCATCCGTGATCGATGCCCGGACCTTGCGGAATTGGATCGAACAGCAGCCGGACAATGCGCGCACCGAAGTGGTGCACACCACGTATGATACCCCCCTTGGCTCCGCTGCCACGGCATTCACCAGCGGACAGCAGGACAACACGCTCAACAGGGTGGCGGCCGTGTCGTTCCAGCAGGTATACAACAGCGACCCCACCGTCTACGATCACGCCACGCACTTCAGCTACGACATCCATGGCAACGTGAAGTCCATGGTGCAGGACTTCCCTCGATTGGGGACCGACGTGCAGTTCGACCAGCGGTCCAAGCGCATCGACTACACCTACGACCTCATCAGCGGGAACGTGAAGCGGGTCGACTACCAGAGCGGTGCCGCGGACCAGTTCCACCATCGATACACCTATGATGCGGACAACCGCATCACCAAGGTGGAAACGAGCATCGACAACATCGATTGGCACGAGGATGCCGCCTACTTCTACTACCCGCATGGGCCGCTGCTCCGCACCGAGCTGGGTGCCGACAAGGTGCAGGGCCTGGACTACGCCTACACCTTGCAAGGCTGGGTGAAGGGGATGAACAGCGAGCTGCTGACGCCCGCCAACGACATGGGCAACGACGGCGTGGATGCGCCGGGCAACCCCCACAGCGACGTGGGACGTGATGCCTTCGGGTACAGCCTCACCTATTTCGCCAACGATTACGAGGCCATCGATGGCACCCGTTGGAACAACACCACCTTCAACCAACCCTTCGCGCCGAAGCCCTGGACGCCTACCAACGGGTATCGCGACCTGCACAACGGCAATATCGCCGCCACGGTGCATAGCCTGCAGCCGGGTGCCGGTTGGCACGTGGGTGATGCGGGCCAAGCCCTGGCCGGTGTGTACCGGTACGACCAGTTGAACCGCCTGCGCGAATGGAAGAGCTATAGCGGCCTCACCGCGGGGGCCAATGAATGGGGCACGGTGGACGGCAAGTACTTCAGCAGCTACAAGTACGACGCGAACGGCAACATCACCAACGTGCAGCGGAAGGACCAGAACGGAACGGTCTATGATTCGCTGCACTACTACTACGGCCGCCTGCCCGGTGGCCGCCTGCGGTCCAACCGTCTGTACGACATCCGGGATGTCGGGGACGAAGCGGCCGTCACCCGCGACGATGATGGCTTTGATGACCTGCCGACCGTGAGCCCCACCTTCACGGACAACCCGGCCAACCCCACCGACGAGAACACCAGCAACAACTACCGCTACGACCACAACGGCAACCTGGTGCGCGATGGCCGGGAAGGGATCGGGCGCATCACGTGGACCCTGGCAGGCAAGGTCCGCAGCGTGGAACGCTCCGGCGGCACCCGGCAGGCGCTGGACTTCGCTTACGGCGCGGGTGGGCACCGCATCAGCAAGGGCGTGTTCAATACCGCCGGCACCGCTTTGGCGCACCGCGACTGGTACGTGCATGACGCCCAGGGCAACGTAATGGCCATCTACCGGCAGGCCCCCGGCTCCTTTACCGTAAGGGAGCGAATCATCTATGGCTCCTCGCGCGTGGGGTCGTTCAACCACGTCCAGCAATTGCTCGGGGGAGGGGCGGCGCAGCCGCTGGCCGATCTGGACCCGTACCTGCGGTATGAATTGAAGGACCATTTGGGCAACGTGGCCAGTGTATTGAGCGGCTCCCTGCTCACCGGGCACGATGCGCCGCATGAGGCGGACGTGGTGAGCTCACAGGGCTACGAGCCGTTCGGCTCCATTCTGCCGGGCCGCCTGTTCGATTCCGGCACCCGCCAGAACGCCAGCGTGGTGGATGAGGATTTCGAGAGCGGGCAGCTGGATGCCTGGCACAACCAAGTGTCGGCCGTGCTGAGCCTGGACAATGGAAGCACCCAACGGCTGAAAGTGGAAGGCCCGGTGATCTACGATGGGGCCCAGCTCGTCTTCTCCACCATCGCCGGGGGAGAGTATGAAGTGACGCTCGATCTGGACATCGGCACAGCCACTTCGGTGGGGGTGGCCATCTACTCCCAGGATCCCTATCAGCTGCTGGTGAATGCGAGCTATGCCACCAGCGGCACCGTGCCCTTCACCTTTACGGCCCCCGGCAGCCAATGCCGGTTGAAGGTCATGAAAGGGAGCAACAACGGCGTCTCCGAGGCTTTCTTCATCGACAACGTACGCATCGCCGGTGATGCCATCGTGGCGAACACGGATGGGACGTACCGTTGGGGGTTCCAAGGACAGGAAAAGGATAATGAGGTGGCGGGAACAGCTAATTGGTATTCGTTTAGTGGTTATGGATTAGACGTAAGATTAGGCAGAAGACCTGCCCCCGACCCTCTAACTGCAAAGTATCCGCATATCTCACCTTACGCAGTATTTAATAATAATCCTATTTTCTTTATAGATTCTGACGGACGTGAAAATGTTCCTGCCTTATTGTGGGCTATTAAAAATATGGCGAACAAACAAATTGTTTCAAATTATTCCGACCCATATTTCGCAGGTTCAGATAACAGGTGGACATACAAAGTTGGAACTGTGCCCGACAGAACCGTTTGTTATGAAAGCTGTTTTATGGCTTATATGAACTCTGGTGAAAGTGTATTGCCTACTTTAAGAACAGGATTTACTAATAAGAATAATGCTTTTTTTGGTCGTTCTACCACAACAGGCGGAATGAATTGGTTTAAGTCGGGTAATGGTTCAGACAGGCAATTTGTAACTGATATTGGCAAAGGTGAATTAGGTGATATTGTTTTTATGGGTGAACCAACAGATATGCAAGGACACGCAGTTTTGCTTGCAAGCGGTATCACAATGGGAACAACTGAAACAGACGGAAAGAGTTTTGAAACAGCAACCTTTTATACTTTAAGCACAAGTTCCGAAACTGACGCAGGAAGTTACGGAGGACGTGAGTTTACATTCCTTAAACAATCGGACGGAAGTTGGAAACAACAAGGTGGTGCAGGTTATACGTTCAATGGTTTTGGGCAAATGAAAAATGTCAATGCAACTGATGAACAAAGAAAAGAAGCAACCGAAGGGATGGAGGAAATCAAAAAAGGCAACTAACTATGAAGAATATATATTTTCTATTCTTGCCTTTTTTGTTATTGTGTCAATGCGTAACAGCACAAACATTTAGCTCAGAAGAAAGAAGAAAAGAAGCGGAAGATATTCTAAACACAGCTATCAATAATGTTGTTTTTGATAGTGTTTACACGCAAAAGACAGTTTACTTTTTGGCTAATGAATTATTAACGAAAAATTCTCCTTTGATTCTCAAAAAAAATAAATGTAGAGTGATAATTTTGAATGAGGACGAGATAAAAAAAGTCAAACAATATGTTGTTCTCGGTGATTTTACTTTGGATTGGAATAACCCTGTTGCGGTGAGAGTTCAATTATCTGTATCGCCCAATAAGACATTGGATTTTGGACTTGTGAAAGAAAGCGGAAAATGGATAATAAAGAACCACATAATTTTTGAAGATTAAAATTACAGAAGCCCCGCAAGTCGGAGCTTTTTCTTTTGTGTTCCACTCTGCTTCCCCCTCCTTCTCGCAAGTGTTCGGCGTGTGTGGGAGAAGAAGAGCGTGGCGGCCGATCACTTGTGAGTTGAGCAAGCAGAGAAGGGGCTCAGCGGTCTGTGACCGCATAACGCTCATGGGGCCTACCGGTACACGAACCCCTGAATAGCGGATCCCGCCCCTCGCTCGGGCCTGCCATCCGCTTCCGGCGGCCGCTCTGCTTCTTGGATGAGCTTACATATCCACCCCCGTCCAGCCGCCGCCCAGTGCCTTGTACAGGTCCACCAGGGCGAAACGCTGCCGCTTCTGCACGTCCACCAGCTCGAGGTTGGCGGAGAGCGCGTTCTGCTGGGCGAGCAGCACTTCGATGTAGCCCGCCTTCGCGTTGCGGTACAGCTCCTGCGACACGCCCACGGAGGACTGCAGCACATCGTTACGTTGACGGCGCAGGTCGCCGGCCACGCGCAATTTCTGCAGGTTGCTCAGCTCGTTCACCACTTCCACGTGGCCGGTGAGGATGCGCTCCTGGTAGTCGTACATCGCGCTCAGCTGTTGGGCGCTCGCCTCGCGGAAGCGTGCCTTCAGCGCGTTGCGGTTGATCAACGGCGTGATCAGGCTGCCCACGGCCTGGTAGGCCACGGAGGCCGGATGTTCGAACAGGAACGCCGGGTCGAAGGCTTGGAAACCGTACGAAGCGGTGATGTTCAGGTTGGGCAGGAAGGCGGCACGGGCGGCCTTCAGGTCGAAGCGGGTGGCCAGCACCTCCAGCTCGGCGGCACGGATGTCGGGCCGGTTGCGCAGGAGCTGCGCGGGCAGGCCCACGGCGGGGTCGGCGGGCAGCGGTGCCTGCAATCCTTCCGCGCGGCGCGCGATCGGTTGCGGGTAGCGCCCCAACAGCACGTTGATGAAGTTCTCGGTCTCCACGATGCGCTGGGCGGTCTCCTGCTCCAGGGCACGCGTGCCGAGGGCTTGCGCCGCGAATTGCTGCACGGCCAGTTCGTTCGCGCGACCGGCCTCCTTCTGCCGTTCGATCACGTTCAGCGCTTCCTCCTGCTTCACCGCCGTTTCGCGGATGATCGCCAGCTCGTTGTCCAGCGCCACCAGCTCGTAGTAGGCCACGGCCACATCGGCCACCAGGTTGGTCATCACCAGGTGCGCGCCTTCGCGACTGGCCAGGTGGCGCGTCACAGCGGCCTTGCGTTGGTTGCGCAGGCGGCCCCAGATGTCCACTTCCCACGTGGCTTGCAGGGCGATGTACAGGTCGGGTAGATCGATCGGCACGATCTTGCCGGGCAGCATCTCGGTGCTGATGTTGCCGGCGCCGTCCATGGTGTAGAGACCATAGCGACGCATGGCCGCGGTGGTGTTCAGGCCGCCGGTGGGCAGCTGGGCGCCGCGTGCGGCGCGGGCTCCAGCGCGCGCCATCTCCACGCGTTGCAGCGCCACCTGCAGGTCGAGGTTGCGCACCATCGCGGTGTCGATCAGCTGCGTCAACAACGGATCGTCGAAGTAGGCGCGCCAGTCCATCAGGGCGGCGTTGGTCGTGTCGGTGGTGCTGTGGTAGGCCGTGGGAAGTCCCTGTCGCGGGGCCTTCAGCGGATCTTCCATGGAAGCGCAGCCGGTCAGCAGCAGGCCGGTGACCAGGGCGGGAAAGGACAGGTTCGTGCGGGCCATGGCGATCACAGCGTTTCGGTAAAGGCCTGTTCGTCCTTGCGCCCGGAGCGTTTCATGCGGTCGGAGAGCGTGGCGAAGATCACGTAGAGGCCGGGCACCACCACCACGCCGAGCAAGGTGCCGAAGAGCATGCCGCCCGCAGCAGCGGAGCCGATGGTGTTGTTGCCGATCTTGCCTGCACCGTTGGCCATCATCAGCGGCACCAGACCGGCGATGAAGGCGAAGCTGGTCATCAGGATGGGGCGCAGACGGTCGTTCGCGGCCTCCACGGCGGCGGTGAACGGACTGGCACCCGCGCGGTGGCGCATGGTGGCGAACTCGATGATCAGGATCGCGTTCTTGCCGAGGATGCCGATCAGCATCACCATCGCGATCTGCGCGTAGATGTTGTTCTCCAAGCCCATGATCAGCAGGAAGAACAGCGCACCGAACACGCCCACGGGCAGCGACAGGATCACCGGCAGCGGCAGCAGGAAGCTCTCGTACTGCGCGGCCAGCAGCAGGTACACGAACAGCAGGCTGATGGCGAAGATCACCATGGCCTGGTTGCCCGCGTTGGCCTGGTCGCGCGAGGAGCCGGCCCAGTCGTAGCCGTAGCCGCGCGGCAGTTCGGCGGCGGCCACCTCCTGGATCGCGCGGATGGCATCGCCGCTGCTATGCCCGGGTGCGGGCTGGCCGTTCACCATGGCCGAGGTGTACATGTTGTAGCGCGTGATCTGCTCCGGACCATACACCTTCTCCACGCGCAGGAACGCGCTGTAGGGCACCATCTCGCCGTGGTCGTTCTTCAGGTACAGCTTCAGGATGTCCTCGGGTTCCGCGCGGAAGGCGGGATCGGCCTGCACCATCACGCGGTACATCTGCGCGAAACGGATGAAGTTGGTGGCGTACTCGCTGCCGATCAACGTCTGCAACGTGCCCATGGCATGTTCCGCAGTGATGCCCTTCTCCGCCGCCTTGTCCTTGTCCATGTGCAACAGGTACTGCGGGAAGCTGGCGTTGAACGTGGTGAAGGCGTTGCTGATCTCGGGGCGTTGGTTCAGGGCGCGCACGAAGTCGTTGCTCACCTGTTGCAGCGCGCTCAGGTCGTCGCCACCGGTGCGGTCCAGCAGGCGCAGTTCGAAGCCGCTGGAGTTGCCGTAGCCGGGCACGGGCGGCGGCGTGAAGAACTCGATCTCGCCGTCCTTGATGTGGCGCGTGCGGGCGATCAGTTCGGCGATCACCTCCTGGTCGTTCTGCTTGCGCTCGTCCCAGTTCTTCAGGCTGATCAGGTTCATGCCGTAAGTGGCTCCGGTGCCTTCGGACAGCAGGCTGTAGCCCGCGAGGCTGCTCACGTTCGCCACGGCGTCCAAGCTGTCGGCCACGCGCTGGATCTCGTCCGCCACGTGTTCGGTGCGCTCCAGCGTGGCACCGTTCGGCGCGTTGATGTTGGCGTAGATGGTGCCCTGGTCCTCGTTGGGGATGAATCCCGTGGGCACGAACGAACCGGTGAGGCCGGCCGCCACGGAGAAGCCGATCAGCAGGCCCCAGGTCACCGTGCGGCGGTTGGCGATGGCGCCCACCAAAGTCTTGTAGCGCGAACCGATGCCGTCGTACCAGCGGTTGAAGGCGGTGAAGAAGCGGCCCAGGCGACCGGGACGCGGCGTGTGGTGGTCCACGTTCTTCAGGAAGGCGGCGCACAATGCGGGCGTGAGCGTGAGCGCGGTGACGCCGCTGAGCACGATGGCGATGGCCATGGTGAGGCTGAACTCGCGGTAGAAGATGCCCGACGGACCTTCCATGAACGATACCGGGATGAACACGGCCGACATCACCAGTGTGATCGCGATGATGGCCCCGGTGATCTCCTTCATGGCCTTCTCGGTGGCCTTGCGCGGGCCCAGACCGGTCTTCTCCATCTTGGCGTGCACCGCCTCGATCACCACGATCGCATTGTCCACCACGATACCGATCGCCAGCACCAACGCGAACAGCGTGATCAGGTTCAGCGAGAAGCCCAGCAGGTCCATGAAGAAGAAGGTGCCCACCAGCGACACGGGGATCGCGATGATGGGGATGATGGTGCTGCGCACGTCCTGCAGGAAGATGAACACCACCAGCGCCACCAGGATGAAGGCCTCCAGCAGGGTCCAGAGCACGCTGCTGATCGAGGCGTCGAGGAAGGCGCTCACGTCATAGCTGTACGTGTACTCCATGCCCGGCGGGAAGGAACTTTCCTTGATCCGCTCCATCGTGCCCTTGATGTCCGCGATCACGTCCTTGGCGTTGGTGCCCGGCCGTTGTTTCAGCATGATCGCCGCGGAAGGGCGGCCGTTCTCCTTGCTCAGCACGTTGTAGTCCTGCGAGTCGAACTCCACGTCGGCGATGTCCTTCAACCGCACCAGTTCCCCCTCCTCGGTGGAGCGTACCACGATGCTGCCGTACTCCTCCGGGGTGTTGAACTTGCCCGTGTAGCGTAGCACGTACTGCAGCGTGCGCGAGCGTTTGCCGGAGCTCTCACCGATCTTGCCCGGCGCGGCCTCCACGTTCTGCTGGCGCAAACTGGTGATCACGTCGTTGGCATCGATGCCGTAGAAGCGCATGCGGTCCGGTTTCAGCCACACGCGCATGGCGTAGTCGCGCACCCCGAGGATGTCCGCGAAGCCCACCCCCTCGATCCGCTTGATCTCCTTGAGGATGTTGATGTCGGTGAAGTTGTAGAGGAACTTCTCGTCGATCGTGGTGTCGGTGCTCAGCACGTTGATGTAGAGCAGCATGCTGTTCTGCACCTTCTCCACGGCCACACCGGACTTGATCACCTCCTCGGGCAGCTCGTCCAGCGCGGTGCTCACGCGGTTCTGCACGTTCACCGCCGCCAGGTCGGGGTCGGTGCCGGGCTTGAAGATGATCTGGATGATGCTCTCGCCGTCGTTGCCGCTCACGCTGGCCATGTACTGCATGCCGGGCACGCCGTTGATGGCGCGCTCCAGCGTGGTCACCACGGCCTTCACGCTGGTCTCGGCGTTGGCCCCGGTGTAGTTGGTGGTCACGTTCACCTCCGGCGGTGCGATGTCCGGGAACTGCGTCACCGGCAGTTGCTGCAGGCCGATGAGGCCCAGCACCACGATGATGATGGAGATGACGATCGAAAGGACCGGGCGATGGATGAAGCGCGTGAACATGGCCGGGTCAGTGGTTGCCGATCCGGTCCAACACCTCGCGCTGCTGGATGCCCTGGGGCACGATGCGATCGCCCTGCCGCAGGCGCTGGGTGCCTTCGAACACGATGCGTTCCTCGGGCTTCAGGCCGCTCTCCACCACGTAGAGGTCGGGCAGGCGGAAGGCGGGCACGATGTTGCGTTGCTCCACGGTGCTGTCGGGCCGCACCACCATCACGTACAGCTTGTCCTGTATCTCGAAGGTGGAACGCTGCGGCACCATCACCGCATCTTCCAGCGGACGGCGCAATACGATGTTGGCGTTGGCGCCGTGTTTCAGGATGCCTTCGGGATTGGTGAAGCGTGCGCGGATGGCGATGTTGCCCGTGGCGCGGTCGAACTCGCTCTCGGCCACCTCGATCCGGCCCTGGTGCTGGTAGGCCGCGCCGTTGGGCAGCAGCAGCGTCACGCGGCGCAAGGTGGTGTCGCGGAACGAACTGCGCAGCTGCATGTAGTCCAGCTCCGACAGGTGGAAGTAGGCGAACATCTCGCTGTTGTCGGTGATGGTGGTGAGCACATCGTCCTCCTGCACCAGGCTGCCGGTCTTGAAGGGGATGCGGTTGATCTTGCCGCGATAGGGCGCCTTGATGTGTGAGTAGGAGAGGTTCAGCGCGGCGTGGTCCTTGGCCGATGCGGCCTCTTCCACCCGGGCGCGCAGAGCGTCCACGCGGGCGCGGGTCAGGTCCAGCTCGGCCTGGGCGCTGATCTTCTGCTCCACCAAGGAGGCCGTGTTGCGCAGTTCCACCTCGGCGGCCATCAGCTCGGCCTGCACCACCTTCTGGGCGGCCGTGGCGCGCTGCAGCTCCAGCGCACGCTCCGCACTGCTCACGTTGAACAGCGGCTGCCCTTCGTTCACCAGCTGGCCCTCATCCACATGGATCTTCTCCATGTAGCCACCGATGTGGCTGCGCACCTCCACGAACTGTACGCTGTGGACCTCGGCCACGTATGCCTTGAGCAGTGCGGTGTCGCGCACCAGCGGAGTGGTGACCGGATAGACTTCCGGAGCGGCCTTCTTCGGCGAGGAGGTGCAGGCGCTGAGCAGCACCATGCCCAGGACAGGCAGAAGGAGCGTTGGACCAGCGGGTCGGAGCAACAGAAAGAGGAGCACAGGGATCGGGGTTACATTGTGAAGAACGACCGTTATGGCGGACCACAACGATCGTTCTGGATCAGGGAAAAATGTGGGAAGAAAGCTCGGCCTGTGTGTTGAAGTGGTTTCGGTATGATCCTGGTTGATGGACTGTCGGGGGATATGGCGGGCCGATGTCCCGGCTCACCTTCTCAACAGGTCCACGTCACAGCGCGAGTTATCCACCCGCTCCAACGTGATCGTCTGATCGCCCTGCGGCAGCCGCCACACGATGCTGGCCCCTTGCCGGTAGCCGATCAGCGCGCTGCCGAGCACGGAAAGCACCGACACTTTGTTCTGCTTCAGGTCGGCGTCGGCGTGCATCACCAATTGCAGGTCGTTCCTGCGACCGGCGGGCATGCCTACGTCCACGATGCTGCATACGCGCACCACGTCGGCGGGCATGTCCTCCTCCTTCCGCACATCGGCCGTGTCGAGTTCTTTGTAAAGGCGGTCCAGGCTGTTGCGCACCTGGATGTCCGGGGCGTTGTGGCCGATGATCCAGGAGCGCATCAGTTCGCGTTCCTTGGCGGAGACGATCAGGCGAGGGTTCTCCATGGTCAGATGCGTTTTAGTTCGTCGATGATGGTGCGCAGGCTGCTGCGGGCGTCGCCGAAGAGCAGGCGGCAGTTGGCGCGGTCGAAGAGCAGGTTCATCTCGCCGGAGTATCCGGTGGCCATGCCGCGCTTCAGCACGATCACCTGCTTGGCGGCATAGGCCTTGATGATGGGCATGCCGTGGATGGACGAGTCCGGGTCGGTCTCGGCGGCGGGGTTCACCACGTCGTTGGCCCCGATCGACCAGCACGGCATCGTAGCGTCCCATCACGTCGTTCACGTCCTCCATGCTCAGAATGCTGTCGTAGGCCACGTTGGCCTCGGCCAGCAGCACGTTCATGTGCCCCGGCATCCGGCCGGCCACGGGGTGGATGATGTAATGCACCGTGGCCCCCATGCGTTCCAGCGCGGTCTGCATCTCCTGGCAGGCACCCTGCGCCTGGCTTACGGCCATACCGTAGCCGGGGACGATGGCCACCTGCTTGCTGAAGGCCAGCAAGGACGCGGTCTCGGCAGCGCTGATGGGGCGGATGTCCTGCTCGCGGCCGCTGGTGCCTGTATCGCGCTTGATCACCCCGGCGAGCACGCTGCGCAAGGTGCGGTTCATGGCCTTGCTCATCTGCAACGTCAGCAGGATGCCGGTGGCGCCCACGAGCACGCCGCCGATCAGCATCACGGTGTCCTGGAAGAACAGGCCGGCCAGCAGGGCCACCAGGCCGTGCAGCGCGACAAGGAAGCAGATCAGCACGGGCATGTCGGCCCCGCCGATGGGCAGGGTGAACAGCGCGCCGTAGACCAAGGACAGTACGGCCATCAGGATCAGCAGCGTGGTGAAGGACATGATCGGCGTGGGGGCCAACATGTACACCGCGAACAGTGCGATCATGCCCCAGAGCAGCACGCGCGCGGCCAGGATGTGCACCTTCTTCGCCTTGGGCAGCTTCTTGCCTTCGAGCTTGGAATGCGCCACCAGGCTGCCGGTGAAGGCCACGCCACCGAACACGGCGCTCAGCAGCAGCAGGCCGCCGGTCATGCGCATGTCGTCACCGATGGGATGGGCGATGCCCTCGATGAGGGCGATCACCACGGCGGCCAGGCCACCGAAGCCGTTGAGCATGGCCACGAGCTGCGGCATGCCGGTCATCGGTACGCGGGTGGCCAGCACCCGGCCGATGATGGTGCCGGCCGCCAGCAGGCACACCACCAGCACGATGTTGAAGGTACCTGCGCCGTTCTCCGGGCTGTACGATCGGATGGCCACGCCGATCAGGGCGATCACCACGCTGATGGCGGCCACGGCATTGCCCAGCACGGCCTTGGCAGGGTCGCCCATGAACTTCAGGCCGAGGATCAGGCCGATGGTGGCGATGAGGAAGAGGAATTCCATGGGATGTGGTGTGGGGAAAGGGTGCGAGGGTGAAAAAGTGAAAGAGTGCGAGGATGCTGGAGTGCCAGGGGAAGCGTGCCGTGGTGTCTCTCGCACTCGTTCACCCTCGCACTCTTCAACCCTTCCTCACTTCTTCACGTCCTTCTTCTTCACTTGGAACATCGAGAGCATGCGGTGCGTCACGAAGAAGCCGCCGGCGATGTTCATGGAGCCCAGCAGCACGGCGATGGAGGAGAAGAACAGCACCCATCCGCGGTCGGGCGGGGTGCTCATCAGCTGGATGAGACCGCCGAAGAGGATGATCCCGCTGATGGCGTTGGAACCGGACATCAACGGCGTGTGCAACACGGCAGGCACGTTCTTGATCACCTCGAAGCCGAGCAGCAGGCTCATGGCGAGGATGAACAGGCCGTCTATGGAAGTGATGTGGTAGGTGAGGTCCATGGTTGGTGAAGAGGTAAGGGGGAGGGAAGTGGATGGTCAGTGGCGAATGGTGAATGGGGCGCAGGTGCTTCCCTTGTCATTCCACCACCACTCCTGCCACCTTCACCTTTCTCGCCATTCTCTCCTGTTCTGCATTTACCCGAGGTATCGCGCATTCACCACTTCCCCGTCCTGTACGACACGCGTGCCTTTGAGGATCTCGTCATCGGCGTTGTCCGCGTTCTTCAGCAGGTGCTCGATGAAAGTGGTGTAGTTGTTCGAGAGCAGGAAGGAAGTGGAGTGGGCGCAGGAGCATTCGATCATGGTGGGGCCCAGGATGGTGACCTCGTTGCGCATCACCGTGGTGTCGGGTTCGGTGAGGGCGCAGTTGCCGCCGGTGGCCGCGGCCAGGTCCACCACCACGGCGCCGGGCTTCATGCTGCGCACCATGTCCTCCGTGATCAGCAGCGGCGCTTTCTTGCCGGGGATCCTGGCGGTGGTGATGATCACGTCCGCCTGCACCGCCTCCTGGTGGATCACCTGGCGGACGCGCTCCAGGTGATCGGCGCTTTGCTCCACGGCATAGCCGCCGGCCTTGCGGTCCTCGGTGGCCCCCTCCACCTCGATGAAGGTGGCGCCGAGGCTTTCCACTTCGGTACGCGAGACCGAACGTACGTCGTAGGCACGCACGATGGCCCCCAGGCGCCGGCCGGTGGCGATGGCCTGCAGGCCGGCCACACCGGCACCCATGATCAGGAAGCGCGCGGGGCGCAGTGTGCCACCAGCGCTGGTGATCATCGGCACGGTGGCCAGCGAGCGTTCGGCGGCGAGCAGTACGGCCTGGTAGCCGCTGATGGATGCCACCGATGAGAGCACGTCCATGGCCTGCGCCAGCGTGGTGCGCGGTATCAGGTCCAGGCTGTAGAGGGTGGTGCCGGGTTTCTTGTACGGCTCCACCACGGCGCGGTCGCTCAGCACGTTGAAGAAGCCGATGAAGGTCTTCGGCGTGCCGAACTCCTCCCCGCGGTAGTGGCTGTCGTGGCTCAGGACCAGGTCGGCCTCGCGCAGGATGTCATCGCGATGCTCCACCAACGTGGCGCCCGCCTGTTCGTAAGCTTCATCGGTATAACCGGCAGCACGGCCGGCACCGCGCTGCACGTACACGCGCAACTGCTTGCCCAGGCGCTGCACACCGGCCGGGGCGAGCGCGACCAACCGGCGGCGCTCGCCTTCTTTCAATACACCTATGCTGCGCATGCCTATGGGAAGATGCCGCGTTCCTTGTAGGTCTTCTCCAGCCTGCGCAGCGCCACGATGTAGGCACTGGTGCGCCAGTCGGTGTTGAACTCGTTGGCGGTGTCCACCGTGCGGTTGAAGGCCGTATCGACCTTGTCCTGGATCATGCCCAGCACGTCATCGATCTTCCAGATCTCGCTGCGTTTGTTCTGCAGCCACTCGTAGTAGCTGCCGATCACGCCGCCGCTGTTGCACAGGATGTCGGGGATGATGTCCACGCCTTTTTCGCGCAGGATCGCCTCGCCTTCTGTGTCGGTGGGGCCGTTGGCGCCTTCGGCCACCACCTGCGCGGTGATGCTTCCGGCATTGGCGGCCGTGATCTGATTGCCGAGGGCAGCGGGCACCACGATATCGCACGCGATGGCAAAAAAGCGGTCCGGTTCGATGGCACCCGCGCCCTTGTATCCGGCAATGTTGCGGCCGTTGGCCGCGCTGTGATCGTTCAACGCCTCGGGGTCGATGCCCGCAGGCTCATGATAGGTGGCGCTGGCGTCCTGCACGCCCACCAGGATCGCCCCCTCCTGTTGCAGGAAGTGCGCGGTCCAGTAGCCCACGTTGCCGAAGCCCTGCACGATGTAGCGCATGCCCTTCAGCTGCTTGTTGGTGCGCTGCGCCCAGGCCTTCAGCGTGGCCACCACGCCGAAGCCCGTGGCGCGATCGCGGCCTTCGAGGCCACCCGCGCCCAGCGGCTTGCCGGTGACCACGTGCAGGTTGCTGAAGCGCGTGGCGGGCGATTTCGTGCTGCTGTACGTGTCGGCGATCCACGCCATGATCTGCGGGTTCGTGTTCACGTCCGGCGCGGGGATGTCCAGGTCGGGGCCGATGTTCTCGCCCAGCGCATAGGTGAAGCGGCGCGTGATCCGCTCCAGCTCGCTCTGCGAATACAGTTTCGGGTTGATCGCAACGCCGCCTTTCGCGCCGCCGTAGGGCAGCCCGGCCAGCGCGGTCTTCCAGGTCATCCAGATCGCCAGTGCGCGTGCGCTGTCGATGTCCACCGTGGCGTGGTAGCGCAGGCCGCCCTTGTAGGGTCCGAGCGCGTTGTTGTGCTGCACGCGGTAGCCGGTGAACACCTCGATGGTGCCATCGTCGCGCTTCACGGGGAAGTGGACCACGATCTCGCTGTTGGTCTTTGCGAGGATCTTGCGCACGCCCGGGTCCAGGCCCAGCGTATCGGCGGCGCGCTCGAACTGCGCCATCACCACTTCGTACATGCCTTGCTTCTTCGCTGGCGTTGCGGTCGTTCCGGTTCCCATTGCGGTCACTTGATCATTCGTAGTGTTGACAGTGCGTTACCATGTGGCCGGGCTTGCGCAGCACGCAGGAGAAGGCATGGTCGCACGTGGAGCAGAGGCCGATCAATGCAGCGTGGGGAGGGCCCTGTTCCTGCCAGGCGGCTGCGGTCATCCGCGGCCGCGGCCCATCGGCCACCACGTGCAGGTCGCAGTACTGCACCTGCCCGCGGGCTGCTTCGCGTTGCACGCATCCCGGCGCGTTGAGGCAGTTGATGCACAACGACCACTGCGTGGGGACGCTTTTCAGCGGTTGGCGGTCCATGGTCGCCGCGCTGTTCCCAAGGGGTATGCCACGAAGGCCGCCCGTGGCCTGGTAATGCCTCGAGAGATCCAATGTTCGCCTAGAACATCAATGGATTATGCCGATGTGCAGTAGAAGCAGGGCGACGTTGGAGCAGCGGTGCGAAAGCTTGCCGGATCGGTGCATTATGCCCCGGCCGATGCGTTCCGCCCCGCTTCCGCCTTCAATTTCTCCCGCAACGTCTTCCGATCGATCCCCAGCACTTCGGCGGCCTTCGTCTTGTTCTGCCCGGTGGTCTCCAGCACGCGCAGGATGTGCTGGCGTTCCACTTCGGCCAGGGTGGGCAGCTCCCCCTTCGCCGGGGTGGGCCGTGGGGCTTCCATCTTCATGTAGGCGGGCAGGTCGTCCATGCGCACGGGACCGTCCTGCATGATCACGAGGCGGTGGATGAAGTGTTCCAGCTCGCGCACGTTGCCGGGCCAGGCGTAGTGCTCCAGCACAGCCATCACCGGTGCGGGGATGCGCGGTTGTGGCCGGCCCAGCTCCCGGCCATACCGTTCGCTGAAATGCTGCACCAGCAGAGGGATGTCCTCCCGGCGGTCGCGCAGGGGCGGCAGCGTCATTTCCAGCAGGTTCAGGCGGTAGTAGAGGTCTTCGCGGAAGGTGCCTTGGCGGATCATGGCGCCGAGGTCGGAGTTGCTGGCCGAGATCAGGCGCACCTGCACGCGCTGCGGCTTGGTGGCGCCCAGCATGGTGACCTCCCGGTCCTGGATCACCCGCAGCAACTTGGCCTGCACCGCGGCGCTGGCGTTGCCGATCTCGTCCAGGAACAGGGTGCCGCCATCGGCGGCCTGGAACAGGCCCACGCGGTTGGTGACGGCGCCGGTGAAGGCGCCCTTCACGTGTCCGAAGAGCTCGCTCTCCAGCAGCTGGTCCGGGATGGCGCCGCAGTTGACCGCGATGAACGGCGCGGCGGAGAAGGTGCTGTTGTAGTGGATGGCGCGCGCCACCATCTCCTTGCCGGTGCCGCTTTCGCCGCGCAGCATCACCGTGGCGCGGTTGGCGCTGGTGCGCTCGATCATGCGGTAGAGCGCCTGCATGCCCGGGGAACGCCCGATGAGGCCATGGAACGCCGTGCGCCCGTGCGCCGCATCACCGGGCGCCTGGTCCTGCCGCTGGACCGCCCGCTGCACGGCGCGTTCCAGCTCGTCCTGCGTGAAGGGTTTGGTGATATACTCCACCGCACCCAGCTTCATCACCTCCACGGCATCCTGCACGCTGGGATAGCCCGTGACCACCAGCACGGGAATGGCGGGATGGTGCTGCGAGATGTAGCGCACCAGCTGGATGCCGCCCACGCCGGGCATGTTCAGGTCGGTGATCACCAGGTCCACGGCGCCCTGGCCCATGAGGTCGATGGCATCCACCGCGTTGGCGGCCGTATAGGGCACCAGGCCCATGGCCAGCACGTTGCGGCGCAGCAGCTCCAACATGTCGGGCGCATCGTCCACGAGCAATACCGATAGCCGCTGGTTCATGGCTGCTGCGGAGGGGGGAAGGAAAGGGTGAACAGGGTGCCCGCGCCGGGCGTGGAGCTGACGGTGATGTGCCCGCCGTGGCCCTTCATGATGCCATGCACCACGGCAAGGCCCAGCCCGGTGCCCTCGCCGGTGGGTTTGGTGGTGAAGAAGGGCTGGAAGATGCGCGGCAGGTGCTCCGGGGCGATGCCGGTGCCGGTGTCCTGCACGTGCACGACCGCATATTCCGCGGAGCGCTCCGTGCCGATCCGCAGACGGCCTCCGCCCGGCATGGCGGCCAGGGCGTTCAGCACCAGGTTGCCGATGACCTGAGCGAACTGCACGGCATCGATGCGCGCCACGAGCCCATCGGGGCCGAGGGCCAGTTCGGTGTGCACGGCCTGCTCGTCCAGGCGGTGTTGCAGCAGGCGCATGGTCTGCCGCACCTGCTCATTGAGGTCCAGTGGATGGAACTGGCTGGGCATCTCGCAGCTGAAGTACATCAGCTTCTTCACGATCTCGCGCCCCGCCAGGGCCGAATCGATGATGCGTTGCAGGTCGGCCTGCCGTTCGGGATCGTTCTCGTTCTTCCGGAGCAGCTCGGCGAAACCGAGCACGTTGCCCAGCGGCGTGTTCAGCTCGTGCGCGATGCCGGCGGTGAGCTCGCTGAGGAGCATCAGGCGGTCGTTGTGGCGCAGGTGGACCTCCATCTTCGCACGCTGCTCCCGCTTTTCGTGGCGCTCCACGATCATCGCCACCTCGGTGGCGAGCCGGTCGATCAGGTCCTGCTCCTCGGGCAGGAAGAGCTCGGCGGCATCGGTGTGCGTGCCGTCGGGATAGCTCACGATGAGCCGGCCACGCGGCTCCCGGTCGATCGTGATCGGCGCCTGCATGGTGCGTGCGGCCTGCACGGGGCGGCCGTGCCCTTGCTCCGCCGAAGGCTTCGCGAAATCGGTCCCGTCCACCACCAGCGACACCTGCAACGAGTCGGGGAACTGCCAGCCCTGCGGCAGGGTGCGCACCACGGCGGTGAGCATGGCCTCCAGGCCCAGTTCCGGATGCTGCGCGATCCGGGCAATGGCATACAGGCACTTCAACTCCTTGATGCGCTCGCGGAGCTTGTGCGCCGATGCATCGGAAGCGCTGTGCGCAAGGGTGGCGGTGCCCATTCAGCAAAGGTAGAAGGGGGCGTGGGGATGGCTCGATGGCCCGAAGGCAACCTTGGCAGGTCCGGCCACGTATCTTTGGGCTTCCTTTACAGGAAATGCCGCAGGACGACCTTCCGACCCTCCAGGGCCTCTCTTCGGGGCCGTTCCGGCAAGCAAACGACCGATCGCACCGCATGAAGTTGACGAAGACCCTTTTCGCCCTGGTGATGCTGGCCACACTGGCCGGCTGTGTAGGCCGCCGCAACATCAACTACCTGCAGGACGGGAGCCTGAGCAACACCTCCAAGCTCTTCACCAACCGGAAGTTCGAGTACCGGATCCAGGTGAACGACGTGCTCAGCATCCGGGTGCTGGGCCTGGATGACGCGAACGCGCGCTTCTTCAACGTGGAAAGCACCACCAACGGCACCATCGGGGTGACGGAGGCCACCCTGTACGTGAACGGCTTCTCCGTGGACAAGTCCGGCAACGTGCAGCTGCCCACCGTGGGGCGGATCAAGGTGCAGGGCCTCACCGTGGGCGAGGCGCAGGAACTGGTGCAGAAGAAGATCAACGACTATTTCACCAACGCCACGGTGATCCTGAAGCTGGTGAGCTTCCGCGTGAGCGTGCTCGGCGAGGTGGAGCGGCCGGGGGCCTACTTCGTGTCGAACAACCAGATCACCCTGCTGGAGGCGCTGGCCCTGGCGGGCGGCCCCAAGGAATACGGGGACAAGCGCCACGTGACGCTGATGCGCCAGAGCGACCAGGGCACCCAGGCGCTCTACCTGGACCTGGGCAAGACCGACGTGTTGAGCAGTGAATACTACTACCTGCTCCCGAACGACGTGGTGTACGTGCCCGCCTTGAAGGCGCGTCCGGGCCGCATGAACCTGGAACTGCTCGCCATCCTCTTCGCGGCGATCAGCGCGACCGGCGTAGTCATCACCATTGTGCAGAACCAGAACCGATGAGCAACGCATCCAGCCAGGATACGATCGACCTGAAGGCGGTCTTCCGCAAGGTCTTCGCGAAGTGGTGGCTGTTCGTGATCTGCGTCGGCGTGTTCGGCGCGCTCGCGGTGGCCTACATCAAGACCACGCCCAAGCGGTACGCCGTGCAGGGCGTGATGCTGATGAGCGAGAAGAAGCGCAACAATTTCGGCGCCGCCAACGATGAGTTCCTCAAGGGCACCGCGTACCTGAGCAGCAACGGCGAGTTGGAGGACCAGATCAGCGTGCTGATGTCCTACGCCAACATCCTGAAGACGGTGAAGAAGCTGGACTTCACGGTGACGTACTACGAGGAGAAGAACTTCCTGCGGAAGGAGGCTTACGCGAACAAGCCGTTCATCGTGAAGCTGGACTCGGGCCTGCAGGTGACGGACGTGCCGATCGAGATCACGCCCAACATCGCCGCGGGCACCTATCGCGTAAAGGCGAAGGGCAAGAACGTGCACCTCTTCGACCCGAAGCAGCAGCGCACGGTGGACGAGTTCGTACCGCAATGGTCCGTGGACGCGGAGGTGCGGATGGCAGACCATTTCCAGGACGAGCACCTGAGCTTCTTCATCGAGTGGCCGAAGGATCGCACCTACAGCAAGGCCGTCAAGTACACCTTCGCCATCTCCAGCCCCGATGGGCTGGCCGGTTATTACCGCAGCAAGACGATGACCTCGCCGCAGAGCGACGAGAGCAACATCATCACCATCACCACCACCGGCGAGGTGATCCCCAAGGAGAAGGACTTCATCAACATGCTGATGCGGACCTATATCGAAGGGGAGCAGGACAAGCACAACGAAAAGGGCAACCGCACCATCGCCTTCATCGACAGCCAGCTGGACCGCAGTTCGCAGGACCTGAGCTCGGCCGCGAGCAACCTGCAAAGCGCGCAGGCCTCGGGCGGCTCGCTGGTGGGCGATGCGACCACCCGCACCTCCGCCGTGTACAACGACCTCTCGCGCCTGCAGGACGAGCAGGGCAAGCTGCGGTCGCGCCTGGACTACCTGAGCGAACTGGTGAACCGGATGAGCAACGAGGATTCCGGCTCGCCCAGCACCATCTCCGCGGCCAACCTGGACGCGCCTGCGCTCACGAACCTGATCGACCAGTACAACAAGGACGTGAGCGACCTGGCGCAGAAGCGCCTGGTGGAGAAGATCCAAAGCCCGGCCACCATCGCGATGGCGCGCCGCGTGCAGACCGAGCGCACGCAGATCATCCAGTCCGCGCAGGACGTGCGCCGCGCCACGCAGATCGACCTGGACCAGATCTCGAACCGCGTGGGGCAGGTGAGCTACCAGCTGAACCAGCTGCCGCAGAACACGCGCCAGGTGGAGAACGCCTCGCGCAAGTACCAGATCACCGAGGGCATCAACACCTACCTGATGCAGAAGCGCTACGAGGCGGAGATCGCCGTGGCCTCGGACCAGGTGGACAAGTGCATCGTGGATGAAGCGCGTGCCGTGAGCGCCGCGCCGGTGGCACCGGACAAGAAGGTGGCCCTGGGTGGCGCGATCTTCCTGGGCATCCTGCTGCCGCTGCTCTTCATCCTGATCAAGGATTTCTTCGATGACCGCATCAACGGGCTGGAGGAATTGAAGCGGCTGAGCGCGATCCCCGTGCTGAGCACCATCCCCACGAGCAAGAAGCAGCGCGTGGTGAAGGAGGACCCGAAATCGGTGCTGGCGGAGAGCTTCCGGACCACACGGATCAACCTGCAATACCTGAACGCCGACGTGGCGCGGCAGGTGGTGGGCATCACCAGCAGCACGAGCGGGGAGGGCAAGACCTTCTGCTCCATCAACCTGGCCACGGTGATGGCGCTCACGGGCAAGCGGACGCTGGTGATCGACGCGGACATGCGCCGGCCGCGCGTGCATGAATACCTCGGCATGGCGGACGGCCCCGGCCTGAGCACCTACCTGATCGGCGAGGCCGGCCTGGACCAGGTGCTGCGCCGCACGGACGTGGAAGGCATGGACGTGATCACGGCCGGCCCGGTGCCGCCGAACCCGCTGGAGCTGGTGGAATCGCCGCGCCTGGCGGAACTGTTCCAGCAACTGCGGGGGCGATACGACCAGATCGTGGTGGACGCCTCGCCCATGGGCCTGGTGAGCGAGTTCAAGATCCTCATGCGCCACCTGGACATCACGCTCTACGTGGTGCGCCAGGGCTACACGCGCCGCGGCCAGCTGCGGCACGTGAACGAGCTCCACAAGGACGGCAAGGTGCAGCGCATCGACCTGCTGCTGAACGACGTGAAGGCCGACGAGGGTTACGGCTATCACTACGACTCCAAGTAGTCGCGCACCATCATGTTGCTCCGTTCGGAAGGGTTCCGGAAGTACCTGCACAACGTCTCGTGGCTCTTCGTGGACCGCGTGGTGCGGCTCGGCGCGGTGCTGCTCACCAGCATCTACGTCACGCGGTACCTGGGCCCCGAGCTTTTCGGGCAGTTCAACTACGCCAGCGCCTTCGTCGGCATCTTCTTCGCGCTCACGTCCATGGGGCTGGACGACATCCTGACCCGCGACCTGGTGAGGCACCCGGAGCGGCGGGACAGGCTGCTGGGCACCGCGGCCGCCATCAAGCTGGGCGGGGCCGTGGTCCTGTTCATTACCGTGATGGGGCTGGCGTTCTTCAAGCAGATGAACGGGCGTGCCCTGTTCATGGTGGCGGTGATCGCGAGCGCCGAGTTCCTGAAGCCGTTCTCCGTGGTGGAGCCCTACTTCCACTCGCTGACCAAGGGCCGCCTGGTGGCGCAGGTGAACATGTTCCAGGCCATCGTGAGCTCGCTGTTCCGCATCGCGATCACCATCCTGGTGCCCGATCCGCAAAAGGGATTGCCCCTGCTCGCCTTGAGCTACATCGTGGAGATGACCGCCTTGTCCGGGGGGTATTTCGTGGCGTACCGCAGGACCGGCGCGCGGTGGCGCGACTGGCGGTTCGATCGGGCGATCGCGCGTGAACTGATGCTGCAGGCCTGGCCGCTGGTGGTCTACGGTGTGGCCCTGTACGTGCAGGCCAAGATCGATCAGGTGCTCATCGGCGACATGCTCACCAAGCGCATCGGTGCCCGGGAGGCGGATGCGGAGGTGGGCCAGTATTCGGCCGCCCTGAAGATGATCGAGGCGCTGGGCTTCGTTCCGAGCATCGTGCAGGCCTCGCTGGCGCCGGCCATCACCCGCGCGAAGGCGCAAAGCCAGGCGCTATACGCCGAGCGGTTGGTGAACCAGTACCGCCTCATGTTCATCCTCTTCCTGGGCGTGTCCATACCCCTCTACCTGCTGGCGCCCTGGGGCATGGTGCTGCTCTTCGGGGAGGAGTACGCCATGGCGGGCTACCTGCTGTCGCTCTTCGCCATCCGCTTGTTCTTCACCAACATCGGCGTGGCCAAGACCAGCTTCATCACCAACGAGGGGCTTTTCAAATACTCACTTGTGACCTCGGTGGTGGGTGCCGCTCTCAATATCGGGTTGAACATCCTGTTGATCCCTTCGTTCAAATCCATCGGCGCGATCTGGGCCATGATCATCTCGTTCTTCGTGAGCATCATCCTCATGGACCTGCTCTTCAAGGATGCGCGTCCCAACTTCCGCTGGATGATGCAGGGCATCGGCACCTTCTGGAAGATCCACCGTGTGAACTGAGCCGTGCCATGAAGCAGGATCGCCACCTCGTACCCGTACAGCCGCAGCTGTTCAACGCCTTTGCCTGCCCGAAGTGCGGGGCGGAAGCACCCCGTCCCCTGGACGTGCTGTTCATCGGCCTCCAAGTGGTGGGCCAGTATGAATGCGCGCACTGCGGCCTGGCGTTCAGCCGCGACCTGCCCATCGGCTTCGCGATCGACCATCCGCTGGCCTACACCACCAAGGACCGCGAGATACTGGACCCGTCCGGCAAGGCCGAGAAGTGGATCCATTACGAGGTGTACAAGCAGCCCTCGAAGGAGCCGATCAAGCTGGAGCGGAAGGTCTATCGCGAGGCGAAGGACATCGTCATCGTCAACACGCTGGATTTCCTCTACGGCCACGTGCTGCTGAAACTGCTCAACGCGCAGTATTACATCGATCACCACAAGGACCTGGGCGTGGTGCTGCTGCTGCCGCGCATGTTCGAGTGGCTGGTGCCCGACGGGGTGGCCGAAGTGTGGCTGGTGGACCAGAAACTGTCGCAGGCCCGCGCCTGGCACGACAAGGTGGATGCCTTCGTGCGGGAGCAGCTGCCGCGTTACAACGAGGTATACATGGCCCGCGGCTACGGCCACCCGGACCTGGCGCACGTGGACATCGAACGGTTCACCAAGGTGAAGCCCTTCCCGGCGAACGAGTTCCTGACGCGCCCGCCGCACATCACGTTCATCGCGCGGCAGGACCGCCTGTGGTTCGCCACACCGTTGGGGCATTTCATGTACCGCGTGTGGAACCGGCTGGGCCTGCGGAAGAGCCTCGGCCGCTGGTTCGTGGCCGCGCAAAGCCGCATGATCAAGCGTGCGATGCGCCGCATCCGGAAAGAGCTGCCGCAGGCCACCTTCACCGTGGTGGGACTGGCCCCGGCCGGCGGTTTCGAAGGCCTGGCCGAGGACCTGCGCACCGAGCGCATGGACGTGGCGGCCGAGCGCCGCTGGTGCGAGGCCTATGCGAAGAGCCAGCTGGTGGTGGGGGTGCACGGCAGCAACATGCTGTTGCCCACGGGGCATGCGGCCGGCTGCGTGGAGATCCTGCCCTACGACCGCTATTGCAACATGGTACAGGACGTGCTGGTGCGGTACAACGACCGCATGCAGCTCTTCTTCTACCGTTTCGTCGATGAGTACGCCGCGCCTGCCGATGTGGCGCGCCACGTCACCACGATGTTCCGTTACTTCCACCAGTATCGCCAGAACAAGCAGGTCAACGCCTTCTGACCCATGGACACGTTCGTGCCGCCCGTTCCGCTACGGCTGCCGGTCTTGATCACCGCCTTTGCCCGCTACGACACCACTCGCGAGGTGTTCCGGTCCGTGCGCGAGGCCAGGCCGCCCCGGTTGTATTTCGCCTGCGATGGCCCGCGCACCGAGGAGGAGCGCGAGAAGTGCGACCGCGTGCGCTCCCTCGTGGAACTGGTGGATTGGGATTGCGAGGTGTTCACGCTCTTCCACGAGCGCAACAAGGGCACCAAGTACGGCATGGCCCAGAACATCACCTGGTTCTTCGACAACGAGGAGGAGGGCATCATCCTGGAGGACGACATCGTGCCGGCGCAGAGCTTCTACTGGTTCTGCCAGGACGTGCTGGAGAAGTACCGCGACGACGAACGCATCTGGGCCATCATCGGCAACAACCTGATCGCCGACGAGGAAACAGGCGACGCGCATTCCTACTGGCTCTCGGCGCACGGCTATGGCGCCTACTGGGGCTGGGCCTCCTGGCGCCGGTCGTGGAAGAAGTTCGACGTGGACATGCTGGAGTGGCCCAAGGTGAAGGACACGCCGCTGATCCAGGACTACTTCCTGGCGCCGAGCGAGCGGAAGGAAGGCACCTTCCTCTTCGAGAACACTTGGAACAGGAACATCCCCACCGCGTGGGACTACCAGTTCGACTTCGCGAAGGTGCTGGACGGGGCGGTGAACGTCATCCCCAACGTGAACCTGTGCCGCAACATCGGCTTCGGGGCCGGTGGCACCCACACGGTGAGCGTGCACGACGTGCGCAACAAGGACGTGATCGCCGAGGCCCGGTTCCCGCTGCGGCATCCGGAGCGGCTGGAGGTGGACCTGGACAAGGACCTGCGCTACTTCGAGGCCTTCATCCTGCCCAGCCGGTACAGCCGCTGGAAGATGCGGGTGAAGAAAGCCCTGCCCGACCCGTTGGTAAGAGGCGTGAAGCCCCTGGTGAGCGGTCTTCAGCGGAAGTTAGGTTTGCATTGAACCCTGGGGCCGGGCGCCCCGCCTGCCGCCGGTGATCAGCAAACGCAAGCTCGTCAACACCCTGTTCCTGCTCTCGTTCCCGCTCTATGGGATCGGCAGCTACATGATGTTGAAGAACGGGTTCTCGGAGGGCCTCATGTTCTGCGCCCTGCCATACCTGGCCATCATCTTCTTCTATGGCATCGACCTGCTGTACCGCGGCAGCTTCACGCCGCGGATCAACGGCAACTACTGGGTGTGCCTGGCGGCCATCGCCTCGCTGATGTTCTCCGTGCAGCAGGGCCTCTGGAACCACAGCCCCATCCTCAATCCGGGCAACCGCGTGGTGCTGATGGTGCTGTTCTTCGTGCCCTTCCACGCGGCCCTCATCGTGCAGCTCTACAACCGCGACGTGGACGGTTTCGACTGGTCGTGGATGGTCGTGAAGGGCCTGCTCGCGCTGGTGATCGTGAACCTGCTGGGGGTGGCCGCAGGCATGCACAACCTGCTGCACAGCTTCGAGGGGCGCATCAGCTTCCCCTTCGTGATGGGCATCTACGACGCGGCCCACCTGCTCGCGTTCCTCAACCTGATGCTGCTCTTCTACATGGGCGAGTTCAAGGCCCAGCCGTTGCGCTCGGCCGCGCTGGTGGGGGTGTACCTCTTGAACATCTATGTCATCATGAGCATCAACAGCCGGTTGTCGTTCATGATCTTCTTCGTGTTCACCGTGCTCTTCCTCACCAAGGTGATGAAGAAGGCGCGCGTGTATACCATCTCGCTCTTCACCATGCCGCTGATGATGAGCTTCGCGCTGCTCATCTATGAGGTCCTCTCGATGCCCTTCTTCGTGGCCATCCTGTCCCGCGTGGACAAGAAGGACGTGACCACCTTCAACGGGCGCACCTACATCTGGGAGTCCGCTGCGGACTGGGCCATGAAGGACCGGCGGGGTTTCGTGTTCGGCAACGGGTACAACGGCCAGTACCACATCCACCTGCTGGAGCGGGTGGCCAAGATGTGGAACACCAAGGGCTCGTACAACCTGCACATGCACAGCGCCTTCCTGGAGATCGTGGTGAACCAGGGCATCGTGGGGCTCGGCCTGATGTACGTGGTGTACTGGCTCGGCTACAAGTACTACCGCCGCCAGTTCGTGCTGGGCACCGCGATGGCACCGCTCTATGCGGGGTTCATCTACCTGCTCTTCATCTGGCAGATCGACATCTTCGGCTACGGCATCTACATGGGGAATCCGCTGCTCTATATCCTGATGGCGCCCGCGTGCATCGCGCCGGCCTTCATCACCGGGCGGCGCAAAGCGATGAACGGCGCATGGCTGGACTGAACGAGGTGAGGGGAGGGCGGCGCACGCGCGGCGAGGTGCCGGCAGAAAAGCCGCTGGTGAGCATCGTTACCGTGGTGTGGAACGGCGCGGCCACGCTCGAGCGCACCATCCAGAGCGTGCTGGCACAGCAGGGCGATGTGCGCATCGAATACATCGTGGTGGACGGTGGCAGTACCGACGGCACGCTGGACCTGCTGCGGAAGTATGACGACCGCATCGACCTGTGGGTGAGCGCGAAGGACAAGGGCATCTACGATGCCATGAACAAGGGCGTGGCCCTGTGCACCGGCGAGTGGGTGGGCCTCATCAACGCGGACGATTGGTACGAGCCCGGCGCGGTGCAACAGGTGCTGGCCGCGGTGCAGCACGCCCCGGAGGTGAACGTGGTGCACGGCGACATCTGGATCCACTACCCCAACGGGCACAAGAAGCGCAAGCAGGCGCGCAACTCGGGCTTCCTGCTGAAGTACTGGGAAATGGTGCTGAACCACCCGAGCTTCTTCGTGCGCCGCAGCTTCTATGAAGGCCGTCCGTTCGATCCCGCCCTGCGCGTGAGCGGCGACCACCACTGGACCCTGCGCGCCTGGATGGAGGACCCGCGCCAGTTCCGCTACCTGCCCATCATCATCGCCAACTTCAGTGCCGGCGGGGCCAGCATGACCAACCCGCTCAGGAAGGTGCTGCGCGAGGGCGACAAGGTGTCCCAGGACCTGGGGTTGGGGCCCATCGAGCGGCTCATCGGCGCCGTCGTGAAGACCGCCCTTTACGTGCCGCAGTGGGCCAAGCTCCAGTTCAACCAGTTCGTTTCACCTTTGATCCGGAAGTGATGGCGAGCGCCTTCAACATCGCACAGGACTGGCGGGCCAACGGCAACAATCCCAAAGGGTTGCTGGTGATGACGCTTTTCCGGATCGCGCACCTGCTGCGTGGCAGCATCGTCACCTTCTTCCTCTTCCTGCCGTACTTCATCTTCTATCGGGTGTTCGTGGAGTGGTTCCTGTGCATCGAACTGCCATGGAAGACGCGTGTGGGGCCGGGTTTCCGCATCGATCATGGGCAGGCGCTCATCATCAACGACGGCACCGTGTTCGGCGCGGGTTGCATCGTGCGCAACAGCACCACCATCGGCAACAAGAAGCTGAAGGACGGCACCTACAGCCGCGCGCCCATCTTCGGCGATCGGGTGGACGTGGGCGCCAACGCGATCATCATCGGCCCGATCACCATCGGCGATGATGTGGCCATCGGCGCGGGCGCCGTGGTGTTGAAGGATGTGCCGGCGCGCCACGTGGCGGTGGGCAATCCCGCGCGCACCATCCCGCGGGCGTGATGCAATCGAGCGCCCACGCTGTTGCCTCGAGCGAAGTCGAGAGGGGCGATACCGTCCTCAAAGTACGTTGTCACTGCGGCCTTGAGCCGCAGTCGCAACCAGGAGTAGGCGGTCCCGGATGGCTCCTACTTGCGATGGCGGCTCGAGGCCGCCATGACACGGTTCGGGCGCCTGCGCCAAAGCGCTTCGGTGCGCAGGCTCACCGTGACACGGTTCGGCAAGCTCACCACGACAATGCGGGGACGGCAAGGAGCACATTATCTGATCATCCCATTCTCTGATCTTCTGATCGCCCGGCGTGCCGCCGACCCTGATGCGCGCCCTGTGACGGCGTACTTTTGCCGCGTCGAAAGAGGCGGGCCGCCCGGTGGCCTGCGGAATTGAACCTTGGACCCTTCAGCCCCGTATCAGGCCGACCTCTTGTCGGGCATGAGCGGGCCGGTGGGGAGAGGAAGCACAAGCACGGATGGCACCATCGAAGAACCTCCTCAAGGCACTCCAGACCGGCCGAAAGGTCTACCGGAAGGTGTTCCGCGATGAAGGGAACATCGCCTACGACTACAGCCTGGCCCAGTTCCGCGGACAGGAGGCCTCGGACAGGATCAAGGAGGAACTGCTGGCCCCCAAGCCGAGCATGATCTGCCGCCTGGGGCTGGTGGAGCTGTACTGCGTGCTGAACTACATCGGCGAGAAGCGGGGCGTGAAGGGCTCCCTAGGCAACTACCTCAAGTACGTAACCGGCCGCCTGCATTCGTTCTCCTGGGAGGACGATACCTTCTACAGCATGCCCAACAATGCCGGGTTCTTCCCCGGTGACGTGGAGCACCTGGAGCGTTTCAGCGAGCTGATGCTCGCGGACATGGGGTACGTGGACATCCTCGGCTCGTGGCGGCGCGAGGAGCTGTTCGTGCAGCCCGAACTGAAGCACGCCGTGAAAGTGGCGCTGCCCGATCTGGAGCCCTTCTACCACAAGGATCCCTGGAGCGAAGTGCTCGAAGGGAAGAAGGTGCTCGTCGTGCATCCCTATGAGCGCACCATCCACGAGCAGTACAAGAAGCGCAAGCTCCTCTTCAAGGACCAGCGCGTGCTGCCGGACTTCGAGCTGAAGACCGTGCGCGCCGTGCAGTCCATCGCGAACAGCCGCACGGAGTTCGCCACCTGGTTCGATGCCTTGGCGCACATGGAGCGCCGCATCGAGGCCACGGATTTCGATATCGCCATCCTCGGCTGCGGGGCGTACGGCTTCCCGCTCGCGGCGCACATCAAGCGCATGGGCAGGAAGGCCGTGCACATGGGCGGCGCCACGCAGCTGCTCTTCGGCATTAAAGGCAAGCGCTGGGAGGACCTGCCGTTCATCAACGAGCACTGGGTGCGGCCCTCGCAGGATGAAACGCCTGCCAATGCCGTGAAGGTGGAAGGCGCTTGCTACTGGTGAACCAGCGGCCCGGATGAACGCTGAACAGCAACGGTCCGGCGCAGCGCCGCTGCGCATATTGGTGGTGGGCCAGACCCCTCCGCCGTTCGGTGGTCAGGCCGTGATGATCGAGGCCCTGGTGCAGGGGAGCTACGAACGGATGCAGCTTTTCCACGTACGCCTGGCCTTCTCGGAGGACATGGACAGCGTGGGCAAGTTCGCACTGAAGAAAGTGTGGGTGCTCTTCGCCACCATCGTGCGTATCTGGATCGCCCGCATCCGCTACCGCACCCCGGTGCTGTACTACCCGCCGAGCGGACCGAACATGGTGCCCGTGCTGCGCGACGTCGTGCTGCTGAACGCCGTGCGCTGGATGTTCCGGTACACGGTCTTCCATTTCCACGCCGGCGGCGTGTCCGGCTTCATCCAGCGCGTGCCGTGGATCCTGCGGAGGCCGTTCGCCATGGCCTATGGGGAGCCCACGCTCGCCATCCGTGCCGCGGAGCAGAACCCGGATGATGGCCGCTTCTTCGCGGCGAAGTTCGACGCCATCATCCCCAACGGCATCGTGGACGTGCGGGGCAGCGTGCCCGAGCGCACCGCCGCTCCCGGCGAGCCGCTCGTCATCCTCTTCACCGGCGTGCTCATCCCCAGCAAAGGGGTGCGCATCCTCCTCGAAGCGTTCCGCGAAGTGGTGGAGCGCGGCGGCGACGTGAAGCTGGAGCTGATGGGCAAGTGGGGCGATCACTCCTTCGAGGCCGAATGCAAGGCGTTCCTGGCCGATCACGGCCTCTCCGATCGGGTCACCTTCCTGGGCGTGAAGCGCGGTGCGGACAAGTTCCGGCACTTCGCCGGTTGCGACATCTTCTGCTTCCCCAGCTACTTCGAGGCGGAGACCTTCGGCATCGTGCTGGTGGAGGCCATGATGTTCGCCAAGCCGGTGGTCACCACCGACTGGCGCGGCATCCCTTCCGTCGTCATCGACGGGCGCAACGGGTACGTGGTGCCTCCCCACGATGCGCCTGCGGTGGCCGAACAGCTGTTGCGCCTGGTGCATGACGCCGGCCTGCGCGAGCGGATGGGCGGGGAGGGGCGCCGCATCTTTGAACAACGGTTCACGTTGGAACGGTTCCGGCGTGAGATGGAGGACGCCATCGTGTCCATCACCCAAGGGAATTGAACGGCATGCGCATACTCGTCACCGGCGGATCGGGCTTCATCGGTACCAACCTGATGGAGCAGCTTATCGCGGAAGGCCATGAGGTCCTGAACCTCGACTGGAACCCCCCGCTCGATACGGCCCACTGGCCCTATTGGCAGGAGGCCGACCTGATGGACCAGGCCGCCATCCGCCAATGGTTCGCCTCTTTCAAGCCCACGCACGTGGTACACCTCGCCGCCCGCACCGACACCGACGTGCAGGACGACCTGAAGGCCTACCAGCAGAACCACGAAGGCACCAGGCTCCTGTTGGATGTGGTGAAGGACACGCCCACCGTGGAGCGCATCATCGTCACCAGCACCCAGTTCGTGTGCGAGGCCGGGTACCAGCCCAAGCACGACCAGGACTACAAGCCGTTCACCCTGTACGGTGAGAGCAAGCGCCTCACGGAGCAGGTCACGCGCGAGGCCGGCCTCACCTGCGCCTGGACGCTCATCCGCCCCACCACCATCTGGGGGCCGTGGAGCCTGCGCTACCGCGACGTCATGTTCAAGGTGATGCGCAAGGGGCTCTACTTCCACCCCGGCCGCGGCAAGGTCATCCGGTCCTACGGTTACGTGGGCAACGTGGTGTGGCAGATCATGCGGATGCTCGCCGCGCCGGTGGAGAACGTGAACGGCAAGGTCTTCTATGTGGGCGACCAGCCCTTCGACCTGCGCATCTGGGTGGAAGAGGTCTCGAAGCAGTTGGTGGGCAGGCCGGTGCGTTACATCCCCACGTGGATCGTGCGCTCGCTGGCCCTCACCGGCGACGTGCTGAAGGCCGTACGCATCCCCTTTCCGATCACCAGCGGGCGTTTCCGCAGCATGACCACCGATTACATCACCCCGATGGACCGCACCATCGCCGCCTTCGGTGAGGCACCGTTCTCCCTGGAAGAGGGCGTGAAGCGGACCATCGCATGGTACGATGGCGGCAGTGAGCGCGTGGTGCCCCCGGTGCGCATCGATGCCCGCATCTCCGCTACCGAAGCGCAGGCCGCATGAGCGTGTTGCCCAAGAAACGCGTGATCGGCGTGGACCTGAGCGTCGGGTCCTTCGCGGAGCACATCGCGGCCTTCGCCGCCCTGGGCAGGGCGCACACGTCATCGTACGTATGCTGCGTGAACGTACATATGTGCGTGGAGGCCCGGAACGACAAGGCGTTCGCACAGGTCGTCAACGGCGCCGACCTGGCCACCGCGGATGGCATGCCCATGCTGAAGGCGTTGAACCTCTTCCACGGCACGAAGCAGGAGCGCGTGGCCGGGAACGACATCATGCCGGCGCTGTTGGCCGAAGCCGAACGCCAGGGCCTTTCCGTCTACCTCTACGGCGGCGAACAGCGCGTGCTGGACACCATCGTGGCTCGCGTGGCGAAGGACCATCCCGCCCTGCGGATCGCCGGTACGTGCTCACCGCCCTTCCGGCCGCTGAGCGAGCAGGAGATGGAGGCGATGGCGGCGGACATCACCGCCTCGGGCGCCCACATCGTGCTGGTAAGCCTGGGCTGCCCGAAACAGGAGAAATGGATGGCCGCGATGAAGGGGCGCATCCCTGCGGTGATGCTCGGCATGGGCGGAGCCTTTCTGCTTTATGCAGGCGTGGACACGCGCGCACCCAAGTGGATGCGCGACCTCTCCCTGGAATGGGTATACCGGCTGGCCCTCGAACCGCGGCGCCTCTGGAAACGTTACCTCGTCACCAATACGACGTTCCTGTGGTTGTTCGCGCGCGCATGGTCCCAACGCCTTACAGGCGGCCGGGCGGTGTGACCGGCTCCTAGGGTTCGCGTCCTAAGCTTGGAACTTCGATAAGTGCATGAATTCTTTCGACAAGGTTGACTTTTCCTTCGGTGGGCATATACTTTTGACCTACTCGTTCGGATCCCAGCCCATACAGCGTAACACGTGGAGAAGTTGAACCCCCACCCCGGCCTTGTCCGGACGAGCATGCCCAACCGACGATCCGTACGCACAGAGTTGAACCAGGAGCTGGCCACCCTGCTGCGCAGCAGCCGCCAATCCATGCAGACCGGCCTGAACCGGGTCCTCACCCTGGAGCCCTTGACCACCGTCAAGGACCTCATCATCGTGGGCGATGGCCCTGCCGCCGAGGAGATCATCCAGTACTGCGAAGGCCAGACGATCCGCGGCTACCGCTTCCGCGGCCTGTTCACGGACTCGCCCGTAAATGACACCCTGGCTTCCAAGCGGTTGGGTGACGTGGAGGCCGCCAAGATCTTCGCCATCCAGAACCGCATCGATATCGTGTACTGCGCCCTGCCGGGTACCCGGAAGGACGACATCACCGACCTGATGGAGTTCTGCGAGCGCAACACCATCCGTTTCCGGGTCGATCCCCAGCGCGGACAGCTTCATTCCCGTGGTGCGGACCACGGACCTGGAGTTCCACGGCTCGGTGCCGGTGAGCAAGCTGCGCCACGAGCCGCTGGACAAGCGCGGCAACCGCATCATCAAGCGCGCGTTCGACATCGTCTTCTCGGCCGGGGTCATCCTGTTCGTGTTCAGCTGGTTGTTCCCGATCCTGGCCATCCTGATCAAGCTGTCATCCCCCGGTCCGGTGTTCTTCAAGCAGACGCGCCTGGGTGAAGGCAAGAAGAAGTTCAGCTGCTACAAGTTCCGCAGCATGCGGGTGAACAAGGAGGCCGACAGCAAGCAGGCCACCAAGAACGACCCGCGCGTGACCAGGGTGGGGGCCTTCCTCCGCAAGAGCAACCTGGACGAGATGCCGCAGTTCTTCAACGTGCTGCTGGGGCAGATGAGCGTGGTGGGCCCGCGCCCGCACCCGTTGCGCCTGAACGACCAGTTCCGCGACATCATCGACAAGTACATGGTGCGCCATTTCGTGCGCCCCGGCATCACCGGCTGGGCCCAGGTGAACGGCTTCCGCGGCGAGACCCGCACCCCCGAACTGATGGAGAAGCGCGTGGACCTGGACGTGTGGTACCTGGAGAACTGGTCCTTCCTGCTCGATCTGAAGATCGTGGTGAGGACGGTGACCAACATGCTGAAGAAGGACGAGATGGCCTATTGAGGCCCTTCCGCCTACGGAAAAAGCCGGGTGAGCCCGGCTTTTTCGCTTCCCGGCTTGCCGGTCCGGAACAACGGGCTATATTTGCGTCCCTTTTCAAGTCAGGACATGGCCAACCATAAGTCAGCGCTGAAGCGCGTACGCCAGACGGAGACGCGCAACGAGCGCAATCGCTACCAGCACAAGACCACGCGGAACGCCGTGCGCGAGCTGCGCTCCCTCACCACCAAGAAGGAGGCCGAGGCGAAGCTGCCGGAAGTGAGCAGCATGCTGGACAAGCTGGCCAAGAAGAACGTGATCCACAAGAACAAGGCGGCCAATCTGAAGAGCAGCCTGAAGCTCCACATCAACAAACTGAAGTAACGGATCCTTCCGTTTTTTCCCATCGGGCAGGTCTCTTCGGAGGCCTGTTCGCATTTTTACCCCATGGAGCAGTCCACCCATGCCCCCAAAGGCAAGCTGAGCATCCGCGAGTGGGCCAGCAGTGACCGTCCGCGGGAACGGCTCATGGCGCAGGGCCCCAAGGCCCTCACGGACGCCGAGCTCATAGCCATCCTCATCCGCGCGGGCACCCCGAAGGAGAGCGCGCTGGACCTCGGCAAGCGCATCCTGCACCTTGTCGGCAACGACCTGCACAAGCTGGGCCGGTTGTCCGTGGCGGAACTGATGCGCTTCAACGGCGTTGGCGAGGCCAAGGCCCTGAGCATCGTGGCGGCCTTGGAACTGGGCCAGCGTCGGCGCAACGCCGACGCGGAGGAGCGGCCGCGCGTGGTGGGCAGCCAGGCGGCCTACGAGATGATGCGGCCCATGCTCGCCGACCTGCAGCACGAGGAGTTCTGGCTGCTGCTGATGGACCGCGGATTGGGGCTGCTGAGTACCTGCCGCGTGAGCCAGGGCGGCCTGCACGGCACGGTGGCCGATCCGAAGATGATCTTTCGTGAAGCACTGGAACGGCGGGCCGCGAGCATGGTCCTGTGCCACAACCATCCCTCCGGGCAATTGCGGCCCAGCACGGAGGACATCCTCCTTACCCGCAAGCTCGTGGACGGCGGGCGGCTGCTGGACATCCAGGTGGCCGACCATTTGATCATCACCGCCAGCAGCTATTACAGCTTCGCGGACAACGGCATGCTGGCATGAGCGGCCCGTTGCGCATCCTCACGGTCATCGGCGCGCGGCCGCAGATCATCAAGGCGGCCGCCATCAGCCGGGCCATCGGGACCTCGTTCCAAGGCCAGATCCACGAGACCTTGCTGCACACCGGCCAGCACTACGACGCCAACATGTCGCAGGTGTTCTTCGATGAGCTGGGCATCCCACGGGCCGACATCGAGCTGGGCGTAGGCAGCGGCCTGCATGGCGCGCAGACGGCCCGCATGATCGAGGGCATCGAGCAGCGGTTGCGCACCGGCGACTTCGACGCGGTGCTGCTCTATGGCGACACGAACAGCACGCTCGCCGGGGCCCTCGCCGCGGCCAAGCTGCACGTCCCCGTGGCGCATGTGGAGGCCGGGTTGCGGTCCTTCAACAAGCGCATGCCCGAGGAACTGAACCGCATCATGTGCGACCATTGTTCCACTTGGCTGTTCTGCCCCACCGATACGGCCGTGGAGAACCTGCGGCGCGAAGGCTTCGCGATAGGCACCAGCGGGCCACCGGACATGGACACCCCCTTGGTGTGCCAGAGCGGCGACGTGATGTTCGACAACAGCATGCACTTCGCTGAAGTGGCGGAGCGTTCCTCCAGGGTATTGCGCGACCTGGGACTGGCACCGGGGAGCTTCGTCCTGGCCACGGTCCATCGCGACCACAACACGGACGTGCCGCAGCGGTTGAACGACCTCTTTGAGGCCCTGCTGGACATCCATCGCCGCCATGGGCTGGCCATCGTGCTGCCGTTGCACCCGCGCACGCGGAAAATGATGGATGCCCTGTTGGCTCCGGCCTTGCGCGCGGCGATCTCGGCGGCGGAAGGGTTCAAGCTCGTGCCCCCGGCAGGCTTCCTGGACATGATCGCCCTGGAACGCCATGCGCGCCTGGTGATGACCGACAGCGGTGGCGTGCAGAAGGAGGCCTACTTCTTCGGAAAGCCGTGCGTGATCCTGCGGCCCGCTACGGAGTGGGTGGAACTGGTGCAGGCCGGTCAAGCCGTGCTGGCGGATGCGGACCCTGCGCGCATCACGGCGGCCGCCGATCGCTTCCTCGCGGAAGGGGCGCCGGCATGCCCGCCGCTCTTCGGTGACGGCCATGCGGCGGAGCGCATCTGCACGGAACTCCTGAAGACCCGCTGATCGATGCTCGCCTCGCTCCTCGATTACGCCCGTTGCTTTGCGCATGGCTTGGTGCGGCGCGACGAACGGGCCCTGCTGGGCGCCTCGCTGGAACGCATCGCCCATGCCGGGGGGGCGGATCCCGCAGCGCGACAGGCGGCCCTGGCCGGAGCCATCGACTGGCTGTGCTTGGCGCAGGACCAGTGGCCGGACGGTGGCATCGGCAGCTATCATTTGGTGAATGGCTGGGGTGCGCCCTACCCGGAGACCACGGGCTACATAGTTCCCACTTTGCTGGCGGCCGCCCGTGTCCTGGAACGGCCATCGCTGTGCGACCGCGCCTTGCGGGCCGGGGAATGGCTGCTCCGCATTCAGCGCCCGGACGGCGGCTGGCAGGGTGGCCGCGTGGATCAGGAGCGGCTGTCGATCGTCTTCAATACCGCGCAAGTGGTGCGCGGGCTGCTCGCCCTGCATGCCCATGGGGGGGATGACCGTTTCGCCGATGCGGCCGAACGGGCCGGCGCATGGATCCTGTCGGTGCAGGAGGCGGACGGGGCCTGGCGCACGCACAATTTCCTGGGTGCGGGCCGCGTGTACGACACTTACGTGGACGCCCCTCTGCTCGCCTTGTGGAAGCGCACGGGCGATGATCGCTTCCGCGCCGGAGCGGTGCGAAACCTGGCCTGGGTGCTCGAGCGCCAGCACGCCAATGGGTGGTTCAGCGACGCGGACAACACCCTGCGGCACAACGATCGGCCGATCACCCACACCATCGCCTACACGATGGACGGCCTGATCGCCTGCGGGGAAGCCCTTTCGGACGAGCGCCTGATCGCCGCCGCGCGCAAGCCGGCCGATGCTCTGCTGAGGGCTTTCCTCCGCGATGGAAGGCTGAACGGCCGGTACGATGCCAGCTGGCGCGGGAGCGAGGCCGCCATCATCACCGGATGCGCGCAGAGCGCCATCGTCTGGTCACGGCTGGCCGCGATCACATCCGATGATCGCTATGCGGAGGGTGTGCGGCGGATGACGGCCTGGCTGATCGGTGTACAGGCGCGGAGCGGACGTGGGCCGGCCGGCGTGCACGGCGCATTGCCGGGATCATTCCCCCTCTGGGGGCGCTATGAGAAGTTCGCCTTTCCGAACTGGGCGACGAAGTACTTCGCCGATGCCTTGCTTTGTGGCGAGGAACGTTCCTCGCGTTAGTCCCAACATGTCCGCTTCCGACCCGATCACGCTGTTCCGCCGTTCGGTGGAGCGCTGGCCTCATCGCCCGGCCTTGTCCGTGGGTGGGGAGCAGTTGACATACGCGGAGCTCGACCAGCGTTCGGACGGGGTGGCGGGGACGCTCCTGCGGGCAGGGGCCGGTGGGCAGCGCGTGGCCTTTGCGGCACGGCGCGACGGTCCTTGGGCCTACACCGTGGTCCTCGGCATCCTGAAAGCCGGTGCGGCCGGCGTGCCCCTGCTTCCGGAAGGGCCTATCGAGCGCTGGCGCCAGATGCTGGACCGGTGCGAGGCCCGCTTCGCCCTCGCCTCGCCTTCGCCCTCCGACCTGGAGCTGCAGTTGCGCGGGGAGCGGCCCGGCCTGCAATGGTGTACGATCGGGGAAGAGGAAAAGGCTATCCCTTCCGCTACAGCAGGGGAAAAGGCTGAGGCATACGTCATGTTCACGTCCGGTAGCACTGGTGGTCCCAAGGGCGTGGCGGTCTCGCGCGGGAACCTGGCCGCTTACCTGGGCCATCTCCTGCCGCACTACGATCTTGGGCCGGAGGACCGGTTCACGCAGCACTTCGCCTTGCCGTTCGACCTCAGCATGCACGACCTGTTCGTATGCTGGGCCAGCGGGGCTTGCCTGTGTGTGCCAACAGATCCTGGCGGGCTGCGGGCTGCGGCCTGGGCCCGTGCCGAGGGCATCACGGTCTGGTTCTCGGTGCCCTCGCTGGGGGCCGTCATGCGCCGGGCACGGACGCTCGTGGTGGACGCCTTGCCACAGCTGCGGTACGCCTTCTTCTGTGGGGAGGCCCTCCCTTGGGAGCTGGTGCAGGACTGGCGCATCGCCGCGCCCACGGCCCGGATCATCAACCTCTATGGGCCCACCGAGGCCACGATCGCGATCATGCGCTACGAAGTGGACGCTGCGGATGCACCACGCAGCGGCATCGTGCCCATCGGGAAGCCCATCGGGTCGGACCAGGTGGCGGTGCTGCCCCTGGAAGGCCTTCCGGCAGGCGAGGGTGAGCTGGTGCTCTCCGGGGCCACAGGTCACCGTGGGGTACATCAATGCCCCGGAGGCCACGGCCCGGGCCTTCGTGCAGCGGCCGGGCGGAACGGGCACCTGGTACCGCACCGGCGATCATGTCCGCCTGGATGGGGAAGGCCTGTTGCATTACGTGGGCCGCATCGACCACCAGGTGAAGATCCTCGGGCACCGCATCGAGCCCGGCGAGGTGGACGAAGCGCTCATGCGCGTCCTGGGCGGCGGCAATGCCGTGACCGTGCCGGTGGTGACGAACGGAACGGCGCGCTTGCACACGTTCATCGATGTCCCCGCGGACGTGCCGGCGCTGATGGACCGGCTGCGTGCGGAGCTGCCGGTGGCCTATATCCCGGAACGGATCGTAGTATTGGCCGAGCTGCCGCGCAATGCGAACGGCAAATGGGACCGTCCCCGGCTCATCCACATGGCACAGCATGGAGCGTGATCGTATACAAGCCCTTCTCCGGGAACGATTGACCGACCGGCTCGTCCGCCTCGGCATGAAGGCCGGCGACCTCACCGACGACCTCGACCTGGTGCGCTCCGGCCTGCTGGATTCCCTCGCCTTCATAGACCTGGTGGCTTCGCTGGAGAGCGCCACGGGCCGCCGGGTGGACCTGGAGCAGGCCTTGGAACAGAGCGATGCCACCACGGTCGGCGGATTGCAGCGCCTCTTCGATTGACGCCATGTCCGCACCGGTGATCCATATCCTCGATCGCGCTGACGACCCGCGTTGCGCGCAGCTCCTTCCCCTGTTCGAGACGATGTATGCCGAGGAGGCCGCTTTGGGCTCGTTGGCGGTGCTCGCCCCGGACGGTGCCCAGCGCTGGATGAGGGGCGTGGTGGCCGGTCTGGAGCGCTTCGGCCGCTTGGCGGTGGCGGAGGATCGGGGCCTGGTCGTGGGGTTCGCGCACGGTGCGGTCCGGCTGCAGCCGGACCATCTGCAAGGCGGGCCGGTGGGCTCGATCACCCACGTGTACGTAGTGCCGGCCCAGCGGCGCGGCGGGGTGGCGCGTGCCCTCGTTGGCGCGTTGGGGGATTGGTTCGCCCAGCGCAACGTGGCCCGGACCGAGCTGACCGTGGTGGCCGGCAACCCCGGGGCGCTGGCGTTCTGGACCACCCTGGGGTTCTCGGTATCGCTGCATCAACTCGCCCGGACCTGATGCCCGGACCTATTGCGTGGCCTTCGGCGATGGACATCCCGCGGGGAGCCACGGTGATGCTGATGGCCGACCTGATGCGCCTCGCCTGGCGCACCCGACGGGCCGGGAGCGTGTTCGAGCCACGCCAGCTGCTGGAGGCGTTCCGGACGGCGGTGGGCGAGGAAGGGACGCTGCTGGTGCCCACCTACACCTTTGATCTGCCCGATGGCGCGCATTTCGACCGGCGGAACACCCCGCCGATCAGCGGGGCCTTGGGCGTCGCCGCATTGGCCCATCCGGCGTTCGGCCGTACGCCACATCCGCTCCACTCGTTCGCGGTAACGGGGGCGGGGAGCCACGAGCTGATGGCGTCCCAGGAGCCGGGCAGCTTCGGGCCGGGCTCGCCCTTCGCCTTCCTGTACCGCCAGCACGGGCTGCTGGTGACCCTGGACCTGCCGGTGAACAACGCGCTCACCTTCGCGCACTTCGTTGAGGAGCGTGAGCAGGTGCCGTACCGCGTCCGGCGCACGCTGTCGTTCCGCTACACGGACCTGGACGGCCGCACCGACCGGCGCACCTTCATCATCCAGGCGAAGAAGCCCGGGCACCACATGGACTTCACGCCGATGGAGCGGATCCTGGAGCAGGGAGGCGCCTTGCGGCGCGGCGTGGTGGACGGCACCCGATGGATCGTGATCGACCTGGCGAAGGCCTATCCGCTGATCGCCGCCGACCTGCAGACGGGCGGGCCCGACAGCGTGCATCGGTTCCGGTGGTCGTGGTGGTTGCGCGACATAGTGAAAGCGGGCCTTCGTACGTTCGGCATCCGCACCGGCAAAGAGCGTCTGGCCCATGCTGCTCGTACACCTTGAGCATCCTTCCCCCCGCGCACGCTACATCGTGCGGCACCTCTTTGAGCGCATGCTCGGATGGGCGGTCGCCTTCGCTGCGACGCGCGAGGAGTTCCGCAGCGCCACCGGCCCGAAGCTCCTTTACGCGGCCGCCCCGGAGGACGGCGCCTTCTTCCTGCCGGACAGCGGCGGGCTGCGCGCCACGGGGATGAACGGGCCATCCCCCGCGGCGTACGTCGCGGGCGACCCGCTTTTGCTCTTCTCCACGTCGGCGCGCGAGGACGTTCTGGCCGCCGCATTCTTTTTGATCGCTGGGGTCGAGGAATGGACGATCACTGCGCGCGATCGCTTCGGCCGCATCCCTGCGGATGCGCTCTTCCTGGTCCGCAACAGGCTGGAAGGAGTGCCCTGGGTGGACCGCTGGGCGTTGGATCTGGCGAAGGCGATCGGGACCTGCTATCCGTCGCTTCCGGCCCCGTCGCGCACATACCGGCACGTCCTCACCGTGGACGTGGACAATGCCTTGAAGTATCAGGGGCGTCCGTTCCACCGGGCCATCGGTGCGTCGGTGAAAGAGGCTCTGCGGGGCCGCTTCTCGGCCACGCGCGAACGCTGGCGGGTACGGGCCGGCGACCAGCGCGATCCCTACGCCGCGCTCCCGCAGGTGCTGGAGCGCCTGCACGGCCGGGTGGGCCGTACGATCGCCTTCTTCCTCATGCGCGGTGGCGGGGCGTTCAACCATGGCGCGGACATGCGCCATCCGGCCGTGCGCGGCCTGGTGCGGGCCACCGCCCAGCACGCGGAGATCGGCGTGCACCCTTCCTTCGGCAGCAGCGACGATCCCGCCTTGATCACCCAAGAGCGCGACGCGCTCATCGGCATCGTCGACCGGAGCGTCGGCTGCTCGCGCCAGCATTTCCTGCGGTGGCGCCTGCCGGACACGTTCCGGGCCCTGGCCGCCCTGGGCATCCAGGAAGAGCACAGCCTGGGCTTCAGCGATCGCATCGGCTTCCGCCGCGGCACCTGCACGCCGTTCCCCTGGTACGACCTGGAGCGGGACGAGGAGACCTCCTTAATGTGCTGGCCGTTCGCGGCGATGGACACCGCGCTGCGCGATCACGCGGGCCTGGACGCGGCCGCGGCGGCACGGGCGATGACGCGATCGTCCGACGTGGTCCGCGCCGTCCAAGGCACCTTCGTCAGCGTGTGGCACGATCGCTGCCTGAGCGGCCACGGGCCTTACATGGGTTGGCCCGAAGCGATGGAAGAAGTGGTCCAGCAAGCCCGCGCATGATACGCTATGTGCCGCATAGTGCCATCGACAAGGTCGCGTGGGATGCGCGCCTGGAGGCCGCAGGTAATGCCCTCTGGTACGGGCGGAGCGCGACGCTCGATGCCGCTTCGCCCGGCTGGGGCGCCTTGATCGACGAGGCCGCAGGGGCACAGCTGGCGATCCCGTGGCGCCGGAAGTATGGCATCCGGTACGCGTACCAGCCGTTCCTGATCCAGCAGCTCGGGCCGTTCGCGCCGTCCCCCTCGCCGCAGGACGTCGTGCGCTTCCTGCAAGCCTGGCCCGGCCGGTTCCGCTATGCGGACATCTACCTCTGTGCGGGCGACGTGCACGCCGATGTGCCACACGTGAAGCTGAGCGAGCAGGCGAACTTCGTGCGTTCCCTGGAGGCCCCCATCGACGTGTTGCGGGCCGGCTACAGTACCAACCACCGGCGGAGCCTGAAGAAGGCCGCAGGCACCGGTGCGTCCTACGAGGCCCGTGTTCCGGCGGAAGAGGTCATCGCCTTCATCGAGGGCTCGGAGCAGTTCATGCGGTGGGGCATCGGGGCGGCACGGCGGGCAGCCCTGCGGGGGATCCTGCTGGCGGCACAGGCCGACGGCACGGGCTCCGGATACGGGGTGCGGGAGGGCGGAACACTGGTGGCGGCCGCCTTCTTCGTGCGCTGGAAGGGGAGGCTGATCTTCCTGAAAGGATTGGCCTCGGCCCGCGGCCGGGAGCTGCTGGCGATGCACCTGCTGATCGACCGGGTGATCGCGGACCATGCCGGCACGGGCCTGGTGCTGGATTTCGCCGGGTCCAATGACTCCGATCTGGCGCGGTTCTATCGGGGGTTCGGTGCGGTCCCTGCTCCATATATGCGGGCTTTGGTCAACAAGCTTCCTACCTTGCTGCGACGAACCAAGACGTGACCCATGGTGGTGCAGTTGAACAGCGGCCGTTCCATCGCGAACCGCTTCCTGGCGGAATTGCGTGACGAGCATATCCAGAAGGACCCGTTGCGCTTCCGCCGCAACCTGGAGCGCGTGGGCGAACTGCTCGCCTATGAACTGAGCCGGACGCTCGATTATGCCGAGCAGGAAGTGATGTCGCCCCTTGGCCTGGCGCACATGGAGCTGCCCACGGACCAGCCCGTGCTCGCCACCATCCTGCGCGCGGGCCTGCCGCTGCACCAAGGGTTGTTGAACTATTTCGATCGCGCGGACAGCGCCTTCGTGAGCGCCTACCGCAAGCACCGCCCTGGCGAGGATGGCTTCGACATCGAGGTGGAGTACATGAGCAGCCCGAGCATCGATGACCGCGTGCTCATCATCAGCGACCCGATGCTCGCCACCGGCCGCAGCATGGTGCTGGTGTATAAGGCTCTCCTGCGCATGGGCCGTCCGAAGGCGTTGCACATTGTATCGGTGATCGCCAGCGCGGAAGGGCTGGATCACGTGCGGAAACATCTCCCCGCCAATACGCGTATCTGGGTCGGTGCCGTTGATGAGGAGATGACCGCTCAAGCCTATATCGTGCCGGGCCTCGGCGATGCCGGTGACCTGGCCTACGGCACCAAAGTGTAAGCCATGGACGCAGCGCAAGTGATCACGGTGGTGGCCGCGGGCATCCTGAAGTTCTTCTTCTCGGGGCTGGTCTCCTATGGCATGGGGAACTCGTTCTGGGAAACGCTGCTGCTCACCGGCGCGAGCGGCTGCTTCGGCATGGTGCTGTTCTATGTCATGGGCACCCGCATGCTCGAATGGTTCCGGAAACGGCACCTGCGGCGGCTGGCGCGCGCCCAAGCGGAAGGGCGGACCCCGCACCGCGTCTTCACCCGCACCAACCGGCTCATCGTGCGCATCAAGCGGCGCTGGGGCGTCAAGGGCCTCGCGGGGCTTGCGCCTCCGATCCTGTCCATCCCCATCACCGCGGTGCTGGCGGCGAAGTATTTCCGCCACGATCGGCGCACGCTGCCGTTGCTGCTGTCGTCCGTGGTGATCTGGTCGTTCGTGCTCAGCATCGGCTGGAGGTTCATCCAGTGAAGCACTACCGCCACGTCTTCTTCGATCTGGACCACACGCTGTGGGACTTCCACACGAACTCACGTGCGGTGCTGGCGGAACTGCATGCCGAGTTCGGACTCCTGGAACGCGGCATTGCGCACGACGAATTCCTACAGACCTATGAGGAGGTCAACGAAGGCCTGTGGGAGCGCTACGAGGCCGGCCGGTTGGACAAGCAGGTGCTGCGCGTGCTGCGGTTCCGCAACACGCTGCTGCGCTTCGGCATGAAGGACGACCGCCTGGCCTCCGCGATCGGCAGCCTGTACCTGGAACGTACGCCGCGCCGCACGGCGCTCAATCCCGGCGCGCTGGCACTGCTGTGCGAACTGCACGGGCGCGTGGGGCTGCACATCATCACCAACGGCTTCGATGCGACGCAACGCACCAAGATGATGGGCAGCGGCATCGGCCACTTCTTCGGTGTGGTGCTCACCAGCGAAGGCGCGGGCATGCGCAAGCCGGACCCGCGGATCTTCCACTTGGCCTTGAAGAGGGCGGGTGCCCTGGCCGGGGAAAGCCTGATGGTGGGCGACAACGCAGTGGCGGACATCCGTGGCGCGCGGGAGGCGGGGATCGATCAGGCGCATTACGCGCCCGTTGGCGCCGGGGATGCGGAAGCCACGTACCGCATCGCGCACTTCGATGAGCTGCGCGCGCTCTTCGGCGATCAGCGGAAACGCGCGATCACGCTCGTGGAGCCCTGAACCACGTCGCCGATGCGCACCTTCATCTCCGTGCCGACCGGCAGGAAGAGGTCCACGCGCGAGCCGAACTTGATGAAACCGAACTCCTGGCCTTGCGTGGCGGGAGCGCCTTCGCGGCTGTAGGTGCAGATGCGGCGCGCGAGCGCGCCGGCGATCTGGCGGAAGAGCACTTCACCGTGTTGCGGATGGCGGGTCACCACCGTGCTGCGCTCGTTCTCGGTGCTGCTCTTCGGGTGCCAGGCCACGAGGTATTTCCCCGGGTGGTACTTGTAGTACGAGGTGCTCCCGCTGATCGGATGGAAGTTGATGTGCACGTTCAGCGGGCTCATGAAGACGGACACTTGCAGACGTTTGTCCTTGAAATACTCGGGCTCATGCACTTCTTCGATGGCCACCACCTTGCCATCGCAGGGTGATACGATGGCGCGGTCGTCCACCGTGGGCGTGCGCGAGGGCACGCGGAAGAACCACAGCACGATACCCAGCACGCTCAGCATGATCGCGGTAACGGCCCATGCGAGCCAGGCCGGTGCCCAGGTCCATGCCGCGAAGAGCGCGAAGCAGGTAAGGGCGAGGATGAGCAGGATGGTGGGGGTTCCTTCGCGGTGCAGGCGCATGGCTGGACAGAGGCCGTCAAAGATAACCGCCGCCTTCAGCGGGCCTCAGGCGCAGAGGTGGATGCACACGAGCATCGCGGGAGCGGCCAGCAGGAAACCGTCGAAACGATCGAGGATGCCGCCGTGGCCGGGCAGCACGCTGCCGGAATCCTTCACGCCGCGGGCGCGCTTCAGGGCCGATTCGAGCAGGTCGCCCAGCGTGGCGAAAACCGACACTACGAGAGCGCAACCGATCCATTGCGTGAGCGAGAGCACCGGCCACAGGTGGAACAGTCCCCATGCTGCGAGCGCGGTGAGCGCAATGCCGCCGATCAATCCTTCGACGGTCTTCTTCGGGCTCACGGCAGGCATGAGCTTGGTGCGCCCGATGCCGCGCCCGACGAGGTAGGCACCGGTATCGTTCGTCCAGAGCAGCAGCATGAAGCCGACGAGCTTCTCCGGCCCCGGGCCGATGAAATGGGTGATGAGGCCGAAGGGCAGGGCCACGATCAGCAGGGTGAGGGCATGTGCGCCGAGCGCCTGCGCAGGGGCCGCATCATTGCCGCGCAAAAGGTCCACGGCGGCGGCCGAGAACAGCACGAGCGCGCAGGCGCCCACGTGCCAGCCGGTGATCCGGGGCGAAAGCGCGGAAAGGGCCACGGCGAGGTAGAACACGACGGAGAGCACCATCGGCCAGGCAATGGAAGGTGCTTCCTCCGGGTGCCGCCAGTAGAGCAGGTGCAGTTCGCGCGCGGCCATTGCGCACACGGGCAGGAAGAGCAGGAGCGTGGTCCATGCGCCCGCATAGGCGGCGCCCAGCGTGAGGGCCACATAGACCGCTCCGGTGAGGGCGCGTTTCAGCAGTTCGCTCACGGCCGCGCGAAAGAGGTCAGGCGGAGGCGGCGCTCTCGGTGCCGGTGGGCTGCTGCGTGCCCAGGCTGCCGCCGTTGGCCGCGCCACCGTTCAGCATGGGGGCTTCCTTCTCGAACGGACGGCGACCGAAGATCTTCTCCAGGTCCTCCTTGAAGATCGACCTCCTTCTCCAGCAGTTGCGTGGCGAGAGCGGTGAGCTTGTCCTTGTGCTCGGTGAGGATGCGCTTGGCGCGCACGTACTGGCCTTCCACGATCTTGCTCACCTCCTCGTCGATGGTCTGCGCGGTGCGTTCGCTGTAGGGCTTGCCGAAAGAGTATTCGCTCTGGCCGGTGCTGTCGTAGTAGCTGAGGTTGCCCACGCGTTCGTTCAGGCCGTACATCGTCACCATGGCATAGGCCTGTTTGGTCACCTTCTCCAGGTCGCTGAGGGCGCCGGTGCTGATCTGGCCGAACATGATGTCCTCGGCGGCGCGGCCACCCAGGGCGGCGCAGATCTCGTCGAGCATCTGTTCCGTGGTGGTCAGGTGGCGTTCATCGGGCAGGTACCAGGCGGCGCCGAGCGAACGGCCGCGCGGCACGATGGTCACCTTCACCAAGGGCGAGGCATGCTCCACCAGCCAGCTCACCGTGGCGTGGCCCGCCTCGTGGTAGGCGATGTGGCTCTTCTCCTCGGCGGTGATGATCTTGTTCTTCTTCTCTAGGCCGCCGATCACGCGGTCCACGGCATCGAGGAAATCCTGTTTGTCCACGCTGGTCTTCTTCTTCCGCGCGGCAATGAGGGCGGCCTCGTTGCAGATGTTGGCGATGTCGGCACCGCTGAAGCCCGGGGTCTGCTTGGCCAGGAACTCCACGTCCACCGTGGTGTCCAGCTTGAGGGGCTTCAGGTGGACCTTGAGGATGGCCATGCGCTCGTTCAGGTCGGGCATGTCCACGAAGATCTGGCGGTCGAAACGGCCGGGGCGCATCAGGGCGCGGTCCAGCACGTCGGCGCGGTTGGTGGCGCCGATCAGGATCACGCCGCTGTTGGTGCCGAAGCCGTCCATCTCGGTGAGGAGCTGGTTCAGCGTGTTCTCGCGTTCATCGTTCGCGCCCATGCTCACGCTGCGGCCACGCGCGCGGCCGATGGCATCGATCTCGTCGATGAAGATGATGCTCGGGGCCTTCTCCTTCGCCTGCTTGAAGAGGTCGCGCACGCGGCTGGCGCCCACGCCCACGAACATCTCCACGAAGTCGGACCCGCTGAGCGAGAAGAACGGCACGTTGGCCTCGCCGGCCACGGCCTTCGCGAGCAGGGTCTTGCCGGTGCCCGGAGGGCCCACCAGCAGCGCGCCCTTGGGGATCTTGGCGCCGAGGTCGGTATACTTCTTCGGGTTCTTCAGGAAGTCCACGATCTCCTGCAGTTCCTCCTTCGCTTCATCAAGCCCGGCTACGTCGTTGAAGTTGACGTTGGTGCTCTTGCCGCCCTCGAACACCTGCGCGCGGCTCTTGCCGATGTTGAAGATCTGCCCGCCGGGGCCGCTGGGCCCGCCGATGCGCCGCATCATGAACACCCACACGATCACCACCACCACGAGGAACATGATCCATTGCAGGATCTCCTTGCCCATGTCGTTCTGCGGGTCCATGCGCACGTCCACGTCGTGCTGGCGCGCCTCTTCCACCAATTGCTGTTGCAGTTGCGGCGAGTTGCTGATGTAGAAGCCGTACTGGGGGCCGGTCTGGTCGCTGCTGTTCGTGTTGCGCGCCAGCAGCTTCTTATGCACCTCCTTCTTCAGGCTGTCCGGCTTGATCGTCACCTGCACGGATTCATTGCCCACGAGGGTGATGCCCTTCACATCGCCGTCCTTCAGGAAGCGGTAATAGTCCGAGATGTCGATCCTGGTAAGGCCGCCGCTGAAGTTGAAGAGGCCCATGGCGAGGATTACCACCACGATGATCCCATAGATCCAATAGAAATTGAACGGGCGCCGTGGGCGCTCGTTCCGTTCCTTCCGTTCCTTGTTGTTGTTCTCCACGTTAGTCTGCCTGTGCTCAGGCTACGTTCTCGTAAGTGTTCCGGATGGCGTCGGCCCAAAGGTGCTCCAGGCCGTAGTAGGCGCGCTTGTCCTTTTGGAAGATGTGTACCACCACATCCACGAAGTCCAACAGGATCCATCCCGCGTTCTCGCGTCCTTCGCTGTGCCAGGGCTTCTCGCCGGCCTTTTCCAGCGCGAAGCGTTCGGCGCTGCGGGCGATGGCCTCCACCTGGGTGATGGAGTCGCCGTGGCACACGATGAAATGGTCGCAAACGGTGTTGGCCACGGCGCGGAGGTCCAGGTGGACGATGTCCTTGCCTTTCACTTCCTGGATGCCCGCTACGAGGGCATCCACCAAGCGGCTGGCAGGGGCTGGGCCCTGGGCTTTCTTCATCCGGTCTATCTTGGTAGTGTCAAAGGTAAGAGGAAAGCCCGCCGCCATTGGAACGCGTGCAACGAACGATGAAAGGAACACGGGAGGTAGGCCGGCAGTTCATCGAATTGGCTTCGGTGGACAGCACCAACAAATACGCTGCCGCGCGTTTGGCGGCCGGTGGATTGCGCCACGGCGCTGTCATCCTGGCCCATTCGCAGGTGGCGGGCGTGGGCCAGCGTGGCCGCGTGTGGCAGATGGCGCCCGGCCTGGACATCGCGCTCAGCGTGGTGTTGCTGCCGGATGCGTTGCCCGTCGCCGTGCATTTCGCCGTATCGAAGATGGCGGCGCTGGCGGTGCATGACGTTGTGGCCGAAGCGCTCGTTGCCGCGGGCCGCTCCGCGGATGCCGTGCGCATCAAATGGCCGAACGACATCCTGGTGGGACGCCGCAAGGTCTCCGGCATCCTGATCAGCAACGAGGTGACCGGATCCTTCGTGCAGGCGTGCATCGTAGGGGTGGGCCTGAACGTGAACAGCACGGACCTGGACGAGGCCTTCGCGGCTACCAGCCTTCGCACCGAGACCGGCCACGAGGTGGACCGCATGGCCTTCGTGGAACGGCTGTGCCAGCGCATCGAAGAGCGATGGGACCGGCTGGTGAGCGATCCGCAGGCACTGGACGCGGATTATGCCGCCCGGCTGTGGATGAAGGGCCGCTTCGCCGACCTGGAGCTGGACGGGCGGTCCTACCAGGCCCGTCCGGTGGATGTGGAGCCCGATGGCCGCCTGCTGGTGGAAGAGCCGGGCGGTGCGGTACTGGCCTACGGCCTGGACCGTCTGCGGTTCGCGCCCCGCTAGGGAAGGTGGGGGATTTGGCCGCATGCCCAAAAACACTACTTTTGCCCTCCCTTACGAAACGACCTGGCGATGAAACGTACTTACCAGCCCAGCAAACGCAAGCGTGTGAACAAGCATGGTTTCCGCGAGCGCATGAGTTCCGCATCGGGCCGTGCCGTGCTGGCCAGCCGCCGCCGCCAAGGCCGCAAGAAGCTTACGGTGAGCGACGAGAGGGTCGGTCAGAAGTAAGCCTGCACCACTTGATGCTTAAGGGGCCTTTCGGGGCCCCTTTTTCGTTCGGTGCAAGGCCTTATGCCAGCTCTTGCGTCCGCAGCCACGCCCCGAACTCGGGGATGAGCACTACGTGTCCGGTAGGAATGAGCTGCGTACGCACCAGGTCCGGTGCCAGGGTGCTCAAAGCCTTTCCCAAGGCGGGCCGGATCACCTTGTCACGCTCGCCGAAGACCAGTTGAACAGGGATCGCCTGCGCGTTGATGTTGGTGGCCACGCGGCCAAGGTCCGGTTCGATGTTCCTGAAGGCCAGCCAGATGTCGCGCATCAGCTGGCGTTTTTCCCATGTGTCGGACTGGGCGATCAGGAAGCGGTGCATGCGATCGCCGATCAGCCGCAGCCCATGCAGGCCATGGATGAGCGCATGGATCGTGCGGGGGTGCTCGATGAAATGCGCGTAGATGCGGCGCCCGAGCGCGGATCCAGCCAGCCCACGGTACCACGGACGGTGCTGCAAACCGTCGGGCGCCACCAGGAAGACCTTGCCGATGCGTCCGGGGATGTGCTCCAGCAGGCTCAAGGCCAGGCGGCCACCCAGGCTGTAGCCCAGGAGCACGATCCGCTCCGCACCGATGTGGTCCGCGAAAGCGGTGAAGAAGGCGCCCCATTCCTCCGGGGAGAAGGGATGGTCCACCCGATCGATGGGAGAGGGGCTGTCGCCGTGGAAGGGCAGATCGAAGGCGTGGAGGGTGCAGCGGTCGCCGATGAAGGCTTCCAGGAATGCGAAATCGGTCCCCGTGCGCCCGAAGCCGTGGAAGGCGACCACGGATACCGGACCGCGGCCGTAGGTGTGGTAGGCTAGGGTAAGGCCGTGGGTGAAGTGGTCCACGATCGGTCGGCTCACTCCGACAGGTCCGCCAGAATGGCCTGTAGTTGGTGTCTCAGCGCGGGCAGGTGGATGCCTACGACCTCGGCAACGATCGACGTATCAATGCGGAAATAGTCGTGTACCAGCCGGTGGCGCATCCCGATGATCAGCGGCCAAGGCACTTCGGGGTGTGCTGCCCGCAATTCCTTCGTGAGCATGTTGGCGGTTCTCCGATGATCTCGATCAGCTTCACCGTACCGAACCGCAGCATCGCGTCTTTGTCCAATTCTTGTTCCGATGAGCTTGCGGGTATGGCTTCCAATTGCCGGATCGCGTCCAGCATGTGCAACACGCGTGCGCGGTCGGCCTCAGCTGCGCGCATAGATCAGCTGCTTGTCCCGATCCACGAACGATCTCACATGTGGGCTCAGGCCTTTTGGGGTCACAAGGTCCACCGGCCGGGATAGAAGCGCCTCCAGATCCAAGCTCATTTGTATGAAGTGCAGGCCAATGGGATGGGAATGGTCCAGTTCCACCAAGATGTCCACGTCGCTGCGCTCATCGGCTACGCCCCGTGCAAAAGAGCCGAACAAATGGGCCTGCTTCACTGGCTGGCCAGCGAAGTATTCCCTCAATTGTGCGAGCGCCTGTTCATCCAGTCGCATGTGGCGAAGGTAAGCAGAGCCAGTGGCGACAGCCCTGCGGACGAAGGTGGGAGCACACCTCACTTCTCCACGATCCTCCCGCCTTTTCCACAGCCCATCACCCCGCACGCCTCCCACGGGTACATTTGCGCTCCGGTATCCAACTACCGGACATGCCCAAAGATCCCAGCATCCGCTCCGTTCTCCTGATCGGGAGCGGCCCCATCGTCATCGGCCAGGCCTGCGAATTTGACTACTCCGGTAGCCAGGCTTCCCGCTCCCTCCGCAACGAAGGCATCGAGGTCACGCTGATCAACAGCAACCCGGCCACCATCATGACCGATCCGGTCACGGCGGACAATGTCTACCTCAAGCCGCTCACCGTCGAGAGCATCGAGGAGATCCTCAAGAAGCACAGGATCGACGCCGTGCTGCCCACCATGGGCGGCCAGACCGCGCTGAACCTCGCCATCGAATGCGAGAAGCTGGGCCTCTGGAAACAGTACGGTGTGCGCATGATCGGCGTGGACACCAAGGCCATCGACATCACCGAGAACCGCGAGCAGTTCCGCCAGCTGATGGAGCGCATCGGCGTGCCCATGGCGCAGAGCAAGGTGGTGAACAGCTTCCTGGAAGGGAAGAAGGTGGCGCAGGAGTTCGGCTTCCCGCTGGTGATCCGCGCGAGCTATACGCTTGGCGGTGGCGGCGCCAGCTTCGTGCACAAGGAGGAGGACTTCGACAAGTTGCTGAAGCACGGCCTGCAGGTGAGCCCGATCCACGAGGTGATCATCGACAAGGCGCTGCTGGGCTGGAAGGAGTTCGAACTGGAGCTGCTGCGCGATAAGGACGATAACGTCACCATCATCTGCTCCATCGAGAACTTCGATCCGATGGGCATCCACACGGGCGACAGCATCACCGTGGCGCCCGCGATGACCCTCAGCGACCGCACCTATCAGAAGATGCGGACCGAGGCCATCAAGATGATGCGTTCCATCGGCGACTTCGCTGGCGGCTGCAACGTGCAGTTCGCCGTTAGCCCCGATGAGAAGGAAGAGATCTACGCCATCGAGATCAATCCGCGCGTGAGCCGCAGTAGCGCGCTCGCCTCGAAAGCGACGGGCTATCCCATCGCCAAGATCGCCAGCAAGCTCGCCATCGGCTACCGGTTGGATGAGCTGGAGAATCCCATCACCGGCACCAGCGCCTTCTTTGAGCCCACGCTCGACTATGTGATCGTGAAAGTGCCGCGCTGGAACTTCGACAAGTTCGAGGGCAGCGACCGCCGCCTCGGCGTGCAGATGAAGAGCGTAGGGGAGACCATGGGCATCGGTCGCAGTTTCCAGGAGGCACTGCAGAAGGCCTGTCAGAGCTTGGAGATCAAGCGCAACGGTCTCGGCGCCGACGGCAAGGAGACGAAGGACGTCAATGCGATCCTCGACAGCTTGGCGAACCCCAGCTGGAGCCGCCTTTTCCACGTGTACGATGCGATCAAGCTCGGCATCCCCTTCAGCAAGATCCACGAGTTGACGCGCATCGACCTCTGGTTCCTGAAGCAGATCGAGGACATGATCCTCACCGAGAAGGAGGTGGAGAAGTACACGCTCGACACCATCCCGCGCGACCTCCTCTTCGAAGCGAAACAGAAGGGCTACGCGGACCGCCAGGTGGCGCACCTGCTCGGCTGCCTCGAGAGCGCCGTGTACAAGAAGCGCGAAGAGCTCGGCATCAAGCGCGTGTACAAACTGGTGGACACCTGCGCCGGTGAGTTCCCCGCGAAGACGCCGTACTACTACAGCACCTTCGAGGAGGAGAACGAGAGCGTGCGCAGCGACCGGAAGAAGATCGTGGTGCTGGGCAGCGGCCCCAACCGCATCGGGCAGGGGATCGAGTTCGACTACAGCTGCGTGCATGGCGTGCTCGCGGCGAAGGAGCTCGGCTACGAGACCATCATGATCAACTGCAACCCGGAGACGGTGAGCACCGACTTCGACACGGCCGACAAGCTCTACTTCGAGCCCGTGTTCTGGGAGCACATCTACGACATCATCCAGCACGAGCAGCCCGAAGGCGTAATCGTGCAGCTGGGCGGACAGACCGCGCTGAAGATCGCCGAGAAGCTGGACCGCTATGGCATTCGCGTGATCGGCACCAGCTACGAGGCGCTGGACCTGGCCGAGGACCGCGAGCGCTTCAGCTCGTTGCTGCGCGACCTGCACATCCCGTACCCCAAGTTCGGTGCGGTGACCAATGCGGAAGAGGCTGTGAAGCTCAGTCGCCAGCTCGGGTTCCCGCTGCTGGTGCGCCCCAGCTACGTGCTCGGCGGGCAGAAGATGAAGATCGTGATCAACGAGGAGGAGCTCGTGGACCAGGTGCTCGACATCCTGCGCCTGATGCCCGACAACAAGATCCTCATCGACCACTTCCTCGACGGGGCCATTGAAGCGGAGAGCGATTCCATCTGCGACGGCGAGATGGTGCGCATCATCGGCATCATGGAGCACATCGAGCCCGCCGGCATCCACAGCGGCGACAGCAACGCCGTGCTACCGCCCTTCGACCTCAGCGAGAAGGTGATCCAGCAGATCCGCGAGCACACGCACAAGATCGCATTGGCGCTGAAGACCGTGGGCCTGGTGAACATCCAGTTCGCCATCAAGGACGAAGTGGTGTACGTGATCGAGGCCAACCCGCGCGCCAGCCGCACCGTGCCCTTCATCGCCAAGGCCTACGGCGAGCCCTACGTGAATTGGGCCACCAAGGTGATGCTCGGCGCCAAGTTGAAGGACTTCCAGTTCAAGCCGCGGCTGGATGGCTACGCGATCAAGGTGCCGGTGTTCAGCTTCGACAAGTTCCCCAACGTGGACAAGAGCCTGGGGCCTGAGATGAAGAGCACGGGTGAGGCGATCTATTTCATCAAGGATCTGAGGAATCCGTTCTTCAGGCAGGTGTATGGGGAGAGGAGCATGTACTTGAGCAGGTGATGGATTTGGTCATCGACTCTCTTGAGCAATTCTTCGGTGGCTATTTCCACCAAGACTGCTTCGTGGATGACCCAAGCTGGGAGGCAGTTGTGGGTCATTACAAGGCTGATGCAGGGGCGAATGATCGTGTCGCACTTGCTCAGCGGATCGAGGTCGAGCTTATTGGGTCCGGTGCCTCAGAGGATGAACTTGGTGAAAGGCTCGCCATGCTTGGTTCATACTATCGGCCCCAAGGCGAAGGGTTCACGAACAGACAATGGCTCATTGCTGTGGTGAAGCGCTTGGTGGAATGAAATCCCCTGTCGTTCACTGCGCTCCCGTTTCTACGGGCCGTGACAGAGGCAGGTGTATGGGGAGTGGAGTATGTACTTGAGCAGGTGAGTTGGATATCAAGGACATCGGTGTTGTTTACTCCGCAGCTGTCGCGACGGTGACTCTTTTTTGGACATCTGAACTTTGGCCGCTGTATGTCATTTACGGGCGGAGAGTAATGGACGCGGTATGTCTACTGTAGGGCTCAATGCTGTGAGGCATTAAGCGGCACGGAATCAGGATGCTATGGGACTGGTAGTTGAGGAAGCAGGATAAGTCAGTAGCCCCAAGGCTTCCTTATGCTTACCTTAGCGAAGATCATAAGAGGAGGGAAAGGCATCGCAAACAAGGATCGACCATGAAAGCAAGTGAAGCTCTGCAAAAGGAAATCGACAAAGCCCGTGGCGATATTCGAACTGATGGGTATTCTATGTCGATTGGAGAGTGGGCGAGCATGTATGAAAAAGGGGAGTTGGATATACATCCCGAGTTCCAACGCTTCTTTCGATGGACGAATATTCAAAAATCAAGGCTTATAGAATCAATTCTTCTTGGTATCCCAATCCCTCAAATATTTGTATCCCAACGAAAGGATGGTATTTGGGATGTCGTAGATGGCCTACAAAGATTGTCCACCATATTCCAGCTATTAGGCATATTGAAGGGTGAGAATGGAGCCATCGAGAGTCCTTTGACCCTAGAGGGGACAAGTTACTTGCCTAAGCTACATGGATTTAGCTGGGATGGCGCAAAGTCGCTGAGCATGCCTCAAAAACTGATGCCCCCGATTTTGTCGCAAGTGTTCCGCGTGGGTCGGTATGGTGCGTGAGCAGGCGGGCCACTTGTGACCATCTAAGCTCTCGTCGCCAGTTCCAAGGCGAATGTATCAGTGCCGTCTGTTACCGGCCCGCGCAAGTGACAGACGAAGCTCCGGGCGTATGTTCGTGAAGCATGTCCCGCGCCTACAAGTTCTACAAGCCTGACGGTCTCTATTTCATCACGTTCGCCACCGTTGCGTGGGTGGACGTCTTCACACGGAGGGAGTATAAGGATATCGTGGTCGAAAGCCTCCGGTTCTGTCAGAAGGAGAAAGGCTTGTTGCTGTATGCCTGGGTGATCATGAGCAACCACGTGCATCTGATCGCCTCGGCGGCCGAAGGCCACCGGTTGCAGGACATCATCCGCGACTTGAAGAAGTTCACGAGCAAGCAGATCATCAGAGCGATCGAAGAACATCCCGGAGAAAGTCGGCGGGAGTGGATGCTGAGGATCTTTCGTAACGCCGGGACCGCGAACAGCAACAACAAGGACTTCCAGTTCTGGCAGCAGCATAACAAGCCGATCGAACTGGCCTCGAACGCGATGATCGGACGGTACGCGAACTACCTGCATGAGAACCCGGTGAAGGCCGGGTATGTGGAGCATGCTGAGGACTATGTGTACTGCTCGGCGCCAGCGATCGCTGGAAAGCCGACGTTGTTGGAATTGGAGGAGTTGTAGTGAGCGCGGTCACAGACCGCGTGAAGGGTCTTCATGCCGGATCTTGGTGGTCGCAAGTGGTCCCGCCTGTTCAGTGGGATCAACGGTCGGGCGGGAACACTTGCGACAAGGAGGGCAGCGGTCGGGTCTCTTGTGACCATCTCGAAAGGCCTACAACCGATGGTCGAGCCAATGGATCAGGTTCAGCAAGAGTTGCGGGTTCTGTTCCGCGCCGGGCGCATTCATGCCCGCCGGTTTGCGTTTCGGGCCTGCGAGTTGTGCGCTGAACATGGCGGCCTCCCCGAAGCACACGACGCGTCCCTTGCCGAACGGAAGCAGTGCCCCGTTCACGAAGTGCTTCCCATCGAGCTGTGCGGTGGTGTCGCTGAATTGCCAGGCGTGGGTGGGCAGGAGGATCTGGTAATCATCCAGCAGGCTGGTGACGATGGTGGCTTCGGGTGGCGCGAGGAAGGCACTGCCGGTGAACAGCTTGATGCTGTCGATGCGTTCGCCCGGGTCCGCTCCATTGGTGACCGCGTTGGGCAGGAGGTTGCCGGCCTTTCGGGAGAAGAACTCCGGGCCCTCGTCCTTACGGAAGGCGAAACCATTGACCCAATTGAAGCCGAAGACAGCAGCCAGATCGGCGGCGGCACCGCCGAAGGGCATGTGGTCGGCGATGATGAACAGACTGCCGCCCTCGCTCACCCATTGCTCCACGGCAGCGCATTCTTCCGGGGTCACCGCACTAGCGGTGGGCAACCTCCATTCGCCGGTATCGGGCAGGGCGTTGGCCATCACGAGGATCCGCACACCGGCCAAGGCAGCGGGTGTGAATTGCTCCGTGCCGGGCCGGAGCACGTAGCCGTCATCGGCGAGCACACGTCCGAACGCGGAGTAGCGTCCGCCGAGGGTGTGGAAGTTGAAGTGCGCTTCGTCGAGGACGATCACTGGGCCCTTGTTCTTCGCATAGGCGGGTGTAGCGGCCTTGTACAGGAACGCCGTGTCGGGCACCTGCTGCGCAAGGCCGAACGAGCAGCTCAGAAAGCCCAGGAGCAAGGTCCAGGAACGGAAGGGTCGCATGCAACAAGGATATCCATTCCTCCGTGTGATCACCACACCATCTTCTCCGGGTCCTGCCGCGTATCGAAGATGTCCGACACGAAGATCAGGTCGTCGATGATGCGGTAGATGATCTTGCCCCGGCTCGTTGGCCGGAACTCCGGCTCACCTTGTGCAACAGCCTGTTGCACAATTGGAACAGGCCATCCGCGCATGCCCGCGTTACCTTCCGTCATCCAGCGCATTCCTCATACAAAACACACCATCATGAAGCCCCGCATCGCCCTTGCCCTCGTTCTGGTCAGTGCCGCCATGCTCACCCTCGGTGGCTTGTTCAAGCTGTTGCATTGGCCCACCGCCAACATCCAGCTTCTGCTGGGCACGTTGGTGCATGTGGCCGCGCTGTTGGCGTTGGCGGGCAATGTGCTGCGCCGCCAGGGATTGAAGGAACTGGTGGAGGGCTGAGCGCCCGGCAGGCCTGACTTCTTCCGCCCGCAAGGGGCTTTCCGGAATTCCTTGCGGGCGGGGAAGTGGCCCGGCCTTGGGTGGGATGACCGGGTGCATCCTGCTCCAGCGGTCGTTCGCGCTTCGCGATGGCTTCCTTTGTGCCACTGCGGCAACATGGATATCCTCACCCACGTCTTCGCCACACCCTACGGTGAACTGTTGCTGGGGGCGCACGGCGATGCGCTCTGCCTGTGCGATTGGCGCCACCGCCGCCGGCGTGAGGCGGTGGATGCGCGCATCCAGCGGAGCTTGGGTGCTGCATACGGCGAAGGGATGTCGCCGGTGATCGAGGTGGCCATGGAGCAGTTGGAAGGCTATTTCCGTGGTGAACGCACGGTATTCGATGTGCCGCTACGCATGGCCGGTACACCCTTCCAATGCCGGGTATGGGAGGCGTTGATGACCGTGCCCTACGGCACCACGGAGACCTACGCTTCGCTCACGGCGAAAGTGGCAGAGCCGACGGCGATCCGTGCCGTGGCCGCTGCGAATGGGGCCAATAGCCTGTCGATCCTGGTGCCGTGCCACCGGATCATCGGGAGCTCCGGTGAACTGGTGGGCTATGCCGGTGGGTTGTCCGCCAAGCGGAAGCTGCTGGAGTTGGAAGGCATATCCCTGGCGTCCGAGCAGCCGGACCTCTTCAGCGCCAGCATGGATCGACAGGTATAGCGGCTGGTGGGAGCTACGTGAGCGAAAAGAAAGTCTGGAACAGCGAACGGGGCGGTCACTAGGACCGCCCCGTTCGCTGTTCTTGTCGCCGCCCGTCTCAGGCGGCGGCTTTGTGCTCCACCCGGTCCTTCAGGCGGATCAGGGCTTCCACCCAGCGGTCACCGGCCTGTTTGGCCAGGCGCGGGCCGTGCGGATGGTTCGCGAAGTCGCCTTGTTCGGCGATGACCATCGTGCGGCCATCCTCCTCGGGCACGAGGGTGATCTCGGTGAGGGTGTAGTTCTCCGGCTTGTCCGGCAGGCCTGCGTCGGGGGTGTATACCATGAAGGCGATCCGCCGTGGCTTGTTCACCACGGTGATGCGACCGATCATCCGCGGAGGGCTTTCCGGTTCTTCCGGATGGTACCACGCGAGGCGCCCGCCTTCCCTCAACTGGGTATCCCCTTCCTCGCGGAGCAGGTGCAGTCTGCTCAATCCATCCTTGTTCAGTACGTCCCAAACGGCCTGCACGGGCGCATCGATGCGGACGCGCCGTTCCACCGTGGTCTCTTTGCCGTTGATCATGCCTTCCTGCCCGCGATCCTGATGCCAAACCTCCGAAAGGGCGTGGTCCGGGAAAGGGCTGTCGATCTGGCTGGATGGCATGGCCTTTGGAAAGGGCGTTCGTACGGATATTTCTCAGGAATAGGCTTGTTTTCAGGAAGGGCGGGTTCCTGTTCGGCTGGATAGGGCATGTCATCGTGGCGGGATCGCCCCGCGCCTAAGGGCCCGATCGTCTGTATTATCGGCTGGATCGACCGGGCAATGCCTGCAACACCTTCGTGGCGCGCGAGCGCACGGCGGGGGTGGGATGCTCCCGCAATACATTCTCCAGTAGCATGCGCAGCTCGGGTCCCAATTCCGGGTGGGCTTCCACCATGCGCTCCGCCACGCGGATGGCAAAGGCCCGTTGAGCGATCGAACGGCTTGGATCGGCTACGCGGGCGAACGCCGCCTGTGTGATGGCGCCATGCAGCCATGCGGGCAGCTCGCAGTATTGCATGATGCGGAGGCTGTTCCGCTGGACGGCCTCATGCACGGGCTGGTCCAGCACGGCCAGAAGGTCCTTCAGGTAAGGCGCTGCCAGATGCGGATGTGCCTCGCAGGCCAGGCCCACGCTGTAGGAGGCGCGCTGGCAAACGCGATAGGTATCATCGTGCAGCATGCAGTGCATCAGCTCCGCGAAACGCTTCGCATCATCGCCTACGTAGCGCGCGATGTGCTCCGCATTCGCCCGGCTGTGCTCCTTCAGCAGTTGCACCCGGATATGCATGGCCCACGTGCCTCCACTTGCACTCAGTAGCGCGCCTTGTGGAACTTCTTCTGGGGCGCTTCGTGACCGCCGCCGCGTGGGCCGCTGGGTCGTGGTGCGCCACCGCCGCCGTTGCCTTCGTCCACGCGCACTTTGCGGCCTTTGTAGTTGGCATTGCGGAAGTGGCCTAGCACTTCATCGAAGTGGGCCGCGTCGATGTCCACGAAGGCGTACATGTCCTTCAACAGGATGCGGCCGATGTGCTGGTTGGTGAGGCCCGTGATGCCGCAGAGGTAGCCGAGCATGCGGCCCTTGTCGAAACCGTCCGCAGTGCCCAGATTGATGAACATGGAGCGCATCGGCCCGGCGTCGGCGCGGTTGAATTCGGTCTTTTCGCGGCGCTCCCGTGGGTTGTGGTCCTTGCGGGCCAGGTCCACGTTCAGGTCGCGTGCCTCGCGGTATTGTTCCAGGAAGCGGTTGAACTCCAGCGACACCACGCGCTTGATCAGTTCTTCGCGATCGAAGCCGGCCAGGTCCAGTTCCACGGCGTCCATGAAGCGGTCGATGCCTTCCTCATCCACTTCCACCTCCTTGATCTTCTGGATGAGCGTGAGCAGCTGGCGTTCGCAGATCTCCGCGCCGCCGGGCACGCGCACGTAGGCGAAGTGCGTCTTCAGCTGGCGTTCGAGCGAGCGGATCTTGAACACGTCCTTCGCGCCGATGATGCTGAGGGAGATGCCGGTCCTGCCGGCACGGCCGGTGCGGCCGCTGCGGTGCGTGTAGCTCTCCACTTCGCCGGGCAGGTCGAAATGGATCACGTGGCTCACGTTGCTCACGTCGATGCCGCGCGCCGCCACGTCGGTGGCGATGAGCAGTTGGAGGCTCTTGCTGCGGTAGCGCTCCATCACGCGGTCGCGTTGCTGCTGGCTGAGGTCGCCGTGGATCGCATCCGCATCGTACCCGTCCTTCTGGAGGTGCTCGGCCAGGTCCTGCGTGTCCTGCTTGGTGCGGCAGAACACGATGGCGAAGAGGTCGGGCTCGGCGTCCACGAAGCGCTTCAGGGCGAGGTAGCGGTCGCGCAGTTGCACCACGGTGTAGCGGTGGCTGATGGCGTCGGCGGCGCTGTTGGCGCGGCCGGTGCTCACCTCGTCGGCATCGCGCATGTAGCCCTTGGCGATGCGCCGCACCTCGCTGCTCATGGTGGCGCTGAAGAGCCACGTGCGTTTGTCCTTCGGCGTTGTTTCCAGGATGGTCGTCAGGTCCTCCTGGAAGCCCATGTTCAGCATCTCATCGGCCTCGTCGAGCACCACGGTGCGCACGCGGGAGAGGTCCACGGCCTGGCGGTCCAGCAGGTCGATGAGGCGGCCGGGGGTGGCCACCACTACGTTGGCGCCGCGCTGGATGGCGCGCATCTGTTCGCGGATGTTGGCCCCGCCATAGACGGCCACGGGCTTCACGCCGGGCAGGTGCTTGCCGAAGTTGCCCAGGTCGCGGGTGATCTGCACGCAGAGCTCGCGGGTGGGGGAGAGCACGAGGGCCTGCACGGTGCGGTCGTTCCCGTCCATGCGCTCCAGCAGGGGGATGCCGAAGGCGGCCGTTTTGCCGGTGCCGGTCTGGGCCAGGGCCATCACGTCGCGCTCGCTGGCGAGCAGGTGGGGGATGGCTTTTTCCTGGACGGGTGTGGGTTGTTCGAAGCCGAGCTCGGACAGGGCCGAGAGGATCTCGGCGCGGATGCCGAGATCGTGGAAGGAAGGCATTGCAGGGAGGGGGATCGTACCGCTGGCGTGGCCGGCGGAGCCATGCCATAGGCGGCAGGCGGCCGCAAAGGTACGGCATACCGGCCGGGCAAGCCTTGGGCGGCTACCTTCGCCCCATGCTCCTATCGGCCAATGGTACGCTGCGGACGATCCTGGTGCTGCTGATCGTGTGGCAGCTGCTGCGCCTTTTCATCCGCATGCAGCAGCGGCCGGCGCCGCGGCCCCCGAAGGGCACGCATTGGGCCTCACCCGACCACCGTGCGCCGGGCGAGGTACGCATCGAACGCCCCTCCGGCGCGGAGGGAGGTCCGTCCGGAGGCAGCGCATTCGGGTCCGTGCAGGATGCCGATTTCGAAGAGATCGAGTGATCCCGAACACATGAAAGCGATCGACTGGAAGAAGGCGCTGCCCGTGGTGGCCGCCGTGGCCGTGTTCCTCGTGCTGGTGCTCACCTACTTCAGTCCGGTGCTCGAGGGCAAGCGGCTGGTGCAGGGCGACATCCGGCACTACAAGGGCATGGCCCAGGAGCTCCAGGAGCACCGCGATGCATACGGCGAAGAGCCGCTGTGGACGGGCAGCATGTTCAGTGGCATGCCTGCCTACCAGATCGGGGTGCTCTGGCCGGACAACGCGCTGCATTTCGTTGATCGCCTCTTCCATGGGTTCCTTCCGCGGCCTGCGGATTTCGTCTTCCTCTACCTCATCGGCATGTACGTGCTGCTGCGCGTATTGCGGGTGGATCCCTGGCTGTCGTTGCTGGGAGCGATCGCCTTCGGGTTCTCGTCCTACTACCTCGTGATCCTGGAAGCGGGGCACACCAGCAAGGCCAACGCCATCGGATACATGCCCCTGGTGCTGGCCGGTGCCTGGCTGTTGCTGCGCGGGCGGAAGTGGCTCGGCGCGGCGCTCTTCGCGCTGTTCCTGGCGCTGGAGGTGAGCGTGAACCACGTGCAGGTGACCTACTACCTCGGGGTCGTGCTGGTGCTCTTCTTCCTGGCCGAAGCCTGGCGCGCCGTGCGGGAGAAGCGCGTGGGCGATCTGCTGGCCCGGTGCGCCCTCGGCGCGGTGGCGGTGCTGATCGCGCTCGCCTGCAACATCGGGCTGCTCTGGAGCACTTACGAATACGGCAAGTACACCACGCGCGGACCGAACGAGCTCACCATCACACCGTCCGGCGAGAACGCGAAGGCCAACCAGACCGGCGGCCTTGATCGCGATTACGTGACCCACTGGAGCTACGGCAAGCAGGAGACGCTGACCCTGCTGGTGCCCGACGCCAAGGGCGGCGCGAGCGGCTCGCTCGTGCGCACGAAGGAGGACCTGGACCGCATTGCCGACCCGGCCTTCCGGACCGCGGTGCTGAAGAAGTACCAGGAGGGCGGCTACGTCAACAGCTATTGGGGCGATCAGGAGTTCACGAGCGGGCCGGTGTACCTCGGCGCCATCATCGTGCTGCTGATGGTGCTGATGCTTTCCCGCGCGGAGGGCGCGGGGCGTTGGTGGGCCCTCGGATCGTTGCTGCTGGTGGCGGTGCTCATCAATGTCACGTCGCCCGTGCTGTCAGGCCTGCTCGTGATCGCCTACCTGCTGGCGGGCGTGGTGCTGTGGAAGGATACGCTGGGCGTCGCGCTCTTCGGGGGGCTGCTGCTGGCGATGCTCCTGAGCTGGGGCCACAACCTGATGCCGCTCACGGACTTCTTCCTGGACCACGTGCCAGGGTATGACAAGTTCCGCGCGGTCACCATCCTCCTGGTGGTCGTGGAGTTCGCGGCTCCGGTGCTTGCCGTGCTCTACCTCGACCGGGTGCTGAAGGAAGGGCGTTGGGACAAGGCCATGGAGCGGAGGTTCCTGGCGGTGGCCGGTGCAGTGGTGGCGGTATTGGTGGTGCTCGCCCTGTTCCCGTCCGCATTCATGCAGTTCTTCAGTGATGCGGAGAAGGAACAGCTCGCCGCACAAGTGCAGGAGGCCGGCAAGGGCGGTGCCGCAGTGCAAGCCTACATCGATGGCCTGAAGGACACGCGCATCGGGGTGTTCACCGCCGACGTGTGGCGCAGCCTCGGCTTCGTGGCCGCGGGAGCCGCGTTGCTGTTCGCCTTCGGGCGGGGCCTCGTGGGCCGTGGCGTGTTGTTGACCGGCCTATGCCTGCTGGTGCTGTTGGACCTCTGGGGCGTGGACAAGCGCTACCTCAACAACGACAAGGACGACAAGGGCCAATACCTCGCCTGGGAGGATGAGGCCACCAACCGGAACCCCTTCAAACCGCAGCCGGTGGACCTGGCGATCATGCGCGCCGAGCAGAACGCCGATACCGAAGCGGATCTCGAACGGTCCGTGGCCCGCTTGAAGGCGAAGAAGGCCGAGGCGGGCGGTCCCGACCGCATGGTGTCGAAGGAGGAGGAAGCATTGCTGCGCTTCGCGAGCCTGCGCCGCACCACGGACTTCCGGGTGCTCGGCCTGCGCGCACCGTTCCAGGATACGCGCGTGAGCTACTTCCACAAGAGCCTGGGCGGCTACCACGGTGCCAAGCTGAAGCGCTACCAGGAGCTGTTCGAGTTCCACATCGCGCCCGAGATGCAGCGCATCATCAGCGTGCTGCAAAGCGGCAAGGCCACCATGGGCGCGGTGGACAGCGTGCTTGCTGGCACCGGCGTGCTGAACATGCTCAACACCAAGTATATCATCCTGAGCGATGATCGTCCGCCCGTGCCGAACGCCCACGCCTATGGTCCCGCCTGGTTCGTGGATGAAGTGGAGGAGGCGAAGGATGCCGATGAGGAGATCACCCGGCTCGGCCGGATCGACACCCGCCACACCGCCCTGGTGGATGCCCGCTGGTACGGTGAGGTGGCCGGTGCCGCCCGCCCCGACAGCACGGCGAGCGTGAAGCTGAAAGGCGGTTATCGTTCCAACGATCTCACCTATGCCGTGAACAGCGCCCATGGCGGTGTGGTGGTGTTCAGCGAGATCTGGTACGGCCCCGACTGGGTGGCGGAGATCGACGGGCAACCGGCCCCATACGTGCGCGCCGACTACGTGCTGCGCGCCATGAAGGTGCCGCCGGGCGAGCACACCGTGCGCTTCCACATCGTGAGCCGGGTGTTCAACACCGGTGGCCGCGTGGCCTCCATCGGCTCGTACGCCCTGGTGCTGTGCGTGCTGCTCGCGTTCTTCCTGGAGCTGCGCCGCCCGCACGGGGAGGCCGCCGCATGAAGCGGGTGCTCATCATCACGTACTACTGGCCGCCCAATGGTGGCGCCGGTGTGTACCGCTGGCTGAAGCTGAGCAAGCTGCTGCCGGAGCATGGCTGGCAGCCCGTGATCTACACGCCGGAGGACCCGGAGCTGACGGCCGATCGATCCCGGTTTGCTGCGCGATGTGCGGCCGGACATCGAGGTCATCAAACGGCCGATCATCGAGCCGTTCAACCTATATAAGCGCTTCACCGGCCGCAGCACGAAGGAACGCGTGCAGACCGCCTTCCTGAACGAGAAGAAGCAGGGCGGCTGGAAGGAGGACCTAGCGCTGTGGGTGCGGAGCAATTTCTTCATCCCGGATGCGCGTGTGTGGTGGGTGCGGCCGAGCGTGCGCCACCTCAAGCGCTATCTGCATTCGCATTCGGTGGATGCCATCATCAGCACCGGACCACCGCACAGCATGCACCTGATCGCGCTCGCACTGAAGCGCGCACTGGGCACCAAGTGGATCGCGGACTTCCGTGATCCATGGACGGATATCGATTTCTACCAGCAGTTGAAGCTCTCCAAGCGTGCGGATGCACGGCACAAGCGGCTTGAACGTGAAGTGCTGCACGAGGCCGATCGCGTAACGACCGTGAGCTGGCGCTGGGCGCAGGATCTGGGCCAGCTCGGCGGCCGCACAGTGGATGTGGTCACCAACGGCTACGATCCTGATGACCTGCCTTCGCCGCCCCCGCCGGTGGACGACGTGTTCAGCCTCGTGCATATCGGTTCGCTGCCGGCATCGCGGAACGCGCCGGAGCTCTGGCGCACGTTGAAGGCCCTATGCGATGCGGATGCCGACTTCGCGCGCCGGTTCGTCCTGCGCCTAGTAGGCCCCGTGGACCACACCATCGCCGATGCCGTCGCGGCAGCTGGCTTGTCCGGTCATGTTGAGCGCACGGGCCGTGTCACACATGAAGAAGCGATGCATCACATGCAGCGGGCCCGTGTGCTCCTGCTCATGGTGAACGATACGCCGAACCTCATGGGCATCCTTCCGGGGAAGCTGTTCGAGTACCTCAGCACGGGTCGCCCTGTGCTCGCCATAGGCCCCATGGCTGGCGATGTGGCGCGCGTGCTGGATGCACCGCCGCATCAGGTGGTCGACCGCAGGGGCCTGGAGGCACAGCGTGATCGGATCTTCGGGCTTTTCCACGCGGCGGCCACATGCCCGGACCCGCGCTACTCGCGCGCGGCCACCTGCGCGCAGGTGGCCGCGTTGCTGGACGGGTTGTGATCGCTCCAACGAAGGGCGGCCATCCCTGGAAGGCATGGCGGCCGTAGTTTCGGCCGCGATGGGCAGTATCGCGCGCCAGACCACATGGAACACCGCGCTCTCGGTGGCGGGCCTGGGGCTGGGCTTCCTGAACATGGCGCTCCTGTATCCGCGGTACTTATCCACGGATGAGTTCGGGGTCACCCGGCTGGTGGTGTCGATGAGCATCCTCACCGCGCAGATCGCCCACCTGGGCATGGAGCCGACGGTGATCCGCTACTTCCCGTATTTCCGCGATGGCCTGCGGCGCCACAGCGGCTTCTTCCGGCTTGCCATCCTGATCGCCTCGCTGGGCACGTTCGTGGCGATGGCGGTGCTTCTGCTGTTGAACGACCGGTTCGTTGCCTGGTTCAATGATCCGAGCGGCCTGTACCGCCGGTACGGCTTGGTGGTGCTGCCCTTGGTGTTGGCGGAGGTCTACTACCTGGTGTTGCGCGGCTTCAGCCGTGTCGTCCATCGCAGCATCGCGCCGGTCTTCGTACGTGAGTTCCTTCTGCGCGGCCTGCAGACGCTCCTCATCATCGCCCACGTGGTCTGGCATCTGCCGTTCGGCTGGTTCCTGGGGCTGTTCGTTTCCACATTCCTGCTCACCACGCTGGTACTGTTCGTGGACCTTTGGCGCGCGGGTGAGCTCGGGATGGGTAAGGTGCCTATCCGCATACCGAAACGCGTCACCAGCGGTATGTCGCGCTATGCGGCCATCTCGCTTGGCGTAAGCCTGGCCGGGGTCGCAGCGGGCAATATGGACCAATTGCTGCTCGCCGCGCTGTTGCGCAATGGGGTGGAATATGTGGCCTACTACGCGGTGGCCCAGTTCATCGCCAGTGTGATCGGTGTGCCCGGACGGGCCATGGTGATCCCGCTGGTCCCGTTGCTGGCGGATGCCTGGCGCAAGCGGGACCTTGAGCGCATTGCGGTGCTGCACCGCCGGTCCACCACCGTATTGATGGTGATGGCGGTCTACGTGGCCCTGTGCATCGCCGCGAACATCGGCCCGATCTATGGGTTCCTCAAGCCGGAATACCGGGTCGGTGCGCATGCATTGCTCCTGCTCTGCGTGACCAATGTGATCAGCCAGTCCGGTGGATTGGGCAGCAGCATCATCGGCACGTCGCGCAGGTATGCGTTCGACACCACGTCCAGTGTGCTATACCTGGGCCTCAATGCCGTGCTGGATGTCGTTTTCATCCGCTGGTGGGGCCTGGATGGCGTGGCGTGGAGCTCGCTTTGTTCCGTGGCCGTGATCGTGGCCTGGCGAGCGCAGTTCCTCTGGCGGACGTTCAGGCTATGGCCTTATGAGCGTCGCACGGTGCTGCTGTTGTTGCTGGCCACGGTATTAACGGCGGTGGCCTGGGCGATCCCGTCGCTGGGTAACGGCATCGCGGACATGGTGGTGCGTTGCACGGTGATCACGGGCATCTTCTGGGGCGTGATCGCCTCGGCGCAGGTGACGCCGGAGGTCAACGCTCAGGCGATGAAGATGCTGCGGCGGCTGACCGGCCGCTGATCGATCACCGGCGGTCGTTGTCCAGTGTGTGCTGCCAGCCCCACGCATGCCGGAGGGCTTCGGCCATGCTGTACCGTGCGTGCCATCCCAGCATGTGCGCGCTCTTGGTCACATCCGCATGGATGCTGGCCACGTCACCCGGCCGACGTGGGCCGATGATGAAGGGAACAGGTACGCCGGTCTCTTGGACGAAGGAGTCCACCACTTGCTTCACGCTCACCGGCCGGCCGGTGCCAAGGTTGATGACCTCACATCCGGTCAACGGCCGTTGTTGGAGCAGGTCCATGGCTTTTACATGCGCTTGCGCAAGGTCCACCACGTGGATATAGTCGCGCAGGCAGGTGCCGTCCGGCGTGTCGTAATCGTCGCCATATATCGTGAGCACCTTGCGATGACCGGCGGCGGTCTGCACCACATACGGCACGAGGTTGTTCGGCACGCCCACCGGCAATTCACCGATATGGCCGCTGGGGTGTGCGCCGATCGGGTTGAAGTAGCGTAGGATGACGATGTTGGTGTCCGGCGCGCTGCGCTTGAGGTCCTGTAGCAGGCGCTCGCATACCACCTTCGTGTAGCCATAGGGCGAACTGGCCTTGTCGCTCGGGGCGTCCTCCGTCACCGGCAGCACGTCGGCCTGTCCGTACACCGTGCAGCTAGACGAGAACACGATGTGGCGCGTGTCCCTGCGCCTGGCCACCTTCATCAGGGCGATCAGCGATCCGATGTTGTTGCTATAGTACTTCAGCGGTTCAGCCACGCTCTCCCCCACGGATTTGTAGGCGGCGAAATGGATCGCTCCGATGATTGGACCTTCCTGGTCGAACACGCGTTCCAAGGCGGCCTCATCCGAGCAATCGATGAGGTGCGGAACAAGTTCCCGGCCGGTGATACGCGCGATGCCTTCGATCACGCGGCGGTGGCTGTTGCGCAGGTCGTCCACGATCACCGGCGTGTAGCCTGCATCGATCAGTTCCACACAGGTATGACTGCCGATGAACCCTGCGCCACCGGTGACAAGGATCTTTTCATGCACCGCCAAAGAAAAGGAACCTGTGGTTACAAGGCTGAATGGAGGACCGTTCGGGTGGCTATGCAGGCCTGCCGACGCGATATTTGCGAGGTCCAATGATCAAGGTCCTCTTCCTGACCCACTGGTATCCATCGCCGGACGATCCCGGGCATGGAACGTTCATACGGGAGCATGCCAAGGCCATAGCATTGGCCGGGGCAGTACCGCACATCTTGCATATACGTATCGTTGACGGTGGATGGCGGACCCGGCTGCGGACAGAGCCCCTGTCCGATGGGACCATGCAGGGTACCCGTATCACGATCGCAAGTCGCCTCTGGAAGTTCATCTACATCCTCTATCCGTGGCAGTTATGGCTTGTGCGCAAAGCCATCGCTGACCGTGATCTGGACATTGCTGGATACGACATGGTGCATTCGCAGGTGGTGCATCCATCTGGAGTGATCGGTGATGCTTTGGCGGAGCAGCACGGAAAGCCTCACGTCATCAGCGAGCACTGGACACGCGTCGAACGCTATTTCAAGCGGGATCTTCTACGTTGGCAGGGGCGCCGCGCCTATGAACGCGCGGCTCGGATCATGCCGGTCTCCACGTACCTTGCGGAGATCGTTCGGCGTTATGTAAGGGACCCCGCCAAAGTACAGGTGGTACCCAACGTGGTACCTAGTGGGGCGTTCACATACAAGGCGCAGCCTGAGCATAAGGACTTGCGATTCCTGATGGTCGCGCGATGGGAGCGGACCAAGGTTCCCCATAAACGACCGGATCTGGCGATCGATGCGGTAGCTTCTTTACAGGTGGGGATGGACCGTCAAATACGGCTCACGCTGATCGGCAAAGGAGGCAGGAGAACAGAATTGGAGCAGCGTGCTCGGGAGAAGGGTGTATGGATCGAGATGGCCGGCCATCGCTCCAAGCCGCAGATCGCAGAGGAATTGCAGCAGGCGGATCTTTTTCTGCATCCCACGGAGCGGGAGACTTTTTCAGTGGTGGTGGCCGAAGCGCTCAAGTGTGGGACCCCTGTGGTCGCTTCGAACGTGCAGGCCCTGCCTGAACTGGTACGACCGGGGCAGGGAGTTCTGGTGGAGAATACGGTCGACGCCTGGGTGGAAGGAATCCGAAAGGCATTGGCATCGCACTATGATCGTGCGGCCATAGCGAGGGCCTGGGCCGATCGGTTCACATACACGGAAGTCGGCGAGCGCTTCCTGGCGATCTATCGCCAAGTGCTGCATAAGCCGGAGTGAGGGCGGTCGTTATCGCTGGCGTTCGAAGACGTGGAAGCTTGCATCCGATGTATTCCTCGGGTCGGCGGCATCGAACGGGTACGGATTAGGGATGTGACGGATGGACGTCCACTCCGGATAGTATGCCGCGATGTGCCGGGTAAAGGAACGTTCGCGTTCGTGGAAACGCTGCTCGCGATCCCGATCGGGAGCGTAGATCACCACCAAGCGCTCCGCTGCACCGAAAAGGTGGACCATATAGCGATCGAAGACATCTTGTTCCACCAAATGGAACAGCACATCCAGGGAGAGCGCCGCGTCCGCACGCAATGCACCCGCGGGATCATGGAACGCCATCGGATCATAGGCAATGAAGCTCTTTGTAGGCTCTTGCCCATACCTGGCCATGCATTGGCGGATGGCTGTTGCCGATACGTCCAGCCCGACATACCGCGGATAGGCGACCAGCCCGAGCTGATGGCCATCTCCGCAGCCCAGCTCGATGACGGAACGTATGTTCAAGGATCGCACTAGGTCGTTCATGACCTCTGCCTTGAACCGGGCCAGGCGATCATATGATCCAGGCCCTGAATTCCCGCCTTTCCGGTAACGCTCCTCCCAATACATGCGGGACCCCGGGAACCGGGAGTTCCGCATCTTGAAACGTACGTAGGCCTTTATTAGTGGCTGGAACATGTGCCGATCCTGAGCGGGATGAAGGACCTTCGGTCCTGTATAAGGGTGTTATTGCACAATGGTGAGAGCACGTATGCCAAGCACATGGCCGTTCGCATCCATGGCTGATACCAAATAGCGCCCAGGCGCCAGCATGGGAACGGTCCAATGCTGGGGTGCCGGCCGGACGGGAGCGCTGGCCACGATGCGTCCAAGCCCATCCATTACCTTCAAAGCAATAGGAACGGGATCCGATCCGGATGCATTGATGGTCAGGTCACTTCCCACGGTCGCGATATTCGGCGTGATCGTCAGTTCCGATGTTGTTGGATCGGGGGCATTTATCAAGGTCGTGAGGTCGCACTCTCCATAGCTTACCACAAGCACGGGCCGTTGGTCCGGGCGTCCAGCAGCGGAGCTGTGGAAGACGAGGCCTCGCGATGGTGTTTCGTCATCCAATTGCATCAAGAAACCGAAGCTGTTCGCCGGATCATCCACCATGTCCTGCACTAGTGCGGTCACATCCACGCTGAGATAGTTCTGATCGGCATATTCACTTTGCCTCAGAGGGACCGCGTGCTGCATCGTTGTCGTGGGCTGGGTGTTCCACGTTACCATGGTAGGTTCCCAAGGGGACGTTACCCGGCGAAGGGTCGATGCGTTGGCACCTGTACTACCCACCATGCCTACTATACCGGTCCCGAACGGGCCCATGCCGATCAGGCTCAAGTGGGCACTGATGATCCTGGCCGCCGGTGGGATCCCTGTCAGATCGAAATCCATGAGGCCACGGCCTTTGTTCACGCCTCCCGTCGTGCCCGGTTGCGAAAAGCCCCCAAGCTGGGGTGCATTGTAGTAGTTGGTATTCTCAGTATTGTAGTTGTCGTGATAGCCTATTGAGACGCCATTTCGCACTTGCAGTACGATGGTAGTGGGCTGGGCCTCCGCTGATAGAACGGCAGAAAGACTTGCCATGATTACGAAAGGTTTGAGGTGGAGGTTCCTCATGGGAGTTGAGATGAGTGGATGGAGTGGCGCAGCATTGTTACAAGCGTTGCTCGGAACGATCACAGACCTGATCAACGAATACCATGCTCAAATGTAAGCGGTCCGCAGTATCAGAAGCTCCGCCCGATGCCCACCACGTAACGCCAGGCGAAGTGGTCGCTCTCCCCGAAGGGGATGTTGGAGAGCACGAGCGGCATGTCGAAGCGGATGGTGAGCGGCTTGATGCCGCTGAGCGGACCGAACTTCTTCACCGTTAGCGCCACGCCCGCACCGGCATCCGCGCGGGGCGATGCGATGCGCAATTGTTGCGTGCCGGCCTCGGTGAGCGCGCGGTAGCCCATGCCGCCCACGTCACCGAAGAGGTAGGCGTCGATGTGCAGCCATTCACGCGTGGCGCGCGGGCGCAGGGCCACCAGGCCGTCCAGGTCCAGTTCCGCGTTGATCGCTCCGCCGGTGTTGCCCACGTAGGTCAGGATGGTGTTGCCATTGACGTCCGCCGCGGGCGCGTAGTAGCCGGCATAGCCGCGCAGCCCGAGGCCGCCGCCTTGCTGGAAATGCCCCATCGTGGCGCCGTAGCCGAGCCAGTCGTAAGGCAGAAAACCTTCGCTGCGCACGTACTTGTTCTCCATCATCTCCTCCGGTGAGGCACCGGCGAGGTAGAGCGCGCTCTCACGCGGAGTGGTGCCGGTGCCGTATTGCAGGAAAAGGCGGGTGCGCAAGCCCAGTCGTCCCATGCGGCACTCGTTGATGGCCGAGACCGAGAGCTGTGCGTATGGCAGTGTGGCGCCGATGGAGCTGTTCCGGAGGTTCACCTGCATGTCGCCCGTGTTGCGCCGGCCTTCGTAGTGGTGCTTCAGGCCCACGTCGGTGGCGCTGTTCAGCCGGTCCGGCTCCCATTGCGCGGGGTACAGCAGGTAGGAGAGGTCCGTGCTGTCGCGGCGCAGCATGAACTTGATCGACGTGTAGAGCTCGTCGCGGTCGTGGTTGAAGCGCCATTTGAAGCCGCCGCCATACTGCTCCAGGCCGTCCAGCAGGCGGGCGGTCACGAACACCGAGGAGCCTTTCAGCAGCCGTTCGGTGCCGTTCTCGTAGCGGAAGTTCAGGCTGATCGGGTCGAACCCGGTGTTGCTCTGGCCCGGACGGAGGTTCTGCCCCAGCCCCGTGTTCAGCCACGCGGTGAACCACACCTGGTGCTTGTAGCGCATCCAGTCACCGTTGAAATGCACGCCCACCTTCGCGCCGTCGTAACCGTTCCACCAGAGGTCGGGCCGCACGGCGCCTTCGTACACGCGGCGGTCCGGGCGATCGGCGATGTGGCTGTCGAAGGTGGTCTCCAGCGGGAAGCGCAGGCTGTTGTTCAACTGATAGGCGTCGCCCAGCCGGAACGTGGTGTCGATGCGCACGTCGGCGATGCCGCTGGGGATGTCCACGTGTGCGAAGTAGTCGCGCTGCAGCTCATCGAAGCCGATCCAGCGTGGCAGCACGGTGGCGGTGGTGGGCTTCACGTACCAGTTGTTCGGGAGGTGGAAGGCGTACTCCCTGCCATCGCGCGCGGTCACCGAGAGGTCGATCGGCATCTCCATGTCGCCGCGCCGGCGCAGATGGATCACCTGCCCGCTGTCCTGTCCGCGGTGTTTCACGCCTTTCACGGCGTAGTCGATGCGCTTGTCGGTCTCGATCCATTGGTCGAAGAACCAGTTCAGGTCCACGTGCGTGAGGTCCGTGACGCTTTGCCGGAAGTCCTCCACGTACGGATGGCACACCTTCCACTGGTCGAAGTAGTGGCGCATGGCTTTGCTGAAGAGGGTATCCCCCAGCACGTATTGGAGGTTGAAGAGCATGACGGCGGTACGGTAGTATACATGGCGATAGCCGCCGCCGTGGTAGCCGAACTCGTCGCTGTGCACATTGATCGGCGGGGCGGTGCCCTTCACGGCATCGCGCATGTAGCCGGCGTATACCTCATGCTCCCGCGCCAGCCGCGGGCGGGTGTAGCGCCGTTCGTAGGCCGTGCGCGCGGGCTCCACCACCACCGTGTCGCCGTCGATGTGTTCCAGCCCCCACGCGGTGAGGAACTGCGTGAAGCCTTCATCCAGCATGGCGCGGTAGGTCTCGTTGTTGCCCACCATGCCGAAGAACCAGTTGTGCCCGACCTCGTGGACGAACAGGCCGCGGTAGTCCGGCTCCTTGCCGCCGTCCAGGGTGAGCATGGGGTACTCCATGCCGTCGCGCGCGTCGGCCACCACCATCTTGGGGTAGATGTACATGCCGATCAGCGTGCTGTGCGCCTCGACCGCCTTCGCGCAGTAGTCCGCGGCGTTCTGCCATTTGCCGGCATGCGGCTCCTCGGCCAGGGCGATGCATTGGATGCCGTTCCATTGCGCTTCGCCGATGCGGTACGTCGGATCGGCCGTGAAGGCGAAGTCATGCACGTTCGTGGCGTGGTACTTCCACACCTTGCGTACGCCGGGCTCGTAGGGTGTGATCACGCTGGGCTTCTCGCCCCATGGCTTGTCCTTGAAGTTGCGGATGTCCAGCCTGGCGCGCAGGTCGGCGGGAAGCACTTCGTTGCGGTTCTGCAGCCAGCCGGTGGCCTCCACCACCTGGTCGTTGGGCATGTCCAGCTCCACGTCGTAGGTGCCGAAGTCGCCGTAGAACTCGTGGCCCAGGTGCTGCTGCGTGTTCCATCCGAACTTGCGGTCGTACACGCTGATGCGCGGGTACCAGTGCGTGCCGTCGTAATGCTTGAAGCCCCAGGCGTTGAAGAGCTTCATGCGGCGGTCCGCGCCCTTCCAGTGCGTGCGGAAGGTGTAGGCGAAGGTGACGTGCGCGCCCGGCGGTATCGGCTTGGACGGCGTCACTTTCATGATGGTGTTGTCCTGTTCGCTCGCCGTGGGCTCGCCATCCATCGTCATCGTCAGCAGCTCGGTGCCACGTTCGTTGGCCGGGGCCTTGGTCCCGTTCCGCCCAGGCCGCTCCTTCCGTAGCTTGCTCAGGTAGCTGCCGGGGTTGAAGGCTTCCTGGTACAGGTGGAAGAACACGTGCTTCAGCGTGTCCGGCGAGTTGTTCCAATAGTCCAGCGTCACGGTGCCGTCGGCGGCATCGGTGGTCTCGTCCAGGCGGGCCTTGATGCGATAGTGCACATCCTGCTGCCAGTAGCCTTCATAGGGAGGCCGGTTCTTCCAGTAGTAGGGGTTGTCGGCGTCCCGGTAGGTGTCCGGCGGATGCAACGGGTCGAAGCGCTGGGCGGTCGCGGTGGCGGCGAACAGCAGAACGAGCAGGACGGAAAGGTTCCTCATCGGTAGGCGGCGCGGCAGAGCCGCGAAAGTACCGGATCAAGGAATCCCGGACAGGCCCTCAGGAGGCGGGATCGGGGGCGCGCCGCAGCCGTTGCTGCTTCAGGGCGCGGGCCACGGCGATGCTGGTGTTCAGTTCGAACCCGATCAGCAGCACGATCATGTTCAGGTAGATCCACAGCTGCACCACCAGGATGGCGCCGATGGAGCCGTAGAGCGCGTTGTAATCGGTGATGTGCTCGAAGAAGAACGCCAGCGCGCGGGAGAGAACGAAGATGAGCAGCAGCGCAAGGATGGCGCCCGGGGTGATCAGCTTGAAGCGCTTCATCCCCGGCGATCCGGCCGCGTAGAGCACGGAAACGGCGCACAGCACCAGCAGGGTGGCCACGCCCCACTTCACCGCGAAGAAGCCGATGCGCTCCACCAGGCTCAACATGTGGCCCTTGGCGTGGATCAGCGAGAGCAGCCAGGAACTGGCGGTGGTGATGCCGGTGGCCGTTACGCAGAGCAGCGTGAGCACGAGCATGAGGCCGAGGCTGATGAGCCGCTGCCTGAAGGGGCTGTGCCACCGGGTGACGTGGTAGCTGGAACTGAAGCCGCTGAGGATGGCGAAGATGGTGTTGCTGGCGAAGAACAGGCCCAGGATGAAGCTCACGCTGAGCAGGGCGCCGTGCTTCTTGATCAGCAGGTCGTGCAGCAGGCCTTCGATGAAGCGGTACACCTCCAGCGGCAGCATGTTGCGGAACGCGTCCATCAGCTTCTCCTGGAAATCGGGGATGGGGATGAAGGGGATGAGCGTGAGCAGCACGATCAGCGCGGGGAAGAGCGCCATGAACAGCTTGAAGGCGATGGCCGAGGCGCGCATCACGATGTCGCCTTCGCGCAGCGCGCGGAAGAAGAAGCGGGAGATGTGGTAGAGGCTGAAGCCCTCGAACCCGGGGAGCACCACGCCCTGCCCCCAGCGGATCAGCCGGCGGTTGGGACCGGAATAGAGCAATTGGCGCTTCAGCCGGCCCACCATGGCGCTCAGCTCATGGCCTTCAGGCTCAGGTCGAGGCTGACGGCGGAATGGGTGAGCGCGCCCACGGAGATGAAGTCCACGCCCGTGGCGGCATAGGTGTGTGCGTTGGCCAGGGTGATGCCCCCGCTGGCTTCCGTCTCATAACGGCCGCCGATCATCTTCACCGCTTCGCGCAGCGCATCGAAGGGATAATTGTCCAGCATGATGCGCTGCACGCCGCCGGTGGCCAGCACCTGTGCCACCTCGTCCAGATTGCGCGTCTCCACCTCGATGGGGAGGTCCAGGTCGTTGGCACGCAGGTATTCGCGGCAGCGGCGGATGGCCTGCGGGATGCCGCCGGCCATGTCGGCATGGTTGTCCTTGATCATCACCATGTCGTAGAGGCCCATGCGGTGGTTGTGGCCGCCGCCGATGCGCACGGCCCACTTCTCGATGGCGCGCAGGGTGGGGGTGGTCTTGCGGGTGTCCAGCACCTTGCAACCGGTGCCCTCCACGGCGTCCACGAAGGCGCGGGTGAGGGTGGCGATGCCGCTCATGCGTTGCATGAAGTTCAGCACCAGCCGCTCCACGATGAGGATGCTGCGGGAGGGGCCGGTGAGGGTGAAAGCCACGTCGCCGGGAGTGATGCGCGCGCCGTCCTGCAACAGCGGGCGGATGTGCAGCTTGGGGTCGTAATAGGCGCAGATGGCATGGGCCATTTCCATGCCGGCGAGCACGCCATCGGCCTTCACCAGCAGGCGCGCGGCGCCCTTCGCTTCCGGCGGTATGGTGGAAAGGGTGGTATGGTCACCGTTGCCGATGTCCTCGCGTAGCGCCCTGGCGATCAGGTCCTCGGTCCCTTCGGGCAGCATTATTTGTCGCTTTTGCCGGATTCGATCCGGAGCTGCTTCACCTGGAAGACGTCGGTGGCCTTCTTCAGGAAGAACGTGACGCGGAATTCGCCGTTGGCGGTCCTGAGCCTGCCGATATAGTAGCGGTCGCCCATCTTGCTGGTGCCTTCGTGCTCCACGGTCATGCCCTGGGCGTCGTGCTCATCGAAGAACTTCTTGAGGATCTGCTCCGCCTGGGCCTTGCTGTAGTACTCGCTCACGTTCAGCACGGTCAGCTCCACGTTGGCCACGAGGTTCCTGCCGAGGGCGGCGGCATTGCCGGAGCCCAGGGCGGCGACCACCTGATCCTTCACGTCGTTCTGCGCGAACAGACCGCTGGAAGCAAGCATGAAGGCAAGGATGAGAGGGATGTGTTTCATCGGAATGGCTGATGCGAGCGAAATTCGCAAACATCAGGCCATGGAACGGGTACCCGGCAGGCCGGAGTTACGAACACAGGCGTACACATGCGGATCAGGCTGGTGATGGTGGGGCGGACGGAGCGCGGGCACGTGTCCGAGGGGCTGGAACACTACCTGGAGCGCATCCGGCGGATGGCCACCTTCGAGGCGGTGGTGCTTCCGGAGGCCGGCAAAGGCGATCCCGACCACCAACGCCGGACGGAGGAGCCCCGGATACTGGCCGCGCTACGCCCCGGCGAACGCGTGGTGCTGTTGGATGAGCGGGGCACGGCCCTCACCAGCCCGGCCTTCGCCCAAAGGCTCGGTGCCTGGCGGGACCAGGGCGTGCGCGACGTGGCCTTCGTGATCGGCGGGGCCTTCGGCGTCACCGACGCGGTGCGTGCCCGCGCGGACCTGGTGCTGGCGCTCTCGGCCATGACCTTTCCGCACCAACTGGTGCGGGTGCTGTTCGCGGAGCAGCTCTACCGGGCGTTCGCCATCCTGAAGGGTACGCCGTACCACCACTGAGCGGTCAGCCCTTCTTTCGGTAGGTGGCCTTGAGCGTGTCGCCCAGGCGCACGAGGGAAAGGACACCGTTCGCCATGGATTTCGCCGTGCGCAGGATGGCCGACCCCTCGATGGAGTGTTGCAGGCGGGCGTCGTCGGCTGCGGTCCTGTTGGCCTCCGCGTCACCGATCCCGTGGCTTTCCTTTATGCGACTGAGGCTGATGCCGGTGGTGCGCAGGCCGATTCGTTCGAACCCGCTGCGCTCAAGCAGTCCATGCAGCGAGGCCGCCGTGAAGAGGGTGAGGTGCTCGGGATAGGCGACCACCGTCCACCGGCTGCCCGTGAGGCGGCGCGTGAGGGCGTTGAAGTTCGGCGTGGTGATGTAGAGCAGTCCGCCCGGGCGCAGGATGCGGTGCATCTGCCGCAGCTCTTCGCGGGGATCGATCACGTGCTCCAGCACCTCGATCGAGACCACCACGTCGAACGAACCGGCCTCGTAGTTCGCGGCATCCAACGGCCCTTGTCGCATGTGGAAGCCCTGTTCGCGCAAGGTCTCCACCGTGGCGGCACCATATTCGGTGCCGTGCGCTTCCCACCCGCGCTCCGCGGCGCAACGCAGGAAGCCGCCGCCGCCACAACCCACATCGATCAACCGGCCGGTGCGGTGATGGACCTCAAGGTCGTCCAGCAGTTCGCCGTAGCGTTTGATGGTGACCGCCGGTGGCGCATCCTTGATCGGGTAATCGCCGTAGTAGGTATCGAGCTCGGTGGAGGTGGGTACGCGGTCCACATAGGCACAGCCGCACCGGGGGCAGCGACGGAGGTGGTGGGCGGCATACGCCGGCAGCAACGTCCCCGATGCATGTCCGCAGGCGGGGCACGTGCGCTTTTCCAAGGTCATGGCGGCGAAAATACCCGTCCGGCCGATCGCGATGGCCGGAGAAGGGGTATGCATGCCGACATTTGGGCGGCCATGATCCATACATTCTACCAGGGCGATATCGACATCGGGATATGGGAGTTCATCCTCATCCCGCTGTACCTGGTGCTGATCATGCTGATCAGCACGCGGACCAAGAACGTGCGGATTAAGAAGAACCCTGAGTACAAATATTACCTCTGGGGCCTATACACCAAGATCCTCGGTGGTATCGGCTTTGCGCTGGTGTATATCTATTACTACACCGGTGGCGATACGATGGCCTATTACGAAACAGCGCTTGCCATGGCCAATATGTGCATGGAGGATCCCGGGACCTACCTGAAGGTGCTATTCGGCCCGAATACCGTGGAGAACTTCTACCTGTTCAACCCGCACACGGGCTTCCTGGTGAACTATATCTACTTCGATGACCGGACGTTCATGGTATGCCGGTGCATCAGTCCACTGCTGATCATCTCTTTCAAGAGCTACCTGCTCACTACCATCGTCGTAGCGTGGATCACCTACTCGGGGCTGTGGCGCCTTTACCAGATGTTCGTGAGGTACTATCCGCAGCTGATGGGTATGCTGGCCGCCACTGTGCTGTTCATCCCGAGCACGGTGTTCTGGGGCTCGGGTATCCTGAAGGATTCTTTTACCCTGGCCGCCACGGGCTACTATGCCTATATGATTGAGCGGGTGGGTGTGCAGCGGAGGTTCCGTATCGGTGACATTCTCGTACTGGTGATCTCGGCCTACTGCCTCATCGCGCTGAAACCTTACATCTTCGTAGTGCTGTTCCCTGGTACGCTCTATTGGGTGTTCAATGACCGGTTGAAGCGGATCCCGCAACAAGCTCATCAAGTACGTGGTGGTGCCCTTTGCCTATGTCGTGTTCATCGGGGGGAGCATATTCACATTGAACGCATTGGGAGACCGGTTGGATAAGTTCTCTATGCAAAAGGCCATAGAGACGGCAAGTGTGACGCAGCGCGATCTGCGGCAGGATTATTACGGAGGCAACCGTTTCGATATCGGTGAGTTCGAACCCACCTGGGCCGGCGCTATGTCCAAGTTCGTCCCGGCCACTGTTGCAGGGTTGTTCCGCCCCTTCCTTTGGGAGGCCCGGAACGTGGTGATGTTGGCATCGGGGCTGGAGAACCTCTTTCTTCTGTTCATGGTGATATGGGCCGTATGGAAAACCCGCGTGGTCCACTTCCTGCCAGCCATCGCACGGGACCCGTTACTGATGTTCTGTGTGCTTTTTACCGTCACCTTCGGGTTCTTCATCGGTCTATCCACAGCCAATTTTGGTGCGCTGGTGCGGTTCAAGATCCCTCTGCTGCCCTTCTTCGCATCGAGCATGGCCATTTTGATCAAGACCTATAAGACTCCCTCGCGCAGGCGGATCGAGGCCGATCAGCAGATGCGGATGGCCCATGCGAAAGGCCGGCCGTTGAGGCCTCAGAGGGTGGCGTCGTAAACGGCGCGCGCGATGTCAAGCGATTTGTAGCGCCGGGCCAGTCCGGCTATCTCCACACGGTGGCCGGGGCGCATCATGATGGTCCGCACACCTTCAAAGGCCGTATCAAGGTCCGAGAAGTCGCTCTGGAACACATGCCCTCCCTCACCCTTGCGCATCAGTACGTGATCGTCCGCGATGCCGTCGGTCATTAGGATGGGCAGGCCGTTGGCCCAGTACTCCCCGTTCTTGATCGGGCACTGGTACCGCTTGATCGGGGCCGGCTTAATGGTGCTGAACGCGAGGTCCGCGGCGGAGAGGTAGGCGGGGACTTCGGGGTGCGGAACCACCCTCACGTGGAAACGGTCGTCGGGGATACCCGCTTTGCGCGCCTTCGCTCGTAGCGGTATAGGGTCCATGGGCGAAAGCACGAGCACATGCGCGCCGGGGAAATGATCGCTCATCCGCCGGAAGATCATGAACGCCTCGTCGTCGTAGTACAACCCGCCGAACTTGCCCACATAGATGCCCAGCGTATCCGCATCCGTCAGGCCCATCACCTGGCGCACTTCGGTCCGGCGCATGGGATCGAATTTGAAATGTTCCAGGTCCGTGATGGACGGGATCATGTGGATGCGTTCCGGATCATGCCCTTCCGCCAGTAGGTCGTTGCGGTGGTTGTCCGTCACCGTCATCACGTGGCGTGCGTGCTGCATCTCCAGCAACTCGAAGTGGTGCGCCACCTTGTAGCGAAGGCCGGAGGTGGACCATTCGCCGCATTCAGCCATATAGATGGAGTGCGGCTCAAAGGATTCCACGCTATAGGGCACGTTTGTGCGCTTGTGTACCAAATGGGCCACCGCGCCAGCCATGGATCCCTTGGCGATGATGAGGCTGATGCGCTCTTCGCGCACCATGCGCACCAGCTCACGCCAGCCGCGCCATAATTGCTCGATGCGCGATAGGGAGGCGGGCATCCATAGGTGCGATCCGATCGCGCGGTGCTCCACCTTGGGGATGCATAGGTCGGTGGACGGCTGGAAGCGGGTGTCCGTTGTTTCCAGCGTCACTAGGAGCACATGCTCCACCCCGGGCCGTTCCGAGAGCAGGTGCAGATAAGGGAACACGGCCGCGGCGTTGAGCGGTTCGCGCAAGCTCCAATAGCTAAGGAAGAGGATGCGGTGGTTCATGTGCTGGCAGGCCGGTTGTAGTCGGCACGTATGCGGACGAGCGTTGGTGAAGAGGCAACCCGTGTGCAGCCAACTCCATCATGCTTGGGCATTATGATGCTCGTCAATGGACTGCTGTCGGTCATGCGTTATGTTGCTGGGGTGTTCGGCATGGACCTCGCATATCAGGTCCACCCACTTGTCCATCTGACGCTCGTGGTGGAATTCGCTGATGGCCGAACGGTCCGGCGCGTACAGCAGGGGTTCGCCTGCGGCCCAGCGACGGCTTTGCGCCAGCAGGTAATCAGCGAGCTGCCTGGGATCGCCGATCACCTCGCCGGCGCGGGTGCTCTTCAGGATGGCTTCCTGCACATCGTTGCCGTTGCTCACTTGCAGGATCGGCTTCCCCGCATGTAGGTATTCGAGCAGCTTTACTGGCACGTTGCCCGAGATGTTCCGCAGTGAAACGTTGACCAGCAGGTCCGCGCGGGATTGCTGGTTCTGCGCTTCCACGCGATCCACACCAGCCTTCACCTCGATCATTCCGGTGCGTGCGCCATAGGCCACCAGCCCTTCGAGCACGGGCGGATGCGCAGCCACGGGTCCCAGCAGCACTAGGCGGATGCGGGAGGCTTCCTGCGGGTGTTCGGCCTGGACGATGTCCATGGCACGCAGTAGCACATCCCACTCCTGCTCCTGGTAGAGCCTTCCGGAATACAACATCGTGAAGGCGTCGTTGCGCCCGGTGGATGCCGTTACAGGCGCAGGATTGGCACCGTTATAGATCAGCCCTGCGCGCTTGACTTTCGTGGAAAGGATGGCGTTCGACAGGAAGGTGGGGCTGACGGAAGTGATGGCGTTGGCGAGCCGGGTGAACCGCTGCTCGAGGCGACGCATGCGGCGGCGTTTCAGCCAGCCGATAAGGCCGTCGCCATACCACGTGATGGAACGTACACCGACCTCCGGCATCACCAGGTTCCAAGGGTCACGGTAATCCACGATGTAGGTCGGGGCCCACCGGCGGGCCAGGCGATGGCCGAACTCCACGACGGACCAGCGTGGGCCCGTGCTGATTACCACGTCGTGGCGGCCCAGCGCGTGCTCCACGTCCTCTTCATCGAAGTCCATGCGATCATGCGTGTCCACGGGCAGGAAAAAGAAGGCCAACGTCCGGAAAAGGATGTTGTAGCTGCGGCCTTGCGTGGACCAGTACCGATGCACCAGCCACCGCTGGACGGCATTCCCTTTCCTGATCGTGCGGGTCAGGGGAAGGCGATGGATGCGGAACCGGGAGATGTCCGTTTCCCACCGCGTACCCGGTTCCAGCGCGCTGGTGAGGATGGAGACCTTATGCCCACGTTCCAAGAGGCGGGTGGCCAAGTGGTACGGGCGCCGGGTGGCGGTGGAATTCTGCGGCGGGAAGTAGGTGCAGATGATCAGGACGGAAGGTGCCCTGGTCGTTCCATGCATGATCTGTTGCCTCAACGGTTCTTCGGCGGCAAGATAGCCATTCATGCATGGCGATAGGATGGGCCGCACTCAGGGATGGGTGCCCATGGGCAGCGGCTCCCTCCAAGCGGCGAGCGCGCGCCGAGGCTTCCCCTGCTTTAAATAGGTGCGGAACATGATGCTGCGTATGCGGTGCCAGGATCGTGCGATCACGGCCTCCGGAGGCGGTGGGGAGAGCGAGCGCATGGCCCGGACCAGGTCGCGGTAACCTTGGTGCAGGCCGCGGAGATCGCTCATCGCGGATGAGTGGCCCACACGATAGCGCAGCACCGGATGTCCGACGGACGCGTAGTTGCCCTGCCGGGCGATCGTCAAGTAGAAGAGCAGATCCTCTGCGTGCGTCATGTCCGGAAGGAAGCGTGGGGGAGGACCGGGTACGCGGCGGATCATCCAGGTGTTGCCCACGAAGCATCGCCCGCTCAGGGCCAGCAGTTCATCCATCGGCTGTCCCTGGAAGTCGGGAGTGCGGGTCCAGGGTGTAGAGCCGTCCAGCGCGAATGCCTCAATGCCGCCATCCGCAAAATGCAACGCTGGGTCCGCCAGGAGCAGCGCTGCGCGATCGGCCAGGCTATCCGGGGGAAGCAGGTCGTCGGCGTCGAGGAAACAATAGAACGCCCCGGTCATGTGTATGAGTCCCTTGTTCCGCGCATACCCCACGCCCCGTTGCGGTTCATGGAGCAAGATGATCCGTGGGTCGTTGAACGTGCGGACCATCTCCGCGGTACCATCACTACTGTCATTGTCCACCACCAGCAGTTCCCAGTCCGCCCAGGTCTGCGCCTGCACGGAGCGGATCGCTCCATCGATGTATGGTGACGCGTTCCGCGCCGGCATGATGATGCTGATCACCGGTGTGTTCATCGAGCGATGAGGACCATGCTCATTCCACGCGTGCTGTGTGTCATGGGATATGATGTCGCCATACGCTCCTGCCTCACTTGGCCGATGATGGGAAGGTGCCTTGGAAGAAGGGCGAAGCTAGTAGGTACAGGCGGCATGGTCCCACTGCCAGTTCCCTGTTCCGCCACCGGCCGGGAATGCGCCATGGGGCTGCGTGTTCAGTACGTCGTAGCTTCGGCGCCGCCCCTATGAGGGCAGCAAGGCCCTCTGCTGACCGTGGGACAAGTAAAGGCGATACCGTGTATGCTCAATGACCGGGCGGACAGCACTTCTTTCCTGATGGATCCCTCAACATTACCCAAGGGCCCGATACTGGTGGTGGGCTTGGGAAGCATGGGCAAGCGACGCCTGCGCAATCTCACGGCGTTGGGCATCACCGAACTGAATGGCCTGGACCCTCGGCCCGACCGCAGGGACGAGGTCTCCGCACTGTTCGGTATCGCGGTGCATGCCGATCTTCAGGCTGCCGTGGGAACGGCTCGGCCCGTTGCACTTGTAATATCCGTGCCCCCGCATCTTCACCATTTGTATATGCTGGAGGCCATCGCCATGGGCATTCCCTTTTTCATCGAAGCGAGCGTGATCGAAGGTGGTCTCGCAGAGATCAATGCCATGGCGCGCGCCGGTGGCGTTTTCGCAGCGCCGAGCGCGACCATGCTGTTCCATCCAGCGGTGCGGATCGTGCGCGATGTGCTGGCCAGCGGTGATCTGGGACATGTGAGCAGCGTGCAGCACCACGTGGGGAACTACCTTCCCGACTGGCATCCGTATGAGGCGGTGAGCGACTTCTACGTGAGCAGGAAGGATACCGGCGGTGCCCGGGAGATCGTTCCTTTTGAACTCACTTGGCTGACGCACCTGTTCGGTTTTCCCGAACGGGTGTGCGGTGTCCATCGCAAGACCATCGATATCCCCGGTGCCCCGGATATCGACGATACGTACAATGCGATCCTCGATAACGGGGTCTTCGCGATTAACCTTTTGGTGGATGTGGTGGCGCGGCATCCCATGCGGCGCCTGTTCGTGAACTGCAGCGAAGGGAGCATCCTATGGGATTGGGATGATGGCCATGTGCGTCTCTTCCGCGCGGCCACGGGCAAGTGGGAAGAGGTCCCATACACCATGTCCCCCGCCTCGGCGGGCTATAACAAGAACATTTCCGATGACATGTACATCGAAGAAATGCGGGCATTCCTTCAAGGCATTGCCAGGCCAGGTTCCTATGTGAACGATCTGGATAATGATATCCGGGTACTCGGGCTGCTACACACCATTGAGCGCGCATGGGAGCAACGATGCTGGCTGGAGGTGTGACAGGGATCCTGGTGGTGGCGCGTATGGGTTCGGGGCGGCTACCGGGCAAGCATCTGCTGCAAACCGGTGATCGGACCATGATCGGCTGGCTCTGTGGCCGCTTTGCCGAGGAGTTCAGCGAGGAGATCGATCGTGGTGCGGTGAAGCTGATCATAGCTACTAGCGTAGCTCCCGGGAATGAAGCGTTCACGGAGGCTGTTCGGGGCTTGCCCGTAGACGTGTTCCGCGGTAGCGATGAGCACATACCACTGAGGCAATCGCAATGCGCCAAGGCCTATGCCTTGGATCGGGTGGTCAGTGTGGACGGCGACGACGTGCTGGCTTCCACGCGCGGGGCGCGCAAGGTGATGGAAGTCCTCCAGGCGGAGCCAGAAGTGGATCTGGCGCATACGGCCGGGTTGCCATTGGGGATGAATGTTTCCGGGTATGCCGCGGCCTACCTCCACCGCTCGGTAGCTGCTGCCCGGGGCAGCCGATATACCACGGGGTGGGGGCGGGTGTTCCAAGAGCCACGCACACAGGCGATACCCATGGGGGAGCATAAGCTGGAGGGGCCCATCCGGGCCACGCTCGACTATCCGGAGGATGCGCAATTCTTTCGTGCCGTGCTGGAGCATTTCGGTGAGCGTGCCTTGCGCGCAACAGATGATGACCTCATCGCATGCATCCTCTCGAACGAACTGCAGCGGATCAACGCCCACCTGCAGCAGGGCTACTTTGATACCTTCGCACGGGAACGCGACCAAGAGATCGATGACCAACGCTGAGTACTCCGACCGCCTGCATCGGCTCATCCCTGGCGGTGCGCATACCTATAGCCGGGGCGACGATCAGTTCCCGAGCAACGCGCCGGCCATCCTGTCCCATGGGAAGGGTGCTTATGTGTGGGACCATGCTGGCCGGGAATTGCTCGATTATGGCATGGCCCTGCGTTCGGTGACACTTGGCTATGCCCATCCCGAGGTGAATGCGGCAGCCTTAGCGGCCATGGAGAAGGGCAATGGCCTTACGCGTGCCTCGTTGATCGAACTGGAGGCGGCGGAGGCCATGCTCAGCTACTTCCCCTGGGCGGACATGGTGAAGTTCGCCAAGAACGGAAGCACGGTGACCACGGCGGCCGTGAAGCTGGCGCGTGCTTTTACCGGCCGCGCGCACGTGGCGGTATGTGCGCAGCACCCCTTCTTTTCCTATGATGATTGGTTCATCGGTAGCACGGCGATGAAGCGGGGATCCCGATCCAGGCGCTCTTACCTTCAAGTTCGACTACCACGACATCGGCTCTCTGGAGCGGCTGTTCCAAATGCATCCGGACGAGATCGCCTGCGTGATCATGGAGCCCGCAAGCACGGTGTCGCCCTGGTCCGCGCAACGAACGACGATGCTGGAGCCGGATACACGCCTCGCCAGTGTGGACAGCAATTTCCTCCAACAGGTCCAACGGGTGTGCCGCAAGTATGGAGCGGTATTCATCCTTGACGAGATGATCACCGGGTTCCGCTGGCACTTCAACGGGGCGATGCACCTGTATGAGGTGGAACCTGATCTGGCCACGTTCGGCAAGGGCATGGCCAATGGATTTGCGCAAGCGGCCCTCATCGGCCGCCGCGAGATCATGGAACTGGGGGGGATCCGCAATGAGGGTGCGGAACGGGTCTTCCTCATCAGCAGCACACATGGGTGCGAGATGAGCGCGTTCGGTGCCTTCCTTGCCGCATCCAAGGTTGCTGAACGCGATCGGGTCTGCGATCACATGTGGGCCTATGGCAGGAAGTTGATGGAAGGCATGCACGAGCTTGCCAAGGAAGCGGGCGTGGAAGAAGGGTTCCGCATGCACGGGTTCGCCTGTTCGCCCTATTTCACCACCTTCGATCGTAGTGGGGCGCCATCCCTTGCGTTGCGCACGCTTTGGGCACAGGAGATGGTCGAGCAAGGGGTCTTGATGTCATACGTCACCCTGTCGCTTGCTCACGGCGATCGCGAACTTGAACGCACATTGGAAGCGGCCCGGAAGGCGTTCCGCATCTATGCTCGTGCTTGGGAGGAGGGTACGGAAGGCTACCTGGAAGGCCCCGTGGTGAAGCCGGTGTTCAGGCAGTTCAACTGACAATGGGTAAGGACGATGCATACCTGAACACGCTTCGTGCCGATCGCACGGAAGCTCATGCTTACCACACCAAGAGCGTGGTGAAGACCGAGCAACAGAAGGCGTTGGAGCACATCTTGCAAGAGCGAGGGTTCGCACCGAAGGCGATCGGTGACATGGCTTGCGGTGGTGGTTCGTTGAGCCATCATCTCAGGTCCGCATACCCGGATGCGCAGTTCACCTTATGCGACATGGACCCGTATGCGCTCGAACTCGCCGAGCAGCTCAACGGCCGGAACGGGTTCACCTACCTGGCCGATGACCTCAATTCGCTGGAGGGACTAGCGGACGGCCGGTTCGACCTCACGTTCTGCTGGCAGACCTTGCTGATGGTGGTCGAGCCGGCCACCGTCCTGCGCCAGCTGGTGCGCGTCACCCGCCCTGGCGGTTCCATCTTCTGCAGCTCGTTGTTCAACCTGGACCACGACGTGGACCTGCGCACCGCCATCATCGACCACACCCGGCCGAGCGCGGCCAGCGGAGAGTGGATGGTCCATTACGCCACCTATAGCCGACGGACCATAGCGTCATGGCTGGATGGAATCGCTACTGCGCATTGGATCCATCCCTTCGTGCCGGCCGTGGATATCCAGAACGACAGCAAGGGCTTGGGTACGTTCACGGTGAACAGCGACCGAGGCCGACTACAGATCTCGGGCGGCATCCTGATGAATTGGGGCATATTGGAGATCCGGAAATGAACACAGCGCTGGCGGGAAGGACCGTGGCCATCACCGGTGCGGGGGGCAGGTTGGGCTCGGCGTTCACCGCGGCGGTGGTGGAGGCTGGTGGCAACGTGGTGGCTATCGAGCTGGACCGGCCGGGTCCCCGAGCCGCCGTGACCGCAGCGCAGGAACAGTTCGGCGCGGATCGGGTGCTGCCGGTGATCGCCGACATCACGGACATCGGCTCGCTGGACCGTTGCATCGCAACGGCAACGGCCCGGTTCGGCACCGTTGATGCCTTGGTGAACAATGCCTATCCGCACAACGGCAACTACGGCCGCCGCTTCGAGGAGGTGACCTATGCCGATTTCATCGAGAACGTAGGGATGCACACGGGTGGCTATTTCCTTGCGAGCCAGCGTTTCATCGAGCTCTTCAAGCGGCAGGGACGCGGCAACATCGTGAACATGTCCAGCATCTATGGTGTGTCGGCCCCGCGCTTCGATATCTATGCCGGTACGGCCATGACCATGGCGGTGGAATATGCGGTGATCAAATCGGGGATCGTACACCTGACCAAGTACATCGCCGCCTACCACAAAGGCCTGAACATCCGTTGCAACGCGATCAGCCCCGGTGGCATCCTGGACGGCCAGGCGCCAGCCTTCCTGGAGCGATATGCGCAGCTCTGCACCTCCAAGGGCATGCTCTCGCCGAACGACATCTGCGGTGCGCTAGTCTTCCTGTTGAGCGACGCATCCGCCTTCGTCAATGGACAGAACTTGGTGGTGGATGACGGCTGGACGCTCTGATCCCGTTCGCGCGCTCCATGAAAGGATGATTCACGCGAGCACCGCCTGGCCCAGGGCGCAGATACTGGATCTGCTGAACCGGATCGAACAACGCCATGATGTGGCTGGCATGTGGTACCGGGGCATGCGCGTATGGCCCTTGGTGCGCATGGCCATCGGTGAGGCCCTGCTGCGTGGCGATCATCCGCCTTTCGTTCCCGTGAACGAGCGTGCGGGCCTCGCGCGAAAGTGGCGTGATCTGTTAAAGGGTCTGACGACATTGGTGGCCAGAGGCGCACCAGGAGAACGTGCCGAATTGCTGTTCTATTCCGGTCCGCGCAACCTGGTGATCTGGAACGGGCGGACGCATGATCGCTTTGCGGATCCACTGATAATAGCTGCGACCAAGCTGGGGCACCGCAGCGTGGTGGCGGAATACCGCTTCGGCGCAGCCTCCGGTTTCCCGCGTGCGATCGAGTGCCCGCGATATAATATCACTCCCTCGTTGTGGGCCGCCAGTGTGCTGCACGCCCGCCGGCCGAAGCCCGATCCGTTGACCATTCCCGGGTTGAAGGGCCTGCTGAATGACGCGGCACACGAGGCCCCGATGCCAGGGCTTGCCGCGCTGGCCACCAAGTTGCACGACCTTGACCTGGGCCGTGCCTACCACGGGAGGATCCTGGATCGGGTACGACCGACCAATGTGTTCCTGGTGTGCTGGTATGGTGTGGACCACATGGGCGTGGCCCAGGCCTGTTACGATCGCGGGATAGGCTGCGTGGACCTGCAGCACGGCGTGCAGGGCAAAGGCCATCTGGCCTATGGCACTTGGGCTGCTGTTCCTCCCGAAGGATATGGCCTGATGCCTTCCGTGTTCTGGTGCTGGGATGATCCCAGTGCGGACCATATCCGTTCATGGTCCACGGGCACGCCGATACGAGCCTTCGCGTTGGGCGACCCGTGGAGCGATCAGGACCCGGGACGGTCGGCCGAAGGCATTTGGAAGAATGATGGCCGTACTCGGGTCTTGTATTCGGCCTTTCTGCCCGATGCCTTGCCATCGGCCGTTCGTGAGGCCATCCGGGCCACCCGCGAACAGGTCCAGTGGATGATCCGCACGCATCCGGTCAACCCGGAGATGGCCGAGGAGTTGGAGACCATCATCGTCAAAGAAGGCTTGTCCGATACAGCCTTTGTTTCACGCACCGAGGAATTGCCATTGATGGCCGCGTTACACGACTGCCAGTTGCATGTGACGCGGTACTCTTCCGTGGTCATGGAGGCCGCTGCCAAGGGTGTTCCCTCGGTGGCCATCGACCCCAGGGCCGTGGACGTCTTTGGCCCCTTCATCGCGGATGGCCGCCTGACCATCGCCCTCACCACCGAGGCTTTGATCGCCCAAGTGCGCTCGCCCAGGCCTATCGGCCGGAACAGCGTGCAATTGCCGCCACTGGAGGAGCGCCTCGCGCTGGTCCTTCAAGGCGACCGGTCCCAGAGGAAGCGCTAGCGCAGCAGGTCCGTCGATCGGTCCGATGGGTGTGGTTGATTACTTTGGCGCCCCATCACCGAACACCGCTACGTGTGCCGGTGCGGAGCGTTCATATGCGGATCGAAGTCGATGCAACCAAGTGGCGCTGGCTACCCGACCTCCGGGAACTCATAGCGCAACGGGACCTGTTCTTGGTGCTGGCCCGGCGTGATATCCGGGTGCGCTACGCGCAAACGATGCTTGGTCTGGCCTGGGCCTTCTTGCAACCACTGGCCACCTTGGTGGTGCTTACGCTGATCTTCGGGCATGCGGTGCATGTGGACACCGGCGGCGTGCCTTATCCGTTGTTCGCGGTCACGGGCATCTCCGTCTGGAGCTATTTCGCTTTTGTCATGAAAGAGGCGGGCGGTTCGGTCATTGGTGCGCAGGAAGTGATCCGCAAGATCTACTTCCCGCGCCTGATCATCCCCTTAAGTAAGGCCGCCGTGGGCCTCATGGACCTACTTGTGGCCCTGCTGTTGATGATTGGTCTGTTCATCTATTACCGGCAGGCGCCGCATGCCGGGGCGCTCCTTGCGCTGGCTTACCTGGTCGCCATCATTTTCACGGCGCTCGGCGCAGGCATCTGGGTCAGTGCGCTCACCATCCGGTTCCGTGATCTGCAGCACGTGGTGCCTTTCGTCATCCAATTTGGGTTGTTCATCACTCCGATAGCCTATCCTGCTGACGCGATCACCGCCACGCTGCCAGGATGGGCGCGGGTGCTTTACTTCCTCAATCCGATGGCGGGCTTGGTGGAGGGTTACCGCTGGGCGCTGCTCGGGGTGGGTGGACCGGGCGGGTGGTGTCTGCTTTCCTTCTTTTCTGCAGCGGTCATCTTTGTGACCGGGCTGCTTTATTTCCGATCCATGGAACGATTGGTGGCCGATCTGATCTAAGGAGCGATGGACAAGGTGATGATAGCGGTGGAGGGCATCGGGAAGCAGTATCGGCTGCATCATGCCGCCGCGGACCTGCGGGCCAGCCCCATGGGCGCATTCAAACGGTTGATGACGCCTGCCAAGGATCATTTCTGGGCCTTGCGCAACGTCTCTTTCGAAGTGCCGGAAGGGGAGGCGCTGGGGATCATCGGCCGCAATGGAGCGGGAAAGAGCACCCTGCTGAAGATCCTTTCCCGCATCACGTATCCCACCGAGGGCCGGTTCCGGGTGGAAGGACGGGTGAGTTCGCTTCTTGAGGTGGGCACCGGTTTCCACCCCGAGTTGAGCGGGCGCGAGAACGTATACCTGAACGGTACCATCCTGGGCATGCGCCGCACCGAGGTGAGGCGGAAGTTCGACGAGATCGTGGCCTTCAGTGGTGTGGAACGCTTCATCGACAACCCCGTGAAGCACTATAGCAACGGCCAAAAGGTGCGTCTGGCGTTCGCGGTGGCCGCCCACCTCGAACCCGAGGTGCTCATCATCGACGAGGTGCTGGCCGTTGGCGATGCGGAGTTCCAGCGCAAATGCCTGGGCAAGATGAAGGATGTGGCCGGCAGCGGCCGAACGGTGCTTTTCGTCAGCCACAACATGAGCGCCATCAACAGCTTATGCGGCCGAAGTCTGTTGCTGGACCAGGGCCGTGTGGAAATGATGGGGCCTACGTCCGAGGTGGTGGAGCGGTACTTACAGGGGAATGAAGAGGGGCCGAGCGGGCTTCGTGATCTCTCGCACCTGCCCGCGCGCGGCGACCGCACCACGCGCCTGAGGCACCTGCGCTGGGTGGATGCCGACGGCGCAACGATGAACACGGGCGTGGTTACACAACCTCTTGGCCTAGAGATCGCCTACGAAGTGCTTTCCGACGGGGTACGGCCACAACCGATCATCTTCCTTCACAATTCCAGTGGAGAGCATGTGCTCACCTCGTTCCCAGGCCTCCATGCCGATGTGGGGAATGGCCGGGGGAAGCACACGGCCACGGTGCGGTTCCCGGCGGACTTCTTCAATGAAGGGACCTATCACATCAGCCTGTGGCTCATCACCTGGTCCCCGCATACGGTACACGTGGTGGAAGAGAACGTAACGCATATCCGGGTCATGGACGATCTGGCCTCTGTGACCCGTTCACCTTCATACTACGTGATCCGCGGCGCACTGCGGCCCAAGCTCGGTTGGGACCTGATCCCTGAACGCTCTTCAACTTCATCCCCGCATGCCCAATAAGATACTTGTTACCGGCGCTGGTGGGTTCATCGGCAGTCATCTTTCCGAGGCGCTGGTCCGTGCCGGCCACGATGTACGTGCGCTGGTCCACTACAATTCGGACAACCGTTGGGGTTGGTTGGACCATCTGGCCCCCGAGACACGCGGATCCATGGAGGTCATGACCGGCGATGTGCGAGACCCCAATGGCATGCGCACCGCCATGAAGGGGGTAGGTACGGTATACCACCTGGCTGCCCTCATCGGGATCCCCTATAGCTACCACGCCCCGGACAGCTATGTGGATACGAACGTGAAGGGTACATTGAACGTATTGCAAGCAGCACGCGATGTGGGTACGGAACGCATACTGGTGACCAGCACGAGCGAAGTGTATGGCACCGCCCGGCAGGTGCCCATTACCGAAGAGCACCCGCGCCAAGGTCAATCGCCCTATTCCGCCACCAAGATCGGCGCGGACCATCTGGCACTTTCATTCCACCTGAGCTTCGGCACACCGGTCACCGTCGTGCGTCCCTTCAATACATATGGCCCACGCCAGTCGGCCCGTGCGGTCATCCCCACGATCATCACACAATTACTGGCCGGATGCGAGCGCATCCAGCTCGGGTCGTTGCTTCCCACGCGTGACCTGGTGTTCGTGGAGGATACGGTCCGAGCGTTCATGGCCATCGCTAAGGAACCCTCCCTGATCGGGCAGGAAGTGAATATCGCCACCGAGCAGGAGATCGCCGTGGGCGATCTGGCCCGCGCACTGATGCGGATCACCGGCAAGAAGGCAGCGATCGACAGTGCTGATGAGCGTATCCGTCCCGGGAACAGCGAAGTGGAACGACTGTTGGGCAGCGCCGCCAAGCTGAAGCAGGCTACCGGCTGGAGGCCCCTCACCACCCTGGAACAGGGCCTGGAGCGGACCGTGGCCTGGTTCAGCGATGCACGCAACCGTACCGGTTACAAATGGGAGGTCTATAATGTTTGATCCGTACATAGGGGGTATACGGGACCTTTTTGACGAGGCGGAGGGCGCCATCCCCTTGCACGCGCCGTGGTTCGATACGGCTGATGAACAGGCGGTGGTCGCATGTGTCCGGAGCACTTTCGTCTCCTCCATCGGTCCGGAGATCGCCGGCTTCGAACAGGATCTTACTGCATACACCGGAGCCCCCTTCGCGGTGGCTGTCGTGAACGGGACCGCAGCGTTGCACATCGCGTTGTTGCTGGCAGGAGCGGGGCCTGGCGATCTGGTCGATCGACCCAGTCGTTCACCTTCATCGCCACGTCCAACGCCATTGCCCACACGGGTGCGCGGCCGGTGTTCGTGGACATCGACCCGGATACGCTCGGCATGTCACCCAATGCTTTGCGCGCCTTCCTGGAAGAGCACTGCCGGATGCAGGACGGAGCCTGTATCCATAGGCCGACCGGCCGCCGCGTGCGGGCCTGTGTGCCGATGCACACCTTCGGCCTCTGTGCCCGCGTGGACGGGATCATGGCCGTCTGCGCCGAATGGGGACTGATGCTGGTGGAGGATGCAGCCGAGGCGCTGGGATCGCATGTTGACGGACGCCATGCCGGCACCTTCGGTACGATGGGCACATTGAGCTTCAATGGCAACAAGATCATCACTTGCGGTGGTGGTGGTGCCGTTCTTTTCCAGGATGGGGCCCTCGCCAAGCGCGCCAAGCACCTCACCACCCAGGCCAAGCTGCCCCATGCCTGGGCCTTCATGCACGACGAAGCAGGGTTCAACTACCGCATGCCCAATCTGAACGCCGCGCTGGCACGCAGCCAGATGGCCAAGCTAGCGCACAACGTGGAGGTGAAGCAGCGGTTACATGCACGCTATGCCGGGCTGTTCGCGGGCTCTCCCTGGCACCTGCTGACGGCGCCCGAGGGCACCGTCAGCAATTATTGGCTCAATGCGCTGCTCCTGCGCGATCGGGCCGAACGCGATGCTTTCCTGAAGGCCACCCAAGCTGTGGGCGTGCTCACGCGTCCGGCTTGGGAACCCTCGCATACCCAGTCCATGTATGCAGCCGACCTGCGCGGCGATCTTTCCGTCACGATGGAGATACACGAACGGTTGGTGAACCTTCCCAGCAGCGCACGGCCATGACCGCACAACGTCTCATCCTGCTGGGTGGCGGCGGCCACTGCCGTTCGGTGATCGACACTCTGGCATCGTCCCGGAGCGTCGTGATCGAGGGTATCCTCGACCATGCCTCGCATGCGGCGGTGGATGGTGTGCCGGTCATCGGCACGGACGAGCGCATCATGGAGCTGGCGTTGCAGGGCCTCCGGTTCCTGATAACCGTGGGCCATATGGCAGGCCCGGCCACGGTCCGGATGCGTCTGCATCAACTGGTGAAGCACCACGGAGGAAAGCTGACCAAGGTCGTATCCCCACTGGCACATGCATCCAGCACAAGCACCATCGGCGATGGTACCTGGATGGGGCATCAGGCTATTTTTGGGCCGGGGGCCGCCTGCGGCGAGAACGGGATCATCAACACCGGTGCCTTGATCGAGCACGATTGCGCGCTCGGTGATCATGTGCATGTATCCACCCGCGCGGTGCTGAACGGTGGATGCACCGTGGGCGATGGATCCTTCATCGGCAGTGGTGCGGTGGTGAAGCAAGGGGTGCATATCGGCCGCGGATGCGTCATCGGTGCCGGTGCCGTGGTCCTGACCGATGTGCCGGACGGTGCCACCGTCGTAGGAATCCCTGCAAGACCCATCGGAAAATGACGCCGCATACCCTCATCATCGCCGAAGCGGGGGTGAACCACAATGGCGATCCCGACCTGGCCCTGCAGCTGGTGGATACCGCCGCCGATGCCGGAGCCGATATCGTGAAGTTCCAGACGTTCAAGGCTGGATTGAGTATCGCGGCCGATGCCCCGAAGGCGGATTACCAGCGCGCCACCACCGGTGGGCACGAGGGCCAATTGGAGATGGTGCGTCGTCTGGAGCTGGACGGTGCCACCCACGAAGTCCTGATCAGGCATTGCGGCAAGAGGGGGATCGGCTTCCTCTCCACGCCGTTCGACACCGACAGCATAGACCTCCTTCGCCGCAAGGGCGTGACCACGGGCAAAATCCCGAGCGGCGAAGTGACCAACAAGCCATACCTACAGGCTATGGCCCGCACCTTTCCGCACCTGATCATGAGCACGGGCATGTGCACACTGGAAGAAGTGGCGGCCGCCCTCGACGTGCTGCACCAGGCAGGGGCCCGGCCTGATGCGATCACCCTGCTCCACTGCAATACCGGCTATCCTACACCGGTGGAGGATGTGCATCTGCGGGCCATGGCCACGCTCCGTGAACGGTTCGGCATCCCTGTCGGGTACAGCGACCACACGCAGGGCATCACCATACCCGTGGCGGCGGTGGCCATGGGTGCCTGCGTGATCGAGAAGCACATCACTCTGGACCGTACCCTGCCCGGCCCCGATCAGGCGGCTTCCTTGGAGCCCGGGGAATTGAAGGCCATGGTGAAGGCCATCCGTGAGGTGGAGATGGCCCTTGGCCGGCCGATGAAGCAGCCCAGCCCGAGCGAATCGGTCAACATTGCCATCGCTCGCAAGAGCATCCATGCGGCGGTGGATATTCCGAAGGGCACCATCATCACCGCTGCGCACTTGATCATGTTGCGGCCCGGAACAGGCCTGTCCCCCATGCTGGTGGACGAGGTGATCGGCAAGACGGCCGCGCGCGATCTGGCCAAGGGCACAAGGCCCGGTATGGACGATCTGCGATGAGGGTAACGGTGCTCACCAGCAGCCGCGCCGACTTCGGCATACAGCTTCCGCTACTGCGGGCGTTGCAGGGATCTCCGCGCTTTCAACCCTCGGTAGTGGCCTTCGGAAGCCATGCCGACCCACGCTATGGCAACACCATCGATGAGGTGCTGGCCGCCGGGTTCGATATGGCGGCGGTGCTTCCGCCGGTGCTGGAACAGGATGACCCCGCTGGCATTGCCCTGGCTATGGCCCGTACCACGGAACAGTTCGCCCGTTTTTGGCATGATCATCCCACGGACCTCGTGGTGGCCTTGGGCGATCGTTACGAGATGTTCGCCGCTGTGGCCGCCAGTCTGCCTTTCGGCCTTCCGATCGCCCACCTCCACGGCGGAGAGACCACGCTGGGGGCCATCGACAACGCCATGCGACATGCGATCACCCACATGGCTACGCTGCACTTCACGTGTGCCGAGCCATATCGCCAACGGGTGGTGCGCATGATCGGAACGGAAGCGGGCGTATACGACACCGGCGCATTGGGCCTGGACAACCTGCGCACCATGGAATTCCTGTCCGTTCCAGCTATCCGTGACCGTTTCGGCGTGGATATGTCCAAGCCCACCGTGCTCATCACCCTCCATCCGGAAACACGGAGCGCGGGTGAGGCGGGGGCGCAATGGGCCGAGGTGGAAGCGGCGCTGCGGCCGCTTGCGCAGCGTTATCAGTTGCTCGTGACATTACCCAATGCGGATACCCATGGGTCGGCAATACGTATACGCTGGCAACGGCTACTGGCGACCATGTCCAACGCGGTGGGCCTGGACTCGCTGGGTTCGCGCGGCTATCTTTCCTGCATGCGGCACTGCGCCTTCATGCTGGGTAACAGCAGCAGCGGCTATGTAGAGGCCTCTTTCTTCCCGAAGCCGGTTATCGATATCGGTGAGCGGCAGACCGGGCGGATCGTCACGCCGAACATCCGGCGCGTGCCCTTCGATGCTTCGGCCATTCTTGCAGCGGTGTCCGTGATCGAGCAGGCGCCCGCCACGTACGGCAGTGCGCCTGGCATCTATGGCGATGGCCATGCAGCAGAGCGCATGTTACGGATCATGGAATACCTTCCCGGCCGATGGATCCCCTGAACGAGGCGTTGTTGCCGCATCACGCGACCATCCGTCAGGCATTGGAGCGGTTGAACCATGGCGGGGCATGCCATACCCTGTTCGTGGTGAATGATGACCGGTACCTGTTGGGGAGCCTCACCGATGGGGATATCCGGCGGGGCCTGCTTTCCGGGCACGAGTTGGGCACCAAGGTCACCGAAGTGATGAACCCTGCGCCCCATACCCTCACTAAGCGCCCAGGATGGTCACCGGAATTGAAGGAGATGCGTGATCAAGGGATACGCCTGCTCCCGATCTTGGATGATCAGGGCCGCGTGGTGCGGCTGGTGGATCTGGAGCGCACGCGCTCGGTGCTTCCGGTGGATGCCTTGATCATGGCAGGAGGAAGGGGAGAGCGATTGCGGCCGCAGACAGACACCATTCCCAAACCGCTGATCCCGATAGGTGGCAGACCGATCATCGAGCACGTGCTCGAACTGCTGGTGCGTCACGGGATCACGGATGTCTCGATCTCCGTCAATTACTTGCGTGAGCGGATCATGGACCACTTGGAGGATGGGTCCGCCTTGGGCATGCACATCCGGTATGTGCATGAGGAGCAACCCTTAGGTACCGCCGGGGCTTTATCGCTTTTGAAGGAGCTTCGGCAGGATAGCCTGCTGCTGATGAACTGTGATCTGCTCACCGGGATAGCGTTGGACCGGATGTATGACCGCTTCATCACTGCCGGGGCGGACCTGGCCATCGCCACCACGGACCATGTGGTGGACCTGCCATATGCGATCATGGAACTGGAGGATGGCCGGGTGCGCTCTTTCCGCGAGAAGCCGTCCATCGCCTATCCCTGTAACGCCGGTATCTATTTGATGAAACAGCAGGTGGTCCGTGCGGTACCGGCCGGAAGGCCCTACAACGCCACGGACCTGATCCAGGAGCAACTGGATCAGGGGCGCCACGTGATCGCATACCCCATTACCGAGCATTGGATCGACATCGGCCGGCACGAGGATCTGGAGCGGGCGGGCCAGAACACGGCCAGGTGAGCGCGGCTGGTCGCGTGGACCCCGCTTGCTTCGCATCTTCGGCCCGTGGAACGGATGGTCCTGTGTACCGGGAATCCCGGCAAGGTGGCGGAACTGCGCGACCTATTGCCGTCCGGTGTACAACTGATCGGGCTGAAGGACCTGGGTCTGCCAACTGACCTTTCGGAAACGGGTGGCACCCTTGAGGCCAATGCGCTCCAAAAGGCACGTTACGTCTTCGAGCGGGTAGGTCTCCCCTGCATAGCGGACGACACCGGGTTGGAAGTGGATGCCTTAGGTGGTGCTCCGGGCGTCCATAGTGCCCGGTACGCCGGTGAAGCGAAGGATCCGGTGGCGAATATGGGGAAACTGCTTTCCGCCATGCAGGGGCGGCTCGATCGCGGAGCGCGATTCCGCACGGTGATTGCGTTCATCGATGCCGCAGGGGAACAGATCTTCGAGGGAGAGTTGCGGGGAGCGATCACCGAGGCGCCGCGTGGAACGAACGGCTTCGGCTATGATCCGATCTTCCTGCCGCACATGAGCGCCCTCACCCTCGCAGAGCTTGATGCCTTGCGGAAGAACGCCATCAGCCACCGTGGGCAAGCCGTTTGGAAGCTGGTGCGTTGGCTCAGGGAGCGGGGCTAGCGCATTTTTAGGTCAAGTGTACCCAGTGTCAACCACGGGGCCGTCTGTGGCCTGATCGTGCAGAGGGAAGTGTATACGATCGAACTCCGGTCCGAGCGGGGTGGATCGAAGCATGTCGTTCATGAACGATCGATCAATTCCTTGATCATTGTCTCCAATGTATTCGAGTGCCCACTGTCCATCCAGTGTTCCACCAGTTCCTTCCCCGTAGCGAACCAAGCATCCTGTGCGCGGCAGAACATGATCAGGTCGCGATAGAACCGCCCCCATGCCGGGTCTGGTGCATGGTTGTGCCACACGATGGTCACTACGCCGGCGCAGGCCTTGGCGGCCAGCACCAACTGCTGGCACAAGGCCATGGCTTCCCGGATGTCCAGGCCCATTGCCTGGAGCACCGTCGTGTCCATGATCACCACGGGCAGTTCCACGATGGGCAGGAACCTGCCCGTGTGCGGATCGAGCGGGCGGTGCGGATGGCACATGCCGTTGCGGAAGCCTGCCTGGTCGAGGTAGCCGCAACTGCTGTCGTACGTGAAGGTCTCATGACGCAGCGGCGACCACGTCCGGTGCGGGTCATAACGCAAATAGTGGTCGCGGTACCCGGCGACCTGGGCGCCGCTGGCCACCAGCATGCGGTGGTTCTCCCAAGCCAGCGAGCCGGCGTCGTTGTAGGCCGTGGGGCCGCCCAGCAACGCGATCTCGCAGCGATCCTCCCGTACGAAGGCGAGCTGGTCTGCGATCTCGTCCAACCCGTAATTGGGACCCGGGTGGCCGGGCGCGGCACCCAGGAAGTGGAAGGCCGACCGGATCTCCAGGCTGGCCTCCGTGGTCAGCAGATGCTCCACGGTATAGCGGCGGTCCACATACCGGCGGAACAATCCTGCCACGTTCCGGCTGCTGCGCGCCACCTCGTTCCGACGCAGCGCGCCCAGCTTCGCACGGAAGGTGGGCATCATGAGCCGATCCACGTTGTGCGATACGCATACGGCGAACGGAGCACCGCCAGGGTAGGTGGGGCGGAAGCCCTCGCGGTACAAGTGCTCCGAGACGAGCGGCCGGGCGATGGAAGAGAGCCCGGTGGCGGCGAAGGCGATCCTCCCTTGGGCATCCGGCCGCGCGCGGCGGTCGTGCCCGCAGGTGAGGAGATCCCTTAACGTGGTGGACATAGGGAAGGCGGGCCCTTGGATAAGCGGCCAAATGTAGTTGCAGGGTCAGGCGGGGATACGGCCACGTCCCATGCAGTCCGCCACCAAGCCGTTCACGGCGGCAGGCACACCGATTCCGGCCACCTTCAGCATCTTCGGGAAGATGCTCGCCGGGCTGAAGCCGGGCGTGGTGTTCACCTCGATCGTCACCACGCGGTCGCCGGTCCAGATGTGGTCGATGCGCACCATGCCGTTGAGGCCCAGCGCGCGGTAGATCGCCGCTGAGCGCTCCTGCACCGTGCGCGTCACTTCGTCCGGCAGTGGCGCGGGGATCAGTTCCTCCGTGTCCGTGGCGTGGTACTTCGCGTCGTAGTCGAAGAACTCGTGGCTGGTGCGGATCTCGCACACCGGCAAGGTGCGCACTTGGCCGTCCAGGCGGATCACGCCGCAGGTGAGCTCGCGTCCCTTCGCGAAGGCCTCGCACATCACGGTATCGTCCTCCGCGAAAGCCTTGTCCAGCGCGGCTGCCAGTTCCTCCGGGGTCTTCACCTTGCTGATGCCGAGGCTGCTGCCGCTGCGGTCGGGCTTCACGAAGCAGGGCAGGCCCACCTGGTCCAGCACGCGCTGTTCCATGCCGGCAGAACGGCCCTGGAGCAGCACGGAAGCGGCCACGTCGAACCCCAGTTGTCGCAGCAGGCCGGTGGTGCTGAACTTGCTCATCGCCACGGCCATGCCGAGCACTCCGCCCGTCTGGTAAGGCACGCCCATCAGGTCCAGGTAGCCTTGCAGGCGGCCATCCTCGCCGGGAGGGCCGTGGATGGCGATGAGCGCGGCCACGAACGGTTCCATTCCGTTCCCCCGATCGGCGGTGCAGTTCCCCCGGTCGAAGGGCAGCGGCGTGCCGTCCGCGCGCTCGCAGGTCCAGCGCTCGGTCGTCACGGTGATGTAGGCCGCCTCGAAGCGCGTGGCGTCGATCGCCTCCATCATCGTGCGGGCGCTCTGGTGGCTGATGACGGACTCGCCGGTGTATCCGCCGCGGAACACGGCGATGAAGGGCAGGGGCATGGCGCGGGTGCTTCTGCGTGCGTTCCCGCGGAACGCACGGTGCGCCAAAGGTGCATTGCAGCGGTGGGCGCATTCCTTTCCGTGGGGCGAAGTGCCAACGGCAGGCTGTGGGATCGCGGAAGGCCGCCCGTTCCCGGCGGTTGCAACGGCCGCATCGGCCCACTGTTCGATGGGGGCTATCTTCGCCGACCGCGCTGGGCGCGGGTATGCATGACGAGCAGGCAGCGATGGACCGGACTGTTGGCCCCTTTGGGCGTGGTGGCGCTGGTGCTCGTGGGCGCCTGGCTGTGGCTGGGGATCTATACGCGCCACGATGCGGTCGCCACGGTGCCCTCATTGAAAGGCCTCACGTTCGAGGAGGCGAAGGCCCGGCTGGCCGAGCATGACCTGGAGGCGGAAGTGGTGGACTCGGTCTACAACGACGAGGCTCCGAAGGGCACCGTGATGGACCAGGACCCGAAGCCGGAGCATATGGTGAAGCCGGGCCGCCGCATCTATGTGGTGATGAACGCCAGCCAGCCGAAGATGTTGAACATGCCGGGGTTGGTGAACCTGAGCAAGCGCCAGGCGATCAGCGTGCTCGACATCCTCGGCATCAAGGTGAAGGAATTGCAATACCGCCCCGACCCCTGCCTGGACTGCGTGGTGGAGCAGCTCTACAACGGACGGCCGATCGCGGCCGACGCGCGGATCCGGCGCGGTGAAGTGGTGACGCTGGTGCTGGGCAGCGGGCAGAACGGCTCGCGCGTCCAGGTGCCGGACGTGCGTGGGTACACGCTGGCCGGGTTGAAGGCCGTGCTGAACCGCTCGTCGCTGAACCTGGGTGTGGTGGTGGAGGTGGCCGGATGCGGCAATACCGGTTGCGATACGGCGTTGGCCAGAGTGGTCCGGCAATCGCCGGAACCTTTCGCGAACAACCGGATCGGCATCGGCGGGATGATCGATGTCTGGCTCACGATGGATACCACCGGCCTTCGCCCCGCCGCGGATCGGAACGACACGCTCAACACGAAAGGCGACGACGATGAGCATTGAACGCATGGCGGTATCCGCCGCGCTCGTGGTGGCCGCCTTCGGTGCGGCCGCGCAGGAAAGGTTGTCGCCGCTGCATGGGCTCCCGCGGCCCGGGGTTGCCGAAAGGCAGTTGAAGGCGGCCGGCGTGAACGAGTACTACGTCTATCAGTACGCCCCCCAGACCCTGCCGGTGATCGATGACTTCTCCATCGACCGCACCCGCCATCTGGATGCACGCAGCGGCGATGCCGATGTGACGCTGGACCGGACCATCTACCACCTGTCAGCGGCCGGGGCGAGCACTCCCGGCATGGTCTTCAGTAACGAAGCGACCTTCCGGTACGTGGTGACCCTGGGCAACGACACCACGGTGGATACGCTGGCCATCCCTCCGGTGGAGGTCACCGTGCGCGACCTCTCGGTGTACCCACCCACGGAGGTGAACGTGGCGGCCTGGCCTGCCTATGACCTCTACGACACCGTAGGCCATGCCTTTCCGGATACGTTGCGCCTGAGCGCTCCGCACTACGTGCAGGATTCGCTCCTCGTATACGTGGTGGCGCAGGCGGGAGGCACCTACATCAACCCGGACGGCTCATCGCGGCCGCTGATCCTTTGGCAGGAGGACGAAGCCTTCGTGAACAACACCTACGGCGCGGACCCGCCCACGATCGGCGTGGCCACGTTCGATGGCATGGACCGTACGGGCTATCCCTACAGCCCCGACGCGCCGAACGCGCACGGCATCGCGGACCGGCTGACGTCCGTGCCGATCGACCTCACGGCGGTGCCGGGCGACAGCATCTACCTCAGCTACTTCATTCAGCCTGTGGGGCGCAGCGGGGACAGCGCATACGTGCAGGCGGAGGACAGCCTCTTCCTGGAGTTCTATGCGCCGGGCGAGAGCCGTTGGTATAAGGTGCGCCGCTACCCGCAGGTGCCCGTGCATCCGTTCACGCAGGAGATGGTGCCGATCACCGACACGCGCTACCTGCAGAACGGCTTCCGGATGCGCTTCAGCAACATGGCCACGCTGGGCGGGCCGGTGGACCAGTGGAACATCGATTACGTGCGCCTCGGCCGCAACCGCGCACACAACGACACCGAACTGAACGACGTGGCCTTCGTGTACCCGGCGAACACACTGCTGCAGACCTATACCTCGGTGCCTCTCCGCAAGTTCCTGGCGGCACCGGCCGGTTACATGGCCCCGAGCATCGACCTGTTGCAGAAGAACCTGTACACGCAGGACAAGTTCATCACCTGGGGTTACGTGTCGGCGCTTGAAGGGCAGGCGCCATCGGGCAGCTTCAGCAACTACGGCAGCAACATCTCCAACAATGCGGGCAGCACGTTCAACACCACGCACCCGGTCAATAGTGCGCCGAACAACTACGTGTACGACGTGCCCGCCGGCAGCGATGCCGCGTTCATCCGCACCAAGTTCTGGACGCAGGCCACGCCCGATGCCTGCCGCTACAACGACACCACCACCGTGCGGCAGGAACTGAGCAATTACTACAGCTATGACGACGGCAGCGCCGAGTGGGGCTACAGCCTGAGGCGGGGGGCAGGCGGGAAGATCGCGTTCCGCTTCGACACGCAGGGCGAGGATTCACTGCGCGCGCTGCGCGTGTACTTCGATCCCATCTTCACCTACGGCGACGTGTTCAACAACCCACGGGCCGGGTCCTTCCTGATTAGCGTGTGGACGAGCCTGCAGCCGGAGCGTATGATCTTCCAGAACATCTCCTACAGCACACCGCAGTACCGCCGCTGGGGACCGGACCACTTCATCGAATATCCGCTGGACAGCGCGATCGCCGTGAACGGCACCTTCTACGTGGGCTGGGTGCAGACGAACGACATGGAGATGAACCTGGGTTTCGATGTGGACCGCGTGAACAACGACCGCATGTTCCTCAACCTCAACGGGAGTTGGGCCAACAGCAGCTTCCGCGGCTCGTGGATGATCCGTCCCGTGATGGTGGCCGCGGTGGACCCGTGGGCGGGCGTGAGCGAACGGGATGCCGCGCGCCCCGGGCTTTCGGTGTACCCGAACCCGGCCACCGGCGCGTTCATGCTACATTATGAAGGCGATGCGGTGCGAATGAGCACGGTGGAACTGCTCGAGGCCACCGGCAGGGCCGTGCGCCGCTGGCCGCGGAACACCACCGCGTTCAGCACGGCGGACGTGTCCGATGGCCTCTACATCGTGCGGGTGATCGATGCCGAAGGGCGATCGCTCGCGCAGAGCCGCCTGATGGTGCAGCACTGATGGATACACACGACACCGCGGGAGGCCTGACCGAAGCAGGAGACGAGCAGGAGCTCTTCGAGCACCACCGCATCGTATGCGATCCCGGCCAGTCGTTGATGCGGCTGGATAAGTTCCTGTTCGAGCGGTTGAACGCTTCCCGCTCGCGTATCGCGGCGGCGGCGCGCAACGGCAACGTGCTGGTGAACGGCAAGCCCGAGAAGCCCAGCCACAAGGTGAAGCCGAAGGACGAGGTCAGCATCGTGCTGCCCTATCCAGTGCATGAGGTGAAGCTCATCCCGGAGGACATCCCGCTCACCGTGCTGTACGAGGACGACGACATCCTGGTGATCGACAAGCAGGCGGGCCTGGTGGTGCATCCAGGCCACGGCAACTGGACGGGCACGCTGGTGAACGCGTTGCTGTTCCACTTCGGCAAGCTGCCTTCGTCGCCGGACCAACCCACGCCGCGCCCGGGCTTGGTACACCGCCTGGACAAGAACACGAGCGGCGTGATGGTGATCGGCAAGACGGAGGATGCGCTCACGCACCTCGCGCGCCAGTTCTTCGAACGCACGAACGACCGCCGCTACCAGGCCCTGGTATGGGGGGACTTTGCCGAGGAGGCCGGAATAGTGGAAGGCAACCTCGGCCGTTCGCACAAGGACCGCACGGTGATGCAGGTGTTCCCCGATGGCGAGCTGGGCAAGCCGGCGATCACGCACTGGAAGGTGCAGGAGCGGTTCACGTATGTGACGCTGGTGGAGTGCAAGCTCGAGACCGGGCGCACGCACCAGATCCGCGCGCACATGAAATACATCGGCCATCCGCTGTTCGGGGATGCCGAATACGGCGGCGACCGCATCCTGAAGGGCACGGTGTTCACCAAATACCGGCAGTTCGTGGAGAACTGCTTCGCACTGCTGCCGCGCCAGGCGCTGCACGCCGCAGTGCTGGAGATCGACCATCCGCGCACGGGAAAGCGCATGCGCTTCGAAAGCCCGCTGCCCGCGGACATGCAGGCCGTGCTGAAGAAGTGGCGTTCGTACACGAACACGCATCCCTTGGAGGACAAGGGTGAGCCTTTCGACGCGGACGAGGCGAACCGGATCAAGTAGCGCTTTCAGACGCTCTCGGCACGCTCCATCAGTTCCAGCCAACGCTCGCCCATGCGGTCCAGCTGTTGCACGGTGCGTTCGAGCTCGATGGACCGTTCCATCATGGCGTGGTGGTCGGTGCCGCCCTGGGCCATGATCGCCAGCAGTTCTTCCTTGCGCTTCTCCAGCTGGGGCATCTCCTTGTCGATACGCTCTAGTTCCAGGCGTTCGCCGTAGGTGAGCTTCTTGGCCTTCGGCTTGGACGTGGTCACGGGCGCGGCCGGAACAGGCTCCACCTTCTTCGGTGCGGGCGCCTCCTTCGCGGCAGCGGTCTTGCGCTTCTGCATCTCGCGCAGTTCCGTATAGCTGCCCACCCATTCCTTGATCTTCCCTTCGCCTTCGAAGACCAGCAGCTTCGTGCAGAGCTTGTCCATGAAGAAGCGGTCGTGGCTCACGATCAGCAGGCACACGTCGAGGTCGGTGAGAAAGTCCTCCAGCGCGTTCAGCGTGGGGATGTCGAGGTCGTTCGTGGGCTCATCGAGGATGAGCACGTTGGGGTTCTTCATCAGCACCGTGCACAGGTAGAGGCGGCGCTTCTCACCGCCGCTCAGCGTGCTCACATATTGGTACTGCTGTTCCTTGTCGAAGAGGAAACGCTCGAGCAGGCCGGATGCGGTGAGCGTGCGTCCCTTGTTCAGGGGGATCACTTCCGCGATGTCGCGTACCACCTCGATGATGCGCTGGTCCTCCTTCAGTTGCAGGCCCTGCTGGCCGAAGAAGCCGAGCACCACCGTGTCGCCGATGCTCACCTTGCCCATGTCGGGCTCCTGCCGCCTGGTGAGCAGGTCGATGAAGGTGCTCTTGCCGATGCCGTTGGGCCCCACGATGCCGATGCGATCGCCGCTCTTCAGCGAATAATTCCAGTGCGAAACGATCGGCTTGTAGGTCCCCGGTTCGTCCGGGGTGCCGAACGCCTTGGTCAGGTTGCGCGCCTCGATCACCTTGCCGCCCAGGCGCGAGGTCTGCACCTCGATGCTCACCTGGTCGCGGGAGAAGTCGCGCGTGGCGTCGGCCTTGATCTGCTCGAACTTGTCCAGGCGGCTCTTGCTCTTGGTGCCACGGGCGCGGGGCATCTTGCGCACCCACTCGAGCTCGCTGCGCATCAACCCGCGCAGGTGCTGCTGGGTGGCGTCGCGCACCTCGTCCAGCAGCGCCTTCTTCTCCACGTAATAGCTGTAGTTCCCCTTGAAGCGCGTGAAGGCGCCGAACTCCATCTCGATGATCTCGTCGCAGACGTTGTCCAGGAAGTGGCGGTCGTGCGTCACCAGCAGCAGCGTCACGTTCGGTCCGTTCAGTTCGTCCTCCAACTGCTCGATCATGGTCAGGTCGAGGTGGTTGGTAGGCTCGTCCATGATCAGCACGTCCGGCAGGTTGATCAGCACCTTCGCCATGGCGAGGCGCTTTTGCTGCCCGCCGCTCAGGGTGTTCACCGGCTGCTCCAGGTCGCGGAGCCCGAAGCGGAAGAGCAGGCTCTTCACGCGGGCCTCGTGGTCCCACGCGTTCAGTTCGGTCATCCGGTCGATGGCGCGGTGCATCGCCTCATCGCCTGCATGCTGCGCCACCGCATGCTCGTATGCGCGGATCGCGTTCGTCACCGGATCGTCCTGGTCCAGCATCTCGTCCACGAGCGAGCGGGCGGTGGTCATCTCCACGTTCTGGTCCAGGTAGCCGATACGCAATCCCTTGTTGAAGGTGACGATGCCGCTGTCGGGCTTCTCGATGCCCGCGATGCACTTCAGCAGCGTGCTCTTGCCGGCGCCGTTGCGCGCCACGATGGCGGTCTTCTGGCCTTTCTCCAGCCCGAACGATATGTCGCTGAAGAGCTGGCGCGGGCCGTAGCGTTTGCTGAGGCGTTCAACGGAAAGGCAGTTCATACGTCGTTCGTGGATGGTCGTGGGAGATGCGTCAGGGCCGCACCCCGCGGAGGAAGATCATGTTGTCGAAGTAGCCGGGATCGTACGTCGTGGTCTCGCGCAAGGCGCTGGGCCACGGCTTCGGGAGGTAGGCCTTGAACCCGAGCGACCGGATAAAGCGGAACAGCACATCGCCCGAATACCCGGCCCGCTTGCAATGCTCATCGATGATCTCGGTGACGAGCACCATGTTCGGTGAACGTCCGATCGTGCGGAGCGCGCCTTTCAGGGCGGCCATCTCGCCTCCTTCGATATCCACCTTCAACAGGTCTACGGACCGGATGCCGCGCTGCTCCAGCAGATCGTCCAGCGTATCCACGGGGACTTCGCTGTGCAACGAGGAAGTACCGAAAGCGCTGGCCGTGCCCAGGTTCCCTTGGTTGTAGGAAAGCGTGAGCGATCCCGGACGATCGCTCACGCCGCAGGCCACCAGTTCGATATTATCCAGGTGCGGGTTCAGGGCCAGGTTCTTCCTGAACCGTTCCAGCGCCGGCGGATTGGGTTCGAAGGACACCACGCGCCCCGGATGGCACACTTGGGCCATTTCCAAGGCGTGGAACCCTACGTTGCCTCCCACATCCACCACTGTCCATCCGGGTTGCAACAACCGCCGCACATGGCGCAGGGTGTTACGCTCGTAGTCACCGAACACGTAAAGATTGCGCTGCAGGTATTCCCCGAGGTCGAGGTCGTACCGGACGCCGCTCCGGGCGGTGAACAGGGTCGTGGCGGGCAGGTCTTGCGAACGGACCAGGCGCGCCAGCCGCCCCTTGCCCTGTTCGATGGGCATGTGCCGGAGGTAGGCGAGAAGAACGGCGTTGAGCATCGGGATGCGATGAAAAGCACGCGAAAGTAGGCCCTTCCGGGCCGGATGCAGCGGCTAGTCGTGGTCCTCCATCAGCGCTGCGCGCTGGGTGAGCTCGTGGTAGCAGAGCACATCGTCGGCGAAGCAGTGGATCACCATGCTCTTGCGGCTGGCGTTGGGCGTGTTCATCTTCTTGCCGCCATGGAGCAGATTGGCGTGCCAGATGAGCACGTCACCGGGGCCTGCCAGGAGCTCCTTCTTCGCGAAGCGGCCATCCGTGATGGCCTTGTCCACCGCTGCTTCGTAGTGCGCATAGGCATCCTGGCCGATCACGAAGCGGTTGCCACCGTGATCGTACGAGCCGTTCAGCAGGTAGGGCAGCTTGTGGCTGCCGGGGTGGTAGATCAGCGGCCCGTTGTCCGGCGTCATCTCTTCGAGCGCGATCCATGCGGCGGCCATGTACCCGAGCGGATAGGTGGTCATGTGGATGGAATCGCTGTGCGCCGCCTGCTCGCTGCCGGTGAGGAAGTTGATGCTCTGGAACACCTGCATCCGCTTGCCCAACAGAAGGTCCATCACATCCAGGATGCGGCGGTCGTGCACGTACTTCCGCAGCACCTCGCTGTGGTGGAAGGCGAACATGATCTTCCGGCCGGTGAAGTTGAAGTCCACCACCTTGTCGCGGATCAGCCGGTCCACCTCCGCGTTAATCGCGGCCACTTCCTCCGGCTTGAAGAGCCCGCGCAGGATCACGTAGCCGTTGTCCGGCCAGTGCAGGATGGCCTCGCGCGTGGCCGCGTCGAAGCGCTGCAACCGCGGGTCGCCCGCCAGCCGCGCGGCGCCTTCGGGCGTATCGAGCCAGGGCACGTCGGTGGTGCCGCGCGGCAGATCGCTGCTGCTGATGGGCAACAGCACGCTGCGCTGGATGCCGTACTTGCGGTACATGCGGCGTGCGTGCCTGAGCTTCTTCAGGTTGAAGAGGTTCAGCAGCACGTAGTTCGCCTTCAGCGTGCGGAGCCGCCCGTAGTAGCGATCAAGCCATTTGCGCATTGCCGCGAAAGTACGGCCCATGTGGGATGGGCGGGCGAGGTGGGCGCACTATCGATCACCTTCCTTCAGCAACGTGCGGATGTCCGCGATCGCCTGGTCCACCTCCTTCGCCGAAGTGCCGTCGTAGAAGCCCCGGAGCCGTCCCTGCGGGTCGGCCAGCACGAAGTTCTCGGTGTGTACGAAGTCGTCCGGCCCGCCATCGCCTTCGTCGGTGCAGGCGAACCAGCTGGTGCGCGCGAGCGCATAGATCTGCTTGCGGTCGCCGGTCATCAGGCGCCAGCGGGCGTGGTCCACGCCGTAGCGCTGAGCGTAAGCCTGCAGCACGGGCACGCTGTCCTGCTCCGGCGTAACGGAATGCGAAAGGAGCATCACGCGGCCCTCGTCCTTGAACGCATCCTGCACGCGCACCATCTGCGTGCTCATCTTCGGGCAGATGCTGCCGCAGGTGGTGAAGAAGAAATCGGCCAGCAGTACCTTCCCCTTCACCGTGGCGAGGGATACGCTGTCGCCCTCCTGGTCGATCAGGTGGAAATCCTTGATGTGGTGCTCGCCTTGTTCCTGCCGCACATCCTTGGCCACCAGGCGCGGATCGAGCTGGCTTGGATGGTAGATCGGCAGCGCGCCGGAAGGCTTCAGTAGGAAGTACCCGATGACGACGGCGACGAGGAAGAGCGCAGTGAACAGGAAGAGACGGATGGCAAGGGGAGAGCGGGTCACGATCGGCGGGAATGCGTGTGCGGCACTGCGAAGGTCCGGGTATTTTGGATCGGATGCGTTCCCGGTGCGAAGCGACGCCCGCGCGTTGCTACTGATTCAGGCGCCGCCGTAGATTCCTTCCACCTGGATGGCGTACTTGGCGAGAATCGGTTTGCGGCGGAGCTTGAGCGAGGGCGTGAGCTCGCCGCCGTCGATCGTCCATTCGTGCGGCAACAGGGCGATCTTCTTCACCTGCTCCCAATGGCCCAGCCCGGCGTTGAAGCGGTCCACCTCCTGCATGATGCGGCTTGCGATGCGTGGTTCGGCCACGATCTGCTCGTTGCTGGTGAACGGGATGTTCTTCAGCGCGCAATAGTCCTTCAGGAAGGAGAAGCTCGGCACCACGAGCGCAGCGGGGAACTTGCGGTTCTCGCCGATCACCATCACCTGCTCGATGAAGCGGCTTTCCTTCAGCAGGTTCTCGATCACCTGCGGGGCCACGTACTTGCCCCCGCTGGTCTTGAAGATCTCCTTCTTCCGGTCGGTGATGCGCAGGAAGCCCTCGTTGTCCAGCTCGCCGATGTCACCCGTGTGGAACCAGCCGTCGGGATCGAGCACTTCGTTGGTGAGCGCGGGTTCGTTGAAGTAGCCGATCATCACGTTGGGGCCTTTCACCAGGATCTCGCCGTCCGCTGCGATGCGCACCTGCACGTTCTCCAGCGGCCTGCCTACGGTGCCGAAGCGGAGGCCGTCGTTGCGCGCGTCGTTCACGCTCACCACCGGTGAGGTCTCGGTAAGCCCGTAGCCCTCCATCAGCGGCACACCGGCCGCATTGAAGATGCGCGCCAGGCGCGGCTGCAGCGCGGCGCTGCCGCTGGCCACGCATCTCACGTGCCCGCCGAGGGCCTCGCGCCACTTGCTGAACATGAGCTTGCGCGCGGTCGCCAATTGCAGGTCGTACCAGGGGCCGCGGCCCTTCACCTCGTAGCGCTCGCCCAGGGAGAGCGACCAGAAGAAGAGCTTCCGCTTGATGCCGGTGAGCTGCTCGCCCTTCGCGAGGATAGCGTCGTAGATCTTCTCCAGCAGGCGCGGCACGGCGGTGAACACCTCTGGCTGTGCTTCCTTGATGCGCGCGCCCAGGTCATCCAGCGTTTCCAGGAAGCGGATGCGCATGCCCGTGCGCAGGTAGAGGTACATGAGCATGCGCTCGTACACGTGGCACAGTGGCAGGAAGCTGACCGTGCGCGCGCCGTGTTGCACCGGCAGGCGGAGCACGCTGGCTTCCACGTTGCTCAGGATGTTCGCGTGCGTGAGCATCACACCCTTGGGCTTGCCCGTAGTGCCGCTGGTATAGATCAGCGTGGCCAGGTCGCCGGGCTTCACCTGGGCCTTGCAGCGTTCCAGTTGCGCGCGGTCGGCCGTGGCGTCCGCGAGCAGGTCGCTCCACTGGCGCACGCCCGGGATGCGGTCGAAGGTGAAGATCTCCTGCAACGACGGCACCTGTCCGTGGGCGGCGTTCGCTTTGGCGAGGATGTCCGCATTGCTCACGAAGAACACCTTGCTGCCGGAATGATGCAGTACGTAGGCATAGTCCTCCACGCTGCTCGTAGGGTAGATGGGCACGCTGATGGCGCCGATACGCAGCACGGCCTGGTCCACGATGCACCATTCGTTGCGGTTGCCGCTAGCCATGGCCACCTTGTCGCCCGGCCCGATGCCCATGGCCATCAGTCCCAGCGCCAGGAGCTCCGCTGTATCGATCAGCTCGCGGGTGCTGTAGGCCTTCCACCCGCCACCTTCCTTGGTGGCGATGCATTCGTCGGCAGGGAAGTGCGCGAGCTGGTGCTCGACCACGTCGAACAGGCGTTGGGTGTCGCTCATTGGATCTCGCAGTCGAACGAAAGTGTGATGCCCCGCATGGTGATGCCATCCTTGAAGTTGAAGCGCTGGCTCATGGTGGCGGTGCGGGCCTGGTCCAGGTAGAAGATCTTCTCCACGCGCTTGTTGTCCTTGTCCTTCCCGGCCTTCAGATCGATCTCAAAGATCAGGTCCACCGCGGAATCCTTCAAGCTGCTGCGCCGCGAGTTGTGGGTGCTCACCTTGGCCCACAGCTTCGCTTCTAGGCCGCCGGGACCGAGGATCACCGCGCGTTCGGCGCCCTCGGCCTTGTTCAGCTGGAGGGTCACGTCGCGGCCGGCGGTGGTGTCGCCTTTCTCCACGGCCCGTACGTGGGTGATGATGATCCGTGCCTGGGCGCTCACGCCGAAGGCGGCGGTGAGGGCGAGGGCGAGAAGCAGGGTGCGTGCCATGTGGGGGCGAGGCGTGTGGGGAAATGCGAACTTCGGTCCGCGATCCCCAAAGTAACGTTCCGCCATGAACACCAACCTCCGTTCGATGCTCCTCGGCGCCGCCGTGGCGTCCGCTCTTTTCGTCGGCTACAGCTTCCGCCCCATGCCGCAGGTCACCGCGTACACCTACCGCCAGTTCTCCACCATCGAGAGCGTGGTGCCCGGCGGGATCGGCCGCTCGCGCATCATCATCAGCGACGATGCCTCCCAGGAGCTGGGCAAGGACCTGATGAACTTCTACAGCCTCACGGGCATCAACTTCAAGAACGTCGCGAACAACGACAAGCTCATCGTGGACAACATCAACCAGTACACCGCCGAGGGCTGGGAGCTGTATACGGTGACGGCCGGCGTGCAGAGCCCCGCGCAAGGTGGCGGCAACGGGATCTTCATTACGCGGTATTTGTTCCGGAAGCCCGCATAGGGCAAGACCCAGTGCTTAAGCTTCAAGTCCCAAGTTCCCACAGCGGTCCCCGCCTCGGGACCCTGCGGCCTCCAAGTCCCAAGTCCAGGATGGAGGGCGCTTGCTTGAAGCTTGCTGCTATGCTCCTCGGAGCGCCTGCACGTATTTCTCCACGTAGGTATCCAGCTGCTTCGCCTTGTACTGCATGATGAACCGCGGGTGCTCCAGCGGAACGATGCGTTGGAAAAAGCCGTGCTCCGCGTTCAGGGCCTCGAGGTAGGCGAGGTTCTTCCCGGTGCCGATGCAGATCACCGCATCGCGGCGCAGTCCGGTGGCGAGCAGGTCGTTCAGCCAGCGCACCACGAACGGGGTGATGGCGTTCTGCAAGGCGCGATCGTCGTAGTAGTTCAGGTTGATCGGGTCGCCTTTCGGACCTGTGCGCGTGAACCCCAGCGGGCAGATGGCCTGCACGTATACATTGTGGTAGAATGCCTCCGCGCCGCCCATGGCGCGCACCACGCGGTAGAAGAAGTCGCTGCTGGGCTCGTGCGTGCGGATGCCGGCCACCGGGATGCCCAGGTCGCTTTCGCAACGCTTCGTGTCGGTGAAGCAGAGCCCCGTGCTCCCCGCGCCCAGCCGTCCGGGATTGATGCCCAGCATCAGCAGGCGCGGGCGGTCATCAGCGAAAAAGCGCCGGTGGAACAGCCCGACGATGCGGCGCACTTCCGCGGCATGCGGGCCGTTCAGCGGGTCGAGCACGTGTACGCCCTTCGGCAGGCGCACGTCCTTCAGCGAAGTGCGCAGCACCAGGCCGAGCAGGCGATCACTGAGCATCGGGCGGAAAAAGTCGCATGGCGATCATTTCGGCGCCTTGATGTAGATCCAGATGCCGACCAGGGTGAAGATCACATTGGGCAGCCACACCGCCAGCGTGGGGTTGAAGTCCGAGTTGGTGGCGGCCACCGTCGTCATCTTGATGGTGAAGACGTAGAGCAGGCACAGGAGCACGCCCAGCACCAGGTGCACGCCCGTTCCGCCGCGCACCTTCCGGCTGGCGATGCCCACGCCGATCAGGGTGAACACGTAGGTGGCGAACGGGTAGGAGATGCGTTGGTCGCGCTCCACTTCGTAGTAGGCCACCGTGCTGCCGCCGCGCGCCTTCTCGGCGGCGATGAAGTCCGCGATCTCGTGGCGGTCGAGCGCGGCGGCGATCGCCAGGCGCTGGCCCAGGTCGGACGGCTTCAAGGCGAAGGTGGTGTCGAGCTGCTGGCCGCGCCGGATGCGTTCGCGCGCGATATCCCCGTCCGCGCCGGTGTGGTCCGCGCCGGGCGGTATCTCGCGGATCATGTAATCGAACACGTGCCAGTGGCCGGTGAGCGTGTCGTACACCGCGCGGTCGCTCAACAACTTCGAGCGCAGCACGCCGTTCTCCCAGCGTTCCATGCTGAAGCGGTAGCCCGTGAGCAGGGGCATGTCGAACGTCTCGAAATAGACGATCTCTCCGGGAGCGATCTCGCGCATCACGTGGGTCTCCTCCAGCCGGTACGTGCTCCAGATGTGCGCCTTCTCGAAGGCCAGGCGGGTGCGGTTGGCATGCGGCAGCAGGAACACGTTCACATAGAGCGACAGCAGCGTGAGGATGGTCGCGGCCACGAAGAAGGGCTTCACGAAGCGCGGGAAGCTCACGCCGCTGCTCAGCGCCGCGATCACCTCGCTGCGGCCCGCCAGGCGGCTGGTGAACAGCAGCACCGCGATGAAGATCAGCAGCCCGCTGAACAGGTTGCTGTAGTACAGCACGAAGTTGAGGTAGTAGTCCACCACGATCTCCTTCCACGTGGCGGTGGTCTTCGCGAAATCCTCGGTCTTCTCGCTCACGTCGAACACCACGGCGATGGCCATGATGAGCAGCAGGATGAAGAAGAACGTGCCCAGGAACTGCCGGATGATGTAGCGGTCGAGGGTCTTGAACATGGCGGTACGAAGGTCGGTCATCCGCGCCCTCATGGGCACAGGTGCGGATGGGGGCTCAGCCTGAGATGCGCTGCTTGAGCTTCGGCAGGAGCTGCGCCTTCCACTCGCTGAACGTGCTCGCCAGGATGTGTTCGCGCGCCTCCCTCATCAGCGACACGTAGAACCCCAGGTTGTGCAGGCTGGCGATCTGCAAGGCGAGGATCTCGTTGGTGACGAACAAGTGGCGCACGATGGCCTTGCTGTAGGCGGTATCCACCCAGCAGGTGCCGTCCGGGTCGAGCGGGGAGTGGTCATCGGCCCACACCTTGTTCTTGATCTGCACGATGCCGTTGCGCGTGAAGAGCATGCCGTTGCGACCGTTGCGGGTGGGCATCACACAGTCGAACATATCGATGCCCAGGGCCATGTTCTCCAGCAGGTTCCAGGGGGTGCCCACGCCCATCAGGTAGCGGGGGCGGTCCTTCGGCAGGATATCGCAGCACAGCTCGGCCATGGCGTACATCTCCTCCTCCGGTTCGCCCACGCTCAATCCGCCGATGGCGTTGCCGTGCGCGCCCTTGCCCGCGATGTATTCCGCGCTGATGCGCCGCAGTTCCGGGAAGGTGCTGCCCTGCACGATGGGGAAGAGCGCCTGTTCATGGCCGTACTTCGGCTCCGTACCGTTGAAGCGCGCCAGGCAGCGGTCCAGCCAGCGGTGCGTGCGGTGCATGCTATCGGTGGCATACTTCACGTCGCAGGGCCACGGCGTACACTCATCGAAGGCCATGCAGATGTCCGCGCCGATGCTGCGCTGGATGTCCATCACGTTCTCCGGGGTGAACAGGTGGCGGCTTCCGTCCACGTGGCTGCTGAACTTCACGCCCTCCTCGGTGATCTTGCGGATGTCGCTGAGCGAATGCACCTGGAAGCCGCCGCTGTCCGTGAGGATCGGCCGGTCCCAGCCGTTGAACCGGTGCAGGCCGCCCGCATGCTCCAGCACCTCCGTTCCCGGCCGCAGGTACAGGTGGTAGGTGTTGCTGAGCATGATCGGCGCGCCGATGTCGTTGCGCAGCTCGCGGGGATGCACGGCCTTCACCGCGCCGAGCGTGCCCACGGGCATGAACACGGGGGTGGGTACCACGCCGTGGCCGGTGTGCAGTTCGCCCGCGCGGGCCTTGCTCTTGGGGTCGGTGGTGAGGAGGGTGAACTTCATTTCAGCCTGCGAAGATGCGGCTTCTGGGAAGGCTGGCAGGATGGCGTCCTTCAGTGCTGGACCTTCAACTTTCTCAGGCATAGTCCCAGCGTGATCGCCAGTACCGCACCTGCGCCACCAGTCCGGACGGGTCCTCCGCATCGAAGCGGCACAATTCGCGCTCGCGCCATAGCATCAGTTCTTTGCCAATGATCTCCGGTAGGCGGGCATCCGCACCTTCCGGGAGCAAGCGGTAAAGCAGTGTCCAGGCAATGAGGCGATAGCGCTGTCGCATGGCACGCAGGTGTTCGGGGTCCTTTCCACTGTGCGACTTCCGCGTGTGCATTTGCGCCGGATCACTAGCAAAGAGCATTTCCGTCAGTTCGTCCATGCGGTTCCCATACCGGGCTTCAAGGGTCTCGATCGCTGGGACGTCCGCATGGGCGATCCGCCGGCGCGTCGCCGAGCGGGCTATCCGTTTGTCATGGGCATACTCACCCGCGCTTGATCCGCGGCGTTGCAGCAACTGCACCATATGTAACAGAAGATGGACCAGCATGCTGCGAAGATGAGGCGATCCGGACGGCTTGGGCCTTATGCCTTGGCCCTTGAGCCTTGAAGCTTCACCAAGCCACTTCAGCCCTCAATGCTCCACCTTCAGCCTTCACCTTCAGCCTGTTGCCTTCTTACCCCTTGGTGCTGTTCATAACTGCCTTTTCCTCCCCCGAAGCCACCCATCCCCTCCGGATAGCTTCGCCTCCCGGACCACTTGCGCGCCGGGCGCGCCATCCCTCGTTTGATCGCCACATACGTTCTCTATACCATGGTCGCCGCCCTCGTGGTGCTGGCGTTCTTCCACCTGGTCATCTTTCGCCGGCTGGCGATGCTCAAGCCCAAGGTGGAACCCGATCGCGGCCTGCCGGTCAGCGTGGTGGTGTGCGCGCGCAACGAGAGCGCTTCGCTCCAGCAGCTCATCCCCCTGCTGATGGACCAGGATCATGCCGAGTTCGAAGTGGTGGTGGTGAACGACCGCAGCGAGGACGACACCTGGGACGTGCTGCAATGGATGAGGCCGGAATACCCGAAGCTGCGGCCGGTGAACATCCAGGCCGATGAGAAGTTCAGCTACGGCAAGAAGATCGCCCTCGGCGTGGGCGTGCGCAGCGCGAAACACAAGCACGTACTGCTAACGGATGCCGATTGCATGCCCGTGGGCCGCGATTGGATCAGCGTGATGGCGTCCGGGTTCAAGGGCGGCAAGCAGATCGTGATCGCGCACAGCCCCTACGAGAAGAAGGAGGGCCTCACCAACCTGCTGGAGCGCTACGACGGCATCAGCAAGGCGGTGCAGTACATCAGTTTCGCGCAGGCCGGCTTTCCCTACATGGGCGTGGGCCGCAACCTCGGCTACACGCAGGAGCTGTTCTATTCGGCCAAGGGCCCGCGCAGGCACCAGCACCTGATGAGCGGCGACGACGACCTCTTCATCAACGAGGTGGCCCGCGCGAAGAACACCGCCGCCATCGCGGACGGCCGTTCGTTCATGACCACGCGCGCCACGCCCGACCTCGGCACGTGGATCCGCCGCAAGCGCCGCCACTACACCACCGCGCGCTACTACCGCTTCGGCCACCAGGTGCTCCTTACCCTGCTGCCGCTGGCGCGCCTGCTCCTGTGGGCCACCATCGTCTACCTGTTCTGCATGGGGCATTACGTGGAAGCGGCCATCGGCACCGCCGTGGAGCTGCTGGTGTTCCTGCCCATCACCATGCTGGCCATGCGGAAACTGGGCGCGGGCGGCATCATCTGGCTGGCGTTGCCGCTGGAGTGGCTGTTCCTACTTTTGGAACCTTGCATCTATCTCAGCACGCTCATCATCAAACCCCGCCGATGGAAGTAAGCGAGAACCTGTCGGAAAAGGCGCTCTACGACCTCAACCTCGTGCGCCGGGCGGTGGACGCGAAGGACCAGAAGGCCTATGCCGAACTGATGTCCCGCTACCGCGACTCCATCTACTTCATGTTGTTGAAGATGATCAACAACAAGGACGATGCGGAGGACCTGACCATCGAGGCCTTCGGAAAGGCCTTCCACCGCCTGCACCAGTACACGCCCAACTACGCCTTCAGCACCTGGCTCTTCAAGATCGCGTCGAACAACTGCATCGACTGGATCCGCAAACAGAAGAAGAAGATGCTGAGCATCGACAACCCGATCGGCACCGAGGACGGGGATGAGATGCACATCGAACTGAAGGGCCACGGCCTCGATTCCTCGGAAGTGGTGATCAAGGAGCAGAAGAGCGAGGTGATGCGCGCCGTGGTGGAGAAGCTGAAGCCGCGCTACCGCATGCTGGTGGAGCTGCGCTACTACAAGGAATACAGCTACGAGGAGATCGCCGAGGAACTGGACCTGCCGCTCGGCACGGTGAAGGCGCAACTCTTTCGCGCCCGCGAATTCCTCATGAACCTGCTCGATTCCCGCAAGGACCACATCTGACATGTGCCCATGTGCTCATCGATCCATGTGCCCATGACCGGCCGTGATCGCATGAGCAGATGGGCACATGTCCACATGAGCACATGGAAGGACTTGATCTGCTGCTGAAGTACTTCCCGGCCCTCACGCCGCAACAGCGCGATCGCTTCGCGCGGCTGGGTCCGCTCTACGCGGAATGGAACGAGCGCATCAACCTCATTTCCCGCAAGGACATCGAGCATTTGTACGAGCGGCACGTCCTGCACTCGCTCGGCATCGCCAAGGTCATTTCCGAGCATGATCCTCGCTTGCCGCGCCGGGCGCGGCCGGGACGTCCTTCATCGACGTCGGCACCGGCGGCGGTTTCCCGCTCGTCCCGCTCGCGATCATGTTCCCACAGCACTGCTTCCACGGCATCGATGGCATCGGCAAGAAGATCACCGCTGTGAAAGGCGTGATCGATGGCCTCGGGCTCACCAACGTCACGGCGGAACAGGTGCGCAGCGAGGACCATAGGAAGACCTACGACGTCATCATCAGCCGCGCGGTCACCACGCTGCCGGAGTTCATCAAGGCCACGAAGCACCTCGTCCGGAAGGGACAAGGCCGCATGCTTTACCTGAAGGGCGGGGAGCTGGCCGATGAGATCCGTGCCGGTGCATCAGCCTGTGCGTGTACACGAACTGAGCAGCTACTTCAGCGAGGAGTTCTTCGCGACGAAGAAGGTGGTGGAAGTGCACCTATGAGCCCGGCCCGTTCCATTTCCTGGTCGCGGAGGCAACGTTCCGGCCGATGCGCATGTCCAAGGGGCATGTACTCCTCTTTTGCGCAGCCGTCACGCTTCCCGTATGCCTTTCTTCAAACCCTGTTGCTGGTCTTTCTTCTTGCTGGGCAGCCAGCCTCTGGCGCCGGTACCGTATCGGTATCCGCTGGTGCCTTCGGCATCGACCCTGCGCTGGACCTGATCGTGGTGGCGCAGGATCTCGCGCTCCTCAATGCGCAGAACGCCGGTCCCGTGGATCGCATCACCTTGGGGGGGACCACCTATCAGTTGGATGGCGAGGTGCAGCCGTTGCGCCTGGGTGTTCCATACGCCGTGGCGAGTCAGGAGGGCAGCACGTTCACGCTCTTCTTCACCGACCTGCCGGTCGTGTGGATCGAGGCGGAGGCTCCCATCGTGGATGAGCCCAAGGTGCCGGCCACCTTCCGCATGCATGTGAGTACCGTGAGCACCCCCATATACCGTATCGGCATCGAGGTGCGTGGCGCATCCTCGCAGGCTTATCCGAAGAAGTCGTTCGGTATCGAATTCTGGGCCGATCCCGCCGGTACGTCCACGGTGGACGTGTCCTTGCTCGGTATGCGCACGGACGATGATTGGAACCTGAACGCGCAGTGGATCGAGCCGTTGAGGCTTCGCAGCATGCTGGGGCAGGAGCTATGGATGGATGTGCATGCGCCATACTATGCCGCCCTGGAACCCGGTGCCCGCAGCGGCGTGCGCATGCGCCACGTGGAGCTTTTCCTCAACGGTTCATACCGCGGGCTGTATGCGCTGGGCGAACAGGTGGACCGCAAACAGCTCATGCTGAAGAATTACAACGGGACCATCCGAGGGGAGCTGTACAAGGGCGTGGACCGGGGCAACAGCACGTTCACCTCCATCGAGCCCTACGACAATGCCAGCGAACGGTGGGGAGGCTTCGAGTACGTATTCCCCGATGAGGAGATCGACTGGTCCAGGCTCTATGACTTCGTTCGCCTGGTGGTCCAGGGTGACGAAGCGGAATTCAACGCACGGATAACGTCGGAGCTCGAGATCGGCAATGCAGTGGATTACTTCCTCTTCCTGAACCTGCTGCGCGCGTTGGACAATACCGATAAGAACATCTTCGTGGCACGTTACACCACCTTGTCGCCCTATTTCTATGTGCCGTGGGACCTTGATGCCATCCTAGGTGTGTTCTGGGACGGATCGCTGGACCCGAATACCGAGGGCATCCTGGGAAATGGTCTATATGACCGACTGCGCATGGACTGCAGCGCGGGCGGCTTCATGGAAAAGGCACGTATCCGCTGGAACGAACTGCGTGCGGGCGTGTTCTCCGTGGAGGACCTGATGCAGCGCTTCACCGCGGCGCATGCACGGCTGATGGACTGTAGAGCATATGAGCGCGAGCAGTTGGCATGGCCCACCTATACACACTCTCCGGACATGTTGGGCTATCTGCGGACCTGGCTCAATGGCCGGGTGGCTTTCCTCGATGGCTGGTTCGCGGAGGCCTGCATCAGCACGGGCGTGGCCGATGCAGCGGCACCGGTTTTCCGGATCTGGCCCGTTCCGGCGTCGGACCAGGTGCATATCGCGGCCGATCCGAAAGGTGGGCAGGGCCGGTTGTCCGTATGTGATGCCTTGGGCCGGACGATGATCGAGCGGTCGTTCAACGGGCCGGAACAGGTATTGGACATCAGTGCGCTGCTTCCCGGTACATACCTGGTGGTGCTCCTGGGAGATGATCGCACGTTCGTGCAGCAGCGCTTGCAGGTGGTGCGCTGAGGGCATACCCGTTCAGCGCGTGATACGATCTCCGGATATCCGCGATCAGTTCATCGTGCGGGCCGCTCTGCATCACGTTGCCGGAGTTCATCAAGGCCACGCACCTCGTCCGGAAGGGACAAGGCTGCAAGCCTTACCTAAGGACGGCGAGTTGGCCGATGAGGTCCTGCCGGTGCGCCAGCCCGTGTGTGTACACGAACTGAGCAGCTACTTCAGCGAAGAGTTCTTCGCGACGAAGAAGGTGGTGGAGCTGTGGCCGGTCATGCTTCGGCTTCGCTCAGCATGACAACTTTCGGCATGTTATTCCGGCGACCAATTCCTGTCATGCTGAACGGAGCCGAAGCATGACTTCCAGCGCTCAGGCCGACATCTCGCCCTCCGCCAGCTGCACCTTGCTGAGCGAGTAATACATCCCTTTCGTATCCGCGATCAGTTCATCGTGTGGGCCGCTCTGCACCACGGTGCCCTTGTCCAGCACGAGGATGCGGTCCGCGTGGCGCACGGTGCTGAGGCGGTGCGCGATCACGATGCTAGTGCGGCCGTGCATCAGCTTATCCAGCGCATCCTGTACCAGTTTCTCGCTGGCGGTGTCGAGCGCGCTGGTGGCTTCGTCCAGGATCAGGATCGCCGGGTCCTTCAGCACGGCGCGCGCGATGGCGATGCGCTGGCGCTGGCCGCCGCTCAGTTGGATGCCGCGTTCGCCCACGATGGTGCCGTAGCCCTGCGGGAAGCCCGCGATGAAGTCGTGCGCATTGGCCTTGCGCGCGGCCGCTTCGACCTCTTCCTGCGATGCGTCCGGTTTCCCGTAGGCGATGTTCTCGCGGATCGATCCGCCGAAGAGCAGCACTTCCTGTGGCACGATGCTCATGCGGTCGCGGAGGGCCGTGAGGTCGTAATCGCGCGCGTCCTTCCCATCGATGGTGATGCGCCCGGACACAGGGTCGTAGAACCGCAGCACCAGCGAGGCGATCGTGCTCTTGCCCGCGCCGCTCGGGCCTACCAGCGCCACGCGTTCGCCGGGCCGCGCGGTGAGGTCCACGTGCTCCAGTACGGCATGATCGGGGCGCGAAGCGTAATGGAACGAAACGTCCTCGAAGGTGATGGCGCCTTGCAACGCCAGCCGCGCGTGTGCGGCGAGCTGCACGGCCTCCGCGGGCTCATCCTGCAGGTCCATCAGCCGCTCGGTGGCGCCGATCGCCTTCAGCAGCGTGGTGATCAGTTCGGGGATGCTAGCGATGCTCGCGCCGATGAAGGCCGACAGCATCGCGAAGGTGAGGAGGTCCCCGCTCGTCAGGAGCCCTTCGTCCTTCAGGTGTACGGCGCGCCACAGCACGAACACGATGGTGCCGAACATGCAGAAGATGATGAAGCTGACGAAGCCTCCGCGCCAGCGCGCGCCTTTCATCGCCAGGTCACGCGCGGCCTGCACGCTGCGCCGGTAGCGCGATGCCTCCCACGCTTCGTTCGCGAAGGCCTTCACGTTCTGGATGCCCTGCAACGTTTCGTCCACGATCACGTTGCTGTCCGCGATGCGGTCCTGCACCTGCTTGCTCAGCGAGCGGATGTAACGCCCGAAGAACACGGCCACCAGCGACACCACGGGGATCGTCGCCAGCATCGTCAGGGTGAGCTGGCCGCTCACGCGCGCCAGCGCGGATCACGCCGATGGCGATCACGATCGTTTGTCGGATGAACTCCGCGACCGTCACGGTGAACGCGTCCTGCAACAAGGCCGCATCCGCGCTGATGCGGCTGTTCAGCTCGCCCACGCGCCGCTGCGCGAAGAAGCCCATGGGCAGCTTGATCAGGTGCTCGTATGTGTCCTGCCGCAGTTTCGCCAGCGCGTTCTCCGTCACGTAATTGAAGAGGTAGATGCGCAGGAACCCGAACAGCGCCTGCAGGGCGAACGTGAGCAGCAGCAGCTTCGCCACCGAGTCGATGTTGGTCAGGTCCTTCAGCGGGGCATCCAGGAAACTGGGGCCGGTGTGCGCGTCCACGAGCTTGCCCACGAGCACGGGGAACGCCATGCTGAGCACGCTGGTGATCACCAGACAGATCATGCCCAGCACCTGCTGCGACCGGTAGGGCCGCATGTAGCGGAACACCCGGCGGGCCTTGGCCCACACGGCCTTGTTCAGTTTCGCCTTGGGGGCGTCGTGTTCCGCGAAGCGTCGGCCGGCCATGTTCCGATCAGATGATCAGCTACTTAGGTGATCGGACGATCGGGCAATGGAATTCCTTCACGAGGTGCATGATCTGATCGTCTAATTGTCCGATCATCTGATCAGGAGTGGATCGCCACCATCTTGTCCGCGATGTGGTCGAAGAGGTTCTTCAGCGGCTTCTCCACCATCATCTTGATGAACGGGTTCAGGTCCGCCTCGAACACCTGGTGGGCCTTAGTGGAACCGTTGGCTCCTTTGAGGTGTACGTCCAGCGTGAACGGGAAGGGCGAGCGGTCGGTGCTCTTCATCCGCACCAGCTTGTCCGGCTCGCCGCCGTTCAGTTCCAAGCCGATGGTGGCCGCGCCCTGCACCTTGAACGAGCAGGACCGCCCATCGCTCTTCCACTCGCTGATGCGGTCCTGCGGCAGGAGCTGCTGGAAATGGTGCATGTCCTGCAGAAAGGCGTACACCGCTTCCGCGGGGCGCGCGATCTCCACATGCTTGCTCTCGATGCGCGTCATTGGCCGGCGGTCGCTTTGGTGCCTGTTCCGCCGCTGCCCGGTGCCTCGTCCTGCTCCCAGGAAGCGGGGTCCTTGCGCCACTCGTTCAGCGACAGCAGGTCCTTCTCGGTGATGTACTTGTCGTGCATCGCCTGGTCCAGGAGGATGCCGTAGTTCGTGAGGGAATGCAGGGGCACCTTGGCGTCCTCGAAGGCGCGGCGGGCCTCGTCGAAGCCGTAGGTGAAGATGCTCACCATGCCCTTTACCTCGCACCCTGCGTCGCGCAAGGCGTGTACGGCGTTCAAGCTGCTTTTGCCGGTGCTCACCAGGTCCTCCACCACCACCACGCTGCGGCCCTGCGTCAGGTCGCCTTCCACCATGTTCTTCATGCCGTGCTCCTTCGCGGAGCTGCGCACGTAGATGAAGGGCAGGCCCATGTCGTGCGCCACCAGTGCGCCGTGGGCGATGCCGCCCGTGGCCACGCCGGCGATCAGGTCCGGCCGCCCGAAGGCGTGGTTGATCTCCTGCACGAACTGCTGGCGGATGTAGGTCCGCACGGCGGGATAGCTCAGTGTCTTCCGGTTGTCGCAGTAGATCGGGCTTTTCCAGCCGCTCGCCCAGGTGAAGGGTTTCTTCGGGCTCAGTTTGACGGCCTTGATCTGTAAGAGGAATTCAGCGATCTTCAGGGCCGGATCGAGGCGCGCATCCATGGGGCGAAAGTATGAAGTACACATCGAAGGGAAACCGCTGGTGATCGGAGAACGTCCCGATCCACGCAGCGTTCCGGACCATTGGCTGGTGATGGAGGTCCACGCGCGGCACGAGGTCGCGGAGGTGGTGCGGCAGCTCGCCGGCCACCGCCAGTTGCGTGGCCTGCTGATCCACGGGGAGGACGTGGACCGGCTGTGGGACTGGTTCCGGGAAGGCTACGTGTTCGTGCAGGCGGCGGGCGGTGCCGTCACCGATGAGCGCGGCCGCCTGCTGGCGATCCATCGCCTGGGCCTGTGGGACCTGCCGAAAGGCAAGGTGGAGCCGGACGAGCCGATCGCCGAGGCCGCCGTGCGCGAGGTGAAGGAGGAGTGCGGCCTGGTACACGTGGAACTGACGGGTCCGCTGTGCGAGACCTGGCATACCTACGAACGCAAGGGCCGGCACCACTTGAAGCGCACCGATTGGTTCCTCATGGAAGGGCGTTCGTCAGACCCGCTCATCGCCCAAACGGAAGAGGACATCACGGAAGTGCGCTGGATGGACGCGGGGGACATCGCCGCGTTGCTCCGCGCCACCTATCCTTCGCTGCTGCGCGTCATCGACGCCTGGGCCGCGGATCCACGGCGTCGGGCTTGAGCTTCTGTTGTTCGAGGGCCTGCGCCCGGATGCGGTGCAGGAGCGCCGGCAACCCCCTGCCGGGCGGCGGTGCGGGCGATCGGGCCAGCGTCCGGTCGTTCAGGAGGTAGAAGGTCGGGAGGCTGCGGGCACGCAGGGCATCCATCACGGCCGGGTCGTCACCGGCATGGAGCCAGGTCCATTTCTGTGCCGGATGGGCTTTCAGGTAGGCCTTCAGGTCGCTCAGTGCGGGGTCCACGTCGATGCCGATGAACCGCACGTACGGCCCATATTCCGCATAAAGGGCCTCCAGCCCGGCAAGCTCCTGTTCGCAATAGGTACACCAGCTCGCGGTCAATACCACGCAGGTGGCGCCTTGGAGCAGCGTGTCCAGTGCCACGGGCGCGCCGGAAACGCCCTGCAGCACGAGCGATGGCATGGTGGCGCCGGGGTGCATGGCCGTGAGGTCCCAGACCATGTCCGCGGCGATGGTACGGTGCTCGGGGTAGGGGGAGCGTTCCGCGCGGTCCTTCAGGATGGCCAGTATCCCCGCGCGGTCGAAGGTCTTCGCGGGGTACTGGCCGTACAGTTGTTGCAGCATCACCAGTTCGCGCAGCTGCGGCTCGTCGCGCAGGAAGTCGTGGCGGGCCATCAACGCAAGCACACTGTCGGTGTTCGCGGTGGCGATCGCCTGCGTGAGCGCTTGCTCGTTCGCGCGGAAGGTGAAGCGCATCAGATGGTCCTCGAAGAACGAGCCGGTGAAGCGCGCGTATTCCGGCACGTCGTACAGCACGGGCCGTCCTTTCAGGTAGCGGTCGAAAAGCTCGCGGTCATTGATGCGCGGGCCCAGGTAAAGTCCCGCCACGCCGTATTCCAGGTCGGCCTGGAACCACGGGTCGTTCACCTCCGCATAGAAGCGATGCAGCTTGGCGGAGAACGTATCCACGCGCGCGGCGCTCCACGTGGGGGTGATGAACAGGGTCTTCGGCCGCTTCACGGTGTCGGGCGTGAACGGCTTTTCGCCGCGCCGCACGATGTCCACCGCCTGCATGCCCGCTTTCCGATCGGTCGCGAGATCCTCGGAAATGAAATCATCGAGCCGCCCGTTCAGGTCGCTCACCAGCGCGTTCAGGTCCATCGGATCGAGGCCATCGAACACGAGGTCCACCTTCGTGGTGCCGTTCACGCTGCGCGGCGCGGAGGCGTCCGGTGCGGGCATGCGCACGGTGTAGGTGCCCGGGCGCAGCCAAAGTTCCCCGCGCACACCGGCGATCACCACGGCGGCCTTCACCGTGCCGGTGATGTCCGCCGTGAGCGTGGCCTGGCCTTGGGCATCCAGCGGCGCGCGTGCGAGCAGCGCCGTGCGCGGCGTGGAAAGGTCAAGCTGCCGGTAGAGCAGCGCCTCTTTCCCGGCGTGGACGGGGGCCGACAACCGGATGGTGACCGGGGCGGCCGCGGCCACGCCGCCCAACAACAACAACAGGGTCCCGAGCGTCTTCCTCATGCGATGCGCACCGCTGCAGGTACGAACGCGGAGACGTCGGCCTTATTGGCGATGAGTTCGCGCACGATCGTGCTGCTGATGTGCGCATGTTCGTGCAACGCAGGCAGGAAAACGGTCTCCACGCCGCGCAGCGCCAGGTTCATCAGCGCGATGCTGCGTTCGTTGTCGTGGTCCGATCCGTTCCGCAGCCCGCGCACGATGTAGCGCGCGCCCAAGCGTTCGCAGAGGTCGGCCGTGAGGCCGGTGAAGGCCATCACCTCCACGTTGGGCAGGTCGCGGAATGCGTCGCGCAGCCAGGCCAGCCGCTGTTCCTCCGGGAACATGTACCGCTTCGTGGTGTTGCTGCCCAGTGCCACCACCAGGCGGTCGAACAGGGGAAGGGCGCGCCGCACGATGGACGCGTGCCCGATGGTGACGGGGTCGAACGATCCGGGAAGGACGGCGATGCGCTGGCTCATGTCAGGTCGTTGGGGCTGCTGCGGGGGCTGGAGGCCGGAAGAAGCTGAAATGTACCGTGCCGTAAGGGCGATGGCGGTCGAACCAGGGATCGGCGCTCATGTTCACGTGCTTCGGATGCTCCACGATCAGCAGGCCGTCCGGTGCGAGCAGCCCGGCTTCACGCACCAAGTTAGGCAACCGCTCGGTGCCTTCCATGTCGAACGGGGGATCGGCGAAGACGATGTCGTACTGCCCCCGGTGCGAGCCGAGGAACGTGAACACGTCGGCCTTCACCAGATGCCAGTTGGCGGCCTCCAGTTCGCGCGCCACGCGTTGCAGGTGCGCGTAAAGCGCACGGTCCTGTTCCACGGCGATCACGCGTTCGGCCTCGCGGCTCAGGAACTCGATGGAGATGTTCCCCGTGCCGGCGAAAAGGTCCAGCACCTGGATGCCTTCCAGCGGCACGCTGTGCTGCAGGATGTTGAACAGGCTCTCCTTGGCGAAGTCCGTGGTGGGCCGCGCCAGCGTATGCTTCGGCGGGTGGATGCGGCGCCCCTTGTATCTGCCGCCTACGATGCGCATGCGAACTGGTCGATGAGCGCGGCCCAGCGGTGGATGCGTCCGGGAAGCGGTCCCAGGCCGTGGAAGCGGGAGTCGGCACGGTCCAGCATCGGCGCGGTATCCGGCACGTAGCGGGCCAGCAGGGCCTCTTCCGCATCGGTCAACAGCGGGCCGCCGGTGCGCAGGGCGACGTTCTCCGGACGCAGGCCGCAACGTTCGATCGCGAAGAGCGTGTAGTACAGCAGGTCCTCTTCCGTTACGGCATGGAAGGTGTTGCTCAGCAGCAGGCGCTTGTCCCGCGCGATGGCCAGGTCCAGTCGCCTCTCCGTGCGGTGCGCCACCACCACCGGTCCTCCGCCGGACCGTGCCAGCGCACCCTGGACCAGCACGGCCTGCAAGGGAAGCGAGCGGGCGTGCGGGAAGCGCGCCAGCAACTGGTGCTCGGTGCGCTCGTCGTGCAGGTAAACGCAGCGCGCGCCGAGCGCGCCGATGGGCTCATCGCGCAGCAGGCCGGTGGGTAGCGTGCCATGCACCATCTTCAAATGGCGCATCTCGCTGCCGGGCACCAGCGCGCTCTCCGGCACCAGCGTGCTGATCTCGGGCAGCACGGCGAACGAGACCGACGAGGGACGCAAAGGCATCGCGGAACCATGCGGGAGCGCGTCCCCTTTTCCGGTGAACAGCGCCACCACTTCACCGCTGGCGCGTTCATGCACGCACCAGCCGCTCACCTCCGGGGCCACCCACAGGCTCAGGTGCCAGGCCCGTTCGCGCACGGGATCATAGGCGGGGCTGCGGTGTTCGGCGGTCATGCGGAGCGGACAAAGGAACTAATTTCCGACCGCGTCGCCGACGCTTTCCCTGGCATGGATGATACCCCGCGCGCGGCCCTGGCCGGCCTCACGGAACGCCTGTTGCACACCCTGGGCCATACGCCCACCGAGGGCCAACGCAGGGCGGCCCACGCGGTGGAGCGCCTGCTCGCCACCGACAGGGAGCACGCCACCCTGGTATTGAAAGGGTATGCGGGCACCGGCAAGACCACCTTGGTGGGCGCGCTGGTGAAAGTGCTGGCGAAGGAGGGCCGCCCCGTGGTGCTGCTGGCGCCGACCGGCCGCGCGGCCAAGGTGCTCAGCAGCTACGCGCGCGCGGCCGCCAGCACCATCCACCGCCGCATCTACCGCGTGAGCGGCGACGACGACGGCTACGCGGGGTTCAGCATCGCGCCGAACCGGGAAAAGCACGCGCTCTTCGTGGTGGACGAGGCGAGCATGATCGGCACCGGCGGAGGGGAGGGGGCCTTCGGCGACCGCGACCTGTTGCGCGACCTGTTCGAGCATGTATTCAGCGGCACCGGCTGCAAGCTCCTGTTGATCGGCGATCCCGCGCAATTGCCGCCGGTGGGCAGCGACCACAGCCCCGCATTGGACGTGAAGGACCTCGCGGACATCGGGCTCACCGCAGGCAGCATCGAGCTCACGGAGGTGGTGCGCCAGGCGGAGGCGAGCGGCATCCTGGTGAACGCGACGGCCCTGCGCGCCACCTTGCAGGAGGAGCGGCCCATGCCGTTGTTCATCAGCGGCTATGCGGACGTCGGGCGCGTGGAGGGCACCGACCTGCAGGACGCGCTGGAGCAGGCATACGCGCGCCATGGCGACGACGAGGTGTGCCTGATCTGCCGCAGCAACAAGCGCGCGTACCAGTACAGCCAGCAGGTGCGCGCGCGCATCCACGGGTTCGAGGACGAACTGGTGGCGAACGACCGCCTGATGGTGGTGAGGAACAACTATTTCTGGGCGGGGCGCAACGGCAAGGCGGAACTGATCGCCAACGGCGAACCCATCACGGTGAGGCGCGTGCTGGGCATCGAGGAGCGTTTCGGGCTGCGCTTCGCGGACCTCATCATAGGGTGGTGGAACGGGCAGGAGGACCGCGAACTGGACGTGAAGGTGATGCTCGATACGCTCGCCGTGGAAAGCCCGGCGCTGCCGGGCCCGCGCATGAAGCATCTGGCGCATGAGGTGATGGCCACGTTCAATGCGCGCACGAAAGGCGCGCGGTTCCGCCTGCTGAAGGAGGATCCCTATGCGAACGCGTTGCAGGTGAAATACGCCTATGCCGTCACCTGCCACAAGGCGCAGGGCGGGCAGTGGCGCAGCGTGTTCGTGGACCAGGGCTACGTCACCGAGGAGATGATCGATCGCGAATACGTGCGCTGGCTCTACACGGCGGTCACCCGCGCGAGCGAGCAGCTGTACCTGCTGAACTTCCACCCTCGCTTTTGGGGCGAGGGGCAGGATGGTTAGAGCGTATCTCAAAATTGCTTTCGGAAGCGAGCGAGAGGTATTTCACGACCAGGCGAGACGTCGGAACCGAGCATAGTCGGGTGCTCTGTGAGGTTTCCGACAACGAAGCATGGGCGTGAAAGACCCGAGCGAAGCCCGAAGGGCACTTTTGAGATACGCTCTAAAGGCCGGCCGCCGCATCCCACAGCCGCACCGCCTTCAAGGGCTTCGGGCTGGCGATGCTGATCAGGTGCTCCGCTCCGACATGGTAGGTATGCACGTGGTACGTGGGGGCCGCCATCCGTGCAAAGGCCTCGTGCGCGATGAGCATGGTGTTGCGCGGAGCGTCCACGCGCAAGGCCTTCAGGTCGTCCATGATGCCCACTCCGCTGGCCTTCAGCACGGCCTCCTTGCGTGTCCACAGTTCCAGGAAACGCCGCTTGCCGTCGCTGCCGGCCTCGGTGATCGCCTGCACCTCGGGCGGCGTGAAGTAGTGTTCGCTCACCGCGTGATGGTCGACGTCGCGCGTCATGGTCTCGATGTCCGCGCCGATCTCCAGGTCCGTGGCGAAGGCGATCAGCACGGCATCCTTCGTATCGCTCAGGTTAAAGCGCAGGGCCTTGCGTTCCAGGAAGGGCTTGCCGAACGGCCCGCGCGCCATGCGCACGAGCGAGCCGTCGCGCTTCAGGTAGTGGCCCAGCAACGAACGCAGCAGTCCATGGCCGAGGATGAACCGGTCGCGGTCGTGGTGGAACCGGAAGCGCGCCGCGCGCTCCAGTTCCACCGGGTCCAATAGGTCGTGGAAATACGCTGCTCGATCGTGCAGGGCGGCCAGCGGGGCGTACCAAGCCTCCACCACCCCGGCCTCCAGGCTGATGACGGATGATGAAGGCGGCGCAGGCATGGCGATGGACGGGCCATGGCAATGCGTGGTCAGTTCGCGTATCGGCGGGTCAGGCATGGGATCGGACGGCGCCGGCCGGCCGTTGCAGCGATCGGCCGATGCTGGCCGCCAATTTTGCAACAAGTGTGCGCACCATCGGTTCCTTGATCATGCTGTAGTGGTCGCCGGGGATGTGCTCCACGTCCACGTGGCCGAAGCGCGCCCAGCCCATGTCCTCCACGCCGCGCGAAGCATCGGCCTTGAACATGGTGATCTTGCCGCTGTAAGGTTTCGGGCGGTAGTCGCGGATCGAGCGGTCGTACGTGTCGATGATGTGGAAATGGCGCAGTTTCAGCGACAGTTCCTTGCCACGAGCGAACGTGCGGCGCACGAGCATGCGCATCACGCGCTTCTTCATTTCGTCGTACCACTTCTTGTCCTCGCGCATCACCCGCATGTGGTCGTCCGGTGCATACGAGTCGAAGAGCCCGAGGAACGGCACCTCCTCGCCAGCCGCCATCAGCTGGCGCGCCATCTCATAGGCCACGATGCCGCCGAACGAATAGCCGCACAGCAGGTAGGGGCCGCTCGGCCGCACCGTGCGCATTTCGCTGATGAAGTGCGCGGCGATGTCCTCCACCGCCGTATAGCGGATCGGCTTGCCGTCCTCGCCCTGGTGGAAGAACGCGTAGAACGGCCGGTCGTGGCCGAGGTAACGAGGGATGAAGTGGTTCGCCTCGTCGCCATGCACGCAGAACAGCGGCAGCTCGTTGCCCTCCGGTTGGATGGCGGAGAGGTTCGTCAGCTCGCGTGCGGGCGGGTCCGCGCGCAGCAGCTGCGCTAGTTCCGCGATGGTGGGTGCCTGGAACAGAGCCTTCAGGGAAAGCGATCGCCCGAAGGCCTCGTCGATCCGGCCCAGCACCTGGATGCCCGTGAGGGAGTGGCCGCCGAGGTCGAAGAAGTTGTCGTGGATGCCGATGTCGTCCACCCCGAGGAGGTCGCTCCAGATGCCGGCGATGGTGCGCTCGTTCGCGTCGCGCGGGGCCACGTGTTCTGCGCGCATCGTGCTCAGGCGGTGGTTGGGCGAAGGCAATGCGCGCTTGTCCACCTTGCCGTTCGGCGTCAGCGGCAGTTGTTGCAGCGCCATGAAGCCCGTGGGCAGCATGTGTTCCGGCAGGCGCTCCCGCAAATGCTCGCGCACGGCCCGCACGAAGGCCTCCTCGCGTTGCGCGCCGTCCACGGCCGCTGCATCCCCGGGCACCAGGTAGGCCACGAGCTGCTTGCCGCCGGGCATGTCGCTGCGCACGATCACCGCGCTGCTGCGCACTTCCGGCAGTTCGCCGATCACGCTTTCGATCTCGCCCGGCTCGATGCGGAAGCCGCGCACCTTCACCTGGTCGTCCGCGCGGCCGATGAAATCCAGTTCACCCTTGTCCGACCAGCGCACGAGGTCGCCGGTGCGGTACAATCGCGCGCCGGGTCTGGTGCTGAAGGAATCGGGGATGAAGCGCTCGGCCGTCAGCTCCGCGCGGTCCCAATAGCCCAGGGCCACCCCGTCGCCGCCCACGTACAGTTCGCCGGTGCCGCCTACGCCGACGGGCCGCTGTTGCGTGTCGAGCACGTGCAGGGACGAGTTGTGGATGGCCTTGCCGATGGGGATCGCCGTGAGCGTGGATGGCACCTCGTCCACGGCGTGCCAGGTGGCCACCACGCTGTTCTCCGTGGGGCCGTACAGGTTCACGATGCGGCCCGGACCCATCGCCGTGAGCGCCTTGCGCACGTGCGTCACGGACATCACGTCGCCGCCGGTGAAGATCCAGCGCAACTGCTTGATGCGGTCGAGCTGCTCATCCACCAGCAGGTTGAACAGGCCGGTGGGGAAGAGTGCGGTGGTGATGCTGTGCCGTTCGATGGCGCGGCCGATCTCGTCCAGTGTGGGCTTCTGCTCGGGTTGCAGCACCAGCGTGCCGCCGTTCAATAGCGCGGCCCAGATCTCGAAGGTGCTCGCGTCGAAGGCGATGTTCGCCTGTTGCAGCACCACCAGGCGGCCGTCCGGGCGGAAGTAGTTCTGGTCCCGCACAAGGCGGATGATCCCGCGGTGCGGCACAAGCACACCCTTCGGGATCCCCGTGGAGCCGGATGTATAAAGGATGTGCGCGGCCTGGTCCGGGGCGTCCATCGGTGCACCACTGAAGGCGGCTGCATCCTTCCGCGGAACGTCCGTCAGCAGGACGGGCACGTCCTTCACCTCCAGTTCGGCGCGGATGTCGGAGCGCGTTACGAGCACGCGCGCGCTGCAATCCTGCAGCATGAAGGCGAGGCGGTCGGCGGGATAGGAGCGGTCCAGCGGCACATAGATGGCGCCGGTGCGGACGGCGGCAAGCTCCGCCGTGATCAGGTCGAACCCCCGGTCGAGGCAGATCGCCACACGGTCACCGCGCTGCACGCCGTGCACCTGCAGTTCTCCCGCCAGGGCCAGCACGCGCTCGCGCAACTGCGCATAGGTGAGCGAGGTGTCCTCGTATACGAGCGCCGGAGCATCGGGGGCTGCGGCCACCACGTCGTCGAAAAGGGTTGAAATGCTCTTGTCGCTCGGGTAGGGCCGGTCGCCGCCCACCCATTCCGCGGGCACGGCATGGCGATCCACCTGCACGGATGCACCGATCACGTTGGCGATACGCGCGCGCGGGTCGGCGATGATGTTGCGGATGATCGCGGTGAACTCGTCCATCCAGTGGCGGATGGTGCGTTCGTCGAACAGATCGGTGTTGTAGCTCCACTCGAGCGTGAGGTGGTGCTCGCTGCCCGTTGCGTTCAGGAAGAGCTCGAAGTTCTCGAAGCGGCGCGGGTTGCTGATGAAGCGATGCTGCAGCCCGGTGAAGGCCACGCCATCGTCCATGTTCATGTCGATGTTGAACACGGCGGGCACCAGCGGGATGCGCCCGGCCTCGCGCGGCACGTTCAAGCGGCGCACGAGCGTGCCGAACGTGTACTTCTGGTTGTCGAAGGCATCGAGGACGGCGGTCCGGCGTTCCTTCAGGTGCTCCGCGAACGGCCGTTCATCGTCGATGCGGCTGCGGAGGGCGAGCAGGTTCACGCAATGTGCCACGAGCTGCTTCATGCCCATGTCGCTCTGGCCTGCGGCGGGCAGGCCCACCACGATGTCGCTGTCGCCCGTGATGCGGTGCAGCAGCAGCTCGAAACCCGTGAGCAGCGTGGTGACGAAGCTGGCGCCGTTGCGCGTGGCCACGTCCTTCAGCCCGCGCACCAGCGCCGGGTCCATCGGCACGTCGATGCGATGGCCGTTGTAGGTCTTCTGCTTCGGGCGCGGCCGGTCGGTGGGCAGGTCGAGTTGCGGCAGCGGACCCTTGAACTGATCGAGCCAGTACCGTTCCACCTGCGTATGCGCCGGACTGTGCTGGAAGTCCATCGTAGCCAGCGCGTAGGCGCTGAACGGCACGGCGGGTTCGAGCGGCGCGCCGCTGTAGAGCTTGCTGATGTCGGCCATGATGATGCCGAGGCTCCAGCCGTCGCACACCAGGTGATGGCCCGTCAGGCGGAGCAGGTGCTTGTTCTCTGCGAGGCGCACCAGGTGCACCCGGAACAAGGGCCCATGCACCAGGTCGAACGGCGTGGTCGCGTCCGCTTCCGCCAGGCGTTCCAGTTCGCGCTCGCGGCCCGCCTCGTCCTCGTTCCGCAGGTCGATGAAGCGGAGGGGCACGTCGGAGGTCTCCTGCACGATCACGCGCAGTCCGTTCGCGGCCATCACGCTGCGCAGGCCTTCGTGGCGTTGCACCAGCGCATCGATCGCACGCTCCAGCGCGGCCACGTCGAGCGCACCGGTCAGCTCCAGCGAGACCGATTCGTTGTACGCGCAGGAGGCGTCCGGACCCATGGAAGAAGTGACGAACACTTCGCGCTGGGTCTCCGTGCTGGGCACGGTGCGTACGATGGGCGTTCCTTCGAACGGGTCGAAATCGACGGGAACAAGTTTGATCGTAGGGGTGAATTTCTCCATGACCTCAGCGCATATCATCCTCAGTGACCAACATCACATACTTCCCAGCACGTTCGGCATCGGGGATGAACCAAGCGGGATCGCCCTGTGGGGTGCGGCCGAGGCGTGCGCCGGGCATCGGTGGTCCGGAAGCCTCCACTACCAGTTCGCTCGTTTTGCGGGCGTGGCCGTTCAGCGAACGGTTCACGACCTCGATCGGGTAGGTGCGTTCCGGCATGAAGCCGTTTTCGCGCAGTTCCTTGCAGGTCTTCTCCACCGCGCTGATGATGAACTCCACGTCCGCCGCCGTGTGCGCCGTGGTGATGAAGTGCGGGAAGTCCAGCACGTGCACGCCGTGGTAGCGCATCAGCATGAAGAACAGCTCGGTGTAGTTCACGCTCTCGTCGTACTTCGTCTTGAACGCGCTGCCGAAGTTCACCCAGCGGTAGGGGAGCTGGTACCGGTCGAACAGGCCGTTCACACGCGCCACCATGTCCTCAGTGATGCTGTTCAGGCGCTCCTGCAAGGCAGGGCCTTTGTCCTTCATGTACACCAACGCGGCCTTCATCGCGGCGAGGGTGAGCGGGTGGCGCACGAAGGTGCCAGCGAAGTAGGTCACGCCTGCGGGCGGCACGCTGTCGTCGCCATATTGCCAGTGGCCGCCGTCGAGGACATCCATCCATTCGCTCCTGCCGATCATGGCGCCCACGGGCATGCCACCGCCGATCACCTTGCCGTAGGTGCCGATGTCGGCTTGGATGCCGAACAGCGCCTGCGTGCCGTTGGGGTGCGTGCGGAAGCCGGTGATCACCTCATCGAATATCAGCGCGGTGCCGTGTTCCTTGGTGATGCGGCGCACTTCGCGCAGGAAATCCACCGGGCGGAACTCCATCCGGCGGCTCTGCACGGGTTCGACCAGCACGGCCGCTGCCTCGTGGCAACGCTGCCGGATGATCTCCAAGCTCTCGGGCGTGCCGTAGTCCAGCACCAGCATGTTCTGCACGGCCTCGGGCATGATGCCGGGCGCGCCGGGGTAGCTCTTCTTGCTCTTGCTTCCGCGGATGATCACTTCATCGTTGATGCCGTGGTAGCTGCCGCTGAAGGAGATGATGAGGCTGCGGCCCGTCACCGTGCGGGCCATGCGCATGGCGCCCAGCACCGCTTCGGAGCCCGTGTTGCACACGGCGGCCCGTTCAGCGCCGGTCAGTTCGCACAGCAGCTTCGATACCTCCGCCGCCAGCGGGTGCATGGGGCCGATCTCGATGCCGGTGTCCAATTGCTTGTGGCAGGCTTCCTTGATGAAGTCGGGCATGTAGCCGAACATCGAGCTGCCGAAGCCGCTGAGGATGTCCACGTACTCGTTGCCGTCGATGTCCCACAGGTGGCAGCCCTCGCTGCGGTCCACCACCACTTGGTAGATCAGCTCCTTGGTCTGCGGTTTGAAGCCCGTGACCACGCGCGGATCGGCCATCGGCTTCCGGTTCTCCTGCGTGAAGGCCTTGCTCTTCGCGGTCTTCGCCACGTAGCGCTTCACGAAGGCGTCGTACCACGCGCGCTGCTGCGGCGTGAAGTCGTCCACCTTCTCCTTGCTGATACGGGCTTGGGCGCCGAAGACCTTCTTCAGTTCGGGGGCATCCTCGAGGGCGTTGATATTGGTCGTGGCCTGTTGGGGTCGATCATGATCGACCCGTCCGGTGGCCGCGCCAGCGTTCCAGTGTGGAAGGATATGATCCGCCAGCCGGTCAAGGTTCGGAAGCTCCTCGTTCAGTTGTCGGAACGAGATCTTAACCCCGAACTTCTTGCTGAGCGATGTCGCCACTTGCGTGAGGAAGAGCGAATCGAGGCCCATTTCGAGGAAGGTCTCCTCGTTGCTCGCCTCGGCCAGTTCCAAGCCGGAGCTTTCTTCCAGCAGGTGCTTGATCTGCGCGATCAATGCGTCCTTGGGTGAAAGGTTGGCATCGCCACCGTTCGGTACGGGTGCTTCGATCGCGGTGCTGGCCATGGCACGGCCACCATCGGCCACCATCGCCACCGGATCCACCCAATGCCGGATGCGCTCGAAGGCGTACGTGGGCATGCTGATCCGCCTGCGCTCTTCGCGCTCGTAGAACTTGTTCCAGTCGATCAGTACGCCGCTCTGCCACAGGCCACCCACTGCTTTGAGCAGTTGCGCCAGTTCGTTGCCATTGCCTGCGGAATCGCTCAGTGAGGGAACGGCTGCCTGCTTCTTGCTGTCGGTGCTTTGTTGACGGGCAAGCGTTGTGGCCGTTGTACGCGGACCCACTTCGAGCATCACTCTCGCGGCATCGCTCCACGCGAACTTCACGGCTTGCGCGAAACGCACGGTGGCGCGTAGATGATCGCTCCAGTACTTCGGCGAAACAGCCTCGTCGTCCTTCAGCCATTCGGCGGTGACGGTGCTCACGATCGGGATGCGCGGCGCGTTCAGCTTCACGCTCTCCACCACCTTGCGGTACGGTTCCACGATGGCGTCCATCATGGGGCTGTGGAAGGCGTGGCTGGTCACGAGCAGCTTGCAGGTGATGCCATCCTTCTCCAACTCGGTTTGCAGTTTCGCGATCGCTTCGTGCGGGCCGCTCGCCACGCACAGTTGCGGACCGTTGTTCGCGGCGATGCTGCAACCGGCGGGCAGTTTCTTCAGCACGTCCTCTTCCGCAGCACGCACGCTGAGCATGCTGCCACCGGGCAGGTCCTGCATCATGCGGCCCCGGTTGGCGACGAGCTTCACGGCATCGCGTAGCGAGAACACACCGGCCAGACATGCCGCAGCGAACTCGCCGATGCTGTGGCCCATCATGGCATCGGGCGTGATGCCCCAGTGCATCCACAGCTTCGCGAGGCTGAAGTGCATGGTGAACAGCGATGCCTGCGTGTAGATGGTCTGCTTCAGTTGCTCGGCGGCCTTGTCTTCTTCGCCTGATTTCGGGAAGGTGATGGCCTTGAGATCGGTGCCGAACTCTTTGCTGAACAGTTCGCAGCAACGATCGAAATGCTCCTTGAACACGGGTTCGCTGTCGCACAGATCGCGGCCCATGTTCACGTACTGCGAACCTTGTCCGGGGAACATGAACACCACGCCGGGCGCGGCCTCATGCAGTTCGCGCGTGCCGATCAGCGTGGCGTCCTTGTTGGCGATCGCTTCGATCACTTCACCATGACTGCCGCCAACAATGAGACGACGATGCTTGAAGTGACGACGACCAAGTTGAAGCGTGTAGGCTGCGTCGGCCAGCGATGCCTTCGGATGTGTTTCAAGCCACGTGCGGAGGTTGTCCGTCATGGCATCGAGTGAGGTCTTGCTCTTCGCGCTGAGGAGGAACAGTTGTTTGCTGCGCGATGCGCTGCCTTCGGCAAGCACGGGCGGCTCACCGAGGATCACGTGCGCGTTCGTTCCGCCCACACCGAAGGACGAAACCCCGGCGATGCGCGGCATGCCCGGCACACGCGGCCACGCCACGTGGTCCTGCGCCACGCGGAACGGACTATTGGCGAAATCAATCGCAGGGTTCGGCTTCACGAAACCGATGCTCGCGGGGATCTGCTCCTGTTGCAATGCGAGGGCGGTCTTGATGACGCCTGCGGCACCGGCTGCGGCGGTCAGGTGGCCGATGTTGGATTTGATGGATCCGATGGTGCAATGCTGCTGTCGGTCGGCAGCAACGGGCGGACCATGGTCCGCCCCTGCGGCGTTGCCACTGGCGAATGCCAGCGTCAACGCCCCCACCTCAATGGGATCGCCCAACGGCGTCGCGGTCCCGTGCGCTTCCACGTACGTGATCTGCTCCGGCGATACGCCCGCATCGGCCTGCGCCATGGCGATCACCTCGGCCTGTCCACGCACGCTGGGCGCGGTGAAACTGGCCTTCTCGCTGCCGTCGTTGTTCAGCGCGGCACCCTTCACCACCGCGTAGATGTGGTCGTTGTCGCGGATCGCATCGTCCAGCCGCTTGAGCACGATGATGCCGACGCCATCGCTGAAGCTGGTGCCCTTGCCCTCGGCGTCGAACGTGCGCGTGCTGCCGTCGGGGCTGTACATGCCGCCCTCGTTGTACACGATGCCGCTGTTGATCGGCGCGGTGATCGCGATGCCACCGGCCAGCGCCATGTCGCACTCGCCATCGCGCAGCGCCTTGAACGCCTGTGCGATGGCCACCAGCGACGTGCTGCACGCGGTGTGGATGCTCAACGCCGGACCACGCAGGTCGAACTCGAAGGCGAGGCGCGTGGCGATGTAGTCCTTCTCGTTGGCCGTCATCACCGCGAAATCGCCGACCTGTTCGATCAGCTCGGGATGGCCGATGACGTTGCGCGTGAAGTAGGTGTTGTTGCCCATACCGGCGAACACGCCGATGAGGCCCGCGAACTGTGCGGGGTCGTACGCGGCATCCTCCAGCGCGGCCCATGCCGTTTCGAGGAACACGCGTTGCTGCGGGTCCATCAGCGCGGCCACCTTGGGGTTCACGCCGAAGAAGCCGTGGTCGAACTTGTCGGCATCGGCGATCACGCCGCGCGCCTTCACGTAGTCGGGGTCGTTGCGCAGTTCGGCGGGGATGCTGGGGTCCAGTTCATCCGCCGTCCACGTGCTGATGCTGTTCTTCTTCGCCAGCAGGTTGGCCCACAGCTCCTCTACGTTGGCAGCGCCGGGGAAACGACCGGATATGCCGATGATGGCGACGTCAGTTGTCCGTTGTTGGTTGTTGGTTGTCCGGCGCGCGGCCGCCATTGCTGCGGGTGAAATGGTGTTCGCATCACCTTCGAGGAAGGCCGCACAAGCGCGCACCGTCGGGTGCTGATAGAGCTTCACGATGGGCAGTTTCAGGCCATGGCCTTCGAGCTGTGCCACCGCTTGGATGCTCAACAGCGAGTTGCCGCCGAGGTCGAAGAAATTGTCGTCGATGCCCACGCGGTCGATGCCGAGCAGATCGGCCCACACGTTGGCGAGGGTCTTCTGTGCGGGTGTGGTCGCTTGTGCGAAGGCCACATCGAGATCGGGGCGCTTCACATCGGGTGCGGGAAGCGCCTTGCGGTCGATCTTGCCGCTGGGTGTGCGGGGCAGTTCCTTCACGGCCACGAAGGCGGAAGGCTGCATGTAGTCGGGCAGGAGGGTGGCGAGGTGCTTGCGCAGGTCGTTGGTGTTCAACTCCGACTTGGCGACGTAGTAGCCGATCAATCGCTTCAAGCCCGGACGGTCCTCGCGCACGTTGGCAACGGCCTGTTCCACCGCAGGGTGTTTCTCCATCGCCACTTCCACCTCGCCGAGTTCGATACGGTAACCCCGCACCTTCACCTGACCGTCGATGCGGCCTTTGTAGTCGATCTCGCCGTTCGGCAACTCGGCTGCGCGATCACCCGTGCGGTACATCCTTCCACCGCTGATGAACGGATCCGCGAGGAACCGTTCCGCGGTCAGGTCATCGCGGCCGATGTAGCCGGTCGCTACGCACGCACCGCCGAGGTAGAGTTCGCCCTCTTCGCCGGGCGCCACGGGCTTCATCTGCTCATCGAGCACGTAGAGCTTCACGTTGTCGATGGCCTTGCCGATGTTGGGCAGTGCGGGCCATGCGGAAGGGTCGCCCTTCAGTTCGAGCTCGCTCACCACGTGGCCTTCGGTGGGGCCGTACTGGTTGCAGAAGCGGCAGCTGCGCCTCTGCGAAGCCTCCGGCGAAGCGGGGCCGGGCAACTGCTTGAACAGGTTCACGATCGCCGGGGTGATCTTCAGTTGTTCGCCGCTGGTGAAGACCTCCTTCAGCGAAGCAGGCACTTCACCCGTGCGTTCCACGGCCTCGGCGAGGTATTGCAGCGCAACGAACGGCACGATGATCCGGTTCGATCCTCTCCGCGATGATCTTCCGCAGGAGCTGCGTGCTGTTGAGGCGGTCCTCATCGGTGATCAGCACCAGCGTGCCGCCTTGTGCGAACGTGGTGAAGAGCTCCTGAAAGCTCACGTCGAAACTGATCGGGGCGAACTGCAGAGTGCGTGCGTCCGCGCCGAGGATGCTGGTGCGCAACTGCCACTGGAGCAGGTTGGCCAGCGGGCCATTGGGCATGGCTACGCCCTTGGGCCTGCCGGTGCTGCCGCTGGTGAAGAGCACGTAGCACAGGTCCTTCGCCGTGGCAGGGGAAGGAGTGCCTGGCACCGGACCGTTCAACAGGTCCAGGTCCTCGATCAGCAGCACGCGGGCCGCGGAACCCTTGAACAGGTGTTGATGGGCGCGCTCGGTGAGCACCACGGGCGGCTGGGCGTCCGCCAGCATGCCGGTGATGCGCTCGGCCGGGTAGGTGGGGTCGATGGGCACGTAGGCGGCGCCCGTCCGCAGGATGCCCAACACGCTGGCGATCAGGGAAGAGGAGCGCTCAAGGCACAGGCCTACGGTGCGCCCGGGGGCGGCGCCGAAGGCCTGCAACGCAACGGCCACGCGACCGCTGCGTTCGTATAACTGCTTGTACGTCAGTTCGATGTTGCCATCCAGCAAAGCGACGGAGGCAGGCGAGCGCTCAACGGTACGGTCGAAAAGGGACAGGGGGATCGGCGTGGGAACAGGAGGTGTTCGCATCTTAAAAAGCTACGGGCGGCTATTGGAGTTGGGGCGGATGGCTATGGAACGCTTCGTACAAGGGCTTATGCGGGTCGGGGGGATGGTTCAACGCATGGAAGGTCCAAATGTTCTAGGGACGGAACGGGTCCCGCCGGAACGAGCGGGTGCCTGGGCGGCGGCTCCTTGGAGCTCCGGCGGACCGTTGATACCGTCGATCCGTCGGAAAAATACGCATATTCGTCTAAGGGTCTGCTTCCGGGCCGGGTGGACGCTCCCTCCCGGAAAGGCAGGTAGGCCGATCGGAAGGCGTCGGTCCTGGGCCGCCGCCTCCGCGATGGGGTTTCCCCGCGTGCGCGTGAGCCCTAATTTCGCCCCCCTTTTCGATCATGCATCGCCTGTGGCAGCTTTTCCTGGTCCTTGTCGCCTGTTGCGCGTCGGTGCCGGCCGTGCAGGCGCAAAGCCAGGACCGCAGCGTGCTCGCTTCCTGCGTGGTGCAGAGCTCCCCGCCCCGGATCACCATCAACTGGTCCGGCTGGAACAACGTCACCGGCTACCAGATCTTCCGGAAAGTGAAGGGGGGCACCAATTGGGGCAGCGCGGTGGCCACGCTCGATGCCAGCGCGTTGAGCTGGACGGACAACAACGTCACGGTCGGCACCAACTATGAGTACCGCATCCTGCGCACCACGCAGAACCTGGGCAATGGCTATTGCTACATCAACTCGGGCATCGAAGTGCCGTTGGTGGAGGCCCGCGGAAAGATCATCCTGCTGGTGGACGACCAGTTCACCGGCCCGCTGAGCACGGAGCTGGCCCAGCTGCAGAGCGACCTGGAGGGCGACGGTTGGATCGTGCTGCGCCATGACGTAAGCCGCACCGCCTCGGTGCCGAGCATCAAGAGCATCGTGGTGGCCGACTACAACAGCGACCGCGCCAACGTGAAGGCCCTGTTCAACGTGGGGCATGTGCCGGTGCCCTACTCGGGGAACCTGGCGCCCGATGGGCACAGCGAGCACTACGGGGCCTGGGCCGCGGATGCGTTCTACGCGGACGTCGACGGCACGTGGACGGACAATTCGGTGAACTCCACCGGAGCCTCCAACGCCCGCAACTACAACGTGCCGGGCGACGGCAAGTACGACCAGAGCATCATTCCCAGCGCGGTGGAACTGGCGGTGGGCCGCGTGGATTTCCACGACCTACCCTCCTTCAACACGCGCACGGAAACGGACCTGATGCGCACCTACCTCAACAAGCTCCACGCGTGGAAGGTGAAGGGCTTCACCGCCGCATCGAAGGGCCTGGTGGACGACAACTTCACCGGCATGGCCGATGCCTACGCCCAGAACGGCTACCGGGGCTTCGCGCCATTGGTGGGGTACACCAACGTGGCCCAGGAAGACTACTTCACCACCATGGCCTCGCAAAGCCGCCTGTGGAGCTACGGCTGCGGCGGCGGTTGGTGGGACAATGCGAGCGGCATCGGCTCCAGCGCGCAGTTCGCGAGCAGCGAGCTCAAGAGCGTGTTCACGATCCTCTTCGGCAGCTACTTCGGCGATTTCGACGCGCCGAACGACTTCATGCGCGCTGCGCTCGCCAGCGGCACCACGCTCACCTGTTTCTGGGCGGGCTATCCCAACTGGGTGTTCCACCACATGGGGCTGGGCGAGACCATCGGGTTCGCGGAAGTGCTCACGCAGAACAACACGAACAACCACTACGACCCGAACAACAACTACGCGGGCCGCGTGCACATCGCGCTGCTGGGCGATCCCACGCTGCGGATGACCATGGTGGCGCCTCCGGCCAACGTCCGGGCCACTGCGCTCAGCGGGTCCACGGCGAGCATCCAATGGGCCGCTTCATCGGATGGTCCGCTGCTGGGCTACCATGTGTACCGGTGGAACGGATCCGGCTGGGAGCGTCGCACGAGCGCGCCGGTGTCCGCGCTCACGTTCACCGACAATACCGCCGGTCTCAGTGGAACGGTGCGCTACATGGTGCGTGCGCTGAAGCTGGAGACCACCCCCAGCGGCAGCTACCAGAACCTCAGCCTGGGATCGTTCGGAACCCTCGCGATCAGCGGCAGTTCCGCGGACTGCCAGGGCATTGTCGGCGGTCCTGCCCTGCCCGGGACCTCCTGCAACGATGGCGATGTCTGCACCACCGGCGATGCCTGGAACAGCAACTGCCAGTGCGTGGGCACGTACCGGGACAGCGATGGTGACGGCATCTGCGATGGACAGGACAACTGCCCCAACGTGGCCGGGCAGATCGGTTCCAGCTGCAACGATGGTCAGGCCTGCACGGTCAACGATGTGTTGAACAGCAACTGCCAGTGCGTGGGCACGATGCAGGACGACGACGGGGATGGCATCTGCAACGCGCAGGACAATTGCCCCAACGTGCCGGGGCAGATCGGCTCCAGTTGCAACGACGGCAACCCCTGCACGATCGGCGATGTGCTGAACAGCGATTGCCAGTGCGTGGGCACGTACCGGGATAGCGATGGCGACGGCATCTGCGACGCGCAGGACAACTGTCCCAACGTGCCGGGTCAGATCGGATCGAGCTGCAACGACGGGAACGTCTGTACGGTCGGCGATGTGCTGAACAGCAACTGCCAGTGCGTAGGCACCTACCAGGACAGCGATGGCGATGGCATCTGCGATGCGATGGATAGCTGCCCGAACGTGCCGGGGCGCGTCGGCTCCGGCTGCAACGACGGGAACGCCTGCACGATCAACGACGTGCTGAACAGCAACTGCCAGTGCGTGGGCACGCCAAGCCCCGACAGCGATGGCGATGGCATCTGCGATGCCGCGGACAGCTGCCCGAACGTGGTGGGGCAGGTCGGATCCCGTTGCGATGACGGTGATCCGTGTACGATCAACGACGCATTGAACGCTAACTGCCAGTGCGCGGGCACTTATCAGGACAGCGATGGCGACGGCGTGTGCGATGCGCAGGACGAGTGCCCGAACGTGGCAGGCCAGATCGGATCAAGCTGTGACGACGGCAACGACCATACCGCGAACGACGTGGTGAACGGGGATTGCCAGTGCGTTGGGGAACCCGTTGATTGCCTCGGCGTGCTGAATGGCCCCGCTATGCCCGGGACCCCGTGCGATGATGATGATCCCAGTACGGGCGATGACCGCTGGCAGGACGATTGCCTGTGCCATGGCCTGGTCATCGATTGCCTGGGCGTCCCCGGAGGAACGGCGAGCTATGATGAATGCGGCGTCTGCAACGGCAACAGCGACTGCCTTCAGGGCGCGTTCACCGTATGCACACCTGTATCGGACCGGAGCAATGGCGACGTGGAGGAGGACGAGAACGGCTTCGCCCACACGACCTCTTCGACCATCGACCTGGTGTACGACAGCGGCTTCGGTCATTTGCGCGGCAACCAGCACGTCGGCCTGTGGTTCCCGCGGGTGGCCGTTCCCCAAGGCGTGCGGGTGGTCCGGGCCTATGTGCAGTTCACTTCGCGCGGCACCACCAACGTCGATCCCTGTGGAGCTCCTGGTCTCCGTGCAGAACACCGCCTCTGCGGCCGCCGTGAACGGGATGCGTTTCGGCGTGTCCTCCCGCACGTACACGGACCCGCTGCCGTGGTCGCCCCCGAACTGGCCCATCGCCAACCAGGATGGGCCGGACCAGCGCACGCCGGACCTTGCAGAGGCCATCCAGCAGGTGATCAGCCGCGCGGACTGGCGATCGAGCAATGCGCTCTTCGTCAAGGTGGAGGGCTTTGGTGCGCGTTCCGCATGGAGCTCCGATCAGGATCCCGAGCGCGGCGCGCGGCTATGCATCAGCTACATGCTGGGCTCAAGCGTGCAATACGACTGCCTCGGCGTGCTGGGGGGCGATGCCCGGCCCGGTTCGCCCTGCGACGACGGCAACGCGGACACCGGGAACGATACGTGGTCGGCCGATTGCACATGCAGCGGCCTGCCCTTGGATTGTGAAGGCGTGCCGGGCGGTGGCGCCCTGCCGGGCCAGGCATGCAGCGATGGCGATCCCGCGACGGGAGGGGATCGCTGGGGCACGGATTGCGTGTGTGCTGGATCGTTGTTGGATTGTGAAGGTGTTGCCGGCGGCCCCGCCATGCCGGGCAGTGCGTGCAACGATGGGAATATGCTCACCACGCAGGATGCCTGGGGGGCGGATTGTATCTGCACCGGTGTGCCTAGCGATTGCCTGGGCATTCCCTACGGAACAGCGCTGCCGGGCTCGCCCTGCGACGATGGCGACCCCGGTACGGGCGGCGACGTGTGGGGCACGGATTGTGTCTGCGACGGCCTGCCGCTGGATTGCGCCGGTGTGCCGGGCGGAACAGCGGTGTATGACCTGTGCGGCGTCTGCAACGGCAACAACGATTGCATCGACCACCGGCTGTGCCTCACCGCGGGGGGCAACAGCGATTCCGACGCCGAACAGGCCGAGAACGGCAGCATGGCCTTGGACGAGGGCACGCTCGACCTCGTGTTCGACAGTTCGCCCACGCATGAGCGCGGTGAGCAGGTCGTCGGCATCCGTTTCGAGGGGGTGGAGATACCGCAGGGCGTGACGGTGGTCTCCGCATACCTGCAGTTCACGGCAGCCAACGGCACCAATGTCGATCCGTGCGAGCTCGAGATCTCCGCGGAGTACACCGGTGATGCAAGGGGTTTCTCTGGCACTGACAACGACCTGGGCGCGCGCCGGAGGACCGGCACCGTGCGTTGGGCCCCCGGCGCATGGAGCTCAAGCGATGGCGCAGGGGAAGCGCAGCGTACACCGAACCTGGCCGACGTGGTGCAATCGCTCATTTCCGGGGCCGCGTGGCAGTCGAACCACGCGATGCTCTTCCTCATCCGGGGCACCGGTGGCCGTTCCGCGGTCAGCTGGAACATCGATCCCGCGCGCGCGCCGACGCTCTGCGTCGCATACAGCGATCAGCACACGCCCATCGTCGATTGCGCTGGAACGCCCAATGGCACGGCGCTGCCGGGCAGCCTTTGCGACGATGAGGATGAGAACACGGGCAACGACCGTTGGACGACGGACTGCACCTGCAGCGGCCAGCCCTTCGACTGCACCGGTGAGCCCGGCGGCAATGCCTGGCCGGGACGGCCTTGCGACGATGGCAATGCCGCCACCGGCGACGATCGCTGGAACAACGCGTGCGTCTGCGAAGGGCATCTGCTCGATTGCGCGGGCATCCCCGGCGGTGCGGCGTTGCCCGGCAGCCCTTGTGACGATGGCGATCCCGGCACGGGTGACGACCGTTGGTCGGCCGATTGCGCATGCGCCGGTGTGCTCATCGATTGCGAAGGCGTGATCGGTGGAGCGCATTTGCCCGGCAGCACCTGCGACGATGGTGATGTCCGCACGGGGAACGATACGTGGAGTGCGGACTGCATTTGCGCAGGCCAGCTCATCGATTGCGCGGGTCAGGCGGGTGGTCGCCAGTTGCCGGGCACGGCCTGCGATGATGGTGATATCTCCACCGGTAATGACACCTGGGGCACGGATTGCACCTGTGCCGGACTGTTGAACGATTGCCTGCTGGTGCCCGGTGGGACCGCGCTGCCGGGTACACCTTGCGATGATGGCGATGCCAGCACCGGAGGTGACCGCTGGAGCGTCGCCTGCGTGTGCGCTGGCTTGCCCTATGATTGCGCGGGCGTTCTTGGAGGAAGGGCGAAGCTCGACGGTTGCGGTAACTGTGCCGGTGGAACGACGGGCGTGGTGCCCGATCCGGATGCTGATGGCGATGGCGTTCTCGATTGCCTGGACAATTGTCCGTTGCTCGCCAACAGTGGGCAAGCGGACCTGGATGGCGACGGCATCGGTGACGTTTGCGACAACTGCCCGTGGGTATGGAACCCCGATCAGGCCGACCAGGATGGCAATGGCATAGGCGACGCTTGCGATGGCAACGGCATCCATGAACTGGACGGTGTTCCGATGCTTGCCCTCCGCCCGAACCCGGCATCGGGCCAGGTGACCTTGGGCTGGGCGGATCCTGCGGCCCGTGAGATCGTGCTCTTCGATGTGAGCGGCGCATTGGTGATGCGCTCCCGCTTCGGCCCGACGCTGGACGTGTCGGCGCTCGCTGCCGGCACCTATTTCGTGGTCGTGCGGGATGCCGGCGGTGCCGCGATGGCCCGCGCGCGCCTGGTGCGCGAGTAAGATCCGACCTGTTGGCGTCCATGTTCGTCGGGCGAAGGCCCGCGTTCGGCTTTTTCATCGGGTCAAGGGCGTAACCATCGTGGGCGGCATGCCGATACAAGGGATGCTTCAGACCAAGGGGATGCATCGGGCCTGCCTGCCTCATGCCTCCATCCGCATCTCCTGCGGGACCTCGGCGCTGGGGCCATCCAACCCGGAGACCGCATGCTTCGCCATTCCCTATTCCTATTGGGCCTGCTGGGGACCCTGCTCCTGAACGCGCAGACCTCATCGGTGAAGAACGCCGTGCAGGTATCGGCAACGGTCCAGGTCAGCCCCGCCCGGATTACGCTCACCTGGGTGCCGCTCGCAGGCAGCACGGGCTTCACCATCTACCGTAAAATGAAAGCCTCCACGTCGTGGGGGAGCAGCATCGGTACCGCCGACGGCTCGGCCACCTCGTATACCGACAACAGCGTTGTCGTGGGTACCTACTACGAATACAAGGTCGTCCGCACGGCCTCTTCGGGCACCGGATATGGGTATGTGGCCTCCGGCATCCAGGTCGCTCCCGCGGAATACAACGGAAAGCTCGTCTTGCTGGTGGACAACGCGGTGGCCGGGCAGCTCACCGCCGAACTGGAACAGCTCCAAGCCGATCTGCGGGCCGATGGCTGGGATGTGCTCCGCCACGACGTGGCGCGTTCCGCTCCGGTGAGCAACGTGCGCGCGCTCGTGCAGGCGGACTACAACGCCGATCCCGCCAACGTGAAGGCGGTCTACATCGTGGGCCATGTGCCGGTGCCCTATTCGGGCAACCAGAACCCCGATGGACACGGCGATCACCAGGGTGCCTGGCCTTGCGACGGCTACTACGGGGAGATGAACGGGACCTGGACCGACAACTCCGTGAACAACACCAGCGGCCAGAGCAACCGCAACTGGAACACGCCGGGTGACGGCAAGTTCGACCAGACCGATTTCCCGAGCGCCGTGGAACTCCAGGTAGGCCGGGTGGACCTCTACGACATGCAGGCCTTCCCGCAAGGCGAGGTGCAATTGTTGAAGAACTACCTCAACAAGGCGCACGACTTCAAGATGAAACGGTCCACGCCCCAGGCGCGCGGGATCATCTTCGACAACTTCCAGGACCTGAACTACCCGTTGGCCAGCGGCGGCTATCGCAGTCTCTCGGCCTTGGTGGGCGCGTCGAACATCACCGACGTGAACCCGTACGGTCAGCCCTTCACCTCCTTCATCAACGGCCAGAGCTACCTCTGGACCTACTTCAGCGGCGGCGGCACGTGGACCTATGCGAACAACGTGGGCTCCACGGACGACCTCGCGGGGCCGGTGAGCATGGGCGGTGTGTTCAACATGAGCATGGGCAGCTACTTCGGCGATTGGGATTGCACGAACAACTTCCTGCGCGCGCCCCTCGCCAGCGGCAATGGCCTCACCAACGTGTGGAGCGCCATCCCGCACTGGCTGTTCCACCACATGGGCATGGGTGACAACATCGGCTACAGCACCTGGGTCACCATGAACAACACCACGCTGTACGCTCCGCAAACGGGCGGTTGGCAGGGCGCGCCGTTCGGGCGGGTGTGCGAGGGGCTCATGGGCGATCCCACATTGCGGATGAGCGTGGTGGCCCCGCCCAGCGACGTGCAGATAAGGAACAATGCGGGCACCGCAGGCTTCTCGTGGACCGCTTCGACCGAGCCGGTGAGCGGGTACTACATCTACAGCATCGATGCCGCCACGGGAGGCGTTACCCGCGTCGTGTCCGACATGGTCGCGGGGTCCAGCTACAACACGCCGACCATCCCCTTCGTTGCCGGCCGGCAGTTCATGGTCCGTGCCGTGAAGCTCGAAACGTCCAACACGGGCAGCTATTACAACCTTTCGCTCGGCGCCATCGGTACGGCTTCGGGTACGGCCAGCGCTGATTGCCAGGGTGTGTTGGGCGGCACCGCCGTTGCCGGGTCCTCATGCAACGACAACAACGCATGCACCATCAACGATACGTGGAACGCGAACTGCCAGTGCGTAGGCACACCGAGCCCGGATAGTGACGGTGACGGCATCTGCGACGCAACGGACAGCTGCCCGAACAAGCCGGGTCAAGTGGGATCGAGCTGCAACGACGGCAATGCCTGCACACTGAACGATGTATTGAACGCGAACTGCCAGTGCGTAGGCACGCAGAGCCCCGACAGCGATGGCGATGGTATCTGCGATGCGACGGACAGCTGCCCGAGCAAGCCGGGTCAAGTGGGTTCGAACTGCAACGACGGCAACGCTTGCACGCTGAACGATGTCTTGAACGCGAACTGCCAGTGCGTGGGCACGCAGAGCCCTGACAGTGATGGCGACGGTATCTGCGACGCGACGGACAGCTGCCCGAACAAGCCGGGCCAAGTGGGATCGAGCTGCAACGACGGCAACGCCTGCACGCTGAACGATGTCTTGAACGCGAACTGCCAGTGCGTAGGCACGCAGAGCCCTGACAGTGATGGCGACGGTATCTGCGACGCGACGGACAGCTGCCCGAACAAGCCGGGCCAAGTGGGATCGAGCTGCAACGACGGCAACGCCTGCACGCTGAACGATGTCTTGAACGCAAACTGCCAGTGCGTAGGCACGCAGAGCCCTGACAGTGATGGCGACGGTATCTGCGACGCGACGGACAGCTGCCCGAACAAGCCGGGCCAAGTGGGGTCGAGCTGCAACGACGGGAACGCCTGCACACTGAACGATGTATTGAACGCGAACTGTCAGTGCGTGGGCACGCAGAGCCTAGACAGCGATGGTGACGGTATCTGTGATGCGACGGACAGCTGCCCGAACAAACCGGGTCAAGTGGGATCGAGCTGCAACGACGGTAACGCCTGCACGCTGAACGATGTCTTGAACGCGAACTGTCAATGTGTAGGCACGCAGAGCCCTGACAGCGATGGCGATGGTATCTGCGATGCGACGGACAGCTGCCCGAACAAGCCGGGCCAAGTGGGCTCGAGCTGCAACGACGGGAACGCCTGCACACTGAACGATGTATTGAATGCGAACTGTCAATGTGTAGGCACGCAGAGCCCCGATAGCGATGGTGATGGGGTCTGCGACGCGCAGGACAACTGCCCGAACGTGGTGGGCCAGATCGGTTCGAGCTGTAACGATGGCAACGCAAGCACGATCAACGATGTGCTGAACGCGAATTGCCAATGCGTGGGCACGGCGGTGGCGTTGGATTGCCAGGGTACTCCCAACGGCACGGCGCTTCCGGGCACGGCATGCAACGACAACAATGCGAACACGGGCAACGACCGTTGGACCACGAACTGCGAGTGTGTAGGTCAAGTGATCGACTGCGCAGGTGTTGCGGGCGGTGCGCAACTGCCAGGTAGCGCGTGCGACGATGATAATGCGTGCACGTTGAACGATGTGTTGAATACGAATTGCCAGTGCATAGGCACACAGAGCCCGGACAGCGATGGTGACGGCATTTGTGATGCGATGGACAATTGCACGACCAAGCCGGGTCAGATCGGTTCAAGTTGCAACGACGGGAATGCCTGCACGCTGAATGATGTATTGAATGCGAACTGCCAGTGCGTGGGCACGCCTAGCCCCGACAGCGATGGTGACGGCATCTGTGACGCACAGGACAACTGCCCGAACGTTGTGGGGCAGGTCGGTTCAAGTTGCAACGACGGGAATGCCTGCACGCTGAATGATGTATTGAATGCGAACTGCCAGTGCGTTGGTACGCCTAGTCCCGACAGCGATGGTGATGGTATTTGCGACGCACAGGACAACTGCCCGAACGTGGTAGGGCAGGTCGGTTCGAGTTGCAACGATGGCAATGCTTGCACGCTGAATGATGTGTTGAACGCCAACTGCCAATGTATTGGTACGCCTAGCCCCGACAGCGATAGTGATGGTATCTGCGACGCGCAGGACAACTGCCCGAACGTGGTGGGCCAGATCGGTTCGAGTTGCAACGATGGTAATGCAAGCACGATCAACGACGTGCTGAACGCGAACTGCCAATGCGTGGGCACGGCGGTGGCTTTGGATTGCCAGGGTACTCCCAACGGTACGGCGCTTCCGGGCACGGCATGCAACGACAACAACGCGAACACGGGCAACGATCGTTGGACCACGAACTGCGAATGTGTAGGTCAGGTGATCGACTGTGCCGGTGTGGCGGGTGGTACGCAACTGCCGGGCAGCGCGTGCAACGATGGGAATGCCTGCACACTGAACGATGTATTGAACGCCAACTGTCAATGTGTTGGCACGCAGAGCCCTGACAGCGATGGTGATGGGATCTGCGACGCGCAGGACAACTGCCCGAACGTTGTGGGTCAGATCGGTTCAAGCTGCAACGATGGCAACGCAAGCACGATCAACGATGTATTGAACGCGAATTGCCAATGCGTGGGTACGGCGGTGGTCCTGGATTGCCAGGGCACTCCCAACGGCACTGCGCTTCCGGGTACGGCCTGCAACGATAACAATGCGAACACGAGCAACGACCGTTGGACCCCGAACTGCGAGTGCGTGGGTCAGGTGATCGACTGTGCTGGTGTGGCAGGGGGCGTAGCCGCCTTCGACCAGTGCGGTATCTGCGCGGGTGGGAACACGGGCATCATCCCCGATGCCGATGAGGATCAGGACGGCCTTATCGCCTGCGAGGACAACTGCCTCACGATCTACAATCCCGGTCAGGCGGATTTCGATGGCGATGGTGTGGGCGATGCCTGCGACAACTGCGTGTGGTTGGCGAACGAGGACCAGGCAGACGTGAACGGCAACGGCATCGGCGACGTCTGCGAGGATGCCAGCGGCATTGCGGAGATGGACGGCACGAGCGGGTTCGGCGTCTTCCCCAACCCGGCGCATGAGCACATCCTGGTGCGCAGCGCCACGCAGGCGGCCCGTGGGCTGCGCTTCTATGACCTGGCCGGACAGGTGGCCATGGAGATCGGTTTTGATACGCACGTGGACGTGTCCCGGCTGGCGATGGGTACGTACATCATTTTCGCGCTGGATGCGGAAGGCAGACCGCTGGCGCGGACCCGGCTCATCAAGCAATGATGGGCCGAGGTTGGATGGAAGGGTCCCGATCTGTCGGGACCCTTTTCATTTCAGCAGCGCCACGTGCCCGATCAGTTCCTTGCGCTGCGCCGACAGCACGTCCTGCACCACGAGGCGCCATACATAGATCCCCAGGGGGAGCGTGGGTCCTGCATTGTCCTTGCTGCCGTTCCAGGCACCGGGCTTGCCGGAGGAACTGTACACCAGCAGGCCGTAGCGATCGAAGATGTCCAGGGAAAGGCTGTGTTCGTTCACGCCCAGGACCACCGGTGCAAAAACGTCGTTGACCCCATCGCCGTTCGGGGTGAAGGCGTTCGGCACGTTCACGTTGAACGACTCGTACACCATCACGTCCTCGCATACTTGCGCCGTGCATCCGGCCGTATCCAGCACGCTGAGGCAGACCGGATAGGTGGCGGCGATGGTCTCGGAGAAAGCGAACGGGACCGAACGATCGGTGAATGCCTGTCCGGCGATGCTCCAGGCATAGGAGACCGGGCCGTCCTGTTCGGCCTCGAACGTCGCGGCGGTGCTGAACAGGGTGTGCAGCGGGAACGGGGTGTAATGGAACGCCGCATCGGGCGGAGGATAGGCATGCACGGTATCGTTCGGCGCCGCGGCCGTGTGGCAGCCGTTCACGTCCGTTACCTCCACGCTTGGTATGAAGGTCCCGCCGGAGGTGTACGTGTGCACCACATCCTGTAGCTGCGTGGAGAAGGTTCCATCACCGAAGGCCCAGTTCGCGGCTGCGATGTCGCTCGTCGTGTTCAGGGTGAACGGAACGTCGAACGGGACGCAGCCCTCGTGCGGGCCGAGCACCATGTCCACGGAGGGGATGGGGAATAGGGACACGTCCACCGTGGCCCCGGCACAATCGATGCCCGGGAACGAATAGGTGTAGGCCCCGCTGGTCGCACTGGCCGGATCGATCACGCCCGTGCTCGGTGTGCCATCGGGAGCGGTCCATTCACCGCCCGCGTCCCCGCCCAGCGCGGGGAAAAGGTCCATCGGCGGATCCGACATGCACAGGGCCAGCGCATGGCTGATCCCAGGGTCCGGGCAGACGAGGGCGCTCAGCGGGATCCTGGGGACCTCGTCGTTGCGGCATCCGGGGGTCATCCAGGCCCCTGTTTCACTATCGCCATAAGTGTCGACGGCCACGGTGAGGTCGATCCCGTTGACGCAATCCGTGCCGCTGCGCACGCGGATGGAAAAGCAGAACTGCCAGGATCCCGTGTCCGAGTCATCCCCATAGTTGTTCCCGGGGTTCCCATCGTTGTCCAGGTCGAAGAAGAACCCGGGTCCGACGGGGCCCACGTTGACGGATGACGTGCCGCGGACCACGGCGTACCATCCCCATGTTCCGTCCGAGGGGCCGGCAGTGGCCGGCGGGGGGCCGGGAGTGAGGGTGCTCAGGTCCCAGCCGGGGCCGAACGTGGGCGCTATCCCGTGGAACCAGTTCGTGTTCGAGCTCTGCCACGATCCGACGGTCAGGCAGAAGGTCACCAGTTGCCCGCAACGGTACGTGCCGTTCACCGGCAGCGGTGAAGAGGTGAGGGTATAGGTCCCCAGGCACTCCTGGGCGCGCACTTCGCTCGTGAGGAAAGAGAGCAGCGCGCACAGGATCGCCAACGGGCGTTGCAGGAGCGATGGCAGGAGGCCTTTGTGCATGGTCCGATGACGTCCCGATAACAAAGATCGCATGTCAACGGCGCATGGCGCGGGCGACTTCGTACATCGGTAAATTCGCGCCATGCGCCGGACCGTGTTCCTATGCTGCCTGCTCGCGGGGCTTGTGGGCCGCGCCGCGCCGCCTCCCTTCGCGCGATGGGAGTTCGCCGCGAGCCTGGCCGGCAACACGAGCGGCCAACTGTTCACCTTGTTCCTGGTGAAGGTGCTGGATGGACAGGTGCTCGAAAGCCAGCCCTTGACGCGTGAGCAGTTCATCCGGCAGGTGCAGGGGCGGGCATTCAGCAAGGCCAACCCCGATGCGGAGGACCTCTTCCGCAAGTATGGGGTGAAGCAATGCACGCTGCCCCCGGACAGTGCGGCCATGGGCTTCCTCACGGATTGCTCCACGCTCGATGACCTGTGGCGGCTGCGGTTCTGGGAATATCCCCTGAAGGCCAGCGAGGGGCAGCGGACAGGCAAGGGCTGGAGCGCGGAGGGCTTGAAGCCCAGCGAGCGCCAGCAGGACATCCTGGCCTGCTACGGCATGCGCTACGTCACCGACCTGGTGATCGGCCAGGAGCTGTTCGCGCTGCTGCGCGACATGGGCGACCCCGAATGGGTGGACGAATACCGGCACGGCGGATGAGCGCGCAGCCGACGGAGCGCATTCCCATCGACGCATTGCGCCGCGGGGACCGGGCCGTGCTGGCCCGTGCCATCACCTTGATCGAAAGCACGCGCGCCTCGGAACGCACCGCTTCCCAAGCCTTGGTCGAACGCATACTGCCGTTCAGCGGAGGGGCCTTGCGCATCGGCATCACGGGGATCCCGGGCGTGGGCAAAAGCACGCTCATCGACGCCCTGGGCCTGGCGCTCATCGAACGCGGCCATCGCGTGGCCGTGCTGGCCGTGGATTCCAGCAGCACCCGCAACGGCGGCAGCATCCTGGGGGACAAGACGCGGATGGAACGGCTGAGCGTGCATCCGGACGCGTTCGTGCGCCCTTCGCCCACGGGCGGGACGCTGGGGGGCGTCGCGCGGCGCACGCGCGAGACCATCCTGCTTTGCGAGGCCGCCGGTTACGACCGCATACTGATCGAAACGGTGGGGGTGGGCCAGAGCGAGCTGGCCGTGGACCGCATGACCGACCTCAACCTGCTGTTGCTGATCGGCGGTGCGGGCGATGAGCTCCAAGGGATCAAGCGCGGCATCATGGAAGCGGCGGACGTCATCGCCATCACCAAGACCGACGGGGGCAACGAGGCCCGCAACGAACGCGCCGCGGCCGACCTGCGCCGGGCCATCGCCCTGCTCCCTCCACGCGATACCGGCCTGCGCCCCACGGTGCTGCTCACTTCAGCGACCTCGGGCCGGGGCATCGCCGCGCTCACCGATCATTTGGAACAGCTAGGCGCCGATCAACGCGGGAACGGGCACCTCGAGGCGAAGCGCCGGTCGCAGGACCGCGACTGGATGCGCAGCGCGATCGAAGAGGCCCTGCTGCACGATTTCGGCACCGATGCCGTGGTGGCCGCCCGGCGTGCCGAGCTTGAACAGGCGCTGGAGGCGGGGCATCTGGACCCGTTCCGTGTCGCGGATGAGCTCGTGGCGCTCTTCAAAAGAGCTTCCGTACCTCCTCCCGCAGGCTGAGGATCGCCTGCTGCGTGGGCAGGTGCGAGAGGCGCGCCGCCGTTTCGAACACGCGCTGGCTCAGGGCCGTGCCGCTCGGGTTGTCGCCGGTCTGCTCGTAGGCGATGTTGATGATCCGCAGCGTCTCCTCCTTGGCCATCTTCACCTGCTGCCAGGCGCGGTCGCTCACGTAGATCTGCTGCGTCACGTTGTGCTCGAACTCCTCGCGGATGGTCGCCAGCAGTTCCGCGTGCAGCATGCCGGAAGTCATGTTGCTCTTGTGTACGCGCAGCACCAGCGCGCCGGGCGAGATGCGTTCCAGGAACAGCGTCAGCCGCTCGTAGGCTTGCAGCCGCAAGGGCAGCGTGTGCTTGCGGTCGTCGCGCTTGATCTCCGTGATGCGCTGGGCATCGTCCTCCCGCGCGCGGCCGCTCAGGAACTGCCGGAAGAGGTAGAACGCCGTGAGGAAGACCACCAGCGAAGGAAGCAGCGCCAGCAGCACTTGGAAGAGTTGGTCACCGGTCATTGTGGATCGCTCGGTTGACGAATATCGGGAAGCCCGCCGGATATCCGGGATGTGCCCCGCCCGGCTTGGCTAGTTTTGCGCCGTTCCGCACCAGCGGACACCCTTCCGTGCCCATGCATCTTTCACCCGTTGCCGGTTCCATCGTGGAATCCGCCACCTTGCTGATGGCGCGCCGCTGCCGCGATCTGCGCGCGCAGGGCCGGGATGTGATCGACCTCAGCCTGGGCGAGCCCGACCAAGCCCCGCCCGATTTCGCCCTTGCCGCCGCCCACGCGGCGATCGATGGCCCCTGGCACAAGTATCCGCCCGTCAACGGCTACCAGGATGTCCGCCAGGCCATCGCGAACAAGTTCGAGCGCGACAACGGCCTTAGCTATACCGCTGACCAAGTAGTGGTGAGCACCGGCGCCAAGCAGGCCATCATGAACGTGATCATCGCCCTGCTCGGCCCGGGTGATGAGGCCGTGATCCCCGCCCCGTACTGGGTAAGCTACTCCGAGCAAGTGCGGTTCACCGGCGCGAAGCCCGTGCTGGTGCACAGTTCCCTGGAGGAGGACTACAAGCCGCCCGTGGAGCGCATCGCCGCCGCCATCACGCCGCGCACGCGCCTGCTCATCTTCAGTTCGCCCTGCAACCCGAGCGGATCCGTGCTCACGCAGCAGGAGCTCGAGGACCTTGCCGACGTGGTGCGCCGCTGGCCGGACCTGATGGTGATCGAGCGACGAGATCTACGAGCACATCGTGTTCGAAGGGCGGCACAGGTCCTTCGCCGCGCTTCCCGGCATGCTGGAACGCACCATCACCGTGAACGGCATTTCAAAAGCCTTCGCCCTCACCGGCTGGCGCATCGGCTACATCGGCGCGCCGCAGTGGGTGGCCCAGGCCGCCAGCAAGATCCAGGGCCAGTTCACCAGCGGGGCCAACAGCATCGCCCAGCGCGTCGCCAAGGCTTGCGTGGAGGCCGATCCCGCCCTGCTCGGCGGCCTGCGCGCGGATTTCCTGCGCCGCCGCGACCTGGTGCTGAAAGGCTTGCAACAGGTGCCCGGCTGGCGCGTGAACAGGCCCCAGGGCGCGTTCTACGTGCTGCCCGACGTCCGCAGCTCCTTCACCGATACCATCCGCACCAGCGGCGACCTGAGCATGCATCTGCTGGAACACGCCGGTGTAAGCCTCGTGGAAGGCGACCCCTTCGGCGCGAAGGACACCGTGCGCATCAGCTACGCCACCAGCGACGACAAGCTCGAGGCGGCCATCGGGCGCATCGCGAAAGCCATCGCTGAACTGCGCTGACCATGTCCGCCCAGGAACGGATCCTCCACGGTTTCCAGGACACCACCGCGCTGGTGATCGGCGACGTGATGGTGGACGCCTACCTCTGGGGGCGCGTGGACCGGATCAGTCCCGAGGCCCCGGTGCCCGTGGTGCAGGTGACGCACCGCAGCGCGCGGCTCGGCGGCGCGGCCAACGTGGCCTTGAACATGCGCGCGCTGCGCGCGATGCCGATCGTGGCCAGCGTGACCGGTGACGACGACCATGCGGCATCGCTCGCCACGCTGCTGGAACAACAGGGGCTGCCGTCCAACGGCCTGATGCGCTCGGCCAGGCGCCGCACCACGGTGAAGACCCGCGTGATCAGCGGGCACCAGCACGTGGTGCGGGTGGACGAAGAGATGGAAGCGGAGCTCGACGCGGCCGATGAGCACGCCTTCCTGCACCACTGCATCGGACTCATGCGCGAGCGCAAGCCCGCCGTGATCGTGTTCGAGGACTACGACAAGGGCGTGCTCACCAACGGCATCATCGCCGGCGTCATCGCTGAGGCGCAGCGCCTGGGCATCCCCGTTGCGGTGGACCCGAAACGGGCGCACTTCTTCGCCTACCGCGAAGTGGACCTCTTCAAGCCGAACCTCAAGGAACTGCGCGAAGGCTTGAAGGTGGACATCCACCCGGCCGACCGGGCCGGTGTGCAGGCGGCGGTGCGCATGCTGGAGGCGCAGCTGGCCAACAAGGCGTCGCTGATCACGCTCAGCGAACATGGCATATATGCCCACGCGCAGGAGGACGACCATTGGATCGCGGCCCATCCGCGGAGCATCGCCGACGTGAGCGGCGCGGGGGACACCGTGATCGCCGTGGCCGCGCTCTGCCTGGCGCAGGGCCTTCCGCTGCATACGCTCGCGGCCTGGGCGAACCTCGCCGGCGGATTGGTGTGTGAGCACGTGGGCGTGGTGCCCGTGGATCCGCAACGCCTGCTCTCCGAAGCACAGCACCTGGACCTGGCATGACCGTCAAGCCCTATTCGGCGGAAGGGTCGAAACGCGAGCAGGTCGAACGGATGTTCGATCACATCTCGCCCAAGTACGACCTGTTGAACCGCGTATTCTCCCTGGGCACGGACCAGGCTTGGCGCCGGAAGGTGGTGCGGCTGCTGGGAGAAGAACCGGTGGACCGGCTGCTCGACGTGGCCACGGGCACGGGCGACCTCGCCATCATGGCCACCCGCGCGGCGAAGCACGTGACCGGTGCCGACATCTCCGAAGGCATGCTCGCGCAAGGCCGCGAGAAAGTGATCGCGGCCGGACTGAGCGGCCGTGTGGACCTTGTGCAGGGCGATGCGGCGGCGCTTCCCTTCGGTGCAGACACTTTCGATGCCATCACCGTGGCCTTCGGGGTGCGCAACTTCGAGGACCTGGACGCCGGGGTGGCCGGCATGGTGCGGGTGCTCCGCCCGGGCGGACGCCTGTTCGTGCTGGAGTTCAGCCGTCCGGAGCGGTTCCCGGTGAAGCAATTGTTCCGCTTCTACTTCCACCGGGTGATGCCCTTGATCGGCAGGCTGGTGAGCAAGGATACCGCCGCCTACACCTACCTGCCCGAGAGCGTGGACGCGTTCCCGCAAGGAGCGGCCTTCGAGGCCATCCTGCGCCGCAACGGCCTTTCCGAGGTGCGGAGCATGCGGCTCACGTTCGGTGTCGCGTCGCTCTATATCGGGCGGAAAGGAGCCGATCCGCGCGCATGAACTTCACCGGACGCACCACCATGCACGATATGCCCGGTATTTTCGTTGCCTTGCCGATGCGCCTCCGTTCGCTATTCCTGTCCCTCCTGGCCGTGCTCTGCCTGGGCGGGAGCGTCCAAGCCCAGGGCCGCAACGGGGTGGTCAAGACGCTGAACCTGCCGAACTACGACCTGCATCCCTGGCACTTCGGGTTCCACCTGGGCTACAACACCAGCGACTTCTTCCTGGACATGAAGCCGCGCGCCATCGGCGACTCGGTGCTGGTGATCGACCACATGAAGCAGCCCGGCTTCAACCTGGCGCCCATGGCGTCGTTCAGCTTCTCGCCGAACCTGAGCATACGCCTGCTCACCTGCCTGTCCTTCCAGGAGCGCATCCTGAAATACCAGTTCCGCAAGGCCGACGGCAAGGTGGCCTACTTCGACAAGCCCATCGAGAGCACCTACATGGAGTTCCCGCTGCTGCTGAAGATGCGCAGCGACCGCATCAACAACTTCGCGGTGTACGTTGTCGCGGGCGGCAAGTTCAGCATCGACGTGGCCTCGCAGAAGGACGTGAACAACGCGCTCGATCAGGACGTCGTGGTGAAGCTGGCGCGCTATGACTACAGCGTGGAAGTGGGCGGCGGCTGCGACATGTTCCTGCCCTATTTCAAGTTCGGCCTGGAACTGAAGGCCGCCTTCGGCATCCCCAACATGCTGGTGGACGATGCCACCCGTTTCAGCGATCCGCTGCGGAGCCTCCGCACCAAGGTGTGGGTGCTTTCCTTCACGTTCGAAAGCTGAGCCGTGCATCGTTCCGTTGATATCGCCCTGCCGCCGCGCGAGGCCGCCGATCCTGCGCTGGTGCGCGAGGCCGCCGCCGAGGAATGCGGCGTGCCGCCGGAGCGCCTCCAGGGCTGCCGCGTGGTGAAGCGCTCCATCGATGCGCGCAGCAGGCGGCCGTTGGTGCGCCTGCGCGTGGAGGTGAACACCGAAGCCCCGTTCACCGAGGAGCGGCCGCGGCCGGTGTTGCGCGACGTGTCGTATGGCCCACCCGTGATCGTGGTCGGCTGCGGGCCTGCGGGCCTCTTCGCCGCCCTGCGGTGCATCGAGCACGGCCTTCGCCCCATCGTGCTGGAGCGTGGCAAGGACGTGCGGGCGCGGCGGCGCGACCTCGCGGCCATCAACCGCGACCACCTGGTGGACCCGGACAGCAACTATTGCTTCGGCGAAGGCGGCGCCGGTACCTACAGCGACGGCAAGCTCTACACGCGCAGCGACAAGCGCGGCGACGTGGCGGCCGTGCTGCGCACGCTCGTGGCCTTCGGTGCCTCGCCGGACATCCTCGTGGACGCGCATCCGCACATCGGCACCAACAAGCTGCCGGGCATCGTCACCGCCATGCGCGAAGCGGTCATCGCTTCCGGCGGCGAAGTGCGCTTCAACACGCGCATGGCCGATCTGCTGGTGCGCGATGGCGCGATCGCCGGCGTGCGCACCGCGGACGGGGCGGAGGTGCCCGCGCGCCACGTGGTGCTGGCCACCGGCCATTCCGCGCGGGACATCTTCACGCTGCTCCAGGCGAAAGGCATCCGCATCGAACGCAAGCCGTTCGCGCTCGGCGTGCGCATCGAGCATCCGCAGGCGGTGATCGACCGCATCCGCTACCACAGCGACGTGCGCGATCCCTTCCTGCCCCCGGCCAGCTACAACGTGGTGCAGCAGGTGGACGGCCGCGGCGTGTACAGCTTCTGCATGTGCCCGGGCGGCATCATCGCGCCCTGCGCCACGGCACCCGGCGAAGTGGTCACCAACGGCTGGAGCCCGAGCAAGCGGAACAACCCGTTCGCGAACAGCGGCATCGTGGTGGAATGCCCCACGGACCTGATGATCCCCGGTGAGGCCGCGCCGCATGATCCACTGTCCGGCGTGCGCTATCAGTCCGCGGTGGAGCGGGCGGCCTGGCATGCCGGTGGCGAACGGCAGGTGGCGCCGGCTCAGCGCCTGGAGGATTTCCTCCAACGCCGCCTGAGCCAAGACCTACCCGAATGCAGCTATCCGCCCGGCATCCGTTCCGTGGAATTGGACGGTGTGCTTCCGAAGGGGATCGCGTCGCGCCTGCGCGGCGGATTGAAGGCCTTCGGGGACAAGATGCGCGGCTACCGCACGAACGAGGCGGTGCTGGTGGCCGTGGAGTCACGCACCAGCTCGCCGGTGCGCATCCCGCGCGATCCCGGAACGTTGCAGCACGGTGATGTGCGGGGGCTCTATCCCTGCGGCGAAGGGGCGGGCTACGCGGGCGGCATCGTCAGCGCCGCGATGGATGGGGTGCGCGTGGCGGATGCCATCGCCGCAGCCCAGTGACACGCGTTATCAATCCACGCGGTCATGGCCACATGGGCACATGGGCACATGCCTACCGCCGGCGAGCGAACTCAATGCAGAGCGCGGCGGCCGCCGCGGCCACGTTGAGCGACTCCGCGGACCCATAGCGCGGAACGGCCACGCTCGTCCCCGGCGCATTGCGCACGGCGTCGGACAGCCCATGCGATTCGCTGCCCAGCACCAGCACCGCGGGCCGGGACAGGGGCGTGGTGAAGACGTCCTGGCCGCTGGCCTCCGCCTTGAACACGCTCACCTCCGCGCCCAAGGCCCCCAGCAGTCCGGCCGCGAGGTCCCCGTAGCTCAAGCCCACGCGGAACAGCGAGCCCATGCTCGCCTGGACGCATTTCGGGTTGTAGGCGTCCACGCAATCGGAAGAGCACCACACGTGAGCCACGCCGAACCAGTCCGCGATGCGCAGCAGGGTGCCCAGGTTCCCCGGATCGCCGATGCCATCGAGGGCCAGCACCAGTTCACCGGCGCGTGGCGGCGACATCGGCCGTTCCTGCGGGATGTGCGCCACGGCCACCACCTCGTTCCCATGCTCGAACGTGCCCATGCGCTCCAGGTCGTGCGCCGGCAATACCACAGCATCGTGCAGCCGCATGTCAGCGGCCGCATCGGCCGTGGCATAGATCGTGTCCACGCGCAGTGCCGAAGCGAGCAGCTCGCGCACGGGCTTGCGGCCCTGCACGAGGAACAGACCCTCGCCGGCACGGAACTTCTTCTGATGCAGCGCGCGAACGCGTTTGACGTGGAATCGACCGTTCATTGCCGGATATCTTCGGGCGCTCTTTCCGACGTGCCCCGAACGACGCGCAAAATAGCCGACCGCCGATTGCCACGGCACCTGATCGGCCGAAGGTCCTTCGGTGCGCTGATCGTGCTGGCCGTGCTCCTTTCCGGCTGCGACACCACCAAGTGGGTGCCCGAGGGCCGCTACCTGCTGGTGAAGAACAGCGTGATCACGGACACCAAGGAAGTGCCCGCGCAGGAACTGTCCGCCCTGTTGAAGCAGAAGCCCAACAAGCACGTGCTGGGCATCCCCTTGTACCTCTACCTGTACAACCTGCGCGACCCGGCGAAGGTGGCCCACAAGCGGGCCCTGAAGGACAGCCTGTGCATGGTGAAGAACGAGGAGCGGGTGCGCAGGGGCAAGGAGCCGAGGACCTGTGACAACGCCCTGCGCGGCCGCAACGGCGAGGCCCCGGTGGTCCTGGACAGCGGGCTCACCGCCCGGAGCGTGGTGCAGCTGGAGCGCTACCTGGAAAAAGAAGGCTACTTCCGCGCGGTGGTCACCGACACCATCCTGCTTTCGCGCAAGAAGCGGCTCTCCCAGGAGCGCATCTCGTTCGTGAGGCCGAAGGCCGAGGTGGAATACCACGTTGTCGCGGGGCCGCCCTATACCTTGTGTACGTGGAGCTGGTCGGTGAACGACCCGGCCATGGACAGCCTGATGCGCGCCAACGCCGGTGCTTCGCTGCTGAAACCCGGCATGCGGTTCGATTCGGACGTGCTCGACAAGGAGCGCACGCGGATCAGCGACCTGTTCCGCCAACGCGGCTACCTGTTCTTCAACCGCGACCTCGTGGTGTTCGACGCGGACACCAGCGCCGGCGACCGGCAGGTGGACCTGGTCCTGCGCATGGAACGCCCGCTCACGCGCACCGATCGCGGGTTGAAAGGCACCCCGGAGGGCCGGGTGTATTTCATCAACGATGTATGGGTGGATACGCGGGGGCGCAGCGCGCGCGCAGTGCCCGAGCGGACCGACACCGCCGAGTGGGCCGGCAAGCAGTTCCTGTTCCTCGGTCCCCGGGCCATCTACAAGCCCAAGGCGCTTTCCAACCAGGTGACGCTGAAGCCCGGCGACCGCTTCAGCCAGGTGGCCACCGACCGCAACTACCGCCGCCTCACCAACCTGCGCGTGTTCGACCGGGTGGACATCACCTACGACACCACCGGCGCGCCGGGGCGTGACCGCGCTGATTGCCGCGTGACCCTGTTGCCGTCGCGGCGCCAGAACTTCTCGGTCGAAGGCTTCGGCACCAACCGTGGCGGCTTCCTGGGCACGTCCATCGGCTTGAACTACCGGCACCGCAATATGTTCCGCCGCCTCGGTTCATTGCAGGTGCAGATGAGCCTGGGCCTCGAGGCCCAGCAGAGCCTGAGCGCGCGGGCCTCCAGCACCGATGACGCCTCCACCGCCGTGGGCCGTGACGTGCTCTTCAACACCGTGACGCTGGGTCCCGAGGTCACCTTGCGCTTCCCCCGTTTCATGATCCCCTTCGTGAACGCGGAAAAATGGCCGCGGACCTGGTCGCAGCGCACCACCATCAGCGCGCTCTACAACTACCAGCGGCGCCCGGATTACACGCGCACCCTGGCCAAGTTGAGCTTCGGTTACGAATGGAACAAGCGCCGCACGCGCACCTGGGGCCTGTTCCCCGCGGAGATCAACGTGATCCAGGATCCCCCACCTGAGCACGGCGTTCCAGGAGTTCATCGCCGTGGCGAACGATGCGGTGCTGCGCGACAGCTACACCGACCACGTGATCGCCGGGGCCAAGCTGGTATACACCTGGAACACGCAGGACCCGGCCATCCGAAAGCGGGACGTGTTCTTCTGGCGCATGGTGGTGCAGACCAGCGGCCACACGCTGCGGGTACTGGACGAACTGACCGGCCAGGTCCAGCAGACGGATACGGCGGGCAACAGCTTCTACACGCTGGCCGGGGTGCGCTTCGCCCAGTTCGTCAAGGTGGAAAGCGACGTGCGGTGGTACCGGACGATCCACGAGAAGAGCAGCCTGGCCTTCCGGGTGGACGGCGGCGTGGGTGTGCCCTTCGGCAACCTGGGCGTGCTGCCGTTCGAGACCAGCTTCTTCGGCGGCGGTGCGAACGGCATGCGGGCCTGGCGCGCGCGCACCCTAGGTCCCGGTTCGTACAGCGCGCCGCTCAATGCGTTCGACCGCATCGGCGAGGTGCGCCTGGAAGGGAACGCGGAATACCGCTTCAAGCTGATCGGCTACCTGGAAGGCGCGTTCTTCTGTGACATCGGCAACATCTGGGACCTGAAGGAGCGGACCGCGCGTCCCGGCGGGGGCTTCGAGGCCCGCAACTTCCTGAGCGAACTGGCCGTGGGGACGGGCGTAGGTGCCCGCTTCAACTTCGACTTCTTCCTCGTGCGCTTCGACCTGGGCCTGCAAACGAAGGATCCCGGCCTGCCGCGAGGCCAGCGCTGGCTCTTCCAAACGCGCGATGAGGGTCGGCCGCTGGGCCAGTTGCTGAACCTGAACCTGGGTATCGGGTATCCGTTCTAAGGGTGAAAGAGGCCTGCTCTTTTCACCAGGCTCACCATTCCCACCGGCGCTCATCCACGGCGCACCGGTCGCTTCTTTTATGCCGCCTGAGTAGCTTTGCCGTCCATCATCCGGAACAGCATACATGGAGACGTTGAAGACCGGCAAGTTGGAGGAGCTCCTGGGCCAAGAGGCCGGCTCGCTCCTCGGCCACACCTGCAAGAGCATCGACAAGGGCAGCCTGAACCTGCCGGGGCCTGATTTCGTGGACCGCTGCTTCGGCGCCAGCAACCGCACCCCGCAGGTGCTGCGCAACCTGCAGGCCCTCTACGGCACCGGCCGCCTGGCGAACACGGGCTACATGAGCATCCTGCCGGTGGACCAGGGCATCGAGCACAGCGCCGGCGCGAGCTTCGCCCCCAACCCGATCTACTTCGACGGAGAGAACATCGTGAAACTGGCGATCGAGGGCGGCTGCAACGCCGTGGCCTCCACGTACGGCGTACTGGGCAGCGTGGCGCGCAGGTATGCCCACAAGATCCCCTTCATCGTGAAGATCAACCACAACGAGCTGATGACCCTGCCGAACAAGTTCGACCAGGTGCTCTTCGGCACGGTGGAAAGTGCCTGGAACATGGGAGCCGCCGCTGTGGGGGCCACCATCTACTTCGGCAGCGATGAGGCCAGCCGCCAGATCACCGAGATCGCGAAGGCCTTCGAATACGCGCATGAACTGGGCATGGCCACCATCCTCTGGTGCTACCTGCGCAACCCGGGCTTCAAGGTGAACGGCGTGGACTACCACACCGCCGCCGACCTCACGGGCCAGGCCAACCACCTGGGCGTCACCATCCAGGCGGACATCATCAAGCAGAAGCTGCCCGAGACCAACGGCGGCTACAACGCGCTGCCCGGCTACGGCAAAACGCACAAGAAGGTCTACAGCGACCTCACCACCGACCATCCGATCGACCTGTGCCGCTACCAGGTGGCCAACTGCTACATGGGCCGCATCGGCCTCATCAACAGCGGTGGCGCCAGCAGCGGGGCCAGCGACATGGCCGAGGCCGTGAAGACCGCCGTCATCAACAAGCGCGCCGGTGGCCAGGGCCTCATCAGCGGCCGCAAGGCCTTCCAGCGCCCCATGAGCGAGGGCGTGCAACTGCTGAACGCCATCCAGGACGTGTACCTCGATCCGAAGGTGACGATCGCCTGATGATGTGTGAATGCTGAAGTGTGAGGGCTGAAGTGGGAAGTGTGAGGTGAGCACCCGCGCTCCTACTTCACATTTCATACTTCATACATCACACCTCCTACTTCCCACTTCACACCTCCCTGTAAGTACCTTCGTTCCACTGAACAACCGATATGGGCTGGTTCACACGCGTCAAGGAAGGCATCACCACCTCCACGGAAGAGAAGAAGGAGACCCCGGAGGGCCTGTGGTACAAATGCCCCGAGTGCTCGGAGATCGATGACCTCGGAGGACCACGAGAACAACCTCTGGGTCTGCTCCAAGTGCCAGTACCACGAGAAGATCGGCAGCGCGGAATACTTCGCCATCCTCTTCGACGACCAGAAGTACAAGGAGATCGCCGCGAACCTGGTGGCGGGTGATCCGCTGGCCTTCGTGGATACCAAGAAGTACACCGACCGCCTGGCTAAGACCCGCAAGGATACCGGCCTGAACGACGCCCTGCGCGCCGCGGAAGGCAAGCTGGACAAGCATCCGGTAGTGATCGCCTGCATGGACTTCCGCTTCATCGGCGGCAGCATGGGCAGCGTGGTGGGGGAGAAGATCGCCCAGGCCTGCGACGTCGCCATGAGGCGCAAATGCCCGTTCATCATCATCAGCAAGAGCGGCGGCGCGCGCATGATGGAGGCCGGGTTCAGCCTGATGCAGATGGCCAAGACCAGCGCCAAGCTGAGCCTGCTCGCCAAGAAGGGCCTGCCTTACATCAGCATCCTCACCGACCCCACCACGGGCGGCGTCACGGCCAGCTTCGCGATGTTGGGCGACCTGAACATCGCCGAGCCCAAGGCCCTGATCGGCTTCGCCGGGCCCCGCGTGGTGCGGGAGACCATCGGCCGCGACCTGCCGGAGGGCTTCCAGACCAGCGAGTTCGTGCTGGAGCACGGCTTCCTGGACCTCATCCTGGAGCGGAAGGACCTGAAAGCCAAGCTTTCCAGCCTTTTCGCCATGATGCGGAACTGATCCGCGGGCCGGAAGAGGGCCGCTTTTCCACGATCCGGTGGGATAACGGCGGAAAAGGCTACATTTGCCCCTCATTACGAAAAACGGCTGGCAATGCAAGTCACCAAGGAGGCCAAGAAGGAGCTCTTCAAGACGCACGGTGGTGCCGAGAAGAACACCGGTAGCGCCGAGGGTCAGATCGCGCTGTTCACCAAGCGCATCGAGCACCTCACGGAGCACCTGAAGAACAACAAGAAGGACCACAACACCGAAGGGGCGTTGCTGGACCTGGTGGGCAAGCGCAAGCAGCTGCTCAACTACCTGAAGAACTACGACATCGAGCGCTACCGTGCGATCATCGGCAAGCTCGGCCTGCGCAAGTAAGGCAGGTGTCCCCGCAACGGCGGGAACAGACTTAACGAACTGAACGATAGGGGCGATCGTGAAGCACGGTCGCCCTTTTTCATAACCGCCGGGGAAGGCCCCCGGCGATGCAGGCCAAGAGGAAAAACGAAAAAAGAAGCAAGACGAACATGAGACCACAGGGTATTTCCAAGACCATCGACCTGGGCGATGGCAAAGCGATCACCATCGAAACGGGTGTGCTCGCCAAACAGGCCGACGGTGCCGTCACCGTTCGCATGGGCGACACCATCCTGCTCGCCACGGTGGTGGCCACCAAAGAAGCCCGCGAGGGCATCGACTTCCTCCCCCTTACGGTGGAGTACCGCGAAAAATTCAGCGCCGCCGGCCGTTTCCCCGGTGGCTTCTTCAAGCGTGAGAACCGCCCGAGCGACGGCGAGATCCTGGTGAGCCGCCTGATCGACCGCGCCATCCGCCCGCTGTTCAACGACGACTTCCACGGCGATACCCAGGTGATGGTGTCGCTCTACAGCACCGACAAGAAGAACCCCAGCGACAGCATCGCCTGCCTGGCGGCCGCCGCCGCCCTGGCCGTGAGCGACATCCCCTTCAACGGGCCGGTGAGCGAGGTGCGTGTGGCCCGCAAGAACGGCCAGTGGACCATCAACCCCACCTTCGACGAAATGGAGGGCGCCGACCTCGACCTGATCGTGGCCGGTACCGCCAGCGACATCCTGATGGTGGAGGGCGAGATGAAGGAGGTGAGCGAGGCCGAGATGATCGACGGCATCAAGCGCGCCCACGAAGCCATCAAGGTGCAGTGCCGCGTGCTGAACGAGCTGAGCGAGCTGGTGCCGAAGAGCCGGACCAAGCGCACGTACGACCACGAGAACAACGACGAAGCGCTGGCCAAGGCCATCTACGACGCCACCTTCCAGAAGTACTACGACATCGCTTCCGTGGCGAGCGCCAAGGAAGTGCGCAGCGAGGCCTTCAACAAGGTGAAGGAGGACTTTCTGGCCACGCTCACCGACGAGCAGAAGGCCGACAAGGCCATGCTGGCCCGCTACTTCAAGAAGGCCCAGAAGGCCGCCGTGCGCCGCGTGGTGCTGGAGAAAGGCACCCGCCTGGACGGCCGGAAGACCACCGACATCCGCCCCATCTGGAGCGAGGTGGACGTGCTCCCCGGCACCCACGGCAGCGCCATCTTCACCCGCGGTGAAACGCAGGCCATCAACACGGTGACCCTCGGCTCCAAGATGGACGAGCAGACCGTGGACACCGCCATGGTGAAGCGCAACGACGCCTTCATGCTGCACTACAACTTCCCCAGCTTCAGCACGGGCGAAGTGAAGCCGATCCGCGGCCCCGGCCGCCGCGAAGTGGGCCACGGCAACCTGGCGCTCCGCGCGCTGAAGCCGATGGTCCCTTCGGCCCCCGACAACCCGTACACGATCCGCCTGAACTGCGACATCCTGGAGAGCAACGGCTCCAGCTCCATGGCCACGGTGTGCTCCGGCACCCTCGCCCTGATGGACGCCGGCGTGCAGCTGAAGGCCCCCGTGAGCGGCATCGCCATGGGCATGATCAGCGACCCCGATGGCAAATACGCCATCCTCAGCGACATCCTCGGTGACGAGGACCACCTGGGCGACATGGACTTCAAAGTGACCGGCAGTGCCAAGGGCATCACCGCCACCCAGATGGACATGAAGATCGACGGCCTCAGCTTCGAGGTGCTCGCGCAGGCGCTGGAGCAGGCCCGCGCCGGCCGTCTTCACATCCTGAACGAGATGATGAAGACGATGGACAAGCCCCGCGCGGACTACAAGGACCACGCGCCGCGCATCGTCACCATCGAGATCCCGAAGGAGACCATCGGACCCGTTATCGGACCAGGTGGCCGCGTCGATCCAGGAGATCCAGGCCGAAACGAAGACCACCATCGTGCTCGAGGAGAAGGACGGCGTGGGCCACGTGCAGATTATGAGCGACAACAAGGCCGGCATCGAGGCCGCCCTGGCTCGTGTGAAAGCGATCGCCTTCCCGCCGCAAGCCGAAGTGGGCGTGACCTACAAGGGCAAGGTGAAGACCATCATGCCATACGGCGCCTTCGTGGAGATCTTCCCCGGCACCGACGGCCTGCTGCACGTGAGCGAGCTGGATTGGAAGCGCATCGAGCGCGTGGAGGACGTGCTGAAGGAGGGCGACGTGATCGAGTTCCAAGTGACCGGCAAGGATCCGCGCACGGGCAAGCTGAAGCTGAGCCGCCGCGTGCTGCTGCCGAAGCCGGAAGGCTACGTGGAGCGCGAGCCCGCCATGGAAGGTGCCCCGCGTGAGCGCCGCGACCGTGGTGATCGTCCCCGTCGCGAGTTCCGCGATCGCGGCGACCGCCCGCAACGCGACAACTAAGCACTGAATGCAACGAATGAAAGCCCCGGGAGACCGGGGCTTTTTTCGTTCCTGCTGTCATGGCGGCCTCGAGCCGCCATCGCACCAAGGAGCTGGCGCCTTGGTGGTATGCGTATAAGATGACGGTTCAGGGCTGCCATGACAGATGAATGGGAGAGGTGGACAGCCTCGTTCTCCCCGCCGCACTGCGGCTTTGCGCCGTTCCTGATTCACAGGGCCCCGCTTCTCACCCGCCTCGTAACCGCCAGGGGCACTCTCCCGTTCAACGGGACACTCTTCCAAAAACCACCAAGGCACACATGGCCCGTATGCGACAGTTGAAGATCTCGAAGCAGGTCACGAACCGCGACACGCCGTCGCTGGACAAGTACCTGACCGAGATCGGGAAAGTGAGGTTGATCACCGCGGAAGAGGAAGTGGAGCTTGCGCGCAGGATCAGGCAAGGCGACGACAATGCGCTGGAGGCGCTCTGCAAAGCGAACCTGCGGTTCGTCGTGTCCGTTGCGAAACAGTACCAAGGCCAGGGCCTCACGCTGCCCGACCTCATCAGCGAGGGCAACCTTGGATTGATCAAGGCCGCCAAGCGTTTCGATGAGACGCGCGGCTTCAAGTTCATCAGCTACGCCGTGTGGTGGATCCGCCAGCAGATCCTCCAGAGCCTGGCCGAACAGGCGCGCATCGTGCGCCTGCCGTTGAACAAGATCGGCTCCATCAATCGCATCAACAAGGCCTTCGCGCGCCTGGAGCAGGAGCACGAGCGTCCGCCCACGGCGGCCGAACTGGCCGAAGTGCTGGAGATGACGCTGGAGGAGGTGAAGACCAGCCTGAACAACGTGGGCAAGCACGTGAGCATGGACGCCCCGCTCCGCGATGGCGACGACAGCGGCACCATGCTCGACGTGATGAGGAACACCGACCTCCCCGATCCCGAGGAGACCTTGATGACCGATAGCCTGCGCACGGAGATCGAGCGCTCGCTGGACGCCCTCAGCGGCCGGGAAGCGGACGTGATCCGCCTCTACTTCGGCCTGGCCGGCAACCAGCCGCATACGCTGGAGGAGATCGGCCAGAAGTTCGACCTCACCCGTGAGCGTGTGCGCCAGATCAAGGAAAAGGCCATCCGCCGCCTGAAGCACACCGGCCGCAGCCGCACGCTGCGCGCCTACCTGGGCTGAACAGCAGGAACACTACACTGAACGAAGGGCCTCCGGAAGGGGGCCTTCTTCGTTGCGGGGTACCTTCGCGGCCACACCCCATGGCCCACATCGTCGCCCCCTCCCTGCTTTCCGCCGATTTCTCCGACCTGCGCAGCGCGGTGGCGCTGGTGGAACAGAGCACCGCCCCCTGGCTGCACCTGGATGTGATGGACGGCGTGTTCGTGCCCAACATCAGCTTCGGCCTGCCGGTGATCAAGGCCATCCGCAAGTACTCGAAGAAGGTGTTCGACGTACACCTGATGATCGTGCGGCCCGATCAGTTCATCGGCGCGTTCCGCGACGCCGGGGCGGACAACCTCACCGTACACCTGGAAGCCTGCACGCACCTGCACCGCACCGTGCAGGCCATCAAGGCCGCAGGCATGAAGGCCGGCGTGGCGATCAACCCGCATACGCCGGTGAGCGCCTTGGAGGACATCATCGCGGACATCGACCTGGTATGCCTGATGAGCGTGAACCCCGGTTTCGGAGGGCAGCGCTTCATCCCCCGCACTTACAACAAGCTGGACGCGCTGCGCGAATTGCGCGAGCGGAACGGCTCCCATGCGCTCTTCGAGGTGGACGGCGGGGTGACCGCGGACAACAAGGACGAGCTGGTGCGGGCAGGGGCGGATGTGCTGGTGGCCGGCAACAGCGTGTTCGCCGCCCCGGACCCTGCGGAAGCCATCCGCGTACTGGGGCATTGATCGCGCTCCCGGGGCGCATGGTGCAGGCCCCGTAGCGATGCTGGGCCCGCTCGTCGAAGGGCGGACGGCCTCCGTCTATTTCCCGTGGATCCTGGGGAACATCGATCGGGTGGGCCCGTAGACAGCATACCATTCCGCACCACCATGGTCCGCTCCGTTCCGCTCCTGCTCGCGCTGGCCCTTTCCGCCACCGTGTCCGCCCAATCGGGCATCGGGTTCAAGGCCGGTGCGCAACTGGCCACCAACCGCTCCGCCACGCTGCGTTATGATCCGGTCGATCGGGGGCGTCGCAGGCGCCTACTTCCCCCTGGATTGCGGCATGCGCTTCGAGATCCAGCCCGAACTCCTCGTTTCCGCGCAAGGCGCCGCGCTGACCTACGGCGAGAACGGCCGGCGGGAAATGCGCATGCTCTACGTCCAGCTGCCCATCATCGCCAAGGTCTTCCTTTCCAACGTGCTGAACGTGCAAGGCGGCGTGCAGGGGGGCATGCTGCTGGCCGCCACCGAGGACGGCGGGAACGTGAAGGAGCGTTACCGCACCACGGATGCATCGCTCGCGATCGGGCTCGGTGTGGACATGACGAGCGGCTGGGACATGACCTTCCGGTACACCAGCGGGCTCACGTCCATCCTGGTTTCGGACAAGGCGATCTACCCCACCAACCGCACGATGCAGGCCTCGCTGGGGTACCGTTTCCTGCACTTCTCGCACCAGCGGATGCGGTATCGCCACCGCTGATCGGCGGCCGGTATCTTTGCCGGCCATGAACGGGAAGCGCATCGCACTCCTCGGTGGCGGCCAGTTGGGCCGCATGTTCCTGGAGAACGCCCTGCGCTACGACGTGGAGGTGCATGTCCTTGATCCCGACCCCGCATGCCCATGCGCCACATTGGCCCATCGGTTCTCCCAAGGCCGGTTCGATGACCACGATACCGTGGTGGCCTTCGCCCGGGATGCGGACGTGGTGGGCATCGAGATCGAGCACGTGAGCGTGAGCGCGCTGGAGGAGCTGAAGCGCCAGGGCAAGACCGTCATCCCCGATCCGCAGGTGCTGCGCACGATCAAGGACAAGGGGTTGCAGAAGGCCTTCTATCAGGAGCACGGCATCCCCACGGCGGATTTCGCCCTGATCGAGCAGAAGGACGAGATCGCCATGCATGCGGCGTTGCTTCCAGCGTTCCTGAAGACGCGCACGGGGGGCTACGACGGAAAGGGCGTGATGCCGGTGACCGGCATGGCCGATATCGCGAACGCCTTCGATGGCCCTTGCGTGCTGGAGCGCAGGGCGGACATCGCACTGGAGCTGGCCGTGCTGGTGGCGCGCTCCGCGGATGGCGCGGAAGTGGTGTACGACCCGGTGGAGATGGTCTTCGATCCACGGTTCAACCTGGTGGACCATCTGCGTGCCCCGGCCCGCATCGCCGAGCGCGTGGCGCGTGAGGCCTGCGTGCTTGCCTTGCGCGTAGCGGAAGCTTTCGCCGCCCCCGGCCTTTATGCGGTGGAGCTTTTCCTGACGCCGCACGGCACCTTGCTCGTGAACGAGACGGCACCACGGGCGCACAACAGCGGGCACCATTCCATCGAGGCGTGCGCCAGTTCGCAGTTCGACCAGTTGTTGCGCATCTACATGGGCTGGCCCCTGGGCGATGGAGCATTGAAAGGTTCCGCCGCGATGATCAATCTCGTGGGCGAAGGTGGTACCGGGCGCGCGCAGGTACAGGGACTGCACGCGCTCTTGCAGTTGCCGGCCACCTACCTCCACCTCTACGGCAAGAAGGAAACGCGCACGGGCCGGAAGATGGGGCACGTGACCGTGCTCGCCCACAACGATGTCGCGCTTGATCACGCCATCGCCATTACCCGCTCCTCCTGCAAAGTGGTGCCTGCGGCCACTTCCAACTGAACCTCTTCGCATATGGTAGGCATCATCATGGGCAGCCGCAGTGACCTGGAGGTCATGCGCGAGGCCGCCGACGTACTGAAGCAGCTCGGTGTCGCATACGAGCTCACGATCGTGAGCGCTCATCGCACGCCCGAGCGCATGTTCGCCTACGCGAAGAGCGCGCGCGAACGCGGGCTCACGTGCATCATCGCCGGTGCGGGAGGCGCGGCACACCTGCCCGGCATGGTGGCCAGCCTGACCTCGCTCCCGGTGATCGGCGTGCCGATCAAGAGCCGCAACAGCATCGACGGGTGGGACTCGCTGTTGAGCATCGTGCAGATGCCGGGTGGCGTACCCGTGGCCACCGTGGCCGTGAACGGCGCGCAGAACGCGGGGCTCCTGGCCGCGCAGATCATCGGCGCATCCGACGCCGCGCTGGGCAGGAAGCTGGACGCCTACAAGGAGGACCTGGCCAATAAGGTGGGGGAGGGCATCGCTGCGTTGCACCACCAGTTCCCGAACACGTTCGACAAGTGATCCACGCTGGATCCGATCACGGATCGATGACCAGCTGCGTACGCTGCGGCGTGATGTACGGATAGATCTCGTCCACGTCGGCGTTGCGCAGGGCGATGCAGCCCCAGGTCCAGTCGGCGCCCTGGTCGATCCAATGGTCCTTGCCCTCGGGCACGCCGTGGATGCCCACTTCCCCGCCGATGTCCGCGTTCGCGGGAAGCTCACCGTTCGCTTTTCGTTGCTGGAAGCGGCGCCAGCTTTCCGCGTTGGGGTAGTCGATCCAGATGAACACGTGCCACTTGTCGTGCTTGCGCTTGCTGCGGAACGTGAAGGTGCCTTCCGGCGTGCGGCGGTCGCCCTGGCGCATCTTGTCGCCCTCGGGATGCTCGCCGAGCACGCAGGGATAGCGCTTCAGTTCCACCGTGTCCGCCATCACGCGCAGGACGCGGTCGCTCTTGTCCACGTGCAGCCAGAGGCGCGCAGCTGGGACGTGGAGGCAGTCCAGCAGCCGGGCCAGCGGGATATCCGGAGCCTTCCCCTCCGTGGGAACCTTGGCCTCCGCGGCCGGGGCAGTATCGCTCGCGCGGCCGGAGGTGCAGGCGCTGAACGATGTGAGCAGGAAAGCGAGGAGGCCGATCCGCATGCGTACGAAGTTGATGTACGAACGCGAATGCGGCCTCCCGCATTTCGTTACGCTTAATGGATAACGGCCGGGAACGTCACCTCAACGTCGGTGGAACCGCCCGCGTGGGTGATGTCACCCGCCGACACGTTCGCACCGTTCTTGTCCGGTTCATGGCGCAGCGTCACCTTCACCGTGCCGCTGCTCGCCGCCGCCGTGGTCGCGACGGTATGCAGGCCGATGGGTTTTCCATTGGCGTCCGTGTCGGCATAGGCGAACGCTACGTTCGCGCCGCTCACCTGGAAGAAGAACTGGTGGAGCGTACCCAGTTCCAGCACTTCATTGCTCGTCGTATCCACGGGGCTCACGGATTCATTGAGCACGAGCAGCGTGGCGTGGTAGGTGGCGTTGGGCAGCAGCGTGTCCGCGGTGATCACCCCTGGAGCGCCGCCGTCACCATCGATGTCGCGGAACTGCCACACCTTGTCGGGGCCGGTGCCCTGGTCCTCGAAGGTGAGCCGCACGGTGGTGATCACTTCGTTCTCATGCTCCGGCGCTGGTGTGCTCGGGGCTTCCTTGTCCTTCTTGCAGCCCGTGGCGGCGCTGGCCACCAGCAGGAGGATCAGTACGGGTCGAAAGGTCTTCTTCATCGTTGTTGTTGGTTAGGAGCGGCTTGTGCCGCGTTGGTCTTTTTTCCGAACGTGTAGGCCACCCGGACGTCGAGGTCCGTTCCGCGCGCGTCGGCGTAGTAGCGGAAGCGGTCCAGGTAGTCCCGGTAGGCCGTGTTGAAGAGGTTATTGGCCTGGAGGCCCATGCGGAGCTCGCCGTGCTTCAACGGCCGCACGATGCTCACGCCCAGGCCCACCAGGTGGTACGCACCGGGCGGTGGAGCGAAGTCCAGCCCGATGGGGATGCGCGTCTGCCGGAGGATGTACGTGCTGGTGGCCGTCACCTCCAGTTGTTTCCAGGTGCCGCAGGCCGGGCGGCGGTAGATCAGCGCGTTCTCGGTGCGGTCGGCCGGCATCAGGAAGAGCCATTCGTCCCGCACGCGGTCGCGCCCGCGCACGATGCTGGAGCGGTCGCGCAGGCTCCACGTGCCGTTGATCCGGTATTCGAGCGTGAGGTCGGCGCCGTGCAGCCAGGCGTCGGTGGCCACGTAGTGGAACACGGGGAAGGCCCCGCGGACCGTCAGCGCGTAGCCGTCCGGACGCAGGTAGATGTAGTGGTCGATGCGGTCCCCATAGAGCGTCAGCGCGCCATAGAGGCGTCCGCCGCACCAATGCCCCTCCAGGTCGAGCGTGCCTTTCAGCGAACGCTCGCTGCTCAGGGTGGGATTCGCCGAGCTCGATGGTGGCCGTGCCGTGGTGGAGCCCTCCGCTGTAGAGCTCGCTCACGTTCGGAGGCCGGTACGCGCTGGCGATGTTGGCCCGCAGTTGCAAGCTGTCGCGTAGGTTCCAACTGGCGCCCAGGGTGAGGGCATGGTTGGTGAACCGGTGCTCCGGCGTGCGGTAGACGTTCGCATCATCGAAGCGGCGCACCCGCAGGTCCGTGGCTTCGTAGCGCGCGCCCGCCTCCAGCTCGAGCTTCCGCCCCACCGGGAAATGCTCTAGCAGGAACACGCCGCCGTTCTCCTTCGTGTAGTCGGGGATCAGGGGGCGTACGCCCGTGCCGGGGATGTTGGCGTTCTCCTGGTGCGATGCGCTGACGCCGATCCGGCCGTGCAGCTTCGTGCCGATGAAGTGCTTCAGCACGAGGTCGCCGGTATGCGTGCGCAGGAAGAGGTCGAGCGCGGGGATGCCGGAGCGCCCGCCGCGGCGCAGGTCGTACTCCTGCCGGCTGTTGGCCTGGTAGCCGTAGGTGAGCACCAGTTGGTCGAGGTCGCTCACGCGATAAGCCGCCTCGGCGCGCACGAGGTCGTGCCGCACGGTCTGGCTCGGCGGGCCGATGCTGTCGGTGAAGGGCCCCACGTACCACGGCCGGCCGCTGGCGATCGCATTGCGCAGGTCGGTGAGGTTGCCGATGTGCGAGGCCTTGAGGATGCCCATCTTCCGGTCGAACCAGCTGTAGTAGACCTGCGCCTCCGCCCGCCGCCCGTGCCAGCCCACCGCAGCCGATGCGCCGGCCTCGCGCAGCCCGGTGTTGCTCAGCGAATAGCCGGGCGCGAACGAATCCCCCAGGTGGCGGCCCGAGCCCTGCACCCGCCAGCCCACGCCCGCCAGGCCCTTCACGCCGCCCTGCAACATCGCGTTCGCGCCGCCCCCGCGCCCGTTCAGCATGCCCACCCCGCGCACCTCGCCGCTGAGCCCGGGGCCTTGGGGCAGCTCCACCGGTTCGGTGATGACCACGCCGCCCAGGGCGTCCGCGCCGTACTGCACGCTGGCCGCGCCCTTCACCACCGTGATGCGGTCCGACGAGAACGGATCGAGCGAGGGCGCATGCTCGGTGCCCCACTGCTGGTCCTCCTGCCGGACGCCTTGGTTGAGCGTGAGGATACGATTGCCGTACAGTCCGTGGATCATCGGCTTGGCGATCGTGGGCCCGCTGGACAGGCTGGTGACACCCGGCACGCGCGCGATCACTTCGGTCAGCGACCGGCCCGAAGCCTCCTGCATCGCCTCGCGGCCGATCGTTGTGTGCGCCTGCCCGACATGCTCGTCCGGCCGCTTGCGCGCCACCTCGATCGCCTGGAGTTGCGCCGCGTGGTGCTCCAGGAACAGATCGATCGTGCGGTCCTTGTCCAGCTGCACCGTGCGTTCCACGGGAGCACAGTCCAGGTGGGCCACCTTCAGCGTGTAGGTGCCGGGGCAGAGGTTCGGCAGCACGAAGCGCCCCTGCTCATCGGCCTGTACGGACCGGTGGAGCTCCTGCACGTGGATGTCGGCGAACTCCAGCGGGGTGCGGTCGTGCTCGTCCAGCACGCGGCCTTGGAGCACCAGCGTGCAGTCCGGCCCCTGCGCGAAAAGCGCACGGCCCGCGAGCATCAGCAACGTGACGAAGGCCCAGCGATGGCCCATGTACGGACGGAAATGGTGGGGCGCATGGCACCCCGGATGGAACAGGAAATGACGGACGGACCGCACGGAAGCGGTCAGGCCTGCGGCAGGCAGGCCGGGCGGTGGATAGGACCGCGAACTAGGCCAGGACCGGAGGTCCGCGCAGGCGCGGCGCTTCGGGCGTCACCAAGGGCAGGAGGGCCAGGCACGCCGGTGCGGCGGTCCCCAGCTCCATCTCGTCCACCACGAGGGTGAAGGCGAACGCGCCCTCATGCACAGGAGCGGGCGCCTCGCAGATCGCGCAATGCCCATCCACGTGGACGCCACCCGAGGCCGGAACATCGGCCTCCGCATGCGCCACGACGCGCTCGCAATGGTGGAACAGCGTGCGCGGCAAGACCATCAAGGCCATCAGCCCCAACAGGGCCACGGCGATGCGGGTGCGGGTCTTCGCGGAACGCATGCGGGGCGAAAGATAGAACGGGATGCGCCCAGGCCACCATCGATCGTGGACAACCGCTGGTAACAATGCATCCCTGGGCAAGGCCGTTTCCCTACCTTCGGTCGTTCGATCATCATGCCACGGATCCTCCCACGCCTGTTGTTGACCGCCGTGCTCGCGGTGGGGACGTATGCGGCGCAGGCGCAAGGATCCCAGCCCCCGCCACGCGTGCTCGGCGATCTCTGCGGTTGCGTGGGCAACATCGATCCGGCCGCGCCGGACCGGCAGGTGAACACCGCCGTGCGGATCTGTTTGGAGGACGCCGTCGTGCGCCACCCCGGTGAAGTGCTCGCCCTGCTGGAGCACGCTCCAGCACAGGGCAGCCGGGCCTATCAATTGGGACTGGTCCTCGGTGATGTGTTGCAGCGCGATTGCCCGGACTTCCGCATGATCCAGGCCCGCCTGCAGCAGATGCCCATCGTGGTGCCCGCCGGCAAGCACGGCACCTAGTCCGCGGCCCACCTCCGATGCCTGCCCGTTCCCTGCCCCACATCGGCGTGTTCACCTCTGGTGGCGATGCCCCCGGCATGAACGCCGCGGTGCGCGCAGTGGTGCGCGCGGCGCACTACCATGGCACGCGGGTGAGCGGGATACACGGTGGCTACGAAGGGCTCATCCATGATGACGTGCGCGAACTGGGCGTTCGTGACGTGAGCAACATCATCCAGCGCGGCGGCACCATGCTGCGCACCGCGCGGAGCGAGGCTTTCCGCACGGCCGAAGGGCGCATGCAGGCCTTCGCTACGCTTCAACGCCACGGCATCGAGGCCCTGGTGGCGATCGGTGGCGACGGCACGTTCACCGGCGCTTCCGCCTTCCAGGAAGAGCACTGCATCCCCACCATCGGCATCCCTGGCACCATCGACAACGACCTGTCGGGAACGGATATCACCATTGGTTTCGACACCGCCGTGAACACGGCCATGGAAGCGATCGACCGCATCCGCGATACGGCCTCTTCGCACAACCGCCTCTTCTTCGTGGAAGTGATGGGACGCACCTCGGGCTTCATCGCCCTGCACTCGGCCATCGCATCGGGCGCGGAGTTCGTACTGGTGCCCGAGCGAGCGGAGGGCCTGGACGAATTGATCGATGTGCTGCGGCGCTCCTCGCGCAACAAGTCGTCCGTGATCGTGATCGTGGCCGAAGGCGAGGAGAAGGGTGGCGCGTTCGAGGTCGCCCGGAAGGTGAAGGAGCATTATGCCCACTACGATACCCGCGTGAGCGTGCTCGGCCACATGCAACGCGGCGGAAGCCCCACGGTAACGGACCGCGTACTGGCCAGCCGCCTCGGGGTGGCCGCGGTGGAGGCGCTCATCGCCGGGCGTTCCAACGAGATGGCCGGCGTCGTGAACGGGCAGCTGGTCTTCACGTCGTTCTGGGAGGCGGTGGGATCGACCAAGTCCCTCGATGCCGATCTCCTCCGGATGATCGGCGTGCTTTCCGTGTGAGCAGCCTGTCTGATCGTATGGATCAGAAGATCAGATGATGAGAGGATCAGATAATTCGCTCCTTGTCGTCCCTGCATTGTCACGGTGAGCTTGCCAAACCATGACGCCTACCGAACCGTGTCATGTCGAAGTCGGACATGACACGCCCGCGGCTGAGAACGCCCCTATCGACTTCGCTCAAGGCTTGATGAAGGTGCCTGCCGCCATCGGTATCCCGCTGGGCGGAATGCTCCGGAGGTAATAGGAGCCTGCTCCCAGGCGGTCTACAGGGAATTGCAGGGTGCGCTGCCCTCTGGAAAGGGAGGCCGTTTGCTCCAACACCACACGGCCCGTAGGATCCAGCACCTGCCAGATGTATGCTCCGTCCATGGGCACGCGCAATCCGACGTTCAGCACGTCCGACGCCGGGTTCGGGAAGAGGACAGGGCGTTCCATGTCGCGCCCGAAGACGGTCACGGCAACAGGACTGAACTTGTAGCTCCCGTCACGGTCCACCTGCCGCAGCCGGTAATAGTTCGCGCCGTTCACCGGGGCAAGGTCCGTGAACAGGTAGTCCGACCGGTGTTGCGTATCGCCTGCCGCCGCTACTTCACCGATGGCGGCGAAGCGCTCATTGTCCGCGCTGCGTTCCACCTCGAACCGGTCGCTGTTGCGCTCGGTCGCCGTGGCCCAGGTCACGTCCACGCTGGTGCCGTTCACGGTGGCCTCGATGGACAGGAGCTCCACGGGCAGCGTGGTGCAGTCCAGCGATGAGCCGGGAGAAAGGCTCCATGTCAGACTGAACTGCTGGCCGTTCCGCTCGTAGTTATCCACATAGAGGATGAATATGTCCCCAGCCTGCGCGTTGAAGGGAGCTACCCAGCCATCGCCACCCGCACCTTCGGAGAAATCTATGGCACCGTTGCCGCAGCCCGTGAGGTAATTGCCGCCGGAAGGGGCTGCATAGGAGCAGCGGAGCGGTGCAGTGCTGGGCGGGCATTGCACGGAGGTATTGGGGCCCCACAAGGCGAAATCATAATCGGTGTTGTCCGTGGGTGTGATGGTGAACCCGAAGGTGCCTCCGACGGAGGGGGAGAACAGGTACCAGGTGCCCTGCCGTTCACCCCTCGCGAGGCACCCGCGGTTATCCGAGCTCAGGTCCTGCGCAGCGCCGAAGCCCACCACGCCGTTGCTGATGCCCGCGGATCCGCACACGGTGGACCCGCCATTGCACTCCTGGGATAAGGACGAAGGAGCGGTGCAGTTCGCCACGCTGTGGAAGGCGACGGTGGGTGAGGTCGGCGTTGGCGTTGGGCCGGACTGGAACAGGGGCTGTCCGCCCGGGATCAAGCGAACGCAATAGCTGTTCTGGTCCTGCCCCCCAGAACCGTTCACATTGTAGCGTAGGTCGAAGGTCTGGCCGGCGTTCAGCCCGAACAACACGAGTTGGTATCCGCCCGATGTGAAGGTGGTGTTCGTATATGCTGCTCCGTTGATGCTGGTCTCGATGCGTGATCCCCCCAGCCGTCCTCATTGGCGTCGAACATCTCTACGGCATAGGCGCAGGTGGTGCCGGGGAGGGCCGGTGCCTGCACACAGATATTGAAGGTGCCGGAGGTGCCGTTGTTGCCCCAGTAGCGGATGTAGTAGGTGGCGCCCGGCGTCAGGGTCGTGCGGGCCAGGAAGGGCATGGCCCCGGGCCCATCATCCGCGTCGCAGCCGAGCAGGGTGAAGGGGCCGGAGCAGGAAGGCGCCGCATACAGGGCCATCTGACCATCGGTCAGGCCGCCGGTGATGGTGGTGGAGTTGATGAGCGCGATGCCACTGGCAGGGGCCACGAACTTGAACCAGACATCGCGCGAATTGGTGGTGGCCCATCCGCAGGAGGGCGCGGGCGGTCCGCACGAGGGGCGGGCGTTCACATTGGTGCTCGATGTGTTGGTGCAGGTGGTGCCCACGGTCAGCAAGGTGGCGCCGCAGGGCTCGTCATTGCTGGGCGGACTGCCGGTGAACGAGCCGGAGGTGACACAGATGTTGAACAGCCCGATCGCATTATTACCGGGTTCCCACACGCGTATGTAGTACGTGTCACCGCTGACCAAGCAGCCCATGGACAGCGAGGACATGTTGCCGGAACCGCCATTGTCATCGCAGCCCAACTCAAAGAAGGAATAGGGCACGTTGCAGTTCACGGCGGAATAGAGCGAGATGCCCGAATCCGTAAAGGAGCTGCCGGAGACCGTGCTGGTGGTGATGGCGACCAGCCCGCTAGTGGGGGCCACGAACTTGAACCACACATCACCCCCGGTATAGTTGGCGCAACTGGGCACGATGAAGCCGGGACTGCTCGTGGCGCATCGGTTCGTGCCAGTGGTGTTGGAGCAGGAGGTCCCTACGGTCAGCAGGGTGGCTGAGCAGGGCTCATCGTTGGTGGCGGCGTTCATCCCCGCGTCCACCGCGCAAATGCTGAAGCTTACACGTGCTGCGGTGCCGCTTTCCTTCCACAGGCGGATGTAAAGCACATCGCCGGGTGTCTGGCAGGTGAGCGTGATGGCGGGCATGCCAGTGCCGTTGCGGTTGCAGGCCACTTCGGTGAAGGGGGCGGAGTAGCCGGTATAGATGGTCATGGCGGCATCCTGCACGCCGGAGGAGCCGCTGCCCGCAGTGGTGGTGATGGTGAGCGATCCGCCAGTGGGGACCGTCACCTTGTACCATACATCACTGGTCACGGATACGCTACAGGAGGTGGCGGGCGGTGAAGCGCTGAGCGTGGCATTGGTAAGGTTTACTGTCGTATTGGAACACGAGGCATTCACCGGCAGGTTGGTGGCATTGCAGGGCTCGTCGTTCACGACTGGGCTAGCTCCGGGGTCCACGGCACAGATGCGGAACGGGCCAGCCTGGGCGTTGCTGTTAGCCCATACGCGGATGTAGATGGTGCTGCCCGCTGGCAGACAGGTCAGGGGAAGCGCCCCCATGCCGCTGCGACAATCACCCAAGGAGAAGGAACCAGGTGTGCTGCAATTGATCGCCAGGTATGCCGCCATGCTGGCGGTGGTGAGCGTGCTGCCGGTCGCGGTGGCGCTGGTCACCGTAACGGACCCGGATGCGGGCACCACCAGGGAGAACCATACGTCGCCACCGGTATAGGCGCCGCAACCGGGGGGGCTGATACCGCTTGTGGCCGTGGCGCATACGGTGGTACTGGTGGTGTAGGAGCAGGTGGCACCCACGGTCAGCACGGTGGCTGAACAAGGCTCATCGTTCGTGGTGGGGCTTAGGCCCGGGTCCACCGCGCAGATGCTGAAGTTCACGCGTGTCGCAGTGCCGCTTTCCTTCCACAGGCGGATGTAGAGCACATCGCCAGGTGTCTGACAGGTGACCGTGACGGCGGGCATGCCGGAACCGTTGCGATCGCAGGCCACTTCGGTGAAGGGAGGAGAGTCGCTGGTGTAGATGGCCATGGCGGCATCCTGTAGGCCAGTGCTGCCGCTGCCTGCGGTGGTGGTGACGGTGACCGATCCGCTAGGGGGAATTGTCACCTGGTACCACAGGTCATTGCCCACCGATACGCCGCAGGACGTGGCGGGAGGAACAGCGGTGAGCGTGGCGTTGGCAACGGACCCGGTCGTATTGGAGCACGAGGCGTTCACCGGCAGGTTGGCGGCGTTGCAGGGCTCGTCGTTCGCGACCGGACTTGCACCGGGGTTCACTGCGCAAATGCTGAAGTTCACGCGCGCCGCAGCTCCGCTCTCCTTCCAGATGCGGATATACAAGGTGGCACCGGGTGTCTGGCAGGCAAGGGCGATGGCGGGCATGCCGGAGCCGTTGCGATCGCAGGCCACCTCGGTGAAGGGAGCTGTGCAGCCGGTGTAGATGGTCATGGCGGCATCCTGCAGGCCAGAGGTGCCGCTCCCGGCCGTGGTAGTGATGCTAACGGAGCCACTGGCGGGAACGACCACTGAATACCACACGTCCCCGCCCACGGTGACGCCACAGCTTGGACTAGGTGCCGTGGATGAGGTTGCGCCGGACACGGTGCCGGATACGTTCACGCAAGTGGCCCCGGCCGTCAGTAACGTAGGGGAGCAGGGGGTGTTGGCCCTTGTGGACAAGGCCATGCACAACGCCGCTCCAAGCAATAGGAGGTGACAGGACGGGAGTACAGCGCGAACGGAGGGGAGAGGCGGTGCCATGGTGGGCGCTATTGGTCCGTGGGTGGGTCTTGCCCGGAATGCCTGGCCGACCAACGGACCCTCGCCCGGTCATAAGCTGCATTATCGGCTTTCCGATCGCCGGTGTGTATGTAGCGAGGGGGAGCGTCCGGATCGGGCTCGGGCACATCCTCCATGGCATCCATGGCGGCGTTCCAGTATTGGAGCCTTGTCAGTTGGAAGCCATGGGCGGCTAGGTCGTCCGCCAGGGAAATGCGGTCCACCCGTTCGCCCAAGAACAGGTCCACCTGGCCTTGTGTGGCGCGGATGTGGTAGGTGCAAGTGGGCTCCCAGGCGTTCAGTACCTCCGATAGCACTTTCTCCTGTAGCAGACTATCTACCCCGCCCACATAGGCGATATAGCGGTACTTGGGCGATATCGGCTGGGCCATGGCCACCAAGGTCATCGCCATACACATGACGAACACGATGGCCCGTTCCGCCAGAGTGGATCGATCGGGATGCATTCAATACACGATAGATGCAAAGCTGCCGTTGGTCGGGTGGATCTGTCAAGTCGATGAAGGTTTGTTTTCAGTCGATGTATGTTTATAATGATGGGATAAGGCGTTGTTGGAGCCTTCGTCGCCTGCCGCAGGCTAAGGCTCAACAGATGCCACGGTGGACTACCCCGGGCCAATTCGGAATCGGAAGAAGATCCACTGCACCGCCTGGACGGCCGTGCGGATCCATGCCTTCCCGTCAGTCAGGCTCGGGCCGGTCGCGCGCTCCGGAGCGCGTAGTGCTCAGGGTCTGATGGATGCCGTATCGGCCACAGGAGCGCCCGCAACGTTCGGATAGCGCTCCAAGGCTTCTCGCAGGCATTCCACGGCTAGGCGGAGCTTGTCCTGCTCCAGCACGTAGGCCAGCCGCACCTGGCGGCGGCCTGGTCCGGGCTCGGCGTAGAAGCCGGAGGCGGGGGCCATCATCACCGTATGGCCCTTGTGCTCGAACTTCTCGAGCAGCCACTGGCAGAAGGTGTCCGCATCATCGATGGGCAGTTCGGCCACGCAGTAGAAGGCACCGCGCGGCATCGGGCAGGTGACGCCCGGGATGCCGTTGAGGCCGTTCACGAGGGTATCGCGGCGTTCGCGGTACTCGCCGATCACGTCGTCGAAGTAGCGCTGCGGGGTGCGCAGGGCCGCTTCGGAGGCGATCTGCCCGAAGGTGGGCGGGCTCAGGCGGGCCTGGGCGAACTTCAATGCGGTGGCCAGCAGGGCGGTATTGCGGGTGATGAACGCCCCGATGCGGGCGCCGCACATGCTGTAGCGCTTGCTCACGCTGTCGATCAGCACCACGTTGTCCGCGATGCCGTCCAGCGTCATGGCGCTGATGTGCTCGGCGCCATCGTAGCAGAACTCGCGGTACACCTCGTCGCTGAAGAGGTAGAGGTCGTGCTCCTTCACGATGTCGCGCAGGGCCTCCAGTTCGGCGCGCGAGTAGAGGTAGCCCGTGGGGTTGCCGGGGTTGCAGATGAGGATGCCCTTGGTCCGCTTGGTGATCGCCTGGCGGAACGCGTCGATGGGCGGCAGCGCAAAGCCCGTGTCGATGCCGCTGCGCACGGGCACCACGGTGATTCCGGCGGATACCGCGAAGCTGTTGTAGTTGGCATAGAACGGTTCGGGCACGATCAGCTCATCACCCGGATCGAAGCAGGCCATCATGCCGAAGGACAGGGCCTCCGAGCCGCCGGTGGTGATGATGATGTGCTCCTGACCCACCTGGATGCCGTGCGCCTGGTAGTAGGCCGCCAGTCCCTTGCGGTAGCTCTCGAAACCAGCGCTGTGGCTGTATTCCACCACTTTCAGGTCCGTGTTCTTGATGGCGTCCAGGGCCACCTGCGGCGTGCGGATGTCCGGTTGGCCGATGTTCAGGTGCAGCACCTGGGTGCCACGGGCCTTGGCGGCCTCAGCGAAGGGGACGAGCTTGCGGATGGGGGAGGCCGGCATGCGCTGGCCTTTCTGGGAGATCGCGGGCATGGGTTCTGGTCGAGGGCACGAAGATCGGCTTTTCATACGCTGTCCAATGACTCGGCCCTTGAACGTGCCGCAGGGATCGGGCCGTATTCGGCCAAGGGGCTCAGCGGACCGGCTTGCCTTTCTTCGCCCGCGCCGCCTTGCGTTGCTCCCGCTCCACCTTCTTCTCCAGCGGCGGCTTCGTGGCTTGTTGCAGGGTGGTGACCACCTTGGGCATCACCGATGTGAGCATGCCTTCGCGCAGTCCACGCCAGGTGTAATTGAAGATCTGGCGGTCCTTCAAGCGCTCGATGGCGAAGTCGCCGTGGCGGAAGCCCGGATCGGAGCGCAGGTTGTCGTTGTGCTTGATCCGGTTCACCAAAAAGCTCAGGAGCTTGTTCTTCTCCCGTGAGCCGTCCCGTTTGCTGATGTCGATCACGAGGCCCTGGTATTCGATGTCCACGCGCCCTTTCGCGCGGTCATCGTCAGCTTCCAGGGTGTAGTCGATGCCGCCGATGGTGCCTGCGGTGGCCTTCACCAGGATTAGGTCGTTCGTCATGCGGTTGAAGGCCTGGAAGGGCAGCGCGCCGATCCGCGCGTGCAGGCTGAAGTGGTCCGTGCGATCGGGGATGCGCGTGGTGAGGTCGAGCACGATCGGGGCCTTTCCGTACACGTGCGCGTTCACGTGCAGGCGCACCGTCGCGCTGTCGCCGGTGGCGCGTGTGTGCAGGCCGGTGGCCCGGGCCTGGATATCGTTGAAGACCACCTCGCCGAAATCCGCGGAAAGCGTGTCCTTCTCGTGGTACTTCACGGTCAGCCCGTCGATCAGCAGGCTGTCCAGGTCCACGGCGAGGGGCAGCTCGCGCAGCAGCTTGGCGGGCATGCGTTTCGGCCGGAAGGGCTCATCGGGCAGGCCTTTGTCGCGGAACACGTTCAGGCCGGCGGTGCGCAGGCACAGCGCCCTGGTGCGCAGCGTCCGTTCATTGAACAAGGCCACGAGGTCCCAGCCGCGCAGCAGCAACGTATCCATGCGCAGGTCGAAGAGGTCCGTTTCGTAGCGCACGGCTTTGCCGTAGTTCTTGGGCGTTCTTCGCGGGAGCAGGGTGATCCAGATCCGCCAGCAGCAGGCTGTCGGGATGCGCGATCCGCACTTCGTCCACGTGCAGGTCGTACAGCGGGGGCAGTGCGGCGTCGATGTCGCGGAGGCGCAGCGCGCCGTCGGCGAAACGCACCGCGAACGGATGGCGCTTGTCGGCAAGGTCTATGCGCAGGCCGCGGGTGGACAGGTCGATGCGCGACCGTACCTCGGACTTGTTGCGGCCGATGCGCTTGAGGTGGACGGTGCCGCTGTCCAGCAGCAGGCTGTCGATCCGGATGCGGTGTATGAGCAGGTCCTTCTGCGGCGCGGCTTCCGTGGCGGTGGTGTCCTGCTGATGGCCGCTCAACAACACCAGCTGCGGACGTGCCACGCGGAACGAACGCATGTGGAGCGTGTTCCGGGCGATCAGCCCCCAGAGCGAAAGGCCGCGCACCACGATGCTGTCCACGTGCCCGCTGATGAGCAGGCCGCGTTCGGCGGTCCACGTGGTGTCGTCGGGGCCTTGCACCTGCGCGATGTTCACGCCAGTCCAGCGCACCAGCCCGCTGCGCAGGCGGATGTGTACCTCATCGATGGTGATGCGGCTGCCCGGTCCGCAAGCTTGTTCCGCGATGGCCACCGAACGTTCGCGCACGAAGCGCTCCAACCACGCGTGTCCGCCGTAGTACCCGGCGACACCGGCCGCCATGAGCAGGAGCAGCCAGAGCAGGCGCTTGGTCCATCGGCCCATGTGCCCGGTTCAGGTGTTGATGCCGCCCAGGGCCATGTACTTCACCTCGGTGAATTCTTCCAACGCGTGCGTGGATCCTTCGCGTCCGATGCCGCTCTGCTTCATACCACCGAACGGGGCCACGGCGGTGCTGATGAGCCCGGTGTTCACGCCGACCATGCCGTACTCGAGCGCTTCGCTCACACGCCATGCGCGCCCGATGTCGCGGGTGTAGCAATAGGCGGCGAGCCCGAACGGCGTGTCGTTCGCCAGGCGGATGGCCTCCGCTTCGTCGCGGAAGGCCATCACGGGCATCACCGGCCCGAAGATCTCTTCCTGCGTGCAGACCATGGTGGAGGTGACGTTGGTGATCACCGTGGGGGTGTAGAAGCGTTCGCCAGCCGCGTGCCGGGTACCGCCGCAGCGGACCTGTGCACCTTTCGAGAGCGCGTCGGCCATCAGCCGCTCCACCTTCTCCAGTCCCTTGTCGTTGATCAACGGGCCCACCTTCACGCCATCTTCCAGGCCAGGCCCGACCTTCAGCGCACGCACCGCATCCACCAGTTTTGGAAGAAAGGCTTCCGCTATGCTTTCCTGCACTAGCATGCGGTTCGCGCATACGCAGGTCTGGCCGCTGTTGCGGAACTTGCTGGCGATGGCGCCCTGCACGGCGGCATCAAGGTCTGCGTCCTCGAAGACGATGAAGGGCGCGTTGCCGCCCAACTCCAGCGAGATCTTCTTGACGGTGCCTGCGGCCTGCGCCATCAATGTGCGGCCCACAGCCGTGCTGCCGGTGAAGGTGAGCTTCCGCACGCGCGGATCGGTGGAGAGCACGCGGCCGATGGACGAAGCATCCGTGGTGGTGACGATGTTGAGCACACCTTTGGGAAGTCCGGCCTCCTCGGCCAGGGCGGCGAGCGCGAGCGCGGTGAGGGGTGTAAGCTCCGCGGGCTTCAGCACCACGGTGCATCCGGCGGCGATGGCGGGTGACACCTTGCGCGTGATCATCGCCAGCGGGAAGTTCCACGGGGTGATCGCGCCGACCACGCCCACCGGCTGGCGGATGGTGAGCAGCCGCCGTCCAGCATCGTCCGTAGGGATGGTGTCACCGTTCACGCGGCGCGCTTCCTCTGCGCTCCACAGGATGAAGGATGCGCCATAGGCCACTTCGCTGATGCTCTCGGCGAGCGGCTTGCCGCATTCGCGCGTCATGAGTTCCGCCAGCGCGCGGCTGTTCCTCACTACCAGGTCGTGCCAGGTGCGCATGATGCGCGCTCGCTCGCCGGCAAGCGTCCGGGACCAGGCGGGAAAGGCGGCTTGCGCAGCGGCGATGGCCCGCTCGGCATCGGCAACGCTCATGTCGGGTACCGTGCTGATGCGATCGTCGTTCGCCGGATCCCTTACATCGAAGTTGCGTCCATCGGTGGCATCGCACCATGCGCCGCCGATGAAAGCCTGTGAACGGATGAGCGGAGGGGTGATGGGAGGTGCTGCCATGGCGTCGGTACAAGGTAGGCATGTGCCGATGCACGATCAACGCCGGGTGGTGCGCTGTTGTTCGCGCAATGCGCGATCGGCCTTGCGCTGTTGCTTCTCCCGCCGCATCACTTGTTCCACGCGTTCGATGGCCGCGGGCGTGAGGTTCCGCATGAGGCCCGCGCGCGTGAAGTGCCAGATGTAGGTGAGCACCGATCGGTCCGTGTCGCGTTCGATGGTGACCGTGCGCTGGCGATCGTCCGCCAGGCCGCCGCCGTGCTCGGAGCGCAGCATGTTGTCCATGATCGAGCCGAACATGCTGTGGCGCTGCGCGGCGGGCGTGCCCGGTTCCACCTGCACGATCAGGCCGTCGTAGGTCATGCCCACGGAGCCGCGTGCCCGCCGGTCATCCCCTTTCATGGTGAGGCGCAGTTCGTGCAGGCGTCCCGCATCCACCTGGAGCTGCAGCAGGGGCCTGGTCAGCCGGTCCAAAGTGATGAAGGGCAGTTCGCGCACGTTCGCCTCGAACGTGAAGTCGTCGGAGCCGTCGAGCTTCGCGCGATAGGCCGCGGTGAGCATTGCGGAATCGAGCATGGTGCAGGCGATCGTTCCCTCCATGGCCGCTTTTTCGCGTGCCGGGCCGGGCTCGTTGGAAATGCCGGTGATGGTGGCGCGCAGCGCGGTGAAGGGGATGTCGCCCCACCGGCCGCTCGTGGCGCGTTCGTGGTAGTGGACGGCCCCATCGGCCACGCGCAGCGTATCGATCCGCACAGGCAGGCCGAGCTGCAGCAGGGCACCGGCGGGCAGTTGCACCGGCCTGGGCGGCGGGTCGGGACGGGTGCGGTCCAAGGTCGCTTCCACGCGCATGCTTTGCACCTCCAATGTGGTTATGCGCAGGCCGCTGTCGCCGATCAACCGATCGAGATCGATGCCACGCAGGCCGAGCCGGCTGATGCTCAAGGTGGTGAAGGTGATGGCGGTGGCCGTGTCCTCCGCCACTTCTGGCGGGGTTAATACGAGTTGCTCAATGGATCCGCGCTGCCCATTTCGTTCCACTCGAACGGCGCCGATGCGCAACCGGTAGCCTGATCCGAGTTCCGCGCGCAGGCTGTCCAGTGCGAGCGCCGAACTTCCGGCTTCCACGCGCAGGCCGTGCGCGGCTTCCTGTACCTTCAGTTCCAGGTCGTGTACGGTGAGGTCCAGCCCGGCGATGCGCATCAAGGGCAGGCGGCCGCTGATGTCCTGCACCGTGCAGGCGGCATCGCGCACCAGGAGCGTGCCCGCATGCAGGAGCCCCGCGAACGATGGCCCACCGTTCGACAAGCGCGCGAACGGTTCCTGTGGTGCCACGCGTTGCTCATGCACGAAGTATCGGAGTCCGGGAGCGTCCATCTCCAGGCGTTCCACGCGGAATTCGTGGCGCAGGAGCAGACGCCAATAAGAGACGCCACGCAGCATCAGGCGATCCATGCGTGCTGTGAAGAGGTAGCGGTGGGTACCGTTGCGCAGGCTGTCCATCAACGTGCTGTCGATGTCCAATTGCACGTTCAAGAGTAGCAGGTCGCCTTGCAGGGCGTCGGTCCCCACGCTGTCCATGTGGAAGCGGTAGCCTTCTTCGGTGGCGCGATCGATCACTTCCTGGATGCGCTCGCGAACGGTGCGGTCGAGCCATGACCTCCCATCACGCCAAGCCCAGCCTGCGGACAGGAGCAGGGCGGTCAAGAACAGGATACCGGCGATACGCCAGGGCTTCATGTGCGATGGGACACGGCGAAGATCGGGTGTTGCACTCCGTTAACGTGCCCAGACGGACGATCGCTCCAGGGCCGCAGGTGCATGAACGTAAGGACAGGGATGGAACGTATCTCCATAGACCGACGGAACGGCCGCGATCTTCCGAGGTGCAGGGTGCGTGCCGAAGTGGACCTTGGTGATCAAGGATCGGAGCGGCGGTCCTTCGCTTCGCCGGACGCGCGTCTCTTCAATTCCTCGGCGTTGCGCCGTTCCATTTCGATCTCGCTCACGTCCTCGATGTGGGTCGCGATCCACCAGATGTTGTCCCAGGCATCCTGCACGCCGGCATTGCGGTCGCCGTAGAACATGTTCGCTGGTTCCAGGATGGATGTGGCACCAGCCGCGAGCGCCTGCTTGTACACAGCGTCCACCTTCGGTACGTAGAAATAGAGCGTGCCGGGGCGGGCGGGGTAGCGGCCCATCGGGTCGCCGATCATCAAGTGCGAGTCGCCCATGCGGAGCTCTGCGTGGTACGTGGAACCGTCAGGGCCGGGGAGGCGGCGGATGGTCTGGGCATCGAAGGCATTGCGCAGGAAGTCCAGCAGCCCGTCGATGTTGCTCACCGTCAGGAACGTGGTCAGGCTGTGGTAGCCGGGCGGGATGGGGGTTACGGCAGGCATGGTGGAAGGTTTGCTTCATGGATACGGATCGCGTGCCGTGCGTGCCCATGCTGCGGTCCAAGCAGCGTGTGCGGAACGGACCGGGCGGAATGGGGATCGCCGCCCCGATCACGCCACGTCCGCCAGGAAGCGCGCGAGCTCGGCGTTGAAGGCGTCCGGATCCTCCAGGTTGGAGAGATGTGCCGCTCCAGGTATGATCACCAGCCGGCTGCCGGGGATCCGATCGGCCATGGCCGTGCTGCTGGGCAGTGGCATAAGCGTGTCCATGGCACCTGTGATGACGAGCGTGGGCGCCTTGATGCGTGGCAGCAGGGCCAGACGGTCGGGGCGCAGGGCCATGCCGCGCGCGGCCGCCGCCACCGCATCGGGGCGTTGCCGGGCCATCATGCGTTCGAGGTGCGCGGCCAGCTCGGGGCGCTCCTGCCGAGTAGCGGGGGAAAGGAGCTGCTGCACCATGCCGCGGGCGATCGCGCCCATGCCCTGTTCCAGGGCCCGCTGGGCAGTGGCCTCCCGTCCAGCGCGCCCTTGTTCGTCATCCGCCGTTGCGCGGGTGTTGCACAGCACCAACGCCTTCACGCGGTGCGGATACCGTTCGACCATCGACAGCGCGACGTAGCCTCCCATGGAGAGCCCGGCGATCACCGCCTGCCCGATGCCTTGTTCGTCCAGCAACGCGATCACCTCGTCCGCATAGGCGTCCATCGTCATCACGCCGGGCACGGGCCGCTCGTCCCGTCCGAAGCCGCGCAGGTCCGGCGTGAGCACATGCACGGTCCCCTGGAAGGCGTCGATCTGCGGGGCCCACAGCGTGTGATCGTGCGGGAAGCCATGCAACAGCAGGAGCGTGGTGGACATGGCGGCGAAGCTACTGTGCGCGGGCAGGAGGGGAGAGCAGTGATGGCGCGTCGGCCGGATGGCATGGCAGCGATGGCGTTCCTTTGCGCCGCAATGACGATCGGCTGGATCTACCTGCTCATCGCCTCGCTCAGCGAAGCGGTGTGGCTCTATGCGGTGAAGTTCATGGACGTGAAGGCCCTGCGCGCGATGGGCTGGCACGGGTTCTTCAGCGATCCCTTGCACGCCCGGCCGGTGCTGCCGTTCCTGGGCTATGCGGTGTTCGGCGCGGGCAACGTCATCTTCCTGTCCATGAGCATGCGCAGTATTCCGGCCAGCACGGCCTATGCGGCGTGGATGGCAGTGGCCCTGCTCACGTCGAAGCTCATCGATGTGCTCTATTTCAAGGAAGGGTTCAGCGGCATGCAGGTAGTGTGGTTCGCCTGCATCCTCATCGGGGTCATCGGGCTGAAGCAGAGCTTGATCCCGGCGCCGAAGAGGGCGGACGTGCGGCAGGCCGTGGAGGCGCAGCGATAGTCGCGGTACCTAACGTGCTGGAGCAATCCCGCCTTGTGCCTGTGGCACGGGTTCCGTTACGATCATCACCCGTAAGGGACGCGTCCGTCCATTTGGGCTCATCGTTGCGTGAAGGCTATTCGTTCACCACTTCCACCACCTTCTCCACCACATCCTCCACGCTGGGCTTGCTGAAGTAATCCCCATCGCTGCCGTAGGCCGGCCGGTGCGCTTTCGCGGTGAGGGTGGCGGGTGCGGCATCGAGCCAGCGGTAGCCGCCTTGCACTTCGAGCACTTGCTGGAGCAGGTAGGCGCTGGCGCCGCCGGGCACGTCCTCGTCCACGATCAGCAGGCGGTTGGTCTTCTTCAAGCTTTCCACCGTGCGGCCGTCGTGGTCGAAGGGCAGCAGCGTGCGGGCGTCGATCAGTTCCACGGAGATCCCGATGGCGGCCAGTTCATCGCAGGCCTTTGCGCACAGGTTGAAGGTGCTGCCATAGCTGAGCAGCGTAAGATCGGTGCCTTCGCGCACCACTTCCACGCGGCCGATGGGCACGGTGTAACGGCCCAGGTTCGCTGGCAGCTGTTCCTTGGTGCGGTAGGCGTTCAGCGGCTCGATCACCAGAGCGGGATCATCGGCCTGCAGCAGCGTGTTGTACATGCCGGCGGCCTGCTGCATGTTGCGCGGGGTGCATACCACCATGCCGCGCAGGCTGTGCAGGATCATGCCCATGGGACTGCCGCTGTGCCAAACGCCTTCCAAGCGATGCCCGCGCGTGCGCACGATCAGCGGCGCTTTCTGGCCGCCCTTGGTGCGCCAGCGCGTGGTGGCCACGTCGTCGCTGAGGCCTTGCAGGCAGTAGAGCAGGTAGTCGAGGTACTGGATCTCCGCCACGGGGCGCAGGCCGCGCAGCGCCATGCCGATCCCCTGGCCCAGGATCGTCGCTTCGCGGATGCCCGTATCGCTCACACGCACTTCGCCGAAGCGCGCCTGCATCCCTTCCATGCCCTGGTTCACGTCGCCGATCTTGCCGGTGTCCTCGCCGAACGTCAGCAGCAGCGGTTCACGCTCGAAGAGCGCAGCGAAGTTGTCGCGGATGATGATGCGGCCGTCCACCTGTTCACCGGTGGGTACTGCGGGCACTTCCGGCACGTTCAGGCAGCTGCCTTCGCCTTCCGCGTATAGTTCGCTGCCGTAGCGTTCGGCGTTGGCGGCGAGCGCGTCGTTCACCCATTGCTCCAGCTCCGCGCGGGCGGGACTGTGGTCGTGGCGGGAGAGGAGCAGCGCTTTGCGGGCGGCCACCACTACCTCCTTGCGCCCGGGCGCCATCTCGCTGCGGAGGTCCTTGGAAAGCGCGGCCAGCGTCCCGGCTTCGCTCGGCGTGACACTCGAAGAGAGGTTGTCGATCAACGAAGCGGCCTCGTTCAGTTCGCTTTTGATCTCGGCTTGGAACGAAGCCCACGCGGCCTTCTGTGCGACGCGGGCATCGGCCCTGGCCTGTTGCTCCAGTGCGTCCAGCTCATCGGCGGTGGCCAGCGGCGTGCCGTTCGGTTTGAAGGCGAGGATCCACTTGCGGAACTGCACCAGGCAGTCATACTCCTTGTACCAGTCCAGCATCTCCTTGCTCTTGTAGCGCTCGTGGCTGCCGCTGGTGCTGTGCCCTTGCGGCTGCGTCACTTCCTCCACGTGGATCAGGCAGGGCACGTGCGTTCCGCGGCAGTGGGCGATGGCCTCTTCGTACACCTTGTTCAGCTCGGTGTAGTTCCAGCCTTTCGCCTTGTGGATTCGGATGCCGTTGGTGCCCTCTTGCTGCTGGAATCCGACGAGCACCGTGCTGATGCTGCCTTTGGTGGTCTGGTGGTCCTTGCTCACGCTGATGCCCCAGCCGTCGTCCCACACGCTTACGGCCATGGGCACTTGGAGCACCCCCGCGGCATTGATCGTTTCCCAGAAGTGCCCTTCGCTGGTGCTGGCATCGCCGATGGTGCCGAAGGCCACCTCGTTGCCCTGGTCGCTGAATTGCGTGTAGCCGTGCAGCGCGGGGTTGTTGCGGAATACCTTGCTGGCCTGCGCCAGGCCGAGCAGGCGCGGCATCTGGCCGGCGGTGGGGCTGATGTCGCTGCTGCTGTTGTACTGCTCCGCCAGGTCCTTCCATTGGCCGTTGCGGTCCAGCGAGCGCGTGGCGAAGTGGCCGTTCATCAGGCGGCCGGCGCTGGCCGGTTCATCATGCACGTTGGCGTGCGCATAGAGCTGCGCGAACCACTGTTGCACGGTGAGCTCGCCGATGGCGAACATGAAGGTCATATCGCGGTAGTAGCCGCTGCGCCAGTCGCCGGGGCGGAACTGCTTGGCCATGCACACCTGGGCCAGTTCCTTGCCGTCGCCGAAGATGCCGAACTTGGCCTTGCCGCCGAGCACTTCGCGGCGGCCGATCAGGCTGGCCTCACGGCTGAGGTGTACCAGGGCGTAATCGCGCAGGATCTCTTCCTTCAGTTCGATCAGGGTGATCTGGGCTTCCGCGGCGGAGGTCTTCGTGCTGGACATGGGCAGAAAGGGTGCGTCGCGAAGGTAGGCCTCACAGCCAAGAGGGCCGCTGGGGACCTATCACCGATGGCCCATCGCCGGGCGAAGGCGATCTTTGGACGGCCGCCGCGCCACACCATGCCCACTTCACGTTCACCCTACATCCTCAGCACCTCCTCCAACCTGATCGGCCTGTGCTTGATCGTGATGACCTCGCTGAAGATCGCCGACCATACGGCCGCGAGCGTGCTGGATGAGTTCACGGGCGTTGCGGCCGTGCTGTTGATGTCAAGTTGCCTGCTGTCCTTCCTATCGATCCGGACCGCTCATCCGCAACGCAGCGAGCGCATCGAGCGGTGGGCGGACATCACCTTTCTCGGCGGATTGGCCATGGTGTTCCTGACGATCGTCCTGGTGGCCTTCCACTTCCTGGTGTGACCCATAGTGCCCGATCGGAGGATCAGAGAATGAGATGATCAGATGATCTCCTGATCCCACCCTCAAAACGTGTTGTCACTGCGGCCTTGGGCCGCAGTCGCGATCAGGAGTAGACGATCCCGGATCTCTCCTGCTTGCGATGGCGGCTCAAGGCCGCCATGACAGAGAGGGACGTCATGGTTCGGCAAGCTCACCATGACACGGTGCGGATGCCTTCGCCAGAGCGCTTCGGCGTTGGCACGCAAGCTCACCATGACAAAGGAGGACACAAAGGAGTCCATCATCTGATCATCTCATTCTCTGATCATTTGATCCGAATGAACGGAACGTTCTACCTTAGATGGCTTTTCCGCGAACGTTCCCATGTGCGCCCTGGTCCCCATTCGAGTGCTTCAGAGCACCACCCTCCGGGTACTTGAGGAACTTATCGGGACCGGACCATGCCACTCTCCTAGCACGATCGCCCCGTTTCCCCAAGCCCCCGAGGGTTGGTATCACCCGTTGCTCCTTTCACGCCGTGCCTCCTTTCGGCTCTCTCGTGGCGTCGCACCACTCTCTTAATGCGACACGCACCCGAAAAGGACACATTGCCAGGTGGCAGCGGATCAGGTCCTCCGATAAGGCTGAACCCGGGTGCAACCTATCCTGGCGTGGCGCGGGCGCTTGTAGAATTTTTGCCACACCCCCTCTTTTCCGCCGCTCCAAGGCGTTCTTCGCTCTCCCATGGCTCATAGCTTTTTGATCGCGGACGACCATGTGATCGTCCGCCGTGGTCTCCAAAACCTGTTGCACGACCGGTTCCATGCCTCGGACATTTCGGAGGTCTCCACGTGCAAGGAGTTGCTCCTTCACCTGCAAGGCGCGGAGCCCGATCTGCTCATCCTCGATCTTCAGATGACCGATGGCAGTGCGCTGGACCATCTGGAGCGCATCTGCATGGAGCATCCGAAAATGCGGGTCCTGGTGTACAGCATGCGTTCGGAAAAGATCTATGCCCAGCGGGTGATGGCCCTCGGCGGGGTGGGGTACCTCAGCAAGGAGAGCGAAGAAGAGGAAGTGGTGCGGGCGGTCCGCCGCGTCCTGCAGGGCTTGGAATACCGGGGCCCGGAGATGGAAGCGGCATCCTTGGGCCATAGGGATGCTCCCGCAGCGGCCGATCCTTTCAGCGCGCTTTCCTCCCGCGAGATCGGTGTGATGGAGGAGCTGTTGAACGGGTTCGGCGTGAAGGAGATCTCGGCGCGGCTCGGCCTGCAGCCCACGACCGTGGCCACATACAAGGTCCGGTTGTTCGATAAGCTGGGTGTTTCCAACCTGCTCGACCTGCAGCGCCTCGTGGCCGTGCATCGCCAGTCGGAACAATGAGGCGGATCCTCGGGCATACCATCCGTTCGGCCGTTCTCCCGCTGATCGGCCTGCTGGCCGGTCCGCTTCCGGCGGTCTCGCAGGAGGTGTGGTCCCGCGAGCAGTACATGTCCGAGAGTGGGTTGCTGCAGAACCGCGTGCATGAGATCGTGCGGGACGAATGGGGCGGGCTGCTGATCGGCACGGAAGGAGGGTTGGTACGCTTCGACGGGGACCACTTCAGGCAGATTGGCCTCATGGCCCATGAAGGCATTCAGCCCACCCGGGTGCTGGACATCATCATCGTCTCCGACGGCGAGTTCGTGGTGCAGGATGCCGGTTGCCGGCAATACATCTATCGGAACGACGAACTGGTGCCCGTGACGGCGAACGCCCCCACGCGCCGATACACTTCCCGCTTCGCCGGGGCCATGCCTTCAGCCGCCTTGGCCACCCGGGTCATGGACCCCGACTCCGTCCTCGACGGCAAAAAGGAATGGAGCTCCCGTGTGCGTACCGTGTCGTTGGGAGGGGAGCGGTGGTGTCTGCGGACGGACCATGATCTCCTCGTATACCAAGGTGATGTACTGGTCCGCCGTTGGCCGCTTCCTCCCGGCCGGTCGTCGCATCTGTTCATGTCCGGTGGTGTGTTGTTCGTCTTCGATTTCCACGGTCAGGCCTACCGGGTGGACCCGGATCAGGGCACTGTGATATCGGTGGGGATGTGCGGTTTCCCACCTCCAGAGACCCGCGGTGGCCAGTTGGCCTGGCGCTTTTCCTGGGACCCGGAAGAGCAGGCGGGCAGCATCATCGCGAACGATATGCTCTATGCGATCCGGACCGCCGCGGCCGGGGATTCGCTCGATCGCGGAGCGGATCCGCTGGAATTGCCCACCGGGGTGGATTTCAGCAGCCTCGTCGAGCTCGATGGCGGCAATGCGCTGGCCATGGGGACGGGTACCAAGGGCCTCTTCATCTACCGTCGCAACACCATGCGGAGCCTTCTGTGCAATGTCACACAGGATGGCGCGTACAACGTCTACAATGCGCAGGCCCCTTATGGGGCTTCCGGTGTGCTCACGAGCACCCATGGCAGTGCGCGCCTCTTCACGAGCACCGGCTGCTCCGCCGGGCCCCCGCCGATCCGTGGGTTCGATGAGGTGGCCATCATCCGCGATGCTGCACAACACTATTGGTACGGGCGTGCCGATACCCTCTTCCTGTACGATCTCGCCCGGAAGGAGGAGCGGCCGGTGCGCACCAGCTTCCGTCCCTTGTGCTTCTTGGAAGAAGGACCGGTGATGTGGGTGGGCACGGCCCAAGGCGTCCACCGGTTCGAGGGGGGAGCATCCGTGCTCCAGTACCCGTTGAGCGGCGGGGACCTGTCCCTGCGCCCGAACGCCTTGTGCCGCACGCCCGATGGCGAGCTCTGGATGGCCACCTGTTCAGGGGTGTACCGCGCCTCGGCCGCCGGGGCTTGGTCCATCGTGCCCGGCCTGGCCGGCATTTGCGCGCGCACGCTGGCCGTGGTGGATGGTGCGGTCCTGATCGGGTCCTATGGGAGCGGGGCGTTCCTCCATCGGAGCGGACGTACCCTGCGCCTGCCACGGGACGAACAGGGCTTCCTCAGCCACGTGCATGGGTTCATGCCGGACAGCGCCGGGTTCCTATGGATGAGCACGAACCAAGGGCTCTTCCGCGCCAAGTGGAGCGACGTGAAAGCATGGGAGCGCGATACCACGCAGCGCATCTACTATGCCGGTTACAGCAAGCGTGCCGGTATCCAGAACTCGGAGTTCAACGGAGGGTGTTCCCCGCCCTACACGCGCACGGCGGACGGTTGGGCCTCGTTCCCGACCATGGATGGAGCGGTCTGGTTCCGGCCGGAGGAGGTGCCGGATGCCTATCCGGGCGGGAAGGTCCTGCTGGAAGGGGTCTACGTGGACGAGGTGCCCGTCCACAGCGGGCAAGTGCTGGCCTGGGACCACAAAGAGGTGCGGGTGGACCTCTCGATAGCCTATTGGGGCGACCCGGGCAACGTGCGCTTGGAATATGCGCTCACCGGGGTCACCGGTGAGCGGTGGGTCCCCCTGCCCGTCGGGCAGCGGCAGCTCCGCTTCAGCACCCTTCCTGCCGGCGGGTCCGTTCTGCGGCTGCGCAAGCTTGGTTCATCCGTGCGGGGGGATGGGCTCGCACTGGAGTTCATCTTCAGGGTGGCCACGCCGTTCTACCGCACGGCCTGGTTCATTCTGCTCTGTATCGTCGCGGCGGTGCTGCTGTTCATCACGGTGCTCCGTTTGAACGACGCCCGCCTGCGGCGCAAGAACTTCCAATTGGAGAAGAAGGTGCGGGAGCGGACCAGTGAACTGATGGAGGCCAATGCCGTGCTCCGCCGGTCGTTGGAAATGAAGGAAATGCTGGTCTCGATCATCTCCCACGACATCGTTACGCCCCTGCGCTTCATCGCGCGCGTGGCCAATGGCGCGGCACGCCTGGTCCCGACAGCCTCGGATGGACGCGTCGGCGGCACATTGAACGACCTGGCCCGTTCCTCGGACAAGCTGCATGCGAACGCGCAGGACCTCCTGCATTGGATCAAGCGGCAGGACGGCCGCATCGACCTGAGGCCCAAGAACGTGGCCCTGCATGCCTTTGTGGAGGAGGTCTTGGATATGGATCGCGAACGCGCCATGGAGAAGGCCATACGCTTGGTGAACGAGGTGCCGATGGACTATACCCTTCGCACGGATAGGAACGTGCTGTCCATCGTGTTGCACAACGTAGTGGCCAATGCCATCACGCATACGGAGGCGGGCACCATCACGGTCACTGGGCGGCCGGGCGAAGAAGGATATGCCTTGATGGTGCGGGATACGGGAGTGGGCATGACCGGGGCGGCGTTGCGGCATGCCCAGCGGGTGCAACGGAAAGGGGCCTTGGGGGCGATGAACGAGGAGGGGGAGCGCGATGTGCAAGGCCTTGGCCTCCTCATCATCGCGGATCTCCTGGCGCTCCTGGGCGGCCGGTTCACCATCGATAGCGTGCCGGGCGAGGGGACGACAGTGGTACTGATGCTGCCGGGGGATATCACGCCGATGGCCGATGGCCAGGCAACGGAGTGATCAACCCCTGCGTCGTAGGTCCGTAGCGAAAGTTCTGCACAAGGAATGTGCCCTGGAAAGAGAAGGCCTACCTTGCGCGGATCCGGCTCTCGCTCAAACGGTTCCATGCTTCGATACGTACTCCCTGTGCTCGTGTCCCTCATGCCTGTGCTCTCACGTGCGCAGGAGGTATGCAACAACGGCATTGATGATGACAATGATGGCCTGATCGACCTGAACGATCCGGACTGCCCGTGCTCCACGGTGCTGACACCCCCTGGTCTCCAGAGCTACATTCGCAATCACTCCTTCGAGGACCGGCTGAACGGAACGTGCTGTCCTTTCGGGTTCGTTACCCCGGTCTCATGGCCTTGGCTGGATTGTGCAGCAGGCTGGCACCAGGCCACGGAGGCCACGTCGGATTACTTCAACATGTGCGGCTATGCGCCCGTCGGGTTCAACCTGCCGCCACCGGATGGCCGGGGGTGCGTGGGGTTCTTCGCTATTCAAGGCTGGTTCGAGTATGTAGGCACCTGTTTGACCTACCCCCTGCCGTCCAATCCGCTGCTCGCAGGCACTACCTATACGATCTCCCTGTGGATCTCCACAGCGGCGGTGAACGGCACGCATTCCCAGCCCCGGTCGCACGCCGATCCATCCTACTTCACCGACCAGCTGCCCCTGGCCATCTTCGGGTATGCGAACGCCTGTGTGCCGTTCCCGGTAGGCACCATGAACTGCATCGGACAGACACCCGGATGGACGGAATTGGGGCGGGTGATGGTGCAGCCTGCCTGGGAGTGGACGCGGGTCTCGATCACCTTCACGCCTGCGCAGGACATCCACTCGATCATGATCGGTGGTGGCTGTGACTCCCCCGACTCCTTTGGGGGCATCACGATCACGAATCCGGAAGGGGATACCTATGCCGCATTACCGTATTTCCAAGTGGACGACCTGATGCTGACCCTCACGGCGGACCAGGTGGTGAGCCCCGCCACTACCACAGGGACCGTCTGCATGGGGAATGCCGTGGTGCATGCCACGCCCCCTGCGGGCGCCACCGGATACCAGTGGTACCACGACGGGGTGGCGATCGCCGGGCAGAACGGTTTGAGCATGAGCGTGGCGCAGGGGGGCAAGTACACGCTGGCCAGCACGTTCGAGGGGGAATGCCTGATGGGAAGCACCTATGTGCCGCCGCCCATCACGCCCACGCCCAAGGCGTTGCTGCACCCGCCCTCCGGCTGCGCGCCGGTCACGGTGCTGGCCACCTATACCGATGGCGGCGGGGGAACGATGGAATGGGACCTGGGGGATGGCACCACGTTGACGGGGATGGCCGCCACGCACCATGTCCACGGGGATCCGGCCGGTGAGTTCCCCCATGACATCACATTCACCGATACGGCCTTCTCGCACACCTACGCGACGCCCGGCACCTATCCGGTCCGCCTGCATGTGCGCAATCCTGCCGGTTGCACGGCCGATACAGTGCTGACGGTGACGGTGTATCCGCCCATCAACGGATCCATCACGGCCACACCGAACCCCGGGGACGTCGATCATCCACAAGTGGACCTCTCCGCCTCAGGCTCCTCCGGCGACATCGTCGCATGGTGGTGGGACCTGGGATCAGCGGCCCCACCGAACGCCACGGACCCGTCCGTCACGGCGACGTTCCCTGCTGTTCCGGGGAGCTATCCGGTGATACTGGTGGTGACCAGTGCGGGTGGGTGCATGGATACGGTACGCTCGGTGGTGCGGATGGTGCGTCCGGGCGTGATCGAGATGCCCAACGTGTTCAGTCCGAACGGGGATGGGAAGAACGAACACTTCATCCCGTTGAACTACGACGGGAGCCCTGGCCTGCTGGAGGTGTACAACCGCTGGGGCCAGCTGATCTTCAGCACGCGTGCGTTGGCACAGGGCTGGGGCGGCTCGGATGTGCCGGATGGGACGTATTACTATGTGGTGACCCCTGACAACCCTTCCGCGGATCGTGTGCCCGGATATGTGACCTTGGTGCGATGAAACCCCGGTCCTCACCGAATTGCTTGAGCATGGCCCTGGCCCTGGCCTGTGCATTGGTGGGGACCGCATCATCCGCCCAGATCGTCCTGAACAATACCACTGTCCCCAGCGGTTTGGTGCAGAACGTGCTGATCGGTACGGGGATATTTCCGAGCAACGTCACCTTCAACGGTGCGCCGGGGAACATGCCGGCGGGGAATACAGGGGGGCAGACTGCGGATATCGGCCGCTTCAATGGCATGAACACCATACTGGGTATGAGCGGGGTCTACCTCTGCACGGGGGTCGGCAGCTACCACATCCCCGGGCCTAATGATCGGCTCTCGGCGCCAAATGGAGGGCCCGGTTTTGGTGGAGGGGGAGTGGGGTCGCAGCCGACCCCGGACCTCGACCTGAGCCACTTGACGGGGTTGCCGACATGGCGGCAAGGGGGGAACAACATCAATTCTAAGGCGGTGTTGGAGTTCGATTTCGTGCCGCTCAAGGACATGGTCAGTTTCCGGTACGTCTTCAGTTCGGAGGAGTATGAACGCTGGGCTTGCAGCCAGTACAACGATGTGTTCGGCTGGTTCATCAGTGGTCCGGGCATCCCCACCAACATCAACGGCCCGTTCACCAACAACGCCATGAACATCGCCTTCATCCCGGGTTCCTTGAAGCCGGTGGCGATCAATACGGTGAACAGCGGAAGGACGGACGGCAGCAATGCGAACGGCCCTGATTTCACCGATCTTTTTGGTCCGTGCTTCGCTGCCGACTCGAACTGGCAGGCCAACGCGCGGTACTATCGGTATAACGGCGGGCAATTCCCCCCCCCTCCTCCCCCTAATCTTCAGACTGAAGAACCCTATGCCTCCAACCCCTATTACATCCAGCACAACGGGATGACCGTGGTGCTCACGGCAAGCGCCGCAGTGCAGTGCGGAGAGACCTACCACATGAAGATGGGCGTAGCAAATGTTAGTGACGCCGGTTACCCCTCCGCGGTCTTTCTGGAGAAGGAGAGCTTCAAGAGCACGAACCGGTTCTCCATGGATGTGATGCCGGGCCCCACCGTGGAAGCGCGGGGCACCGACACGGTCTTCATCGAAAGCAACTGCGACAGCGTATACCTGCGCTTCCACCGCTGGGGCGGCTTCTACCTGGACGAGGACCTGGAGATCGCCACCTCGGGGACCTCCACCGCCGGGGTGGACTACCTGCCCATCCCCACCAAGGTCCACTTCAACCAACTGGACAGCATGGTGGTGCTGCCACTGGCCATTCCCGTGGACAGCGATGGCGTGGAGAGCCTGGTGGTGGACATCGTGACCTGTGCCGGGTCCAGACACGTGTATATGATCGACCAGCGGCCACCCTTGGAGGTGATCCTGGAGGACCAAGCCCTGACCTGTCCGGGCAGGATCACCCTGGCCCCGCAGGTCTCCGGCGGCTCCAACGACCCTGCAGGCCTGATCTACCGCTGGAGCACCGGGGAGACCACCCCCAGCATCAACCCGCTCGTCCTACAGACCACCCAGTTCTGGGTCACCGTCACCGACAGCTGCTGGACACTCCCAGTGACCGACAGCGCCTGGGTGACCGTACCCCTCTATGACCCCATGGTCCTGACCCTGACCCCGGACACGGCCATCCCCTGCCTGAGCTCTGCGGAACTTCAAGTGCAGGCCACCCTCGGGGCAGGCGGCTACACCTATGCCTGGGCCTTGAACGGCGCTATCCAAGGCACGGACAGCACCTTGACCGTGCCTTCAGCGGTCCCTTCGGTATACTACGTGGCAGCCGTCACTGACCGCTGCGGGATCGTGGCCAAGGATTCGGTGCTGGTCTCCCAGGCCCCGCCGCCTCCACTGGTGGTGACCACCACTCCCGATACGGCCATCGCCTGCCTGGACAACGCGGACCTCACGGCCACCGTGACCGGAGGTGGAGGGATCATCCAGTACAACTGGGCCAACAGCAGTGGTGTGGTGGGCGATACCCCCACGATCAACGTGCCCGCCGCCGTGCGTGAGGTCTACACCGTGACGGTGAGCGACCAATGCGGCCAGTCCGAGCAGGCCCAGGTGGTGGTCACCACCGGACCCACGCCTCCCCTGGTGCTCACCGTCGAGGGCGATACGGCCATCTGTGCCGGCATGCCCATCGTATTGCAGGTGCTCTCGGTCAGCGGTGGAGGAGGCGCCTACACCTATGCCTGGAGCCCCGGCGGTACCGGCCCTTCCCATGAGCCATCCTTGGGAGTGAGCGTGCAGGACGACACCCCCTTCACCGTGACGGTGACCGACGAATGCGGCAACCGGGCCGACACCACTGTGATGGCCGTGGTGATGGACCATCGATCCCCTCTCCCTGGAATGGTCCAACGACACCACCGTGTGCCCGGGTGAGCGCGTGCCCCTGTGGGTGACCCCCACCGGCGGGGCCGGCGGCTACGTGGTGCAATGGCCCGGCATCGGCAGTGGCCCCGAGGTGGAGTGGACCGCCGGGCATCAGGACATCCAGGCCCAGGTGAACGTGACCGACCTGTGCGGCACCACCGCCTCGGGAGCGGTGAACGTACTGGTGTATCCGGCCGGGGCCTCCATCCATGCCACCCCGATCACCGAGGTGCAATGGCAGTTCGCCGCCACCACCGTCCCGGCCACCGGGGTGGACCTCTCCTGGGACCTGGGGGATGGCACCACCGATACCGCCCCCACGGTGGTCCACCAGTACACCGACTACCTGGGCCACTGGGTGGTCCTCCTGGTGGTGACCCCGGAGGGCTGCGTGCAGGTGGACAGCGTGTACACCCCGCCTCCCTCGGGCACGCTGTACTTCCCCAACTCCTTCACCCCCGATGGCGATGGGGTCAACGACACCTTCGGGGGGGAGGGCACCCTGATCACCGGGTACGAACTGCTGATCTTCGACCGCTGGGGCCGGATCACCTTCGAGGCCCACGACATGGCCCGCCGATGGAACGGACGCTCCTCCGACGGGGAGGAGGTCCCACAGGGTGTTTACCAGTACAAGTTCCTGGCCAAGACCTCCGATGGCCGCTTCCTACAAGGCTTCGGACATGTGACACTCCTGCGATGATGAAAGAACGGATACTTCCTTTTTTGGTCCTTTGTTTGTCAGCGGGCCTTTCTCGCCCATCGATAGCCCAAGGGACGGGCCAATGGCATGCCACTGCGGCGTTCGATGCCGCAGCCGTGGCTTCCGATGATGAACGCCGGACCGATGCCGGTGATCTGGACCTCTATGCTCGCCGGATGCCGTTGACGCTCACTTCCGCGAACGACGGGGATTGGAGCGTGGAAGGGGAGGAGCGGGTGTGCCGCATGGCGATCGCATCCACCGGGGCGAAGGCGATGGAACTTTTGCTGGATGACATGGCCGTTCCGGCAGGGGCCAGCCTGCTGTTGCGCGCTCCGAACGGCCGGGTGCTTTGCAAGCCCATGCCGCTGGACCTGCCGAAGGGCGTGCAGAGTTGCTCTTCACCCTTGGCGTTCGAGGATTCGGTGTTGTTCGAATACCGCGAGCCTGTCGGAGCACATCCCATCGGTCGGTTCACCATCGACGGGGTGGCGCATGGTTATCGCTTCCTGGACGATGTGCTCCGGGAAGGGGATTGCTATGTGAATGTGGCTTGCACACCGGAGTCCATCGGCTGGGAAGGACCGATCACCGCCACTGTACGCATCAGCGTGGTGACGACCCAAGGCAATGGCTGGTGCAGCGGCACACTGGTGAACAACGTCCGTCAGGATTGCGCGCCATACATCCTTACTGCCTTCCATTGCGGACGTCTATCTACGAACCTCCAATTCAGCCAGTACAAGTTCTATTTCAACTTTCAGTATTCGGCCTGCACCGGGGGCACCTACAGTCTGGACCAGTTCCTCACCGGCGCACAGAAGGTGGCCTACAGTGATGATTACGCTCCTCAATACCAGGGAGTAGGCGGCTCAGATTTCATGCTGCTGCGCACCAACGCGGATATCCCTTCCTCGTTCGAGCCGTTCTGGGCCGGATGGGACGCGACCTCCATATTAACGGTGACTGCCGATGGCGTATGCATACACCACCCCGCTAGCGCGCCGAAAAAGATCAGCTCCTACACGCAGACCCTGACCACGGGCCACCCGATGGCCTCGTCCGGACTGATGACGCACTACAAGGTGAAGTGGGCCCCCACCACGAACGGTTTCGGGGTAACGGTGGAGGGGTCCAGCGGATCGGGCTTGTTCAAACCCAATGCGGCCGTAGGGCCTGTGCTGATCGGAACGCTCACAGGCAGCAGTACCGGCATGAGTTGCACGAACAACACCGGAACGGCCTACTTTGGCAAAATGAGCTACCACTGGACGAACAATCCGAACGCGGCCAACGTGAAGCTCAACAAGTGGCTGGACCCGGACGGAACGGGAACGCTGGTGCTGGGTGGAAGCGCAAACCCGTGCGCTTCCCCGAGCGGGATCCAGGGTCCCGAGATGGGGCGGTCGATCCAGTGTTCGCCCAACCCGGCGAATGAACGGCTGACCCTTCAACTGACCGGGGCCGCTGATGCCCGGCTACTCGACATCACGGGCCGGACGATCGCCACGTGGCACCTGCGCCCGGGCATGAACGAACTGGATACGCAGACCGTTCCCAGCGGAACGTACAGCATCATGCTCCTGCCCAGCGCTGGGCCCCCGGCCTCCCAGCGGATCATCATCGCTCACTGAACCTGGACCCTCAACCGAACGAAAAACCCAACCCCATGCGTAAACATTACCCTCTGCGGCTACTGTTGCGGCAGATCATAGCGCCCTGCCTGCTCGCAGCGCCCTTATTGCTGAACGCACAGGTCAGCCTGTACAACTATTCGGAATCGGTGGGGACATATACGGAGATCACCGATGGGGTGCTGAGCTTGGGGCGGCCCACCTACTGGCCGCAGGTATACAACCAGCTCGCTTGGGTGAACAACCCATTCAACGATCCGGACGGGCAGTCGACCCCGAGCGCTGCCAATGCGGCCACCGGACCTGGCTATCCGATCGGGTTCAACTTCACCTTCAATGGCGATGTCTTCGATGTGATCGGGATCTCCAATGGCGGATGGATCAGCTTCGGGAAATCCAGCGATAATCTCCAGGCCGTATGGGTGTACAATGTGAACGGCTATGATCCCTTTCTTCAACCCGGCAGTGGGCCTCAGCCTTCGTACAAGCGTAACCGGGTGGCCGGTTTCGGCAACAGCGGCCTGCAACAAGTGAATTGGACCTCTCTGGACCCGCCGGGGGCGTATTCTCAGGTACAGATGGCCACCATCGGCACAGCCCCAAACCGGGTGTGCGTGGTCCAATGGAAGGATTACGGCTTGCGGGGCGACATCACCGTGGCGATGAACAAGATCAACTTCCAGATTCGCTTGAACGAGCGTGACAATTCGGTGGAGGTGGTCTTCGGACCGATGGATTGGGTCTCCGCCTTGAACCGCTCCCGAGGGACGCAGATCGGGTTGAGCGGGAGGGCCAACACGGACTATAACGGCCGGATGACCAAGTATGAGCAACCGGCCTTCATCTATGATTGGAACACCACGGTGCGGGCCACCAGCAATATCGCGACCGACTCGACGTCGTGCTGGTTCGCGCCTCCGCAGCCTGGCCAGCCGAACGGCTCTGGCATTCCTCCGGTCTTGGGCCGGACGTTCAAGTGGACACCTCCGGCATGCCCTCCTCCGGTTTGGCCATTGACGGTGGGGGAGATCACGTTCCGGTCGGCGGTGGCCAAATGGGAGGCCACGCCGGCGGGGGAGTATGAGTACTTCGTATCCACGGCGAACAGCGTGAGCGGACCGGAGGTGGCCTCTGGCACCACGACGGACCTTCAGGCGGTGATCGAGGGGTTGTCCCCGCTGACCACGTACTATGTGTTCGCGCGGAGCATCTGTGATGGGGTGCCGGGGCCTTGGCCGCCGCTCGGAGTGTCCTTCCGAACGTTGGGAGGTGGGATTGTGGAGTGCAATGGCAGCACGGTGGACGTGGACTACTGTTCGCACACGTACGACACGGTGGATTGGCTCTATACTTCGTCGGACGGTTCGCCGCTGAAGATCGAGTTCCAAGGTGGTTACGTGGGTTCCGCCGGTTCTGAGTCCTTCCAGATCTGGTATGGTGGATCGCCTGCGGGGACGCCCGACTTCAAGGCCCATGCCTCCAGCGACATGGCAGGTCAAAGCTTCGTGTCTACTAACGGTCAGTTCTACATCCGATTGGTGACCGATGCGGGGGCGTGCGAGGCGCAACCCTGGTACACGCCGTTCAAGTGGCGGGTGGGTTGCAAGAACTGCACGGACCCGCTAATGCAATACAATGTGGGTGAGGTGAACTGCGCTGCGCAGCAGTATTATGTGGATGCGAACGTGTTCCTGCTGGGCTCCTCCTCGACGCTGGTGCTGAAGAACTCCTTGGGCGTTCCGCCCACCACGGTGAGCGCTTCGGGCACGTATGCGGTGGGGCCGTTCCCTGCGGGTACCCCGGTGGTCGTTACGGCGCAGAACCCTGACAACGCGATGTGCTATACGGCCAGTGCGTCGTTGATTAACCAGCCCTGCGCGCTGGTGGATTGCGGTCCGACCACATACACGCATTGTTACGATAACAATGAGTTCCGGCAATGGGCCTACCAAGGCGCCGATGGCCAGGAGATCGGTATCCGCTTCCGCCGGGGGAGCGTGGGCCTGGGCGATCACCTGTATAGCTACAATGGACTGAACGTCGACGACCTGGTCGCCACGGAAGTGGCTGGATACCTAGTACCTCTGACCAACAAATTGATCACCTCCGGCGCTCCTTCCACCGACCATGCCCTCGTGATGGAACTGCAGGCGAATGGTTCGGTGAGCTGCGCCACCGAGGATCCGGACTATGGTTCCGCGGAGGAATGGGAATACGTGGTGGCCTGCTACGATGGTTGCACGCAACCGAAGGCCACCTTCACCACCGAATGCTTGAACAGGACACAGTTCGAGGTTGCGGTGAACGTCACGGACCTGGGCAGCACGGGCAGCGTGACGATCACCAACGATGGTGGTGCAGCGGAGGTGACGGCGACGGCAACGGGGACCTATAAGGTGGGTCCGATCCCATCGGGTACGCCGGTGACCGTGGAGGTGAAGGGTGCCAGTGTATTGTGTTCGTGGACCTCACCGGTCCAGAAGCTTGATTGCAGCACGATCGGCATCGATGAAGCGGTGGCTGGGCTGGTGCGGTTGTACCCGAACCCGAGCGATGGGCGGTTCATGCTGGAATTGCCGCAGGGGATGACCGGGACGATGCACCTGCAAGTGCAGGACCTGACCGGCCGCGTGGTGTCGCAGCAGCGGGTGAGCGGCACGGGCCGCGTGTCGGTGGAACTGAGCGAACTGCCGAACGGCTTGTACACGGTGGTGCTGCGGAACAACGAACGGACCGCCACCGGACGCATCAGCATCCAACATTGATAGGTTTGCCAAAGGATCCGACCCGGATGGAACGAACGCATACTTCCCCCCTCGGGGGGCGCAAGGCCGCCGTGGCGCTGGCCTCCATGGTGGCCCCCGCCCTGCTGTGGGCGCAAGTGAGCCTGTACGACTATTCCGGGTCGGTCCAGCCCTACACCGAGATCACCGAGGCGGATGGCGGCTACGCCCTGGGGCAGCCCACTTGGAGCGGGCCGTTCTACAATGACCTGTGCTGGGTGAACAACCCCTTCTTCGACCCACGCGGGCAGGGAGCCAGTTACCTGAACGCGGCCATCGGCCCCGGCTATCCCATCGGCTTCGACTTCACCTACAACGGTGAGGTGTTCGATCGGGTGGGGATCTCCAATTCGGGTTGGATCAGCTTCGGCAAGAGCAGCGATGGCAACCAGGCCGTGTGGATCTATGCCATCGACCATCCGCATGGGATGCCCTTCGTGCAATACATCGGTGGTCCGGACAAGCCCTACAAGCGCGACCGGATCGCGGGCTGGGGTAATGGGTCGCTCTATATGCAGGACCTGACCTCGCAGGACCCTCCGGGTCCGGTCAGCGCTCTACGCATCGCCACCGTGGGCACCGCGCCGAACCGGGTGTGCGTGGTCCAATGGAAGGATTTCCAAGGGGCCTATCCGTCCAGCAGTTCGCGGATCAACTTCCAGATCCGCCTCAATGAGGCGGACAATTCCGTGGAGGTGCGTTACGGCCGGATCGTGTTCAATACCCTCAGCCAGGCGGGTGTGCAAGTGGGCTTGGGCGGCCGTATCCCCGAGGATTTCAATTCGCGCATGACCGTCTACGAGCAGCCGGCGTTCCTGTATGATTGGAACGCGACCGCAGCGGGTGCGGTGAACACGGATGTATGCCTTGCAGTAGCGGAGCAGCCTGGCCATCCGAACGGTTCTGGCATTCCTCCGGTGGTGGGGCGCACGTTCAAGTGGACGCCACCGGCCTGCCCGCCACCGGCCTGGCCGGTGACGGTGGGCGAGATCACCTTCCGATCCGGGGTGGCCCAGTGGGAGCCCACGCCGGCCGGAGAGTACGAGTACTTCGTTTCCGCCCAGAACAGCATTACGGGGACCGAGGCGGCCTCGGGGACCACGACCGATCCGGAAGCGGTGATCGAAGGGTTGTCGCCGATGACCACGTACTACGTGTTCGTGCGGGGCATCTGCGACGGGGAGCCGGGCACCTGGTCGTTGGGCACGCCGTTCCGGACATTGGGCGGCGGCCTGGTGGTGTGCGATGGCACCACCCTGCAGGAGGATTATTGCTCGCACCAGAACGACGTGGTGGGCTGGCTCTATGCCTCGCCCGATGGTTCACCGCTGAAGATCGAGTTCCAAGGTGGGCTGGCCGGGCTACCCCTCAAGATCTGGAACGGAGGCGGGCCGAACGGGAACGCGGACCTCGAACTGAGCGGAGACGTTACCGGGCAGTCCTTCCTGGCCTCCAGCGGGAAGATCTACATCCAACTGACCACGGACAATGGCAGCTGCGAGACGCAGGACTGGTACTATCGGTTCAAATGGCGTGTGGGCTGCAAGAACTGCACGGACCCTCTGGTGCAGTACAGCGTGGGCGAAGTGGACTGCGCCGCGCAGCAGTACTACGTGAACGCGAGCGTGTTCATGCTGGGCTCCTCCTCGACGCTGGTGCTGGAGAACTCCCTGGGTCTTCCGCCCATGACGGTGAACACCACGGGCATGCACGCGGTTGGACCGTTCCCCGCAGGGGACCCGGTGATCATTACGGCGCAGAACCCGGACAATGCGATGTGCTATACGCCGAGCGCGGAGCAGGTGAATGAACCCTGTGCGGTCGTGGACTGCGGCCCGACGCGTTACACGCGGTGCCTGCGTCCCAGTGAGGTGCATGACTGGCTGCTGCAAGGGGACGGACGTCCGATCTCGGTGCGTTTCCTACCGGCGTACTTCGGATGGAACGCGTCCGTGGTCGTGTATGACGGTGGGGATGACACGGCGCCCCCGCATTCCCTCAGCACGGGAGGCTTCTGGGGGGGAACGAACAACGAGGTGTTTACCAGCACGAACCCCGAGCATCAGCTGTTGGTGCATGTGGTGGCCAGCACCTATTCGGACTACGCCTGCAGCGCAGGCAACGGAGCTCCGCTGGACTTCGTGGTGGGGTGTGTGGAGGCGTGCGATCAGCCGAAGGTGACCTTCTCGTATGCGGACTGCACTGTGCCGACCTCCTTCAGCGTGTTGGTGAACGTGACCGACCTGGGTTCGGGCGGGTCTGTGACCCTGAGCAACGACGGAGGTGCGCCGGCGGTGGTCGCGAGCACGACGGGGACGTACACGGTGGGTCCGTTCACTTCGGGGGATACCGTCACGGTGAACGTGGAGGGAGCGAACACGATCTGCACGTGGACCTCTTCCAAACTGACCAAGGATTGCCGGGACATGGGCATTGGCGATGCGTCGATGCGTCCGGTGAGCCTTTATCCGAACCCGAACGATGGGCGGTTCACGCTGGAGTTGCCGCAGGAGATGACCGGGAGCACGCAACTACAAGTGCTGGACCTGACCGGTCGTTCGGTGATCCAGCAGCGCGTGAGCGGCACGGGCCGCGTGTCGGTGGAGTTGAGCGAACTGCCGAACGGCTTGTACACGGTGGTGCTGCGGAACAACGAACGGACCGCCACCGGGCGCATCAGCATCCAACATTGATCAACACCCCCCCAAGACCCCATCATGATGGGACACCTACGCACTTTCCTTCATAAGGGCCGCAAGGCCATCCTGGCCCTGGCCTCCGCGGCAGTACCGGCCCTGCTATGGTCGCAGGTGAGCCTGTACAACTATTCGGAGTCGGTGGGCACCTACACGGAGATCACCGAGGCCGACGGGCTCCTGAGCCTGGGCCGCCCCACCTACTGGCCGCACGTGTATAACCAGCGCGCCTGGGTGAACAACCCCTTCAATGATCCGGACGGGCAGGGGACCGGGAGCGGGACCAACGCCGCCGAGGGCCCCGGCTACCCCATCGGCTTTCCGTTCACCTTCAATGGCGATGTCTTCGATGTGATCGGCATCTCCAACGGCGGATGGATCGGTTTCGGCAAGTCCAGTGACGGCCTTCGGGCAGTGTGGGTGTACAATGTGAGAGGCTCCTACCCGTTCGTTCAACCCGGCAGCGGTCCCTCGCCCTCGTATCGGCGCAACCGGGTGGCCGGCTTCGGCAACACCGGCTTGCAACAGGTGAATTGGACCTCGCTGGATCCTCCGGGCAACTACTCCCAAGTGCAGATGGCCACCATCGGCACCGCGCCCAACAGGGTCTGCGTGGTCCAGTGGAAGGCGTATGGCATGCAGAACGACATCACCGTGGCCATGAACACGATCAATTTCCAGATCCGCCTCAACGAGCGGGACAATTCGGTGGAAATGGTCATGGGCCCGATGGATTGGGTCGAGAACTCGGGTGGGATGGCCAGGAACACGCAGATCGGCCTGAGCGGCCGGAGCAACGAGGACTTCAACGGCCGGATGACGGTCTCCGAGCAGCCTGCGTTCCTCCACGACTGGAACAATACCGTGCCAGCGAACAGCAACGAGGACGGCTGCCAGTTCATCGCTCCACGACCCGGCCAGCCGAATGGCTCGGGCATTCCTCCGGTCCTGGGCCGGACGTTCAAGTGGACGCCTCCGGTATGCCCTCCTCCGGTTTGGCCATTGACGGTGGGGGAGATCACGTTCCGGTCGGCGGTGGCCAAATGGGAGGCCACACCGGCGGGGGAGTATGAGTACTTCGTATCCACGGCGAACAGCGTGAGCGGACCGGAGGTGGCTTCTGGCACCACGACGGACCTTCAGGCGGTGATCGAGGGGTTGTCCCCGCTGACCACGTACTATGTGTTCGCGCGGAGCATCTGTGATGGGGTGCCGGGGCCTTGGCCGTCGCTCGGAGTGTCCTTCCGGACGTTGGGTGGCGCTGTTGTGGTGTGCGACGGGACCACGGTGAACGTGGACTATTGTTCGAACCAGTATGAAACGGTGGATTGGCTCTATATCTCGTCGGACGGTTCGCCGCTGAAGATCGAGTTCCAAGGTGGTTACGTGGGTTCCGCCGGTTCTGAGTCCTTCCAGATTTGGTATGGCGGCTCGCCCACGGGGACGCCTGACTTCAAGGCCCATGCCTCCAGCGACATGGCGGGGCAGAGCTTCGTGTCCACCACCGGTAAGTTCTACATCCGGTTGGTGACCGATGCGGGAGCGTGCCACGCGCAGGACTGGTACACGCCGTTCAAGTGGCGGGTGGGTTGCAAGAACTGCACGGATCCGCTGGCCATGTTCAGCGTGGTGGAGGATTGCGCGGCCCAAGCCTACTCGGTGAAAGTGGACATCTTCATGATGGGAAGTTCGTCGACGGTCTCGTTGGAGAACACGTTGGGCGTTCCCCCCACGCAGGCCTCGGGTCCTGGGTCCCATTTGGCGGGGCCGTTCCCCGCGGGAGAGTCGGTGATCGTTACCGTGCAGAACCCCGACAACGCGATGTGCCATACGGATAGCCCGACGCTGATCAACCAACCCTGTGGACTGGTGGATTGCGGCCCGACCACGTACACGCATTGCTACGACAACAACGAGTTCAGGCAATGGGCCTACCAGGGTGCCGATGGCCAGGAGATCGGCGTCCGCTTCCTCCGGGGGAGCGTGGGCCTGGGTGACCACCTGTACATCTACAACGGGCTGAACATCGACGACCTGGTCGCCACGGAAGTGACCGCAGGATACCAGACCACCATGGCCAACAAACTGTTCACTTCCGGGCTCCCTTCCACCGATCATGCCCTCGTGATGGAACTGCGGGCGGATGATGCGGTGAGCTGTGTCACCGAGGATCCGCTCTTCGGTTCCGCTGAGGAATGGGAATACGTGGTGGCCTGCTACGATGGCTGCACGCAACCGCAGGCCACCTTCACCGCCAACTGTATCAACACCACCCAGTATGAGGTGAAAGTGAACATCACCGCCATGGGCAGCACCCCCAGCGTGCGGATCACCAACAGCGGTGGTGCGCCTGCGGTCACGGCCACGGAGGTAGGCGCCTATACCGTGGGGCCGTTCCAACACGGCACCCCGGTGACCGTGGAAGTGGAAGGTGCCAGCATTTTGTGTACGTGGACCTCCTCTCCGCTGGTGCAGGCCGATTGCAGCACGATCGGCATTGATGAAGCGGTGGCCGGCCTGGTGCGGCTGTACCCCAACCCGAGCGATGGCCGGTTCACGCTGGAATTGCCGCAGGGGATGACGGGGACCATGCACCTGCAAGTGCAGGACCTGACCGGCCGCCTGGTGGCGCAACAGCGCGTGAGCGGCACGGGCCGCGTGTCGGTGGAGTTGAGCGAACTGCCGAACGGCTTGTACACGGTGGTGCTGCGGAACAACGAACGGACCGCCACCGGACGCATCAGCATCCAACATTGACCAACTCTTCCCAAGAACGATAGGCTTCTCTCAAGCCCTGAAAAATGGAACAACACGCCACTCTCCGGCCGATTGCCAGCAGGACCTTGTCCGCGATCGCCACCCTGGCGGCCCCAGCGATGCTGTGGGCGCAGGTAAGTCTGTACAACTACTCCGAATCGGTGGAGACCTACACCGAGGTCACCGCGGAGGAGGCCAGCTATTCGCTCGGCGTTGCGACCTGGTGGCCGCCGCTGCACAACCTGCGGGCCTGGGCGAACAACGAGTTCTTCGCGCCGGACGGACAGGTGACGAACGGCGGCTATCTGGGCCCGGCCATCGGCCCCGGCTATCCGATCGGGTTCAACTTCACCTATAACGGCGACGTTTTCGATCGCATCGGGGTGGCCAACGGCGGCTGGATCAGCTTCGGCAAGTCCAGCGACGGGAACCGCTCGGTGGTGATCTTCACCTCGGACCATCCGGCCGGGCGTCCGCTGTCGCATTCGTACTGGCAGCCCCCTCCGAGCACCAACAGGCCGGACCACGACTACCAGCGCGATCGGATCGCTGGCTGGGGCGCCGCGAACCTCTACATGCGCGACCATTCCCAGCAGGACCCTCCGGGCACCATCAGCACTCTGCGCATCGCCACGATCGGTGCTGCGCCCAACCGGGTGTGCGTGGTCCAGTGGAAGGATTACCTCAACGCCTATCCGCCCAGCAGTTCGCGGCTCAACTTCCAGATCCGGCTGTACGAGACCACCAATGTGGTCGAAGTGCGGTTCGGTCCGATGGTATGGCAGGACGTGGGCGGCACGCCGCAGATCGGCCTTGGTGGGCGCACCAGCGAGGACTTCAACAACCGGAAGACCGTCTATGAGCAGCCGGCGTTCCTGTATGACTGGAACACGACGGTGGCGGGCACGGTGAACACGGACGGATGCATCGCGAGCTCCGAGCAGCCTGGGCATCCGAACGGCTCTGGCATTCCTCCAGTGGTGGGGCGCACGTTCAGGTGGACTCCCCCGGCCTGTCCGCCCCCGGCCTGGCCGCTGACGGTAGGCGAGATCACCTTCCGGTCGGGAGTGGCCACGTGGGAGCCCACGCTGGCCGGAGAGTATGAGTACTTCGTTTCCGCCCAGAACAGCATTACGGGGACCGAAGTGGCCTCGGGGACCACGACCGATCCGGAAGCGATGATCGAAGGTTTGTCGCCGATGACCACGTACTACATCTTTGTTCGCGGTATCTGCGATGGCGTGCCCGGCATCTGGTCATTGGGTACGCCGTTCCTGACCGAAGGTGGAGGGGTCGTTACCTGCAACGGGACCTGGACCCAGGAGGAATATTGCAAGTACGCGCACGGCCCGGTGGAATGGCACTATGCTTCGGCTGATGGTTCCCGGCTGAAGATCGAATTCCTGGGAGGCACTTCTTCTGCGAACTTGAGCGAGTCGTTCAAGGTATGGGACGGTAGTGGACCGAGCGGGACCCCCGGCTTAGTAGTTAGTGGCGCGCTGGCCGGCCAGAGTTTCGTGGCCGAAAGCGGGCACATCTTCATCCAATGGGTACCCTATGTCAATGGGAGTTGCGAGCCATCGGATCCCACTTACGAGCCGTTCAAATGGCGTGTGGGCTGCAAGAACTGCACGGACCCTCTGGTGCAGTATAGCGTGGGCGAAGTGGACTGCGCCGCGCAGCAGTACTACGTGAACGCGAGCGTGTTCATGCTGGGCTCCTCCTCGACGCTGGTGCTGGAGAACTCCTTGGGTCTTCCGCCCATGACGGTGAACACCACGGGCACGCACGCGGTTGGACCGTTCCCCGCAGGGGACCCGGTGATCGATTACGGCGCAGAACCCGGACAATGCGATGTGCTACACGCCGAGCGCGGAGCAGGTGAATGAGCCCTGTGCGATCGTGGACTGCGGCCCGACGCGTTACACGCGGTGCCTGCGTCCCAGTGAGGTGCATGACTGGCTGCTGCAGGGGGACGGGCGTCCGATCTCGGTGCGGTTCCCCCCCGTGTCCATCGGATGGGACGCATCCCTGATCGTGTATGACGGTGGGGATGACACAGCGACCCCGCATACCATCATGTCGTCGAGCCTGGTCGCGAACAACCAGGTGGTGACCAGTACGAACCCGGAACATCAGCTCCTAGTGCATGTGGTGGCCAGCCGCTATCCGGAATACGACTGCCTCACAGGATCCTGGAGCAGCGGCCCGTTGGAGTTCGTGGCGGCATGCGTGGAGGCTTGCGATCAGCCCCAGGCCACTTTCTCGTATGCGGACTGCGTGGTGTCGACCTCCTTCAACGTGAAGGTGAACGTGACCGATCTGGGTTCGGGCGGGTCTGTGACCCTGACCAACGACGGCGGCGCGCCGGAGGTGACCGCGAGTGCGACGGGCACGTATACAGTTGGCCCGTTCCCCTCGGGGGATACCATCCGGGTGAACGTGGTGGGAGCGAACGCGATCTGCACGTGGACCTCCTCCATGCTGATCAAGGATTGCTTTGACATAGGCATTGGCGAAGCGTCGGTGCGGCCGGTGAGCCTCTACCCGAACCCGAACGACGGCCGGTTCACGCTGGAATTGCCGCAGGAGATGACCGGTACCACGCAATTACAGGTGCTGGATCTGACCGGCCGCCTGGTGGTGCAACAGCGCGTGAGCGGCACGGGCCACGTGGCGGTGGAATTGAACGACCTTCCGAACGGCTTGTACACGGTGGTGCTGCGGAACAACGAACGGACCGCCACCGGACGCATCAGCATCCAACATTGATCGATAACCCCTCGACCCCGACAGACTCTCTCAGATCCTGAAAAAATGAAGCAACACTCCACTCTTCGGCCGATCGCCAGCAGGACCCTGTCCGCGGTCGCCACCCTAGCGGCCCCAGCGATGCTGTGGGCGCAGGTAAGCCTGTACAATTACTCCGAATCGGTGGAGACCTACACCGAGGTCACCGCGGAGGAGGCCAGCTATTCGCTCGGCGTTGCGACCTGGTGGCCGCCGCTGCACAACCTGCGGGCCTGGGCGAACAACGAGTTCTTCGCGCCGGACGGACAGGTGACGAACGGCGGCTATCTGGGCCCGGCCATCGGCCCCGGCTATCCGATCGGGTTCAACTTCACCTATAACGGCGACGTTTTCGATCGCATCGGGGTGGCCAACGGCGGCTGGATCAGCTTCGGCAAGTCCAGCGACGGGAACCGCTCGGTGGTGATCTTCACCTCGGACCATCCGGCCGGGCGTCCGCTGTCGCAATCCTACTGGCCCACCCCCAGCCCGCTCGACCATGCCTACCAGCGCGACCGGATCGCTGGTTGGGGCGCCGCGAACCTCTACATGCGCGACCATTCCCAGCAGGACCCTCCGGGCACCATCAGCTCCCTGCGCATCGCCACCATCGGCGCCGCGCCCAACAGGGTGTGTGTGATCCAGTGGAAGGATTACCTCGACGCCTACCCCCCCAGTGATTCGCGGCTCAACTTCCAGATTCGGCTGTACGAGACCACCAATGTGGTCGAAGTGCGGTTCGGACCGACCGTATGGAAGGACATGAGTGCTTCGGTGCAGATCGGCCTTGGTGGGCGCACCAGCGAGGACTTCAACAACCGGAAGACCGTCTATGAGCAACCCGCCTTCCTCTATGATTGGAACATCACCGCAGCAGGTACACAGAACACGGACGCATGCCTCGCGAGCTCCGAGCAGCCTGGCCATCCGAACGGTTCTGGCATTCCTCCGGTGGTGGGGCGCACGTTCAAGTGGACGCCACCGGCCTGCCCGCCACCGGCCTGGCCGGTGACGGTGGGCGAGATCACCTTCCGATCCGGGGTGGCCCAGTGGGAGCCCACGCCGGCCGGAGAGTACGAGTACTTCGTTTCCGCCCAGAACAGCATTACGGGGACCGAGGCGGCCTCGGGGACCACGACCGATCCGGAAGCGGTGATCGAAGGGTTGTCGCCGATGACCACGTACTACGTGTTCGTGCGGGGCATCTGCGACGGGGAGCCGGGCACCTGGTCGTTGGGCACGCCGTTCCGGACATTGGGCGGCGGCCTGGTGGTGTGCGATGGCACCACCCTGCAGGAGGATTATTGCTCGCACCAGAACGACGTGGTGGGCTGGCTCTATGCCTCGCCCGATGGTTCACCGCTGAAGATCGAGTTCCAAGGTGGGCTGGCCGGGCTACCCCTCAAGATCTGGAACGGAGGCGGGCCGAACGGGAACGCGGACCTCGAACTGAGCGGAGACGTTACCGGGCAGTCCTTCCTGGCCTCCAGCGGGAAGATCTACATCCAACTGACCACGGACAATGGCAGCTGCGAGACGCAGGACTGGTACTATCGGTTCAAATGGCGTGTGGGCTGCAAGAACTGCACGGACCCTCTGGTGCAGTACAGCGTGGGCGAAGTGGACTGCGCCGCGCAGCAGTACTACGTGAACGCGAGCGTGTTCATGCTGGGCTCCTCCTCGACGCTGGTGCTGGAGAACTCCCTGGGTCTTCCGCCCATGACGGTGAACACCACGGGCATGCACGCGGTTGGACCGTTCCCCGCAGGGGACCCGGTGATCATTACGGCGCAGAACCCGGACAATGCGATGTGCTATACGCCGAGCGCGGAGCAGGTGAATGAACCCTGTGCGGTCGTGGACTGCGGCCCGACGCGTTACACGCGGTGCCTGCGTCCCAGTGAGGTGCATGACTGGCTGCTGCAAGGGGACGGACGTCCGATCTCGGTGCGTTTCCTACCGGCGTACTTCGGATGGAACGCGTCCGTGGTCGTGTATGACGGTGGGGATGACACGGCGCCCCCGCATTCCCTCAGCACGGGAGGCTTCTGGGGGGGAACGAACAACGAGGTGTTTACCAGCACGAACCCCGAGCATCAGCTGTTGGTGCATGTGGTGGCCAGCACCTATTCGGACTACGCCTGCAGCGCAGGCAACGGAGCTCCGCTGGACTTCGTGGTGGGGTGTGTGGAGGCGTGCGATCAGCCGAAGGTGACCTTCTCGTATGCGGACTGCACTGTGCCGACCTCCTTCAGCGTGTTGGTGAACGTGACCGACCTGGGTTCGGGCGGGTCTGTGACCCTGAGCAACGACGGAGGTGCGCCGGCGGTGGTCGCGAGCACGACGGGGACGTACACGGTGGGTCCGTTCACTTCGGGGGATACCGTCACGGTGAACGTGGAGGGAGCGAACACGATCTGCACGTGGACCTCTTCCAAACTGACCAAGGATTGCCGGGACATGGGCATTGGCGATGCGTCGATGCGTCCGGTGAGCCTTTATCCGAACCCGAACGATGGGCGGTTCACGCTGGAGTTGCCGCAGGAGATGACCGGGAGCACGCAACTACAAGTGCTGGACCTGACCGGTCGTTCGGTGATCCAGCAGCGCGTGAGCGGCACGGGCCGCGTGTCGGTGGAGTTGAGCGAACTGCCGAACGGCTTGTACACGGTGGTGCTGCGGAACAACGAACGGACCGCCACCGGGCGCATCAGCATCCAACATTGATCAACACCGGATTCACCGGACCACGAGGCGCTCTTTCCAGCCTCGTGGTCCGGTGTCCGGACACGTAAAGAACAGAACGCATGACCAACATGGTCCGAAATACAGGGGTAGGCCTGGCTCTCCTGGCCCTCCTTTCCGGAACGGACACCCGGGCCCAGGTTTCCGCCTATACGTTCACCCAGGAGGTGGGCACCTGGCAGTCCATCAACGGCAGTGGCACCTCGTTGGGGATGCCCGGACTGCCGGACTGGCTTTCCCTCGACGACAAGTCCTTCGTTAACCAAGGCGAGAATCTGCCGCTAGGCGATGCGACCACGGGCAATGGCTGGCCTATCGGGTTCACTTTCTACTACAACGGCCATGCGTTCGACCGCATAGGGTTGAGCATGGAGGGCTGGCTGGCTTTGGGGAATTCGGCGGACGGTCCCCAGGCCGTGTTCGCCGCTACGGGCGCTCCCGCTTATACCCCGCTGAGCTCGGCCGCTCCAGCAGCCCTGCCGTCCGTGATGCGCAATCGGATAGCCGGCTTCAGCAACGACCTCGCCCCCATGGGCGGCGGAGGCACCTGGCCCATCCAGATCCGCCCCATAGGCACGGTGCCCAACCGCGCGTTCGTGGCCGAATGGAACGTGGTGCTGTCGGGCACGTCCAGAGTGCTGCGGTTCCAGATCAGGCTCAACGAAGGAGGGGGGGATCCGGCCGCACAGACCGTGCAGGTGGTGTACGGGAGCATGACCCAGGCCGGCGTGATCACAGGCCAGGTGGGATTGGGTGGGGCGACCCCCGCGGACTTCAACAACCGGTCCGTTACGGCCAGCCCATACAACTGGAACACGAGCCAGGCGGGAACGGCCAATACCGCCACCTGCCGGGTGCCGTCCTCGGCCCCGAACCTGCCGGAAGGCCTCACCTTCACGTGGACCCCTCCAGCCTGTGCGGTCAATGGGGTCGCCATCACCGATCTGCGGCCCGCCTCGGGCGGCGTTTCGGGCAGGCTCTCCTGGCTGCCCACCACGGGGGCTGGCAGTTACAGCTACGTGATCACCACCGGTGCGGCCACCGATACGCCCGTGCTCTCCGGCAATGGCATCACCGCAACGGAGGTGCAGTTGACGGGGCTGCCGGCCGGTCAACGGCTGTTCGCATACGTACGCGCCAATTGCGCTCCGGCGGACCTTTGGGGGGCGGGACAGCCCTTCACCACGGAGGGCACCATCGAAGTGCCCTGCGGGCAGGCTCCGCTCCATTCCTCCTACTGCTACACCGACTTCGATCACCGCACTTGGGTCTATACCAGTTCCTCCGGTGCCCCGCTCCGAGCCATTTTCAATACGGGATCGATCGGTTCGGGCGACCTGCTGACCTGCTATGATGGACCGACCGACCAGGCCCCGCTGCTGTTCTCATCGGCCACCGGCCCAGTTGCGGGGCAAACGGTGAATTCCACCGGCGGGCAGCTCACCATCCGGATCCTCGCCGATCAGCTCTCTTCGTGTGACAACACCACTTGGCTGGATCCGCTGGATTGGATCGTGGGCTGCGTGGATTGCCAGCCCGTGCTGGCCAACTATGAGGTGGTGGACGATTGTGCCAACGGGCGATTCTCGGTGGACGTGCAGATCTTCAGCTTGGGTTCGGCCACGTCGGTCCCCATTACCAACAACGGCGGGGCTGCGGTGGTCACCGCTAGTGCTACGGGCACCTACACGGTAGGTCCCTTCCCGAATGGCACGCGGGTGGTCGTGAAGGCGGAGAACCCCGCCAACCTCTTTTGCACGGCTTCCTCCGATTCCCTGAGCAATGGGGCCTGTCCCGTGGTGAGCTGCGGGCCGGACCACTACACGTATTGCTACGCCAACGATGACGCTGGCCAATGGGCATACCGGTCCTCGGATAACGGCCGCATTGGCATCCGGTTCCTTTCCGGGACACTGGCCGCGAACGACGTGCTCCGGATTTACGATGGCTTGGATCCCTTCGAGAGTACGCCCTTGTTCGTCAGCGCCACCACAGGGGAGGACCTCCGGGGCCGGGTGGTGATCACGAGCGCCGACAATGCCGACCACGCGCTGCTGATGGAGGTGGCTGCCAACGCCAGCGGTTCATGCGCCACGGGACAGGCCACGCAATGGGAATACGTGGTGGCCTGCTACACGGATTGCACGGCCCCGGCCGCGACCTTCAGCACGGTACCGGATTGCAGCAATGACCGCTTCAGCGTGAGCGTGGCCCTGACCTCTTTGGGCAGCGCCAGCACGGTACAGTTGATGAACGATGCAGGGGTGCCTGCGGTCAGTGCGACCGCTCCTGGTACCTATACCGTGGGCCCCTTCGCTTCCAGTGCCCGTGTGGTGGTGGGCGTGGAGGGGGATGGCGTGCTCTGCTCGATCGCGTCGGCCCCGCTGAACGGGTGTGGCCTGGGCATCGCCGATCCCGTACGCAACAAGTTCACCGTCCACCCCAACCCCGGTGAAGGCGTGTTCCGCATCGTTCCGCCCGCAGGCTTCAGCGAACGGGGACAGTTGGAAGTGCTCGACCTCACGGGGCGCGTGGTGGCCAGGCGTACGCTTCAGGACCTGAACGGGCAGGGAGCTATCCAGGACCTGAGCGACCTGCCGGCCGGCAGTTATACTTTGCTGCTGAACGACGGCACGGTCCGTTGGACCGCTAGGGTGTCGATCCAGCATTAAACGGCATTCGAACGCAGGAAGGCCACCCCGAGGGGTGGCCTTCCTGCGTTCGGCCTTTTTTGTATCTCGCCCCTTCTGTCCCGGTGAGCCTGGATGGATCAGATGATCAGAAAATGAGAGGATCAGATGATGTGATCCTAGGCGCCCTCCTTTGTCATGGTGAGCCTGTTGAACCGTGCATGGCGGCCCCGAGCCGCCATCGCGATCAGGAGCCATCCGGGATTGCCCGCTTTGCTTGCGACTGCGGCTCGAGGCCAATGTCATTAAGTTAAGCGGTCGCGCATCCTGTTCCGCAGGTTTTCAGTCTGCGATCACGCTGGAACCAGAGGCTGAAAGTCTGTGCCACTTCCTTAACTTAATGACATTGGGCTCGAGGCTGCGGTGACAATATGCGTTGAAGTCAGGATCATCTGATCCAGATGATCGGAACTCAACGCTTCATCAGCCGGGCGGTTCCGATCGCATGTCCATCGGGGGCCAGCACGTGTACCTGGTAGGACCCGGGTGCGAGCTGGGCCACGTTCAGGGAGGACCGGAAGGTGCCGCGTTCAGCGGACGCGGAGGCGTTGCCCACCACACGTCCGAGGGCATCGGTGATCAGCACGGCAATGGTGCCGGAGACCGGCACGTCCATCAGGAGCTCCACCTCGTCGGTAGCGGGGTTGGGGATCAGCAAGGGTTGTCCCGGGGCATCGCCGAAGAAGGCGGAGACCACATTGGAATAGTGGAAGGAGCCGTCGCGGTCCACCTGCTTGAGGCGGTAGTAGTTGATGCCCTTCGCGGGAGCGGCATCGGCGAAGAAGTAGTCGACGCGCTGCTGGCTGTCACCGGCGGCGCTCACCTCGCTGATGGGGGCGAAGTCCAGCGCATCACGGCTGTGCTCCACCACGAAGTGGCTGCTGTTATGCTCGGAGGCGGTGGCCCAGGAAAGGTCCACGGCGTGTGTGCGGGGCTCGGCCTGGAGGAAGAGGAGTTCCACGGGGAGCACCAAGGGGGTGCATCCCATCAGGTTGGGGTCGGATGCGCCGGAAGCATTGTTGTACAGGGTCCAGCGCATGGTGTAGGTCAGGGACCCCGGGCTCCCGCCCCGCACCAGCGCGATTAGGTAGGCATGGTCGGCCACCACGTCCAGGGGAGCAAGCCATCCCCATCCGCCGCCCCCATCCTGGGTGATGCCCGCCAGGCCGGGCTGCAGGCCGGTGGAGGAGTTCACCCGAGCGCTGCTGCAACGCACCGGCGGATAGGGCGGGGCGCAGATGTAGTCCGCGTTCACGTTGGGCATGGAGGGCATGTAGGTGATGGGCCCGGTATCCCAGACGGCAAAATCCAGGTCGCCGTTCTCGAACTGGAAGGCCACCTTGCCGTTGGCGATGGGCCGGAAAATGAGCCAGGCGATGCCCCGGTCCTCGGTATTCAGACAGCCCATGTTGGTCGCGGTAAGGTCGTAAGTGTTGCCCGTGGGAATGGTGTCGCTGGACTGTTGGGTCCACGAGGCGGGGGCGCACACGGTGCGGGCGCCCAGGCAGTCCGAACTGCGTCGCAGCAATGGCTGGCACGCATTGGTCAGCGTGAACTTGTTGGGGTTGGAAGGTTGTGGGCCGAATTGGGCGACCCCGACGGTCCTGCTCCAAAGCCGGGCACGATCACCCAGCCGGGTCACGGACGTGATGCATTGGCCTAGAGTGTTGCTGCTGTAGTACTCAAAGTAAACAGAGGCCCCGGCGGGCACCGCCACCAGGAACTGTTCGGAAGCATCCCCGCCGCTGGTACTGTATGTGACAATAGGCCCGGAATTTATCGATACGTCCATGAATTGCGTTCCTTGGGTGTTCAGTGCCCACAGGTCGATCAGGTAGAAGCAGGTGCCGGCGGGGGCCACCGGCTCGCTGACGCAGACGGAGAAGGTGCCGGAGGCTCCGCTGCCCTCGGCCCAGGCGCGGATATAGTAGGTCTGCCCCGGCACCAGGCCGGTGCGGATGATCCGGGCCCCGTTCCCGACCCCCCGTTTATCGTCGCATTGGATTAGGGTGAAGCGGCCGTTGCAACTGTGGCCACCGGTGGTGTAGAGCGCCATAGCCGGGTTGGCGGGGAGGGCTCCTCCGGCGGAGACCTCGATGTTGACAGTGCCGCTGGGGGGCGCCTCGAACTTATACCAGACGTCATTGGAGGTGCCGCTGAAGCTACAGGAGGGCGTGGGGATGCCTGGCGTATTGCAGGCGCCGAAGTTGTTGGTATAAAAGCCTGCCGGGCAGGGAACATTGAGATCCAAATGCGTGGCACCGCACGGCTGGCTGTTGGCGGGCGCGCTGCTCGGTGTGGAGCCGGCCACCCAGTAAAGGTTGAGGGCCCCGTAGCGTTTCGTATAGCCGGAGGCCTGCGCGCGCTGGAGCGAATGGATCCGGACGTACAGGGTCTCGCCGGGGGGAAGGCACGAGAGGTTCAGGTTCGGGGAGACCGGGAAGCTTCCGGGCAGTGAGTAGGCGGGGAGCGAGAGGAGATCGCCGGTATAGGAGCCCACCTGCCTGAACGTGGAGAGGTCCAAGGGGTCCGAAGCGAGGTAGGCACTTACGCCGATGGTGTTGACCTGTTGGGTGGTGGTCGAGTACCGCCCGATATACAGCAGCACAGTGCCCGAGGCGGGCACGGTGAGCTTGACCCAGAGGTCCCCGCCCACGTAAGCCGAATCCGCACATAGGAAGCTTGGTTCCTCCTTGGCGAAAACGTAGCCGATGGTGGTGACCGTTGGGCTGGCGGCGCTGGTCGATGCGATCGCGGTCGCGGTACTGGGGGTTTCGCCCGCACCCCGGCTGTACATGCTGGTCACCTTCTGTCCCTGTACGCAGAGCTGGAAGGTCCTGGTGGAGTAAGGGTAGGTGGGAGGCACCCGTGCCTGCTTGTCCCAAACGCGGATGTAGAGCTGGTAGCGGCCGGTGGGATTGCTGGCGGTGGAGGCAGGGGTGTAGTCGTTCACCTCCAAAGTGGCCATGTCGGAAGTATTGCTTCCCCCGATGGCGCAGTCGATCAGGGTGAAGGGGCCTGCAGCACTGGGGGCCTCATACACGGCCATGCCCCCCTTCTGCAATGGGTTGGTAGTACCGGCGGAAAAGAGGGTAAATCGGTAGCTATAGTTGCTGTTGTTGCCGGAGTAGGGCTTGGGGTCCAACCGGAACCAGACATCGTTGGCGGCGTTGGGCGCGGAGGGGGGCAGGTCCATGTAATTGCCGCAGACCGGCTGGGCCAGTGGGTTGCTGGGATTGCCCGCCCATGTGGTGCCCGTGGGCGTGGACCCCGCCAAGGTGAATTCCCCGGAGGCGGGGTTCAAGGTGCCGGTCGTGCTACAGGAGGCCGGTAGTTGATTGTAGATGGTGCCGATGAGCTGTGCATTGGTGGTCGCATAGGTCAGAGCGGTGGTGGCATCCGAGGGGTCATCGCTTTGCTGCGCCTGTGCATGTATGGCGAACAACCCCGCGAACAGGCATAGGATGGAGCAGGCCCACGTCCCATGCGCGGCTTGCGCTGCTCGATCGGGAAGGAAGCGAAGGGTCATCGGCTTCATGGGAGCAGCGTTTTCGGAAGCGGGCCATGCCGAAGGCACCGCCATCAGGAACGTTGATACAAGGTTAACTGCAAATGGACCGATCGCCTGCGAATGTCAACAATTCAGGATGGATCCGTGTTCGAAGGATCGGATCCCCGACACAGGACGCCGATCCATGTGGATAGGTTGCCTGCGCCTGCAGCCCGGATTAGATGATCAGACAATGAGATGGTCAGATAATGTGCTCCTTGGCGGCCCTCCTTGTCATGGTGAGCTTGCCGAACCATGCCCCCCGGACCGTGGCCTCCCATACTCGAAAGCGTGTTAGCGCCTCGACTTTGCTCGACGTGACAACGTGTGTTGACAACGCACGGTCAGGGAGGGCCTTGAGCCGCCATCGCAAGCAGCAGCCATCTGTGCAGCCCGCTCCTGGCCGCGACCGCGGCTCGGCAAGCTCACCGTGACAATGCGGGCGGGGAAGGATCACCTGATCTGCTCATTTTCTGATCGATCTGATCAGAGCTACTGCTTCATCAGCCGCGCGGAGCCCAGCGGGTTGCCGTTGGGCGCAAGCACCTGCACCTGGTAAGGCCCGGGGGCCAGTTCGGCCAGGCCCATGGTGTACCGGAACGCACCCCGCTCGGCAGCGGTGGTCTCTGAATGGACCACCCGCCCCACGGCATCGGTCACCACCACGGTAAGTGATTCGCTGGTGGGCAGGTCCATCAGCAGGTCCACCTGCCCGGTGGTGGGGTTGGGGAAGAGCTGGGGCTGGCCGGTGCGGGCATCCATCACGGCCACCACGATGGCGCTGAGCTGGAACGTGCCGTCGTGGTCCACCTGGCGGAGGCGGTAGTAGTTGGGTCCCGGGAAGGGGTGCTCATCGGTGAAGAGGTAATCGGTGCGCTGCTGCGCTTCGCCCATGGCGCTCACCACGCCAATGGGGAAGAACTCCTTCGCATCGCGGCCGCGCTCCACCACGAAATGGCTGCTGTTGTGCTCGGAGGCAGTGGCCCAGTTCACATCGATCACACGGTCCCGCACGGTGGCATCCAAGGAGAGCAGTTCCACCGGGAGCACCAGGGGGGTGCAGCCCATCAGGTTGTTGTCGGTGGTGCCGGCAGGGTCTACGGTCAGGGTCCAGCGCAGGGTATAGGCCACATTGCCACTGGTCGTGCCACGCACCACGGCGATCAGGTAGGCATGGTCGGCCGTGACGGAGAGCGGAGCGAGCCAGCCCCATCCGCCGCTCGCCTCCTGCTGGGTGGCGGGCAGGGGTATGCCCGGGGCCCATTGGGCTGTCAATCCGGTGGCGGCGTTCACCCGCGCGCTGCTACAGCGCACCGGCGCGCCGGGCGGGGCGCAGATGTAGTCCGCGTTCACGTTGGGCATGCTGGGCATGTAGGTGATAGCCCCGGCATCCCAAACGGCGAAATCCAGGTCGATGCTGGTCCAATCGAACTGGAAGGCCACGGTGCCGTTGGCGATGGGCCGGAAGATCAGCCAGGCGATACCCTTGTCCTCAGTGTTCAGGCAGCCCATGTTGGCCCCGGTCAGGTCATAGGTGTTGCCCGTAGGGATGGTGTCGATGGACTGTTGGGTCACATTGTTGGGCGCGCACACGGTGCGGGCGCCCAGGCAGTCCGAGGTGCGCCGCGGCAGCTGGCAGGCATTGGTCAGTGTGAAGGTGGTCGATGGCGGCAGAGAGGGGCCTACCACGGCCATGCCGCCGTTCGCCCGCCAGAGCAGCGCCGCATCGCCCAGCCGGTTCAGGGTCCACGTGTACGGCTTGTCCACGTAGCTGTTGTGCCTATAGCGGAACAGGGCGTTGGCCCCGATGGGGATGGGTGCCAGGATCCACAGGCCATCCTCCCCGGGGGTGGTGGAGTAGACGGTGCTGTCCCCATTGATCGTAACGGACATGGTTTGCACGCTCAGCGGGTTCACCGGGTCGCCGCCGGCGTATGGGGTCTGGTGGAGGTCGATCAGGTAGAAGCAGCTGCCGGCCGGGGGGATGGGCTCGCTGACGCAGACGGTGAAAGTGCCTTGGTAGTCGTTCGTGTTGCTCTCGCTCCACACGCGGATGTAGTAGGTCTGTCCCGGCTCCAGGCCGGTGCGGATGATGCGGGCGCTGTTCCCGACCCCCATCCGCTCGTCGCATTGGATCAGGGTGAAGCGGCCGTTGCACCCGTGGGTGGGGTCGCTGGGGGAGGCGCCGGTGGTGTACAGCGCCATGGCCGGGTCGGCACCGAAGGTCGCTCCGCCGGTGGCCTCGATGAAGACGGTGCCGCTGGAGGGGGCCGCGAAGGAGTACCACACGTCCCGGGAGCTGCCGCTGAAGTTCCCGCAGGGGGGCTTGGGTATGCCGGGGGTGCTGCAATCGCCGAAGTTGCCGGTGAAGCCCGTATAAGGGGCCGTCGGCGGGCAGGGCCCCGCATTAACGGTGAGGGGCGTGGCGTTACAGGGCAGGTTGTTGTCGTCCACCGGGGTGCTTCCCGAGACCTGCTCCCAGTAGAGGCGGAAATTCCCGTAACGCCGGGTGGTGCCCTGCGCGGCCTTCACCGAGTGGATCCGCAGGTAGAGGGTGGCGTTCGGAGGGAGGCACTTGATCACCATCACGCTGGTATACGTGCTGGGCGGAATGCCCACGAAAGCGCCCACCTGCCGGAACTTGGAGAAGTCCGGGACGCCGCTCGGGGAGATGTACGCGCTCACCGCGATGTAGTCGGTCCGGTAGGATGAGGTGCCGTCCTGCGCCATGTACACCTGTAGGTTGCCCGTGGAGGGCACGGTGAGCTTTTGCCACAGGTCTCCGCCCACGTAGGCGGAATCCGCAAAGAGGAAGTTCGCTTCCTCCTTGGCGAAGGCATAGCGGATGGTGTCATACACCGAAGGGGTGAGCAGTTTGGCGTCGGCCGGGGTCTCGCCCGTGTTCCGGGGCTTCATGGAGGTTAGCTTCTGGCCCTGTACACAGAGCTTGAAGTTCTTGGTGGAGGAGGGTGCGCCGCTGTCCCACACGCGGAGGTATAGCTGGTAGTGGCCGGTAGGATTGCTGGCGGTGGAGGCAGGGGTGTAGTCGTTCACCTCCAGGGTGGCCAGGGCGGCGGTATTGCTTCCCCCGATGGCGCAGTCCAGCAGGGTGAAAGGGCCTGCGGCACTGGGGGCCTCGTACACGGCCATGGCCCCGGTCAACAGGTCAGGCGCGGTGCCCGAGGCTAGCAGGGTGAACCGGTAGCTGTAGTTGCTGTTGTTCCCGGCCCAGGGCTTGGAATCCAGCCGGAACCACACATCGTTGCTGGCCGCGTAATTGCCGCACTTCGGCAGGGCCAGCGGGTAGGCGGTGTTGCCCACCCACGTGGTGCCCGTGGACGTGTTCCCCGACAGGGTGAAGTTGCCGGAGGCGGGGTTCAAGGTGCCGTAGGGCGAAGCGCATGAGGTGGGGAGCGGTGTGGAGAGGGAGGCGAGTGTCTGGCCGTTGGTGGTCGCGTAGGTGAGGACGGTCGACGCATCCGAAGGGTTGTCAGTGGCCTGCGCCTGCGCCCGCACGGCGCCCAGCAACAGGCACAGGCCGAGCACGGCCGAACGGCCGATCGCCGGCCAGGTGTGCGTATGCGCGGCACCCTTGCGCCAGCGGGGGCGGAAGGGCGGCGCAGGAGCGGCGGAGGGGAGCATGCGGAGCATGGGGAGTGAAAGAGGTGTATGGACGGATGTTGAGAGACATCGATACAAGTTTAACTTCAATGCACCGATCTTTCCAATAGCGAGGCAGCCTATTTCTTCGCGCCGGTTGGCTGCCCGAAGGCGCCGCGATCCGTGCTATGGATTGCCTGCTATTGAAAAACTCCCCTTCGTGCAAGTCCGCGCTCGTGCGCTGCGATGAATCAGATAATATGCTCCTTGACATCCCCTGCCTTGTCACTGTGAGCATGCTGCACCGTAACGCTGCCGGACCGTGTCCTTCGCTCTCTTCTGTCATGGCGGCCTCGAACCGCAGCGACAATGTATTTAGAGAACCGGGTTAGAGGCTCATCTGATCAAAAAAATGCGTGAGGCTCAGTTGGTCTTGGCGAGCACGCCGCAGAGATGGAAGAGCAGGCGTGCACCGACATTGCCGTCCCAGTCGCCATCCGGGCCGGGTGTCACCTCCACGAGGTCGAAGCCGATGATGCGCCTGCCGCTGGCGGCCAGGCGGCTCAGCAGGTACGTGGCCTCCTCGAAGGCGAGCCCACCCGGAACAGGCGTGCCGGTATGCGGGCAGAGCGTGGGATCGAGCGCATCGATGTCGAAGCTGATGTGCACCTTCTCCGGCAGCTGCGCAATGATGCGGTCGCATTGCGCTTTCCAGGTGCTTCCCTCGAACTGCTCGCGGTGCAGCTCGGCGCTGCGGTGCAGGCGTACGCGCTCCTTTTCCTTCTTGAACAGGCGCGCCTCCTCCTCGCAGAAGTCGCGGGTGCCCACGGAGACCAGCGACAGGATGTTCGGCAGGTCCAGCGCATTGCGCATGATGCTCGCATGGCTGTAGGTAAAGCCTTCGTAGGCATCGCGCAGGTCCAGGTGCGCATCGAAGTGTAGGATGCCGAACTCCTTGTGGCGTTCGGCCTGCGCGCGGAAGAGCCCGAGCGGCGTGCTGTGGTCGCCGCCCACGAGGCCCACGAGCTTGCCCGCGTCCATCCATGCGCCGCAGCGCTGCTGCACCCAGTCGTTCATCACCGCGCATTCCGCATTGATGAGCTTCAGCGCCTTGTCCGCGCGCGCCTGTTCCTTCCGGCCACCGCCATGCGACAGCAGATGGATCACGTGCTCGGCCTCCTTCTTCAACGCGCGGCTCTGGTCGAGCAGGGCCTTGGGCGCTTCGTCCATGGCGATCCCGCGCTTCCACAGTTCGTGGAACTCGGGGTGGAACAGGTCCACCTGGAAGGAGGCGTCGAAGATGGCTTCCGGCCCGCGCGAAGTGCCTCCGCCATAGCTGGTGGTCACTTCCCAAGGCACCGGCACCAGCACGATGTCGGACTCCTCACAGGTGAAGGGGAGGCCGTATATGTTCGTGTTGGCGTTCGCCGGACCGTTCGGGTCGAAGCTTTTGATCTTGCTGGCTTTGCTCATGGAGGGCGATCGGATGATCGGCAAAGATGGATCTTCCGGGCTGCTGGATCAGATGGTCAGAAAATGAGGGGATCAGAAAATGTGCTCCTTGGCGTTCTCCTTTGTCCCCCGCTTTGTCACGGTGAGCCTGCCGAACCGTGACGCCTATGCTTTGATAACGTGCTGTCATGGCGGCCTTGAGCCGCCATCGCAACTAGGAGCGTCCGGGATCGCCTACTCCTGGTTGCGACTGCGGCTCAAGGCCGCAGTGACAACGTGCGTTGAGGGCGGGATCGGAGGATCATCGATCCCCTCATTTTCTGATCATCTGATCGCCGGGCAGGCCGGGTGCTAGGCCCTTGGCCGTCATGGTCCAGGTGCGGCCCACCATGTCCGGGTCCCAGGTGTTCGCGGTGTTGTCGATGTCGTAGATGATGCGTGCCGCGTTCCGTTCGAAGCGCACGGCGGATCCTTCCGGCACCCGCACGATGTAGGAGACGGTCTGGTGGCGCAGCTTTTCGCCGGTATCCGTGGTGTAGACCGGTGAGAGCTCGAGCAGGTCCCCGGTGAGCGAGAAGCTGGTGCGGATGCCGCGGGCGCGGCGCTGGGCGGCCTTCACGGTGGGGCCGTTGGCGCGGCGCACCACTTCCAGGTGGAAAAGCGTGTCGTCGCTCGCCTTCACGTCCAGTTCGGCCCAGCCCCATTGGATGCTGTCCGGCCCGATCTCCAGCAGGTCCAGGCCGGTGGAGTGCCGCTCGCGTTCATCGCCGAAGAGCGGATCATGCAGGGCGCCGATGCGCAGCACGTGGTCCGCCGGCGTGGGGAGCACCACGTCCTCGGTGATGCGCTCGCGCTGGCGGTGATCGGTGGCCTGGCGCACGCCGATCACGATAAGGAGGATGAGGCCGGCGAACCAGGCGGGGGTGAGCAGCCAGGCGAGCCACCGGGGTACCCGGACGCCGAAGAGCAGGCGGATGCCGCCCAGCAGTATGCCGATGATGGGGACCAGGCAGAAGAGCGCCACGCCCACCCATGCCCAGGTGACCATGGAGGGGCTGATGAACCAGGCGTTGGCGAGCTGGCCGAGATCGAGGCTTTCGGTCATGGGCCCGCCATTCCAACGGAAGGAAGCGCGGCCACTGAACACGCCGGTGATGAAGCCGAAGGCCAGCAGCGCCCCGATGAGCAGCAGGAACAGGCCCAGCGCCCGGCCGAGCATGCCCACGACGCCTTTCAGGAAGCGTTGCGCGCCCGTGCGTTGGAATTGTTGCCGCCGGAAGGCCGGGTCGCTCCATCGCTCGCCGGCGCGTTGTGCTTCCTGGCCCACCTTCTCGGCCCCGGCACGGAACCGCTCGGCACCTTCGTCGAACACGCGCTTGATGTTGTCCACCGTCACCGGCTCGCCGCGCATGGCCAGCTTGTCAGCGGGTGTTGCGGCCTTGGGCACCAGCATCCACAGGAGCAGGTAGATGGCGACCGGGGAGCCCCAGCCGGCCACGGTGACCACGAGGAAGCCGATGCGCAGCCACAGCGGGTCGATGTTGAAGTACGCCGCGATGCCGCCCAGCACGCCGCCCACCCAATGATCGTCCGGATCGCGGAAGAGGCGGCGGTGGCGCGGGGAGCCGGAGAACGCCGCGGCGGCGCTGCCGGGAGGGAACGTGCTCGCACTGCCGGTGTCGCCCGCGAAGTCCTCCGGCCGGCCCATGATGGTGATCACGTGGTCCACGTCGGCGGTGATGACGACCTGGCGGCCTTGCAGGCGTTCGTTGAAAAGCTCCGCGATGCGGGCCTCGATGTCGGCCATGATCTCGTCGCTGCCGCTGCTACCGGTGAAGGTGCCGCGGATGCCGGAGAGGTACTGTTGCAGCTTCTCGTAGGCGTCCTCCTCGATGTGGAACACCGTGCCATTGACGTTGGCGGTGACTGTCTTTTTCATCGTTGCGGGGTTCGGCGGGTGGTCTTCTTAACGGCCTGGGAGAGTTCCTCCCAGGTGTCGTCCAGCTCCTTCAGGAACTTCTGGCCGACGGTGGTGAGCTTGTAGTACTTGCGGGGCGGGCCGCTGCGGCTTTCCTCCCAGCGGTAGGTGAGGTAGCCGGCGTCCTTCAGCCGGTTGAGCAGTGGGTAGAGCGTGCCTTCCACCACGATCAGCTTCGCGTCCTTCAGCTTCGTGAGGATGTCCGATGGATACATCTCCTCATCCGCCAGCAGCGCCAGGATGCAGTATTCCAGCACGCCCTTGCGCATCTGCGCCTTGGTGTTCTCTACGTTCATCGGGGGCGGGGTCATCGGTAGTTGACGATGCAAATATATGGGTATAGGTTGGTACAATGCAATGCAAAGTATCTGTTCATGATGAATGGCCGATGAGATGGGCGAGCGGAACGAAGCGCAGGGATAAGTGCCTGCCAGGAGCGTTATCTTGGCGGTGATATCCCCCGCTCATGCGCCTCCTTTGGAAAGTCCTGTTCGTGCTGCTGGCCGTTGTGCTGCTCGCCGGTTACTTCCGCTACTACTGGGTGTTCGGTGAAGGCGTGAAGTCGGGCGAGCTGAACTACGTGGTGCGCAAGGGTGTGCTCTTCAAGACGTACGAGGGGAAGATGATCCAGACGGGCATCCGCAGCCAGAGCGGCAGCCTGCAGTCGTTGGAGTTCCTGTTCTCCGTGCAGGATCCGCGGGTGGCCGAACGCCTGATGGTGAACAGCGGCAGCCAGTTCAACCTGCACTATACCGAGTACATGGGCGCATTGCCCTGGCGCGGCTACAGCAAGTTCGTGGTGGACAGCATCATTTCCATGGATCCGGTGCATCGTTGATGCATCGGGGGAAAGGGGGAGCGTGGTCATGCTTCGGCGGGCTCAGCATGACAGGTAGATGGTAGGACGTGGTGTGGCGCGTTCTGTCATGCTGAGCCTGCCGAAGCATGACCCTTTCTCTTTCACTACCGCCCCCAACGCGAAAGGGCCCCGTCGAGACGGGGCCCTTCCTGGTCCAAGCTACGGGTGCTAATCCAGCACCACCTTGCGGGTGACGCTGCCCTTGTCGAATTGCAGGGAGATGAAGTAAACGCCGGGCTTCAGGTCGCCACGGGGCATCGTGAAGCTGTTGCGCTCCACGTTCTCGTTGCGCAGGCGGCGGCCGTTCATGTCATACAGTTCGTATGCGCGGATCGTGGCCTTCGCGCTGGTGATGCTCACGCGATCGTGCGCGGGGTTGGGGTACATCTCCACACCCACGGCGATGGGATCGCTTTCGTCGATGCCCACCAGCGAGCAGGGACCGAGGCCGAGCGCACACACGATACGCGGGTTCGCGTAGCCCATGATCGTGTCGATGTAGGCGAGGGCCTTGGCCGCGCTCATGTTCGGGTTGCTGGCCTTGGCCGCGCGGTCGCAGGTGATCGGCGGGTCGCTCAGGGGCACGGTGGCCAGCGCGACGGGGCTGTTCGGGTCCCACCACTGCCAGGGGCCGGCCTCTTCCGTGGCAGGCGAGGGCCACTGCGGGGTCACGAACGGGAACAGGCCTTCATTGCCCGGCCGGATCGATACGCCGTTGGAGCCGTGGGTCTGGGTGGTGCCGTAAAGGGAGCGCGCACGGTCCGTGAACGGATCGCCGCCGGGCAGCGTGGCGAACGACGCGTTGTTGCCATACTGGTCCGCGCGCTGGATGAAGAGGTTGGAGCCTTGCAGCGTCACCACGGGCAGGTTCGGTCCGGGTACGATCACCACGCCGCTGGTGAAAGGGGCGAACGGATCGAACACGGTGTGGAAGGCGATCATCGGCACGTCACCCGCGGCAAGCCAGCTGGTGTCCGCGAGGGCGCCGCCCTGGTTCAGGCAGAGCTGCACACCGGCCGGAGTGGCCGTGGGCTGGTACAGGTTCAGCATGCCGCCGAAGCCGTCGATGTTGCCCACGATGTTCGTGTCCACGTAGCTCACGTTAGGCGTGAACGGATCGGGGCGGAACTTCTCGATGAAGATCTCCTCGGGTCGGTCCAGTGTGGCGTAGGCTAGCGCGATGTAGCCGCCGGTGCCTTCGCCCCACAACATCACCTTCGCGGGATCGATGGCATACGTGTTCGGGCCGTTGACGTTATCGCGCAGGAAGCGGACACCTTGTTTAACGTCGTGGATGGCGCGATACACCGCGTTCAGCAGCGTGCCCCGGCGGATCTGTTCGGTGGAACCCAGCGGGTTCCAGCCCAGGCGGTAATCCACGCTCACGGCCACGTAGCCGCGGCGCGCCAGGCGCTTGCACACCTCCACCGCGCAGCTGTCCGTACGCGTGCCCGTGGGGCTGCTGTTCACCACGGGCGGCAGCAGGTTGCCGGTGTGGATGTACACCACCACTGGGCGCGCGGTCTCTTCGTCCACGCTCTGGTCCGGCTCATAGATGTCCATTTTCAGTTCGGACACCTTCATCTCCGTGCTGGGGTCCTGCGTATCGTAGAAGGCTGCCGGGTAGGGCTGGCCTTGCGCCGCGAGGGTCTTCAGGGTGGTGATGTCCGCCACTTCCTGCGCGGTGGGTGGCGAAGAGGGCGCGTGCAGCCAGAAGTCGATGTTCGTGGCGAACGTCACGTTCCGGGTCACCTGGACCTGCGCCGGGGTGAAGACCTCTTCGAGGTAGCGTTCCTGCGCGAAGGCGCCGAGGCCCAGGGCCCAGACGCCGATCGAAAGGGGAAGGTGTAGGGATGCTTTCATGTTCTTGCGGAGTTGGGTCGTGCCAAGTTAGTCGTTCGTTCAACGTTGATCGAGCTCATAGCTCAATTGGAGGTAGGCCAACCGGCCCACGTAGGGACCTCCGAACACGAGCATCACGTTGTTGTTCCATGCGTGGTCCAGCTTCTCGCCGGATGGCACGTTCCTGTCGAAGAAGGGCGCCACGCCGAACAGGTTGCTCGCGCCCAGCTTCACGGTGGTATGCACCTTGGGGAAGGTCACGCTCACCTGGGCGTCCACCATGTCGTAGCTCGGCAGCATCCCGCTGAACTGCGGCGAACCAGCGAAGCGGTACCCTTCGACGAACCGGTAGTTGATGCCGTACCCGAGACCGCGGCGGTCCGTTCCGGGGATCTTCAGGTCATGCACGGACAGGCCCAGGTTGAACTTGTTCGCCGGGGTGTTGAAGGCGGGGATGATCGGGTCGTTCTTGCCGCTGGTGAGCACGTTCCACGAGTAGTTGCCGGAATACGTGGCGTGCGTGCGGTAGTAAGTAAGGCCGACGGTGACGCCCTGCGTGATCACCTGCTCCGATGCATTCGCCGCCAGGCGGTACACCTGTAGCGGGGAGGCGGGGTAGCCGGTGGCGGGGTCGAACTGCGCGTCCAGGCCGATCACATAGCCGATGAAGTCGCGGTACCAGCTCCGGTAATAGTTCATGTCCACGTAGAACTTGTCGAAGTGCGTGCCGCGATAGCCCACCTCAATCGTGCGCACCTGCTCGGGCCGCAGGCGGTCCACGTGGAAGTAGTCGAGCGACCGCAGGCCGTTGGCCAGGTTGGCGTTGGAGCGATAGGTATCGAAGCTTTCCGCCGTGAACAGCGAATCACGTCCCTGCTCGAACTGGCCCTCCACGTTGCCCAGGAGGAGCGCGCGTCCCACGTTGTAGTAGAAGTACTGGTCGGCCAGCGTGGGGTTGCGCACCGCGCTGCCGAAGGAAAGCCGGAACACGCGGTCGGGGCGTGGCGTATATACCAGCGACGCCGCGGGGGAGAAGAGCGCGTTGAAGTTCTGGTTCTTGTCCATCCGCACCGTCAGCGTGGACTTGAGCTTGTCGGCGATGAGTTGCTTTTGCAGGCCGGTATACACGCCGAACTCCTGGTTGCGGATCACCACGCTGCCCGTGTCCTTGAAGATGGTGCCCGCGCTGTTGGGCAGGTACCAGCGCTGGTTGCCACCCACGATCACCTCGCCGAACGCCGGCTTGAAGTGGTACTCGCCCATCACGTGGTAGAGGCGCGAACGATCATAGAACAACGAGCCGCCCTCGGTGAACTTCTTCGAGGTCACCTCATTGAACCGATCGTTGAACGCGGCGGTGCCCGGCTGGAGGAAGGGGGTGACCCGCGGCGACACCGCGGTGAGGCTGTTTACGGAGTCCATCACCATCTGGTGGTAGGTGGAGAACATCGCGTTGTGCGAGTCCACGTAGCCCGTGAGGTACTCATCGTACGCCTGTGCGGTGGTGATGCCGTGGGCGACCGCCTCGCTGCCCGGCGAGTAGAAGTCCGGATGCGTGCTGTTGTTGTTCAGCATCGGCGTGATCCAACTGTTCCACAGGTTCATGTATGCCGTGTTCCAGTCGGATGTGCTGCCGCTCATCTCCTGCATGCGCACGGCCGTGGTGAAGATGTCGTAGGTCTTGCCGGCATCCTCGCTGGTGGTGTATGCACGCACGTACCAGGTGCCAGGCTTCTGCACCTCCAGCCGCTGCTGGTAGAACTTCACGTCCTTCAGCCGATAGCGGTTGTCGCCCTGGTACACGGTGCTGCCCGTGCTGAAATTGCTCGCGGCGATCACCTCGATGCTGTCGGACGTTCGGTAATGCACGGCACCGCCCAGTTTCAGGTTGTCGGTGTTGTAGTTCACCAGGTCCTTCTCCGCGTAGCCGTTGCGGAGGAAGAGGCCGAGGCCGGGGTAGTTGCGGCGCTCGAACATGTCCCGCGTGTAATCGTTGTTCACCGTGGTGTTCTCATCCCCATAGATGTTCACGGCATCGAAGCGGCCCGGATTGGTGGCGTTGGTCGGGCTGTTCTCCGTGGGCGCGTAGTTCTGGGCCCACCAATCGTCCGCGCGCAGCGCGAAGGCGTTCAGCTTGTAGGCCCATCGCGCCCGGCCTTCCTTGTTCTTGATCACTTCGGCCCAGCGCACGGCCGCTTCCAGCATGTTGCGCTCGCCGCCCTTCAGGCTCACGCTCAGTCCGGGGAAGGTCCACGGGCTTTTGGTGGTCATATTGATCACCCCGTTGAAGGCGCCGGGCCCGTAGTAGGCGGTGCTGGCCCCCGCGATCACGTCCACCTTCAGCACGTCGAGGTCGCTTGCGCCGAGGAAATTGCCCAGCGAGAAGTTGAGGCCCGGGCTTTGGTTGTCCACCCCGTCGATCAGCTGCAACGAACGCACGGGGCTGGTGCTGTTGAAGCCGCGCGTATTGATCACCTTGAAGCCGAAGCTCGCGGCGGTCATGTCCACGCCTTTCAATGTGCCGAGGCTTTCGTAGAAGTCGCCGCTCGCCGCTTCCTTGATCGCCAGCAGGTCCATTGTTTCCACCGTCAGCGGGGCCTGTTTCTGCTTGTCGCTGATGCGGTCGGCCACCACTTGGGCCTCCTGCAGCATCACGTCGTCGGTGGCCAGCTTCACCTTCACTTCATCGGTGAGCGTGCTCACCGCGATCTCCCGGGACAGATACCCGGTGTAGGTGACCATGATGGTGAACGGTGGTGCCTGCGGCGTGTTCAGCGTGAAACGGCCGTCTAGGTCGGTCACGGCGCTTCCGGTGCCGTCCTTCACCTTCACCGCCGCGCCCACGAGCGCTTCGCCGGTGGTGCCGTCCGTAACGATGCCCCGAAGCGGCTGCACCTGGGCGCTCGCCCCGATATACAGGACGCAGGCGCACAGGATGCCGAGCAGCAGGCGGAGGGGATGGTCGTGCATCAGGATGCGATGATCGGAACGGCGGAGCGTCCAATATAGACGGCCATCCTCCGGCCGGATGCTCGGCGTGCATAACAGTTTTCAACGATGGGAGGCGGGATCCTTCCGTCACCACCGGCAGAAGGGGAGGGACCTTGCGGCTACATTGCCCGGACCTTCCACCTTCCATACATGGCACAGTTCGATCGTTCGTTGGGGCTGCTGGACGCGGTGATGCTCGTGGCCGGTTCGATGATCGGCAGCGGTATCTTCATCGTGAGCGCCGGCATGCTGCGCGGCCTCGGTTCTCCGGCGTGGATGCTGGTGGCCTGGGTGGTGGCGGGCGTGCTCACCGTGCTCGCGGCGCTCAGTTATGGAGAACTCGCCGGCATGATGCCGCATGCGGGCGGGCAGTACGTCTACATCCAGCGGGCGTTCGGCAAACTGCCTGGTTTTCTCTACGGGTGGACGATGTTCCTGGTGATCAACTCCGGCATCGTGGCCGCGGTCGCCGTGGCCTTCGCGAAGTTCTCCGCGGTGTTCTTCCCCGTGCTTTCGCTGGACAACGTCCTCGTACACCTGTTCACCATCCCCGGCGATGTGCCCACTTCGGTGGACATCAGCACGGGGCAGGTGTATGCCGTGGCCACCATCGTGTTGCTGAGCTGGTTCAACACGCGCGGCGTGCGGCGGGCGAAAACGCTCACCACCGTGTTCACCCTGGCCAAGGTGGTGGCCGTGCTGGCGCTCATCGTCGTGGGGCTGAGCGTGGGCCTAGGCAGCGGGCGGCTGACGGAGAACTTCAGCGTGGGCTGGCAGGCCACGCGCACCGCGGAGGATGGTAGCGTGACCCCGCTCGCTGGTATCGCCCTGCTCAGCGCACTCGGCGTGGCGATGGTGGGTTCGCTCTTCAGCAGCGACGGCTGGAACAGCGTCACCTTCATCGCCGGGGAGATCAAGCGGCCGCAGCGCAACATCCCGCTCAGCCTCGCGCTCGGCACCTTCATCGTCACCGCGTTGTACGTGCTGGCGAACATCACCTACCTGGCGTTGCTGCCGAATGCGGGCATTCAGCACGCCCCGGCGGATCGCGTGGGCACGGCCGCCGCAGAGGTGATCCTGGGCGACAAGGCCGTGCGGGTGATGGCCGGGCTCATCATGGTGAGCACGTTCGCCTGCATCAACGGATACGTGCTCGTGGGGCCGCGCTTGTGCTATGCCATGGCGAAGGATGGCCTGTTCTTCCAGCGGGCAGGTGTGCTCAGCGGCCATGGTGTTCCCTCCTGGGCCCTGTGGTTGCAGTGCGTCTGGGCCAGCCTCCTCTGCTTCAGCGGCGGCTACGGCGCCTTGTTGAACTATACCACCTTCGCCTCGCTGCTGTTCTACGTGGTGACGATCATCGGCCTGTTCGTGCTGCGGAAGCGTGAGCCCGGCGCGGAGCGGCCCTACCGCGCGTTCGGTTATCCGGTGATCCCCGCGTTGTACATCGTGTGCGCGCTGGCCTTCTGCGTGAACCTGCTGGTCGATGGCGGCACGCGGCGCGACGCTGGCATCGGCCTGGCGATCGTGGCGCTCGGCGGAATGGTGTACTTCCTTGCTGGCATGCACCGCTCCGTCGCGCGGCCTTCCGCCACCTGAGCAGCCGACCGGCTGGCCGGGATGATGTACCTATGTGCAGCGTACTAACGCCGCGATCCTCATGCCTCTATCCATCACTTTCCACGGCGCCGCCGGCATGGTCACCGGCAGCAAGCACCTGATCGACCTTCCGAACGGCAAGCGCCTGCTGCTGGATTGCGGTATGTTCCAGGGCGAAGGCCGCGACAGCGATGCGAAGAACCGGCGGTTCGGGTTCGATCCGCGCAGCATCGACGTGGTGGTGCTTTCGCATGCGCACATCGACCACAGCGGCCTGCTGCCGCGCCTGGTGGCCGAAGGGTTCCGCGGGCCGATCTACGCCACCGCGCCCACGCGCGACCTCTGCGCGATCATGCTCGAGGACAGCGCGCGCATCCAGGAAAGCGACTTCGCCTTCGCCCAGGACCGCGCCCGCGCACGCGGAGCGGCGATGGACGAGACCGAGCCGCTTTATACGCTCGACGACATCCGCCCCACGCTCGCGCTTTTCCAGGTGGTGGATTACAACGAGCAGTTCCAGCTGTTCCCGGGCGTCACGTTCACGTTCACCGATGCGGGGCACATCCTTGGCAGCGCGGCCGTCCACCTGTCCATCGACACGCCGGACGGCGTGCGGCGCATCACCTTCAGCGGCGACGTGGGCCGCTACGTGGACCGCCTGCTGCCCGATCCCGTGCCCTTCCCGCAGGCGGACGTGGTGATCTGCGAGACCACCTACGGCGACCGCGACCATCCGCAGGTGCAGGAGATGATGGAAGGCTTCCTTGCTGAAGTGGAACGCACCTGCGTGCGGCAAGGCGGCAAGCTCATCATCCCCGCGTTCAGCATCGGCAAGACGCAGGAGATCCTGTACACGCTGAACCACCTGTATAACGAAGGGCGCCTGCCCCGCATCCCGGTGTTCGTGGACAGCCCGCTGTCGATCAGCGCCACGGCGATCTACCGTTCCTACTCGAAGCTGCTCCAGGCGGACGTGCGCGCGGAACTGGTGAACGACAACGACCTGTTCGGGTTCCCCGGCGTGGAGTTCGTGCGGAAGGCCGAACGCAGCAAGCAGCTGAACCAGCGGCAGGAGCCGTGCATCATCATCGCCGCCAGCGGCATGATGGAGGCGGGCCGCATCCGCCACCACCTGCTCCACCACCTGCCCGATGAGCGCAACACGGTGCTGGCCGTCGGGTTCTGCGCACCCGGCACGCTCGGCGCGGACCTGATCGAAGGCCGCCGCGAGGTGCGGATCTTCGGCGAGACCGTGCCGGTGCGCGCGTCCATCGTGCGCATGGAGAGCTACAGCGCGCACGCGGACCGCAATGAGCTGCTGCGCTTTCTCGCGTGCCAGGACCCGGCGAAGGTGCAGCGCACCTTCCTGGTGCATGGGGTACATGGCTCGCTGCATGCCTTCCACGACCTGCTCGCGTCGAAGGGCTACCGCAACATTGCGATCCCGCGGCAGGGGGAATGTGTGGAGGTGTGATTGCAGGGGTAGGTCGCCGATCTTTCGCATGCATGACCCGAAAGTCGAGCGATGCCGCTGGAGTTCGGCGATCAGTTCGTGTTGGACTGGTTTCAATCCACGCTCGACCCGAAGGTCGAGCGATACATACCGCTGCAATCACTTGCTGCGTTCCAGGAATGTTTCAATCCACGCTCGACCCGAAGGTCGAGCGATACGTTCAAGCAGCCGCGCCTGCGCAGCTCCTTCTGCGTTTCAATCCACGCTCGACCCGAAGGTCGAGCGATACGTCCAACTGCCGGTGTTCCCCGACCTGTTCACGCCGTTTCAATCCACGCTCGACCCGAAGGTCGAGCGATACCCGGCTCCTTGCGCAAGCGATCGAGCCACTTGCGGTTTCAATCCACGCTCGACCCGAAGGTCGAGCGATACTAGCACACCGGCCATGCGACGCGGGCTGCTGCTCGTTTCAATCCACGCTCGACCCGAAGGTCGAGCGATACGTGGTTTCGCCTGTGGCTCGACCGGATGCGGAAAGTTTCAATCCACGCTCGACCCGAAGGTCGAGCGATACTCCTTGTCCACGTGCCGCACTTCTTGCGGCGTCAGGTTTCAATCCACGCTCGACCCGAAGGTCGAGCGATACTCCACTTACTAGTTCGGCCGAAGAGCCAGGACAAGTTTCAATCCACGCTCGACCCGAAGGTCGAGCGATACCCTTGATCCTTGCAGGCAACCCCGCTATGATCCCGGTTTCAATCCACGCTCGACCCGAAGGTCGAGCGATACACCAAAAAGCCGGTGACGAAGAACCCGGTTCGTTGGTTTCAATCCACGCTCGACCCGAAGGTCGAGCGATACCGCCGCCCAACTGGATCGTGGCCGTCTGCGGACCGTTTCAATCCACGCTCGACCCGAAGGTCGAGCGATACCCCATTGCCGCCCTTGCAACAGCGCCAACGCTTGGTTTCAATCCACGCTCGACCCGAAGGTCGAGCGATACTCAATCCTGCCATCCCTCAATGAGATCATTGCATGGTTTCAATCCACGCTCGACCCGAAGGTCGAGCGATACTGGACGCGGCCGACCAGGCAGGCACCAGCGTCAAGTTTCAATCCACGCTCGACCCGAAGGTCGAGCGATACCCGCATGGAGCGCTCGCGTGAAATGGCCGATCGGTTTCAATCCACGCTCGACCCGAAGGTCGAGCGATACCCTGGCTCCTTGCGCAACCGGTCCAGCCACTTCCTGTTTCAATCCACGCTCGACCCGAAGGTCGAGCGATACATGCGCACCAACACATAGCCCCGAATGTTGCGCAGTTTCAATCCACGCTCGACCCGAAGGTCGAGCGATACAAGCCGCCAGCAGCAGCACGCCGCACAGGAAACCGTTTCAATCCACGCTCGACCCGAAGGTCGAGCGATACGCCGCCTCATAGAACCCGCTTGCCATAGGTTGTACAAAGCGTATCGGCGCGAAAGTAGTTCTGAGCTGTATGAAATGCACGAGGCCGATGAAGTACTTCCCCCCCCCGCAAGCTTCTATTGGTATTGGCTTGCTGTGTTGCGCGAATCGGCGGATTTTTTTCGGTCACTTGTGGTTCGCGCGAAGGGTGCCGCCTCAAGTTACACGATCAAGGGCTTATCGAAGTCGGTGCTCCGGAAATTTCCGAACTGCTTCACGCGCAGGTGCGCTGGTTCGGTAAGGCGGTAGAACCGGAGGCTGTCCTCCAGCTCATCGATCTCGACGACCAGGTCACGCTCCAATTGTTCGTACTGCATTTGGTCCACTTGGAATTCGAACACGCTCTTCTGCACCCGTTGGCCCATGCGTTCGCAGATCTTGGCCACGCGGCGCAGGCGCTTGCGACCACCGGCTGTATCCGTAGAGACATCGTAGGTCGCAATGATGAGCATGATGGCTACTTGGACAAGTAAGGGATATATCCTTCCATTTCGCCGCGTACGGTGCGGGCCAGGAAGCGAGCTTGCAGGAAGGGAAGGAGCCCGATGGGCGACTTAACGCCGGTGAGCGGATGCTGCACTTCTTCCTGCTTGCGTTCTTGCCAGGCCATCACCACCGCTTTGCGCCCCTTTTCGGTGAGGGATACGGCACCACCTTCACGTGTTTCGAAGTCAGCGGAGTTCACCTGACCTCGATTGATGAGGGTGAGCGCGAGCCGGTCCACCACCACCGACCGGAACTCTTCCTGAAGGTCCAATGCCAAGGCCGCTCGGCCGGGACGCACGGTGTGCAGGAAACCGAGTTGGGGGTCGAGGCCCACGGCTTCCAAGGCGCTGCGGCAGTCGTTCATGAGCATGGCGTACAGGAAGGAAAGGAGCGCATTGGTGCGGTCCAGCGGTGGACGCCGTGTGCGACCGTTCAAGGCAAAGGTCTCACGGTATTGTGGCTTGATGATGAGCGGCAGTACGGCGAAATAGTTCTTGGCGGCTTCACCTTCAAGACCGCGCACCGTATCCACGTCGGAGGCATGCTTCAAGTTGCTCAACGTCTGGGCGAGGCTCAAAGCCACGGCGTCCAGTTGGGCAGCTTCGGCAGTGTTGTCGGTCTCACGCGCACCGTGCAGCAGCACGGTACGGCTGTTGCGCACCTTGCCTGCGATGATGGCACGTGCGATCTCCAACACCACGGCGGGATCATCGGCCGCCTTGTGCTGGGCCTTGCGCAACAGGATGTTGCCGCTGATGCCACCTTCCAGTCGTGCCTTGAACCGGCCGTTGTAGTCGAGGAATACCAAGCTCTTTCCCTCGTCGGCCAGTTTGTGCATGAGGCCGGGCGAGACCATCACGTTGCCGAAGCAGACCAGGCCGGCCAAGTGGTGCAGCGGCACTTGCAGCTTCTTCACACGCTCCACATCGATCCGCACGGTGGCGTTCTCCAAATGCGCGTAGGCATTGGGCGTCATCACGTAAAGGGTGTTCTCCAACTGGCGCATCAGCTTTCGGTGTCGAAGAGGGTGCTACGCAGACGGGCTTGGGTGCGACAGTCATCCAGCACTTCCGGTTGGCAGATGTCCTTCAGGGAGCATTGTTCGCATCGGGCGTCATTCACAGGTGGAGGCAGGCGGCCTTCGCGGATACAGGCCCGCACCATACCCGTGGTGACCTCCACCAAGGTGCGCAGATCCGCATCGATCTCCACATCGCGGCGCCTGCGGCTGCTGGCATGGTAGATGGCACCCTGCATCACGGGCCTGCCCAGCATTTCCTCCAAGCACATCGCCTGTGCGGCCAGTTGGATGTCGTCGTGCGCATGCTTACGCTTTGGGCCGTGCTTGAATTCCACGGGGAATACGCTGCCGTCCGGGTGGAACTCCACCAGGTCGGCCTTGCCGATGAGACCGATGCGGTCGCTCCACAGCGGGAGCGACCGCTCTGCCTTCACGCCTTTGCGCAGCTCGTACCCCGGCTCATCCACCAGCGCATGCACGGCGTTACCGCGCGCGGTATGCACGTTGTCCGCGAACACCTGCTCCACGTGGATCAAGGCGCACTGCCGGGGGCAGTACATCCAGTGTTGCAAGGCGGAGATGGGGATGGGGTCGGGGCCTTGAGCCTGCATGTTCAGCCCTTCCTTTCGTAAATGCGTTCGAGCTTCACGCCGTTGGGCATGTTGTCCTCATCCACGATCACTTGGTAGTCGTGCCAGTTGCGGGCCACGTCCATACCGTCCTTGCGTCTCACGCGGATGCGTGCGAACAGGTCTTGTGCATGCGCATTGCCAAGTTCACTATCGTGCTTGAAGACGTAGAGTCCGCACGCGGCCATCTGGCCGCGTGCAGCGGAGCGGTCCTGCTCGAACATGTATTCAAGTGACTGCCACAGGAGGTTCAGGTCATCTTCGGAGAAGCCGGTTTGCTTGGCAAGGAAGGCCGATACAAAGCCGTGGGCTACGTAAACTCCATAAGGCACTGTATGCTTGCGACCCATCGTTCGCTCCTTCTCAAGGTCTTTTTCGTTGGTAACGGCCATGCGCGTGATGGAGTGTTCTAATGCGACGATGGGGTCAACGGAACGCGCGAACGTGAGTTGGACTGGACCACGTACCTGACCAGCTGTGCGTTTGAGCTTGCTAGTACCCTCTTCACCATCACCGGACTCCTTCTCGTCACCGGTTGACATGACAGCGCCGAATGTTCGGATGTCAAAGAAGTTGTGGCACATCCAATCCCGCGCGATGTCTTCATAGTGGCGAGAAGGTCGGGCGGCCTTTTCCGCTCCCTTGTCTTTCTTCTTACTGTTCTGCTTCCACTTCTGCCAGGCTTCCACACCAGCCTTGACTTCCGGACTCATGGCGTATGCCTTCTCGATCTCGTTATTGAGAATTCCCTTCTCGCGAACGAAGATGTGGTGACGTGCTTTTGAACCTTTCCCCTCGGAGTAGTTCGCGGCGTCTTCATCGTCTTGTTCGGGCTTCACGAGGTTCACATAGTTCCGCACTTTGCGTTTAATCGATACGTCGGTCACAAGTCCGTGACCGGTCTCGGCGTCGATTCTAGGCAGGTTGCCCGCGTCGGGGTCGCCGTTGGGGTTGCCATCCTTTACATCGAACAGGAGGACGAAGTCGTAGCGGTTGTTGAGGCTCATAGGGTCAGTTGTTTGAAGGTTCGTCGGTGGTCGTGTTCTTTTTCTTGAAGAAGTCCTGACGCTGGTGGTAGTAACCCAGCGCGAAACGGGCTTGTGCGGGCAGGGGCAGGTGTGCGGGGAACTTGTCGAGGCCGTCCATAATCTCGCCGATCAGTTTCTCCCGGTTGGTGGCCAAGCCACGGTTCTCCAACTTGGCGATGTGGTGGTTCTTCAAGCGCAGTAACGTGGAGAACACCGAGGCGGGCGTACTGGAGGCCGCGCCGTAATAGCGGTCACGGATGGTGGCGTTGAGGCCGGGGAGGGCATCTTCTTGGGTCTTCTCCAGCGCAGCGAAGAGACGACCCAGCCGGTAGGCATTGTCAGGATTGTTAGGGTCAAGCATGGTGTTGAATTCGGGTTGGGTTTCGTTGGCGGCCTGGTTGTTCAGGCGGATGGTACGGTTCAGGCAGGCTTTGATGATAGCCGCGCGCTCTATTGGCACGTTCTGATGATTGCGCTGTTTAGGAGATCTGGACTGTTCGGCCCTGCATCGCTGAACGGCAGCCGTAAGAAGTGCAGCGGGATATGGCAAGCCTTCGACAATCGCTCGCATGAACTCCGCCGACAGGCCATCGGGGATATTCTTCTTCTCTCCACGAACCGATATGGCACAGAGTAATCGACTGAGGGGAAAGTGGACCGGTTCTTCGGTCACTTGGAGATCCTCAAAATGCTGGGTCAGCCGCGCCGCGAAATCCATAGCCTCCGCCTCACGGTAGAACCGGACGGCAACTCTTGAGTTGGCCGGGGCTGCAAGGCCAAGAACATGGAACTTCGAAGTTGCTTCGCCTACAGCGAAGCGCCCGGTTCTGACGGAGTTGAACATTGACTTGAGAGCTCCGGTACCGCGTTCCGGATCATCACGGAGGATGTCCCCGAAGTGGTCTTCCATTTCGTGCTGCTCGCTCGCCCAAAAGACGGTTGTCGCATCCGCGATTTGGAGCCGTTGCTTCGTGGATGCCAGCAAGCCGTTTAGCGCGGTAGTATATGCGAAGGATGCCTCTTTGCTCACGGGTGCATTCTCACCATTTCGTTCCCTCTTTCCATAGGACTCGAATGAACGCTTGTTGAACGAAACGAGGTTCACCCCGGCTGGTTGACCTCCGGAAATGCCTTTCAGAACCGTTTCATTCAATGCGATGGGCACGTTCTCTTTTCCCGTTACAAGGCAGTTGCCCATGACCTCTTTCTCGTTGGGCGAGTTGCCGCGCTTCTGCTCATAGGCTTCATGAACCGGGCGTCTGGCATGCACCGGCTCCACATCTCCTTGAAGTTTGAAAGCGATGACGAAGTCGCGCTCATCGAAGGTCTCTTTAAGGTTGAAACGGGTCAATAGGCCATCCCTCGTTGTGGCTCCCTTTAACATCGTGCGGGAGAACTGGAGTATAGCTGCTATCCCTTCATCCTGTGGTTCCGGGAACCACTTCTCAAGTGTGGCAACGAAAGCTCCCAGTTTGGTGCCTCCCTTTTCTCCACCGCCGAGAACAAAGCTGCCGTTGTCCCATAAGAGGTTGGCGTCCTTTCCGCTGTTGTTGTGCTTCATCGCTTGCTTGCCAATGTTCGGTACAAGCATTTGATGGGCGATGGGCTTGCCTTTCACTTGGTCTTGGATGCACTCCACATTGATACAATTCCCCTGCTTGTCCAAGACGAAAAGATAGTCCACGCCACGGCGTATCCAGCCTTCAGGGGCCAAGTCCGTTGCACGCCGGTAGTACTCGTTGAGCGCTTGCAGGATCATGCGTGTACGGTATTGCTGTTCAACTCAGGAACCTCCATTACGCCGCCTTTCAATTCGGCCTTGAAGAACTTGGGCTGCGGGTCGTTCGGGTTGCTGAAGTCCAGATCGTGCAGCATGTAACCGAGTTTTTCATCCATGGCGATAGGCGCATCTTCCTTCGAGGGATCATCCACGAGCCGGAAGTGCGCGGCGAATTCGCGGCAACCGAGGTAGGGCTGGTTCACGCACTGGCCCTTTTGCGCACGCCGCTCGAACATCTCCTCGTATTTCCGTGCGTTGGCATGCGGGTCCTTGGCGGGAAGGAATTCCAGATCGGCATGCAGGCGGTAGGCCACATCGCGCAAGAAGAGTCCAGCCCGCTGTTGCCGGTCATCCTCGATGTAAAGGCCGAGGTCGCCAGTGCCTTTGTTCATGGCTACCTGCACGTTGCGCGTACTGATAACGCTGGCTACTTCGTTGCGCCGCAGGCTGATCCAGCGTACCGGCTTCAGCACTTCGATCTTGCGCACATGCCAGCGCACGGCAGGCTTCCACAGAATGGCCTCGAACACGGCCCGTGCGGCCGATGGCGTTATCACGTCGTAGCTCACGCGCTCCACCTTCATCTCTGGACGCGTGAAACAGGCGTAGTCGCCGGTGACATCAAGACAGTATCGTTTCATGTTCAAGCCAAGTATTGGTCAGGGGTGAGTTTCACTTCGTCGGTCTGAAGTCCTAGGTCACGGTGATAGAGGCCATCGCCTACTTGGGCGAAGAGGCCGGGCAGCACTTCATCAAGCGTTCGTTGGCCCAGCATGCGCAATGCATCCTTGCGGCGTACGTTCACGATGTAGCGTTGCAGGCTGCGCATTACCCAGCGTTCGGGCTTGCCTTTGCCCAGCACCGCCAACCCGCGCTCCACGGTGTGGTCTTCTTCATCTTTCTTGTATCGCACCACCACGGGCACGTAGTCCTCGTTATCAATGAGCTTGAACAGGTCGGCGGCGGTGCGAAAGTTCACGGCGAGTTCCTCCAAGTTCCTGCCGTCCATGCGCAGATGGGAGGAGATACCGTGCTGATCAAGGTCGTTGTTGTAGTAGAGGTGGTTGAAGTACTGTTTGAACAGGCCGATGTCCAGCGGATCGCCGGTGTGCCCGTGCAGGACCGATCGGCAGGCATCCTCGCCTTTGCGCAGCATGCCGGGAGGCGATGGGCTTGGCGGTATGAACACGTGCGTGTGTCCCATGGGCAACAGCCCTTCCCGGTTGCAGCGCCCGGCGGCTTGGGCGATGGAATCGAGTCCTGCCATGGCACGATACACCACGGGAAAGTCGAAGTCCACGCCCGCTTCAACCAGTTGTGTGGACACCACGCGGGTGGGCTGTCCTTCCTTCAGCCGTTGCTTGATGTCCGCAATGACCCTCGAACGATGCTCGCCGCACATCAGTGCCGAAAGATGGATCGTGCCTTCGGGCATCAGGGCAAAGAGTTCGCGGGCATCCTTGCGGGTGTTCACGATGGCAAGCACCGATGGATGGGCGGCGATCTCCGCAGCGATCTCCTCCCATGTCCTTCGTGTGTTGAACTCCGTTGGGACATGCACCTCAACGCGTTTCAACTGACTATACAGTTCGGTAGGTGCGTCCATGAGTTCGACGGCACCGTCCAAACCGTTGCGATGCTTCTTCGGATCGGCAAAATGGTTCACGCTCTCGAAACAGGGCTGGGTGGCAGTACTCATGACAAGGGTCGTACCGTAGTGCTTCCGAAGGAGATCCAGCACGCTCACCATGGGCTGCCAGAAGCTCGGATGCATCATCTGCGCTTCGTCGATCACCACTACGCTGTTCGCGATGTTGTGTAGCTTCCGGCACCGACTGGTCTTGGCGGCGAACAGTGATTCGAAGAACTGCACGTTGGTTGTGACGATGATGCGCGCATCCCAATTCTCGGTGGCGAGCTTGGCTGGCGAGAACTCATTCTTGTCTTCACCTTCAACCTTGTCCTCATACTCAGCACTGCTGTGATGCTCGATCACCGCATCCGCCAGATCGCCGAACGCCGTGCGATACACCTTGGCCGTTTGCTCAATGATGCTGGTGTACGGGATCACATAGATGATGCGGTCCTTGCCATGTGCGATAGCATGGTCCAGCGCGAAGGCCATGGACGCGAGGGTCTTTCCTCCGCCAGTGGGTACGGTAAGCGTGTACAGGTTGGAGCTGTTTTTCGCTTTCGCCCTGCATTGATCGAGGATGCTCGCGCGGACCTTGTTCACCTCCGTGGCTTTCGCTCCGGCCTTCAGTTCTGCCATGTGTGTATCGAACCACTGTTTCAGTTCAGCCAAGGACGGATAGGGGCTTCGGGTCTGTGCCTTGTCCGGTGACATGTACGCCTCCGTGTCGAGGAAGTCGGCATCGACCAAGCACGAGAACAGCATGCGTATCCATAGCGCGAAGCCTTGTTTCCCGCCGGGGATGTTCCGCAGATCCGGAGGGGTTGCGTTCGGTTGCAGGATTTCATCAGAGATACCGGTGGCAAGGCTGTCGGCGAGTTCCTTGTGTGCTTCGGATTGTCGTAGGCGGTATTCAAGGCCACGACCTTCCCCGGCTTCAGCGCTGTGCCAATCGTACAATCCGGCATGGTGCCCCGCGATCAGGTAGGCCAGTACGCGCCCCAACTTGTCGAAACGCTGGATGGCGAGCATCGCTCCGGCTGTGGAGTGGTTCGGGTGGCTTGAAGTGCCATTGCACGGGTAGTTGTCATCGTAGTTGGTCTCTCGGCGCAGATAGCATTGCCACGCGACCTGGTACTTGCCGATGTCGTGCCATAAGCCGGAAAGGTGTGCCACGTTCTGCCCGGCACATGCGTGTGCGAACCGACCGGCCAACTCGGCCACATCCATTGAATGCTTGGGGAGTGAATGGGGCATGCACCATTCACTTTGTTCATCGCGTACTACGTGTGCAATTGCCTTCATGCCAGCTTTATCGGCGATCCGGTGTTGGTAAGGTCGGAATTGCTCAGCTGGATTTGATTGTTGTGGAAAACTTGGTTTCCGCTTCGTTCTCATGGAGGTGAAGCTTGCCGGATCCTTGTTGCCATTTCTCGATAGAGCCTTGTTCGGGATGCCGGAAAAACACGGTCTTCTGCAGATGACCGGTGGTGGTTCAGTCACGGCTGGATGGGTCGCGTATGCTGCCTCGCTCACAGCGTTCGCACGTTGCCGCAAGCGAGCCTATCAGGCTATGGCCATCGAAAGGGAAGAGTGCCGCGTAGATGCGGTCGGATCACTCAGCAACGCACATCGCCATCCTATGGCTGACGTGCATATCCCACCGCCGATCGTGGCGGCAAGGAACCGTTATCGGGTAGCCGCTCAGTTACCGAACCGCATCACATTTCTCAGTGTATCGGGCAGCGCAGGCAACTCCCGCCGCTCGATCAGGAACGAGCTCAGCTCGGCGATCTCGTTGAAGATGTAGTGGCTGTCCAGCGCGCCTTTGAGGTAGCCGCTGCCGGTACTGCCGCCGGTGCCCATGCGCATGCCGATCATGCGGCGCACCATGCTCAGGTGGCGGCTGCGCCAGGTGGCCATGTGCTCATCGGTGTTGAGCAGGGCATCGAGGAAGCGGAACGCCTGCTGGAAGATCGGCTCATCGCGGTAGAGCATGATGAACATCGCGTTGCGCGCCGCTGCTGCGGAGAGCCGGCGCCCGGGGGCGTTCTGCTCGAAGCGCTCCGCCCAGGCCTTCATGTTGCCCTTTTCCTCGGGCATGAGGGAGCGTTCGTATGCCGCCTTCAGGTGCTCGAAGAACGAAGGTTCACCGGGCCAGTACTTCGGGTCGAGGAAGGGCATGCGCTCCAGCCAGGCGTTCACGTGGTCGAGCAGGGTGGGACGGCCTTCCAGCGCATCGATCATCGCCTTGTGCTCGGGATGCAACTGGCTGGTGTAGTACTGCTTGCCATGGCGCTGTTCCATGCGCAGGCCCAGCGTGGCCTCGAGCACCTTGAACTGCGTGCTCTGGAAACCGCTCGCCCCGCGCAGCATGTTGCGGAAATCGAGGAAATCCAGCGGCGTCATCGTTCCGAGGATGTTCAACTGGTGGACCAGCACCTGCAGGATCGTGTTCACGCGTTCCATGCGATGCACGGCGATGGAGAGCTCCCCGGAATTGTCGTCCACGTGCCCGTCGCTGAAGATGTCCATCACGCTGCCCACCTCGTGCAGGATCTGCTTGAACCAGAGCTCGTAGGCCTGGTGGATCACGATGAAGAGCAGTTCGTCGTGGGCCCGCGTGCGGCCCAGCTCGGTCCGGTCGCTCTCCAATTTTTGCGCGCTGACGATCTTGTCCAGTTGCAGGTAATCGGGGTAGTAGACGAGGGGTTGTTCCATGGCCTTGTGGGATGTCCAAAGGTAGCCGCTGCTCGTCCCTAACTTGCTGACCGATGTCAGCCCATGGATCGCTGATGGCCCTGTGGGGTTTTCTGCTGTGCGGCTTTGCGCACGCGCAGGTTGATCACGCACCGATCCAGCGTGCGGGCGATAGGGCCCGGGAGCAGTGGGAGTCCATTGCCGTTCCTGCGCGAACGGTGCCCGTGGATACGGCCCACGTATACAGCAGCAACAACGAGGTGGAGCGGATGCCGGAGTTCCCCGGCGGCATGAAGGCGCTGTACAAGCGCATCACCGACGAATTCCAATACTCCGATCCGACGCGGAGCATTGGCGGGCGCATCTACGTACAGTTCGTTGTGGAGCGCACCGGCGAAGTGGGCCGCGTGAAGGTGTTGCGCGGGTTGGATGAAACGTTGGACCGGGAAGCGGTCCGGGTGATCTCTGGCCTGCCCCGCTGGTCACCTGCGCTTTATTTCGATGGAACACCGGTGGCTTGCCGGATGGTGCTGCCGATCGTCCTCGATCCGAAATAGCTCTTCTATCGTGCGTGGATGAACAAGGCCGATAACGCAGTATCCCGACGAACCTGGCCAGTTCCGACAGGCTCACCGGGACACTGCTGGGAGGGCTATTGCTTGTCGGGCCGTTGATCGGCTTTCTGCACGTGATGCATCTCCTTGCGGCGCTCGATCGTCTGCCGTTCCATCGCGATCCACTTGGTGTACTGGTCGGCGGTGAGCACGTCCTTCAGTTCGGCGTTCTTCTGGTCCTTCAGGTCCTTGAAGGCGCCGGGTTCTCCGCCTTTGGCGCCCTTGCGCTCCTCCTTCAAGGCCTTGGCCTCATCGGCGTACTTCAGGTTGATCTCGCCCACTTTCTTGGATTGTTCGGGCGTGAGCTGCAAGCGCTCTGTCATCGTGGCGGTGAGCCGTTCGGCGCGTGCGGCCGGGGTCGGAGGACCGCCTGCGGCGGTATGCTGGGCCGTGGCGGCGTTGGTGAGGAGGCCGGCGGCGAGCGTCAGCCCGAGGAACAGGTTCTTCATGATCGGTCCGAGTTGGTTCGGCGGTAGGACATGAATACCGTGCCAAAGTTCGATCGGACGATCAGATCGGGCGTTTTCCCGGTCCGGTCATGCGACGCAGAGTGCGGCGGCGAAAGAAGCGGAACACGATGGGGAACACCAGCAGGATGAATACGGTGGCTGTCACCAGGCCGCCGATGATGACGATGGCCAATGGCTTTTGGCTCTCGCTGCCGATGCCGGTACTGATGGCCGCGGGCAACAGGCCGATGCTCGCCATGGTGGCGGTCATCACCACCGGCCGGATGCGTTTCCGCACGCCGTCGATGATGGCCTGGTCCAGGTCCATGCGTCTCTCCAGGTTGTCGTTGAACTCGGTGATGATGATTCACGCCGTTCTGGATGCAGATGCCGAAGAGGGCGATGAAGCCTACGCCGGCGCTGATGCCGAAGTTCATGCCGGTGAGGTGCAGGGCGAAGATGCCGCCGATCAATGCGAAGGGGACGTTGATAAGGACCAGTCCCGCGTTGCGGGCATCACCGAAGGTGATGAAGAGGATGACGAAAATGGCCGCAAGGCTGATGGGCACCACCTGCCCCAGTCGCTTGCTGGCGCGCACCTGGTTCTCGAACTCGCCGGTCCAATTGATCGTGTACCCCTGTGGCAGCTTCACATGCTTCTTCACATTGGCTTGCGCTTCGGCGATGGTGCTGCCCAGGTCGCGGTCGCGCACGGTGAACTTCACGCCGATGAAGCGGCTGTTGTTGTCGCGATAGATGAAGGCAGGGCCGGTGGTGGTGGTCATGTTGGCGATCTCCTTCAGGGCCACCTTGGCGCCGCTGAGGGTAGGCACCAGCAGGTCCTGGATCTCGTCCTCGCTCTTGCGGTACTGGTAGGGGAAGCGTACACGGATGTCGAACTTCCGCTCGCCCTCGTACATCACGTTCGCCGTCTTGCCGCCGATCGCCATTTCGATCACGGCCTGGGCGTCGGTGGTGCTCACGCCGTAGAGCGCCATCTTGGTATCGCTCAAGCGGATCTGCATCTCGGGCTGGCCCACGTTGCGCAGCACGCCGGGATCCTTGATGCCCTGCACGCCCTGGATGTTCGCCAGTACCTGGGAGGCCAGCGTGTCCAGCATGGGCAGTTCGGGCCCGAAGATCTTCACCGCATTGTTCGCGTTCATGCCGGCCACGGCCTCGGCCACGTTGTCGATGATGGGTTGCGAGTAGTTGTAGTTGATGCCTTGGAAGTTCTTCAGCTGCTTGTCCATGGCATCGATCAGGCGGTCCTTCGTCATGCCTTTCGGCCATTCCTTCTTCGGTTTCAGGTTCACCTGCATCTGCACGTAGTAGAACCCGCTGGGGTCGGTGCCGTCGTTGCTGCGGCCGGTCTGGCTCAGCACGCCGTTCACTTCGGGGAACGCATTCAGCTTGTCGCGGAGCTTGTGCACCACCTTCACCGTTTCAGGCAGGCTCATGCTCATGGGCATTTTGGCCTCCACCCAGAGGGCGCCTTCGTTCAGTTCGGGCAGGAACTCGGTGCCCATCCATTTCAATGACACCAGGGAGAGCGCCAGCACCATGATCGAGACCAGGAAGGACAGCCGCGGCCGGTCGTAGGTCCAGGAAAAGCCGCGGAACACCCACTTGTCGAAGAAAGCGGCCACGTAGCTGTGCTTCTCCTTCACGTTCTTCTTCAGCAGCACGGATACCATCACGGGTACCAGCGTGAGGGTGAAGATGAGCGCGCCCAGCAGGGCGAAGCCGAGCGTGTAGGCGAGGGGGCTGAACATCTTGCCCTCCACCTTCTCGAAACTGAAGATGGGGATGAGCGCGGTGATGATGATCATCTTGCTGAAGAAGACCGCCTTGCCGGTGCGGGTGGCGGTTTGGCGGATCAGGCCGAGCTTGCTCATGCGGTTGAACCGGTCCATGCCGTACTTGTGCGCCATGTGGTCCATGGCCACGAACAATCCCTCCACCATCACCACCGCGCCGTCGATGATGATGCCGAAGTCGATGGCGCCGAGCGAGAGCAGGTTGGCGCTCATGCCTTTCATGCGCAAGCAGAAGAAGGCGAAGAGCAGTGCCAGCGGGATGATGATGGAAACGATGACGGTGGTGCGCCAGTCGGCCATGAAGAGGAACACGATGGCGGTGACCAGGATGATGCCCTCGATCAGGTTGTGCATCACCGTTTCGGTGCAGTAGTCCATGAGGCGATCGCGGTCGTAGAAGGTCTCCATCCGTACACCCCTCGGCAGGACCTGTTCGTTGATCTCGGCGATCTTGGCTTTCACCCGCTTGAGCACCTCGCCAGGATTTTCCCCTTTGCGCTGCACGATGATGCCCTCCACCACGTCGTCGCAACTGTCCAGGCCCACCTGCCCCACGCGGGGGAGGTCGGCCTCGCGTACATCCGACACGTTCTTCACCAGGATGGGCACGCCGTTGCGCGCCTCGATGATGATGTTCTCGATGTCGGTGATGCTGGTGAGCAGGCCCATGCCGCGCACCACGAAGGCTTGTCCGTTCTTCTCGATCACATCGCCGCCCACGTTCACGTTGCTGCGCGTCACGGCCTGGTATACCTCCAGTGGGGTCAGGTCGTACTGGACCAGCTTGTGCGGGTCGGCTTCGATCTCGTAGATCTTCTGGCGGCCGCCGAAGGCCACCACGTCCGCCACGCCGGGCACCGAGCGCAGTCGGCGATCGATCACCCAGTTCTGGATCGTCAGCAGGTCGCGCGAATCGCGATCCTTGCTCTTCAGGTAATAGCGGAAGATCTCGCCCGTGGGGCCATAGGGCGGTTGTATGTCCGGGTCGGCGCCCTCTGGCAGGTCTACCGTCCCCAGCTGGTTGTTCACCTGCTGGCGCGCGAAGAAATCCTCGACGTCATCCTCGAAGATGATCTTGATCACGCTGAGGCCGAACATGGTGATGGAACGCACGCTGGTCTTGCGCTGCACGCTGTTCATGGCCACCTCGATGGGCATGGTCACGAACCGCTCGATCTCCTGTGCGCTGCGGCCGGGCCATTGCGTCACGATGATGATCTGCGTGTTGGTGACATCGGGGAAGGCCTCGATGGGCGTATGCGAAAAGCTCACGATGCCGGCGATCACCAGCGCCCCCACCCAGAAGAAGGTGAAGAAGCGGTTCTTCAGCGAGAACGTGATGATGGAGCGGATGAATTTCATGGGCGGCGGCCGTAAAAGGGACGGGGCGGTCGCCGCCGACATCCACAGGAGGCCGGCGTCAAGGATACGTAAACAGGGCCACCACGGGGGCGACCCTGTCCGTCCTGAGGACTACAGGACGGCTATAGGGGCATCTTGCCCAGCCCGGCGGCGCGGCGCAGGGTGCGGCGGCGGAAGAAGCGGAAGATGATGGGGAAAACGAGCAGGATGAAGAGCGTCGCCGTCACCAGGCCGCCGATGATGACGATGGCCAGCGGCTTCTGGCTTTCGCTGCCGATGCCGGTGCTCACCGCGGCCGGCATCAGGCCGATGCTGGCCATCATCGCGGTCATCACCACGGGGCGGATCCGTTTGCGCACGCCGTCGATGATCGCCTTGTCCAGTTCCATGCGCTTGTCCAGGTTGTCGTTGAACTCGGTGATGAGGATCACGCCGTTCTGGATGCAGATGCCGAAGAGGGCGATGAAGCCCACGCCGGCGCTGATGCCGAAGTTCATGCCGGTGAGGTGCAGGGCGAAGATGCCGCCGATCAACGCGAAGGGCACATTGATCAGCACCAGTCCCGCGTTGCGGGCATCGCCGAAGGTGATGAAGAGGATGACGAAGATCGCCACCAAGCTGATGGGCACCACCTGCCCCAGCCGCTTGCTGGCGCGCACCTGGTTCTCGAACTCGCCGTTCCAGGTGGAGGAGTAGTCTTCCGGCAGATGCACATTGGCCGCCACGGCCTTCTGGGCCTCGGCGATGGTGCTGCCCAGGTCGCGGTCGCGCACGCTGAACTTCACGCCGATGAAGCGGCTGTTGTTGTTGCGGTACACGAAGGCGGGCCCGGTGGTGGTGGTCACCGTGGCGATTTCTTTCAGGGCCACCTTGGCGCCGCCGAGGGTGGGCACCAGCAGGTCCTTGATCTCGTCCTCGCTCTTGCGGTATTCGTAGGGGAACCGCAGACGGATGTCGAACTTGCGTTCACCCTCGTACATCACGTTCGCCGTTTTGCCGCCGATCGCCATCTCGATCACCGCCTGTGCTTCTGCGGTGTTCACGCCATAGAGCGCCATCTTGGTGTCGCTCAGTTGGATCTGCATCTCGGGCTGGCCGATATTGCGCAGGATGCCGGCGTCCTTCACCCCGTCCACCTGCTTGATGCTCTTCAGCACCACGCGGGCCAGGCTGTCCAGCACCTCCAGGTCCGGGCCGAAGATCTTCACGGCGTTGTTCGCCTTCATGCCGGCCACGGCCTCCGCCACGTTGTCGATCACCGGTTGGCTGTAGTTGTACAGCACGCCCTGGTATTGGCGCAGGCGGGCGTCCATCTGCTCCACCAGTTGCTCGCTGGTGATCTTCGACTTCCACTCCTTCTTCGGCTTCAGGTCCACCTGGAACTGGCAGAAGTAAAAGCCGTTCGGGTCGGTGCCGTCGTTGCTGCGCCCCACCTGGGACAGCACGTTCACCACCGGCTCGAAGGTGAGCAGTTCCTTCCGCAGGGTGTGGGCCATCTCCACGCTCTCGTCCAGCGACATGCTCATGGGCAGTTCAGCGGTCACCCACAAGGCGCCTTCATTGAGCTGCGGCAGGAACTCGGTGCCCATCCACTTCATGGAAACGAGGGAGGAGGCCAGCACGATCAAGGAGGCGATGAAGACCTTGCGCGGCCGGTCGTAGGTCCAGGAAAAGCCACGGAACACCCACTTGTCGAAGAAGGCAGCTACATAGCTGTGCTTCTCCTTCACGTTCTTCTTCAGCAGCACGGATACCATCACGGGCACCAGCGTGAGGGTGAAGATGAGCGCGCCCAGCAGGGCGAAGCCGAGCGTGTAGGCGAGGGGGCTGAACATCTTGCCCTCCACCTTCTCGAAACTGAAGATGGGCAGCAGCGCGGTGATGATGATGAGCTTGCTGAAGAAGACCGCTTTGCCGGTTCGGGCGGCGGTGTGGCGGATCAGGCCGAGCTTGCTCATGCGATTGAATCGGTCCATGCCGTACTTGTGCGCCATGTGGTCCATGGCCACGAACAAGCCCTCCACCATCACCACCGCGCCGTCGATGATGATGCCGAAGTCCACGGCTCCCAGGGAGAGGAGGTTGGCGCTCATGCCCTTCATGCGCAGGCACATGAAGGCGAATAGGAGCGACAGCGGGATGATGATGGAAACGATGACGGTGGTGCGCCAGTCGGCCATGAAGAGGAATACGATCGCGGTGACCAGCACGATGCCTTCCACGAGGTTGTGCATCACCGTTTCAGTGCAGTAGTCCATCAGGCGGTCGCGGTCGTAGAAGGTCTCCATCCGCACGCCCTTCGGCAGGATCCGGTCGTTCAGCTCCGCGATCTTGGCCTTTACGCGCTGGAGCACTTCGCCGGGGTTCTCACCCTTGCGCATCACCACGATGCCCTCCACGATGTCGTCGTTCGCATTCATGCCCACCTGTCCCACGCGGGGGAGGTCGGCCTCGCGCACGTCCGCCACGTTCTTCACCAGGATGGGGATACCGTCCCGTGCCTCGATGATGATGTTACCGATGTCCTTGATGCTGTTCAGCAGGCCCATGCCGCGCACCACGAAGGCTTGTCCGTTCTTCACGATCACGTCGCCCCCGACGTTGATATTGCTGCGGGTGACGGCCTCGTACACCTCCAGCGGGGTGAGGTCGTATTGGGCCAGCTTGTGCGGGTCGGCCTCGATCTCGTAGATCTTCTGGCGGCCGCCGAAGGCCACCACGTCCGCCACGCCGGGCACTGAGTGCAATTGCCGGTCGATGACCCAGTTCTGGATCGTCAGCAGGTCGCGGGAGTCGCGGTCCTTGCTCTTCAGGTAATAGCGGAAGATCTCGCCGGTGGGGCCGTAGGGTGGCTGTACTTCCGGATCGGCGCCGTTGGGCAGGTCCACGTTCACCAGCAGGTTGTTCACCTGCTGGCGCGCGAAGAAGTCCTCCACGTCATCGTCGAAAATGATGGTGACCACGGACAGGCCGAACATGGTGACCGAACGCACGCTGGTCTTGCGCTGCACGCTGTTCATGGCCACCTCGATCGGCACGGACACGAACCGCTCCACCTCCTGTGCGCTGCGGCCGGGCCACTGCGTCACGATGATGATCTGCGTGTTGGTGACATCGGGGAAGGCCTCGATGGGCGTGTGCGTGAAGCTGACGATGCCCGCGATCACCAGGATCCCCACCCAGAAGAAGGTGAAGAAGCGGTTCTTCAGCGAGAACGTGACGATGGAGCGGATGAAGCTCATGGTTCGGGGTCAGTGGGGCCGTGATGGCGCGGTGCTGCCGATGCAGGCGGACACCGTTCCGTTCAGCGGTCGTTCAACGCGTCGTAGATGAAGAGCTGCTCCTTGCCGATGATGGTCTCGCCGGGCTTCAGTCCTTCGGCGATCCAGGTCTTTCCGCCAGCGGTGCGCTCCAGCTTCACCTCGCGGGTCTCCACGTTGTAGCGGTCGTGGAAGACCATGACGAACTCGCGGCTGTTGTCGAAGACCACCGCGTTCGCGGGGATCACCGGCAGGCTGCGGTCCTCCGCGTAGGTGAGCTGGACGTGCGCCACCATCTCCGGTTTCAGCAGGGTGCCCTCGTTGGGCAGCTTTACGCGGATGCGCATGGTGCGCGTGGTGGGGTCCAGGATGTTGAAGATTTTGTCCACCTTGCCGTGGAACACCCGGTCGGGGTAGCTCAGCACGGTGATGTCCGCCGGCATGCCTTCCTTGACGCGGGCGATGTCGCTCTCATACACGTTCGCCAGCACCCACACCTCGTCCAGTTGCGCGATGCTGAAGATCTTCTCGTTGTGGTCCGCGGGCAGCGTCACGTCGCGGGTGATGGCCTTGTCGATCACGTAGCCGCTGATCGGGGCCTTCACCACATACCGCGAGCCGTCCTGCAGGTGGTAGATGGTGAACGCTTCCTTGATCCGCCTCAGCTCGGCCTGCGCCTTGGCGAGTTCCTGCTGGGCGCCCAGCAGGTCGCGTTCGCTCACCAGCTTCGAGTCGAACATGTCCTGTTGCACCTTCACGTTCTTCTCCGCCACCTGCATGTCGCTCTGCGCGTCTATCAGTTGGCGCTCATAGTCGGCCACCTCGCTGCTGCGGATCACGGCGAGCGTCTGGTCCTTCTGCACGCGATCGCCGAGTTCGCAATCCACGTTGAGCACCTGCCCGCCCACGATGGGGAAGATGTCCGCCACCCGGTTCTCGTCCGCCGTCACGCGGCCGTTCAGGTCGATGGTGCTCATCACCGGCTCAGAGCGCACCGTGTCCAGCTTGATGCGCGCGAGCATGGTGTCGCTGAGGGCGAAGGCCTTCGTATCCGCCTTGGGCTCCTCCGCTGGATGGGAGCAGGCGGCGAGGAACAGGACGGTGCCCAGCGCGAGCAGGACGCGATCAGCGGGCGAAGAGCCGCTGGCCCGTGGCGAATTCGAGTTCTTCATAGGCGGTCTGCAGTTCGGCCTTCAGCGTGTTCACGCGGATGATGGCCGAGGTGTACGATTCGAACAGGTCCGTGAATTCGAGCAGCGAGATGTTGCTCTTGAGGTAGTTGCCCACGAGGCTTTCGCTCAGCTGGTCCAGCTGGTCGTCGAAGCCGGCGGCGGTGCCATTGTATTGCTCCTGCAACAGCCGGAGGTCGTCCAGCGCGCGCACCACCTGCTGGCGCACGCTCCGCTGGGTGGCGTCCAGCCCGGCCTTCGCCTGGGCCACTTGCGCCTTGGCCAGGCGCACGCGCGCCTGGTTGCGGTCGAAGAGCGGCAGCGAGAACCCGACATTGAGCCCGGTATAGTTGGGCAGATAGTTGCTGTTCTGGTCGTAGGTACCGCCTAGCGCAAGGTCGGGCACCGTGCTGCGGCGTTGCAGCTTCAGGTCGGTTTCGCTGGCTTCCAGGGCGGCCTCGGCCTGCGCCACCAGCGCCCGGTTGGTAAGCGCGGTGTTCATCAGTTGCAGGCTGTCCGCGGGCAGCATGCGCATGGGTGCGATCTCCCCGGCCGTGGGCGTGCAGGCGATCGGGCGGTCGTCGGCCAGCAGCAGGCGCAGTTCCTGTTGCAGAGCGTTCTCCTCCTTCTCCAGTTGCACACGCTGGTCGTTCAGGTCGAAGTAGCTCGCATGCAGGCGGGTGGATTCCTTCAGCGAGACATTGCCCTTCTCGGCCTGCACGGCGTAGGCCACCACCACGCCGCGCAGCAGCTCCAGCTGGGAGCTGATCTCGGTCAGCGCGCGGCGCACGAAGTACTGACGGTAGAGGTCCGCATGTAGCTGGTAGCGGAGCGCGGCGCTCAGTTCGGCGTACTGCGCTTCCGAGAGCTTCTTTTGGGCGTCGGCCACCCGGATGCCCAGGCCCCGTTGCCCGGCGATGCGGAAAAGTTCGGTGAAGGTGACCGCCTTCTGCCCGTTGGGGCCGATGTCGAAGAACGAGCCATTGGCCGGCCGCACGCTCCACTCGGTGGCGATATCCGGGTTGTTGAAGAGCTTGGCCTGCGCCTTCATGGCCTCGGCCTTGTCGATCTCGTAGTGCTGCGCGATCAGGTCCAGGTTGCGGGTGATCAGCAGGCTGTCCGCCGCATGCACGCTCACGTGCAGTGTGTCCTGGGCATGGGTGGCCAGGCAGGGGACGAACAGGAGGAGCGATGCGGCGATGCGGGAACGCATGGCACAAAGGGAGCTCCGCTTCCTTAAGACTTCCTTGAGGGGCTCCTTAAAAGTTCCTTAAAGCCGGACATACGGAATGATCGATCGGAACTGCTTCGCGATTGGCGCACTTCGGTGAGCAAGGTATTCCTCGGTGGGGAACGAGGCGGGAAAGATCCACCTGAACGAGGTGGCGATCAATGGTCCGATCCAAGGGTGAAATGGTGAAAAGAGTGAGAAAGTGAGCGGGAACTTGCACTGGTTCACTGCCCTGATGGGATGATGAGCGGATCTTCATTCTCGGCCCAGCATAAAGAAGGCGATCCGCTTGGATCGCCTTCTTCACGCAGCGTTGCGCGCTCACTTCCGCCCGTGGCCGCCGGTGCTCTTCTTGCCACCGCCGTCCTGCTTGTTCACCGTAGCGTATGCGATGCGCTCGGCCGTCTTCGTGGAGCGGCCTTGCTTCTTCTCGCTTTCCTCGATGTGGTGCGCTTGACGCTTCTGCTTGCTCGTGTACGAGCTTTTATCGCCTTGAGGCATGGCTGTAGGGTTTTCACCTGGGCCTGCCATTCCCGTACCGGATTCGGCGCCTGGCATCGATCGCTCCCGGTCGATTCCTTCGGCGCTCCTCAAGCCGTCCTCACCGGCGGCTCCGGAACGGCCAGCGGCAGTTCCAGCGTGAAGCGATGCATGCCGTCGCTGAAGGCGTAGTGGGCGTTGCCACCGGCGTCCGCCGCGATCTGCTGCACGATGGACAGGCCCAGGCCACTGCCATGCACGCGTTCGGTGCCTTCGCCGCGGAAGAACGGCCCGAACACGCGCTCAGCGGGAAGCGGCTGTCCGCCGGCGTTGCTGAAGGTGAGCCGCACACGGCCAAGGTGGTGCTCCACCGCGATGGTGAGGTGCTGGTCCGTGGCGTAGTGGGCGGCGTTCTGCAACAGGTTGCGGAACGCGGTGCGCAGCAGCAGCGGGTTCATGAGCACCACCAACTGGGCATCGTCGGTGATGGAGGCGTCCAGGTGCAGTTCGGCGTGCAGGGCGGGATGCTGCATGCGTACTTCCTCGATGCTCTGATAGAGGTGCTCGTCCACCCGGAGGAGCTGGCGCGTGCTGGGGATGTGGGCCCTCAGGCGTTGCAGCAGCAGCAGCGATTCCACGAGGTCGGCCTGCGCGGCGATATCCCCTTGCAGCGTGTGCAGGATAGGGGCCAGTTCCACGCTGTCCTGGGGCAGGCGCAATGCCCGTTCCACCTGCGCGTTCATGCGGGCCATGGGCGTGCGCAGCTCGTGGCTAGCGTTGTTCACGAAGGCGCGCTGCATGTCGAACGCGTCGCTGAGGCGCTCGAGCATGTGGTTGTAGTTCACCGCCAGGCGGTCGATCTCGTCCTTGCCGTTGCGCACGGGTAGCACGTGGTCCAGCCGCTCCACGTCGATCTGCTGGATCGCGGCGTTCAGCTGTTCGATGGGCTTGAACACCATCCCGATGTAGAAGTAGCTGGCGCCGAAGATGAAGGCCGATCCTACGATGAGGGAGATCAGCAGGGTGCGGAGCAGGTTGCTCAATTCTTTCTGTCCGTAGCGGTCGAAAGCGGAGGCGAGCACCACGTAATCGTGCCCTTCGCCGGTGTAGTGTACGCCCACGATCTCATCGCCGTCCGCATCGTGGTATTCGATCTCGCCCTCGCGCCGCACCTCGTTCAGCACGTCCCTCGAATAGGGGATGGGCTCATCGTCGAGGCTGCTGTACATGAGATCATTGGCCTCGTTGAAGAGCAGCACCTTCTCATCGTAGAGCCGGTGGATGCTGTTGCGGTCCACCACGCGCAACAGGTCGCGGTCTACCGCCTTCACTTCGGATAGCAGGCTGGCCACGCGATTGCACTGGCTGCGCAGCCGCTCGTTGAACTCGTCCTGCCGGGCGATGGACTGTGAGAAGTAGATGTAGCCGAGCGTGCCCACGAGCAGCAGCAGCGAGAGCGCCGCGAACAGCAGCGCCAGACGCACCTTGATGGTCATGGCTCGCGGTCGTCCAGGGTGTAGCCGAAGCCGTGCCGGGTGTGGATGAGCTTCTGGTCGAAGCCCTTGTCCATCTTGCCGCGCAGGAAGCTGATGTAGACCTCGATGGTGTTGGGGCTTACGGCATAGCTCTCGTCCCACACGTTCGCGGCAAGGTCGTCCTTGCTGAGCACGTGGCCCCGGTGCCGGGCCAGATGGACCAGGAGGTCGAACTCCTTCGGAGAAAGCTCGATCGGCCGGTTGCCGCGCATCACCTGTTTGCGCTGAAGGTCGATCGTGAGGTCCGCTATGGTGATGGTGCCTGTTTGAAGCGGATTGGCTTCGCTGCGTTTGAGGAACACGCGGACCTTGGCGAGCAGTTCCTGGAAGTGTACGGGCTTCACCAGGTAGTCGTCCGCGCCAAGTTCGAAGGCGCTCATCTTGCTGTCGATGTCGCTGAACGCGGTGATGATGATCACCGGCGTATTGCGGTCGTGCTGCCGGATGCGTTCGCAGAGGGCGAACCCATCGAGCTTGGGCAGGCTCAGGTCCAGGAGCACCAGGTCGAACTGCTGCTGCTGCACGGCGCGCAGGGCCATGTCGCCATCGTACACCGGCAGGCAGGTGAACCCTTCCTGATGCAGTTGATCGGCGAGCGAGCGCGATAGGCGCGGGTCGTCCTCCACCAACAGGATCGTTTTCGGCATGATCGGGGCGTGGAAAGGTATGGAAGGACCGCCGCGTTGGGTCCAAAGTTCCACACGGGAGCACGGTGCTCGATCATTGGGCGGCGGCGGCAAAACCCCGGAGGAACGGGCGGGATGACGAAGAAGTGACCAGCCGGGATCGATCGGTACGCTTCTCGCGTGGACGGGGCGGCGGCATCGGAAGTGGAAAGCATGGATCGGCCGACCATCGCGATCCTCCCGGAATGCCGCCGCAACACGAACGAACATGAACACCAACAAAAGCCATGAGGACCGTCCCGAAAGGGGAACGGAAAGGGACGAACGTTACGCCACCGGAAACACCGGCAGCGAAAAGCGCAGCGGCACCACCCACGGTGGCTACCGCGAATGGTCGGACAATTGGAACGAGACCAAGGCCAAGCTCCAGCGGAACTATTCGCAGCTGACCGACAATGACCTCCGCCTCGAGAGCGGCAAGGAGGATGAGCTCATCGGGCGCATCAGCCAGAAGCTGGGCCGCACGCCGGAGGATACCCGGAAACTGCTCCAGGACACGTCCGGCAAGATGAACGAACCGCGAAAAGGGCAGGAGCCCGGTGCGAACACGCGCGCCGAGGACCGTTCGTCCTCCGCGCATCACCAGGAGGACCGCAACAAAAAGTAGGTCCACGGTCCACATGATCGATCGACCGTGATCGATCGGCGAGGCCGCCACTATCCAGTGGCGGCCTCGCCCTGTGAACGGGCCTTTTGAAAGGCGAACAGCCGATCACCGGGAAGCGTTCCTGAACAACGATGGCCATGTTCCACATCGGCACGGCGGGTTGGGCCCTCCGCAGTGACCTGCTGACGTTGTTCGGAGGAACAGGCACGCATCTGGAACGCTACGCGCGGCACTTCAACGCCGTGGAGGTCGATAGCACCTTCTACAGGTTGCCACGGCCGGGTACGATTGAGCGCTGGGCCGCCTCAACGCCGCCGGACTTCCGCTTCGCCGTGAAGATGCCGAAGGAGATCACGCATGTGCATCGCCTCGTGCAGGTGTCATCCGGGCTGAAATATTTCTGCGATCTGCTTGCACACTTCGGCGCACGTTGTGGCCCTGTGCTGGTGCAGCTGCCGCCCTCGCTCGCGTTCAGCGTGTCCGCAGAGGAAGCTTTGGAACAGTTGTGTGAACTGCATGCGGGGCCGGTGGTGTGCGAGCCACGGCATGCCAGCTGGTCAACGCCTGAAGTGGAAGCATTGCTTCGCCGCTTGCGCATGGGCCGGGTCGTGGCCGATCCCGCACGGGGCGGTGATCCAGGGGCGCCGGGCGGCGATCGTTCCACCGTCTACCATCGGCTGCATGGAAGTCCTCGCATCTACTGGTCCGATTACGGCGAGGAGGAATTGCACAGGTGGGCGAAGGCGATCGCGTCGGTGCAGAGCGAGGACCATTGGGTCATATTCGACAATACGGCAGCCGGACACGCCTGGCCGAACGCGCTGCGCATGGCGGAACTGCTGCGCGGTCGATAATGCGGATCGGATATTTGGAGCAACTTGGTGGATCGTACGGCATAATGAAGCACGATCCCGTAACCGGGATCGTGCCACTGTCTTTGGATAGCGTAAGCGTCGTTCAGTTCGCCTTCCAGATCGAACGGCCGAACAGGAGGGAGAGGATCAACAGAACGACGAAGATGTAGAAGATCACCTTGGCGATCTCCGCTGCACCTGCGGCCAATCCGCCGAATCCGAGAAGACCGGCGATGATCGCGATGACGAGGAAGGTGAGTACCCAGCGTAGCATGGCGTTGTGGTTTTTCGATGCATGCCACACGTAACATACCAGAAGTGTGGAAAGCCCGCTTACAGGCGGATAACCGGTATCTGGGCAGGGGGTGGGCGGGTGTGGAACGCCCCGGATCGGGCCGGAATTTCCACACCTGCTGGTGGCGAAGAAGGTCCCCGGATGCATGGATCGGCCGGAATAGCGCTGGCATGGACCATGCGGGGATGGGGAACATACCGATCGCCATGGGAACGCACACAGGAAAGCTCGCCTCGCATCTGGATCCCCGGATGCCGGGCAACGCGCCGGAACAAGCTCCGGACAGTACGCACAAGCCGATGCCGGAATTCCCGCTCGATGACCAGGAGCTCAAATATCCGCCGGACGACCAGTTGACCGGACAGCCCAAGGTCCCTCCCGGCACACGCCCGGAAGATGCGGAGCTGGCCCGCAGTGAGGTGCCACGCAAAGCGCCGCCATTGATCCCGGCTGCCGTCGCAGCCGCGCTGGAGGCCACGGCGGCATGCGCATCGGCCTGTGAACGCACGGCGAAAGCGATGGCCGGGCGCACCTCGCACGGCCATCACGCGCGGGTGGCGCTCCTCTGTTCCGATATCTGCCGGTTGTTGCGCGATCACCTGGGAACGGCGGGCGACGCGGAAATGGCGGTGTTCATCCGTGATGTGAGCGCCACCTGCGCGCGCACGTGCGAGGCTTGTGCCGTGCTGTGTGAGCAGCATGCCTCCGATCCGGTGATGGCGGAAAGCGCCGCGGCCTGCCGCCGTTGTGCCGCCGCTTGCAGGGAGCTCACCGCCTGAACCGCCTACCTTTCCTGCATGAGCCGGGGTTTCGTGCGCGAGGACGACCAGGAGGAGGCACCCTTCATCCCGCCAAGGGCGCCCTTGCCTCCTGGGGTGGAGAACCACGTGACACCGCGCGGGCTGCAGTTGCTGTTGTCGGAACGCGCAGACTTGGAACGGCAGCGGGCGGCCATCACCGGCAGCGAAGCGGAGCGGCGCCGCACCTCGGCCGAACTGAACGGGCGGCTGGACCTGTTGAACGAACGCATCGCGACCGCACGCGTGCGCGATGTGGCCGAACAAGGCACCGATGAAGTGCGGTTCGGCTGTTCCGTCACCTTCGCCGTCCGCAGCGGTCCGCAGGCCGGCACGCAGCGCACCTTCACCATCGTCGGCGTGGACGAGGCCTCCGTGGCGGAGGGCCGCATCGCGTTCACCGCGCCGATCGCGCGGGCGATGCTGGGCGCACGGGTGGGCGGATCGGTGCGCTTCGCCTTGGGGAAGGACGTGCAGGAACTGGAGGTGCTGGCGATCGCCGGTCCAAGCGGGACCTGAGCAACATCACGCTTTCAATGGCTGGCACACGGGGCAGAAGAAGGTGCGGCGCCGGTAGCGGCCCAGGTTGGTGCGCGTGACCTTGCCGCCGCAATGCGGGCATGTTCCGCGGCCATAGATGAGCAGGTGCTGGCGCAGCGTGAAGACCCGCCGCCAGCGAAGGAATTTCAGCGAGAAGGAACGGGCTTCCGCGATGACGGCCTTTCGCTTCGCCACGGATAACCGTCCTGCCGGCGTGAGCGGATGCACGTATTGCAGCGACAACACCTCGTTGCGGATGATGTTGCCCACACCGGCGAAAATGGTCTGGTCCAACAGAAGGTCGCCGATCGGCTGGTCGGCATGGGCGCGCAACTGATCGAGCGCCAGTTCGGGGTCCCAGGTGCGGGAAAGGATGTCGATGCGGTGGTCATAGGTGCGCTTCACGCGATCGCCTTCGATGAACTGCACGGAACAGTTGTAGAGGCGCAGTTCTCCATTGGGGAAGGTGAGCGCCAGTCGCGGGGTGCGGGCGCGCAGGTAATCGCCGGTCACGGACACGCCGTCCACCTCCGCTTCATAGGTGCCGAAGAGCAGGAAATGCACGCGCAGGGCAAAGCCTGGGAATTGGAGCACCAGGTGCTTCCCCCAAGCGAAGATCCCTGCACCACCAGCCCCTGCATGCGCTCCTTGGCGATGCTGGTGTTGCCGGATACCGCCTCCACGCGGCGGCCCGTGAAGGGCTTGATCTGTTCCTGGGCGAGCTTGAGGGAAGGGCCTTCCATGGCATCCGTACAGGCAGAGGGCATGCCGATCGGGCCCGGTTCAAGCGGAGCGCATGGGCACCACCAGCACAGGCACGGTGGCGTGCCGCAGGACATGCTCGGCCACGCTGCCCGCGAAGAAGTGGGCCAGCCCGGTGCGGCCGTGGGTGCCGGTGATGATGAGGTCGGCCTGCCATTCGGCGGCGGTGCTCAGGATGCCATCGGCCGGCACACCGTCCGGGAGGAAGGTCTCCACCGGGCCATCGGTGCGCAGCGCGGCATAGTGTTGCAGCGTGTCCTTGCCCTCCTGCACAAGCACTTGGACGGCTTCCTGCGGCAGGATGTTCGCGTCGATATCCCCCATGCCTTTGCGCAGGTCCACGACGAACACCAGTGCCACTGCGGCCTGCAAGGCGCCGGCCAGTTCATAGCCGCACGATACGGCCTGGTGGGAAGCACTGCTGGGGTCGACGGCGATGAGGATGCGGCGGTAGGGCATGGAACGGGAGGTTTCGCACATAAAGATGCGGCGATCGGCGGTGAAATGCGGAAGGCCCGCAGGACCGGGCGATCAGGGGGACTGGACAAACGCGGCGCAATGGGTTAGCTTGCCAGGCAAGCCTCCTCACCATGGTGCGCAACCTGGGCCTGGTGGATCGCGGTATCCGCCTCTTGATCGCCGTTCTGCTGCTTGTCCTTTACGTGGGCGGATGGATGACCGGCATGCTGGCGATCGGCGTGCTGGTGGTCGGTGCGGCCCTTGTGCTCACCAGCGCGATGGGCGTTTGCCCGCTGTATGCCCACCTCGGCCTGTGCACCCTTCGCCGCAAACGGCCGGCGCACTAACGTACCATCTGTTCCACGTAGCTTCCTTGGAACAGGAAGCGTTCCTCGAAGGTGAGCGCGATGCGGTCCACCAGTTCACGAGCCTCGCGCGTGCCGGGTGTGAGGGTGATGAGCGCCACGGGCATCCCGGCATCCTCGGAACTATGCGCTTGGTTGAACTTCACGTCACCGAAGTGCGCATCGATCCATGCGCGGTCCTCGGGATACGAATCGCGCAAGGCTGAGCGGATCTGGCCGCGGAATTCCGAAAGATCGCTGGTACGCAGGGCCCCGTCGCGGGCAGTGATGAAGGTGAGCGCGGTCATGTGCGCGGCAAAAGTAGCGGCCTGGTGAACCGCGGGAGCGGTCCGATCGTTCCTGTACACCAACAACCTCCACCATGAACAATTTCCTGCGGACCATCATCGCCGGATACGGCGCGAAGAAACTGGGCGGTGGCTGCTTCGGCATGATCATCGTCTTCGTCATCATTTATGCCTTGCTCGGCCACTGCAACTGATCGCCGGGCACGGCCGTGCCGGTGGTCCGACCAGTGATCCTGCACGAGACTGCTCGGGGCGAGAAGAGCGGGCTGCGCAGCGTTCAGGCACCCGGCATGCAGCCGAGATCAGGAGGTTGCTGGTCGCCCGGAATGGGGATGATGAGCGTGTTGTTGCTTCCCGGCCGGGGCACCTGCAGTTCGGTGAAGCGGCCACGCACGTGATCGTAGATCGCGTGGTAGAAGGGCACGATGTCCTTGCGCACGATTACGATGGAACGGGTGAAGCGCGTTGGCCGCCGCGGAAGGCGCCGTGCCCGTGACAGGAACGAGGAGAGCACCGATCGGATCAGCTCGGCCTCGGTGGCCGGAGGAGGGGGCAGTGATCTTCGCATCACGCGACGGATCAGGTCCCCAGTGCTTCCAGGGCGTGCATGCAATGGGCGAGGTCAAGGCCCGGCCCCCGCACGGCCGCGAAGAGATCCCCCAGGCGTTCCACTCGCTCGGGAACGGTGCGGATGTTGAACGCGGTGCGATCGAGGTCCGGCCCCACTTCCTCCCAGCCGAGCGGCGTGGATACCGTTGCGCCCGCCACGGGCCGGATGCTATAGACCGAGGCCAGTGTCTGCCCCTGGCGGTTCTGCAGATGGTCCAGGTAAAGGCGTCCCTTGCGCTTGGCGATCGGCCGTTCGAGCGTGGTGGTGTGCGGCAGCAGTTCGTTCACGCGTTGCGCCAGCAGGGCCATGAACGGTGCGAGCTCGGTGTAGGTGTAGCGGGCCCGGGTGGGGAGATAGATGTGCAGGCCGGTCGCTCCGGATGTCTTGCAGAAGGCCGGTGCGCCGATGTTATCGGCGATCACCTTCACGGCGAGCGCCGCTTCCACCGCATGGCCGAAGGTGCTGCGCGTGCCGGGGTCGAGGTCCATCACCACGTGGTCGGGCTTGTCCGGCCGCCCCACGCGCGAGGACCACGGGTTGAATTCGATGCAGCCGAGGTTCGCCAGGTAGAGCAGCGTCGCGCGGTCGTTGCACAGGATGTAGTCGATGGGCCCTCCGCGCGACTTGGAGGGCATGCGCACCGTGCGCACCCAGCCGGGCGTGTCCTTGCCCGCATCCTTCTGGTAGAAGCCCGCGTCGGTGATGCCTCCGGGATTGCGCTTGAGCGATTGCGGACGGTCCTTCAGGTGCGGCAGTATCCATGGGGCCATGCGGTCGTAGTAGTCGATTACATCGCCTTTCGTGAACCCTTCCTTCGGCCAGAAGACCTTCCGCTGGTTGGTCAGTTCCAACGTGCGCACACCCACTTTCAGCGAACATTCGTTGGGACCTGCGTCCTTGTGCTTTAGATCCGTTCCGGCTCTCGTTCCCGGTCTGCTGGCGGATGCCTTCTTCGCGGCGGTGTGCTTCGCCTTGGGGCCGTTTTTCTGCTTTTCCATGGGCGCGGATCGTTCGATGTGGACATCCTTTGCGACCTTGTCGATGCGCAGGCCCTCGAACACGGGATGGCGCATGTAACCGTCATCGGTCCATTCCGTGAAGCGGACGTTGGCCACCAGTTCCGGCTTCACCCAGACGGCGGGCGCGTTGGCCTTCACCCGTTCAGCGAACGGGCTGCTGGCGCGTACCAGCGGTTCCATGCGTGCATGCAACGACCGCAGGGTGGCCGCATCGAAGCCGGTGCCGGCATGGCCGACATAGTGCAGCTCCCCGTTCTCGTATGCGCCGAGCAGGAGCGCTCCGAAATACCGGCGTCCGCCGCGCGGCGCGGTGTAACCGCCGATCACCACCTCCTGTCCTTGGTGGTGCTTGATCTTCAGCCAATCGCCATTGCGGCTTCCCCGGTGATAGGTGCTGTCGCCGCGTTTGGCGATCACGCCCTCCAGTCCGCGTTCCCCTGCTAGCCGAAAGAAGGCCCGGCCATCACCCGTCACATGATCGCAGTAACGGATGTGCGCGTCGTCCTTCAGCACGCGGCGCAGCAGGCGCTTGCGCTCGATCAGCGGAAGATCGTCGAGCGGCTTGCCGTCCAGCTCCAACAGGTCGAACACCTGGTACACGAGCGGGGTGTCCGGATGGTCGGGGAAGCCTTGCAGCAACTGGAAGCTGGGGAGGCCGCGCGCGCCGAGCGCCACGATCTCGCCATCGAGCACGAGGCGTTCCTTGTAGCGCCCCAGCGCGTTCCAGATGGGTGGGTAGGCCTGCTCGAACGAGAGGCCGTTGCGCGAATAGAGCCGTTGCCTCGCACCTGTTTCCGCGATCGCGCGGTAACCATCCCACTTGATCTCGAAGACCCAGCCGGGGTCGTCGAAGGCCTCCGCGCCCGGCTTGGCGAGCATGGGGTGGATGTAATGCAATGATCGGGCGGCCTTGCCAAGCCCGCGAACGGAACGCGGCGATGGCGCGGGACGTGCCACAGGCATGGCGGCGTTGGCCGTGCGCGGCCTTTGTGTGCGGGGCACCGATCCCTTCCGCGACGCGGCCAATGCCTTGTTGATGGGTGATGAGGCGGGCGTGTCGATCCTCGCTGTTGTACATGCCGTCCACGGCGTACCGGTCGCTGTGCTTGATGAGCAGCCAGGCATTCGGTGCCTTCGGGTCCTTCATCCTTACCAGGGCGAACTCTCCTTTCAACTTGCGGCCTTTCAGCACGAACTTGATGGAACCTTTCGCGAGGTCCTTGAGCAGTTCCTTTTCCGTGGAAGGGGAGTGGTCGGCATGCACGGGAGCGTACGTACCGTGGTCCCAGATCTCCACGATGCCCGCGCCGTAGTGGCCTTCGGGAATGGTGCCCTTGAAATCCTTGTAGGCGTAGGGATGGTCCTCCACCATCATGGCCAGGCGGCGGTCCTTGGGAGAGAGCGATGGCCCTTTCGGCACGGCCCAGCTTTTCAGCACACCGTCCATCTCCAGGCGGAAATCGTAGTGCAGGTGCGAGGCCTTGTGGCGTTGCACCACGAACCGGAGCGTGCCATCCGTGGTGTGCCGCTTGGCGGGCGGTTCGGGCGTGCGTGGATCGCGCTTGGCCGTGTAGCGGGAAAGGCTCATGAGGCCTTGCGTTTCCGGACGTTCAGGCTCGCCTTGAGCTGTTCCATCAGGTCATCGGTCCTGCGGGCATGGACGACCTTGAGCTTCGGCTCCGCCGTGCGCTTGCCTTTCGCCTTGGCGCGGATCGTCCGCATCAACGAAGCGGTGAAGGTGTCCTTGTACCGTTCGATGTCGAACTTGCCGGTGTGCTGCCCGATGAGGGACAGCGCAAGCTTGAGCTCGGCTGGCGGTATGCGTTCGGCCTTCGGAACGTTCAGTTCACCGGCATCGCGGATCTCCTCGGCGAAGCGCAGTTGCACCAGCAGCAGCGTGGGGCCATCGGGCACGATGAGCGCCGGGTGCTCCTTCGTGCGCATCACGAAGCTGGCGACCCCGGCCTTGCCGCTCTTCCGCAGCGCCTCGCGCAACAGGGCATAGGCCCGCGTACCGCCCTTCTCCGGCTCCAGGTAGTACGGCTTCTCGAAGTACTTGGCCTCCACCTCGTCCTCCTGTATGAAATCGTGGATGCTGATCACATCGCTCTTTTCCCGCGCGGCGTTCTTCAGATCCTTGTCCTCGAGCACCACGTAGCGGCCGTCCACTTCGAACCCTTTCACGATGCGTTCCCACGGCACTTCCTTGCCGGTGCGTTCGTTCACGCGGTTGAAGCGGATGCGGGCATGGTCCTTCGCATCCAGCATGTCCAGGTCCAGTTCGCTTTCCTGCGTGGCGGAGTACATGCGCACGGGAATGCTGACAAGGCCGAAGCCGATGGAACCACGCCAGAGCGCTTTCATGGTGTGTGGTGTTCGGCGCATCTCCCACACACGCCGGGCCGATCCGATCGGCCCGTTGCTGGCGCGGTTCCCCAAAAAGCACGGCTGGGAACATGGTCCCCAACGAAGTGGCGTGCCTTCCACGCGTGTGGGGACGGAACGTCAGGCGTGCTGATGGGCGTGCTTGCCCTCGGCCACTTCCTCCACGAGCTTTCGGTTGAAGGCGGGAAGGTCGGCGGGCGAGCGGCTGGTAATGAGGCCATTGTCCACCACCACTTCATCGTCCACCCAGCGGGCGCCGGCGTTCTTCAGGTCGGTGCGGATGGATGGGAAGGAAGTGAGGTGGCGCTCATGCACCACGCGTGCTTCGATCAGCAGTTGCGGACCATGGCAGATGGCGGCCACGGGCTTGTGCGCGGCGAAGAACTCGCGGACGAACGTCACCGCAAGCTCGCTGCGGCGCAGCCGGTCGGGGTTGAGCACGCCACCCGGCAGCACCAAGGCGTCGTAGTCGCTCGATCCGGCTTCGTGCAGTGTGCGGTCCACGGGGTAGTTGTCGCTCCAGTTGCCATCCTTCCACGCCTGGATGGATCCGGCATTGAGGGAAACGATGTGCACAAGGGCACCAGCCTCTTCCAAGGCTTCCTTCGGTGAAACGAGCTCACTTTCCTCGAAGCCGTTCGTGGCGAGGATGGCGATCTTCTTTCCGGCGAGTGTTGTCATGATGCACGTGGGGATGATGGATGAACGTCCCCAAAGGCGATGCCAGCGATCGGCACCGGGTTGGCAGCCGAAAAAGAAACGCAATACCATGGACCTTGCACACATCCAACGCACCGCCTCGCGACAGCGGGCGCTGCACACGGCGGTGGACCCATTACCACAGACGCCCGAGCGCCAACCCGACCCCAAGCCTGGGCAAGAACCCGGTGTACCCGAGCCGCCCAAGCGCGAACCGGTACCCGGCACGCCTTCGCAGACGCCGGAAGAACGGCCGAACGCCCCTGGCCGAACGCCTCGGCCGGTGCGTGAGCATCCTGCGGACCCGGACCCGCAACAGCCTTCTGGCATCGGGCATGCAGCGGAACAAGCAACCAACACCCCACAGCCATGATCAACGCACCTTCTTCCTTGCACGGCACGCAAGGCGGCGAAACGGGTCCTGTGGACAACAGGCCGAACGATACGCCCGCCGCGCGCGGCATCCTGGCCACCGTGTTCATCCTGCTCATCGTTTGCTCGGTGATCGCGGCCATCATCTACACTACGTGGAACCCACACGACCAGGGAACGGAACCGGTCAGAGAGGAGCGGACGACCACGAACTAAGGAAAGGAATTGCCCGATCGGGCATGGAACTACACACCCCATACGGCCATGATCATGCAAGAGGGCAAGGAGGGCACAGGCAGCGCCCAACCGCAACAGGACAACACCGGCAACAGCCCGGAGACCGGCGGCATCATGGTAGGCCCCCAGGAGCATACCCCGCCCCAGGCACCGATGGAGCGGCCGGATGAGGAAGAGGACGACGAGGAGATTGGCACCGACTGACACCGCGGCTTGGACGGGTGAGGGAGGCTTCGGCCTCCTTTTCCCTCTTGCGGCCGTCAGGCATTCTGTAAAGCCGCTCTTCCGGATTCTTGCATCGGGCCTCCGGGAAGTGCGATCTTCAACACATGGAACGCCATCTATCCGCCCTCAGCATCCTGCACTATGTGTATGGTGTGTTCATCTGCCTGGTCGGCCTTACGCTGTTGTCGCTCGTGTTCATCGGTCAGGCCATGGACAGCAATTGGCTGTTGGAGCAAGGCGGGGAGGCGGCGCCGCCTTTCGTGGGCTTCTTGCTGCGTGGCCTGGGTTGGGCCCTTTTCCTCTTCGTGGAAGCGGTGGGCATCCTGAACTTGGTCAGCGCAGGGCTGATCCAGCGGCGCAAGGGCCGCGTGTTCAGCGAAGTGGTGGCGGCCATCGACTGCCTGAGCATCCCCTTCGGCCTGGCGCTGGGCGTTTTCACCTTCGTGGTCCTGAGCGACCACGGCGTGCGCATGCAGTACGGCGGAGCGTCGCGCTGATGCGGGTCAGAACTGCAACCGCAGTTCCAGTTTCAGGTCGCTCTTGCGGTCGCCGTTGATCTCCTGCAGGCCGCTGCTGATGACGTTCCGGTCGTTGTAGATCCAGACGCCGTAGCGCACCCACACGTCCACGCGGCGCAATGGGCTGTAGCGCACCATGGCATACCCGCGCACGCCCCGGCCGTAGTAGGGCGGTATGCTGAACACGCCGATGATGTCGTTCTCGTAGGCGTAGATGCGCGCATTGTACGTGTCCGTGCTGAAGAGCGCGAGGCGGCCGGTGAGTTCCACCCTGCCCATCATCGGGCGGTGCGCGATGTCCTGGTAGATCATGAAGCCGTGCTCCTTCGGCCCGTTGCCTCGCTTATAGTCCACGCTTTCCACACGGGTGCGCAGCGTTACGGCGGGGCTTACGCGGTAGCTCGCGTTGAAGCGGAAGTTGATCTGCGAACGGTCCACCAGCGGGTCCACGCCCGGCACGGCCTCCGCCGTGTTGTAGCCCCGGTGCTGGCTGCGCACGCGGAAGTACAGCTGGGTCTTTTTGTCCGGCGTCCAGGTGACCTGGCCCAGCACGTCGTGGCCGTCGCTCGGTCCATCCGTCTGGTAGCGCAGCCAGGGGAAGCGGAACTGGTCCATGAACGCGTTGATCGTCCACGCGCGGGTGGGCCGCAGCTCGATGCCGGTGTAGAGGCCGCGCTCGTTCCACGGGTTGGTGCTCTCGGCGAACGCGAGGCTGTAGAGGCCATGGAAATCGCGCTGGTAATCGCGGTAGAGCATCGCCAGCGACAGGCGCTTGTCCAGGGCCACCAGCACGCCGGTGATGCCGGCCATGCCGCCGTTCGCGCTGCGCGCGCCCTCGCCGAACCAGGTGAGGTTGCGGTACAGCACGTTCCAGTCGATGCCCATGGTGGTGTTGCTGCTGCCCTGGAACTCGAAGCGGTTGTAGGGTTTGAGGTCCCGCGTGAGCGTGTTGCCGAACTTGATGTGCGCCGCGGTGGCGCCCACGCTCCAGCCGGGGCGGCGGTATCGCAGGTGGCCGCCGATGATGTCCTCGGTGATCGCGTCCTTCTTGGCCACTTCGTTCATCGTGCGGTGGTAGCCGTCCTCCTGGAACGAGCTGAAGGCCGCCTCCGGGTCCTGGAAGCTGGTGGTGCTGTCGGTGGCCGTGGTGCGGCTCGCCACCACGTTGGCGTCATAGCCCTTGTGGCTGCCGAACGCGGTGAGGTCGATGCGTTTCGTTACCGCATAGGTGACGCCCGCGCCGCGCAGGAAGAGGTTCTCGTTCACGCTGGAATAATGCGACAGCCCCGGCGCGTTGCGCTTGATGTTGAGCGTGTACGCCGATTTGCCCGCCCAGCCGAAGCCGCTCCAGAACACGAGCCCCTGGCCGAACTGCGCCTGATAGTCGCCGATGGCCAGCGCCTTCACCCTGCCGAAGTCGCGCAGGAAAAGGTGCGCGGAATAGAAATCGAAGCCCTGCTTCTGGGTGCCGCGGAAGAACTCCTCGCCCTCGTCCTTCTCCATGGTGAGGCCCACGCTCACGTTCTGCCGGTAACGGAAGCGGTAGCGCGCGTAGATCTTCCACGGGCTGCCCAGGTACACCTTGCTGTTGGTGCGCAGCGAGTCCAGCACGTGCGGATCGTCCACGTCCGGCAGCGGACGGCCATCGGGCGCGTGGTAGGGCACGTTGAAGGGATCGCCGCCACCGATGAAGCCGCGCCGTTGCTCGATGTTCACGATGGTGCGGGTGAGCACTTCGTGGCGGCCGTTCTTTAGGATCTCCTTCAGTGAGGCGTGCGTGCCGCGGCTGTTGTCCAGCACCGTCACGAAGGGCCGCAGCAGCTCCATCGTGCGCAGGTCGATGCCGTCGATCGTCTGCAGTTCATACACGCTCAGCAGAGGCCCGAAGCGTTGGATGTGGGCGAAGAGCGCGGCGATCTGCGCGTCGTTCAGCAGGTAGAGCGAGCCGAGCTCGTCCGCATCGGTATGGTTCAGGTCGATCGGGTCGGAAAGGCGGTCGTAGAACGCTTCGCTCAGGGCGGTAAGGTCCACGCCGTTGTCGTCGCCGAGCTGCTCGGCGATGGCCTCGATGCGTTGTTCGATCAGGTCGCGCAGTTCCACGGGCACCTGCTGCGCATGGGTGATACCCACGGCGCCGATCAACGCCACGATCGCCGCGAGCCGCCTCATTCGAAGCGGTAGTTCAGGTTCACCATCGGGGTGGCGCCCAATCGCGAACGCACGGCCACCGCCATGTCCAGGTCCAGCCGCTGCAGGCGCAGGCCCACGCCGAAGTGCGCCTGCTCGGGTCCGGTGCTGACGCCGGTGCGCAAGGCCAGCACCTTGATCACCCGGTACTCGAGGCCCGCGTGGTAGCGCTCCGCGCGGTCGATGTCCTTCGCCACTTCACCGGTGAGCAGCACCTGATCGTTGAAGGTGTAGCCCAGGCCCGCGCGCAGCTCGGTCGGTGCCTTCTCGCCATACGGTCCGCCGATGGTGGCCTTGTTCGGGTTGTACAGGTGCGCGCCGATCCAGAGGTGCTCGCTCAGCTTCGCCTGCACGCCCAGCTCGGCGGTCATCATTCCGCGCGATCCGTAGCCTTCGCCCAGGCGCAGGTCCAGGTAGTCCAGTTGCACGCCCACGCGCAGGCCATCGCTCAGCTTCAGGGCATAGGCGATCCCGAACTGGCGCTCGGCGTAGAGCGTGCTGCCGAAGGTGTTCGCGTTCACCGCGAAGCAGCCGTTGCCCACGGGCAGGGCGAAGGCCAGGCCTTGCATCGCCAGGTCCGGCGCGAACCAATGCTGCTGGTAGTAGGCCCCCGCGACGGGATGCTCCAGCGCGGCCAGACCGGCCTGGTTGGCGCGCACGCTCCAGAGGTCGCTCAGCGTGGTGCTCGCATGGCCCATGCCCGCGAAGCGCGCCCCTACGGGCAGGTGCTCGCCGCCCGCGAGGGCCGTTGTGATGGAGAGGATGAACGCGGTGGATACGGACAGAAGACGCATAGTTCTCCGAAAATAGCATTCTGTCCGGGATGGCAGCACACCACGGAAGGACCGTGCTCCGGACGGAACGGCGCGGGTGGTGAAGGTGGCAGAGAGGCCCGGCCACGCTTACGTTCTCGTCATGCTCACCCGCGCTCATGCGTGGAGCATCGGTCGCTCCTTTGCATGCGCCTGAGTAACTTCGGCCCCTCGCATGAGCCGCGTCGTCCTGCACAACGAGAGCTTCGAGCCCTTCATCACCGAGGCCGAACTCGCCGAGGCCATCACCCGCGTGGCGGGGGAGGTGGCCAGGGCGTATGACGGGCGCTGCCCGCTGTTCGTGGGCGTGCTCAACGGCTCCTACTTCTTCGCATCGGAACTGTTGAAGCGGCTGCCGATCGAATGCGAGATCACCTTCGTGAAGGTGGCCAGCTACCACGGCACCACCAGCACCGGCACGGTCACGCAGCTGCTCGGGCTGAACGAGAAGGTCGAAGGCCGCCACGTGGTGGTGGTGGAGGACATCGTGGATACGGGCCACACCATCGAGCACATCATGGAAGCGCTGCGCCAGCAGCACCCGGCGAGCGTCGCCGTTGCCACGCTGCTCTTCAAACCGGACGCCTACAAGAAGGACATCCCCATCGACCACGTGGCCGTGCGCATCCCGAACGCCTTCGTGGTGGGCTCGGGGCTGGACCACGATGGGTTGGGCCGCAACCTGCCCGGCATCTACCGGATCGTTGCGTGATCACTTGCGTGAACATCCTGTTGGACCTCATCATTCACCTCCTCACGACCGCTGCGGCGGGCGAAGCATGAAGAACAAACTGAACATCGTCCTTTTCGGCCCTCCGGGCGCCGGCAAAGGCACCCAAAGCCAGTTCCTGATCGAGCGTTACAAGCTGGTACACCTGAGCACGGGCGACCTGCTCCGCGCGGAGATCAAGGCGGAAAGCGAACTGGGCCTGCGCGCCAAGGAACTGATGGACCGTGGTGAGCTGGTACCGGACGACGTGGTGATCGGTATGATCCGCAACAAGATGGAGGCCCACCTGGATGCGCCGGGCTTCATCTTCGACGGGTTCCCGCGCACGAAGGCGCAGGCCGAGGCGCTGGACCACATGCTGGGCGTGAAGAAGCAGCCCATCACGGCCATGCTCTCGCTGGAAGTGTCCGAGGAGGAGCTGGTGAAGCGGCTGCTCGGCCGCGGTGCCACCAGCGGCCGCGCGGACGACCAGAACGAAGGCATCATCCGCCGCCGCATCCAGGAGTACGAACAGAAGACCGCGCCGCTGAAGGACTATTACAGCGAGCAAGGGAAGCACCGCCACATCGAGGGCATCGGCAGCGTCGCCGAGATCACCGAGCGGCTGGTGGAGGCGATCGGGCAGCACGCATAGATCTCCGTTCGCACCACCGTTCGATCCATTGATACGGCGCGGAGGCCAGCGTTCCGCCTTCCTGGCACCGCCTACCTTAGCGCCCCATATTCCCGGAAGGTGTCCAGCGCGAACTTCATCGATCACATCCGCATCGAATGCCGCAGCGGCAAAGGCGGCGCGGGCAGCCGGCACCTGCGGCGCGAAAAGTATGTGCCCAAGGGTGGTCCTGACGGCGGCGATGGCGGCCGCGGCGGACACGTGGTCCTGCGCGGCAACGCGCAATTGTGGACGTTGCTGCACCTCCGCTACACCAAGCACGTGATCGCCGAGGACGGCGAAGGCGGTGGCAGCAACCAGCGCAGCGGCCGCATGGGCACCGATGCCGTGGTGGAAGTGCCGCTCGGCACCGTGGCCAAGGACAGCGATACCGGTGAAGTCGATCTTCGAGATCACGCAGGACGGGGAGGAGCGCGTTCTCCTGGAAGGCGGCCGCGGTGGCCTGGGCAACCAGCACTTCCACAGCGCCACGTTCCAGACGCCCCGGTTCGCGCAACCCGGTGAGCCGGGCAAGGAACAGTGGATCGCGCTGGAGCTGAAGGTGCTCGCCGACGTGGGCCTCGTGGGCTTCCCGAACGCCGGCAAAAGCACCCTGCTCGCCAGCATCAGCGCGGCCAAGCCGAAGATCGCCGATTACCCGTTCACCACGCTCGTGCCCAACCTGGGCATCGTGCCGTACCGCGATGGCAAGAGCTTCGTGATGGCCGACATCCCCGGCATCATCGAAGGGGCGCATGCAGGCAAGGGGCTCGGCCTGCGTTTCCTGCGGCACATCGAGCGCAACAGCGTGCTGCTCTTCATGGTGCCGGCGGACAGCCCGGACATCGGCGCGGAGTACCAGGTGCTGTTGAACGAACTGCGTGAATACTCGCCCGAACTGCTCCACAAGGAACGCGTGCTCGCGGTGACGAAGTGCGACATGCTCGATGCCGAGCTGACCAAGGCCGTGAAGAAGGAACTGCCGAAGGACGTGGACCACGTGCTGATCAGCTCGGTGGCGAACAAGGGCCTGGCGGAGTTGAAGGACCTGCTCTGGCGCAAGCTCCATTCCTGATGGCGTGGGCGGACGCCATACTCGCCGCCGATCGCACCGCCTTCCTGGCCGTCAACGGCGCGCATGCGCCGGGCACCGATACGTTCATGTGGTACATGAGCGAGATGCGCACGTGGATCCCTGTGTACCTCGGCTTCCTGGTGCTCATCCGCTGGCGCTGGGGCTGGCGCGGGCTGTGGTGGTCGCTGCCGGTGGTCGCCTTGATGGTGCTGTGCAGTGATAGCGGGTCCGTTCTCCTCTTCAAGAACACGGTGCAACGGCTGCGCCCCTGCCACGCCCCGGACCTGCAAGGGCTGGTGCATCTGGTGAACGGCCATTGCGGCGGACAGTATGGGTTCGTCAGCTCGCACGCATCCAATCACTTCGCCATCGCCACCTTCATGGCGGGCGTGCTGCAACGCAGGCCCTGGTGGGGCGTTCTGCTGCTGCTGGCCTGGGCCGGGCTGATCGGGTACAGCCGCATCTACCTCGGCGCGCACTACCCCGGCGACGTGATCGTGGGCGGGCTCTACGGCTCCCTTGTGGGCATCGGCGCGTTCCGCCTGTTCCTTCTGCTCCATCAACGCAGCAGTGCGACGTAAGCAGCGGCGGGGCATGGACGTTCCATCCTCTTTTCGGCCATATCGCATGATGCGTGCGCTTTTCTCCGCCCTTTTGTTCCTGCCGGTCTTCGAGGCCTTTGCGCAGGTGCCGGTCTGGCAGGCACCACCGAAGCTGGTCGTGGGCATCGTGGTGGACCAGATGCGTGTGGACTATCTCTATCGCTACTGGGACAACTTCGGTGAAGGCGGGTTCAAGCGTCTGGTGCGGCATGGTGCCTTCCTGCGGGATGCGCATTACAACTATGCCCCCACGCATACCGGGCCGGGGCACGCGAGCATCTATACCGGTACCACGCCGCATGACCACGGCATCGTGGCCAACGATATGTTCATCCGGGCCACGGGGCAAAGCCTGAACTGCGTGCAGGACGATCGCGTGCATGGCGTGGGCGGCAGTGGCGTGAAGGGACAGCGGTCCCCGGTGAACCTGCTGTGCGGCACGTTCGCCGACGAGCTGGAACGGCGCTACGACGGCCGCAGCAGGACCATCGGCGTGGCCCTGAAGGACCGCAGCGCGATCCTGCCGATCGGGCGCACCGGTGACGCCGCCTATTGGTTCTTCGAGGATCCGGAAGGGCGCATCGCCACCAGCAGTTGGTACATGGACAGCCTTCCGCACTGGGTGAACGCCTTCAATGAGCGAAAGCTCGTGGCGGAGTACCTGAAGGGGAAATGGGAGCTGCTGCTGCCGCGTGAACGGTACCACCAGGCCCTGCCGGATGACAACCGCTTCGAGCGCCACGTGGCCGGTGCGGCGCAGCCCACGTTGCCACAGGACCTGGCGAGCGCTTTTGCCGCGAGCGGGAACAACATGGAACTCGTGCGGCAGACACCCGCCGGTCTGCTCCTGACCACCGAGATGGCCCTTGCCGCGATCGAAGGCGAGCAGTTGGGCCGGGACGATATTCCCGACCTTCTCGCCGTGAGCTATGGCAGCACCGATGAGATCGGCCATGCCATGGGGCCGCGTGCGTTGGAAGTAGAGGACATGTACCTGCGATTGGACCGTGAACTGGAGCGCCTGTTGGCCGCATTGGACCACAGCGTGGGCGAGCAGGCGTATACCGTTCTCCTTACCGCGGACCACGGTGCGGTGGATGTGCCCGCATACCTCGGTGCATTGAAGGCGAGCGCCGGGTACGTGGAGATGGGCGATCTGGTGGAGGCCGTGGAGCGTGCGCTCACCGAGCGCTTTGGCGCCGGCAAATGGATCCGCCAGCGCGTGAAGGAGCAGTTGTTCCTCAATGACTCCTTGGTGTCCGCGAACAAGCTCGATCGTGCGGAAGTGCAACGCGTGGCGGCGGCGGCCGTGCGGGCCTTCCCGGGGATCGCCGAGGCCTACACCGCCACGGAACTGCTATCCGTGCGGACACCCACGGAACGGGCCTCCATGGTGCAGCGGGGATATATGGCCGAGCGTAGCGGGGATGTATGCTTCATCCTGCGGCCCGGCCATCTGGCCGCCTGGCCGGGCATGGCGCGGAAAGGCACCGAGCATGGCGCACCTTGGAACTATGACACCCACGTGCCGGTGATCTTCTATGGGAAGGGTATCGTTCCGGGTGAAGTGGTGCGCCGCACGGCGATCACGGACATCGTGCCCACCCTGTGCATGCTCATCGGGTGCGAACTGCCGGACGCGGCGATCGGTGATCCCGTTCCCGAGGTATTGCAGCGGCGATAGCTATCCACGGCGGTCTGTTCGCAGTTCCGCGTGCATCCGTTCGCGCAGGCGCATCCGTGCAGGATACTTTTCCGCACCGCCTGCTAGCTGGCGAGCAACGTGCCCTCCACCGGAACGGTCGCAGAACGAACGCCTTTCGAGGCGTGGGAAGAGGAAGGGGTCATCCGTCTTGTGCTGTGCAACGCGGCGGAGATCGACCTGCAGGCGATGCGCGCCGTGCTGCGCCATGTGCGCGGTCTCGATCCCTACGGTGGGGTACCGGTGGTGGTGGAGCAGGAGGAGCTGGTGCGCATGACCCCCGAGGCCCGCACGCTCCTGGCCCGCAGCTGCCGCAACGATGAACGGCCTGTGGCCTTCGTCGCCTACGACCTGCCCGACCGCATCCAAGGGGAGTTCTTCGCCCGCTTCTACCAGCCGCATTTCCCCTTCCGCGTATGCGTCAGCATCGATGATGCGCACCGCTGGATCCAGGCGTTCAGCAGGCTCCTGCGGGCCCGCGGATGATCGTGGGAAACCGCGTTCATACTTCGTTCCGCAGGCATGGAAGAGCGGCGGTGCGGTGGTCTAAGTTCGCTTCCATCATGCGCGCGCTCGTTGTCGCCGGTCTCGGCCTGCTGTCCGTCGGCGCCTGCGCGCAGGAGGCGCCCGACCTGCGGGCCGAAAGCAGCGCAGGCGCCGTGCTGGTGCGTGCCTATCCCGATGCTGCGGAAGAGGGTGCTCCGCTGGCACAGGCGACCTGGAGGGCCGGGGCGGACGGCGCCTTCACCTTCGCGTTCCAGCGCCTGTCCGCACCGGTGGAGGATCGGCGGCTTTCCCTGGACCGGTTGCTGCTGGCGGGCATCGAGGAGTACCTCGATCAACGCGTGCATTTCGAGCGGACCGGCGTGCGCACCGACGTTCCGGTGGAACGCCTGGTGGCGGACATCGATGCGATAGCAAGGGCGTCCGCCCAGCATTTCGGCGGTGTCGCGGAAGGCCTTTCCGAGCCCACCCGCGCGCAGCTGTCCCGCGTGGCCCGCATCGATTGGAGCCAGGCCCGCTTCGGCGTGGATGGCGGTGACGATCAGGACAAGTACCTCGCCATCTATTACTACGTCCGCACCCAGCGGCAGGAACTGGAACGTCAGCTGCGCGCCGACCTTCTGCCGCTCGCCTCCATCGACGTCATCGCTCCGGCCGGCGCCGCAGTGAAGGATCCCGGGCACACAGTGGACGTGCCCACGATCTGCCGCCGCGTGTTCGACGATCAGAACTACCTGTGCGCGTTGGACCTCACCGCGGGCGACAGCGGCATCGCCCTCCAGGATGCCTCGCTCACGGACCGCTTGATGGTGAACATCGCCCAGCAGGCGCGGGCGGAGGATGCCACGGAGCGATCGAAGCCGCGGAAACGGGACCGTTGGCTGAAGGCCGAGCTCGACCGGATCAATGCGCGCATCGGCGAGATCGATCAGCGCAAGGAGCTGTGGGCGATGCGCGATCGCCTGGATGCGATCGACCAGCGCATCGATGGATTGGGAGCGGACGTGGATGCGCTGAAAGCGCATGCGAAGGACGCGCCGGACAATCCGATCGCCGACCTGAGCGAACTCACGCAACGCAACCTCGTCGTCCGTTTTGAGAAGGAATCCGCGCGGGTGACCGAACCGTACAAGGTGCTGCTGAACGAGGTCTTCGAGCAGCTCGCGCGCTCCCCGAAGGACCGGCTGCTCATCACCGGATACACCGATCGCAGCGGCCCGGAGGAAGCGAACATGGCGATCAGCGCGGAACGCGCGCGTGCCGTGCGCGCCTATCTGATGCAGCGCGGCATCAGCGGGGACCGGTTGCTGGTGAACCACTACGGCAGCCGCCGCAGCCTGGGCGTGGACCCGGACGAGCGGCGCGTGGAGATGGAGTGGTTGCGCTGAGCACGTATCACAAGGTCCGGATCGCTGGTTGCTGCTGCATGCGGAACAGCACGTCGATCGAGGTGCCCGTGCCCGTGCCCACGGACACGCTGCCGTCCAGCTGGTCGGCGAGGGCTTCCACGATCTCCAGCCCGAGCTGCTCGTCGCGCGGCACGCGGTCCTTGCTGATGCCTTTGCCGTTGTCGCGCACCGTGAAGCGGAACCGCTCATTGCCCGCAGGCCGGACGATGATCTCGATGTGCCCGCCTGTGGCATAAGGGAAAGCGTGCTGGTAGCAGTTCGAGAGCAGTTCGCAGAGGATCATGCCCAGCGGGATCGCCGTGTCGGCGTTCGTGCGGATGCCCTGTGTATCCACGGAATGGCTCACGCGGCGGCTGTCGGGCTCGAAGAGCGTGGCGATGGCCTTGGCCAGGTCGTCCAGGAACACGGCGAGGTCGATCGCGCGCAGGTCGCGCTGGCCGTAGAGCTTCTGATGCACGAGGGCCATCTCGTCGATGCGGCGTTTGCCGCGGAGGAACTCGTTCCGGGCCGGGTCGGACGGGATGCGGTGCGCCTGCAGGTTCAACAGGCTGCTTACGACCTGGAGGTTGTTCTTCACGCGGTGATGCACCTCGCGGTCAAGGATCTCCCGCTCGCCCAGGGCCTTCGCCAATTCACGTTCCTGCGTGCGGGAGCGCCGGGCCTGGCGGCGCATGTGCTCGTCCGTGCGGCGCCCGCGGATGAACGCCCACACGAGCAGCGCGGCCAGTGACACCAGCACGATCGCGGCGGTCCACAGCCCGATGCGTTCAGGGCGCGTCCAGGCGTCCAGCTGGTCGAGGTCGATCGCCGCGCCGATGAACAGGGCGGCGCCGTTCAGCGTGCAGGGCACGAAGCGGGCCATCCAATGCACGTGTTCGTCCGTGAACGTGAACGGTGTGCTGGCGCGCTTGGGCTCCCAACGCCGCAGGGCTTCTTCCCACATCCGTCCCGACCCGGACGTATCCGGCCCTCCATACGGACGGCCCATCGGGGAGAGTTGCAACGTGGCCATCACGCCGGCCTGGTTGTCCATGGCGCCGAGCGCCAGCTCCGGCGATACGGTGATGCGGAGGATGCGGTAGGGCGTGTGCTCATCGCGCCCGCGGATCAGCAGTGATACGTGCAATTCGTTCGCACCGTTCACCGTGTCGGTGCCGCCGGACCATACGGGGTCGCCGTGGCGGTCCTCCAAGGCGTGGCCGAACCAGACCTCCGTGCGCGGGTCGCTCGCTCGTTCGGTACCCTGGGCGATGGGTTGGCGCGTGGCGTTGGACCGCATGGACCAGGCGGTCATGATCGCGGGGCCTTTCGATAGGCCGTCCTTCACCGTGCGCAGGACCCACGAGGAATCCCCGCGGAGGAGCACGCGTTCACCGCCCCGTTCATCCGCGAGGCCCACGGCGCTCACGGCGTAATGCCCTTCCAGCAATGGCCGCCAGCGCGACACGAGCGCAAGGTCGGAGAGGGTGTCCTGCATGCTGATGTAGGCCGCTTCCTCGGCAAGATCCCATTCATAGGTGCCGAGCACGGTTTCCAGCCGCGAACGCTGGGTGTCCATCACGCCGTCCAGGCGCATGATCGCCAGGGTGCGCGTGCGTTCCTCCGAACGCAAAAGGCCGATCACCACGAGCGCCATGGCCATGGCGATGAGCGTCGCTGTAGCAAGCGTCATCAAGGGGCCTGCGCGGATGATCCGTCTCATGGTCGGTGCAGGGAACGCCTATTCGGCCGGAACAGGCTCCACGGTGAACCCTGTCACTTCCACGCGGGTATCGCTGCTGCGCAGTTGTTCCGGGGTCAGCGAGCGGGGCGTGAAGTAGATGCCGTTCAGCCTGCCGGTGAGCGTGCGGTGCGGCCCGATGATCGTGTCGGCGCTGAACTGTTCCACCGTGAATCCCTGGTGGTAAAGGTCGATATCCGCGTGTACACGGCACCGCTCGCCGGTGGGGTTCGCGATCCGCAACTGCAGCAGGCTGGGCTTGCCTTCCTTGTGCGTCCACTTGTAGCCGATGGTGACACCGCCCTGTTCAGCGGCCTGTATGAACTGCTGGGCGTTGCAGCCGCTGCACAGCAGGAGCGGAAGGACGAAGAGGAGCAGCAGCTTCATGCGGGGAGTGAGGCAAGGATGCCGATGGCCGCGCCGATGAGGCGGACGGTGTCGCTGGGCTGGTCGCTCATGGCAGGCCAAGATAGTTGGGAAGTGGTGCCGCGAAGTCCCTGTTGATCGGTCCGCTCAGCGCTTATGGGCGATGAGCAGGCCGTCCCGCACCGGTAGCAGCACCGGGTCCAGGCGCGGATCGTCGTTCACCATGCGGCTATAGGTGGCGATGGCCTTCGTCACTTCATCCTGTTCGGTGGACGGTTGCAGCACGCGCCCGCTCCAAAGCACGTTGTCGGCAATGATCAGCCCGCCGGACCGCACCCGTTCGATCACGGCCGTGAGGTAGCTCGGGTAGTTCTGCTTGTCCGCATCGATGAACACGAGATCGAACGGACCCTGCAATGTGGGGATGACCTCCAAGGCGGGCCGGTGGTGCGTGGCGATGCGATCCTGCATGCCGGCCTTGGCGATGTACCTATGCACGAGTGGAGGCAGATGCGGGTCGATGTCAATGGTGTGCAGCATGCCACCAGGGCTAAGACCTTCCGCCAGACAAAGCGCGCTGTATCCGGTATAGGTGCCGATCTCCACGATGAGCTGCGGGCGAAGCAACCTGCTCAGCAACGCAAGAGTACGCCCCTGTAGATGACCGCTCAGCATCTCGGGTGAGTGCACCTTCGCTAGTGTCTCCGCCCGCAGTTCCTTCAGGTAGGTAGGTTCCTTTCCGCTGTGGCGTTCGGCGTAGATCTCAAGGGCGTCTTCGGAGGGTCGCATGGGCTTTGTTCGCGTTCAGGGCCTTTCTCCCACTACTCGATACGCAGCGTGAAAGAGCCGCCGTTCCCACAGGCAAGTGTACAAGTGAATGGTGAATGGGAGCTGGTGAATGGATGATCCTGGGCATCCCATTCACCATTCGCCAACTTCCATCCGCCGCTCCCCTTATCGATACTTGAACCACGCGCCCATGAACGGGTTGTAGGCCGCATACACGGGCTTTCCGCTATCAGGCGTGTGGGCCGTCACGTAGATTAGTTCGCGGTCCACGAGGGCTTGCAGGGCATGCACCAAGGCGGCGGAGGAGGGGAGGTCGTGCTTCTTGATGAACGCGCCACCCGTGGGGGTATCCACCTCGCCCTCGCGCGCGATCGCGGCGAACAGCTCCCACTGGTTCCTGGTGAGAGCGCTGCGCAGCGTGGCCATGATGGCATCCTGTTCACGCACGATGGACAGCAGCACATCCACGATCGTTGCGCGCTCCAGGGGACGCGGATCGCCGAAGAGGCGGTTGAACAACACCTGCACGTAGTAAGTGTGACCCCGGCAGATGTCGTAGCAGAACAGCGCGTCATCGCGTTTCAGGGTGCGCTTGTGGCGCTTCATCAGGCCCACTGCGAAGGCGGCATAGGTGCTGCGGTCGATGCGCTCCAGCTCCACGTGGTCGGCGCTGCCATAGAACGGGCTCTTCGCGTTGTTGAACAGGTCCAGCAGGATGTGCCGCTGGCTGCCCGAGAAGATGCACCGCACCTTGGGGCTGCGTTGCAGTTCGGTGCGGAGCACGGCATCCATCCGCACGTCCTTGAACGTCGCCACTTGTTGGAACTCGTCGATCGCGAGGAAGATGGTGCGGCCCTGTTCGTTCAGGATGCGGAAGATCTCGCGCGTGGTGGTGGCCGCCTGCCGTGGATCGCCGCGCTCGAGGGCGATGCTCGGCTGCCCGGTCAGTTCGTCCATGCTGATCACCGGCCGCAGCGCTGAGAACCAGGCCATCACGTTCTTCAGGAACTGCTTGGGCGTGGGATTCAACGCCTGATGCACGGCATTGAGCAGGATGACGTTGAACTCGTGCGCATCCCGCGCGGCATACACGTCGGCGAAGATGGTGCGCGCCCCCCGCACTTTCGCCAGCCCGTTGAACACGTGGTGGATGAGACCGGTCTTGCCGTAGCGCCGCGGGCTGTACAGCATCACGTGCCGCCCGTTGCGCAGCGCGGACGTGATCGTGGCCGTCTCCTGCTCCCGGTCGCAGAAGAGTTGCGGCGACAGGTAGGCGTTGACCGCGAAAGGGTTGTCGATGACCATGCGTCGATCGCCGTAGCTATTGGCGGAGGTGATGATCGCAAGTTAAGAACATTTGCTAAATAAACTTTACTAAACAAATTTTAGTTGCATCATGCTGTCAGAGAGAGGAGGGAGGGGCGCCAGGCCATTCGGCAACCCCTGAAGTAGCTGCGCTGCTGAACTGGATCCCGGCCAGTACCTGTTCCACGAATTCCGGCGGGAGCATGCCCATCCGTTCACTCAAGCGGTCCTGCTCCACGGAGAGGATCTGGATCCGTATCGCCCATATCGAACACGGCCAAGGATCGGAGGGCAGGCGTGCGGCTGGGCCGGTGAATGGCGAATGGGAGCTGGAGAATAGGAACGCCCAGCATTCACCATTCGCCATTCACCATTCATCAACTCCCATTCACCGCCTTAGAAGCAATACCTCCCCTCCGCTATCAACTTCTTCGCCACCACCTTTCGCAGCTCCGCTGTGTTGAGGTTCATGTTCTTGCTGAAACGCTTCGCGCCCATCAGCATCGCCTGCCGCTCATCGCCCTCGGCGAAATTGTTCACCGCCTCCTTCGCCCACTTGTGGATCCGGTCGGCGGCATCGTGGATGTACAACTGGCACATCGCCACCTGCTCTTCGATGCCTGTCGTGCCGAGCGGAGTCGAGGCGCCCTTCAGACCGGCAAGTTTCAACGTCCGCAACAGCACGCTCTCCGCCAGATACGTATCGATCACCATGTCCGCGATGTGCATCAGCGTCTCCTGATGCTTCGCCAGTTCCATCCCCAGCTTCTGTGCTGCGCCGCCGGCGGCCATCAGCACGGCCTTCTTGAAATTCGCCACCATGCGCTTCTCCTCGCCCAGCAGCGAATCGTCGGGTTCGGGGAAGTCGGGGATGCCCATCAGTTCAGCGGCCACCGCCTGCGCCGGACCCAGCAGGTCCAGCTGGCCCTTCATCGCGCGCTTCAGCAGCATGTCCACGACCAACATGCGGTTGATCTCGTTCGTGCCCTCGAAGATCCGGTTGATGCGGCTGTCGCGGTAGGCGCGCTCCACGGGGCTTTCGGCGCTGTAGCCCATGCCGCCGTAGATCTGCACGCCCTCGTCGCACACGTAGTCGAGGCACTCGCTGCCCGCCACTTTCAGGATCGCCGCTTCCGCCGCGTATTGCTCCACGCCTTTCAACAGTGCCTTCGCGTGGTCCGCGCCGCCCGCCTCCAACGCCTCGATCGCCTGCTCCATGTCGTGGCTGCAGCGATAGGTCGCGCTCTCCACTACGTAACAGTAGGTCGCTTGGTCGGCCAGCTTCTGCCGGATCGCGCCGAACGCGCTGATCGGTTTGCCGAACTGGATGCGCTCGTTCGCGTACTTCACGCTCTGGTCCACCACCGCCTTCGCACCGCCTAGCGCCGCGCCCGCCAGCTTGATCCGCCCGATGTTCAGGATGTTCACCGCGATCTTGAAACCGTTCTGCCGCTCGCTCAGCATGTTCTCCACCGGCACCTTGCAATCGTTGAAGAACACCTGCCGCGTGCTGCTCCCCTTGATCCCCATCTTCTTCTCCTCGGGGTTCAGCGTGATGCCGCCGAAACCCTTCTCTACAAGGAACGCCGTCAGGTTCTCGTCATCGTCGATCTTCGCGAACACCGTGAACAGGTCCGCGAAACCGCCGTTGGTGATCCACATCTTCTGCCCGTTCAGGACGTAGTACTTGCCATCGGGGGAAAGCACCGCCTTCGTTTTGCCGCTGTTCGCATCGCTGCCGCTGCCGGGCTCCGTCAGGCAATAGCACGCCTTCCACTCGCCAGTGGCCAGCTTGGGGACGTACTTCGCCTTCTGCTCGGCGTTGCCATAGTACAGCAGGGGCAGTGTACCGATCCCCGTATGTGCCGCCATCGCCACGCTATAGCTGTGGCCCGCGCCGGTCTTCTCCGTTACCAGCATGCCGGTCACGAAGTCCTTGCCGAAACCGCCGTACTCCTCCGGGATCGAAATGCCCAGTAGACCCAGCTCACCGGCCTTTTCGAGGATGCGTTGCATCAGCCCCTCCTCCTGATGATCGATGCGGTCTAGGTTGGGGAGCACTTCCTGGGCCAGGAAGCCCATCGCCGTTTGCGCGATCATGCGCTGTTCTTCATTGAACTCTTCGGGGATGAAGATGTCCTGCGGTCCGCTCGCGCGGATCAGGAATTCGCCGCCTTGGAGGGCTTTCTTCGTTTCGGGTGCCATGACGTTCGATCAATTGAGGAGTTCGAGAACGGAAGCGGCACCCTGTCCGGTGCCAACGCACATGGTGACCACTCCGTACCGCTGCTTTCTACGGCGCATCTCATTCAGCAGTTGTACTGTCAGCTTCGTACCCGTGCAACCCAGCGGATGCCCCAGCGCGATCGCCCCGCCGTTCACGTTCACGATCTCGGGGTTGATGCCGAGCTCGCGCACCACCGCCAGTGATTGCGATGCGAAGGCCTCGTTCAGTTCGAACAATCCGATGTCGTTCATCTTCAGCCCGGCCTTCTCCAGCGCCTTCGGCACCGCCGCCACCGGACCGATGCCCATGATGCGCGGCTCCACGCCCGCCACGTGGTAGGAGAGGAGGCGCGCGATCGGCTGCACGTTCAGCTGCTTCAGCATGCGCTCGCTCACCACCAGCACGAAGGCCGCGCCATCGCTCGTCTGGCTGCTGTTGCCTGCGGTCACCGTGCCCTTCGTGTCGAACACCGGCTTCAACTTCGCCAGGCCCTCCAAGGTGCTCGCGCGCGGACCTTCATCCGTGTCCACCACGTGCTTCTCGACTTGTCGCTTCTCCTTTTCATCGAGGTACACGCGCTCCACTTCGACCGGCACGATCTCGTCGGTGAAGCGGCCCGCAGCGATCGCTGCGAGTGCTTTCTCCTGGCTGCGTAATGAGAACGCATCCTGGTCCTCGCGGCTCACTTTGAAATCGCGCGCCACGGCCTCGGCGGTAAGGCCCATGCCCCAGTAGTAGGTGGGGTTCGCCTTGCTCACCTCGTAGTTTGGCACGATGCGCCAGCCGCCGAAGGGGATTGGGCTCATGCACTCCACGCCGCCGGCGATGATCACATCGGCCTGCCCGCTGTGGATCTTGGCCGCGGCGATGGCGATCGTTTCGCTGCCGCTGCTGCAATAGCGGTTCACCGTCATGCCCGGCACCTTGTCGGTGTTCAGGCCCATCAGGCTGATCATGCGGCCCACGTTCAGGCCCTGCTCGGCCTCGGGCGTGGCGTTGCCCACGATCAGGTCGTCCACGTCTGTGTTGTGCAGCGCGGGTACTGATCTCATGAGATGCTGGACTACACGTGCGGCAAGATCATCAGGTCGTGTGAACCTGAACTTTCCACGTGGCGCTTTTCCAACTGCGCTCCGGAATCCAGCTATGATGTAGGCATTCATGTGAGTGCGTCTATGGTCATTGGTCTATGGTCGCTGGCCGGACAAGCTCGCGACGAGGCTTGCCGGGAGTGAGTGTCTGTTGAAGTTTGTTCACGCGGTTGGCGAGGCTGTCGATCCGTAACGACAGTTCCTTCACTGGATCTGCTTTGAAGTAGCCCAGTTCAACACCAATGGTCAACTGGGTGTCCACCTCGAAGGCTGAGCCGATGGCAATGCCGAGGAATTGATGGAACTCGCCATTCGTATTCCGACCAGCACCCTCGGCAATATTGCTGGCAACAGATACGGCAGCACGTCTCAACTGGCTCTTCAAGCCATAGGTCTCCTCTTTCGGCAAAGACTCCGTAAGGACATGAACAGCCTTGGCGAGCTTGATCGCGTCCTTCCAGATCTCCAGGTTCTTGTATCGGTTCATTTGGTGAGTGCCGTCTATGGTCTGTGGTCTATGGTCTTTGGCCAGACAACGCACCTCCCTCCCCGCCATAGACCAAAGACCAGCGACCATAGACTTCCTCCCGCGCTGCGGAAACCGGAGATGATGTATGCGTTCATGTTCGTTCGTGTTGTCACACTGAGCTTGTCAAAGTGTTGGGCGTGCCGGCGTTCAAATGCAACGCCGTCGAGCTATCCGCGAAGACTCGGCCTGATGACAGGCCTGCGGGCTTTCCGCTTCTATCTCTCACGCAGAGTGCTTTGCTCATGTCTTGTCCTTGGTCAACTGCTTGAGTTTTTCAGCTATCACGAGATCTTGCTCCGCTGTGCCGTAGATCTCCATCCGCATAGTCGTGATCTCTGACAAATGAGCCGCGATTGCTTCAACACTTGCACCCCGCTGCAAGAGTTCAACAATCCCCGGGACGTACATGCGATATTCGTCAGGGGGCGCGTAGTCATTTACTCCGATCGGGTCCCAATCCTCCCATAGCAACCGGTCGACCTTGATGTAGAGGCTGTCCTCCCTGCGGTCGTCGGTCCAGATTCGGAGATCAGAATCCGTTCCAATCACGAAAGACTCACCTGTCGGAGAGAATCCATAGACCCTGAGTTCAAACTCTGCAAGATCAAGTGAGGCTGTAGCCGGGCCATGCGCCGGGACTATCCACAACTGCGTCGCCTCTTTGGAGAGAAGATCGCGGTGGTGATTGTTCTTGACAAGACTATCCCCTCCGTACAAACCATGCGTCTGAATGCGTAAACCTTGAATTGGACCGATACCACTGAACGTGTTTGTGACTTTGTCGTAGTCAGGCCAGATATTCTCATCCCTGTCGCGAGCGACTCGTTCTCCTGAAAGGCAGTCATAAACTCCTCGTCCTTGATGAGAGACAACGAGAAGCATGTCGCTCGCTTCAGCGAAGCCTATGTTGATCAGGCCTCCGATCGGATGTATGATCTTCTGCTTCCACATCGTCACATGCTGTGATTGGATTTTGTTCGCGTGAGCGATTGCAGCGGAAAGCCCACAGCGCGGGAATCCGCGCGAGGACTTGCAGCGGAAAGCGCGACGGCGAGTCTTCGAGCCGGCACGCCCAAACCACCACTATGCTTCACCGCATTCATCAGTTCCGCAGCACTTTCCCACTGGTGATGATGGACTGCAGGCGCTCCAGCGTCTTGCGTTGCATGCACAGTTCCAGGAAGGTCTTGCGCTCCAGGTCCAGCAGGTATTGCTCGCTCACTTCGGTGGGCTCCGACAGGTCGCCGCCGCAGAGCACGTGCCCCAGCTTCTGCGAGATCAGCGTGTCGTGCTCGCTGATGTAATGGCCGCTTTGCATGCTGTTGGCGCCCACGTATACGATGCCCAGCCCTTCGCGGCCCAGCACCTTGATGTCGCGGCGCATGGGCGGCTTGGTGTAGCCGCGCTCCCAGAGGTCGAGGGCGCATTCCTTGGCGTAGGCGAGCTGGTGCGCGCGGCTCACGATCGTCTCGTCGGTGCCGCGGCGCAGGTAGCCGAGGTCGAAGGCCTCCTCGCCACTGGTGCTCACTTTGGCCTGGCCGATGGTGAGGAAGCGCTCGCGCAGGCGGTTGATGCGGATGTCGCCTTCCTTCAGCTCGTCGCTGAGGCGCAGCGCGAACTCCTTGCTGCCACCGCCGCCGGGGATCACGCCCACGCCGAACTCCACCAACCCCATATACGTCTCGGCATGCGCTACCACCTTGTCCGCGTGCAGGCAGAGTTCGGTGCCGCCGCCGAGGCAGAGCTGGTGCGGTGCGGCCACCACGGGGATGCTGCTGTGGCGCATCCGCATCATGGTGTTCTGGAAGGTGCGGATGGCCATGTCCAGGTCGTCGTACTCCTGTTCCACGGCCATCATGAAGATCATGCCCACGTTGGCGCCCGCGCTGAAGAGCGCGCCGTCGTTGTAGACCACCAGGCCCTTGTAGCCCTGCTCGGCGAGGTCGATGGCCTTGTTGAGGCCCTGGATCACCTCCGCGCCGATGGTGTTCATCTTGCTGCTCCAGCTCACGCAGAGGATGCCGTCGCCGAGGTCGCGGACCACGGCGTTCTTGTTCTGCCACACGATGCTGTTCTCCGGCAACTCGTTCAGCACGATGGTGCCTTCCGCGCGCGGCACGGGGGTGTAGCGCTTGCTCGCCGGATCGTAGTAGAGCCGCTTGCCGCCTTCCGTTTTGTAGAAGCTGCTGTTCCCTGCGGCGAGCATCTCGTTGATCCACGGCGCGACTTTCACACCTGCGGCGTTCATTGCATCGAGCGCGGTCTTCACGCCAACGGCGTCCCATAGCTCGAACGGCCCCAGCTCCCAGCCGAAGCCCGCGCGCATCGCGTCATCGATCTTGTACAGCGCATCGGTGATCTCCGGGATCCTGTGGCTCACGTAGGCGAACAGCCCGTGGAAGCTCTTGCGGTAGAACTCGCCGGCCTTGTCCGATCCCGTGTAGAGGACCGTCATCCGCTTCTTCAGGTCATCCTCCTTCCGCGCGGCATCGAGCGTGGCGAACTTGGGCTTCACCTGCGGAGTGTACTCCAACGTTTTCAGATCGAGCTGCAGGATGTCGCCCTTCGGTGTGCTGCGGTCCTTGAAGAAGAAGCCCTTGCCGGTCTTGCTGCCGAGCATGTTCTTCTCGACCATCTGCTGCAAGTAGTTCGGCAGCGCGAACACAGCGTTCTGCTCATCGTTCGGACAGTTCGCGTGCACGCCTTTCGCAACGTGCACGAGCGTGTCGAGGCCTACGACATCCGCCGTGCGGAAGGTGGCGCTCTTCGGACGGCCGAGCACCGGACCGGTCAAGCGATCCACTTCTTCCACGGTGAGGCCCATCTCTTCCACGAGATGGAACAAGCCCATGATGCCGTACACGCCGACGCGGTTCGCGATGAAGGCGGGCGTGTCCTTGCACAGCACCGTGACCTTTCCCAGCACGCGCTGGCCGTACTCCTCCAGGAAGCGGAGCACCGCGAGATCCGTGTCCGGACCGGGGATCAGCTCCAGCAGCGGCAGGTAGCGCGGCGGATTGAAGAAGTGCGTGCCGCAGAAATGCCTGCGGAAGTCCTCGCTGCGTCCCTCTGCGATCGCATGGATCGGGATGCCGCTCGTGTTCGTGGTGATCAGTGTGCCGGGCGTGCGGTACTTCTCCACGTTCGCCAGTACCTGCTGCTTGATGTCGAGCCGCTCCACCACGACCTCGATCACCCAATCACAGTCCTTGATCCTGTTCAGGTCATCGTCGAAGTTCCCGGTCCTGATGCGCTTCGCGAAGCGTTTGTCATAGATCGGAGAAGGATTGCTCTTCAGCGCGGCCGCGAGGTGCTCATTGGCGACGGCATTGCGGTCCGCGCCTTCTTTCGGCACGATGTCCAGCAGCAGCACTTCGGCGCCGATGTTGGCGAAGTGGCAGGCGATGCGGGAACCCATCACGCCCGAGCCGAGCACGGCGACCTTGCGAATGATCCGGTGGTTCGTCATGTGAAAAGCTTGTCGTCGTCGAGCAACGTGTTGATCTTGTTCATCACTTGATGGAAGGTGTGCAGTTGCGCGGCGGGGATCTTCGCGCGCACCGCCTCGTTGAAGCGGATCGACGGTGCCCTTGCTCACGTCGCGCATCTGCTTGCCTTTGGGCGTGAGCAGCACGCGCACCATGCGGCCGTCGCTGCCGTCGGGCACGCGTTCGATGAGGCCCTCGTCCTCCATGTTCTTCAGCGTGCGGGTGAGGCTGCGCGCCTCCATGCCCATCTTGGGGCCGAGCTTGGTGCTCGGTGTGCCCTCCGGATCGATGTTGAGCAGGACGTAGCCGGTGCTCATGGATCCGCCGTATTTGGAAGCGGCATCGTTGTACCGCCGCATGATGCGGTGCCAGGCCCAGCGGATCGGGTGGTCGATGGTCTCCTCGGGTCGCATGTGCGAAGGGCGGACCGAAAGGTAATGGCGATCAGTATGCGTGCATACTATTTCGATGTTAAAAAATGCCGGTGCATATCATTTTTTGGATCAGCAGCGAGCGGCCGGTTGCCGTTCCCGATGCCCACACCGCCGATCACGCCGGTGCCTTCGGTGCGCGTGCTTCGCCATCGATCACCAGCGTGAAGGCCTTGCCGTCGTAGCGGTATTGCACACGTCCGACCGGAAGCATCACCTCCTGGTGTCCGGCCAGGTCATCATACACCTGTACGCTGTCGCCGCTGAAGCTGAAGGTGAGCACGCCATCCGCCTCCTGTACCTGCACGCGCGGTGCGATGCTCGTGCGCCATTGGTACGTGCTGTCATCCTCGGTCCTCCAGCCGCGCTCGGCCACATCGATGAAGCCCAGGTCCTCGAAATGATGGCCCTTCAGGAGGAACACCTTCTGCCCCCAGCTCTGGCGTTCCCCGAAGTTGGCCAGCACCAGCCAGCCGTCCGTAGTGTCGCCGGTGCTGAAGAACGTGGGCAGCATGGTCCAGCTGTCGTAGGCCGGAGCGGAGGTGGCCAACACTTCGGCGCTGCTGTCCGGCCGCGGGCGGTAGAGCACCAGGCGAAGGCCCTCGCGTGTGTCCTGCATGCTTTTCGCGGCCATCACGAAGGTGCCGTTGCCCAGGGCATGGGTGGTGTAGATCACCAGGGTGTCGTCGCGCACGTTGTCGTCCTGCGCGGGGAGGTCCTGCATGGCCCAGGTGCGGGGCGCGGATGCGGTATCCGCCCGCTGCGGAGCGGGGCTTTTTCCGCCACAGGCGGCGAGGATGGGAAGAACTGATAGGAGCAACGTGTTCCGCATGGCCGTAAGGTGCGTGAAGGTATCATCGCCTGCGGATGGAACCTGGGGAATGTTCCGTGCGTAAAGGGTGCCTGCCTCCTTATCCCATGGACCACCCACGCGGTAGCGCAGATCTCTATCAGCATATCCCGATCCCGGGTGCCGACATGGGCCGTTACTGGTTCGACGAGGCGCGTGTACGCTGTTTCGAGGATCCGCTGGCCGAAACGGTCTTTGCTTTCACCGGCGCGATCGATCACGATCGGGTGACGCGCTTGTTGGGGGATGCCGATGCGGCCGCCTTGCATGCGGGCGCTCCGACACCGGCGCGCAAACGCTTGGTGAACGTGCTGATGGAGGCGTTGGAGAACGTGTGCCACCACGGCACCGCGCAACAACGGGAACGATCGTTCGCCCTGTTGGTGCGTGACCGGTCGGGCTTCCGCTTCGAGCTCGGGAACGCTGTTCCCCTGGTCACCGCGACCCTGCTCACGCACCGCGTGAACATCCTGAACGAGATGGATGAGGCGGACCTGAAGGAGCATTACCTGAAGCTCCTCTCGAACGACAACCGTTCCGCGCACGGTGGCGCAGGTCTTGGCCTGCTTACGATGGCGCGGAAGAGCAAGCGCCCGCTGTCCGCGCGTAGCCTGCCATTGGACGAGCATACGGCCCTGTTCGCCCTAGGGCTGCGGGTGGATCTCGCCGCTTGAACTTATTTCCCGGCGGCGTAGTCCGCCAGGTACGTGTAGCGTTCCGTGAGCGCGCCCTTCGTCGCGATCGTGGCGCGGGCGATCATGCCTTCCGGATCGTTGCCGATGAGGTTCGGCATCACGCGATCCATCAGGTCCTGGCCGAAGCTCTTGCTCGCATCGCGCGGAAGTTCGCAGGGGAGGTTGTCCACGGACATCACCGTGATGCTGCCTGCCCGGCCCACGGGGCATTCGGATCCGCTCGCCTTGTCGTAGCCGAAGAACGGGTCGGCGATGGTGCTGGCGCGCAGCGTGCTGTCGACCGGGCCGCCGATGTCGCAGCTCACGTCGGCGATCACCTTCAAGGCCAGTGCGGGGTCGCGCAGGTCGGCTGCGCTGAGGATCTTCGGCCCGCGCGGGTCCCAGAAGTGGCAGGCGATGTAGATCTGCGCCTTGCGGGCGAAGGGCAGGAAGTCGGCGTGGTGATCGCTCGGGTCGGCGTGGAAGGCCGCGCGGTCGAAAGGCTTTCCGTCGTTGCGGCGGTAGATGTCGGCGCTGCTGGTCATCGTGTACACGGGCCCGTCGAACGTGCCGTTCAGGAATTCAGCGGGCTCCACGCGCCTTACACCGGCGCGGTCCAGGGTCTCCATCGCGCCCTTGCCCACGCGGCCTCCGCCGGTGAGCACGATGCGCAGGTCCTTCGGCAGCGGATGGTGCGAGAGGTTGAGGTCCGATCTCGGCGCGATCATGGCACTGGTGCGCGGGGCGCAGGGCGGGACCACCCTCGGTGGCCTGCCACGCACGGAACGCGTTGTAGGCGCCCACCACGCCCGCCCAGCGGCCGAAGGCCAGCACGCGTTCGCCCTTGGCATCGGTCAGCAGTTCGTGGTCGATCAGCGTGATGTTGCGGTCGAGCACGGTCCGTAGCAGCTGGCGGTTGTGCGGCTGCTTCTTGATGGTGTGGGAGAAGATCAGGTAGGCCTTCTCCGCCATCAGCATCTCCACGGGGATCTCTTTACGCCGATGATCAGGTCGCGATCGGTGAGGTCCTCCGTCACGCGCACGTTCTGGGCGGTGTATTCGGCATCGGTGTAGGCGCGCGCGGGGCTGCGTTGCACGGCGACGTCGATGCCGAGCAGGGCCGCCTCGCGGCATTGCCTGGGGGTGAGGGGAGCGCGGCGGTCGGGCGGCTGCTTGCCTTCGCGGATGATGCCGATCTTCTTGTACATGGTGTGCGTGCGGGGCCGAATGTACAGGTGCGGGGAAAGGGCGGGAGCGGTGGTATCTTTGCGGCGTTCTTTGAAAGACATCATGGGGCCGACCTGGTTTCGACAGCGGCCAAGTGATGCGTGTAAGCATGCAGGGTGGTGGGGAACGACCCTTCAAAACGATCTCCACGCCATAACTGGCGAAGTAGACTACGCACTCGCTGCCTAATAGCCTCAGGCTAATGGCTTTATCGGCGTGAACAACAGTAGCGCCGACGAGTACCCCTCGGGGAGGCCCGCAGCCCTCCTTCCCGGCCCAGGGGTATCACCATGGGAAGCTGGCCAGCGCGGTGGTCCGGAGCGCTGGTGAGACAACAGGACCTAAGCCGTTACTAGGGTGCCTTTCCCCGGGTGGCGGTCGAAAACCAATGATCGGATAAGCATGTAGAAAGCCCGCGTTGCGGTCGTTTGGACGGCGGTTCGATTCCGCCCGGCTCCACAAAGCAAAAGCCCGCCATCGGCGGGTTTTTGCTTTTTACATGACCAGGACCGGAAAGCAGTTCCGCGTTCCAGCCGTGATCCCTCCGAACGTCTACAGCGGTTATTCGCAAGCGCCCCTCATTCCTTGGAGCTCCGGATCGGATGTGGTTTTTCTGCGAACTGATATCAGAAACCGACCCCCACGCCCGCGCTGAAGATCGGGCCCTGGCCGAAGTAGACGCTGTTCGGGTCCTGCAGCACCTCCCATAGCACCTGTAGGTATACGGAACTGCGGCTTCCACCGAGCTGCTGCACGTAGCCTGCGCCCACCAACAGGTGCGGTACCCAGATGCGCGTACCGGCCCGTTCCAAGGTGCCGATGTTGGGGCCCGTGTTCAGGTGCAGGAATTCCGCGTGCAGATAGGCCTGCTGGATCACACGGTAGCGCGAGAACACCCGGTACCCATAGGCATCACGGGTGTATGCCGGCGTGTAGCGGTTGTCGCGGTAGTACCAGTAGCTCAGCCCGAGCCCCGTGGAGAGCTTGTTCGCCTGGTCTAGGTGGATGCCCACCAGCGGGTCCAACTGGATCGCCGTTACCGTGCCGAAGTTCAGCCCCAGGCCACCGCCGAACCAAAGCCGGTCCAGGAATGGGGTATGCTCCTTCGGTGCGGAGCGCTTGCCCACGTAATCAGTAGTGTCCTGCGCGCGGATGGCGCTGGTCAGCAGCAGTAGGGAACAAACGAAGATCGGGCGGAGCATGCGCCGAAGTTAACCGGTGGCCGTGCCGCGCGCGCATGCTGCGGCCGGGTCGCTGGTGGTGCGGATGTCCATGCCCCGAAATTGCGAACGGGCCCGTGAAGGCCCGTTCGATCAAGGGTAGGTGGGGTTTCACATCCGCCGCTCCAGCTCCTCGCGCAGCGCGGCCATGAAGGCCTCGGTGGTGAGGTACTTGTCCGCGGTCACCTTGTCGCCGTGGATGCACACCGCAAGGTCCTTGGTCATCTTGCCGTTCTCCACAGTGGCGATGCAGACCTGCTCCAGCGTCTTGGCGAATTTGATCAGCACCTCGTTGCCGTCGAGCTTGCCGCGGAAGGCGAGGCCCTGCGTCCACGCGAAGATGCTGGCGATGGGGTTGGTGCTCGTGGGCTTGCCCTCTTGATGCATGCGGTAGTGGCGGGTCACCGTGCCGTGGGCCGCTTCCGCCTCGATGGTCTTGCCATCCGGCGTGATCAGCACGCTCGTCATCAGGCCCAGCGAGCCGAAGCCCTGCGCCACGATGTCGCTCTGCACGTCGCCGTCGTAGTTCTTGCAGGCCCAGATGAAGCCGCCGCTCCACTTCAGCGCGCTGGCCACCATGTCGTCGATCAGGCGATGTTCGTAGGTGATGCCGGCCTCCTTGAACGCGGCGGCGTAGTCCTTCTCGTAGATGCTTTGGAAGATGTCCTTGAAGCGCCCGTCGTACTTCTTCAGGATGGTGTTCTTGCTGCTGAAGTAGAGCGGCCACTTTTTCTGCAGCGCCAGGTTGAAGCAGCTGCGCGCGAAGCCCTCGATGCTCTCGTCGGTGTTGTACATGCTCAGCGCCACGCCGTCGCCCTCGAAGTCGTACACGTTCCAGCTGGTGGCGGGGCTGCCGTCCTTCGGCGTGAAGGTGAGCGTGAGCGTGCCCTTGCCCTTGATCACCGCATCGGTGGCGCGGTATTGATCGCCGAAGGCGTGGCGGCCGATCACGATGGGCTTGGTCCAGCCCGGCACCAGGCGCGGGATGTTGTCGATCACGATCGGTTCGCGGAACACCGTTCCGTTGAGGATGTTGCGGATGGTGCCGTTGGGGCTCTTCCACATCTGCTTCAGGCCGAACTCCTTCACGCGCGCCTCGTCCGGCGTGATGGTGGCGCACTTGATGCCCACGTGGTGCTTCAGGATGGCCTTGGCGGAATCGACGGTCACCTTGTCGTCGGTGGCGTCGCGGTGCTGGATCCCGAGGTCGTAGTAGTCGATGGGCACTTCCACATAGGGCAGGATCAGCTGGTCCTTGATCCACTTCCAGATGATGCGGGTCATCTCATCGCCATCGAGCTCCACTACGGGGTTGCTCACCTTGATCTTCGCCATGTTCGGGGTTCGTTTTTTCGCTGCGCGAAGCTAGTTGCTCGCTTCCAGTCAGCAGTGGATCTCCGCCAACTGCCGGCTACCAACTAACAGACTGCCTAGTGCGGGCCGGGGAGTGGGTACTCAACCCAGGTCCAGGTCCAGCGCGTCCCGCAGCTTCAGCAGCGCCGGGTTCTTTTCCGCGAGGATGTTGAACTTGTCCTTCGGCGTGTAGCGGGGGCGGAGGTTGGTGATCTCCTCCTTCACCACGTTCAGCTCCAGGCTGGGATCGCCCAGCTCGCGGCGCAGGTGGCCGAGCAGCGTGGGTTTCTCCTCGCGCATGTAGTTCTCCTGCACCTCGTTCACGATGGAGAAGGTGATCAGGCGCGGTCCGGCGATCATCGGGTCCTTGGCCACGAGCGTGGCGTGCAGGCTGCTCTTGCCTTCGCGTTTGCGGGCCAGTGCGTAGTCCTTCCACACCTTCAGCAACAGGGAAAGGTTGAGCACACGCGGTGGGGCGCTGGCGGCGGTCTCCGGCTCCACGCCCGGCGCATCCACGACGGCGGCGGCCACGGTGGCCGCAGGCTGCTCCATCGTCCGCTTGATCGAGAGGCCCACGGCAGGACGCCGCACAGGCGCGCTGGGGATGGCCTGGGGCGCAACGGTTGGTGGCTGTGCCGGTGCGCCGATCGGTTCCGCCACGATGGACGCGGCGGGCATCGCAGGCCGTGCCACGGATGCGGCGGGGGGCGGAGCAGGCGCCTGTGGGGGCGCTATGCTGACGTCAGGGCTTTTTTTTTCCTCGGACGCCGAAGCTTTAGCGGAGGCGGAAGCCTCGGCGTCGGCGGGGATCGCACTGCTGCCTTCCGCACCGGTCAGCCGCGAAAGCTGGATGAGGGCCAGTTCCACCAGCAGGCGGGGCTCCTTGCTGTTCTTGTACTGCGTGTCCACCTGGCCCAGCCGTTCCAGCCCTTTTACGAGCAGGTCCCGCGGAGTGGCCTGCGCCTGCTGGGCGTAACGCGCGCCGAGGTCGTCGCTCACCTCCAGCAGGGGGATGGTGCGTGCATCCTGGCTCACCAGCAGGTCGCGGAAATGCCTGGCGAGGCCGGAGACGAACAGGTGGCCGTCGAAGCCTTGGTACAGGATGGTGTTGAACTCCACGAGCGCGCCGGCCGTGTCGCCTTTGAGCAACTGGTCCGTCAGGCGGAAGTAGTGTTCATGGTCCAGAACGTTCAGGTTCTTCACCACGTCCTGGTAGGTGAGGCGGTGCCCGGCGAAGCTCACCAGCTGGTCGAAGATGCTCAGGGCGTCGCGCAGGCCGCCGTCGGCTTTCTGGGCGATGGTGTGCAGCGCGAGCGGTTCGGCCTCGATGCCTTCCTTCTGCGCGATGTCCGCGAGGTGCTTCGCGATGTCGCCCACGGTGATCCGGCGGAAGTCGAACACCTGGCAGCGGCTCAGGATCGTGGGCAGGATCTTGTGCTTCTCGGTGGTGGCCAGGATGAAGATGGCATAGCTGGGCGGCTCCTCCAACGTCTTCAGGAAGGCATTGAAGGCCGCGGCGCTGAGCATGTGCACCTCATCGATGATGTACACCTTCTTGGTGCCCACCTGGGGGGCGATCTGCACCTGCAGGATCAGGTTGCGGATGTCGTCGACGCTGTTGTTGCTGGCGGCGTCCAGCTCGAAGATGTTCAGGGAATGGCCCTCGTCGAAGGTGGTGCAGGGGGCGCACTTCCCGCAGGGCACCAGGTCCTCGCCCAGGTTCTCGCAGTTGATGGTGCGGGCGAGGATCCGGGCGCAGGTGGTCTTGCCCACTCCGCGCGGGCCGGTGAAGAGGAAGGCCGAGGCGAGGTGGTTGTTCCTGATCGCGTTCTTCAGGGTGCCGGTAACGGCTTCCTGGCCCACGACGGTGTCGAACAGGGCGGGGCGGTACTTGCGGGCGCTGACGATGAACTTCTCTGCTGACATCGCGGACGAAAGTAAAGCCGGTCCCGTGAGGGCCGTGCCGCGGATATCAACAATAGCGGCGGTCCTGTGGATGCGACCTTGTGAACACAAGGCAGCCAAGCGGCAGGATGCCCGTCCTATATTTCGGGAATTCCATTATTACACGTTCGATGAGGTCCTTTCGTTCCTTCCTTTTTCTTTTCCTATTGCTCTCAGCGGAGCGATCGGCCGCTCAAAAACAGTATTGGGGACTGGTCCATTCCCAAGGCGGCGCTTCCCCTGCGGATTCCTTCCAGTTCGGCGGCCTTTACCGGGTGGACTCGAACGCGCTTCACCCGGAAGTGGTATTGTCCTTCGACACTACGGCATACTTGGGCATCCTCGTGACCGGCGCCGGGATCATGCAAGCATCGGATGGGAAGATCTATGGGATCGCCGTAGTTCCTTCTGAAGCCTTCAATGCCACCGACCATCTCTTTTCCTACGACCCTGTGACGGATAGCTTGAGCATATTGGTGGCTCTTGGTAGTCCCGAATATCCGCACGCCGGGCAGTCCGCGTATACGAATTTGACCGAGGCAAGCCCGGGTGTTCTGTTCGGCACCACCACCGGGAACGGCCTATATCCGGGGACCGTGTTCAAGTACTTCATCAGCAATGACAGCATCGCGTTGTGTGCCACTGTGCCGTCCATTGTGATACAAGGACTGACCTACCATCACGCCATCACCGGACCGCTGTTGATGAGCACCAATGGAAGGCTGTATGGGACCCGGTCAGGTGATGGGTCGACCTATGGCAAAATGGCCAGGATCGATCCCTTGACCAATGGCTATGCGGAGTACGACTATGACATTGCGAACGGGTATCCGCTCAACAGCGACCTGCGGGAACGGAACGGTAAGTTGTACGGCACTTGCGTAAGGGGAGGGCCTCACGATGGCGGATTCTTTGGCGCGGTGGGCACGGGGACGATCTTCGAGTTCGATCCGGTGACCAATGTGTTGAGCAAGAAACTGGACTTCAACGATTCGGTCCACAATCCGTGGCGAGGGTTCCTCGCAGCCCAGGATGGACGCTGGTACGGGGAAGCGGTGGGTTCGCTTTGGAATGGCAGCGGGGTGGCAGGGAGCACTGGTTGTTTGTATGCGTATGATCCCTCAGCGAATGCACTCCACAAACTTGTTGACTATGCCGCCCCACCGCTGGGTGCGGCGGTCACCGGCGAGACGATCCTGGGTGGCCTCCTCGCAGCCAGCAACGGCAGGCTCTACGGCTCCTTCCAACGGGGCCTGTTCGAGTACGATCCCGTACAGGATACGCTTCGCCTGCGCGCCAACATGGAGTTCAACGGCACGCCGCATGGTTCCTGGTCGCCGATGATCGAGATCTGCCGCAAGCCCAACTACCGGCTTCGCAGTACCACGCACTTCAATGTATGTGCGGGCAGTCACTTCTTCCATGACCTACAGAACGTGAACGCGACCTCGGTGGTCTGGCGACGCAATGGGAACATCGTTCCTGCGCAAACAAGCTCGGTCCTGGAGTTCGTGGCCATCACGGAAGGGGATGAAGGCGTTTGGACGTGCACGATGGCCAACGCCTGTGGCGTGACGGAGCCGCCTGCGATCACCATAACCGTGAACGCAGGCACCTTCACTGCTCCCTTCATCGGTGGCGATACGTTGTTATGCGGCACCGGCGATCAGGCCACCTTGACGGGCAATGCCGGAGGGACGTGGAGCACGGGGGCCACGTCTGCGGCCATCACGGTGGACGTACCCGGCACCTATTACACCTGGAACACGCAGGCGTGCGGCATAAGCCTGAGCAATGCCGTGACCGTGATGCACTTGGACAGTGCACGGGCGCCTTACGAGCTGCTCCCGTTCACCGGCCCGGATGACGTCCTCTTCTGCCCGCAACAGTCCATCGTTTTCCCGTTGAACGACCCCGGGCCTTGGGGGGTGCTGCCCACCGGCATCTGGCAGGATGGGTCCACCGGCCCTAGCTATACTGCTACGGATACGGGCCTGGTGTATGTCACCAGCACGAATGCGTGCAATGCCGACACGTCGAGGATCTACCACGTGGTCGCCAACACCGCACCTCCCTTGCCGGAGCTGCTCATTACGAATGCGTACGGGTGGCCGGTGGACACCTACCTGTGTGGGGAGGACAGCCTTTACGTCACGGTGAACGCCCCCGATTACTTCTACCTCTATAGCCAGGGCATGTTCCTCGCCTTCCTCGGAGGGGGCATGTCCGCCGAGCCATACGTGATCGACACGAGCGGCGTGTTCGACCTGGTCACCTTGGCCTGCGGCGTGGTCATGGATACGCTCACCTTCACAGTGTATGATGACGATCTGCCTCCTGCGGCCGCGGTCGATCCTGCCGGACACGGACCCGCTGATCGGCTGCGACCAGGACACCGTCCACCTGACCTCCGATGCGGTCAGCGCCTATTGGTCATGGGTGGACGGCGATGGCCAGCTGCGGCGGGACACTGCCGCGGTCATCCCGGTGGACTGGACGATCTCCTCCTACACCTTGGTGCCCTTCAACGGGTGCGGTGAAGGGCCGCCGGACATGGTCCAGGTACAAGGCATTCCCGCCCCGGACGTGCAATACGCCGAGGAGCTGGGCACCATCTGCCTCGGCGATGGTCCCCAGCTGTTGGGCGGTGGAACTCCCGCAGGAGGGACCTACAGCGGCCCGGGTGTGAGCGACGGCCGGATCGACCCTGCGGTGGCGGGTCTTGGCGCCCATACCATCACCTACCGCTTCAACGACGGCACCTGCACCGGGTACGCTCAGGCTGTAGTGGTGGTCGACATCTGCGCAGGGATCGCCCAAGGGGATGCCTCCGCCACCCGCATCACCGTGGCCCCTAACCCGAACGACGGGACGTTCACGCTCCACGTCGGCCATGGATTTTCCGTGGGTACCGTCACCCTCTGGGGGGCCTTGGGTGAGCGGGTGGGGGCGCCGCGCCGCCTGGTCCCCGGCGAGGACCGGGTGAGCTATGCGGGCCTGGCCCCGGGCATCTATACCCTGCGCATCGAGGCCGATGGCCGCGTGCAGGCCCGCCGGGTCGTGGTGGCGGGCGGTCGATAGGGCGCCTGCAGGCAGGGCGCTGGTCCGGCCAACCACCACCTGCTCAGGCCATTTCGGTTCCGGGAGGAATGCCTACATTCGCACCCCCAATTACCAAGAGGCACATGTCCAACCGGTACGAGACCGTCTTCATCCTTACTCCCGTTTTGTCCGAGGATCAGACAAAGGAGGCGGTCGCCAAGTTCAAAGACCTTCTGAAAAAAGGCCGTGGAAAGATCCGCCACGAAGAGAGCTGGGGGATGCGCAAGCTCGCGTATCCCATCCAGAAGAAGTCCTCGGGCTTCTACCACCTGATCGAGTTCGAGAGCGAACCCTCGCTCATCGCGAAGCTCGAGACCGAATACCGCCGTGATGAACGCGTGATCCGCTTCCTCACCGTGGCGATGGACAAACACCACATCGACTTCGCCGAACGTCGCCGCGACCGCGGTGCCGACGGTGCGGAAGGCGAAGGCGGCGAGAAGCCGGCCCGCGCTCCCCGCAAGAAGAAAGAGAACGCGTGATCCATACAGCCATGAGCGAAACGACGACGACCCCGGCCCCCGCAGCTGCGCCCGCGCAAGGTGGTGGTGCCAATAACGAGATCCGCTACCTCACGCCGATCTCCATCGAGACCAAGAAGGAGAAGTACTGCCGCTTCAAGAAGCTCGGCATCAAGTACATCGACTACAAGGACGCCGACTTCCTGCTGCGCTTCGTGAACGAGCAGGGCAAGATCCTGCCCCGCCGCCTCACCGGCACCAGCCAGAAGTACCAGAAGAAGGTCAGCCAGGCCGTGAAGCGCAGCCGCCACCTGGCGCTGATGCCGTACGTGGCCGACATGATGAAGTAACCCGCACACGCCTACGAACATGGAAGTCATCCTGAAACAAGACGTGGAGCACCTGGGCTACGCCAACGACGTGGTGAAGGTGCGCGAGGGGTACGCCCGCAATTTCCTGCTGCCCCGCGGCCTGGCCGTATCGGCCACCGCCAGCGAGCGCAAGCAGCTCAGCGAGACCCTGAAACAGCGCGCCCACAAGGAGGCCAAGGTGAGGGCCGAGGCCGAGAAGCACGCCGAAACGCTCGCCAACAAGACGATCAAGATCGGCGCAAAAGTGGGCGAGAAAGGAAGGATCTTCGGCAGCGTGAACACCATCATGCTGGCCGACGCCTTCAAGATGCTGGGCGTGGACATCGACCGCAAGCACATCAAGCTGAAAGGCGAAGCGATCAAGACCGTCGGCAAGTACGAGGCCGAGGTCACCTTCCACCGCGACGTGATCAAGCAGATCCCGTTCGAGGTGGTCGAGGAGTGATCGGAACGGAACCTATCGGATCAGGGCCCGCCGGAAGGCGGGCCCTTTTTCGTGACCATGGTCATGGGCAGGGTGTCACCATGCCCTCGGGGGGCAACTTCACCGCCATACGTACACGTTCACTTCGGTCGAAGCCCTTCATAGGGCGCCGATGCGATACGGAGATCGCCCGGTAGTAGGAGCCCAACGCGGCGTCCAGGTATTCCCCGCACCATTGCGGCCTGCCTCCCATCCCATGCCGTACATGCCGGTCCGCGGCCCACAGCACGCAGCGGCTTCCTGATACCTGCTGTTCGCGGATCCACAGCACGTTGGCGGCCATGAGGCTGTCGCGCAACGCCATGCGCTGTTTGATGCCAGGAAGGGCCAGGTGATCGCATAGCTGAATGCGGTTCAACAGCACGCGTTGCAGGACCGGATGTTCCTGGCGTGCGTCCAATGCGCGGCCGATGTTCGCATAAATGCCTTGCACGAACAACCGGTCTTCCGCAGACAAGGGCCTGCCGAGCGGTGACGCGCCGATGTACCTGTCCAGCACACTATCACAGCGCAGCAGATCCGCGCTCCAGGCCTTCAGGGGCGTATGCTCGATCAACTGCAACGTGCTGGCGTGGAACCGGCAGTCCTCCTGGATGTCGCATCCCCATAGGAACGGCTGCGCCGGTGCGGCCTTCTCCGCTTGGGCGAATGCTTGCACCACCGTGTCCGTAAGCCAGAACGGATACATGAAACCGCGCATGCGGTCGGGCAGTGCATCATCACTGGCCTGTGCGGCCACGCTGCCCACGAAGGAGGATTCCACGATGAGCGCATCCACGGTGTACTCAGTGATAAGTTCCAAGAGGACGGCAGCCTTGCGGCCGTTCAGGGAGGTGAAGCCATGGCTTTCCTCACCGAGGCCGATCACTTCACCGATCTGGGCCTGGATAGCCCCGGATGCGAGCAGGGCAAAGCAGAGGACCGAGGGGCGCAACTTGATGCGAAGATCGGGGTTCTCTGGGCCTATTTGTTCACGGCCGGCCGGGGATCATCCGCATCGGCGTCCCATTGCTCAATGTCCTGCTGAAGGCAGTGGTGAATGCGATCCGCATAGCTTTCGGCCCCGTGGCCCTCTCCCCTGAACGCAAGGTGTTGCTGAAGTTCCTGTCCCGTCTCGGCCAGGCGGAACTGGCGGCGGGCAATGCGTCGGCGCTGGTGGAGCGCGACCTGGGGCAGATCGCCAAGCGCAACGGCGTGGAAGGCATGACCGCCTCGGTGCTGCCCACGGTGCTGTTCATCCAGTTCGACGACGACGAGGACCACAGCGTGCGCCTGGCGCTCGGACCCTATCGTGCTGGTGCGTTGCGCTTCGACCAGATCGAAGGCGTATTGCAGGTGGCGCGTGAGGCGAGGGCGGGCAAGCTCACGCCTGCGGATGGCCTCCGGCGGCTGGAGGCCGTGTGGCGCATGAAGCACCGGTACGGCGACCTGGGCTTCGTGCTGGGCTACCTCATCACCACCGTGGGCGTGGGCCTGATGCTGCGGCCCACCTGGCAGGCGCTCGGCGTGGTGGCCGTGCTCGGCCTCATCTGCGCGTTGCTGCTCGTGATGGTGCGCCGCCAGCCCGCGTGGAGCGCGGTGATGCCCGTGGTGGTGTCGTTCCTGCTCGCATCCGCGGTGGAGCTGGCCTACAAGCTGGGCGTAAGGGAGCCGGCGATGGACCTGCTGATCCCGCCGCTGATCGTGTTTCTGCCTGGCAGCGTGCTCACCGTGGCCGTGGTGGAGCTGGCCTTCGCCAACATCGTGAGCGGCGCCACGCGGCTGGTAGCGGGTTTCACGCAGTTGATCCTGCTCGCTTTCGGCCTGCTCGGCGGCTTTCGCATGTTCGGCGGCGAAGTGCCGGAAACGTTGCAACGCGAGCCGCTACGCCTGGCGTGGTGGCTGCCCTGGCTGGGGGTGTTGCTCTTCGCCGGTGGGTTGCACCTATACAGGAGCAGCCGTCCCCGTTCACTGGGGTGGATGACCTTCACGATGGTGATGGCCTACGTGGGGCAGACCGTGTCCGGGCTCCTTATCGAAGGAGCGTCCACGGCCTTCTTCGGCGCGGCGCTGATGACGCTCACCGCCCTGCTGATCGAATACCGGTTCAAAGGCCCGCCCGCGCTGGTCACGTTCCTTCCGGCGTTCTGGCTGCTGGCGCCCGGCTCGTTCGGCCTGGCCAGCGTGGCGGGCATGGCCACCCATGCGGGTGGAACGGCCGGGAACATCCTGCAATTGCTGTTCACGCTCACGGCCATCGCCACGGGCTGCCTCATCGGCGCCTTCGCCTACAGCGGCCTGTTCCACGCGCGGCGCGTGTACTGGTGGCGGCGCGACGCCATCGACCGCACCACGACCTTGGAGGCCCCGGACAAGTTCCCGTCCGCTAGCTGACGAGGGCGCATGCCGTGGTCCTTCAGGGTTCCCTGTTCACATCCCGGCCCTTGGGATCCCTTGCATCCTTGGTACCGAGTACCTTTGCGGTCCGCTAACCAGCAAGCCGACCGATGTCCCAGACCTTCGACCTCGACATGATCAAGGCGGTCTATGACCGCTATCCCGCCCGCGTCGCCGCCGCCCGCAAGGCCGTCGGCCGCCCGCTCACCCTCACGGAGAAGATCCTATACACCCATCTATGGGACGGAGAGGCGAAGGCCGCTTTCGGTCGCGGGAAGGACTATGTCGATTTCGCCCCCGATCGCGTGGCCATGCAGGACGCCACGGCGCAGATGGCGCTGTTGCAGTTCAGCACCACCGGCCGCAAGAAAGTGGCCGTGCCTAGCACGGTGCACTGCGACCACCTGATCCAGGCGCGCGTGGGCGCCAAGCAGGACCTGCAGGACGCGTTGCTGAAGAGCAACGAGGTGTTCAACTTCCTGGAGTCCATCTCCAACAAGTACGGCATCGGCTTCTGGAGGCCGGGCGCGGGCATCATCCACCAGGTGGTGCTGGAACAGTACGCCTTCCCCGGCGGCATGATGATCGGCACCGATAGCCACACCGTGAACGCGGGCGGCCTGGGCATGGTGGCCATCGGCGTGGGCGGCGCGGACGCCTGCGACGTGATGAGCGGCCTGGCGTGGGAACTGAAGTGGCCCAAGCTCATCGGCGTGAAGCTCACTGGCAAGCTCAGCGGCTGGGCCTCGCCGAAGGATGTGATCCTGAAGGTGGCCGGCATCCTCACCGTGAAAGGCGGCACGGGCGCCATTGTGGAATACTTCGGTCCCGGCGCGGAGAGCATGAGCTGCACCGGCAAGGGCACCATCGCCAACATGGGTGCGGAGATCGGCGCCACCACCAGCACCTTCGGCTACGACGACAGCATGCGCCGCTACCTGCAAGGCACCGGCCGCGCGGAGGTGGCCGCCCTGGCGGACCGGATCGCCGAGCACCTGAACGGCGATGCCGAGGTCTATGCCGATCCGGCGAAGTACTTCGATCAGGTGATCGAGATCGACCTGAGCACGTTGGAGCCGCATGTGAACGGCCCGTTCACGCCGGACCTGGCGTGGCCCATCAGCAAGTTCGCCGCTGCGGTGAAGGAGAACGGCTGGCCCGCGAAACTAGAGGTGGGCCTCATCGGCAGCTGCACCAACAGCAGCTACGAGGACCTTACGCGCAGTGCCTCCCTGGCGCAACAGGCCGTGGACAAGAAGCTGAAGGCGAAGAGCGAGTTCACCATCACGCCGGGCAGCGAGCAGGTGCGGTTCACCGCGGAGCGCGACGGCATCCTCGCCACCTTCGACCGGATGGGCGGCGTGGTGCTGGCCAACGCCTGCGGCCCCTGCATCGGCCAATGGGCGCGCCACACGAACGATCCGAGCAAGAAGAACTCGATCATCACCAGCTTCAACCGGAACTTCGCCGCGCGCAACGACGGCAACCCGAACACCCACGCCTTCGTGGCCTCGCCCGAAGTGGTGACCGCGCTGGCCATCGCCGGTGACCTCACCTTCAACCCGATGACCGACGAGCTGGTCAACGAGGAAGGGCGGAAAGTGAAGCTGGACGAGCCGAAGGGCCTGGAGATGCCGCCGAAGGGCTTCGCCGTGGACGACCCGGGTTACAAGGCCCCGGCGGAGGACGGCAGCAGCGTGCAGGTGATCGTGAAGCCGGACAGTGAACGGCTGCAGCTGCTCGAACCGTTCCCCGCGTGGGACGGCAGGAACATCACCGACGCGGTGGTGCTGATCAAGGCCAAGGGCAAGTGTACCACGGACCACATCAGCATGGCCGGCACCTGGCTGCGTTACCGCGGCCACCTGGACAACATCAGCAACAACACGCTGATCGGCGCCACCAACTTCTTCAACGGCAAGACCAACGAGGTGAAGAACCAGCTCGATGGCAGCTTCGGGCCGGTGCCCGCCACGCAGCGCGCCTACAAGGCCGCGGGCGTGCCCAGCATCATCGTAGGCGACCAGAACTACGGGGAGGGTAGCAGCCGCGAACACGCCGCCATGCAGCCGCGCCACCTGGGCGTCCGCGCCGTGCTGGTGAAGAGCTTCGCGCGCATCCACGAGACCAACCTGAAGAAGCAGGGCATGCTCGCCCTCACCTTCAGCAACGAGGGGGATTATGACAAGATCCAGGAGGACGATTGCATCGACTTCGCGGACCTCACGTCGTTCGCCCCGGGCAAGCCCCTCACCCTGGTGCTGAAGCATAAGGACGGCTCGAAGGATACCATCCAGGTGAACCATACCTACAATGCGCAGCAGATCGAGTGGTTCAAGGCCGGGAGCGCCTTGAACATCATCCGCGCGCAGCAGAAGGGGTAGGGGATCAGGTGCTCCTGTTCAGGAGAGTGGGCGTGGCGTTGCGGCGTGATGGCCGGGACACTTCTGGGGAATTACGAAGGAGGTCTAATGTTCTCCAGATGGACCGGATGCTTGTAGGATCCGAAGGTTATCCTAGTTTTGGTTGAACTCTCGGATAACCCAAACACCACGAACATGAAAGCACGCATCCTCCTGATCGGCGCCGCCCTTGTTGGTACCACGGCAATGATGGCCCAGGACAATCAACTGTCCCTTGGTGCTGACATCGCGCTTCCGCTGGGCGACTTCGGCAAAGCGTACAGCCTTGGCATTGGTCCCACCGTTGGTTTTGAGATCCCGGTCGGGGACAACCTCGGCGTGACCCTTCAGGCCGGCTACGACATCATGATGGTGAAGAGCGATCAGAAGGACTTCATCAAGAGCGCTTCGATGATCCCCGCACAAGTGGGCCTGAAGTATTACTTCCAGGACCAGCAGGAAGGGTTCTACGCGCACGGGCAGCTCGGCATCCACAACACGAGCTTGAAGACGAAGGAGCAGGACCTGGGCCTGATCACGATCCCCAGCGAGACCAGCACCAGCACCAATTTCAGTTGGGCGCTCGGGGTGGGCTACCAGTTGGAGAGCCTGGATCTCGGCCTGCGATACAACAGCATCTCGCCGGACAGCGATGCGAAAGGCGCGAAGGCGGCCAGTTACATCGGTCTGCGCATCGCCTACTTGATCCATCTCTGATCGGCACGACGACCGAACGAAGAAAGGCGGCCTTCAGGCCGCCTTTCTTCGTTCGTGGCGGCCCTTGGCATGGGGTTGGCAGATGGGAGGGGCACGATCGGATCGGCCGCGCTTCCCCTACATCGCTAACTTCGGCGGCCTCTGAACCTTACGCTCCCCTCCAACCGACACGCATGGACCATCGTCACTTCCTCCTGCTCCTGGGCTCCTGTGCCTGCACCCTGCTGCTGCGCGCCCAGGAAGTGCCAGACAGCCTGAACCTGATTGAGAACGGAAGCTTCGAACAGGTGGATGGCAAACTGAAGCGGCCCGGCAGCATCGAGATGGCCAAGGGTTGGAAGAGCCCCACCGCGCAGAAGGCCGACCTCTTCAGTGAAACGGTGGCGAACAGCCCCATCGGCGCGCCGAAGAACGAGGAAGGCGATCAATCCGCGCTCAGCGGTCAGAACTACGCCGGGCTGATGTGGTGGAGCTACATGAACAAGGAGCCGCGCAGCTACCTGCAGGCCAAGTTCAAGAAGATGCTGAAGAAGGACCAGAAATACTGCGTGCGGTACTACGTGAGCCTGGGCGACCTCAGCAAGTATAACGCGGACCAGCTCGGGGCGTACATCAGCAAGATCGTGATCAAGAAGGATGAGACCACCAACCTCACCTATGAGCCGCAGGTGCCGGCGCTGCGCACCAAGCTCTACGACGACCTCAACAGCTGGCAGGGCGTGTGCGGCGTGTATGATGCCAAGGGCGATGAGCAGTACCTGCTGATCGGCAACTTCGCCGCGAACGAGAAGACCAACACGGGCAAGACCAAGCGGCCCAAAGGGGAGACCCGCGTGCAACTGCCGCACGCCTATTACTACATCGACGACGTGGCGGTGTTCCCCATCAAGTCCATGAGCGAATGCAAGTGCGAGCAGTTGGACAAGGCCGCGAGCGAATTCATCTATGGCCGGAAGGTGGCGGTGAACAAGGCCCTGCCGCCGGCCACGCAGCTGGACAACGCCACGGTGTACTTCAAGCGCTTCAACCGCAACATCGATGCCTCCATGACGCCCATGCTCACCGAGCTGGTGGCCGCGATGAAGGCCGATCCGAACATCAAGGTCCGCCTGGTGGGCCATACGGACGCGATCGAAGCGGAGCGCGTGCGCATGCGCCCCGATCTGACGGACCTGGACAAGGAGCGCGCGGAGGCCGTGAAGGCCGTCTTCACCGAAGCAGGTATCGCTCCCGAGCGCCTAATCGTTGCGGGCCAGAAGTCCGAGAGCCCGGCGGATGCCGGTGACGACGAAGTGGCGCAGAGCAAGAACCGCCGCGTGGAGTTCGAGATCGAGAAGTAAGCGATCACACGGGCCCTCCCTCGTTGAAAGGTTCGAAGGTTTGAACGTTCAAACTTTCGGACCTTTCAACTTTGGCATCTATCAACCACCGAGCTATGCATAAAGGCGATAAGAAGGTCATCCGCGCGTGGACGATGTACGACTGGGCGAACTCGTCGTATTCGCTCACCATCACCAGCGCGGTGTTCCCGGCGTTCTATGTGGCACTGACCACGGGTGATGCGGGCGAGGACCTGGTGCTTGGCAGGTACGGTGTGCGCGCCGCTGCGGCCTATCCCTGGGCGCTATCCACGGGGTTCCTCATCATCGCGCTGATCGCGCCGATCCTTTCCGGTATCGCGGACCATCGCGGCAACAAGAAGCGTTTCCTGCAATTCTTCTGCTACCTCGGCGCGGCCTGCTGCGCGGGGCTGGCCTTCTTCTCGCTGGACCACTTCTGGCTCGGCCTGGGGCTGGTGGCCTTGGCGTGCGTGGGCTTCAGCGGCAGCCTGATCTTCTACGACGCCTTCCTGCCGGAGATCGCCGAGAAGAAGGACCACGACCGCGTGAGCGCCCGCGGGTACACCATGGGCTATATCGGCAGCGTGATCCTGCTGGTCCTGAACCTGGCGGCCGTGCTGGCCTGGCCGGATAGCAGCTGGCCCGCGCGCCTCAGCTTCGTTTCCGTGGCCCTCTGGTGGGCCGGTTGGGCGCAGATCCCCTTCGCACGTCTGCCCTTGGGTGCGCCCGCTGCCGACGTGGGGCGTGTGAACGTGTTCACCAGCGGCTACGCCGAATTGCGCAAGACCTGGAACGAACTCCGTCGTACCACCCGCCTGAAACGCTTCCTCACGGCCTTCTTCGTGTTGAACATGGGCATCCAGACGGTGATGTACCTGGCGGCCAACTTCGCGAAGCAGGAGGTGAAGAGCGTGGACGCCTCGGGCGCGATAGTGCCGATCACCGATGCCGCGCTCATCTCCAGCATCCTCCTCATCCAATTGGTCGCGGCCCTGGGCGCGCTGCTCTTCGTGCGGTTGAGCAAGCGTTTCGGGAACGTGCATGCCCTGATGATCGGCGCCTTCGTGTGGATCGGCGCCTGCGTCTTCGCCTACTCGCTGCACTGGACGAGCGAGTTCTACATCCTGGCGTCCATCGTGGGGTTGGTGATGGGCGGCAGCCAGGCGCTCAGCCGCAGCACCTATGCCAAGTTCCTGCCGGAAACGGAGGACCACGCGAGCTATTTCAGCTTCTACGACGTGAGCTATTACGTGGGCACGGTGCTCGGCACGGCGGTATATGGAACGGTGTATGCGCTCACCGGCGACCTGCGCAACACCGTGATCGCGCTCGGCAGCTTCTTCGTGTTGGGGCTCTTCCTGTTGTGGCGGGTGCCCGCGGAGGAGGATCAGATGATCGGATAATTAGATGATCAGATACCCGGCCCCCATTTTCTGATCGTCCGATCATCTGATTATCTGATGGCCTGATCGCGGGGTGGGCTTTGCCAGGTCGGGCGAAGTCGAGACCTTCGCGCACCTTTCTTTCTTCCCTCGCAGATGGCCAATGAACGTGTTTGGGATGCGGTGATCGTGGGCGGAGGCATCGTCGGTGCCGCCACGTTCTACAAGCTGCAGGCCCGCTTCCCGAAGAAGGACCTGTTGTTGATCGAGAAGGAACCGTACCTGGCGGACCACCAGACCGGGAACAACAGCGGGGTGATCCACAGCGGCATCTACTACAAGCCCGGCAGCTACAAGGCGAAGAACTGCGTGGAGGGCCGGCGCGAACTGGTGGCTTTCGCGAAGCAGCACGGCATCGCGCACGACATCTGCGGAAAGATCATCGTGGCGGTGGACGAGAGCGAACTGCCGCGGCTGGAGAAGATCCACGAGCGCGGCATCGCCAACGGGATCGAGGACCTGCGCCGCATCGACGCGGCGGAGATCAAGCGCATCGAGCCGTTCTGCGAGGGCATCGCGGGGTTGTTCGTGGGATGTACCGGCATCATCGATTTCCGCGGCGCCACCAACAGGATGGCCGAGCTCGCCCGCGCGCTGAACCCGGCGAGCGAGGTGCACACGGGCGAGGAAGTGCAGGACGTGAAGCAGGAAGGCGCTGTGAGCACCGTGCACACAAGCAAAGGCAGCTACCGCGCGAAGGCGGTGATCTTCTGCGGCGGCTTGCAGAGCGACCGCCTGGCCAAGCGCGACGGCGCCAAGCTCCCCGAGCGCATCGTGGGTTTCCGCGGCGATTACTACGAGCTCACGGAGAAAGGCCACCACAAGGTGAAGCACCTGATCTACCCCGTGCCCGATCCGCGGTTCCCCTTCCTGGGCGTCCACTTCACGCGGATGACCGATGGCAGCATCGAATGCGGTCCCAACGCCGTGTTCACCTTCAAGCGCGAAGGCTACGGCAAGACCGACTTCAGCCTGCGCGACACGTGGGAGGCGCTCACCTACGGTGGCACGTGGAAGCTCTTCTTCAAGAACTTCAGCTACGGCGTCGCGGAATACCGCCGGGCCTTCAGCAAGCGGCTTTTCCTGAGGACACTGCGCCGCCTCATCCCTTCGCTCACGATGGAGGACATCAAGCCCGGCCGCGCTGGCGTGCGCGCCATGCTGCTGGGCACCGACGGCGAGATGGTGGATGATTTCCGCATCGAACGCCGCGGTTCCCACATCCACGTGCTGAACGCGCCATCGCCTGCGGCCACGGCCTGCCTGAGCATCGGCTCGCACATCGTGGACATGGCAGTGAAGGAGGGCGTGATCACGGAGGATCAGCGAGCCAACTGATAGTTCAGTTAGCTGATCAGGCGATCAGCTGGTCGCTACTGCGTCACCTTGAACTCATCGAGGAGCTCGGCCCAGTCCCACAGACAGAAGGCCATGAGCTGGTTGAGGCGCTTCAGCACGATGGGGTTCGGCGCCTTCATGTCGCGGAAATACTGGTCCTGGAAGCGGAACAGGTCGAACTTGTGGAAAACGACCTTGCTCATGGCATAGACCGTGTTCTTGCTCGGGTGGTTGATGCGCTCCATGTAGTGCTGCAGCGCGATCACTTCCAGTTCCAGTTCCGAGGCCGTGGTACCCATCGCGTTGGCGAACTTGGACACGGCGAGGGAGAAGAAGCGGCGGTCCTGGCCCGCGGGGAGATGCTTGGGCGCGTCGAGCAGGTTGCCGGCGAGCACGATCAAGGCGAAGAGCTCGTCGTCACCGGGGCCGAACACCGGTATCTCCGTAAACTCGGGCGAGTCCTGCAGCTCCGCGACGATCATGGGATAGCCTTGCTCCGTGAGCCGCAGCACGGCGTTCACGAACGCATTGGCCAGCTTCTCTTCCGTGATGCGCTTCTTCCCGAACAGCGTGGCGATCATTCCGTCAGATCCTTGAGTGCGAACGTAGGACGTTCACGCCGAGATCCCCGTACACTTGTAATGGGCTTTTCAACACGGTTATCCACCCGTAACAATGGACCGGAAGGCAACGATCGACCAATACGCGGCCTACGACCTCTGGGCGAACACCCGCTTTGTGGACCGCCTGCTGAAGGAACCGGCGCGCGTGCTGGACCAGTACGTGAAGAGCAGCTTCCCTTCGTTGCGCCTGACGGTGCTGCACATCCGCGACGCGGAATGCGCCTGGCACGCCCGCATCACGGGGCAGCCGGTGCGCTGGCCGGCCGAGGAAAGCACCGATATCGGAACACTGATCAAGCACGCCACGACGATGCGCGACCTGGTGCGCACCCTCACGCCCGATGACCTGCTGCGCAACGTATCCTACAAGACGCTGAAGGGCGGTCCGAACACCCAGCCGCTATTGCAGCTATTGATGCACTGCTTCAACCACTCCACCTACCACCGCGGCCAGTTGGTGACGATCATGCGCCAGCTCGACCTGGACGACGTGCCAAGCACCGACCTGATCGGCTACGTGCGGCTCCAGGAGAAAGCCTGATAGCAGGTGGCGGGGGCAGTAGCAGTAGGCAGGCGGCAGTAGCAGGTGGCAGACGGCGACCGCAGTTAGCGCGGACTGGGAACTGCCCCTGCTCCTGCCACCTGCCTCTGCCCTTTGGGTCAAGGCGTGGTGTACGCGAACAGGTCGATGCCCGTGTAGTTGTGCGGTGAGAGCTGGCGCAATTGCGGCTTCACGGAGTCGTCCACATCGAGGGCATCGATGAACGCGGCGATGTCCGCCTGCGTGATGCGCTCCTTGCCACGGGTGAGGTCCTTCAAGCGCTCGTAGGGTTGCGGATAGCCGGCGCGGCGCAGGATCGTCTGGATGCCTTCGGCCACCACGGCCCATTGCGCGTCGAGGTCGCGTTCCAGCGCGGGTGGGTTCAGCAACAGTTTTCCAAGGCCCTTCATCACCGCGTCGATGGCGATCATCGTGTGGGCCATGGGTACGCCGATGTTGCGCGTGACGGTGCTGTCCGTAAGGTCGCGTTGCAGGCGGGATATCGGCAGTTTCTCGCCGAGGTAGGCGAGGAGCGCGTTGGCCAGGCCCAGGTTGCCTTCGGCGTTCTCGAAATCGATCGGGTTCACCTTGTGGGGCATGGCGCTGCTGCCCACTTCACCGGCCTTGGTGCGCTGGCGGAAGTAGTCCAGGCTGATGTATTGCCACACGTCGCGGCACAGGTCCACCAGCACGGTGTTCACGCGGCGGATGGCGTCGAAGAGCGCGGCGAGCCCATCGTAGTGCTCGATCTGGGTGGTGAAACGCTGGCGCTTCAGTCCCAGCTTCTCGTCGCAGAAACGGTCCGCGAGCGCCACCCAGTCGAGCTCGGGATAGGCGGCGTGGTGCGCGTTGAAGTTGCCGGTGGCACCGCCGAACTTGCAGGAGAAGGGCACTTCGCGCAGCAGCTTCAGTTGCGCGTCGAGGCGTTCCACGAACACCTGCAGTTCCTTGCCCAAGCGCGTGGGCGAGGCGGGCTGGCCATGCGTGCGTGCGAGCATCGGCACCTGCGCCCAATCCAGCGCGAGGCCGTGCAGGCGGTCGCGCAGGGTGATCATCGCCGGCAGGTAATGGGTGAAGACGAAATCCTTCACCAGCAACGGGAGCGCGGTGTTGTTGATGTCCTGCGAGGTGAGCGCGAAATGCACGAACTCCTTGCGTTCGCCGAGCCCTTCCTCCTCCAGGCGCTCCTTCAGCCAGTACTCCACGGCCTTCACGTCGTGGTTGGTGGTGCGTTCGATGGCCTTGATGGCCCCGGCATCGTGCTCGCTCAGGGCGTTGATGCGGGCCTGTAGCGGCGCGATGGCCTTCAGGTCCGTGCCCTTCAGTTCGGGCAGCGGTACCTGGCAGAGGAACTCGAAGTAGGCCAGTTCCACGGTGAGGCGGTAGCGGATCAGCGCCTGTTCGCTGAACCATTGCGCCAGCGGCGCGGTGCGGTCGCGGTAGCGGCCATCGATCGGGGAAAGGGCCGTGAGCGGGGTCAGTTCCATCGTTGCCAAAAGTAGCCCGCGCCGGGTTGGCACGCCGTTGGCGCTGCCGGTGATGTTACATTCGTCACATGCGCATCCCCCTGTTCCTCGCATCCGTTCCGTTCCTGGTCCTCGGCGCGTGCCGGGGGCGGCAGGAGGCCGTCGCCTCCGCTCCATCGGACAGCGGTGCGGCGGCCGTGCAGCAGTCCGTTCCCGCGCCGCAACAGCGCGCCGGGCACACCTATGGCAGCGCCACGGATACCGTGTTCTTCCTGTTGGAGCGCACGCCCTGCTTCGGCGCCTGCCCCAGCTACCGGGTGAGCATCGGCCGGAACGGCAGCGCCACCTACCTCGGCCAGCGTTTCGCGCCGCGCGAAGGCAACTTCACCGGGCAGGTGCCCGCCAACATCATGGGCCTGTTGGTGGACCGTGCGCAGGAGATCGGGTTCTTCGATCTCCAGGACGTGTACGACGGCCCGGTGACGGACCTGCCGAGCATCATCATCCGCGTGAACGCCGATGGGAGGGACAAGAAGGTGAAGGGCCGTTACCAAGCCCCGGGCACGTTCAAGCCGTTCGCCGCCTACGCGGACTCGCTGCTTTCCACGGTGAAGTGGACGGAAGTGCCCGCTGAACCCTGACCCGCGGCCAACCGTTCATCCCTGCCCCAGGTCCGGCGGGCGTTCCCCGCGCGGAGGCAACGGCTACATTTGGGCCCTTCCGCCGCCGCCTGTCCGGCCGGTGGAACGAACCCCTCAATCGATCGATCCAGACATGAAGAAGCTTTTCCTGCTGGCCGGCATGGCGCTGTTCACGCTGACCAGCGTGCGCGCCGGTGAAGGCATGTGGCTGTTGAACAAACTGAAACAGGTGAACGAGGCGCAGATGCGCGAGCTCGGCTTCAAGCTCACCGCGGAGGACATCTACAGCCTGAACAGGAGCGGCATCAAGGATGCGGTGGCGCGCCTGGGCGGCGGCTTCTGCTCCGGCGAGATCGTGAGCAAGGAGGGCCTGATGCTGACCAACCACCACTGCGGCTTCGAGGCCATCCAGAGCATCAGCAGCGTGGAGCACGACTACCTCACCGATGGCTTCTGGGCGATGACGCGCGACCAGGAGGCGCCGGCCGGTTTCGAGGTGAGCTTCCTGCAACGCATCGACGACGTAACGGCCCAGGTGCTGGCCGAACTGAAGGACGGCATGAGCGAGGAGGAGCGCCAGCAGAAGATCGAGGAGATCGGCGCCAAGATCGAAGAGGAGGCCACCAAGGGCGGCAAGCACATCCTGGCCGACTTCAAGACGATGTATGAAGGCAACGAGTTCTACCTCTTCGTCTACAAGAGCTACCCCGACGTGCGGCTGGTGGGCGCGCCTCCGAGCGCCATCGGCAAGTTCGGCGGCGATACGGACAACTGGATGTGGCCGCGCCACACCGGCGACTTCAGCATGTTCCGCATCTACATGGGCTCCGATGGCGAGCCCGCGGAGTACAGCAAGGACAACGTGCCCTACCAGCCGAAATGGCACTTCCCCGTGAGCCTGGACGGCGTGAAGAAGGGCGATTTCACCATGATCATGGGCTATCCCGGCAGCACGGACCGCTTCCTCAGCAGCGAGGGCGTGAAGCTGGCGCTGGACGTGGAGCAGCCATCGCGCGTGAAGATCCGCGGCAAGAAGCTCGACGTGATGAAGGAACACATGGATGCGAGCGATGCCGTGCGCATCAAGTACGCCAGCAAGTACGCGCAGGTGAGCAACTACTGGAAATACTTCATCGGCCAGCAGCGCGGCCTGAAGCGCCTGCACGTGTACGACAAGAAGAAGCAGCAGGAGAACGAGCTGAGCGCCTGGGTGAACGCCGACAGCGGCCGCAAGAACAAGTGGGGCAGCTGGCTCAGCGACCTCGACGCCGGATACGCCGACCGCACCAAGTTCGAGAAGGCCAGCACCTACATGCAGGAAGCCGCTTTCGGCAGCGAAGCGGTGGTGTTCGCCTTCCGCCTGTTCGGTTTGCAGAACCAATTGCAGAACGACCCGAAGGACGCGGCCAAGATCGCCGCGCTGGCGGAGCGCGTGAAGGCCAGCGCGGACGAGTTCTGGAAGGACTACGATCCCGCCACCGATGAGGAGGTGACCGCAGCGATGTTCGGGCTGATCAAGTCCGACGTGGACCCGGCGCAGCAGCCGAGCATCATGGGCGAGATCGATAAGAAGTACAAGGGCGACGTGAAGGCCTGGGCCGCGGCCTTCTTCAAGACCAGCATCCTCACCGACCGCAAGCGGCTGGACGCGTTCCTGGCCAAGCCCACCCTGAAGATGCTGGAGAAGGACATGGGCATGCGCACGATGATGAGCTGCCTGGGCCTGTACCGCGGCACGCTCGGCCCCGCCATCGAAAACGCCCAGGTGAAGATCGACAAGGGCTACCGCCTGATGGTGGCCGCCCTGCGCGAGAAGGACTCCAACAAGATGTGGTACCCGAACGCCAACAGCACCATGCGCCTCACCTACGGGAAGGCCAACGACTACAAGCCTGCGGATGCCGTGCATTACGATGTCTACACCACTTCGGAAGGTATCCTTCAGAAGGAGGACAACACCAACCCGGAGTTCATCGTGCCGAAGCGCGAGCATGAACTGCTCGTCGGGAAGGATTTCGGCCGCTACGCCAATGCGAAGGGCGAGCTGGAGACCTGCTTCATCAGCGAGAACGACATCACCGGCGGCAACAGCGGCAGCCCGGTGATCAATGGCAACGGCGAGCTGATCGGCATCGCGTTCGACGGGAACTGGGAGTCGATGAGCGGCGACATCAACTACGAGCCGGAGCTGCAACGCACCATCAGCGTGGACATCCGCTACGTGCTGTGGACCATCGACAAGTACGCCGGTGCCAAGCACCTCGTGGATGAGATGGACCTGGTGACGCACCCGAAGGAAGAAGCGGTAACGCCTGCACCGGCCCCGGAAGCACCTGCCACGCCGGTCAAGCCGGCCACGCCCGCGATACCGGCCCCGGCGAAGAAGGGCTGAGCCTTACGAACGATTCTTGTATGAAGGCGGTCCCAAGGGACCGCCTTCGTGCGTTCAATGCAGCTATATTGGCGGGGCATGGCCGACCGTTCATTGCTGGAAAGCCTTCCGGAGCTGGTGGAGCGTGGCTTCATCACGGCCGAGCAGGGTGCGCGCATCCATGCGCACTACGCGCCCACGGCCGAGCGCCGCACGGACCGGAGCATGGTGCTCTTCAGCGTGCTGGGCGCCTTGCTCATCGGCACCGGCGTGGTGCTGCTGGTAGCGCACAACTGGGACCGGCTGCCGCACGCGGCACGCGTGGCGCTGGCCTTTCTGCCGCTGGCGGCTGGTCAGGGCCTCTGCCTCTTCGCCTTGCTGAAGCGGGCAGGAAGTCCAGGCTGGCGTGAGGGTGCCGCCTTGGCCTTGTCGTTCGGCGTGGCCGCGAGCCTTTCGCTGGTGGCGCAGATCTATCACATCTCCAGTGACCTCAGCCTTTTCTACCTCACGTGGGCCGTGCTCATCCTGGGGCTGGTCTACCTGCTGCGGTCGTTCACGACCGCGCTGCTCTACCTCGTGCTCATCACGTCCTACGCCTTCCTGCTACGGGACCGGCCGGGCCATGAACTGCCGTTCCTGTACCTGCCCCTGTTCGCGGCCGTGCTGCCGTTCTATTGGCGGCATTTGCAGCAGGGGCCCGGGCGGGTCAGCACATTCTGGCTCAGCTTCTTCGTCGCGGTCTCGTTCGCCATCGGCAGCCAGTTGTTCTGGCAGGACTTCGGGCCTTGGCACTTCATTGGCGTCGCAGGGCTTGCCCTCGGATACGTGCTGATGCCAGCCATCGCTCCACAGGGCGCGCGGCTCTCGCCGTTCACCACCATCGGCCGGTGGACGTTGCTGGTGCTGCTGTTCATGTTGAGCGGCAGCGACCTGTGGTCCTGGGGCGGGCTGGAGGACCTGCAACACGACCTGTTGCCGCTGCTCGTGATGGTGGCGATCGGTCTGGCGGCGTATGCGATCACGTTCCGCAAGCGCGGTTGGCGCGGTGACCCCGTGCCGGAGCTCTTCTTCGCAGTGGTGGCCCTGGTCGCAATGGGCCGGGTGGCGCCGGTGCCCGCGATGCTGCTGGCCAACCTGCTCCTGCTCGGCTTTGGGGTGATGGTGGTGCGGCAAGGCATCGCCAGCGGTTCGCTCGGCCGCATGAACATGGGCCTGGTGGTGATCGCCGCTACGATCATCGCGCGCTTTTTCGACCTCGCCATCGGCGCGGAGCTGAAGGGCTTGCTGTCCATCGCCATCGGTGCCGCGTTCCTGCTGTTGAACCTGCGCTTGCTCCGCGAGCGGAAGAAAAAGGGCCATGCGTAAAGGGCTTCTGCTGTTCGCATTGATCGCGCTGGCGCAATGGGCCGTACCCATCTGGATGGTGCGCAGCAAGGAACACGTGCTCTCCAAGGGCACGGAGTACAAGTTCAAGTTGCAGCCCATCGACCCGTACGATCCCTTCCGCGGGGAGTATGTGACGTTGAACTTCGAGACCTTCAACAACCCCATACCATTGCTGGACACGGTCGCGATGGATGGGCAATACCGCGGTTATGCCTTGCTGGGCACGGGGGATGATGGGTTCGCACGGGCCATCGGCCTTTCCGCCGCAGAACCGGAGGCCGGTGACTATGTCCGCATTACGAGCTACACCTACACCGTATACGATACCAGTGGCATGAAGAGCATACCCGACCTGGTGAACGGCGTCGAGCCCGAGTTCAATAGGTTCTATATGCAAGAAGGCGGCGGCCACGTGGCCGAGGACCTGGTGCGCTGGCGCCCGGATACAGCGGCGTTGCGCGAGGCGTACGCCTTGGTGCGCGTGTACAAGGGCGATGCCGTGGTGGAGGACCTGATCATCGGCGGCCGTTCGGTACACGCCTGGATCGACGAGGCAAAGGCTGCCGCCGACACGGCCACGGCCTACTGAACTATGGTTTCGGGGTAAGCTTCAGCGGCAGCTCGAAGGTCTTCGAGCCTTTCCGCACGGCCTTGTTCCGTTGACACAGTTCTTGGTAACCGTTCTCGCGCGTCACGCGCAGTTCGAACGGTTCTCCGGCCGGGATGAAGAGCGAGTAGAGGCCTTCGCTGTTCACGGTGGTCACGGACCAGCGCTTGCCGGCCATGTCGTAGTGCTCCACCAGGCATTCGTACACGGGCTTGCCGGTGAGGACATCGGTGACGCTGCCGTATACCTGCACCTGTTCCTTGTCCTGCGCGAAGAGCAGGCTGGCGGTCAGGATGGCGATGGATAGGAGCAGCGTACGCACGGCCCTGTTACGCTTGGGGAGGGATGGAGGTTCGGGCGCCATGTGCCCTCCGTTCATGTGCCCATGTGTCCATGCCGCTGGGCCTATCCTTGGTGTCCTATACTGGCCGAAGAGCAACATCCCACGGACCGCATGAGCACATGGCCACATGGGCACATGAACACATGAATGGATGGAAGGCTATCGTTTCCGCGCCGTCTGCTGCTGCTTCTGGAGCTCCTCCATGCGCTGCTGCCACTTGCTCTTCTTGCGCGGCTTCCTCATGTTCTCCATCAATTCTGCGCGCAGTTTGCTCTCGTCGATGAACCACTTGCTCATGACGGTCATCTGGAGGATGCTGATCACGTTCGCGAGCAGGTAGTAGTAGCTGAGGCCGGCGGGAAGTGAGTTCATGAAGAACAGCATCATCACGGGGAAGAGCCACATCATCAGCTTCATGCTGGGCATGCCCTGTTGCTGGGGCATCTGCTTGCTGGTGATCAGCGAGTATACGATGGTGCTGGCGGCCATCAGCAGGGTAAAGAGGCTGACGTGGTTGCCATATGCAGGGATGGTGAACGGCAGGTTCAGGATGCTGTCGTAGCTGCTGAGGTCATCGGCCCAGAGGAAGGGTTGTTGGCGGAGTTCGATGCTGCTGGGGAAGAAGCGGAACATGGCCCATAGCACGGGCAGTTGCAACAACATGGGCACGCAGCCTGCGGCAGGGCTCACGCCGGCCTTGCGGTACAGGTCCATCATGGCCTGCTGGCGCTTCAGCGGTTCCTCGGCGGGGAACTTCTTGTTGATGGCCTCGGTCTCCGGTTTCAGGGCGCGCATGCGGGCGCTGCTCTTCTGGTTGCGGAAGGCGATGGGCATCAGCAGCAGCTTGATCACCACGGTGAGCACCAGGATGATGATGCCATAGCTGAGCTTGAAGCCGCCCAGGAAGTTGAAGATGGGGATCGACCAGGAAGCGGTTCATCCAGCCGAAGATGCCCCAGCCCAGGTCGATGATGTGGTCGAACTCGGGGATCCCCGCATGACGGAGCGTGTTGTACTGGTTCGGGCCTAGGTATAGCTGCATCGGCAGGGCCACGTTCGCGCCGGGCGGCTGGTCGAAGAACAGCTTGGCGGAGTAGCGCTTGGTATGGCTGGTGTCGTCCAGCACGCCGATCGCGATCTCGGAGCCGTTGCTCGCGAAACCATCCTTCTTCACCATGGCGATCGTGAAGAAATCCTGCTTGAACGCGACCCAGTTGGTGCGTGCCTCGAGCTTCTTGGCATCGTCGCTGCGCTCGCTCAGGTAGTTGCGGTCATCGTTGAGGTACTTATAGAAGACCGTACACTTCCCGCGTTCCGTGGGCAGGTGCTTTTCATTGGCGCGGCCCAGCACGTCCCACTGGAACATCACGTTGCGCGGGTCCACCTCGGGCAGGCCCACCAGTTCCGCTGTCACATCCATGAACCACTTCGCACTGTCCAGCTGGTAGGTGATGGCGAGGTACTTACCCGGGTCGGTCGTGGGGGCCTTCAGGCGCACGCCGGTGGTGCCCAGCTTTTCGGCGGTGAAGTGGAGGTCCTTGGTGCTGATGTCGCGGTTGCCGATGAAGAAGCGGTACTCGAAGCGGCCGCTGTCCGGATCGGCCAGCAGCAGCGGCTGTTTGTGATAGGTGGTGTAGTCCTTCAGGCGGATCATGTCGGGCTTGCCGCCGAAGGTGTTGATGCCCACCTGCAACTGTTCGTTCTCGATGGTGATCACCTCGCTGCTTCCTTGCGAAGCGGGGGAGAAGATGCCGAAGCGATCGTTCCGCTTCATCAGGCGCAGGCTGTCGGCCACGTGGCCGGTGTCGGGCACCTGCACGCTGCTGTCCAGGTGGGCTGCCTCGCTGGCGGCGGCGATCTTCTCGGCCTCGGCGGCCTTCTGCTGGAGAACGAGGGCCAGGCTGTCCTGTTCGCGCTGGAAACGTTCGCGTTCCGCCTGGCTGGGCGCGGTCCAGAGCTGGAAGCCAATGAGGATGGCCGCGATGAGGACGAGGCCGATGATGCTGTTACGGTCCATTCGAAGAGGTGGCTCCACGGGCACAAGGGTTCCGTGGACAGGGGCGGCGAAGATAACCGCTGGCCCCCAGCCGTTCCCTTCGGGCTTGGATGAACGGTCGTTCCGCCCTTTCAACGCTCGGGTCCGCCCGCGTGCTGAGGCTGTGATCGGCCTCCGGCGGCCAAGAGCAACGCGCGGCTGGAGCCCATGCGGCACTCGGGAGACCCGGGCGCTGGAGCGCTGCTAGGCTTCGGCCTTCTGTAGCACGGCCGCCTCGGCGATGGCCGCCTTCACGAAGCCCACGAAGAGCGGGTGCGGCCTGGCCACGGTGCTCTTGTATTCGGGGTGGTACTGCACGCCGATGAACCAGGGGTGGTCCTTCAGTTCCACCACTTCCACGAGCTTCGTCTGGGGGTTGGTGCCCACGGGCACGAGGCCGGCCTTCTTGTAGTCCGCCAGGTAGGCGTTGTTGAACTCGTAGCGGTGGCGGTGGCGTTCGCTGATGCTGGTGCGGCCGTAGGCGGCGGCCACCTTGGAGCCCTCGGCCAGCTTGCAGGGGTAGGCGCCCAGGCGCATGGTGCCGCCCTTGTTCTCCACCTTTTTCTGCTCCTCCATCATGGCGATCACGGGGGCGGTGGTGTCGGCGTCCATCTCGGTGCTGTTGGCGGTGGGCAGGCCCAGCACGTGGCGGCCGAACTCGATCACCGCGCACTGCATGCCCAGGCAGATGCCCAGGAAGGGGATCCGTTGCTCCCTCGCGTAGCGGATGGCCTCGATCTTCCCTTCGATGCCACGATTGCCGAAGCCGGGAGCTACCAGGATGCCGGACAGGCCGCCCAGGTGCTTGGCCACGTTCTTCGCGGTGAGCTTCTCGCTGTGCACCCAGCGGATGTTCACCTTGGTCTCGTTCTCGGCACCGGCGTGGTCCAGCGCTTCCTTGATGCTCTTGTAGGCGTCCTTCAGCTCCACGTATTTGCCCACCAGGCCGATGTTCACCTCGCCTTTCGGCTCCTTGAAGCGGTGGAGGAAATCGTTCCACTGCTTCAGGTCCGCGTCGGGGAACTTGGTGATGCCCAGCTTTTCCAGCACCACCACGTCCAGGCCCTGGTCGAGCATGAGCAGGGGCACGTCGTAGATGGTGTCGGCGTCGGCGCTCTCGATCACGGCGCGCGGATCCACGTTGCAGAACAGGGCGATCTTCTCCTTCATGCCCTTCTGCATGGGGTGTTCGGTGCGGCACACCAGCACGTCCGGCTGCACGCCCAGGCTCAGGATCTCCTTCACGCTGTGCTGCGTGGGCTTGGTCTTCAGCTCGCCGGTGGTGCTGAGGAAGGGCAGGAGGGTGAGATGGATGGTGAGGGCGTCCTTGCCCTTTTCCCATTTCAGTTGGCGGATGGCCTCGATGTAGGGCAGGCTTTCGATGTCGCCCACGGTGCCGCCCACCTCGGTGATGACGAAATCATAGATGCCTTTGCGGCCCAGCGCCTGGATGTTTCGCTTGATCTCGTCGGTGATGTGCGGGATCACCTGCACGGTCTTGCCCAGGTATTCGCCCCGGCGCTCCTTGCTGATGACGTTCTGGTAGATGCGCCCCGTGGTGACGTTGTTGGCCTGCGAGGTGGGCACGTCCAGGAAGCGCTCGTAGTGGCCGAGGTCCAGGTCGGTCTCGGCGCCGTCCTCGGTCACGTAGCACTCGCCGTGCTCGTAGGGGTTCAATGTGCCGGGATCGACGTTGATGTAGGGGTCGAGCTTCTGGATGGTGACCGTGAAGCCGCGTGCCTGGAGCAGTTTGGCGAGCGAGGCGCTCACGATGCCCTTGCCGAGGCTCGAAGTGACCCCGCCGGTAACGAAAATGTACTTGGTGGAACCCGTCATCGCTTGTGAAGAGGGCTCATGGACGAGCCGCAATCACGGGGTGTAAAAGTACGTCGTTCCGGGCGATCCTGGGCGGATGATCCCACCATTTCACGCTGAACCCTTGCCCATCGGCCCCGGGAACGCGAGGCCGGCCTGCACCGCAGGCTCAGAACGTGTAGCTCACGCTCAGGCTCGGCAGCAGGGGCAGCTGATCGACGCGCGTGTTGGTGGTGCGGTCGTAGTAGAAGATGTTGTTGCGGTCCAGCACGTTGGTCACGCTGGCGTCCACTTGCACGCGTTGGAACTCGTCCAGCTTCCACGTCTTGCTCACGCCCACGTCCACGCGGGCATAGGCCGGCAGGCGGCCGTTGTTCAGCGGGCCGTAGTAGGTGTTCATGGGCCCGTTCATGCTGTTGATGTCCGTGCTGATGCCGTTGTTCAGCATGATGCCCTCGCCGAAGCCCTGGGTCTGCGTGAAGGGGAAGCCCGAGCCGTAGTTCCAGCGCAGGTTGGCCTTCCAGCTTTCGAACTTGCCGAAGGTGTAGCTGGCCACCAGGTTCACGTTGTGGCGGCGGTCCCACACGGGCGGATAGCTCTGCCTGCCGTCGTAGCGCTCCACGAAGTTCAGGGAGTAGACGCCCCAGAGGTAGAGCTTGCCCTTCTCGTACTTCAGGAGCACGTCGCCGCCGTAGGCCTTGCCGGTCTCCACGATGAAGTCCTTCTTCTCCTCGTCCGGCTTGTCGGCGAACGTGCTGTTGTCCTCGTAGATCTTGTTGCGGTTCAGGTTGGTCACCTGCCGGAAATCCTTGTAGTAGCCCTCGATGTTGGCGGAGAGGTGACGGGTCACGTCCACTTCGAACCCGGCCACGTAGTGGTTGGCGCGCTGCAACGGATCCTCGATCTCGCGCACCTGGCCGCTCTGGGTGGTGAGGGTGGCGGGGATGTCGTCCGGCGCGGTGAGGAAGCCGTAGAAGAGGTTCACCACGTCGCGGTCGCTGTTGGCGGCGATCAGGTTCTGGCTGTAGCGGCCGGCGGCGGCCTTCACGCGGAGGAAGTCGGTGATGTTCCACTTGAGGCCCAGGCGCGGCTCGGGGCTCAGCACGCCCAGCGTGGCATAGTAGTGCGCGTGGATGCCGGGGTCGATCACGACCTTGCCCACGTTGATGCGGTAGTTCACGTAGCCGGCCAGCTCGGTGCTCACCCGCTGCTGCGCGAGCTTCAGCCCGAGGGAGTTGTAATAGCTGAAGTCCGTCTTCACGCCCTGCACGTCGATGCCGTACTTCACCTCGCTCTTGCCGATGAAGTACTTGAAGTTCAGCGCGGCGTTGAAGTTGTTGATGCCGCTGTTGCGCGGGGCCAGATCGCGCTCCTTCATGGTGATGTCGTAGTTGCTCATGGCGAACACGCCGTCGATGAGCACCGCGCTGCCGGAGGGCACCAGCACGAAGTTGGCCCCCGCCCCCCAGTTGGTCCAGTCCAGGTCGCTTACGCCCCGGTATTTCACGCCGTCGGTGAAGTTGAAGCCGAAGAAGTTCACCTTGCTGCCGTTGGCGGCGTTGAGGGAGACCTTGCCGTAGAGGTCGCTGAACTTGAACGGCAGGCCGCCGGGCACGATGCCCTCATAGATGTTCTTGCTGGTTTGGTCCAGGTAGCTCTGCTTGTAGTTGATCAGGAAGGAGCTGCTGCCACCACCGGGGGCGCTCGGCTTCTTGATCGGGCCTTCCAGCAGGCCTTTCGCGGCGAACGTGCTGGCGCTCACCTTGCCGCCGAAGTGGTTCTTGTTGCCGTCGCGCGTGGTGATGTCCATCACGCTGCTGATGCGGCCGCCGTATTCCGAATTGAACGCCGCAGTGTAGATGTCCGCGTTGCGGATGATGTCGTTGTCGAACACGCTGAACAGGCCGATGCTGTGGAAGGGGTTGTACAGCACCATGCCGTCCATCAGCACCATGTTCTGGATGGGCGAGCCGCCGCGGATATAGAGCTGGCCGCCCTGGTCGCCGGTGAACACCACGCCGGGCACCACCTGCATGTATTGCGCGAGGTCGGCCTGGCCGCCGATGGCCGGTAGACGTTCGATCTGCTTCGGCGTCAGCTTCGTTACGCCCACGCGCACCTGCTGCTGGGCCTCCTGCTTGTCGGCGGACACCACCAGCTCCTGCATCTGCACGGAGGTCTTCTTCAGGTAGAGCTTCAGGCTCACGATCTGGTCCTTCTTCACGTCGAGCTCCTGCTGGAGCGTGTCGAAGCCCAGGTACACGATGCGGAGGGTGTGGTGGCCGGGCGGAACCTTGCTGATGGAGAAGTAGCCGTTCACGTCCGTCTGCACGCCCAGGCCGGCGTCGCTCAGGGTCACCGGCGTGAAGATGGACGGCTCCCCCGTGCCTTCTTCATACACGAAGCCGCGCACGGTACCCAACTGGGCCAGGGCGGAGAGGGAGAACAAGGCAGTGGCGATCAGGGCCAGGCGTCGGGCGGAGGATCGCATCAGGAATGGGGAGCGCATGCAGGGCGGCTAATGTAGCGGAACCCCTCTTTGGCCGGAGCATTCCGGGGGCTGCACGTTGGAAGCTCGTCTATACAGGTCTGGCTCCGTGGTCAATGTCCAACGCTGAATATCCAATGCTAAATGTCCAACGCCCAATGATTAACGCTCAATGCCCGATTCCCGGTGCCTGCGCCCCCTTGCCCCCTGTCCCTTGGGCCTTGCCCCTTGAGCCTCAGTAGAGCAACTGGTTCGGGTTGCCGTATGGTTTGCGCAGCTCGTACTTCAGGTCGCGCAGGATGCTGGCCTTCACGTTGATCCGCACCATGAAGCTTTTCCGCACGCCCAGGGGGATGATGTTGAAGTTGAACTCCCAGCAGTGCAGGTCCCAATACAGGTTCAGGGAGGTCGGGGTCCATTGGCCGGCCTGCAGGTCGTAGCCGCTGCTGAAGCCCAGTTTCCAGTATTTCAGGATGTTGAGGTCGCCGTTGAAGAGCACGCTCTGCGTCTGCTGGTCGGTATGCTGCCGCTCCTTGTAGGCGCGGTTCACGCTGTAGCTGTAGTTCACCCGCAGGTGCCAGGGCAGGCTGAAGTTGATGCGCGCGCCTTTCTGCGGATCGGCCTCGCCCACCACCTGGTCGTCCTTGGGCTTGTTGCCCACGGGCTGGCCGTAGCGCTTGCTCTTTAGCTCGAAGCCCAGCGCGGCGGTGGCGGCGCTCAGGTGTGCCAGCGAGCCGTCCAGCTTGCGGGTGCTCATCTCGATGTTCCGGCCCAGCGCATCGGTGGCGTAGGGGTTCCAGGTGCTGGCCAGGTTCAGGTCCAGCTTGTTGAAGAACTGGGTGCGCGCGGCGATGCTCACCGGCGACCACCGGATGCTGTCCTTCAGCAGGTCGTAGTTGCTGTTGATGCCCAGGTAGTCGATCAGCTTGATCTTCTTCATCTGCGGATCGCCGTCCGCATCGGGCTTCTTGTCCAGCACCTTCGCTTCCACGCTCTGCACCAGGCCGAGGGCCAGCAGGCCGCTTTGGTTGGGCGAGGGCGCGCCGTAGATGCTGATGTCGTAGGGCGAATACCCGGCGTAGATGCCGTTCGTGCCGAAGGGGCCGAATTCCCGCGTGTCGTTCCCGGGCACGTAGCTCAAGGTGGCCGAGGGCGTGATCACGTGGCGGATCGCCTTCAGCTTCTTCCCGCGGAACGTATACATGCCGTAGAGCTTGCTGGTGAGCGTGGTGCTCAGGTTCCAGTCGAACAGGTTGCGCACGCCGGGCACCGTGTCCGACAGCACCGTGTTGCTTTCCGGATCATAGTCCTTCCGCAGGTAGCTGAAGTAGGTGCGGTCGGTGATGTTGAACGAGGGGTTCACCGTGAAGGCGCGCGTTTTGAAGGAGGTGCTCACCGCCCCCGTGTGGCGTACGCCGTTGCGGGTCTGCTTCAGCAGGTACGGCAGGTTCTGGAGGTACAGGTGCTCCTCGGTGGTGTTCAGCTGGTTGTCGAACTGGGTGGTCCAGGTCACGCCGATCTGGTCGTACCACTTCGGGGTGCCGGTGGTCTCCCCGTGGAACCAGGTGCCGGGGAAGACCCGCTGCACGTTGAACGTCAGCGACGGCAGCGTTACCGCGAAGGCATGGGTGAGCGTGTTCTGGCTGTGCTGGGCCGCCACCGTGAGGCTGTAGGGCTTGCCGGTCCACAGGTGGTTCCAGCTGATGTTGCTCTGGAAGGTGTTGCTCAGGTAATCGACTGTGCTGCTGTTGAAGTTGTTGGTGAAGTTCTGGCTGGTGCCCAGGTTCACGCTGGCGTTGAAGCGGTCGGTGAGGCTCGCCTTCGGGTCCACCACGTGGTTCCAGCGCACGAAGAAGTTGCGCTGGCGGCTGAAGTCGGGGTATTCCGGCAGGCTGTTGAGCTTCGTGCTGTGCTGGATGTCCAGGGAGCCGTTGTACCGGTACCGGCTGCGGTAGCGCGTCTGCGAGCGCAGGCCCCAGCTGCCGCGGCTGTAGATGTCCGCAGTGAGCTGTTCGTCGAAATGGTCGCCCAGGGGCAGGTAGTAGCCGCCGTTCAGCAGGAAGTAGCCGAACTGGTCGGAGTTGCCCCAGGTGGGCACGAGGATACCTGCGCTGCCTTCGTGGTGGTGGTTGGGGAAGAGGCCGAAGGGCACGGCGATGGGCGTGGGCACCTTGCCGATCTTCATCACCGCGGGGCCCGCCACGATCTTATCGTCGGGGATCACGATCATCTTGGACACGGCGAAGTGGTAGTGCGGGTGGGGGCGGTCGCAGGTGGTGAGCATGCCGCCCAGGCTGTGCACCTCCTTGTTGCGCTGGAGGCGGCTGGTGCGCGCGCTCACGTAGAGCTGGTCCTCGTGGGTGCGCACCTCGCGGATGAAGCCCTGTTTGGTATCGGAATTGTAACGGATGCTGTCCGCCACGATCGTGCGCCCGCCCTGGGTGAACTCAGGCAGGCCGAAGGTGCCGCCGGCGCTGTCCGTACCACCGTAGGCCGAAACCTCGTTCTTGCTCAGGTCCAGCCGGATGCGGTCCGCCGTGAGGGAGATGTCCTGGAAGGAGACCTTGGCCGCTCCGTAGAGGTACACGGTCCGGTTGGCCATGTCGTAGCGCATGCTGTCGCGGGCCGAATACTTGACCTCGTCCTGGAGGTCCTGTGCGAAAGCCCCGCCAATGCTGGCGCTTATGAACAGGAACGTGATGAGAACCGCACGGAACAAGGGGAAGCCGCCGGGAAGGCACCGTCTACATTCGCGCTCGGAAGAGGGCATGCATCGCGATAGGGACATCAGCGTTCCGGCCGCACCGGTCTGCACCGGCAGGCGTGCCGGGCCGAAAGTAGCAGTTCGCGGCAGGGCGGTCCGTGCGATCACGGGTACGTGGCTGGTGAGGTGGGTGCTGGCCGCCTGCGCGGGGGCGCTCCTGTGCGCACATGCCATGCCACAGGCCGCCGACCCCAACAAGGTGAAGGTGGTGGTGCTGGACGCCGGCCACGGCGGCAAGGACCCCGGCAACCTGGGCACCGGGCGGTACAAGACCACGGAGAAGCACGTCGCCCTAGCCATCACCAAGCTGGTCGGCAAGTACATCAACGAGAACTTCCCGGACGTCAAGGTGATCTATACCCGCGACAACGACACCTTCGTGGAGCTGAAGGAACGGTGCGAGATCGCCAACCGCAACAAGGCGGACGTGTTCATCAGCATCCACTGCAACGCCAACCAGAACGCCGACCCCAACGGCTCGGAGACCTACGTGATGGGCCTGCACAAGACCGAGGCGAACATGCGCACGGCCATGAAGGAGAACGCGTCCATCCTGCTCGAGGATGACCATGCGCTGAAGTACGACGGCTACGACCCCAAGGACCCGGAGAGCATGATCGCCCTTAGCCTGCGGCAGAACGCCTACCTGGACCACAGCCTCCAGCTCAGCGCCGCCGTGCAGCGGCAGTTCAAGGACCGCGTGGGGCGGCCCGACCGGGGCGTGAAGCAGGCGGGCTTCCTGGTGATCAGCTACACCACCATGCCGGCGGTGCTCATCGAGCTCGGCTTCCTCAGCAATTCCACGGAAGAGGACTTCCTCCAAAGCGAAAAAGGCCAGGACCTCATGGCCTCGGCCATCTACCGGGCCTTCAAGGAATACAAGGGACAGATCGAGGGCAAGGACGTATCCATCGGCGGCGCACCCGCGAAGCCGGACACCCCCCGCGTGGACACGTCCCGCGCGGACAACGCCGCGAAGCCGAAGCCAACGCCGCCTCCCGCAGCGAAGGCGGGCGGGGTCAGCTTCAAGGTGCAGATCGTCACCAGCACCAAGCGCATCGAATTGAAGCCGAAGAACTTCAAGGGGCTCGAAGGCGTTGAAGAGGTCAAAGGCGCGGACGTGTGGAAATACATGGTGGGGGATGAGCAGGACCTGGACGGGGCGCGCAAGCTCCAGAAGGCCTGCAAGGAGAAGGGCTACGACGGTGCGTTCATTGTGGCCTTCAAGGATGGCGAACGCATCGATCTGCAGCAAGCCGTTATTTTGAGCCGCGATCGCCAAGCCCATTAGACGCCGGTGCCGAAGCTGAAACGGGAATATTCCATCGCCCTCGTGATCCTCGGGGGCATCGTGCTGCTGATCTTCGGCATCAACTACCTCAAGGGGCTCGACCTGCTCCAGCGCCGCAACATCTACTACGCGGTCTACGGCGACGTCTCCGGCATCAACGACGCCAGCCCGGTCATCTTCCACGGCTACAAGGTGGGCCAGGTGGTGGGCAGCGAGCTGATGCCCGACGGCAGCGGCCGCATCGTGGTGAAGTTCCAGATCGACGAGGACAACCTGAAGATGCCGCGGGATACGCGGGCCGAGATCTTCAGCGCCGACCTCTTCTCCCGCGCGGTGCGCATCGTCCCCGGCCAGAGCGACCAGCTCGCGGAGCATGGCGATACCCTGAACAGCGGCGCGGAACTGAGCCTCACAGAGAGCGTGACCCAGCAGATCGATCCGCTGAAGCGCAAGGCCGAAGGCATGCTGGCCAGCGTGGACAGCGTGCTCACCTCGCTGCAATTGATCCTGAACGAGAACGCGCGCGGCGACATCGACGCCAGCTTCGCCAACCTGCGCGGCACCTTGGAAAGCATCCGCTCCACGGCCCAGCGCATCGACGGCCTCATGGCCAAGGAGAGCGCCACGATCAGCGCCCTGCTGGGCAACGCGGAGAAGATCAGCGCGAACCTGGCCGCCCACAACGGGCAGATCGGCAACATCCTCAGCAACGTGGACAGTGCCACTGCGGCTTTTGCGGACGGCCGCCTGCAGCGGACGATGGCCAACCTCGAATCTACGTCCGCGGAACTGAAGGCCACGCTGGCGGGCATCCAGGAGGGGCAGGGCACGCTCGGCAAACTGTTGAAGGACGACAGCCTCTACAACAACCTCACCGCGGCCAGCCACGAACTGGACCTGCTGCTGGAGGACCTGCACACCAACCCCAATCGCTACGTACACCTCAGCCTCTTCGGCAAGAAGGACAAGCTGCCCAAGCTGAGCGACGCGGACATCGAGCGCATCCAGCAAGCGTACCAGAAACAGCAGCAGGGCAAATGATCGCCAGCATCGTGTTCGTCGTCCTGCTCGGGGCCGCCACGTGGTGGTTCGCGCGCAACGCGATGAAGGTGCGCCGCAACATCGGCCTGGGCCGCCCGGAGGACCGCACGGACCACCCCGGTGAGCGCTGGGGCGTCATGGCGCGGGTGGCGCTGGGCCAGGGCAAGATGGTGGCGCGGCCGGTGGCGGGCATCCTGCACATCATCGTCTACGCGGGCTTCGTCATCATCAATATCGAGGTGCTGGAGATCATCATCGACGGCATCTTCGGCACGCACCGCGTGTTCCGCTTCCTCGGTGGCTTCTATGACCTCCTCATCGGCAGCTTTGAATGGCTGGCGCTGGGCGTGTGGGTGGCGTGCGCCATCTTCCTCATGCGCCGCTACGTCATCAAGCTGAAGCGCTTCGTGATGAAGGAACTGGACGGCTGGCCGCGCACCGATGCCACGCTGATCCTCTGCACCGAGATCGCGCTGATGAGCGCGTTCCTGAAGATGAACGCCGCTGACCAGATCCTGCAGGCGCGCGGCGTGGAGCACTACGTTGTGGCGGGCGCCTTCCCGGTAAGCTCGGCCCTGCTGGTCCCCATCCTGCAGCACTTCAGCACGCCCAGCCTCATCCTCATCGAGCGTTGCTGCTGGTGGTTCCACATCATCGGCATCCTGGCCTTCCTGAACTACCTGCCGTACAGCAAGCACTTCCACATCATCCTGGCGTTCCCGAACACGTGGTTCAGCAGTTTGCGGCCAAAGACGGAGATCAAGAACATGGACCGGGTGACCGGTGAGGTGAAGAGCATGCTCGACCCTTCCGTGGCGCCGCCCGAAGTGAAGCCGCACATCGTTGCAGGCGCGGAGCTGACCGAGCGCTTCGGCGCGAAGGACGTGTTCGACCTCACGTGGAAGAACCTGCTGGACGCCTATAGCTGCACCGAATGCGGCCGTTGCACCAGCGAGTGCCCGGCGAACCTCACCGGCAAGCTGCTGAGCCCGCGCAAGATCATGATGGACACCCGCGACCGACTGGAGGAAGTGGGGAAGGTGATCGATGCGAAGGGCAGGTGGGAGGACGATGGCAAGAGCCTGCACAGCCGCATCAGCGAAGAGGAACTGTGGGCCTGCACCACCTGCAACGCCTGCACGCAGGCCTGCCCGGTGAACATCGATCCGGTGGGCATCATCATCGACATGCGCCGCTACCTGGTGATGGAGGAGAGCCGCACGCGGCCCGCGCTCACCAGCATGTTCAACAACGTGGAGAACAATGGCGCTCCCTGGGCGTTCGGGCCGGATAAGCGGCTGGAATGGACGAACCCATGAGCAAGGCCCACGATCCTTCGCAGCACGCATGACCACGCCTCTCACCATCCGCACCATGGCCGACTACGCCGCCGCCGGCGAAGCGCCGGACGTGCTGTTCTGGGTGGGCTGTGCAGGTTCGTTCGACGACCGGGCCCGCAAGATCACCAAGGCCTTCGTGCGCATCCTCAACGCCGCCAACGTGAAGTTCGCCGTGCTGGGGCAGGAAGAGAGCTGCACCGGCGATCCCGCGCGCCGCGCAGGCAACGAGTTCCTGTTCCAGATGCAGGCACTCAACAACGTCACCGTGCTCAATGGCTATGGGGTGAAGCGCATCGTCACCGCGTGCCCGCACTGCTTCAACACGCTGAAGAACGAATACCCCGCGTTGGGCGGCAGTTACGAGGTGCTGCACCACACGCAGTTCATCAACCAGCTGCTGAAGGAGGGGCGCATCAAGGTGGAAGGCGGCAGCTTCCAAGGGAAGCGGATCACCTTCCATGATCCGTGCTACCTGGGCCGCGGCAACGGCGAATACGAGGCCCCGCGCGAAGTGCTGCTGAAGCTCGATGCGGCGCTCGTTGAAATGAAGCGCAGCCGCGCGAAAGGCCTATGCTGCGGCGCAGGCGGCGCGCAGATGTTCAAGGAGGCCGAACCCGGCACCCGCGAGGTGAACATCGAACGCAGCGAGGAGGCGTTGGGCACCGCACCGAACGTGATCGCGGCGGGCTGCCCGTTCTGCAACACCATGCTCACCGACGGCGTGAAGCACTTCAACAAGGAAGGTGAGGTGCAGGTGAAGGACGTCGCGGAGTTGATCGCGGAGGCAGGCGATCTCTGATCGCCCCTGCGCTAAGCCCCAAGCGCACGCCCTTCTGTCATGCCGAGCGAACTCGGGACATGAACGCCCGTGATCGAAAACGCATCCCCTCTCGACTACGTTCGAGGTGACACTAGCGGGGATCTTGGTCTATTGCCCCAATAGCGCCTTCACCGCCGCCTCCAACTGCTGATCGCGGCCCTTGGTGACGATGGCGGGATCCAACGCTTGCCTCACGTCCGGCTCCAGCTCCTGGTTCTCCAGGTAGTTGCTCCGGTTGTCCACCATGCCCACCTGCGGGATGCCGAAGTACATGCCGTTCTGCAAGCCTTCCCACCACACGGCGGTACCGGTGCCTGCCACGGGCATGCCCACCAGCTTGCCGATGCCGAGCTCGTGGTACACGAAGGGGAACATGTGCGCGTCGGAATAGTTGCCCTCGCTCATCACCACCACGCTCGGCTTGCGCCATTTGAACTGTGGCTCGGTGCCCAGGTTCTGCCCACGAGGCTCCTCGCGGATGTAGACCTTTCCGCTGAGGAAGGTGGCCAGGTCGTCATGCAGCCAGCCGCCGCCGTTGAAGCGCGTATCCACGATCAACCCCTCCTTGCTGTTATAGCGGCCGAGCGCTTCATCATACACCACGCGGAAGCTCGGGTCGTCCATGCCGCGCACATGCACGTAACCGAGGCGGCCGCCGCTGAGGCTGTCCACCAGGTGGCGGCAGCGTTCCACCCAGCGGTGGTAGAGCAGCTCGCGCTCCTCCCCGGCGGAGATCGGTTTCACGACCTCCTCCCAGCGGGTACCGGCCTTCGGGTCGAAGAGCGACAGCAGCGTGGGCTTGCCGGCCTTGCGGTTCAGCAGGCGCCAGGCGGATTCGTTGGCGGTGATCCCCTGCCCGTCGATCTGCTCGATCACCACGCCCGCCTTGATCTTCGAGCCGTTCTTCACCACGGGGCTCTTCTCCATCACCTCGGTGATGCGGAGGCCCTTCGTGGCGGGTTCGTTGGCGTAGAACAGGCCCAGCGTGGCGGTCTCGTCCGCGTTCGGCATGGATCCCCGGAAGCCGCTGCCCGTATGCGAGGCGTTGAGCTCGCCCAGCATCTCGCTCAGCATCTCGGCGAAGTCCCAGTTGTTCGTGATCCACGGCAGGAAGCGCGCATACTCCGTCCGGTAGGCGTTCCAATCCACGCCTTGCAGGTCGGCACGGTAGAATTTCTTCGATACCTGGCGCCACACGTGCTCGAAGAGGTAGGCGCGCTCCTTCATTTCGTTCAGCACCATTTCGCCGCTCGCGCCGATGCCCTTCAGTTCGCCCTTCTCGATGTCGAACCGCTGCATGCCCGTGTTGGTGGCGAAGTACAGGTTCTTGCCGTCCTTGTCGATCACCGGTTGCGACACGCCGTCGGCGCCGATCTTCGCCACCATCTTGGTCTCCTTGGTGCGCGTCTCCGTCTGCCACAGGTCGTAGCCTTTCTCGAAGCGGGCCAGGTAGAAGAGCTTTTCGCCGTCCGGGGTGAGCACCGCACCGCCGAGGTCGGAGGAGTGAATGGTGAGGCGCACCAGCCGGTCGTCGATGTTCGCGAGGTCGATCTTCAGCGCCTCGGGCTTCTTCTCCTCGTCCTGCTTCGGGTCGTCCTTGCCCTTCTTCTCCTTCTTGTCCTTGGCGGCATCCTTCCCTTCGCCTTCCTCCTTCTTCTTGTCCTCGGCCTCCTTCAGCAGTTCCGCTTCCTCCTTGTTCAGCTTGAAGCGATCGAAGGCCTCCTCGGTGAGGAAGAGCGCGTAGACGTCGCTCTGTGCCCCCCAGCTTGCATGGTTCTTCATGCCGTCCTTGCCGCTGTAGAAAAGCATCGCCTTGCCTTCCATGGCCCACGTGGGTTGGGAGCCGCCGTAGCCGCTGTGGGTGAGGTCCACCACCGGCTTGTCACCGGCCGCGCTCACCAGGCCACATTGCCCGATCCACTGGTCCTCATGCAGGAACTGCACGAACAGCCACTTGCTGTCCGGCGACCAACTGAAGAACTGGTCGCCGTCCACGTAGCTGTAGTTCTTGTCGCCGGGCAGCACCGTGCGGCTTTTCTTGGAAGCGATGTTGTGGACCTTGATGGTGGTGCGTTCCTCCAGGTAGGCGACTTCCTTGCCGTCGGGCGACCATTCGCCCTGGAACTCCTCGGCGGGCGTGTTCACCAGCGGCTCCTCCTTCAGCAGGGTGGCGTTGAAGAAGTAGGGTTCGTCCTTGCGGGCGATGGTGGTGGTGTAGAGGTCCCAACTGCCATTGCGCTCGGAGGCATAGAGCAGCGTGCGGCCGTCGGGACTGAAGCTCACCGAGCGTTCCTGCTCGGGCGTGTTGGTGATGCGGCGCGTGGTGCCCTCCTTCACGGAGGATACGAAGACCTCTCCCCGGCTGATGAAGGCCACCTCCTTGCCGTTGCTGCTCACGGCCATTTCGTCCACGTTGCCGCCCACGGGGATGGTGCGTTCCGGGGTGTTGCGGCTGTCGATGGCGAAGCGCACGGGCACCTTCTTCGGCTGGCCGCCGTCGGTCATCGTATACAGCTCGCCGCGGTAGCTGAAGCACAGCAGGCCGCCATCGCTGATGCTGAGCGTGCGCACGGGATGGTCCGCCAGGAAGGACACCTGGGTGTTCGCGCCGCCGCTTGCCGGTATCTTGAACACGTTGGAGGACCCCTTCTCCTCGCTGAGGTAGTAGATGGTACGTCCATCCGCGCTGAACACGGGGTTGCGGTCCTCGCCCTTGTAGGTGCTCAGTTGCGTGTAGCGCTTCGTGCCGAGGTCGTAGCTCCAGATGTCGCGCGTCACCGATGAGGTGTGGTGCTTGCGGAAGCCGTCCTCGTAGCCTTTCAGGTCGGTGTACACGAGCGTTCTTCCGTCCGGGCTGATGCGGGCTTGCAGGGCGGGCACGTCCAGGATGCGGTCGGTGGCGCCGCCCGCCACGGGCACGGTGTACAGTTCGCCGAATCCGGCGTTGGGGAACAACTGATTGGCTGCGTCGTCGCCGCGGTTGGAGTAGAAGATCACGTGCGCATCATCGCGGGTGAAGTCGGCGGGGCGGTCCCAGGCGGAGTGGAAGGTGAGGCGAGTGGCCTCGCCACCGGTGCTGGGCATCAGGAACACGTCGCCATTGCCGTAGCGGTCGCTCATGAAGGCGATCCATCGGCCGTCGTGCGACCATACGGGTGCCGCGTCCATCGCCTCGCTGGAGGTGAGGAGCGTGGCCTCGCCACCGCTTGTGGGCACCCGCCACAGGTCGCCCTGGTAGCAGAAGGCGATGGTGCGCCCATCGGGCGAGATCGCCGGTTGGCGCAACCACAGGGGCGTGGCCGCGTCCTGCGCGAACAGAGTGGAGGAGAGCAGGAGGGCGGAAAGAGCGAGCGGCTGCTTCATGGTGGGGAAGAGGTGGTGTGAAGATCCGGTGCGGAAGGACCGCCAAAACTATTCGTCCTCCAAGAGTTCGGTGGGTGATGAGCGGTTCGTCTTGGCGTGGCTGCGGGATCGCGCACCTTTGCGGCATGTCCACGCCAGTTACCCTCCGGTCCCTTGCCAGCATGCCCGCCCACGCCCGCGTGTGGGTGTACAAGAGCGCGCGTGCGTTCACCCCGGCGGAACGCGCGGCCATCAACGAACAAGGCGCCGCCTTCGTGGCGGGTTGGTCCGCGCACGACCTGCCCTTGGACGCTTGGGCGGGTACCGTGGGCGATCATTTCCTGGTGATCGCGGTGGACCAGGAGCAGGCGGCCGCCAGCGGTTGCGGCATCGACAAGAGCGTGCGCTTCGTGCAGGAACTGGAGCGCGGGCTCGGGCTGCGCCTCACGGACCGCATGGTGGTGCTCTATGAGGCCGGGGACCAGGTGAAGGCCGGTACGGTGGAGGAACTGCCCGCCTTGTTGGAGCGGGGAGCGCTTACCGGCGATACGCTGGTCTATGACGACCTCGTGGCGACGAAAGGTGACCTGGATGCGCGTTTCCGGGTGCCGTTGCGCGCCACCTGGATGGCCCGCTACCTCCGGTCATAAGGCCTTGGGCCACGCTGGATCCGGGAAGTGTTTCCTGGATCGGCTGTCCGTCAGTGTTTTGCGCGCTTTTTAGGGCCGTGAACAAGGGAATGTTCGCAAAAGTATCTTCGCCGCCCTTGACGACGTAGAAACCGCGAGAACGGAGCTTCTCACGCATGGCATTCATCCCCAAGGCGATCATCACGGCGTGCATGGCGCTGGCTTGCGGGTCTGCGCTGCATGCCCAGGGTGGCCTCTCTGCCGACACGGTGTCGGCCGTGGTGGTCTATGGGGACGAGAAGCTGATGGCGGAGGACGAGCAATTGTCCGACGATCGCATCCAGGCCCTGCTCGACTCCCTCTGCACGCTCGATCCCGCGCCCGCCGAACTGATCCGCGACCTGAAGCTCTTCCAGCGCATCCGCCGCATGGACGATGACCAGATGGTGACGCTGATCGATTCCCTGTTCGAGCTGGATACCGTGCCCTACGCCCTGGTGAACGAGATCAGTTTGTACGTGAGCCAGTTGCCCACGCAGGCGGACGTGGATCGCAGTTCGGTCCTGGCCTGGTCCAACACGAACGTGGAGCCCGGCTACGAACTGTACGGAGCTTGGAACACAGCAATACCGAATGCCTACGGCCAGGAACTTTCGAAGGACACGTTGTTGCAGCTGCGCCTCACCGACGCGGAGGCTGGTTGCGGCTATCGCATGCCCATCCCGCCGGTGGTCACCAGCCGCTTCGGCTGGCGCAACGGCCGGTCGCACAACGGCGTGGACCTTGATCTGGAAGTGAACGATCCGGTGCATGCCGCCTTCCCCGGCGTGGTGCGCTTCGCGGGCACCTGCGGCGGTTTCGGCCGGTTGGTGGTGGTGCGCCACTACAACGGGCTGGAGACCTACTACGCGCACCTGCACCGCATCCACGTGAAGAGCGGCGACGTGGTGGACGTGGGCGACGTGGTGGGCCTGGGCGGCAGCAGCGGCCACAGCACCGGCAGCCACCTGCATTTCGAAACGCGCTTCAAGGGCGTGCCCATCGACCCCTCGCACATCATCGACCTGAGCACCGGCGAACTTTACTGCGACACACTGGTGCTGAAGCGCACGCGTTACAGCTACGTCGCCTATCCGAAAGGCACGCGGTTCCACACGGTGCAAAAAGGTGAGCATCTTAGCGCCATCGCCGAGCTATACGGCACCAGCCCCTCCGTCATTTGCGAACTGAACGGCATCACCCCCAAGGCCCGTCTGCGGGTGGGCCAGCGGCTGATGGTGGCCGATGTGCCCGAGCGCTACGCGCAGGCGCGCTGAGCACCTTCCTCACGCTGTTCTCCCTTTCCGTTGCCGCCCAGGCCGGCGTCACCACGTTCGGCATCCAGGTGAAGCCGGTGGTGCCCCTGGCCTTCTTCGGGCCGTTGACCCAGGTGGACCAGGACCCGCTGCACGGCAGTCTGGAGCTGACCGGCGGGCTGGCCTTCGGCATGGTGGTGCGCACCGGCATCACCCGGAGCATCTCGCTGGAAACGGGCATCAACCAGATCACGCGCCGCTATGCCCTCACGGTGCGCAACGACACCAACGGCTACAACGGCACCGGAAGAGATCCAGTACATCGGCTACGAGGTCCCCGTGCTGGCGATGGTCTACATCCGGCTGGGGGAGCGTTCGTGGATGAACAACGCCATCGGCGCCAGCATCGACATGTACCCGAGCGACGCGGAACAGCTGATCGACCAGGGCAAGGTGTACATCTTCCGGAAGAACTGGGCGCAGATCGGCGTGGTGGGCAACATCGGCGTGGAATACCGCACGGAGAAGATCGGCATCTTCTACCTGGGCGCCACGTACCACCGGCCGTTCGGCGACATGGCGAAGGCCGACATCAGCTGGCAGGACCGGCGCTTCCGGTCCACCACGCTCACCACCTTCCTGAACGGAGGCTACCTCACGGCGGACATCCGGTACTTCTTCCACGAGGACCCGGACAAGGCCCGCCTGCGCAAGGCGCGCAACGCGCAGTGAGGTACCCGCTGCCCCAAGGGAAAGGGCCCATGGTGGAGCGATGGCCGCCGCGACCGACCTTTGTACGGCCGAACCCCGCCGCATGAACGACCGCACACTCGCCTGGGCCTCTGGGATCCTCTTGCTTGCCGTGGCCTTGGGTGCCTTCGGCGCGCATGGCATCGAACCCCGCGTGGACATCAACGCCTACCACAACTGGACCACCGCGGCCCAATACCAGTTCTACCACGGCCTGGCCCTGCTGGGGCTGGCCGCCATCCACGACCGCTTGCGGGTGCGTGCGATGACCCTGGTCCGCATCCTCTTCGTGCTCGGCGTGATCTGCTTTTGTGGTTCGCTCTACCTGTTGGCGGTGCGTGAAGTCCTAGGAATCCAGAAGCTTACCCGCGTGCTCGGCCCCATCACCCCGCTGGGCGGGCTGCTCTTCATCGCCGGATGGGCGGTCCTGTTCATCCAGGCTGTTCGTAAGGCGTAGGTCCCCAAGCTGGACCCAGGGTTCCGGAGCCGTTAACTTTGCGGCCTCAAAACGCGAACACCTATCCACATGAACGAGTTCGGGAACAAACCGAAGAACGCCGACCTGGACAAGATCGGGCTGCGCAACCTGGGTGATGCTTATTGGAACCTGGAGCCCGCCGAACTGGTGGAGCACGCGATCGTGAACGGGCAAGGCGTGCTGGCCGATAGCGGCGCTTTGGCCATCGGGACCGGCGAGTTCACCGGCCGCAGTCCCAAGGACAAGTTCTGCGTGAAGGACGCGACCACCGAGAACACCGTGTGGTGGGGCGACGTGAACGTCCCCTTCACCCCGGAGAACTTCGATCGCCTGTATGCCCGCATGGCCTCCTACCTGCAAGGCCGCGACGTGTACATCAAGGACGCCTATGCCTGCGCCGATCCCACCTACCGGCTGAACATCCGCGTGGTGGCCGAGTATTCGTCCAGCGCCATGTTCGCCGGCAACATGTTCCTGCGCCCGAAGCGGGAGGAGCTGGAGGGCTTCGATCCCGGAATGGCACATCATCTGCGCCCCCGGCTTCCGCGCCAACGCGGCGGAGGACGGTACCCGCCAGCACAACTTCGCCGTGCTGAACTTCACCAAGAAGATGATCCTGATCGGTGGCACGGGCTACACCGGCGAGATCAAGAAGGGCATCTTCACCGTGCTGAACTACGTGCTGCCGCAGGACCGCAAGGTGCTGAGCATGCACTGCTCGGCCAACATCGGCAAGGACGGTGACACGGCGGTCTTCTTCGGCCTCAGCGGCACGGGCAAGACCACCCTCAGCGCCGACCCGGACCGCCGCCTGATCGGCGATGACGAGCACGGCTGGAGCGACAAGGGCGTATTCAACTTCGAGGGCGGCTGCTACGCCAAGTGCATCGACCTCACCGCCGAGAAGGAGCCCCAGATCTGGGATGCGATCAAGTTCGGTTCCATCCTGGAGAACATCGTGTTCAAGGAAGGGACGAGCGAGGTGGACTTCGCCGATGCCAGCCGGACGGAGAACACGCGCGTGAGCTATCCCATCGAGCACATCGCCAACATCGCGCAGCCGAGCGTGGGCGGGCACCCGAAGAACATCTTCTTCCTCACCTGCGACGCCTATGGCGTGCTGCCCCCGATCAGCCAGCTGACGCCCGGCCAGGCCATGTACCACTTCATCAGCGGCTACACCGCGAAAGTGGCGGGCACCGAGGCGGGCGTCACCGAGCCGCAGAGCACCTTCAGCGCCTGCTTCGGCAAGGCCTTCCTGCCCCTGCACCCCACGAAGTACGCGGACATGCTGGGCGAGCAGATGAAGAAGCACAACGTGCGCATCTGGCTGGTGAACACCGGCTGGAGCGGCGGCGCCTACGGCACCGGCCAGCGCATGAAGCTGAAGTTCACCCGCGCCATGATCACCGCCGCCCTGCGTGGTGAACTGGACAAGGTGGAGTACAAGGAGCACCCCGTGTTCGGCGTAAGCTTCCCCACCAGCTGCCCCGGCGTGCCCTCGGAAGTCCTCGATCCCGCAGCACCTGGCAGGACAAGAACGCCTACGATGCCCAAGCCGACAAGCTGGCCAAGGCCTTCAACGACAACTTCGCGAAGTACAAGGACGGCGCCAACTCGGAGATCCTGGCCGCCGCGCCTAGGACGACGGCCAAGGCCTGAGTTTCGCCAACGAAAAGAGAGGCCCTTCCGCACCAAGCGGAGGGGCTTCTTGTTCTTCAGGAGCGCCGGTCGAGGAACGCGGACTGGCAGCCGCGCTGTTGGTAAAGCGGAGGATCCCGCCGCCGGGGTGCCCTAAATTCGCGGCCCCGTTGCCCGAGGGTGGAGATGAGGACCAGAAGGATGATCGTTGGATGGGCGGCGCTGCTGGCGCTCTCCCCGGCAGGTGCGCAAGCGCCCATCGTCCCGCATTATTACCCGGAGGAACTGCGGCAGGACCTGGAGCTGGTCCGCTCCACGCTGCACCAGTCGCACCCCGATCCGTACCGGTACCATGCGCGCACGGAGCTCGACCGGCGCTTCGACGAAGTGTCCGCCGCGTTCGCGCGGCCGATGACGGCGGAAGAGTTCATCGCTGCGAGCATGCCGGTGCTGCGCCTGCTGGGCGATGCCCGCACGGCGCTCGATCCGCCGAAGCCGCTCGCTGACGCATACGCGCACACCGAGCCGCTATTGCCGCTGAAGGTGGCGGTGATCGACAACGGGCTCTACGTGGACGAGGAGTTGAAGGGCTTCCGCAGCGTGCCGTCGGGTAGCCGCATCAACGTCGTGAACGGGCATGCCGCGAGCAGCATCCTGGCCCTGGTGCGCAGCGGGATCCTGGCCGATGGCGGTGACACCACCCTGATCGATCGCCGTGTCGAGCGGCAATTCCCCGTGCTCTACCGGCGTTTCGTGGAACGGGCCGCTGCCTTCGATTTGGAGTTCACCACGCCCACCGGGAAGTCCGGCACCGGGCGCCTGTTCGCGCTCACCGGCGACGATATCGCACGGTCCTATACCCCGAAGGGCATCGACCTGCAGCCGTGGCGCATCGAGGCACTGCCGGACATCGGCACCACTTGGCTCACCCTTTCCACGCTGGACAATGACGTGCTCGTACGCCAGGGGATCGACCGCAGCGCGGTTCCTCGAGAGCGTGCGCAACGGGATGGCGAAGGACGGCACCTCCACGCTGGTGATCGATGTGCGCGGCGCGGGCGGCGTGGACCTGGGCATGGCCGAGCAGGTGTTCGCGCTGATCGCGCAGCGGCCGTACCGGGTGATCCAGAACATGATGGTGCGCAGCGCGCAAGCGCCCGGTTCATACAAGTACGCCGCTCCCGCCGACGAGTTCTATGCGGCCGTGGGCGGCAGGTACCTGCCCGACCTGAACGGCACGATGACCCTGCGGCCGGACGATCCGCGCCTGGAACCGGTGAAGAACGATCCGCGCGCTTTCGCGGACAAGGTGTACGTGGTCTGCGACGGGCTCACGCGCGAGGCGGGCGCCGCCTTCGTGATGCTGGCGAAGCGGTCCGGCCGCGCGCGGGTCGTGGGGGAGGAGACGGGCTCCAACGCCCTGAGCTTCTGCGGGGGGCATGAACTGCTCATCACCCTGCCCCGCACCGGTTGCATGCTGCACGTGCCGCTCACGCGTTTCGTGCCCGATGGCCTCGTGTCCGGCCCGGTGGACCGGGGCGAACTTCCGCACCACGTGGTGACGCAGCGCCCCTGGGGCCTTGCGAAAGGGCGTGACACGGTGCGCGAGGCCCTGCTCGAAGTGATCCGCGAACTGCGATGAGGAACACATGGCTTGTTGCGGCCGCATGCATGGGGTTGGCCGCGTGCCGGCCGGCCACCGGCATCCAGGCGGAAGAAGGCTGGCAGCCCGTTCCCAACCGCTACGCGCGCCACTTCCAAGTGCTGCGCAACGGCGCCGATCGCCTGGTGCTGGTGTTCAGCGATACCGCGGGGCAGGACACGGTGGGCGCATACCGCTTCTCGGCGGCCGCGCAGCCGGGCCATTTCCCGAAGGCCCTGCACCGCATCGTGCTCGGCAGCACCACGCACGTGCCGTTCGTTTCCGCCTTGGGAGGGTTGCAGGCGGTGAAAGGCTGCGCGCACCTGTCCGACGTGCGCGACACCCTCACGCTCCAGCGCATGCGTGCGGAAGGCGTGAAGGAAGTGAGCACCGGCGATGGCCTGGACCGCGAGGGCATCATCGTGCTGCATCCCGAGGCCATCCTGGGCTATCCGTTCGGACGGCAGGAGGGCGATTGCATGGCGCAGCTGAACGTTCCCGTGATCGACGTCGGCGAATACATGGAGGAACACCCGCTGGGCAAGGCCGAATGGCTGCGTTTCTTCGGCGTGCTGTTGGGCGAGGAGGAGCGTTCCGACAGCCTGTTCGCAGGCATCGCCAGGCGCTATGAGGCCGCATGCAAGGCCGGGGAGCGCACGGGGCCCCGGCCACGCGTCTTCTTCGGCAGCACGTGGGAGCATCAGTGGTTCGTTCCGCCCGGCAACAGCTACATGGCCCGGCTCATCGAGGACGCGGGAGGAGCGTACCTCTTCGCCGATCGTCCGGGGACAGGCAACATCACGCTCGATGTCGAGAGTGCGATCGCACAGGGGGCGCAGGCGGAGGTGTGGGGCACTTTGCTGGCCGCTCCTCCTCCTGTGACGGAAGAGGCCATCGCCGGTGGTGATGCCCGCATCCAGCGGTTGCCGGCGTTCCAAGGGCATCGCACGTTCTATGGCAACAGCATGGAAAGCGACCTGTTCGGCGATGCGGCCCTTCACCCCGATGACTTGCTGGCGGACCTGCAGGCGATCTTCCACGCGGACGATCGCCGCACCTGCCTGTATTTCCGCCGGCCCGTTCAGAACGGGATGCCGAGCCGCCGGTAGAGCTTGGCCATGAGCCACGCGGGGCCGATCAGCAGGAACTGCAGGTCCTTCAGGAAGCTCGGTTTCGCCCCTTCGATGTGGTGGCCGTAGAACTGGCCGATCCAGGCCAGCGTGAACACACCGGTACAAATGGCCCACAGCGGCCACGGCGCATGCATCCGCAGCCCATGCGCCAGCCACACGCAGAACAGGCTCCAGATGGCCATTCCCACCGCGAGCGGGAGCGAGCGCCGGATATAGAACAGCAGTACGCCCAGCAAGGCCATCCAGACCCACGGTGAGCCAGGAAGGGATCCCGATCGGTAGGGCGGGATGGACATCAACAAGCCGATGATGGAGAAGTAGATCGCTGGCACACAGACCCAGTGGATGAGCGTATTGACCGCGTTCCGGTGGCTTTCACCGTACTCGGCGAACCAAGCGTGGATGCTGCGGGCGGGCATGGTCCCTGAGATCCTAAACAGGCTCTTAAAGGTACCGTTCGCGCAGCACGCCGAGGTGGTGCATGGCATGTCCCGCGATCGTCCAGCCGATGGCACGCACGCTGATGGGCTTCCCATTGGCGATGCCGCTGCGCATCATCCCCTGCGCATCCAGGCCGCGGAAAAGCTCGATGGTGGCGGCGCGCACTGCGTCGTGTTCGCGGAGGATGCCGGCCAGCTGGCGTGCATCGGAGCGGGCTTCGGGTACGTAGGTGTTCTCATCGAAACCGGGGAGGGGCGTGCTGTCGTTGCGGGCGAAGCGGAGCGCGCGATAGGCGAAGATCCGTTCCGTATCCACCAGGTGTTGGAGCACTTCCTTCACGCTCCATTTGCCGGGCGCGTAGCGGTATGCATGCCGGTCCGCCGGAAGCGCATCCATATAGCGATGGATCCCGGCGGCGGCGTGGTCCAGTGCGGCGAACAGATCATGGCCGGTGGCCGTGGCGATGTACCCTTGGTAGTACGGTGGGATCTTCCTCCGCACGAGGACGGGACAGGTGTTCCATGCCGGGAAAGTAGGGCGTTCTAGCGCGTGAGCTCCACGGCCTGGGCCTCGGGCGATCCGATCGATCTCCTTCAGCATCCGCACCCAGCCGACCAGGCTCCTCCACCAGTTGTCCGCCGTGCAGGCCGGGTCCTCGATGGCGATCACGCCCACGTTCACGTCCGGCCCGCAGGCCTTCTGGAACAAGGCGCGGGAGCGGCGCGCATGCACGCCCGAAGTGGCCACGTCGCAGGCGTGGATGTGGTCGTGTTCCGCGAGCACGGCGAAGGCGTTCGCGTTCGCCCAGGAACGGCTGTCGGGATGCCCCCACGAGGGCACGGCCACGACACGGTCTTCCGGAACACCGGATCCGATGAGCAGGGCACGCGCGCGGTGCGCATAGGTGGGCCAGGCCGGATCGCCGCCACCGCCGGGCCGCAGGAATACGCTGCTGCGCTGAAGGTGGTTCACGTTGGTGCCGGCCATGCGCATGAACTGAACGAAGATGTCGTCCGTGTGCGTGTCGATCGCGGCGCGGTTCCAGGCCAGCAGGCGCAGTTGTTGCACCGGTCCGGGCGGGTGGGCGGCATACACCGTAGGTTGCGGGCCCACTTCCTGATGCAGCAGGGTATCGGTCCCCGCCAGCAGCGTGAACCCGGCGCCGGTGGTGCCGCTCACGTTCACGCGCACCTCGCCGTCCTCGGGCTTCTTCAGCAGCACGTCCAACCCCTCGTTGTTCTTCAGGTAGTAGGCGAACGGCCGGATGGTGCCCGTGGTATAGATGCTGTCGTAACGGCCGCTGAGCGCCAGCAGCGCGGCCTTTTCCAGCTGCGGCTGTTCCATCCAGCCTTCCACCACCAGCACGCGGCCACCGCTCGGCGCGGTCACTGCGAGGTACGGATGCGCGAAGAAGAGCACCACGAGCAGCACGGCGAAGGGACCGGCGATGATCCACCACAACAGGTGCCTGCGCTTCATGCGTCTTCGCCGGAGAGGGTGTTCTTCAGTTCGATCAGCTCCGCGCGCGCCTTGCGGTCGCCGGTGGTGAGGGCTTGCAGCGCACCGGCCTCGCACACATGGATGGCTTCTTCGATGCGGCCGAGGTCCGCGAGCATGAGGGCCAGTTGGTAGTAGGCTGCCACGTACTTCGGATCATCACGCAGCAACGCTTCCAAGGCGTTCACGCCGCTCTCCATCTCACCGGTCCGCTTGTGTTCCAGTGCGATGGCATAGCGCACGAAACTGTCGGCCGGATCTTCGGCCAGCAGGGCATGCAATTGGGCAAGGCGTTCCGTGGACATCGAAGCGGTAAAACTAACCGGCCACCGGCAGCCGGATCTCCATGGTGCCGCAGCAGGATGTGGTGCTGTAGCCGGAGGTCTGTGCATTCACTCGGAGGTGGCCAGCGCGGCGATCCGGTCGTGGGCCTCTGGCGGCAGCCAATGCCAGGCCGCATTGCGGCGCAGCCACGTAAGCTGGCGCTTGGCATAGTTGCGCGTGTGCTGCTTGATCGATGCGATGGCTTCCGGCAGGGCAAGGGTGCCATCGAAGTGCTGGAAAAGCTCCGTGTAGCCGACGGTGCGCAGGGCGTTGTGGCCGCGGAAAGGCAGGAGCGTGCGCGCTTCCTCCACGAGCCCTTCGGCCACCATGGCGTCCACGCGCGCATGGATGCGGGCATAGAGCTCGGCACGTGGTAGGTCCAGCGCGATGCGGACGATGCGGACGTCGGTGCGCTCTTCCGGTCCTTTGCGCTGCGCGCTATAGGGCATGCCGCTGGCGATGCAGACCTCCAAGGCGCGGATAACGCGGTGCGGATTGGAGCGATCGATGCGTTCCCATGTGAGCGGATCCCGCTGCTGCAGCTCCGCATGGAGCGATGGAAGCCCTTCCGTTGCCAGCCGCTCCTTCAGGTGTTCGCGTAGGGCCGGGTCCACGGACGGCATGTCGTCCAGCCCATGCGTCACTGCATCGATGTAGAGGCCGCTTCCACCGACGATCACCGCCTTGCCGGTGCGCGCGAGCAGGTCCTGCAGCACGGGTTCGGCGGCGCGGGCGAAGGCTCCGGCGCTCCAGGTCTCTTCCAGTTCCAGGTGGCCGAGGAAGTGGTGCTTCACGCCCAGCAGTTCCTCCGCGCGGGGCCGTGCCGTGCCGATGCGCATGGCGCGGTAGAACTGGCGGGAGTCCGCGCTGATGACCTCCGTGCCGAGCGCGCGTGCAAGCGTGGCGGCCGCGTGCGTCTTCCCGCTCGCGGTGGGCCCGCCGATGACGATGAGGGTGCGCATGTGGACGGCGGAAGGTTCCTTGCTCGCCCCGGCTTTCGCAGGGCGTGGCGGGCGATCGGCGCTAGTGGTAGTCCTCCGGCAGTTGTTCGTGGCCGCTCAAGCCTTCATCGTGGTCGTGATCGCCCTCGTCCTCCTCACCGTAGCCGCCCTCGTACCCATCGTACCGTTCCTCGGTATCGGAAGCGTAGTCATCTTCCTCATCGGGGATGATGCCGTCCGCGAGGGACAGTTCCCGGCTGTGTTCGCCCGGCGGGGTGCCCATGGCCATCACCACCTGCGGGTAGCGCCTGCCCTTCACGGGTTCATCGGCGTGGATCAGCTCCACCATGAACATCCACATGTGCAGGAAGTCGTAGGCGTAGACGAAGCGCTGGTGCGTGTCGCGGATGTGGTCGCCGATCTGCACCTCGTGCATCATCAGGGGCATCTTGCCGTCCTCGGCGAAGCCCATGTCGGCCAGGGGGATCTCCACGCCCTTGGTCCATTCGTCATCGCTCACGTAGAAGCACGCCATCTCGTCACCGGAGAAGTTGAACGCCTTCTTGATCGCCTTGTGGAGATCGAGGAAGGTCTGGCTGCTGCGGATCTCGATGTCGCGGAAGGCTTCGCTGGGGTCGTCGATCAGGATGCGGAAACGGTAGATGGCCATCAGGAGGAGCGTACGGTGCGGTCTTCGCGGAGCGAAGGTACGGTGGACCTTTCCGGCCGCCGAACCGCAGGAGAAGGAACGGTCCGGGCGGGTTATTCCGGTCCCGCTGGAGGCGCGGCGGGGATCGACCGCTCCATGCCTGCCTGTTGCGAGAGGCCCAGTTCACGGCCGGTATCGAGCATCAGCTGCCAGGCCTCGTCCCGGTCGTTCCGGATGGTGCCGTCGAGCACCGCGTCCTTGATCACCGTTTTGATGTCGCCGATGAGCTTGCAGGGCGGGATGGCGAAGGCGGCCATGATGTCCTCGCCGGTGATGGGCGGCTGGAAGTTGCGCACGCGGTCCTTTTCCTCCACCTCGGCGAGCTTGCGCATCACCAGCTCGTAGTTGCGCAGGTAGCGCTCCTTCTTCTTCTCGTTCTTGCTGGTGATGTCGGCCTGGCACAGGATCATCAGCGCGTCGATGTCGTCGCCGGCATCGAAGAGCAGCCGCCGCACGGCGCTGTCCGTCACTTCCTCTTTCGTGAGGGCGATGGGGCGCAGGTGCAGCGCCACCAGGTTCTGCACGAAGCGCATCTGCTCGTCCAGCGGCAGCTTCAGGCGGCGGAAGATCCCCGGCACCATGCGCGCGCCCTTGTCCTCGTGCCCGTGGAAGGTCCAGCCCACCTTGGGGTCGAAGCGCTTGGTGCGCGGCTTGGCGATGTCGTGCAGGATCGCCGCCCAGCGCAGCCACAGGTCGTCGCTCTTCGCGCACACGTTGTCCAGCACCTGCAGCGTGTGGTAGAAGTTGTCCTTGTGCCCGATGCCGTACTTCTCCTCGGCGCCTTGCAGTTCCACCATCTCGGGGAAGAACTCCTGGAGCAACCCGCTCTCGAGCAACAGCTTGAACCCGGTGCTCGGCTTGGGCGTGGCGATCGATCTTGTTCAGCTCGGTGTGGATGCGCTCCGCGCTGATGATCTCCAGCCGGTGCGCATTGCGCCGGATGGCGTCGAAGCACGACGGCTCGATGGCGAAGCCCAGCTGCGTGGCGAAGCGCACCACGCGCAGCATCCGCAGGGGGTCGTCGCTGAATGTGATGTCGGGGTCCAGCGGCGTGCGCAGGATCCCCCGGTCCAGGTCGAGGATGCCGCCGAACGGATCCACGAGCGCGCCGGCGCTGCCGGCGTTCAGCGAGATGGCCAGCGCGTTGATGGTAAGGTCGCGCCGCTCCTGGTCGTCCTGGATGGTGCCGGGTTCCACCTCGGGCTTGCGGCTGTTGCGGCTGTAGCTCTCGCGCCGTGCGCCCACGAACTCCACCTGGAGGTCATCCTGGGCTTGCCTGTCGCCCTGAGCCTGCGCGCCGGCGCCGAAGCGCTTTGGCGCAGGCGCCCGAAGGGTGAACATGGCCGTGCCGAAGTTCTTGAACACGTGCACGGGCCCGGCCTTCAGGCGTTCCGCCACGGCCTGCGCGAAAGCGATGCCATCGCCCTCCACCACGAAGTCGATGTCCTTGCAGGGGCGGCCCAGGATCAGGTCGCGCACGTAGCCGCCGATGGCGAAGGCTGGGATGTCCTGTGCCTTGGCTTCGGCGGCCACTGCCTGGAACAGGGGCTGCTCCAACACGCCATCGAGGCGGCTGGTGTCCAGGGTGAACGCGTGCGTGCGCATGGAACGGGCCGCGAAAGTAGGTTTTGGCCCCAGTGTGCGCTGGTTTGTATCTTTGGGAGTATAATGGAGCAGACCCGGACATACGGCCCTATTTGGATCGATCCCGGACGGGTGAGCGGTACGCCGTGTTTCACGGGAACACGCGTGCCGGTGCAGAGCCTGTTCGATTACCTGGAGGACGATGGGAACCTATCCGGATTCCTTGAGGAGTTTCCCAGCGTGAAGCGGGAGCAAGCGGAACAGGTGCTGAGGATCACAGAACGCATGCTGACCACCGAGGCCCTGCTCGATGCGTTTGCTGCTTGACGAGAACGTGACGAAGCGTCTGGCTCCCATGCTGGGAGGACATGATGTGGTGACCGTTCAGCGCATGGGGTGGGCGGGTTTGACGAACGGCAAACTGCTGGGGGCTATGACGGAAGCCGGTATCACGGTCCTGATCACGATGGACCGAGATCTGCAATTCCAGCTACCCTTCCAAGTACGGGGTTAAACTGGTCGTGCTGGTGGCCAAAAGCAATGGTATAAGGTCGCTGGCGCCACTGGTGCCAATGTTGCTCGACTACCTCGGCAATGAGGAACTGGACATGGTGAGGTTGATCAGAGGGTGAGTTCGCCTTGGGGCCGCAGGTCTGCTCCGATCCCCTCCGCGCACCTGAAATGCCCTTTCGGACAAGCCTTGTACCCGTGCAGTCCGCAAGGGCGGCAATCCAGCTTCTCGGTGGTCTCCACCACGCGCCCGTTCGCGTTCAGTGGGCCGAAGCCGAACGCTGGTACGGTGCTGCAGAAGACAGCGGTGACCGACGCGCGCATCGCAGAGGCGATGTGCAACGGCGCGCTGTCGTTCACGTAGTTCATCGCAGCATTCTCCATGATGTGCGCGGTCCCGAGCAATGAAAGCTTGCCTGCGAGCACATCACCGCGTCCCGCGTCCCGCACGATGCGCTCGCAGAGCGGAACGTCACCGGGCGCGCCGATCAAGAGCACGCGCATCTCCGGTGGCAGCGTTTTGATCAGTTCGGTCCACTTCGCAGCGGGCCATTGCTTGGTGTACCATACCGAAGCGGGAGCGATCGTCACGTAAGCAGGTCCTTCGGCCCACACAGCGGTGGCCTCGCGATCCGGTGCATTCGGGTAGAGCGCCGGCAACGGCCGTACATCATCCGTGAGGTGCGCGATCAAGGCGTTCAGCCGATCCACCTCATGCACGATCCGTTCACTGCCAGTGTTGTCCCCCCAAGGCTGCTTGTCATGCTGAGCCTGCGCGCCGACGCCGAAGCGCTTTGGCGCAGGTGCCCGAAGCATGACCTCCCCGGCCTTCCGCACCGCCGCCGGATCCGGGATCTCGTGCTTCACCCGCCGCGTGAACAGGAAGCTTAGCGGGTTCTTGTCGTACCCGATCTTCTCGCCACCGCGCGCCAGCGCCGTCATTAGGCCCGTGCTGAAGAAGCGCTGGCAATTGATGATGTGGTCGTAGCGCGTGGCGCGCAGTTCCCCGATCAGGCGGAAGAGGTTGCGGGTCTTGCCTGTTCGCTTGTCCCACACGAACAGCTTGCGTAGGAACGGATGCCCGTCGAACAGCCCATCGTTGCCCTTGCGCACCACCAGGTCGATGGCGGCATCCGGATGATGTGCACGCAACTTCTCCAGCAGCGCCGTGGCCAGCACGGCATCGCCAAGGAAGGCGGTCTGTATGACGAGGATCTGTTCCAGGGGGCTGGGGCTATTGTTCACCACAGAGGCACGGAGGGCACAGAGAAATGCAATGCGTGGTTGGGGTATTCTCTGTGTTCTCTGTGCCTCTGTGGTGAAGTATTACACCGCCACGTTATGCTCGCGGAGCGCGTCGTTCAGGCTGGTCTTTTTGTCGGTGCTCTCCTTGCGTTGGCCGATGATCAGCGCGCAGGGCACGCCGAACTCACCGGCGGGGAACTTCTTCGGCACGGTGCCGGGGATCACCACGCTGCGCGGGGGCACGTGGCCCTTCATCTCCTTGGGCTCCGGCCCGGTCACGTCGATGATGCGCGTGCTGGCCGTAAGCACCACGTTCGCGCCCAGCACGGCCTCCTTGCCCACGTGCACGCCTTCCACCACGATGGCGCGCGAGCCGATGAAGCAGCCGTCCTCGACGATCACCGGCGCGGCCTGCACGGGTTCCAGCACGCCGCCGATGCCCACGCCGCCGCTCAGGTGCACGCCCTTGCCGATCTGCGCGCAGCTGCCCACGGTGGCCCAGGTATCCACCATCGTGCCTTCGTCCACGTAGGCGCCGATGTTCACGTAGCCGGGCATCATGATCACGCCCTTCGCCAGGAACGCGCCGTAGCGCGCGATCGCATGCGGCACCACGCGCACGCCGAGCGCCGCATAGCCCTGCTTCAGCGCCATCTTGTCGTGGAACTCCAGCGGCCCCACCTCGATGGTCTCCATCTTCCGGATGGGGAAGTAGAGGATCACCGCCTTCTTCACCCATTCGTTCACCGTCCAGGGCCCGTCGCCCGATGCGGGCGGGTCGGCCACGCGCATCCGGCCTTTGTCCAACTCTTCGATCACCGCCTCGATGGCGGAGCGGGTCTCCGGCTTCTCCAGCAGGGAACGATCGTTCCAAGCGGCTTCAATGGTCGTTCTCATGGCGGGCAAAGTTGGCGATCCGCGCCTGGAAGCCCGCCCGGGCACCGATCTTTGCGCCTGCCATGTCCCGCATCATCGCCATCGACCACGGCACCAAGCGCACCGGGCTGGCGGTAACGGACCCCGCCGGCATCATCGCGTCCGCGCTGGACACGGTGCCCAGCGCGGAACTGTTCGGCTACCTGCAGCGCTACCTGGCGAAGGAGGCGGTACAGGGCTTCGTGGTGGGCATGCCCTGCAACCTCGACGGAACGCCCACGGATGCCACCCCGCACGTCATGCGTTTCATCGCCGAACTGAAGGGGCGCTTCGTCCGGCAGTGGGTGGAAACGGTGGACGAGCGCTTCACCTCGGTGATGGCCCAGCGCACCATGCTCGAGAGCGGCATCGGCCGCATGGCCCGGCGCGACAAGGGCATGCTGGACCGCATCAGCGCCACCATCCTGTTGCAGGGCTGGATGGAGCGGAAGCGGTGATCGCCCGCGCGGAGAGGGTTACCTTTGCGGCCCATGATCCTCCCCATCCGCGCCTACGGCGACCCCGTGCTGAAGAAGGTCGCGCAGGACATCCAGCCCGGTCATCCGGGACTGGAGCAACTGATCGCCGACATGTTCGAGACCATGTACGCCGCCAATGGCGTGGGCCTCGCCGCGCCGCAGATCGGCGCATCCATCCGCCTGTTCGTGATCGATACCGGGGCCGGCTCCAGCAGCGAGGACGGCGAGAAGGCCCCCGAGGGGGAGGAGGAGGCACCGCTGAAGAAGGCCTTCATCAACCCCTACATCGTGGAAGAGGAGGGGAAGGCGTGGGCCTTCGAGGAAGGTTGCCTCAGCATCCCCGGCATCCGCGAGGAGGTGGATCGCCAGCCGCGCATCGTGCTGCAGTACATGGATGAGCAGTTCAAGGAGCACGAAGAGGAGTTCGATGGCTTCGCGGCGCGCGTCATCCAGCACGAGACCGACCACCTGGACGGCGTCCTCTTCGTGGACCACCTGCCGGCCCTGCGCCGCCGCCTGTTGCAAGGCCGCCTGCGCGACATCTCGCGTGGCAAGGCGGATGCGAGCTACAAAATGCGTTTCACCCCGGTCAAATGAGGGCATCCATCACCACTACAGCCATAATGGTGCTGCTGCTGGCCGCCTGCGGCGGCAACCAAGCGCCCCTCACCGAAGAGGAGAAGGCGCACGAGGCCGCGGCGCGGATCCACGCCATGGAGGACAGCCTGTTCAAGCAGCCCACGTTCGATCAGAAGGGCGCCCAGGCGTTGCTGGACGTCTATCTCGCCTATGCGAAGGTCTTCCCGCTGGATACGCTCACGCCGGAATACCTCTTCCGCGCGGCGGGCGGCAAGAACAACCTGGGCGACGCGCGCGGCGGCATTACGCTCTACGACCGCATCATCGCGAACTACCCCGATTGGCGCAAGACGCCCGATGCCTACTACCTGAAGGCCCTGTCGCTGGACAAGGACCTGCACCAGCTCGGCGAGGCCAAGATGGCCTATGAGGCCTTCATCCGCCAGTACCCCGAGCATCCCTTCGTGAACGACGCGCGGAAGATGGTGGAGTACCTGGGCATGAGCGATGAGGACCTCATCCGGAGGTTCGAGGAGATGAACAAGGACAGCGCACAAGCAGCGAAATGAGCAGTCCCCTTTCCGCGTACTTCGAGCGCGGCTTGGACTACGCAGGCTACCGGGCGCTGGTGCATCAAGTGGTGGCCGAGCACCGCACCACGGGGCCGATACGGACGGAGGAACTGGCCAAATACACCGCGCTGAACAAGGTGCGGATGGACCGCAACGAACGCGTGGTGAAGCTGCTGCCCGAACTGCGCGAGGCCCTGCAAGCGGCCCCTGCGATGGACTGGCTGGTGCTTACGGAAGCCTGGTGCGGCGATGCGTCGCAAAGCACGCCGGTGATGGCGCTCATGGCGGAGGCGGCCCCGCACATCCGCCTGCGTTTCGTGCTGCGCGACGAGCAGCCGGAGTTGATGGACCGCTACCTCACCAACGGCACACGCAGCATCCCCATCCTCATCGCGTTCACGGGTGATAACGAGCGCTTCACCTGGGGCCCGCGGCCTGCGGAGCCGCAACGCATCATGCTGGGGAACAAGGCCCTTCCAGAAGGCCAGCGGCTGGAGAAGGAACAGCTCTATGCCAAGGTGCATGGCTGGTACGCCGCCGATCGCGGCATGGCGATCCAGCGCGAATTCCTCGCGTTGTTGGGGCGTTAGGCCATTTCGCACCAAAGCCTCTCCAAGCCTTTCGGTACATCGCGAGTGCGCTCGCATTGTCACGGTGAGCTTGTCGGACCGTGAGCCTGTCGAACCGTGAGCTGTCGGACCGTGAAGAAGGGGCGCAGCTTCCAGCGATCGTCACCTACTTCAAATGCTTCTCCAGCAGCGCCAGTAGGCGCTTGTTCGTCTCTTGTAGCTCTTTCACGTGCGCTTCGTAGCGTTCCGCAATGGATCTTAATACGTCCTCGGAGGCGATGCCGTTCTGGTTCACCACATGGATGCACCCATTCGCTCCGCCCTTCTGTTCCTGCACAGTCACGGTCACGCTCTCCGAAGCCAACAATTCCATCAAGTCCATATCAAGTTCCTTAGTGGTATCCCGCAGCCAATCGAGGTCCAGCTTGGTTTCGCCGTTCTCTTTGCGGCTATATGCGGGCGGAGATATGCCCAACCGCTCGGCCATATACTCCTGGCTGTAACCGAGTTCTTTGCGCTTGGCGCGGATGCGATCAAGGATGACGCTGTGGCGGGGCATGCTTCCAGGTGCTTGTGTTTCGCGAAGCTATGCCATGGGCGAGCAAACCCATCCGATAAGCGGAAGAGGTCATCCGATGAGCGGATGATAACGAGTGGGTATGCCAATGATCTTCGCCACCGAGAAGATCACCCAAACACATGAGCACTAGCATTCAAGCATTCGGAAGCTGGCTTGTCACGTCCGATGGGTAGACACCCAAGGTGGAGTATTTTATTAGCAAGAACCGCTTGAGCGGAAAAGAGGCCGGAGGGCGCCTGCGAAGAGATCTTAAACAGGCTCTTAGGCCACTCCAGCAGCAAGGCCACTGAGATTTACACCCACGTAAGCACCAAAGCCCTTGGCAAGATCCGCAGCCCCTTGGATGACCTGGACCTCGGGTGAGGCCCCTTCGCTTTACAGCCCATTGAGGATGGCCTCACGAAATATCGGCCCTCACCCAAGTCTGGATATTGACGTAATGTGGCAACTCAACGTTGGCGAAAATAATAAAAAAATCCACTCTCAATTTGGGTAATCAAAATCATTTAATATTTTCATCAAAATATTCAAAATGAAAACACTTTACTTGTTGATTATTTGTTTAGTTTTAAATTTAACCTCAATAAATTCTGCTTCCGCTCAAGTTGTACAGGTCATAAAACTAAAAACAACAAAAATGGCGTTTAAGGAGAAAAAAATGGTTCATGGCCAGAATGGTCAAATTGGGAAGATGTAAATATATTGGTAGCGTTTGATTTCGATGTGGAACGTATTATTCTATATTCATCTATGAAACAAGTATTTGATATTGCAGAATATAAAGGTGAATCAGAAGATGAAGAGGGCAATCTAATTACTTCATTTCTGTGTGTTGATCAAAAAGGTTATGAGTGTCTAATAAAATTCAGGCAAAGGCCAAATGGATTGAAAGAGCTTTATTTATATTTCAATCAATATCGTATTGTTTACTCTGTTTATCTTTTAGAATAACACTATTTGCACCAAAATAAATGCCGCACAAAATAATTTTTACGACTTAAATGGACACGTACGTATGCAACGCCTGTGGGGTCCACTTTACCGCCCCCGCCATTGTGCCCTGACACTGCGCACTTCCTCGTCGGGAACGAACTCGCCACGATCGGCCTGCTCGATACCCTTGGTCACCGATGCCTTCACCTTGGCGGGCAGGCTGCTCCACCAGTCATCGCTCCCCGGCTCCAACAGGCCGTCCATGTGGACAAGGAGCGAAAGATCATCGACCTTCCTGAGCCGCTGGATCAAGCGGGATCGCGTGGTGCGAAGCAGTTCCTTCTCTGACATGATGATTAAATTTACGATATGGGACGATCGCCTTCGATCACCACACCAGCTCGAACGGCAGGAACGCCTTCTTCCGCTGGTACTCCGCGATCAGCGCCTCGCGCAGTTGCGCTGATCCGGCCATGCCGGCATACACCCGCTGTTCCACCTCGTGCAGCCGCTCATCCGAAAGGTTGGCCCGCATCTCTTCCCGGTATGGCTGTACCACCGGATAGAAGGGGGCGTACATATCGCCCATGTCGTAGATGGCCATGTAGGCGAACGCGGCGTAGTGCGCATCGGCCACGGAGGTGCCCAGCTCCTTCACCTTGTTGATGCCCGAGCAGACGTGGGTGGTCACCTTGTCGCCCACGCGATGCACGTAGTAGAAGTGTGCGGCGATGCTCAATGCGCTGTCGATGGGCAGGGCGGGAATGGTGGTGCCGCGCAGGGTGGGCGCCATCACCTGTTGGAAGGCGCTGTCGGCCTGTAGCAGCTCGTCGTAGCGGGCACGCACACGTGGCGTGTCGGGCAGCAGGGCGGTCAGTTCCCCGGTGTGCAGGTAGGCGTTGCAGTAGTTGTTGAGAAGGTACGTGTGGTACGGCCACAGCGCCGAACACCGGGCTTCGTGGCGGGCATCGCCGCGCATGCTGTCTGGTTCCATGTCCAGCAGGAGGCGGCCCTCGTATTCATTCACCCGCATGGGAAAAAGGACGGAGAGCCGGATGCTGTCCTGCTCTGCCTGTACGGGTCGGGCTTGGGCGATGCTTCCCGACGCCAGGAGCACAAGGAGCAGGGAGGGGACCATGCGAGGAATGAGCATGACCGAAGGTAGCGGTGCGATCGACGCGGCCACTACCTCGCCGGCCGAGCACATGCTCCTGTAAGCAGTACGGTATCAGCCCACGACCGCGCCGTGGAGCGCCGGGGCCGGTACCCATTGCCCGCTCGCCACGATGCCCATGGGCCGCCCGGTGAACCGGTGCCGCAGGAACGGCGTGTTCCTTGATGCGCTCACCAGGTCCGCCTCGGTGAGCTTCCAGTGGTGTCCGGGCGCGAAGAGCGTGATCTCGGCGGGCAGCCCTTCGCCGATGTGGGGCACGGGAAGCCCGAGCGCGGCGCGCGGGCCGTGGCAGAGGCGTTCCACGATGCGGCGCGTGCTCATGCGCGGCTGCAATACGGTGTTCGCCACGGCGTAGGCGGTCTCCAGGCCGATGGCGCCGAAGGCGGCCTGCGGGAACTCCACCTTCTTGTGCTCCACGTCCTCGGGCCGGTGGTCGCTGGTAATGGTGTCGAGCGTGCCGTCCTTCACGCCTTCGCGCAGCGCTTCGATGTGGCGTTCGTCGCGCAGCGGAGGCATCACCTTGTAGGCGGTGTCGAAGCCGCGCAGGCAACCATCGTCCAGCAGCAGGTGGTGCGCGGCCACGCTGGCGGTCACGTTCAGTTTGCGGGCCTTGGCCTGGCGCACCAGGTCCACGCCCTCGGCGGTGCTCACCGTGGCCACGTGCAGGCGGGAGCCGGTATAGGCCAGCAGTTCCAGGTCGCGTTGCAGTTGGATCGCTTCGGCCATTGCCGGAAGGCCCTTCAGGCCCAGGCGCGTGCTCATGGGGCCTTCGTGCATCTGCGCGTGGGCGAGCAGGTCCGGGTCCTGCGCGAACGTGATCAGGCGGCCGTTGAAGTTGAGCGCGTACTGGAGCGCGAGCAGCATCAGGCGCGTGTTGCGCACCGGCCGCTGGTCGTCGCAGAAGGCCACGGCACCGGCGGCCTGCATGTCGAAGTGCTCGGCGAGCTGCTCGCCCTTCAGCCCCTTCGTGAGCGCGCCCAGGGGCAGCACGCGCACGGCGTGGCCCTGGCCCTTGCGCAGCAGGTATTCCACCGATGCGCGCTGGTCGATCGCGGGCGACGTGCCGGGCAGCACGGCCACTGCGGTGAAGCCACCGGCGGCGGCGGCATCCAGGCCGTTGAGCAGGCCCTGCTTGTACTCCTCGCCCGGGTCGCGGAAGTGCGCGCGCGTTTCCACCCAGCCGGGTGAGGCGTGCAGGCCTTCCAGGCGCACCTCCTCGGCGTCGCCCTTCACGAGCCGCTTGCCCATGCGCGCGATCGCGCCGTCGCGGATGAGCAGGTCGAGTTCTTCCTCGTGGTGCGGACCACCGGGGTCCACGATCGTTACTTGGCGCAGCAGCAGGTCCTTCATCGGGTGGTGCGGATGAACACGATCTCCAGGACCAGGAAGCACAGCGCGGCGATCACGAACCACTTCCACAGCTTCGTGCCCTGGTCCAGTTCCCTCAAACTTACCGCAAGGCCGTCAACGGCCTTGTCCAGCACGGTGATGGTGCCCAGCCCGCGCTGTTCGAGCTCTTTCCGCAGTTGGTCGGGCGTCCATGCGCTCAGGTCGCCTTCGTTCCGCGGCAGGTCCAGCGCCAGGGTGGCGATCGTGTCGTCGTTCAGGGTCACGGCGTACGCGCCGGGCAGCAGGTCCTCGTCATGCGGCACCAGCGATACGGTGCCGATGGTGCGGCGCACCTCCGGCACCAGGTCGGTGCCATCGGGGCCTTTCAGATGCGGTGCGGCCTCACCGGCAAGGTCCACGCATTCCAAGGGGATGACGGCTTCCGCGCCGATGATGTGGTAGAGCGCGTCCATGGGCCGGGCCAGTTCCGCCATGCGCAACAGTGAGGTCACGAAGAGCGCATGCTCGCGGAAGTTGCCGCCGGACCGCGCAAGCGGCGATGCGCACGGGTATACGTGGCCTTTGTCCACCGGCACGTCGCTGAGGAAGGCCGCGCCGTTGCGCAGGCGCAGCAGGGTGTTGGCCTTGGGCGGCGTGCCGATCGCGAAGCGCCCGCGCACCAGCGGCAGGTCCACGTTGCGCGGCATGCTGGTGAACACTTCACGGAAGAACGGCTGCTCCAGGTCGATGCGCTCCACGTTCAACGCGGTGGTGTCCATCGCGCCGAAGGTGATGCCGAAGTGGCCGAGGAAGCCGGTGTAGCTCGCGGCATCCGGCCGCGTGGGCGGGAACATCGCCAGGCTGCCACCGGCGGAGACGAAGTCCTTGAGGGCATTGGCCAGGCCGCTGGGCACGTCGGGCAATGCGTTCAGCACCACGAGGTCGGAGCGGCCCAGCGCCGCGAGGTCGAGCTGCCGGTAGGGCTGCGTGGTGAACACGTGCGTGCTGTCACCGGCGAAGACCGCGCCGATGTCCTTGTCCGTGGCGGCATCGCCGCCGCTCACCAGCAGCACGCGCAGGCGGTCCGCAGTGCGGTAGGCGATGTGGAAGGCATCGTCGAAGGTGATGGGCCGGTCGGTGAGGGACACTTCGCCCCAGTGCTGGCCGGTGGCGTCGTTGGTGAAGTGGAGCGCGGTATCCACCGTGGCGCCGGCCTCGGCGCGGAAGGTGCTCAGCGCGCGCTGGCGGCCGTCGATGGTGAGGCGCAGCGGCACGTTCTCCAGCGCCTGCGTGCCGTAGTTGCGGATGCGCACGTGCAGGGCCTCGTTCTGGCCGAGGCGCCGTACGGGCGAGGCGAACCACACCGAATCGATCGAGAGGTTGTCCGCGTTCGCGGCGGGCAGCGGCACGATCACCGTGGACACGCTGCTGTCGTTGGTCCATTGCGCCACGTCGGTGGTGGCGCGTTGCAGGTCGGTGAAGAGGAAGGCGCGCTTCACGGGGGCTTCGCTGCGCGACAGGGCCTCGCGCTGCCGTTGCATCACCTGGGACAGCGGCCGCGCGTATGCGCCCACATCCGCCTGTGCGGCGGCCTCCAGGGCCTCATCGCGGCCCAGCAGCAGTTGTTGCCGGCCCTCGAAGCGGTTGGTGATCGACCTGGAAGCGGTCCGCGGCGCTGTAGGCCATCACGGCGTCCTGCGCGTCGGTGCGGGCTTGGTCCAGCAAGCGGCCCTGCGGGTTCTGGCCGTCCATGCTCCAGCTGTCGTCGATGTAGAGGGAGATGGCGCGCTGTCCGGCCTTCACCGTGCCGGAGGCGCTGCGCAGATAGGGTTGTGCGAAGGCCAGCACCAGGCAGGCCAGGGCCAGCAGGCGCGCGATGAGCGTGAGCCAGTGCCGCACCTTCTGGCGGCTGCGCGTCTGTTGCGTCACCTCCTGCAACAGTTGCACATCGGGGAACTCGATGCGCTTGAAGCGGCGGAGCTGGAAGAGGTGGATCAGGACCGGGATGGCCAGGGCCGTGAGCGCCCAGAGGAAGGAAGGGAAGAGGAAGGCCATCGGAGCGGGGCCGAAGGTAGGAAGCCCCTACCGCACCTTGTCAGATGGTCCAAGCCTTAAGGTTGTTCTTCGTTGATCGGTGAGTTACATCGGTATTTTGCTTGCCCGAACCATGGAAAGGGCGTAATGACGAACTTTGAGGCATGATCATTACGCGGCTTCATCTCAAAAACTGGAGGAACTTCAAGCAGGTGGACGTACGCCTTCGTGAGCGTGTATACATTGTCGGTCCCAACGCCTCAGGGAAGTCTAATCTGCTCGATGTGATGCGGTTTCTCAGGGACGTGACCAAGTCCGATGGGGGAGGGCTTCAGAAAGCAGTTAAGGATAGGGGAGGGCTGAAGAAGCTCCGATGCTTGATGGCACGTCGCGACCCCGATGTCCTAATCGAGGTGGAACTGGCAGAACGTGCGGATAGTGAGCCCATATGGCGATACACGCTCGCGTTCAAGAGTGAGGGCAAAGGGCAGCATCGCCTCTTGGTGAGCAAGGAGAAGGTCTTGGACCTTCGAACGAACAAGGTCCTTTTGGATAGGCCCGATAAAGACGATACCGTGGACAAGGACAGGTTGACTGAAACCCACTTGGAGCAAATCAATGCCAATAAGAAATTTCGGCCGATAGCAGAGTTTTTTTCCTCAGTAACATACCTGCACTTGGTACCGCAGCTTTTGAAACACGTTGATCAGATGGGCGGATACCGACTTGAGAATGATCCATTCGGTCAGGCCTTTCTAGAACGGATTGCTAAACTCTCAGAAGGGGTCAGGAGGATCCAGGCTGAGAAAGATTGAAACAGCATTGAAGGTCTGTGTTCCTAACATGCAGCAACTCCGGTTCAAGCGGGATGATACGACCGGAACCCCCCACTTGGAAGCTCTTTATACCCACTGGAGGCCTGACGCAGGATGGCAACGGGAGGATCAATTCAGCGATGGAACGCTGAGGCTGCTTGGAATTATGTGGAGCCTTTTGGAAGGAGACTCCCTACTGCTTTTGGAGGAGCCGGAACTTTCCTTGAATGAGGATATCGTACGACGCATACCGAAGTTGATTTGGCAGGTACAGCGCCAGGCGAAGCATCGTCGTCAAGTCTTCATAACCACCCACAGTGAAGCCATGCTCGAGGACGAGGCCGTGGACCTTCATGAACTCCTTCGTCTGGAGCCAACAGAAGATGGAACTCTTGTCGCTGGCCCGACCAATGAAGAGGTGAGCTTGGTTCAAAGTGGATATACCATACCGGAAGTCCTGCTCCCAAAAGTTAAACCAAGGAATGTAGGACAGTTATCCCTGGCAGACCTCTGATAATGAATCCGCTACATGTTGTTCTTGTCTATGAGGATGAGTTGAGTGCAGCCGTCCTGAGGAGATTGTTGGCTGCCTCGAACAGGAACTTCGTAGTGAGCAGGGAGGTTCATGCTCGGGGCTATGGCGCAATGAAAAGGGACGTAAGAAAATATGAACAGGCAAGCCAAGTACTGCCCCATATCATCTTAACGGATTTGGACAGGGTGGAGTGTCCTTCGGTGTTGCTCTCGCAGTGGAAGCTCAATAGCCAACCTGGACGTCTTGTATTCCGGGTGGCGGTAAGGGAGATCGAGGCGTGGGTGCTGGCAGATCGGAATGGGGTTGCCGACTTTTTAGGGTTGCCTGTGTCAAAAGTGCCGGTGCAGGTGGAGTCCATCCCGGACCCCAAGCAAGTTCTTCTTTCGCTCGCAAGGGGGACTAAGAACCGTAAACTCATGGAAGAGCTTGTTCCTCCAATGGGCTCGACATCAAGTATTGGGCCTTTTTATAACGATCGCCTGAGTGGGTTCGTTATGGACAAGTGGAATCTCGATACTGCTTGCAGTTCCTCAAAAAGCCTTGCAAAAGCATTGCAGCGGATTAAGGAATTTGCCTCGGAGGGGAGGGGACGATGACTTGTCCAGTCAGATACTACCTCGACTCGTGCAGCTTGCTGTGCCCCCATCCGTAGGCGAAGTACACCACCAGCCCGATCGCCATCCACACGAAGAACACCACCCAGCTCTTTGCGGGGATCTCGATCATCAGGTAGGCGCTGCTGAGCATGCCGATCACCGGCAGCAGCGAATAGCGCTTGCGGAACACCTGCACCGCCGTGCCGATGGCCAGCAGCACGAAGGCCAGGAGCAGCAGCCCCTGACGGTCCAGGTGCGCATTGGTGGCCGCGTTGGCGATCCGTTCCCGCGACAGCACGATGAAAAGCACCACCAGCGCGGGTACGATCCATCGCCCGTTGATGTAGGGGATGCGGAAGCGCTTCGGTGCGGCTTCAGCTGCTGTCACCCCGAGCGGAGGCGAGGGGTCACGCGGCAGCAGCAGCACGCCGCCGCACACCAGCACGAAGGCGAACAGGGTGCCGATGGAGGTGAGGTCCGTCATGATGCCGCTTGGCGCGAACAGCGCGGGCACCGCCACGAGCGCGCCCGCGATCAGCGTGGCGAAGGCCGGGGTGCGGAAGCGCCGGTGCAGGTGCCCGAACCGGGCGGGCAGCAGGCCGTCGCGGCTCATGCTCATCCAGATGCGCGGCTGCCCCAGCTGGAACACCAGCAGCACGCTGGTGGCCGCCACCACGGCGCTCACGCTCACGACGAACCCGAACGTGGGCATGTCGATCTTCTCGAACACGAACGCCAGCGGATCGGTCACGTCCTTGAACTCGGTGTAGTTCACCATGCCGGTGAGCACCAGCGCCGTGACGCAGTACACCGTGGTGCAGATGACCAGCGTGCGGATCATGCTGCGGGGCAGGTCGCGCTGCGGGTCCTTGCACTCTTCCGCCGTGGTGCTGATGGCATCGAAGCCGATGTAGGCGAAGAACACCGCGCTCACGCCCTTCAACACGCCGCCCATGCCATTGGGCAGGAAAGGCACGTAGTTGCCGCCGTGGATGTGGAACGCGCCCACCAGCGCCACCGCGGTCAGCACCAGCAGCTTCAGCAGCACCATCGCGTTGGCGGTGCGCTTGCTCTCCTGGATGCCCACGTAGACCAGTGCCGTGATCAGCAGGGTGATCACGCAGGCCGGGATGTTCATCACCACGTGCAGGCCGCCCAGCAGCGGCGCGGTCGTCCACGCCAGCCCTTCCGTGGAAGTGCCCGTGGCAATGGCCGTGTCGTACGCGGCCCGTGCGGCCGTGGGGTCGGTCACCATCCAGGCCGGCAGGTGCAGGCCGAAGGCCTGCAGGATGTTGTTGAAGTAGCTGCTCCAGCTGATCGCCACCACCACGTTGCCGATGGCGTATTCCAGGATCAGTGCCCAGCCGATCACCCAGGCCACCACCTCGCCGAACGTGACGTAGCTGTAGGCGTATGCGCTCCCGCTCACCGGCACGCGGCCCGCGAACTCCGCGTAGCACAGCGCCGTGAACCCGCAGGTGATCGCCGTGAGGATGAAGAGGAACACCACGCCCGGCCCGCCCTCATATGCAGCGGCGCCGATGGTGCTGAAGATGCCGGCGCCGATCACCGCAGCCACGCCAAGGAAGGTGAGGTCGCGCACGCCCAGGGTGCGGTGCATGCCGCCGCCGTTCCCGCCGGATGCATGTTCCTCGCTCACCAGCCGGGCGATCGGTTTCCTGCGGAAGAGGGGAGAGGCCATGCCGCGAATGTCCACATTCGCGCGGCAACCATCCATGCCGGACAGGCGTCCGGACATTGGATCTTTTTAACGGCGGCCCCCGGAAGGCACGGGACCCGCTCTGGACGATCCGGTTACATTTGACGCCCTTCCTGAACGAACGGACCCCTTTTACCATGATGAAGAGGATGTTGACGGTCGCTTCCCTGGCCCTGATCGGAGCAGGTGCGATCGCTCAGAAGGCGGCCTCCACCCCGCCGCCGCCCGCCGCCGCCGATCCGGTACTGATGACCGTGGACGGCCGTCCGGTGCTCCGCAGCGAGTTCGAGGCCATCTACAAAAAGAACAACAAGGACGCGGCCGTCACCAAGCAGGCGCTGGACGACTACCTCGACCTGTTCATCAACTACAAGCTCAAGGTGCGCGCGGCCGAAGAGGCCGGGCTGGACACCGTGGGCAAGTTCCGTTCGGAGCTCGAAGGCTACCGCAAGCAGCTCGCGCGCCCCTACCTGATCGACCGCGAACTGAACGACAACCTGATGCACGAGGCCTACGACCGCATGGGCCAGGAGATCCGCGCCAGCCACATCCTCGTGAAGGTGGATGCCGAGGCCTCCCCGGAGGACACCCTGGCGGCCTGGAAGCGCATCAACGCCCTGCGTGGGCGCGTGGTGGCCGGTGAGGATTTCGGCAAGGTGGCCAGCGGCAAGGGCGGCAGCGATGACCCGAGCGCGGCCAAGAACAACGGCGACCTCGGCTATTTCACCGCCCTGCAAATGGTCTATCCCTTCGAAACGGCCGCCTACAACACGCCGGTGGGGCAGGTGAGCCAGCCCATCCGCACGCGTTTCGGCTACCACATCATCAAGGTGGTGGACAAGCGTCCGGCCCGGGGCCAGGTGCGCGTGGCGCACGTCATGATCCGCGCCACCGACGAGGACAGCCCGGAGAAGCGCGCCGCCGCCGAAGCGAAGATCCGCGAGGCCTACGGCCGCATCAAGAGCGGCGAGCTCAGTTTCGAGGACGCCGCGCTGAAATACAGCGATGACGAGAGCACCAGCGGCAAGGGCGGCGAACTGCCCATGTTCGGCTCCGGCAAGATGATCGAGGCCTTCGAGGACCAAGCCTTCGCGCTGAAAAGCGACGGCGACATCTCCGACCCGTTCCGCACGCCCTACGGCTGGCACATCGTGAAACGCCTGGAGTACAAGGCCCCGCCCACGTTCGAGGAGGCCAAAGGCGACCTGAAGAGCCGCATTTCCCGCGACAGCCGCGCGGAGATCACACGCAAGAAGTTCCTGGCCGACCTGCGCGCCGAGTACCACTACAAGGAGTTCCCCAAGGAGCTCACCCCGCTCTACAAGCTGGTGGACACCACGGTGTTCGGCAAGGGCGCCATCCTCACCGATACGCTCCTGCGCAAGGACGTGGTGGAAGGCGAGGTCATGCACAAGGGCGTGAAATACGACCGCGTGCTCAGCAGTACGGTGCAGAGCGGCAAGCCCGTGAACGTGCATGGCCGCAAGCACGAGGATCTGCCCCAGTTGCCCACGGACACGGTGGTGGTGCGCGATACGCAGCGCGGTTGGGTGCTCCCCGACGCCGTGAAGGCCAAATACACCAAGCCCGTCTTCTCCATCGATGGCCGCTCCTATACACAGGCCGACCTGCTCGCGTACATCCAGGACCATCAGCGCCGCGAGCCCAAGCAGCCCATGGACAAGTACGTCAAGGACCGCTTCAGCAGCTTCGTGGACGACGAGCTGCTGGAGTATGAGGACAGCCGCCTGGAGCAGAAGTATCCCGAATTCAAGATGCTGATGAAGGAATACCGCGACGGCATCCTGCTGTTCGAGCTCACCGACCAGACCGTATGGACCAAGGCGGTGAAGGACAGCGTGGGCCTCCAGAGCTACTACGACGCGCACAAGAACGACTTCATGTACCCGGTGCGCTACGACGTGGACATCTACACCTGCAAGAACGCCGACGTAGCCAAGCAGGCGCGCGGCCTCATGAAGAAAGGCAAGAAGGGCAAGGACGTGCTGGACGTGGTGAACAAGACGGCGGCCGGCAACATCTCCGAGCAAAGCGGCCTGTTCACGGTGGAAGAGAAGCCTTTCCTGAAGGACCTCGGCCTGCCCGGCCTCACCGCCGACATGCCCCAGGATGGCGGCAAGGTGATGTTCGCCGACCTGAAGCGCGTGGTGCAGCCGGAACCGAAGCCCCTGAACGAGGCCCGCGGGCTCGTTACCGCGGCCTACCAGGACCAGCTCGAGAAGGATTGGATCAAGGAACTGCGGGCGAAATACCCCGTGAAGGTGGAGCAGGACGTGCTCTACACCATCCACTGACAATGCGGCGGAGCCTGCTGGCGAAAAGCATCGGAAGGGCGGCGGTGATCGCCGCCCTTCCTCTTTGCGCCTGCGGGAGCGGCCGGGAGCACGATGGCGACCGCGTGGTGGCCGAGGCCTATGACGAACAGCTCTATTGGAGCGACCTTCGCCAGCTGATCCCGCCCGGCACCCCCGCGGAGGACAGCGCGGCCATGGCTCGCAACTACATCGACAATTGGGCGCGTGAGCGCGTGGTGCTGCACAAGGCCGAGGAGAACCTCAGCGACGCGCAGAAGGACGTGGACCGCCAGCTCAAGGCCTACCGCGAATCGCTCATCACCTACGCCTACGAGCAGGCCCTGGTGCGCCAGAAGCTCGATACCGCCGTCAGCGACGAGGAGATCGAGCAGTACTACCGCGCGAACGAAAAGAACTTCGAGCTGAAGGACAATATCGTGCGCGCCCGGTGGTTCAAACTGCGCGACGCCGATCCCCGGCTGCTCCGGAAGGTGGAGGACCTCTGGCGCAGCAGCAAGGAACAGGACCGCCACGAGCTCGAGCTGCTCATCGCCCAGCACGGATCGGTGATCAACGACACGCACGACGATTGGATCGAGCTCAAGGAACTGCAACAGCAAGTGCCCCTGCACCCCGACAATCCCACCGACTGGCTGCCGCGCAATAGCAAGGCCATCGTGAAGGACAGCGTGGGCACGTATTTCGTGGACCTGGTGGAGCAGCGGCTGAAGGACAGCATATCGCCGATCGGGCTCGTGCGCAACAGCATCCGCTCCATCATCATCAACCAGCGCAAGCTCCAGCTCATCGAGCGCATGCGCAAAGACCTTTACAACGATGCCCTCGCCGAAAAGGACGTCCGTATCCACTGAGCTGATCGCGCTCGTCCTCTGCCTGGTCACGTTCTGGGCCGGTTGCGCGCCGCGGAAGGAGCAGGCGAAGGCCCCCGCGTCCCCGGCCGCGGAGCCCGTGGCGGTGGAGCCGCCCAAGGTGGAAGCGCCCCCGCAGCAACCCGCGCCGCAGGGGCAGCTCATCGACCGCATCATTGCCAACGTCGCCGGCCGCGTCGTGCTCTACAGCGAGCTGGCGAGCCGCCTGGAGCAGGCGCGCCACGGCGGGGAACCCGTCACCGACGCCACCGCGTGCTCGGAACTGGAGGACCTGCTCTTCCAGCAACTGCTCCTGGAACAGGCTCGCATCGACAGCGTGACGCCTGACGAGGCCCAGATCAACGGCGAGCTGGACCAGCGCATCCGCTACTTCGAGCAGCAGATGGGCGGCCGCGAGGCCTTGGAGAAGTTCTACGGCAAGAGCGAGACCGAGATCAAGGCCGATTTCCACGACCAGGTATCCGACCAGCTGCTCGCCCGCCAGATGCAGCAGAAGATCATCGGCGACACGCGCGTGACGCCGAAGGAGGTCGAGGCCTTCTTCAAGGAGATCCCCAAGGACAGCCTGCCCTTCATCAACGCCGGGGTGGAGTTCGCGCGCATCACCCGCTACGCCGCACCCACGGAAGAAGAGGAGCGCCGCGTGCGCAAGAAGCTCGAGGAGTTCCGCACCGCCATCGTGAAGGGGGAGAAGGACTTCTGCACCGTCGCCATCCTCTACAGCGAGGACGCGGTATCGTCCAGGAAATGCGGTGAACTGGGCATGGTGCCGCAGGGCGTGATGGTGCCCGAGTTCGATGCCGTGGCCCTCAGCCTGAAGGATGGCGAGATCTCACCGGTGTTCAAGACGCAGTTCGGCTACCACTTCATGCAGATGATCGACCGCAAGGGCGAGCGGTACAATGCGCGGCACATCCTGCTCTCCCCGAAGATCTCCACCTCCGATCTCGTGAGCGCGCGCAGCTTCCTGGACAGCCTGGCCGCCACCATCCGCGACGGCCAGATCGACTTCGTGAAGGCCGCCTCCGAGCAGAACCAGGACGAGGACACCAAGGGCACCAACGGCGTGGTGATCGAACCCAACGCCAACAGCCAGCGCTGGAGCGTGGGCGACCTGGACCAGAAGACGGCTTTCGTGCTCGACAAGCTGGCCGTGGGCGAGATCAGCGCCCCGCAGCCGATCGGGGAGGGGGAAGGGAAGCAAGGCTACCGGATCCTGCGCCTGAACAAACGCACCGAGCCCCACGTGATGGACCTGGTGCAGGACTATCCGCTGGTGCAGCAGGCCGCGGAAGGCAAGACCAAGCAGCGCGCGGTGGACAGCTGGATGCGCGAGAAACTGAGCGGCACGTACGTGCGGGTGATCCCGGACTATGCGGGCTGCCCGTTCCAGCACCAATGGATCAAACCTGCGGCCCAGTGACCGGGCGCGGCTAATTTTCGGCGATAACACGAAGAGCATGAGCGGAGCGAACAACGATGTGCGGGCGGTGGAGGAGTTCGGTGCCAAATACCGGCAACTGAAGGCCGAGATCGGCAAGGTCATCATCGGCCAAGGCGAAGTGGTGGACGACGTACTGATCGCCATCTTCAGCCGCGGGCACTGCCTGCTGGTGGGGGTGCCGGGCTTGGCGAAGACCCTGCTCGTGAACACGGTGGGCCGCGCCCTCGGCCTCACCTTCAACCGCATCCAGTTCACGCCGGACCTGATGCCCAGCGACATCATCGGCTCGGAGATCCTCGACCAGGACCGCCAGTTCCGTTTCGTAAAGGGGCCGCTCTTCGCGAACATCATCCTCGCGGACGAGATCAACCGGACCCCACCCAAGACCCAGGCCGCCCTGTTGGAGGCCATGCAGGAAAAGGCCGTCACCGCCGGTGGCCGCACCTACCGCCTGCCGGAACCCTTCTTCGTGCTCGCCACGCAGAACCCGATCGAACAGGAAGGCACCTATCCGCTCCCCGAGGCGCAGCTGGACCGCTTCATGTTCAACGTGTGGGTGGACTATCCGAGCTACCAGGATGAGCTGGCCGTGGTGAAGGCCACCACCAGCGGCCAGGACCCGCAGGTGGCCCCCGTGCTCACCACCGAGGAGGATCCAGTTCTACCAGGGTCTGGTGCGTCGCATCCCCGTGCCGGACAATGTGCTGGAATACGCGGTCAAGCTCGCCACCCGCACCCGTCCCGGCCAAAGCGGCGTGCCGGCCGTCATCAACGACAACGTCAGTTGGGGCGCCGGTCCGCGCGCGAGCCAGTTCCTGGTGGTGGGCGCCAAATGCCACGCCCTGATTCGCGGCCGGTTCAGCCCGGACATCGAGGATGTGCAGGCCGTGGCCAAACCGATCCTGCGCCACCGCCTGGTGCGCAACTACAAGGCCGAGGCCGAGGGCATGACGGTGGACCGAATCGTGGAGGCGGTGCTTTAGGATTTGGCCCGGTCCTCAGGGCCGCTCATCGGATCGCCAAGGTCATTCGTCCGATCATGGATAACCTGCCGTACGCGCTTGACGTTAGGGTGGGGCCTGGGGCTATTTTTGCCCCGTAACGCGACCGATCGATGCACACGTATCTCCGCACGCTGGCCCTGGCCCTTCCGCTCACGTTCGGGTTGAAGGCGAACGCCCTCAACGTGGACATCACCATGGTATCCAATGGTGATGGGGGCTTGGACGTGAAGGTGCGTCCCACCGAACACTTCGAGGACATCGTCAGCACGCTGCTCTTCACCATCCGGTGGAGCGCCGCCAGCGATGCCCACCTGGGCGCGTTGACCCAGAACGCAACGGCGGGCGTGTATGCGCCGATGGTCAAGAGCGACGCGGAGACCGACGCCGGTGGCTACCGCTACCAGATCTTCTCCTGCATGGGCTTCACCCCCCTGCACGCGCTCTCCACGGAATGGAACGCCGGGCAGGAATACACCATCGCCAGCATCCCCGTGGCAGGCGTGGCCTCCTTCGTTTTGATCGTGGACGGCTGGACCCAGGAGAACAATGGCAACTACTACGTGGCCTTGGGCGGCGCGCCCAGCACCGGCGAGATCTACGAGATGTCCACCGGCATCCAGGCAGGGGACGGCCTCGCGGTCGGCCTGGACATCCAGCCGAACCCGACCGACAAGGACTGCACCATCCGCATCGATTCCGAGAAGGCCCGCGCCGTGGACATGGAACTGTTCAACCCCGCCGGTCAGGTGGTGCTGGCGAAACGCATCGCCTTGAGCGCAGGCCGCACCACCGAGACGCTGCACATGGAGCCGTACGGCAGGGGCGTATACATGCTGCGCCTCCGCAGCGATAAGGACGTGATGACGCGCCGGATCGTCAGGCGCTGATCGTTCCGGCGTTCCCAGCCTGCGATCGTCCGCAGCTTCCGAGGGTCGGCACAACGTGGTCGCAGGGGAGGAAGGGCTCTTTGGTCGAAAACCGTGGGCCGTGGCTGGCCGTACTTCTACATTCGGGTCATGATCCATCGCTCATTGTGCCAGGCGTTGTTCCTGGGCCTTCTCGTTCTCTGTCCAGGTAGGCGGGTATCCGCGCAATGGGAGGTGTTCGACATGGCCACGGCGGGCTTCCTGAGCAATACGGTGCGCGCGCTCACGGTAACGCTGGACGGCGATGTCTGGGCAGGCACTGAGTTCGGGCTGGCGCACTACGACGGTGCATCGTGGGAGATCTTCCGGGCGGATGACAGCGGTCTGCCGGACAATGATGTGCGGGCCCTGGCCCCGGGCATCCACGGCGGCGTGTGGATCGGCACGTTGAGCGGCCTCGCATTCCTGCAGGGCGGCACCTGGACGGTCTACAATACCAGCAATTCAGACCTCCCGGAGAACTACATCCGCTGCTTGAAGCCGGCCCCTGATGGCAGCATCTGGGTGGGCACGGCCGGAGGGCTGGCCTGGTTCGACGGAACGGACCAATGGCACGTGTACACTTCGGGCGAGGACAGCTACAACGGGCTGCAACTGCCGGGCATCAACATCGCCAGTCTGGCGTTGCGCGATGATGGCCTGCTGTGCATCGGCACGGTGAACGCGGGGTTCACCTACCTGACGGACAGTTCCATCACCGTATACACCACGTTCGACAACGGGTTGCCGGACAACACCGCGCTGGGCGTGGCCGTGGACGCATCGGGCAACCGGTGGGTCGCCTGCCCTGCGGGGGCCTTGCTCTCCCACGCCGGTCCGTTCGTCGGGGGCGCCTGGGTGATGTACAACATCATCAATTCGAACATCCCCTCCAATGCGCTTAACTGCATCCTGATCGATGCCGCCGGACGCCGCATCGTCGGCACGCAGAACGCCGGGGTAGGCATTTTCTCGGGCGCCAGCTCGTGGGCGAACTACCGGATGGCCAACTCGGGCATCCCCGGCGATGAGGTGCTGTGCATGGCGCTGGACCAGGCGGGTGCGCTTTGGGTGGGCACTTCCGCCGGCGGGGCGGCACGGTTCGATTACACCATGGGGGTGGAGGAACGGACGGCCTCGAATGCTTTGCAGGTCTATCCTTCGCCCTGTGTGGACCGGCTCGGCTGGACCTTGGATGCGAACACGCAGGGAGCGGACTACCGCCTGATGGATGCCTGTGGGCGCGTGATCCGTGCGGGGCGCCTCACCGGCACCACGGGCCTGTTGGACGTCGGATCCCTGGCGAGCGGGAGCTACATCCTCACGATCATCGATCGGGCCAAGGGGGGCGTCCGGACGGCCCGGTTCCTGAAAGCTTGACCCATGCGCTTGACCTGGGCTCCTCTTGGCCGGTACTTTTGGGGACCTGCGGGCATATGCCCGTCCCTGATCAACCGCTCGTTCATCATGATGGACCATTACCGTTCAGTCGTCATCGCCTTGTTGATCGCCACCGCGGAAGCCGCCCATGGGCAGTGCTCCGTGTCCGGCATCACCTCGCCGAACGCCGTCAACACCAGCGCCACCACGTGCGTGTGCGAACAGGCCGGGCAGGCCAATTGCCTGCTGTTGCCGGACATCACCATCTCGTGGCAGGCGTTGCAGAGCTATTCCGGCGGTCCGAACGAATATGCGCAGAACGATGCTTCGAACCCCGGCCGCCTGCGGGTCACGGGAGCAACGCCGAACATCGGCCATGGGCCGCTGAACGTGCGCGGCGTGGACAAGGACGGCAAGCGCTGGTTCCTCTGCGGCACCGATACGTTCAGCATCAACGATCCTAACGCCACCACCATGTTCACCTGCCCCAACTCTGCGGTGGCGAAGCAGCTGATCCTGCAGCGGGTGTACAAGAAGGCGGGGAACGCCATGCAGTTCACCGAGCGTTTCGCGGGCACCATGACCTATCACCCGGCGCACGGCCACAACCACGTGGATGACTGGGTGGTGTTCACCCTGCGCCTGCAAGTGCCCGGCGAGAACGATCCCCGCAACTGGCCCATCGTGGGCACGGGCGCCAAGATCGGCTTCTGCCTGATGGACTACTACTCCTGCCCCAGCAGCAGCGGCAACGGCCATTGCCGCACGGACCAGGCCTACGGGCAGGGCACGGCGCTGAACACGCAGGGCGCGTTCCCCAACTACGGTCTCGGCGGTCAGGCCTACAACTGCAGCCAGATCAGCCAGGGCATCAGCTCGGGTTGGGAGGACGTGTACAGCGAGAGCCTGGATGGCATGTGGGTGAACATCCCGCCCGGCACGTGCAACGGCGATTATTGGATCGTGATGGAAGTGGACCCGAAGAACAACTTCCTGGAAGAGAGCGACGGCAACAACTGGACGGCGATCCCCTTCAAGCTCACGAAGCAATCGCCCGCCAACAGCGGCGCTGCCTGCAGCATCACGGCGGACGCGGACCCGGTGCTCTGCAGCGGCCAGTCCATCACGCTCACCTGCGCCAATGCGGGCTACAGCTACCAGTGGAGCAACGGGGCCACAACGCGCAGCATCACGGTGGATCAGCCGGGCAACTACACCGTGTCCGTGAACAACCCCTGCGGCACTTCGACCTCCGCGCCGTTCACCGTCACCGTGCTCGATCCGCAGACCCCTGTAACAACGGGTGCCACGATCAACGGCTCCGGCCAGGCTTCCCTGTCCGCCACCGGAAGCAACCTGTATTGGTACGATTCGGCCGATGGCGGCCAGCAGGTGGGCACGGGCAACAGCTTCGTTACGCCGAACATCACGGAGAGCACCACCTATTGGTGTGCCTCGCGCTCCATGCAGCCGGGGGTGAACGCGAACGTGGGCAAGGCCACGAACGCGGGCACGGGCGTCTACAGCACCGCCGATCAGTACCTCATCTTCGACGCGCTCAAGGACATGACCATCCGGTCGGTGAAGGTCTATGCCCAGAATGCCGGAACCCGTGTGTTCCAGGTGCTGGGCGATGATGGGTCCTACGTAGCGCAAGCCTCCGTGTATGTGCCTGCCGGCGAATCGCGCGTGACGGTGGACCTGAACGTGCCCCGTGGCAACAATCGCCGCTTCTACGTCACCAGTACGCTGCGGAACCTGTACCGCAACTCCGCCAGCGTGGTGTTCCCGTACACCATCGCCGATGTGGTCTCGATCAAGAACTCGTCCAGCGGCACGGGCTATTACTACTATGCGTATGACTGGCAGGTGACCACCCCGGACCATGTGTGCGAGAGTGCACGCGTGCCGGCCGTTGCCACGGTGAACCATGGCGTGCGCGTGGCTGCGAAAGCGATGCTGGAAGGGGCCACCACGGCCGGTGCCACGCTGATGCGCGATGACCTGCGCGTGGCGGGGCTTGTGCCACCATCGGAACCTTATACCGGCCTGGGCTTCATCCTGGTGAACGGTGGTGGTGAAGCGACCACCGCCGACATCCTTGCCATCACCGGCGATTCAGCGGTGGTGGACTGGGTGATGCTGGAACTGCGGGATGCAGCGGACCCTGCCGTCGTGCGGTATACGCATGCCGCCCTGCTGCGCCGCAATGGGGCCATCACGGCGGCCACCGGTGGACCGGTGACCTTCGCCACGGCGCTCCCGGGCAACTACTACGTATCGGTCCGGCACCGCAACCACCTGGGTTGCATGACCGCGACCGCAGTGGCTTTGGATCCCACGGCGGCCACGCTGGACCTTTCCGATCCCGATGCGGCCACGTGGGGCACCGAAGCGCGCAAGGTCGCTGATGGCAAGGCCCTGCTCTGGTGCGGCAATACCAACCGGGACCGCGCCCTGAAGTACACCGGTGCGGACAACGACCGTGATCCCGTGCTGGTCCAGATCGGTGGGGTCGATCCCACCGCCGAGTGGCACGGATACCACCCCACGGACGTGAACATGGATGGCGTGGTGAGATACACCGGCGCGGGCAATGACCGCGACCCCATCCTCGTGAACGTGGGCGGCGTGGTGCCCACCAATACACGCGCTGAACAATTGCCCTGATCCGGGCCCATCCGCATTCTTCCTCACCCGACCGACCCGATCCCCATCGATCCCTTCCTTCACACGTGCTCGAAAGGGCTTGCTCACCGGCCTTTTCGGTGGACTGCTCGGTGCCACGGCAGCCTTTGCCCAGAACCCCACGTCCATCGATATCGACCTCGCGGCCGGTTCGGCCGCCAATACCTTGGATGTGAAGGTACGGGCCAATGGCCAGGCCTTCTCGGACGTGGTCAGCAGCCTCACGTTCACCCTGCGCTGGCCGGCTTCGTCGCCGGCAACGTTGGGGACGGCCACCCAGTATTGCCCCGGTGGCTATTTCCTTGCGCCGTCCGGCCAAGTGTCGAGCACCGTGGGCGGGGTCGCCTACAACTACATGACGTATAGCGCATTCGGTAATGCCCGCATCGCGTTGGCCTGTTCCGATCAGAACTGGGCGGCCGGTACATGGCGCACGGTCCTTACCATCCCCGTGGACGGCATCACGGCATGCACGGCGTTCAACATCGTGAACGACGCATACGCGACGGCGAACAACCGGAAATTCTTCGTGGCGCTCAATGGCTTTGACAAGACCGGTGCCCTCGGCGGCACGACGGTGAACCTTGGCAACTGCACTGCGGACTGCCTCGGCGTAGTGGGTGGCACGGCCCTGCCCGGTACGAGCTGCAACGACAACGATCCCAACACCACCAACGACACGTGGAGCACAAGCTGCGTCTGCTCAGGCACCGTGCCGTGTACGGCTCCGGTGGCCGGTGGCATCACCAGCAACTCGCCCATTTGTTCCGGTGGCACGCTCTCGCTGAGCGTTAACCCGGCCGGTACCGCCCCCTTGAGCTATGCGTGGACCGGCACCGGTACGTTCTCACCGAACAGGACCTCCCGGTCGGTGACCGTGAGCGGCGCAGCCTCTGGAACGTACAGCGTGACGGTATCCAACGCTTGTGGCCAGTCCACGGCGAACGTCACCGTAGCAGTGAACAGCCCCGCTAATGCGGGCACGAACGGCACATTGCTGATCTGCTCGAACGGCGCGCCGGTAAGTCTGCTGAGTCGCCTGGGCGGTTCGCCGCAAGCCAATGGCACGTGGAGCGGTCCGAGCACGGTGACAGGTGGAAACTACAACCCCGCGACGATGGATCCGGGTGTATACACGTACACGGTGACGGGCACGGCGCCCTGCCCGAATGCGAGCGCGACGGTAACGGTGACGGAGAACGCGGCACCGAACGCGGGTACGAACGGCACGTTGGCGATCTGCTCGAACGGTACATCGGTTAGCTTGTTCAGCCGCTTGGGCGGTTCACCGCAAAGCGGCGGTACGTGGAGCGGTCCGAGCACGGTAACGGGCGGGACCTACAACCCCGCGACGATGGATCCAGGGAACTACGTTTACACGGTGACGGGAACATCCCCTTGCGCGAACGCGACGGCGACCGTGGTGGTGACGGAGAACGCAGCGCCGAACGCGGGTACGAACGGCACGTTGGCGATCTGCTCGAACGGTACATCGGTTAGCTTGTTCAGCCGCTTGGGCGGTTCACCGCAAAGCGGCGGTACGTGGAGCGGTCCGAGCACGGTAACGGGCGGGACCTACAACCCCGCGACGATGGATCCAGGGAACTACGTTTACACGGTGACGGGAACATCCCCTTGCGCGAACGCGACGGCGACCGTGGTGGTGACGGAGAACGCAGCGCCGAACGCGGGTACGAACGGCACGTTGGCGATCTGTTCGAACGGTGCACCGGTGAGCCTTCTGGGCCGTTTGGGCGGCTCCCCACAAGCCAATGGCACGTGGAGCGGTCCGAGCACGGTAACGGGTGGGAACTACAACCCCGCGACGATGGATCCGGGGAACTACGTGTACACGGTGACGGGAACGTCCCCCTGCGTGAACGCGACGGCGACCGTGGTGGTGACGGAGAACGCAGCGCCGAACGCGGGTACGAACGGCACGTTGGCGATCTGTTCGAACGGTGCACCGGTGAGCCTTCTGGGCCGTTTGGGCGGCACCCCACAAGCCAATGGCACGTGGAGCGGTCCGAGCACGGTGACCGGCGGGAACTACAACCCTGCGACGATGGATCCGGGGAACTACGTGTACACGGTGACGGGAACGTCCCCCTGCGTGAACGCGACGACGACCGTGGTGGTGACGGAGAACGCAGCGCCGAACGCGGGTACGAACGGCACGTTGCAGATCTGCTCGAACGGTGCACCGGTGAGCCTTCTGGGCCGTTTGGGTGGTTCGCCACAAGCCAATGGCACGTGGAGTGGTCCAAGCACAGTGACGGGCGGGACCTACAACCCCGTGACGATGGATCCGGGGAACTACGTGTACACGGTGACGGGCACGTCGCCCTGCTTGAACGCGACGGCGACCGTGGTGGTGACGAAGAACGCAGCACCGAACGCGGGTACGAACGGCACATTGCAGATCTGCTCGAACGGCGCGCCGGTAAGTCTGCTGGGCCGCCTGGGCGGTTCGCCGCAGGCCAATGGCACGTGGAGCGGTCCAAGCACGGTGACAGGTGGTACCTACAACCCTGCGACGATGGATCCGGGGAACTACGTGTACACGGTGGTAGGTACGTCCCCCTGCGTGAACGCGACGGCGACCGTTGTGGTGACGGAGAACGCAGCACCGAACGCGGGTATGAACGGCACGTTGGCGATCTGCAGCAGCGGCGCTGCTACGAACCTGCTTGCACAACTCGGTGGCTCGCCGCAGGCCAATGGTACATGGAGCGGTCCGAGCCCTGTGAACAACAACTTGTACGACCCGGTGACCATGTTCCCCGGCACATACACCTATACGGTGACCGGTGTGTCGCCTTGTGTGAACGCCAGTGCCACGGTGTCGGTGACCGAAAGTGCCACGGCCACGTGGTACCGTGATCTCGACGGCGATGGTGCGGGTCGATCCGGCTGTGTCGATGCAGTCCTGCACACAGCCGAACGGTTATGTGAGCAACAGCAACGACCAATGCCCTGCCGATGGCAACAAGACGGTGCCCGGCCAGTGCGGCTGCGGTGTCCCGGATACGGACAGCGATGGCGATGGCACGGCCGATTGCAATGATGACTGTCCGAACGATCCGAACAAGGTCGCTCCGGGCGCTTGCGGCTGTGGTGTGGCCGATGTGGCCACGATGTGGTACGCGGATGCCGATGGCGACGGACTTGGCGATCCTAACGTTGCGCAGGCCGGGTTCACGTGCCATCAGCCGCAAGGCTATGTATCGAACAATACGGATGCCTGCCCTGCCGTGCGGGGCACGATCGGCAGCGCTTGCGACGACAACGATCTGAGCACCATCAACGACGTGCTGAACGCGAACTGCGTGTGCGTAGGCAGTCCGGCGGATTGCGATGACCATGACCCCTGCACGGTGGACAGCTTCAATGGCACCGAGTGTGTGCATACGGCGCTACCGGACATCGATCAGGACGGTACCTGCGACCTGACGGATGGTTGCCCGAACGATCCGAACAAGATCGCGCCGGGCGTCTGCGGCTGCGGCGTGGCCGATATCGCCACGATGTGGTACGCGGATGCCGACGGTGATGGCTTGGGTGATCCGAACGTTGCGCAGGCCGGGTTCACATGCCATCAGCCACCAGGCTACGTGTCGAACAATACCGATGCCTGCCCTGCCGTGCGCGGCACGATCGGCAGCACCTGCGACGACAACGACCCTCGCACCATCAACGACCTGATCAACGAGGATTGCGTATGCATCGGCACCCAGGTGACGCAGTGCGACAACTGGACGCTCACCATCACCACGGACAATGCAGGCAGCGAGACCACGTGGAGCATCACCGATGCATCGACCAGTTCGGTGATCGCCACCGGCGGTCCCTATGCGGATAACGTGACGGTGGTGGAGACGATCTGCATGCCGGCGGACCCGAACTGCTACATCCTCACCGTGAACGATGCGGGAGGCAACGGCATTGCCGGTGGTGGCTACGTGCTGCGCGATGCGAACGGGAACCGGGCCATCGACAACAGCAACAACGGTGGCAACTTCACCAACACGAGCCGTTCGCCCGAAGGTTTCTGCTCGCCGATCGGCCGCGACCAGCTGGCCTATACCTTCCGGGATAACCTGCAACTATTGCCCACGGACGTGATCTGGGCCATGACGAACAGCGCCGTATACGCCCAGTGGCAGGTGGGTGATCAGAACCTGAGCGGCTATGAGTTCTGGTTCACCGATCCGAACGGTGGCTACAGCCGCCGCCTGTTCCATTCGCATGCGATGGCCGGTGGGTGGCCTGCCAATGCCACTCGGGCCACCAGGTTGGGGCTGGCTTCTTGGAGCACCATGCCCTTGCCTGCCAACAAGCTCCTGAACGTGCGAGTGCGCAGCCGCGTGAACGGCACGAATGCCGCATGGGGACCTGCCTGCCGGCTGAAGGTGGATGTTGCAGCAGCAGCATGTCCCGTTTCGAAGTTGGGTAGTAACCCGGACCTGCTGGTGAACTGTGGCGCAGAGGATCTTCAGCGCAGGGGTAGCATATTGACGGCGGACCCCGTAATGCAATATGTGAATGGTGGTTTTCATAGGGCCACCAACTACTGCTTCCGTTTCGAGAACCTCGCCGATCATAGGGTGTTCGAACTGATCAGCCCGACCTACAACTTGGTGACCGCTCCACAGATGCCCTTCCAGTACGGCGCACGCTACAGCGTAACGGTACGAATGAGCTTCGATGGCGGTGCCACCTATTGCCCCTTTGGCCCGGCCTGTACAATCGGCTTCTTCCCCCCGAGCAGTGGAGGCCAGGCTCAGCGTAATTTGATGATCGAGGATGCCACGACGACCGGAGCGAGCTTATCGCTCTGGCCGAACCCGAACAACGAAGGCCTCGTGAACATTTCGATGAACGGCCTGCCGGAAGGCGATGCCAGCGTTACCATCGATGTCTTCAATGCCGTGGGCCAGCGCATATACGGTGAGCGCACGACCAAGTCGGGGACCCGCTTGGACCATATGCTCAATGTGCAAGGCACGCTGCCTGCCGGTCTCTATCTGGTGAACGTCACCATCGGCGAGCGGACCTTCATCAGCCGCCTGGTGATGGAATAAGCGATCTTCTTCAATGGAATAGGGCCTCGTATGCGAGGCCCTATTCTTTTCCCGGCACAATGAGGAGCAGGCGGCGCTCATGCGATCATCACCAGACCGCCTTCATAACCCTCAAGGTGTCCCAGTGAATGGGTATCGGGACGAATTAAGAAGAAGGTCTGTGGTCACCTTGAGCGAGGTCAGGGGAGAGGGGCATTTCGATCACGGGAGAATATGTCTCGACTTCGCTCAACATGACAAGAAGGGCCCGATAGAGGCGAACCCTCCAAAACGAAGAAGGCCCGCCAAAGCGGGCCTTCCAAAAGAGTGAGGCACAATCTCAGTAGTACACCAAGCGGCGCACTTTCGTGAGGTGTTTCGCGAGGCGGATCACCTGTTTGGTGTAGCCGAACTCGTTGTCGTACCAGGTATAAAGCACTGCGCTCTTGCCGTCCGGTGCCACGATGGTCGCGTTGCTGTCGAACACGCTGCAGCAGGTATCGCCGATGATGTCGCTGCTCACCAGTTCGGGGTCCACCTGGTAGTGGATCTGGTTCACCAGGTCGCCCACCAGGGCCGCATTGCGGACCAGGTCGTTCATGGCCGCCACGCCGCCCTCGATGGGCTTTTTCAGCGTGAGGTTCATGATGGCCAGCGAGCCGTTCGGCGTGGGCACGCGCACCGCGTTGGCGGTGAGCTTGTCCTTCAAGCTGGGAGATCGCCTTCGCTACGGCGGTACCGGCACCCGTGCTGGTAATCACCATGTTGATGGCCGCGCTGCGTCCGCGGCGCGGGCCCTTGTGGTAGTTGTCCAGCAGGTTCTGGTCGTTCGTATAGGCATGCACCGTTTCGATGTGGCCCTTCTCGATGCCCAGGTTGTCCTCCACCACCTTCAGCACGGGGCAGATGGCGTTGGTGGTGCAGCTTGCCGCGCTGAACACCTTCTCGTTCTCGATGTCGAGCTCCTTGTGGTTGATGCCGTACACGATGTTCGGCACCTCCTTGCCCGGAGCGGTCAGCAGCACCTTGGCCACGCCCTTGCTCTTGAGGTGGCGCTCCAGGTCGGCGCGCTTGGTGAAGGCGCCGGTGTTGTCGATCACCAGGGCGTCGTGGATCCCATATTGGGTGTAATCGATATCCTCCGGGTTCGAGGCGGCGATCAGTTGCACCAGCTGGCCGTTGATGATGATGGCCTTGTTCGGGACGTCCTCGATCACCGTGCCCTTGAAGGCGCCATGCACGCTGTCGTTGCGCAGCAGGGCGGCGCGCTTCACGATCTCCGCGTCCGTGAGGGTGCGGGTGACGATGGCGCGGAGGCGCAGCTGCTGGCCTTTGCCGGCTTGTTTCACCAGTTCGCGCGCGGCGATGCGGCCGATGCGGCCGAAGCCGTACAGCACCACGTCCTGCGGCTTGAAGGTATGCTTGTCCTGGCCGATGAAGCCCTTCAGGTGGTCCTTCAGGAAGTCGGCTACGGATGTGCTCTTGGAGACGATGAACTCGTGCGTGAGGCGGCCGATGTCGATCTTGCTGGGAGCGAGGTCGAGGTCGAGCAGGCCGCGGGCCACTTTGGCGGTGGTGTATACATCGATCGGTTTCTTCACCACCTGTTCGGCGTAGTCGAACAGTTTGATGGTCTCCGAGATGCTGATGTCCAGCAGGTGGTTGCGGAAGAAGACGAGCTCCACGCCATGCTCATACATGAGCCGGCCAACGGAGTTCATCAGGTCCACCGCGGCCTTTTCGCGGTCCACATAATCCTTCAGGCCGGCCTCGTAGCCGGTCTTTTTCGCCAAGGTCTCCATTTACTGGTGTTAGGGGATGGACGGTTGGTACGTGGAGAGGCTCAGCCGAGATACGCCTTCAGCAATTTGCTGCGGCTGGTGTGGCGCAGGCGGCGGATCGCTTTTTCCTTGATCTGGCGCACGCGCTCCCGGGTGAGGTCGAACTTGGCGCCGATCTCCTCCAGGGTGAGGCCGTGGTTGATGTTGATGCCGAAGAACAGCTTCACCACGTCGCGCTCGCGCTCGGTCAGCGTGCTCAGGGCGCGTTCGATCTCCTTGGCCAGCGACTCGTTGATGAGCATGCGGTCGGCCGGGGCGCTGTCGTTGTTGGGCAGCACGTCCAGCAGGCTGTTGCTCTCGCCTTCCACGAAGGGGGCGTCCATGCTGATGTGGCGGCCGCTCACCTTCATGGTGTCCGCCACCTTCTCGGGGGGCAGGTCCAGCAGGGTGGCCAGCTCGTCGGCGCTGGGCGGGCGCTCGAACTCCTGTTCGAGCTTCGCGAAGGCCTTGTTGATCTTGTTCAGGGAGCCCACCTGGTTCAGCGGCAGGCGCACGATGCGGCTCTGCTCGGCCAGCGCCTGGAGGATGCTCTGGCGGATCCACCACACGGCGTAGCTGATGAACTTGAAGCCGCGCGTTTCATCGAAACGCTGCGCGGCCTTGATCAGGCCGAGGTTGCCCTCGTTGATCAGGTCGGGCAGGCTCAGGCCCTGGTTCTGGTACTGCTTGGCCACGGAGACCACGAAGCGCAGGTTGGCCTTCACCAATTTCTCCAGCGCCGTAGCGTCGCCCTGCTTGATGCGGCGGGCGAGCTCGACCTCCATTTCCGCGTTGATCAGCCCCTCTTTGCCGATCTCCTGGAGGTACTTGTCCAGGGATTGGCTCTCGCGGTTGGTGATCGACTTGGTGATCTTCAGTTGGCGCATCCGGCTGGTCACGGGCGTCGAGGGTGTTTAAGGGTGTCGGGAGTAGGTGGTTCCGTGAGGAAACAACGCACCGGGCGGGCGATCCGTTCTTTTCTCGCCGCAAAGGTACGACCCCCTGCCCGAACGGGACAAGCCGGCCGGACAGGGGGCGTGGCATTCTGGAGAAATAGGCCTGAAGGACAGGTGGTTCAAGAGGGTATCAGATTCCGAGCCCGTAATAGGCGCGGGTGCCGTTGGGGTATACCCCTTCGATGAGCACCCCGCCCCGTTTGTTCTCCAGCGCGCGGGCGATGTCCTTGGCGTCCTGCACGGGCGTTTGGTCGATTCGGGTGATGATGAAGCCCTCGCGGATGCCCGTGCTCCGCAGTTTGCCGGCGTCCAGGCCGATCACCTTCACGCCGTTGCCCAGCTTCAGGGCCTTCAGTTCATCCGATGAGGCGGGCGCCAGCTGGGCACCGAGCACGGTGTTCACCGTGGTCTCCTTCTCGGAGACGAGCTTCACGTTGCCCTCCTTGCCGCGCAGGGTCATGTCCACCACCTGTTCCTTGGTGCCGCGCAGGAAGGTCACGGCCACGTGGTCGCCAGGGCGGAACTTGCCGACCTGCTCCTGCAGTTCCGGCACGTTGTCCACGTTGATGCTGCCCACCTTCACGATCACGTCGCCGGTCTTCAGGCCCGCTTTCTCCGCCGCGCCGCCTTCGGTCACGCCCTTCACGTACACGCCTTTCAGGCGGTCCAGGTCGTACTGCTTCGCCATGTCCTGGTCGATGTCGCTGATGCTCACGCCCAGGTAGGCGCGCTGCACGCTGCCGAACTCCATCAGGTCGCTGGTGACCTTGCGCACGATGTTCACCGGGATGGCGAACGAATAGCCCGTGTAGGCGCCGGTGGTGCTGGCGATGGCGCTGTTGATGCCCACCAGGTCGCCGTTGGCGTTCACGAGGGCCCCGCCGCTGTTGCCGGGGTTCACCGCGGCATCGGTCTGGATGAAGCTTTCGATGGGGAAGATGTCCTTGCCCGGATCGTATTGCAGGATGTTGATGTTGCGGGCCTTGGCGCTCACGATACCGGCCGTCACGGTGCTGGTGAGGTTCATGGGGTTGCCCACGGCGAGCACCCATTCGCCCACCCGCACGTCATCGCTGTTGCCGAAACCGAGGGTGGGCAGGCCCTTGCCGTCGATCTTGATCAGCGCGATGTCCGTGCTGGGGTCGCGGCCGATCACCTTGGCCTCATAGGCGCGCTTGTCGTTCAGGTGTACCTGGATCTTGTCGGCGCCCTCCACCACGTGGTTGTTGGTCACGATGTAGCCGTCGTCGCTGATGATGACGCCGCTGCCGGCGCCCTTCACCTGTTGCGAGGGCTGCTCGCGATACCCCCAGAAGAACTCGGCGAGGGGATCGCGCTGTTGCTGCACGGTGGCCTCGGTGGTCACGTGCACCACGGCGTTCACCGTCCGCTCGGCGGCGCCGGTGAAGTCGGCCGCCAGCGTGGTGCCGCCGCTGCCGTTCGGCAGGCTTACCATCCGCACGGGTGCGGTGGGGGTGGTGGAGAGGGAGGCGAAGCGATCGCCTTTGGGAGTGAAGCGGTCATGCACCCCGAGCGCCAGCAGGCCGCTGGCGAGGGCCATTCCGATGTAGCTCAATGCGCGTTGCATGGTTCCTTAAGATGGTTCGTTGCGCTGGTCCTACAAAACAACGGTGGTCCGGAAGCCTTGTTCCGCGCGGCGCTGTTAAGAAGTGTTGATCGCTCCGCGTGGGGATCCACCGCCTCGGGGCGGCGTACTGCGAGCGGCGTGCCACGGCGATATTTGCTGCCACGATGGCAATCCGCGGATTCAGCAAATGGCAGGGCACCGGCAATGATTTCATCCTGTTCGATGATCGGGACGGGGCGTTCCCCGCGCATGATTTGGACCTGGTGCGGCGCCTGTGCGACCGGCATTTCGGCATCGGCAGTGACGGCCTGATCCTGGTACAGGCTCCCCGCGAGGAGGGCACCGCGTACCACATGGAGTTCTTCAACCCCGACGGCAGCAAGAGCTTTTGCGGCAATGGGAGCCGCTGTGCGTTCGCGTTCTGGAGCGGGCTGGAGGGGCACCGGCGCCCCGCACGGTCCACCGCGATCGATGGCGTGCATGAGGGCGAGTGGGTCGGTGATGAAGTGGCGATCACGCTGGCGTCGGTGGCGGGCGTGCGGCATGATGCCGGTGAGCCGAACGTGGACTTCATCCACAATGGATCCCGCATGAGCTGGTGCACGTGGAGGACCCGGACCAAGTGGCGATCATGGCCGCTGGTCCCGAACGGCGCTATGCCCCGAAGCATGCCCCCGGTGGCACGAACGTGAACTTCCTGCGGGTGGCGGACGGTGTGGTCCGCATGCGGACCTATGAGCGCGGCGTGGAAGCGGAAACGCTCAGTTGCGGCACGGGCGTGGTGGCGGCCGCGCTCAGCGCCCTGGCGCGCGGGCAGGCGAAGGCGCCGGTCCCTGTGGTCACTCGCGGAGGCTCGTTGCGCGTGGAGGCGCGGGCAGCGGGCGAGGGCTTCACGGCGATCCGCTTGATCGGGCCGGTGGGGGAAGTGTTCAACGGTGAAGTGATGATCTGAATGGAGCAGGCGCGATCGCCCGTACCTCCCGCGAACCGCTCCTGCCGACTGAAATATGAAAAAGGGAAAGCTCATCCTCCTCATCGCATTGCTGCTGGCGTTCGCTGCTGGGATCTTCGGCTTCGAGTTCTGGGAGGGCCTGTTCGGGCCTGGGAAGAAGTTCGAAGGCGGGGACCGGATCGTGCTCATTCCCACGGGATCCACGTTCGATCAGGTGGTGGACAGCTTGAAGGACGCGGGCCTGGTGAGGAACGAAGCCACGTTGCGCTGGCTCGCGAAGCAGAAGCAGTACAGCGGGCGCATCCGTCCCGGCCGTTACCGCGTGCCGAGCGGCATGAGCTTGAACGCGCTGCTGAACAAGTTGCGCAGCGGCGAGCAGGATTCCGTGCGCGTCACCTTCACCAACATCCGCAACCTGCCGCAGCTGGCGGGCCAGGTGGCCCGGTACATCGAGGCGGATTCGTTGCAGGTGATCGAAGCGATACAGGATCCGGCCACGATCCAACGCCTGGGCTTCAAGCCGGAGACGATGATCGCCTTGTTCATCCCGAACACGTACGAAGTGTGGTGGACCGAGCGTCCGCAGGCCTTCCTGGAGCGCATGGCGCGCGAATACCGGAAGTTCTGGACGGAGGAGCGCAAGCAGAAAGCGAAGAAGCTGGGCCTGTCGCAGAGCGAGGTGAGCACGCTGGCGAGCATCGTGCAGGCTGAGACGGCGCAGATCGCTGACGCGCCGATCATCGCGGGCGTGTACTTGAACCGGATCCGCATCGGGATGCCGTTACAGGCCGATCCCACCCTGAAGTATGCCTTGGGGCTGGACAGCCTGAACCGCATCTGGGATGCGGACAAGCGGGTGGATTCGCCCTACAACACCTACACGCACACGGGCCTGCCGCCGGGGCCGATCAACCTGCCGGAGGCGCGCTTCCTGGACGCCACGCTGAACGCGCAGAAGCACGACTACCTCTACTTCTGCGCCCGCGAGGACCTGAGCGGGTACAGCAATTTCGCCCGCACCTACGAGCAGCACCAGGCCAATGCGCGACGCTACCAGCGGGCGCTCAACGAGCGGGGGATCTACCGGTAGTCGCACAACGGATCGGAACAAGCGGGCGCGAAGGCTCGTATCCCGGCCGCTCCGGGCTATTTTCGGCCCGCCGCTCTCCGGGCACCACCTTTCAACTGAAGATCAGACAGGAATGAGCAAGATCAAGTTCGGCACCGACGGATGGCGTGCCATCATCGCCGAGGAGTTCACCGTGGACAACGTGGCGCGCGTAAGCGTGGCCGTGGCGCAGTGGGTGAAGCGGAACTTCCCGAAGGACCCCAGCATCGTGGTGGGGCACGATTGCCGGTTCGCCGGCGAACTTTTCGCGGAAACGGCCACCAAGGTGTTCGTGAGCAACGGCATCAAGGTGCATCTGGCGAAGGGCTTCGTGAGCACGCCGATGGTGTCGCTGGGCGCGTTCAAGCTGAAAAGCGCCATGGGCGTGATCCTCACCGCCAGCCACAACCCGCCGAGCTACAACGGCTACAAGCTGAAAGGCATCCACGGCGGCCCGCTGATCCCCGAGCACGTGCAGGAGGTGGAGGACATGATCCCCGATCAGCACGGCGTGGACCTGGCGCGCATCGACCTGAAGAAGGCCGAGCAGGAGGGGCTGGTCTCCATCATCGACCTGGAGACGATGTACGTGAAGCACGTCGAGGAGCACTTCGACCTCGATGCCATCCGCAAGAGCGGCCTGAGGCTCGGCTATGACGCCATGTACGGCGCGGGGCAGAACGTGATCCGCCGCATCCTGCCGGACACCACGCTGCTGCATTGCGAGTACAACCCGTCCTTCCACGGGCAGGCGCCGGAGCCGATCCACAAGAACCTGATCGAGTTCAGCGAACTGATCAAGAAAGGTGGCATCGATTGCGGCCTCGCCACCGACGGCGATGCGGACCGCATCGGCCTGTACGACAGCAAGGGTGAGTTCGTGGATTCGCACCACATCATCCTGCTGCTGATCCACTACCTGGTGAAGTACAAGAAGTTCACCGGCAAGGTGGTGGTGGCCTTCAGCACCACGCCGAAGGTGAAGAAGATGTGCGCCCACTACGGGCTCGAATACCAGGTGACCAAGATCGGCTTCAAGTGGATCTGCGGCATCATGATCAACGAGGACGTGCTGTTGGGCGGTGAGGAGAGCGGCGGCATCGCGATCAAGGGGCACATCCCCGAGCGCGACGGCATCTGGATGGGCCTCACCATCTGGGAGTTCATGGCCAAGAGCGGCAAGAGCCTCGACGACCTCATCCAGGAGGTGTACGCCATCGTGGGTCCGTTCAGCTACGAGCGGAACGACCTGCACATCACCGAGGACCTGAAACAGAACGTGCTGAAGGCCTGCGAAAGCGACACGTTCAAGGCTTTCGGTCCCTTCGGCGTGCTCCGCCGTGAAACGATCGACGGCTACAAGTACTTCTTCGACGACGACCAGTGGCTGATGATCCGCGCCAGCGGTACCGAGCCGGTGCTGCGCTGCTATGCGGAAAGCAGCAGCCTGGCCAAGGCGCGGGACATCCTCACGGCCTGCAAGGGCGCCATCGGAGCGTAACGACAGTTCGTGCATCACGAAGGGCCGCGTTAAACGCGGCCCTTCTCTCTTGGCTGTCATGCCGGGCCTGACCCGGCATCGCAGCAGGATGCTGTTCCTGGTCATTGCGGTCCGTGATGCCGGGCCAGGCCCGGCATGACAGCGCAACAAGGTACCTTCGGCGCATGCCGGGCGGGAGCGTGCGGCCGTGCCGGGTACGGCTTTGCTGGTGGGTGATGGCCGCATGGTCCATTTCGCCGCAGGCGCGTGCGCAGGGGACCGACAGCACGCGCCTCGTGCATCAGCGCACGTGGCTGGTGGCCGGTGGCAGCGTGGCGCTGCTCTCCGGTTCGTTGGTATCGCTGAACGAAGCGTGGTACAAGGGCTACCCGCGCTCCGCGTTCCATTTCTTCGACGACGACGACGAATGGCTGCAGATGGACAAGGCGGGGCATGCGTTCAGCACCTACGCGATCGGCCGCGCTGGTCATGCGGCTTTCTGGTGGGCGGGATGCACCGAGAAGGCATCCGTATGGATCGGTGGTGGGTTGGGGTTCCTGTACCTCGGCGGCATTGAATACCTCGATGGCCGCTCCTCGGAATGGGGCTTCAGTGTGGGTGACATGGCGGCCAATACGTTCGGCGCGGCGCTCTTCATCGGCCAGCAGTTGGGTTGGAAGGAACAGCGCGTGGTGATGAAGTACTCCTCGCACCTCACGGACTTCGCCGCGCAGCGCCCCGACCTTCTGGGCCGCACCCTGCCGGAGCGGCTGCTGAAGGACTACAACGGCACCTCCATCTGGCTCAGCGCGAACCTGCGGGCGTTCGGCGCGAAGGGACTGCCGCCGTGGCTGAACCTAGCTGCCGGGTATGGCGCGGAGCGGATGATCAGCGCGCGGAACAGTCCGGGGCAGTACCGGCAGTTCTTCCTGGGGCCGGATATCTCGCTGGCCCGCATCCGCACCAAAAGCAAGCTGCTCCACACCGTGCTCTTCGTGCTGGACTGCGTGAAGGTGCCCCTGCCCGCGCTTGAGTATGGCAGCGACGGGGTGTTCCGGGGGCACGTCCTTTATTTCTGACCGGAGGCTTCCGCTTTGGACAGCCGCAGCCCGCCTGCCAGCAGCATCAGCTTCACCTTCAGCACGGCGGCCACGGTGATGCTGTCGCGCACTTCGCCGCGCATCACCATCCGGTACAGTTCTTCAAAGGGCAGCTTGCGTTGTTCGAGCTGCTCGTCGTGGTCGGGTTCGGGTTCGAAATGGGTGAGGCCTTGCGCCACGAACACGATGGCCTGCTCGTCGCTGGCGCTGTTGCTCAGGTCCATGCGCAGCACTTCGGTCCAATGCTCCGCCGCAATGCCCACCTCTTCGCGCAGCTCGCGCTTCGCGCTGTCGACGGCGGGGATGTGGCGTTTGCCGCCGCCTTCGGGATTCTCCCAGCTGTATGCCTGCATGGGATAGCGGTACTGGCCCACGATCCAGGTGTTCAGTTCGTCGTCCAGGGGGATGATGCCTACGGCGATGTTCTTGAAGTGGATCACGCCGTAGATGCCTTCGCGGCCGCCCGGATCGATCACCTCGTGGTGGCTCACCGCGATCCACGGCGTCTGGTAGCGCTCCTCCTCGCTGAGGGTGGTCCAGGGTCCTCGCTTCGTCATGCTGTGTGCTTGGGGCGCGAAGCTAGGGCCGCTTCGAGGGGTCCAGCCGGAACTGGATGTCCAGCTTCATCAGGCTGCGCACGCGCTGTCCCTTCGCGATGGCCGGCCGCCAGCAGGTGGAACGGATCAGTCGCATGGCCTCATCATCGCATCCCGCGCCCAGTGGCTCGGTGGTACGCAGGTTGCTGATGCTGCCGCTGGCCTCCACCACGAACTCCAGCGTCACCTTGCCCTGGATGTCGCGCCGGAAGGCTTCCTCCGGGTACTTCAGGTTCTCGCTGAGGTAAGCGGGCAGGCCGCGCAATCCGCCTTTCACCAGTGGTGCGGCCAGACTGTCCACCTCGCGGTCCTTGTAGATGCGTCCGCTGGCGTCCGCTTCCCCGTTGGTGGGCTTGGGGCAGCCTTGCGCCTTGGCGTGGGCCTTCTTGTACTTCTTGGCGTTGAAGGGGATCGCCAGTTCATGCTCCTTGTCCATCAGGCTGCCGCCCACGGAGGCCGGTACCCAGCGGATCATGCGGGCGATGCGCAGGGCCTCGGCGTCGCAGTCCGGGCGCAGCGGGTGGAGCACGTGCAGGTCGGCGATGCTGCCATCGGCGCGCACCATGAACTCCAGGCCCACGTTGCCGTCCACCTCGGCTTCCAGCGCGGCGGGGGGGAAGGTCAGCTCCTGCTCCAGCAGCCACTTCACGGCGTTGTTGCCGCCCACCGGCTCGGGTGCTGCGAAGGATTGGGCATCGGCGGCATGGGCGAGCAGGGCGGCGGCGAGAAGGGGGAGGAAGCGGCGCATGGTCCTGTAAATTTGCAGCATGGCGGCCAAAAGGATCGCAGTGGGGGACGAAGTGCTGCTCGTGAACGAAGCGGGCGGCGGCATCGTGCTTGAACTGCTGGGCCTGCGGGTGAAGGTGCGCACGCGTGATAGGTTCGAGCTGGAGTACCCGTTGTCGGCGGTGGTGAAAGTGGAGCCTGGCCTGGTGTACCGCGTCAGCGATCATCATGCCCGGCTCGTGGCCGCCAACGACCGGATGCAGGAACGGATCCAACGCGACAAGGGCCGTGGCGCGAACGAACGCAACGGCGGCAAGGCGGTGGGCAAGCGGGAGGATCCGTCGCGGATGGAGATCGACCTGCACCTGCACGAGCTGATCGACGACGAACGCCACCTGAGCGACGGGGAGAAGCTGCGCTTCCAGCTGGACTATTTCGAGCGGATGCTGAACACGGCGATCCGCGAGAAGAAGCGGAAGCTCATCGTGATCCACGGGGTGGGCGAGGGCGTGCTGCGGGAGGAAGTGCGGAAGGTGTTGCAGTTCTACGAAGGTTGCCGGTTCGATGATGCTGATCCACGCCGCTACGGCTATGGGGCCACGGCCATCGACATCGTACACCATTGAGCTCTTTCGTAATTCGTCCTCTATACGGTCCTTCTGTCCTGTCGAGCGAAGTCGAGACATGAACGCCCCTCTCGACTTCGCTCGAGGTGACAACGCGGTCGCTCGACGTAACACTTCTGGGGAATTATGAAAGAGGTCTATTGAGCTTGACCGTTTCAATGCTGGCCGTTCTTGTGGAAATGTCCGCAGATGACACAGAGGGCTTTGAAGGCGCTGCGCGTTGGGAAGGGTACCTTCGGCCCGTCCGTTGATCGTTCATTGGCATCCTGCGCACCGCTCCATCGCCTCCCGGCATGCCGGGGGGAGGAAAGTCCGGGCAGCATAGGGCACCGTGCTTCCTAACGGGAAGGGGCGCCGCTGGTGACGGCGGCGTTACGGATAGTGCAACAGAGAACAGACCGCTCCGCGGAAGCTGTGGCAAGGCTCGCCTTCGCCCGCGGCTTCGGCGAGCAAGGGTGAAACGGTGGGCCCGCCTCCGCGCGGGATAGAGCGCTTCGGCGCTTGAAAGCAAGAGCCCACCGCGCGGGCAGTGATGTCCGTGGCAAGGCAAACCCCATGGGCTGAAAGACCAAATAAGCCAGGGCTTGAGGGCGGCCCGTCCGATCCTGGCGGGTAGGTCGATCGAGGTGCCGCGTGAGCGGCATCCCAGATAAATGATGGGGGCCCCGACGTGTCGGGGAACAGGACCCGGCTTACAGGTGCGCAGGTACTTCAGGAAGGGCTTCGGCGTTATGGCCGGGGCCCTTCTCCTTTTCCGTGGCGCGGTGTGCGGGAGGACCGAAGGCTACTTTTGGCACCCGTGCGACAGCTTCTCCTTACCGCCCTGATCGTGGTGACCACGATCGCGCAAGCGCAGCAAGAGATCACCGTGAAAGGCGTCGTCTCCGGTGGCGACGGCGAACACGTCTTCTACGACCTGATGATCGTGAACCGGCGCACGCGCTCGGGCACCTTCGCCGGTACGGACGGGCGGTTCACCACCCGCGCGTTCACCACGGACACGCTGCTGATCGGCGCCGGCGGCTACGTCACGCGCACGGTGCCGCTGAACGAGTTCACCACCGAGGAACTGGGCGCGTTGCGCATCATCCTGAAGCCGTGGACGATCGACCTGAAGCCGGTGGCCGTGCTGCCGGAGCGCACGCTGAAGGAGATCCAGGCGGACATCGCGAAGCTGGGCTACGACCCGAAGGACTACCGCACCACCGGCGTGGACGCGCTGCAAAGCCCGATCACCTTCCTCTACGAGCAGTTCAGCCGCCGCGAACGCAGCAAGCGGCAGGTGGCCGAGCTGCAGAACGAGGACCGCCGGCGCGAGCTGTTGAAGGAGCTCCTGCACAAGTACGTGGAGTACGACATCATCAACCTGAGCGACGAGAGCTTCGACGACTTCATCGACTTTTGCAACGTGCCCGAGGCCACGCTGAAAGGGCTGTCGCAGTATGAGTTCCTCATCTACGTGAAGAAGAAGTACGAGCTCTACACGAGCCTCGGACCTTCGCGCCAGCACTGAGCCATGCCGCAGCTGCCGCGCCTCGTCCTGCTCCTCGGGGCCTGCATGTGGCTGTGCGGCGCGCGGGCGCAGGTGGAGGAGGATACCATTACCAACGTGTACCAGCTGGGCGAACTGGTGATCCGCGGGCATGCGCAGGGATTGGACGTGGAGGGCTTCGTGCGGCAGGTGATGGAGGACACCACCTTCCAGCAGGCCTTCCTGAACACAAAGTACCATCCGCACCGCGTGAAGAGCGAGCTGCGCGTGCGCAACAAGGGCGAGCGGGAGACCGCCTACCTCTACCGCAGCGGACGCCTGGTGCGCAACGGCGCGCTGGCCACGCTGGCGCTGGACAGCACGGCGGAGCATGGGAAGCTGCGCAGCAAGGACGGGAGCATGCGCTACCTCACGGCGGAGATGTACGACGACGTGTTCTTCCCGAAAGGCACGTGGACGGCGAACGCGCGCCTGGGCCCGAAAGAACAGGCGATCCAGCGCGGGAGCAAGTTCGAGAAGTACAAGAGCGAGCTGAAGAAGTTCATGTTCAATCCGGGGCAGGAGATCGCCAGCGTGCCGATGATCGGCGACAAGCTCGCGCTCTTCGATCCCAAGATGCTGCCGCTCTATGACTACACGATCGACAGCGGCACGCGCGGCGAGCATCCCTGCTGGGTGTTCAGCGCGGTGGCGAAGGATACGGTGCGGGGCAAGCCCGCGGACGAGGACGATACGGTGATCAAACAGATGACCACCTGGTTCGATCAGTCCACCATGCAGGTGATCGCCCGCGAATACCGCATCGCGCACGCCAGCCTGCTGCTGGACTTCGACATCACCATCAAGGTGGACAACAGCCTGCTGAACGGCGCCTTATTGCCCGTGCTGGTCCAGTACGAAGGCGACTGGGACATCCCCTTCAAGAAGCGCGAGATCGTGCGGTTCTACTTACTGATGGATCAGTGGCAGGTGGTGCCTTAGGGCATGTGTCCATTTGACCATGTGCTCATGAACATATGGTCAGATGGACACATGGACTTGTCAGTGCTTCCCGTTCGCTGCCAGGTAACGCTCTGCATCGAGCGCGGCCATGCATCCCGTTCCGGCTGAGGTCACCGCCTGGCGGTACACCTTGTCGGCGGCATCACCGGCCACGAACACGCCGGGGATCTTCGTGCTGGTGCGGTCCGCGTCGTGCTTCAGGTAACCGGCCTCGTCCATGTCCAGCCAGTCCTTGAAGAGGTCGGTGGCGGGCTTGTGGCCGATGGCCACGAACAGGCCGGTGACGTCGAGCTTGCGCTCCTCGCCGGTCCTGTTGTTGATGGTGATGAGCCCTTCCACGGCGTGCTCGCCGAGCACATCCTTCACTTCGGTGTTGTAGAGCACCTCGATGTTGGGCGTGTGCTCCACACGATGCACCATGGCCTTGCTGGCGCGGAACGCATCGCGGCGCACGAGCATGTACACCTTCGGGCAGAGCTTGGCCAGGTAGGTGGCCTCTTCGGCGGCGGTGTCGCCCGCGCCCACCAGGGCCACGGTCTGGCCGCGGAAGAAGAAGCCGTCGCACACCGCGCAGGCGGTGACGCCCCCGCCGATGTCGCGCAGGCGGAGCTCGTTGGGCAGGCCCAGCCATTTCGCGCTGGCGCCGGTGCTGATGATCGACCGCGTCCGCATGGATCTCCGTGGTCTCGTCCACCCACACCTTATGGATGGGGCCGCTGAGGTCCACCTTCGTCACCCAGCCGTTGCGGATGTCGGTGTCGAAGCGCTTCGCCTGGGCCTTGAGGTCCTCCATCATCTCCGGGCCGGTGCGGCCGTTCGGGTAGCCGGGGTAGTTGTCCACCTCGGTGGTCTGGGTGAGCTGCCCGCCGGGAAGAGGGCCTTCGATCAGCACAGGCTTCAGGTCTGCCCGTGCGGCATAGATGGCGGCGGAGTAACCAGCGGGGCCCGATCCGATGATCAGGCATTTCACGTGCTCGGGAGTGGTGCTCATGGTTGGGCCGCGAAGATACCCGTACCGTTCCCTTCTCGGACCGCTGCGATGCAGGCCGGTGTGAATGCTGTTCCCTGCCGCGACCCCGGCTCAGGGCCGGGGTGCATGGGGAGCTGCAACGAGGTCCGGCGCGCGGCTGCGCGCCGGACCTCGTTGCGAATTCCGATCATGCCGGGCCCGACCCGGCATCGCGCGATACTCTCCTACGGCTTGCAGATGATCGTGTCGGTATACACGGACCGCCCGCACCAAACGCCCAGCCCGCCGGTGACGTTGGTCTTCACGTTGGCGGGAGTGCTGAAGAGATCGCCCGCACTGGCCACGTTGTTGTCGTAGGTCGTATAGAAGTCGTATTCCTTCATGCCGATGCTCAGGAACCGCACCTCGATCGTATCGCCCACTTTGAAGTAGCCCGCCTCCTCGTTCTTGTCCTCCTCGTTGTCGCTGTAGAACTGGCGGCCGCGTATCACGTTGAAATCGAAGGCGAGCCCGTTGATATACTTGTCGTTGTAGGTGCTGCCGAGCGGGGAGATGAACGTGGGGTCCTTCACGTCACCGTTGGCGCGGTGGCCGATGCGCCGCGCGTACCAGCGGTAGCCATTGCCCAGCGTATCGGGGTCGGTGATGCGTCCCCAGGCGTAGCCGAGGCTATCGTCATCAGGCCGGGCGTGGGCCAGCCTGAACCACGTGGAATCCAGCGGCACCGGGTGCGGGATGGTGCTCACCGCGCTCAACGCGTGTTCCCCGGAGGCGATGTTCAGCGTGTACGTGTGGCCGATCGTGCCGGTGATCGAGTTGTCCAGCTTGGTGTATGCACAGATGTCGGCGCCGGCGAGCAGCGCCGGGTCCAGGCCGGTGGCCGTGGCGATAGCCGCGAGCTGCTCCCCGCTGAGGCCACCGGAGTTGATCTGGTCCAGCGTCACCGGCGTGCCGGTGGTGTTGTCCGTCACCACCACGGTGGCGCCGCGCACGAACATGGCGGCAAGGCTGCGGAGGTCCGTGGGGGCGAAGTAGCCCTGGGTGCGGGTGAGGATCACGAGCGGGGGCAGACCGGGCTCGATGGAGCCTTCCACCACCAGCCGCTCGGGCGTATCGGGCAAATCCACGGTGATCTCCTTCTCGCAGGCGGAGAACAGCAGCGCGGCGGCGAAGAAGGGCAGCGCTTGCGCGAGGCGCTTCGGCGGGAAAGGAAGGGCGGGGCGCTTCATGGTCAGAAGTGGAAGTTCCAGGTGACGGACGGCAGTATGGAGAACAGTGATACCTGCTTCGCCACGGCGCGCAGATCGCCGTTGGCCAACGTGCCCTCGGTGTCGAAATAGATGAAGTACGGGTTGGCGCGGTTGTAAGCGTTGTATACCGAGAAGGTCCAGCTGCTGCGGTATTTGCGGGGCACCAGCTTGTCCTCGCCGGTCACGGGGTCCTTCACGTGCTTGGTCTCCTTGTTGTACAGCGTGGCGGCCAGGTCCAGGCGGTGGTAAGGCGTCATGCGGAAACCGTTGCGTTCGGTGAACTGGCTCACGAGGCGCCCTTCGATCCAGTAGCGCTGCACCGGCAGCGTGGCGGCCTGGCCGGTACTGTACACGAAGGTGGCGCCGAAGGTCCAGCGCTTGTTCAGCTCATAGCCCAGCACCACGCTCAGGTCGTTGCGGCGGTCCCAGCGGCTGGGGAATTCCTTGCCGTTGTTGATGTCGGGGAACTTGCGCATGGTCTTGCTCCAGGTGTAGCCCACCCAGCCGGTGAGCCTGCCGGTGCGCTTCTTGATGAACAGCTCCGCGCCGTACGAGTAGCCGTTGCCGAACACCAGCTGCGCGTCGTAGTTCGTGTTGCCGTTGTCCTGCGGTTGCGCGCCTTCGGCGTACTCGATCAGGTTCTGCATGTCCTTGTAGTACACCTCGATGCTGGTCTCGAACAGGCGGTCGGCCAGGTCGCGGAAGTAGCCCGCGGCATACTGGATGCCCACTTGGGGCTTCACGTTCTGTCCACTGGGGATCCACACGTCCGTGGGCAGGCCGATGCTGCTGAAGCTGGCCAGGTGTACGTATTGGAGGTTGCGGTTGAAGCTCGCCTTCAGGCTGCTGGTGTTGTCCAGCCGGTAGCGCAGCGAAAGGCGGGGTTCCAGGCCGTTGTAGGCTTTCACCGTTTCTCCGGAGCTGTACGTGCGTGTGCCGGTGGCCACGCCTTCCTTGTCCAGCAGGTATTCGGTGAAGCTGCCCACGTGGGCGAAATGGCTCACGCGCAGGCCGGCGTTCAGGCGCAGCTGGTCGGTGATGTCGAACTCGTCCAGCACGTACGCCGCAGCTTCGTGGGCCTTCAGGCGCGAGGGCGCGTCGATGTTGAACTCCGTGTCGCCGCTGCTCACGTCCACCGTGCTCGGCGTATAGATGTGGAAGGTGTATTGCAGGCCGTACTTGATGCTGTGGCGGATGTTGGGATACTGGCTGAAGTCGAGCTTCAGCCCCTGGTCCTTGATGCCGCTGAAGAGCTTGAACTTGAACTGGTCCTGTCCGCCGTCGAACCGGAACTTGTAGTCGCTGTACGTCACCGTGGTGTTCAGGAAGAGCTTGGGGCCGAACACGTGGTTCCAGCGCGCGCTCACGGTGGCATTGCCCCAGGGGATCTTGAAATCGGGACTGCCCGGCTGGTTGCCGTTCAGCGTGAACACGTCGCGCCCGAAGTAGCCGCTCAGGAACACGCGGTCCTTGTCGCTGATGCGGTAGTTGGCCTTCGCGTTGAGGTCGTAGAAGTAGTAGCCGCTGCCGGCGAACTGGCTGTCCTTGTTGATGAAGGGTTTCGTCAGCACGTCGATGTAGGTGCGGCGGCCGCTGACGATGAAGGAGCTCCTGTCCTTCACGATGGGCCCCTCCAGGGTTAGGCGCGAGCTGATGAGGCCGATGCCGCCCTGGCCGTGGAACGCCTTGTCGTTGCCGTCCTTCATGGTGATGTCGAGCACCGAACTGGTGCGGCCGCCATAGTTCGCGGGCATGCCGCCCTTGATCAGCTCCAGGTTCTTCACCGCGTCCGCGTTGAACACGCTGAAGAACCCGAAGAGGTGGCTGGCGTTGTACACCGTGGCTTCGTCCAGCAGGATCAGGTTCTGGTCCGGCCCGCCACCGCGCACGTAGAAGCCGCTGTTGCCCTCGCCGTTGCTCTTCACGCCGGGCAGGTATTGGATCGTCTTCAGGATGTCCACTTCGCCGAGCAGGGCCGGCAGCGTGTTCAGCTTTTGCACGTCCACGTCCATGCGGCCCATGGCGGTGCTTTCGGTGTTGTTCACGCGTTTTTCGCCTACCACCTCCACCGCCTTGATCTCCTGTGCGGCGCTCGTTACCGGCAGGTTCAGCTTCGTGTCGGCCGTCAGCTTCACCGTGCGTTGCAGGTCGCGGTAGCCGATGTAGCGCACCAGCAGAGTGTAGGTGCCCTCGTCCAGCGTGGCCGAATAGAAGCCATAGGTGTTGGTGGGCACGCCGCGTTGCAGTTCCTGGATGAACACGCTGGCCCCGATCAGGGCCTCGCCGGTGGCGCTGTCGGTCACGTACCCGCTCACCGTGAAGCGCGATTGGGCGAAGGAGGCCAGGGCGGGGAGCAGGAGGAAGGGAAGCAGGATACGGCGGAGCATGCGAAGGGTACGCCCGATCGGGGCGGGGCAAAACTAGACGGGGGCGGTGCGGCGCTTCGTGCTGCCGGCCACCGGCGCCGACCGTTCGTCACAATTGTTGATAGCCCTGTTCACTTCTTCGCGTGGAGTTCACATTCGCTTCCCGCTGGCGCGACGCGCGCTGCCGTTCTTCGTGGGAACGAACACCAAGGCCATGAACGCACTGTTGCGCAAGTACGGTTCCGGATCGATCCCGGTGCTGGTCTACGCCGCCATCATCTGCTTCGCCATCGCCTGCTCCTGCCACTTGTTCTAGGGAGCGGGCCGTAGAGGCAAGGCCGCCTTTCCATTTTTCGGAAGGCGTGGAACCGTCCGTCTTGTTACATTCGCGCCCTCTTCGGGGTGTAGCGCAGCCCGGTAGCGCACTTGCATGGGGTGCAAGTGGTCGCTGGTTCGAATCCAGTCACCCCGACCCTAGGAAGGCCGCCACAAGGCGGCCTTCTTCATTGGGGCCCTTTGGAGGATGTCCCGGTGAGCCTGTCGGACCGGCTACCGCTCCCGATGCGGCCGGTCAGATCTCCTTCCACCAGTCCTCGCTGGCCGATGCATCCACGCCGGTGACGATGCGGCCGATGCGTGGCGTCAGCAGCGGCAGGCCCAGCTTCCGCGCCTTCACCGTCAGGCGCTCCACCGGTTCTTTCCACGGGTGCATGGCCAGGCTGAACTTGCCCCAGTGGATGGGCATCAGCATGCGGGCCCTCACCTCAATGGCGGCCTGTGCGGTCTGCTCCGGGAACATGTGGATGTTCGCCCAGCGCTCGTTGTATGCGCCGCATTCGAGCAGGGCCAGGTCGAAGGGGCCCAGGCGTTCGCCCACCTGCGCGAAGACGGGCGAGTAGCCCGAGTCCGCGCCGAAGTAGATGTTCGCGCTGGGGCCGTGCAGCGCCCAGCCGCCCCACAGCGTGCGGAGGCGGTCGGTGAGCGAACGGCCGCTGAAATGGCGGGTCGGGGTGAGCGTGAGCGCCACGCCACCGACGGTGATCTTCTCCCACAGGTCGCATTCGGTGATCGCCGATGCGGGCACGCTCCACCGTTCCAGGTGCGCGCCTACGCCCAGCGGCGCGATGAAGCGCTTGTCCTTCAGCCGCAGGATCGTGGCGTGGTCGAGGTGGTCGTAATGGTCGTGGGAGAGCAGCACCACGTCCACCTGGGGCAGCAGGTCCGCCGCCATGTGCTGCGTGTAGGGGAAACGCTTGGGTCCGGCGAAGGAGAAGGTGGAGGCGCGCTTGCTGAACACCGGATCGGTGAGGAACGTGACGCCGTCGAGCTTGATCAGCAACGAGGAGTGGCCGAACCACGCCAGCGCCAACCCCTGGTCCGGCAGCCGCTCCCAGGCCGCCTTGTCGAACGGCACGGTGGGGATGGGCCGCTTCGGTTCGCGCTCGCCGCCGCCCTTCAGCATCTCCCACATCACCTTCAGCATCACGGGGGCGGGCATGGACATGTCCGTGGGCACGGGGTTCTGCAGCACGCCATCGCGGTAGGCGGGCGAGGCCTTGATCCGTGCGAGCCGCTTGCCCTTGGGCCTCGAGCCGATGCGGGGGGATACGGCCAGGAAGATCGCCACGTAGAGCAGTACGATGGCCACCAGGCCCAGGAGGCAAAGAAGGAAGGTCATGCGGGGGCGAAGTTCGCATCAGGAGCATTCCGGGGAGAGAGGAGGGCAGCGGTGGCTTTTCGATGCCCTCCGTACAGGATGGACGCGCGGTGAGCGATGGGACGACCGAACATCCGGCCGCGCGGAACGTTCTTTGCCAGCCTTCATCCATGCGCGAGCCTGCCTGGTCCATCCTTCTTCGTTCGCCCATGTGCCGTCCTGGCCGCTCGTGCCTGCTGATGGCCTTGGGACTGTTGATGGGCCGCGAAGCGCAAGGGCAGCGCACGCGGGTGGATACGTTCGACACCACGTACGTGCATGACTATTCGCGCATCCTCACCGGCCGCCTCTTCCTCAGCACGAAGTACAACCGCCTCCGGCTGGGCACGGGCACGGGCCTGAAGGACCTGGAGTACCGGCCGAACAACCGCATCAACTTCGGGGTGGGCGCGAGCTACCGGGCGCTCACGCTGAACATCGGCGTGGGCGTGCCCCTGCTGAACCGCGACGATGCGATCCGCGGACGCACCCATTACATCGACGCGCAGGCCAACATCCACACGAAACGCTGGGCCACGAACCTGTTCCTGCAACGCTTCGCGGGCTATTTCGTCAGCTCGCACACCCTGCCGGAGCTCGGCTGGGTGCAGAACACCACCTATCCCACGCGGCCCGACCTGCGCGAGTTCAACGTGGGCGTGAGCTCGGTACACATCTTCAACAACGACCGCTTCAGCTACCGCGCCTCGTTCAACCAGGACGCATGGCAGCGGAAGAGCCAGGGCTCGTGGCTGCTGGGCGGCTATGCCACCTACTTCCACCTCGGGGCGGATTCATCGCTAGTGCCCACTTTGCTGGATGCGCAGTTCGAGGATGGCCTGCACCTGCGCCGCGGTTCGTTCTGGGACGTCGGTCCCATGGGCGGCTACGTGTACACCTTCGTGCTACATGAACACTGGTTCCTGACGGGGTCGGCCGTGCTGGGCATCGGCGCCAGCCTGCAACACGCGGAGACCGATCCTGTGGGGAGCGCGCAGTTGCGTTGGTCCACGGATGTGGGGCCGGGCTTCCACGTGCAGCTGCGGGCAGGCATGGGCTACAACAGTTCCACGCACTACTTCGGGCTGTCGTTCAACCAGGAGAACATCGGCTACCTCATCGATGCACGCGACCGGTTCTCGTGGGCGGTGGGCAATGTGCGGCTCAACTTTGTGCAACGTTTCAACACGCGCATCGGCTTCATGGACCGGGGTATCCGTTGGTTCCGCAAGCGCGTGACGGAGCCGGTGCAGGAGGCTCTGCCGTTACCGAAGAGCTAGTTGCCTGTGTTGCACTAATGAACGCGAAAGGGCCGCGCATGCGGCCCTTCCTGATCGTTGCTGGTCCAGACTTACGCCTCCACCACTTTCTTGCTCGCCTTCTTCCGCTCGTTCTCGTCGAGCAGGATCTTGCGGATGCGCAGGTTCTTGGGCGTCACCTCCAGGTACTCGTCGTCGGCGATGTACTCCATGCATTCCTCCAGGGAGAACTTCACGGCGGGGGCGATGCTCGTCTTGTCATCGCTGCCGCTGGCGCGCATGTTGGTGAGCTTCTTCACGCGGATGATGTTCACGCCGAGCTCCTCGTCGGGTTTCGGGCTTTCGCCGATCACCTGGCCGGCATACACCTCTTCGCCGGGCTCCACGAAGAACTTGCCGCGGTCCTGCAGCTTGTCGATCGCGTAGGCGATGGCGGTGCCGGTCTCCGCGCTGATGATGCAGCCGGGGCGGCTCTTCTGGAACTCGCCCTTCCAAGGCTCGTAGCCTTTGAAGCGGTGGGCGATGATCGCTTCACCCTCCGTTGCCGTGAGCAGCGGGTTGCGCAGGCCGATGATGCCGCGCGCGGGGATGTTGAACTCGACGTTCACGCGGTCGCCCTTCAGCTCCACGCTCAGCAGTTCGCCCTTGCGGCGGCTTACCAGGTCGATCACCTTGCTGCTGAAGTTCTCCGGCACCTGCACGGTGAGCGCCTCGATGGGCTCGCACTTCTCGCCGTCGATCTCCTTCAGGATCACCTGCGGCTGGCCCAGCTGGAACTCGTAGCCCTCGCGGCGCATCGTTTCCACCAGGATGCCCAGGTGCAGGATGCCGCGGCCGTAGACCAGCAGCTTGTCCGGCGAGCCGGTCTCCTCGATCTTCATCGCGAGGTTCTTCTCGATCTCCTTGTAGAGGCGGTCGCGCAGGTGGCGGCTCGTCACGAACTCGCCTTCGCGGCCGAAGAACGGCGAGGTGTTGATGGTGAAGAGCATGCTCATCGTCGGCTCGTCCACCTTCACGAAGGGCAGCGCCTCGGGGTTCTCGAAGTCGGCGATGGTGTCGCCGATGTCGAAGCCGTCCAGGCCCATCACGGCGCAGATCTCGCCGCTGGACAGTTCGCGGTCCTTCACCTTCTCCTTGCCCAGGCCCTCGAACACCATCAGCTCGGCCACCTTGCCCTTCTTGAAGGAGCCGTCGCTTTTCGCGAGGCTCACGTTCTGGCCCGGCTTGATGGTGCCGCGCGTTACGCGGCCCACGGCGATGCGGCCCTGGAAGCTGCTGTAATCAAGGCTGGTGATGCGCATCTGCAACGTCCCGTCCACCTTCTTCGGCGCGGGGATGTGCTGCACGATCATGTCCAGCAGGTAGCTCACGTCCTCGGTCGGGGTCTTCGGATCGGGCCCCATCCAGCCCTGTTTGCTGCTGCCGTACACCACAGGGAAATCGAGCTGCTCCTCGGTGGCGTCCAGGGCGAACATGAGGTCGAACACCTGCTCGTGCACCTCTTCGGGCGTGCAGTTCGGCTTGTCCACCTTGTTGATCACCACGATCGGTTTCAGGCCCAGCTGGATGGCCTTGCCCAGCACGAAGCGCGTCTGCGGCATGGCACCCTCGAAGGCGTCCACCAGCAGCAGCACGCCGTCGGCCATGTTGAGCACGCGCTCCACCTCACCGCCGAAATCGCTGTGGCCGGGGGTGTCGATCACGTTGATCTTGATGCCCTTGTAACGCACGCTCACGTTCTTCGACAGGATCGTGATGCCGCGCTCCCGCTCCAGGTCGTTGTTGTCCAGCAGCAGTTCGCCCACCTCCTCGTTGGTGCGGAAGAGCTGGCACTGGTGCAGGATACGGTCCACGAGCGTGGTCTTGCCGTGGTCCACGTGGGCGATGATGGCGATGTTGCGCAGTTCGGTCATGGGGGCTTGTGTAGAGACCCGCCTTCGCCAAGGCTACGACGGGTGCAAAAAGGCGCGCGAAGGTACGCTTTTGGCGCCCAGCCGCGGTAGGTGCGCTGCGGACCGCTATCTTCGCGGCCGCTCTGCCGCAAGGTGGCGCGTACCGGCCCCGTAGTTCAATTGGATAGAATGACAGATTCCGGTTCTGTTGGTTGCAGGTTCGAGTCCTGCCGGGGTCACTGAGGAGGGATAGGCAAAATGCCTGTCCCTCCTGTGTTTTCAGGCCTTTTAGGCTGACTGGACGGGCATCCATAGGCGTGGTATGGGGAGTCTCATTGCCCTCGTTATTGCCTCTAAGATCGCCCCCAGTGTTGCCCTCAGATCGCCCCCACGACGAAAGTCCTTGACCCGCGCTCGGGTCCGCCCAAGTGCGTTGCCGCCGATCCGCCTCTGGCAGTGAGTGCAGCGGCCGGAGACCACAAGGCAAGTGGCACTCGCGTGGACGCGAGCGCCGGTCAGAGTGATAACGCACAAGCTAATGTTGGACATGCGATCTTGACGAATGACTTGTCAGATGTGCCACACAACCAACCACACCCCTAAAGTCTATCCTGTCATAACTTGTGCCCGATGCGTCGCCTCCTGTTCCTTCTGACCCTCGCCCTCTATGGCTTTAGTGCCCTGGAGATCCACGAGTGGGTAAAGGTGCCAGAGGTTCTTGTCCACTTGGCCGTCCATCACAGTGATCTCGGCCACCACGACGGCCCGAAAGACCATCATGAGCACGAAGGCGATGGGGACCACAACCCCTTCAACGATGGTTGCCCGGAGACCTTCTGCGCCTGCCATGCGCCGGCGTTGATCGCCACACGGCCCGCCGTCCTGCTCACCTTGGTAGCACCTGCCACAACGCTCGCCTCCGATGACCCGGAGGTGCGGGTGGTTTCTTTCTCCGGTTCCAAGTGGAACCCTCCACGCTTGGCGTAAGGCATCCAACGCCGATCGCACGGTGAGGCTTTGCCCCGTGCCCCGTTCACGCACTTCATAGTTCATCGCCCGGGATCCGGGCACGATCGTATTTACACATGATCGAAAGGATCATCCGGTTCTCCGTGGAGAACAAGACCATCACCGGGGCCTTGCTGGTGATCTTCCTCGGCTGGGGCATCTGGTCCGTGTCCCAGCTCCCCATCGACGCCTTGCCCGATGTGACCAACAACCAAGTGCAGGTGATCACCACCGCACCGACCCTGGCCACCCAGGAGGTGGAGCAGTTCATCACCTACCCGCTGGAACTGCAATTCAAGAACCTGCCCGATCTGGTGGAACTGCGGAGCATCAGCCGCAGCGGTCTCAGCGTGATCACCGTCGTCTTCAAGGACAAGGTGGCCACGCCACTTGCTCGGCAACTGGTGAGCGAACGGCTGAAGATGGCCGAGGCGGACATCCCCCCGCAGTTCGGTACGCCTGAACTGCTGCCACCGACCACCGGCCTGGGCGAGATCTACCAGTATACCCTGGCCGTGGACAGCGCGCACCGCGACCGATACGACGCCATGGAACTGCGCACCATCCAGGATTGGATCGTGCGGCGCCAACTGCTCGGCGTGCCCGGTGTGGTGGACGTGAGCAGCTTCGGCGGCAAGCTGAAACAGTACGAAGTAGCGGTGGACCCGGCCAAGCTGCTGAGCATGGACCTTGCGCTCCCCGACGTGTACCAAGCCCTCGCAGCGAACAACGCGAACACAGGGGGCAGCTACATCGAGAAGGGGCCGAACCTCTACTACATCCGCGGGGAGGGCCTGGTGCGCTCGCTGGACGACATCGCTGCCCTGCCCATCCGGACGACCAACGGCATTCCCATCCGGGTGAAGGACGTGGCCGAAGTGCGGTTCGGTCACGCGCCGCGGTTCGGGGCCATGACGCGCAACGGAGAAGGGGAAACGGTCGGCGCCGTGGTGTTGATGATGAAGGGTGAGAACGCCATGCGCGTGATCGAGCGCGTGCAGGACCGCATGGCGCAGGTCGAGCGGTCGCTGCCGGAAGGCGTCAGTGTGGACGTGTTCGTGGACCGCTCCAAGCTGATCAGCAAGACCACCGCGACCGTGGAGGAGAACCTCGGACTGGGGGCGTTGATCGTGGTGTTCGTGCTGTTGCTGGTACTGGGCGACCTGCGTGCCGGCCTCATCGTGGCCTCGGTGATCCCGCTCAGCATGCTCTTCGCCATCGGCATGATGAACATCTTCGGCCAGAGCGCGAACCTGATGAGCATGGGCGCGTTGGACTTCGGCCTCATCGTGGACGGTACGGTGATCATCGTGGAGGCGACGCTCTTCCACCTGTTCACCCGGTTGAAAGGACGAACCCTCTCCCAAGCCGAAATGGATGCCGAGGTGATCACCAGCGCCGGGAAGATCCGGACCAGTGCAGCGTTCGGCGAGATCATCATCCTCATCGTCTACATCCCCATTTTCGCCCTGGTGGGCGTGGAGGGGAAGATGTTCCGCCCGATGGCCTTCACGGTCAGTTTCTCCATCATCGGGGCGTTGCTGTTGAGCCTCACCTACGTGCCGTTCATCAGTTCCCTTCTGCTCAGCAAGCGCGTGAAGTCCCATGAAGGGTTGAGCGAGCGCCTGGTCGAACGCATCAACCATCGGTATGAACCGCTCCTGCGCCGCGCATTGCGGTCGCCAAAGGCCATCGTTGCGATGGCCGTGCTGCTATTGATGGGCGCCGGGTTCTTGTTCGACCGCCTGGGCGGCGAATTCATTCCCGAGTTGGACGAAGGCGACTTCGCGACCAACTACACCGTGCGCCAAGGCAGTGGATTGAACGAAACGATGAAGGTGGGCACCCAACTGGAGCAGATCCTGCGGCGCGACTTCCCCGAGGTGAAGGAGGTGGTGAGCAAGGTCGGCACGGCAGAGGTGCCCACTGATCCAATGCCCATCGAGAGCGCCGACCTGATCATCGTGTTGAAGGACAAGAACGAGTGGACCAGCGCGAAGACGACGGAGGAACTGGCGGAGAAGATGGAACAGGCGATGAGCGTGGTGCCCGGTGTGAACCTGAGCTTCGAGCAGCCCATCCAGATGCGGTTCAACGAACTGATCGCCGGGGTGCGCAGCGATATCGCGATCAAGCTCTACGGGGAGGACCTGGACCTGTTGTTCAAGAAGGGGAACGAGATCGCTGGTCTGGTGCGCGATGTGCCCGGTCTGGTGGACCTGAAGGTGGAGCAAGTGGTCGGCATGCCACAGCTCGTGGTGAGCTACGACCGCAACCGGCTTTCGCAGTACGGCCTCAACGTGGAAGAAGCGAACCAAGTGCTGACCACGGCCCTCGCAGGGGGGAAGGCGGGCGTGGTGTACGAAGGCGAACGGAAGTTCGACCTGGTGGTGCGCATGGCCGGTTACCGCGATGCGGACATCGGCCAAGTGAAGGACATCCGGGTAAAACTGCCCAGCGGTGCGCAGGTGCCGATGAGCGAGATCGCCGAGGTGAGCTTCAAGAGCGCGCCGGCGCAGGTGAGCCGCGACAACGGCGAGCGGCGGATCGTGGTGCAAGCCAACGTGCGTGGGCGGGACATCCAGAGCGTGGCCGACGACATCGCTGCCCGCTTGGATGAAAAGCTCCAGCTCCCGAGCGGCTACTACCTGGCGTTCGGCGGCACGTTCAAGAACCTGCAAGAAGCGAAGGGGCGGCTGGCCATCGCTGTGCCGGTGGCGTTGCTGTTGATCTTCTTCCTGCTCTTCCTCACGTTCAACAGCACGCGCGAGGCGCTCCTGATCTTCAGTGCCGTGCCGCTGGCTGCGGTGGGCGGGGTGCTCTCGCTCTGGCTGCGCGACATGCCCTTCAGCATCAGTGCAGGCGTGGGGTTCATCGCGTTGTTCGGCGTCGCGGTGCTCAATGGCATCGTGCTGATCAGCTACTTCAACGCGGAGGCGGAAAAGGAGGGTGAGGACCTCACGGAACGCATCATCCGCGGCACGCGGGACCGCTTGCGCCCGGTGCTCGCCACGGCGCTCGTAGCGTCGCTCGGCTTTCTGCCCATGGCCCTCAGCCGAAGCGAAGGGAGCGAGGTGCAGCGGCCACTGGCCACCGTCGTGATCGGCGGATTGATCACCTGCACGCTGCTCACGCTCTTCGTGCTGCCGGTACTCTACAAGCTCTTCGGCACGTCCAAACGCCGCAAGGGACGGTTGGGCAAGGCGGCGATCACCACGGTAGCGATCTTGTTGCTCGCTCCGATGGCGAACGCACAAGGCCCGCTCACGCTGGAGCAAGCCGTTCAACAGGCGTTGCAAGGGCACCCGGCGGTGCAGGCGGCGCGCGCGGGTGTGGAGCATGAAGAGGCCTTGCGTTCCACCGCGTTCGTGCTCGACCCGGTGGATGTGCAGTACCAATACGGGCAGATCAACAGCGACCTTCAGGACTACAACGCCCAGGCGCTGACCGGCCTTGCCGCGCCGAACACCATCGCCCGACGTGCCCAAGCGCTGAAGCGACGCACGGAACTGGCCCAAGGACGTGCCGCCTTGACCGAGGCGCAGGTCCGGCGTGAAGTAGGGCTGGCCTATGTGGAACTGCAAGCGGCGCGCGAACGGCAACGGTTGCTCGCCGAACTGGACAGCATCTACCGCGACTTCGCCACGTTCGCGGAGCGTAAGGTCCAAGTGGGCGAGAGTGCTCCGCTGGAGGGCCTGAGCGCACGCGCCGAATGGGAGCGCATCAAGCTCGATCGCGCCGCTGCGGACGCTGAAGTGCTCGCGGCGGAGGCACTGCTCGCCCAATGGACGGGAACGGCCGCCATCGGCCCGCTCACCGCCCTGGATGGGCTGCCGAGCCCCGTGTTGGACAGCGCGCTCGTGACCGGGAACCCGGAGCTGCGCGCATTGGCCCAACAGGTCGCCCTGAGCGATGCCGAAGCCAGGTTGCAGCGCTCGCTCTGGACCCCTTCGCTCAAACTGGGCGCGTTCACGCAGAGCCTGGACCACGTGACACCGCGTTCCGGGTTCATCGTCGGGCTGTCCATCCCGGTGTTCAAGACCGGGCGGTCCGCCTACTCCAAGGCGGCGGGCATCAATGCGCGCATTGCGGAAGAAGAGCGCCAGGCCGCCGAGCGTGCGCTGAAAGGGCGGCTCACGGCCGCCACACAGGACTACTTGCAGCGGCAACGCGAGAGCACCTACTACACCGTGCAAGGCGCTGCCCTTGCCGACGCGCTGGGCAGGAATGCCTCGCGGAACTACCAGGCCGGTGAGATCGGCTACGTCGAGTACATCCAGACACTCGGCCAGGCCTACAGCCTGCGCAACGGCCGCATCGGTTCGTTGCTCGCACTGGACCGTTCCATCCTTCAACTCAATTACCTCACCGGCCGCTGAGCCGTCCCCAACATGCGCACATCACGCATCCCCCCGAAGGCGTTGGCCTTCATCCCTTGCCTGTTCATCCTCCTGGCCCTGGCCGCTTGCGGTGGAACGCCCGCTGTTGAAGAGAAGGGCGAAGAACACCAGGACGAGCACGGTGAAGGCAGGGAGGTGGCCCTAACCGCCGACCAGGTGAAGGCCATCGGTCTCACCCTGGGTCCGCTGGAGCATCGCAACCTGAAGAGCACGCTGAAGGCGAATGGGCGGCTGATGCTCCCTCCACAGAACGAGGCGCAGGTGAGCGCGCTCATGAGCGGAATTATTGACCGGATCCCCGTGCAGGAAGGCGAGGCGGTCAAGCAAGGTCAGGTGTTGCTGGACCTGGCCAGCCCTGAGTTCCTCCAATTGCAGCAGGATTACCTGGAAGCCAGTGCCGACCTCACGTTGAAGCGCGCCGATCTGGAGCGTCAGCGTGAACTGCGCACGGACAACATCAATGCGCAGCGCACCCTGCAACAGGCCGAGGCCGGCCTGAAGTCGGCGGATGCCCGGCATACCGCGCTACGGGAAAAGCTGCGGCTCTTCTGCACCGATCCCGGATTCGCTCACGGCGGAAGGCATCCGCAACAGTTTCAGCGTGCGCGCGCCGATCGCCGGTAATCTGCACCACATCAATGTGACCATGGGGCAGTTCATCGAGCCGAACAAGCCCATCCTGTCCATCACCGACAACCGCGCTCTGCACATCGATCTCACGGTGTTCGAGCAGGACATCGCGAAGGTGCAAGAGGGACAGAAGGTCACGTTCACGATCGCCAACGACCCGCACGGTGCCCACGATGCGGTCATCTTCGGCGTGAACAAGGCCTTCGAGCAAGGCCAACAGGCCATCGTGGTGCATGCCCGCATGGACAACACGGAGGACCAGTTGCTCCCGGGCATGTTCATCGACGCGCGCATCCAGGTGGCCAGCGACAGCGCGCTCTGCGTTCCCGCGAAGGCGATCGTGAGCAACGGTGACGACCATTTCATCTACGTGGAACACGAGCCGAACACCTTCAAGCAGGTACAAGTGACCACCGGCGCCACCGACCAGGGCTATACCGAGATCGGGCCATTGGAGGAATTGGGAAAGGACGTCCGTGTCGTGACCGACGGGGCTTACTACCTGCTCAGCCAGTTGACCAAGGGTAGCGGCGAACACGAACACTGAACCACCATGTTACGCGACCGAAAATTCCTGTTCCTGCTCACCGCGGTGAGCATCGTGGTGGCCATGGAGGTCCTGAGCCTGTTGGGCTATCACCTGCCCATGCCTTGGGCGCCGATCTTCTTCGGCGCGTTCATCCTCGCCGTGGGGTGGCAGGTGCTGTGGAAAGGGCTCCAAGCCCTCGTCAAGCTGCGGTTCAGTAGCATCAACCTGCTGATGGTGATCGCCGTGATCAGCGCCTTCTACCTCGGCGAATATCCGGAGGCGGCCGTGGTCATCACACTATACGCGCTGGGCGAAAAGCTGGAGGACATCGGCATCGAACGGAGCAAGAGCGCCCTGGACAAGCTGGTGAGCAGCATGCCCAAGACCGTGACCTTGAAGGATCCGGAGCGACCGGTCCCCATCGACCAAGTAGCGGCCGGCAGCGTGATCGTTGTGCGACCTGGTGAGATGATCCCCTTGGATGGCGTGGTGGTTGCCGGGCAGAGCGCGGTGGACGAGGCCACGATCACCGGTGAACCGCTGCCGAAGGACAAACGGGCGAACGATGCGGTATACGGCGGCACGCTGAACAAGCAGGGCATGTTGGAGGTGCGCACCACCCGGACCAACAGCGACACCACCCTCACGCGGATCGTGCAACTCACCTTCCAAGCACAGGCCAACCGCAGCGCGACCCAACAATTCATCGAACGGTTCGCGCGCATCTACACGCCTGCGGTGTTGGTCGTGGCGGTCGGCTTGGTGGTGGTCCCGGTGCTCTTCATGGGGCTGCCGTTCGACCATTGGCTGGAACAGGCCATCACGATCCTGGTCATCGCCTGCCCGTGTGCGTTGGTGATCAGCACGCCCGTGGCGATATACAGTGCCATCGGCAATGCGGGCGCGCGCGGTGCCGTGATCAAGGGCGGCAAGTACCTGGAGGCCCTGGCCGGGTTGAAGGTGGTCGGGCTGGACAAGACGCGCACCATTACCTTCGGACAACCTGTGGTGGAGGACGTGATCACGTTCGGCGATACGACAGAAGAGGAATTGCTAGGCTGCGCTGCGGGAGCGGAGGCCTTCAGCGAACACCCGCTCGCCCAGGCGGTGGTCGATCGTGCCAAGGCGGACGGCATCGAGCCGCACAAGGTGAAGGATTTCACCAGTGCCATGGGAAAGGGCATTCAGGCGGAGTGCATGGTGTGTGATCACGACGACATCCTGATCGGCAAGTTGGACTACATCACCGCCCACCGGAAGGCCCAACCCGAAGCCGTGAAAGCGGTCACGGACCTGCAAGCCCAAGGCAAGACCGCGGTCGTGGTCAGTTTCGCCACGGAGGTGGCCGGCGTGCTTGGGCTAACGGATAAGATCAAGCCGGACAGCCTTCAAGCTGTATCGGACCTGAAGGCGATCGGTGTGCAACCGGTCATGCTTACCGGCGACAACCAACAGGCCGCGCTGCACGTGGCCAAGCAGGTCGGTATCGAGCAGGCGTTCGGCGGGTTGCTTCCCGAGGACAAGGCAAAACGGATCGCTGAATTGCAGCGAATAACAGGACCAGCGGCCCACGTGGGGGATGGGGTGAACGACGCGCCGGCGCTCGCAACGGCCAGTGTCGGCATCGCGATGGGTGCACTGGGTAGCGATACAGCGATCGAGACGGCCGGGGTGGCACTGATGAACGATGACCTGCGCACCATCCCGTACTTGATCCAGCTCGCTCGCGCCACGTTGCGCCGCATCCGGTTCAACACTGCCCTCGCGGTCGTGGTCAAGTTCGTCTTCCTCGCGCTGGCGTTCTTCGGTCGCAGCAACCTGGTGCTGGCCATCGCTGCCGATGTGGGCGTGACCCTGGTCGTGATCCTGACCAGCCTCCGATTGATGCGGTGGGGTGCGGAAAAGGCATGACCCTCACGCTCGCTAACCGCATAGCCCCTAAGCCCGGTCCTCGACCTGCGCTCGGGTCCGCCCGAGTGCGTTGCCGCCGATCCGCTTCTGGCAGTGAGTGAAGCAGCCGGAGGCCGTAGGGCAGGTGGCACTCGCGTGGACGCGAGCGCCGGTCAGGGAGGCTGACGATCGTGGGGCATCCCTTTCCGGCCGTCGGCACCACTTCTCCGGCTGTCGGCACGACTTCTCCGGCCATCGGCACCACTTCTCCGGCTGTCGGCACCACTTCTCCGGCCGTCGGCACCACTTCTCCGGCTGTCGGCACCACTTCTCCGGCTGTCGGCACCACTTCTCCGGCTGTCGGCACGACTTCTCCGGCCATCGGCACCACTTCTCCGGCTGTCGGCACCACTTCTCCGGCTGTCGGCACGACTTCTTCGGCCATCGGCACCACTTCTCCGGCTGTCGGCACGACTTCTCCGGCCATCGGCACCACTTCTCCGGCTGTCGGCACGACTTCTCCGGCCATCGGCACGACTTCTCCGGCTGTCGGCACGACTTCTCCGGCCATCGGCACCACTTCTCCGGCTGTCGGCACCACTTCTCCGGCCATCGGCACCACTTCTCCGGCTGTCGGCACGACTTCTCCGGCCATCGGCACCACTTCTCCGGCTGTCGGCACGACTTCTCCGGCCATCGGCACCACTTCTCCGGCTGTCGGCACCACTTCTCCGGCCATCGGCACCACTTCTCCGGCTGTCGGCACGACTTCTCCGGCCATCGGCACGACTTCTCCGGCTGTCGGCACGACTTCTCCGGCCATCGGCACCACTTCTCCGGCTGTCGGCACGACTTCTCCGGCCGTCGGCACGACTTCTCCGGCCATCGGCACCACTTCTCCGGCTATCGGCACGACTTCTCCGGCTATCGGTACGACTTCTCTGGCCATCGGGACGACTTCTCTGGCCGTCGGCACGACTTCTCCGGCTGTCGGTACGACTTCTCCGGCTATCGGCACGACTTCTCTGGCCGTCGGTATGACTTTTCCGACTGTCGGCACCACCTCCCCGGTCGTCGGCATCCCTTCTCCGGCTGTCGATACCTCTGTTCCGGCTATTGGCATCCCTGTTCGTGGGAGGGGCACATTTGACCCGCGCTCGGGTCCGCCCGAGTGCGTTGCCGCCGCTCCACCTGGCGGTGAGTGCAGCAGCCGGAGGCCGCAGGGCAGATGGCGTTCGCATGGATGCGAGCGCCGGTCAGAAGAGTTCAGCTCCTAAGTGCCACAATGGCCCTCTTCACGACCGCCGCGTCCGCCAGAACACCACCAGGTCATCCCATGCGGGCAGGGAGGCGAGGGTGATCAGCAGCACGGCCAGCGGCACGGTGGTGGTGAACCCGAAATGCTTGAAGCCGAGCGCGCCAAGGATGCCGCCCAGGAAGAAGCACACGAAAAGGCCGGTGAGGGTGCGCAGGCGGCCCATGTCCGCGGCCACGCGGGGTTGTCCGCTGCGCGAGGGGGCGTTCCAGTAGGCCATGCGCCCCAGCTGGATGCCGATGTCCGTAACGATGCCGGTGACGTGCGTGGTGCGGATCACCGCGTTGGAGAGCTTGGTGACGACGGCGTTCTGGAGGCCCATCAGGAAGGTGAGCATCATGATGAGGGCGGAGAGGGCCCACGGACCGGCATGCCCCGCCCGCGGACCGAGCAGGCCGAACACCAGCAGCAGCACGGCCTCCAGCAGGAGCGGCAGGGCGAATTCGCTGTGCATGCGCCGCCGCCGCGAGAAGTTCACCAGGATCGCGGAGCAGGCCGCGCCGCAGAGAAAGGCCAGCACGGCGCCCACCCCGGCGGCCACCAGGCCCAGCTCGCCCAGGGCCAGGCTGTCCGCCATGGACGAGACGATGCCGGTCATGTGCGACGTGTAGCGATGCACGGCCAGGAAGCCGCCCGCGTTCACCGCCCCGGCCACGAAGGCCAGCACGAACCCCAGCTGCCGGTCGGCGGCGACCGTGCGCTTGCGGCCGGTGAGCCTGCGGGAGATCTGGCGAAGCATCAGCGGGGCAAAGGAAAGCCGTCCGAACTTCGCACGTTCAGGAAGGCATCGCATGCGCCTCGACAAATTCCTCTGGTGCGCCCGGTTGGCGAAGACGCGCAGCATCGCCACGGATGAATGCAAGCGCGAGCGCGTGCAGGTGAACGGCCACGTGGCCAAGGCCGCCGTGGATGTGAAGGTGGGCGACCTCATCGGCGTGCGGCAGCCGCCCATCTGGCGCGTGTTCGCGGTGAAGGCCATCCCGGCCTCGCGGGTGGGGCCGAAGCTGGTGCCGGACCTCCTCGAGGACCGCACGCCCTGGGCGGACCTGGAAAAGCAGGAGATGGCCCGGAAGGTGAGGGCGGAGCAGCGCGCTCCCGGCAGCGGCCGGCCCACCAAGCGCGACCGCCGCGACCTGTCCCGCTTCACCGGCGGGTGATGTGTCCAAGTGGTTAACACCATTTAGCGTTCGTTAACAGCGGCACGCTGGAGCGCCCCGGTAGCTTCGCTGGCGAAGACCACGACCATGAACAAGTACCTGCTCGCACGCGGTTTCGGCGCGTTGCTCCTGGCGAACACCGCCACGCTGGTATCGGCCCAGGAAGAGAAGGAGGAGAGCGGGGGAGGGGAGCGGCGCGTGCGCATCGAGATCAGCCGGAACGAGAACGGCCGGACGAGCCACATGACCCGCGAGTTCGACCTGAACAACGATGCCGAACTGCATGACGCCTTGCGCGAACTGGGCGTACTGGACGAGCTGGTCAACATCGGCGATGGCGAGAACGTCACCTTCGACCTGCGCCGCATGGACGCGGGTGGCCCGTTGAACGACATGTGCATGGGGCTGGCGTGGCCGGCGGACATGTCCGCCTTCAAGCCGGAGCCGCGGCCATACCTGGGCGTGTACTACGGCGATCAGCCATCCGGCAAGGCCGGTGCCCGGATCACCGGCGTGGAGGAAGGGTCGCCGGCGGAAAAGGCCGGGCTGAAGGAGGGCGACAGGGTGGTGGAGATCGCCGGCCGCAAGGTGGAGAACGGGAAGGACCTGGCCGAGGCGGTCGCTGATCGCAGGTCCGGCGAGAAGGTGAAGGTGATCTATTACCGCGGCAAGCAGAAGAAGAGCCTGGAGGTGGAGCTCGGCGCGCGCGACGGCGGGCAAGGCATGGATCGGAGCGACTTCGCGCCGTTCAGCGGCGGCACGGATTGGGACTGGGACCAATATTTCGGTGACAACGGTGAGGAAGGCGAGGGCGCGTTCCTGGGCGTGATGGGCGGTTCCGACACGGAGAACGGGGTGCGCATCGGTGAGGTGGTGGAAGGGAGCGCGGCCGAGTGCATGGGCCTGAAGGAAGGCGACATCCTGCGTTCGATCAACGGCGAAGCCATCGGGGATTTCAGTGAACTGGTGGACCGCATCAACGGCATGTCCCCCGAGGACCACGTGGACGTGGGGATCGCGCGTGATGGGCGGGAGATGGTGCTGAACGGCAACCTCGGCGGGCGGAAGCAGCCATACTCCTATGGGTTCGGCGGCAACATGGCCCCGCTTCCGCTCATGCCGGAAGGGCGCTCCTTCCGCGATGCCGCCCGCGCCCGTGCGGACGAGGCCCGCGCACGAGGGGAGGAGATGCGCGCGCAGATGGACGAACTGCGCCAGGAAATGGACCGGTTGCGCCAGGAGTTGCGCGGCGGCAGCACGCGGGAGATGCACGTGAACATCAGTCCGGCCGAACTCTCAACGGCGGACAAGGCGCTGCTTTCAGGCAAAGGCGTTACCGGCCTGGATCGTCCGCTGGAGTTGGACGTGCAGTGCTATCCTGAGCGGAGCGATGAAGCTTTCCATCTGCGGTTCGAGGTGCCCGAGCGCGGCGACCTGAGCGTGGACCTGCGCGACGCCAACGGAGAGCGCGTGTACCACGAAGTGATCAGCGGCTTCAAAGGCAGCTATGAGCGCACGCTGGACGTGAGCGATCAGGCGGCCGGCACCTATTTCCTGGTGATCGCCCAGAACGGCCGCAGCACGGCGCGGAAGCTGCTCAAGAAGTAACGCCGTTCCCGATCAGATGATCAGAAAATGAGAGGATCAGATAATGGGCTCCTTGGTGGCCCCTCCTTATCACGGTGAGCCTGCCGAACCGTGACGTTCGTGCTCGAAAGCGCGTTCCCTCTCAACCCTGCTCGAGGTGACAATAGCAGACATCAGAAGATCAGATAGGTGGGTCTGCACCACGTAGGCAACGATCATCCGATCATCTCATTATCTAATTACCTGATCATCTGATCAGAGTGCGCGATCTTCGGGGCATGAAGCTCATTGTTCGCATCCTGCTCTCCACCATTGCCGTGCTGGTCGCGGACCTGCTGCTCAGCGGCGTCAACGCGCCCGACCTTCGGACCGGCCTGCTGGTGGCCGTGGTGCTGGGGCTGCTCAATGCCTTCGTGCGCCCGCTCTTGATCCTGCTCACCCTTCCGGTGACGGTGGTCACGCTCGGCCTGTTCCTGCTGGTGATCAACGCCGGCATGGTGCTGCTGGCCGCCCGCATCGTCCCTGGTTTCACCGTGGACGGCTTCTGGTGGGCGCTCGCCTTCAGCGTGGTGATGTGGATCGTGCAGTCCGCCCTGCTGGCCATTGATGGTGGGGAACGCAAGGGGCAGTAGGCAGGTGGCAGGTGGCAGGCAGCACGCAGCAGTCAGTATGCAGCTACCTACTGCCACCTGCATGTTGCTCCTGCCACCTGCTCCTTGTTCAGTTATCCCCGTCCAGCAAGCGGCCCAGGCCGCCCAGGATGCTGCCCTCCTCGCGCCCGCGGCCACCGGCCTTCGGCGACGCGGCGATGATGTTGTCCGCCAGGCGGCTGAAGGGCAGGGATTGGATCCACACGTGGCCCGGCCCGCGCAGCGTGGCGAAGAAGAGGCCTTCGCCGCCGAACAGCGTGTTCTTGATGCCGCCCACGAACTGGATGTCGTACTGCACGCCCACGGTCATGCCCACCAGGCAACCGGTGTCGATGCGCAGCGTCTCGCCGGCGGCCAGCTCGCGCTGCACCAGCATGCCACCCGCGTTCACGTATACCATGCCGTCGCCGTCGAGGCGCTGCATGATGAAGCCTTCACCCCCGAAGAGGCCGGTGCCGATCTTCTTGTTGAACTCGATGCCGATGCTCACGCCTTTCGCGGCGCAGAGGAACGAATCCTTTTGCAGGATGAGCCGCTGGCCGTAGTTGCGCAGGTCCAAGGCGAGGATCTTGCCGGGGAAGGGCGCGGCGAACCAGACGGTCCTGCGCGACGCCGCCTGGTTCGTGTAGGTGGTCATGAACAGGCTTTCCCCGGTGAGCACGCGCTTGCCGGCGCTCATCATCTTGTCCAGGAAGCTCTGCGACTGGCCGCGGCCGTCGCCGAAGATGGTCTGCATCGCGATGCCGTCGTCCATCATCATCAGGCTGCCGGCCTCGGCGATCACCGTCTCCTGCGGGTCCAGGGTGATCTCCACGCATTGGATGTCGTCGCCAAGGATGCGGTGATCGATCTCGTAGGAAGTGCGTTCCATGTGTCGGTCGGTGGTTGTGGTGTCTTCCGTTGCCCGCTGTGGACTGGCGGAATGACGGTGGCAAAACTATCGGCGAAGCGTCCCCTGCCCGCCACCGCTCAAGCCGTAATTTGGCCGCCCTTGTAGATCATTCACCGCACATGCCTGCCGTCACCAGCCGCACCGCCCGCGAAGAAGCCATCCTCGGCCACGACACCCTGTTGAAGGCGTGGGAGCTGATGTGCACCGCCAAGGCGATGACCGACATCTACGAGGAGCACTTCAAGTTCACCAGCAGATACGTGCACGCCACCTCGCGCGGGCACGAGGCCATCCAGCTCGCCCTGGGCCTGCAGCTGAAGCCGCAGGACTACGTGGCGCCCTACTACCGCGACGACAGCATCCTGCTGGGCATCGGCATGCGCCCCTACGAGCTGATGCTGCAGCTGATGGCCAAGCGCGACGACCCCTTCAGCGGCGGGCGCACCTACTACAGCCACCCGAGCCTGAAGCGGCCGGGCATGCCGCGCATCCCGCACCAGAGCAGCGCCACGGGCATGCAGGCCATCCCCACCACGGGCATCGCGCTGGGCCTGTGGTACAAGGAACAGGCCGGCATCCCGCACGACTACAATAACGTCTCGGCTGGATCACCCACCAACGGTGTCACGTCGAGCGGAGTCGAGACGCAAACCGAAAGTTCCGCCCCCATCGTCGTGTGCTCCCTCGGCGATGCCTCCATCACCGAAGGCGAAGTGTCCGAAGCGCTGCAGATGGCCGTGCTGAAGAAGCTGCCCATCATCTACCTCGTGCAGGACAACGAGTGGGACATCAGCGCCAGCGCCGACGAAGATCCGCGTGAGCGACGCCACGCACTATGCCCGCGGCTTCAACGGCCTGGAGGTGCGCACCATCGATGGCACGGACTTCCTGGCCTCGTTCAACACGCTGCACGAGGTGGTCGGCACCGTGCGCCGGGAGCGCCGGCCGTTCCTGGTGCATGCGAAGGTGCCGCTGCTCAACCACCACACCAGCGGCGTGCGGATGGACTTCTACCGCTCCGACGAGGACCTGGCGGAGCACCGCAAGCGCGATCCCCTGCCGCGGTTCCACGGGCAGCTGCTCGACCTGGGCATCCGCCCGGAAGGCTTGAAGGAACTGGAGAAGCGCGCCGCCGCCACAGTGAAGGCCGACTTCGAGCTGGCGCGCAACGCCGAGGACCCACGGCCGGAGGACCTGCTCACGCACATGTTCGCCCCCACGCCTGTGACCGAGGAAAAAGGCGAGCGCGAGCCCAAGGACAAGGAGCCGACGGTGATGGTGGACTGCGCGCTCTTCGCCATCCGCGAGCTGATGCAGGAGCACCCGGAATGCCTGCTCTACGGGCAGGACGTGGGGGCCCGGCTCGGTGGCGTGTTCCGCGAGGCGGCCACGCTGGCCCGTGACTTCGGTGACCACCGCGTGTTCAACACGCCGATCCAGGAAGCGTTCATCGTCGGCAGCACCGTGGGCATGAGCGCGGCCGGACTGAAGCCCATCGTGGAGGTGCAGTTCGCCGACTACATCTGGCCGGGCCTGAACCAGCTCTTCACGGAAGCGGCGCGTTCGTGCTACCTCACCAACGGCAAATGGCCGGTGAGCAGCATCCTGCGCGTGCCCATCGGCGCCTACGGCAGCGGTGGCCCCTACCACAGCAGCAGCGTGGAGAGCGTGCTGTGCAACATCAAGGGCATCAAGGTGGCCTATCCCAGCACCGGCGCGGACCTGAAGGGCCTGATGAAGGCCGCCTTCCACGACCCCAACCCGGTGGTGATGCTGGAGCACAAGGGCCTCTACTGGAGCAAGATCAAGGGCACCGAAGAGGCGAAGAGCATCGAGCCATCGGCCGACTACATCATCCCCTTCGGCAAGGCGCGCATCGTGCAGCAGGCGGATGCCACGGCCATCGGGCGCGGCGAAGCGGCCGTCATCGTCACCTACGGCATGGGCGTGTATTGGGCGAAGGCCGCCGCGAAGGAGGTGCCGGGCCGCGTCACCATCATCGACCTGCGCACCCTGGTGCCGCTGGACGAGGACACCGTGATGACCGCCGTCCGCGCGCACGGCCGCTGCCTCGTCGTCACCGAGGAGCAGTTGACGAACTCCTTCGCGCAGGCGCTGGCGGGCCGCATCAACGAAGCGTGCTTCGACAAGCTGGACGCGCCGGTGCGGGCCATCGGCTCGGTGGACATGCCCGCCATCCCGCTCAACAGCACGCTGGAGACCGCGATGATCCCGAGCGCGGAGAAGGTGGGCGAGGCGCTCGCCGCCTTGCTGCGTTACTGATCATCCATGGAGGAGCATCACCTCCGCGTTCCACGCACCGCGCGCTACCACACGCTCGGCGACCGCGCCTCGGCCCGCGAGGCATGGGTCGTGCTGCACGGCTACGGCCAGTTGGCGCGCTTCTTCCTGCGTGCGTTCGAGGGGCTTCAGGAAGGCCGCCTCATCGTGGCGCCGGAAGGGCTTTCGCGCTTCTACGTGAACGAGGACCACAGCCGCGTGGGAGCCACCTGGATGACCCGGGAAGATCGTGAGCACGAGATCGCCGACCAGATCACCTACCTGGATGCGCTGGTGGAAGCGGCGGCCGCGGGCCTGCCCGTGAACGTGCTGGGCTTCTCACAAGGTGTGGCCACGGCCGCGCGCTGGGCATTGGCCGGCCGCACGGCGTTGGAGCGGCTGGTGCTGTGGGGCGGCTCGCTGCCGCCGGAAGCGGAACGGTGGAGGAACGCCAGGGCATTGCGCGGCACGTCCATACACCTGGTGCATGGCGAACAGGACAAGGTGGTGCCGGTGGATGTGCTCGCCCAGAGCGAAGCGCGGTTGCGGGAGGCGGGCATTCCCTGCACCACGCATGGCTATGCGGGTGGGCATGCTTTGGACGCGCTCACGCTGAAGCGGCTGTTCGCCGTCTAGACTGCATCCCGAGATCCCGTGGGGCGATGGATGCCATTCCGGCCATCGGTGCGATCTTGGTCCCACCAACGCCTTCTCCATGCGTACCACTGTACCCTCCCTCGTGCTTGCCACCACCTTGCTGTTCCTTGCTGCGGATGTGCTCGGCCAGCGCGCCATCACCGCCCATCCGCTTCCACCTGCCACCCATGCGGCAGGAACGCTGCGTGGCAGTGCCCCGCCGAACGATGATTGCAGTGGAGCGGTCCCACATACCCTTCCCCCAGGTGGCACGGTCACCTTCAGCGGGAACAATACCGGGGCCACGGTGGGCATGGAGCCTCCCATCGTCGATGTGTTCGAGGCGTTCACCCTCACCGCCTGCTCGTCCGTCACCATCGATTACTGCTCAGCGGACTCCGTGTTCCACAATTTCTTCACCATCATCGGCAGGGACTGCGCCACGGTCTACGACAACAACAGCAACGTCGGCGGCGGTTACGACGACTGCAGCGTCACCTTCATCGGCCTGCAGCCGGGCACGTACTATATCCCCGTGCTGGTGAAGCAGGGCCAGACGCCGATGGGGCCGTATTCCTTCACCGCGTCGGCGACCGCCTGCGTGCCGTACTGCGCGGCCCGTGCCGTCGATGCGGGCCAGGAGATCATCAACACGGTCACCTTCGGCACGATCATGAACTTCGCCGGCAACCCCGTGGGCTACGATGACCAGACCTTCACGGTGATGAACGCCTCGGCCGGTGGTACCTCCCCGATCATCATCGGCATCAGCAGCGGCCACGTCGACGATGTGAGCCTGGTGTGGATCGACCTGGACCAGGACGGCGAGCTGGCTTTCGGGGAGCGGGTGTTCACCTCCGCCCCGGGTCTAGGGCCGCACACGGGCACCATCGCCATACCGGCGGATGCGGCCTTGGGCTTCACCCGCATGCGCATCCGCATGCAACGGGCCAGCAACGGCGCCAACATGGAAGCCTGTGGCGACCACGACATCGGCCAGGTGCAGGACTACACGGTCCGGATCGACGCTGCCCACGGGCATCGCCGAGCGGGACAGGACCGGCCTGGAGGTATTCCCCAACCCGGGCGACGGCGCGCTCACGATCCGCACGGAAGGGCTGGGCGGAACGGCGGAGATCGAACTGGCCGACATGGCCGGCCGCACCGTCCACCGCGCTCAACGGACGATCACCGGGCCGCAACTGGGGCTGGACCTGTCCGGCCAGCTGGCGCCGGGCACATACGTTCTGCGCCTCACCACGCCGGGCGGCCGATCCACGCAGCGGATCGTGGTGCGCTGATCAGAGGCTGTCGGAGCCCATGCGGGAGGCCTGCCCCATCATCTCATCGATGGTGCGCACGCTCACGCTGTGATAGTTGGGCCGCGCGTGGCGGTAGATCGCCTCGGCGAGCGCCTTGCCCTTCGCGGTGCTGAGCAGTTCCTGGTAGAGGGGGATCAGGAACTTGCGCCGGCCCACGGTGCTCAGGAACGTGTCCAGTTTGTCGTAGGCCGGTGCGTAGTCGTTGCGGATGCATTGTTGCAGCCACGCGGCGAGCACTTCCGAGTTGCCGGAACCGTTGAAGTGGAAGGTGCGGTCCAGCTCGGCCATGCGGTCGTTCCCGAGGCCTTTCGGCAGGTGGCGCAGGAAGTGCATCCACTCGAAGATGCTCCAGCCTTGTGTCTTCAGGTCCTTCGCGGGTGTGCCCTGCTCCCAGCGTGCCAGCTGTGCTTCCACCTGCATGAAACGGTCCGAGGCGGGCACTGGCACGTCCGACGGCAGGCCTGGCTTGTTGATCCAAGCATCCAGGTCCACCGTCACGTTGTTGGGCACCAGCAACTGCGCGTTGAGGTATTCCACGAACTTCTCCGTGGTCATGCTCTGGAAAGCGAAGGTGTCGAAGTAGCCGCGCAGGAACGCATCGAACTTGGGGCGGCCCACCTTGCTTTCCAGCAGGCGCAGCAGCGCGTACCCCTTCTCGTAGGCGATGTCCGTCATGCCGTCGTCCGGGTCGCGGCCTTCGAGGTGCAGCTTCAGCGCCGTATCCTCCGGGTGCTCGCTGCTGCCGATCTCGGCCATGGTGCCTTGCAGGTCCTGGTAGCCGAGCAGGGTCGTCATGTCGTTGTAGTCCTTGCCGTAAAGCTGCTCGGTGATGCGGTGCTCGAAATACACGGTGAAGCCCTCGTTCAGCCAGAAGTCGTTCCAGGTGGCATTGGTCACCAGGTTGCCGCTCCAGCTGTGGGCCAGCTCGTGCGCGATGAGCGCGGTGAGCGAGCGGTCGCCGGCCAGGATGGTGGGCGTGGCGAAGGTGAGGCAGGGATTCTCCATGCCGCCGAAGGGGAAGCTGGGCGGCAGCATGATCACATCGTAGCGGCCCCAGCGGTAGGGGCCGTAGAGCTGCTCCGCAGCCTGCACCATTTTTTCCATGTCCGCCAGCTCCCACGCGGCGGTGTCCACCACGCCGCGTTCGGCGTACACGCCGGTGCGGGTGCCGGTGGGCTTGAAGGCGATGTCACCCACGGCCAGCGCGATCAGGTAGGCCGGGATGGGCTTGTCCATCACGAAGGTGTAGAGGCCGTCCTCCGTGGGCTGCTGCGGGTTGGTGGCGCTCATCACGGCCATCAGGCCTTTCGGCACGCGCACGCGGGCCTTGTAGGTGAACCGGATGCCGGGACTGTCCTGCACGGGGATCCAGGTGCGGGTGAGGGTGGCTTCCCCCTGCGTGAAGAGGAAGGGCGTCTTCTTGTCGTGCGTTTGCACCGGCGCGAGCCATTGCAGGGCGCGGGCATGGTCGCCGGTGCGGTAGGCGATGCGCACGGCATCGGCGCCCGGGGGGAGCGTTACGCGGAGCGGGCGGCCCAGGAACGAGGTGTCGCCCAGGCTGAAGTGGAGCGGGGTGCCGTCGGGGAGCGTCACCGAACCGATGGTGAGGCCCTCTGTGTCGAACACGATGCTATCGCTGCCGTGGCGCTGGATGGCGTAGGTGGCGGTGCCGGTGATGCGGTGCGCCGGCATGTCCACCTGGATGTCAAGGTCCAGGTGGGTGATCGACGGCCTCATCCGGCCGGGCGAAGCTGTGCGGGTCCTTCACGAGCATGGCGGTAACGGTCGTATCGGGCGGAGCCATCGGCGGCACCTCGGTGGCCGTGTTCCCGCCGCAGGCGGTCAGAAGAAGAGCAAGGGCCAACAGGCCGGTGAACGGGTGCGGGGCGCGGGTGGCGGGCATACGGGCTGGAGGCGGGGCGCTAAGGTAGGATCCACGGTCCGTCGGCTCCCGGCCGTTGGGGCGGATAGAATGAGGATGGGTTGACGTGATAAATGTCGTGTTGATGACGTATATTTGGTCCGTCAATACATCGGAACCCATGCCCAGGAACAGTGTTTTCGGCAGCAACGTGAAGCTGCTCCGCGGCCGCCGGGGCCGCTCCCAGGAAGAGGTGGCCATCGCGCTCGACGTGAAACGGTCGAGCTGGAGCGGCTACGAGAACGGCAGCGCCGAACCGCACTTGGAACTGCTCGTGCGGGTGAGCGAATACTTCAAGGTGAGCATCGACAAGCTCCTGAAGCACGACCTCACCAGCCTGAGCGAAAGCCAGCTCAGCAGCCTGGAAAAAGGGTGGGACATCGACCTGTCCGGCAAGCGCCTGCGGGTGTTGGCCACCACGGTGGACAAGCAGGACCGGGAGAACATCGAACTGGTGTCCGAGAAGGCCAGGGCCGGGTATGCGGCGGGCTATGCGGACCCCGAGTACATCAGCGTGCTGCCGGCCTTCCAGATGCCCTTCCTCAGCCGGGACAAGAAGTACCGGACCTTTCCGATCAGCGGCGACAGCATGCCCCCCGTGGGCGATGGTTCGTGGGTCACCGGGGAATACGTGCAGAACTGGCAGACGATCCGCGACGGCCAGCCCTACATCATCGTTACCAAGGAGGACGGCATCGTCTTCAAGGTGGTCTACAGCCACATGAAGGACAAGGGCACCTTGCAACTGTGCAGTACCAACCCGATCTATGCGCCCTACGAAGTGAACATCGGCGACGTGCTGGAGGTCTGGAAGTTCGTCCACTTCATCAGCCACGAGCTGCCGGAGCCGAACCTCAGCCGCGATGAACTGGCCCGCAGCGTGATGGACCTGCGCAAGGAGGTCGGCCACCTGCGGATGTCCATGGAGAAGCAGGGGCGGTTGTCGTTCTGATCCAGTCCCATCGGATCGTATTTGCCGCTGGCGCGGGGGCTCACCGCCACGGCGCCACGTACGCCAAGGGCTCCGCCACGCCGGATAGCTCTGCACGCCGCGAAGGCGGTCCCCGCCAACACCCGTTGCGCCTCCGTTGCGTCCTTGGCGCCGTGGCGGTGGAAGAACATATCCCAGCTACCGGGACGGTGCCTGGGGCACGGTGCTTTCCCACCGTTCGGCTGCTGCGTACTTTGGCCGCCCCGATGCGTTCCCTGCTCCCCACCGCCCGCCCGTTCCGCCGCTTGGCCACACTGGCCTTGATCGTGCTGTTCACGGGCTGCCTCACCATCGAGGAGAACTACACCTTCAAGAAGGACGGGTCCGGCACGATGGAATACGTGATCGACCTCAGCGCGATGGCCGAGTTCATGAAATCCATGGGCGACGGCAAGGCGAAGGAGGAGAGCGGCATGGACGGCATGCGGATGAACGGCAAGGCCGATCAGCTGAAGGCCGTGCCCGGCGTGAAGAAGGTGAAGCTGAAGACCGAGGCGGATGGTTACCTGCAACGGATCAGTTTTGATTTCAAGGACATCACGGCGCTGAATGCCGCGCTCAACGTGCTGATGCCCGACAGCACCGGCAGGCAGCAGGAGTTCTTCCACTGGGAAGGCAACACCCTGGTGCGGGCCAACAACGCCCACGCGATGGACATCGGCAACGACATGGGTGATGACGGCAACGGCACCGACTCGCTCAGCGTCATCCTCCAGAGCATGCAGTACAAGTATAGCTTCGCCTTCGCCAAGGAGGTGGCGGGCACCGAGCAGGCGGAGGGCATGGTGAAGGAAACCCCGGATGCGAAGAAGGTGAAGTTGAGCACCGATTGGTCCGTGATCATGAAGGACCCGAAGGCGCTGGACCTGCGTATCACGTTGAACAAATAAGCGTGTCATGGTCGATCTGCTCGAGCGCGCGATCCGTCTGGCGGCCAAAGTGCACAAAGGCCAGGTGGACCGCTTCAACCAGCCGTACATCCTGCACGTGATGCGCGTGATGATGCGCGGGCACGACCTGGAGGAACAGGTGCTCGGCGCCTTGCACGACGTGCTGGAGCGGTCGTCCATCACCGTGGATGAGCTGCGGACCAAGGGCTTCCCGCCGCGCATCCTGAAGGCGTTGGAGCACATCACCCGCGTGGGCGGGGAGGACTACGAAGGCTACATCGACCGGGTGGTGCAGGACGGGCTGGCCATGCGCGTGAAGCTCCACGACCTGGCCGATAAGATGGACCTGCTGCACGTGGACCAGTTGAGCATGGCGGACCTCAAGCGCTACAACAAGCAGCTCGCGGCCTACCACCGGATGAAGAAGCTGCTCGAAGAGGCCCGGGCCAACATGCCCATCCAGCCGCGGCGCAGCCGCACGAGCGCCTGAAGCGGCACATTCCGCGGAACTGTTGGTCACGTCACGCGAAGTCTAGACCTTCGCGCCGCCCATACGGGCCGAGATCCCACGTTCAATGTACCGTCCGATCATGGCGTTCAGCGCCGCATCCCTATTGCTCGCCGCATGCGGCGACGGCCCGCACCCGGCCGCGGAGGCCCCGAAGGCCGATACCGCCACCACCGACAGCTTCACCTGGCAGACGGACCAGTTCGCCGATGTGCGCGTTCTGCGCTACCGCATCCCGGGTTGGGAGCGGCTTTCGCTCCAGCAGAAGCAGCTGGCGTACTACCTCACCATGGCGGGCCTCAGCGGCCGCGACATCATCTGGGACCAGAACTACCGCTACAACCTGAAGATCCGCCGCGCGCTGGAAAAGATCGTCAGCGGCTACGCCGGTGACAAGAGCAGCCCCGATTGGCAGGACCTCATGCTGTACGCCAAGCAGGTGTTCTTCCACAATGGCGTACACCACCACTACAGCCAGGACAAGGTGTTGCCCACCTTCCAGCGCGCCTGGTTCGAGGCGGTGCTGACGAGCGTGGGCGCCACGCTCGCTCCGGAAGTGCTGGACGCCATGTTCGACCCGGAGATTGACGCCAAGAAGGTCTGCCTGGACGAGAGCAAGGACCTCGTGCTCGGCTCGGCCGTGAACTTCTACGGACAGGACATCAACCGCAAGGAAGTGGAGGCCTTCTATGATAAGATAAAGGTGAAGGGCGACTCCACGCCCGTGAGCTACGGCCTCAACAGCAAGCTGGTGCGTGGCGCCGATGGCAAGCTGACGGAGCAGGTCTGGAAGGTGGGAGGCATGTACGGGGCGGCCCTCTCCGAAATGGTGAAATGGCTGCGGCTGGCGCAGAGTGTGGCGGAAACCCCGGAGCAGGCGCACGTCATCGGGCTGCTCGTGGAGTTCTACACCACCGGCGACCTGCGGAAGTGGGATGAGTTCAACCTCGCCTGGGTGGAGCAGAAGAGCGTCGCCGTCGACTTCATCCAAGGGTTCGTGGAGGTGTACAACGATCCGCTCGGCAAGCGGGGCAGTTTCGAGAGCTCGGTGGAGATCCTCGATCCGGAGGCCACCGGGCACATGCGGACGATCCAGGAGAATGCGCAGTGGTTCGAGGACCACTCGCCTATCATGGACGCGCATAAGAAGAAGAAGGTCACGGGCATCACCTACGGTTTCGTGAACGTGGCCGGTGAGGCGGGCGACGCGGCACCCAGCACGGCCATCGGCGTGAACCTGCCCAACGCGGACTGGATCCGCGCGAAGCACGGCAGCAAGAGCGTGAGCTTCGGCAACATCATCGACGCCTACGACCAGAGCAGCGGCAGCGGATCGCTGGAGGAGTTCTGCAACGACGCCGAGGAGATCGAGCGCGCGAAGAAGCATGGCCCGCTCGCGAGCAGCCTGCACACCGCGCTGCACGAAGTGATCGGCCATGCCAGCGGCCGGATTGAGCCGAACGTGGGCGCGCCGGACGAGACGCTGCAGAGCTACGCCAGCACGCTGGAGGAAGGCCGCGCCGACCTCGTGGCCCTCTACTACATGATGGACCCGCAGCTGGTGCAGTGGGGCGTGATGCCCTCGCTGGAGGTGGGCGAGGCCGAGTACGACGGCTACATCCGCAACGGCCTGCTGGTGCAGTTGCGCCGCCTGCAGCCGGGCAAGGACGTGGAGGAGTCGCACATGCGCAACCGCATGTGGATCTCGAAGTGGTGCCTGGAAAAAGGCGCCAAGGACAGCGTGATCGTGGTGAACGTGCGCGATGGCAGGACCTACTACGACATCCGGGACTACGGGAAGCTGCGCACGCTCTTCGGCGAGCTGCTGCGCGAAGTGCAACGCATCAAGAGCCAGGGCGACCTGAAGGCCGCGCGCGAGCTGGTGGAGAACTACGGCGTGAAAGTGGATCCGGCCCTGTTCGCGGAAGTGATCGAGCGCTCCAAGAAGATTACCACGGCGCCCTATGCCGGTTTCATCCAGCCGGAGCTCGTTCCCGTACTGGACGCCAACGGCAAGATCACCGACATCAAGGCGGAATATCCCACCGACTTCATGCAACAGGTACTGATGTACGGCAGGATGTTCAGCTTCCTGCCCGACGAGAACTGAGCGTGCTCCTTCTGGTGGATGGCGGTCCCGGCCGGGGCCGCCATCTTTTTTTCGGGGTGGCGTAACCTCTGGCCGGGATGCTCCCGTTCAAAGGGGTGTCCAAGTAGTTCAAAGGTCAATCTGAAGAGTCACGCAGCCCCTGTCCCGACCTGTCGGGATGGGGGTTTCGTGCTTCATGTGGCCTGCGCGCGTTGCACGGAAGCAAAGCCCGCTTATATTTGCGCCCCGCTCGCAAGGGCGGACCACTCACCGGAGTGGCGGAATTGGTAGACGCGCACGTTTCAGGGGCGTGTGACCGTAAGGTTGTAAGGGTTCGAGTCCCTTCTCCGGTACGATAGAAGCGGCGAAAGCCGCTTCTTCATTTTCGGCCGGGAGCGTCCTTGCGATAGAGGGGCGCCCGTTCGCTTTCTTCGATGAATGCCGGGACCGGTGCGCAAGGATGCGAGGATAACGGAACCGCTCTCGCACGCTTTCACCTTCATTCCGAGCGACTTGTCCAAGGCCGCGAAATGCAGGGTAGGCCTTCTTCTTGGCAGCGGGCGATGCCGGTGGGCGGACAAGGATATATTTGAAAGCCACACATGCCGCTCAAGCGTTTCCGCACCCGCCGCCTGTACACGAACACGATGCTGTGGAGCATCATGGGCGGCGTCCTGCTCTTCGTTTCCGTGGTGCTGCTGGCCATGACGGGGAACCGGTGGTTCCCGATCGGCGCATTGGTGCTCGCCGTGCTCGGCATGGGCGTGGCCTGGTCACGCGACCGCGCGGACGAGACCTTGTACCTCCTGGACGAGGAACAGCTCCTGTTGCGCCGCCGGCCGCAGGAAGAGGGGCTTCCCATGGAAGATCTGCTGGATGCGAGCCTGCTGGACCGCGTGGCCGCGCGCAACTACCTCGCGCAACGCGTGCGCGCCTTGTCCGAGGCGGGTGGATCGAAGGTGGAGGTGAAGAAGGCCCGCCGCGCCTTCATGCGGTTCTGCACGGTGGACATCGGCATCAACACCCTCTCGTTCGGCATCGGCCGCCGCATGGTCGATCGCATGCCGCGCGCGAAGGATGATCTGGTGCTGGTGCGTGTGCGCGATGGCCGCGAGCGCCTGCTGTCACCGATCTACAACCAGGACCTGGTGGACAACATCGGCCGCCTGCTACAACAGCGTTCACGGCCCGCCAAGGCGAGGTGATCGTTCGTCCCGGCCCCAAGCCGGGACATCATCGACTAGTTGTAGCGCACCCGCTGTCCCGGACGCAACCGGTTGCTGTTCGGCAGGTGGTTCATCCGGGTGAGCTGGGTCACCGATACGCCGTAGCGGCGGGAGATGGAGGAGAGCGTATCCCCGCGGCGCACGGTGTGGAACTTCTTCGTGCGCGACTTCGCGGCCACGGCGGCGTTGGCCTTCGCGAGCGCCTCGAACATGTCCGCGTTCAAATGCAGGGTGTTCGCCTTCAGTTCCCCCTGCTCCACGTCGAACAGCAGTTGCGGATCGATCGGCTGGCCGAGGTAGCGCGTTTCGAAGTGCAGGTGATCGCCGGTGGAGCGGCCGGTGCTGCCACCGAGGCCGATCGGCTGGCCGGCCTTCACCATGTCGCCCGTCTCCACGAGGCGTTCGCTCAAGTGGCCGTAAAGGGTCTCCAGGCCGTTCGCGTGGCGGATCACCACCACGTTGCCGAACTGCTTGTGGTAGCGCGAGATGCGCACCATGCCGTCGAAGGCCGCGCCCACGGGGTCGCCGTGGCGCAACTTCAGGTCCGTGCCGTAGTGCATGCGCCCATGGCGGGGGCCGAAGGGCGATGTCACGTGCCCGCACACGGGCATGTAGTGGTCGGCCGCGCAGGTGGCGAGCGTCAGCGTCACGCTGTCCTTCAACGCATCGCGCCGGTGGAAGATGGCGTCGGTGTTCCAGTCGCCGTAGATCGCATAGCTCGGGATGTGCGCCAGGGAATCTTCCGCATCCCAGTCCTCACTGGGCGCAGCGGCATCGATCAGTTCACCACCACCCAGTTCCTCGTAGGTCACGGGCTCCTCGGGACCACCGATGGCGCTCGTATCCAACGCGGCCTGCGCACGGACGCCCACGGCTGGCACCACCAGCGCCGCCACGAGCAGGGAGTAACAGGTCCTTCGCATAGGATCGCGAAGCTATCCGCGAGGCCGGGCCGTGCAACCCCTGCCCGCCGAAGAATGCCAACAACAGGGTGTGTGATGGACGAACGAACGCCGCATCCCTTGCGTGGTGGGAGTTCCCGGCGAAGCGGGCATCTTTGTGCGCTCCTGTGAAAGATCGTTAACGATGCCACGCACGCTCCTTCTCCCCGCGCTCGCGCTCCTTTTCGCCGCTTGCGGCAACCCTTCCGCGCGGCGTGCCGGCGATACGCTGGGCGTGGACAGTGCGAAGGGCGATGATCGCGTCCGCCCGGAGATCTATGCCTCGGTGAAGCTCACCACCGATATCAGCAAGTTGAGCGCGAAGGACCAGCAGCTGCTGCCGCTGTTGATGGGCGCCGCCGCCATCATGGACAGCCTGTTCTGGGAAGAAGCATGGGGGCGGAAGGACAGCCTGCCGAAGGGCACGTTCGATGCGGATGAGAAGCGTTTCTTCTCCTACAACTACGGTCCATGGGACCGCCTGGCGGGCGATCGTCCGTTCATTGATGGAGTGGGGGAGAAACCGAAAGGCGCGCGCTTCTATCCGGCGGACATGACGGCGGCGGAGTTCGACGCGTGGACGGACCCCGGGAAGAAAGGCGCGTACAGCATGGTGCGCCGCGATGCTGGTGGCAAGCTCGCCGCGATCCCCTACCACACGTACTTCGGCCCGCGCATCCAACGGGCGGCCGCCCTGCTGCAGCAGGCGGCGCAACTGGCGGAGGAGCCTGGGTTGAAGCGTTACCTCGCCGCGCGCGCCGATGCCTTGCTGACGGACCAGTACGAGGCCAGCGACCGCGCGTGGCTGGACATGCGCGACAACACGGTGGACGTGATCATCGGGCCGATCGAGAACTACGAGGACCAACGCTACGGTTACCGCACCGCGCACGCCGCATACATCGCCGTGAAGGACCGGGAGTGGAGCCGCAAGCTCGAGCGCTTCGCCAAGTTGCTGCCTGAACTGCAGCGCGGATTGCCCGTGCCGGAGGCCTACAAGAAAGAGCGGCCCGGCAGCGACTCCCAGCTCGGCGCCTACGACGTGGTGTACTATGCGGGCGATTGCAACGCGGGCGGCAAGACCATCGCGGTGAACCTGCCCAACGACGAGAAACTGCAACTGGAGAAAGGCACGCGGCGCCTGCAGTTCAAGAACGCGATGAAGGCCAAGTTCGATCGGATCCTGCTGCCCATCAGCGAGGAACTGGTGGCCGCCGACCAGCGCAAGCACGTCACCTTCGAGGCCTTCTTCGAGGACGTGATGTTCCATGAAGTGGCGCACGGCCTGGGCGTGAAGCACACGATCAACGGCAAGGGCACCGTGCGCGATGCGCTCCTGGAGCAGTACGGTGCTCTCGAGGAAGGGAAGGCCGACATGCTCGGCCTCTACATGGTGGCGGAGCTGCGCAAGAAGGACGAGATCACCGAGGGCGACCTGATGGACGACTACGTCACCTTCATGGCCGGCGTGTTCCGTTCCGTGCGTTTCGGCGCCAGCAGCGCGCACGGCCGGGCGAACATGCTGCGCTTCAATTTCTTCCTGGAGCGCGGCGCGTTCCAACGCGACGCGGGCACCGGCACGTACCGAGTGGACCCCGACCGGATGCGCGCGGCGATGGACGAGCTGAGCGGCCTCATCCTCCGGCTGCAAGGCGACGGCGCGCTGGACGACGTGCGCCGACTGATGGAGGAGAAAGGAAGCATCGGTCCGGAACTGGCGAAGGACCTTGAGCGTTTGAAGCGCAGGAACATCCCGGTGGACGTGGTCTTTGAACAGGGCGCAAACGTGCTCGGCCTACCGCCCGCCCACTGATCGGATGGCAGCAGGAATGGGGCCGGACAACGACCGCAACGACGCAGGCACGGGGCTGATCCAAAGCCTCGTGATGTTCGTGGTGGCGATGCTCGTCGCGGCGCCCGTCTTCGTGCTGGTCTACCCGCACGTGCCGCTGATGCATGCCACCCTGGTCAACGGCTGGCGGCTGGAGCTGGCGGGGCTGTTCCTCGTCATCCTCATCGGCTGCCTGTTGCTGGTGCGGCGGTTCCGGGCGATCGTATACGGCTTCGCGGTGCTGGTGCTCGCCGCGTTGTCCATCACCAGTCTGCTGGACATCTACGGTTTCCGCGACCTGCGCGGCGACTACCGCACGATGCTGCGTTCCCTGCGTGCGGGCACCGTGCAGATGCCCATCGAGGAGGAGCTGGTGCCCTTCGCCGATTCCGACGCGCTGCGCGAATGCATCGATTACCAGGATCGCACGGTGCGCTCCTTCGCGGTGCGTTCGGCCACCACGTACTTCACCGACGTGCCCGTGGAAGGCGATGAGTACACGCTCATCCAAGCCTTCTCCATCTTCAAGGTGATCAACAGCACCTGGATCTACGTGAGCGATCCGAAAGGCGGCGAGTACTTCGCGAAGGCCAGCGAGAGTGTGGACCTGCTCGCCGGCGACTGCGATGACCATGCGATCCTGATGGCGGCGTGCATCAAGGCCATTGGTGGTGAGGTGCGGCTGGTGCGCACCACGGGGCACATCTATCCCGAGATGAAGGTGGGCGACGCGAAGGCCATGGAGCGGGCCGCCACGCTGATCCGCAAGCAGCTCTTTCCCGAGCAGGCCGGGCGCGCGGCGCTCTTCTACCACACCGATGCGAAGGGCGACCGCTGGATCAACCTCGACTACACGCGGAACTATCCCGGCGGCGAGGTGATGAACGAAACGATCAAGGGCATCCTGCCGGTGTGACCGCGGTCATGCTGCCGGTGGTCGCCACCGGCTACATTTGAGCGGATCGCCATCCGATGAACAAGAAGCTGATGAACCCGGCGGACCTGGCGAAGGCCAGCCACTTGCGCCCGGGCGATCCGCGGGTGGCGCTGCTGGCCGAAGTGAGCGGGCTGAAGAAGCTCGAGCGCTTCTACAACACCATCGAGCCGAAGGAGGGGCAGGACTTCATCGCGGCGGTCTTCGACGAGCTCGATCTGCACGTGGCGTGCGCCGAGGAGGAGCTGGCGCTCATACCCAAGGAGGGCGGCGTGGTGTTCGTGGCGAACCATCCCTACGGCGCCATCGACGGGCTCGCGCTGCTGCACCTGATCGAGCGCGCGCGGCCGGACGTGAAGGTGATGGCCAACTTCATGCTCCAGCAATTGGAGCCGTTGAAGGACCGCTTCATCGGCGTGAACCCGTTCGAGGAACTGCGGTCGCGCAGCAGCTTCCAGGGCCTGCGGCAGGCCATGGAACACCTGGCGCAGGGCAAGGCGCTGGGCATCTTCCCGGCGGGCGAGGTTAGCAGCTACCGCAACGACCTCAACGCGGTGGCCGATGGCCGCTGGAAGGCGCCGGTGGTGAAGCTGATCCGCAACGCGGGTGTGCCGGTGATGCCCGTGTGGTTCGACGGCGCCAACAGCCTCATCTTCCAGATGCTGGGGATGATCCATCCCGGCCTGCGCACGCTGCGCCTGCCGAACGAGATGCTGCGGATGCGCGGTCGCCAGGTGCGCATGCGCCTGGGCAAGCCCATCGCGGCGAAGGACATCGCGGCGTTCGGTTCCGTGGAGCAGCTGGGCCGCTACCTGCGCGCGAAGACGTACGCGCTGGGCTCCGGCGTGCCGGTGAAGCGCGAGCAGTTCCGGAGCGCCCTGCGGTTCCCGCGCTGGCCGAAGGACATCGAGCCGGCGCAACCCGCGTCCGCGCTCGCCCGCGAAGTGGCCGCACTCCAGGACGTGAAGGTCAGTTCGCAGGGCGAGTTCGACCTCTACATCACGCCCAGCGAGCGCATCCCGTGCATGCTGCGCGAGATCGGCCGCGAGCGGGAGATCACGTTCCGCGCGGTGGGGGAAGGCACGAACAAGCGCATCGATCTGGACGAGTTCGACCTGTACTACGACCACCTCTTCCTCTGGGACCGGGAGAAGCAGCGGCTCGCCGGTGCGTACCGCGTCGGCGATGGCAAGCGCATCATGGCGCACTACGGCAAGCGCGGCTTCTATACGTATACGCTGTTCCGCATGCGCCGTCCGATGGACCGCATCCTGCGGCAGAGCTACGAGCTGGGACGTTCCTTCGTGGTGGGGGATTACCAGAGGCACCGCCTGCCGCTCTTCCTCCTCTGGCGCGGGCTCATGCTGCACATGCTGGGGCATCCGGACCACCGCTACCTCATCGGGCCCGTTTCGATCAGCAGCAGCTACAGCCGTTTCTCGCGCGGGCTCATCATGGAGTTCGTGAAGCAGCATTACTACGATGACACCCTCGCCAGGCACGTGCATCCGCGCAACCGCTTCCACATCATACCGGACAAGGCCGACAGCGAAGCCTTGCTACAGGCCAGCGGCGAGGACCTGAAGAAGCTGGACAAGGTGATTTCCGACATCGAGGTGAACAACGCCACCATACCGGTGCTGCTGAAGAAGTACCTGCTCCTGAACGCCCGGATCATCGGCTTCAACAGCGATCCGCACTTCAACGACACGTTGGACGGCCTGATGCTGCTGGACCTGACGAAGGTGCCCGAGAGCACGTTGGAGGACCTGCGGAAAGGCATGCCGGACCGGCCGGGCGGGCGATGAGCTGCGTCATGTCACGGTTCGGCAGGCTCACCGTGACAGTTGGGGGCGTGGAGGAGATCCGATAGCGATCCTATCCAAACTTGCGCAGTGCTCAGGCGCGGAGCGCCGGTTGCAGCGTGGGCACGGTGGTCCTTCGCCCTTGCTCTTCCGCGGGATGGATGTAGAGGCTCCAGGTCCCATTGGCATACTCCAGCGCGCTCATGTTCTCGATCCAATCGCCGCTGTTGAGGTAGCGCACATCGCCGCGCGCCGTCGCGATCGTGCCGATACGGGGTTGGTGGATGTGGCCGCATACCACCGCACCATGGCCGCCATCGAGCGCGATCTCGGCCATGGTGGTCTCGAAGTCGCTGATGAAGTTCACTGCGCGCTTCACGCTCGCCTTCACGCGCTTGCTGAAGCTCATCCGCGGGCGCCCCATGGCGTGCAGCACCACGTTCACCACGTGGTTGATGCGGATCGAACAGGTCGTAGCCGAAACCGCCGAGCTTCGCCAGCCACTTCGCGTTCTTCATCGTGGCGTCGAAGATGTCGCCGTGGATGAACCAGTGCGGCACGCCGCCCACGTCCAGCGTCAGCTTGTCTACCAGGCGCAGATTGCCCAGGCGCGCGGGGCTGTACCGGCGCAAGGCCTCGTCGTGGTTGCCGGTGATGTAGTACACCGGCACTTTGGCGGCCATCTTCATGAAGCGCTTCAGCACCTTCATGTGCTCCTCGGGGAACCAGCGCTTGTTGAACTGCCAGATGTCGATGATGTCGCCGTTCAGCACTACCGCTCTCGGCCTCACCGTGCGGAGGTAGGCGTTCAATTCCTTCGCGCGGCAACCATAGGTCCCCAAGTGAAGGTCGGACAGGACGAGGAGGTCGATCGGACGCTTCGCCATGGATGCAAAGGGATCGCTCCCGCATGGCCTGCACATTGTCCCGTGGTGAAGCGGATGTGAAGTGCCCCCCTTCAGGATCCTGTGCTGATGGACCGGCCGAGCGGATTCCTCCGTACGCCCACTACGGCAACGGGCCGTTCGCTACCCGATCCAGCTGGGCCAGGACCACCGCGCATGCTTCGCGCACTTGGGCTTCCGTAATGATCAGCGGCGGTGCAATGCGGAACGCCGTGGGGCAGGAGAGGAACCAGAAGCCCAGCACGCCTTGTTCCAGGCAGCCCGTCACCACGCGTTGCACGCGCGCGGCGTCGCCGAGGTCCACGGCGAGCATCAGGCCCTCGCCGCGCACTTCCTTGATCGCCGGATGCACAAGGAGCTCCTTGAAGAGCGCCCCCATGCGCCGGGCATTGGCGATCATGCCTTCCGCCAGCAGCGCATCCAATGCGGCCAGACCGGCCACGCACGGCAGCGGATGTCCGCCGAAGGTGGTGATATGGCCGAGCACGGGATCGTGCGTGAGCAGGTCCATCCGTTCAGCGGAGCTGATGAAAGCGCCCATGGGCAGGCCGCCGCCGAGGGCTTTCCCCAGTACGAGGATGTCCGGCACCACGCCGAAGCGCTCGAAGGCGAAGAGGGTGCCGGTACGGCCAAAGCCGGTCTGCACCTCATCGAAGATCAGCAGTGCGCCAGTGGCCGTGCAGCGCTCGCGCAAGGCCTGCATCCATGCGGCATCGGGCACGCGCACACCGGCGTCGCCTTGGATGGGCTCCACGATCACGGCCGCGGTGGCCGTGTCGATTAGTTGCAGGTCCGCCGGGTGGTTGAACGTGATGAAATGCACGTCCGGCAGCAGCGGGCGGTTGCGGTACTTCTTCTCCTCGTTGCCGGTGATGCTGAGCGATCCGTGCGTGCTGCCGTGGTAGCTCTTGTGGCAGGCCACCAGCTTCGTGCGGCCGGTGGCGCGCTTGGCGAGCTTCAGCGCGGCTTCGTTCGCTTCGGTGCCGCTGTTCACGAAGTAGGTGCGGTCCAGTGACGGCGGCAGCACGCCCGCCAACCGGTCCGCGAAGCACACCTGCGGTTCCTGCACGAACTCACCATAAGGGATCACGTGCAGATAGCGGTCGCACTGCTGCTTGATCGCTTCGATCACCGCCGGATGGCGATGGCCCACGTTGTTCACGGCGAGCCCGGCCACGAGGTCCAGGTAACGCCGGCCGTCACGGGTGTACAGGTGGCAATCCTGGGCCTTGATGATATCCAGGGCCAGGGGATGCGGGCTGGTGTGCGCGAGGTGCTCGCCGAAGGAGGGGGCAGGGGCCATCGCCGCAAAGATGCGGGCAATGGAGGATGCGCATCGACAGGATGGATCGGTCCCGCTTCCTGGTGTGTCAGCGCTCAGGGACGCCGGTGCGGTGGCGGCGCACCTTGCTCGCCGTGTCCGCGGACACGCTTCAGCAGCTCGCGGTTGAAGTCCTTCTCGGCGCGCAGCAGCTGCACCGTCTTCACGGCGCCGATGGTCTTCTTGAACTCGCCGGCGTAGCGCTTGCGGATGTCGAGCTCCTGCTGGTAACCGTTCAGGGCATCGTCGATCGCCTTGGAGGCCGTGGCCTCCGTGAGCTCGCCCTTGCTGCGCGTATCCTTGCGGAGGTCGCGCATCTGCTGGCGCACAGCCTCCATCTCCTTGTCGTACTGGTTGTACACGGGCCAGAACTTCTGGGCTTCCTCCGTGGTGAGGTCCATGCGTTGCGTGAGGAAGGCCACCTTCTGGGCCTTGATCTCCTGCTTGCGGTCCGCAGGCAGGGACATGTCGTCGTCCTGCGCGAAGCCGGTGATGGCTGCCGCGCCCAGCATGGCGGCGAGGGCGGCGCGTTGGAATAGCGTGCTCATGGTCCGGTCGATCAGTTCCGTGATGTCGGCGTGTTCGTTCTCCAGGTAGGCGAGGAGCTCATCGTCGTTCAACCTCAGGTCCACTTCCCCGAGATCGGCCCCGGATGCCTCGTCCAGCAGGGTCTGTGCGTCGTGTTCGTCCAGATAGGCCAGCTCGTCATCGGAGAGCGGGGTCACCTCTACCTGGGCGGTGGCGGGCGGCGGTGCATCGCGCAACGCCCACCAGCTGCAGAGACCCAACAGCGCCACCACGGGCAGGGCGAAGGCCCAACGCAAGTACCACGGCGAACGGTCCGGGCGGCGTTGCGCGGCGACGGCCGCTTGCACGTCATGCGGGAACCGCTCGAAGAAGCCGTCCGGGGTGACGAACGGATCGGCCTTGGGGATGGCCGCCAGATGCAGGCCGTCGTTCGGGTCGGAGGTCTTCATGGCGTTCTGTGCGGTTGGACGGGCATGCGCTCACTTGGTTTGATCGGGCCGCTTCAGGTCCTCCTCGATCTTCTTCACGGCGATGTGGTAGCTGGCCTTCAAGGCGCCTACGCTGGTGCCGGTCACCCGGCTTATCTCCTCGTACTTCATTTCCTCGAAGTACTTCATGGTGAAGACGGCCCGCTGCTTCGGCGGCAGCTTCATCACCGCGCGTTGCAGCCGCTTCTGGATGGCATCCCCGCTGAAGTGCTCGCTGCTGTCCAGCGTGGTGGTGAGCCGTTCGATCACGCTGGCATCGCTCACGAAGAGGCCGCGCCGCATGCGTTGCAGGTGCGAGATGCTCTCGTTGTGCGCGATGCGGTAGAGCCAGCTGAACAGCTGCGCGTCCGCACGGAAGCGGTCCAGGCCATTCCAGGCCTTGATGAACACGTTCTGCAGCACGTCCTTGGTCTCGTCGGGGTCGGTGACCATGCGGCGGATGAACCCGTGCAGGCGCCGCTGGTACTTGCGCACGAGCAGGTTGAACGCGTAGTGCCGGGAGGCTTCCTCGCGGAACAGGGCCAGCAGCTCCTCGTCGTTGATCTCGCTCATTTCCGCGACGCCGGGTCAAGCCCGGCATGACCTTGGGGGAGGAACGCAAAGCGCGCGCCACCAGCGCGCGCTTTGCGTTCCATCCGGATGTCGCTCCGGCCTTGGGCCGGAGCCGCGTAGAGGCCCACGGCTACTTCCGCTTCAGCACGCGGTGCACGGCGTTCACCACGTCCGGGGTGTCCAATCCGTACTTCTTCAGCAGTTGGTCCGGGGTGCCGCTTTCGCCGAAACTGTCGTCCACGGCCACGTATTCCTGCGGCGTGGGGCTGGTGCGCGCGAGCAGCTGGGCAATGCTGTCGCCCAACCCGCCGTAGCGGTTGTGTTCCTCGCAGGTCACCACGCATCCGGTCTTGCGTACCGAAGCTAGGACGGCCGCTTCGTCCAGTGGTTTGATCGTATGCACGTTGATCACTTCCGCGTGGATGCCTTCCTTTTCCAGTTGTTCGGCGGCCTGCAACGCCTTCCACACGAGGTGGCCGCAGGCGAATACGCTCACATCGGTGCCTTCGCTCAGCACCTGTGCCTTGCCGAGGGTGAAGGGCATGTCCGGCGCGGTAAACACGGGCCATTTCGGCCTGCCGAAGCGCAGGTAGACGGGACCCTCGTGCTCGGCGATGGCAAGGGTGGCGGCCTTCGTTTGGTTGTGGTCGCAGGGCACCACCACCATCATGCCGGGCAGCATCTTCATCAGTCCGATGTCCTCCAGGATCTGGTGGGTGGCACCGTCCTCACCGAGGGTCACACCGGCGTGGCTGGCGCAGATCTTCACGTTCTTGCCGGCGTAGGCGATGCTCTGGCGGATCTGGTCGTAGACGCGGCCCGTGCTGAAGTTCGCGAAGGTGCCGGTGAAGGGGATCTTCCCGCCGATGGTGAGCCCGGCGGCGATGCCCATCATGTTGGCCTCGGCGATGCCCACTTGGATGAAGCGTTGGGGGAAGGCCTTGGCGAAGGCGTCCATCTTCAGGCTGCCCATCAGGTCGGCGCAGAGCGCCACCACGCGCTCGTTGCGCTTGCCGAGTTCGAGCAGGCCGGCGCCGAAGCCGGAACGGGTGTCCTTCTGGTCCAGGATGGGGTAGGTGGTCATGCGGTGTGGAGTTTGGCAGGAGCAGGTAGCAGGAGGCAGGGGCAGGTAGCAGGGATGGGGAGCAGTTGAACTGCGCCTGCATCCTGCCAACTGCATCCTGGTCTCATAGGTCAAGGTTGGTCGAAAGGCCGCTGCGGATGGTCACGTCCTTGTCGATGGAGAAGATGGTCTGCGTGGCGTTGGCCGAGCGATAGATCACTTTGTAGTCGCCGGGCAGCAGGCGGAACTGGTTGCGAGCCTGCAACGGGTCGAGGTCCACCACCCATTTCAGTTCATCCCCGATCTTTTGCAGGATGGTACCGTAGCCGGGGACCGAGGCGTTCACGTTCAGCACGCCGCTTTGCGGAATGCGCACCGGGGTGGTGCCGCTCTGCTTCACCACCACGTCCGGAACGATCAGCCGGGGCAGCGTCAGGAACTCCAGGTCGTAGGTGCCGGTGCGGTAGCGTTCCGTCGTGTTCATGCGCTGCACGTTCAACGTGGCGCCCTCCCCTTTCCTGCGGATGAGGCACTGCACGTCGTTGTCGCTCATCAGGCCGCTTTCGGTGCGAAGCTCCAGGTCGCCCTGGCCGGCCATCAGCGCGATCACGTTGTGCCGGCCCGGCTCGATGGTGACGTTCTGCTTCTCGCTCGGAGGGATGGTGTGCGCGACGATGCGATAGGTGAACACGGGGTCGATGGAGATGGTGTCCGGCTGTCCGCGCAGGTCCATGGTATGCACGAGGTCGTAGCGGACCTGGCCGGTGCGCTGGTCATAGAAGGTCACCGGCACGTTCGTCTCCAGCGGCTTGCTGTCATCGGTGAGGAGCAACAGTTGCGTGGTGGTGCTGTTCAGCGCCTGGTCGATCACCACCTTCAGCACGCGGTCGAACATCTCGGGGGTGCTGGCGTCGTAGTAGTTGCCGACGCACTTCAGGTTGTACTTGCCCGCATCCTCGATGCCCAGGCCGATCACGAAGGGCTTCAGCGTGATGCCCCTTGCTTGCAGCGCGCGGCTTACGGCGCAGGATCCTCGTCGCACGCCTCGATGCCGTCGGTGATGAGGATGATGACGTTGCGGGCCTTGGTGTCGGGGAAGTCCTTGGCGGCGCGCTCGAGCGAACGGGCGATCGGCGTGGTGCCCAGGCAGCGCACGTCCGCCATCTTCTGGCGGATGGCGGCCCCGCTGTGCGGGCCGAAGGGCACTTCCAGCTTGGTGTCGTCGCAGTCCTGCTTGCCCGGCTCGATCTTCGTCTGGTGCCCATAGAGGCGCAGGGCCAACTCGATGTTCGGCACGTCCTCAAGGGGCTTCAACGATCCCAGCAGCACCTTCCGGGCGGCGTTGATCTTCGGTTCGTTGCCCCAGAATGCGTTCATGCTGTTGCTCGCATCCATTACGAAGAGGATGCGCGTGAGCGCGGGCTCCTTTTCCTTTTTCTGCGCCAGGGCGGCGATGGGGGAGAAGGCGAGAAGAGAAAGGATGGAGAGAAGGGTGAAAACGGGGAGCTTGGTGGGAAAGGAAGGGTGCGGGATGCTCCCTGGGGCGGGATCCGGGAGGTCCGCTTGGGAGCGGCCGGGGGCGGTCAGGTGTTCCATCCGGGAAGGCGTTCGCCGTTCATCCATGAAAAGCGTGCCGTTCACATCCACGGGGCGCGTACGCCTGTGATCAGTAGTCGCCGAGGGTTTCCGGCAACTGCGCCAGGGCCTGCGCCAGTTGGGCATCGTTGGGGGCGATGCCGTGCCATTCGTGGCTGCCCACCATGAAGTCTACGCCGTGGCCCATTTCGGTGTGCATCAGGATCATCACGGGCCGTCCCTTGCCCGTGCGGCCCTTCGCGTCCGCGAGGCCGTTCAGCACGCTCTGCATGTCGTTGCCCTGCATCTCCAGCACGTCCCAGCCGAAGGCGGTCCACTTGGCCTTCAGGTCGCCGAGGGGCATCACGTCCTGCACGTCGCCGTCGATCTGGCGGCCGTTGTAATCGATGGTGCTGATGAGGTTGTCCACCTTTTTGCCAGCGGCGAAGATGGCGGCCTCCCAGATCTGGCCTTCCTGCAGTTCGCCGTCGCCGTGCAGGGAGTATACGATGCGGTCATCGCCGTTCAGCTTCTTGGCCAGGGCGGCGCCGATGGCCACGCTCAGCCCTTGGCCGAGCGAGCCGCTGGCCATGCGCACGCCGGGCAGGCCTTCGTGGGTGGTGGGGTGGCCCTGGAGCCGGCTGTCGAGCTTGCGGAAGGTGGCGAGCTCCTTCACCGGGAAGTAGCCGCTGCGGGCGAGCACGCTGTAGAACACCGGGCTGATGTGGCCGTTGCTCAGGAAGAACAGGTCCTCGCCGGTGCCGTCCATGTTGAACGGGGCGGGCGTGTGCGCCATCACCCGGAAGTAGAGGGCCGTGAGGAGGTCGGCGCAACCCAGGAATCCGCCGGGGTGGCCGCTCTGGCAGCCATGCACCATGCGCACGATGTCGCGGCGGACCTGGGTGGCGATGCGTTGCAGTTCAGCCGTGGAAGGGCTGGATGCCTTATCCGGCGCGGGACTCGTCATGGTCGGCATGGTGTTCTCTGGATCGCTCGCGAAAGTATCCCGGAAGCCCGGCGGATCTTGGCCTTGTGGAAAAAAGGGAACAAAGGACCAAGGAGGCCGGTCCGGTGATGGACCTGTCCGGCCGCGCCTCCAAGGAGCTTTTCGCCCATGGCGAAGAGGGTAGGTCTGGTAACTTCATGTTAATTGAACGTTATGGATGGAAGAACTGAAGTTAACTTGCTGCGTATAACGGAGCGAAGCCATGAAGACCCTCACCACCTTGTTGGCCGGACTGTCGTTGACGGTGGCGGTACACGCGCAATCCCTGGTGGACCAGACCTTCTACGCCAACGGGCGGATCCAGAGCACGCGCTTCAGCGATGGCCGCGTGGAACGGTTCATCACCTATTACGCCGATGGACGGGTCCAAGCGATGGGCGGCTACCGCGATGGGCGCCGCGACGGCGTATGGCGGCAGTTCGATGAACGGGGCACTGTGCTGGCGGAAGCCCGCTTCGCCAATGGCAAGCGCACCGGGACCTGGGAGTTCCGCGACGCTGACAATGCCCTGAAAGGGCGCCTGCATTACAACGAGGGGCGGCTCAGCGCTGGTGAGCAGTATGCAGATGGCGCACTGATCGCGCAGCGCGGTTATTGAATCCGCCTCCGGAGCAGGCTTTCAGGATCCGGTCCGCACATGACGGCTATTCCTTCTTGAACAGCCGTTCCGGGTCCTCGAACGCTTTGAACTCGATGGCGTGGCCGTCGGGATCCTCGATGAAGAAGCTGCGTTGCTCGCCCACTTCGCCCTTCATCACCACCTGGGGTTCGATGAAGAAGGTGACGCCGATCTTCTTGCACTTGTCGCGCAGCTTGCGCCAGTCGGCCAGGTCCAGCACGATGCCCCAATGGTCGCTGGGCACGTGGCTCTGCGGGTTGTAGATCCGTCCGGTCTTGATCGGCTTGGGCACTTCCTGGATGGTCAGTTGGTGGCCGAAGAAGTTGTAGTCCACCCAGTGTTCAGCGCTGCGCCCTTCCGGACAGCCGAGCAGGCCGCCGTAGAAGGCTTTGATGCGTTTGAGGTCCGTGGTGGCGAAGGCGATGTGGAAGGTGCCGCTGAGCATGCCCGGAAGTTAATCAGATGATCAGATAATGAGGGGGTCAGATGATGTGCTCCTTGGTGCCCTCCTTTGTCATGGTGAGCTTGCCGGACCGTGTCACTGCGGCTCGAGGCCGCAGTGACAATGCGTTTTGAGGGCGGTTCAGCCGATCAGCGCATCACTCCTCTGATAATGAAGAACGCCGCCCGAAGGCGGCGCTCATGTTCCGATCGACTGACCGACCGATCATCTGATCATCTAATTATCTGATCATCTGATCAATCCTCGTCGTCCGCGGCATCCGCGTCTTCACTGTCCGCGTCGTCGCCATCATCATCGGCATCTGTGTCGTCGGTATCCTCGTCGGTGCCATCGTCATCCCCGGTCTCGAGGTCGGCGGTATCGCCGCCTTCGTCGTCGCCGATGTCATCGGCCATGGCGCCGTTCTCTTCCTGATCGAGGAATTGTTCGATCTCCTCGCGGCTTTCCGCGCTGATCTTGATCAGGTAGATGGCGTCGGGGGTGCGCAGCTCGATCACGCGCAGGCTGTCACCCTTGGCGGTGGCGATGGTGCGGATGTGGCTGTTGTCGATGCCATCCGGGTACTGTTCCTGCAGCTTCTCGCGCAGGTCGTCGGTCAGGGTGTTGAAGGAGCGTATCAGGCGTTGCATGGGGGAGGCTTACATGTCCAGGATGTAGGCGAAGACCAGTGGCGCCACAATAGTAGCATCGCTTTCGATGATGAACTTGGGGGTGCCGATGTCGAGTTTGCCCCAGGTGATCTTTTCGTTGGGCACGGCGCCGCTGTAGCTGCCGTAGCTGGTGGTGCTGTCGCTGATCTGGCAGAAGTAACTCCAGAAGGGAACGTTCTCCCGCTCCAGGTCCTGGTGCAGCATGGGCACCACGCAGATGGGGAAGTCGCCCGCGATGCCGCCGCCGATCTGGAAGAAGCCGATGCCATCGGTGCCGCTGTTGTCGGTGTACCAGTCGGCCAGCCACATCATGTACTCGATGCCGCTTTTCATGATGGAGGGCTGGCAATCGCCCACCAAGCAGTGCGCGGCGAAGATGTTGCCCAGGGTGCTGTCCTCCCAGCCTGGGCAGATGATGGGCAGGTTGCGCTCGGCGGCGGCCACCATCCAACTGTCCTTCGGATCGATCTGGTAGTACTGCTTCAGCACGCCCGAATTGATCATCTCGTAGAAGTACTGGTGCGGAAAGCGGCGGTTGCCGCTGGCCTGGTCGGCCTTCCAGAGGTCCACGGCGTGCTTCTCCAGGCGGCGGAAGGCCTCGTGCTCGGGGATGCAGGTGTCGGTCACCCGGTTCATGCCGCGGTCCAACAGGTCGCGTTCCTCCTTGGGGGTGAGGTCGCGGTAATGGGGCACGCGCTCATAGTGGTCATGGGCCACCAGGTTCATCACGTCCTCCTCGAGGTTGGCACCGGTGCAGCTGATGATGTCGATCTGGCCCTGGCGGATCATCTCGGCGAGGATCTTGCCCAGCTCGGCGGTGCTCATGGCACCTGCGAGGGAGACCAGCATCTTCTTGCCACTGGCCTTGTGGACCTTATAGGCTTTGGCGGCGTCCATGAGGGCAGCTGCATTGAAATGCAGGTAGTGCTTCTCCATGAAGGCCGAAACGGGGCGTGCGTTGCTCATCAATTCGGTTTCGGGGCGAAATATAGATGCGCGGTCCGTTCGGATCGGCTGGCGTCGACCGTTCCTTATTCCTCCCGCAGCACCCGCTCGATGCGCCGGTCGGGGACGAGCCAGATCAGGGCGACCAGCAGGTAGAGGCTGCCACCGAGCATCGGTTCGATGAACGACAGGACAACGCCGCCGGCCGTGAGCACCACGGACCAAACCCCTTTGGCATCCTTCCCCATGGCCTTGGCCAGCAGGGAGCCCGGCCCTTCCAGCCGCAGGATCGATCGCTTCAGTATCCACCAGGCGAAGCCCGCCATCGCCAGCGGCACGCCGTAGAGCGCGGTGGGCACGGGTGCGAAGTGGTTCTCTCCCATCCAGCCCGTGGCGAACGGCACCATGGACAACCAGAACAGCAGGTGCAGGTTGGCCCAAAGCACGCTGCCATCGATGCGTTGCGTCGCATGCAGCAAGTGGTGGTGATTGCTCCAGTAGATGCCCACATAGATGAAGCTCATGATGTAGCTGAGGAACACCGGCAGCAGCGGACGGAGGTCCGCCAGTTGCGTTCCGTGCGGCACTTTCATTTCCAGCACCATGATGGTGATGATGATGGCGAGCACACCATCGCTGAATGCTTCGAGACGGCCTTTGGTCATGGTGGTGGATCAGACTTTTCCTCGAGATCACTTCCGCACTAATTCCTCTTGTGGCAAATACCCGAGCAGTTGTAGCATCCGTTCCGCGCTCTGTTGCTCGGCGAATACCCGCTCGGTGATGGTGCCGTCCGGCGCGCGGTCCAGCAGCACGTGCTTAGGCTTGGGGATGAGGCAATGCTGGATGCCGCCGAAGCCGCCCAGCGTATCCTGATAGGCGCCTGTGTTGAAGAAGCCGATGTACTGCTTGCGTCCATCGCGGAACTTGGGCAGGTAGATGGCGTTCACGTGCTGCTCGCTATTGTAGTAGTCGTCGCTGTCGCAGGTCATGCCGCCGAGGAAGACGCGCTCGTATTCGTCGTTCCAATTGTTGATGGGCAGCATGATGAAGCGCTTGTTGATGGCCCACGTGTCGGGCAGCGTGGTCATGAAGCTGCCGTCGATCATGTTCCAGCGTTCCTTCTCGTTCTGCTTCTTCTGGTCCAGCAGGCTGAAGAAGGTGGCGCCGCTGTCGCTCACGGTGAAGCTGCCGAACTCGCTGAAGATGTTCGGCTCCTGCACGTCGTTCTCGTCGCAGATGTCCTTGATGCGGCCCACGATCTCGCCGATCATGTAGTCCACGTCGAAGGATTGGTTCAGGCTGTTCTTGATCGGCAGGCCGCCGCCGATGTCGAGCGTGTCCAGGGTGGGGCAGAGCTTCTTCAGGTCGCAGTATACGTTCACGCACTTGCCCAGCTCGTTCCAGTAGTAGGCGCTGTCGCTGATGCCGGTGTTGATGAAGAAGTGCATGAGCTTCAGCTTGAACTTGCGCTGCTTGCCCACGTTGCGCATGTAGAAGGGGATGATGTCCTTGTAGCCGATGCCCAGGCGGCTGGTGTAGAACTCGAACTTTGGCGCTTCCTCGGCGGCGATGCGGATGCCGATGTCGCACGGCACGTTGATCACCTCGTCGAGCTGTTCGAGCTCGCTCATGTTGTCGATGATGGGGATCACGCGCACGCCGCTGTTCGCCAGGCGCCCGATGTTGCGGATGTACCGTTCGTCCTTGTACCCGTTGCAGAGGACGGTGGCGTCGCGCCGCAGCTTGCCGCGGTCCATCAGCAGCTCGACGATCTCGATGTCGTACGCGCTGCTCGTTTCGAGGCTCACCCCCTTTTCCGTCACCTTGTCGATGACGTAGCTGAAGTGGTTGCTCTTCGTGCAGTAGAAATACTCGTAGGTCCCGTTGTAGCTGTGCTCTTTGAAGGCCCTGGCGAAGCAGTCGCGGGCGTGGTCGATCTTCTCGCCGATCTTGGGCAGCCAGGTGATCCGCAGCGGTGTGCCGTGGCGTTGCAGGATGTCCATCAACGGCAGCCCGTTCCAAGTGAGCTGTTCCTGCTCGAACTGGAACTCGTCCTTGGGAAAATCGAACGTCTGCTCGATCAGGTCGATGTAACGGGTCTTCATTGCGCGGAATACGGTTCGCAGTTGGAAGTGGGCGGTAGGCCGTTGGCAGCAGGCAGCGGACAGTTCGCAGCAGGCAGTTGGCAATAGGCAGCAAGCTCCTTGACGCAAGGGCTGCTACCGCCCGTCGGCTGCATGTTGCCTGCTGCGGACTGCGAACTACCTACTGCATTCAAGAGAAAGCGGAAAAGCCCTTGCGCGTGTGTGGCCGTATGCGGCCGGTCCACGGGGAGGCTTCGCGCGTGCATCAGCGGAAAGGACAGGGGGCATCCCGGCGGATCGGGACCTCGGGAGGAAGCGCGCCACGGCGGAGGGGCCGTGGGTGCGGGAAGGCTGCGCGCGGAGGCATGTCCAGGATGATGGGGCAAAATAAATCCCTGGAACGGCGCGGGGCACGGGTGGGACGAAAAATCTTGTCCCGCCGCCCTTGTCAGATCCACCGCTTCCGGCGGAACCAGAGCAGCATGAGGATGGAGATCGTCGCCATGACGCCCATGACGACGTAGTAGCCGTAGGGCGCCTCCAGCTCGGGCATGTGCTTGAAGTTCATCCCATACACCCCGGCGATGAAGGTGAGGGGGATGAAGATGGTGCTGATCACCGTCAGCAGCTTCATCACCTGGCCCATGCGGGCGTTCTGCGCGGCGTGGTAGGTGTTCTCCAGGTTCGTGAGCATGTCACGGAACACGCCGATCGTTTCCGCGATGTATACCGTGTGGTCCTGCAGGTCGTTGATGTAGCGGCGGGTGTTCTTGTCGATCAGGTCGCTTTGCAGGGTGTTCAGGCGGCCGGCCAGTTCGCGCGCCGGCGTCACGTGGCGGCTCACGGTGATCAGCAGGCTGCGCAGCTCCTGCATCGTCAGCAGGTCCTCGTTGCCGGGCCGGATGGTCACCTTGCGTTCCAGTTCCTCGATGCGCTTGCCCAGCTCCTCCACGATCAGGAAGTAGTTGTCGACGATCACGTCCAGCAGAGAGTAGAGCAGGTAGTCGGCGCCCTTGCGGCGCACGCGGCCGGTGGAATGCCGGATGCGGTCGCGGATGGGCTCCAGCACGTCGCCGGGCTTGTCCTGGAAACTGATCACCAGGCCGCGGCCCAGCATGAAGCTGATCTGTTCCGCGCTGAGGCCGTCCGTTTCGCTGTCGAGGCTCAGCATCTTCACCACCACGAAGATGGTGTCCTGGTATTCCTCGAGCTTGGGCCTGTGGTCGGTGTTCAGCACGTCCTCGATCAGCAGCGGGTGCAGCCCGAAGCATTCGGCCACTTCGTTGATCAGTTTCAGGTCGGCCAGCCCATCGATGTCGATCCACGTCACGCTCGTGAGCGGATCGCCCAGCGCGATGTCCTTCACCTGCCGCACGTCGCGTTCCGTGTATCCATCCAGGGTGTAGGTGAACACCTTCATGGTGGTGGGGAGCATGGCATCCCCGCTCACGCCCACCAGGGACCCTGGCGGAAGCCCCGCCTTGTCACTGCGTTTTCGTACCATCGGCTACCGGAAGTGAGGCGAGCGAGGACCTGGGCACTTGCAGCGTGGCCAGTGGCACGCGCTCGCGGATGAAACGCTGCACGATGCGTTTGTTCAGTTCGTAGTGCATCACGCGGGCGGCCAGCGGATCGCGGGCCCACACGTATGCGCGCAGCACGCAGTAGCCGTCCATCACGCGCACCAGGCGCACGTATACGATGGGATGCCCTTCGCTCTTTTCCTGCGGGGTGCGCCGGTCGATGCGGCTGGGATGCGCCACGGCCTCGGTGGCCATGATGTGCATCGCCAGGTCCAGGTCGGCCTCGAAGGTCACGGGCATCTCCACGAACTCGCAGGTGGCTTCTTCGCGAAGACTGCTGTTGATGATGCGCTCCTCGCCGAGGATGGAGTTGGGGATCGACCGCGCGGCGGTTCTCCGAGGTGAGGATGATCGTGTGGCGCAGGTTGATGTCCTCCACGGTGCCGATCATGCTCTGCGAGCCCGATCCGGCCTGGTCGATGTCCCCCACGCGGAAGGGCTTGAACGCGACGATGAAGATGCCGCTGATGATGTCGCTGAAGGCCTTCTGCGCCGCGAAGCCGATGATGGCCACCAGCAGGCCCGCACCGGCGAACAGGGTGAAGGCGAACGAGCGCAGCGATGGGATCGTGTATATGATGGCCCAGACCGCGCCGATCGTCACCACCGTGCGCACGGCGTTGCGGAAGAAGCGGTAGCGCGTCATTTCCTCCCGGCCCTGCGCCCGGGCCTTCGCATAGCCGCGTTTCAGCGCGAAGTGGATCAGCCGCTCCACGAACCAGGCCGCGCCGAGGATGAGCAGCACCTTCAGCAGCAACAGCAGGTCCATGCCCAGGTGATGGAGCATGTCCATGAAGCCCTTGCCCTTCTCTTCTTCCTGTGGCATCCCTTAAGATGTTGCGAACTTATCCCATCGCCCGAAGGGCGCGCAGGGCCGGTGTGGAGAGTTACGAGCGGTCCTGCTCCGGCCCCGTCAGCACGGCAACGATCCTTTGGTCACCCTGAGGCCGAAGCATGGGCCCCTTGCCGAGCCATTGCCCGCACGATGAACGGCGGCTCACACGCCCGTCAACGCTGTGCGCAGGGCCACGCCGCCGGCGATGTCCTTCGGCTCCGTGCCGTAGCGGAACACGCGCATGCCGCGGCCCTCCAAGGTCATCAGGTCGTCCTGCACGTGCAGGAGCGATCCTCGCGCAGGCCCACCACGGTGGCGCGCTGCTCCAGGGCCAGGAACTCGGCGATGCGCTGGTCGCGTGTTTCGCCGCCGTGGCCTTCGGGCTTCACATCGGTGTAGTGCGGATTGATCTGGAACGGCACTAGGCCCATGGCGCGGAAGGTGGGCACCTCGGTGATGGGCATGTCGTTCGTGGTCATGATGGTGGGGCAGGCCACGTTGCTACCGGCGCTCCAGCCGATGTAGGGCATGCCGCCGAGCACCTTCACCCGGATGGCGCGCAGCAGCTCGGTGCTGTAGAGCGTGCGCAGCAGCTGGAACGTGTTGCCGCCGCCAATGGCCACCGCATCGGCGTTCATCAGCTCCTTCACCTTGTCCGTTCCCGTGTGCAGGCTGAACAGTTCGTGGCCCAGCTCGGCGAAAGCGCCCTGGGTGATGCGCGTGTACTCGTCCATCGAGAACGACACGGCCGCGAACGGCACGAAGGCGATGCGTTTCCGTTCACCCAGGAACGCGGCGATGTGCTCGCGCGGCCAGGCCAGGTAGGGCTCGCCGGGCAGGGTGGAGTTCGAGAGGAGGAGCAGGCGCATGGGCTATTCGGACGGGGTGATGGTCCCGGTCACGATCAGGCGCAAGGTACTCGGCTCGCCATCGGTATCCACGTCGATGGCGCGTTCCAGATGTCCGGCCGGCGCGCGCCCGTTGAAGTGGATGGTGATCAGCTGCGTGCCGCGCGGAGGGATGGCGGTGCCGGGCAGTTCCAGTGAAACGCAATCGCATTGCGGCCGGGCCCGCGTCAGGCGCATCGGCGCATCGGTGGTGTTGCGCACGAGGAACACCGCCTGGCGTTCCACCTGCTGCGGCAGGGTGCCGATGTCCTGGGTGATGGTGTTGTCGAGGACGTTGTACACGTTCGTGATCGGGTCCGATCCGGGTACGGTGTTCCTTTTCGCGTCCCCGCGCGTCCTCCCAGGGATCGGCACCACCTGTTCGATCTCGATCCGGCGCTCACGGGAAGCATCGACGCTGTAAACGGAGTTACGAAGGTCCGACAGCACGTCGCTCACGCCGGGCGCGCTCGCGCCTTCACCGAACGGCGATCGGCGGATGATCAGGCGCCCGCCATTGGCGGCGGTGCCATCGAGGTAAGGGATCAAACGCCCGCCCCGCGCGCTGCGCAGTTGGTTCACCAGGCTCTGGATGCGGCGCAGCGAGAGGTTGTGGTTGTAGCCGTCCTTCGCCAAGGGGCTTGCGAACCCGCGAACCTGCACTTCCATGTGTTGGCCCTCGTCCAAGGCCTGTTCCAGCAACGTGATGAACCGGTCGAGCCGCGTGAAGCCTTGGTCCACGGAGTCGCGGAAGAAGCCATTGATGGCGGCGGTGCCGTTCGTGCTGCCGCTCCACGCCTTGCGGTATTCCGGCACGAGCGCCTTGTAGGCGGCATAGGTCTGCGCGTAGGTGAGCGTGGTGGTGGTGTCCCACGAGCGCGGGCCCGGTTCGTCGTTGTGGAAGTACAGGCGGATCGGCAGTTGCTCACGCAAGGCGGTGAGGTGGTCCAGTGCCGCATCATCGGCCGGCAGCCGCGCAAGGCCGCTGGTATCTTCCGGCAGTGGCTCGGCCGTTCGCGCCACCCATGGCCCCGCCTGGGCATGGCTGTAGCGGTAGAGGTCGTTGCAGCAGGTCTCGCCCTTTTTCGCGAAGGAGCCCGCGCGGTTGCTCGTGAACCACCCGCTCATCGTTGAGGCATCGAACGTGGGGTAGAGGTCGTTCGCGGGCCCGTTCAGCGGGTATCCGAAGTTCTCCGGCGCGCTCCATCCGTTCGGCATATGCTCGCTCATGAAGTTGTCGTAGCCGCCGAACCCCGGCAGGAAGTCACTGCTGAAGTAGAGCTTCTGCCGGCCCTTGTCGAAGAATGGGCAGCATTCGTTCCCCGGCGTGTTGATCGGCGTTCCCACCTCATGCACGTTCACCACTTCGTTGCCGATCAGCTGGCCCACCCAGATGTCCATGCTGCCCCGCCCGCCCGGACGGTCGCTGGTGAAGAAGAGCAGTTCCTCGCCATCGATGGTGGCATACGCGGGCTGGGAGGCATTGCCGGCGGCCACCGCGCCGCCCAACGGCACGGCCGGTGACAGCACACCGTTCGCGAACGTGCAGGCGTAGAGAGAGCGCGCGCCGTCCTCCTTCACGCCCGTGAAGAAGAAGCGCGTGCCATCGGCGGACCACGCCGGGTTGGCGCGTTGAAGGCCGGGATCGATGAGCGCCTGCGGGGCATCGAAGCCGGTGCCCTTCATGGCGGCGCGGTACAGGGCGATGCGGTAGTTCGCCGTATCCAGCACTTCCCCTTCGTCGTTCACGTCGCCCCGCAGCGCGGTGAAGTACAGCGCACTGTCCGGGCCGGGCCGGGCGGCGAGGTCGCTGTCGTACGAGTTCAGGGGCATCGGCGGGTGCTCGATCACCACCTCCTTGTCGGGGTGCTGCATCGAGGCTTTCGCGAGCGTGATGCCGGTGAGCGCGTTGCGGGCGCGCCGCCCGTTGAAGCTGGTGCTGTCCTTCGCCTGCTGCTTCACCTTCAGCCAGGTCGCCTGCGCGTCGTCATACGCGCCGTTGCACAGCTGCATTTCGCCCAGCCAACGCAAGGCCTCGGGGTGTTTGCGCCCGCCGATGTCCTTGCGGACGATCTTCGTATAGGTCTCCGCAGCCTCGGGGTACTGGTTGCTCAGGCGGCAGGCCTCGGCGTACTTCCATTGGAGCGCCATCACGCCCGGGTCCTGCGCCAAGGCTTCGCTGTAGAAGCGGGAGGCCCCGAAGTGATCGCCCAGCCGCATGGCGTTGTCGCCCCACACGATGAACTGCGCGGAGGATTGGCCGGACGCCACGGACCACGCGGGCAGGAGCAGGAGGAGCAGGCGTCGCAGCATCGTTCAGATCTGGTCGGGACAGGCTTTGAAACGCACCGGCACCACGGGCTTCTTCCGGAACACCCGCACGGCGGTGACCTCGATCCCTCCCCGGTTCCGGCTCGCGGGCTCCAGGCGGCTCAGGTTGATGTCGTAGCTCACGCCGAGGGTCCAGTCCGCATACTCCAATCCGGCGTAGAGGTAACCGGCATCGGCCGCGCGCCAGAAGAGCCCGGCCTGCACCGCCTGCACCACACCGTACCGGTCCAGCAGGATGTAGCGCGCCGTGCCACCGAGGTCGAGCTCGCGGAACGTGCCCTGCGCCATGTAGCGCGCCATCGGCAGCACGTCCACCTTCCCGCTCACGGGGAACTGCGTGGTCACGTGGAACATGGCCCGCTGGTCCAGGGCGGAAGGCGCCGCATTGAAGAAGGCGATGTCCGGCGTGGTGAGGTTGAAGAGCGCGAAACCGGCTTCGATGCGTTCGCGCCGCGATGGCGCATAGCGGTAGATGAGCCCCGCGTGCAGGTCGGGATGCGTGCGCGCGTCGCGCGTGAACTGCTCGTTGCTCGACAGCGATGGATCGAAGTAGAACCCGTTGTACTGCGCATCGAAGCGCAGCGCGCTGTAGTCGATGGTGAGCGAGGTGAGGCCGCCTTGCACGCCGAGCGTGAGGCTTTGTTCCTTGTGCGTGCCGAACCGCTGGGTCCACGAGACGCCCAGCGTGAATTGGAAGGTGCTCAGCCGCGAATCGCCCGTCTTGTCGCCATAGAACCACGCGCCGAGCCCGAGCCCGTCCACCTTCGCGAAATGCGCCATGTCGCCGCCCAGGCCGAAGGTGGTATATGGCAGGGTCACCGATCGCCATTGCTGGCGGTACACCGCGCCGAGCCGGTGGTCGCCATCGAAGAGCCCGGTGTTCGCCGGCGACTGCGCGTACGGGGTGTTGAAGAATTGCGAGAAATGGATGTCCTGCGCCAGCATCCGCGTTGCCAGCAGGAACGCGGCCAGGAGCCACGGACCCCGGGCCCGAAGCCGCGCATCCGGAGGAATGGCTGGGAAGCTCATCGGATGACCGTGACGTTGCCCTTCTTGAAGAACGACCGGCCTTCCAGGCATTTCGCCTTCAGCCAATACACGTAGACCGCCGGGTCCACCGCCTTGCCCTTGAAGGTGCCGTCCCAGCCTTTCGTGATGTCCGTGGTGGAGAACACTTCCTCGCCCCACCGGTCGAACACCTTGAAGTCGAGGTCCGTGATGGCGCGGCCACGCACGCGCAGCACGTCGTTGTTGCCATCGCCGTTCGGCGTGAACGCGTCCGGGACGAAGATGTCCGGCTCGTCGCAGTTCACCTCGTATACGTCCACCTTCACGGAGTCGGCATGCGTGCATACGCCGTCGGTCACCGTCACCACGAACGTGGTCGTTCCCGTGACGAACGCGGTGGGATTGCTCGCTGAAGGATCGCTCACGGCCGCCGCAGGCGTCCACGAATAGGTGACACCGGAGGCCGGCGTGGCGTGCAGGTGGACGGTGGTGCCGGGGACCACGATCGGCTGGTCCACCGTTGCATGGACATCCGCCGCGTTCACCCCAGATACGAGCACATCGGCCAACGTGTCCCATGCGCAACCCGTAGGCGACACCACGTGGACCTGCATGGTCATCGAAGCTGATGGCGACAACGTCACGTGCGCGGTGCCCTGCCCGGTGATGATCGGGTCCGCGGGGCTCCACAGGAACGTCGATCCAGCATCCGCGCCCACGACGCTGATGGTGGCGATGCCGCCCGCGCAGATCGAAGCGTCGTGTACAAGACGGGCGTTCACGAGCGAAGCGGATATCGTCAGCTGATCGGTGGCGGTGCAGGAGCCCGGCGTAAAGGCTTGCACGTAATACGTTCCGGGGACCGGAGGCCGGAGCGTGGCGGTGCTGTCCGCAAGGGATGCGTTCAACGTATCGCTGAAGGATGCATTGGTGGACCAGATGAAGGAGGTGGCCGTGCCGAAGCTCGTGCAGGACAGCAAGGCGATCGCCGTTGGCCCGCAGAGCATTTGACCGGCCGCTGCTTCCAGCCGTGGTGCAGCCGGCCGCACCGTCACCGTCATGCTGTCGGTGTCCTGCTGGTTGCAGGCGTCCGGGTTCGACGCGGTCAGGACCACGGTATAAGTGCCCGGCTGCGCATAGGTGTGCGTAGGTTCCGCTTCGGTGGATGAGGTTCGGTCGCCGAAGTCCCAGTGATAGGTCCTGCCCAGCGTGCTCCGGTTCTGGAACTGCACGTCAGCCCCCGCACAGGCCAGCGGCGGGGCCATGGGGTGTGCGATCACCAGCGGCGCCTCGAAGTCGAACTTGAATACCCCGAGGTTGCAGCTACTGTTGTTCGTGGCGCTCCAGGCCTGGGGCGTGGTCGGGAGATCACTGTTGCCGCCACAGCCCGCGCAAACGGCTTCGTACACGCGTCCCCGCCGATCGAACCGGCTGGTGCCGCCGTCCACGTGTTCCTCGCTGCGGTTGCCGCCGAAGAAGGTGGCGTAATACAAGCTGCTCATGTCCACCTCGAACACGGCCAGGTAGAAATCGTTGCCGTCGGTGGTGGACTGGTACGCGTTCGGTGTGATGGGCATGCCGGTGGTGGTCAGCGCGGGCCCTATGCCGATGTTGCTGCCCCATCCGCTCACGTAGAGCTTGTCGCAATAGTCCACCAGGAAGGCGGTGGGGCTGATGTGCAACGCGCCATCGCCCACGCCGAAGCGTGAACTGAGGAGCAGGCCGCCAAGGTCCGGGGAGAACTTCGCGATGAACTGGCCTGCCCCGGGGGTGTTGTAGGGTGCGTTCAGGATGAGCTCGTTGGCGGGCGCGAGCGTTTGGCCGAACAGGAACACGTTGCCACCGTCGTCCAGGTCGAGGAGGTAGGCTTGATCGTAGTTGACGCTGCCGAAGTAGGTGAGGGCTTCCACCGCGCTGCCGCCGATGGCGTATCGCGCCGCGAAGGCGTCGGCCTGCCCGCCGTGGAAACTGGAGGCGTAGGCGCCGCTCGTGGCCGGCAGATCGGAACTTGCCGTGCCGCCGCAGATGTACAGTTGCCCTTGCGGGTCCAGTTCGCCACTGAAGGCCGCATCGGCCCGTGAGCCGCCGATGAAGGTGCTCCACTTCAACGTGGTCAGCATGGGGTCCATGCGCACGACCACCCCATCGTGGGAGCCGCCTCCGTAGGTGGTCTGCGGCGCGCCCGGCGTCACCGGGAAGTCGGGGCTTTGCGTGCAGCTCACCACGATCACGTCCCCGTTGCGGTCGAGCAGCACTTCGCCGCGCATCTCGTCCGCGTAGTTCACCTTCAGCGCGGCGGCGCTGTTGTGGCCGTCGTTCAATGAACCGCCGAGGTAGGTGCTGCCCAGCAGGTGCCCGCCATCCGCGGAAAGCCGCGCCACGATCATGTCCGCGCCGCGCGGATAGCTCACGCCGATGTTTTGCGGGGTGTAGGGGGTGCCGCCCCCGAACGTGCGGTCGTAGGCGTTCGTTGTCGTCGGGAAATCCGGTGAACCGGACGTGCCCAGCACGATCAGTTCGCCGTTATCGTCCACGATCAGGCTGTGTGGCAGATCGTCGCCATGGCCGCCGAGCATGGTGCTCCAGATGAGGAAGCTGCCCGTGGTATCGAACTTGGTGATGGCGATGTCCGTGCCGGGGATGTTGATCTGGCCATCGCCGCCGGCCCAGGAGGTCTGGTAGGCGCCGACGGTGGTGGGGTAGCCGTTGCCGAAGGACGAACTGCCCCCGTAGAGGAAGCCGTCGCGGTCGTAGGTGGCGGAATAGCCGAAGTTGTTCGTGGTGGCGCCGCTGTAGGTGCTGAAGGCGAGCGTGGGGTCGATCACCGTGGGCAAGGCAGGGTCACGGTCGCCGAGGACGAAGCGCACGACGCCGTCCTTCAAGGCATAGGTGCAGGCGATGGGATGCCGCGCGCCATTGGCCTCTTCCTGATAGGCCAGCGGGATGTGTTCCGTGAGCGTGCCGAGGGAGGTCCTCACCAGCAGGTTGCCGTTCTTCAGTTCGAGGCCGTCCGCGCCTTCGTACCGGAGGGCGATAAGGCTTGCATCCGCGCCGGGGGCGATCAGCAGGTCGTACTCCAGGCCTTCCAGCGCGTAACGCACGCGCAGGTCCACACCCGGATGGATGCCGTGCTGCAACGCCGCGCTGAACCCATGCGCACCGCTGGCCCAGCGCGCGGGATCGTTGCCCTGGAAGTAGTTGTACACGCCGTGCTGCACGCCGAGCCCTTCCGGCCGGCCCTGGGTGTCCGCTCCGACGAAGCGCAGGCGCAGGGCGTGGTGGTGCACCACCGGATCCTTCAGCGCGGCCGAGGCGGGATCATGGGCATGCGCGATCGGGTCGCGATCGAAGCGGTCGATCAGGATCGCGTCGCGCTCCAGCCAGATCGCAGCCCCCGGCAGGTCCGCATGGAAGGTGACAGCTTCGGGCCATTGCCCGCGGTTCTCCACGAAACGCGCGCCGGACTGGGCCACGGCCGCGCACGCGGCGAAGGCCGCCAGAGGGGTAAGAACGTTGCGGATGGGCATCTCCGGTGAGGACGCCCGAAAAGTAAGGCCGGGATGCCGGGCGCCCGGACCGGATCAGGGGCGCTTGCCGTAGGCCTGGTCGCCGCGCATCACCAGGCGGAACTCCACGCGGCGGTTCTGCGCGCGTCCTTCTTCCGCATCGTTGCTGGCGATCGGATGGTCCTCGCCGTAGCCCACCGGCACCATGCGCCCGGCGTCCACGCCGCGTTCCTGCAGGTGGTCGAGGATGTTCTGCGCGCGTTTCTGCGACAGGTCGAGGTTGAAGCGGTTGCCGCCGTTCGCATCGGTATGCGCCTCGATCACCACGTCCAGGGAGCGGTGCTGCTCCAACAGCGTGGCGATCTTGTCCAGTTGCGGACCGAAGGACGGATCCACGCGCCAGTCGCCGTTCCCGAAGAGCACCGTGCTGGCGCGGACCAGCATGTTGTCCAGTTCACCCGGGCCCAGCAGGTCCAGGGTGCTCAGGTCGGTCACCTTCTCTTCCCGCATCACGATCACATCGGCATCGAGGAAGTGCAGCTGCTTCATCGCCTTGAACACCTGGTAGATGCTTTCCAGGTCGTTCGCCTGGCCCACGGAATAGCTGTATTCGCCGCGCGCGGGATCGTAGCGTTCGAGCACGGGGTAGTACTTCCTGACCTCGGTGAAGCGGGCATCCTCCAGGCCCACGCGCTCCTTGCTGGCGAAAAGCTCCACGGAGAACGTTACATCCTCTCCGGCTTGCAGGGAAAGGTCGTACGCGTCCGCAGGCAGTTCCTGGTAGACGAACGCCTGCGGCGTGTCCACGCCGTCATCGGGCCGCCCGGCCCCGTCGCTGGATCCGCCGGTCACGCGCAGGCGCCGCGTGGTGCAATGCGAGGTGAGCCTGCCGGTGCGGCCGTCGATGCCCTGCACGTCGAGCTTGATCAGATAGTTGCCCGGCGCCGCCCATTGGTGGTCCAGCACGGCCCCGCTGGCCTGGCTGCCGTCGCCGAGATCCCACAGGTAGGCCGTCGGACGCATGCCGGGCAGCACGCTGCGGCCCGCATCGATCGGTACCTGTGCATGCTCCAGCACGGGCGTGGGAAGGTGGATGTAGGCCTGTTCGATCGGGTCGATCACCACCTCGTAGCTCGCCTCGTGGAAGAACACGGTGTTCGTGCTGTCGTCCACCAGGTCCAGCTTCATGAGGAAGCGGCCGTTGTCGCTGTAGCAATGCTTCGCGGAATCGCCCGTGAAGATGGTGCCATCGCCCATGTCCCAGCGGTGGTGCAGCGGCAGGGTCGCTCTCCCGTGGCCTTGCGGCGCATGGAAGCGGTAGCAGCGGTTCGGCTCGCGTTGTTCCGCGCATGCGGTGAACGGCGTGAGGCGGCGTTCGAACGCATAGATGCGGTCGCTGCCGGAGCGGTTGCTGCTGAAGAAGCCTTTGATGTCGTCACCCGTGGACGCATAGCCCAGATCGTTCCCGGCCGAGTTCATGGGCGCGGGCAGCGCGGTGGGATCGGCCCAGCCTAGCCCGCTGACTTCCGCCGTGTAGATGTCGAGCTTCCCCAGGCCGCCCTCGCGATCGCTGGCGAAGTAGAGCACACCGTTGGGCGCGATGAAGGGGAACATGTCGTTGCGCGCGCTGTTCACGCCAGGGCCCAGGTTCTTCGGCGCGGACCATCCGCTGGCGGTGTGTGTGCTTTCGTACAGGTCCACGCCGCCGGAACCACCCGGACGGTCGCTGGCGAAGACCAGGCGCTTCCCGTCCGGTGAGAGCGCCGGATGCATCACGGAATATTCCTTGTCGTTGTAGGCGAAGGCCACAGGCTCGCTCCAGCCGTCCGCCGTGCGTTCGGCGAAGAAGAGGCCGAGGAGCGCTTTCTGGCGGCGGCCGGCACCGCTCACCTGCTGGTTGCGGGTGAAGCAGATCGTGCGGCCGTGTTCCGAGAACGCGGCCGGGCCATCGTTCAGCACGGTGTTCAGCGATCCGCCGAAGAGGAAGGGCGCGCCGGCCGTTGTGCCGTCCCACGTGAACGCGTACAGGTCGCTCATCGGATCACCGGTCTCCGCATCGCGGTAACCGACGATCCCGCCACGGTCGCGCAACGAGCACATCACCACCAGGCTGTCCGTGATGGTGGGGGCATAATCCTGTCCGGCGCCGAGCGGAAGGGCCGACACCGTGAACTGTTCCTGCGCGGCCGCGGAACAGGCGGCGAGCAGCAGGAGCGGGAAGAGGGCGGTGCGTGTCATCAGAAGTAACGTGGATCACGAACGCGGACGTGGTATCCGAATTCGTACTGGAGCATCACCTCATGCGTGCCGCGGTGGTAGGCGGCCATGCGCGAGATGCCGATGTCGTAGGCGTAGCCGAAGCGCCATTGCTGGACGGGAAGCACCTCCAGCATCGCCACCACGGCATCGTTGGTGCGGAAGCTGCCGCCCACCCAAAGCTTGTCCTTGATGATCAGGTTCATGCTCAGGTCGGCCTGCACGCCGGATCCCTGGTTGTAGCGCAGCAGTGTGCTGGGCTTCAGTTTCAGGTCGTTGTCCAGCTTCACCAGATAGCCTGCGGTGATCATGGGCTGGTATTGCGCGACGTTGTTGGTCACCACCCAGTTGTTCCGCGTGGGATCGAACGTGTGGGTGAGGAAGAAGGGCATGGACGCTCCCACGAAGAACGTTTTCGTGTAGTAGTAGGCGCCGGCGCTGAAATTGGGGCGCAGCGTGCTGCGGCTGTTCGCGGCGAACTGCGCGTCCGAACGGTCCTGGATGGCCACGTCCGTCCACTGCGCTTGCAGCATCGACAGCCCTGCGCCCAGTCCGAACTGCAATTTCCCCTTGCGGAAGGGGATGCGGTAGGCATAGTTGGTGTGGATGCCCGTTTCATGGCTCACGCCGATGCGGTCGTTAGTCACCAGCAGCCCCAGCGCCACGTGGCTGTCCTTCACCGGCGCATGCACGCTCATCGTCTGCGTCACCGGTGCACCATCGAACCCGACCCACTGGTGGCGGTAGGTGAGCGTGGCGGTGAGCGCATCGCGGCTGCCGGCATAGGCCGGGTTGATGAGCAGCCCGTTGAAGAGGTATTGGCTGGTGAGCGGCGTGTGTTGTGCGTACACGCTGCCGGCCATGCTGCACACGGCGATGATCACGGCTATGCGCAGGGTCCTCATCGCTTGATGATCACGTAGCCTTGGTATGAGCGTTCTGGCGTCAGTTCGACCAGGTAGAAGTATGTCCCGTCCGGAAGCAGGCCGTTCTCGCCGTGGCCGTCCCACTCGTTGCGGTAGTCCACGGCGTGGAACACGCGCTTGCCCCAGCGGTCGAACACCTCCACGATGTTGCCGGGGAATTCGGCCACGCCTGTGATCGCGAACGTTTCGTTCACACCATCACCGTCCGGCGAGAAACCCTGCGGAATGAACACATCGTTCACGTGCAGCCGAACGGTGTCGCTGGTCGTGGCGCAGTTCCCGATCGATGCGGAGAGCATGAGGAAGTTGTCCCCCAGCGCCAGCCCATGCACCGTCGTGGCGGGTGATGTGGAGTGATCGATCACGCCGTTCCCACCGATCACCGACCATTGAATCGTGGCGCCGGGCGAGGCTTCGCCTTGGAGGTCCGCATGGATGCGGATGTCCATGTCCTGGTCATCGCCGGCATGCACCCACAAGGGCGTGGTGGGGTCGAAGAAGCGCACGGTAACCTGGTCGGAGCTACGGCAGGTACCGGCTTCTACGGCCCAGGTGAACATATGGATACCGGTGTCCTGCACGGTCACCAGGCTGTGCGGGTCGTGCAGGTCCGCGAATACCGCGTCCGCCGGGCCGCTCCACGTGCCGGAGCCCAGGTCCGGTACGGCTTCCATCCGGCTGCTCAGTATGCAGACCGCTGCATCCGGACCGGCGTTCGCCACGGGGGCGGCATCCACGGTGATGGTGTGCTGGACGCTGACCGCGCAGGCACCATCGCCGGTGCTGTAGGTGATGGCGATCAGGCCGCTCAGCCCTTCGGGATCGAACGTGCCGTTGTGTACGCCCGTGCCGCTCCACACGCCACCCGGAAGGCCGGTGGTGAGGAGCGTGGACAGTTCCAGCGGGTCGGCGGAGGCGCAGATCGGACCGGGCGCTTGCCAGGAAGCATCGGCCGTGGCCGAGATGGTGATGGACGTGCTGCTGCTGGCGGGACACTGTCCAGCGATGTCATGGAGGACCGTATAGCTGCCCGGTGCGGAAGTGCTCACATCGATGGTGCCGCTGGCAGCATCCAGCACAAGGCCGGAGGGCGTTGCGGAGTAGGTGCCGCCCGCCTCCGCGGCGACCGGCGTGGGATCGTCGCCCGCCGAGCAGAACAGGGTTGCATCGTATCGGAACGAAGCATCGGCAGAGGCGATGAAGGTGATCGATACCGTGTCCGTGGCGGAACAGGTACCGTTCACCGCGGACCACACCAGGGCATAGGTGCCTGGGGCATCAGCGTTCACAGCGGATGTGGGATCATGGGGCTGTGCCACCTGCACGCCCGCCGGTGCGCTCCAGGTGCCTGGGCCGCTGGCCGCGAGCACCGCGCTGGTCCCGCAGACCTGTTGGTTCACGCCCGCTTCCACATTCACCGGCGCATGGAACACGATCGTCACCTCGTCCGAACTGGAACAGCTGCCGTTCACCGTGGTCCATTCGAATACGTAGGCGCCTTCTTCCCGTATGGTCACGAGACTGTGCGGATCGCTCGGGTCCGCGATGTCCGCGCCGGTGGTCAGGCTCCAATGCCCGGGACCTTGTGCGTCCAGTCGCGTGGTGTATCCGCAGATCTCGGCGGCTGTTCCCGCGTGCGCTACGATCGGGGAGGAGAGGACGATGATCACCGTATCCCGGACCGTGCAGCGGCCGTTGCCGATCGTCCAGATCAGGGGATAGGAGCCTTCCGCGTCCACGGTCATCGCCGTGTTCGGATCCGTGGGATCGGCGATATGCGCGCCCGCGGCATCGGTGCTCCAGCTGCCGTTCCCGATCGCTCCGAGCCGTGCGGTGAGCCCGCACCACGCCGTATCCGGGCCTGCCTGCGCATCAACGGGTGCGTGGAAGCGCACATCGACCGTGTCGGATGCGGAACAGGAGCCTGTGCCGGTGGTCCAGGTCAGGGTGAACACACCTTGGGCCGGTACGGAGACCGAGGTCAGGGGATCGTTGGCATCAACGAACACTGTTCCTGCTGGTCCGCTCCACGTGCCCGCACCTGCGGCATGGAGTTCCGCTGCAAGCCCGCAGACCTCCAGGTCCGGGCCAGCATCGGCGATGGCGTTCTCCGCGAAGCGGATCGATACCTCCGCCGTGTCCGCACAAGGGCCGTTCGTCACCACCCAGCGCAGGAGATAGGTACCCGGAGCGATCGCTTCGGCGTTCGCGTTCGCATCGTTCACATCCGACAGGGTCAGCCCCGGTGGCACGATCCACGAGCCGTTGCCGCTGGCTGACAGGCGGGTGGAAAGCCCGCAGACCGTACGATCGGCACCGGCATCGGCCACCGGCATCGCATGGATGTTGAGCGTGTAGGTCGCGGCATCGCCGCAAGGCCCGTCAATCGCATACGTTACGGTGTGCGTGCCGATGGAAGAGGTGCCGGTGCGCACCACACCGGTCCACGGGTCGATGTCCAGACCGATGCTGCCAATGAAGAGGCCGCCGGGCTCTTGCACCGTCGGTGTGAGGTCGCCTTCAGCGGAGCAATGGTCCTCGCCATCGAACCCGAACGCCGCATCATGCACATCGATCAGCGTTACAGCAACGGAAGCCGAGGCCGATGGGCACGGCGTTCGCCCAGCGACGGTATACACGTAGGTGCCCGCCGGCATGCTTGCCGGATCGAACAGGCCGTCCACGACAGGGCTTGGTCCGGACCAGGTGCCGTTCGTGTCGGGATTGTCCTGCAGGTGATCGAGGAGCACGCCGATCGCATCGTTCACGCAGAACGCGGCGCTCCCGTCCGTGCCAGGATGTGGCGCGGCCACCACGGTCAACTCGAACAGGGCCTCAGCGGCGCAGGGGCCATCGGTGCGGTAATGAACGGTGTATGTCCCAGCGCGGCTTTGCTCCGCCGCGATCGCTCCGGTATGCGGATCGATCACCAGGCCTGCTTCCGCGGAGAAGTGGCCGTTCGCAGGCGTCGCCGTGGCGGGCAGCAGAGTTGATGCGCCCTGGCACACCGTGGTTGCCGGATAGGCGAGCGCGATCGGCGCGGCCACCACTTCAATATGGAACGTGCAGGAGGCGCCGTTGCCCGCCTGGTCCACTGCATGCAGGACCACTTCCGTGGTGCCGATGGGGAAAATGCTGCCGGAGGACACGGCTGCATCCACGGAGACAGGAACGGGCCCCGTGCAGGCGTCGGACGCGTTCGGCAATGCATAGTTCACGGCTGCGCCGCAGTTGCCCGCCGCAGCGATGATCGTGGTGTCCGATGGACAGGTGATCACCGGTGGCTCATGGTCATTCACGGTCACCGTGAAGGAGCAATCCGTGGAGTTCCCTGCCGCATCCGTCACGCGGTGTACCACCGGCGTGGTGCCGGTGGGGAACAGGCTTCCGCTGGCCGGTCCGGCAATGCGGGCAACGGTCCAGCCGGAGCAATTGTCCGATCCCACGGGCGTGGGATAATGGACGATGGCGCCGCATTGCCCCGGAGCGTTGCTGGTCACGATGTCGGCCGGGCAGGTCAGGGAGGGTGCGAGGTCGTCGATCACGTGTACGATGAACGAACAGCTCGCCGCCGTTCCCGCCGCATCAGTGGTGGCATAGGTCACGGTGGTGTTCCCGATGGGGAATGCGCTTCCGCTGGCGGGGCCCGCAGTGCGCGTGGTGACCGTGATGGAACAATTGTCGGCTGCGACCGGTGTGGCGTAGATCACGTTCCTGCCGCAGAGCGAGGGATCGCTGTTCACCGTGGTGTCGTTCGGGCAGGTGATGGTGGGCGGTTGCGCATCGATCACGCTTACGGTGAAGGAGCACGTCGCTTGGTTACCGGTGACGTCCGTGGCCTCGTAGGTGATGGACGTGGTGCCCACGGGGAACAGGCTTCCGCTGGCCGGTCCGGCCAAGCGTGCCGTGGTAGCCCCGCTGCAATTGTCCGTGCCCACCGGTTCCGTGTAGCTCACGTGCGCGGAGCATTGCCCCGGTTCAGCTTGCACGGTGATGTCGGAGGGGCAGATGATCGTTGGCGGTTCATTGTCGTTCACCGTCACGGTGAAGGAGCATTCGCTCCAAAGTCCTGCTGCGTCGGTCACGCGGTGGGTGATGGTGGTGGTGCCCACGGGGAAAAGGCTGCCGCTCGCTGGTCCGGCGGTCCGTACGGTGACGGCTCCCGTGCAGTTGTCGGTTCCGATGGGCGGCGTATAGCTCACCACGGCACCACACAGGCCTGGTTGGGCATTCACCGTGACGTCGGCCGGACAGTTGATCGAAGGCGGTTGGGCATCGGTCACGGTCACGGTGAAGGAGCAGGCCGTGCTGTTGCCCGCTGCATCGGTCACGCGGTGCGTCACCGTGGTCGTTCCCAGCTGGAACACGCCGCCGCTCTCCGGCCCGGAGGTCCGCACGGTGACAGCCCCTGTGCAGTTGTCGGTTCCGATGGGCGGCGTATAGTTCACCACGGCGCCGCACAGGCCGGGTTGCGCGTTCACGGTGATGTCGGCCGGGCAGGTGATCGTTGGTGGTTCATTGTCGTTCACTGTCACGGTGAAGGAGCATTCGCTCCAAAGTCCCGTTGCATCGGTCACGCGGTGGGTGATGGTGGTGGTGCCCGTGGGGAAAAGGCTGCCGCTCGCCGGTCCGGCGGTCCGTACAGTGACGGCTCCCGTGCAGTTGTCCGTTCCGATGGGTGGCATATAGTTCACCACGGCACCGCACAGGCCGGGCTGCGCGTTCACGGTGATGTCGGCCGGACAGTTGATCGAAGGAGGTTGGGCATCGGTCACGGTCACGGTGAAGGAGCAGGCCGTGTTGTTGCCCGCTGCATCGGTCACGCGGTGGGTGATGGTGGTGGTGCCCACGGAGAAAAGGCTGCCGCTCACCGGTCCGGAGGTCCGTACAGTGACGGCTCCCGTGCAGTTGTCCGTTCCGATGGGCGGCGTATAGTTCACCACGGCACCGCACAGGCCGGGCTGCGCGTTCACGGTGATGTCGGCCGGACAGTTGATCGAAGGAGGTTGGGCATCGATCACGGTCACGGTAAAGGAGCATGCCGTGCTGTTACCCGCTGCATCGGTCACGCGGTGCGTCACCGTGGTCGTTCCCAGCTGGAACACGCCGCCGCTCTCCGGCCCGGAGGTCCGCACGGTGGCAGCCCCCGTGCAGTTGTCGGTTCCGATGGGCGGCGTATAGTTCACCACGGCACCACACAGGCCGGGTTGGGCGTTCACCGTGATGTTCGCCGGACAGTTGATCGAAGGTGGGCGGGCATCCGCCACGGTCACGGTGAAGGAGCATGCGGTGCTGTTCCCTGCGGCATCGGTCGCGCGGTGCGTCACCGTGGTCGTTCCCAGCGGGAACACGCTGCCGCTCACCGGTCCGGCGGTCCGGGACACGGTCACCGGCGAACAATCGTCCGCGGCGGTGGGGGTTCTGTAGCTCACCACGGCGCCACAGGAATTGGCGTCCGTGTTCACCTGGATGTTGCTGGGGCAGGTGATGATGGTGGGGGCCAGCGTGTCGATCACGGTGATCCGGAACGAGCACGAACCGGTGTTGCCGGAAGGGTCGGTCACCTGATAGGTCACCGTATCCACGCCGATCGGGAGCAGTGAGCCGCTGGCCGGGCCGCTGAGGCGTACCGGAACAAGCGCGGGCAGCGCATCGATCTCCACGATCCAGTTGAAGTTCGTGGATTCCGGAGCATCGTCCCAGCCGGGGGAATTGTTGAAATTCATGTACGCGTAGTCCGCATCGCCGTAGTTGTCCGGCTGTGAAGGCGCCCAGTGCGTGTAGCTCACCGGGTCGCCGTTGGCCCATACGAACGTGCCTTCGACGGCGGCATCATTGAGCCCGGTCCAGAACGGCGCGTAGCTGCCGGTCTGCGCCAGGATCACGCTGTTCAGCCAGTCCTCTTCATCGGCGCTGTTGAGCGCAACGAGGTGGCCGTTGGCGATCGCGGCCGCCGCGGTGTTGGCGTTCGCCCACGCCGCCGCCGCCCAGGAGCGGAAGTACGTGTGCCCGCGGAACGTGCCCAGATAGGTGTGCTGCGCGATGCTGTTCGGCGCCGATCCATTGCAAGCGTCGGACACCACGGGCACGGCGTAGTTCACCTCAACGGAGCAAGTTCCCGCCGGTGCAGGTACGGTGATGTCCGCCGGGCAGGTGATCGAGGGTGCGATGCTGTCGATCACCGTTACGGTGAAGGAGCAGTTCCCCACGTTCCCGGCCGCGTCCGTGGCACGCAGGTGTATGGTGGTCACACCTATGGGGAAGGTGCTGCCGGGGGCCTGGGCTGGATCCACGTTCGCGATCACGGGCGATGCCGTGCAGTCGTCCGTGGCCGCCGGGAGTGCGTACACCGCGCGCGCGCCGCAGCTTCCGTTGCTGGTGTGGGCCGTGATGTTGCCCGGGCAGACGATGACCGGAGCGGTGATGTCCTGCACGATCACGCTGGCCGTGTTGCTGTATGCGTTGCAGCCATTGGCTGAGAGCAGCGCGCGGTACCGCGTGCTCTGCGTCATCACCGGCGTGGTGATGCTGGATGCGGTGGCGGCGATCATGGCGTAGGTGGCGGACCCATCGGTGGCGTATTCCCAACGCACGATGCTGCCGCTGTGGCCGCTGATCGTGAGCGTTCCCGAGCTGGTGTTCGGGCAGGCGGCCGTATTGCCGGTGAACGTGCCACCGCCGGGAAGTGCCGTTACGGCGATGGTCCTCGTTGTGCTGCGTCCGTTCACCGTGTAGGTGATGGCCGCGCTGCCGTTCACTGCCGAGGGATCGAACGTGCTGCCGGATACGCCGGTGCCCGACCAAATGCCGTCCGGATCGCTGCCGAGGTCGTAATAGATGCCGTCCACGTTGAAGGTGGTGCTGCCCGTGGTGCGGATCAGCCGCACGTACCGGGTGGGCGCTGTCATCGTGATGGAGGTGAGCACCCACGCCCCCGATGTGCTGGTCTGCACGTTGCCCATGTCCGTGAACCCCGAGGCTCCGGCCAGCGATCCGGCAACGCTCATGATCGCGGTGCCGGTGCTGCCTGAGCGTTGCCAGCGGATCACTAGGTCCTGTCCGGCTGGCAGGGTGTCCGCCAGGCCGATCGTTAGCTGATCGTTCAGGTCATCGAACGTGGCATAGCCGCCTGCGGCCTGCCCCAGCGCCCCCGCCGGACCATTGCTGCCGCTCGTCGAGATCCCCGAGGAGGCGAATACGGATACGCCGGTGCCAGCGCGCTGCGCTACCAGCCTGGTGTTGAGGTCCACCGTGCTGCTGTTAGCGCATACCGGGCCGAACCCCGTCCACGTGGAAGGATCATGCAGCGCGGCCACAGCGAAGTCCAGGTCCGTCAGCCACGCCAGGAACAGGTTCTGGCTCGATCCGCCGCCGCCGAGCGTGGTGTTGAACGCGATGGAGCCGCTGTAGATACCGGCCACATAGAGATGGCCATTGCCATCCTGCGCGATCCCGTAGGGTGCGTCATCGCCCGATCCGGTCGCGGCGAGGCCCCACTTGCATTTGCCCCACGCGTTGAACTTCGCCAGGTACACCTGCAGGTTGTTGCTGCCGGTGAGCGTGCTGCCGTTCGGGAGCAACAGATTCTCGCGGAAGGTGCCCGTAACGGCGATGCCGCCCTGGCGGTCCATCACGATGTCCTTCACCGCCTGCTGGTGCGCGTTGCCGTTGGGCGAATACATCGTCCGCACCCAGCGGGTGTTGCCCGTGGCGCGTGCCAACAGCGCCACGTATGCTAGGTCATGGGGCGAGGCGGCCACGTTGATGACGGTGTTCCCTGGGAAGATCGACCCGTTGTGGGTGCTTCCGCCGATGCAGAGGCCGTTATCCGACACGGCAATGGCCTGCGCGCTGAACGTGCCGTCGCCACCGCTGGGGTTGCTCACCGCCCGGGCCCATTGGAAGGCGCCCACGGTGGTCATTGCGATCACAGCGGCGTTGTCCGTCTGGCCAGCGGCCGTGGTGATGCCGGTGCCTGCTTCACCGGCGGTGTTGTAGAACTTGCAACTGGTGCCGGAGAACTGGCCGATGGCGTATACGTCATTGCCCCGTGTGCATACCGCGTTCAGTTGGGCGTCGTTGCTGCTTGCGCAGTCCATCCGCCAGAGGCCGCTGCTGTCGCTGGCCTTGAAGGCGGCCAGGAAACCATGGGCAGCCGTGGTGGACAGGCCTGTGGATGTATTGGACCCGGCGATGACCGGTTGGCCTTTGAAACTACCGGTGAGGAACACCTGTGTTGCGTTGCAGGCCACGCCGGTGGCCATGTCATCACCGCTTGCACCGGCGCGGACCTTCCATTGCAGCACCCCGTTGCTGTCGTAGCAGAGCAGGAAGAGGTCGCGGCCACCTACGGAGGTCAGTGTCTCGGAGCCGCCGTTGACACCGCTGAAACTGGCACTGTTCCCGCTGAAGTAGCCGCACACATAAACGTTTCCATTGGGTCCCACGCATACACCCGTGCAGGCGTCCTGTCCGGTGCCCCCCAGCGCGATGCTCCAGATGGGGTTGCCGTTCAGGTCGGTCTTGAACAGGTAGCCGTCCTGGCCTGTGGGGAGGTTCCCCCAGATCAAGGCCCATGGGCCACCAAGCAGATTGAACAAACTTTCCCCCTGGCCGGCCGTGTAGACCGCACCGTTGGTGCTGTCCACCGCCACGTCCGTGGCATATTCGTTATTGCTGGAGGCTAGGTAGACCGACCGGTCCCAGCCATCGGGCACCTGGGCAACGGCCCCAAAGGGCACGGCCAGCGCAAGAAGCGCACTCCGAAGGACGCGGCTGGCGAACGTGGCCCTGCACCCGCTCCGTGGGCCGGAAGGCCAAGCAAGCTGGAAGGTGGCAGACATTCGTCGAGGAGCTTGGGCTCTTTGTCGGGCGAAAACCATCTTTGGAGCGCCTGCTCATACGGAAAGACCCGCCATGGGGTTGCAGGCCGGACAAGGCCGGGATGGCGTTGCCCGTTACGTCCAGGGGCGGATGGCATTCCGATAGGCAGATGACCACCAGCGGGGAACAACAGGAGATCGAGGCCGCCAAGGCCGATTCCCGCCGGTTCGCGCCCCTGTATGAGCGCTATTTCAACGACATCTTTCGCTTCATACACCGCCGGGCGGGCCGTGCCGAGCTCACTGCCGACCTTACCCAGCAGACCTTCCTGAAGGCCCTGCTGGCGTTGCCGCGCTATGAGCCCCGGGGCGCGCCGTTCCGCGCGTGGCTCTACCGCATCGCCCTGAACGAACTACGCATGCATTGGCGCAAGCGCAAGGAGATGGTGATGGACCTGTCCTTCGGGGACGTGCGCGGCCTTTCCGAGGAATTCGGCCTGGCGGAGGATGAAGAGGCCATGGCCCGGCTCGCCCGGGCCCTTTCGCAGCTGGCCGCGGACCAGTCCAGGCTGATCGAGCTGCGCTACTTCGATGGGTTGGCCTTCGCCGAGGTGGGGCAGGTGCTGGGTATCGGGGAGGACGCGGCCAAGATGCGTACGCACCGCGTATTGGGAACGCTGCGGAAATACCTTGCGAAGCCGAGATGAGACAGCGTTACCGCATATCGGCCGAAGGCCGCCGGGAACGGTTGAGCGAAGCGGACATGGCCCGCTACCGCGATGGGGCCGGTCTGCTCCATAACTACCAGAAGGCCGCCCGGCTGATGCACCGCAAGCCGCTGTACAAGGACCCGCGCGCCTTCCTGGCGCTGCTGATCATCGTGCTGCTGGCCATCTTCGTGGCGGAGGCCGTGGAAAAGGAGCGTGCCCATCGCACCGATCCACCGGCGGTGGACCGGCCGGAGTGAGCCCGGATGGTCCGGCTATCTTGCCGCACCAACCCGTCCTCGTCCATGTCCTTCCTTCGGAACGCAATCCTGCTGCTTGCCATTGGCCATTCCGCCTGCTCCGTGCGGGCGCATGAAGGCATGTGGCTGCCCACCTTGCTCAAGGCCATCGAAGGCGACATGCGGACGGAAGGCCTGGAGATCACGGCGGAGGACATCTACAGCATCAACAACGGCAGCCTGAAGGATGCCACGGTGCTCTTCGGCGGCGGCTGCACGGCGGAAGTGCTCAGCACGCAGGGGCTCATCCTCACCAACCATCATTGCGGCTTCAGTGCGATCCAGCAGCACAGTTCCCTGGAGCACGACTACCTGAAGGATGGCTTCATGGCGGCCACCCTGGCGGATGAACTGCCCAACCCCAACCTCCGCGCCACCTTCATCGTGCGGATGGAGGACGTCACGGCACAGGTATTGGCAGGCCTGGGAGAAGCGCTCACCGAACAGCAGCGCAAGGATGCTGCCCAACGCGCGGGCGAGGCCATCGCCAGGAAGGCCGTGGAAGGCACTGGGTGGACCGCCGTCGTGCGCCCGTTCAACTACGGCAACAGCTACTACTTGATCGTGAGCGAGACCTACCCGGACATCCGGTTGGTCTGCGCGCCGCCCGGTGGCGTGGGCAAGTTCGGCGGCGACACGGACAACTGGATGTGGCCGCGCCACACGGGCGACTTCAGCATCTTCCGCATCTACGCGGGGCCGGACAATGCGCCGGCGGACTACAGCAAGGACAACGTGCCCTACGTGCCCAAGCGCAGCCTGAAGGTGAGCATGGACGGCGTGAAGGAAGGCGACTTCACCATGATCTACGGCTTCCCCGGCAGCACGCAGCGCTACCTGCCCAGCGTGGCCGTGGACCACGTCATGAACACCTCGAACCCGCTGCGCATCCGCATGCGCGAGGCAAGCTTGCGCGTGATCGATGAAGCGATGCTGGCCAGCGATCGGACGCGGATCCAATACGCGAGCAAGCAGAGCGGCATCAGCAACGGCTACAAGAAGTGGATCGGTGAGGTGCGCGGGTTGAAGGGCATGGATGCGCTCGCCATCAAGCGGGCGGAGGAGGCCGCCTTCACCGAGCGCGCGCGGGGAACAGCTTATGCCGGTGTGCTGCCGCGGTTCGACAGCATCTACGCGATGTATCCGGCCTATGCGCAGGCCCGCGACCTCTTCGGGGAACTGCTCGCAGGCCCGGAGATCATCCGTTGCGCGAGCAGCCTACGCATGCTCGCGAGCACGTACGCCGACCTCGGGAAGCAAGGCAAATTGGAAGAAGAGCTCGGCCGATTACGCAAGAGCCTGCACGGTTTCTATGAGGACTATGATCCCGAGGTGGACCGCCACATCTTCAGGGCGCAGGCACCGATCTATGCGGCCCTCGTGCCGCCGGCACTGGCCCCTGCGCCCTTCAATGGGGCGGGCGGCAACGCCTCGCTGAACACGGATGCCTGGGTGGACCGTCTGTATGCGGGTTCCATCTTGGATGATAGCGTGCAGGTGTTCCGCATGCTGGCGCACTTCGATGCGAAAGCAGCGAAGAAACTGGCGAAGGATCCCGCGATCCTCTTCACGAACGACCTCTATGCCACCTACGAGACCAAGATGAAGCCGAAGGTGACCGAGCTGACGCAGGCGATGGAAGCGAACATGCGGTCCTACGTGAAGGGACGGATGGAATTGTTCCCGGAGAAGACCTACTGGCCCGATGCCAACAGCACGCTTCGCCTCAGCTACGGGAAGGTGGAGGGCAGCGATCCCTACGACGGTGTCCACTACAAGCCGTTCACCACGCTGCGCGGGATCATGGAGAAGTACAAGCCGGGCGATCCCGAGTTCGATGTGCCGAAGACGTTGCGCGATCGCTATGCCGCGAAGGACCTCGCGCCATACGGCGATAACGAGGACATGCCCGTGTGCTTCACGTCGTCACTGCATACAACCGGAGGCAACAGCGGCAGTCCCGTGTTCAACGGCCGGGGTGAGCTCGTGGGCCTCAACTTCGATCGCACGTGGGAAAGCACCATGAGCGACATCCTCTTCAATCCGGCCAAATGCCGCAACATCGCGGTGGACATCCGCTACGTGCTTTGGGTAGTGGATAAGGTCTGCGGCGGCCGCCGCCTGGTGGATGAAATGGAACTGACCCGGAAGCCGGACGTTCCTTCCATGATCAAGCTGCCCATCCACCGCTGATCCGCCGGTATCGTGAAGGGGCCAATGAAAAAGCCCCCCGATGCACCGGAGGGCTTTTCGATAGGGCTGGCTGTCCGCTCAGTTCTTCGCCTGCACATCCGCGCTGATGTTCAGCACGGTCTCCTTCGGTTCTGTGTTGGCGGTCACCGTCACCGTCTTGTGCTGCTGGCCCTGCTGCTTGCCGGGCTTGTACACCACGTTGATCTCGCCGGTAGCGCCCGGAGCGATCGGCTCCTTCGGATAGTCCGGCACGGTGCAGCCGCAGCTCCCCACGGCGTTGGAGATCATCAGCGGCTCGTTGCCGGTGTTGGTGAACTTGAAGACGTACTTGTTCTCGGAATCCTGGTCCACCTTGCCGAAGGCATGGGCCATTTCCTTGAAGGTGATGGCGGTCTTCGGCCCGTTGTCCACCGGCTGCGGAGGCGGTTGGATGGGTGGCGTCAGGGGGTCGAAGTTGCTCGGGGGCGGTTGCACCAAGGGGTTGTTGTTCATTGGGGCCGAAGCGGCGGCCACCTGTCCGGCGGCCGCGGCGGTGCCATGCTCGCGGTGGTCGGCCACCAGGAAGATCTGGGCGACGGCGATGATGGCCAGCAGGGCGATCTTGATGTTGTCCTTCATGGGTGGATGTGTTGGATGCGAGGCGCGAAAATAGGATGCCCCGGCTTGCTGGCCGGGGCACCTTAACGAAGCTTTAACAGCCTACTGGGCGGCCAGTCCGGCGCGTTGGTAGGTGTCGTCGGACAAGACCTCCAGCGCGCGCTGGAAGCTGTGGTCCACCGGGTTGTCCTTGTTGATCACTTGCCAGTAGGCCGAGGTGTCCCACAGGTCGCGGGCGATGAGCGCCTTCAGCCGCAGATCGATCAGGGGTTTGCTGTGGGTCAGCCCTTTCAGGTCCGCTTCGATGCCGTCCTTCTCGGCCTGCATCACCAGTTCTCCGGTCAGGGCCTGGTCCACCTGGAACTCGCGGTTGAACTGGTCCATGTTCTTGTAGCGCTGGAGCAGCGCGCTACGGTGGCGGTCCACGTAAGTGATGGCGAAGGTGTTGATCACTCCTTTGCGCACCAGCTGGCTGAAGTATTGCGAGCTCATCGAGGTGTCGATCGGCACGAACACGTCCGGCATGATGCCGCCGCCGCCGTAGACGATGCGCTTGTTCATGGTGAAGTACTTCACCGTGTCCTGCAGGCGGATGCTGTCCGCGGAGGTCAGTTCGCCGTGCTTGAGCCGGTCGCTGCGCTCATGCGTGTAGGCCTCGGCGCCGTTGGCGTAGGATTTCTGGATGCACCGGCCGGAGGGCGTGTAGTAGCGTGATACGGTGAGGCGCACGGCGGAACCGTCGGGCAGCATGAAGGGGCGTTGCACCAGGCCCTTGCCGAACGAACGGCGGCCCACCACCAGGCCGCGGTCCCAGTCCTGCACGGCGCCGGTCACGATCTCGCTGGCCGAGGCGCTGCCCTCGTCCACCAGCACTACGAGGCGGCCCTTCTCGAAACGGCCTTCGGTCGTGGCGTAGGTGTCTTCCCGCGGCGTGGTGCGGCCTTCCGTGTACACGATCAGCTTCTTGTTGCTGAGGAATTCATCCGCGATCTCGATCGCGGTGCGGAGGTAGCCGCCGCCATTGCCTTGCAGGTCCAGCACGAGGTCCTGCATACCCTGCTTGAGCAGGAGGTCGAGTTTCTCGCGGAACTCCTTGGTGGTGGTGGCGCTGAAGCGGCTCACCTTGATGTAGCCCACCGTCGGACTGGCCATGTAAGCGGCCTCCACGCTGTAGATGGGGATCTTGTCGCGCGTGATGGTGAACTCCAACGGCGCCTTCCCCTGTTCGCGCACGATGGATACGTTCACCTTCGTGCCCTTCTTGCCGCGCAGCTGTTTCATCACGTCGGCGTTCTTCACGCCGATGCCGGCCACCTTGTTGCCGTCGATGCCCACGATGCGGTCGCCCGCGCGGATGCCGATGCGCTCGCTGGGGCCGCCGGCGATGGCGTCCACCACGTAGATGGTGTCCCGGATGATGTTGAACTGGATGCCGACGCCTTCGAAGTTGCCCTTCAGCGGCTCGTTCACCTCCTCCAGTTCATCCTTGGGGATGTAGATGCTGTGCGGGTCCAGTTCCTCCAGCATGCTCACGATGGCCTTGTCCACCAGCTTGGCATCGTTCACGCTGTCGACGTAGGAATGATCGATCTGGTAAAGGAGCGCCTGGAGCTTGGTCACGGCAGCGGGGTCCTGGGCCTGCACGGCACGGAGCAAAAGGCCGAGGAAGGCGGCGGACAAAAGGCGCTTCATGGTCGGGGGGATGCGGGAATGTGGGAACAATGTAACGGGAAGCACAGGCGCGGGGTTCGTGCCGGCCGTTAATGAACGTTAAGCCGTTACCGGCCGAAATGATAGCGGGAGCCTTGCAGCAACTGGTCCTTCCGGTACTTCTCCACCCGCACCACCTTGCCGTTCTCGTAGTACTTCCACTTGCCGTTCTTCAGGCCGTTCTTGTAGTGGCCCACGATGCCGTCCGCGCGGAAGGCCCAGGTGCCATCGCGCTTGCCTTCGCGGTACTGGCCTTTCACGGTGATGCGGCCGAACTCATCGTATTCCGTCCAGTCGCCATGCAGCCAGCCCCAGCCGTACACGGCGAAGATCAGGGGCTTGCCGTCGGGGTAGTATGCGCGGTAGGTGCCGCAGGGCTTGCCACGCTTGTAGCCCAGGCGCACGGCGGTGCGCGTGGTGTCGTAGGCATAGGTGCCGATGCGGGTGAAGGCCGCGGCGTCGGGCATCGGGCCGTAGCGTACCGCATAGGCCTTCATCGTACCGGCCTCGGCCACGTAGAGCGAATCGGGTTGTGCGTGCAGGAGGCCCCCCAGCGCCAGCAGGGGAAGGACGATCAACGAGCGAAGCATGTCAGGGGGAAGCTGGCCGGCCGGCGCCCACGACGGTGAACGGATGCCGCAGCGCGCGGCCGGAACCATCGGTCAAAGTTAGCACGTGCGGCCCGTCGGCCGGGGAGAGGGCCAGGGCATGCTCGCCGCGCGTGGCGCCGAGGTAGGTGCCATCGAGGTCCCAATGCACCACGGCGTCCGGATCGCGGTGGGCCACCTGCACCACGGCCTGTCCCCGTGTGCCATCGAACTGCACGGGGATCAGCAGGCGTGCGCCGCGGTCCGGGTAGAGCACTTCCATGGCGGGACCGTCCTCGCTTACCGCGCCGCTGCGCCAGGGGGGGAGTGGGCGGTAGGTGGGCACGCGCCGCATGTAGTAATGCTCCATGCCGGGCGTCAGCGTGAACCACGCCGTGTCGTGGCCTTCCCCGGGTGGCACCCGGAAGCGCGCGGCCGCGTCCACGGTGATGCGGCGGTGGTACGGGCATACCGGCGTGCGGACACCGGCCTCGGGCACGCGCATGGTATCCACCACGGGACAGTCGGCGCTGGCGCGGAAGCCGCTGCGCCTGCAGATCGGCAGGGCCGTGGTGCCGTCGAACACCGGTTCGAAGCCGTGGCCGTCGGGGAGCATCGCGAAGAGGTCGAAGAGCAGCGGGGCGGCCGCCAGCGTGCCCGTGAGGCCGGGGCGGCCTTCGCCGGAGGCATTGCCCGTCCACACGACCACACAGTACCGGTCCGTAAGGCCGATGGCCCAGGCATCGCGATGGCCGAAGCTCGTTCCGGTCTTCCACGCGATACGCTCCTGTCCGGCGAAATGCGCCCAGCCTTGCTCATCCGCGGGACGCTCCACTTCGGTGAGCGCGTTCAGCGTGGCCTGGATCGCTGCGGCCTCTGGAACGGGAGGTGCATCCTTCCGGAGGGGAGCGATGCTATCCGCGAGCAGCACGTGCGGCGGGAAGATGTTCGCCGCGGCCGCATGGCGGTGGCCGTTCAGCAGGATGCGGCCCATGCTCGCATAGGCCCCGCCCAGCTCCCAGGGCGTGCTTTCCGCACCGCCCACGATCAGCGACAGGCCGTAGCTGTCCGCCGTGCGGTCGATGCTGTTCAGGCCCATCGCGCGCAACGTGCGCAGCGTGCGTTCCACGCCGTGGGTGCGCAGTGCGCGCACGGCGGGCACGTTCAGTGAATGCGCGAGCGCCGAGGAGGCCGGCACCGCTCCGCTGTACTGCTCATCGAAGTTGCGCGGCGCGAACCCCTCGAAGCGCGTGGGCACGTCGGCCACGAGCATATCGGGCAGCAGCTCGCCGCATTGCAGCATGTCCGCGTACAGGAAGGGTTTCAGTGTGCTGCCGGTGCTGCGCCGCGCGCGGATGATGTCCACGTCACCGGCGTGCGTCTTCCCGGCGGAAGCGAGGTTGCCGATATAGGTGACCACGGCCCCCGTGCGCGTGTCGATCACGAGCGCGGCCGCGTTGTGCACCTCGTTCGCGCGGAGGCGTTCGGCATAACGCTCGGCGATCCCGGTGGCGCGTTCCTGGAACGTGCCGTCGATCGTGGTGCGCAGGCGCTCACCGGCGTGGCCTTGCTGCTTCAGGGTGGCCAGCAGGTGCGGCGCGCATTGGGGCAGGGGACGCACCCCTTGCGGCAGCGGCTCTTCCTTCGCGAGGGACCATTCCGTGCTGTCGATCGCCTGCACGAGGAGCAGCCGGTCCAGCAGCCGGTCGCGCTTGGCGCGCAATGCGCGTTCGCGTTTGCCGGGGTAGATCGCCGCCGGTGCGTTGGGCAGCACGGCGAGGGTGGCGCATTCTGCCCAACCCAATTGTTCCGCGGGCTGCCCGAAGTAGCGCCAGGCCGCCGCATCCAGGCCCACGACGTTGCCGCCGAACGGCGCGTTCGCGGCGAAGAGCGCCAGGATCCCGTCCTTGTCCGTGCGCAGTTCGATGCGCAGCGCCAGCAGCGCCTCCGCCAGCTTATGGCCGTAGGTGCGCTCCTGCCCGTGCCGGCCCAAGCGGGCCACCTGCATGGTGAGCGTGCTGCCTCCGCTCACGATCCGCCCGGCCGCCCGGTTCTGCCGCCAGGCGCGCACGAGCGACTGCACCCGTACTCCGTGATGGTCATGGAAGTGCCGATCCTCGAACTGGATCAGGCAAGTGGCGAAACGTTCGGGCACATGATCGGATGGGGGGAACCGCCACTGTCCATCCCCGGCCACGGTGGCGCCGAGGAGGCGCCCATCGCGATCGAGCAGGACGGTGCTGCGTGGCGCATCGAAGAGCGGGTCCATCGGGGCCCAGCGCGCCCAGGCATAGAGCAACGCCACGGCGATCGCAGTGCCTGAGAGCAGGCGGCGGTGCCGGTGGCACCATGACCAGAAGCGCGATCCCATCGTTCCGAGGCAAGCAACGCGGGCCCAATATCGGGTGTTGCGCTCGGGGCGATGGGCGGTGCGATCCCCATCATCCCCGAACGGCTGGCCGCTGGGCAGCGGGGGCTGCTTTGCGATGGCATCTAAATTGCGCCCCCTCAAGCCGAACCGGATCCGATGAAGCGAACCCTTCTCATGGCTGCGCTTGGTGCAGCCGCATTTCCCTCGATGTCCCAGATTAGCGTAGGCGGTGTGCCCTATGGCCTTCGCCACGAACTGGACCGCAAGGCCGTTCCCACGGTCCGCAGCGCGCCGTTCGATGCGGAGGCGGTGGCGCGGGAGGATGCGGAGCGCGCGGCGAAGCATCTGCTGGAGAGCTATGGCCGCGTGCTGCCGGTGAACGCGGACCTCGCGAGCACCGGGCTTTGGACCGATCTGCCGAACGGCGACCGCCTGTGGCGGCTGCGCGTGGCGAGCGACGGCGCACTGGCGACCGAGCTCTACTTCGAGGAGCTCTTCCTGCCCTCGGGGGGAACGATGCACGTCTACGACGATGCGGGGGGCCAAGTGTTGGGCGGCTTCACGTCGGCGAACAACGCGGCTTCGGGCCTGTTTTCCACCGCATTGATCGATGGCGCATCTTGCTTCGTGGAGTATTACGAGCCCCAGGCCGTGCAGGGCCAGGGCCATTTCCGGATCACCGGGGTGGGGCATACTTATCGGTCCTCCTCCGGCCTGGCCGCGGCCGACGCCTGCGAGGTGGATGTGAACTGTAGCGAGGGCGCGGACTGGACCGCCCAGCGGGATGGCGTGGTGCGCGTCGGCACGCGCGAAGGGAATATTATCGGCTGGTGCAGTGGCGCGTTGGTGAACAACGTACGGGAGGATTGCCGTCCCTTCATCCTCACGGCGAACCACTGCGGGGAGAACTCCACGGCAACCGACCTCGCGCAATGGAAGTTCTATTTCAAATACGAGCGTCCGGGCTGTGGCACGGGACAGGCGCTCATCGGCCGTTCGCTCACCGGCTGTGACCTGCGAGGCAGCAGCAACGATGCCGGCGGTGATTCGGGTTCCGACTTCCTCCTGCTCGAGGCCAGGAACGACGTTCCCACGGCATGGGGGGCATACTGGTGCGGCTGGGATGCGACCGGCACGGGCAGCACCGGTGGGAAATGCATCCACCATCCGATGGGCAGTGAGAAGAAGATCAGCACCTATACCGGCACCACCTCCAGTTCCTCCTACGGCGGCGCCGTGCCGAACACCCATTGGCGCGTTACGTGGGCCGCCACGGCCAACGGGCACGGCGTGACGGAGGGAGGCTCCTCGGGTTCGCCGCTCTTCAACTCGGCGCACCGCATCATCGGCACGCTTACCGGAGGCAGTTCCTCCTGCACGAACGTCAATGGCCCCGACTCCTATGGCAAGATGAGCTACCACTGGCAGAGCGACCCCGGGCCGGTGAACCAGCGCTTGAAGTATTGGCTCGATCCGCAAGGCAGCGGCAGGCTTTCGATGGACGGCAGCTACGATCCGTGCGGCCTAACGGGCATTTCTGAACAAGCGGCCATCGCAGCTCCGAACGTCTACCCCAACCCGGCTGCGGAGGACCTGACGATCGAACTTCCCCGCACGGGTGATCGCGTGGAGCGCATCGACGTGCGCGACCTGACGGGCCGCCTGGTGAAGAGCGTGCGCGTGGGGACCACGGAGCGCGCTTCGCTGGACGTGCGTGGCTGGAGCGAAGGGCTCTACGTGATCGAACTCATCTCCGCGAAAGGCCCGGCGGGCACGGCCCGGTTCGCGGTGACGTATCCGTGAGCTTGCGTGCCGACGCGCTCCGTCGCTGAAGGCATCCGAATCGTGTCATGGTGAGCTTGCCGAACCATGACGTCCCCTTCTGTCATGGCGGCCTTGAGCCGCCATCGCAAGTAGGAGCGTCCGCGATCGCCTACTCCTGGTTTCGACTGCGGCTCAAGGCCGCAGTGACAGCGTGGTGTGAGGGTGGGGTCAGAGGATCATCTGATCAAAGCCATCACTTCATGCCGTTCCCCGGTTTTTGGTGTTCGAGCACGGGCGCCTCGAGCAGTTCCACCTCAAGCTGGCGGCGGCCGTACTTGGCCACGAGACCGGTGCGCGAATCATCGGCTTCCTCCGGTGTGGCGAAGCGCTGCACGTCGATGTCGGTGATGCCGGCGAGCTCCGTGTATTCCTTGCGGATGCGCGCGATGAGCTGCGGGGTGGTGAACTGCTCGGTGGTCTCGAACACCGGCGTGATAATCACCACCGGGCCATTGCGCCAGTTGCCTACACCATAGCTCCAGATCTTGTTCTGGGCCTTGAGCGGGGTGGCGCAGAACAGGAGCAGGGCGCCGAACAGGGTCACGATGTGCTTCATCGGGCAAGTGTTGGAGGAACAAAGATCAAGCATCGTGCCTGATCGCCATCGCTCGAACGAAGAAGGGAGGCAACGCCTCCCTTCTTCGTTCGAGCATCATTTCCGGGCCGATGGCGCGCCGGGCTTCACCACCTGCACCCAGCGGCCGGTGTTGCGCGCGTTCACCGTGTTATCGTACATGGCGCTGCACGTGGTGGGTGGCAGGTAGTAGCGGCCGGTATAGGCGGCGTTCAGCAACACCCGGTACACCACGCTCTGGTGGCGGTCCAGGTCGAAGTAGGTCATCACGCGGTCGTCCCGGATGTCCTGGTATTGGAAGTAACTGTTCCGCAGGATGCTTCCGGTGCCTTCCATGCGGCTGTTGCGGATTCTCCCAGCCGCTGGGAAAGACCTGCGTGAGCGCCAACTCCTGATAGGCTTCGCGGATGCCGGGGTGCTGGACCGAGACGACCGCCATCAGCTCGGTGCCCTGTTCGAGCGTGCCGGGATCGAGCGGTTTTCCTTCCATGGTGAGGTAGCGCACATCGATCGCCAGGCCGTTGCTTGCCGCGTGCTCCTCACCGGCCAGCGGCGTGCCGGTGCGCACCGTGCGCACGTACAGCAGGTTCTTCCCGCTGTTGGTGATGCCCACTTTGTGCCGCCCGTCCGGTTCCGGCAGGTCCACGCGCACCACGCTTTTCCGGCTGGAGCGTTCCTCTCGCTTGCCGTCCACGGTGAGGGTGAAGGATATGTCCTTGGAAAGCTCACCGGCGGCGGCCATCCGGCTCACGGCGAGCAGGCCCCAGGCGGTGCTCTGCGTGCTGTACCAGTCCTGGCTGCCCAGGTGTTCCGCCACGCGCTTGATCACGCCTGCTGCCGCGGCCTTGTCGTCCATGCGCAACAGGGCTTCGGCGATCACCGCTTCATCACGCAGGTCGCTGCCATAGGTCCAACCCATTTCGGTGTAGGGCGTCACGGTGGAAGGAGTCCTTGAGACGAGTTCGCGTGCCACATCCTTGCGGTTGTTCAGCGCGAAGGCGGCGGCGAGCATCCAGCGGGCCGTGCCGGACAGTTGCGGCTGTGTGCGGAGGCGGTTCATCGCGCCCGCGTCCGCGTTGCCGGACAAGGCCAGCGCATAGAGCCGGTAGGCCTGCGTGAGCTGGGCGCCGCTGATGCGCCAGCCTTCGGGAGCGGCATTGGTCCAATTGCGGGCGGCCTCCCGCTGGTGCGCGAGCCATTTGTCCTTCATGCCAACGGGCAGGGCGAAACCTTGGCGTTCGGCCTCCACGAGGAAGTGGCCCACGTAGATGGAGCTCCAGTCGTTCACCTCGCTCTGGCCCGGCCAGTAGCTGAACGCGCCGTTGGGTTGCTGGAAGCTCTTCAACCGCCGGAGCCCGGCTTCAACGTTGGCGCGCATGGCCTGCGCGGTGCGCGCGTCCACGTCCATCACGCTGGCGAGGAAGAGTTGCGGGAAGGCCTTGCTGGTGGTCTGTTCCACGCAACCGTGCGGATAGTCCACGAGGTATTGCAGCCGCCGGCCCATGTCCACCGGCGGTATCGTGCTGATCTCCAGGTAGGCGCTGTTGGTGCCGGTGACGCCGATGGCCTTGGGCGCATCCTCCCAGCTTTTTCCGGCATCCACCACCGCTTCGGCCACGTCGGTTTGCGGCCTGTTCGGCTGACGTACGTCGAGCTCGATCCGCTGCGTGGCGCGTTCACCGGCGCCTTCCGCGGTCAGCATCACGTTGCCGACGCCGATGCGTTCGGCCACTTTCACGCGGAACAGTGCCACCTGGTCGCCGGTGCTGTTGAAGGTGAGCGTCTGCGTGGCGGGGCCTTCCACGGTGAAGAGCGCGTTGGGCGACAGCTTCAGCGATACGTTCTTCACCTTCGGGTCCATGGCGAACACCGTCACCGGCAGGTCCACCGTTTCGCCCGGGCCCACCACGCGCGGCAGGGTGGCGAGCAGCATCAGCGGCTTGCGCACGGGCACGGTCTTCTCCGCGTTGCCATAGGCGCGTTGGCCGTCGTTGGCCACCACCATCACGCGGACGCTGCCCACGTAGTTGCTGATGGTGAAGGTGTGTTGCGTCTTCTTGCCTTTCGCCAGCTTGAAGGGGCCGACGAAACGCACCACGGGTTCGAACCGGTTCGCCTTGGCGGCCTTGTTCGGGTCCACCTGGTCGCTGCCGCCGATGGCGAGCACGCTTTGCAGCGGCCGCCCGAACGCCCCGATCACCTGGTCGTACAGGTCCCACGTGCGCACGCCGAGGGCCTCGCGGGCATAGAAGTAGTTCCACGGGTCGGGCGTCTTGAAGCGCGTAAGGTCCAGCAGCCCTTCATCGACGATGGCGAGCGTGTAGGTCATCGCCTTGCCGTCCTGCTCGGCCACTTGCACGTTGAAGGGCTCGTCGGTCCTCACCTCACCGGCCATGGTGATGAGCGGGGCGAGGTGCGTGGCCTTGTCCTCCACGCGGATCGGTATCACGCCGTAGAGGCGGATGGGCAGGTCGTTGCCGGTGGATTCCTCCTTCGGCGCCGTCATCGCGTGCGGTTGCAGCAGGGTCACGTGCGCGTGGATGTTCGGCGCCATCTCTGCGGTGATGGGGAAGGTGTAGCGCGTCTCCTTGTCGGTGAGCTCCACCCATGCCGTGGCCAGCACGTGCGTGCCGTTCTCCAGGCTCACCAGGGCGCGGCCTTTGGCGGGCGAGGGGAAGATGAGCGTGCATGCATCCCCCACGTTGTAGTTCTGCTTGTCGCTGTTGAAGCGCAGCATGGCGGCCTCCTTCTCGCCCTGGCGGCGGCTGCGGCCTTCGTAGCCGGACCAGTCCACGTAGAGCTCCGTGGCGGATACGTGCCCGCTGGAGGAATCGCTCACGCGCAACACGAAACGGCCCCAGTCGGGCTTCAGCACGCGCAGGCCGAAGTGTGCGCGGCCCTGGGCGTCGGTGCGGACCTTCTGCTCTTGCACGATGCGCGAGCTCGGCGCGTTCATATAGCTGCTCGGGCCGTCCATGTCGCCGTTCCACCACCAGTTGTAGCTCAGCTTGATCAACTGCACGTCCAGCGCATGGTCCGCGAGGGCCTTGCCGTCCGCGTCGATGGCGGCGAACAGCGCATCGTACGTGGTGTCGGTGACGTAGGTGCCCCAGCTGTTCGTGGGATCGGGCATCTTCATGCCGACGTAGGAAGTGTAGGGATAATAGGTGACCTCGCTGCGGTCCGTGCTCGCCTCACCGCCTGCCTCGAACACGCGGGTGACGATGTTGGCGTCCACGGCGGCCGGTGCATGGGTGTTCAAGGAAAGGCCGAAGGGGAAGGACGCATGCCCGTTCGCATCGAGCTTGCCATCGAACACGGTGATCTCGTCGGTGTTCAGGTCCGCATGCAGGTCGTCGAAACGGAAGTCCTTGTAGCCCTTGAACACGGGGCTCGACCGGGTGAGGCTCACCGTGAGGCGGGCCCGCAGGTCGCGCGCGGGCGCACCGTGCAGCCAGTTGCTCTGCAGCTCCGCGCGGCGATGCTCGCTCGCGGTGATGCGCTCGCCGCCGAGGTCCAGCTGCACCTTCAGGCGGTTGGGCTTCACGGACTCGATGCGCAGGGGCTTGTAGAACGAGGTGCCGCCCACGGCCACGCGCGCACTCCATACACCGGTGGGCGCATCCGCGTCCGTTGCGCAGGCGAACGCATAGGTGCCGTCCACACCGGCCGTGCGCACGATGCGTTGGTCGAGCCGGCCCTGCGGGTCGCTCAGTTCGAGGGTCACCGGGTAATCCTTCGGGAGCTTGTTGCCCACGTTCTGCAAAATGAAGGTGAGGAAGAGCGAGTCGCCCGGACGCCACACGCCGCGTTCACCATAGAGGAACCCCTTGAGGCCTTTGTCCACGGCCTCGCCGCCCACGTCGTATTCGCTTACGCTCAACGCGGAGCCATCGTCCATCTTCAGGTAGCCGCGCTGGGTGCCTTTGCTGGCGATCAGCAGGAAGGGCGGATGCTTTCCGGCGGGCAGCGTCACCAGGCCTTCTCCGTTGGTGGTGGCCTGCCCGAGCGAACGGCGCTGAAGGTCCAGCACATCGATCCTTACGCCGCTGAGCGGCGCGGTGGTGCGGATGTCGCTCACGGCCACCAGCAGCGAGCCGTCGTTGCCGCGCTTCGCGGATCAGGCCCAGGTCCGAGGCGAGGATGTTCCGCTCGGCCGCCGTGCGTTTGTCATGGAAATAGCTGGGGGAGCAGGGCTCTTCGCGCTCGCGGTGGTCATAGTCTTCGCCATCGTAGTACCAGCCGTAGTAGTAATGGTCGGTGTTGCTGTCGTCCCACCGGCCGTCGTCCTCCTCGTCGCCTTCCGTGGGCGTGTTGTCGGTGAGCGTGGCCCCGGCCGGGGCATCCGGACAGGCATAGGTGGAGTACGCGCGACGGAAGCCCAGCTGGATGCGGTAGATCGCGCCCGGCTCGGTCTTGATTAACTTGTCGAGGTCCAGGTAGTAGCGGTTCCATTTACGGAAGGCCGCCTTGTCCTTGGCCTGCAGGGGCACGGTGGTGCGCAGCACGGGCCGGCCCACGCGCGCCATCTCGCGCTCACCGGCCAGGTCGTTCACTTGCAGGAACTGCGGCACGTTGTCCGCGTAGATGCGGATCACGCGCACGTCCACGGCGTTGAGGTTCACCGCATCGAACGGGAAGAGCAATCCGTCGGTGCTGGGAAGGATCGTGCCGTTGCCCACCAGGCGCACGTCCGGCTTCAGTTCCTCGAAGTCCAGGTCCACCGTGATGTTCTTGCCGAGCGGCTTGTGCGCCGCGTTGGCGAGCCCGGCGGCCACGAAGGCTTGTTGCGGGCCGGTGAGGTGGTCCTGCGGGTACAGGAGCAGCTTGTTGCCGTTCAGCGCGGCGCGCACGTTCTCCACGCCGTTGATCGTGGCGAGGCCCGCCAGGTCCTGCGCGGGATCGAGCGGGTCGCTGAAGAGGAGTGCCGCGTATTGTTCGCCATCGCTGAAGGTCTCGGAGCTGATGAGCTTCATGTCGCCGAGCGCCGGCACTTCCACGGAAAGATCACCGGCATCGGTGCCTCCGATCTTCCGGGCGTCCCAGTGGAAGGTCACCGGGCCGGGAGCATCGCCGCGCTGTACGCTGTCCGCCGCCAGGCGGTGGAAGTTGCCGTCCGGCCCATGTTCCCAAGTGAGGTGCAGTTCCCGGCCGCCCTGCTTCGCGGAGAAGCAGCCTTCGAGGTCCTGGCCGGTGGCATCATCGCTCGTGTACACCCCCAGCAGGATGCGTTGCCAGGAGAGGTCGTTGGAGGACAGCGGTTGCAGGTCGTCCACCTTCGCGTCGATGCCCTGGCGATAGGTGGTCACGCTGAAACGGAAGTCCGCGAGGTCCGCAGGCACCTCGATCAGCTGGCCGAGGTGGAAGGTGACCGTGTAGGTGCGTTCCTGCTCGAGGCGTTGCGCAGGCTGGAAGGCGAGCGTGGTGCGGTCCTGCCAGCTCACGGTGCCTTCCGTGGACGGGTCGAGGCGGAAGAGCTTCTGGAGCGCGGCGGCGGAGGTGTCCTTCCACGTCCGTCCTTCGGCGATGCGCACGAGGATGGGCGAACGGGCGCTGATGTGCCCTGCGGTGAACGCGGGGATGTAGGGCGTGAAGGCCGGGTCCGGCGTGAGCGGAGCACCGGTATGGCGGCACGAAGCGAACAAGGCGAGGGCCGGCACGAGCAGGGCGAGCACACGCATCCAACGAAGCGCACGGTACATGGCAGGGGCGGGAAAGAAGTGGCGGGAAGTTAGGGCCGGTGCCGCATCAACGCTTGGCGGACGCCGGGAATTGTGATCGCGGACAACCGTTCGGTGACAGCGTATCGGAACCGCCCGATCTAGGGCTCGCTCAGCAGGCGCTGGGCGTCATCCACGGTGATGATGCGGCCGTCGAGGTCGCCCACCAGGAAGGAGTCGGCGAAGCCTTTGGCCGCAAGGTCCTTGCGGGCCTGCTCGGCCTCCGCACGCGTGGTGAAGTTGCCATAGAGGTAGCGCACCGAACTGGCGGTGGGCACGGCCATCACATCACCCAGTTCGAGGTACTTGCCCATCATGTCCACCGGCACGTTGCCGGCGAAGGTGCCTACCTGGATGCGGAAGCGCAGCTTCGACTTGTCCACGCCGCTCGCGGGCAGCGGGTCATGGTCCTCGGGGAAGGTCAGCTGCGCTCCGGCCTCTTTCAGCGATACGCGCTTGCCGTTCTTGAAGGCCACGAGGAACGCCCCGTTGAAGCCTTTCAGCAGCATGTCCACCTTGTGGCGCGCGGCTTCGTTCACGTCGGTGAAGGAGCCGGTGTAGAAACGCGTGACACCGTCGTCGCCTTTGATCTTCACCAGGTCGTCGATACCCTTGAAGATGTCGTTCGACGGCGGGTTGCGGAACGCGCCGAGCTGCACGCGCACCAAGGTCTTGCCGATGCTTGCGGCATCCATGTTCGTGCTGCTGCCGTCCGCGCTGTTCCGTTCGGTGGTGCCGCCCGGTGCATTCGTCCCGCTGCTGCCTTTCCCGTTCTTGCCATCGGGACCCAGCTCACGCAGGCGTCCGTTCTCTTCCACCATCACTTCACCGGGCAGGCCTTGTTCCTGCAAGCCGAGCTGCCGCCGCAATGCTTCCGGCAGATCGGCGTAGTTGCCCACCACGTAGAAGGTGGTGTCGCCTTGCTCGATCGTGCGCACGTCGGGCAGGCTCAGGATCTTCTGGATCATGTCCTCGCTGATGCCCTCCATCTGCGTGCCCACCTTCACCACGTATTGGCGCTTGTTGGCCGCTGCGCGCCGCGTGGTCGGCTTGCCCATCGGGCCGAACGATTCGGCGCGGCTGGTCACGATGTTCACGTTCGCCGAATCCTTGTAGTTCAGCCACGCTTGCAGCAGTTCATCGTCGGTGAGCGTGACACCACGCGCGTTCACGGGCGCGCCTGCCAGGGTGTTCGGCTCGTCGTCCATGTGGTCCGGCACGCCGTCCCCGTCACCGTCCAGCGGGCAGCCACTGGCGTTGACGGCGGTCCCGGCCGGCGTGTGCGGGCACAGATCGTTCCAATCGGATACGCCATCGCCATCCTCGTCGTCCTGCATGGCCACGGCGTTCATCTCTTCAGGCGTCAGCGTCGGTTCCTTCCCCTTCTTGCGCTTGGCGCGGTTCAGGTCGATCGCGTAGCTCACGGTCACGCCGGAATAGATGAAGCGGTCCATCTTGCTGTCGCCCTTGCGATCGCCTTTGCTGCCGGCCGTCACGCCGTCGATCAGGTCGCTCTGGGTGAAGTGCATCGTGGTGCCGAAGCGGATGTCGAACCCGCTTTCGAGGCACATCTTCACGCCTATGCCCACGGGCACGGCCCAGGTACGCTCGAGATACTTCCCGAAGCCGTCGAGGTTGCTTTCGCGCACGTCGCTCTCATAGGTGTAGTCGCGCTGGATCACCACCGCGTCGCTGGCGTTCGGTGCGTTCTGCGGGATGTCGCGGATGGTGCCGTCCGTCCAGTAATTGTAGCGGCGCCCCTTACTGTCGTAGAGGTCGGTCTTGCTGAGGAACTCCACGCTTTCGAATCCGACGGAGACGAACGGTTCGATGGAATGCTTGGCAGGCAGGAACTGATGGAAGTTGTAGGTGAGCAGCAGCCCGCCCGTGGTGATGCGCGATTCGAAGTTCAGGTTCCGCGTGCTGCTGCGCTCGTTGCCGCCGAGGCGCCCGTGCAGCGCGACAAGGTCCACCTGGAGCCAGTTCGTTACCGGCGTGCCCAGGCGCAGTTCATAGCCCACGCGCGCCACGAGCGGACTGTATCCCTTGTTCTGCTGGCCCACGTCACCGTAGAACGCGAGCATGCCCGTGCCGAGGCCGAACGTGGGCTTCAGCAGGATGCGGGAGGTATCCGACTGGGCCTGCACCGCCGTGGCGCACCAAGCCGCAAGGAACGCGGCGATCACAAGGATCGCGGGACGCCGGCGCGGCAGGTGGGAGGGATGCATGCGGAGTGGCTTCAGGGCCGCGGGCCTATTGCACCCACTTCTGGTTGCTGATCATCAAGGCCTCTTGTACGGTGATGCGTTCGCCGTTGTTGTAAGCGGTGACGAAGGGGCCGGGGAAGTCGTACCCCGCGGCCACGTAGGACTGGCGTTGATCGCGCGCGCTGCCGTACGCGGCATGGCGGCCGGTGACGTACTTGATCCAGCCGTCGTGGCGTTCGATGCTGAACTCACCGGTGTAGTGGTGGCGCTCGGCGAAGTAAGCGGCGCCCACTTCGCGGTGCGCGGCCGAGATCTGCACCTTGTAGGTGATGCCCGTTTCAGGAGCGGGAACGCTGCCGCTGGGCGAGGTGCGCGGCTTCGGCGCGGCCGTTTGTGCGGTGGTGGTCTGTTGGACGGCTTGCTGGGTAGCCGCCTGCGTCTTCTGCTTCTCGATCTGCGTGTTGAGATCCTCGCGCGCCTTGGCGATCACAGAGGCCTGGCCGCGGGCGGTGGCCGCATCGATCTTGCCCGTGCGGAGGTCCACCATCAGGGCATCGATCTTCTGCTTCTGCACGTTGATGCGGCCATCCAGGCCGGCGTCCATCGGCTGGAGCGATTCGTACTGGTTGCGCAGCACGCTGAGGTCGTTCAGTGTGGCGGTCACGTCCTCGTTGTTCGCGGGCGTGGCGGCCTCGGTGGTGCCGCCGTTGTTGATCGTGCCCGTGCCTGCGTTGTTCTTCGCAGCGGCCTCGGCGGCGGCGATCGCCTCCAGGGCCTTGGTGCCGGTGAAGAAGTTGGTGGTGCCCACCACGGCCTTCTGCGTTTCGTCGTTCAACAGGTAGCCGAACTCACCGTTCACGCTGTACTCGCCTTCCGGCTGGCTGTTCGCGCGCAACAGGTACGCCACTTTCAGGTCGGCCTGCGTGGGGAGGTTGAGCCACACGAATTTCACCACGCGATCGGCGGTGGTGAAGATGGCGTCGCCATTGCTCTTCTCCACCGCGGTGAAACCGGCGGGGATCGTTTCCTGCAACTTGCCGAAGCCGCGGACGTTCCCCTTATGCACCGTCACTTCCACGAGCATTTCCGTGGCCGTTACCGGGGTGATCGTGCGGGCGGCCACCACGCTGCCCGGTCCTCGCACGGGAGCGATGGCGGGAAGCGTGAAGCTCTGCGTGGCCGTCGCGGTGGCCGGAGGAGCAGGCGTGGCGCTGGCTGCGGAAGCGACATCCTCAGCGTTCGTGGCGGGTGCGGGCTGGGCCGCCACTGCGGCACCTCCGGTGATGGTGATGGTGGAGACGGGGATGTCCGCCGCCTTGCGTTCGTTCTCTTCGATGTAGGAGAACTTGCCGCCGATGGAGGCGCTGCCGCCCGCCGTGGCAGAGGCGCTGAGCGTGTAGGTGACCTTGAACTCCGGCTGCGAGGGGAGGGCCATCCAGATGAACTTGGCCTTGCCGTCGGCGAAGGTGAAGGAGGCGCCGCGCGTTTCGATCGCGGAGGCACTGAAGCCTGCAGGAAGATCGATCTGGAGCTTGGCGAAGCCGCTGAGCTGTTCCTTGTGGATCGTAACGGTGACCTTGATCTCGCTGCCTGCGGCCATGGTGGCGGGTGTATCCTGGCTGATGGACACACCGGAGAGGAAGAGCAGGTCGAACAGGAACAGTCCGGTCAGGTTGAGGAGCGTGAAGATCTTTATCATGCGGCGCCCACGCTGCACGTGGTGTAAGCAAAACTATCCCCAGGACATGCGGCGTTCCAGCCGCGCCGATCGTGATCTTCCAACAAGCGCGTGTTGAAGAGGCGCACGGCGCCGGTCGATCCAGGAGCAGGATGCAGGCGCACGTGGCAGGATGCATCGGCCGTGCTTGCTCCTGCGAACTGCTCCTGTCTCCTGCGCCTGCGCTTGCTTCCTGCTCCTGCTAACTGGCCTCAGAAGTTCGGCTTCAGCATGTACTTGCTGTAGAAGCGATCGATCGCTTCCACCGTCTCCTGCGCGGTATCCACCACGTTGATCAGCTCGAGGTCGTGCGCGTGGATGTACCCATGCTCGGTGCCCATGGTGTGCTTCACCCAGTCGAGCATGCCTTTCCAGTAGCTGCGTCCCACGAGGATGATCGGGAAGCGCGCGATCTTTTGCGTCTGGATCAGCGTGAGCGCCTCGAAGAGTTCATCGAGCGTGCCGAAGCCGCCTGGCATCACCACGAAGCCCTGCGAATACTTGATGAACATGACCTTCCGCACGAAAAAGTAATCGAAGTTCAGGCTCTTCTCCTTGTCGATGTACGGGTTCGGTTCCTGCTCGAAGGGCAGCTCGATGTTGAGGCCCACGCTGGTGCCGCCGCCGCGTTGTGCGCCCTTGTTGGCCGCTTCCATGATGCCGGGGCCGCCGCCGGTGATCACGCCGTAGCCGTGGCCGGTGAGCAGGTAGGCGATGTCCTCCGCGAGCTTGTACTCGGCCTTGTCGGCGGGCGTGCGGGCGCTGCCGAAGATGCTCACGCAGGGGCGGATCCGCTGCATGGCCTCGAAGCCTTCAACGAACTCGCTCATGATCTTGAAGATGGCCCAGCTGTCGTTGGCCTTGACCTCGCTCCAGCCCTTGCGCTTGAATGCTTTCTTGATGCGGCGCTCGTGGTGGTCCGCGTTGGTCGGTCCTTTCTTTTCCATTATTCCGGATGAGGCGCCGCGCGCCTATTTCGCATGCTTCAATTCCTGTTCGAGATAATGGGCGGTGTGGCCGCGGCCCATTAGCACCACCTCCTCGGGCATTCCCTTCGCCGTGATGCGTCCGCCGCCGTCGCCGCCTTCGGGCCCCATGTCGATCACGTGGTCGGCTACCTTCACCATGTCCATGTTGTGCTCGATCACCAGCACGGTGTTGCCTTGCTCCACGAGCTTGTCCAGCACGGCGATCAATTGGCGGATGTCCTCGAAGTGCAGGCCCGTGGTGGGCTCGTCGAGGATGTAGAAGGTGCGGCCGGTGTCGCGCTTGCTCAGCTCGGTGGCCAGCTTGATGCGCTGCGCTTCGCCGCCGCTGAGCGTGGTGCTGCTCTGCCCGAGGGTGACGTAGCCGAGCCCCACGTCCATCAATGTTTGCAGTTTCAGCTTCAACTGCGGCACGTCCTCGAAGAGCGCGAGCGCTTCTTCCACCGGCAGCGCCAGCACGTCGGCGATGCTCTTACCCTTGTAGCGCACCTCGAGCGTTTCGCGGTCGTAGCGCTTGCCGCGGCACGTCCCGCACGGTACGTCCACGTCGGGCAGGAAGTTCATCTCGATGGTGCGGACGCCTGCGCCCTTGCACGTTTCGCACCGCCCGCCGGGCGTGTTGAAGCTGAATCGGCCAGCCTTGTAGCCGCGGATCTTCGCGGCGGGCAGCTGCGCGAACAGTTCGCGGATGTGGTCGAAGAGGCCGGTATAGGTGGCGGGATTGCTCCGTGGTGTGCGGCCGATAGGGCTTTGGTCCACCTCGATTACCTTGTCGATGTGCTTCAGCCCGTCGATGCTCTTGTAGGGCAGGGGATAGGCGTCCGCGCGGTGGAAGGTCTTGCTGAGGATTGGGTAGAGCGTGTCGCCGATCAACGTGCTCTTGCCACTGCCGCTGACGCCGGTGACGCAGATGAACGTGCCGAGCGGGAAGTCCACGTCGACGTTCTTCAGGTTGTTCCCGGAGGCACCGCGCAGGGTGATGCGTTCGCCGTTGCCCATGCGGCGCTTCTCCGGCACGGCGATGCGCGCCTCGCCGGTGAGGTATTTCGCCGTGAGCGATCCGCTCTTCATCAAGGTACTGGCGTCGCCCTCGGCAACGACATGTCCGCCGTGCAGGCCCGCGCCGGGCCCGATGTCGATGATGTGGTCGGCGCTCATCATCATTTCCTTGTCGTGCTCCACCACCAGCACGCTGTTGCCGCCGTCGCGCAACTGGCGCAGGCTGCCGATCAGGCGCTGGTCATCCCGCATGTGCAGGCCGATGCTGGGTTCGTCCAGGATGTAGAGCACGCCGGTGAGCTGGCTGCCGATCTGCGTGGCCAGGCGGATGCGCTGGGCCTCGCCGCCGCTGAGCGTGCGCGCGCTGCGGTCGAGGGTGAGGTAATCCAGGCCCACGTCGAGCAGGAACCGGGCGCGGGCGCCGATCTCCTTCACCACGTCGCGGGCGATGATGGCCTGCTTCTCGTTCAGGTGCTCCGGCAGCCCCGCCATGTGCGCGTGCAGCGCATCGATGGGCATGCGCGCGAGCTCCGTGATGTCCTTGCCGGCGATCCGGAACCAGCGCGCGATCTTCTTCAGGCGGGCGCCCTGGCACTCCGGACAGGTGACCATGTGGGTGAACTGGCCGGCCCACTTCTGCGCGGTCTTCGGACCATCCTCCGCCTGTTCCAGGATGAAGGGGATGATGCCCTCGAACTGCACGGAACGGTCGCTGAGGCCCGCCTGGCTGGCGATGCGCAAGGGCTCGTCCATGCCGTTGAGGATGGTGTTGAGCACCTCGTCCTCCATTTCCTCGAAGGGCGTGTTGGCGTCGTGGCCGAACTGCTCCAGCACCGCTTCGATCTGGCGAAATACCCACGTGGGCTTGTAGCTGCCCAGCGGCAGGATGGCGCCGCGCTTCAGGCTTTTGCTGCGGTCGGGCACGATCTTGTCCAGCGCCACTTCGGTCACCTGGCCGAGGCCGCTGCAACGCGGGCATGCGCCGTAGGGGCTGTTGAAGCTGAACAGGTTCGGCTCCGGTTCTTCGTAGGAGATGCCCGTGGTGGGGCACATGAGGTGGCGGCTCAGGTAGCGCACCTGCTCGGTGCGCATGTCCATCACCATCAAGTTGCCCTTGCCGTACTTCAGCGCGGTAGCGCAGCTTTCGGCCAGGCGTTTCCTGTTGTCCGCATTCACCTTCACGCGGTCCACCACCAGTTCGATATCGTGCACCTTGTAACGGTCCAGGCGCGGCCGTGCGGTGATGTCGATCACCTTGCCGTCCACCCGCGCGCGCAGGAAGCCCTGGCGCAGCAACTGTTCGAACAGTTCGCGGTAATGCCCTTTGCGGCCGCGCACCAGCGGGGCCAGAAGCATCAGCTCATGGCCATCGTGGTCGGTGGCGAGCAGGTCCACGATCTGCTTTTCGGTGTAGCGCACCATGCGCTCGCCGGTCTCGTAGCTGTAGGCCTCGCCCACGCGCGCATAGAGCAGGCGCAGCAGGTCGTAGATCTCGGTGATGGTGCCCACGGTGCTCCGCGGGTTGCGGCTGATCGTTTTCTGTTCGATGGCGATCACGGGGCTGAGGCCGGTGATCAGGTCCACCTCCGGGCGCTGGATGCCGCCCAGGAACTGCCGCGCATAGGCGTTGAAGGTCTCGATGTAGCGGCGCTGGCCCTCGGCGTGGATCGTGTCGAAGGCGAGGCTGCTCTTGCCGCTGCCGCTGAGGCCGGTGATCACCACCAGCTTGTCGCGCGGGATGCGCACGTCGATGTTCTTCAGGTTATGCACCCGCGCGCCGAGCACTTCGATGGTGTCGTCGCCCGCCGTGGCCGCTGCTGCGCCGTTGGCGCGCGGCCTGGTCCTATTCCGTTCGTTCAAGCGTTCGCTCATTCGTCCCCCGTGGCCTTGTCGAACCCGTCGGCCGGCAACAGTATCGTGTAGGTGTTGCCCTTGGGGTTGGTCAGTTTGTTGTCGCGCAGCCAGGGATTCAGCAGCTTCAGCATGCGGTAGTCCGTGCCCTGGCGCACGGCGAAGTCGTTCAGGTCCTCCACCGGCCCGCTGATGGATGCTTCACGCGTGAGGTAGGGCGGGTACAGGTCCTTGTCGCGCAGATGGAAACCGTACCGTTCCGGATCGGTGATGATCTCCTTCATCGCCAGCATGCGGAAGACGTAGCGGGAGGTCTCTTCCGGCAGCTGTAGCGCGAAATAATCGTAGTTCTTCTGGCGGCCCAGCTGCTTGTCCAGTCCGCCCGGCCCCAGGTTGTAGCTGGCCGCGGCCAGCGCCCATGAGCCGTAGCGCTGATGGGATTCCTTCAGGTACGCGCAGGCGGCCTGGGTGCTGCGCACCACGTTGTAGCGTTCGTCCACCTCGGCGTTCACCTCCATGCCGTGCTTGCCGGCGGTCTCCTTCATGAATTGCCAGAAACCGGTGGCGCCCATCGGGCTTACCACGTTGGTGAGTCCGCTCTCGATCAGGGCGAGGTATTTCATGTCATCGGGAACGCCCTCCTTGGCGAGGATCGCCTCGATGATCGGGAACCAGCGGTGCGCGCGCTTATGCGCCAACAGCGAGTTGCTCTGCCAGTAGGTGTTCACCAGCAGTTCGCGGTCCAGCCGCTCGCGCACGTCCAGTTTCTGAAGGGGCACTTTTTCACCGCAGAAGGACATTTCGTTCGGCAGGGTGAGGCTGAAGATCTTGTAGCTCTCGTTGAAGTGCCGCTGGTAGTCCAGGTCCGTGTCGGCGCTGGCGGTGCTGAACGTGAACAGATGCACGCCGATGGCACCGGCGCAAAGCGCGGCCAAAAGCAGCAGGCTGCGGCCCAGGGTGCGGAGGAAGGAGGGCATCGGAACTACAAAGGTCGCTCGATCCGGCGACGTTTCGTCAGTCCGAAGAGTACGGCGAACACCACCGCGGCATACCCCAGGAAGATTAGCGTATGCAGGGGGCGCCAAACGGGCACGAACCGCTCCATGACGTAGCTGAGGAAGCATGACACGGCGCCCAGCCCGGAGAAGACCAGGGCCACCTGAGCGTCGCTCAGGCCCGTATAGCTCAGGTGGTGCGTGGTGTGGTCCTTGCCGCCCACGAAGGGCGAGGTGCCCTTGGCGATCCGGTTGATGGTGACCGTGGTGGTGTCCACCAGTGGCAGCAGGAACACCACGGCGGCCGAGGAGATCTGGCGCCAGGGCTCCTCCGTTCCCGTGGGGGACCCTCCGTTCCAGAAAGCGCGGATTCCCACGTAGGCGAGGAATACGCCGAGGAACTGGCTGCCGGTGTCGCCCATGTACATGCGGCTAGGGTTCCAGTTGTAGAAGAGGAAGCCGCACAGGGCCCCGATGATGCCGATGATGAGCACCGTGTTGATGGTGATCGTCGATGCGTCGGTCAGCATGGCGAGCAGGCCGGCAAGCAGGATGAAGATGGACACCACCGTGGTGATGGCATCCATGTTGTCGAGCATGTTGATCGAGTTCATCATGCCCACCACCCAGAGGAGGGTGAGCAGGCTGTCCGCCCAAGGCTCATGGAAGAGGTGGATGCAGGTGCCGCTGAGGATGAGAGCTCCGCCGCAGGCCACCTGGGTGGCGAACTTGAGCAGAGGGCGGGTATTGTAGGCATCGTCCGCCAGGCCCATGAGGAACCCCATGCCGGTGCTTACCAGCAGGCCGATGAGCTCGGGCTGGAACGGATCGGCATGCTTCGGGAACAATGTGCCGTGCATGGCGAACGCGCCGAGGAACACGATGAAGAAGCTGATACCGCCGAAGGCGGGTTTCGCCGAGGCGCTCCAACGCACGGTGCCCGCGTCCCGCTCGCGGATGCCGAACGTGCGGAAGAACCGCATGAAGACCGAGTTCACCACCAGGGAGAACACGAGCGCCGCGAAGAACAGGCCGGAGAGGAGAAGGAACAGTTGCGTATGCGAATACATCGGAATGTATCAGTTCATCCACGCCATGGAGGAGAAGGGGATGCCTTGGCGGTCCCGGTCGCTCACGATGGGGGAGCGCACGCCCCATTCGATCCCCAGGTCCGGGTCGTCCCAGCGGATGGTGCGCTCCAGGGAAGGGGCGTAGTGGTCGGAGCATTTGTACGTGAGGATGGTCCCGTTCTTGAGCGCCACGAAGCCATGCGCGAAGCCGGTGGGGATGAAGAGCATGTTCTTCTGCTCCGCGTCCAGGCGCACGGACCAATGCCGCCCGAAGGTGGGGCTGTCCGGCCGGATGTCCACGCACACGTCCAGCACCGCACCGGCCACCACGCGCACGAGCTTGGCCTGGGCGTGCGGAGGCAACTGCAGGTGCAGGCCGCGCAGCACGCCGGCGTCGGACCGGCTCTCGTTGTCCTGCACGAAGGTGATGCCGAGCCCGGTGGCCGCAGCGAAATCCCGCGCGTTGAAGGGCTCGAAGAAGTACCCGCGCGGATCGCGGAAGATGCGCGGCCGGATGATCAGCAGACCCTCCAGGGGAGTGCGTTCCACCTGCATCACAACCGGCCGAACAGTTTGGCGAGCAGGCCGCCTTTCTTCTTCACGCGGCCACGATCCTCGTAATAGCCATAGCCGTACCCATAGCCGTACCCATAGCCATATCCGTAGCTGTAGCCATACTTGTTCCGGTCGATGTCCACCCCGTTCAGGACGGCGCTCAGCTTGCTGATGCGGTTCTCGTTCATCAGCCGGTCCACGTTATGGATGAAGGCCTTCTTCGAGTAGTCGGCGCGGAAGATGTAGATGGGGATGTTGGCCTGTTGGGTGATGGAGATGCCATCGGTCACCAGCCCCACCGGAGGGGTGTCCACCAGGATCACGTCATAGGACCGTTTCAGCGTATCGATGATCCATTGCATGCGCTGGCTGATGATCAGCTCGCTCGGATTGGGCGGGATGGGGCCGGCGGTGATGAAGTCAAGATTCTTCAGCGAGCTGTGGTGGATGCAGTCCTCGATGTTGTCCCTGTTGATGAGCAGGGTGCTCATGCCACGGACATTCTCCACACCGAAACCTAGGTGGATCTTGGGCTTGCGCATGTCCAGGTCCAGCATGATCACCCGTTTGTCACTGAAGCTGATGATGCCCGCCAGGTTGATGGCTACGAAGGTCTTCCCTTCCCCGGAGATGGTGCTGGTGATGCTGATGATCTTCGGCCCCGGGCTGTTGTCCACGAACTCCATGTTCGTGCGCACGCTGCGGAAGCTTTCTGCGATGAGCGATTTGGGGTTCTTATCCACCAACAACTGGCTGATGGGGATCTCCTTCTTGTACTTGGGTACCATGCCGAGGATGCCAATGGAAGCATTGCTCAGCTTGGCGATGTCGTTCAGGGAGGTAATGTCGTCATGCAGGATGTAGCGGACCAGCACGATGAGGAAGCTGGCGATGAACCCGGTGAGCAAGTAGGTGATCAGCACCAGCCCGCGATCCGGAGCGATGGGGGTGTTGGCGGCGACGGCCGATTCCAGCACGCGGTTCTCCGGCACATAGCCCGCCTTGCTGATGCGGTACTCTATATCCTTCTCCAGCAGCTGGGTATAGTACTTCTCGTTGATGTTGAACAATCGCTCGATGCGCGCATAGGCCAGTTGCTTCTCCGGCAGGGTGGTGAACCGCTGGTCGTACTCTGCGATGCGTGCTTCGTAGTCATCGCGGCGGGAGGCGATGCGCTTGCGCATGTTGGCGAGGCTTTCCAGGATCAGGCGCTGCTGCAATATGATCTGCTCGTCCACCGTCTGCAGGCTCACGTTCTCCTCGGTGGCTTCGTACGCAATGGTGGCACGGCGTTCCAGCAGCCGTTCCATGGAAAGGATCAGTCCGGACAGGGTGGACTCGTATTCCGTGCCCACGAGCAGGGGCACTAATCGGTAGACATCGATCTTGCCGGCCTCCTTGGAGGCGGAGCGCTCCACCTCTGCCAGTAGGTTGTCCTCGATCTTCAATTTCAGCAGTTCGTTCTCATACTCGGTGGACCGTTCGAGCAACAGCGGCGTCAGTTCGGTCATGTTCGCCACGCGGTTGTCGCGCTTGAACGCTTGCAGGCGCATCTCACTGTTGCGCAACTCCTCGAACACGGTGTCCTTCTGGCTCTCGATGAACCTGAGCACGCTCTGGGCGCTTTCGCTCTTCCGCTCCACATCGTACTCGATGAAGGCATCGGCTACGGATTGCGCGACGTCGCGAGCGATCAGCGGATTATGGTCCTTGCAGGTGATGGACACCGTCTTCGCGTTCGGGTCGGCGATACCGATGGTGAGCTGTGAAGCATACTGGGCCACCAGCCGTTTTGGATCGTTGATAACGAAATAGTAGGAGCTGCCCACCTCCGGCGATTGTAATGATGCGTTAGGTACCACCCGGATGGTACAGCGGAAATGTTCCGAACTGAACGGTCGTCCCAACGGATAGACACCGCTCACGGAGCGGCCACTATACTGGTAGCTGACCTTCACACGACCATCATCTTGCAATTCCACGAAGATGGGTACCCCGCGCACGGCAGGGTCCAATACGGTGAGCTCGTCCACCCGGAAGACGCTTGCCGTGTAGAACTCCTTCACCAATACCTGGCCTTTGAAGAAGTAGCTCACCTCCAGCGGTAGGCGCTGTAGTACCCGCGTTATGAAGAACTTCGACCGCAGCAGCTCCACATCCGCCTGTAGGTTGTTGTCCTCCATCAGCTCACCCACCTTGAGCACCTTTTGGGCGTTGTTGCTCTGCCCCAACTGCATCACCACCTTGCTCTCATAGGTGGGAGCGGTATACCGCAGATAGAGATAGGCCGCAGCGACAGCCAGGATGAAGCATAAAGCGACCCAGATCAACGAACGCTTGACGATATATAGGAACAGCCCGAGGTCGAACTCATTGCTGAAGTTCGTGATGCGTTCGCGGTAGCTTTCCAGGCTTACCGCCCTGTTGCTGTTCTCATCGTTCAGCATCTGCGGCTCACTTGCTCAAGCCGTTCACCAGGCCCACCACCAGCACGATGCTGGTAAGCAGCGTGACCACCGGGGTGAGGTTGTTCAGCAGTTCCCGTGCGATCTCGGGATTGGGGTGTACGTACACCACATCGTCCGCCTGCATCACGATGTCCGCATAGGGCAGGCCGTGGATGTCGGCCATGTTGAACTGGTACACTTCACGGCCTCCCGTTCGCGGGTCGCGGCGGAAGAGCTTCACTTTGCGGGCATCGCCACGCTTGGAGATGCCTCCTGCGGCGGCCAGCGCCTCCAGCAGGGTGGTGTTGTTGTTCTCCAACGGGACCACCTTCGCATCCCCCCCACCACCCGGGAATACCACCACGCGGCGGTTGTTCACCTGAATCTGTACGAAGGGCTTGTTGTAATACTGGGCGTATCGTTCCTCCATCAGGTCTTCCGCTTCCCGGATGGTCAGGCCCTCCACGTGTACCCGGCCGATCAGGGGCATCTTCGCCTGGCCGTCGGCCCCCACGAGGTAGGTAAAGGGGACCCGCTGCGATGTGCGGTACGCGTCGCCCCGTTCGTCCACCAGATCGATCATCTTGAAGCCGTCGTTGGCGAACACCCGTAAGGACAACATGTCGTCCTTCAGGATGCGGAACTGCTTGCTGGAACTGTCCACGCGGATGGTGTCGAACCGATAGTCCGTCGAGGTCTTGAACATGATGTCGCGATTGATGTTACAACCGCATATCAACAGCAGCAAGAGCATCACCAAGCCTGTACCGTACCTCACCTTTCCCATGCCTCGGAATTTCGTGCGAAAGTAAGGATGCCGTGTTCAGTTGAGGAGGCGCTCATACAACGTGGCGGTATCCGCCACCAGCCGGGTGTAGTGGTAGCGCTGGCGTACATGGCCCCAGCCTTCATCCGCCATGCGGCCGCGCAGGGCGTCGTCCTCGATCACGCGCAACAGGTTGGTACTGAGGCCGGCCACGTCATCCGGGGCGCTCAGCAGCGCCGTACGGCCCTCCAGCACCACGTTCTCGATGCCGCCCACACGGGTGCTCACCACGGGCTTGTTGGCCGCCTGAGCTTCGATTAGGCTCACTGGCGTCCCCTCGTTCAGGCTCGTCAAGGCCACTACGTCCAGACCCGCGTTCACGATGTCGATCTCCTTGATCCAACTGGTGAAGGTCACGTCCGCGCGCGCTGTCATCGGGTCTCCCTTCGCCCCATGGCCGAACCCATGCCCGTTGAAGTACGGCCCTTGTACCAGGCTCAGCCCCAGGCCGCGTGCAACGCCGTCCAGGCGCTCGCGTTCCTCCCCATCGCCCACCACGAAGGCACGGACCTTCCGGCCGGTGCGCTCGCGCACGTTCTTCAAGGCCACCAGGAAGAGGTCGTGGTTCTTCACCGGCACCAACCGGCCCACGATGCCCACGGCGATCTCGTCGTCGGCCACACCATAGACCTTGCGGAACAAGGCCCGTTTCAGCGCCTGTTCCTGCTGGAACTTGCTCAGGTCGAAGCCCAGAGGGATCACGCTCACTTTGTCCGCCGGGCAGATCCGGTGCTCGTCCACCAGCTCGCTTTTCTGCTTGTCACTAATGGCCACGATGCCGTGCGAGCGACGGGCGAGGAACCGCTCCACGTTCTTGTACATCGCCGTGCGCACCTGGCCGAAATAGCTGTGGAACACATGACCATGGAAGGTATGCACGATGGCCTTCACGCCCAGTTCTGACGCGGCCATGCGCCCCACTGCCCCCGCCTTGGCGGCATGGGTATGCACGATGTCCGGCTTGAACTCCTTGATCAGCTGCTTGATGCGGCGGTAGGCCGATCGGTCGCGCCACGGGGCCACCTCGCGCTGCATCTCGGGCAGCACCAAGGGCTTAACGCCGACGGAACTGAGGATGTGGCCGCTGCCTTCCTCCGAGGCTTCTTGAGCCCCCCCCACCAGCAAGGTCTCATAGTCGGCAGGAAGGTAACGCGTGAGGTATGCCGCGTTGTGGGTGGGGCCACCTAGGTTGAACCGGTTGATGATGCGGAGGATGCGGGGCATATCTGGAAGCGATGGGAATGTCAGCGGGAAAGCTGATGGGCTTTCCACCAGGAAAGATAGACGAGCAGGGCGTGCACAGTTGCCTGCGCCTGGCCGGATGAAGCGGAGGACAACTGTGCACGAACGGCCTGGACCGCGCTCCACGAAAGGCCAACGTCCTGCACGAGGTCCGGACGAAGAAGGTCATCCATCCAGGTGGACAGGGGGCCTAGCAGGAGGTCTCGCAGAGGCACTTCGAACCCTTTCTTGGGGCGGGTAAGGATGTTCCTGGGCAAGAGATGGCCGAAAGTGGTGCGCAGCAGGTACTTGCCGCTGCCCCGGCGGAACTTCATATCAGCCGGCAGCGCGAAGGCGAGCCCGACCACGCGTTTGTCCAGAAAGGGAGTGCGGACCTCCAGGCCATGGGCCATGCTGGTGAGGTCCACCTTGTAGAGCATGTCGTTGGGCAACAAGGTCTCCACGTCGCTCAGCAGGAACCCGTTCAGCCCGGCCATACGCTGAAGCCCTGCCGCCATGGCTCGTTCGCGCGCGGCCAGGCCGGCTTGGCCCGTGGGGCCCGCCAGCGCATGGGCCGTTGCCACATCCTCCATCGCGGCCAAGGCGAGCCATCGCTCCTGCGGCCCTTTCCGAGCGATGCGGGCGAACCGATCGAGCTGGCGCACGCGGTCCTGCCAGCGGCTGTTGCGCGAACGGGGAAGGGCGCGCCATAACGGGGCCAGTGCGGCCACGGCCCGTTCGGCCGCGCCGGGCGACCGGTAGCGTAGTTCCGCCTGATGCTTGCGATAGCCGCCGAACACTTCGTCCGCTCCATCACCGCTTAGGGCCACGGTGACCCGCTGGCGCGTGCGTTTGCAGAGGATATAGGAGGGCAGGGCCGAGCTATCCGCGAAGGGTTCGTCAAGGTCCCGCAACAGGCCTATATAGCCTTCCGCGAGATCCTCGCGCGTCAGCGTGAACGTGGTGTGCTCCGAGCCGATGTGCTGGGCCACTTCCTCGGCGTAGCGTGTTTCGTCGAAATAGGGGTTATCGGCATAGCCGATACTGAAGGTATGCAGGTCGGCATCATGCTTCCGCGCGAGGGCACTTACGATGCTGCTGTCCAGGCCGCCACTGAGGAACGTGCCCACGGGTACATCGGCGATCAGGCGCAAGCGCACGGCATCATCGAGCAGCGCGAAGAGCTCCTTTTCGGGGGCTTGGGGCACCGTGCGTGCGGCGCTGGCTTTCACCAGGTCGTACCAAGACTCCTCCACCACGCCGTTCGCGTCCGCTACCAGGCAATGTCCCGGCGCAAGCTTCCGGACGCCCGCCAGTACCGTATCAGGAGCACTGATATAGTGGTAGATGAAGTACTGTAGTATGGAGACCGGGTCCACCTGCCTTGCTGCACCCAATGCTAGCACGGCACGCAGTTCGCTGCCGAGAAGGAGGCATCCTGCATGCATGCCCCATACCAAGGGTTTCACGCCGAAGCGATCACGTGCCACGAAGAGCGTATCGTTCTCGGCATCGTGGATGGCGAGGGCGAAGAACCCGTTGAGGTCATGCAGGAACGAACGGCCCTTCACGATGAACAGACGCAGGACCACTTCGGTATCCGTATGGCTGTGGAAGGTGTGTCCCTGGGACTCCAGTTCGGCGCGTATGGCCCGGTAGTTGAATACCTCGCCGTTGAAGACGATTGTGTACCGTCCTCCGCTATCGGTGAACGGTTGGTGGCCCGCTGCGCTGGTATCGATGATGCTCAGGCGACGATGGCCGAGCACGGCCCGCCCCGATCGGTACAAGCCTTCATCATCCGGTCCGCGGTGTGAAAGGCACGCCAAAGCGGCCGCCATGCGGTCGCCGATGACCGGCGAGCCGGGAGCGAGCTGGAAGATGCCTGCGATGCCGCACATGGGCTTGGTGCCACCTTGACCCGTCGAAGAGGAATCCGGCCGGCCGTGGACTGACGGCCCACCACGACCGGGCGAACAGGTCGCTTACAAGTGAATCACCTCCCCATATGCTGCTGCCGCCGCTTCCATGATGGCTTCGCTCATGGTGGGGTGCGGGTGTACGGTCTTGATGATCTCATGGCCGGTGGTCTCCAGCTTGCGGATGCTCACGCACTCGGCGATCATCTCCGTCACGTTGTAGCCCACCATGTGCGCGCCCAGAAGCTCGCCGTACTTCGCGTCGAAGATCAGCTTCACGAAGCCATCCTTCGCGCCTGCTCCTGCGGCCTTGCCGGAGGCCGTGAAGGGGAACTTGCCGATCTTCACGTCGAGGCCTTTTTCCTTGCAGGCCTTCTCAGTGAGGCCCACGCTGGCCACTTCCGGCGTGCAATAAGTGCAGCCCGGGATGTTGCCGTAGTCGATGGGCTGGGGGGCCTTGCCGGCGATGGCCTCCACGCAGGTGATGCCTTCGGCGCTTGCGAGGTGTGCCAGCGCGGGGCCGGGCACGATGTCGCCGATGGCGTAGTAGCCGGGGATGTTGGTGGCGTAGAACTCGTTCACCTTCACCTTGCCCTTGTCCGTCACGATGCCCACGGCCTCCAGGCCGATGCCTTCCAGGTTGGTGGCGATGCCCACGGCGCTGAGCACCACGTCGCATTCGATCTTCTTCTCGCCGGTGGCGTTCTTCACCGTCACCACGCAGCCCTTGCCCTTGGTGTCCACGCTGGTCACTTCGGAAGAGACCATCACGTCGATGCCTTGCTTCTTGAAGCTCTTCTCCACGGTCTTGCTCACTTCCTCGTCCTCCACGGGCACCACGTTCGGCATGAACTCCACCAGCGTGACCTTGGTGCCGATGGCGTTGTAGAAGTAGGCGAACTCGCTGCCGATGGCACCGCTGCCCACCACCACCATGCTCTTGGGCTGTTCGGTCAGGCTCATCGCTTCGCGGTAGCCGATGATCTTCTTGCCGTCCTGGGGGAGGTTGGGCAGCACCCGGCTGCGGGCGCCGGTGGCGATGATGATGTGCTTGGCCTCGAGCACCTGCTTCTTGCCGTCGGCGCCGGTCACCTCCAGCTTGCGGCCGGGTTGCAGGACACCGATGCCGATGATCACATCGATCTTGTTCTTCTTCATCAGGAACTGCACGCCCTTGCTCATGCCGTCCGCCACGCTGCGGCTGCGTGCCACGATGGCCTTGAAGTCGGCGGTGGGAGCGCCCACGGTGATGCCGTAATCCTTCGCGTGGTTGATATACTCGAACACGTTCGCGCTCTTGATCAGCGCCTTGGTGGGGATGCATCCCCAGTTGAGGCAGATGCCACCGAGGGACTCCTTTTCAACGATGGCGGTCTTCAGGCCGAGCTGGCTGGCGCGGATGGCGGCCACGTAGCCGCCGGGGCCACTGCCGAGAACGATGACGTCGTAGCTCATGCGAACGAGGGGTATGCTGTTGTGGTGATCGGTGTCGTTGGGCCCCGACCCGCCGGGGCCTGATAAGGAGGCCTGAGGGAGGATAGGGCGGAAGCGCGGCGAAGTTAGCTGGACCGATGGAAGTGCCGTTCTTGGGACCGGCCGTGGATCCGAGGGCCTTATCAACGATCCTTGTGCTTGGATCGTGAGAAAGTAGTCCTCCCTGTAGGTGGCGAAGTTGCTCCGCACGGATACCTTGGGCGTTCACCAAACACGAACTCCCATGACCGATATGAACACCGGTGCCGTTAAGCCAGCCCGGCCCACACTGCTCACCGTGATCTGCATCCTGAGCCTTCTGTTCGCCGCCTACTCATTGATCACCGGGATCATCGGCTCGCTCCATGGGACCTCGGACGAGGACCACGTGCTCGTCGAGCAGAAGATGGCAGAGGCCCAGGATCAATTGGCGGGCAACCCGGGCATGGAAGAGATGATGGAGTCCATGCGTGTGGGTACGATGAACAGTTTGGACAACGCGAGATCGATCAACCTGGGTGGTGCCATTTCCGCCGTGTTGTCGCTCATCGGCGTATGGATGATGTGGAACCTGCGCAAGGTGGGCTTCTGGATCTATCTGCTGGCCACCCTGTTGGGGTTGGCCGTTCCCTTGCACTACATCGGCACGAACGTGGTAGGGTTCGGCTATGTGGGCTTCTTCGGCTTCATCTCGCTGATCTTCATCATCCTCTACGCGGTGAACCTGAAGCACATGCGCTGATCCACCGTCCACGGTGCGAAAAGCCTCCGACCGTGGTCGGGGGCTTTTTCTTTGCTTCGCGCCCGTTCCACAATGGAGAGCACGGTACCCGATACCCCTTGGCAGCGGCCCAGGCCGTTGGAGCGCCTGTGCATCGCCAGTTTCATCGACCAAGGGTGTTCCGCCCTGGTCTACTTCTTCGGGTTGTTCGGTGCGCGCCTGGTGCAAGGCATGTCCGCCGGGGAGGTGGAGGCGCTCGTAACGCGCTACTACGCGGGCCTCGTGCCCGCCAGCGAGATGGGTTCCATCCTCCGTTATGGCGAGCTGATGCGCGTGCATGGCGTGGCCCTGGTGGCCGTGCTCCTGGCGCGCACGGTGGCGCGCTTCATCGGCACGTTGCGCCTATGGCAGGGCCGGTTCGATGGCCTGCACATCTACATCACCGCGCAACTGCTGGGCATGCTGCTGCCCATGCTGGTGGCGGGCCGGGAACTGTTCTCGTTCCTCGGCTTCCTGCTTGTGCTCAACTGGTGCTTCCTGTACTGGACCCAGCGCGCGGCCTTGCGCTGATCAGCCGCGCACGGCGATGCCGCTGATCTCCACGTTCACCCCGCGTGGCAGGCCCTTCACCGCCACGGCCTCGCGTGCGGGAGGCGCCTCGGTGAAATAGGTGCCGTACACCTCGTTCACGGCACCGTAGTGCGCCATGTCGCTCAGGAAGATCGTACACTTCACCAGGTGCTCGTAACCAAGTCCTGCGGCGCGTAGGAGCAGGCCGATGTTCTCCATCACCTGCTTCGTTTCCGCCGCGATGCTGTCCGTGCGCAGTTCGCCGCTGTCGCCGGCCAGGGCGATCTGTCCGCTGAGGAAGAGCATTCCGTTGGCTTCGATGGCGGGCGTGTAGGGGGCGAGGGGCTTGGCGACGCCTGCGGGGTGGATGGCCTTCTTCATGTGTCCATGCGTCCATGTGCTCATGTGCCCATGGACGCTGCGAAGTTCTGGATCTTGGCGCTTCGCGCCCCGCTTGCCGGAACGGAAGGCGCATGGGCACATGGCCGGATGAGCACATGGCCACATGGGGTAGTTTTGCGCTCCATGGAAGAACGCCCCCTGATCCTGGTGACCAACGACGACGGCATCTTCGCGCCGGGCATCCGCACGCTGGCCGAAGAAATGAGAGCCTTCGGCAACGTGTTGGTGGTGGCGCCGGACAAGCCCCAAAGCGCCATGGGCCATGCGATCACCATCCACCATTTCCTGCGCCTGCAGGAGGTGCAGCTGATGGACGGCGTGCGCGCCTACAGTTGCAGCGGCACGCCGGTGGATTGCGTGAAGCTGGCGGTGTACCAGATCATCAAGGGCCGCCCCGCCTTGCTGGTGAGCGGCGTGAACCACGGCAGCAACATCAGCATCAACGTGCTGTACAGCGGCACCATGAGCGCGGCGGTGGAAGGCGCCATGGAGGGCATCCCCAGCATCGGCTTCTCGCTGATGGACCACGGCATCGAGGCCTCGTTCGAGCACGTGCGGCCGGTCATCCGTTCGGTGGTGGGCAATGCGCTGAAGAACGGCCTCTCGAAAGGTACCTGCCTCAACGTCAACATCCCCACGGAAGGTGACGGCCCCCTGAAAGGCATTCGTGTATGCCGCCAGGCCTGGGGGTTCTGGGAGGACGATTTCGAAACGCGCAAGGACCCGGCCGGCAAGGACTACTACTGGCTGCGTGGCCGTTTCAAGGACATGGACCAGGGCGAGGATACCGACGTGTGGGCCACCAGCAACGGTTACGTGAGCGTGGTGCCCGTACAGTTCGACATGACCGCGCACCACGAGATCGCCGTGCTGAACACCTGGGACCATGCGGCCGGATAGGTTCTGGTACGGCCTGTCCGCCGGGCTGGTGGCGCCGGTGCTCGGCCTTTGGCTCTACGGTGTGCTCGTCACCACGGCGGTATGGCGGCAGATGACGGCGGTGGAGTTCCTGCGCACCACCATCCTCGGCGTCAAGTCCAACATCGCGCCCGCGCTCAGCATCAGCCTTTTCGCCAGCGTGGGCCTGTTCTTCCTGTTCGATCGGAAGGACAGGCACAAGGCCATGCGCGGTGTCATCGCCTCGCTGTTCATCTACGGCGTCGTCATCCTCGTGCTGCTCATCCGATGGGGAAGCGACTATATGTGATCGCCGGTGAGGCCAGTGGCGATCTGCACGGGGGCAACCTCGTGGCGGCGCTGAAGGCGAAGGATCCGTCGTTGGAGATCCGCGCATGGGGCGGCGATCGCATGGCCGCCGCGGGCGCCGAGGTGGTGAAGCACTACCGCGACCTCGCCTTCATGGGCTTCACCCAGGTGGTGATAAACCTGCGCACCATCCTGTGCAACATGAAGGCCTGCAAGGCCGACCTCCTCGCCTTCAAGCCCGACGCGCTCATCCTCATCGACTATCCGGGCTTCAACCTGCGCATCGCGGAGTTCGCCCATGCGCAGGGCATCCGCGTGTTCTACTACATCAGCCCGCAGGTGTGGGCCTGGAAGGCCGGCCGGGTGAAGACCATCAGGCGCGTGGTCGAGCGCATGTTCGTCATCCTACCGTTCGAGCAGGAGTGGTATGCGCGGCACGGCATGGAGGTGGAGTTCGTGGGCCATCCGCTGCTGGACGAACTGGAACGCACGGGCATGGGCGGCCCGTCGCAGGCGGACCAGGGCACCTGCATCGCCCTGCTGCCCGGCAGCCGCCGCCAGGAGGTCACGCGCGTGCTGCCGGCCATGCTCGCCGCTGCGGCACGCTTTCCGCAGGAGCGGTTCGTGGTGGCAGCGGCGCCTTCCTTGCCCGCAGCGTTCTATCGCGGGCTCATCGGCAAGGCCTCCGTGGAGCTGGCATCCGGCCGCACCTACGACGTGCTCCGGGAGGCGAAGGCCGCGCTCGTCACCAGCGGCACCGCCACGCTCGAAACGGCCCTCATTGGCGTGCCCGAAGCGGTGTGCTACAGCGGCGGCGCCATCAACGTGTGGCTGGCGAAGCGCTTCATCCGGGTACCCTTCATCTCCCTGGTGAACCTGATCATGGGCCGTGCCGTGGTGCGCGAGCTGATCCAGGGCGACCTCAACGCCGATGCGCTTTCCGCGGAATTGCAACGGCTGATGGAGCACGGCGCCTACCGTGAACGCATGCTGGCCGGCCTCGGCGAACTGCGGAAGAAGCTGGGCGGGCCGGGTGCTTCTGCGCGCGTTGCCGATCGGGTGTGGAAAAGTCTCCAGCATCCGCCGAACGGCGGCGGAGCAGGGGGGTAGTTTCGCCCCGTGTTCCATCGTTCCGGCGTTCTCCTTGCGGTATTCCTGTGTGTTGGCGCGGCTTTCGCGCAGGCGCGTGAGGTGCGCGTGGGCATCCTCCGCGATCTCGGTACCCGGGAAGTGGTGGTGATGACCGCCGGTGGAGCCATGTCCATCGTGGTGGACGGTCAGCGGTCCGGCGAGCTCGGCACCAACGACGGCCTCCGCATACAGTGGACGAAGGACGGCTTGCAGGCACGCAGCCTCACCAAGCAGGTCACCGCGAAGCGCACGCTCGTGCTGCGCGCCTCCGGTGGCGGCGGATACCGCATGAAGGCCACCGACCGCACGATGGCGGAGCGCACCTATCCCGGTTCCTTGGAGGTGCAGCGCACGAACGACGGCCTTCTGCTGGTGGCCATCGCGCCGCTGGAGGACTACGTGGCCGGCGTGGTGCTCAGCGAAGCCGGCAAGGATCAGGCCCCGGAATACTACAAGCTGCAGGCGGTGAGCTGCCGCACCTACGCGCTGGCCAACCAGCGCCGCCACCTCGCGGACGGGTTCGAGGTGTGCGACCGGACGCATTGCCAGGTCTTCAACGGCCGCAACACGAATGAGGCCATCAAGCAGGCGGTGACCGCCACGAAGGACCTCGTAGTGGTGGACGCGAACATCCGGCTCATCCACGCCACTTTCCACAGCAACTGCGGCGGCGAAACGATGAACGCGGAGGACCTCTGGAGCAAATCCGAGCCCTACCTCGTGAGCACGCTGGACACGTTCTGCCTGCACGCGCCGCACGCCACGTGGCACCGCGTCCTGCCGAAGGCGCAATGGCTGGACTACCTGCGCCGCACCTACAAGGTGGATACCTCCGACCCGCTCGTGGTGCAGGCCGTCACGGAACACGTGCCCACCTGCCGCGAGGTCGTGCTGGGCAGTGTGACGCCACCGATATCCCTCGAGCAGGTGCGCGCCGACCAGAAGTTCAATTCGGCCTTCTTCACCATCCACACCTCCGGCGATCAGGTGCTGTTCGACGGCCGCGGTTTCGGGCACGGCATCGGCATGTGCCAGGAAGGCGCCATGGGCATGGCCAACGCCGGGCTGCCGTTCACGGAGATCCTGCACCACTATTTCGCCGACGTGCATCTGGTGGACCTGAACGCCATGGATTTCTTCCGCGACGAGCGGCATTGATGGCGTGTGGGGAGGGAGGAGATCATGGTAATGATCCCTCGCGGCTGTGCTCGTTCAAGCAGCCTACCTTCGCCGCTCATGCGCCCACGGCTCTACATCGACGACACCCGCCAACGCATCCGCAACGGCCATCCATGGGTGTATGACAACCAGGTGCTGCGCACCGAGGGCGCGCTGGAGCCGGGCGGCATCGTGCAGGTGTTCGACGTGAAGAAGGGGCCGATCGGGCAGGCGTACGTGAACCCGAAGAGCAAGATCCGCGCACGGGTGCTCACCAAGGATCTGGACGAGCCCATCGATGCGGCGTTCTTCCGGCGGAAGATCGCGGCGGCGTGGGCGCACCGGCGCCGCATGGGCCAGCCGGAAAGCTGCCGCGTGGTGTTCGGCGAGGCCGACGGCCTGCCCGCGCTGGTGGTGGACCGCTTCTGCGAAGCCGGAACGGACGATCCCGGCGTGCTGGTCATCCAAACGCTCGCGCTGGGCATGGACCGCTTCAAGGCGGAGATCGTGCAGGCGTTGCGCGACGTGCTTGCGCCGCGCGGCGTCTACGAGCGCAACGACGTGCCGGTCCGTGAAAAGGAAGGGCTCGATCAGCGGAAGGGCTTCATCGGTGAGGCGTTCGATACGGACCTGGTGATCGCCGAGAACGGCCTGCGCATCGCGGTGGACGTGGCCGGCGGGCAGAAGACGGGCCATTTCCACGACCAGCGGCTGAACCACGCGGCGATGGCGCTGATCAGCAAAGGCGCGCGCGTGCTGGATTGCTTCACGCACACCGGCGGGTTCGCCCTGCACGCGGCGAAGTACGGCGCGGCCGACGTGCTGGGGCTGGACATCAGCACCGAGGCCGTGGGCCTGGCCACGCGCAATGCCGAAGCGAACGGCCTGCAGGACCGCTGCCGCTTCGAGGCCGCGAACGTGTTCGACTTCCTCACCGGCGCCAGCAAGCAAGGCAGGCAGTGGGATGTGATCGTGCTCGATCCGCCCGCCTTCGCGAAAAGCCGGGCCGCGCTGGACGGCGCCATCCGGGGCTACAAGGAGATCAACCTGCGCGCGCTGAAGTGCCTGCCCCCCGGCGGGTTCCTCGTGACCTGCTCCTGCTCGCAGCACCTTACGCCCGATCTCTTCCGCGGCATGGTGGCCGATGCCGCCCGCGACGCGCACCGCGAGCTGCGGGAGATCCACTACGGCACCCAGCCGCCGGACCATCCCATCCACTGGGCGATCCCGGAAACGCTCTACCTGAAGTGCCTGGTGTTGCAGGCATTGTAGGTCCTGCTATCTTGTCTTCGTTCCCGCCCCATCGCTCCTGGGGTGGGGCGCATCCACCATTGCGTTCGTCCGATGTTGAGCGGCACTCCCTTTCGCAGCGCGTTCCTGCGCGCGCCCCTGCTGCGGGCCGTCACGCCCTTCATCATCGGCCTATTGGCCGGCCGGGCCTGGGCAGTGCCCCTGCCATGGGCCGTGGCGATGGTGCTGGTAGCGGCGGGCGCGTGGTCCTTCGTAGCGCAACGGCGGGTGGGCCACGCCCATCGCTGGGTGGCCGGTGCCTTGCTCTGGCCCGCGTGCTGTGCCTTCGGCCTGCTGTGGCAGCGGTTGCACACGCCCGCGGAGCGCGCGGACGACCTGACGCATCGCCAGGCGGACCTGGATGGCGGTTGCTTCCGCGTGGCGGAAGTGGTGTCGGCGAACGAACGGACCATGCGCGTATGGGCCGATGCGGAAGGGCTGCATGCGCCCGATGGCATCCGTCCGGCATCGGGCCGTGTGTGGCTCACGCTGGGCACGGACAGTGCGCAGGGCGCGGTGCATCCGGGCGATCGCCTGCTGGTGGAAGCGCCCATCGATACGATCGACCGCGTACCGGCGCCGGGCGGCTTCGATCTGCGCGCTTGGGCCGCGAGCAACAAGGCGTGGCACCAGGCCACGGCCTGGAACGGCCATTGGCGGGTGATGGAGCGGTCGTCCGGCTGGGCGCTGCTGTTCGAGGACTGGCGCCTGGCGATCTCCGCCTGGCTGAAAGGCTCCGCCTTGAGCGATCGCGAACGCGGGCTGGTGAAGGCGATCCTGATCGGCGTGCGCGATGAGCTGGACGATGACCAGAAGGACGCCTTCGCGCGCAGCGGCACCATGCACGTGCTGGCGGTGAGCGGCAGCCACGTGGGGCTGATCTATGCGGCGTTCGTGTTCGGCCTGGCGTTCCTCGGCAAGCGCCGCACGGGCCGCGTGCTGCGGGGCACGATCGCCATTGTGATGCTGTGGACGTACGCGGGGCTCACCGGCTTCACGCCCTCGGTGCTGCGCGCCACGATCACCTTCACCTTCTTCAGCCTCGCGGAGATGACGCCGTGGCGCACGGAACCGCTCAACAGCCTGTTCGGCGCAGCGGGCGTGCTGCTGCTGTGGAATCCGGACATGCTCGTGCAATTGAGCTTCCAGCTGTCCTTCCTCGCGGTGCTGGGCATCGCGCTGTTCTATCGCCCCATCCTGGACCTGTGGGCGCCGCCCGGCCGCGTGGCGCGCTATGCGTGGTCGCTCTTCGCGGTGAGCATGGCGGCGCAACTGGCCACCACGCCGTTGTCGTTGCTCACGTTCAAGGCGTTCCCGGTGTGGTTCCTGCCGGCCAACATGGTGATCGTGGGCCTGGTATCGGTGGGCGTTTATGGAGGCGCCGCGCTGCTGTTGTTCCATGCGGTGCCGGTGCTGGGCGCGTTCACCACCGCGTTCATGGAAGGGCTGCTGCTCGTGCTCGATCGTTCGTCCGTGTTCTTTGCGCACTTGCCCGGCGCCTACCCGGCGGTGCGGATCGGCGGATGGCAATGCCTCGGCATCTATGTGTTGATCGCCTGTGCGTCCGCGTGGGTGCTGCAAGGTTGGCGCTGGGCGCGTTGGGCCACCGGCGCGCTGCTGGTGGTGGTGCTCGTGCAATGGGGTGCGGCCGCCCATCAGCGGAACGAACAGCGCCTGCTCGTGGTGCACGACGATCGGAACACCGTGGCATGCAGCGCGGTCGAAGGGCGCGACCGCATCATCCAGGTGGATACGCTGACGGATAAGCTGGTGGCGGCACTGGAGCGCGAAGCGCGGACCCTGGGCGTGGAGCATACGCGCGTGCTACCCCTGGTGCGGCCGGAAGGGACAGGCGTGCCGGTGTTCAGTGGTGCGGCTGCGCGGGTGGCGCTGCTCGGCCACATGCCACGCACCATGGATGCCCGGGCCTTGGACGCGGCCTTCGGGAATGGGGATACCACGGTGCTGGTGCTGCATCCGGCCCTGGCGCCGCGCCAGCGTGCGGCCGTCCGCGCATGGGCGGAAGGGACCGGCCGGCCGGTGTTCGATCAACGGAGGTCCGGCGCGTATGTTCGCTGAACGATGGGGTGGGTGGAACAGACGCGGTGGGTGCGGGTGGACGATCCGCGCGTGCAGGCCTTGCCGGACAACGGCCTGTGGCGTGCCACCATCAGGGAGCGGCGCGTGGTCTTCGTGCGCACGCGGGGTGCCCTGCATGCACTCGCCGACGTGTGCCCGCACCAGGGGAAGGACTTCGCCGATGGGTGGTGCGAGGAAGGCTTCCTCGTGTGTCCCTGGCACCGCATGCAGTTCGATCCCGCCACCGGGCGCAACCGCTACGGCATGACGGGCAACATGGGGACGTTCCCGCTGGAACAGCGCGCGGATGGCCTCTACATCGGGTTCGAACGCACGGTGTTCAGCCTCTTCGGGATCGACCTCTGGTAATCATGCCGACCGGACAAACAATATGGTCCGATCTCGGCTTCGCCTCATCCGACCATTTGTTCGTACCAACGGCATGTACCACTGTAGACCTTCAAACGTCCTTTGGATCGTTTTGAAGGTCACATTGGTATCACACCGCGCTCAGCGGAAGCACCTCCTGCAAGCGCACGCCCTTCTCCGTGGCCTCCACGGTGGCGCATTCGTTCGCCGCATCGTGTTCCAGGAACAGCACGTACCGCTCCCGCGCCGCCTTCTCAAGGAAAGCGGCCTTCTCGTTCAGCGTGAGCAGGGGGCGCGTGTCGTAGGCCATCACCCACGGCAGCGGGATGTGGTGGATGCTCGGCAGCAGGTCCGCCATGTACACCACCGTGCGGTCCTTGTAGCGGAGGTGCGGCACCATCATCGCGTCGGTATGGCCGTGTACCAGCAGCACGTCGAAGCCGGGGAAGAGCTCCTTCACATACGTGTTCGCCGTGGCATCGGGGCGATCGAACTCCACGAACTTCAGTTGTCCGCTCTCCTGGATCGGCAGGATGTTCTCCTTCAGGAACGACGCTTTTTCACGTGCGTTCGGTTTCGTGGCCCACTCCCAGTGGTAGCGGTTGCTCCAATAGGTGGCGTTCGGGAAGGCGGGCACGAAGGCATCGCCCTTCCGAAGGATGCTGCCTCCGCAATGGTCGAAGTGCAGGTGTGTGAGGAACACGTCCGTAACGTCGGCGCGGGAGAAACCGTGCTTCTTCAGGGAGCCTTCGAGCGTATCGTCGCCGTGCAGGTCGTAGTGGCTGAAGAACCTGGCGTCCTGCTTGTCGCCGATGCCGTTATCGATCAGGATCAGGCGATCGCCGGTGCGCACCAGCAGGCAGCGCATGGCCCAGGTGCAGAGGTTGTTCGCATCGGGCGGGTGTTGCTTGCTCCACAACGGTTTGGGCACCACGCCGAACATGGCGCCGCCGTCGAGCTTGAAGAAGCCGGTATCGATCACATGCAGTTCCATGGGCCAAAGATGGGAGGTGATCGGCTATGCGTTCCGCTCGTGCGAATGCCCTTCGAACCGCAGCCCGAACAATTCCTTGGAGCGCAGCCAGACGATGGAGACCGTGAGCAGCGTCATGACGCCGCCGAGGACCACCGAGGGCACGGTGCCCAGCAGCTTCGCGGCCACGCCGGATTCGAACGCGCCGAGCTCGTTGCTGGAACTGACGAAGATGCCGTTCACCGAAGAGACGCGGCCCCGCATGTGGTCCGGCGTGAAGAGGTAGATCACCGTCTGGCGGATGATCACGCTCACGCTATCGAACGCACCCGTGAGGAACAGCGCCGCGGCCGATAGCCAGATGTTCCGCGACAGCGCGAAGACGAGCGTGGCGGCGCCGAAACCCGCCACGGCCAGCAACAGGTTGCGCCAGGGTTTCCCGGTGGGCGGGTAATGGATCATCGCCAGCATGGTGAGCACGGCGCCCGCGGATGGCGCCGCGCGCAGGATGCCGAGGCCTTCGGCCCCCACGTGCAGCACGTCCTCGGTGAACACCGGCAGCAGCGCCAGCACGCCGCCGAACAGCACCGAGAAGAGATCGAGCGAGATGGCATAGAGGATGGGCCGCGTCCTGAACACGAAAGTGATGCCTTCGCGCAGCGAGGCGAAGAGGTCCACGTCCACCTCCGGCCGTTGCGGCACGGGCGGGGCGGGGATGGTGGTGATGAGCAGCGCCGCCACGGCCAGTAGTCCCACGACGCACCACAGCGTTATGCCCAGCCCGAAGTAGGCATAGAGGAACCCCGATATGCCGGGACCGAGGATCGTACCGGCCTGCCAGAACGAGCTTTGCCAGGTGGTGGCATTGGGGAACACCTCCTTCGGAACGAGGAAGGCCGGCAGCGCGCCGGAGGCCGGATTGAAGAAGCCCTTCGCGAAGCCGATCAGCATGATCACGCCGTAGATCACCGCGAGCACGGTGCCCTGCGGAAGCCCGAGGTCCTGCGAGGTGACGGGGATCAGCACGAGCGATCCGGCGATGATCGCGCCCAGCCCCAGCAGCATGATGCGCTTCTTGTTCCACCGGTCCGCAAAGTGGCCGCCGAACAGGACCACCGCGATGTAGGGCAATGCTTCCGCCAGCCCGAGCAGTCCGAGCGACAGCGGGTCGTGCGTCCACTTGTAGATCGAATAGCCCAAGGCCACTTCCTGCACCAGGAGCGCCATGGTGATGGACAGGTGTGCGGAGATGTAGGCGGTGAACGCCGGGTACTTCAGGGCGGCGTAGGGCGACCGCTTGGCCGGTGCCGTCATGTTGAACGGTGGACGGCCTGGATGGTGAGGGCCGGACGGGGCGAAAGGTACGGTCGGCCTGCGGGATGGAAGGATGTGGGATGGCCACTGCGCGATGGTATCCTAGAGGCGGAACTCCCGCGCTGACAACCCGGCGTGGATAGAAGCAGGGGCGGGGCTGCGGCCCAGGCGTGCGGTCCGGCGCACATTTGTTCCATGAAGCGCGCGCATTTCATCGCGATCGGCGGAAGCGCCATGCACAACCTGGCCATCGCCCTGCACCAGAAGGGCTACGAGGTGAGCGGCAGCGACGACGAGATCTTCGAGCCCAGCCGCAGCCGGTTGGAACGGCTGGGCCTGCTGCCCGAAAAGCTCGGCTGGCATCCGGAGGACATCACCACCGACATCGGCGCGGTGATCCTCGGCATGCACGCGCGCGCGGACAACCCCGAACTGCAACGCGCGCAGGAACTGGGCATACCGGTCTACAGCTACCCTGCCTACTTCTACGAGCAGACCAACGACAAGACGCGCGTGGTGATCGGCGGGAGCCACGGCAAGACCACGATCACCTCGATGATCGTGCACGTGCTGCGCCAGGTGAAGGCCGACTTCGACTACCTGGTGGGCGCGCAACTGGAAGGGTTCGACTGCATGGTGCGGCTGAGCCAGGCGAGCAAGGTGGCGGTGATCGAGGGCGATGAATACCTCGCGTCCGCGCTGGACCCGGTGCCGAAGTTCCACCGCTACCACCCGGACATCGCGCTGATCAGCGGCATCGCGTGGGACCACATCAACGTGTTCAAGACCTTCGACAGCTACGTGGACCAGTTCCGGAAGTTCATCGAGCTGATCGAGCCTGGAGGCAAGCTGATCTACTGCGAGGAGGACGCCGAGGTGAAGCGCCTCGCGCAGGAGACCGCGGGTGCGCATGCACGCATCCCCTACGGCGTGCCGCCGCACGCGATTCGCGAGGGCGTCACGTACCTCCTCACCGCGCAGGGCGAGGTGCCGCTGCGCGTGTTCGGCCGCCACAACCTGATGAACCTGGAGGGTGCGCGCCACGTGTGCCACCAGCTGGGCATCGGCGACCGGGAGTTCCACGCGGCGATCTCCACCTTCACCGGCGCGGCGAAGCGCCTGGAGAAGCTGGCCGAACAGGGCCGAAGAGTGGTGTTCAAGGATTTCGCGCATTCACCGAGCAAGCTCAAGGCCACGGTGGAGGCGGTGCGCGAGCAATACCCCGATCGCCGGCTCGTGGCCTGCATGGAACTGCACACGTTCAGCAGCCTCAGCGAAGGCTTCCTCGATCAGTATGCCGGTTGCATGGATGCCGCCGATGCAGCGATCGTCTTCTACGATCCGCATGCCGTTGCGCTGAAGCGGCTGCCGCCCGTTCCGCCGGAGCGCATCCGCCGGGCCTTCGGCCGCGCGGATGCGCAGGTGCTCACCGATCCCATCGCGGTGATGGGCGCCATCCGCAAGGACGTCCAGGACGGTAGCGTACTGCTGATGATGAGCAGCGGCAACTTCGGCGGGCTCGACCTTCAGGCCCTCGCCGAGGCGTTCATCGCCTGAAACGGCGGAGCACCTTGTGGTGCAGGGCGCCGAAGATCAGGGTGTTGAACACGCCCAGCAGCAGCATGCCGAAGAACGTGACGCCCGCATAGCCGCCGGGGGTGTAGAAACGTTCCACCTTCTCGCGGGCCTCGGCTTCGGTATGGCCCTCCGCCACGAAATTGGCGATGAACTGCGCGTTGCGTTCCGGGAACTCGCTGGCGTCGATATACCGATAGAAGATGTAGATGAAGACCGCGATCACCACCGCGTAGAGCGCGGTATCGCGCAGTCCGTTGCGGATCAGTTCGGCCATGCCGCGCGAAGGATCATGGCGCAGCAATAGGAAGCCGCTGAGATAGGCGACGGCGATCACCGCGAGCAGATGCACCGGCACGAACTCCATCGGCCCGATGGCGAACCCGGCATAATGCAGGCCCACGCGCAGCGCGATCACGATACCGGCGATGATCAGGGTGACCCTCATGTTCGTGCTCAACTGTCAGGTGCGGGTTGTCAGGCGAATGAAGGAACGAACATCCACTTCACACTTCAACCTTCAGCACTCAGCGTTCAACTTTCGAAAGGGTCACCCGTTCATGCTCACGAGGAACTCCTCGTTGCTCTTCGTGCCTTCCATGCGCGTCTTCACGAACTCCATCGCTTCCACAGGGTTCATGTCGGCCAGGTGCTTGCGCAGCACCCAGGTGCGCTGGAGCACGTCCTTGTGGTGGAGCAGGTCGTCGCGGCGGGTGCCGGAGGCGAGGATGTCGATGGCGGGGAAGATGCGGCGGTTGCTGATCTTCCGGTCGAGCTGCAGTTCCATGTTGCCCGTGCCCTTGAACTCCTCGAAGATCACCTCGTCCATCTTGCTGCCGGTATCCACCAGCGCGGTGGCGAGGATGGTGAGGCTGCCGCCGTTCTCGATCTTCCGCGCGGCGCCGAAGAAACGCTTGGGTTTCTGGAGCGCGTTGGCGTCCACGCCACCGCTGAGGATCTTGCCGCTGGCGGGTTGCACCGTGTTGTAGGCGCGCGCCAGGCGGGTGATGGAGTCGAGCAGGATCACCACGTCGTGGCCGCACTCGGTGAGGCATTTCGCCTTCTCGAGCACCATGCTGGCCACCTGTACGTGGCGCGATGCCGGTTCGTCGAAGGTGCTGGCGATCACTTCGGCCTTCACGCTGCGGGCCATGTCCGTCACCTCCTCCGGCCGTTCGTCCACCAGCAGCACGATCAGGTATACCTCGGGGTGGTTCGCCGCGATGGCGTTCGCCACGTCCTTCAGCAGGATTGTTTTACCGGTCTTCGGTTGCGCCACGATGAGCCCGCGCTGGCCTTTGCCGATGGGCGCGAAGAGGTCGATCATGCGCGTGCTAAGGTTACCGCCCTTGCTGGTCACGTCGAACTTCTCATCGGGGAAGAGCGGCGTAAGGAACTTGAACGGCACGCGGTCGCGCACCCATTCGGGATCGCGCCCGTTGATCTTCTCCACCTTCACCAGGGGGAAGAACTTGTCGCCGTCGCGCGGCGGGCGCACGTAGCCCATCACCGTGTCGCCCAGCTTCAGGCCCAGTTGCTTGATCTGCTGCTGGCCCACGTACACGTCGTCGGGGCTGGACAGGTAGTTGTAGTCGCTGCTGCGCAGGAAGCCGTAGCCTTCGGGCATGATCTCCAGCACGCCGCTCGTTTCCACGAAGGCGTCGAAGTTGTATTGCTGCGGCTGCGGGCGCTGTTCGTGGCGTTGCTCGCGGGGACCGTCCTGGCGCTGGTCGTTCCGCTGGCCGTCGTTGCGGTTGCGGTCCCGATCGCGGTCGTTCCGCTGGTCCCCGGGCCTTGGCCCCGCTTCGGGGCGCTCCTGGCGCTGCTGCTGTTCCGGCCGCGGTTGCTGCTGGCCTTGCCCTTGCTGGCGCTCCGGCTGGTTGCGCTCCTTGTTCTCGCGCCATTGGCGCTCGCGCTCGCGGCGGTCGTGGCGCTGGCCTTCGGAACGTTCGCGTTCCGGGCGCGGAGCGGGTGCGGCTTCTGCGACCGGGCCCTCCTCGCGCATCGCCGGTGGGGCGGGCGCATCACCGTTCACGTTCTCTTCTTCGTCGTCGTCCTCGTCGTCGCCTTCTTCGGCGTCGTTCTCTTCGTCGTCATCGTCCTCGTCCTCCTCATCGCCGTCCGCGGTGGCGGGTAGCGGCTCCTCGTCCACCACGGGTTCGGGCTCATCGGCCACGGCCATGGCGGCGAAGATGTCGGTGTCGCGGTTGTCGGTGGTGCCGCCTTGCTCGGCCAGGATCTTGTTGATCAGGTCCTGTTTCTTGAGCGATTCGGTCTTCTTCAGGTTCAATTTCTTGGCAAGCTCCTTCAGCTCTGCGAGCTTCAGGGCGTCCAATGCGGCCTTGTCGTACATGACAGCGGAGTAGGAGCGGCGTATGCCGGATGAAAGCCCCGGAGGGGCGGACGTTCGTACAGTCTTGTTCGGAGGGAAGCCAGCCCCGGAAAGTGGGCCCGGCGAAAGAACAGTGCAATGATAGGCACGAATGGCATATCCGCAAGTGCCGCGTCTGCGGGTCGATCGTCATCTTAGCGGCCCGAACCAACGCCCATGCTGCAACGCAAACAGACCGTGTTCCTGCTGCTGGCCGTGCTCTGCGGTGCGCTCACCTTCGCCTTCCCGGTGGCCTCCTACACGCGCGGCGAACAGGTCTTCGAGTTCCGGACCACCGGCCTCACGCTCGCCGATGGCACCGCCGTGCCCGATGCCAGCCCGAAAGTGCCCTTCGCCATCGTGATCGGGCTGTGCATGGTGGTGCTGGCCGTGGCGATCTTCTTCTTCAAGAAGCGCCCCCGCCAGATGCGGCTCGTGCGCTCGGCCTACCTGGTGGTGCTGGCCGTGGTGGCCTTCGTGTTCATCACCGATCATTCCATCGCCACGTACCTCGGACAGGGCGGCACGGTCGCCACGCACTATGGTGCTTCGGCCTTTCTACCGATCGCCATGCTGGTGTTCGCCTTCCTGGCGGAACGCTCCATCCGCAAGGACGAGGAACTGATCAAAAGCATGGACCGGCTGCGGTAGCCCTTTAGCTCCATGTGCCCATGTGCTCATGCGGCCATGTGCTCATGTCCGTCGCGTTGTCTCGTCCTGAAGGAAGTTGACCGATGGGCACATGGCGGGCAGGTCGCGCGCGCGGACACATGAGCACATGGACACATGGGATCCCGCTTCACCCCGCCCGCTTCCCCAGCTCCACCACCTCCAGGTCCTTCAGCGCCGGGCCATCGATCGTGAAGCGGAGGAGCGTCCGCACCTGGTGCCAGCCGTGACGTCCGGCCGCGCCGGGGTTCATGTACAGCACGTTCAGCTTCGGATCGAACTGCACCAGGCAGATGTGCGAATGCCCGCAGACGAAGAGCGTGGGCGGATCGGCCCGGAGACCTTGTAGCACGGCGGGGTTGTAGCGCGGTGGCCGTCCGCCGATGTGCGTCATCCACACCTTCACGCCTTCCACGGTGAAGCGCTGGTGCTCCGGGAACGCTCCGCGCAGCTCCGTGCCGTCGATGTTGCCGTACACGGCGCGCAACGGTTTCCAGCGCTGCAGTTCATCCGTCACCTCGCGTGTGCCGATGTCGCCCGCATGCCACAGCTCATCGCAGCCTTCGATGTATTTGTGGATCGCCGGGTCCAGCCAGCCGTGGGTATCGCTCAAGAGGCCGATGCGGATCATCGCGGCAAAGATGGAGCGCCCGCGTGTGCATGCAGGCTTCTTTGGCGCGACTCCTTGTCCGTGCATCTACTTTTGCGCGCCGTTCAAGGTGCGAGAGGGTCCGGGGTGCCATGGGCACATGGCCGGATGAGCACATGAGGACATGGACATGCCCCGCTACTTCCTGGAGATCGCCTTCGACGGCACCCCCTATCGTGGCTGGCAGCGCCAACCCGACGCGCCCAGCGTGCAGGAGGAGGTGGAACGCGCGTTGCAGTTCGCGCTGCACCGCCCGAAGGTGAACGCCGTGGGGTGCGGACGGACGGATACCGGCGTGCATGCGACCTCGTTCTTCCTGCATTTCGACCTGCCGGAAGGGCAGGGGCCGGGCCCACGTTTCCACCACAGCTTGAACGGGCTGCTGCCTCCGGGCATCGCTGTGAAGCGCGTGATACCCGTGGCGGACGACGCCCATGCGCGCTTCAGCGCGACCGAGCGCGGCTACGTGTACCTGATACACCGGCTGAAGGATCCCTTCCTGGAAGGCCGCTCGTACCTGCTCCATCCCGCGTTGGACGTGGACGCCATGAACGACGCCTGCCGCGCGCTCATGGGGAGGCAGGACTTCAGCAGCTTCCAACGCGTGGGCAGCGACAACCGCACGGCCATCTGCGACGTGCGCCTGGCGCAGTGGGAGCACACGCTGGAAGGCTATCGCTTCACCATCCGCGCGGACCGTTTCCTGCGGAACATGGTGCGGGCCATCGTGGGCACCTGCCTCCAGGTGGGGAAAGGCCAGCGCCCGCCTTCGGACATGGCCGCCGTGCTGGCCGCCAGGGACCGTTCCCACGCCGGCAAAAGCGCTCCCGCGCGCGGCCTCTATCTTGCGCAGGTCGCCTATCCCTTCCTTCCCGCCCCGACGCATCGGGATGAAAACACATGAGCGCTGACGCCACCACCAAGGGCCGCGCCTTCGACCTTGCCCTGTTCCGCCGGGTAATGGCCTTCGTGCGGCCGTACCGGAAGACCTTCTGGATGTGCTTCTGGCTCACGATCCTCCTGTCGCTCATCGGCGTGGTGCGGCCGGTGCTCATGGGGGACATGATCGACGACCATGCCGCCCTGGGTGACGCGCGCGGCCTGTACATCCTGATGGCCGTGGTGGTGGCGCTGCTCTTCCTGGAAGGCTTCGTGCAGTTCTTCCAGGCCTACTGGACCAGCTGGCTCGGCCAAACGGTGACCTTCGACCTGCGGCAGCAGCTCTATGAGCGCATCGTGAACTTCCGCCTGCGCTACTTCGACCGCACGCCCATCGGTACGCTGGTGACGCGCGTGATCAGCGACATCGAGACCATCGACGACATCTTCGCCCAAGGCCTCCTCATGATTATGGGCGACCTGCTGAAGCTGGTGGTGGTCGTTGCCGTGATGTTCATCTACAACTGGAAGCTGGCCTTGTGGAGCATGGCCCCGATCCCCGTGCTGCTGTGGGCCACGAACATCTTCAAGAACAGCATCCAGAAGAGCTTCCAGGACGTGCGCACGCAGGTGGCCCGCCTGAACGCCTTCGTGCAGGAGCACATCCAGGGCATGGCCATCGTGCAGTTGTTCGGCCGCGAGGACCAGGAGTACGGCAAGTTCGAGCCGATCAACCGCGCGCACCGCGACGCCAACATCCGCTCCGTGTTCGCCTATTCGGTGTTCTTCCCCGTGGTGGAGGTGCTGAGCGCGGTATCGCTGGCCTTCCTCATCTGGTGGGGCATGGGTGATGTGCTGCAGGGCGTGGCCACGCTGGGCGAACTGATCGCCTTCATCCAGTTCAGCAACATGCTCTTCCGGCCGATCCGCCAGCTCGCGGATCGCTTCAACGTGCTGCAGATGGGCATGGTGGGCAGTGAACGCGTGTTCAAGGTGCTCGACACGGAGGCCACGATCAGCACGGAAGGCACGCGCTCCACGGCGGACATGAAGGGCGACATCGCCTTCGAGCACGTTTGGTTCGCCTACGAGGACGAGGATTTCGTGCTGAAGGACATCTCCTTCACGGCGAAGGCGGGGGAGATGATCGCCCTGGTGGGCGCCACCGGCAGCGGCAAGAGCAGCATCGTGAACGTGCTGAGCCGTGCCTACGAATTCCAGAAGGGCCGCGTGCTGATCGATGGGCGCGACCTGCGCGAGTTCAAGCTCGCCGCATTGCGCAAGAGCGTGTCCGTGGTGTTGCAGGACGTATTCCTCTTCAGTGACACGGTGTTCAACAACATCACGCTGAACGATGCGGACATCACGCGCGAGCAGGTGGTCGAGGCCGCGAAGGCCGTGGGCGCGCATGCGTTCATCGAGCGCCTGCCGAACGGCTACGACACCGACGTGCGCGAGCGCGGCAGCGTGCTGAGCGTGGGGCAGCGGCAATTGCTGGCGTTCATCCGCGCCTACGTGAACCAGCCGAAGATCCTCGTGCTGGACGAGGCCACCAGCAGCGTGGACAGCATGAGCGAACAGCTGATCCAGGAGGCCACGGAGAAGATCACGAAAGGGCGCACGAGCATCGTCATCGCGCACCGCCTCAGCACCATACAGAACGCCGACCGCATCCTGGTGATCGACAAGGGCGAGATCATCGAAAGCGGCTCGCACCAGGAGCTGTTGGCCACCAACGGCGCCTACCGCAAGCTCTACGATCTACAGTTCCGCTGAGCGATCAGATGATCAGACAATTAGAAGATCAGATGATGTGCTCCTTGGCGCCCTCCTTGTCACGGTGAGCTTGCCGAACCGTGAGCTTGTGGACCGGTCCGACAGATCTGTCACGTCGAGCGAAGTCGAGACGCTAACGCGCTTTCGAGCAGGGGCGTTCATGTCTCGACTTCGCTCGACATGACAGAAGAACCGTATAGAGGACGGATTACGAAGGAGGTCTATTATACCGTAGGACTTATGATCCCATCCAAGTGAAGACCGGGGACCACAGGGTCCCGAGGCAGAGACCGGGAGTTTGAAGATCAGATGATCGCTGGAAGCCATTATCTGATCAACTGATCTTCTAATTATCTGATCGGAGCGCCGCGCGCATGAACTGTGCGGTATGCCCATCGCTCTTCGCGACAAGTTCCTCGGGCGTGCCCTCGAACACCACGCTGCCACCGGCCTCGCCGGCCTCGGGGCCCAGGTCGATCACGTGGTCGGCGCAGGCGATCACCTCCTGGTTGTGCTCGATCACCAGCACGCTGTGGCCGTTCGCGATCAGCGCGTTCAGGGCCTTCAACAGCTTGGCGATATCGTGGAAGTGCAGGCCCGTGGTGGGCTCGTCGAAGATGAAGAGCGTGGGTTTTTCTTCCTGGCCTTTCGTGAGGAAGGAGGCCAGCTTGATGCGCTGCGCCTCGCCGCCGCTGAGGGTGCTGCTGCTCTGGCCCAGCTTCACGTAGCCCAGGCCGGTCTCTTGCAGCGGCCGCAGTTTCTCCACGATCCGCTTGATCGCGTTGTGCCTGCCGATGTTCTCCTCGAAGAACAGGAGCGCATCGTCCACGGTCATGTCGAGGATTCTCGGACACGTCCTTCCCGGCGAACTTCACGTCGAGGATCTCCTCCTTGAAGCGCTTGCCGTGGCAGGCCTCGCAGCGCAGGCGGATGTCCGCCATGAACTGCATCTCGATGTGTACCTCGCCTTCGCCCTGGCACACGTCGCAGCGCCCGCCGTCCACGTTGAAGCTGAAGAAGGCCGGCTTGTAGCCGCGGAGCTTCGCCACGTCCTGTTCGCTGTACAGCTGGCGGATCTCGTCGTAGGCCTTCACGTACGTCACCGGGTTGCTGCGGCTGCTGCGCCCGATGGGGTTCTGGTCCACCAGTTCCACGGCCGCGATGCGGCCGATGTCGCCCTTCAGTTCGCTGAACTCGCCGGGGCGTTCGCTGAAGCCTTCCAGCTCGCGGCGCAGGGCGGGATGCAGCACGCGCTTCACGAGGGTCGTCTTGCCGCTGCCGCTCACGCCAGTGACCACCGTGAGCATGTGCAGGGGGAAGGCCACGTCGATGTTCTTCAGGTTGTTCTCGCGTGCCCCGCGGATGATGATGGTGTCCTTCACCGTGCGGCGGCGTGTGGGCCGTTCGATGCGCTCGCGTCCCGTGAGGTACCTGGCCGTAAGGCTGTCGCTGTCCATCAGCTGGCCGTGCGTGCCGCTGAAGACGACCTGCCCACCTTGCGACCCCGCTTCGGGTCCCATGTCGATGATGTGGTCGGCGGCGCGCATCACCTCTTCATCGTGCTCCACCACGATCACCGTGTTGCCCAGGTCGCGCAGCTGCTTCAGCACGTCGATCAAGCGGTGCGTATCGCGCGGGTGCAGGCCGATGCTGGGCTCATCGAGGATGTACATGCTGCCCACCAGGCTGCTGCCGAGCGAGGTGGCCAGGTCGATGCGCTGCGTCTCCCCGCCGCTCAGCGTGTTGCTGCGGCGTTCGAGGGTGAGGTAGCCCACGCCCACGTCCGTGAGGTAGCGCAGGCGGTTGGTGATCTCCTTCAGCAGGCGCTCGGCGATGCGGCGGTCGTTCGCGTCCAGCTCGATGCGCTCGAAGAACGCGAGGCACTCCGCGATGGGCATGCGGGAGAGCTCCGTGATGTCGCGCCCGGCCACTTTCACATGGCGCGCCTCCTGCTTCAGGCGCGCGCCGTGGCAGAGCGTGCAGGTGGTCTTGCCGCGGTAGCGGCTGGCGAGCACGCGGTACTGGATCTTGTAGCTCTTCTCCTCGCAGTACTGGAAGAAGGCGTCGATGCCATGCACGCCGCGGGCGCCGTTCCAGAGCAGCTTGCGCTGGGCCTCGGTCAGTTCGCGGTAGGGACGGTGGATGGGGAAGTCGTGCGCCGCCGAAGCGCGGATGAAATCGTCCTTCCACTCGCTCAGCTTCTCGCCGCGCCAGGGCGCCACGGCATCGTCGTACACGCTCAGGTCCTTGTCGGGCACCACCAGGTCGGCATCGATGCCGATGATGTTGCCGTAGCCTTCGCAGCGCGGGCACGCGCCCACCGGGTCGTTGAAGCTGAAGAGGTTGGGGGAGGGCTCCTCGAAGGTGATGCCGTCCAGCTCGAAGCGATCGCTGAAGATGAGGCGCAGGGGCTTGCCCTTCTTGTCCTCGCCCAGCAGCACGCATTCGCCCTGGCCCTCGAAGAAGGCCGTTTCAGCGCTGTCGGCCACGCGCCCTTCCACCTCCGCGTTGCCGGGGTCCACTGTGATGCGGTCCAGCACCAGGTGCCACGGCCCGGCGGACAGCTTCTTGGCGATCAGCAGGTCCTCCAGGCGATGCACTTCGGAGCCGTCGTGCACGCGGGCATAGCCCTGCTGCTGGAGCACGTCGAAATGCTCGCGCAGCGTGCGCCCGGCGGGCAGGTGGATCGGGCTCAGGAGCAGCACGGTGCCGCCCTGCGGGAAGCTGTTGGCCCCGGCCACCACGTCCTCCACGGTGTCGCGCTTCACCTCGCGGCCGCTCACCGGGCTGTAGGTGCGGCCCACGCGGGCGAAGAGCAGCTTCAGGTGGTCGTACACCTCGGTGCTGGTGCCCACGGTGCTCCGCGGGTTGCTGGTCATCACCTTCTGTTCGATGGCGATGGCCGGGCTGATACCGATGATGCGGTCCACGTCCGGCTTCTCCAGCCGGCCCATGAACTGGCGGGCATAGCTGCTGAGGCTTTCCACGTAGCGGCGCTGCCCTTCGGCGTAGAGGGTGTCGAAGGCCAGGCTGCTCTTCCCGCTGCCGCTGAGGCCGGTGATCACCACCAGCTTGCCGCGCGGGATGTCCACGTCGACGTTCTTCAGGTTGTGTACGTGGGCCCCCTGCACGCTGATGGTACCGGAGAGGCTGCGGCGCAGGGCCGCTTGCGCGCCCGTGCCGTTGGCGGCCTTGGGCAGGGCGGGGGAGGCCGCTTTCGGCTTGGCGGAAGCGGCCTTGGTCTTCTTCGTGTCGATGGGAGCAGGCAAAGGCGTCGCGAATTTAGTTTCCGGTAGCCCCGTGGACCTCGATCGTGTTACTTTTGGTAAGCCTTCACGCACGTTGTGGGAAGGCATGCAATAAAGCGGCCCCAGGCAACGTTCAAGGAACAGGCACCGTCCCTATCCCGTTCACGCCACCCGCCTTTCACCCAGAAACCCACGACCACAGCATAGCACGACTCTACCCCGAAGTCCTTCGAACCCTCTTCGGTCAAAACGGTAAGGTCACATGCTGTCCAAGCGTCCGAGTACCGCCAAGGCGGTCGTCCTCACAGACATCGAGCTGGTCAACGCGTACGTCGCGGGCGATGAGCACGCCTTCGAAGTGCTCCTGCACCGCCACAAACGCAAGGTGTGGTCGCACATCTACCTCATGGTCCGCGACCGCGAGGCCACCGAGGACCTGTTCCAGGAGGCCTTCATCAAGGTGGTGCATCACCTGAAGGCCGGGCGGTACAATGAAGAGGGCAAGTTCCTCCCGTGGGTCATGCGGATCGCGCACAACCTGGTGATCGACCACTTCCGCCGGAACAAGAAGATGCCCACCGTGCGGAGCAACGAGCAGCACGACGTGTTCGGCACCATCGCGCAAACGGGCATGAACGCCGAGCAGCGCCTGGTGAACGTGCAGATCGACGCCGACGTGCGCAAGCTGATCGACCACCTGCCCGAGGAACAGCGCGAAGTGGTGATCATGCGCACCTACCTGGGCATGAGCTTCAAGGAGATCGCGGAGCACACCAGTGTAAGTATCAATACGGCGCTAGGCCGCATGCGCTACGCGCTGATCAACATGCGCAAGCTGATCAAGAAACACGAGATGGTGCTGGAGCGCGCCTGAGTGCACCCGATCTCACTTGGACGCCCCGGCCTCGCGGGGCGTTCCCTTTCCCGGAAGCCCCAGTTGCAGGCGCAGGATGCGGTTGGGGTAGGAGGCGGTGTCGTGCTTCGGAAGATAGGTCACCCGCGCCTGCCGCCCGTCGGACAGGTCGATGGGATGCGCTCCGCTGTTGTGGAACCCCGCGCCGTCCTGTTCGCGGTAGAAGCCGAAGCGCACATCCCCCACGGTGAACCCCTCGAAGGTGAGCGGCTGCGGATGGCGGCCTTGCAGCGTGTCCGTGCGCACGACGTGCCCGCTGATGGGCCCTTCCACGATGAAGGCGGTGCCTTTGCGCTCAGCCTGCTTCATGACGTGTACGTCCCAGATCGGCACCAGGCAGGTAACGGCGCCGAAGGCCACGCCCCCGGCGATGAGCAGCCAGCCCGTGCCCCGCACCTTGCTGCCGCGCGTCCGGTACAGGAAGTGCATGGCGCCCGCCAGCAGCAGCAGGACGGTGACGATGAGGTGACCGGGGTGGGGCAGCAGTTCTCCTGCGATGTCGTAGACGGTCCAGTAGTCCGGCCGCATGGTGGTGGGGTCAGGTCTCTTCGGGGGCGGGAGGCCGGGCGATCGGCGAGGCCGCCGTGGCGCGGGGCTTGCGCCGGATGAAGGGCAGGCCGATGCGCTCCTCCTCGGGCCATTGGCGTTCCTCGCCGAGCAGGAAGCCCCAGGCCTTCAGTTCGGGGATCTCGTCGCACACGATCTTCAGCATGCCGGTGATGGGGATCGCGAGTACCAGGCCCACCACGCCCCACAGGGAGCCGCCGGCGATCAGGGCCACCAGGCTCGCGAGCGGGTTGATGCTCACGCTGGAGCCCACCACCTTGGGGGTGATGAAGTTGTTGTCGATGAACTGGGTGATGAGGATCACGCCTATGGCGCCGGCCGCGTACATCACGCTGTCCTTGGTCAGCAGGGCGATGCCGACCGGCAGCAGGGCGCCGATCCAGGGGCCGATGTAAGGGATGATGTTGAGGATGGCCGCCGTGACGCCGAGCAGGATGGCATACTTCAGCCCCAGCAGCAGAAAGCCCGCCGAGTTGAGCACCGAGAGCACGAGCATCACGGTGAGCACGCCCTTGAGCCACTTGCGGGAGAGCACGGAGATGCTGGTGACCACCCGCAGCACGGTATCGCTGTGGTCGTCCGAGAGCTGCCGGAAGAAGGTGCGGAACTTTTCCCGCAGCAACAGCAGGAAGAAGGTGAAGATGGGGATGAGGATGATCTGGGCCAGCGCCGATCCGGTGGCGGAGAGCGCGCCCATGGCGATGGCGCCGCCGCTTTCCGAGAGGGCCGCCACTTCCTTGTCCACCCAGGCCATCTGTTCGCTGGGGCTCATGCCGAAGCGCTCCTGCACGTAGGCCTGCGCGTCCGCGAGCTTGTGCCCGAGCGCCGCCCGGAGCGCGGGCAGGTCGTCCGTGAACCCGATGTATTGCCACCCGAGGAAGCCGATGACGGAGAGCACGGCCGCGAGCAGGAGCAGGCAGCTGAGGAGCGCGGCGAGCCACGCGGGCAGTCCCCACCGCTCCAGGCGGCGGCACACGGGCATCAGCAGGAAGGCGAAGATGCCGGTGACGATGAGCAACAGCAGCAGGGCGCGCCCGTAGTAGAGCACCACCACGGTGAGCACCACGGCGGCGAGCACCAGCACATAGCGCTGCAACCCGTCCTTCCTGGCCGGCGCGGGGTGCGGCGGCCGGGAGGATGCCGCGCCGGGGTCAGGCATCATCGTCGTTGAGGTGGGATGCCTTGGCCGCCTTGCGTGCCTGGAGGTGGTCGCGGAAGCGGTCGTAGCTCACCTGCACCTCCCGGAGGATGTCGTTCATCGTTACGTCGCGCATCCGGCCCAGTACGCCGGGCAGGGCCATGTTCAGGCCGAACATCATCGCCTTGCGGAACCAGCCGCCCCGGCCCGTGGCAGCGGACAGGAGCGAGGGACCGATGGAGCCGCCGCCGAACACTTCGCCGAGCAGGCGGGCGGGCTTCCAGCTGCGCATCACGTCGTTGGCGGCGTCCTTCAGCAGGCGGCCGCGGACGTCGTGGTCCAGCAGGGCCTGCCAGTGCCGTTCCAAGCGGTCCTCGTGGGCCTTGCGGACGCTGTCCAGCCGCCGCAGTTCCTGGGCCACGTCGCTCATGTGGCCGAAGCGCTCAGTCCTTGCCATCGTACATGGAGTTGAGCAGGTTCAACGTGAAGCGTTGCTTGAAGCCGCCTTTCCACACGAAGAAAAGAACCAGGAGGATGAGCCCGTAGAGGCCGCCCATCACCAGGAAGCCCAAGGCCATGTTGCCCATCAGCTGGCCCAGCCACAGCGCACCGGCTATGCTCAGGAACACGAGCACGGTCACCACCAGCACGGCCATCACCACGTAGCTTACCATGGTGCCGGCCACCTTCGCGGTGCGGTCCGCCAGGAGCAGGGCGTAGTAGTCGCGTTGGGCGCCCAGGTAGGAGCCGGTCTCGTCGACCATGCTCTTCATGAAGGTGCCGAAGTCGTCCTCCAGGAAGGAGTCCTTGCCCAAGTAGGGGGCGCCGTTCGCCTGTTGGTGGTCGTGGCTCATCGGTCCGTGGGTTGTTCGTGGCCAGTGCGGATACGGTCCAGCAGGTCGCGGCCTTCGCTGACGAGGAAGCGCAGCAGGTCGCCGGCGTCATCGGCGCTCTTCGTTCCCTCCTTGCGCACCTTGTCCCAGGTCCCCCGGCCCTCGGCCACCAGGTCCTCCAGCGTGTTCCGGGCCTTGGTGGCGCCGTCCTTGATGGCTGCGCGGGTCTCCTTGCCGGAGCGCGGCGCGAAGAGCATGCCCAAGGCGGCACCGGCGGCCATGCCGGCAACGAAAGGCAGCAGTATGTTGGATCGCTTGCTCATGGTGGTGGGTGAAAGATAACCGCGCGCAGGCGGCTATTCAACGTTCGCCTTGCGGATGATGCCCAGCAGGATCGAGATCGCCGCCAGCACCAGCAGCAGGTGGATGAGGGATCCCGTGCTGTACACGAAGAAGCCGAAGATCCAGCCGATGACACAGATCACGGCGATGAGGTAGAGGAGGTTCTGCATGGTCCGGGTCATGAACGGGTCCTTATCGGTCACAGGTGGGTGCGGTGAGCGGCAGGCCCGCCCCTTCTCCAGGTCACGGGAGCGAGGCGGGCCCGGCCACGTCACGGATCAGTTCGCGGCGGTCTTCCGAAGGTCCTCGGCGCTGCGTTTGCCATGGTCGGCCAGGTTGCTGGCGGTGTTCCGCGCATCATCGGTGACGCGGTCCCGCAGGCCCTTGCCTTCCTTCATCATGTAGCGCACGAAGTCCTCCACTTCGGCCTTGGTCATCGTGGCGGCATCCGCGGCCTTGTTGCGGGCCTTGCGCCATTGCTTGTGTCCTTCCTCGATCAGGTCGCTCAGGTCGTCCTTCGCGCGGTCGGCGCGGCGGAGGATGCTCTTGCGGGTCTTCTTGCCGGACTGCGGGGCGAAGAGGATGCCGAGGGCGGCACCGGCGGCGATGCCGCCAAGGAAACCCAGGATGGTCTTTTGCGTGCTCATGGTGTGTGGGGTTGTGGTCACGGACATCCATGCAGTTCCGTGCCGATCGATCACGCACGGGAAGGAGGAGCGTACAACCCACGCCGGACGCCGGTTCCAGCAGGAACGGCATCAGCGCCTGGCCGATGGCAGTGGGGAAGGAGTTCCCCGCAGGTGTTGCGGGATCAGCGCCGCACGCGGTAGGTTACCTGCACCAGCCCTGTATCGTAGGCGATATGATCGACCAGGTCGAGCATCGTGCGCGGGATGTCCGCGCAGAGCGGCCTTCCGCCGCCCAGCAGGAGGGGATGGACGGCCACGCAGAGCTCATCCACCAGGCCGGCATGCAGGCACTGACCGATCACATTGCCACCGCCGAAGAGCCAGATGCCTGCACCAGCTTCCGCCTTCAGGCGCTGCACGTGCGCAACGAGATCGCCGCGCAGGAACTCCGTGTTCGGAATGCCGGTGGTGAGCGTGTTGGAGAAGACGTATTTCCGCTTTTCCGGCCAAGGGTCCGGGTCGTAGGCCAGCATGGCGTCGTAGCTCTTACGGCCCATCAGCAGCGCATCGCAGCGCGCCAGGAAAGCGGTCATGCCATAGTCCTGATCGGCCAGGCACCAGTCGATCTCGCCGTTGGGGCCTTCGATGAAGCCGTCGAGCGAAGTGGCGAGGTTGAGGAGGAGCGGGCGCATGCGTGGAAGGTTCGCAGGCTAAAATAACTTCAGCCTTCAACCCTCGCCCCTCACACTTCCGAAGACATGGCCACGCAATCCGGTCACCACTCGCGCGAAGAGCGCGGATGCCTTTCCAGCCTGTACCACGGCATCCCCAGCCAGCCTTCGTACAGGTCTATTTCCACGGGTTCACCGATGGCGGTGGAGTGATAGGTGTACGCCCCACCCGAATCCGTTCCCGGTCCAAGTGATGCCCCCACGGTGCCACATGCACGTAATAGCTTCTTCTTCCCTTGCTTCCCCGGTGTTCACTTTTGCCGACCACTTCGGTCGGGTACGCTGCGGGTGTTGAACGGTCGAAGATGCAGTTGCTTCCGTATACAGCCCCGTAGCTGTAGATCCAACAGTTTCCCACAAGCAGGACGTACGCCAAAGCGCTGTGCTGCTTCAGTTGGCTGAAGTTGCTGTGCGTGAGGATGAGGATCGACCGTTATGATGAGCATCGCGAGCAGGCCCGGGAAGATCAGGGTGCGCACATTGTCGAACTCGAAATCGAACATCACCCGGAGGAGGATCGACCCAAGCCGGGAAGTCGATGAAATCGGCGACATCGTATTTCGCCCCGTCCTTGTCGTTCTTTTTCAGAGTGACCAGCGCAGCCATGCTCGGGTTCTGTATGCCACTGATGAGCAGCCCGGCAACGGGCAGCACCAACAGGATGCAGAACAGCGGTACGTAGGGCTTGGGGTACAGAAGGAACCAAGCACTAAGGGCTATAGCCACCCACTCCAGCCAGTTCAGGCGGTGAGTGACGATCTTGGGCAGCCTCTTCTTCTTTGCCACCGTTGCTCGTTTCACCCCCGCACCGGCACGCGCACCGCGCTGAACGCCCGCTGCTTCACCGAGTAGGAGTGGCCCTTGCTGATGATGTGCACCTGCATGCCCTCGATGCTGAAGGGCTGGCCTTCCTCCACGTCGGCATAGTCGCTGTAGTTGATGCCGTGGCCGTCGAAGATCATCACCTGGCCGCTGCCGATGGTCTCCAGCATGTCGCCGTCGGTGATCACCACGCCGGTGTCCTCGCCGAGGCCGATGCCGATGGCGTCCGGATTGCTGGCCACGGCCTGGATCAGGCGGCTGAAACGGCCGCGCTCCACGAAGTGGCTGTCGATGATCACGTCCTGGATCAGGGCCGCGCCGGTGGTCATCTTCACCCCGCCCTTGATCAGCCCGGAGGCGCTGTGGCCCTGGTAGATCATGGTGCTGCTCATGCACATGGCGCCCGCGCTGGTGCCCGCGATCACGAAGCCCCGTTCATCCTGGTAGCGGCGCTTCATCAGTTCCAGGAAGGCCGTGCCGCCGAAGATGGTGGTGAGGCGCAATTGGTTGCCACCGCTCATCATCACCCCGTCGCACTTGGCCAGCCGCTTGATCATGTCCGGCTTCACGTCCCGGCGGTCGCGGATGTCCAGCACGTCGAGGTCCTTCACCCCCAGCCTGCCGAAGGCCTGGATGTAGTTGTCCCCGACCTCCTGCGGTATGCTGCTGGCGCTGGTGATCACGGCCAAGCGCTTGCTCGGCCCGCCGATCTCGTCCACCACGCGCTTCAGGATGCCTTCCTCGATGAAGCTGCCGTTGTACACGTTGGTGTTGTGGCCGCCTTCAGGCTTGTTGCCCTTGTCCTCGTTACCGCCGATGGCGATGAGCTTTCCCTTGGGTGTCATGGATCCTGTTTATCCCCCCCGCCCCGCGCAATGCCTCGTCCTGCGGGCGCTCCGGCCGCCCCGCCTGGATGGCGTGGACATCGCTCGGGACGAAAGTAGAAGGCCCGTTCCCTGCGGAACCGGACGCAGGGCACATTCGGTGAACACCCCGGCGTGACTATCTTGACCGGCGACCGGGTCAGGCACCGAGCCTGCGGCCCGAAAGCCCCCACCCATGCGGATCCTGGAATTGAAAGCCATGCGCGGACCCAACCAATGGTCCGTCCGCCGGCACCACCTGATCGTGATGCGCCTCGACATCGAGGACCTGGAAGAGAAGCCCACCGACAAGGTCCCGGGGTTCCTCGAACGCATCCAGGCGTTGCTGCCCAGCATGTACAGCCACCGGTGCAGCGAGGAGCATGAAGGCGGCTTCTGGGAGCGCGTGAAGCGTGGCACGTGGATGGGCCACGTGATCGAGCACATCGCGCTGGAGATCCAGACGCTGGCGGGCATGGACACCGGCTTCGGGCGCACGCGCAGCACCCGCGAGCGCGGCGTGTACAATGTGGTGTTCAGCTACCTCGAGGAGCCCGTGGGCCTGTATGCCGCCAAGGCCGCCGTGCGCATCGCGCAGGCGCTCGTTGATGGCACGCCGTACGATCTCGAAGCCGACCTGCAGCAGATGCGCGAGCTCCGCGAGGAGAGCCGCCTGGGCCCCAGCACCGGCAGCATCGTGGCCGAGGCTGTATCGCGCGGCATCCCGTACCTGCGCCTCAACGGACAGAGCCTCGTGCAACTGGGCCACGGCGTGCATCAGAAACGCATCCGCGCCACCATCACCAGCAAGACCAGCAACATCGGCGTGGAAATCGCCTGCGACAAGGAGGAGACCAAGCAACTGCTGGAGAGCGACGGATCCCGTGCCGAAGGGCCGCGTGGTGCGCACCGAGGAAGGACTGGAGGCCGCGCTGGACAGCGTGGGTTATCCCTGCGTGATCAAGCCCATCGGTGGCAACCACGGGCGCGGCGCCACCATCGGCATCAAGAACAAGGAGGAGGCGCTGGCCGGTTTCCACAAGGCGAAGGAGATTAGCCGGGGCGTGATCGTGGAACGCTACATCACTGGGCTGGACCATCGGCTGCTCGTCATCAACCACCGCTTTGTGGCCGCCGCCAAGCGCACCCCCGCCTGCGTGGTGGGCGATGGTAAAAGTACCATCGCCGCGTTGGTCGAAGAAGTGAACAAGTGATCCGCGCCGGGGCTACGGGCACGAGAACGTGCTGACGCGCATCGACATCGACGACCATACGCTGAAGCTGCTGGACCGCATGGGTTACACGCCCGACACCGTGCCCGCGAAGGACGAAGTGGTGTACCTGAAGGCCACGGCCAATCTCAGCACCGGCGGCACGGCCGATGACGTCACCGAGATCGTACATCCGTTCAACGTCTTCCTCGCCGAGCGCGTCAGCCGCATCATCGACCTCGACATCTGCGGCATCGACATCATGACCGACGACATCACGCAGCCGCTGCGCGATACGGACGGCGCCGTGCTGGAAGTGAACGCCGCGCCGGGCTTCCGCATGCACCTCGATCCCACCGGCGGGCTGGGTCGCAACGTGGCCGAACCCGTGGTGGACATGCTCTTTCCGCCCGGCACGCCCAGCCGCATCCCCATCATCGCCATCACCGGCACCAACGGGAAGACCACCACCACGCGCCTCACCGCGCACCTCATGCGCAGCGTGGGCAACAAAGTGGGCATGACGTGCAGCGACGGCGTGTACATCATGAACCGCATCCTGATGACGGGTGACTGCACCGGTCCGGCCAGCGCGCAGTTCGTGCTGAAGGATCCGCTCGTGGACATGGCCGTGCTGGAAACGGCGCGCGGCGGCCTCGTGCGCAGCGGCCTCGGCTTCGAGCATTGCGACGTAGCCATCGTCACCAACGTGGCGGCCGACCACCTTGGGTTGAAGGACATCCACACGCTGGAAGAGCTGGCGCACGTGAAGAGCACCGTGCCTCGCAGCGTGCGCCGCGATGGTTACGCCATCCTCAACGCGGATGATGAACTGGTGATGGCGATGCGCAAACAGTGCGATTGCAGGATCGCCCTCTTCAGCCTGGACGAGAACAACCGCCTGCTACGCCAGCATTGCAAGCTCGGGGGACTGGCGGCGGTGTATGAGAACGGCTTCATCACCATCAGCAAAGGCGAGTGGAAGTTGCGCATCGAGAAGGCCGTGAACGTGCCGCTGACCTATGGCGGGAAGGCCGTGTTCAACATCCAGAACATATTGCCCGCCGTGCTGGCCGCCTTCGTGCGCGGGGTGAAGATCGAGGAGCTGCGCGAGGCGCTGATGACCTTCGTGCCCAGCGCCACGCAGACGCCGGGCCGCATGAACCTGTTCCAGTTCCGCGATTTCCAAGTGATCGTGGACTATGCCCACAACCCGCACGGCTTCGAGGCGCTGGGCAAGTTCCTGAGCAAGGTGCCCGACAGCCCCAAGATCGGCGTGATCGCCGGCGTGGGCGATCGTCGCGACGAGGATACCGTGAACCTCGGCCGCCTCAGCGCGCAGATGTTCGACGAGATCGATCATCCGTCAGGACCGCAACCTGCGCGGTAAGAGCGACGACGAGATCATCGCCCTCATGGTGAAAGGCATCACGGAGGTGAAGTCCTAACAAGAAGTTCGCCATCATCAAGAAGGAGGAGGAGGCCATCCGCCACGCCATCAGCACCGCGCCCAAGGGCAGTTTCGTGACCCTGTGCAGCGACGTGGTGCCCGACGCCCTCGCCCTCGTGCTGAAACTGAAGGAGGAGGATGAGAATGTGGATTTCAGCAAGGAGGATATCCCGAACCGGAACAAGGAGTTGGTAGGGTGATGGGAGAGAGGACCACAGGCGACAGCCGGACACCATGGCCCAATTGCCCGACCGCCGTTCCCTGCGCATACGCGGGTACGACTATGCCAACAAGGGCGCGTACTACCTGACCATCTGCACGCCCGACCGCAGTCATCTCATGCATGGCGAGGCGATGGTTCGCACGAACGCATCGCCCGATACACTGCGCCTATGCGTAGCCGCTCCTTGCTCCGCCGAAGCGGCTACGCATAGGCGCAGTCGGCGGAGCAAGGTCCGCGACAACCCGAAAAATTGGAACGACGACCGGTCCAACCGCGATGGGTGAACGGCCTTGCTGCCCGTTCCGCCGTTCGTGTTGCATGATAGGCCAGTAAACGAAAAGCCTCCGGCATCGCCGGAGGCTTTCCTGACCCTCCCGAAGGGAGGATGAGACCTCTTACTTCGCTTCGGCGGCCTCGGCCACCACGAGCTTGCGCTTCTCTTGGATGCGGGCGCTCTTGCCGCGGCGCTCGCGCAGGTAGAAGATGCGGGCGCGGTTCACCTGGCCGCGCTTGTTCAGTTCGATCTTCTCGATGAAGGGGGAGGCGATCGGGAAGATCCGCTCCACGCCCACGTTGCCGCTCATCTTGCGCACCGTGAAGGTGGCCGTGCTGCCGCTGCCCTTGCGCTGGATCACCACGCCCTGGTACTGCTGGATGCGTTCCTTGTTGCCCTCGCTGATGCGGTAGTGGACGGTGATGGTATCGCCGGCCTTGAATTCCGGATACTGCTTCACAGGAGCGTACTCCTTCTCGAGTTGCTTGATCTTGTCCATGGCGCTCAGCGGTTTACGTCGGGTCTCGCCCGCATTTGGGGCCGCAATATTAATGAAAAATAACGTCCGTGCAGCGCCCTAATCGATCCTCGCTGCCGTCCTCCAACAGGCCGGGACGCCGTTCGCGGGTGCGCAGCACGCTCTGTTCGTGCCGCCAGGCGTGGATCCGGGCCTCGTGCCCGCTCATCAGCACCTCCGGCACCTCCCAGCCGTTGTAGGAGGCCGGGCGGGAATACACCGGCGGGGCCACCAGCCCGTCCTGGAAGCTGTCCGACAAGGCAGAGGTCTCATCGTTCAGCACGCCGGGGAGCAGGCGGATCAGGGCGTCGCTGAGCACCGCTGCCGGCAGTTCGCCACCGCTCAACACGTAGTTGCCGATGCTCACCTCCCGGGTGATCAGGTGCTGGCGTACGCGCTCGTCCACGCCCTTGTAATGCCCGCAAAGGAGAATGATGTTCCTTTTCAGGCTCAGCTGATTGGCGAGCGGCTGGTCCAGCAGCTGCCCGTCAGGGCTCATGTAGATTACCTCGTCGTAGGGCCGTTGGGCCTTCAGGTGGGCGATGGCCCGGTCGATGGGCTCGATCTGCATCACCATGCCTGCGCCGCCGCCGAAGGCGTAATCGTCCAGTCGCTTGTGCTTGTCCGTGCTGAAGGGGCGCAGGTCATGCACATGCACCTCGGCCACGCCCTTGCTTTGGGCACGTTGCAGGATGCTCTCGTTGAAATAGCTGTCCAGCACCCGGGGTACGGCGGAAAGGATGTCGATGCGCATGGGCCGGTCGGCAGTTGGCAGGAGCAGGCGGCAGCGAAACTAAGGGAACTGTACAGCCTGCTGCTCCTGCCAACTGCTCCTCACAACCCTTGGCGCTCATATCACGTACTACCTTCGGCATCGATCTTGCCAAATCACGCGCAGATACCACCCCTCATGAAACGGTCATTGATCATCGCGCTCGCCAGCCTTGTCATCCTCACCGCTTCCGCGCAGAAAAAGCCCTACGATGACCTGCTCGTGAAGTTCGTGGACGAGAAGTACGAGGATTGCCTGAGCAAGGCCGAATCCTACACCCAAAAGGACGATCACAAGAAGGACCCGCTGCCCTACCTCTACGTGAGCATGTGCCTGTACGAGATGAGCAAGATCGAGAAGTACCGGGCCATGGATGAGTACAAGAAGGCCGACAAGGAGGCGCTGAAGTGGGCCGAGAAGTACCGCAAGAAGGACAAGAACAAGGAGTACTTCGACAACTACGCCGATTACTGGAGCGAACTGAACAGCATGGCGCAGGAGTCAGGTATGAACTTCTACGAAGAGGGCCCCAAAGGCATGAGCAAGGCGAAGCAGACCTTCGACAGCATGACAGGCTACTACCCGGAGAACCCGGGCCCCTGGCTGATGATGGGCCTGGTGCAGTACCGGTCGAACCTGGCGAAGGAAGGCGATGCGAGCATCGCGAAGTACAAGGCGGCGCTGGACGCTGCCGGTGGCATCACTTCGCTGCCGGACGATCAGAAGAAACTGATGAAGGGCGCGCTGATCAAATACGCCGAGTACCTCGACAGCAAGGGGGACAAGAGCGGCGCGAAAGCCGCCCTCGAGGTGGGCAAGGATGCCTTCATGGAGGACGCCGAGTTCAAGGGCGCCTACGAGAGCTACTGAGCTGCGAACAACGATACAGGAAGGCGGGCGAAAGCCCGCTTTTTCGTTCATCCATCTTCTGGCGTCATGGCGGCTCAAGGCCGCCATGACAGTTGCACTGGTGAGAGGCTATTGCTCGAACTTCTTCAGCTGCTTCGAGGGCTTCATCAACGTGAGAACCAGTGCGGGCAACAGGAGCAGTTCCGCCACGAAGGCGAAGGCCAGCGTGAGCGTGATCAACAGGCCCATGTAGTACACGCTTGCGAAGTCGGACAGCGTGAGCGTGATGAAACCCGAGACCAGCATCAGGCTGGTGACGGTGATGGCCTTGCCGGTGCTCAGGTAGGTGCGCTTCAGCGCATAGGCCACGGTGTGTCCTTCGCGCAGTTGCTGGCGCAGCTTCGCCAGCATGTGGATCGTATCGTCCTCCGCGATGCCGAACGCGATGGAGAAGATGAGCGCCGTGCTCACCTTCAGGTCGATGTGCAACGCGCCCATCACGCCGGCGATGAAGGCGAGCGGCACCAGGTTCGGCAGCAACGCCACCAGCACCATCCGCACGTCGCGGAAGAACCACATCATGATCAACGCGGTGAGCAGCACCGCCAGGCCCATGCCGCCCACCAATTGCGTGCTCAACGTGGCGTTGTTGCGATCGATCAGGAAGGCCATGCCCGTCTGGTGGAAGCGCACCATGGCCGTGTCGGTGGACGTTGCGATGAACGTGTCGAGCTCCGCGTTCTTGCGTTCATGCACGTGGCCTCCCTGGTCCACCATGCGCCCGCTCAGGCGCGCGTGCCGTCCGTCGGTGCTCACGAGGGTCGCAAGCCCGCGCGAGCCGGCGAACGCGCGGGCCTGTTTGGCCAGGCGCTTGCACGTCGCATCGTCCTCGGGAAGCCGGTAGTAGCTGCCATCGCCGCCGTTGAACGCCTTGTTCAGCGAGCGCATCACCGTGACCGGTGAAAGGATGCCATGCACGCCGTAGTTATGTTCAGCGTGCTCCTGCACCTGTTCGACCTGCCGCAGCACGTCCAGGTCCCATACGGTGTGCGCACTGTCCGCCACTTCGATCTCCAGCTCGAACGGCCGCACGCCGCCGAACCGCTCCTCGAAGAAGCGGTAGCCCATCTTCCTGTCGTCGTCCTCGGGCCAGTCCTCCAGGAGGAAGTTGTTCACCTGGATGCGCGTCATCCCGATGAGCCCGGCCACGGTGATGGCGCCGAAGCCCACGAGGATGCCCACGCGGTGGCGGATCGTCCACGCGAAGAGCCGCGGCAGGCGGCGGTCCCAAGGCGAAGGCGCGTGGTTGCGTGGCAACAACTTCTTCGGCCCCACGAACACGAGCAGCGCGGGCAGGAGCGTGAACGCGAGCACGAACGCCAACAGCACGCCGATGCCGGTGTAGAAGCCGAATTCCTGCAGGGGCGCGATGCTCGCCGTGCCCAGCGTGGCGAACCCGATCGCCGAAGTGAGCGCGGTGAGGAAGGTCGGCAGGCCCACGTCGTGGTAGGTGCGCGCGATCGCCTTGATGCGCGGATGGCCGGCGCGCAGTTCATCCAGATAGCACTCGAGGATGTGCACCACGTCGCTCATGCCCACCACGAACAGGATCGTCGGCAGCAGCATGGTGAGGATGCTCAAGGGCTTGCCCAGCAATGTCATGAACCCTACTTGCCAGAGGATGGCGAGCCCCACCGTGCCGATGGGCACCACCACGCCCCACCACGAACGGAAGCCGAACCACAGGAACACGCCCAGCAGCACGATGCTCGCCGTGAGGAAGGTGAACAGTTCGTGCTCCATCATCCGGATGTAGTAGTACTGCCCGTGCACCCGTCCGCCGATGTGGGCCGGCCCGAGCCCGCTCGCCGCCACGTGGTCCTCGATACCTGCCAGCACGGCGTCGCTGCGTTTTTTCGAGATGTCCGCCGCGGTGGTGAGCACCAGAAGCAGCGCCTTGCCCTCCGCGTCGAAGAAGTGTTCCCGCACGCGCGGGTCGTTCCAGATGCGCGCGGAATCCAACGGCAGCAGGCTGTCCGTGGCGAAGCGCAGATAGGGCGTTCTGAACGCGCCCAGCGGGGTGATCATCGGCTCGCTCAGGCGGGTGGGAGAGGCCACGTCCAGCACGTCAGGTATGCGCCCGAGCCGGGCGGCCAGCGAATCCACGCGGGTGAGGAAGGCGCTGTTGAACACGCCCCGTGGCCGTTCGATACCGATCAGCAGGAGGTCGTTGTCGCTGCCAAAGCGTTCGCGGAAGGCCTGGTAGCGGCCCAGCTCCGGATCGTTGCGCGGGAAGAACTTCTCAAAGTCATGGTCCAGCCGCGCATGGCGCAGGGCGATGGCGAAGAAGAGGGAGATGAGGCCGATGCCGATAAGCACCCAGCGGGCGTTGCGGCGGGAAAGCCAGCGGGTGAGGCGCGGTGCGTCGTCGGACATGGCCGCTGCGAAGTTGGGGGCTGGCGCGCCAAGGGCCGGTAAATTCGCGCCGATGATGGGAACGATGCGGAACGCGCTCCTCGTAGCCGGACTGTTGCTGGGAATGGGCGCCCATGCGGGCAGATTGGAGAAGGCGTTCGAGGCGCTCAAGGCCTACAACTACTTCCTTGCGCGCGAACTTTTCCAGGGGCAGACGGAGAAGCATCCCGCTGCGGCGTGGTATGGCCTCAGCGTGATCACCGGGCGGCAGGACAATCCCTTCTACCAGCCCGATTCGAGCTACCACTACGTGCTGCGGTCCGCGGCCGCGTTCGCCGCAACGGCGGAGAAAGAGCGCAAGGCCATCGCCGCGCTGGGTGTGGATGAGGCCGCGATCACGGCGCAGAAGGAGCATGTGTACGGGCTGGGCTGGTCGCTCGCGTCGGCCTTGAACACGGTGGACAGCTATCAACGGTTCATCGATACCTATACAGGAAGCGGCCGCGTGCCGGAAGCGAAGAAGCTGCGTGACCATCTGGCCTTCCAGGATGCGCGCGCGAAGAACACCGCGGAGGCCTATGCCGCTTTCGCGGAGCGGTATCCGGAGGCCGGGGAGATCTACGAGGCCCGTTCGCGTTTGCAGGAGGCCATCTTCCGCGAGGCCGTGCCCGATGGCTCGGTGGAGCAGTACGAACGCTTCCTGAAGGAGCATCCGGAAAGCCCGTACGTCCGCGACGCGCAGGACCAGCTCTACAAGCGCAGCACGCCGCACCGCTCGCAGGGCGAGCTCTACGGCTTCATCCGCCGCTACCCCACGAACCCGAACGTGACCGATGCCTGGCGCAGCCTCTACGCGCTCTATACGAAGGATCTCAGCGCGGGGCGGATTACCGCGTTCCTCCAGGAGTACCCGGACTATCCGTTCATGAACGAGCTGGTCGGCGATTTCGAGACCGCGAGCCTCACGCTCTATCCGTTCCGTCGCGACGGGCGTTGGGGCTTCATCGATGACAAAGGCGGTGAGCGCATCAAGGCGGAATACGAGTTCGTGGAGCCGTTCGTGAACGGACAGGCCCAGGTGGGGCGCGATGGGCATGTGGGCACCATCAACAAGAGCGGGAAGGAGGTGGTGCCGCTGCGCTACGATGACGTGCTGGATTTCAGCGACGGCCTCGCCACGGTGGAGCTGGGCGACAGCGCCGGGGTGGTGGACCGCAGCGGTCAACTCGTGGTGCCGCTGCGCTATGCGGACATCGGCGAATACGTGGACGGCCGCGCCTATGCGGTGCGGAACGGCAGGCATGGTTTCATCGACGGCGCGGGGAACACGGTAGTGCCGTTCGACTATGACGGCGCGAACACCTACCGCAATGGTGTGGCGGTGGTGAAGAAGGGCGACCGGTCCGGCGTGATCGACAGCAAGGGCAATGTGGTGGTGCCGTTCCAGTACGATCGGATCGAAGGGTTCGACGGGCCGACCTCACGCGTGACGCAGGACGGCCGCATGGGGTTGATCAGCCTCTTCGGGGATGTGCTGCTGCCCGCTGAACATGACCACGTGGGGGCGTTCAGCAACGGGCTCGTCTTGGTGATCGACAAGGGCAAGTGCGGCTACGTGGGCCGCGACGGCCATTTCGTGGTGCCGCAGCAGTACGAGGCCAACGCGGCGACGCCCGACCTGGGCGATTTCCACCAGGGCGTGGCGCGCGTGCTGGTGAACGGCAAGCTCGGCCTCATCGACACGCTCGGCACGAAGGTGTTCCCGCCGCAGTATGCGGACATCGGGTTGATGGAGAGCGACGCCATTCCGGTGAAGAAGAAGGCCAAATGGGGGTATGCCCGGCGCAACTTCAGCACGCTTGTGGAGGCGCGCTACGACCAGGCGTGGGAGTTCCACGAGGGCCATGCACGGGTGAAGGTGGGCGAGCTCTTCGGCGTGGTCGATAGCACCGGCAAGGAAGCGATCGTGCCGAAGTACCTCAAGCTTGCGGACAAGCGCGATGGGGTGTTCATCGCCACCCTGGGCACGGGCACGGGCGTGGTCGATCCCAAGGGGCATGTGCTCGTGCCGCTGGTGTATGATGCCGTGGAGCCGGTGGACGGCATCGTGGTGAAGGTGACGCGCGGGCAACGCATCGGATACGTGCGCGTGGCCGATGGCCGCGTCCTGTGGAAGGAGGAGGGCTTCGATGCGCCTTCCGCGGGGTCAGCGGAGTAGCGTCACGCTGCCCAGCAGGCGCTCCTCCTGCAGCCCGTGGCTGCCGAGCGCCTTGTACCGCAGCCGCCACACGTAGACGTCATCGGGAAGGCGCGCGCCGTTCAAGGTGCCGTCCCACGGCTGGCCGGGCTGCGTGCTGTGGAACACGGGCAGGCCCCAGCGGTCGAGGATCATCAGGTCGTAGCTCATCAGCTCGCCGTCCACCGCGGGCGTGAACACGTCGTTCGTGCCGTCGCCATTGGGCGTGAAGGCGCTCGGAACGAAGATGAACGGCAGGCAGTCGCCCATGGTCACCACCACGGTGTCCGTGGCCTGGAGGCAGGTGCCTTCCACCAGCACGGTATAGATGCCCGGCAGCGCTGCGGTGATCGTGGGCGTGGTCTCGCCGGTGCTCCACCGGTAGTCGCCTTCCACGGCGGATGCATCCAGCTCCAATGGATGTCCCGGACAGATCTCCGCGTCATCGCCCAGGTCCACATGCGTGATCATCGGGTCGAACGTGACATCGATCGAATCCCTGGCACTGCATCCCCCGAGCAGCAGGGTCACGCCGTAGGTGCCTGCCGTCCCCACGGTAATGCTGTTCGTGGTGGCGCCGGTGCTCCAGTGTACGGCCGCGTTGCCCGGTGCCACCTCCAGCGTCAGCGTCTGGCCATCGCACAGGTGCTGGTCCGTGCCAAGGTCCGGCGTCACCAACGGAACCACCGTCACCTGTATGCTGTCCTCCGCCGTGCAGCCGTTGGCATCCGCCAGCAGCCGGTAGACGCCGGGGTATTGCACCTGGTACTGACTGTCATGCGAGCCGTCCTGCCAAGTGATGTTCACTCCCACGAAGGGAGAGGAAAGCGTGAGCGTTCCGCCGGGGCACAGTGCGGTATCCGGCCCGAGGTCCAACTGCGCCGGATCCAGGTAGGTCACATGGGTCTCAGCGTCGGCGGTGCAGCCATGGAGGTCCGCTGTGACCGCATAGCTCCCCGCTTGATCCACGATGAACGAACCGTTCCTGGAACCATCCTGCCAATGGTAGGTGGCCCCGGCCTGCGCAACGTTGATGGTCCACGTGAGGCCGGGACAGAGCACCGTATCGGCGGGCAGGCTGAGCGTGGGCAAGGGCGCTTCCGTGATCACGATCGTATCGGTGCCGGTGCAGCCGCCCACCGTTACGGAAGCGCTCCAATTCCCTGGACCGAGCGTGCGCGTTGCCGCGGCCGAGCCATCGTTCCAGAGGTAGGTGGCCCCGGTGGCCGTGAGGTCGATGCTGCGTGTGTCACCGGGGCACAGCGCGGTGTCGGCACCCAGGGAGAATGAAGGCCGCGGCACGCCCTCGATATGGATCGTATCACTGGCGGCGCATCCGTCCACGGTAACGTGCACCCAGTATATGCCTGCACTTTGGACCGTGCGTTGGCGTGTCGAGGAGCCATCCTCCCACAGGTAGCTCGCGCCGGTGGTCGGCGGTGCGCTCAAGGGCCATTGATCGCCTTCGCACAGCGCATGGTCCGCGCCGAGGTCGACGGTGGGCGTGGTGATCATCCGTATGGTGATGGTGTCGCTTACGGAGCAGGCCCCGATGCGGATCGTGGCGGTATAGGTGCCTGCCGCCGCCACGAGCAGCGATGGTCCTGATGCGCCGGTGCTCCACCTGGTGGTGCCACCGGGAAGCTGCGCATGCAGCGTGAGCGCTTGGCCGGAGCACAGGGCCGTGTCGGGGCCCAGATCGAAGCCGCCCAGGTCACGGTAGGCCACGTGGATCGTGTCCGAGGCCACGCAGGTGTGCTCATCCGTCAGGCGCACCCAGTACGTGCCTGCGGTGGAGACGAGCAGTTGCGGTCCGGTGGATCCGTCCTGCCAGATGCGTGATGCATCACCGGCATTCGCGTTCAGCAGCAGGGTGGCGCCGGGGCAGAGCGTGGTATCGCGCGGCAGCCGCACCGATGGACCGGCCACCACCTGAAGATGGATCGTGTCCGTGACGGAGCACCGGCCTTGGAACACTTCCACCCAGTAGGTGCCGATCCCGCTCGCGCGGAGCCTGGGACCGGTGGCCCCGTTGTTCCACGCATAGCTGGTGGCGCCGGGCGTTGTAGCGTCGAGCACGAGCGTGCTGCCCTGGCAGATGGTGGTGTCGGAACCCAGCTTCACCGGGATCGGTGAAGCGTAGCTCACGGCGATCGCGTCGTTGGCGGTGCAGCCGAAGGCATCCGTGACCGTCACGCCATAGGTGCCTGCCGTGCTCACGGTGCGGCTGGTGGCCGTGTTGCCATCGGTCCATGCGGCATCCAGGCCGGAGCCCACGTTCAGGATCAGTTCCGAATCCGGGGCAGAGCAGCGTGTCCGGACCAAGGTCCACGCTGGGCGGCGTGCGTTCACCGATCACCACGGTATCGCGTGTGGAACAGCCGTTCACCGTTACGCGCACGTTCCATTCCCCCACGCCAGCGGCCAGGGTGGCGCTCATCGAGCCATCGTTCCAGAGATAGCTGGCGTTGGCGGTGGTCGCGTCCAAGGGGTATGTCGCTCCGGGGCAGACCAGTGCATCCGCGCCCAGGTCCACGATCGGGAACGGTTCGATGGCCACGTGCACGGAATCACGCACCGTGCAGCTGTTGCTCGTTACGTCCACCCACCACCAGCCGGTGGTGGTCGCGTTCACGGCGTTGCCGGTGCTTCCGTCGCTCCAAACGCAGGTGGCGCCGGGGACATTCACCGACAGGAGGACCGGTGTGCCGATGCAGACCGATACATCAGGGCCCAGGTCCACGATCGGCAGGCTGAAGTTGCTCAGTTGCACCTGGTCGTGCGCGGTGCATGTGCCCACGGTCACGTCCACGCCGTACGTGCCAGGTACATCCGTGGTCAGCGTGGCGGCCGTGCTGCCATCGGACCATCGGTAGCCGGCATCGGCGGTGGTCGCATCGAAGGTCACGCTGGTGCCGGGGCATACGGTGCGGTCAAGGCCCAGGTCGAACACCGGCAACGGCTGCACCGTGATGGTGCGGCTGTCCGAGGCGGTGCATCCATGCAGGTCCACAGTGACGGAATAGGTGCCAGCGTTCGTCGCGTTGAAGGTGGCATCGGTGGAACCGTCCTGCCAGCGGTAGGTGGCGCCCGCCACCGTGGCGTCCAGTTGCAACGAAGTACCGGCGCAGATCGTGGTGTCCGGCCCGAGGCCGATGCCGGGCAACGGGCGTACCACCACATCGATGGCATCCGAGGCGGTGCATTGCCCGAGCGTCACGTCCACACTGTAGGTGCCGGTCGCCGTTGCCTCGAAGGTGGCGTTGGTGGACCCATCCTGCCAGCGGTAGCTCGCACCGGGATAGGTGGCATCCAGGTGCAGGCTCTGGCCTTGGCACAGCGAACTGTCGGCGGGAAGGGCCGCCACCGGCATCGGGTCCACGGTCACGTCAACGGCATCCGTGATGACGCACGTGTTGGCGGTCACCGTTACGCTGTAATGGCCGGGTGTGCTCACGGTCCGGGTGGGTGAGCTGCTGCCGTCCTCCCAGGTGTATGATCCGTTCGCCACGGTGACATCGAACGAGGCGCTCTGTCCCTGGCACAAGGCAATCGGCGGTCCCAGGTCCACGTGGGGCGGCGCATGGAAGGTGACGTCCACGGCGTCCGATGTGGTGCAATCACCCACCGTCACCGCCACCGTGTAGTGCCCGGGCGACACCACCAGGAACGTGGGGTTCGTGCTGCCGTTCTGCCAGACGTAGGTGGCGCCCGGCGTGGTCGCGTCCAGGATCGTCGCGTTGCTGTTGCATAAGCTGATGTCGGGCCCCAGGTCGATGGACGGTGGCTGCTGGTAGGTCACGTTCACCGCATCCGAGACGTTGCACACGCCTTGGGTCACCGTAACGCTATACGTGCCCGGAGCGCTCACGGTGTAGGTGTCGCTTTGGGAGCCGTCCTGCCAGCCGTAGGTGGCGCCTGGCGTGGTGGCGTGGAGCACGCGCGTCTGGCCGGTACACAGGGAAAGGTCGGGCCCCAGGTCGAGCGGCGGCGGCGGTATGACGTTCACCTGGATCGTATCCGTCAGTGTCAGGGTCGTGGACAGGGAGATGTCGTCCAGGCCGATGTCGCTGCCCCCCGCCACCGGGTTGCGCACGCGGATGCTGAAGGTGGCCGAGGTCTGGCCCGCCGCGGCCGTCCACGTGCGGGAGAAGTTCTGCCACACGCCGGGGCCCAGCGGCATGTTGTACGGCCCGCTGGACAAGGTGCCGTTGATGTACCAATCGAGCTGGGGCGGCGAGGTGCCCGAGATGTCGCATCCCTCGAAGCTCAGGTCGTAGGTGAGGCCGGGGCATACGTTCACCGGCGCGCTCCACACGATGTAGTGGTTGTTCGAAGCGCCGGCATTGGCCATCAGGAAATTGCCGCCGTTGTGGCTTGCGTGGAAGTTGTTGTGGTGCGTTTCCGTCTGCGTGTCGATGAAGTAGGTCGGCTCCGGTATCAGGTTGGAATTGTAGTTGAACTGGGAGGTGAAGCCCGTGTTCCCCGCGCTGAAATCCCCGTTCGGCACCAGGTTGCCGGTGTAGCGGGTCACCCGGCACCAATGCTTGCCGCCCACGCCCGTGGTGATGTCCTGCGTTGTTTCCCCGGTGTCCCAGAGGTAGTGGTCCATGCCCGGCGGGCCGTGCAGAACGGTGGTCTGGCCCTGGCAGATGTCCACGTCAGGCCCCAGGTCGATCGAGCAGGGCTGCGCCCAAGCAGCGCCGGACAACACCACGCACAGCCACGCGGACCAAACCCGTGGCGATAGAGGAAATGTGGATGCCACCTGCGTCGATGCGAACGGTCAAAGTTCGCGCCGATCGGGTCGACCAGCCCTCACGGTTCGACGAGCCGGCCTCACCGGGCCATGAACACCCGGTTGATGCCTTGGTACCGCCGCTCCTCCACGGTCCCGAACACCTGCCGCAAGCCGTGCAGGACGCGTTCGCTGCGGACGGTGCTCCCCGCATCATGGGCGATGGTGTTGAAGCACAGGAGGCCACCTGGGGCGGTGCATCGGCGCAAGTCCGCCAGGAAGGCCGGGTCCTCCACGCCGGGGGCCATGTCCAGGTCATGGAAAAGATCCACAAGCACCAGGTCGTGCTGGCTGGTGCACGTGGCGGCGAAGGCGAAAGCGTCCGAAAGGTGGAGTTCGAGCGGGGCCAGATCGTCCACCTGGAAACGCGTCCGGGCAAGGCCGAGCATCTGCGCGGAGCCGTCCACGCCCACGATGGGGCAGGAGAGGCGGCGTTCCTTCCGGAGAACAGTGGCGGCGCTGCCCGCCCCGAACCCGAGGATCAGGATGGAACGCGGCCGCAGGGCCTTCACCTCCGGCTCCAGCGAGCAGTAGCGCCACACGCGCAGCAGGCTGTCGCCGCTGTGGTTCGCGTGGGGCGTGTTCACCACCAGGCGGCCGTTCTGCCAGGCGAGCTCCCAGGGGCCGTACGGCCCCACGCCGCTTTCCAGCCGGATGGGCCAGAGGTGGCTGAGCGCGCGCAGAAGCAGCATCCTGCAAAGATGCGCGGAGGCACCGCGCCTATCTTCGCCGATCCTTTTTCCGGCCCACCGTTCCATGTCCACCATCACGGCCATCACCCACTACAAGCTGCGCAAGCTGCTGAAGTACGGGCTGGTGACGGCCTTCGCCGCCGTGGTGCTGATGCTGTTCAATGGCGACGGCGTCCGGGGCTACCTGGGCGCGTGGTTCCTGCTGGGCATCTGGACGGGCGTGCTGGAGGAGTTCCTGTTCGGCCGCCGCTTCCGCTCGCTGGCGGTGCCGCTGCAATACCTGGGGAAGGCCTTGGCGGTGAACCTGTTCACCATCGTGGTGCTGGTGCTGGCCCTGCGGCTGAACAACGAGCAGGCGCTGCCCTTCAACGGCACCCAGCCGCGCACGGCGGGGCACCTCATCGTTACGGAAGGCTTCTACCGCCTCATCCTCCAGGTGGTGGTGGTCACCTCCATCGCGATCCTGGTGGTGCAGGTGGAGGAACTGATGGGGCGCCGCCTCTTCCTCGGCTTCCTGCTGGGGTGGTATGAAAAGCCGCGCGATGAGGAACGCATCGTGCTGAGCATCGACCTGGTGGGCAGCACCGCGCTCAGCGAGCGCATGGGCGACCTGCGGTACTTCCGTTTCCTGAACCAGACCTATTCCCTGATGACGGACGCCGTGCTCCGCAACGAGGCGGAGATCCACAAATACGTCGGCGATGAGGTGATCTTCACCTGGACGATGAAGAAGGGCCTCCGCCATTTGAACTGCCTGGACCTGTATTTCGACATCACCGAACGGATCAAGCAGCACGAAGGGGAGCTGATGCAGGAGTTCGGCCACGTGCCGCACTTTCGCGGCGCGGTGCATGGCGGGCGGGTCATCACCGCGCGGATCGGCCACATCAAGCGCGCCATCGACCTCAGTGGGGACGTGATGAACACGGTGAGCCGGATGCTCGGCCTGTGCAAGGGGATGAAGGCCGACCTCCTCGTGTCGTCCGCCCTGCTCATGCGCATGACGGGCGTGGAGCAGCGGTTCTCGCTCAGCGACGAGCAGGTGCTGCCGGTGAAGGGCCGGCGGCGCGAGGTGCCCCTGCGCGCGGTGGAGCGCCTGCGCACCGCTGCGTAGCCCGCGGGTAACTTCGCTCCGCCTTCGCTTCGGTGAAGGCCCTTCCTCCCATGCGTCAATCCCTCCTTTTCGGGGCCGGTGTGCTTTCGCTCGTGCTCCACGCGCAAAGCCCGGTGCCCATCCTGATGGCCGACGGCATGCACTTCGTCGTGTTCCAGGACGGCGTGTTCCAGGACCTTGAGGCGCGCAAGCCCCAGCAGGTGTTCCAGAACGGCGACCGGCTGGCCTACATCAGCGACGCGGGCGACCTGAAGCTTCTTCGACCATGGCCGCACCACCGTGCTGCAACGCGGGGAAACGGTGGACCTCCAAAGCTCACGGCATGAGCTGGCGTGGAAGGTGGGCCCCTCGCTGCGCGTGCCCCAGGGCGATGGCGCCGTAACGCTCTGCCGCGGCACCGGCCTGTTCAAGGTAACGGACAGCCTGGTGGTGTATTACGACGGGATGCAGCGCCGCCTGAACGCCTACCGGCAAGGGCAGGTGGTGCCCATCGTGGATGCGCTGATGGTGGATGACGTGTCGCAGCTGAACGTCGGCGTCAACCTCGTGTCGCTCTTCGATCCGCTCGGGCGGCGGCTCCTGATGTTCTACAACGGCAACACGTCGGTCGTGGTCCAGGGCGTATCCGAAGCGCCGGTGGCATCGGGGTGCGACGTGCTGGCCTACGTGGATGAGCGTGACGGCTCCTTCCACGTGATGGACAAGGGCGAGCGGCAGGACGTGGAGGCCTTCGCGCCGAACAGCTTCAAGGCCGGCAACGGGCTGGTGGCCTACGTTACGAACACGGGCGCGTTCCGTTGCTACCGGGGCGGCAACGTGTACCCGCTCGGCGACTTCGAGCCGTCGGCATACTGGGTGCAGGACAGCGTGCTCCTCTTCGTGGACCAGGGCCTGTTGAAGACCTTCGCCAACGATCGCATCGAGGTGGTGGAGCGCTATGTGCCGGAGCAATGGTCCGTTTGCGGCAACACCTTCGCGTACCTGGATACCAACCGGCAGTTGCGGACCTACCGGCTCGGCGTGCGCACGGTCGTGAGCAAGGAGGCGGGCATCCAGCAGTTCGATCAATATCCCGGTGTGCTGGCCTACCGCAGCAACAGCGGCGTCACCAAGGTGTGGTGGCGGGGGAAGCTCTATGAGCGTTACTGAGCACCGGATCCATCTAGGGTATTGCGCACCCGGACGTAGGGCTGGTATTAATTATCCAATAAATTGATCTTGATACGATGAGTGTTGATTGCATCAACTAATTTGGTCCACTGCGTACGGCTCATCACAACGTTGATCTTTCTGATCGTCTCCCCAGCCTCGAATGCAATTCTGACGGAACCGGGTATCGTATGAGCTCCACTTGCCCATTCCACGTTGACAACCTGGTCAATGCGTATTTTGGAGTTGCTTTTAAGTGGATTTAAGTACCACATTATTAATATTTCATGATGAAATACCGCCAATTTTTTCCTGTTTAATAATTCATGTATAAATAGCACTGAAATAATAAAAACCATTGCGATGCTATTTTCTCTTGTAATGTACAATAATACAAGAGCTAATAATAATTCGATCCATAGATATTTAATGTCATTAGACTTGAACAATCGTTGATGATTATTTTTCATCATTATTTACCTTATCGTGTGTTCATTGAATTGAATTAATTGCCGGTCCGGCGCTCGGCTTAGCCGAGTGCCAGGTGTTCTTCGGCCTCCGGCCATCAGGTCCGCTCCACATCCTCGAACATCTTGAGCGGACCACCCGGATGGGCACTGCTCTTGCGGGCTTTGAGGTGCTCATGCAAGCGAATGTACTTGGAACCACCGGACTTGTCTGCCGGACGCCGGATCCATCTACTGGGCCGCCGCAGGCTCGACGTGGAACAGCTCCACCATGTGGCGCTTTCCCTTCAGAGGATCTCGCCGATGGCCTTCACCTGGAAGCGTCCGGGCTTCAGCGCGAGCACGTTCAGGAGCTCCTTGCTGATCAGGTTGTCCACGCCGTAATCGTTGCAGCAGGCCTGGATGTGCGCCGCGGTGTTCACCACGTCGCCGCTGAAGATGGTCTGCTTCTTCACCAGCCCCACCTCGCCGGTGGTCACCTGGCCGTAGTGGAAGCCCGCCTTGAACACGGGCACGATGCCGTACTGCCGCTGGTAATGGTCCGCCCGGGCCCGGAGCTTGTCGCGGATGGCGAAGAAGCAGCGCAGGCAACGCTCGCCCTTGGCGCCCTTGGCCAGTTTCCAGGTCACGCTGATCTCGTCGCCCACGTACTGGTAGATGTCGCCTTCGGAATAGATCACCGGATCGGTGATGTCGGCGTACACCTCGTTCAGGAGCTGGAAATAGCGCACGTCGCCGATCTCTTCGGCGATGGTGGTGCTGGAGCGCATGTCGAGGAACATGAAGATGCGCAGCTCCTGGCGGGGCTTCTGGTAGCGGCCGGTCAGGTAGCCCGGGGCGCCGCTGCCGAACTGGTCGTTCAGCCGCACCATCAGCATGGTGGCCGCCATCAGCAGGGTCCAGAACAGGAGGTCGCCCAGGAACTCCCAGGAGAAGAGGATGCGTGCGCAGCTGGCGCCGAAGGTGGGATCGGGGAAGGAAAGGGCCGGGCGCACGGCCTGCAGGATGGTGACCCCGCCCAGCACGATCAGCGCCATGATGCCCACCGCCTTCAGGTAGGTGAAGCGCCGGAGGCGGTCGCGCAGCACGAAGATGTAGAGCCCGCCCAGCAGCAGCCCGCCGATGAGCGCGCGCCAGAAGTGGGCGTTCAGCACGGCTTCGCGCTGCGGGTCCACGCCGTGGCGGGCCAGCACGTTGCTTTCGAACAGCGCGCCGAACACGCCCACGCCGACCCACGCCAGGCTGATGCGCAGCGTGCGGTGGGTGCGGCGGCGGAGCTTGGAGATGGTCAGCGACATGGGCGCGGCGAAGTTATCCGTGGGGGCGGGCGCGCTCCGCGGCGGACATCAAGCGTGCGTCAAGTCTTCGTTATCCCCGCCTTTCCCGCGCGGCAGCAGCACCAGGTAGTACCACGCCACGCAGAGCAGCCCGGCGATGAAGAAGCCGGACGCGAAGTGGCGCGTGCGGTCCTGGTAGAAGAACTCGCCCACCATCCACACCGAGTTGGCGCAGATCCAGCACACCACGGCCAGGCTGTGCAGCAGTTCGCCGGCCTCGCCCCGGCAGCGCCACGCGATCCAAACGGCCATGGCCACCGTGGGCACGATCATGACCACCCCGAGCAGGTGCAGGTCCATCACCCAGCACAGGTCCTTGAAGAGCCAGAGCACGATGTGGAAGTTCTCGCTGGAACGGAGGGTGCGGAAGAGCGGCATGGCGGGCAGGGATCGGCGCGAATCTCGCACACAACGGGATCCTCGCTGCGATCCCAGGCCCTGATCTGCTCCAGGCCGTCGGGCTTGCCGGCGGAGCCGGTACTTTTGGTCGGATGGGCCGTTCCTTCTTCCGTGCCGCACTCGTGGCGGTCTTGCTGGTGCTGTCGGCCGGTGGTGCGCAGGCGCAGCGTTTCCTCGTGAAGTTGAGCGGCGTGGTCACGGACCATTTCAGCGGGGCGCCGATGAAGGGCGTGCGGGTGCGCCTGCTGAAGGCGGGCAAGGCCGAGACCGAGGCCACTACGCGCAGCGATGGCCGGTACGAGTTCCGCCTGGACCGTGGCTGGCGCTATGCCGTTTGGTTCAGCCACGAAGGCTCGGTCACCAAGCACATCAACATCGATACGGAGGAGGTGCCGCCCTACCCGGACGTGCCGTTCTTCGAGATGGACGTGCAGATGACGCTCTTCCCGTGGGTGCCCGATCTCGATCTCAGCCCGTTCGACCAGGCCCTGGGCGAGGCGGCCTACAAGCCGAGCGTGCGCAACATGAGCTGGGACGTGGAGTACACCGAACGCCTGCGGCCCATCCTCAGCAAGGTGATGGACGAGTACGAGAAGACCTACAAAGGCTATTACAAGCGGAAGGACCAGGGCCGCAGGCCCCCGCGCGAACGCCTGGGACCACCGGTGGACAGCACGGATACCAACGGCCGGTGAACGGGCGCCCGTTCACGGGTGCCCGGCAGGGGATGGATCACCATCGATGCGCTGGTACAGCACCACGGCATCCGACAACGCTACGGGCCGCCACGCGGTGGATCGTTGCAACGTGTCCATCAACGCATCCCGCTGTGGGGGCGTGATCCCCCAACAGCATTCACGCGGCAGCAACAGCAGGTAGCGGGCATCCCGCACGATGGGGAACTCATAGACCTTCGGGCGGAGCGCCACCCAGGGCAGCAACGGGCTTTGCGCGGAAACGGTGGCATCATCCGGGATGCCGTCGATGATGGCATGCGCCTGCGCGACGTCGAGATCGCGTTCATAGTGCTGCTGCTGGTAGATGCGCTGCCGCGAACGTTCCTCGATGAACACGCTGCCGTCCATGGTGTGGATGGTGGCGCTGAGGGAAGCGATGATGGACAGGACGCCGACGGCCAGGGCCGCTTTTCTTCTTCGCCAGGACAGCAACAGACCGAACACGGCCAGGGTGCATAAGGGCGCGAACTCGATGCTGTATTGACCGAACACGCCCCACACCATCGGGTCGGCGTGCAACAGTTTCTGCAACAGGATCGGAGCGGCCATGAACAGGATCCACGGACGGCGGATGAACGCCCAGCCTCCGGAAAGAAGGAGCAGGAGCAGCATCTCGATCTTGATGGCCCGTCCGTCCGGCATGCCGGACGTGTCGGTGAACAGCACGGAGAGCACACGGCCCGGATGGAAAAGGAGGGTGCGGAACCCTTCCACTGGATCGCTGCCAAGCATGGGGTATTTCCATGCCGCGTAGTGCCCTTGGGCGGAGAGCGACGGCATCACCCACCCGATGATCAGCCCGCTCCAGGCGAACGACGCCATGGCATGGCCGAGCAGCACCTGGAGCAGCCGTCGGTCGCGGCGATACGGCCACGCCAGGCCCAGGGCCACCGCTCCGGTCCAGAGCCCCATGTTCTCTTTTGCGGCCAGTATGAAGAGCAGCAGCCACCAGCTTCGCCGGATCCTTCGCTGCTCCACGGCCAGCCCGTACCACGGCAGGGCCATGGTGGCAACGACGTTGCTGTGGAAGTCGAACGCGAGCGCGCTGTAGATCCCGAAGAAGAGGAGGAAGTGGACCTGGCCGAGCACGGCGAGCGTGCGGTCGCCGCCGAGGGCGAGCAGCCACCGGTACATGCCCCAGCCGCCCAGGATGATCGCCGTCCATTGGACGATCAGCAGCGTCCACGTGCCGAACAGGTAGGTGAGCGGCGCCCATAGCATCAAATGCAGATCGAAATGGTCCGCCAGGATCGGTTGGGGCGTTCGGAGGAAGAGCGTGCAATCGGCCATGCGGCCATGGGCGTACTCGTAGGCCACATGGGTGTACAGTCCGAGGTCCAGCGCGAACGTCCGGAACAGCCAATGGTTCGGCACGAACTGCAGCGCGTGCAGCACGGCGAAGAGGAGCGATACGGCCAGCGCCGGCCGGTGGAACTTCATCCAGCCACGTCCGGCTGCCGGTCCATGCAGGGAGGCCAAGGTCGGATGAGGTCCCATGAGCGGCCCTGGTCAACGTTGTTCCATGTAGGCATGCACCAGCTTCACGGCTTGCACCGCCTCGCGCACGTCGTGCACGCGCAGGATGTCCGCGCCGCGCAGCAGCGCGATCGTGTTCAGCACCGATGTGCCATTGAGCGCTTCCGCGGGCGTGATGCCGAGCGTCCGGTTGATCATGCGCTTGCGCGAAAGGCCCACCATCAGCGGCGCGCCGAGCGCCTTCAGGCGCGGGAGCGCCTGCAACAGGGCGAAGTTGTGCGCGGTGGTCTTGCCGAAGCCCAGGCCGGGGTCGAGCACCACGTCCGCGATGCCCGCGGCGCGTGCGGCTTGCAGCCGTTGGCCGAGGAACAGTGTCACCTCCGCCGCCACATCAGCATAGTGCGGATCCTCCTGCATGGTGGCCGGCGTGCCCTGCATGTGCATGGCGACGTACGGCACGCCCAGCTTCGCCACGGTGGTGAGCATGCCCTGGTCCAGCAGGCCGGCGCCGATGTCGTTCACCATCGCGGCGCCTGCGGCAACGGCCTCTTGCGCCACGCGGGCGCGCCACGTGTCCACGCTCACGAGCGCCTGCGGGAACCGCCGTTGTAGTGCGTCGATCACCGGCACCACGCGGCCGATCTCCTCCGCCTCGCCGATCGTTCTTGCGCCGGGGCGCGAGCTGGCCCCGCCGATGTCGAGCAGGCCCGCGCCTTCGCCCAGCATGCGCTCGGCGGCATGCAGCGCTTCCTCCACCGTGGCGGCCCGGCTCTGCGCGAAGAAGGAGTCCGGCGTGGCGTTGAGCACGCCCATCACCAACGGGAATTGCGGCCGCACCAGGCGATCGCGCACACGCCACAGGGTATCTTCGCCGCCGTTCATCGCCGAAAGATCGCCGCGCCGCGCACATGGACAAGACCCTGCAGCAATACGACGCGCTCATCGCCGAGTGCGTGGACCTCTTTTCCAAGAAGGCGCACGACTACGGGACGGCCTGGAGGATCCTGCGCGTGCCGTCGCTCACGGACCAGGTCTACATCAAGGCCCAGCGCATCCGCACGTTGCAGCAGGTGGGGGAGAGCAAGGTGGGCGAAGGCATCCGGCCCGAGCTGATCGGCATCATCAACTACGCGGGCATGGCCCTGGTGCAGTTGAAGCTCGGTGTGGTGGACAGCCCGGACCTTTCCGCGGACGAAGCGCGCAGTCATCTGTTGCAGGAGTTCGCCGGGGTGCGCACGCTGATGCAACGCAAGAACCACGATTACGGCGAGGCCTGGCGCAGCATGCGCACCAGTTCCCTGGTGGACCTGATCCTGATGAAGCTGCTGCGCATCAAGCAGATCGAGGATAATCAAGGACGCACGCTGGTGAGCGAAGGCATCGATGCCAATTGGGCCGACATCGTGAACTACGCGGTGTTCGCGCTGATCCGGCTGGAAGAAGGCGCTTAGTGCGCCAAGAGGCAGTTTGTCAGGAGCAAGAGGCAGGGGCAGGTGGCAGGCGCAGTTCCTTGCCACCTGCTCCTGCCTCTTGCATCCTTGAGCTATCTGGTCAGGCTGAACGAGTTCTGGATCGCGTCCGCGAGGTAGAGGTGCTCGTCGTACAGGTCCGGTTCCGCCACGTAGGTGAGCAGGTAGGCTTTCCCCTTCGCCACGCGCACCATCTGGCGGAAGCGCAGCTCGCGGCCGTCCATGCGGCCGGTGTACTCGAAGGTGTGTACCTCGGCCGGCGCGCGTTCGGTCTCGGAGCGGAGCATCGTGAGGCCGCTCACCTCCGCCCGCAGGCGTTGTTCGGCCGCTTCCAGGAAGCCTTGCAGGTCCGCGCCCTTCGTATCGAGCGTCACGAGGTCCACGTGCGAGCGGTAGTGCTTCGCGCTGTCCTCCGGGGCCAGCACCATCACGGTGGTGCCTTCCGTGCCCGTGTTGTTCAGCGCCCAATCGCCGGGATAGTTCAGTGAACAGGCCTTGGTCCTCCAAGTCTTCCACACCGGCGCGGCCGGTTGGGCTTGGAGCGCCGCGCAGGCGATGGCGGCGATGAGGAGGGAGGGCACACGTAGGCGCATGGCTGCAAAACGAGGTTGAAGATGCGGGTTTTGTCCGGATCCGCATCGTTGGTCGATCCACAGGGCGCTGTTCAAAGCTTTTTGCGGAAACCCCGTTCCGGCCTTGGATCCCCTTGGCCTCGTGGGATAAGTTCGCGCCGCTTATCCAGGACCATGCGGACCGCCGTACGCCTCCTCCTTTTCGCGACCCTCGCCCTCGGGGTGGGCACCGCACAGGCGTGGGACCTGCGCGTGCGCGGGCTGGTGACGGAATACCTCGGTGGCACGCCGATCACCAACGCCACCATCCGCGTGTACAAGGACGGCGTGGTGCAGTACAACGAACCGTCCGGCTCCTTCGGGCGCTATGCGTTCACCTTGGACAACAACGCGAGGTACATCCTGCGCTTCAGCGCGCCGGGCCACCAGACGAAATGCTTCAGCGTGGACACGCACGGCCTGGCGCGGAACGCCGAGAAGGGCACGAAGGACGTGTTCGTGGAAATGACGCTCTTCCAGAAGGTGCAGGGGCTCGACCTTTCGTACTTCGATCTGCCGATGGGCATCGCGCGGTTCGAGCCGTGGACCGGCCTGCTCACCTGGGACCAGGACTACGATGGCCGCATCCGCCCGGAAGTGCGCGCCATCATGGACGAATACGAGCGCCGCACCATGCCCATGCCAACGACCACGGCCGAGGCGATGCTGCCCGGCCGGGAAGGTCTGCTGCGCCGGTAAGCGCGGGGCAGGAGGGGCGCCGATCCCCGTCAGTAGACCGTTAATGGTGTGTGAAGGGCGGATGGCCGTTGCCTGTCGCGGCTATTTTCGCCGCATCGCCCTCGATCAAGCCCGGCGAACACCGCATGCGCATCCTGCTCATCATCTGCCGCATCCTTGTCGGCGCCACGTTCATCATCAGCGGCCTGGTGAAGGCCAACGATCCGCTCGGGTTCAGCTACAAGCTGGAGGAGTACTTCGCACCGAACGCCCTGGGGTGGACGGCCTTCGAGCCGTGGTCGCTCGCACTGGCCGTTCTGGTGTGCCTGGGCGAAGTGGTGCTGGGCTTCGCGATCCTGGTCGGCGGGCGCATGCGGCTGGCCACCGCGGCCACCCTGGTGCTGGCCGTGTTCTTCGGCTGGCTCACCTATTACACCGCCGATTGCAACAAGCGCCAGGAAGCCGGTGAGAAGATGACCTACGTGGCCACGGACGAGAAGGGCGATCCGGTGCTGGGCCCGGACGGCAAGCCCGTGGAAAAGGACCGGGTGTGCGTGACGGATTGCGGCTGCTTCGGTGACGCCATGAAGGATCCATCGGCCGCAGCCTCACGCCGATCGAGAGCTTCCGCAAGGACATGGCGCTGCTGGTCTTCCTGCTGCCGGTGTTCATCGCCGCGTGGTCCCGGAAGCCCGGCGTCCGCTTCAACACCTGGGGCGATGACATGGCGATCCTGCTGCCGGCCCTGGTGCTGCTGTGCGCCTATTGCTGGCTGTTCGCGTGGTGGTTCCCGCTGCTGTTCGCCATCATCGGCATCGCGGGCTACATGGCCATCAAGCGCTACGTGCCGGGCGTGAAGGCCGAATGGATCACGGCGGGCTGGATCACCGCCATCACCCTCGCGTTCACCTGGCATTGCTACGCGCACCTGCCCATGCGCGACTACCGTCCCTTCGCCGTGGGCAAGAACATCCCCGCACAGATGAACGGTGGCGTGCCGCCGGTGGAGAACATCTTCGTCATCTACAAGGACAAGCGCACCGGCGAGAACAAGGAGTTCGACAGCAAGGGCCAGTATCCGTGGAACGACACGGTGAACTGGGTCTACGTGGACCGCCGCATCGAAACGCTGAAGGCGGGCGTGGAGGCCCCGATCAAGGACTTCTCCCTCACGGACCAGGACGGCGTGGAAGTGGGCGAGGACATCCTGAACGAGCCCACGCCGGTGCTGCTCATCGTGGCGAAGAACATGAAGGAGACCAGCACGGCCTGCCAGCCGGCGATCAATGCCCTGGCGCAGGCGGCATCCCAGGCGGGGTGGTACGTGTACGGCGCAACGAACAGCCCCTACGAGGACATCCAGGAGTTCAAGCACGCCAACGGCAATCCCTTCGATTACCTGCGCGGCGACGAGATCATGCTGAAGACCATGATCCGCAGCAACCCCGGCGTGCTGCTGCTGCAACAGGGCACGGTGCGCGGCCAATGGCATTGCAACGACGTGCCCACCTTGGAAAAGGCGAAGGCTCGGCTGAAGTAAGGCGGCCGCGAAAGAGGAAGGGAATCGTCCGAGGCGTCTACCTTCGGTGTCCTTCGCTCCTGAGGACCATGCGTACATCCCTGCTGGTGTTCCTGTTCGCGCTGTGCGGGTCCTTCTGCATGGCCGGGTCGCCCCAGGGCTTCGGCCTGCTGGGCCACAGGAAGCCGCCGGTGCCCGGCACGCCGCTGCGGTTGCGGGGTTCGTGGGCGGAGAACAAGCATGCCACCCACACGCTGTTCGGCCCCTCCGCCCTTCCGTTGAAGCCGGGGCAGGGCTACTACCAGAACAACTACATCGTCATGCACTCCGCCTGGTTCGCCCCGGTGGAACACGTGACCATCGGGGCCGGGTTCCAGATGCTCTCGGTGATCGCCAGCCTGAGCGGCACCGGCCGCCTGCCCGCGTATTTCGCGGCCATCAAGGCCGGCACGGAAATAGGCGGCGTGCATGCGGGCATCTTCGCCGCGGGCGCGCAGCTCTCCAACGGTGCGCTGGTACAGGACACCGCCTCGCTGCGCGGCCGCATCGGGCTGGCCGCGGGCCAGGTCACCGTTGGTACGCCCGATGCCCACGTGACGGTGACCTTAGGCTGGGGTGCGACCCGCGAGGGCCTCACCGATGACCCGGTGGTGGGCATCAGTGGTCAGGTGCGCGTGATCGAGCGGATGGCCCTGGTGTCGGAGAACTGGTCGTTCCAGTTCGGCGGGCAACCCTTCCGGGTGTACACGCTGGCGGCGCGCTTCCTCACCAATAACCTAGGCGCGGACGGCGGGTTGCTCTACAGCGCGCAGTTCGCCAAGGACGTATCGCCGGTGCTGCCGTACATCGGCTTTGCGCTGCGCTTTTGAAACATCCACAACAGGCCGTGTACGACCGCTTCCGGGCGGGGTCGGCCGGCGCGGTATCCGTGCGACCTTTGTAAGATGAGAACGATCGTAGCAGGGAACTGGAAGATGCACAAGGACCTGGCCGAGGCGAGGTCGCTGGCCACGATGCTGGCGGACTGGATAACGGCGCACGGCGGAGCGGTGGAGGTGGTGATCGGCGCCGCCCTTCCCCTTCCTGGCCGCGGTGGCGGAGGCGGTGCAGGGCACGCCCATCCGCGTGGCCGCGCAGAACTGCCACGAAGCATCGCACGGGGCCTTCACCGGCGAAGTGAGCGTTGGCATGCTGGCCTCCGTCGGGGCCACCGCCTGCATCGTGGGCCACAGCGAACGCCGCCAGTACTACGGGGAGACCGATCAGGCCGTGGGCCGCAAGATCGCCGCGCTGCTCGGGCACGGCCTGCTGCCCATCTACTGCTGCGGCGAAGTGCGCGCGGAGCGCGAGGAAGGCCGGCACTTCGACGTGGTGGCCACCCAGCTGCACACGGCGCTGGGGACCCTGGACAAGAGCGACATCGGCCGCATCGTGGTGGCCTACGAGCCCGTATGGGCCATCGGCACCGGCCTCACCGCCACGGCGGAACAGGCCCAGGAGATGCACGCCTTCATCCGCGCCGAACTGCGGAAGCTCGCCGGCGATCACGCGCACGGGATACCGATCCTATACGGCGGCAGCTGCAAGCCCGACAACGCCGCCGACCTCTTCGCGGGCGCTGACGTCAATGGCGGCCTCATCGGCGGAGCCTCGCTGCTCGCGGACCAGTTCACGGCCCTCGTGGGGATCGCCCAGCACAGCCTTTCCCGATCATGAACTGGACCGAGGTCTCCTTCCTGATCGCGCCGCTGGAGCCCTGGCGGGAGATCCTCCTGGTGGAATTGGCCGACCGCGGCTTCGACACTTTCGAGGAGACGCCCCACGGGCTGAAGGCCTACATCCCCAGCGAGCGCTTCGACCGCTCCATGCTGCATAATGTGCTCGTGCTGCGCGATCCGCACGTGCATGTGTCGCACACGGTCCATGAGGTGCCGCACCGCAACTGGAACGAGGAGTGGGAGCGGAGCTTCCAGCCGGTGGAGGTGGGGAAGGCGGTGCGGATCCGCGCCGAGTTCCACCCGCACGTGGAAGGCTTCGACGAGGAGATCGTGATCACCCCGCGCATGGCCTTCGGCACGGGGCACCACGCCACCACCCGCATGATGGTGGAGGCCATGCTCGCGCTCGACCTGCGCGGGCAGGACGTGTGCGACCTGGGTTGCGGCACGGCGGTGCTCGCCATCCTGGCCGAACGCCGGGGCGCGCGCAGCGTGTTCGCGGTGGACATCGACGAGCACGCCGTGCTGAACGCGCGGGAGAACCTGCGGCTGAACGGTTGTCACGCCGTGGTTGTGGAAAAGGGCGATGTGCGCCTCCTCAGGCCCGCATCCTACGGCGTTATCTTGGCCAATATCGAACGCAACACCCTGCTGCGCGACATGGCCGCCATGCGCGATGCGCTGCTCCCGGGCGGCGCCTTGCTGCTGAGCGGTTTCATCCAGCGGGACCGCGACGTCATGGTGCAGGCCGTGAAGGACGCGGGCCTGTCGCCTGCGGAAAACCTCGCCCAAGGGGAATGGGCACTGATCGGATGCAGGAAATGAACGTGCGCTCCCTTGGCCGGTCCTTCGTGGCCGGTCGCTCCTTGATCGCCATCGCCTTGCTCTTCGCGCTCATCCCGCGGGCGAGCGCCCAGACCAAGCCGTTCACCGATGAACAGGCCACCTTCCTGAAGGAGGTCACCGACTTCCTGGAAGGCGCCGACAAGAAGGAGGGCCGCCCCTTCGTGGAGCAGGTGTTCGCGCCCGCCTGGAACGGCGGGTCGCTCACGCCCGAACAGCGCACGCGTGCCGTGACCATGGCCAACACGCTGTTGAAGAAACGCTTCGAGGCCTTCCCGGGCTTCCGCGATTACCTCGGCTCCCTGGCCGCGTTCGCCACCAGCGGCCGCAGCGCGCAGGACTATGCCACGTGGATGCAGTGCCTCGAATCCGCCGCACAGAGCGGGCGCAAGCAGAACCTCGTGGAGCTGGTGGCCATGAGCGCGAACCTGTTCAAGGACAATACCTTCTACAAAAGCGCCAGCACGCAATGGCGCAGCCGCTCGAAGCAGTTCACCTTCGCCTTCGACAGCATCCCCAAGGTGGTATTCACCGGCCCGATGGACCTGGTGTGCCTGGCGAAGGGCGACAGCGCGGTGGTGAAGGGCACCAGCGGCACCTACTATCCCACGCAGCAGGTCTGGCGGGGCAAGGGCGGCAAGATCACCTGGGAGCGGGCGGGCCTGCCGGCCACGGCCACCTTCGCGGAGTGGGACCACGCCTACCGGATCCGGGTGAAGAGCGCGGACATCGAGGTGGATTCGGCGCGCTTCACCGATCCGCACTTCGACCACGGCCTGCTCGGCAAGGTCATCGACAAGGTGATGGCCAACGTGGACGCGGAGAAGGCCAGCTACCCTCGCTTCGAGGGCAACGACCGCCGCATGCGGATCAAGGAGATCATGGAGGGCGTGGATTATGAGGGCGGCTTCACCATGCAGGGCGCGAAGCTGCAGGGCTATGGCACCAAGGAGGAACCGGCCTCGCTCACGTTCTACCGCGACAAGCGCGCGTTCATCATCGCCAAGGGGCTCGTCTACACCATCGATCCGGAGCGCATCGCCAGCGAGGACGTGAGCGTGACGGTGCGGCTCGACCAGGATTCCATCTTCCATCCCAGCGTGGGCCTGCGCTTCCAGAAGGCGAAGAAGCAGCTCACGCTGATCAAGAAGGACGAAGGGCTGTCCAAGGGCCCGTTCTACGACACCTTCCACAAGCTGGACATGTACTTCGAAGAGCTCACGTGGAAGCAGGGCGACCCGGTGCTCCGCATCGGCAACCTGCAAGGCTCCTCGCAGACGCGCACCTCGTTCGAGAGCTTCAACTACTTCAAGGAGAAGCGCTACATGGCGATGCTCGGCGTGGATGCGGTCCATCCGTTGAGCCGCCTGCGCGACTTCAGCAAGCAGTCGGGCGAGGATTTCGCGGCGAAGGACTTCGCGGTGGCCACCCGGATGCAGATGCCGCAGGTGGTGCCCATGCTGATCGACATGGCCAACAAGGGCTACGTCGATTACGACCCGGAAACGGAGATGGTGCACGTGAAGCCGCGCCTGCGCGAGCACATCCTCGCGAGCGCGGGCAAGATCGATTACGACGTGCTGCAGTTCAACAGCAACAGCGACGACGGCGTGAACGGCACCATCAACCTGCTGAACAACGACCTCGCGCTGAAGGGTGTGTCGCGCATCATCGTCAGCGATTCGCAGGACGTGAAGATCTACCCCAGCAACAAGGAGGTCACCATCAAGAAGGACCGCGACTTCACCTTCGGCGGGAACATCCAGGCGGGCAAGCTGAACTACTACGGCAAGGAGTACTACTTCCACTATTCGCCCTTCATCATCGACCTGCTGAACGTGGACAGCGTGAGCTTCTATGCGGACAGCTTCGAGCCGGACGACAAGGGCAACCGCGCGCTGGTGCGGGTGAAGAACGTGCTGGAGAGGGTGAGCGGCACCCTGGAGGTGGACGAGCCGAGCAACAAGAGCGGCCTGCAGCAGAAGAAGTACCCGCAGTTCCCCAAGTTCAACAGCGCGAAGGAGAGCTTCGTGTACTACGATCGGGGCACCATCCAGCGCGGGGCCTACAAGCGCGACGGCTTCTACTACAAGAGCGATCCGTTCCAGATCGACAGCCTCGACAACTTCACCAACGAGGGCCTCACGTTCTCCGGCACGCTGATGAGCGGCGGCATCTTCCCCGACATCCGCGAGCCCATCCGCCTGCAGCGTGACTACGCCCTCGGCTTCGTCCGCACCACCGGCGATGCCAGCCTGCCGCTCTACGGCAAGAAGGCCTCCTTCAGCGACACGCTGCGCCTGGACAACAAGGGCCTACACGGCAGCGGTGAACTGGCGTACCTCACCACCAAGCTCCGCAGCAGCGACCTGTTCTTCTGCCCCGACACCACGTACGGCATGGCCGACACCCTCACCAACACCGCCGCCAAGGCCCCGCCGGCCAGCGTGCCGCTGGTGCGCGGCGGCGACGTGTTCGTGCGCCTGGAACCCGCGCAGGACGTGCTGCTGAGCGAGCGGCGCAAGGCGCCGATGGTGATGTACGACGGCCAGGCCTTCCTGCACGGCCGCACCGAACTGCGGCCCAAGGGCATGACCGGCGCCGGTCTCGTGGACTTCACCAACGCCACGCTCAAGTCGGGCCTCTTCCAGTTCGAGACAATGAAGCTGCATGCCGATACCAGCGATTTCCGCCTCACGGAAGGGGACACGGCGAGCATCGCCTTCCGCACGGACAACGTGAACGCCACGGTGAAGCTGGATGAGCGCATGGGCGAGTTCGTCAGCAACGGCAGGAGCACCAAGGTGGAGTTCCCGGTGAACCAGTACATCTGCTTCATGGACCGCTTCAAATGGTTCATGGACCAGGGCGACATCGAGCTGGAGGCCGACCGCACCGCCGCCGCGGGCAACGAGGACCTGCAACTGGCGGGGAGCAACTTCATCAGCACGCGGGCGGACCAGGATTCGCTCAGCTTCATGGCGCCCAAGGCGCGCTACGACCTGAAGCAGCACCTGATCACCGCCAACGAGGTGCAGTACATCCCGGTGGCCGACGCGCTCATCACGCCGGACAGCATGCGCGTGCGCGTCCGCAAGAACGCCGAGATGGACCCGCTCACCAACGCCACCATCGTGGCGGACCGCGTGAGCAAGTACCACACCATCCGGAAGGCCACGGTGAACATCAAGGCCAGGCGGCAGTACAGCGGCAGCGGCGAGTACGACTACGTGGACGAAACGAAGCGGTCCACTACCATACGCCTGCAGAACATCAACGTGGATACGGCCTACCAGACCTATGCGCGCGGCCGCATCACGCCGGAGGAGCGCTTCCAGCTCAGCCCGGCCTTTGACTACTTCGGCGACGTGCTGCTGCAGGCCTCGATCAAGGAACTGTCCTTCACCGGCAGCACGCGGATCCTGCACGACTGCCCGGGCATCTCGCGCAACTGGATGGCCTTCAGCGGCCGCATCGATCCGATGGAGGTGTTCATTCCGGTGGGCGATTCACTGCGCGACGACCAGGGCGATCCCATCGGCGCGGGCATGTTCCTCACGTCGGACGATCCGTTCAAGCTCTATGGCACCTTCCTCAGCAAGAAGAGCGACAGGAACGACCGCACGATCATCAGCGCGAAAGGGCTGTTGTTCTATGACAAGGCCAAGAAGAGCTACCTCATCTCCAACAAGGACAAGATCCGCCAGCGCGACCTGCCGGGCGATCTCGTGAGCCTCAGCACGGAGGATTGCAAGCTCAGCGCCGACGGGCACATCGGGCAGGGCGTGGACCTGGGCCAGGTGCGGGTGGACGATTACGGCACCCTCGAGTTCCGCGGCGACAGCGGCCTGGCCAACGCGCAGGTGACGATGCTCGCCGACTTCTTCTTCCATGAGAACGCGCTGGAGAAGATGGTGGCCGACATCCAGGCCTATCCGGACCAGAAGCCGGTGGACATCGCGAAGACGCCGTACGAGCGCGCGTTGCGCGAAGTGCTCGGCAAGGAGAAGAGCGACAAGGTCATCAGCGAGCTCAGCATCAAGGGCGAGATCAAGAAGCTGCCGGACGAGCTACAGAAGGCCCTCGTGCTCTGCGACGTGAAGCTCCGCTGGAACTCCGAGGACCAGGCCTGGCAGAGCGTGGGCCTTATCGGCGTGGGCACCGTGCTGAAGAAGCCCGTGTTCCGCTACCTCAAAGGCAAGGTCGAGTTCCAGCGCAAGCGCAGCGGCGATGCGATGACCATCCTGCTCATGCTCGACGACCAGACCTACTGGTTCTTCCAATACGTGCGCGGCCAGATGCTCACCTACAGCAGCAGCGCCGACTTCAACACCATGATCAGCGAACTGAAGGAGGACAAGACCAAGAAGGAGGGCAAGAAAGGCGCGCCGGACTACGGCTTCATGTTGACCAACCGCAACAAGGTCTCGGCGTTCCGCGACCGCTTCGGCCTCTGAACCATGGACTTCCCCTGGACATACGGCATCGCGGCCATGACGGTGAGCTACCTCTGCGGAAGCATCCCCACGAGCGTGTGGTGGGGCAGGGGCTTCCACGGCGTGGACGTGCGTGAGCACGGCAGCCGCAACGCCGGCGCCACCAACACCTTCCGGGTGCTCGGCCCCAGGGCCGGCGTGCCGGTGCTGCTCATCGATGTCTTGAAGGGCTTTCTGCCCGTGCGCATCCTGCCCAACTTCAGCGGGCTCGGGCCCGACACCGAGGCCTGGATGTGGCTGCGCGTGGGCCTGGTGCTCGCTGCCGTCGTCGGCCACCTGTACCCCGTGTTCGCCGGGTTCAAGGGCGGCAAGGGCGTGGCCACCTCGCTGGGCGGCGTGCTCGCCGTGCACCCGGGCGCGGCCGCCATCTGCGTGGCCGTGTTCGCCATCGTGTTCGCCTGGCGCAACTACGTGTCGCTCGCTTCGCTGAGCGCGGCGCTGGCCTTCCCGCTGGCCGTCGTGCTCGTCTTCCACGAGACCAACCCCGTCAAGATCGGGTTCTCCATCGTGCTCTGCATCCTGGTCTTCTATACCCACCGCCACAACATCGGCCGACTGCTGCGCGGGGAGGAGAACCGCATGCGGCCGGTGGGACGGAGCACGGCCAAGCCATGAAACGATGCCCAGCGCCCGTCCGTAGAAGCGTCCACTCTTGGATGATGACCCGCGGCGTGGGCATATGGGCGGTCGTGTGCGCTCCCCTGACCCTGTGGGCCCAGGGGGGGAAGGACCTGCGCGCCAAGGCGGACGGCCTGTTCGCCCAAGGCGCCTATGCCGAGGCCATGCCGCTGTACTCCCAGCTGGTGAGCCTCAACCCCGGCGATGCCGACCTCAGCTACAAGTATGGCGCCTGTTCGCTCTTCGGCGGCGAGGACAAGGAGAAGGCCATCGGTTTCCTGAAGTTCGCCACGCAGGGCCCGGCCCCGCCCGCGCTCGCCTGGTACTTCCTCGGCCGCGCCGACCACCTCACCTATCACTTCAAGGAAGCGCTCGCCGCCTATGAGCGTTACCGCGGCACGGCGGACAAGAAGACCCTTGCCGAACATCCGGTGGACGCGCTCGAGCAGCAATGCCGCAACGGCCTGAACCTGCTCAGCAACCTGAAGGACATCGACGTCCACAACAAGGTGGAGGTGGATGCCGCCGACTTCTTCCGGTTCTACGACCTGGGCAACATCGGCGGCCGTATCGTGGTGACGCCCGATGAACTGAAGACGCCGCTGGACAAGAAGAGCAAGGAGCGGTCGCTCGTATACCTGCCTTCCGCGCAGGGCGGCCCCATCTACTTCAGCAGCCTCGGCAAGGACGGGAAGACCGGCCGCGACATCTACCGCACGCAGCTGCAGCCCACGGGCCAGTTCGCCCCGCCGGTGAAGGTGGCCGGGTACATCAACACCGACCAGGACGAGGACTACGCCTGCATGAGCGCCGATGGCCGCACGCTCTACTTCTGCAGCAAGGGCCACAACAGCATGGGCGGCTACGACGTGTTCAAGAGCCTCTATGATGCGGGCAACGACGTGTTCGGAACACCGGAGAACATGGACTTCGCCGTGAACACGCCGGACGATGACGTGCTCTATATCGTGGACGCGGCCGGGAAGGAAGCCTGCTTCGCCAGCGGCCGCGACAGCAAGCAGGGCATGCTGCACGTGTACCGCGTGGGCACCGCGCAGGTGCCGGTGAACATCACCGTGCTCAAGGGCACGTTCGCCTCCCAGTTCGATGCGCAGGATCGCAAGGCGCGCATCGTGGTGGAGGACGCTGTGTCCCGCGAACAGGTGGCCGAGGTGCGCACCGACATCAACGGCAACTACGTGCTGGCGATCCCCCGCGGCGGCAAATACAAGTTCATGGTGGAGGCGGGTCCCAGCGCACGCACGCACGTGGGCATGGTGGAAGTGCCGCGCAACAGCGAAGCGAAAGCCTACCGCCAGGAGATGACGCTGATCGACCAGGGCGGCGAGAAGCTGATGATCAAGAACTACTTCGATGAGCCGTTGCAGGACGACCTGATCGACCTCGCGCTCGCCGAGATCAAGCGCCGCGCGCACCTGGACCCCACCGGAAGCAGGCCGCCTGCCGAGCAGCCGCAGGCGGAGCAGGCCCCCGTGGACGTGCTCACGCAGGCGGGCTTTGCGGGCGATGTCACACGGGGATCCGCACAGAAGATGGCCTCGGACGATGCGGCCGAGCTGGAAAGCACGGCGAAGGACCTGGGGCTGCGCTCTGCGGAAGCCTACGAACTGGCGGAAACGAACGTGGCGCACGCGAACGCTGCCATCGAAGAGGCCGAACACCTCGTGGCACAGGCCCAGGGGAGCACCGATGAAGCGCGCCGGAACGAGCTGATGACCCAGGCGGCCCGGGCCCGGCAACGTTCGCGGGAAGCGGACCTCCGCGCACGCGCGGCCTTCCGCACCGGCCAGGACCTGGACGCGGAACGCCTCGCTACCGAACAGCACGCCACCACGGCGCGCAAGCTCAGCAGCGACCTCACCGCCGCCCTGTCCTCCGGCAGCGATGCCGCCACGCTCACTGCGTTGCAGCAGTTGAAGAAGCGGATGGATGAGAAGAACGGTCCGGATGGCCGGGTGGACATCGCGGAGAAGCTGCGCCGCAATGCCACCGCGCTCCAGAAAGAGGCCGCAAGCAAATTGCAACAGGCGGATGCCCAGCGCGTGGAAGAGACCGAGCTGAAGCGATCGCATCGCCCGGTTGGAACGCGAAGAGGCTGCGGCCAGCGGCAAGCGGAAGGAGGACCTCGGCAAACAGCTCGCTGCATCGCGGGAGCAGGTCCGCTACTTGCAGGAGGAAGCAGCCTCCGCCTTTGTGAAGGCGAGGCGCGCGCAGCAGGATGCCGCCGTGGCCGAGGGCCAGGCGGGTCTGGCCAAGCACCTGGCCGGTGAAGGCATGACCGGCAAGGCCACGCCGCGCACCACGGCTGCGGTAACGGAGCTCGGCAAACGCGTCGACGGGACGGAGGGCCGCATCGCCGCCGTGGCCGTGGACGAACGCTACATGAGCGCCATCGCCACCGAGGCACAAGCGGGTGAGCAGCGGGCGTTCGACTGGGCGGCGCAAGGAACGAAGGCGGCCCCGGCGGCATCCGTCCCGGCCACGACCGTTGCGCGCAGCACCACGGACCAGGCCGCGCGCATGGCGGGCAATACGGTCACCCTCGCGAACGATCCGCAGAACGATGCCGCGTTACTGAGCGGAGGTGCTGTGCCGGGGACCAATGCATCACACGATGCAGGGGCCGCAGCCGCATCGGACCGGACAGCTTCGGCGGTGGAGGCACAGCGCACAGCGAAGGCTGACGCGAACAACAATGGGGCACCGGGCACGATGGCGGGGAGCGACGCCCAACGCGCGGCGCAGACCGATGACCAGCGCAACGGCGATCTCGCATCGGTACGCGGTACCGGTGCTCCGCTGGAGCAGCCGCGCACGGAAGCCCCGGCAATGCCGGTGAAAGAAGCTTCGGCCGGGGTGCCCACGCTGGAGGAGGAAGCCTTCGTGCTCGCCAACGAGCTGGCCGAACTGCGCCAGTTGCGCGCCGCCGAGAAGGACAAGGCGCAGCAGGATTCCCTGGATGCCCGCATCGCCAGCATCCGTCAGAAGATGCGCGATGCGCAGCGCAAGGATGCCCCGGCCATCGCAGATGCCGCAGTAGCGCGGCCTGCCGCTGGGACGGACGGCACCACCGCTGTATCGCAGGAAAGCACCGCTGACGCGGAGCGATCCGCCTCGTTGGACAATGGGATCGTAAAGGGGGACCCGCTGGCGTTCGATACCGCCATCGCGGAGGTCCGCTTGGTGGACCATTTGTATGCGTCGTTCCAGCAGGATGAACAGCGGATCAAGGCCGGTGAAGGCGATGTGCGTGAACGCGCGCAGGACCTGCACGGGCTCGAACTGATGCTGATCGACAGCATCGATGAGGAGAGCGCCCGTCAGGCCGCCAGCTTGGAGCGGGCCCCGGACAAGGCCATCGTGCTCGCCCGGATGGATTCGCTTGCGTCGCCTGAAGGAGGCGCACGTACAGCAGGCCGGACGTGTGCTGGCGGATGCCGAGCAGCAGTACGCGGCCCAGGAAAGCCGCCGCATGGAGGATGCGGCATTGGCCGCGGCCAATGCCGGAGGCAACCTTCCCCCATTGACCGATGCCGGTGCGCAGCTACCGCCCACGCCGCACAACGATGGGTACGTCACGCTGGCCCACAACAGCGAGCAGATCTACGAGAGCCTGATGGAGCACCGCTCCGCGAAGGTGAGCGGCGCGGTAGCGGAGAAGGACCGGGACATGCAGCGGATGACCGCGCTGGAGGAAACGATCGATTCACTGGAGGCCGTATTGGATGAAACCCCGCGTGGCAAGAAGTGGGACAAGCTGCGTGCCCGCGCGGACCGCGCCATCGACGATCACCTGATCATGCGCACCGAGCTGGGGCAGCGCCTGTCATACATCACCCGCGAGGAGTACAAGGCCGCGAAGGACAGCGCCGACGTGCTGCGTTCGGCCATCGCGCGGAAGGGCCTGGCGCCGGGTGAGCCCTTGGTGCAGATGGCCCAGCGCCTGGAGGAGGACGCACGCGCGGGCATCGATCTGGCCGGCACGCGCCGGAAGGAAGCCGACCGCAGCGAGAACATCGTGCTGCGCGACAGCCTTTACCGGCAGGCCTATGCCATGGAACTGCAGGCGCTGCGCAACATGGACCGCGCGCTCACGGTGCGGAACCACATCCTCAGCGACAAGTTCAAGGCAGGCAGTGCGCCGAGCTATGTGGAGATCGAACGGTCCATGTTCGGCATGCCGGACGAGCTCGCCTGGGACCGTCGTGCCCAAGGCTCGGTGGCCGATAGCGACACCTCTCATGCCGCGAAGGCCGCTTCCCTTACGGAAGGGACATCGGCAGCCCAAGGATCGGTCTCCGGTCCGGGGGATGCCACGCAGGGTGCTTCCACGGCCGCTTCCCAAGCACAGCAGCAGGCTGAACAGGCGTATGCGCTGGAGCAACGCTCCATCACCGCCGCCGACCGCGCGAACGCCGTACAGGACAGCGCCGCTACCGCGGAACGCCGCGAACGCCAGGCGATCGAGCGCGAGGCGGCACGCCTGCGCCACATCTCCGATTCGTTGCATGCCGCGGCCGTTGTCGGTCAGCGCACGGCGCAGGAGATGGAAGAGCAGCAGCGTGATGCGGCCGAGAAAGCGGCCTTCGCCGAACGCCTGCGCAAGTATTACTACCTCACGGGCGAGGAACAGGTGGCGGTGATGAACGCCGATGACCAGAGCCGCTACTTCACCATCGCGGCGAAGGCGAAGGACCAGCGCGCGGAGGCCGAAGCGGCGAAGACCGAGGCAGGCCATGCGCATGTGCTGGCCGATGCATTGGCGCAGCAGGCGTCCACATTGCGCGGCGACAGCAGCGCAGCGGGCCGTGACGAACGTGCCGATCGGTTGCGCCACTTGGATGAACGCACCGGTCAGCTGAGGTCCCGTGCCGATTCGCTGAACCAACGCGCGGACCTGCTGGACCGTGCCGCAAGCGTGAACGAGTCGCAGGCCGCCTTGGTGTTGCAGAGCCTGTCCCCGGACCGTTCATCCGCCATCATGGCGTTGGAACAGCGTACCCGCCGCAACGAACCCACTTTGGTGCAGGCCCCCCCCGCACTTCGGCCGCCTGCCGCTGGAACACAGGATTCCCCGGCAGCTGCTGGCACATCCGCCGATCAGCGCAACAGGGCCAATGCCCCTTCCAGCGATAGGACCGCAACGATCAACGCGTCGGTCCCGCCCACATCGGCTGCCGCCCGCCCGTCCGCGCCCCCCACGCGCACCATGCCCTCATCCGTGAGTGCCGCTCCGGGTGGATTGCCTGCCACGTTGCCTGCGCTCACGAAGGATGAGTTCTCCATGGATGCGGGAGGGGCAAGCCAGGGTGCGATCCCCATTGATGCACCGATGCCGGCCGGCGTGGTGTTCAAGGTGCAGGTCGGGGCGTTCAAGCACGCTCCATCCGACCAGGCTTTCTCCGGGATGACCCCGGTGACCGGTGAAACGGCGGGCAACGGGCTCACCCGCTACACGGCGGGGGCGTTCACGAACGCGGCCAGCGCTGCGAAGGCGTCCGAGCAGGTGCGCGCACGCGGTTACCGCGATGCGTTCGTGGTGGCCTATCAGGATGGCAAGCGGATCCCGGTGGCGCAAGCCATGGCGTTGACGGGAGCGATCGCCGCGCAGCCTGCCGCAGCAGCGGCCCCGCACCCGGCGTCCACAGTGGCCCCCGCTTCGGAATTGCCGAACATCAACGCTGCCGGGGCCGAGGATGCCACCGTGCTGAGCAACTACGCGTCTTCCGCGCAGGAAGTGCTGGCCGCCTTCCAACCGTCCGTGGAGGCCACGGCCTACTACAATGATCCCGCGGCGGCCCCGGCCAATCAGGTGGAGGCGATCAAGGGCCTTTTCTTCACCGTGCAAGTGGGCGTGTACAGCAAGCCCACGGCGTTGGACAAGCTCTTCAACATCACGCCGCTCAATAGCGAACGCACCGAAACGAACAAGATCCGTTACACCACGGGCGTGTTCCTTGACCTAGAGAGCGCCCGCGTGCGCAAGGACGGCACGGTGGCGCTTGGTGTGAAGGACGCCTTCATCACTGCCTACCTGAACGGCAAGCGCATCCCGATGCGCGATGCCCGTGCGCTGCTGGCGAAGTTCGGCGTATCGATCCTGGCGGATCCGTCGGCGTTGAAGCGATAGGAAGGCTTCAGCATATGGCGTGAGGTCCCGGTGAGCCTGAACCGGCCTGACAAGCATACCGGGATAACAGGTGATATCAGAGGCGGTTCCTCACCACGTTGTCACCTCAAGCGAAGTCGAGAGAGCGTTCATGGCTCGACTTCGCTCGACATGACACAGGTGATCCTCATGTTGGCGGATCGTTGGCAGAGATCTTAAAACGTCAGCTCATCCAAGCTCATGATTTCAAACAGTAAGTCACTGGGCTCCAGGATGATAATTGCTTGAAAATGAGAGAGGGTCGCCTGTCTGGCGACCCTCTTCCGCGGACCCGTAGGGATTCGAACCCCAAACCTTCTGATCCGTAGTCAGATGCTCTATCCAATTGAGCTACGGGTCCTGAAAGCGGGTGCGAATATAGCAAGCCCGGTCATTGGGGCTTGTAATACTTCAAGGCTTCCGGCATGTAGGCTTCGAGATCGGCGATCCGGCGCTCGTCGCTGGGGTGGGTGCTCAGCAGTTCGGGCGGCTTCTGGCCGCCGCTCTGTTGGGCCATGCGCTTCCAGAAATCTGGCGCCACGCGTGGGTCGTAGCCGGCCATGGCCATGAAGACGAGCCCCATCTTGTCGGCCTCCGACTCCTGGTTGCGAGAGTAGGCCAGCAGGCCTAGCTGGCTGCCGATGCCGAAGGACTGGAGGAACAGGTCGCTGGTGAGCCCCGGTTTCTGGGAGGCCATGGCCTGCAACGTCAGACCCGCTCCCTGCACGGCGATGGATTGGCTCATACGCTCATTGCCGTGGCGGGCGATGGCGTGGGCGATCTCGTGCCCCATCACCAACGCCAGGGACGGCTCATCCTTGGTCACAGGGAGGATGCCGGTGTACACCACCACTTTCCCGCCGGGCATGCACCAGGCGTTCACGGTGGCCTCGTCCACCACGTTGAACTCCCATTTGAAGTCGGCCACGCGGTCGCCGGCCTTGTGCTCGTTCAGGTAGTCCGTGGCGGCTTTTGCCAAGCGTTCGCCGATGCGGCGCACCATGGCCACGCGCTGGTCCGAAGCGGGGAGTGGAGGCGTTTGTTGCAGGAACTGCTGGTACTCGGTGAGGCTCATGCTCATCATCTCGCTTTCCGGCACCAGGTTCAATTGGCGGCGGCCGGTGATGGGCACCTTGGAGCAGGCTGCGGCGAAGGCGGCTACCGCCAGCAGGGCGGCGGCGCGGTGGAGGTATCGGTTCATTGGATGTCGGCGGAAAGCCCGCGGTCGGTGAGGGCGGTGCATAAGGGTTCCAGTTGGTCGAAGGTGCCTCGCTTCACGCTGCATTTGCCGTTGTGATGCACGATCCAGGCGCATTGTTCGGCCTGGATCGGATCGTGCTGGCAGATCTCCACCAGGCTGTCGATCACATGGTCGAAGGTGTTCAGGTCATCGTTGTGGAGGATGATCTCCTTGAACGGGCCCGTTTCAAGGAGGATCCTCCTCCAGCAGGGCCTCTTCCGGGCACAGGGCGGATGTGATGGTCTTGGCACGCATGGGACCACGAAAATACGGTGATGTGGCATGCCCGTACCCCGGAACGGAAGAGGCCCGCCGGATGATGGGCGGGCCTCCTCGGTGTGCGGGTGGATCGTGCTCAGCGCACCACCAGGCGCTGCACGCGCTTGCCTTTGGCATGTTCCAGGCGGACGAGGTACACGCCGCTGCTCAGGCCGATGGCTTTCAGGTCCACGACCAGGTATTGCTGTCCGCTGCTCACGGCGCGGCTGTGGATCACGCGGCCGGTGGGGTCCACGAACGACAGCGTGCCGACGGCCGAGCCGGCGAGGTCCATTTCAACGGTCACCTCATCGGCGGCTGGGTTCGGGGTCAGGGCGAGGAAACCCGAGCGTGCGGCCACTTCGTCCACGCCGACGGTGCCATCGATGTTCACGTCGTCCACGAACAGGTCATTTGAATAACGGCCGGCGGTGTAGGAGAACTTGAAGCGGACATTGGGGCGCTGGAGCGCGGCGGGGATGGTGAACGAAGCTTGGCGCCAGTCGGCGGCCGCCGGGATGTAGCCGTTCCCGTGGGTGCCGGCCGTGATCAGCTGGCTGGGATCGTGGTTGCCGTTGCCGTCCGCCACGTTCATGTTGAGGCGGGCGCTCCAGCTGGCACCGCAGTTCGTGCTGCTGTATACCGTCATGTGCTCCTGCACGTCGGCGCTAGTGGCGGCCTTGGTGGACGCGGCATACCAGAACGAGAAGGTGGCGTTGGTGAGGTAGGTCAGGTCCATGGTGGGTGTGACCAGTTCATCCACGTCCCCCACGGCATCGCCGATGATGTCCTGTCCGGTCGTTTTCGATCCGTTCATGCGGTAGCCGCCTCCGGGCGAGTGCCCGACCTCTGCGGTCCACTCCCATTTCGTGGTGTTGTTCTCCGGGTTGAAGACGATCCAAGGCGGGGTGGCCGGTGTGTTGAACGGTTGCGACATCAGCCCCATGATGTCCGGATAGGTGTTCGAGACGTAGGCCACGTTCGTCTTGGTGATGCTGTTACTGCCGTACTCGTTGCTCACCGTGAGGGTGGCGCTGAACGTCCCCCCTTGCGGATAGCGCACGATCGGGTTCTGCTCGGTGGAGGAAGAGGAATCGCCTCCGGGGAATTCCCATTGCCAGCTGGTCGGGGTGGCCACCTGGCTGTTGTCCCGGAACTGTACGGGGGAGTTCGCGCAGGTGAACGGGTAGGCATTGTTCAGCGCTACCACGTAGCTGTAGAAGTCGGCGCGGGGGGCGCACTGCGACACGTGGCCGTCCTCCGTGCCCGTTTGGGCCAGATTGGCGTCGGTCCACAGGTTGTTGCGGGACGCGATCGAGCTGGTAATGGCGGCGCGCATGCGGTCGCGCTGGCCGTTGGTGAACATCACGGAGCAATAGGAGTAGTCCATGTAGTTCTGCAGGTTCTCGATGATCCCGAAGGTGCCGTAGGGGCGCAGGTCGTCGATGCCAAAGGACCCGCCGTCCTCCTCGGCGTTCCAGGCGTAAATGCGGAAGGTCACCGCGCCGGTCAGGTAGCGGTAGTTCGTGATGCCGGTCATCTTCACGCGGATGTTGTTGCGCACTAGGTTGGTATCCAGCGTGTAGAAGAAGGTGTTGCCGCTGGCGGTGGTCACGCCGCTGTTGTTGGCCTGTACGCCACGCGGAAGGTTGCTGGCGAAGTTGTCCACGCTGGAGCGCACCGCGAAGGAGCGCGCGCCGGTAAGGTTGCGGACGACCTTGAACTCGAGGGAGTCGAGCGTCATGGTCGTGCCCACCTGCGGCGCGCCGATGGTGAACTCATAGTACTTGTGCAGGTCGATGGCGCCCGTGAGCTGGTTGGCCGCGGTAGCGCCGTCCGGCGCGCCCGTGCCCCATCCCGTGAACTCGAAGCGGCCGGCGGTCACCGAGTTGCCGGATACGCCGGTGGCGATCAGGCGGGTGAACGAGGCGACCGTGCGGAACGTGGTGTCGTTCACGCGCACCCGGGCGTCCACGGGGATGACCGGGTCTGCGGTGCCGGTACTGGTGGTCACGCTGTCGCAGCGGTAGAGCTGGTTGAACGCGGTGCGGCTGCAATCATAATCCCTGCCGGGGGAGCAGATGTTGTGCCCACGGGTCCAGGGCGTGTCCTCCACGAGGTCGTCGCCGCAGGTGGGTACCATGTGCCCTGCGGGGGCACCGTCCTCGCCATTGTTATTGCCCCAGGGGTGCTGGAGGTTCAGCCAGTGCCCCACTTCGTGCGTGAGTGCGCGGGAGCGGTACTCGGTGCCTGTGCCGATGCGGCCGATGTAATCGTTCAGGATCAGCACGCCATCGCCGATGGCGAAAGCGCCCGTCACGTCGGAGGGGTAATAGGAGTAGCCGGCGGTCCCTTCCTTGCCGATGGTGTTCACCACCCACACGTTGAGGTAGCGCTCGCGGAACCAGGGGTCCAGTTTGGAGCCGTCCCCGGCGTTGTTCGTCCGGAGGCTCATGATGCGGTCGATCCCGTTCGTGCATTGGCCGTAGGGGTCGATCTGCGCCAGGCGGAACTGGAGGTGGATGTTGGCGGCGATAGCGCGGAACCCGCAGCAGGCGTCGTTCACGTCCGCGTTCAATAGGCTGTAATCGCGGTTCAGCACCTCCATCGCATCGTGGATCTGCGCGTCGGAGATGTTCTCGGCCCCCAGCTGATGCACGATGTGGAACACCACTGGGATGACGTATACCGTGTTGTCCTCCCCTTCGGCGCGCATGTTCCGGATGGAGTGCTGCATGGCGGCCTCTGCGGCGGCCTCGCGTTCCAGCAGGTGCGGGTCGCGGGCAATCAGTTCCCGGCGGGCTTCGTCGGAGCCGCAGCGCAGTTGGGCCTGCGCGGCTCCGGTCCAAAGCCCGGCGAAGGCCGTGGTCAGCAGCAGTGTAGAGCGTAGGGTCATAGGAGGCATCTGTTTTTGCAGGCCGCCAAGTTAAGTTGGATCGTCCGCTCTGGCAGCAGCCCGGGCCCTATCCGGCGCGGATACGGCCTGTCCGGAACGGCGCTTTTCTGCGGAATGGTGGCGCCGCGCCGGGAGCTGCGCTGGACGGCCGTTCGCGGAGGATCAGGGCACGCAGGAAAGGGACGGAGGCGCCATTCTGACGTGTATATCCCGCCCGGAGGTTGGATTCGTTCCGTTGCCTGGGTACGACCTTTGACGGCGATGGATCGCCGGGCCCCATACCGACGGGTGATGCCATGGCTGGTGGCCGTGGGGCTGTTCATGGAGCAGCTGGACCAGACCATCATCAACACGGCGGTGCCGCAGATCTCCGAGGACCTGGGCACGTCGGCCCTGAGCCTGAAGTCGGTGCTCACCACCTACACGCTGGGCCTGGCGGTGTTCATCCCGATCAGCGGGTGGATTGCGGACCGGTTCGGCACGCGGCGGGTGTTCCGCTTCGCCATGGGCGTGTTCACCATCGGATCGCTGCTGTGCGGGGTGTCGGTGGATATCCGCATGCTGATCGCCTCCCGCCTGTTGCAGGGCATCGGCGGGGCGATGATGACGCCGGTGGGCCGCCTCGCGTTGGTGCGCACCTTCCCGCGTTCGGAGATGATCAACGCGATGAACTTCGTGGTGATCCCCGCGCTCATCGCGCCGCTGCTGGGGCCCTTCATCGGCGGCATGATCGTGCATTGGCTGCCCTGGCGGGTCATCTTCTTCGTGAACGTGCCCATCGGCCTGGTGGGCTGGTGGATCACGCGCCGGGCCATGCCGGACTATGCCGATCCGCTGGTGCCGCCGCTGGACCGCGTGGGCTTCCTGCTCTTCGGGGCGGGCGTGGCGCTGCTTTCCTATGTGCTGGAAGTGTTCGGCGAGCACACCTGGGAGGTGGGGCCGATGGTGATGATGACGGCCACCTCGGTGCTGCTGCTGATCGGCTACGGCTGGCACGCGCGCACCATCCGCTTCCCCATGCTGCACCTGGGCATGTTCCGCATCCGCACGTTCCGCGTGCCCGTGGTCGGCGGCTTCGTCACCCGACTAGGCGTGGGCAGCATGCCTTTCCTGCTGCCGCTGTTGTACCAGATCGGGCTGGGCTATTCACCGCTGGAGGCGGGCCTGCTCACCACGCCGCAGGCCGCGGGCGCCATCGGCATGAAGGTACTCAGCAAGCATCTGCTCGCGCGGTTCGGCCACCGCGCCGTGCTCGTGTGGAACACGGTGCTGCTCGGGCTGAACATCATGGCGTTCCATTTCATCGGCGCGGGCACACCGGTGTGGGCCATCCTGCTCCTGAGCCTTGCGCAGGGGCTGTTCTCCTCGCTCCAGTTCACCAGCATGAACAGCCTGGTCTATGCGGACGTGACCGATGCGGATGCCAGCAAGGCCAGCAGCATCGCGGGTACCGCACAGCAGATGGCGCTCAGCTTCGGGGTGGCTGTGGGCTCGCTCGTGGCCGCCATCTTCCTTTCGGGCGTTTCCGAGGTGGACCGGACGCAATACGTGGCCGGGCTGCACCACACCTTCCTTGCGCTGGGTGCGTTCACCATCCTCTCCTCGCTGATGTTCCACGGCCTGCGGCCGGGGGACGGCGCCAACGTGAGCCACCACATGCTGCGCCGCGAAGCGGTGGCGTAATGCCGTTCCGATGGATCAGAAGATCAGATGATGAGGTGATCAGAAAATGCGCTCCTTGCCGTCCTCGCGTTGTCATGGTGAGCTTGCCGAACCGTGACGCCTATGCGCCGACACGCTTTGGCGCAGGCGCCCGAACCGTGTCTTGTCGAGCGAAGTCGAGACATGCCCCTCTCGACTTGGCTCGATGTGACAGCGCGATCGAGGGAACAAGCCTGCCGAACCGTAGGTCCAATAGGATCGAACGGCGTCAGCGCAGCAGGGTCACGTGCCCGATCCGCTCGAAGTTATCCAGTGTGGCCGGGTCGCGGTAGGTCAGGCGCCACACGTATACGTCGCTCTTCGCGCCGCCACCATCCCAGTGCGCTTCCTTGTAGGCGTTCGCGTGGAAGAGTTGGCCGCCCCAGCGGTCGAAGATGGTGAGCGTGCATGCGGCGGGCGGCGTGGAGAAGACCGGAGCGAACACGTCGTTAATGGCATCCCCTTCCGGGGTGAACGTGTTCGGAACGAACACCTGCAAGGGTGTGATCAGGGAGATGATGCGGCAGGTGGTGTCGGCGCAGAAGGGAAGCCCCGAGGCGATCAGGCAGACCGGGTAGTCGGTGCGATCGTCCAGCGGGAGCACCGCATTGGCCGTGGAAGCGAGCAGCCGGTCGTCCAATGTCCAGGTGAACGTGGATGCGTCCGTGCTGGTATTGATCAGCAGGACCTGGGTGTCCAGTTCGGAGGGCGTGCCGGGGTCCGTGCGGAAGCCGGCCACCGGCATCGGGGACACGTGTACCTGGATCGAATCCGCGTTGCTGCAGGCACCATTGCTGCGGTACACCACCCAATGGTCACCGGGCCCGGCCAGGGCTGGATCGAACCGCCCGATGGTGCCATCGGCGATCCCTGGTCCGGACCACGTGCCGCTTGGTCCCGTCGCGATGAGGTCCGCCACCGGTGCCGCCACGCACAGCGGGTCCAGCGGGGTGATGTCCACGTTCGGGCCGGGCGGGCCGTCATCCACCTCTACGGTGGTGTTCGCTGCGCAGCCCCGCGCATCGGTCACGGCCACGGTGTGCGGGCCGGGGCATACCGTGGTGAACGGCTCGGTGGCCTGCGGAACGTTGTCCAGCGTGTACTGGAACGGCGCCACGCCATCCGTGAGCGTGAGATCGATGCGCCCATCGCATTGCAGGTGGCACGATGCGGCGGTGGCGGATGCCGCAAGGCCGATTGCTGGCGGCGCGGTGATGTCGATGGCCCCGGTATGCTCACAAGGTGTTCCTCCGGCCCAGATGTAGGTATACTGCCCGGGGGCCAACCCATCGATCAGGGCAAGGCTGGCGGAGAACCCGTCCGGGCCGCTCCAGGATAGCGTATGCGTGTTGTCGGGCAGCCCCAGCGCGATGCGGCCATCTGCCAGACCGGCGCAACTCGCGTCCACCACCTCATCCACGGTGATCGCCGGCACGTCATTGCCCACGGTGGCCGTGGCGGAGGCGGTGCAACCGTTGGCATCGGTGGCGGTCACGGTATAGGCATCGGGAGCAAGCCCGGTGGCGCAGTCCGCGGTCTGCGCGGCGGGGTCGTTCCACCGCAGGATCCAGGTGGCGGTGCCGCCGTTCACAACGGTGGCGCAGGCCCGGCCGGTGGCGGATCCGCAGGCGGCCGCATCGGTGGTGATGCTGATGGACACGTTCGGCAGGCTATCACCCACGGTGATGGTACCGATGGCCCTGCAACCGTTGGCGTCGGTGGCGGTCACGGTGTAGTCATTGGGGGCAAGGCCGGTGGCACAGGCCGTGGCCTGCGCGGCGGCATCGTTCCACAGGAACGTGATGGTGCCGGTGCCGCCGCTCACCGTTGCACAGGCCCGGCCCGTAGGACTGCCGCACGCGGCGGCGATGCTGTGGAGCGTCACGGCCGGTCCGGCCAGTTGGCCGATCGTTACCGTGGCCGTGTCCGCGCATCCGGTGGACGATGTGCCGATCACATGGTAGGTGCCCGCGCACAGGCCGCCGGCGTTGGCGGTGTTCTGCCCGATAGCGGCCCAAGCCTGGTCGTACCACACGAACCCATAGCCGGGCACGGAGCCCGTGGCGCTGGCCAATGCGGTGCCGGTGCAGGCGCAGGTGTTCGTGGCGGTGGCCGTCACCACCAGCGGATCAGGGGGCGTGACATGGGCGCAATTGCCGTTGAACTGGGCCAGCCAAGCGGCGTTGGCGGCATTGTTGGGCGCACCGGGCGTCTGCTCTTCGCTGCCGCACTGGCCGGGAGCCGCGCACCCCGCGCTCCAATTGCCTTGCACGGCGGGATCGCCACCGTTGTGGAAATACACCCTGCGCTGGCCATTGCCCGCGAAGTAGATCGTGTTGTTCTGGGTGTTGTCCCCATAGCCCAGCGAGAACACCTCGCAACCGGACGGGTCCGTGATGCGCGCGCAATCGCCCTGGTTCCGGAGGCCGACGCACGCCCAGGTGACAGGAGCTCCCCATCCGCCCGGGTTGCTGCATTGGACCGGTTGGGGCGTGGCGTTCGTGGATTCGAAAAGCGGGGAGCTGGCGGGGGTGACGATGGTGCAGTTCCCGTCCGTCAGCGACACGTCGTTCGCAGGGAGGGCCGGGTTGCGATCGCTGCCGTTGTAGATCACGATCACCGTGCCTACCGGCACGCAGGACCACAGGGTAGCGGTGGTGGAGAAACGCAGGGCCCCCACCGCGATGCCATCGTTCCCATGGTAGCCGTTGTTATCGTCGATGATCCATCCGCGCAGGTCCATGCAGATGGGCGTGCAGGGGTCCACCGGGCCGTTGGGTACGACCGCGAACTCCATATATTCCTGGGATCCTGCGGGTCCGTTCGACACCTCGTTCAATACCAAGGTCTGGCCCATAGCAGCGGCCATAAGGCAGAACGAAGTGCAGACGAGGAAGGCGCGTAGCGAACGGGCCATGAGGGCAGCTTATGCGAAAAGGACGACCGAACAGATGCAAAGGTCGCCCTATCATGTGAGATCAGGGTGAAGGAATGATGGACTTCTTTGGGGGGCTCAGCTGGCGAGCCGCCGGACTATCACCTTGTCGATGCGGGCGCCGTCCATGTCCACCACTTCGATCTCGAAGCATACCCACTGCAACATTTCCCCCGGATGGGGCACATGGCCGTGCTGGTAGAGAAAGAGCCCGCCGATGGTATCCACCTCCACGTCGCGTGCCAGGCCAGGCTCACCTAAGCGGCCCAGGAGTTCATGCAGGGGGTACTGCCCATCCACCAGCCAGGAGCCGTCCTGGCGTTGCATCAGTTGGAACTCATCACCGTGGAACTCGCTCACGTCGCCCACCAGGGCCTCGAGGATGTCGTTCAGCGTCACGATCCCTTGCACGGCGCCGAACTCATCGGTCACCAGGCCGTAGCGGGTCTCGGAACGCTTGAAGCGATCCAAGGCCTTGTAGGCGCTCACATGCTGCACCAGGTAGATGGGGGCGCTCATGAACGCCGCCAGTCGAAAGTCCGCGTCGTTCACATGGATGAACAGATCGCGCAAGGTCACGGTGCCCATCACGTCGTTCTTGCCGTTCCCGGCCACGGGATAGATGGAATGCATCTCGTTGGTGACAATGGTGCGCACCTCTTCGGCCGTGGCATTGATGTCCAGCATCACCAGATCCTGGCGGTGGGTCATCAGCGAACGCACCTTGCGGTCGCCCAGTGTGAAGACGCGCTCCACGATGTCCTGCTCGATCGCTTGCACTTCTCCGCCTTCGGTACCTTCCTGCACCATGGCGCGGATCTCGTCCTCGGTGACGCCCCCGCCCGGCCTCGGCCGGATGCGCAGCACCTTCAGCAGCAGTTCGGTGGTGGTGGTGAGCAGCCAGATGAACGGCGCCGTGGCGATGGAGATGATGCGCATCGGCAGGGCCATCAGCTTGGCGATGGGCTCGGGGTAGGTGAGGCCGATGCGTTTCGGCACCAGTTCGCCCAGTATCAGTGAGAAGAAGGTCACGGCCATCACCACGCCCACCACGGCGAGGGTATGCGCGTAAGGAGCGAGCAGGGGAACGTCCAAAAGCACGGCCTTCAGGTCCTCGGTGATGTTCTCGCCGCTATAGATGCCGGTGAGGATGCCGATGAGGGTGATGCCGATCTGCACCGTGCTGAGGAAGTGATTGGGCGTGTTGGCCAACGCCAGGGCCGCCTTTGCCCGGGCATCGCCACGGTCGGCATCGTGCTGCAGGCGGGTCTTGCGGGCGCTCACCAGCGCGATCTCGCTCATCGAGAACACGCCGTTCAACAGGAAAAGCAGGAAAAGGATGAGGATCTCGCCCATGGGGGGACACAAAGATGCAAGCTGCCGCGGCCAGCCCCGCTCATGGACGGGACACTACCCCGATCGTGGTATTCCGCCGTATCCGGAATCCGCCGCCCTGGCCGTTCCGGCTATCTTCGCGCACATTTTTCCGCCGGAGCTTCCAGCGAAGGCGGGCTTTTTACGAGCGGACATCCATGGGATTGAAGTGCGGTATCGTCGGCCTGCCCAACGTGGGCAAGAGCACCTTGTTCAACTGCCTCAGCAACGCGAAGGCCCAGGCGGCCAACTTCCCGTTCTGCACCATCGAGCCGAACGTGGGCACCATCACCGTGCCTGACGCGCGCCTGAACAAGCTCGCCGGCCTGGTGAAGCCCCAGCGCATCGTGCCCACCACGGTAGAGATCGTGGACATCGCCGGCCTGGTGAAGGGGGCCAGCAAGGGTGAAGGCCTCGGCAACCAGTTCCTCGGCAACATCCGCGAGTGCGACGCCATCCTGCACGTGCTCCGCTGCTTCGACGACCCCAACGTGGTGCATGTGGACGGCAGCGTGGATCCCGTGCGCGATAAGGAGGTGATCGACATCGAGCTCCAACTGAAGGACCTCGAGACCGTGGAAGCGCGCATCAAGAAGGTGGAGAAGCAGGCCCAGATCGGCGAGAAGGAGGCCAAGCGCCGCTTCGACCTCCTCTCGCGCATCAAGGAGGTGCTGGTGAAGGGGCAGAGCGCCCGCGGCGCCATCTCCGCCAACGACGATCCCACGCTGGTGAACGAGTTCCAATTGCTCACCACCAAGCCCGTGATGTACGTGTGCAATGTGGATGAGAAGAGCGCTACTACTGGCAACGTCTACGTGGAGCAGGTGAAGGCCGCCGTGGCGCATGAGAATGCGGAGGTCATCTTCGTCACCGCCGCGATCGAGGCGGAGATCGCTTCGCTGGAGACCCCCGAGGAGCGCGCCATGTTCCTCGCCGACATCGGGCTGGAGGAACCCGGCGTGAACAAGCTGATCCACGCCGCCTACCACCTGCTGAAGCTGCAGACCTACTTCACGGCGGGCGTGCAGGAGGTGCGCGCCTGGACCATCCATCAAGGAGATACGGGGCCGAAGGCCGCCGGCGTCATCCACAGCGACTTCGAGAAGGGCTACATCCGCGCCGAAGTGATGGGGTACGACGACTTCATCACGTTGGGCAGCGAAGCCGCCTGCCGCGCCGCCGGCAAGCTGCGCGTGGAGGGGAAGGAATACGTGGTGCGCGACGGCGACGTCATGCACTTCCTGTTCAACGTCTGATGCGCCTGGCCTGGCCGCACGGACCGTTGCTCCTGTTGGCCCTCGCCATCGGCACCGCCGTACGTGCCGCCGGAACGCCCGTGGACGAACAGGCGCGGTCCGTGGTACACATGCTGGACTACGTCAGCGTGGATTATCCCGATTTCGTGAAGGACGGCCGCGTGGTGGACGCGGCCGAATACGCCGAGCAGCTGGAGTTCGCTGGACAGGTGGTGGCCTTATTGGAGCAGATGCCCGCCACCCCGGATGGTGCGGCCCTGATCGCGGAGGCCAGGGCCCTTCAGGCCCAGGTGGCCGCCAAGGCGGATGGTGCCGCGGTATCCGCGCAGGCGAACGCCCTGCGGACGAAGGTGATCGCGGCCTACCGGCTCGTCGTGGCGCCCAGGCAGGCGCCGGATCCGCAACAGGGCGCGGCGCTCTTCATGGCGAACTGCATGAGCTGCCATGGTCCCCGCGGAGAAGGCGATGGCCCGCAGGCGAAGGGCCTGGATCCCGCGCCGCGGGACTTCCACGATGCGGCCCGCATGGACGTGCGCAGCCTGTACGGCCTCTACAACACCATTTCGCTCGGGGTCGGCGGCACGTCGATGCGCGGCTTTAAGGAACTGTCCGACGCGGACCGTTGGGCGCTGGCTTTCACCGTGGCCGGGTTGCGCGCGGAGCCGGAGCAGCTGGCGCGTGGCGAACGGCTGTGGAAGCAAGGAGTGGGGAGGGAGACCTTCACGGACATCCATGCCCTGGTGACCGCCACCACGCAGGACGAGCGGCAGCGCGATGACCTAGACCGCGCGGCGGTACTCGCCTACCTCACCGCGCATCCGTCTGCCATCAAGGCCGCGGCGCTTTCGCCGATCGCCGTGGCGAAGCGCCGCCTGCAGGAATCGCTGGACGCCTACCGCGCGGGCGATCCCAACACGGCGCGCCAGCTCGCCATCAGCGCGTACCTCGACGGCTTCGAGCTGGTGGAATCCGGCCTCGACAACGTGGATGGTCCCCTGCGGCAGCAGGTGGAACGCGAGATGATGGCCCTGCGCTCCGTGATCACCGCGAACGCGCCCGCCGACACCGTAGAGGCGCGCATCGGCCGCATCAGCACCTTGCTGGACAGCGCGGATCGGAAATTGTCCGGCGGCGGGCTCACGGCCACAGCGGCGTTCGTCAGTTCGCTGCTCATCCTGCTCCGTGAAGGCTTGGAGGCCCTGCTCGTGCTGGCGGCGATCATGGCCTTGGTGAAGAAGACGGGCCGCCGCGACGCGATGCGCTACATCCACGCGGGGTGGATCGGGGCCCTGGCGCTGGGGGCCATCACCTGGCTGGTGGCGCGCTACCTGCTGTCGATCTCCGGCGCCAGCCGCGAGTTGACGGAAGGGTTCACGGCGCTGGTGGCAGCGATCATGCTGCTCTACGTGGGCTATTGGCTGCATAATAGATCCAACGCCAAGGCCTGGCAGTCCTTCATCAAGCAGCAGGTGGATTCAGCCCTTGCGCAAAGCACGTTGTGGACCCTGGCCGGTATCTCTTTCCTGGCGGTGTACCGGGAGCTGTTCGAGATGGTGCTGTTCTATGAGACGTTGCTGGGCCAGGCCGGTCCGGGCGGCCAGCATGCGGTGCTCTGTGGCATCGTGGCGGCGCTGGTGCTGCTGGCGGTGGTGGGTGCCGCCATCCTGCGGTTCAGCGTGAAGCTGCCCATCGGGCCGTTCTTCACGGCCACCGCGGGCCTGCTGGCCCTGATGGCGGTCATCTTTGTGGGCAACGGCGTGGCGGCCTTGCAGGAGGCGGGCCTCATCCCGGCCACGGCGGTCCGCTTCGTCTCGGCGCCATTGCTCGGCATCCATCCCACGGTGCAGACCCTGCTCATGCAGGTGCTCGTGCTCGTACTGGTGCTTCTGGGCGTGTGGGTAGGCCGGCGGCGCATGCGCGCGGTGGTCCGGTAGGGGGATGAGGGGCTTCGCTCCGGCTGGCCGGTTCGCGTCCGAAGGAAGCTGGTACTCGCTCCTGATCACATACGTTCCAAGATACCCTCGTCCAAGAGCCGTCGTATGAGAACAAGCTTGCCTGGATCATCCACATCGTCAGGCAGGTCGCGAACGAGGAATCCATCCTGGGTGCTCATGAACCCCAGTATCCTTTCCAGGTATGCTGGAACGGTGATCACTTTGCCTTCCGTGTGGAGGTCGATGTCGTCGGCCTTCCTGTCCATGATAAGGAAGACCTCCTTTTTCACCCGGATCGTGGTCGTGAGCGATACATCTGCGCGGTCCAAGGCACGAGGGTCCAGCACGTTCCTGGGGACCGGTCTTACGTCCTTCCGGAAATTCGGCGTACCGAAATCGAGTACTTGTTCCGGAGCGAACGAAGCCGCCAGTTCGTTCACCACGCCTTGGAAGATCGCAGCGCAATCACGACGGGCCTCGGGGTCGTATAGGAACCCGATGGGAAGGTTCTTTCGCAGCGATGCGGAATTGCGGGCATGGGTGCTGACCGAATGCAGAAGCAGGTCGTGCCAGGTATAGCCGAGCACCCCCAGGGTTATGTGCAGGGAATGCTCATCCGTGGTATGCGCATCGTGCATCAGGCCACGCGGTATGTACAGCATATCGCCCGGCCCTAGGATGAACTCGTCCGAAACGGCTCCTTCCTTGATCGCTCCCAGCTCGAACGGTTGGGACCTGAGAGGAAGGTCGATGGGGGTGTCGTATAGTTTCCAGTGCTTGGAACCTTCCACCTGTAGGATGAAGACATCGTGCGTATCATAGTGCGGCCTGAATCCTTGTTCGTGGGGAGGCGTGATGTAGATGTTGGTCTGCGTGGGATGGGAGAGGTAGGAGGAAAGCTGCCAGCATAGTTCGCCGAGCGAGGCGATCCGGTCGTGCAACCCCGCAATGGCGAGTGTCCCGCCTTGGGCGTATTGCCGGGCATAGAGCTCCGGGTCGATGGTGGACCCATCGATGGTGTACGAAGAGGCTTCCGGTTGCTCCTTCAAGCCGTAGTTCACTACGCGCACTTGCGGGAATTTCAGGCACTGGCCGCTCAATAGCCGGTCGATCTCCTTGAACGTGAGCAGGTCGTGATAGAACGTCGGGATGCCCCGGAAGATCTTCAACGCTTTCTTCTGGTAGTATTCGCGGTGGAATGCATCCAGTGGAACAGGATCGATCATCGCTTCGAACCTGCCATGTCCTTCGCCTTTCCTCAAGTGTATCATCCATGCTTGTTTTTGCCGTGAGAGGACGCGCTATCGCATGCCGCGTCCCGCTCCACGCGGTCATCCAAGAGGAAGTGCATGGAGCCAGGGGCAGCAAGAAGCGCTTGCCGGTAGCGTGGCCTAGCCGCCACGACCGAGTATTCCGCGATCAATCGGAATCGCTGCACAGGCGCCCGCGATTGCCGGGATCGCCCATGATCTGCACGTAATCGGCATAAGCTCCGCCATCATAATCCCGATAGTGGGTGGTGTTGTAATCGGAGCAGGCTTTCTTGTCCGAACATCCGGTCATGGCCATGCTGGCTACGGCCACGGCCGCAATGATGCCGGCCCGGGCCATGCCGCTGCCAGGCTTCCTGGTGACGATGTCGGAGTCTTGCAACGTGTGCGGGCGGTCTTCTTTATTCATGGGGTGGGTATTGGTTGGTCCGTTAGGCATTGGTGTTGGTGCAAAGGGTCGGGGTCCGTAGGGATGGCGCAGTACCTATGGGTGGGTATTCGTGCCATGTTCCGGCCTCCAAGAGCAAAGCAGGAGCACCGATCGCATCCAAGCAAGTACCTTGGTGCCTGATCCCGGACGTGTGATGACTACTTTAGACATGCCCAACCGCCGCATCGGTGAGAAGATCCGCAAAGTGCGGGACCTGCGCGGCTACAGTCAGGAATACATGGCGGAGCAGTTGGGCGTAAGCCAGAAGCAGTATGGCCGCTACGAGACCGGGGATACCGACCCCGGCGTGGAGCGCTTGGAGAGCATCGCCAAGCTGTTGGGCCTGTCCTTGGTGGACCTGCTCAGCTTCGATGAGAAGATCTTCTTCAACCAGTGTACGCAGCCCAATGTGTATGGTGCGAACAACACGTACCACGAAGCCAGTGAGCGGGAACGGGAGCAGTTGCTGGAGCGCATCAAGCACTTGGAAGAGGAGGTGGCGTTCCTGCGGGAGGAGATGAGGAAGCGGTGATCGCCTAAGCTTTCCCACCTCGCAGGGCGTCCCAAAGTGGGCGTGGGGGAAGCGCGAAGGGCCGTTAGGGGTCTCGAAGCCGAAGACCTGCGGGGACGCGTCAGCCCAGGTCCAGTTCTGCCAGCAGCGTCTTCAGCCGGACATCGCTCAGGCTCTCCTGCTCCGACTTATCGTAGATGGAGAGGAGGTACACCGTTCCGCGCACCGCCACCACGCAGGTGATCACCCGCGCACCGCCGCTCTTGCCTTTCCCCTTGGACCGTATGGCAAGGCGCACCTTGTAGCAGCCATGGCCGAGGAAGTCGCCTTGATGGGGTCCCTCGCTCAACGAGGCACCCAGTTCCTCAACATCATCAAGGATGGATGCGTTTGTGAAGCCGCTTCAACTCCCGCAGGAACCTGCGGGTGGGATCAACCGCGAAGCTCATCCAGCGCCTCTTTCAGGGAAGGGAGCTTCTTCTTGCCGCTCAGATTGTCCTTCATTTCCTGAATGGCCGCACGCAACCCGTCCTGGAACTCCTTTTCCTTCTTGGTCTTCCTCAGCGGCTTCGGCTTGGCAGGCTGTTGCACTTTTACGAAGTCCAACTGTGCCAACAATTCTTCCCAGAATTGCCGACGGCCTTGGTCGGTGAGTTCGATGATGTAGCGTGCTGCCATGGCTTGTCAAAGATAGCGTTGCGCGTGGTGCGGTGCGCGCGAGGTTATACGGTGGAAATTGCGGAGGCGCGGCGTCACAACTGACATACGGGCGCGGAGACCTTGCGAGGAGGTGAAAGTGGTGAGAAAGGGAGGACGGCGTCCTTGACGGAGCAGCTTCGGCGTACAGGCTACCTTTCGCCCTCCTTTCCCACTTCCATGCAACACGCCGCCGCCCTTGCGGGCATCGTATTCGCATTCATCGCCGCTTCCTGCGGAACGCCGGAGCCGGCGAAGACCGAGGTTGCGCCGTCCACGAACCCACTGTCCAGCATGAGCACCCTGCCTTTCCACGCCCCGCCGTTCGACAAGCTGAAGGATGCCGACTACCGCCCGGCCATCGAGGCCGGTATGGCCGCGCACCTGGCCGAGGTGAAGGCCATCGCCGAGAACCCCGCGCCCGCCACGTTCGAGAACACCATCGTGGCCATGGAGAAGAGCGGGCAGGACCTGACCCGCGCCACCAAGATCTTCTTCAACCTCACCAGCAGCTGCACCAACGACATGCTGCAGCAGGTGAAGGCCGACCTGGCCCCGAAGCTCACCGCGCACAGCGACGCCATCGGCATGGACCCGAAGCTGTTCCAGCGCGTGAAGGCCGTGTATGATCAGCGGGCCTCGCTCGGCCTTGATCCCGTGTCCGTGCGCCTGATCGAACGCTACTACACGCAGTTCGTGCGCCAGGGTGCGTTGCTGAACGACGCCGACAAGGAGAAGCTGCGGAAGCTGAACGAGGAGGGAACGAACCTCAGTACCCGGTTCGAGGACAACATCCTGAAGGACCGCGCCGCGGCCGCCGTGCTGGTGGACCGGAAGGAGGAGCTGACCGGCCTCTCCGAAGAGGCCGTCGCGGCGGCCGCGGAAGCCGCCAAGGCGAAGGGGCAGGAGGGGAAGTGGCTGATCGAGATCGTCAACACCACCACCCAGCCGGTGCTGTCGTCGCTGCAGGACCGGGCGCTGCGGGAGCGCATCTTCAAGGCGAGCATCGCGCGCAACGCGCACGGCGGTCCGTACGACAACAAGGCCATCATCACGCGGCTGGCGCAGCTACGCGCCGAGAAGGCCAAGCTGCTGGGCTTTCCTAGCTGGGCGGCCTACGTGATGGACGACCAGATGGCGAAAACGCCCGAGGCCGCGGTGAAGCTGCTGGGTGGCATGGCACCTGCCGCGGCTAAGAACGCCATGGCCGAGGCGGCTGAACTACAGAAGCTCATCGACAAGCAGAAGGGTGGTTTCAAACTGGAGCCTTGGGATTGGGACTTCTACGCGGAGCAGGTGCGCAAGGCCGAATACGACCTCGATGAGGCGGCTATCAAGCCATACTTTGAATTCGAGCACGTGCTGAACGACGGCGTGTTCTTCGCGGCCAAAGAGCTCTACGGCATCACCTTCAAGGAGCGCAAGGACCTGCCGGTGTACCATCCGGACGTGCGCGTGTTCGACATCATCGACACCACCGGCCAGCCCATCGGCCTCTTCTACGGCGACTACTACGCCCGCGACAACAAGAACGGTGGCGCCTGGATGGACAGCTTCGTGGACCAGAGCGAACTGCTCGGCAACCAGCCAGTGATCACCCAGAACTGCAACTTCGTGAAGCCCGCCGCCGGGCAGCCCTGCCTGTTGAGCTTCGATGACGTGACCACGCTCTTCCATGAGTTCGGCCACGCGTTGCACGGCATGCTCAGCAAGCAGAAGTACCCCTACTTCGCCGGCACGGCCACCAGCACGGACTTCGTGGAGTTCCCCTCGCAGTTCAACGAGAACTGGGTCACCGAGCCGAAGGTGTTCGCCAACTACGCCAAACACTACAGGACGGGCGAGCCCATGCCGAAGGAACTGGTGGACAAGCTGAACAAGAGCCACAAGTTCAACCAGGGCTACCTCACCAGCGAATACCTAGCGGCCGCGTTGCTCGACATCGCCTGGCATACGCGCACGGCCGACGCTCCGCTGGTGGCGGACGTGGAGGCCTTCGAGCAGGAAGCACTGAAGAAGTACGGCCTGCTCAACACCGAAGTGCCCCCGCGCTACAAGAGCTGCTATTTCAGCCACATCTGGGGCGGCGGCTACGCGGCCAACTACTACGCCTACATGTGGAGCGAAGTGCTGGACGCGGATGCCTATGAATGGTTCAAGGAGCACGGCGGCATGACGCGCGCCAACGGCACGCACTACCGCGCCACGGTGCTTTCGCAGGGAGGCAGCAGGGAGAGCGGCCAGCTCTTCCGCGACTTTGCCGGGCGCGATGCCGAGGTGGGGCCATTGCTGGAACGCCGGGGATTGAAGTAGATGGAAGGGCCTTATCTCCACGGGATGTCCACCATCATGCGTTCGCTTGTCTGTTCCGCGCTCTTCGCGTGCCTCTGCGGCACGGCGGTGCAGGCCCAATACCAGTTCGGCATCGCGGCTGGGCCGCAATACGTGTTCACCCGCTCCACGTTAGATGGCGATCCGCAGGAAGGCGTTGCTACGGACCTGCCCACGATGGACGGCTTCGGCTACCACGGTGGCGTCTGGTACCGGTCCGACCGGTTGCACCTGGTGAACCTCCGTGCGGGCCTGAACTGGTCCTACCGCGCGTTCAAGACCGATGTGGTGGAAGTGGAGCACAGCCCGGACAATGCGGAATACCTCTACACCGGCGAACGCCGCACGCACCTGAACTACCTGGAGCTGCCGATCCAAGCGCAGTACTATTTCTGGCGTGGGGCGCATGCCGAGATCGGCGTGGTGTTCGCGCGGCTCCTGTTCGGGAAGGTCCATGATCAGGGCCAGATGCGCGTGACCTCCAGCGATGGGTCCGTTTTCTATCCGGACCCGTGGAACGAGGTGAGCAAGGACATGAGCGATCACGCCAGCTTCGAACTGTCGTCCACCTTGGGTGTGGGCTACGACTTCAGGAAAGGCCTCTGCGTGGGGCTGTCGTACTTGCGAGGGATCACCCCGATCGATGATGGCACAGGCGTCGTGGTACGGACCTGGTCCGACGCACTGCGGTTGAGCGTGGGTTATGACCTGTTGCGCCCCAAGGGGCGACAGGGGAATCGCTATTTCCACGGACGCTGATCGGTCCACGGCCCTGCACCTTGCTGTTGAAAACCTCCCGCCGATCGTTGAAAAGGGGGGCTTTCGCAGCCGCCGGCCCGCGCGGGGTGCGGGCTAATTTCGCTCCCTGCGTCGGGAACCCTTGATAATAGTGAGGTTCCCGCTCATGCGATGAGCGAGACGAACTACAGTGAGGAGCATATCCGGTCGCTGGACTGGAAGGAGCATATCCGCCTGCGGCCGGGCATGTACATCGGCAAGCTGGGGGATGGTTCCTCGTACGACGACGGCATCTACATCCTGCTGAAGGAGGTGCTGGACAACTGCATCGACGAGTTCGTGATGGGCCACGGCAAGAAGGTCGAGGTCACCATCGAGGGCCCGCGGGTGGAAGTGCGCGACTACGGCCGCGGCGTGCCCCTGGGCAAGGTGATCGACGTGGTGAGCAAGATCAACACCGGCGCCAAGTACGACAGCAAGGCCTTCAAGAAGAGCGTGGGCCTGAACGGGGTGGGTACCAAGGCGGTGAACGCGCTGAGCACCTACTTCAAGATCGAGAGCATACGCGATGGCCAGCTGAAGAAGGCCGAGTTCGACACCGGCACGCTGCGCAAGGACGAGAAGCTGGTGCCCACCACGGAAACCAACGGCACGCGCGTCACCTTCGAGCCGGACGAGCAGGTGTTCCGCCACTTCCAGTTCCGCGAGCAGCACATCGAGCGCCTGCTGTGGAACTATTGCTACCTGAACACGGGCCTCACCATTGTCTACAACGGCCAGCGGTTCCAAAGCAAGAACGGCCTGCTGGACCTGCTCACCACCAAGATGGACGGCGAGCCGCTGTACCCCATCATCCACCTGGTGGGCGAGGACATCGAGGTGGCGATGACGCACGCCAACCACTACGGCGAGGAGTACTACAGCTTCGTGAACGGCCAGCACACCACGCAGGGCGGCACGCACCAGGGCGCCTTCCGCGAGGCGGTGGCGAAGGTGATCAAGGAGTATTTCAAGAAGGACTGGGAGGCCGGTGACGTGCGCACGGGCATCGTGGCCGCGGTGGCGGTGAAGGTGATCGAGCCGGTGTTCGAGAGCCAGACCAAGACCAAGCTCGGCTCGCTGGAGGTGGAGCCCGGCGGGCAGAGCATGCGCTCGTTCGTGGGCGACTTCCTCGCCACCAAGCTGGACAACTTCCTCCACAAGAACCCGGAGACCAGCCAGGCGCTGCAAAGCAAGATCCTGGAGAGCGAGCGCGAGCGGAAGGAGCTGAGCGGCATCCGCAAGCTGGCGCGCGAACGCGCGAAGAAGGCCAGCCTGCACAACCGCAAGCTGCGCGACTGCCGCATCCACCTGAGCGATCCGAAGAACGATCCGCGCAAGCAGGAGACCACGCTCTTCATCACCGAGGGCGACAGCGCCAGCGGCAGCATCACCAAGAGCCGCGACGTGAACCTGCAGGCCGTCTTCAGCCTCAAGGGCAAGCCGCTCAACTGCTTCGGCCTCACCAAGAAGGTGGTGTACGAGAACGAGGAGTTCAACCTCGTGCAGGCCGCGCTCGACATCGAGGACGGCATGGACGGCCTGCGCTACAACCGCATCGTCATCGCCACCGATGCCGACGTGGACGGCATGCACATCCGCCTGCTGCTGATGACCTTCTTCCTCCAGTTCTTCCCCGACCTGGTGAAGAACGATCACCTCTACATCCTGCAGACACCGCTCTTCCGCGTGCGGAACAAGAAGGAAACGGTGTACTGCTATAGCGACGAGGAGCGCCAGCGCGCCATCACCAAGCTGGGCAAGACCGCGGAGATCACCCGCTTCAAGGGGTTGGGCGAGATCAGCCCCGACGAGTTCAAGCACTTCATCGGGCCGGACATCCGCCTGGAACCGGTGATGATCACCAAGGACGCGGCGGTGCAGGACCTGCTGGGTTTCTACATGGGCAAGAACACGCCCGAGCGGCAGGACTTCATCATCGGCAACCTGAAGGTGGAGAAGGACCTGGTGGAGGACCGGGGCAACGACGTGGCCGCCACCGTGCGGGCCATCGCGCAGAAACTGGAGGAGAACGAAGTGGAAGAGGCCGAGGCATGATGCGGCGTTCGGCACTCCTTCTCGTGCTCATGATTTCATGCGTCCATGTGCTCATGACAGGAAAGGCGTGCGCGCAGACCACGGGCACATTGCGCCTGTTCATCGACCCCGGGAACAACTTCGAGTTCATCGTGGACCGCAAGTTCCGCATGCGTCAGCGCCAGGTCGAACTGGCCTCCGGCGCGCACCGGTTCACGTTCTGGGCGCCGCAACGGACCATCGTGGATACCATGGTCACCATCGAGCCCGGCGTCACGCGCGACCTCGTGATGCACCTGCCGTATGCGCCGGAGTTCATCGCGTACAGCAAGCGGTCCAGCGCCTTCCAGCGGAAGCGCAACACGATGAAGTTCGTCCCGCTCGGCATCACGGTGGCCTCCGCCGCGTGGACGCTCACCCGCTACGCGAAATTGAACGATGCCAAGAACGTGCTCGATCGGGACCAGGACACCTACGACCATGCGGTTGATCCCGGCGGACCTCACCTACCTGAAGCAGGTGACGATCCCCGCGCACAACGATGACCTGAAGAAGGCGCACACCAACTTCATCATCGGCTGCGGGCTCACCGGCGCCTCCGCAGCCGCCACGGCGTGGTTCTGGCACAAGGCGCACAAGCTGGAGGCGCCCGCATACGAGGACAAGGAGAAGGTCCGGTTCGATGGGATCGCCTGGACGCCCCTGCCGCAAGGCGGATGGATGGCCGGCCTGACGCTCACACTGCGATGAGGACCCGGATGCCCTGGCTGCTGATCCTGGTGGCGGTGGTCACCTGCTCCTGCGGGAAGGACCTGGACGTGGCCGGCCTGACGACGAACCCGTTCGATCCCGATTACACCGGTCCGGACCTGGTGGTGAAGGTGTCCGACAGCACCTGGTACGCCAACGGGCAGGAGCACTTCCAGCTGCGGTATCGCGTGCGGAAGGAGCTGTTCCCGCAACGCACGGCGTATTCGATCAAGGTGACGCGCCTGGACGATGGGACGCAAAGCGTGTCCGCTTCGCTCCCGTATGGATCGCTGAACGTGTTCACCAGCCAGTGGCCGGACGCGGTGATCGGCACCTCGTATTGCGTGGACGTGAGCGTGGGAACAGAGAACAGTTATGCGCGGACCTACCGCATCTGCGGAACGGCCGGGAATTGAGCAGAACGGATGATGAACGAAGACGAAAAGGACGACGCACGGCAGGCGCCCGATCGGGAGGGCGGCCTCGGCGACGCGGGGCACAAGGGGACCGTTCCCAGCGGCGGGCAGACCGGCACCTTCAGCGTGAGCGGCATGTACCGGGAGTGGTTCCTGGACTATGCCAGCTACGTGATCCTCGAGCGCGCGGTGCCCGCGCTGTACGACGGTTTCAAGCCCGTGCAGCGGCGCATCCTGCATGCCATGAAGGACCTCGACGATGGGCGCTACAACAAGGTGGCCAACATCATCGGGCACACCATGCAGTACCACCCGCACGGCGACGCCAGCATCGGCGACGCGCTGGTGCAGCTGGGGCAGAAGGACCTGCTGATCGACTGCCAGGGCAACTGGGGCAACACGCTCACCGGCGACAGCGCGGCCGCGCCGCGTTACATCGAGGCGCGCCTCAGCAAGTTCGCGCAGGACGTGGTGTTCAACCCCAAGACCACGGAATGGCAGCTGAGCTACGACGGCCGCAACAAGGAGCCGGTCTTCCTGCCGGTGAAGTTCCCGCTGCTGCTGGCGCAAGGGGCGGAAGGCATCGCGGTGGGCCTCAGCTGCAAGATCCTTCCGCACAACTTCAACGAGCTCATCGACGCCAGTATCGCGGTGCTGCGCAAGCGCTCCTTCGAGCTGCAGCCCGACTTCCCCACGGGCGGCCTGGCCGACGTGAGCAACTACAACGACGGCGAGCGCGGCGGCCGCGTGCGCTGCCGGGCGCGCATCCGCAAGGAGGACGCCAGAACGCTCGTCATCTCGGAGGATCCCGTACGGCACCACCACCACGAGCCTGATCGAAAGCATCCTCAAGGCCAACGAGAAGGGCAAGATCAAGGTGCGGCACATCGAGGACAACACGGCCGAGCACGCCGAGATCCTCGTACACCTGGCCGCCGGCGTGAGCCCGGACAACACCATCGACGCGCTCTACGCCTTCACCGACTGCGAGCTGAGCATCGCGCCCAACGCGGTGGTGATCGAGAACGACAAGCCTCGCTTCGTGGGCGTGAAGGAGCTGGTGCGCATCAGCACGGACAACACGCTGCGCCTGCTGGAACTGGAGCTGAAGATCCGGCGCCAGGAGCTGGAGGACCAGTGGCACTTCGCCTCGTTGGAACGCATCTTCATCGAGAAGAAGGTCTACCGCAAGATCGAGGAGGCCGAGACCTGGGAAGAGGTGATCGCCTTCATCCACAAGGGCCTGAAGCCGCACATCCAGGAGCTGCGCCGCCCGGTGACGGACGAGGACGTGGTGAAGCTGACGGAGATCGAAGATCAAGCGCATCTCGAAGTTCGACAGCTTCAAGGCCGATGAGCACATCAAGGCGCTGGAAGCGGCGCTGGCCGACGTGCAAGCGAAGCTGGACGGCCTGGTGGACCATGCCATCGAGCACTTCAAGGAACTGAAGCGGAAGTACGGCGCCGGCCGCGAGCGGAAGACCGAGCTGCGCACGTTCGACACCATCGTGGCCACGAAAGTGGCGGTGGCCAACCGCAAGCTCTACGTGGACAAGAACGAGGGCTTCATGGGCTGGAGCCTGCGCAACTTCGAGTTCGTGGACGAGTGCTCGGACATCGACGACATCATCGTGTTCCGCGACAACGGCACCATGATGGTGACCAAGGTGGCCGACAAGAAGTTCATCGGCAAGGGCGTGCTGCACGTGGGCGTGTGGAAGAAGGGCGATGAGCGCACCATCTACCACATGGTCTACCAGGACGGTCCGCAGGGTGCCACCTACATGAAGCGTTTCGCGGTCACCGGCATCACGCGCGACAACGACTACGACCTCACCAAGGGCACGCCCAACAGCAAGGTGCTCTACTTCACGGCCAACCCGGACGGCGCGTCGGAAACGGTGCGCATCACCCTGCGTCCGCGCCCCAACCTGCGCAAGACGCAGTTCGACGTGGACTTCGGGCAGATGCTCGTGAAGGGGCGCGGCAGCCAGGGCAACCTGCTCACGCGGTACATGGTGCAGAAGGTGGTGCAGAAGGAGCGCGGCGGCAGCACGCTGGGTGCCATCCCCATCTGGTTCGATGAGACGGTGCGCCGCCTGAACGATACCGGCCACGGCCGCTACCTGGGCCGCTTCAAGGGCGATGATCGCATCCTCGTCATTACCGCTGGCGGCAAGTACCAGCTTTTCCCCTTCGTGCTCAGCACGCACTTCCCCGACGACGCCATCACGGTGGTGAAATGGAACCCGAAGGACGTCGTCACCGCCGTGTATTGGGAAGGCGAGAAGCAGCAGTACAATGTGAAGCGCTTCGCGATCGAAGAGCCTTCGCGCGACCCGGTCACCTTCATCACCGAACATCCGGACAGCAAGCTCACGCTCCACAGCCTCCTGCCCGATGCGGCCGTGCACGTGGCCTATGACAAACGCAGCGCGAACAAGGAGGACGAGGACATCGACCTGGCGGCCTTCATCGCCGTGAAGGGCGTGAAGGCCCTGGGCAACCGCCTCACACCGCACAAGGTGAAGGAGCTTACGCTGAACGGCCCGGTCTTCCAGCCGATGACACCGGAACTGGAGGAGAAGCAGGCCATGCTGATCTCCGATGACGAGATCGGCAACCTGGAGGCTCCCGAAGAGGAGGGTTTGGAAGAGTCGCCGATGAAGCAGTTCAAGAAGCAGCAGGCCGAAGAGGCCGGTGGTGAGGACCGCTCGCCGGACGATCCGATCATCGGCTACAAGCCGGGCAAGCAGATCGAAATGGGGCTGGATTGACGGATGCCGCGGCGGTTCCCCCTCCGCGTCGATGGACCGGGACAATATGGGCTGAACATCCCCGTTCTATGAGCATCCGACCGCGAACCAAACCAGCCTACATGGCCCATTTTACCCTACGCAGACGTTCCTTCCGTAACCCTTCCGACGTGCCCCTTCAACCCGGCCCCCGCCGAGCGACCGTGAACGCCATCCTGAACTACAGCAAGGCGTTGCGCGTGGTGGATGTGCCGCCGGTGGGCAAGATCGAGGTGGTGCTCAACTGAGCGGAAGCGAACATCCGGAAGCCGGGGTGCCCCAAGGGTGCTCCGGCTTCTGCATGCCGCATCACTTGAACAGTTCCTTCCGCCCGATCTCCTTGCAAATGGGGCATTGGCGCGGATCATGGCCTTTCGCGGGGCAATATTCCCGGCCGAAGTAGATGATGCGCAGGTGCAGGGCGTTCCAGTCCTTCTCTGGGTAAAGCTTCTTCAGATCGGCCTCCGTGCGTTCCACGCTGCTGCCGTCGCTCAGTCCCCAGCGCCAGGCCAGGCGGTGGATGTGCGTGTCCACGGGGAACGCGGGGACGCCGAACGCCTGGGACATGACCACACTGGCGGTCTTGTGCCCCACGCCGGGCAGGGCTTCCAGTTCCGCAAAGGTCTGCGGCACCCGGCCCTGGTGTTCCCGGATAAGGATATCCGAAAGGCCATGGAGGGCCTTGCTCTTCGCCGGTGAAAGGCCGCACGGCCGGATGATCTCCCGGATCTCGTCCACGGAAAGCTTCACCATCTGTTGCGGAGTGCGCGCCTTCGCAAAGAGGATCGGTGTTATCTCATTCACCTTTTTGTCCGTGCATTGGGCGCTCAGCACCACGGCCACAAGCAGCGTGTACGCATCGGCATGGTCCAGCGGGATGGCCGGCCGGGGATAGAGGCGGGCCAGCACTTTTCCGGCGAAAGCGGCTTTTTCCTTCTTGGTCATTTGTCCTGCATCCCGAATTGGAACCCGCCGGATCCAGAGGTGAACGGGTGGCTTTCGGTCCCCTCGGCCGTTCCCACGTTCACTTGGTTCACTTGGTCGGCGAAGAGGTCCTGGAGCAGGTCGCAGCTCACGGTCAGGCCTTCGGCGCTATCTACGTTATCCACCTTCAGGTAGCAGAGGAGGTCTTCCTTCTCCACCTGTTTGCCGATGTAGGTCAGGTGGATGGCGCTGTCGCCGAAGGAGAGTTGCAGGTGTTGGAGGAGGTAATGCTTCAGCAGGGAATCGGCGCCTGGGAGCTCATTGGCGCTGCCCAATTGCAGGTCCTGGTCCGTCACGGCCAGGATCGCATCCCCCACGTCGTGGGTGCTCATCCTCCAGGTCAACGACAGGTCGTGCTCCACGGGGTCATGGTGGATGTTGAGGATCGATGTGTGATAATCACCCGGCCGGGGTGTGGCGGCCAGCAAGCCGGCCGTGAGCAAAAGCATCTTCATGATCAGCAAAGTTGTAGAACACCCCGGCTTTATCGGACGTGGTGTCGCGCTGGATGGCGGCAAAGCGCGGATAGTGGCCCCGGAGCGGTGGATCTGCTCAAGTGCTCGTTATCACGTTCAGCCGCTTCGGTTCCAGCCGGAAATGCACGTCGTGGCCGATGGTGATCGGTTCGCCGTCCAGATGCGCGAGCGTGCCGCTTTGGAATACGGTGGCCTCGCGCGCCACGATCGTGCGGATGTGCTTGTTGCGGTCCGCGCGGCCCCCGTACAGGTCCATGAAGGCCTTCAGCAGGGGGATGAAGCCGGGCTTGGCCACCAGTTGCAGCTCGGCCGTGCCGTCGTCCGGCGCGGAGCCCGGGCTGATTACCGCGCCGTTACCGAATTCCCGCGTGTTGGCGAACACCATCATCAGCACCTGCTCTTCGCGCGTCTCGTGGTTGGCCTTCACCACCACGCGCATGGGCTTTGCGTGCAGGATGTCCTTCAGGATGATCCGCATGTAGTTCCACATGCCGCGCACATCGGTGCGGTCGAACTCCCAGGCCACGCGGGCGTCGAAGCCGATGCCGGCCGTGCCGAGGAAGGGCTGGTCGTTCAGGTAGCAGATGTCCATCGGCTTGGGCGTGCCGGTGAACGCCACGCGCAGGGCCTTTTCCGGGTCCAGCGGAAGCTTCAAGGAGCGCGCATAGCCGTTGCCGCTCCCCATGGCCACCACGCCGAGCGCGGTGTTCGTGCCCACCAGTCCGGCGGCCACGGCGTTGAGGGTGCCATCGCCGCCGATGCTGATCACCCGGTCGGCACCGGCTTCCACGGCTTCGCGCGCCAGGGCGGTGCCGTGCCCGGGCCCGGTGATCGTGCGGAAGGCCAGCTCCGCGCCCAGCCCACGTCCCAAGGCCTCGACCATGGCCTGCGCGGCAGGCGCGCGTTTCCTGCCCGAGAGGGGATTGATGATCACCGTGGCCTTCATCTTCACTTCACCACCAGTTCATGGCGGCGCAAATGTGCGCTGAACTGCTGGATGGCCGCACGAGCGAGCTGCTGTGCTTCCCCCAGCCGCCCTGTTGATGACGCCGCGCCGCCGGTATCCGTGCTGTCCGCCCAGAGGACCTGTTCGCCATCGGTCCGCAGTTGCACCTGATCGGTGACGATCAGCCAGGTGGCGTTGTTCTCGCTCACCGCCGCAGGCGCGCGTTCATCGCGCAGGCTGCTGCCGCCGAAGGCGAAGAAGGGTTTCCGCTCGCCGAGGAGATCGAGTACGGTGGGCAGGATGTCGATCTGCTGGGTCACCCGGTCGTCCGTGCGGGGTGGAATGGCCTCCGGCATGAAGTAGAGCAGGGGGATCCAGTGGTCATAGGCCGAGCCGCTCACTTCGCCCGCGCGCTCCAGGTCCGCGGTGTGGTCGGCGGTGATCACGAAGAGCGTGTGGGCGTACCACGGCATCTGTTCCGCCGTGCGGAAGAACTGCCGCAGAGCATCGTCGGCATAGCGCAGGGTGGGGTGGATGGGCAGGTCGCCACCCTTGAACCGTTCGGCATCCGCCGGGGGCAGGCGGTAGGGGTGGTGGGAGGATAGCGTGAACAGGCAGCTCATGAAGGGCTCCCGCTCCGCGCTCATCCGTTGGGCGAAGTAGTGCAGGAAAGGGACATCGCGGATGCCCCATACACCGTCGTCGTCGCGGGCGTCGGGGTACTCGTCGCGCCCCACGTACCGTTGGAACCCGGCGCTTTTCGCGAAGCCGTCGAAGCCCATGGTGCCGTTGTGGCCGCCGTGGAAGAAGCTGGTGCGGTAGCCTTCCGCGGCCAGCACCGAGGGCAGCGATGTGAGCGGCGTCTGGGCATACGGCGACGTGATGAACGCCTCGTCCATCAGCTTCGGCATGGAGGCCACCACGGCGGGGATGCCGTCGATGCTGCGGCGGCCGTTGGCGTAGGCCCTCGTGTAGCAAAGGCCCTGGCCCATGAGCGAATCGAGGAAGGGCATGTAGCCCTGCCCGGTGCCGTTCAGGCGGCCGCTGTAGGCCGCGCTGAAGCTTTCGAGGATGATCACCACCACGTTCGGCCGTTGCGCGGCCGTAAGGATAGATGGCGGCGTATTGCGGAGGTCCTGGTAGGCATGCACTACCGGCCACAGGCGGTCGGCTTCCGCCTCGGTCATGTACCGCTTCTCTTCCAGCACGGGCTTGCCGATGCTCGTCATCACCGTGAACGGGGTGTTGAGCACCAGCGGCATGTAGGCGGGTGGCGCGTACTTGCCCGCGTCGAGCACGCCGAGCGGGATGTACTGCATGCCGCCGCGTGACAGCAACAGGATCGAGGTGATCAGGACCAGGCGCCACAGCCACCACGGCCGTGCGTCGGAAGCCTCCGTGCCGCGGCCCGCGCGCCGGTAGCCCCATTCCGCCAGGGCGATGGAGGCCAGGAAGATCACCACCACGTACCAGTAATCGCGCAGGAACACGGGAGCGAGGTGGCGGATGTCGTCACCGCCGTTCGCGATGCCGAGCAGGTCCGCCGTGCTGCGTTTGAGGGTGAACTTGAAGTACTCGAGGTCGGTGCAGTTCAGGAAGAAGCAGGCCACGTTGCTGATGTGGAACAAGGCTTTCTGCACGTGGCGGAAGGCGTTCCGGGGGGCTGGCGCGATCAGCACGGCCAACAGCCAGGGCAGGTAGGTCCAGGCGATGGCGCTCAGGTCGAAGCGGACGCCTCCGATGAAGGCCAGGGCGGGTGGGGCCGGAAAGCTGCCGTGGTTCAGCGCCCAGAAGAGCAGACGCTGCAAGGAGAAGATCGCGGCCACCACCGCCAGGCGGAGCAGCACGACCCGGAGCGGGCGCAGGTTCGGCACGGTGCGAAGATGCGGATCGGCAGGCGCATGAGCGCGCGGCTACCTTTACCGCCCTCGCCGCACGAACCATCCACCGGCATCCGCCATGTTCCTGGAGACCATCGAGAAGAAGCAGATCACCTTCGATCGGAAGAAGCTTACCGATACGGAACTGATCGACATCCACGAACACCTCCTGCGTCCGCGGCTCATCGAGGAGAAGATGCTGAGCATGCTGCGCCAGGGGCGCATCAGCAAATGGTTCAGCGGCATCGGGCAGGAGGCCGTGGCCGTGGGCTCGGCGCTGGCGATGCAGGCCGACGAGTACATCCTGCCGATGCACCGCAACCTGGGCACGTTCACCACGCGCGGTGTGCCGATGGCGCGCCTCTTCAGCCAGTTCCAGGGCCGCGCGAACGGCTTCACGAAAGGCCGCGACCGCAGCTTCCACTTCGGCACGCAGGAATACCGCATCGTGGGCATGATCAGCCACCTCGGCCCGCAGCTCGGCGTGGCCGACGGCATCGCGCTGGCACACAAGCTGCGCAAGGAGCAGAAGTGTACGCTGGTCTTCACCGGCGACGGCGCCACCAGCGAAGGCGACTTCCACGAGAGCGTGAACACAGCGGCCGTGTGGGACCTGCCGGTCATCATCGTGGTCGAGAACAACGGCTACGGACTCAGCACGCCGAGCAGCGAACAGTTCAAGGCGCGGTTCCTCAGCGACAAGGCCCTCGGCTATGGCATGGAGAGCCGCGTGGTGGCGGGCAACAACATCCTGGAGGTGGTGCATACGCTGCGCGAGGTCGCCGAGAGCATCCGTCGCAGGCCGCGCCCGGTGCTGGTGGAGTGCATGACCTTCCGCATGCGCGGGCACGAGGAGGCCAGCGGCACCAAGTACGTGCCGCAGGAGCTCTTCGACCAATGGGAGAAGAAGGATCCCGTGGCGAACTATGAGCGTTGGCTGGTGCAGGAAGGCATCCTGACGGAAGAGCGGAAGGAGGCGATGCACAAGCGCATCAAGGCGGAGATCGCCGAAGCGGTGGACGTGGCGTTCAGCGAGCCGGCCATCACGCCGAGCCTGGAGGTGGAGATGAACGACGTGTACGCGAAGCCCGTTCACGTCCCCGCGCGTTCATGGAGCGTGGAACCGGCGCCTGCGGGCCCCGAGAAGCGCTTCATCGAGGCGATCAGCGATGGCCTGCGCGAGAGCATGCGCAAGTTCCCCGGCCTGGTGCTGATGGGGCAGGACATCGCGGAGTATGGCGGTGCGTTCAAGGTGACGGACGGCTTCGTGGCAGAGTTCGGGAAGGACCGCGTGCGCAACACGCCGCTGTGCGAGAGCGCGATCCTCGGCGCGGGCCTCGGGCTCAGTATCAACGGCATGAAGGCGATGGTGGAGATGCAGTTCGCCGACTTCGTGAGCGAGGGCATGACGCAGATCTGCAACAACCTTGCGAAGGCGCACTGGCGCTGGGGACAGAACGCGGACGTGGTGGTGCGCATGCCCACCGGCGCGGGCAGCGGCGCGGGCCCGTTCCACAGCCAGAGCAATGAGGCGTGGTTCGTCAAGACGCCCGGCCTGAAGGTGGTATACCCCGCGTTCCCCACCGATGCGAAGGGCCTGCTCTGCGCGGCGTTCGCCGATCCCGATCCGGTGATCTACTTCGAGCACAAGAACCTCTACCGCTCGCTGAACGGCCCCGTACCGGAAGGCTGGCACACGCTGCCCATCGGTGAAGCGGCACTGCTCCGCGAGGGCACGGACCTCACCCTCATCACCTATGGCATGGGCGTGCATTGGGCATTGGAGGCCCTCACGGATGTCACGCTGGGCCCGTCGAAGCGCGGCCTTTCCGTGGACCTCATCGATCTGCGGACCTTGCTGCCGTGGGACAAGGAACGCGTGCTGGAAAGCGTCCGCAGGACCGGCAAGGCCTTGATCCTGCATGAGGACACGCTCACGGGCGGCATCGGCGGCGAGATCGCGGCGGTGATCGCCGAGGAATGCTTCGAGGCCCTCGATGCGCCGGTGATGCGCGTGGCGTCCATCGACACGCCGATCCCGTTCGATGCCGGACTGGAGCAGCAGTTCCTGCCGAAGGCGCGGTTGCGTGAGGCTTTGCGGAAACTGGCGGCGTACTGACCTCCAGCCGAACGGGAAGCTCTTCCGTCAGCGAAGCTCCACTTCCACCTGGGTGGACAGCAGGTCGTCCAGCGTTTCCCGGCGGCGGATGAGGAGCGGTTCACCCTTGTGTACCAGGATCTCCGGCGGACGCAGGCGCGAGTTGTAGTTCGACGCCATGGAATAGCCGTAGGCGCCCGCATTGCGGATCGCCAGCAGGTCGCCCTCATGCACCTCCTCCAGTTGGCGGTCCGCGCCGAACGTATCGGTCTCGCACACGTTGCCCACCACGGTATAGATGCGTGGCTTCCCTTTGCGGGGACTGGTGTTCACAATGGAATGGTAGGAGCCGTAAAGCATCGGGCGGATCAGGTGGTTCAATCCGCTGTCCACGCCGGCAAAGACGGTGGCCGTGGTCTGCTTCACCAGGGTGACGCGTGTCAGGAGCGTGCCCGCCTCGCTCACCAGGAACTTGCCGGGCTCGAACCACAGTTCGAGCGGCGTGGCCCGCGTCGCGTTGAACGCCTGGAACCGCTCGGCCAGCGCCTGGCCGAGCTCCGCCACGTCCGTGGCCACGTCGTCCTCCTTGTAGGGCACCTTGAAGCCGCTGCCCATGTCGAGGAACTGTAGTGCGGGGAAGTCCGCCGCGAGGTCGAACAGCAGTTCGGCGCCTTGGAGGAACACGTCGGTGTCCAGGATGTCGCTGCCCGTGTGCATGTGGAGCCCCTGCACGTCCATGCCGTGCGAGGCCACCACGCGGTGTACGTGGCGCAACTGGTGGATGGAGATGCCGAACTTGGAATCGATGTGACCCGTGCTGATGCGCTCATGGCCGCCCGCCAGGATGTGCGGGTTGATGCGGATGCACACCGGCACGCGGCCGCCATGGGCGTGGCCGAACTGCTCCAGCATGGGGATCGAATCCACCGTCACGTGTACGCCCAGGTCCACCGCGCGCTGGATCTCCGCCAGGTCCACCATGTTCGGCGTGAAGAGGATGCGGTCGGGCGTGAAACCGGCCTTCAGGCCCAGCAGCACCTCCTCGATGCTCACGGCGTCCAGGCCCGTGCCCAGGCCTTCCATCAGGCGCAGCACGCTGAGGTTGGTGAGCGCCTTGCAGGCGTATAGGATCCGCCCGGGTATGCCCTTGAAGGCCTGTTGCAGGCGGCGCACCTGCCGCTCCATCGTAGCTCCATCATATACATACGCTGGCGTGCCCGCGATGGCGGCCAGCCGTTCCACGTCCACGCCGCCGATGCGGTACCTGTCGTCCTGCTGCTTCATGCCGCGAAAGTATCCGCCGTGGCCTTACTGATCGCGCCGGGCGGGATGCGGGCCGAAGGGGCGCTCCCCATTTTCCGACCGGCGCAGCAGATCGGCTACGCGCTTGGCCCGCGTGGGCTCGGTCTTTCCGCTGCCGATCCAATAGCACATGCTGCGCTGCATGCCGGGCCTCAGCCGCTCCCATGCGACCTTGAACGCGGGCAGGAAGGCCAGGGTCTCGGCGAGCTCCTCCGGCATGTCGGGCTTTTCCGGTTCCGTGTTCAGCCGGATCTCCACTTTTCCGAGGTCGCCCACGTGGCGAAGGTTGGCGGCCTTGCGGATGTCGCCGCCCACGATGATGATGTGGATGCCGCTCTTGGTGGGCATCAGCGCGCGGTCCACCACCACGCCGTTGATGGTGCCCTTCACGCGGACGCGGCCCTTGGTGCCGAACAGCTTCTCCACGTCATGCGGGAACTCCAGGTAATGCCAGCGGAACTCGCCATCCATCCGCTGCATCGGTGCGGTGAAACGATGGATGGTCGTAGGCTTCTTCGCCGCCACGTTCGTAAGGGGCCGTTCAGCCCCCGGCCTTTTTCGCCTTGTATCCAGACTCCGTCAGGAGCTTCAGCACCTTGTCGCGGTGGTCGCCTTGCAGCAGGATGAGGCCGTCCTTGGCATTGCCGCCCACGCCGCACTTGCTCTTCAGCAGTTTGCCGAGCGCTTCCAGGTCGTCCGCCCGGCCTACGAAACCTGCGATGCGGGTGACCACCTTATTGCCGCCAAGGCGGTCCAGGTGGATGCGCAGGTCCTGCTGAGCGGGCGCTGGTGTGGCCGGTCCGCCGGAGCCTTTGGGGCCGCTCGAATAGACCAGTTCGCCGAAGGAGGTGAGCGTGCGCTTCTTCATCGCAGCGAAAGTAGGCAGAGGTGCCGTGCCTTGGGCGTTCCCGAGCGACTATGAGGTTGCCTCTTTTTCGCGCCGCCCGTGCGGCAGGAAGAAGCGCAGCGGGTGGCGGCGGAAGTGGCGCCACACGGCCGTGATGATCTCTTGGAGATCGCTGAAGGGAATGCCACGCGAGCGCATCGCCAGGCTGAGCGACAGGCCGAAGCTCACCGCGAAGTTGACGAAGCCGATGACGCCGATGCCGATAATGGCCCAGAAGATCGGCCAGGGGCCGATGTGGAAGTGGGCGCCTTGGAGCGCGATGCCCAGGTTGCCGGAAACGAAGGTGATGTGGCGGATGTCCAGCGGAAGACCGAAGATGATGCCCACCACGGCCGTGCTGCCCATGAACACGCCGAACCAGAAATTGCTGAGGATGCCCGCCCAGTGCTGCTGATAGAACCGCGAGAGCCGTTCGGTGCGGCGGATGCCGATAGCGGAGAGCAGCCACGGATGTCGTCGGATGCGCAGGGCGATGCGCTCATGCTTGCCCCGGTTGGCCACGCTGCCAGCGATGATGCCACTGAGGAAGAGGAACACGCCGGCGATGGCCGCATGCGGGATGGCGAGCGAATGGACGGGACTGATGTCCGTGATCAACGGTTCCCACCGGTCGGCGGCGATGTTCCAACCGGAGATCCGTTCGATGAGCATGGAAAGGCCCAGCGCCATGGGGAAGGCGAGCAGCACGTTGCCCACGAAGGCGATGAACTGCGAGCGGAACAGGCGCGCGAAGAGGTCGGCGAAGTTGCCGTACTGTTCCGTGTTGCCCACGGTGTTCTGCAGGCTCTTCACCACGGTGGCGGCGGTCATCGCGGGCTGCTTGGTGGCCAGCGTGGCGCCGGTGAGGTAGATGGCGATGAAGCCCCACGCATAGTTCATGCTGTAGAAGAAGGCCTTGCCGAAAAGGTTGGGGTGCAGGTGGCCCAGCATCACCTTCAGGATGCACATCACGCCCACGATGAGGCCGCCGCCCGCGGCGCTCAGGAACATGCGGCGGTACTCGGCCGCGCTGGAGGTGATATAGTGCTCGCCCGTGTTCCCGGTGTGCTGGGTGATCTCGTAGGCCGTCAGCCGGGTGCTCTCTTCGATGAGGCCGCGCAGGTCGTTCTTGCCGCCGTGGAACTCGATCATGCGGCGCACCAGCTCTATCGTGTTGTGCTTCGCCGTGCGTTCAGGGGTGATGGTGAGCAGGTCCAGCACAACGCCCAGGCGCTCCAACTGCTGGCGGATGCGCAGCAGGTTCTGGTTCACGCGGATGCTGATGCCGAACCGTTCGCTGTTGGCGAAGGCGGTGTTGATGTAGTCCACGCACTGGCCCAGCAGCACGCGCAGTTGGCGATTGTCCTCGTGGCCGGCGTCCTGTGAGGGCATGCTGCCTTGGAGGAAGTCCTCGATGATGTTGTCCAGCTCGCGCTGGAACGCCAGGAAGGGATTGCCAAGCTGCTCGTATTCGGGCACCATGCGCAGCACGTCGGCCTCCAGCGCCCGCCCGCTGATGCGGTGCGCCAGGATGCTGGCCGCGAAGAGCAGGTCCGCGAACGTGCTGTCCTCGGTCTTGGTGGCATGGATGGGGGGCAGTTGCAGCAGCGTGAACAGTTCCTCCAGCTCCGCTTCCGGCATGGCCCGCACCCACGCGGTGTCGCTCCTGCGGTAGAAGACGTTGTTCAGCACGTAGCCGATGGTGTGCTCATCGGGCTGGTCCGGCAGCAGCTTGAAGCTGAGGCGGCGGATCACTTCGCGCCACAGGTGGGTGTCCGAGAGTATGGCGTTGTCCGTAAGCGAATAGCGGATGCGTTTCCCCCGCAGCACGGTCGTCAGGTACGCGCTCAGCCCGTTCCGGTATGCCTCGTTGGCGCGCAGGGCGTCCAGGAGCGGGGCAATGGTGGGATGCCCGTCCTGGGCGGGCACCCTGCGCAACTCGCCCACGATGCGGACCAGTATGCGCAGTTCATCCGGTTCGTCGCGCCAGGCCTCGCCCGGCCCGAAGTACTTCGCCAGCAGTTGCGGTATGCGGTGTTCGGTCGACATCAACGGCGAAGATGGACAGATGGAGGCATATCCCGGAGGACTACTTTCGTGGGCAGAACCACACCGATCATGCCCGGCACTGAACTTTTCGGCGAAGAGGAGAGGAAGGAAGTGATGGACGTCCTGAACACGGGTGTCCTTTTCCGCTACAACCACGATGCCCAGCGCCAGGGCCATTGGAAGGCGAAGGCGTTCGAGGCAGAGGTCGCCAAGTTCACCGGAGCGAAGCACGTGCTGGCCGTGAGCAGCGGCAGCACAGCCGTCAGCACCATGCTGGCCGCTTGCGGCGTGGGCTACGGCGACCACGTGATCGTGCCGCCCTTCACCTTTATCGCCACCATCGAGAGCGTGCTGCTGGCCGGTGCCATCCCGGTGTTCGCCGAGATCGACGACACCCTTTGCCTCAGCGCCGAGGGCATCCGCAACGCCATCACCCCGAAGACCAAGGCCGTGCTGCTCGTCCACATGTGCGGCGCCGCGGCGGACCTGGACGGCATCCTCGCAGTGTGCAAGGAGAAGAGCATCATGCTGATCGAGGACACCGCGCAGGCCCTGGGCGCCACCTACAAGGGGAAGCACCTCGGCCTCTACGGCCGCATGGGCAGCTTCAGCTTCGACTTCTTCAAGATCAATACCTGTGGCGAGGGCGGCGTGGTCATCACCAACGACGAGCAGCTGATCAAGACCGCCGAATACTTCAGCGACCACGGCCACTCCCACGAGGGCGACAACCGAGGCATGGAGCAGCACCCCATCCTGGGCACCAACTACCGCATCGGCGAGATCAACGCGGCCATCGGGCTGGCACAGGCGCGCAAGCTGCCCTACATCCTGCAACAGCAGCGCAAGCACAAGGCCATCATCCAAGCGCGCTTGGCCGGGATCCCCGGCCTGGCCTTCCGCAAGCCATGCGACGATGCGGGCGACAGCGCCACCTTCTTCCATCTCCTCTTCCCCAGCGAGGCCGTGGCGCGCGCCGCGCACAAGGCCATGGGCGAGGCCGGCGTGGGCGGCGCCTATTGGTACGACAACGTGTACCACTACATCAAGCAATGGGACCACCTGAAGGCGCTGCGCCTGCCGTTCCGCACCGTGGCGCACGAGCTCGGCCTGCCGCAGGACCTGCACACGCTGAAGTTCCCCCAAAGCGATGCGGTGATGGCCCGCCTCATCAGCTTCAACATCCGTGTCACATGGACGGAGGCCGAGCTCGATGCTTACCTCACCAAGGTGGAAGGGGCGGTGAGGAAGGCGATGGAAGGCGTGGTGGCTTGATCGGACAGCAAGGGGCTGGGGCTATGCGATCGCTTCTGTTCTGGGTCTCTTGGTTGTTGATCGCGGGTCTATCGAGCGCTCAACGCGATGTGGAAATGCTTCTGTTGCCCAAGGTCGGTGTGGATGGCCTCCGATTTGGGATCTCGACAGATCGTAATGCTAAGGACCTGTACAGGCGAAGCCTCCCACTGGTGAAAGGTGAAGGTCTGATCATTTCCGAGCCTGGTTGTCAGGAACGGGAGTACCGCATTCTGTACTCCAAGCCCCCAGGGTTGGTCCTTAGCTTCTCCGGGCCCCAAGGAACCTTATCGCAAGTCGAGGTTTCCATTGCCGGTGCTCGTCTTGAGAATGGCTTATCGCTCGGTCTTTCCACAAAGGAGGATGTCATTAAGGCATTTCAAGTAGCCTCCGCTGTGGTCGATGAATACGTGGAACTTTACTTGTACGTGGATGATATCTGGGCTGAGTTCGAGTTTGATGATGCCCTAGTGCTTCGCAAGGTGGTATTGCACTCTGGATCCTATCGGTGAGGTTCTTGGGGCGTTCCGTCGCTCCAGAGCAGCGCCGTCAGGCCGTTCGCTTGTAGTCCTCGCCGCCCTCGTTCCTCGGTCGGCTTCGGGCTACCCGCTGCTGTCCCTAACGCGGGATCTGGCCCGTACCGGGAGGGATGTTGTTCCGCCGTATTTCCGATCGCACCCGGTACAGCCGCTCACTGAAGCCGCCTTCCTGCTCGAAGGTCTTGGCCTGGCTGTTCAGTTGCCGGTTGAGCAGTACGATGGCCACGCCGGTGAGCACATGCGCGGCATTGGCGCTCAGTTCAGCCCATGCTCGGTCGCGGTCGGCGGGCGTGCATGGTCCCTTCTGCTCGCGCTCATACACCTCTTTGATCCAGTGCGCCACTTGGTCCACGGTCTGGAAGCGCCGGCCCACCAGTTCGGTCCGCCGCGGGTCATCATCCGCCCACAAGGCCATGTTCCGTTGGCGGAGGAGGTCCTCGTAGTCGAGCTTCAGTTCGGTCAAACTGGAGCGCGCCACATTGGTCAGGTTCATCTCGATTTTCTTCGAGGTCGCACTGAACATGCTGCCCTCGGCGATGTTCTGGGCCCCGCTGCGCGCGGCTTGCTCCATCTGGTCACGCGTGCGGCTGTCCTCCCGGATGTAGCGCACCACGAACCGCACGGTGATGTCGTATACCAACTGCGCCAACTGGAAGCTCTTCAACTTCCGGAACCCACCGCTGGGCGGCAAGATCAACGAGTATGTTGCGGGAGCCTTCGGCATGTTCGGCAGAACCCAAGGTAAGCATATGCACCCGATGGACAAGGATGCGGCAGAGCGATCCTGTCCATCGGGTCCATGCGACCCGAGCTGCACTTGCCCCACCCTCGGAAGCCGCCCACCCCCCGATCCATCCAACACTGTTCCTTTGCACCGCATCAGGGCCAGATGGCCATTTTCTGATCATCCGATCCATGCAACTGTTCCGCAACTTCAAGTCCGTCACCAAGACCTGCTATGGTCGCGGCTCCTTCGGTAAGCTCGACGAGATCCTGGCCCCGCACCGGGGTGCCAACAAGGGCTTCATGGTCTTCCTGGTGGACCACTACTTCCAGGACAAGAGCGATCTCATCGCCCGCATACCGGCCCGCGCGGAGGACGAGGTGATCTTCTGCAGCACCGCCAAGGAGCCCAGCACCGGGCAGATCGACGGCCTGCGCGACGACATCCTCGCTCGCCGCGGGCTGCCCGCCGGCCTTATCGGCATCGGCGGTGGCAACGTGATGGACGTGGCCAAGGCGCTCTCGCTCATGTGTACCAACGAGGGTAGCAGCGTGCAGTACCAGGGCCTCAACCTGATCCAGAAGCCCGGCATCTATCATTGCGGCGTGCCCACCATCAGCGGCACCGGCGCGGAAGTGAGCATGACCGCCGTGCTCACCGGCCCGGTGAAGAAGCTCGGCCTCAAGTGCGATTGGACCGTCTTCGACCAGATCGTGCTGGACCCGGACCTGATCGCCACCGTGCCGCAGGACCAATGGTTCTACACGGGCATGGACACCTACATCCACAGCGTGGAGGCCATCACCGGCACCAAGAAGAACACCTTCGCCGAGGCCTATAGCGAGAAGAGCTTGGAGATGTGCCGGCGGGTGTTCCTGGAACTGGACCGCAGCGACCCGAAGAGCGACGAGCTGCTGATGGTGGCCAGCTACATGGGCGGCCTTAGCCTCACCTACAGTGAAGTGGGCGTGTGCCACGCGCTGAGCTACGGTCTGGGCAAGGTGTTGGAGATCCATCACTGCCTCGCCAATTGCATCGCGTTCGACAAGCTGGAGGACGTCTATGGCGCGTACGTGCAGGAGTTCAAGGGCATGGTGAAGCATCGGGGCGTACACATCCCGCAAGGCCTGGCGAAGGGGTGGGACGAAGCGACCATCGATGCCATGGCCGAGGTGGCCTATAACCTGCCGCACATGTGGGACCATGCCTTCGGTCCGGATTGGCAGCAGGTGCTGGACCGTGAGTGGATCAAGGGGTGGTACCGGCGGATGTAAGTGCCGATCCCGAACTCGATCAGATGATCAGATAATTAGATGATCAGATGATGGTCGCCTCCCCTTACAGCGCGCAGAGCACGGGGATGCCCGGTACGTTCGCGAGCAGGCGTTCCTTTTCGGCATCCGCGATCCAGCGGTATTCGTCGCTGGCCTTGGCCATGATGGCGATGCAGCCGGCCCCCACGCTGTCGGCATACCGGATGGTCTGCTCGGCGAAGCCCACGCTGAACACGGTGCTCGGCTCCACCACGTCGCGATGGGGGATGTTTTCTTCACGGAGGCGGTCGAACATGCGCGATCGGTTCGCGAGGAGCTGGTCGCTGGGTTGTTCCCCTGGGCGCACCAGTTGGTACACGAGCACTTCCGCCGGGTAGGCCCGGGCAAGGGCGCACACGCCGTCCATCAGGTTGGAAATGTCCGCATGGCCGGAGACGGGCAGTACGATGCGTTCGATGGGCTTCCGTGGGCTGTGCTGCTGCACCACCAATGAACCGGTGGCCACGTGGCGGACCAGCTTCAGGATGTCCGCCCCGAGCAGGGATTGGCGCAGGCCATGCACGCCGTGCGTGCCCGCCACCATCAATGTATGGCCGCGCTGCGACTCGGAGATCGATCTGCTTCAGTGGGTCGCCTTCGCGGAGGACCTCGTTTACCTGTACCACGTGTTGCAGCGCCTCCTGCGCGGTGCGGTCCATCAGCGTGCTGGCGGCCAGTGGTCCTTCCGCGCGTTCGTGCTTGTCCAGCACGTGCAGCAGGGTGATGGACCCGCCGGTGCGTTCGGCGATGTCCGTCGCATAGGCGAGGGCCGCATCAGCGGCGGCGGTGAAGTCGGTCGGGCAGAGGATGTCGCTCATGGTGCAGGGCATGCTCGAAAATAGGACGTCTGTCGATCCTTCCGTTCCCGATGGGGAACCCGTTCAGTGGCGTGGCGTGCCACCGTCGCAGTGCTCCTTGATCAATTCGTCCACCCGGGGCACTTCCCCGAGGATCTTCGCCAGGGACAGGTCCGCGCAGGCTTTGTCGCGTTCGCCCTTGCGCAGGCGAATGATCGCGCGGGTGCGCAGCGCGTACGGGTTGGCGGGATAGGCTTTCAGGCTGCGTTCCACGTCGCTGAGCGCTTCGGCCTCGCGGCCCAGTTGGAGCAGCGCATAGGCGCGGTTGCTGAGCACGGTGGGCTCGTCCTTGTCCAGCGCCAGTGCCTGCTCGTATACTTTCAAGGCTTCCTCGTAGCGGCCGAGCTCGGCCAGTTCGTACCCGCGGTTGGTCCAATTGCCGATCTCGCGCGGCTCCACGGAACACAGCTTTTCCAGCACGGCCAGGCTCGCGGCATGATCCCCCACGGCGTCCTGGAGGCGGGCCAGGGTCTTCAAGGCCGGGAGGTCATCGGTGCGGTCGCCCAGGCCCTCCTGCAGGTCGGCGATGGCGGGCGCGTTGCGCTTCAATGCGGCGCGTGCTTCCCCACGCACCACCAGCAGTTTGGACCGGAGCGGAGCCCGCGCGCCGTGGTCGAGGGCGCGGCTCGCGAACCGGTCGGCAGCGGTGTTGTCCTCGCCGCGCAAGGCGTACACGGCCCGCTGGTAGTTCGCTTCGATGTGCAGGCTGTCCAGCTTCAGGGCCTTGTCCACGTCCTGCAGGTAGCGATCCATCCGGTCCATGAGGTACCAGCCCCGGGCGCGTGCCGAATAGCTGTTCGCCGTGGGGTATTTCGCCACGGCCTTGTCGAAGAACGCGATGGCTTTCTGGGGCCGATCGATGGCCAGCAGGCTGTCCCCGGCGGCGATCCATTGCCTGTCCTCCTGTGCCTGGACGGGCCCGAGCAGCAGCAGGGACAGTAGTGCGGGGAGGATGCGAAGTGCCATGGGAGCGCAAATGTAGGGGAGGCCCATCAGGCGGGCACGTGGCGGGGATGGAGGCCTTCCCGGATGGGGACGAATCCCCCTCAGAACCGTGCCACAGGCACGATATCGAGGCCCGCATACCGGCCGGCGGCGTAGAGATGGTGGCCGGCCATCGCGATCATGGCGGCATTATCGGTGCAGTATGCCGGTGGTGGGATGAAGAGCTGCCAGCCTTCGCGGGTGCTCAGTTCCGCCAGGCGGTGCCGGAGGCCGCTGTTCGCGGCCACGCCGCCCGCGATGCCGATGCGCGATAGGCCGTGCTGTTCCATGGCGCGGCGGGCCTTGGCCAACAGGTGGGCGATGATGGCCTCTTGCAGGCTCGCGCACAGGTCGTTGCGCGACCGGTCGTCCATGCCGGTCTGTTTCCGCACAAGTTCCGCGAAAGCGGTCTTGATGCCGCTGAAGCTCATGTCCAGCCCTTGGATCGCGGGCTTGGGCAGGATGAAGCGGGCGCCATCGCCCAGGGCGGCATGGCGATCCACCAGCGGTCCGCCCGGGTAGGGCAGTCCCAGCACCTTGGCCCCTTTGTCGAAAGCTTCCCCAGCCGCATCGTCCAGCGTGGTGCCGATCACCTCCATGTCCAGCGCAGAACGCACCAGCACGAGCTGGGTATGCCCGCCGCTCACGGTCAGGTTCAGGAAGGGGAAGCCCGGCAGTTCACGGTCGCTGCCGTCGCGGATGAAATGCGCCATCACGTGGGCCTGCACGTGGTCCACGGCGAGCAGGGGAATGCCCAGCGCCTGGGCCAGCGAGCGGGCGAAACAGGCCCCCACCAGCAGGGCCCCGATCAGTCCCGGCCCTTGCGTGAAGGCCACGGCCGTCAAGGCGCTCCGTTCGATGCCCGCCTGGCGGAGCGCCTCCTGCACCACGGGCACGATGTGCTCCTGGTGCGCGCGGCTGGCCAGCTCCGGCACCACGCCGCCCCACGCCCGATGCACGTCCTGCGAGGCCACCACGTTGCTGCGCAGTTCCCCGCCGGTGAGCACGGCCGCAGCCGTCTCGTCGCACGAGCTTTCGATACCCAGGATCACGATCGGCGCGGAGGACTGCACTTGTCGGGGCTATTTTTGGCGGTCACGGCCCGAAGCTTGCGCTAGGGGCCCCGAAAGTACAGGACCTGGCGAGCGGCAGCGGCATAGCGGGACGCCTTCGGCGCGTGTGGCGATGGGTCTCCTGGTCCATCGCTGCGGTGCTTTTCCTGGTGGTCCTTATCTCGATACTGCTGCTGTACCCGGTGGTGCAGACCTGGCTGGCGCAGCAGCTCAGCACCAAGCTCAGCAAGGACCTCGGCACCACCATCCGCATCGAGCGCGTGGAATTGCGCCTGTTCGGCACCGAACGGCTGCACGGCGTATTCATCGCCGACCTGAAGGGCGATACGCTCATCGCGGCGGATGAGATCCGGGTGCGGCGCGTCCGCCTGAGCCTCTCCACGCATCGCGTCAGCGCCGGGCGGCTGGAGTTGCACCGGGCCCGTTTCAACCTCGCCAAGGCGGAAGGCGAACAGCACAGCAACCTCACCGACCTGCTGGACAAGCTGGCCGGCAGCGACACCACGTCCGGCGGTGCGGAATGGCGCATCGGCTGTTCCGACGTGGACATCCAGGACCTGCACTTCACCTACCACGACGCCAACGTGCAGCCGCTGCCGTTCGGGGTGGACTTCGATCACGTCGACGTGACGCAGGCCTTCATCCAGGGCCGCGACCTGCGGCTGGCCGGTGATTCGGTCCTGCTGGACATCGGCCGGATCGCCCTGCGCGACCACAGCGGGCTGGTGCTCGACACCTTGAGTGGCGCTACGCGCATAAGTCCGCGCGGCATCCGCATCAACGACCTGTTGCTGCGGACGCCGGGCACCCGCCTGGCCGGTGACCTCGAGATGTACACCGACAGCTTCGCGGACTATTCCTCGTTCACCGACCACGTGCGCCTGAAGGTGGACCTGGAGCCGTCGCGCGTGCAGTTCGCGGACATCGCGCTGTTCGCTCCCGGCCTTGAAGGCATGGACCTGCCGGTGCGGGTATCCGGCCACGTGCGGGGCACCGTGGCCGAACTGCGCGGGCGCGGCCTGGACATCGGGTACGGCGGCCGCACGCATTTCCGGGGCAATGCCGAGCTCACCGGCCTGCCCGACGTGCCCAACACGTTCATGGTGGTGGACGTGGACGAACTGACGGCGGCCCCCGAGGACCTCGCGACGATACCGTTGCCGCCGTTCAAGGAGAACAGCCGGTTGCAATTGCCGGCGGAGGTCCAGCGGCTCGGCGTGCTGGGCTTCAGCGGCAACTTCACGGGCTTCATCAACTCCTTCACCACCTATGGCCATGCGACCACCGCCGCAGGCGCGGTGGACACGGACATCACCTACGAGCGCGACACGGTCTCGCAGTTCTTCACCCTGCACGGGCGGCTCGCCACGGAGGGCTTCAGCCTGGGCCGGATGTTGGACGAACCGGCCCTCGGCACGATCGCCTGCAACACCAAGGTGGATGCCAGCGGACGCGACGTGAACACCCTCATCGCCGAACTGCACGGGGAGGTATCGCGCCTGGAGGTGGACCGCCTGAGCATCGGCAACATCTCGCTGGACGGCAAGCTCGAGAAGAACCTCTTCAACGGCGTGCTGCACTGCGACGACCCGAACGTGAAGCTCGATTTCAACGGCCTTGCGGACCTGCGCGGCCGGTGGCCGGTGGTGGACTTCACCGCGGATGTGAAGCGGCTGGACCTGCGCGCGCTCGGGCTGATCGGCGGAAAAGGGTTCAGCGACCTGGTGATGCGCGTGACCGCCAAGGGCGAGCTGGCGCCGGACAGCCTGAAGGGTTCCGTGCGGATGGAGGACGTGACCTATTGCCAGGATTCCGTGGACCTGGAGCTGGGCGACATCTTCCTGGAAGCCTTGCGTGAGAACGGCCGCCCGGTGCTGCAGCTACAAAGCACGCTGGCCGATGCGCGCGTGGTGGGTGATTTCTACCCCACGCGCCTTCCGGGGGCCATCGCCAGCGTGGTGTACAGCGTGTTCCCGGCGCTGGCACAGAAGGTCGAATACCGGCAGGAGGAACAGGACTTCACGTTCGATGCGACCCTGAAGCGCGTCCAACCGGTGCTCGACCTGTTGCTGCCGGGGCTGGAGGTGGACAGCGGCACCCGCTTCAACGGCGCGTTCGACAGCCGCACGTTCGACCTCGCCCTGAACGCGCACGTCCCCTTCCTCCGCTATGGCGCGTTCGCCGGTGATTCGGTGGAGATCGTGCTGGACAAGACGCTCGACGTGCTCGCCTTCCGCCTGCTCAGCGCGCGCACGGGGAAGGGCCAGAGCTACATGAGCGGCATTGAGCTCACCGGCAAAGCCTATCAGGATGAAGTGCAGCTGCGCGCGGGGTGGGAGGGCAGCAGCAGCGGGGCGCAAGGTGAGCTCAACATCAACGCGCTCCTCCAGAACGACAGCTCGATGGCGGTGGACCTGCAACCCAGCCGGCTCTTCTTCGGCCGCGGCAACTGGGTGAACGAGCGCACGGCGCACATCCAGGTCTCCGGTCCGCACATCACCGTGGACACGCTCGAGATGCGCAACGCGGACCAGGTGGTGCGGCTGGGTGGCGGCATCGCCAAGGACAGCGTGGAAGCGCTCGGGTTCGAACTGCTCGATGTGGCGCTGGAGAACATCCTTCCGTTCTATGATGGCCCCGCGTTGCATGGCAAATTGAGCGGGCAGGGATCCGTGTTCAACATCTACCGCACCCCGATGCTGCTGAGCTACCTCTGCATCGACAGCCTCGCCATCGAGAACAGGCCCGTGGGCGACGTGCGCTTCGCCGCCACCTACAACGATGCCAGCGACAAGGTGGACGTGAACGGATCGCTCAAGCGCGGCGACCTCCAGGCGCTCGGTTTCACCGGAACGCTCGCGCCGGGCAGCCAGGAGGAACTGGCCGTGAAGCTGCTGCTCGACAGCTTCGACCTGCGCTTCCTGGAACCGTACCTGCCCTCGGCCATCAGCGACATCCAGGGCACGGTCTCCGGCACCATCGATGTCACCGGCAGGCTCGCTTCACCGCGGATCAAAGGCTCGGCCCTGATGCAGGACGCGGGCCTGCGGGTCGCCTACCTGAACACCTTCTACAGTTTCACGCACAGGGTGGACATCGAGCCGGACATGTTCAAGCTGGACTTCGTGAAGTTGCACGACGAAGAAGGCAACACGGCCACCGCCATCGGCACCATCATCCACCATGGCCTGAAGGACTGGAACTTCGATGTGAGCATGACGATGGATACCTTCCTGGTGCTGAACACGAGCCCATCGGACAACGAACTGTACTACGGCAAGGCATACGCCACGGGCGACCTGAACGTGAGCGGCGAGGCCGACAACCTGGAAGTGAACGTGGACGCGCGCACCGAGCGCGGAACGGACATCCACTTTCCCTTGAGCGCGAGCCGCGACGTGGGCGGCATCTCCTTCATCCGCTTCGTGTCACCCGGCAGCACGGCGGACAGCCTGGCCGAGGTGGTGGACCTCACCGGCATCCACCTGGATATGAACGTGGAGGTGACACCAGCCGCGCGCTTCGAGCTGATCTTCGATCCGACCGTGGGCGACATCATGCGCGGCAGCGGCCGGGGCAACATCGCCATGACGGTGACCCAGACCGGCGAGTTCAGCATGAAGGGCGACGTGGAGCTGACCGAAGGGGACTACCTCTTCACGCTGCGCAACTTGGTGAACAAGCGCTTCGGCGTGGAGCCGGGCGGCCACATCACCTGGTACGGCGATCCGTTCGATGCCAACATCTCCGTGGACGCGATCTACAAGCTGCGCGCGGCGTTGTATGACGTGATGCCCGCCGCGCTCCGCACCGAGGCCTACAAGAAGCGCGTGCCGGTGGAGGTGTTGATGCACCTGAGCCAAAAACTGATGAACCCGGACATCACCTTCGACGTGCGCCTGCCGAGCGTGGATGAGGGCGTGCGCACGCAGGTGAGCAGCGCGCTCTCCAACCAGGATGAGCTGAACAAGCAGGTGTTCGCCCTGGTGGTGTTGAACCGTTTCGTGCCCACGGACGCTGCGGGCGCGCAGAACACGAGCGACTTCAGCGTGGGCGGCGCCACCACGGGCACCGAGCTGCTGAGCAACCAGGTGAGCAACTGGCTCAGCCGCATGAGCAAGGATGTGGACGTGGGCCTGAACCTTCGTTCCGGCGACGCCATCACGCAGAACGAGGCCGAGCTGGCGCTGAGCACGCAGATCTTCAACGACCGGTTGCAGATCACCACCAACGTGGGCGTGCAGTACGGGTCCGGCGGCACCCAGCAGGGCACCAACAACTTTATCGGCGACTTCTCCGCGGAATACCGGTTGACCCAGGACGGCAAGCTGCGCCTGAAGGCCTACAGCCAGAGCAACGACCGCAACCTGAACCAGGTGGACCAGGCGCCGACCACGCAGGGCATCGGCCTTGCGTACAGCGAAGAGTTCAACCGCTTCCGCGAGCTCCTGATGCGCATAGACAACCTTTTCCGCTCCAAGGAAGGAGCGAAGGTGAAGGAGCAGGGCCTGCGGGAAAAAGGAGTGCTGGATTGACCTACTCCGCGCCGCCGAGCTCCAGGTGGTGGCCCAGCTTCAGCTTCTTGGTGAGCAGGTAGCCACGGTTGTGCGCGTTCGGCGCCGATCTCGATGGGCACGTTCTCCACGATCTCCAGGCCATAGCCGACAAGGCCCGTGCGCTTGCGCGGATTGTTCGTCATCAGGCGCATGCGGCGCACGCCGAGGTCGTGCAGGATCTGCGCGCCGGTGCCGTAATCGCGGGCGTCCATGTCGAAGCCGAGCATGAGGTTGGCCTCCACCGTGTCCGCGCCCTGCTGTTGCAGCTTGTACGCGCGCAGCTTGTTGATGAGGCCGATGCCACGGCCTTCCTGCTGCATGTATACGATCACCCCTTTGCCGGCGCGCTGCACCATGTCCATGGCGGCATGCAGCTGGGGGCCGCAATCGCAACGCTGGCTGCCGAAGATGTCGCCGGTGACGCAGCTGCTGTGTACGCGCACGAGCACGGGCTCGTCCGGGGTCCAGGTGCCTTTCACCAACGCGAGGTGTTCTTCGCCGGTATCGATCTGGCGGTAGGCGTGCAGGTCGAAATAGCCGTGCTCGGTGGGCAGCTTCACGTCCACCACGCGCTCCACGGAGCGCTCCGTGCGCATCCGGTAGGCCACCAGGTCCTCGATGCTGATCAGCTTCAGGCCGAAGCGCTTGGCGATCGTGCGCAGTTCGGGCAGGCGGGCCATGGTGCCGTCCTCGTTGAGGATCTCCACCAGCACGCCCGCGGGCTCGAACCCGGCCATGCGGGCCAGGTCGGTGGCCGCTTCGGTGTGGCCGGTGCGGCGCAGCACGCCACCGTCGCGCGCCTTCAGCGGGAAGATGTGGCCGGGCCGGCCCAGCTCCTCTGGCCGCGTGGCCGGGTCCACCAGTGACAGCACGGTCTTGCTGCGGTCGCTGGCGCTGATGCCTGTGGTGGTGCCGTGCCCCTTCAGGTCCACGCTTACGGTGAAGGGCGTCTGGTGCAGCGCGGTGTTGTCCTGCACCATCAGGTCCAGGCCCAGTTCGGCGCAGCGCTGTTCGGTGAGGGTGGCGCAGATCAACCCGCGGCCGTGGGTGGCCATGAAGTTGATGATCTCCGGGGTGGCGTTGCGCGCGGCGGTGATGAAGTCGCCTTCGTTCTCCCGGTCCTCGTCGTCCACCACGATCACGAGCTTGCCCGCGCGGATGTCCGCGATGGCGCTCTCGATGCTGTCCAAGGTCGTCGTATGGGGCATGTTCCGCCGTCGTCAACGGCGGCGCGAAGTTAGCCTGCCGGGGCGGGCGGCGCCTCGATCAAGGCGTCCAGGGCCTCGGCCGAACGGGCCCAGTCGAAGGCTTCGCGCACGAACCGGTACCCGTTGGTGGCCAGCCGTTCGCGTTCGGCGGGGTCGTTCAACAATCGGAGGATGTGCGCCGCATAGTCCTGCGGTTCCTGCCCGATCAGGACCGAGGTGCCGGGCAGGGCGCCCACGGCATTGTTCGCCAGGGGCGAGGTCACGCAGGGCATGCGCATGGCCATCGCTTCGAGCAGCTTGTTCTGCAGGCCGGTGCCGATCTGCATCGGCGCCACGAAGACCTTGGCCGAGGCGTACGAATCACGGATGTCGCGCACCCAGCCGCTGACGGTGATCAAGGGGTCCTTCTCCGCCAGCTCGCGGATGCGCGGGCCGGGGTCCACGCCGGAGATCAGCAGGCTGGTGTCCGGCCGCTCGCTGCGCACGAGCGGCAGCACCTTGTGTACGAGGTACAGCACGCTGTCGATGTTCGGCGGGTAGTTCATGTTCCCCGTGAACAGCAGGTCGTGGTGCTGCTCGCCGCTGCGGGGCACGAAGAAGTCCGTGTCCACGCCGTTGGGGATCACCGTCACGTGATCGCGGCCGGGGTGATAGAGCAGGTCGCGGTCCTGCGCGCTGATGATGATCTGGTGGTCGAACAGGTCGAGCATCAGGTTCTCATAGGCGATCAGCCGGCGGGTCTCTGCGCGGAGCAGCCAGCGAAGGTGGAACGGCGCGTTCTCGGTGCGGCGTTCCATGCCCTTGCTCAGGGTGTCCATGTAGTCGAGCGTCTTCGGCAGCTCGTAGTGGCGGCGCATGTATTCGGTGGTGCGCACCAGCTGGCACAGCACGTGGTCCGGCTTGAAGCGCCCGATCGCCTGGTCGATGGCGCGCTGCGCGTGGCCGTGGTGGAAATAGGCCACCTGGAAGGGCAGGCGCGAGAACGGGGCGCTCGCCAGCCGCAGCAGCACCCGCCAGCGCGGCAGGTACACCACCTGGATGTGGGCGCAGTGCGCGCGCAGATGGTCCAGGTGTTCCTCCGCGATGCGCTGGTCGCTCAGGCAGAAGAGGTACACCTCATGCTTGGCCGCGAGGCGGGTCACCAAGTGATATGCGCGCAGCTTGTCGCCCTTTTCCAGCGGATAGGGCACACGGGAAAGCACCACCAGGAGCTTCATGCCTTGCGCAGGGAGCGGTAGAAGGTGATGAGCTCCTGCACGATGCGCTTGTTCGCGTACTTCTGCTTCACCAGCGTGCGCGCGTTGCGGCCGATGCGCGCGGCCATCGCGGGATCGGCGAGCACCTCGCCGATGCGGTCGACGAACTCGGAGGCGTTGCGCGCCAGCAGGATGTCCGTTCCGTCCTCGTAGGCGATGCCTTCGGCGCCCATCGGCGTGCTGATGACGCACTTGCCCATGGCCATGCCCTCGATGATCTTCACCCGCATGCCGCCCGCGCTGAAGAGCGGCACCACCATCACGTGGCGCTTCGCCAGGTAGGCGTCTGCGTCGGGCACGCGCCCGCTGATCGTCACCCCGGGGAGGTCCGCCGCCAGCAGATCCTTCGGCATCTTGTTGCCCGCCAGGTGCAGCCGCGCCTGCGGATGCTTCTTCGCCACCTTCGGCCACACCTGCTGCAGCAGCCAGCGGACGCCCTCCTCGTTCGGCAGCCAGTCCATGCTGCCCAGGTGGAAGAACACCAAAGGTCCCTGGGCTGGAGGCACATCGTAGTCCGAAGGCGTCACGCCGAAGGGGATCGTGACGATGGGCGTGCCCTGGCCGTGGCTCTTGAGGTGTTCGGCGTCCGACGGGGTGATCGCCGCCACGCCGTCCACCCGGCCGAGCACTTCGTATTCATAGTCCTTCAGCTGCTTCGCGAGGAAACGGCGGTAGGGTTTCTTCAGCAGGTGTTTTTCGCCCTTGGCCAGGCGCTCCTGCACCACGTGCTCCAGGTTGTGCGAGCGCAGTACGATGCGCGCGCGGCTGTAGCGCCGGATGGTGGGGATGTAGGGCGTCATGAACAGGCTCTCCAGGTGTACGATGGAGAACTCCTCGCGGGAGAGCAGCTGGATCAGCCGGATGTCCATGTCCGGCGAGAAGAAGCGGCTGATGTTGTAGTTGTCCGCCGTCACCAGGTCGGTGAAGGCGTCCACCACGTTCAGGGAGGTGTCGGCGAAGATGCCTTCGATGCCGGTGCGCTCGCGGTAGTCGGCGGGGATGGACGCGGGGTCCATCGGGTGCTTGGGCGTGCTGATGCAGAGCACCTTCACGGTATGCCCGGCCTCGAGCAGCCCCATGGTAAGGTTGTGCATGGCCTTGGTGCCGCCGTCGATGGGCGGATAGGGCGGCTTATGGCACAACTGGAGGATGCGCATGGCGGCGTTGGAAACGGGAGCGGAGCTTTTCCCATCCGCGATCATACGCATCGCGGTCGAACAGGGGGCTGTCGGTGGCAGCTTTCCAGGTGAGCACGATGCCGACGGGGAGCAGGATCAGCGTGCTGATCCACATGCCCGGCCAGGCCTGCAGCGTGCCCGACCGTACCATCTGCTCGGTGGAGTAGGATACGACGTGGAACACGAGGAAGAAGATGATGGCGATCATGGCCGGCAGGCCCATGCCACCCTTGCGCACGATGGCGCCCAGCGGCGCGCCGATGAAGAAGAACACCACGCAGGCGAAGGCGAGCATCAGCTTGCGGTGCCATTCCACCTGGAACTTGGCGATCTGCTCCCGGCGGTCGCGCTGTTCCTCGATGGCGCGGTCCAGGAAGGCGATGCTGCTGCGCGCCATATCCATGGCCGATGCGAACTGGCCCGAGCGCTGCTGCGGCGTCAGTGCGTGCTGGAACACCGCCATGTCCACATAGGGGCCGGGAGCGTTCGCCTTCATGCTGTCGCGCGTCACGAAAAGGCCGTTGCGCAGGTAATGCTCCTGCTCCTTGGTCCGCTCGTCCAGCTTCCGGCGAAGGCTGTCCTCCGCATACTGGAGCTGGCCGAGGGTGAGCATCTTGTAGTGGTCCTTGAAGAGGTCCTCGTCGGTGCGCTTCATGCCCAGCCCGCTCAGGTCGAAGCGCAGTTCCTCCCGGTCGAAACGGCCGCGCAGCAAGGGGGCGGTCCCGCGGGTGCCGCTGCTCTGCTTGTCCTGTTCATCGTAGATGCGGCCGTTCTCCAGCACCAGCACGAGGAACTGCTCGTCGGTGCTGCGGCGCATGTGCCCGCGCTCGGCCCGCACCACCGTGCGGTTGGCCTGGAAGGGCTGGCGGTGGTCGTAGATGAGCACGTCGGACAGTTCGCCGGTGGCGTCGTCCTTGCCCATCACGCGGATGCTGAACCCGTCGATGCCGTTGTAGAACACGCCGGGCTTCAGGTTGAGGGCGGGCTTCTTCTGCGTCACGTCCCACAAAAGGCTGCGGAACTTCAGTTCGGCGATGGGCAGCACGTTGTTGCTGAAGTAGAACGAGAACGCGGCGATGCCCAGCATGAACACGATCAGCGGGCGCAGGATACTGAAGAGGCCCAACCCCGCGGAACGCATCGGCGTGAGCTCCGACCGCTCGCCCAGGCCGCCCATGGTCATGATGGAGGAGAGCAGCACCGCCAGGGGCAGCACGGCCGGCACGAAGGCCGAGGTGGCATAGGCGATGAGCTTGGCGAGCACCGGCCACGGCAGGCCCTTGCCCATCAGGTCGTCCACCCACTTCCACAGCCATTGCATGCTGAAGAGGAAGAGCACAATGATGAACGTGACCAGCAAGGGCCCCCAGTAGACCCCGATGATCATGCGGTGCAGCTTCTTCATAGACGTGCTGCAAAGGAATGCGGAAGTGTGAAGTATGAAGTGAAGCGTGCGGTCCGGCCTTCAACTTCAACCCTCAACCCTCATACCTCACACTTCAGCCTTCACACTTCATCAAGCGCCCAGCACGCGCGCCAGCGTATGGATCTGCGAGCCCCAAAGTGCCTTGGCTTCCTCCAGGTCCTGCGGCCAGGCATGGTCCGTCACCACCAGGCAGGTCTCGTTGGTCATCGGGTCGATGCGGATGCGCAGCTCGAAGAACGAACCCGGATCGTCGTCGTCATCCCACCGGAAGCGGATGAGCTCGCCGTACTTGCGGCTGAGGCATTGGGCCACCTGGCTGTCGCTGCCCCACACGAAGGTGAACTCGTCACCGCGCACGTTCACGTCGTTGCAGAACCATTCACTGAGGCCGCTTGGCGTGCTCAGCAGGTCGTAGAGCGAACCCGGGGTGGCGCGGAGGTAGAACTCCAGTTGGAACCGCTCCTTCAGCGCGCGCTTCAACTGGCGTATGGGCGCCCCCAACGGTTCGATGCCCGTCATCACCGCGATGATCGGCTCCTTCGTCTTGGCCGGCTTGGCGGCTGGGGCTTTCACCGCCTTTTTCGGGGGGGCTTGCTTTGCGGGAGCCTTCGGAAGAGCGGTAGCCTTGGGGGCCGGTGCTGGTTTCCCGGCCTTCGGCGCAGGCTTTTTGGGTGCGGCGCTCTTCGCGGGGGCCACCGGAGGTTTGGCTTTCGGCGCCACCTTGGTGGGCGCTGCCTTCTTGGGTGCAAGGGCCTTCTTGGGGGCGATTTTTGCCTTGGCCCTGGACTTGGCGGGTGCCTTGGACTTCGCCTTCGGGGGGGCGGCTTTTTTCACCACCTTCTTCACGGCCGCTTTCTTGGCGGGGGCGGTCTTCTTCGCAGTGACCGGACGTGCGAGCGCTTTCTTGGCCGCGCCCTTCTTCACGGCCGCCTTCTTGCGGGCAGGCGCCTTCTTGGTGGGCGCGCCCTTCTTCACGGGAGCCTTCGTCTTCTTTTTGGGAGGTGCGGCCTTCTTCTTCGCCATGTTCGCCACGAGGTAGGGTGAGGGGGAAAGGTAAGTAGATCCATTTCCTGTGCAAATCGGCCCTGGCTTTGCCGGACAGCAACGGGTACTATATTCGCGGCCCGAAATGGCGCGGTAGCTCAGCTGGTTAGAGCGCATGATTCATAATCATGAGGTCGAGAGTTCAAGTCTCTCTCGCGCTACAAGAGGCCACCCCTGCGGTGGCCTTTTCCGTTCGATGGCCCTCCGTTGCTTCCTTTATATGGGTGTGCTGACCGGTCTGCTGGCCGGGTGCGGAGGCGCGTTCACTCCGGCGGACGAGGCGGCCATCCGTTCCGTGATGGAGGCCCAGCAGCGGGCCTGGGACCGGGGCGACATCCCGGCGTTCATGGAAGGGTATGTGGACAGCGTGTGCTTCATTTCAAGGACGGGGCGCACCTGCGGTAAGGCCGAAGTGATGGCGCGCTATCAGCGGTCCTACCCGGATAAGGCCGCCATGGGCCGGCTGACCTTCGGCTCCCTGGAAGTGCTCGGCGCGGGTACGGACAATGCGTGGTGTACCGGCACGTGGCGGCTGGTCCGCGCGCAGGATACCTTGGGTGGCGGGTTCAGCCTGTTCTGGCAGCGCTCGCCCGCCGGATGGCGCATCCTGCGCGACCATACCTACTGAGCCCGCTATCTTGCCGCGCAACGGCCGCCGGAACGTCCCATCGCGAAGGCGCCAGCCATGTCCATCACCCTGGCCATCATCGGGCTCACTGTGATCGTGTCGTTGCTCGCCCTGCGCGATCAGCGCGTGTTCGAGGAGCTGCTCTTCGCGCCCTTCCGCATGCAGGCGGGGAAGGGCTGGTACCGTTTCCTCTCACATGGCCTTATCCACGGTGGCGTGATGCACCTAGTGGTGAACATGTACGTGCTGTGGATGTTCGGATCAGCGGTGGAGGACGCCTTCGGTGCGCTCGGCGGCGGCATGGCCGCCTACCTCGCGCTATACATCGGCGGTCTGGTGTTGAGCGCGGTCCCCGGCTACTTCAAATACCGTGATGATCCGAACTACCGGGCGGTGGGCGCTTCGGGTGCCACGTCGGCGGTGGTGTTCGCGTTCATCCTACTGAACCCGAGCGCCAAGCTGATGCTGATCTTCCTGCCGATCCCCATGGCCGCCTGGCTTTTCGGCCTTCTGTACCTCGCCTATGAATGGTACATGAGCAAGCAGGACCGTGACGGCATCGCGCACGATGCCCACTACTTCGGCGCGCTCTACGGCATCGCCTTCACCGCTTTGGTGGACCGGCAGGCGGTGCCGCACTTCATCCACGCCGTGTTCCCCGCTATGCTGTTCTGATGGAAGGAGGGAAGGCCGCCGTGTTCCTGGATCGTGACGGGGTGATCAACCGCGAGCGCGGAGAGCACACCTGGCGGATGAGCGACTTCGAAATACTGCCGGACGTGGCCGCCGCGTTAAAGGAGATGCATGCCGCCGGACGGCTTGCCATCGTCATCAGCAACCAGAGCGGCATCGGGCTGGGGCTTTACACCGTGGCGGACGTCGAACGGCTGCATACCTATCTTCACGACCACCTCGCCCGTCAGGGCGCGGCGCTCGACGCGGTGTACTACTGTCCCCATCATCCCACGCAGGGCCGATGCCTGTGCCGCAAGCCGGGCGGGCTGCTGCTTGAGCGTGCGATCGCGCGTTTCGGCATCGATCCTGCGCGGTCGGTGATGATCGGCGATCGGGAACGGGACATTGAGGCGGCGGCCTGCGTGGGCGTGCGTGGTGTATTGGTGGAAGCGAACACCTCATTGTTGCAGGTGTGGCGAGAAAAAGGTGGAGCATGATGGCGGCATACGTGAACCTCAATGGGACCCTTTGCGCCGGCGATGCGCCGGTGATCGGACTGGACAACCGTGCCTACCACTATGGGGATGGCGTCTTTGAATCGATCCGGGTGATGAAGGGGAAGCCCTGCTTCCTGGACGCGCACTGGGCGCGGGTCACCGAAGGCATGAAGGTGCTGCGCATCCAGCATCCGAAGACGCTCGATCGCCACAGCCTTGAACGCTACCTGCTGGAACTGGTGGAACGCAATGGCATGCCCAACGCGCGCTGCCGGCTCACGGTGTTCCGCGACTCGGAGGGCTTCTATCGCCCAAAGGAGCATACCGGCGCTTTCACTATTGAAATGGCCGCCACCGAGCACGAAGTGTACACGCTGAACCACCAGGGGCTTACCGTGGACATCTACCCCGAGATGCGCAAGCCGGTGAACATGCTGGCCGTCCACAAGACGCTCGGCTGCCAGCTTTATGTGATGTCCAGCCTCTGGTGCATGGAGCGTGGCCTGGACGATTGCCTGCTGCAGAACGATCGGGGCAACATCATCGAAAGCAGTTCAGGCAACATCTTCATCGTGAGCAATGGCGTGCTCTACACCCCGTCCTTGGGCGATGGCTGCCTGGGCGGCATCATGCGCATGCAGCTGATCAACCTGGCGTTGGAGAACGGCATCAAGGTGTACGAGTGCTCGCTGAATCCGCAGAACCTGCTCGCCGCCGATGAGGTCTTCTTCACCAATGCCTCGCGCGGCCTGCAGTGGGTGAGCACCTACCGCACCAAGCGCTATGCGCACCGCATGGCGCTGTCCTTGGTCGACATGCTCGTGAAGAAGTGCCTGGCAACAGCGTAGGAGCGGTCACGCGTCAGGTGCCAGTGCCAAAGCGCTTCGGCGTCGGGGAATAGCGTTCAACGCACTTTCATGTCATGCTGAGCGGAGCCGAAGCATGGCTCTCCGTGCTCTTCAGTTCATCTGCGGATCATCCGGGAAGTTGGCCAGCGGCGCGTAGGCGCTGCCCATGCCGCGCAAGGTATCCGCCCAGAGGTCCTTCAGCGTGGTGTTCATCACGCGGCGCTTGTCGGCGGGGGAGATCAACCACGAGCGCTGCTCCAGCTCCTTCGCGAGCTGGTCCTGTCCCCAGCCGCTGTACCCCACGAAGAAGCGCACGTGCTTCGCGAGCTTCGGGTCGGTGGCGAGGATCGAACGCAACTGCTCGAAGTCGCCGCCCATGTGGATGCCCTTGAGCACTTCCACGCTGCCGTCCACGCGATCGCCGAAGGCGTGCAGGTAATAGAGGTTGCCGCTCTGCACGGGGCCGCCGATGCTCACGCGTGCATTGATCGGCGGCATGTTCTCCATCAGATCGGCCACGTCCATGTCGATGTAGCGGTTCAGCACGAAGCCGAACGAACCTTCATCGTCGTGCGCGCACAACAGCACCACGGTGCGCCGGAAATACGGATCGGTGAGGTAGGGTTCGCTCACCAGCAGGCGCCCGCGCGCCGGAGCGTAGGGGTTCGGTGGATCGAGATCGAGCGGATCGCTGGCCATGTGCACCACGTCGGCCATGGGAGGCGGACGTTCACCATGAAGGTAAGCGGATCATGCCGAGCGGCGTGCGGCGGGTATCTTCGCCGCACAACCAACGGCAGCCGATGAGCAACGAACAGAACGTTCACCACAGGACCGAATACGTGAAGGATGAACTGACGGAAGAGAGGGCCGGCATGGACCCGATCGCGCTGTTCGGGCGATGGCTGGATGATGCGGCGGCCGCGGAAGTGAAGGACCACAACGCGATGGCGCTCGCCACCGCCGGCAGCGCCAGCATCAGCTGCCGCATGGTGCTGCTGCGCGCGTTCGATGCGAAAGGCTTCGTGTTCCATACCAATTACAACAGCCGCAAGTCGATGGACATCGAACGTGACCCGCGCGCGGCGCTCACCTTCTTTTGGGCGGCGCTCGAGCGCCAGGTGCGCATCGAGGGCAAGGCGGAGATCGTTCCGGAGGCCGAGAGCGATGCCTACTTCGCACAACGTCCGCGCGACACGCGCGTGGGCGCCTGGAGCAGCGATCAGAGCCGCCCCGTGGAGGATCGGGCAACGATGGAGGAACGGTACGCGCGTTGGAGCCAGCGCTTCGGCGATAGCGAGGTGCCGCGTCCCCTGCATTGGGGCGGCATCCGTGTGCGCCCGGTGCGTATCGAGTTCTGGCAGGGTCGCGCGAACCGCCTGCACGATCGCCTTGCCTACGAGCGCTTCCCCGACGGCAGGTGGCAACGCATGCGGTTGCAGCCTTGAGCGGAGGAACGGTCCAAAAAGCAGAAGACCCCGACGAACGCCGGGGTCTTTGCTTCTGTAGCGGGCTGCTTACTTCTTCTTGGCAGCTTTCTTGGCAGCTGCTTTCTTCTTCGGAGCAGCTTTCTTGGCAGCGGCCTTCTTCTTCGGAGCAGCTTTCTTAGCAGCGGCCTTCTTGGCGGCGGCCACCGTGCGCTTCGCAGGACGAGCCTTGCCTTTGCTACCGGCGGTACGCTTGCCTTTCTTCGTCTTCATGTCACCTTTGCCCATTGTCTGGAGTGTTAAGGGTTTGACCCAAAATTATCACGCTGCTGTAACGCGACATCACATTGCGATGTTTCATTTCTCAACGATGTAATGTTGAGAACCATGAATGGTACGATCATGATGCGCATCGCGTGATACAGCGAAAAGCCTTGGTGCGCGCGGCTTTCAGTGCATCGCGCAAGAACGATTGATGCGTTGCAAGGAGGTGTCATGCGGATGCATGCGATCGATGACGGAGCGGCCGATGATGATCAGGAAGGGCGATCCGCATCGTTGCGCGCGTCGTCCGCCTCGCGTTCGAGGCGGGCTTCGAGATGCTGTGCGCTGTGCACCACCTTGCGTGCCCACTCGAGCTTCAACGCGATGAGGTCCGCATCATCCAGGCGCCACCGCACGTCGCTCGCGCGCAGGCGTTCCATCACGGTGAAGAGCGTGATCGCGGCGGACACGGAGATGTTGTAGCTCTCCGTGAAGCCGTACATCGGGATCCGCAACCACGTGTCGGCATGCGCCATCATCGCATCGCTCAATCCGGTGAGCTCCGTGCCGAAGCAGAACGCCATCGGCGCATCGAGCGGGATGGTATGCGGCGTCACCGCATCCGCGCGCGGCGAGGTGGCCACGATGCGGTAGCCTTTCTCCTTCAATGCGCGCACGCATGCGCGGGAGTTGTCCCCTTGTCCCTTGTAGCGGTGCATGTCCGTCCACTTCGAGGAGCCCAGGGTGACGTCCGGATTGATCGTGTACTTGTTGCGGTTCTCCACGATGTGGATGTCCTGCACGCCGAGCAGGTCGCAGGTGCGCACCACCGCGCTTGCGTTGTGTGATTGATAGATGTCCTCGAGCACCACGGTGACGTGGCGCGTACGCTCGGGAGCGATGCGGTCGAAGAGCGCGCGCTTGTTGTCGGAGATGAAGCGGGCGAGCTGCTCGTAGCGTTGGGCGTCGGTCATGGGTGAAGAACGATGAGGTGGGTGCAAAAGAAAAGGTCCCTCGGGAGGAGGGACCTTTTCGCGTGGGCGGATGGGATCACTTCACCCGGTTGCTCAGGTCGGCACCGGCCTTGAACTTCACCACCTTCTTGGCAGCGATCTTGATCTCCTTGCCGGTCTGCGGGTTGCGGCCTTTGCGGGCAGCGCGTTTAGTGATGCTGAAGGTGCCGAAGCCGACGAGGGCAACGCGGTCACCTTTCTTGAGGGCTTTCGTGGTGTTGTTCACGAAAGCGTCCAAAGCGCGCTTGGCGTCCGCTTTGGAGATCTTCGCTTCAGCGGCGATCGATTCGATCAGTTCGGCTTTGTTGAGGCCCATGTTCGTGTGTTGAGTTTGGTTAGGGTTTAGAGAACTCGTGAACAAATGTATTCGCGGGCCCAGTGGTAGCAAGGGTTTCCGGCGGTCCCTCCGGAAAATGTTGAAAAAACAGGTGGTTTGTTCATAAGTGCGCCGCTAGCCCGCTGGTACCAAGGGTTTCAGGAAAGGGCACTGTCCGAATTCCGGTAATCGTTGCACCAACGGCCGGCATGCCATCGGATCACTCCACCCGGCATCCATCGGTCCCGCGCAGGCCGTTGATGAAGGCGGCCGCTTCCATCGCGCGCTTGCCTTCCGGTTGCACTTCCAAGGCTTCCACCGCGCCTTCTCCGCAGGCGATGAGCAAGCGTCCGTCCACGATGCGGATCGTGCCCGCAGCGGCGCCACCCAGGCCGTCGGCGCGGCGCGTGCGCAACACCTTGAAGTGTTGTGCCGGCTTGTCCGGAAGCATCAGCCTGGTCCATGCGCCCGGCATGGGAGATAGTCCGCGCACGTGGTCATGCACGGCGGTGGCCGGACTGTCCCATTGGATGCGCGCGATCTCCGGGGTGAGCTTCGGCGCGTGGTGGGGATGCTTCACGTGGAGCGTGTCCTGCGGTGTGGCGATGGCCGTTCCATCCAGGATGTTCTTCACGGTGTGCGTGAGCACGGTGCCGCCCACCTCCATCAGGCGGTCATGCAGTTCACCGGCGGTATCGTCCGGGCCGATGTGTACCGCTTCGCGCAGGAGCACGTCGCCGGTGTCGATGGCGTGTTGCAGGAAGAAGGTGGTGACACCGGTGCGGCGTTCGCCGTTCATCACCGCCCAGTTGATCGGTGCGGCACCGCGGTAGTCGGGCAGGAGCGAAGCGTGCAGGTTGATGGTGCCCAGTTCGGGCCGTTGCCACACCACCTCGGGCAGCATGCGGAACGCCACCACTACATATAAGGAAGCACCGAGCGCATCGAGCTCCGCGTGGAAGGCGGGGTCCTTCAGTTTCTCGGGTTGCAGGATCGGCAGTTGCAGTTCGAGCGCGCGCTCCTTCACGGCGCTCCTGCGCACCTGTTGCCCACGTCCCGCCGGACGGTCGGGTGCGGTGACGACACCGGCCACGTCGATGCCTCCCTGGATGAGCGCGTTCAAGGAAGCGACAGCAAAGGGCGGTGTGCCCATGAAGAGGATGCGATGGTTCATGACGATCGGAGCGGGTCGAAGTGGAAGCGGTAGGGGAGCAGGGCGTCCTCACCGGCGTAGTCCACGCCGATGCGGGGGCCACTGATGACGATCCCCGGATCAGGTGCCGGACCATCCTCTATATAGATGATGTCGCCGAGGAGGTCGGTGCCGTTGTGGGTGGTGCGGATGCCGAGCGCCTGGGTGAGGGTGCCAGGCCCGCCGGTGGTGAGCCGTGTGCCACCACGCCGCCGGTGCATCAAGTCCGATCCTTCCACGGGATGTATCGCGCGGATGAGCACGGCGTGCGGTATCCCGGCGGCATGGGTCACCACGTTGAACAGGTGATGGATGCCGTAGCACAGGTAGACGTAGGAGGTCCCGCCGCGGGCATACAGCATTTCGTTGCGCGCCGTCCGCCGCCCGCCGTAGGCGTGCGACGCCTTGTCCAGCTGACCTGCATAGGCCTCCGTTTCTGTGATGATGCCGACGGTGCGTTCACCACCGATGGTGGATACGAGCTTCTTGCCGAGCAGTTCGCGGGCCACGGCCACCACGTCATCGCGCAGGTAGAAGGATCGGGGCAGCTTGTTCATCGGGCAGGGTCCTGTTGCGGTGCCACGCCTTGGTCCATGGCCCAGCGCAGCGCCTCCACGTCGTGCGCGGTGAGCGGTTCGGCGGAAGGCTCGGCATAGGGTTTCGCTTTTGCCGTCCTGCGGCAGATGTCGCATTGCCCGCAGGGCCGTGGGTCGGGTTCGTTGAAATAGCGGAGCAGCATCACCTCGCGGCAGGCATCGGGGCGGAACGCGAACGTGGCCATCGCCTCCATGCGCCGGCGGGCACGCAGCTCGCGCGCGGCCAGCGCTTCCTTGTCCAGGGTCAGGCGTTGCGCGTCGCGGCGCGGCACCAGCAGCGTCAGCGTGGGGGAATCGTTGCGCGGCCGGTAGAAGAGCACATGCTGCCGCTGCAGTTCGTGGAGGGCGGCCGTCACGCGTGTTTGCGACCAGCCGAGCTGTTGCGAGATCCGCCCTTCCTCGATGATGGCCGCTTCCTCGAAGAGGCCGCCGTACATCCGCAGCAGCACTTCCAGCACGGGGCCGAGGCGGGCGTCGCGCACGCGGAGGTCGTACACCACGTTCGGCGCGGCGCGCATCAGCACGCGGGAGGGCATGCGCGCGCTGTCACTGAGCGCGATGCAGCCGTCCAGTTCGAGGGCCTTGAGGGCGTGGTTCACCAGCGAGGTCGTAAGGCCGGTGCGCCGGGCGAGCTCGCGCAGGTCGAGGTCGTAGCACTCGAACTCGCCGGAACCGAGTGCGATGCCGTGCTGGTCCGCGAAGGCCTGATAGACGCGCCGCACGTCCGCGAGCGCGGGGAACGACCCCTCCAGTTGTTCGCGCAGCTTGCGTTCATCGGCCGGATGGGTCAGCAGGAAGGCATGCGCGGTGCGCCCATCGCGTCCGCCGCGCCCCGCTTCCTGGTAGTAGCTCTCCAGGTCGGGCGGTGGCTCGAGGTGGACCACGCAGCGCACATCCGCCTTGTCGATCCCCATGCCGAATGCATTGGTGGCGGCGACGAAGCGGATGGTATTGTCCGCCCAGGCGCGCTGGATGCGATCGCGCTCCTCCAACGCCAGGCCAGCGTGGTAGGCTTCGGCCGTCACGCCATGTTCCCGCAGGAACTGGGCCACGCGCACGGTGCCACGCCGTTCCCTCAGGTACACGATGCCGCTGCCTTCCACGTTCTGCGTGATGCGCAGCAGGCGGCCGAGCTTGTCCTCGCCCTGGCTCACCCAATGCACCAGTTCCGGCCGGTGGAACGAGCCGCGCAGCAGGTTGGGCGCGCGGAAGGCCAGGCGCGCCATGATGTCGTCGGCCACTTCCTTCGTCGCGGAGGCGGTGAGGGCGAGCACGGGCACCTGCGGATGTTTTTCGCGTATGCTGGCGATGCCCATGTACGCGGGCCGGAAGTCATACCCCCATTGGCTGATGCAATGCGCCTCGTCCACCGCGATGAGGCCGAGCGGCAGCCGCGGCAGCCGTGCCTGGAACAGTTCGGAGAGCAGCCGTTCCGGGGATACATAGAGGAAGGCCATCTTGCCCACGGCGGCGCTCTCCAGCGCGTTGTCGATCTCCGCGTGGTGCATGCCGCTGGTGATCGCCGTTGCGCGGACGCCCTTTGCGCGCAACCGTTCCACCTGGTCCTTCATCAGGGCGATGAGGGGCGATACCACCAGGCACAGGCGTTCGAGGGCGAGACCGGGCACCTGGAAGCAGAGGCTCTTTCCTCCGCCGGTGGGTAGCAGCGCGAGCGTATCGCGGCCGTCGAGCACACTGCGCACCACTTCCTCCTGCAAGGGACGGAAGGTGGAGTAGCCCCAGGTGGAGCGAAGGACCTCGTGGATGTCGCGCATCGGTGCTCGCCGCCGAAAGGTATCCATCCGGAGGGCCGTGGCCGCGGCGCGCCCGCATTTCGCCGCGTCCAGCGCGGCATCCCTGTTACATTTGGACCGTAAACAAGAGCCAACAGATGATCAGCACCGCACCGCGGATCCCGGTCCATCCCACCAAGCGTTCACGCGTGACGGACCATGATCTGGACAACGTGAAGTTCGGCCGGGTGTTCAGCGACCACATGTTCGTGATGGATTACACGGACGGCCGCTGGCAGCAACCCAGCATCGTGGAGTTCGCACCCATGCAGATGAGCCCGGCCGCGCTGGTGCTGCATTATTGCCAGACGATCTTCGAAGGATTGAAGGCCTACCGCAGCGCCGACGGCTCGGTGAAGCTCTTCCGCCCGCAGGCGAACATCGAGCGGATGAACCACAGCGCGGTGCGCATGTGCATGCCGGAAATACCGGAGGACATCTTCCTGGAGGGGCTGAAGAAGCTGGTGGACATGGACAGCGCGTGGATCCCCAGGGGGGCGGACGGCGCCTTGTACATCCGCCCGGTGCTGTTCGCGAGCGATGAATACGTGGGTGTGCGGGCGAGCGACAACTACCGCTTCCTCATCTTCACCTGTCCGGTGGGGATGTACTATAAGGATGCGGTGCGCGTGAAGATCGAGACGGAATACAGCCGCGCATTCCCCGGCGGCACGGGTGAAGCGAAGTGCGGCGGCAACTACGCCGGTTCGCTCTACCCGGCCAAGCTTGCGGCGGACCAAGGGTTCCAACAACTGCTGTGGACCGATGGCGCAACGCACGAGTACTTCGAGGAGAGCGGCACGATGAACGTGTTCTTCCGCATTGGTGATACGCTGCTGACGCCGGATACCACGGGCACCATCCTGCGGGGCATCACGCGCGACAGCATCATCAAGATCGCGGAGAAGGAAGGCATCGCCTGTGAGGTGCGCCGCGTGAGCGTGAAGGAAGTGGTGGATGCGCTGAAGAGCGGGAACCTGAAGGCCGCGTTCGGTGCGGGTACCGCCGCCACCATTGCGCACATCCAAAGCATCGCCTACGACGGTGTTGAATATCCGTTGCCGGCCGTGGAGGACCGCAGGCTCACCAACCACATCGCCCAGGTGCTGGATGACATCCGCCGCGGCCGCATCGCCGATCCGTTCGGCTGGATGGTGCCGGTGAAGTAAGAACGACCTCTCATGATAAAGGAAGCCGCCCCGTCAGGGGGCGGCTTCTTTGCATTGGACTTGCTTCGCAAGGTCACGATCCGACGAGCATCACGGTTCGGCAGGCTCACCATGGCAGTTACTCACGTTGTCGCCTCGAGCGAAGCCGAGAGGGGCATGTGTCGATCGGAGGATCAGAAAATGAGAAGATCAGAAGATGAGATGATCGGATGATCCCGATCGTCGAAGCACGTTGTCACTGCGGCCTTGAGCCGCAGTCGCAACCAGGAGTAGGCGATCCCGGGTGGCTCCTACTTGCGATGGCGGCTCGAGGCCGCCATGACAGGAGGGGAACGAAGGACACGGTTCGGCAGGCTCACCGTGACAAAGGAGGACGGCAAGGAGCAGATCATCTGATCCTCTCATTCTCTCATTATCTGATCGCTATCGTCACATCCGCAGACCGGCCCACGCGTCGGGGATCACGATGAACCCGGGAGCGGTGAAGAGCAGCGCGTACCAGGGCCACCCGCCGATGGTGATGCCGAGCAGGATGCCGATGACCAACGCCAGCCCGAACACCAGGCCGGTGAGGTGCAACCCCACGAACGCCCAGTGCCGGTGGTCCATGTCGTGTGCATCTTCCGTGCGGCGCCGGGGCATGGGTGGCGGCGTGTAGGGCCGGAAGCGCGCGTCGTAGGCGAAGCGTTGCAGCGGATCGCGGAGCACCTCATAGGCGCGGTGGACCTCCATGAACCGCTGGGCCGCCCAGGGCGATGGATCGCGGTCGGGGTGCGTGCGTTTCACCAGATGGCGGTATGCGCTGCGAATGGCCTCCGGGGTGGCGGTGCGGGGCACGCCGAGCACGTTGTAGTGGTCGCGCGGGACGTGGGTCATGGGATCGGCGTAGCATTGGGGCGGTGTGCATTCCCGCCCCCTGGCGCATCGTGAAGATAGAACGCATGTTCCGCTCGTGGCGATATCCGGTCCTGTCCATTTTCGCCCAGCTGTTGTGCCTGATCGCTGCTGCGCAGTCCGGCCTGTTGCGTGTGACCGTTCTGGACAGCCTCGACGATTGCCCGATTCCCGATGTGGAACTGACCTTCGGTGAACGATCCCGCGCCCGGACGGACGTGGACGGCAGCTGTACCATCGGCTGGGTAAGCACGGCACCGATGACGGTGCGCTTCAGCCACGTCGCCTATGGCGAGCACGTGCGGACCTTGCTCCCCGGAACGGCGCTGCACGAAGGCACGTGGGTGGTACGGTTGCCGATGCGGACGTTCACCATACCGGACGTGCAGGTGGGCCGGTCCAGGCCCGAGCCGGTCTTCCAACGGCAGGACCTGCACGCGGCCGACCTGCTGATCAACGATGAGGGCATCTGGGTGCTGGCCTATGAACATCCGCGCCTGCTGCGGGCCGAAGCCGATGCCGCCAAGGAGATCCTGCGTGACGTGCGGCTGGTGCTGCTCGACACCACGTATGCGGAGGTCGCATCCTGCCCGGTACCGGAGGACGTGTTCGGCCTGCGGCACGACCTGCGCAACGACGTGGTGGTCGAAGGCACGCGGCGCGCCTTCAGCGTGGAGCGCTGGTCCGACGGGCGCATCAGCATGCAGCCGTTCGGGCTGGAGGACCTGCGGCGCGCCGTGCTGCCGTGGACGGACACGATCCCCGGATGGGTGCTCGGTTCCAACGGCGATGGCGTGCTTCCGGCCTTCGATCACCTGGCGTACGATCCGTGCGGTGATACGGCCGTGGTGATCTGCTCCGTGGTGGATACGTTCATGATGGACCTGTTCCGCAGCAGCTACAAATACCTCAGCAACCGAGACAAGGTGATGGCGATGGACCTGGCCGCGGAGCTCCACGTGGACAAGGCGATCGTGGCCGGCTATATGAGCGGGTTCCAGCACAACGCGTGGTCCAGGCCGGTGTATGCGCCGCTCTTCGTGGCGGGCGATACGTTGCTGGTGTTCGATCACGCCTGCGGCAAGCTGCGGAAGTTCACACGCTCCTTCGCGAAGGCGGGCGAACGGCCGCTCACCTACCTGGGGAAAGGCGATCGGAAGGACAAGGTGGATCGGCTCATCCAGGACCGCGCCACGCAACGGATCTATGCGGCCTCCAAGCGCCTGGGCGTGGTGTGGCTGCGCGCCATCGATCCCGTGACCGGGGAGCTGGGCGATCGCTTCCGCATCAGCAGCGAATACCCCGAGCGCGTGCAGGTGCATGATGGCTGGGTGTACTACATCCACCGGCCGTACGGGTCGCTGCAGAAGCGCACCATCTATCGTGAGCGCATCCGGTGAGGAATATCCCTTTTTACTAAGTGCCGCCCGTGGTAAGCGCAGAGGGGCGTGGTTGGAAAGTAAGTGTGATGAGGTCTTCTCACCGCGTTCACCATCATCGCTCGGAGTGCGGTTCTTTAATGCGTATCCGACCGCTTGCAGAAGTTCGGATGGGGTTGAATGGCCGTTATACTTGTGTAGCACGAAAACACCGAAAGAAGATGGAAAAGCGATCAGCATCCCTTTCCTGCAAGGCGGCATGCCTGGCCGTATGGTCACTGGCCGTGGCTGGATGTGCGCAAAAGGATCCGGACAGGGGCGCTGGTGCTTCCGGTCCGACCGGCATCGTCAGCAAGGTGATGGTGTCCCGGACCAGCGGGCATCATTTGATGGTCGTGCCGGATGCCTTGGATGAAAGCACCGTCAACCAATTGTACGTGGTCGACTTCGGCGATCGGGAAGATCCCCTTGGAGCTTCGCCTTCCATCGGTATCCCGGCATGTAGCCCTCCTGGAAGATGGCCGCGAGCTGGAGCTGGTGGCCGATACTCCCGGTGTTGCGGTCTGGCATTTCTCCGTGGATGGGCCCAAGGGTGATGGTGAGGGAAGGACCGACGTGCCCGTTACCGGCATTTCGGTCTTCAACGACACGGCCGGGTTCAGCGTAAGCGCGCTGATGGATGGGATCGTGGGCGATGGGTTCCAGCGCGTGACCAATGCGCGGATCAATAAGGTCAAGGACGATAGTGAGTCAGGGACGCGAGGAGGGTAGACCTCTTTCACCGTTCAATCCCAAGATCGCCCAGGCGAAAAACGTAAGCGTGGCCGAGCGTTCTCTCCGCCTTCACCACCCTCACCATTCTTTCGAAGCGCGGATCTTCGCTGCTGCACCAGTATCCACGCCCGGTGATCAGCCGTTCTTCGGCTGGTCCCACCACACCAGCGTACCGGTGCCTCCGGAGATCTCCTTCCACGTGTTCGTGGTGAAGTCGATGCGCACGATGGCGCAGGTGGGAAGCTCGCCGAGGCCGCCTTGCGCCAGGTGTTCCGCCAGCGAGCTGAAGCCCGGATTATGTCCGAAGAGCATCACGCGTTGGGCGGTGTCCGGCAGTTCCTCGATGAGGTGCTGGATGGAGCGGTGGTGCGCTTCGTAGATCCGTTCCACCTCGGTGATGTCCGGGATGCCCAGGGCCTGCGCGAAGAAGCGCGCAGTGCGGATGGCGCGCTTCGCGGGACTGCTCACCAGCAGGTCCACCGGTTCGTTGCGGGCCTTGAAGCGCGCGGCCATCTCAGGCGCATCGTGCAGGCCGCGTTCGTTCAGCGGTCGGTCGCGGTCAGCGAGCCCGGCTTCCGCCCAACTGCTCTTGGCGTGGCGGACGAGGTAAAGCGTGCGCATGCGGCCAAAGTACGGACGCCGCTCGGGCAGGTGGTGCGTACCGTTATCCGTGTGACGGGCGGACAAGAGCGCTCCGTTAACTTGCCCGCCTTCAACCCGCATGATGTCCCCTCGCCTGTTCACCCTCGCCGCCGCGGTCGCCTGCGCCGGCCTGCTTTCCGCGCAAGACGCGCCCTTTGCCCGTTACGCCTATGCCGAGGACACCGTGCCGCGCGAGCATCCGGTGGATATGGAGCACATGCTGCTCGAGGTGCATTTCGACACCGGCGCGGGCAGGGTGATCGGGACGGTGCAGCATCGGTTCAAGGTCCTGCGCGATCAGGTGGACAGCCTGTTCTTCGACGGCCCCGGCATCCGGATCAAGAAGGCATCGATCAATGGTGCAGCGCTCCGCTACAAGGTGGTGAAGGAGGGCATCTGGACCTATCCCTCCGTGCCGCTCAAGCTGGCGCAGGAAGCCACCATCGCCTTCGACTACGAGGCCACGCCGGACAAAGGCATCTACTTCATCGGCTGGAACGATCCCGCGCAGAAGATGCGCAAGGAGATCTGGACCCAGGGGCAGACGGTGGACAACCGGTACTGGTTCCCCTGCTACGACAACCCGAACGACAAGCTGATCACCGAAACGAAGGTGACCATGCCCAAGCCCTACAAGGTGTTGAGCAACGGCACCAAGCGCGCGGAGAAGGACAACGGTGACGGCACCGTGACGTGGCACTATGCCATGACGCGGCCGCACTCCGTCTATCTGGTGATGCTGGGCATCGGGGAATACGCCATCGACGAACGCACCACGAAAGCCGGCGTGCCGGTACATCTCTGGTATTATCCGGACCAGGCCGATCGGGTGGCGCCCACCTACAAGTACAGCACGGAATGCATCGACTTCGTGGCGTGGCACACCGGCATCCCTTATCCGTGGGAGAGCTACAGCCAGATCCCCGTGGCGGATTTCCTCTATGGCGCCATGGAGAACACCACGGCCACGGTGTTCGGTGACTTCATGTACGTCGATGCGCGCGGCGCGTTGGACCGCACCTACCAGGATGTGAACGTGCATGAGCTGACCCACCAATGGTTCGGCGACATGGTGACCGAGCGCAATTTCGACCAGCACTGGTTGCAGGAGAGCTTCGCCACGTTCTACCCGAAGCTGTTCGCGCGGGACATGTTCGGTCCGGACATCTATGAGTGGAAGCGGCGCAACGAGCACGTGGCCGCGCTGGCGGCGGGGGAGAAGGACTATCTGCCGGTGGTGAGCACCCTGGGGGGGAGCCCGCGCTACTATCCCAAGGGCAGCGCCGTGCTGGATATGATGATGCACGTGTTCGGCGAGGAGCAGTACCGCCGGGTGATCCATCACTACCTGAAGAAGCACGCGTACGGCAACGTGGAGACCAACGACCTCTATCAGTCGTTCCAGGATACGTTGGGCCTTTCACCGGCCTGGTTCTTCGACGAGTGGCTGTACCGTGGTGGCGAGCCGCACTTCAAGGTGTCGTGGAAGGCGGCGGAAGGCGGCCGCTCCACCCGGATCATGGTGGACCAGGTGCATCCGCGCAACCACCTCGTCCGCTTCTTCCGCATGCCGGTGGAGTTCGAGGTGTACTACACGGACGGCTCGCACGATGCATCGCGGCAGGAGGTGAACGGTGCGAGCACCGTTGTGGACGTGCCGAACAAAGCAGGCAAGGCGGTATCCTTCGTGCTGTTCGATCCGGCGTCCTACATCCTGAAGCGGCTCACCTTCCCCAAGCCGTTCACCGAACTGAAGGCCCAGGCCCTGAAGGCGCCGCACATGATCGACCGCTACGATGCGGTGGTGGCCCTGCGTGACTCATCCCTGGAGCAAAAGCGCGCCCTGCTGATCGAGGTCTTCGGCAAGGAGAAGTTCCATGTGGTGAAAGGAGAGGTGGTGACACAGCTCGCGAACGACGCGCACGCGGACAGCCGCGCCTTGATGAAGAAGGCGATGGCGGACCCCGACGTGGAGGTGCGCCGCGCGGCGATCAAGGGCATGAGGTCGGTGCCCGACGCACTCCGTGCGGAAGGAGAACGGATGCTGGCCGACAGCAGCTACGACATCGTGCGCACCGCGTTGGAAAAGCTGACGGCCACCTGGCCCGGTGACACCAAGCGCTACCTCGAGGCCACGAAGGACGTGGTGGGCCTCGACGCCCTGGTGCGCACCAAGTGGCTGGAGATCGCCGCGAACGCGGGCGACCCCAAGGCCCTGACGGAATTGGTGGAACTGATCAGCGCCAGCAACGAGTTCCGGACACGGCAGAACGCCATGCTCACCCTGAAGGCGCTCGGCCATTGCGACACCACGGCAACGCGGTACCTGCTCGACGCGGCCACCAGCCGCAACCAACGCCTGGCCGTGGTGGCAGCGGATGTGCTGCGGAGCCTCAAGGAGCGCACGGCATATCGCAGCCTGCTGATGGACGCCTACCTCCAGGGCACGTGGAACGAGCGGGAGCGCGGTCTGCTGAAGCCCATCTTCGAGTAACAGAGACGGTCACCAGTACATCGTTCAAGGAATGTCCCGGCGAGCTTGCAACCGTGCAAGCTCACCGGGACACTACGCCATGGCCCTTGGGCGAATGACCAAGGAGCCATTATCTGATCGATCCGGTCGGATCGATCTTCTGATTGCATCACTGTATGCGCAGCCATAGTACCTCTGGCGTTATACGCAGATCCGGGCTACTGCACTCATACCGAGCCTGAGCACTGACCCTATCTTTGAACATCATTATGCTGCAAGAGATGGACGACCTGACCCTTAAGCGCGACCTGCTGGAACGCATCCGGAAAACCGATGACCAAGCCTTGCTGCAACAGGTCAAAGCCTTGCTCGACATCCATTCCGGGGACCGATGGAGCGGTCTTCCCGATGCCATACGAGCATCGATCTTGGAAGGGTACGCGCAAAGCGAGCAGGGAGAAGGCGCCGCCCATGAGGACGTGATGAAGAAGGCCCGCGCATGGCGAGGGCGGTGATCTGGACGCCCCGTGCGGAGGAGGATCTTCGGCGGGTATGCCAGTACATCGAGGGCGAATGGGGTGAGCGGGTACTTTACGCTTTCTTGGATAGCGTGGACGAGGTGGTGGAGTGTATCCGGGCGTTCCCCTTTATCTTTCGTTCATCGGGCTACGCCGATGTCCGGGAGGCATTGGTCACCAAGCATAACCTCCTATTTTACCGGGTGACCCCGGAGCGTATCTTCCTGCTGACGATATGGGATACCCGGCAAGACCCTGACAAAAGGCCTTACCCGGCGGTATGATACCGCCTCCCATCCACTTTCCGTGGTAAGGATCCGGCAGGCCGCAGGATGCGCGTATCAAACCTCGGTAGGGTCTACTGCGAGGCTTTTCGTGTTCTTGGATATGGTGGGCACGGCACTACGGCGCGTGTCCCTCTTGGACACCCGTGAACATGGGTTGTGCATAGGCGCCTGTGGTCCCGGCAAGCCTGCGTGGTTGCAAGCTCACCAGGACACTACGCCATGGCTTTTGGACGAATGACCAAGGAGCCATTCTCTGATCATTCGGTCATCTGATCTTCTGATCGCATCACACCTTCGCTTTCGCCTTCCCGTTCTTCTCCCGTTCATCGATCGGCTTGCGGAACACGATCTTCCCGTCGAACACGTCGATCACCTGCGGTACGTTCGTTTCCACTTTGCCCTCGATGATCCACCGGCTCAGTTCGTTCAGCAGTTCTTTTTGGATCATGCGCTTGATGGGGCGCGCGCCGAACTGCGGGTCGTAGCCCACGGTGGCGATGTGCTCCACCAGCTCCTCGCTCGGGGAGAGGAGGATGTCCTTCTCGGCGAGCTTCTTCATCAGCGCGTCCAGCTGGAGCTGCACGATGGCGCGCACGTCGGCGCGGGTGAGCGGCTCGAACATGATCACTTCGTCGATGCGGTTGAGGAACTCCGGTCGCACGCTCTGCTTCAGCAGTTCCATCACCTCGTCGCGGGTGCTGGCGATCACGCGTTCGCGGTCGCCTTCATCCATCTTGTCCATCTTCTCGAACCGTTCCTGGATGATGTGGGAGCCGATGTTCGAGGTCATGATGATGATGGTGTTCTTGAAGTTCACCACGCGGCCCTTGTTGTCCGTGAGGCGGCCATCGTCGAGCACCTGCAACAGCACGTTGAACACGTCGGGGTGCGCCTTCTCGATCTCGTCGAGCAGCACCACGCTGTAGGGTTTGCGGCGCACGGCCTCTGTGAGCTGGCCGCCCTCATCGTAGCCGACGTAGCCCGGAGGCGCGCCCACCAGGCGGCTGGTGCTGTGGCGTTCCTGATACTCGCTCATGTCGATCCGCGTCATCGCGTTCTCATCGTTGAAGAGGATCTCGCTGAGCGCCTTCGCCAATTCGGTCTTCCCCACGCCGGTGGTGCCCAGGAAGATGAACGAGCCGATGGGCCGCTTCTCATCGCCCATGCCCGCGCGGCTCCGGCGCACGGCATCGGCCACCGCGCGCACGGCGTCGTCCTGGCCCACCACGCGCTTGTGCAGCTCGTCCTCCAGGGTGAGCAGTTTCATGCGTTCGGCCTCGAGCATGCGGGTGACGGGGATGCCCGTCCAGCGGCTCACCACTTCGGCGATCTCCTCCACGTCCACCTCCTCCTTGATCATCTTGGAGTTGGCCTGCATTTCGGCGAGGTCGCTCTTGGCCTTCGCCAGCGCGTCCTCGGTCTCCTTCATGCGGGCGTAGCGGATCTCGGCCACCTTGGCGAAGTCGCCTTCGCGTTCGGCCTGTGCGGCGTCGAACTTCAGCTGTTCGATGCGCTCCTTCGCCTCGTTGATCTTGCCCACCAGGTCGCGCTCGCTCTCCCAGCGCGCCTTCAGCACGTCGCGGCGGGCGTTCAGCTCGGCCAGTTCCTTGTTGATGTCGTCCAGCTTCGCGGCATCGTTCTCGCGCTTGATCGCTTCGCGCTCGATCTCCAGTTGCATCACGCGGCGATCCACCTCGTCCAGTTCCTCAGGCTTGGAGTTGATCTCCATGCGCAGCTTGCTGGCGGCCTCATCGATCAGGTCGATGGCCTTGTCCGGCAGGAAGCGGTCGCTGATGTAGCGGGTGCTCAGCTCCACGGCGGCGATGATCGCGCTGTCCTTGATGAGCACCTTGTGGTGGTGCTCGTACTTCTCCTTCAGGCCGCGCAGGATGCTGATGGCATCGGCCTGCGAGGGCTCCTCTACCATCACCTTCTGGAAGCGGCGTTCCAGGGCCTTGTCCTTCTCGAAGTACTTCTGGTATTCGTTCAATGTGGTGGCACCGATGCTGCGCAGTTCGCCGCGCGCGAGGGCCGGCTTCAGGATGTTCGCGGCGTCCATGGCGCCTTCGCCGCCGCCCGCGCCCACCAGCGTGTGGATCTCGTCGATGAAGAGGATGATGTTGCCTTCTGCGGCCACCACTTCCTTCACCACCGACTTCAGGCGCTCCTCGAACTCGCCCTTGTATTTCGCACCGGCCACCAGTGCGCCCATGTCGAGGCTGAACACCTGCTTGGACTTGAGGTCGTCGGGCACGTCGCCGCTCACAATGCGTTGGGCGATGCCTTCGGCAATGGCGGTCTTGCCCACGCCGGGCTCACCGATCAGGATCGGGTTGTTCTTGGTGCGGCGGCTGAGGATCTGCAACACGCGGCGGATCTCCTCGTCGCGGCCGATGACCGGATCGAGCTTGTTCCCCTTCGCGAGCTGGTTGAGGTTCTTCGCATACTTGTTCAGGGCGTTGTAGGTCTCCTCCTGGCTTTGGCTGGTCACCTTGGAGCCCTTGCGCAGCTCCTTGATTGCCGCCACGAGGTCCTTGCGGTTCAGGCCGCTGTCCTTGAGCAGTTGGGATACGTTGTCGTTGCCGTCGAGCAGGCCGAGGAGCAGATGCTCCACGCTGGCGAACTCATCGCCGAACTCCTTGGTGCTGGCAAGGGCCTTGTTCAGTGCGTCGGCCGCTTGCCGCGAAAGCACCGAGTTGCCACCCTGCACTTTCGGGTAGCCGCCCACGATGCGGTCGAGCGCTTGCGAAAGCACCGAGGTATTGACGTTCGCCTTCTTCAGCAGGAAGGGCACCACGTCGGCATCAGCCTCGAGCAGCCCCTTCAAAAGGTGCCCGGTCTCGATCTGTTGGTGGCCCATGCCAGCGGCAATGGTCTGCGCCTGCTGGATAGCTTGCTGGGAACGGATGGTGAATTTGTTCAGGTCCATGTCGGACAGGCATTCAGCCTGTTGGGTTTAGGCGTTGCTTGTTGTGCTGCCGATGGTCGATCCGGCCGGGATCGGGTCATGGAAGCGGTGCCCAGTCATCGATCAATGTACCGTGAAGGTATAACGGAACAATTGGCACATCGAGAGAGCGGCCGATGTCAGAAAGTCCAGGAGGGGCGGGCTGTAGCGGACGAAATGGCGGGGAGGGAGGGCCGCCATGGAGCGCATGTTGGCTGGTCCTTCTTCGGCTAACTTTGACCATCATGGACATCAATGCCCTCAAATTGTACCTGATCGAGCGCATCCTTGCAACAAAGGATCCGGCCGTGCTGGAAGCGGTCGCACGGGTATTGGTCCAGGAAGGTGAGGAGATGAAGGGCTATGAGCCTTCGGCCGGGAAGCCGCTCGAAGCAGGGGAGGCTGCTCCCCCTTATGCGGCCCGTACCTATACCCGCGAGCAGATCCTCCGGATCTTGGAAGAGGATCGTGCACAGCGCGGAACGTCGGCTGGCGCTGAACTTACCGACGACGAATTCGCCCTGCTGAACGAACGGCGCGAACGCCACTTGCGAGGGGAGAGCCGCTCGTACACATGGGAAGAGGCTGAAGAGATTCTGAAGAAGGATCTGGAGCAGTAGGAGATGCTGGTCATCAAAGAGGAAGCCTTGGAGGACATCCGCCATGCGCAACTGTGGTATGATGTCCGGCGGCCCGGCCTGCGAGCTTTTCCGTAGCGCGCTTCATGAGGAGCTGATCCATGTGATGGAGAACCCGCCGGGCTATGCGGTCAGGAGGGGGCATACCGCGCCATTGTATTGAAGAAATTCCCATACGTGGTGTGGTACGCCATGGAGGGCGATGACATTGTGGTATACCGGGTACGCCACGGGAAGCAAAGGCCCTTGCGCAAGTTCAGGCCTCGCTGATAAGGGCATAGGCTGAGCGTGCTTCATCCCTTTCCATGAACGGTATGCCTCGTCCACCGGCCCCGGCTACTTTCGGCCCTTCATGGAGTTCGCGCCCATCGCCGCCGGTGACCGCAACGCGTTCGAGGCGTTGTTCCGCCTGCATTACCGGCCGTTGTGCGCCTTCGCCATGCAGTACGTGAAGGATGCGGACAAGGCGGAGGACCTTGTGCAGGACCTCTTCTTCCGCCTATGGATGGACCGTGAGCGCACCAAGGTGACGAGTTCCCTGAAGGCGTACCTGTTCCAGGCCGTGCGCAACCGCTGCCTCAACGCGGTGAAAGTGCAGGGCCGGATGCGCAGCCTGAACGAGGAGGTGGATGATGCCGAGGATGGGACCGGCCGCACGGAAGAGGAGCATGCCGAGCGGGTCGCTCGGGTGCATGCCGCGATCGAGGCGCTGCCCGAGGAGCGCCGCAAGGTCTTCAAGCTGAGCCGGCACGAAGGACTGAAGTACCACGAGATCGCTGCGCGGCTGGGCATCTCCGTGAAGACCGTGGAGAACCAGATGGGCAAGGCATTGAAGAGCTTGCGCGAAGAACTGGCCGACCTGATGTACCTCGCCTGGCTGGCGTGGTGGCTCAACGGCGACGGATGGGGGTAAGTGGATGAACGGATGTCATAGGAAAGGGAACACGTGTACGAAGGACCACATATCGACAGCGACCGGCTTGCACGCTACGTAGCGGACGAGGCCACCGCGGACGAGCGCGCCCAGGTGGAGCGTTGGGCGGCGGCCGATCCGGCGCATGCGCGCGAGCTTGCGGAGCTGCGGCGCGTATGGGCCCTGGCGGAGGAGGGCGCAGTTGATGCGCCCGACGTGGATGCGGCCTGGGCGAAGCTCAACGCGCGCATCGCCGAGGCCGAGGGACGTGGCCGCGTGGTGCCGTTGCGGCGCCCGTTCATCCGGTGGGCGCTGGGTGCCGCCGCCGTTGCGGCGGGCCTGTTCTTCGCGGTGCGGGTGCTTTTCGCGCCTGCCGTACAGGAGGTCATGGCGTCCTCGGCCTTCGCCCATGCCACCCTCGCCGATAGCAGCCGGGTGGTGGTGTCGCCCGGCTCCTCGTTGGAAGCCCGCATGGGCGACCGCCGCCTTGTCGCGCTGAAGGGTGAAGCCTACTTCGAGGTACACCGCGATGCCGCGCACCCCTTCGTGGTGGAGGCCGATGGGCTCACGGTGACCGTGTTGGGCACCGGGTTCACGGTAACGGCATACGATACCTCGGACGTGGTGCGGGTGCGGGTGCGCCATGGGCACGTGCGCGTGGAGGCGGATACGGCGCAGGTGGAACTGCTCACCGGGGATGAAGTGCTCTTCGATCGCCGGGCGAAGCGGCTGGTCCGCCGCGAAGTGCCATCGAGCGTAGTGTGGGGCGACCGCATCGTGCAGTTCGAGGGTGCGCCGATGGAACAAGTGGCCGAGCGGCTGGGCCGGCTCTTCCACGTGCGGGTGGAACTGCGCAACCCGGCCATCGCCCGGTGCCGCCTCACGGCCAGCTTCGACAACGAACCCATCGACGCGGTGCTGCGCGTGATCGCCGAGACCTTCGGGCTGCGCGTGGAGGAGACCGCTCCGGGGCGCTATACGCTGGACGGCGATGGCTGTTGAACGCCTGCTGTTCCTGGCGGCTGCGTTGCTGGCTTTGCTTCCGCTGCGCGCGCAATCCATCCTGCAACGCCGCGTGGAGGTGCATGCCGAACGGGTGCGGCTTGCCGAGGCGCTCGCGCTGGTGGCGCACGACGGGCATTTCAAGCTGAGCTACAACGCCGCCTTGATACCGGTGGACAGCCTCGTGTCGGTCGCCGTCACGCATACGGTGGAACGGGCCCTGCGCACGTTGCTGCCCGCGCGCGTGCAGTGGAAGGAAAGCGGCGAGCACATCATCCTGCAGGAGGCTGGCGGGCGGGAAGAGCGGTTCACCGTGCGTGGATCGGTCTTCGATGCGGTGAGCGGCAGTCCGCTGTCCCGCGCTTCGATCTATGAACTGGAGGCCAGCACGGCCGCGCGCAGCACGCCGGATGGCAGCTTCGCCCTCGACGTGGCCGGACAGCGCCCGCGCACGGCCCTGCTGGTGGCCAAGAGCGGCTACCGCGATACGGTCGTCTTCGTGGGGCGCGATGGTGCGGTGGGGCGGGTGGCCTTGCGGCCGCGCGAGAAGCTCGAGCATCTGGAGGCCCGCTGCCTGACGGACCGGTGCGCCGTGGACGACCTGGGCGTGGCGCGCCTGCTGGTGCCTGCGGGGCAGATGGAGACCGCGGAGAACCTCGTGCTGGTGCAGCGAAGAAGGTTCCAGGCCTCCCTGATCCCCGGCGTGGGCACCAACAAGGACATCAGCGGCGCGGTGGTGAACAACATCTCCTTCAACCTGATCGGGGGCTACGCGCGAGGGTTGGAGGGCCTGGAAGTGGGGGCGGGCTTCAACATGGAGCGGCGCGACGTGAAGGGTGTGCAGGTGGCAGGGTTGGCGAACCTGGCCGGTGGTGATACCAAGGGCGTACAGGTGAGCGGCGGCCTCAACCACACGATGAAGCGGCTGGACGGCGTGCAGATCGCAGGCCTCGGCAATACGGTGTGGGATACGCTCGTGGGCGTGCAGGTGGCGGGCGGCGCGAACGTGATCAAGGGCGGCATGCGCGGCACGCAGATCAGCGGCGGCTGCAACGTGGCCACGCAGAACGTGGACGGTACGCAGGTGTCGGCGGGAGGCAACGTCTGCGTGCGTGACGTGCGCAAGGCGCAGTTCGCCGCGGGCTTCAACTACGGGCGCAACGTGTCCGGCGTCCAGTTCGCCTGCGGCCTCAACGTGGCCGTGGGTTCCGTGGGCGGGGGACAAGTGGGGCTGGGCGTGAACTATGCGCGCCAGGTCACGGGCGGGCAGGTCTCCCTGGGCGTGAACGTAGTGGCCGATACCGTCCGTGGCGGGCAGGTGGGTACGATCAACTTCGCCCGCGTGGCGGAAGGCGGACAAGTGGGCCTGCTCAACTTCAGCGATACCATCCTGGGCACGAGCGTGGGCCTGTTGAGCGTGGCCCTGCACGGTTACCATCGCTTCGATGTCTCCTGCACCGATGTGCTGCCGCTCACCTTCCTGTTACGCACCGGCACGCGCGGCTTCTACAACATCCTCAGCTGGTCCGCGCCGGTGGAGGCGGGCGGGCGCTGGGCTTTCGGCTATGGCTTCGGCACCGAGCCACGCATCGGGAAGAAGGGTTTCCTCAACATCGAGCTCACCGGTGAGCAGGTGGTGGAGCAGGCCGAGTGGGTGGATGCGGTGAACATCCTCGGGCGCTTCGGGATCGCCTACGGCCATGATCTGGGCAGGCATCTGTTGATCTCTGCGGGCCCGTTGTTCAACCTGCTCATCACCGATCGGCGCGCAGCCGATGGTGCGTATCTCACACGGATCCCGCCGCAGGAGCCGATCTACGAGGAGCAAAGCGGCACTACCCGCCTGAGCGGATGGGCCGGGTTCCGTGCCGGCATCGGCGTACGGTTCTAGCCTTCTCCCATGTATGGTCGCATGAGCACATGGCCACATGGTCACATGCGGAACACACTTCCGCTGAACGCAAGAAAATGAAGCAAGAAGAGTAGGGGTATCGCGAAGGGTCGTTGTCGTACCTGCAAAGACAGCCACCCGATGCACCACCCATCCTTCCGGACGATTCTTCTGCTTGTGCTCTTTTTCCTGGGCCGGGCGCTCCAGGCGCAACCAGGCAACCGCCAGACGGTGCGGGGCACCATCCTCGACACGGATTCGCGCCAGCCGGTGTTCGGCGCGGCGGTGACCGTGGTGGGCAGCGATCCGCCGTTGAGCGCCACCACGGATCCCGACGGCCGCTTCACCATCGCGAACGTGCCCACGGGCCGTATCGATCTGCGGATTCGGGCGATGGGCTTCGAGGAACAACTGATGCCCAACCTGCTCGTGGGCGCAGGCAAAGAGCTCGTATTGAACGTGCAGCTGCAAAGCGCCGTCACCGAGATGCAGGAAGTGACCGTGAGCGGGGCCAAGCCGAAGGGCGAACAGCGCAACGACATGGTGACCTTGAGCAGCCACCGCATCAGCGTGGAGGAGACCTCGCGCATCGCGGGCGGCATCAACGATCCCGCGCGGATGGTGGGCACTTTCCCCGGAGTGGCCGGTGACGCCACGGGGAACAACACCATCGTGGCGCGCGGCAATTCGCCCAAAGGCGTGCTCTGGCGGCTGGAAGGCATGGAGATCCCCAACCCAAACCACTTCAGCGACGAGGGCAGCACCGGCGGGCCCATCAGCGCGCTCAACAGCGACATGCTGGACGACTCCGAGTTCTACACCGGCGCTTTCGCCCCGGAATACGGCAACGTCACCAGCGCCGTGTTCGACATGCACCTGCGCGATGGCAACGACAAGAAGCGGGAGTATACGTTGAAGGCCGGCATCCTCGGCACCGACCTGACGGCGGAAGGCCCGCTGCCCGGCGTGGAGGGCGGGTCGTACCTGGCGAACTACCGCTATTCCACGCTCGCCCTGCTGGATGGCGCGGGCATCGTGGACTATGGCGGCGTTCCGAAGTACACGGACGGCGCCTTCAAGGTGAAGGTGCCCACGAAGAAGGCCGGCACGTTCGCGCTCTTCGGCCTAGGCGGCATCAGCCACATCATCGACGAGGACAAGGGCGTGCAAGGCGATACGCTGTTCTCGCGCGCCGACTTCGGGTCGCGGATGGGAGTGGTGGGCCTCACGCACACCCGCACGCTGGGGGAGAACAGCTACGTCCAGAACATCGTCACCCTGTCGGGGAACGGCAGCAGCACGGACTACGATGAGGCCCCTGCGCCCGGCGAAGGCGGGCTGGCCCTGCGCCACACCAGCGATCTGCGCCGGTGGACCACGCGCATCAGCAGCACATTGAACAACAAGCTCAGCGCGAAGCACAAGCTGCGTTCGGGCATCATCGTGTCGATGGACCGGTTCCGCATGGGCTCCACGAGCTGGGACGAGGATATCGACCGGCTCTCCACCGAACTGGACGCGCGCGGCGAGGCTACAACGGTGCAGGCCTTCACCAGTTGGAAATGGCGCTGGAACGAACGCTGGACGATGACCAGTGGCATACACGTGCTGCACTTCGGACTGAACGATGCCACCAGCGTGGAGCCGCGCTTGGCGCTGCGTTACCAATGGCGTCCGCAGCAGGCCTTCACGTTCGGCGCGGGCCTGCATTCACGCATGGAAGCGATCATGACCTACCTCGCGCAGCGAACGGATGCGCAGGGGCGGCTCGTGCAGCCCAACACCCGGCTCGGGCTCTCGAAGGCCGCGCACTTGGTGCTCGGCTATGAGCAGATGCTTACGGAGGACATCCAGCTGAAGGTGGAGACCTACTACCAGCATCTCTACGACGTGCCCGTGGAGAACGATCCTACCAGTTCATTCAGCATACTGAACACCGTGGAGTGGTTCTCCGATAAGCCGCTCGTGAACAAGGGCGTGGGCCGCAACGTCGGCATCGAGGCTTCGGTGGAGAAGTTCTTTACGAAGGGCTATCATTTCATGATCACCGGTTCGCTCAGTGATGCGCGGTACAAGGCGCTGGACGGCGTGTGGCGCAATGCGCGGTTCAACATGAGCACCGTGGCGAACGTGCTTGCGGGCAAGGAATGGAAGATGGGCCCGGCCGGAAAGGACCGTACGCTGATGGGCGGCTTCCGCTATTCCTTGATGGGCGGCCAGTATGCCACCCCGATCGACCTGCCCGCCAGCATCGCGGCGGGTGAGGAGAAGGCGGGTGGCGCGGCTTGGAGCGTGAAAGCGGCGCCCATCCACAAGGTGGACCTGGTGTTGAGCTACCGCGTAGGCCGGCCCAAGGTGGCCCATGAGTTCAAGGTGGACGTGCAGAACGTGCTGGACGCACGGACCGCCGTGTACCGCTATTTCGACAAGCGCACCGGCACCATCAAGGACGTGCCGCAACTGGCGATCCTGCCGGTGGCGCAGTACACGCTGCGTTTCTGATGATCCTGCCGGGATGCGTTCCCGGACCAAGAGGAGGTCCGGAGGGCCCAGGCAACGCCGATCACCGGAATTGCATCATCTTCGGGCATGCGTTCCATCGCTCTCCTGCTTTTCCTCGGATGGTGTTCCTTCTCCTGCCGGGCCACCCACATCGTCGGTGGCGAGCTGTTCTATGACCACCTGGAGGGCGACCGGTACCGGATCGACCTTGAAGCTGTACCGCGACTGCGGTCCTGGCAACACGCAGGGTACCGGCTTCGACGCCCAGGTGGCGATCGGGGTGTTCACCGGCTCGGGCCGATTGTTGTCCACGCAGCATGTGGCGTTCCCCGGTTCCACACCGGTGCGGTCCACGCTGAACATCCCATGCCTGGTGGTGCCGCCTTCCATCTGTATAGAGGAGGCCGCCTATGTCACCATGATCGACCTGCCACCGTCGGCGGATGGTTACGTACTGAGCTACCAGCGTTGTTGCCGCTCCCCGGTGGTCATGAACGCCATGTCCCCCGAGGACCAAGGCCTCACCTGCACCGTGCGGATACCGCCAGGACCGCAGGGACTGAACAGTTCCCCTCGCTTCAACAGCCTGCCGCCCATCGCGCTTTGCGTGGACCAGGACATGGCGTTCGATCATTCGGCCAGTGATCCCGATGGCGACTGGCTAGAATACGCGCTGACCTCCCCGCTGCAAGGTGCCGACCCCATCGGGGCACAGCCTCTTCAGCCCGCGCCGCCGCCGTATGCGCCCATCATCTGGGCACCGGGCTATTCCGAGAGCCGGCCGATGGACGGCTCGCCCGGTGTGGCGGTGGACCCCGGGACCGGGCTGCTGACGGTGCATCCTACCATGATCGGCAGCTACCTGGTGGCGGTGAGCGTGAAGGACTACCGCGACGGCCTGGTGCTGTCCGAGGTGCGGCGCGACTTCCGGTTCGACGTGGTGGCCTGCCCGGCGCAGGTCACGGCGTTCTTCACGGTGGACCCGCCCTCGCCGCAACAGCAGGGTACGCCGATCCGCATCACGAACGCATCGGCGTTGAACGGCGCGCCATTGGCGGATACGGCTTGGACGGTGGACGGTATCCCGGTGCCCTGGTCCGGTAGGCTGATCGATTGGCTGGACGCGGAGCCGGGCGACCATACCGTGACCCTCTCGCTATCCACGCCCGATGGGTGCGACGACACGTACAGCATTCCCTACGTGATCAAGCCGGGTGAGATCCGTGTGCCGAACGTGTTCTCGCCCAACGGGGATGGCCGCAACGACCGCTTCGTGATCGAGAACGTGCAGTACCGCCCGAACCACCTGCAGATCTTCAACCGCTGGGGGATGCCCGTGTACGAGACCTCCAACTACAAGAACCAGTGGAACGGCGGCGATCTGCCTGAAGGGACCTACTACTTCATCCTGGAAGTGGATGGCCGGAAGATCACGGGCCATGTCACCCTCTTGCGCTGACCGCGGTCCATCGCACGGCCCCGGAGGGACACTCAAATGATCCGCTTGATCAAGCGGAGCTGGTGCGTGTACTTCTTCTCTTCGGCGTTGAAGATGCCCTGCTGGTCCAGCGTATCGATGCGGACACGGCCGGAGGCATGCAGGATGCGGCGGTCGCCCAGCACGATGCCCACGTGGATGATGTGGCCCTCCGCATTGTCGAAGAACGCCAGGTCGCCCGTGGCGGCGAGGTCGATCAGGTCCACGGGCGTTCCTGCTCCCGCCTGCTGATAGGCATCGCGGGGCAGCTGCACGCCGCACAACAGGAAGAGCATCTGCGTAAGGCCCGAGCAGTCCACGCCGAACGGTGACCGGCCGCCCCAGAGGTAGGGCGTGTTCATCCATTGGTCCTTCAGCGTCAGCAGCCGTTGCACGGGAGTGCCCGTTAACTGCGTGCTCACCCGGCCGGGAAAACTGATGCGGTCGCGGCCGATCTCGAACGCCCCCGATGCGTAGGAGGGGAGCACCGCCCCGAAGGGCAGGATGAGCGCGCCGCTCGGGGTGTTCACGTGTACGAACTGTTCCGCCGCGCGCACCGGCGTCATGTCCACGCCATCCTGGGCGGGGGCCAGTTGCTTGTTGTCCACCCAGCCTTCATACCCGTCGTGGTGGAAGCGCAGTTGCGTCCACTTCTCCTGGCGCTCCAGCACGTCGGCGGTCTCGCCGAAGAGCCATTGGGTCACTTGTTCGGAGCGGTCGGTCGGTTCCTTGCGGACGGGAACGATGCTGAGCGGGCAGATGGCCTGTTGCATGGGGATGATGGGCCGAAGGTCCGATCGGCACGGAAATGCCCCGCGCATCTCACGCGTGAGTTGTGAGCGGACGAGCGTTGACTACTCCGTCGGCGGCAAGCGACAGGAGCAGGCAGCAGGAGCAATTGGCAGGGCGGATTGTTCCTGCTCCTGCCTCCTGCTAGCCGCTTTCTGGCTATAGAACGCTCAGAGAGCCTCGATCACCATGGCGCTGCCGCCGCCACCGCCGTTGCAGATGCCGGCCGCGCCGTACTTGGCGCCGTTCTGCTTCAGCACGTGGATCAACGTCACCAGGATGCGCGCACCGCTGCAACCCAGCGGGTGGCCGAGCGCTACGGCGCCGCCGTTCACGTTCACCTTGGCGGCATCGATGCCCATGAGCTGTACGTTGGCCAGGGCCACTGCCGAGAAGGCCTCGTTGATCTCGAAATACTGGATGTCGCCCAGCTTCAGCCCGGCCTTTTCCACCGCCTTCGGGATCGCCTTGGCGGGCGTGGTGGTGAACCATTCCGGCGCCTGCTCGGCATCGGCGTAGCCCAGCACTTTCGCCAGCGGCTTCAGGCCCATGGCCTTCGCCTTGTCGGCGCTCATCAGCACCAGCGCGGCGGCGCCGTCGTTCAGCGTGCTCGCGTTGGCGGCCGTCACCGTGCCGTCCTTGGTGAACGCGGGCTTCAGCGCGGGGATCTTGTCGAAGCTCACGGCCTTGAACTCTTCATCCTCCGCGAAGACCACTTCGCCCTTGCGCGTCTTCACCGTCACGGGTACCACTTCATCCTTGAACTTGCCTGCGGCCCAGGCGTCGGCGCTGCGGGTGTAGCTCTCGATCGCGTAGGCGTCCTGCGCTTCGCGGGTGATGCCGTATTTGGCGGCCGTGGCGTCGGCGCTCACGCCCATCGGGGTCTGGTGGTATACGTCGGTGAGGCCGTCCTTCAGCAGCCCATCCACCAACTGGCCATGGCCGAACTTGTATCCATAACGGGCCTTCTCCACGTAATAGGGGGCTGCGCTCATGTTCTCCATGCCACCGGCCACGGCGATGTCGAAGTCGCCCAGCGCGATGCCCTGCGTGGCGAACACGGCAGCCTTCATGCCGGAAGCGCACACCTTGTTCACGGTGGTGCAATGGGTCTCATCCGGCAGCCCCGCGAACTTGGCGGCCTGGCGGGCCGGGGCCTGGCCCAGGTTCCCTTGGAGCACGCTGCCCATGAACACATCGGTGACGTCGGAGGGGGCGATGCCGGCTTTCTCCACGGCGGCCTTCACGGCCACGGCCCCCAGTTGAGTGGCGGGGGTATCGGCCAGGGTACCTCCGAAGGAACCGATGGGCGTGCGGACAGCGGAAACGATGACGACTTCGCGGGCCATGTATGGATCGTGGTTTTGAAAGGGTGCGCAAAAGTAGACATCGTGAGCGGGGGAGACTTCTATATTTGCCGCCCCCTGGCAGCAGGGGACGTTCTTTGATCGCACGGAGAGGTGGGTGAGTGGCTTAAACCAGCAGTTTGCTAAACTGCCGTACTTCGTTAAGGGGTACCGGGGGTTCGAATCCCCCCCTCTCCGCTCTTAAGCGCCGAAGCCGCAGGCGAAGGCGCTTTTGGCCAGGCTCCGGTCACCGGGGCCTTTTTTCTTCGTTCGGGGCGTAGCGTAGCCCGGTATCGCGCCTGCTTTGGGAGCAGGAGGTCGTCAGTTCGAATCTGGCCGCCCCGACAGTGAACGCCGCCGCACTTGTGGCGGCGTTCGCCTTTCCCGCCATCTCTCATCTTTGCCGATAGCGATCCCGTAGCTCAGCTGGATAGAGCATCTGCCTTCTAAGCAGACGGTCATCGGTTCGACTCCGATCGGATCGACCAGGCCCCGCTGCCGTCCTTGCGGTGGCGGGGCTTCGCGATCAAGGCCGCCGTCCGGCCCGGCCGATCGGGCTGGCGGAGGCCATGGCCCCGGTCCGTGTGAAAAGCCGCTCGTCGGCAGGAACCGGTGCTTATCGGGTGGGAGGGGGGGATCGTCGAATTGTTGATCCATGCCCCCCGGGACCTGCGTTGTACAGCCCATGTCGGAAGCAATTTCGCGCCGCCTGCTTCGGAAACCGGGACCCATGAAGACCTTCGATCGCCTCCTCTCCTTGATGGTCGGCACCGCCCTCGCAACGGGCGTGCAGGCCACCACCTATTACGTGTCGGCCTCGGGCAGCGACACGAACAACGGTACTTCGCAAAGCACGCCCTGGAAGACCATCGACCGGGTGAACCAGAGCACCTACACCTTCCAGCCGGGCGATCAGATCCTGTTCCAGCGGGGCGGGGTGTACCGGGGAGAGATCATCTTCGGCAACTCCGGCACGGCCACCGCGCCGATCACCATCGGTGCCTACGGCTCGGGCGACGCCCCGGTCGTGAGCGGCAGCATCCTGGTGACCGGTTGGACGCGGCACAGCGGCAGCATCTACAAGGTGTCCGTTCCCCAGCGGGTGGAGCAGGTATACGTGGGCGGCACCCGCATGACGCCGGCCCGCTACCCCAACACCGGCTGGCTGCGCAATTCCAACGGCGGCGGCACGCAACTGTACAGCACCGGCCTCACCCAGGCCAGCGGCTACTGGGTGGGCGCAAAGGCCATCGTGCGCAGCAACAGCAGCAGCTACGACACCTTGATCGTATCCAACTTCAACAACAGCACGCTCACCTTCAGCAGCAGCACCCACAACATGGGCACCGACCCGTGGGGCTTCTTCATGACCGGCAAGCTCAGCGAGCTGGACGTGGCCAACGAGTGGTTCTACGATGCCAATGCGCACGTGCTCTACCTCTGGGCACCCGGTGGCGTGGACCCCAGCACCCTCACGGTGGAGGCGAGCGTGTACTGGAGCGGGGTGAACAACTCCTGGCAGCGCCACTACCAGCGGATCGAGAACATCACCTTCCGGCACCAGCGCAACGCCGGCATACGCAACGATGGCGCCGACCATGTGACGGTGACCGGCTGCACTTTCACCCAACTGTACCACGGCATCCGCAGCTATGGCAGCTATGACACTTACTCGAACAACACCTTCCGCGGCACCTACGCCACCGGCGCGCTGCTGATCGACAACAACACGACGTTCGAGAACAACACGATGACCGACATCGCGCTGATCCCCGGCGAGGGCGAAAGCTCCTGGGGCTATTTCGGCGTGCGGGCCATCGGCACGGGCAACGTGGTGCGCGGCAACCGCCTGGACAACATCGGCTACACCGGCCTGGAAGTGAACGGCAATTCGCTGGTGGAGAAGAACGTGATCAAACGCACCCTTGCCACGCTGAACGACGGCGGCGGCATCGCCTTCGACAACGCCGACGGCTTGATCATCCAGGACAACGTGGTGACCGACCTGGTCGGCAACTTCGACGGCAGCGCCAACATCGCCCCGCACAACGTGCGGATGGCCAACGGCATCTACTTCGGGAACACCTCGATCAAGAACACCACGGTGCAGCGCAACACCGTGGCGCACGTGCCGGGTGGCGGCATCAACGTGGACCACACGATGATCGCCACCGGCTACCAGGTGAAGGACAACGTGCTGTTCGATAACGACATCCAGCTGATCGTATCGGACTACTCCAACTACAACGGTCCGGGTGCCACCGCCCCGTACTACGTGAGCAACTTCAACGACGTGTACAGCGGCAACGTGATGTACTGCCTGACGAAGGACCAGCTCTGCATGAAGCACTTCAACTGCTACAGCGCCTCGCCGGTGGACTTCGGCACCTTCTCCGGCAACAAGTATTTCAACCCGTACAACGAGATGAGCATCCTGGTGCACAACATCTACTCGGGCGGGCCGCATTACTTCACGCTGGAGCGCTGGAAGCAGGACAAGGCCGAGGACACCAGCGGCAGCACCCGCAGCCCGCTGCGCCAGAACGCCTGGCAGACCACGTCCGAACTGAGCGGCAACCTGGTGGTGAACGGCACCTTCGATACCAACGTGACGGGTTGGGGCGGCTGGCCCACCAACGCCCAGGTGACCCGGGTAACAACGAATCTCGACAACGGGGCCCTGAAGGCTTACCTGCCCAACAACAGCGTATACCCGAACTTCACCCTGCGCAACCCGGACTACCTCGCCGTGACCAGCGGCCAGTGGTACCGCATGCGCTTCAGCATCCAGAGCAACGCCCCCGGCGACGTGGTGGTGGGCCTGAAAGGCCAGACCCAGCTGCCGAACGCCAACGTGATCTGGCAGCGCCAGGTGCCCTTCGACAGCGAGCGCCGCGACCTGGAGATCTACTTCCAAAGCACGCTCACGGACAATGCCCTGGTGCAGTTCGTGAACCAGTACACCGAGCCGATGTACTACCTCGACAACGTGCAGCTGAACAAGGTCTCCGTGCAGGCGGTGGACCCCACGGCCGGCCACGTCCTGTTGAGCAATGAACTGGGCACCGCGCAGAGCTACAGCCTGCCCGCCGGTTGCTGGAGCGACATCAATGGCAACATCACCTCGGGCAGTGTCACGCTGAACGCATACACCTCCGCGGTCTACTACAAGATGCCGGACACCTCGTGCTCCGTGATGACCACCGGTGGCACCGTCGGCGTGAGCGTGTTCCTCGGCGGCCCCATGGACTGGAGCGTGCCCATGATGCGCGACGGCTTGCGCGCCGCTGGCGTGGTGCCGGCGGCCGAGCCGTACACGGCCCTCGGTTACACGCTGGAGAACAGCGGCGCCACGGTATCCAGCACCGTAGCGCAGGTGACCGGCAACCAGGCCATGGTGGACTGGGTGATCGTGGAACTGCGCAACGCGGATGCGAACTACTCCGTGGCCGCCCGCCGCGCCGCCATCGTGCGCCGCGACGGCAGTGTGGTGTCGCCGGACGGCAATGGCCTGATCGGCTTCAACGTGCCCACGCAGGGCAAGCACATCGCGGTGCGGCACCGCAACCACCTGAGCGTGATGACCGCGGCACCCTTGGCCACTAATGGCAGTACGGTAGACTTCACCCGGACCGGCACCGCCACTTACGGCCAGGCCGCGCAGCTCACGATCAATGGCCGCAACTCGCTCTGGCCGGGCAACGTGAACGGTGATGACATGATCAAGTACACCGGTACGAGCAACGATCGCGACCCCATCCTGGCGGCCATCGGTGGCACCGTGCCCACCAACTCGATCACCGGCTACCGCAACGAGGACGTGAACATGGATGCGGTGACCCTCTACACCGGCACCAGCAACGACCGCGACATCGTGCTGCAAGTGATCGGCGGTACACTGCCGACCGCCACGAAGGCCGACCAGATGCCGTAGGCATCAACGAAGGCCCGTCCTGCGAAGAGCGCCCCGATGGATCGGGGCGCTCTTCGCGCATTTGGGGGGATGCTCCGTTCCGCGATCCAGCTTCATCCAAGTGCCCGGAACTGGCACGATGCCATCAGGCAGGTCAGCACCTCAAGCGTGGTCCAGAGCAGGAATTTCGGTAGGGAGTGCAAGGTCACGGTTCGGACGCCTTCGCCAGAGCGCTTCGGCGTCAGCACGCAGGCTCACGGTTCGGCAGGCTTCACCGTGACATGGTTCGACAGGCTCACCATGACAAAGGAGGGAGCCAAGGAGCATATCATCTGATCGGCGATCCGCCCTCACACCACGCTGTCACTGCGGCCTTGAGCCGCAGTCGCAACAAGGAACGGGCGGTCCAGGGTGGCTCTTGCTTGCGATGGCGGCTCGAGGCCGCCATGACACGGTTGGATAGGCGTCACGGTCCGGCAAGCTCACCGTGACAAGGACGTCAAGGAGCGCATTGTCTGATCATCTCATCTCTGATCATCTGATCGCCCGCAGGATCAGATGCGCTCCAAGGTGGCCGGTGCGGCCCAGCCCACGCTGCCGCTGGACAGCTTCACCTCGAACCAGCCGTCCTGTTCCTGGAGCACGCTCACCTTGGTGCCTTCGTGCAGCACGAAGAGCGTGGTGGCGCCGGTGCGGGGTTCGCCGAGCACGTCCACCTTGGGGGCCACGATGATCGCTTCGGTGCGGTCCGCCACTTCCCCCACGCGGTAGGCCGCCAGTGAGATGCAGGTGGCCGTGATCAATACGCCGATGGCGCTGACGAGGTAGGCCCCGCGCTTCACCACGCGGCCCTTCGCGAGCAGTCCCAGGGATGCCATCACGAAGGTGATCAGCACGGCCCAGAGCGAACGGCGCGCCCACTGGTCCACGTCCTTGCCGCCGCGCACGCGGTCCCATACGGAGCCGAGCGTGAAGCCGGGAAGCTGGTCCACGCGGTCTACCACCTTGGCGCGCGCCAGGTCCAGGTTCGCTTGGATGTCCTCGGCGCCGGGGGCCAGGCGCAGGGCACGCTCGAAGTAGAGGATGGCGTGCGCGTTGTCGTCCAGCTTGCTGTAGCAGTTTCCGATGTTGTACAGCAGCGGGGCCGAAGTGTGCGTAGTGTTCACGGAATCATACAAGGCCAGGGCCTCGCGGTAGGCTCCCTTGGCATAGAGGTCTTGGGCGCTGCGGGCCAGGTCGTCCGGTCCGTCCGCTTTCGCGGTGAGAACGGCCAGGGCGAACGGCAGGGAAAGGAGCGCCTTCGCGAGGCGTCCCGGGATGCGGGGCGGGAGGCGTTTCATGCGCGCAGTCGGTCTTCGATGCGGCCGATCGAGCGCGGCCGCTTTATCATAGCTCTGTTGCCGTGGCTTGTTCTCGAACGGCGCGAAGCGCGCCATTTCGAGGTCGCTCATCAAGCTGGCGTAATCGTTCGCCAGTTTTCCGTCCTCCAGGTGGGCCAGCTTCTCCCGCACGGCGTCCACGGTCACCTGGGCCACACCCAGATTGAACTTGTCGGCGATGTAGCCTTCCATCGCCTTGCCCATGGCCTGGTAGAAGGCTTCGCGGTCGTTGGCCTTGAGCGCCTGTTCCGCGGCCTTCAAACGCTGGCGCGCCACGCGGTCGGCACCTTTCCGGCGCATGCCTTGGGTGTCGGCCAGGTCGCGCTGGCGGCGACGGTGCCAGAACACCAGGCCGGTGAAGGCGAGCACGGGTGCGAGCAGCCCCGCGATGTACGGCCATGAACCGAACAGGTGGCTGGCGATGGGCTTCAGCTTCAGGTCGCCGGTGCGGATGTAGCGGATGTCCTGTCCGAGCTGTTGCACGTCCGAGCGGCTGGGGCGGCTGATCTGTGCGGCGTTGGCATCGCCCTTGGCGATGTGGAACGTGAGCGGTTCCGAGGACAGCTGCCGGTATTGCCCGGATGCGGGGTCGAAGTAGCTGAAGGTGGCGCGGCCGATGTCGTAATCGCCTTCGTGGCGTGGGATCACGAGGTATTGGAACTCGCGCGTGCCGCTCATGCCCGAGCCATTCACGGTGATGCGGTCGGTGATCTTCGGGTCGTACACCTCGAAGTCCGGCGGGAAGGCCAGCTTGGGCGCATCGATGAGCTTGAGGTTGGCGCGTCCGGTGAAGGATACCTTGATATCGATGGCTTCGTTGGCCTTCACCGCGGTGCCGCCGGTGGTCATCTCCAGCTTCAGGTCGCCCACCGCGCCGATGTAGTACGCCGGCTTGCCGCTGGGCAGTTCCAGCACGGTCACTTCCGCGGCATTGCTGTGGATCGTCACCGGCGTGCCCGCGCTGAAGAACGAGGCGTTCACGCGGTAGTTCAGCGTCATCGGCTCCAGGCGCAGCTTGCCGGCGCGCTGCGGGAAGAGCACCTGCTTCTTCAGCGTGGCCACGTTGTAGGAAAGGCCGTTCACCACCTGCTGCGGCCCATTGAAGCCCGGCTGGCCGATATCGATCTCCTCGGTCCAGAACCCGTTCACCTTCGGCAGGTCGTAATCGCCGGCCTGCAGGCGCGTGTAACGCGAGTACAGCGTGTAGGTGGCGATGATCTGCTCGCCCACGTAGGCCTTGTTCTTGCTGAGGGTGATGGTGCAGAAGAGGTTCGGGTCGTTCTTCTGGCCTTGTTGCAGCGCGGGGTTGTTGGTGGCGGAGTTCGCCCCCTTCGTCACGTGCACCTTGATGGGCGTGGTCTGGATGGTGCCCTGCCCGATGCGCGCGGTGGCGGCGCCGATGGTGTAGTCACCGGGCTGCGTGGCGGTGAGGTACCAGGTGCGCGACACCGACCCCGATGTGCGCCCGTTGATCATCTGGAAGCTGCTGTTGTCGAATGGGCCCTGCACCACCACCAATCCTCCCAGGGCGGGCGGGGTGAAGCCGCTGCCCATGGGGGCGTTGGTCAGGGTCACGGTCAGTTTCACCGGCTCGCCGGCGCCGATCTCCGTGCGGTCCACGTCCGCGGTGAAGGTCGATCTCCTGGGCGCGCGCGGCGAGGCCGGTCAGCCAGAGGACCAGCGCGAGGAGAGGGGTCAGGGTCGTGCGCATCGGTTCACCAATCCTTGTCGACAGGCACCTGCTTCTTCGGTTGCTCCTTCAGCCGAAGGCGGTCCTGCGTGTTCTTTTCCTGTTGCTGCATCGCATCGAGCATGCGCATCGCATCCTGCTTGTCGATGCGTTCCGGCTCGGGCTTCTTCTGCTGTTGCTGGTCCTGCTGCTTTTCTTGCTTCTTTTCCTGTTCCTTCTGGTCCTTGTTCTGCTGCTGCTTTTGTTGTTGCAGCTTCTGCATCGCATACAGGAGGTTGTACCGCGTGTCGTCGTCGTTGGGCGCGCGCTTCAGCGCTTCCTTGTAGGAACGGATGGCTTCCTCGTACTTCTTCGCGCTGAGGGCGCTGTTGCCCAGGTTGTGGTAGGCGCGGGCCTGCGCGGCCGGGTCCTTCGCCAGGGCGGCGGCCTGCTCGAAGGCTTTCTGCGCGTCGGGGAAACTGTCCTGGGCGTAGTAGGCGTTGCCGAGGTTGAAGGCCGCGCGCGGGTCCTGGCCGGCGGCGCCGTATTCCTCGATGGCCTTGGCGTTGTCGTGCCTGCGGTAGGCTTCATTGCCTTCGCGCAGGGCGCGCTTCGTGTCCCGCGGGGTCTGGGCCTGGAGGCTACAGGCCGTGCCGAGGAGAAGGCCGCAAAGGATCAGGCGTTCCATGGGATGAAGGAGTTCCTGGTGGATGTGCCGCCACGCTCGCCGATGAACAGGCCGAGCACCACCAGCGCGCAAGCGACCACCAAAAAGTACGCATAGCGGTCCTCATGGCCGGTGAAGGTGTAGGTGCCGGTCTCGCTCTTCCCCATGTTCTTCAGGTGGGCCACCAGCGCGTTCACGCCCGTGTCGCCGGCATTGGCTAGCACGTATTCACCCTTGCCCGCTGCGGCGATGCGCTGGAGCATCTGTTCGTTCAGCTTGGTCATCACGGTCTGGCCCTCGCGGTCCTTCTTGAACCCGTACACCTGGCCACCGCGGCGGTCGGGGATGGGCGAACCCTGCGGGCTGCCGAGACCGATGGTGTTCACCACGATGCCGTCCTCGGCCGCCGACTTCGCGGCGGCCTCGCCATCGTCCTCGAAGCTCTCGCCGTCGCTGATCACGATGATGGCCCTGCCGGTGGAGGCATCCTTCGGGAAGCTGCGGTGCGCGAGGTCCACCGCGGCCCCGATGGCCGTGCCCTGCGCGCTCACCATGTTGGGGCCGATGCTGCCCAGGAAGAGCTTCGCCGCGCTGCGGTCCGCGGTGAGCGGCAGTTGCGTGAAGGCCTGTCCGGCGAACACCACGATGCCGAGGCGGTCGCCATCCATCCGGTCGATCAGTTGTGATAGCGCCCGTTTGGCCACTTCCATGCGGTTGGGGCGCAGGTCCTCGGCGAGCATGCTGTTGCTCACGTCCAGGGCCACCACCACGTCCACGCCCTGGGTGGTCACCTTTTCCATGCGGGTGCCCTCCTGCGGGCCCGCCAGCGCGAACACGGCGAAGCTGAAGGCATGGCGCAGCAGCAGGAACCGGAGGGCCGTACGCCACGACGATACGCCCGGCACCATGTAGGGCAGCAGCGGCTCGGAGGAGAACCGCTTCATCGCGCGGTTCTTCATCCACAGGTTGATGAGGAACAGCGCGGTGAGCGCGGGACCGGCGAGCAGGGCCCACAGCATTTCGGGCCGTTCCCACCGGAATTTCTGGAGGTAGCGGTCCGCGGTGTAGAGAAAGAAGAGCCCCACGGCCCAGGCCGCCACTTCCACCGCCAGCACCACGGTGGCGATCGATCCGATGCGATAGGTGCCGCGCGTGCTCATGGGGTGGTGCGGAACAGGGAGTTCTCCAACAGCAAGGCGAGCAGGAAGAGCGCGCAGCCGATGGCGAGCACGGGGAAGTACTCCTCGTTGTGGCGGCTGTGCTGGGTCACTTTCGTGCGCGTCTTCTCCAGGCGGTCGATCTCTTCGTAGATGCGGCGCAGGGCCTTCTCGTCGGTGGCGCGGAAGTATTTGCCCCCGGTCATGTCGGCCACTTGTTGCAGGCTGGCCTCGTCGATCTCCACCTGCACATAGTCGAACCGGTACTGGCCGTTCGGATAGATGTCCACGGGCGAGAGGGCGCGTCCTCGCGTGCCCACGCCGATGGTGTACACGCGGATGCCGAGCTGCTGCGCGATCTGGGCGGCGTCCAGCGGCTGGATGTTGCCCGCGTTGCTCACCCCGTCGGTGAGGAGGATGATGACCTTGCTCTTGCTTTCGCTTTCCCGCAGGCGGTTGATCGCCGTTGCCAGGCCCAGGCCCACGGCCGTGCCGCCGTTGATCATGCCGGAGCGTGCCTGGCGGAAAAGGTCCTCCAGCACCACGTGGTCCGTGGTGAGCGGGCATTGCGTGAACGCCTCGCCTTCATACACCACCAGCCCGATGCGGTCGTTGGGGCGGCCGTCGATGAAGCGCAGGGCCACGTCCCGCGCGGCTTCGAGCCGGTCCGGCTTGAAGTCCCTGGCGAGCATGCTGGCGCTGAAGTCCATCGCGATCATGATGTCGATGCCGTCGTGCGTTTCGTCCTGCCAGCTGTCCTTGCTCTGCGGACGGGCCAGGGCGAGCAGCATGGCGGCGAGGCCCAGCAAGGCGAGCATGAACGGCAGGTGCCGCAGGCGCGCGCGAAGGTCCACCGGGCCGTGGCGCAGCACGCCCAGCGTGCTCAGCGTTGCGCGCGGCCGCCGGAGGTTGCGGCGCCACACGTACCACGCAGAGATGAGCGGGAGCACGGCCAGCGCCCACAAGGCCTTGGGATAGGCGAGCTCGTAGTGGTGCCACAGCCACCATCCACCGGCTGCGGCCACCGCGTGTACCACGAGCAGCCACGCCAGCAGCACCAAGGGTTCACGCGTGCGTGCCATCGCTGGTGGTCCGGTGGGTGTTGCGCACGAAGGCCATCGCGCCTTCGATCAGCTGTTCGTTCTCGGCGGGCAGGGCCGTGTACTTGGCGAACTTCACCAGGTCGGCCAGGCGCAGGAGGTTGGCCAGGCGCTCGCGTTCACCGGCCTCCAGGGCGGTGCCCTTCAAAGTGGAAACGAGCTCGTCCGTTGTGCGTTCCAACGCGGGCACGCCGAACCGCTGCTCGATGTACCCCCGCAGGATGTCGGTGACTTCGGAATGGTATTGCTTCACCTGCCCTTGCTGCCACAGGTTCCGGCCCTTCACGGTCTCCAGCGCGTTCAACGTGCGCACGTCCAGCGGCAGTTCGGGTTCCGCCGGTGCCTGCGTCCCCTGCGGACGGCGTTTGCGGCGCATCAGCACGATGACCACTGCCGCCACCAAAATGGCCGCGCCCAGACCGGCAGCGAGCCACTTCCAGTGGTCCATCAGCCAGTCCTTCCAGGTGTAGGACACCTCGTAGATGTCCTTGATGTCCCGGAAGGCTTCCAGGGTGTCCACGTGCATGGCGTTCACGGAGAAGAGCAGGGGCTCGGTCTCCACGCTGTCGCCGTTGATCACGAACTTGAACGGCGGGATGGCCCAGTAGCCGCTGTCCCACGAAGTGATGGTGAGCGTGCGCGCCTGTTTCAGCAGATACGGATCGTTCTTATCCGGCATCACCGTATCCACGCCGCTGTCGCGCACCACCTCGATGTGGCTGGTGAGCGTGTCGGGGATGGAGGGCCACACGATGTTGCCGCCGCCCTTGTCCACGCGGTAGGTCACGCTCAGCCACACGTGCGCCTGCTGGCCGATGAGCACGGCCGAGGAGTCGATGCGCGCCAGTGGCCGGGCCGGCTGGGCGAACGAAGCCGCGGCGAGCAGCAGGCCGGTGAGGAGCGGGAGCGTGCGCATCAGTCGCGTTGGCGGAAGAGGTTCATCAGGGGGCGCACGTAGCCTTCGCGGGTGCCGATCACCGCATGGTCGACACCGGCCCGGCGCAGGGCGTCGCGCGTGCGGGCCTGGTGTTTCAGGGCCTGCGTGCGGTAGAACTCGCGCACGCGCTTGCTGGCGGTGTCCACCCAGCGGGTCTCGCCGGTCTCGGGGTCCGCGAACTGCACCAGGCCCATGCCTGGCAGCTCGGTCTCGCGCGGATCCGTGGTGCGCAATACCACGAGGTCGTGCCTGCGGTTGGCGATCTTCAGCGCGTCGTCGTAGCCCTCGTCCATCAGGTCGCTGATGAGGAAGGCGATGCTGCGCTTCTTGATCACGCTGTTGAGGTACTTCAGCGCGCCGGCCACGTCGGTGCCCTTGTTCCGCGGGCGGAACTCGAGCAGTTCGCGCACGATGCGCAGGATGTGGCCGCGGCCCTTCTTCGGGGGGATGAACAGCTCGATCCGGTCCGAGAAGAGGATCAGGCCCACCTTGTCGTTGTTCTGGATGGCGCTGAAGGCGATGGTGGCGCAGGCCTCGGTGATGAGCTCGCGCTTCAACTGTCCCTCCGTGCCGAAATCACCGCTGCCGCTCACGTCGGCCACGAGCATCACGGAGAGCTCGCGTTCCTCGTCGAAGATCTTCACGTAAGGATGCCCCAGGCGCGCCGTCACGTTCCAATCGATCGTGCGCACCTCGTCGCCCGGCACGTATTCGCGCACCTCGCTGAACGCCATGCCCCGCCCCTTGAAGGCGCTGTGGTACTCGCCGCTGAAGATGTGGTTGCTCAGACCGCGCGTCTTCAGCTCGATCGTCCGCACCTTCTTGAGGAGGTCCTTGGTGTGTTGGGCGGTGTTCATGTGTCCATGTGCCCATGTGTCCATGTGCTCATGGACACATGGTCGCATGAGCGCATGGGCACATGGAAGCGACTAGGGTACCTCTACCGTATTGAGGACACGGTCGATGATCTCCTTCACCGTGATGTTCTCGGCCTCGGCCTCGTAGGTGAGCCCGATGCGGTGGCGGAGGATGTCCGGGCACACCGCGCGCACGTCCTCGGGGATCGACGTAGCCGCGGCGCTTGGTGAAGGCGAAGGCCTTGGCGGCGAGGGCCATGTTGATGCTGGCGCGCGGGCTGCCGCCGAAGCCGATCAGCGAGGTGAGGTCGTTCAGCTTGTAGAGGTCGGGCTTGCGCGTGGCATAGACGATGTCCACGATGTACTGCTCGATCTTCTCGTCCATGTACACCTCGCGCACGAGCTGGCGCGCCGTTACGATGTCCTGCGGGTCCACCACTTTCTGCGGCCGGGGGGCTGCGCCGGCGCGCGTGTTCTGGCGGATGATGAGCTTCTCCTCCTCCTTGCGCGGGTAGTCCAGGATCACCTTCAGCATGAAGCGGTCGGTCTGCGCCTCGGGCAGGGGATAGGTGCCTTCCTGCTCGATCGGGTTCATGGTGGCGAGCACCAGGAAGGGCTCCGGCAGCTTGAAGGTCTGCGCGCCGATGGTGACCTGGCGTTCCTGCATCGCTTCAAGCAGCGCGCTCTGCACCTTGGCCGGCGCGCGGTTGATCTCATCCGCAAGGATGAAGTTGCTGAAGATCGGTCCCTTCTTCACGCTGAACTCCTCGCTGCGCGGGCTGTACACCATGGTGCCGATGAGGTCGGCGGGCAGCAGGTCCGGCGTGAACTGGATGCGGCTGAAGCCCACGTTGATCGTTTCGCTCAGCGTTTTGATCGCGAGGGTCTTCGCCAGGCCAGGCATGCCCTCCAGCAGGATGTGGCCGTCGGCCAGCAGCGCCACCAGCAGCTTTTGCACCATGTCCTTCTGGCCCACGATGGTCTTTTCCATCTCGCGGTCGATCAGGTCCACGAAGGAGCTGGCCTGCTGGATGCGGTCGTTCAGGGCGCGGATCGATTCCGATGGAACGGCACCGGTCGTAGTGGGGATGTCCATGGCTGGAAGGCTTCTGATCGCGAAGATCGAAGGATCGGCGCGGGGCTTCCGTTGATGCCCAGTTAACATGTGTTAAGCCGTCCGGCGCGGGCCACGCCTACTTTCGGCGCGGAGGCGGCCTCTTGTTCCGCTTGCCGATACATCCATGCAGCCCCACACCGGTCCGCTTTCGCTCCAGGACGTCATCGCCCATGTCCGCGCGTTCCACGACGCCTTCCGCATCACCAACGCCGATGCGCCCGTGGGCGGCATCGGGGAGAAGGAAGCGCTGCTGCGCTATACCCTGATGCGCGAGGAGAACGAAGAATACCTGGAGGCCGCCAACAGGGGGGACCTGGTGGAAGTGGCCGACGCGCTCGGCGACATGCTCTACATCCTCTGCGGCACCATCCTGAAGCACGGCCTGCAGCACAAGATCGAAGAGGTGTTCACCGAGATCCAGCGCAGCAACATGAGCAAGCTCGATGCGAACGGCCTGCCGATCTACCGGGAGGACGGGAAAGTGCTGAAGAGCGACCGGTACTTCAAGCCGGACATAGCAGGCGTGCTGGAGCGGTAGGCGATCAGATGATCATCTCATTATCTGATCATCTGATCGGCGCGCTCAGCCGTTGTCCTGCTTCTTCTCGGCCGTGGTCAGGGGCAGGCGCCAGGTGAGGTGGATGCCCAGCACGGCGTTCTGCACGCTGACCAGGGCTTTCCACGGAGTAACGCTGGTCTGCGCGCGCACCTCCCACATCCAGTTGTTGTGCTCGCGCCCCAGCCCGATGCCTACGCTCCATTGGCTGCGTTTGGCCGTGCTGTTCGCGAGGTTGTACTTGAAGTCGCTTTGCGTCTGCCCATCCACCACCGTGCGGTTCCGCCCGCCCATCCAGTAGCCGTACATCACGCCGCCGGTCAGGAACGTGCCCTGCGGATCGGGGTTCACGCTGAGCTTTAGCATCACCGGCAGCTCCAGGTAGTTCAGGGTGACGTACGTGCTGGTCTTCAGCGTGGCATTGCGCGTCCAGCTGCCCTTGCTCATCCACATGGGTTCCACCAGGAAATGGAACTGTTCCGTCCACGGGATGTCGAAGCTCCACCCGATGATCGGACCGAGCTTCGGCAGCCCACCGTTGCTGAACAATTGGCCGCCCGCGGTCTGCGTGGACAACGAAAGCCCCAGGCGCGGGCCCATGCGGAGATCGGCTTGGGCGGACAGCAGCACGGGTGCGGCCACGGCCAGGACGAGCGTCTTGATCCTCATGCTGCGAAGGTGCGCGTGCCGTGGTGCAGGAACAAGCCCGGTTAACGAGTTTTGGCGGATGGACGTGTTGCGGCCCTTATGGCCCTGGAGGTTCATTCGTCGATGAAATAAGGTCGTTCGTCTTGACAAAAGAGGCGGACTTCCCAAATCTTGGCTTCCATTCGAGACGCACATGTGGCCTGTAATGACGCTGACCCTGCTGCTGCAACTCACCGACGAGGAGCAGCTCTACGCCCAGGCCGCTCCGGCCGTACAGCCGGTGGTGAAGGAAGCCGTGGCACCGGCCGCTCCGGCGGAGTTGGCACTCGTGTTGCAATGGCCCGGGGAAGAAGGGCAGGCGAACGGCTGATCCGATCATAATGGTCCGTGGACATTGGTCCACGGCGACTTGAGGCGCCCGTTGTCGTGCGAACGACAGCGGGCGTTCCCACGTCCGGCCGGTCGGCGATCTGCAGTTGTTCCGGCGTTCGCCGGGGCTGTTGCCTTGATGCGGCGCGCTTATCATTGCAATCCACTATCCCGGCAGCATGGAACTGTACGACATCGGCATCGGCGCGCGCGTGAAGCATCCCACCCTGGGCGTGGGCGTGGTCTACGAAATGGACCCGCGCACGGTACACGTCTTCTTCAAGGAACACGGCGAGCAGCCCATCTCGCGTTCGTTCGAGGGCCTGGTCACCATCGCGCCCGGCGTGGAGGTCGGCGCTGCGGAACTGGACATCGGCAGCGTGAAGGACGCGTTGCGCGCGGTGCTGAAGGAAGCCGACGTGCCCCAGCGCCCCGTTCACCTGGCGCGCCGCTGGCAGAAAGGCATCCTGGAAATGAAGCCATCGGACCCTGCGCTCAAGAGCAAGGAAGTGCCGATCGAAGACTTCTTCCACAAGATCGTAATGATGCGCGACCGCTTCCGCGTGCTCGAGCAGAAGATCGAACGCGCACCCCGGCCTTAGCGAGCAGGACAAGGTGGAACTGCAGCAGTACATCACCCGCTGCTACGGCAGCCTCACCACGTTCAACGTCCTCTTCGAGGACAAGGAGGACCAGTTCGTGGGGCAGAAGGGCGATTGAACGGCGATCAGATGATCGGGGACGGGAAGTTTTCCACCGGGTGGCGGAAGTGGGATAGCGGGCGTACATTCGTACCAGTTCTTTGAGGCGCAAGCCTGAACAAGCTGGTCCGCTTCTCCCGCGAGGGGTGGACGTATCCCAAGCCCACACAGGCCATCTGTTCATTGGAACCAACACTCATCCATCAGGGATCGCACCTTCGGTGGACTACGGCGGGCCTCAGCCCCGACTTGTCGGGGATGCCTTCGGGCACAGGAGGATTACGGAACACACCATCGCGATCCCGCCCATGCGATACCATGGGTTTCTTTGAACGTGGCCCTGTGTGGGCTTTTTTTGTGCCTACGCATCGCACGGACCTCTCCCGCAGTCACGTCGAGCGCAGCCGAGACGCAGACCCGCACCCGTGACGCTTCCCATCGTCGAATCCTTCTATACCCTGCAAGGCGAAGGCCTCTTCGCCGGCCAGGCCGCGTACTTCATCCGCCTGGGCGGATGCGACGTGGGCTGCGTGTGGTGCGATGTGAAGGAGAGCTGGGACGATGCCGCGCATCCGCAGCGATCCATCGGGGACCTGGTGCGCGAGGCGTCGGCCTTCCCGGGCCGCATCGCGGTGATCACCGGCGGCGAACCGTTGCTGCACGACCTCGGTCCGCTCACCGCCACGCTGCGCGCTGCGGGCTTCCGCACGCACATCGAGACCAGCGGCACACACCCGTTCAGCGGCGAATGGCATCATGTATGCTTGAGCCCGAAGAAGTTCAAGGCCGCCCTGCCGGAAGGCTTCCGGCGCGCCGATGAACTGAAGGTGGTGGTCTACAACAAGCACGACCTGACGTGGGCAGAGGAACAGGCCGCCAACGTGCGGCCGGACTGCATCCTCTACCTCCAGCCGGAATGGAGCAAACGCGAGGCGATGATGCCGCTGATCACCGAACACATCAAGGCGGATCCACGCTGGAGGGTCTCGCTGCAAACGCACAAGTACCTGAACATTCCATGACGCGAACGGCCGATCCGGAGGGAAAAGAGGGAAGGGGCAAGTGGCACGTGGGCGGCTTCTGCCGCATCCTCACCCTGTTGGCACTGTCCACGCTCCCCTTTGCCCATCCTCCTGCAAAGGCGCAGTTCGGCAACTACACCACCACGGATAAGCGCGCCATCAAGCTGTACGAAAGCGGCTCCGAGTGCATGCGGATGCAGAAGTGGGCCTGCGCCGAGAGCGACCTGAAGAAGGCCTGCGAGGCCGATCCCCATTTCATCGAGCCCCGCATCACCCTTGCGGAACTGTACGAGGCGCAGGGCAAGGACGCTGATGCGATCAAGCGGTACGGCGAGGCCGTCAGCATCTCGCCCCGCTACTTCACACCGGCTTCGCTCCACCTGGCCGATCTGGAGTTCAAAGGCGGCCAGTACGACGCTGCGGAACGCGATTACAAGACCTTCATCGGCCTGGAGACGGATCCCCTCCGCCTGGCCCGCGCCCGGTTGGGCCTGGAGAAATGCGCCTTCGCCCGCGATGCGGTCCAGCATCCGGTGCCCTTCGATCCGAAGAACCTGGGGCCGAACGTGAACACCAAGGCGCCGGAGTACTACCCCTGCATCACAGCGGATGATGCCACGCTCATGTTCACGCGCCTCATCGATGATCAGGCGTCGCCGTACGGCAAGCAGGAGGATTTCTTCGTGACCCACCGCCAGGCCGATCGCAGCTGGGACCCCGCGCAGCCCATCCCCAGCGTGGATACGCACGATAACGAAGGCGCGGGCACCCTGAGCCCTGATGGCCGCTTCATCGTGTTCACCAAATGCGCGGGCATCGACGGCACCTACGGCCAGGGCGTGAAGGGCCTGGGCAGTTGCGACCTCTTCATCAGCCGCCGCCTCGGCGATCGCTGGACGAAGCCCGAGAACCTCGGCCCGCCCGTGAACTCCCGCAACTGGGAAAGCCAGCCTTCCCTCGGCAGCGACGGCCGCACGCTCTACTACGTGCGCGGCACGCAGGCCAAGGACGGGTTGAAGAACATGGACATCTACGTCACCCGCATGGGCGACGACGGCGCGTTCGGGCCGCCCGAGAAACTGGGCCAGAACATCAACACGCCGTTCCAGGAGGAGAGCGTGCAGATCCATCCAGATGGCCGCACGCTCTATTTCAGCAGCGATGGGCATCCGGGCATGGGCGGCCTGGACATCTTCGTGAGCCGCAAGCAGGCCGATGGCACCTGGGGCAAGCCGGAGAACCTGGGCTATCCCATCAACACCGGTGGGGATGAGAACAGCGTGCTGGTGGGCGCGAACGGGCAGGTGGCCTATTTCGCCAGCGATCGTCCGGGCGGCTTCGGCGATCTGGACCTGTACCAGTTCGAGGTGCCGGTGGCGGCGCGGGCGAACCCCGTCAACTACATCCACGGCAAGGTCACCGACAAGACCAATGGCCGGCCGGTGGAAGCGGACGTGGTGCTCTACGACCTCGCCGACGGTGAGCTGGCGACGGCGGCCTACAGCGATCCCAAGACCGGCGAGTTCCTGGTATGCCTGCCTGTTGGGCGCGACTACGCGCTCAATGCCAGCGCCGAGGGCTACCTCTTCTTCAGCCAGAACTACAGCATCGCGCAAGGCACGCCGGACAAGCCCTACACGTTGGATGTGCCGCTGAGCCCCATCACCGCGGGCAGCACCATCACCCTGCGCAACATCTTCTTCGGGACCGCGAGCTATGCCCTGCTGCCCGCGAGCAACATCGAATTGGATAAGCTCGTCCAGCTGATGCGGACGACCCCGTCACTGCGCGTGGAAGTGGGCGGCCATACGGACAACGTGGGCACCGATGCTGCCAACCAGAAATTGAGCGAGCAACGCGCGAATGCCGTGCGGGATCATGTCGTGGCGAAGGGCATCGATGCCTCCCGCATCACCGCCAAGGGCTATGGCGAGACCAAGCCCATGGCCACCAACGATACCGAAGAAGGCCGCGCGCTGAACCGCCGCACGGAGATCACCGTGCTGTGATCAGGCGTTCGCCGGGCGCGCATCCAGGCTGTAAGGCCCGGTGCCGGAGCGGGCGATCAGCAGGGCGGTGCCGAGCAGGGCGATGTTCTTCATGAACATGGCCATGTGCATCTGCTTCATCATCGGGTCGGCCTGCGCCCAGAACGGATGCATGGCGAACGTTACCGGCACCAGGAAGAGCACGAGCAGCCAGGCGCCTGCGCGCGCCTTGTAGCCGGTGGCGATGCTGAGCCCGCCCAGCAGGCTGAGCAGCCCCGCGAACGGCACCAGGAAAGAGGCGGCGGGCACGCCGGTCGCGGCGGCATGGTCGGCGCCTGCGCCGAGCAGGTGGTTGAGGCCGGAGAGGATGAAGATCAGCGCGAACAGCACGCGCCCGATCAAGGGAAGGAACTTCATGGAAGGGTGTTTTGCCCGCGAAGCAACCGCCATCCGCAGGGCTTTCCCCGGTGCACTTCCCCGGCCGGGAAGCTGCTATCCGCGAGGGTACTGCTCCTGGCGGTGTACCGCGGTGATGCGTTTGCGGTGCGCCACGCCCCAGGCGCGCAGGGCATCGATCACCTCCTCCAGCGAGCGGCCCCAGGTGGTGAGCGAATACTCCACCGTCACCGGCGTGGTGGCGAAGACCTCGCGCTTCACGAGCTGGTTCTGCTCGAGCTCCTTCAGCTCCTTGCTCAGCATCTTCGGGGTGATCCGCGATCTCGCGCTGCAACTGGGTGAAGCGGCGCTTGCCGCCGATGCTCAAGGCGAGGATGATCATGATCTTCCACTTGCCGCTGAGGATGTCGAGCGTGTCGCGCAGCGGCAGGAGCTTCGACGCGCATTCCTTCGAGCCGATGGCGTGGTGCTGCGGCGGAGCGGTGGCAGGTGCAGGCATGGTAGGCGCTTTCCGGATGGATAGTGGTACCCGGCATATCAGCGCTTACGAATGTATAGCGATCGGAGGTATCTTTGGTGCATGAGGGTGGATATCTGGTCCGATGTGGTCTGTCCGTTCTGCTATATCGGCAAGCGGGAGTTCGAACGCGCCTTGGAGAACTTCCCGGCGAAGGACCAGGTGGAGGTGGTGTGGCGGAGCTTCGAGCTCGATCCGGACGCGCCCGTCCGCCACGAGCTGGATACCTATGGCATGCTCGCGGAGAAGTACGGCCGCACCCGGGAGCAGGCGAAAGGGATGGTGGCGAACGTGGTGGACCGCGCGAAGAGCGTGGGCCTGGACTACGATATGGACCGCGTGGTGATCGCGAACTCCTTCGATGCGCACCGGCTGATCCAACTGGCGAAGAGCAAGGGCCTGGGCGGCCAAGCCGAAGAGCGCCTGTTCAAGGCGCACTTCATGGAAGGCGCGCACATCGGCGACCGGGCCACGTTGAAGCGGATGGGCGAGGAGCTCGGCCTGGACGGCGCCGAAGTGGAAGCGATGCTCGCCGGTGGGGCCTTCACCACCGAGGTGCGCGAGGACGAACGGACGGCGCAGCAGCTTGGCATCCGGGGCGTGCCCTTCTTCGTGCTCGATAACAAGTACGCGGTGAGCGGCGCGCAGTCCAGCGAACACTTCCTCGGTGCGCTGCAACAGGCGTGGAGCGAGCGTCCGGCGCCGACGATCCCGGAGGGTGACGGCCCTGTTTGTGCGCCGGGCGAGGCGTGCGATCCCGCCTAGTGCGCCACGGCCTTCAGGCCGATGATGGACGCGATGAGCGTGGACAGGAAGAAGAGCCGCCAGAACGCCGCAGGCTCATTGAACAGCACGATGCCCACGATCACCGTGCCGATGGCCCCTACGCCGGTCCACACGGCATAGGCCGTGCCGATGGGCAGGGTGAGCGTGGCGCGATAGAGCAGGTACATGCTGATGGCGAGGCACGCGAAGAAGCCGGCCCACCACCCGGCGGCGGCCCCACCGGTGGCGGCCTTCGCCTTCCCCAGGCAGGTGGCGAAACCTACCTCGAAGAGCCCCGCGATCACGAGCAGCAACCAATCCATGCTGCAAAGGAAGTCAACTCCAACGGGCATGCTCCACCGCGATGCGCAGGCCGGAGGGCGTTCGTCACGGATAACATCGGCCGATCTTTGCGCTCTTCCATGCCTACCCGCACCTATCTCCGCGACGGCCGCGCGCCCATCCCCAAGGACGAGCGCACGAGCGCGCTCATGAGCCGCATCCGCGCGAAGAACACCGGCCCCGAGAAACTGCTGCGTGCGGCCCTCTCAGCGGAAGGCATCAAGGGCTATCGCTTGCATTACACCGGCGCTCCGGGGAGGCCTGACATCACGTTCGTGGGCAGGCGGATTGCCGTGTTCGTGCATGGCTGCTTCTGGCATGGCTGCCCGCATTGCCAGCCCGCACGTCCCAAGACGCACAAGAAGTTCTGGCACGAAAAATTGGACCGGAACAAGGCGCGCGATGACCGCAAGGTGGCGGAGCTCGAAGCCGCGGGCTGGTGGGTGCTCACCATCTGGGAGTGCCAGCTCAAGGCCGATCCAGCCCGGGAGGCTGGACGGGTGATCGGGCTTCTCGATCAGAAAATGAGGTGATTAGAGGATCAGCTCTTGCGCCTGAAGAGCCGCCGGAACATGCGCTGTTCAAAGGCCCAGAAGAACTTGAACTGACCGAACAACGCGCCGTAGATGAGCAGGAACACGTTGTAGATCGGCAGGATCAGCACGTAGTAGAGGATGCTGAACCAGATCGGTCTCTCCCCATCGGGGAAGAACCAGGCGATGACCGGCCGTTTCAGGAAGAGCACCGTGAAGCCCGTGCAGGCGAACACGAGCAGGATGAGCAGCGCACGGCCCGTGCCCACGCCCCACCGCGCGGCGAGGCGTTGCATCCAGTTGGTCCGTTCGGTGTCGATCATCGGGCGGCGAAGATCGACCACGGGCCGCGAAGGGCCGATCACCCGCAGCAGGAATACCCCAATTGCGGTATGCCTGCCCGATGCCGGAGAGCGCCGCTATGTTCCCTCTTCGCCCTCAGGGCCGCCACTCGGCCAGGAACAGGTTCGTCTCGTGGTCCTTGCCGCCGCGATTGCTGCTGAAGACCAGGTAGCGGCCGTCGGCGCTGAACACCGGGAACGCATCGAACATGTCGCTGAAGGTGACCTGCTCCAAGCCGTTGCCGGCGGTGTCGATCATGTACAGGGTGAAGGGGAAGCCGCGCTCGGCGGTGTGGTTGCTGGCGAAGATGATGTGCTTGCCGTCGGGGAACCAGTAGGGCGCCCAGTTGGCCTGGCCCAGCGCGGTGATCGCATGGGCCTCGCTGCCGTCGGCATTGGCGATCCAAAGCTCCATGTTGGTGGGCATCACTTCGCCTTTCTTGAGCAGGTCGGAGTATTCCTTCACTTCCTCCTTCGTTCGCGGGCTCGATGCGCGCCAGAGCAGCTTGGTACCGTCGGGGCTGAAGAAGGCGCCGCCGTCGTAGCCGAGATGGTTGGTCACACGCTTCACGTCGGTGCCGTCCAGGTTCATGGTGTACAGTTCCAGGTCGCCATCGCGCATGCTGGTGAACACGATGCGGTCGCCTTTGGGCGATACGGTGGCTTCGGCGTCGTACCCGTAGGTCTTGGTAAGCTGCCTGCGGATGTTGCCCTGGCGATCGGCCACGAAGATGTCGAAGCTGGGGTAGATCGGCCACACGTACTTGCCACCCGGCTTGTGCGGCGGCACGGGCGGGCATTCCTTCCCGGCGAGGTGCGTGCTGGCGAAGAGCACCAGGCTGTCACCCGGCAGGAAGTAGCTGCACGTGGTGCGGCCGCCGTTGATGCTGATGCGCTCCGGCCGGTGCTGGCGAAGGTCATCCGTCAGCGGGTCGAAGGTGAAGATCTGGTCGCAGTCATCGCCCCAGCTCTTGTTGTGCGCCTGGAAGGAGAGCAGGCTGCCGCCGAAGCTCCAATAGGCTTCGGCGTTGTCGCCGCCGAACGTCAATTGCTTCAGGTGCGCGAAATGCTTTTCGCCGGGGGCGATCAGGCTGTCGGCGTTCCAGCCGATGGTGTCCTTCGGCGCGGCTTGTGGCTCGGGTGCGGGGGCCGGGGGGGGGGAGGAACAGGCGGCCAGCAGGGGCAGCGCGAAGAGCAGACGTTGCATCGGTAGGCGTTTGGTAAGCGGCTGCGAAGGTATCCGCCGTCCCAGTGCCAATGGTCAGGATCGTGCAAGTGCTTCACCCGTGGGACGGTCCGGTCGTGACCGCATGGTCCGTGCGTTGACTATATTATGGTCATGGAAAATGACGGAAATCATGTCAAGGGGCGGGGCGCTCAGGAGCAGCTGCCGAACCCCTTCTTGAAGCACAGCTACGGCGTGGTGGATTGGGTGGGCATCGATGAGGTGGACGACGAACGGCCGGGCACCCGCTACGTCCTGGACCATCCGAAGCGCATCGTGAACAAGGTGACCTCGCCGGACCTGGCCCCCAACTGGAGCCTGAACCCGTACCAGGGGTGCGAGCACGGATGCGCCTACTGCTACGCGCGGCCGTCGCACGAATACTGGGGCTACAACGCGGGGCTGGACTTCGAGCGGGTGATCATCATCAAGCGCAACGCCCCCGAGCTGCTGGAGGCGCATCTGCGCGATCCGAAGTGGCGGGCGGACACGATCACCATCAGTGGCAATACGGACTGCTACCAGCCGGTGGAGCGCAAGGAAGGCATCACGCGGCGCGTGCTCGAGGTGGCGCAGGCGTTCCGCCAGCCGATCAGCATCATCACCAAGAACGCCCTGGTGCTGCGGGACGTGGACATCCTCTCGGAAATGGCCGCGCAGCGGCTGGCCACGGTGGCCATCAGCTTCACCAGCCTGAACGACGAGCTGCGGCGCAAGCTGGAGCCGCGCACCAGCACCGGCGCGAACCGGCTGCGGGCCATGGAGGCGCTCGCCGCCGCCGGTGTGCCGGTGCTCGCCATGGTGGCACCGATCATCCCCGGCCTCAATGCGGAGGAGGTGCCGCGCCTGCTGAAGGCCGCCGCCGATGCGGGTGCTTATGGTGCGAGCTACACCGTGGTGCGCACCAACGGCGCCGTGCAGGACGTCTTCCGTACCTGGCTGGAACTGCATTACCCCGATCGGGCGGACAAGGTGATCGCGCAGATCAGCGCGATGCACGGCGGTCGGATGAACGACAGCACCTATGGCCGCCGCATGCGCGGGGAGGGGCCCTTCGCGGAGAACATCCGGCGCGTGTTCACCGTGTTCCGGGAACGCTACTTCAAAGGCCGCATGCCGCCCCCCACGGACCGCACGCTCTTCCGGCGGCCGCCCAAGGGACAGCTCGAACTGTTCTGAGAACAAGCCAATAGGCCTCCTTCATTATCCTCGAAGTGTCCCGGTGAGCCTGTCGAGCCGGTTAGGCACGCATTGCGCTATTTGCTATCCGGGTCCCACAAGGCTACATTCAAACCCGATCCCATGCCCCATGCCTCCCTTGTCCATCCAGCGTGGCCGTCCCGCTCTTTCCGCTGCCCGTAGCCTCCTTCGATCGTTGCTGCTGCTCGTTCTCTGCGGCACTCTCCACGGCGCAAGCGCGCAACAGGTGCCTCCCGGGTTCTCGGATGCGCTGGTCATCGGCGGCTGGGAGGAACCGGTGGGCTTCACCTTCGATGCGAACGGCCGGATGTACGTGTGGGAGAAGCGCGGCAAGGTGTGGATCGTGGAGAACGGCGTGCGCCTGCCAGCGCCGCTGATCGACCTCACGGAAGAGGTCGGCAACTGGCGTGACCATGGTTGCCTGGGCTTCGCGCTCGACCCGCAGTTCCTCAGCAACGGCCGCTTCTACCTGATGTACGTGGTGGACCGGCACCACTTGTTGAAGTTCGGCACACCGGCCTATGATCCATCGGCGAACGAGTACTACAACGCCACCATCGTGCGGATCACCCGGTACACCGCGCCGGGGCCTCAGCATGACGTGGCCGACCCGGCGAGCCGCTTCGTGCTGCTGGGCGAGACCAAGCGCACGGGGGCGGTGATCGACGCATGAATCGCACGGCGCCGGGTCGCTCGTGTTCGGGCGCGATGGCACGCTGCTCGCCGGCATCGGCGATGGGTCCACCTACAACGGTGCGGACATGGGCAGCAACCTGGACGGGTATTACGTGCAGGCACTGGCGGACAGCATCATGCGGCCTGAGGAGAACGTGGGCGCCTTCCGCGCGCAGTTGGTGAACAGCCTGAACGGGAAGGTGCTGCGCCTGGACCCCAACACGGGCGATGGCGTGCCCAGCAATCCGTTCTACGATCCGGCGCAACCGCGCGCGGCGAAGAGCCGCGTATGGGCGCTCGGCTTCCGCAATCCGTACCGCATGACCTTGCGGCCGGGCACCGGCAGTACCGATCCGGCGCAAGGCAAGCCCGGCGTGATCTACATCGGCGACGTGGGCTGGGGGAAATGGGAGGACCTCAATGTCTGCACCGAACCCGGCCTGAACTTCGGATGGCCGCTGTTCGAAGGGCTCGAAGCGGCCACCGAGTACATGCAGCGGCCGGTGGAGAACAGGGACGCGCCCAACCCGCTGTATTCACCGGGCGGTTGCGAAAAGCGGTACTTCGATTTCCAGGACCTGTTGCAGCAGGACACGCCGATCCACCTGAACGGGCACCCGAACCCGTGCGATCCGGCGCAGCAGGTGCCGGTGAACATCCCCGTCTTCTTCCATACCCGGCCCGCGGTGGATTGGAACCATTTCATGCCGCTTGCGCGCACGGGCATCTTCAGCGGCAATGCGGCGGCCACCATCGACCTCGATGATCCGGCCTCGCCGGTGACCGGTCCCCTGTTCAGCGGCAACGCGTCCGTGGGAGGCACGTGGATCACCGGGCTGGGCTGGCCGATCGGGTACCAGAACACCTATTTCCACGGCGATTATGGCGGCGCCTGGATCCGCCGTTTCGACTTCGATGCGGAGGACCATGCCGAGCACGGGTTCGATTTCGGTTCGGACATGGGGGCGGTGGTCTGCCTGCGGGAAGGTCCTGATGGCGCGCTCTGGTACGTGCGCTATGAGACCGGCGAGATCCGGAAAGTATCCCCGCTCGGCGTCACCAACCTGCCGCCGATCGCCGTGGCCACGCAGGACCGGCAATACGGGCCAGGGCCGCTCACCGTGCGGTTCGATGGCACCGGCAGCCGTGATCCGGAGCAGGGAGCGCTCACCTATGCCTGGGCGTTCGGCGATGGCGGCACCAGCACCCTCGCCTCGCCCACGCACGTGTTCACTGCGCCAGCGGGCGTTCCGACACGCTTCGACGTGCAGTTGACCGTGACCGACCCGGAAGGCCTTTCCACCAGCACGTCCTTGCTGGTCAGCGTGAACAACACGCCGCCCTCCGTTGCCATCATCAGCTTCCCGGACGGCCAGTTGTATCCCGTGGGCGTGGACACCACGATCGCCCTGGCGGCGCACGTGACGGACGCCGAGCATGGTCCCGCCCAGCTGAGCTATGCGTGGCGGACCTTCCTGCACCACAACGCGCACGAGCATCCCGAATCGGCGATACGTACGGTCACCGGGACCACGGTGGTGAGCGGGGAAGGGTGCTACACGGATACCTATTACTATGAAGTGCAGCTCACCGTGACGGATGCCGGCGGGTTGAGCACCACTGTGTCGCACGACCTGTTCCCGCGTTGCACGGGGATCCCGCCCACGGCGGTGATCACGAGCGACATCACGCAGGGCGAGGGACCGTTCACCGCGCACTTGAGCGGCATGGGCAGCGTGGACAACGGCACCATCGTGAGCTATGTCTGGGCCTTCGGCGATGGCACGTTCGCCGATGGTGCGGAGGTGGAAAAAACGTTCACGGACCCCGGCGATCATTACGTGACCCTGACGGTGCGTGACAACGATGGCAACACGGGGAGCACCACCTCGCTGATCACCGTGTACGATCCGCTGCCGCCGCAATGCCTGGGCACGATGGGCGCGCTGCTGCGGGAGTATTGGACCGGCATCGGTCCCGGTCCCGCGATCGCGGACCTGACGTCGAACCCATTGTACCCGGACCTGCCGCAGGGCTCCAGCCTGATCACCTCGTTCCAAGGGCCCGTGAACTGGGGCGACGATTACGGGACGCGCGTACGCGGCTACATCATCGCGCCCGAGACCGGCGACTACCGGTTCACCGTTACCGGTGATGACGCGGTGCTGCTCTACATCAGCCCGAACGCCGATCCGCGCTTCATGCGCGCGGTGTGCAGCACGCCGGCCTATACCGGCGTGGCGGAGTTCGACCGCTATCCCATGCAACGCAGCGCGGCGATCCCCTTGATCGCCGGGCGGTACTACTACGTGGAGCTGCTGCACAAGGAAGGCTTCGGCGACGATCACTTCAGCGTGTGGTGGGAACGGCCATCGGCACCGGCGCGCGCCGTGATCACGGGCCAATACCTGGCCTCCTGGCAACGCTGCTCCCCGTCGCTCGGCCTGCGGATGGTGTTGCAGGGACCCTATGTGGAAACGGACGGCCTCATGCGCGATGCCCTGCGCAATGCCGGGTACCTGCCGCTCAGCGAGCCGTTCACGGCAATGGGTTTCGATCGGGCAGGCGCGGCAGGCGGGGAAACGATGGATGCGCAGCTGCTCGGCGTGTCCGGCATGAACGCGGTGGTGGACTGGGTGCTGGTGGAACTGCGCGCGGCCGGGGACCCGCGTACGGTGGTGGCCACGCGTGCCTGCCTGTTGCAACGCGATGGGGATGTGATGGATGTAACGGGCCGCACGATGCTGCTCTTCGACGTGCCCGAAGGGGCCTACCACGTGGCAGTGCGTCACCGCAACCACCTCGGGGTGATGTCGGCGGAACCGTTGGTACTCTCCGCGGGTGCGCAGCGGAACATCGACCTGTCGAGCGGGTTCACCGCCACCTACGGAACGAACGCGCGGGCGGCGCTCGGCCAGGGGCGTTGGGGCCTTTGGAGCGGTGATGTGCTGCGCGACGGCATCCTGCGCTATACCGGCGCCGAGAACGATCGCGACCCGATCCTGGTGGACATCGGCGGGCGGGTACCCACGGCCGTGGTGCGCGGTTACTACTCCTCGGACATCGACCTGGACGGTCTGGTGAAGTACACCGGTGCCGGCAACGACCGCGATCCGATCCTGCGCAACGTGGGCGGCATCGTTCCCACGGCCACCCGTTCCGAACAACTGCCTTGATGCGGCTCAGCGCCGGGTCTCGAACACGTTGAAGTGAACGAGCGCGCCTTCGCGCACGGCCACCTGATGCACGCGTGCGCGCGGAGGCCCGATGCGGCACCAGGCCACGAACCGGTCCAGCGCTTCGCGCGGGCCTTCGGCTTCCAGATGCACGCTGCCGTCGGGCAGGTTCATCGCGTAGCCCACAAGGCCCAGGCCGGTGGCCTGCTCGACCGCCGTTCGGCGGTACCACACGCCCTGCACGGTCCCGGTCACATCGATGTCGTAATGCACCCGCTCCATGGTGCCAAGCTACGCGGTACGGCGGATGCCGCCGCCTGGCGGGTCGCGGCGCGGAGCACGTTCCGCATCCGGGTATCGAGCATACGCCGCATCGTGCGGTCGTGGGTGCGCAACGCGAATCGTTTTCCGATGGTGGCCATGGTCGTGGTGTTCGTTCTGCGAAACTTCCACCATCACCTGCTGGATACCATACCGTGATCAAGGTATCGCTGGCGCGGTTTGCGAACGATCGATCGTGCATGGGAGCGGAGGCCGGGTAATTTTGCCGCGCGGGACATGGAACGGATGCGCGAACGGAGCCTTTGGACCTATGTGGCCTGCGTGGCCGCGATGGCCTTGCTGGTATCGGTGATCGTGCTGCGCGTGGACAAGCTCGCGCTGCATGCCGCGATCAACGCGCACCATGCGCCGTGGGCCGATGCCTTCTTCCCTTACTGGACGTTGCTCGCCACGGGGTGGGCCCCGACGGTGGCGGCGATCGCGCTGCTGTGGCGCAGCTGGCGATGCTTCCTCATGGTGGGGTTGAGCGCCGGCCTGAGCGCGCTCGCGGTGCAGGCGTTGAAGCATTTCGCGTTCAGCGGCCACGATCGTCCGGTGGAGTTCATCGCCGCCATGCCGGGGTTGCACCTGGTGGGCGGGGAGGTCATGAACCATCATTTCAGTTTTCCCAGCGGGCACGCCACGGCCGCGTTCAGCATGTGCCTTGCCCTGGCCGTCGTCATCGGGCGGCGCGGTCCGGCCGTGTTGCTGGCCTTGTTCGCCGCCTCGCTCGGCTTCAGCCGCATCTACCTCTCGCAGCACTTCACCGAGGATGTGCTGGCCGGGGCCATCGTTGGCACGTGCATGTCCATCGTGGTGTACCGGATGGTGTACAAGGGGCGTTGGGGACATCATCCCGCGCTCGATCGTTCCCCGTTCCGGGCCCGGAGATAGGAACGCGCGCGTGGAGTAGGGGCATGTTTTACATCCCCATGACCAAAACGGCGCATTTCCCACGATCAGGGTATTGGCATGCGTTCGGTGCGGGGGTTCCTTTGCGCCCTCAAACCCAAACGACCTCTTTCGATGCGCATCACTACCGCACTGTTCTCCGCCCTCCTCTTCAGCGCCGCACAGGCGCAGGAGACCGTTACCGTGTCCCTTACTCCGGGCTCTGCCGAGCAGCTCTGGTACAGCCTGACCGACGGCACGCAGGGCCATACCGCCCTTGCCGGGTGGGACCTCGCTTTTGAGATCAATGGAGGCTCCAATGCCGCCGTGCTCGTCAACACCGCCGGACAGGACCACGTGTACCAGTCCCCTTATACCGTGGCCCAGTGGGACGCGTTGGATACGAACGGCCTGGCCGACAGCTGGGTCGAACTCCAGAACTCTGACACCACTTGGAGCGTCGGCGCGCTGAACCAGAACCTCAACGGCCCCTTCGATCTGGGCTGGGGCGTCTATAACATGGCCACGCACGTGGTCGCCGGTGATAGCATTTTCGTGGTGAAGCTTTCCAATGGGGATTGGAAGAAGCTGCGCGTCGACGGGCTCAGCAGCGGCACGTACACGTTCACGTATGCCGATCTGGACGGCGGCATGGAGCAGACCGGCTCCATCACCAAGAGCAACTATCCCGGCAAGAACTTCGCCTACTGGAGCATGACCACGAACGCGGCGATCGACCGTGAGCCGGTGTCGAGCTCCTGGGACCTCCTCTTCACCAAGTACTACACGGACCTCGGCATCATGTGGTACAGCGTGACCGGCGTGTTGCAGAACAAAGGGGTGGAAGTGGCGCAAGTGGGTGGCGTGCCGCCTTCCGAAGCCAGCCCCGATGGCGCCGTATACAGCACGGACATCCACACCATCGGCCACGATTGGAAGAACTATAGCTTCAGCGCTGGCGCATATGTGGTCTCTGACACCCTGACCTATTTCGTGAAGGATGTACACAGCAACCTCTGGAAAGTGGTGTTCACGGCCTTCACCTCCTCCACGGGCGACTTCACCTTCACGAAGGAGCTCGTGGGTCACACGGGCATCACCGAACAAGCGGCTGCCGGACAGGTGGTGGTGTACCCGAACCCGGTGAGCAACGGCCAGGCCCAGCTCGTGCTGGACGTGCCCGCCACGCAGGCCGACGTGCTGGTGTACGACCTCAGCGGCAAGCAGGTGATCAGCACCCGCTTCGGCGGCCTCACGCCGCTCACCGTGCGTTCGATGGACGTCAGCGCGCTCACGGCCGGCACGTACGTGCTGCGTGTGCAGCATGCGCAGGGCGCCATCATCAGCAAATTGATCGTGCAGTAAGCACGCCGTTCCTTCTTCTGTCTTGCGAAGCCCGCTCCACCGAGCGGGCTTCGCCGTTCCCCTGAATACCCCGATCGGGGTATTGGGAACGGCGGGCAGGGTCCGCTGCTTTGCAGCCATGACGCAGACACAGGACCTCACCCGCTCGGAAAGCTTGAAGCAGCGCTGGGATGCGCTCTTGGAAGAACAACCCCGCATGCGCATCCGCAATGCCGCGCAGGCGCTCGGCGTGAGCGAAGCGGAACTGCTGGCCACACGCGTGGGCGATGGCGTCACGCGCTTGCGGCCGGAGCACAGGGCCATCCTGAAGGAGGTCGGCACGCTGGGCCGCGTAATGGCCCTCTCCCGCAACGCCGACGTGGTGCATGAGCGCAAGGGCGAATACCTCAACGGCTCGCTGGAACAAGGCCCGGCGGGCATGTTCGTGGGTGCGGACATCGACCTGCGCATCTTCTGGCACGCCTGGGCCACGGCCTTCGCGGTGATGGAGGAGGGGAAGGACGCGCCGCGCTACAGCCTGCAATTCTTCGCGCACGACGGGAGCGCCCTCCACAAGATCTACCTGCTGCCGGAGAGCGATGCCAGCGCCTACCAGGACCTCGTTGAGCGCTTCCGCGCGGAGGACCAGGACCCTGTCGTGGAGGTTCGGCCTGCCGCGCCGCCCCCGGCCGAGCGCCCGGACAGCGAAGTGGACGTGGCCGCCTTCCAGGCCGGATGGCTCGGATTGAAGGACACGCACGATTTCTTCCTGCTCCTGCGCACGCATGGCGTTACCCGCACCCAGGCCTTGCGCCTTGCGCCCAAAGGGCACGCCACGGCGCTGGCCCCCTCCGCGTTCCGCGCGGTGATCACCGCTGCCAGCGAGCGCGCGATGCCGATCATGGTGTTCGTGGCGAACAGCGGCATGGTGCAGATCCACACCGGACCCGTGCAGAAACTGGTGGACATCCCCGAGTGGTTCAACGTGACCGACCCGGACTTCAACCTGCACGTGCGCGAAGCGGCCATCGTTTCCGCTTGGGTGGTGCGCAAGCCGACCACGGACGGCATCGTTACCGCGCTGGAGTGCTACGATGCACAGGGGACCCAGATCGTGCAGTTATTCGGCGCCCGCAAGCCGGGCATCCCGGAGCGCGAGGACTGGCGCGCGCTCATCGCGGAGGTGGAGGCCCGCACGGCGCATGTGTGACCGCATGGAGGTATTGCAGCACGGCCGCGACGGGTATGTGGCCGTTTGCAGCGGATGCGGGGGCTTCCAAGTGGCGTTCGGCACCTGCCTGTTCCAGGCCGATGCAGGGACCGTCGCGACCCTCTCCGAACGCATCGCCCATGACCGGCAGGCATACGCAGGGCGCGTATGCCCGGGCCATAAGGCCTTCACGTATGACGTGGGGAGCCATTGCATGCGCCTCGTGCTGTGCCATGCCGAGCTCGAACGCTTCGATGACCTGCTCCGCGATGCCCTGTGGATGCACGGTATTTACGCATCTGTGACGGATGATCTCCCCTGATCGCGCGTCCTTCGCGGCGCTGATCCACCCGATGCTCCGCCAGCCATACATGCGCTCCATTCTCCTCTGCTTCGCCCTGGCCCTCGGTACGGTCCTCATGGCGCAGGTCGATGTCCGGGTGGTGGATGCAGGCGATGGCACGGCGATCCCCTTTGCGCATGTAGCGGTGCTCTCCGCGGACAGCGTGAAGCAGGCCGGGGCCAACGCGGACGATCAAGGCCATGCCGTGCTGCCCAAGGACGTGCTCAGCCGCGGGGGGATGCTGGTGCAGGCCTCTGCGCTGGGCTACCGCACGTTGGTGGTACCGGCCGGCGCCGGGCCGCTGCGCATGGCGCTGCAACGCGCGAACAACCAACTGGGTGACCTGGTGGTGACCGGCCAGTACGGCCCCACGCGCGCCGACCAGGCCGTGCACAAGGTGCGGGTGATCGACCAGGAGCAATTGCGCAAGCTGGCCGCCAACGACCTGTCCGACGCATTGCGGAACGAGCTCAACATCCGGTTGTCGCAGGACAACGTGCTGGGCAGTTCCATGAGCATGCAGGGCCTGAGCGGCGAGAACGTGAAGATCCTCGTGGACGGCATCCCGGTGATCGGGCGGCAGGACGGCAACATCGACCTGACACAGATCGGGCTGAACGGGATCGACCGCATCGAGGTGGTGGAAGGCCCGCTGAGCGTGAGCTACGGTACCAATGCACTGGCGGGCACGGTGAACCTGATCACCAAGCGGAACGCCGGCACGGCACCCACGCTGCGGGTGATGACGTACGCGGAGCAGATCGGACGGCTGGACATGTGGGCCTCGGCCTCGCAGCGGTTCGGCCGCCATGGGTTCACGCTGAACCTCGGCCGTGACTATTTCAACGGCTGGAACCCGGGACAGGCGGGCATCCCGAGCTTCGCCGCCACGGTAGCCGACAGCACCCGCTTCCAGCAATGGAAGCCGCGCGAGAAGTACAGCGCACGCTTGAACTACCGCTGGTACGGCGAAAAATGGCAGCTCGGCTACAAGGGCGAGTTCAACAACGACCGCATCACCAACCGCGGCCTGCCACGCCCGCCGTACAACGAGTCGGCCTTCGATGAGCAGTACCTCACCGAGCGCTTCGACAATGCGTTCTTCGCGGACCGTTATTGGGCGCAAGGGCGCAAGCTTTCGATCATCGCTGCGCATGACCGGTATGTGCGCAGGAGGAACACGTGGGCGCGCGACCTCACCACCCTGGGCGAGCAGTTGGTGACCACCGAAGGCATGCAGGATACATCGCGGTTCACGCTGACGAACGTGCGCGCCGTCTATGCATCGGCGGCTGACAGTGCGCGCTTGCGCTATGAGTTTGGCACCGACCTCAACTACGAGACGGGCGCGGGCCAGCGCATCGGCAAGGGCGAACAGGCGATCGGTGATTACGCGGTATACACCAGCGTGGAGTACCGTCCCCTCTCGCGGCTCGTGCTGCGCCCCGCGGTGCGCTATGCGCACAATACCGTGTATGGCGCGCCCCTGGTGCCTTCGTTCAACCTGCGTTACCAGGTCAAGCCCACGCTCGCCTTGCGCGCGAGCTATGCGCGCGGGTTCCGCGCTCCCTCGCTGAAGGAACTGTACTTCCTTTTCGTGGACGTGAACCACAACATCCAGGGCAACATGGACCTGAAGGCCGAGAGCTCGAACAACTACGGCGCCTCGCTCACCTGGGCACGCACGCGCAACGAACGCACCTGGCGCGCGGAGATCAGCGGCTTCTTCAACGATATCAATGACCTGATCACGCTTGCGCAGGTGGACGGAACGCTCTATTCCTACGTGAACATCGGCCGGTACCGCACGGCGGGAGGCAACCTGGGGGCCGGTTGGGAGGACAAGCACTGGACCATCACTGTGGGAGGGAACCTCACCGGCCGCAGCGACGACCTGGCCCAACAGCAGGACCAGACCTACCTGTGGTCCAACGAAGTGCGTGGTTCCGTGGGCCGCCGGTGGAAGAAGGCCGGGCTTTCCGCGCAGGTCTTCTACAAGCGCCAAGGACGGCTGGGCAACTACATCTACCTGTCCGATGGCTCCGTGGGCCGCGGCACCATCCATGCGTACGACATGGCGGACGCATCGCTCACGAAGTCGTTGTGGAAGGACCGCTTGCGTGCGACGGTGGGGGCGAAGAACCTGTTCGACGTGCAGAACGTGGCCACATCCCAGGGCAGCGGCGGTGTACACAGCCAGAGCGCAACGAGCATCCCCGTGCTCACTGGGCGCATTTGGTTCGTGCGGCTTGAATTGGGAATTACCGGCAAGGAACGATGAGGATAAGGCCGATCGGAGGGCTGTTGCTGGCACCGGTGCTGTTCACCGCGTGCCTGAAGGAGGAACTGCCGGTGCCCAAGCGCACGGCCAGTGACACCGTGATGGAGGGAGTGGCCTGCATCGGCTCTTCATACGCCGACCAGGTGTGGTATGACATCCGTACGAACCGGATCGTGAGCACGAACAGCAAGATGGACTGGGACCTGGCCTTCGAGAGCGGGGCGGACGGCTGGCACGTGCGGCTGAACGGTTCGCGCTTCATGCGGGCGACCCCTACCGGGCGGGCCGATATCACGGGGGCTGTGGATACCACCGGGTACGGTCCGCGATGGCGCATCGATCGGCCGAGCGGCGTGGCCGACAGCACGGCCTTCGGCGATTGGCGCACGGACCATGGCGTGTATGCGATCGACATGGGCTACAACGTCAACAGCCTGCCGATGCCTGCACGCCAGGTGCGGATCGTCAGCGTGGACGCTTCTTCCTACACCATCGAGACCGCGCTGCTCAATGGGAACAACGTGCAGCGGTACACCGTGCTGAAGGACCCCGCGCGCCGCTATGTGCATTTCAGCCTGCTCAATGGACGGACCGCGGAAGTAGCGCCGCCGGATGGGGACTATGACCTCGTGTTCACGCAGTTCACCACGCAGTTCTTCGACCCTTACATGGCTTACTTGGTCACCGGTGCGGTGAACGGCTTCAGCGGTATCCGCGTGGCGCGGTTGACGGCCGCCGACTTCAGTGCCGTGACCCTCTCGGATACCCTGCAGCACCGGTTCTCCACGGCGGAGGATGCCATCGGATACGATTGGAAGGACTACAACTTCGACGCTTCGTTATACAAGGTGAACACCGCGCTCACCTACATCATCCAGGATACCGAAGGGTACTTCTACAAGCTGCACTTCGTCGATTTTTACAACGAGCAGGGCCAGCGCGGATGCCCCCGGTTCGAGGTGGTGGCCCTGTGAACTTCAGGGCGCGGTATACGTGATCCGGTAGATCAGGTCCGCCGCATCGTCGCTCACCAACAAGGAGCCATCGCGCAACTCCAGCAGGTCCACCGGACGCCCGGTGGCGGTGCTGCCCTTCAGCCAGCCTTCGGCGAAGGCCTCCGTGTGCGCAGTGCCATCCGCCTGCGGGAAGGCCACGACCACGCGATAGCCGACGGGCGTGCTGCGGTTCCAGCTGCCGTGCTCGGCGATGAAGATGGCCTTGCGGTAGCGCTCCGGGAACATGGACCCGCGGTAGAACTTCATGCCAAGCGGGGCCACGTGCGGGCCTAGCTTGGCCACCGGTGGCACATAGTCGGCACAGGTGTGGTCCTTGCCGAACTCAGGGTCAGGCGTGTCCCCTTGATGGCAGAAGGGATAACCGAAGTGCTGTCCTTTCGCGGTGAGGTGGTCCAGCTCGCAACTGGGCAGGTCATCGCCCATCCAGTCACGGCCGTTCTCGGTGAACCACAGGCTGCCGTCCGCCGGATCCCAATCGAAACCGACGGAGTTGCGAACGCCGTGCGCGATCGATCTCCAGCCCCGTGCCATCGCTGTTCATCCGGGTGATCGACGCGAAGATGCTGTCGCTGCTCAGGCAGATGTTGCAGGGTGCGCCCACGGGTACGTAGAGCTTGCCATCGGGACCGAAGGCGATGTACTTCCAGCCGTGCTGGGCTTCCGTGGGGAAGCGGTCGTACACCACCACCGGTGCCGGCGGATCGTCAAGGTGGTCCGAAATGGCCGGGAGCTTCACGATGCGGCTCATGGCGCTCACGTATAGATCGCCTTCATGGAACGCCACCCCGGCGGGCATCTTCAGGCCTTTCGCGATCGTGTACTGCGTTTCGGCGATCCCATCGCCGTCGGCATCACGGAGCGCATACACCGCGCCTTCGTCGCGCGAGCCCACGTATACCGTGCCGTCGGGGCCGAGGCTCATGCCGCGGGCGTTCTTCACCGAAGCGTATACCGCGATGTGGAAGCCATCGGGCAGGCGGATGTCCTCCAGCCGAGGATCGCCGGCGAACATCGTGGGGCGGCATACGCCGCCGAGGGTGATGAGCGGCACCAAGGCCAGCAGGGAGGGGGAGAATCCGCATGGTTCAGTTCACTTCGTGGATGGGAACGACGAGCACCGGCCGCCGGTTCGCATGCAGCACGTCCGAGCATGCGCTCCCCAGCAATGCCTTCCGGATGCCGTGGCGTCCGTGGGAGCCCATCACGATGAGGTCCGCGTTCAGCCGGTCCGCCTGCTCCAGGATGGTCTCCGCGGTGACGCCCTGCACGAGCAGGGCCTGCGCGCGAAGTCCGCGGGCGATCAGCTTGTCCCGCCAACGCTGGAGCAGCGCATGCTCTTCCCGCAGTTCGTCCGCGCGCAGGTCGCGGATGTATTGCGGGCCGGGTTCATATCCCACGAATGCGGGATCGGGCGCTGCCACGTGGACCAGCCAGATCTGCGGATCGAACGCATGCGCGATCGCTGCCGCCTGGTCCACCACCCGTTCATTGGCCTGGTCGAGCTCGACCGGAACGAGGATGTTCTTCATGTTCGGAGAGGGGTAGGACGCCCGAAGTTAGGACCGCATATCCCCTGAACGGGAAAGGCGGCCCCGCGGGGCCGCCTTTCCAACGAGGCCGTGAAGCCTTATTTTTCGTCCTTGGTCAGTACCAGCTTGTCGAGGTGCTGCTTGCGGAGCTTGCCGCTGCTCTGGAAGAACCAATCCTTCAGGCCGTAGTGGTATCCGCGGCGCAGCCCGCTGTGGTGGGTGCCGAGCAGCTTCTTGCGGCCGCTCAGTTTCTGGAGCGTGCGCGTGAGGTGCGCCTCGATCTCCGCGCCCTTCACCGAAGGTTCGTTCGCGGCAGCCCAGGTCTTCGCATGCTTCAGCAGGTCCTCCTTGGGGAGCAGGCGCTGCGAGCTCTTGATGGCGCCGAGCACCATGTTGTCCCAACCGTTCAGTTCTCGCTCCTTGCGTTCGCGCTTCTTCGGACGGCCGGGGCGGCCTTGCGGTTTGGCCACCGCTTCGTTCTTGCGGGGCCGGCCGGGGCCGCGCTTCGGCACACCGTTGGCCGCGGTCTTGGCGGAAGCTGCCGTTTTCGGAGCGGCTGCGCGCACCTTCTTCAGGTCGGTGATCGCCGTGCGCACTTGTTCCAATTGGAAGGAAAGACGCCGACGCTCCGACCGGTAATGACCGAGCAGTTGATCGACATCCTTTTCACTGAGCCGTTTCTTGGCCATTGTCCAGTTCGTTGGGTTGATGTAAAGGCGGACGGGTACAAAACTACGTCCCATCAGCACGATCAGCGTGCCCTGATCCCAGTTTTCCCCACACGCCAATGACACGCTCTGCGGATATTGCAATGTCCGCTCCTCAAATGACCGTGATCCCGGCCCCGCCGGCCGTGGGCCGGTGCATCGTTCCGATGCGTTGGGCAAGATCGCCCGCGGCATGAAGGATGCTGCTGATGTGTTCTTCCGCCTCGGGCGCGCAGGCCACCAGCAAGCCGCCGCTGGTCTGCGGATCGCTGAGCAGCAGCATGCGGTCCATCGCGGATGCGCCGGTGATGCGCGCACCATAGCTGCGCCAATTGCGGAACGCTCCGTCCGGATAGCAGCCTTGGGCGATATACGTAGATACCGCTTCCGCGATGGGGATCCGCGCGAAGTCGATGGTTGCTTCCAGGCCGCTGCCATCGCACATCTCCAGCAGGTGGCCGCCAAGGCCGAATCCTGTGACGTCGGTCATCGCGTGCACGGTATCGATCGCGCCGAGGGCGGTGCCCACCGCGTTGGACCGGCACATCAGATCGTGTGCGATAGAGGCATGTTCCGGCCGGAGCAGTTCGCGTTTCTGCGCGGTGCTGAGGACGCCGACGCCGAGCGGCTTGGTGAGCAGGATTACGTCACCGGCCTGCGCGGTATTGTTGCGCTTGATGTGCGCCACCGGCACTTCGCCTGTGACGGCCAGGCCGAAGAACGGTTCAGGTGCATCGATGGTGTGGCCTCCGGCGAGCGTGATGCCGGCATCGTGGCAGGCGCGTCGTCCGCCTTCCATCACTTCGCGCGCGATTCCCGGATCGAGCTTCTCCACCGGCCAGCCCAGGATCGCCAGGGCGAGCAGCGGGCGTCCGCCCATGGCGTACACGTCGCTCAGGGCGTTCGTGGCGGCGATGCGGCCGAAGTCATGCGGATCGTCCACGATGGGAGAGAAGAAATCGGTGGTGCTGATGAGCGCGTGGCCGTTGCCCATGTCGTACACCGCCGCGTCGTCGCGTGTGCCGTACCCCACGAGCAGGCGGGGATCGGGCAACGTGCCGGTGGCGCTGCGCAGGATCACCTCCAGTTGCGCGGGTGCGATCTTGCAGCCGCAGCCCGCGCCGTGGCTGTATTGCGTGAGGCGGACCGGACCTTCAGGAGCGGATGGAGGAGGCAGCATGTTGTTCCAAGCGTAGGGCGAGGCCGCGAAGATCGCCGGCCGATGCGGGCATGGTGATGATGGTGGCAGGATCGCGTTCCGCCAGCCCGCGCAGGTAGGCCTTGTCGTAATAGCGCAGGGCGATGGACGCCACGGTGCGGAGGTCGCCGGCCGCAAGGGCTTCGAGCGCGGCTTTGGCATGTTGCGGGCCCAGGCGCTTCTGGATCCGCAGCACGTTCTCGGCCAGTACCTCGCTGGGGACTTGGCCGTAGTCCTGCATGAGGCGCTCCACGCGTTCCGCCGCGGGCATCTCAGCGAAATAGAGCGGAGAGCGGCGCATTCGCACGATGAGGCTGTTCGGAACGCGTACGTGCCCGATCATGGGGCTCTCGTCCTCGATCCACACGTGGCGCTGGGGATCGAGCCCCCGGATCGCTTGCCAAAGCAGGTTCTCGAAGTGTTCGGTGGTGGGTTGCGGGGTGCCTGCGATCGCGCCGAAGGCCGAGCCTTTGTGCCGTGCGAGCGCTTCCAGGTCGATCACCTGTTCCCCCGATCGCTGGAGATGCCCCAGCACGGCGGTCTTGCCGGTGCCGGTGTATCCGCCCAGTACGCACAGGTCGGGCGGCCGTTCCAGTTCCCGCAGGACGTGTGCGCGAAAAGCCTTGTACCCGCCGCGCAGCGTATGCACGGCGGGGAAGCCCGCCTTGCCGAGCAACCACGCCACGCTGCCGCTGCGTTCCCCGCCGCGCCAGCAATGCACGCGAATCCGCCCATCGAATGCAAGGGCCCGCGCCTGCTCCACGATCGCTGCGAGCTTCGGGCCCACGATGCGCAGGCCTTCCAGCACGGCGGCATCACGTCCCTGCTGTTTGTACAACGTGCCTATGATGGCGCGTTCAGCGTCGGAGAAGAGCGGGAGCGGGTGCGCGCCAGGGATATGTCCGCGTTCGAACTCGCCCGGTGAGCGCACGTCGATGACCGGCGTATCGGGCGCCAGGAACTCGGCGATGGACAGGGCTTGCACCACCGGGCCAAAGTACGCGCAGCACGGAGCTTGATGCGCGGTGGCGAGTGGCATGCGGTGCCCCTCTGTTCTCTCCGCCTGTATCTTGCCGCGCCCATCTCCATCCGTGCAGATGCTGGACATTCCGATGAACGACGTGCTTCCGCTGCGCACGGTGAGCGTGACGCGCTATATCGCGCCGTTGCGCGAAGGCGGCTCGCTCCCCGGTCTGGCCGAGGCCGACGACGGGTTCAAGTACGTGGTGAAGTTCCGTGGCAACGGGCACGGCCCGAAGGCACTTATCGCCGAATTGATCGGCGGGGAGGTGGCGCGGGCGCTGGGCCTGCGTGTGCCCGAGCTGGTCTTCGCGGAATTGGACGAAGCCTTCGGCCGCACGGAAGGGGATGAGGAGGATCCAGGACCTGCTGCGGGTGAGCCAGGGACTGAACCTCGCGCTGCACTTCCTGTCCGGCGCGATTACCTTCGATCCCGTGGTGACCGAGGTGGATGCGGATACGGCTTCGCGCATCGTATGGCTCGATGCCTTCCTCACCAACATCGATCGCACGGCGAAGAACACCAACATGCTCATGTGGCGGAAGGAGCTTTGGCTGATCGACCACGGCTCCTGCCTGTATTTCCACCACAGTTGGGCCGATCCCGTACGGCACGCGAAAAGCCCGTTCACGCTGATCAAGGACCACGTGCTCTTGCCGCGTGCCATGCGGCTCGCCGAAGCGGATGCGTTCTGCCGCCAGCGGCTGGGGCCGGACATCCTGGGGCGCGTGGTCGCTACCATTCCGGATGCCTGGTTGCAGTGGCCCGATACCGACCTGTCCCCGCAGGCCATCCGCGCCGCCTACCTGGAGTTCCTCCTGACCCGTCTGCAGCACGCGGATGCTTTCCTTACCGAAGCCCAGCATGCAAGGGAAGCACTTGTATGAATATGCCGTGATCCGGGTGCTGCCGGTGCTGGAGCGGGAGGAGTTCCTGAACGTGGGCATCATCCTCTTCAGCAAGCGCACGGGGTTCATCCAGGTGCGGGTGGCGGTGAACGAAGAGCGCCTGCGCTGCTTCGCGAGCGATGTCGACCTGGAGCAGGTCCGTGAGAACCTGCGCTCCTTCGAGCGCATCGCCAATGGCGACGAGAGCGGAGGCCCCATCGCACGGTTCGATGTGCCTTCGCGCTTCCGGTGGCTTACCGCCGTTCGCAGTTCCGCCATCCAGACCTCGCGGCCGCACCCCGGCACGTGCGACGACCTTCCCGGCACGGTGGACCGGCTGTTCGAGGAGCTCGTACGCTGAACGGGATCACTTCCACACCAGCAGCAACAGCCCCGATGTGATCAGCACGGAGGCCGCGGCGATGCGCCAGGTGAACGGCTCCTTCAGAAAGAGGAAGCAGAGGACGAGCGTCACCACGATGCTGCCCTTGTCGATCACCGACACCACCGATACGCTGCCCTCCTTCATCGCGCGGTAGTAGAACAGCCACGACAGGAAGGTGGTGGCGCCGGAGGCGCAGAGGAACAGCACGTCGCGCGCGGTGAGCAGGGCCAGTTCGCGCGTGTAGCGGAACGCTGCCGCGTTGATCCACACCAGCAGGAAAATGAGGCTGGTGCGGACGATCAGCGCCGTATCGCCGCTCACGTTGCGCATGCCGGCCTTGGCGATCACCGCGGTGATGCCGGCGAAGACCATCGAGGCCAGGGCGAAGAGGATGGAGCGCTCCATGGGCCGAAGGTGCGAAAGGTGTTCGTGTCTTGGATCGGATCCTGCCGGAGGCATCGCGAAAAAAATCATACCCGTGGAGTAGGATATTCAGAACTCCGCTATACTTGCGCCGCCGATGGCGAACCTTTTCCATAACGCCGCTCACCCCGACACCATGATGTGCCGCTGCATGTGCATGTGTATGTGTATGCGCACCGGGAGCGGCATGGATGGATCGCAAGGCTGACAAAGCCATATAGCAACCAACGAACGCCGTTCCCTCCGCCAGGGAACGGCGTTCGTCTTTTCAGACGCTCGTTCCAAGCCGGAAGGAATGGCCCGACCGAAGATCAACACCTGAGAACCATGCAGAACGAACGACTGAAGAGCAGTTTACTGAAGACCATTGAAGCGATCCAGCATGATCCGAGGAACGCTCAAGCGGAGTTCAATGTGAGCACCGCCCTGGCGCAAGGCGTATCGGCCAGGGCGCGCACGCGCCAGTTCACCATCGCCATTGACGAGCCTGAAGGACTGGGAGGCACGGACCTGGCCCCTAATCCCGTGGAATACGTGCTCGCGGCGCTGGGTGCTTGCCAGGAGATCGTCTATGCAGCCTATGCTGCCGTGCGGGGAATTCCTCTGGACGCGGTCTCCGTGGAGGTGAAAGGCCCCATCGATCTGCACGGTCTTTTCGGGTTGAAGGAAGGCGTGGCGCCGGGGTTCAGGGAGATCACCTACCATACGGTGATCGAGAGCCCGGCCGATCGCGAGGATATCGAAGCCTTGATCGCCACGGTGGAGCGGCATTGCCCAGTGCTCGATACGCTGGTGAACCCGGTGAAGGTCTCCGGGTCGGTGGAGATCCGCAGCACCGTGCCTTCATCCAATTGACCCAGGAACAAGCGATCCCCGCTTCCCAACTCCATACTCCCGACGACACACACCTCACAACAAACACAGCAACCATGAGCGACCTGAAATTCGAGACCCTGCAACTGCACGCCGGACAAGAAGTGGACGAAGCCACGCGATCCCGCGCCGTGCCGCTGTATCAGACCACCAGCTACACCTTCAAGGACGCCGGGCACGGCGCGAACCTTTTCGCGCTGAAGGAATTCGGCAACATCTACACCCGCATCATGAACCCCACCACCGATGTGTTCGAGAAACGCATCGCGGCCTTGGAGGGAGGCGTGACCGCACTGGCCACCAGCAGCGGGCAGGCCGCGCAACTGCTGGCCCTGCACAACATCCTGGAAGCGGGCGACAACTTCGTCACCTCCAGCGCGCTCTACGGCGGTACCTACAACCAGTTCAAGGTCGCCTTCAAGCGGCTGGGCATCGATGCGCGCTTCGCGAACGGGGTGGACCCGAAAAGCTTCGAGCCGCTGATCGACGGGCGCACCAGGGCCATCTATATCGAAACGATCGGCAACCCCGGCCTGGAGGTGCCCGACTTCGAGGCCTTCGCACGGCTCGCCAAGGCGCATGACCTGCCACTGATCGTGGACAACACCTTCGGCGCGGGCGGCTATCTGTTCCAGCCGTTGAAGCACGGCGCCAACGTGGTGGTGGCCAGTGCCACCAAATGGATCGGCGGCCACGGCACCACCATCGGCGGGCTGATCGTGGACGGCGGCAACTACAACTGGGGCAACGGGAAGTTCCCGCAGTTCAGCGAACCCAGCGAAGGCTACCACGGCCTGAAGTTCTGGGAGGTGTTCGGCAGCAATGGTCCGTTCGGCAACATCGCGTTCGGCATCCGCGCACGCGTGGAAGGCTTGCGCGACCTGGGCCCGGCCCAGAGTCCCTTCAACAGCTGGCTGCTGCTGCAAGGGTTGGAAACGCTCAGCCTGCGCGTGGACCGCATCGTGCAGAACACGTTGGACGTGGCGAAGTTCCTGGAGGGCCATCCCGAAGTCGAAAGCGTAAGCTATCCCGGACTGGAAAGCCATCCCTACCACGCCAACGCGAAGAAGTACCTCAAGCGGGGCTTCGGCGGGGTGCTCACCTTCGAGCCGAAGGGTGGAGGCGACCGTGCCGATCGCGTGGTGAACGAGCTGACGCTCTTCAGCCACCTGGCCAACATGGGCGATTCGAAGTCGCTGGTGATCCAGCCGTCGCGCACCACGCACCAGCAGCTCACGGAGGCCGAGCAGCGCTCCGCCGGAGTGACGCCGGCGCAGGTACGGCTCAGCATCGGCACCGAGCACATCGATGACATCAAGGCCGACCTGGACCGCGCCCTGACGCGCTCGAAGAGCACGGAAAGGGCGTCCACCGCAAGTGCCACCCTGCAAGCATGATCGACATCCTGGAAAAAAGCGCCACGATCCCCCTTCGCACCTTCGTCACCCGGCACCCGTTCGCCCTGGAGGCGGGCGGCGTGCTGCGGGGCGCGCGCGTGGCCTATCGCACCTGGGGTGAACTGAACGCCGCGGGCGACAATGTGGTGTGGGTGTTGCACGCGCTCACCGGCGACACCGATGCGGCCTCGTGGTGGCCCGCCCTGATCGGTCCCGGAAGACCGGCCGATCCCCGCAAGCACTTCATCGTGTGCGCCAACATGGTGGGATCCTGCTATGGCAGCACGGGTCCGCTCACCACCGATCCCGGCACGGGCAGCCCTTACTACGGCACGTTCCCGCTCCTCACCCAAGGGGACATCGTGTGGTTCTTCCGCAGCTTGCGCGAACACCTCGGCGTGCAACGCATCGCGCTGTTGATCGGCGGAAGCACCGGTGGACAGCAGGCGCTGGAGTGGGCCTTCCAAGAACCGGAACGCATCGGGCGGCTGGTGGTGGTGGCGGCCAATGCGCGGCACTCGCCCTGGGGTATCGCCTTCAACGAGGCGCAGCGCATGGCGCTGGAGGCCGATCCCACCTTCGGAGAGGCCCGTCCCGATGCGGGCAGCGCCGGGCTTGCCGCCGCACGGGCGATGGCCGTGCTCACCTATCGGTCCGCCGCGAGCATCAACCAATACCAGCATGATGCCGACCGCGGCTACGACCGCTTCAAGGCGGCTGGCTATATGCGCCATCAAGGCAACAAGCTCGTGCAGCGCTTCAACGCGCACAGCTACCATGTCCTCACGCGGGCGATGGACAGCCACGACGTGGGGCGTGGCCGCGGCGGCACCAACGTGGCCTTGTCAAGCTTGCGGATACCCACGTTGAGCATCGGTGTGAGTAGTCGATCTGCTGTTCCCGCCGCAGGACCAGCGCTATATCGCCGAGCACGTGCCGGGCGCGGTGTACCGCGAGATCGAGAGCCACCTCGGTCACGATGCCTTCCTGCTGGAACAGGAAAAACTGGCGGCCATCCTGGAAGAAGAACGGATCGAACCTTGAACGACAACCCACCGAACAATGACCATTGAAAAGCGATCCCCCACACTTCGCCTCGGCCTCTTCGGTCTGGGCGTGGTGGGGCAGGGCCTCTACGACGTGCTGGAACGCACGCCCGGCCTCAGCGCCGAAGTAGTACGCGTATGCGTGAAGGACCTCAGCAAGCCCCGCGCGCTCCCCGCATCCCTGATCACCTACGAGGCCGAGGACATCCTCAACGACGACCGCATCAACGTGGTGGTGGAACTGATCGACGACCACGAAGCAGCCTTCCGCTACGTGAGCGAGGCGCTGCGCAAGGGCAAGGCCGTGGTCACCGCCAACAAGCGCATGGTGGCCAACAATCTTGAAGCGCTCATTGCCCTGCAACGACGGACGGGACGGCCGCTGCTTTATGAGGCCAGCACCGCCGGCAGCATTCCCATCATCCGCAACCTGGAGGAGTACTACGATAGTGACCTGTTGAGCGGGGTGGAAGGTATCGTGAACGGCACCACCAACTACATCCTCACCCGGGTGCATCTCGCGGTGGCCGATGCCGCGGGCGGCGCCACGGGTGATGCCTACGCCACCGCTCTCCAGGAGGCACAACGCCTGGGCTTCGCCGAAAGCGATCCCACCATGGACGTAGAGGCCTGGGACGCCACGTTCAAGACGGTGATCATCGCTGCGCACGCCTTCGGCACGGTGATCCGGCCGGACGACGTGGTGCGCCGTGGCATCACCGCCGTGGCCGCCAGCGACGTGGAGGTGGCCCGCTCGCGGGGCGCAGTGATCAAACTGCTCGCGCGCGTGTTGCAGCACGGCAACGGGTTCAGCGCCATGGCCCTGCCCACCTTCGTGCCGCAGGAGGATTCCCTGGCCGGAGTGGCCAACGAGGTGAACGGCGTGCGCGTACGGGCCGCCTTCAGCGATGCGCAGCTGCTGGTGGGGAAGGGCGCCGGAGGGCATCCCACGGCCAGCGCGGTGCTCAGCGACATCAGCGCGCAGCGTTACGGATACCGCTACGAATACAAGAAGATCGCGCAGGGGGCACGGCTGGCATTGGATGGTCACATCCCGGTGCGGGTATACGTGCGTGCCACGGCCGAGCTGTTGGATAGCGTCCCCTGGATCACCGTGGAGGTGGACCACCGCGAACACGGAAGGTCCTATCGGATCGGTACGGTGGACCTCATGGCCCTGCGGGCGAGCAAGGCGTTCGAGGACCGGGCAACGTTCGTGGCGGCCGTCTGATACCGATGCGCCGTGGATGAGCATAGGCGGGAATGGTGAGAACGTGAAGGTGGCGGGACCTTGCTCGCCACTCTCACCATTTTCACCGCTCTTGCCGTAGTGCGGATCTTCTGCATCTCCCGTGGATGGTCCGTGCCGATGGAAAATACCCTGATCGGGTTATTTGCGGGCCCTGGCCGATCAGGCTCCTTTGCGGTTTCCTTTCCGGCGGGCCAACAAACCGCGGAACGGGTACGGCATGAAGACGCGGATCGGATGGGCCCTGGCCTTGTGTGGGGTCGTGTATGGATGTGGTGGTCCGGGAACGGCCACCGGGGAGCGGCCGGCGGCGCAGGCCCGGCGCATCGTCACGGTGAGCGGCACGGCCACGGAGACCGTGGCCGCATTGGGCCTGGCGGACCGCATCGTGGGGGTGGACGTGACCAGCACGTACCCGGCATCGGTGGCTGCGTTGCCGAAGGTGGGCCACGATCGGAAGATCCAGGCGGAAGGAGTCGATCTCCTTGCAGCCCGATCTGCTGGTGGCCGGTGCGTGGCAATTGGATGGTGCCGTGCGCGATCAGCTGGCTGGAGCTGGCATGCGTGTGATCACCTTCCCCTTGGACCTCACGGTGGAAGGAACGAAGCGGATGATCCGCACCCTGGCCGACAGCCTCGGCGTGCCTGAGCGGGCGCAGCCGCTGGTGGACGGTATCGAAAAGGACCTTGCTGGTATGCATTCGCTGGAGCATCCGCCGAAAGTGCTCTTCATCTATGCACGCGGGGCGGGTACCTTAATGGTGGCCGGCACCGGAACGCCCATGCACCAGATGATCGAACTGGCCGGTGGCATCAATGCGATGTCCGGGTTCGAGCAGTTCAAGCCGTTGACGCCGGAGGCGTTGATCGCCGCCGATCCCGATGCGATTCTCCTTTTCGATTCCGCCTTGGACGGCCTGCAGGGCGAGGAGGGGCTGATGAAGATCCCCGGTATGGCTTCCACCACGGCCGGCCGTAACAAGGCCTTCATCACCATGGAGGGCGGGTTCCTCTCCAACTTCGGTCCGCGCCTGGGCCAGGCGCTTGTCTTCCTCAATGGCCGGTTCCAGGCGCTCCCTGTGCGGGCATGAGCCGCAGGCAACGGATCGTGTTGGCCGTGCTGGCCATCGCCACGGCAGTGGCCGCGTTGATCGCGGCCGGCACGGGCGCGGTACGGATAACGCCGGGTGAACTGCTGGCCATGCTCGGCATCGGCGATGCCGGGTTCAGCGCGCAACAGCTGGCGGTGGTCAAGGTCGTGCGGTTGCCGCGCGTCCTGGTCTCGCTGCTGGCCGGTGCGGCGCTGGCAGCGGGCGGCGCCGCCATGCAGGCCATGTTCCGCAATCCGCTCGCGGACCCATCCTTGATCGGCATCAGCTCCGGCGCAGGCTTCATGGCCGCGTTGGCCATCACCTTCACCACGGCGCTCGCCGCGTGGGGCGACGCCTGGATGGGCGCGGTGGCGCTGCCGATCATGGCGTTCGCCGGTGCGCTGGTCACTGCGCTGCTGGTCTTCGCCATCTCGCGCGATGGAGGCCGCACGAGCGTTCCGGCCATGCTCCTGGCCGGGATCGGCGTCACGGCCATCACGAGCGCGTTCACCGGCCTGCTGGTGTACACCGCGAGCGAGGCGCAGCTGCGCAGCATCACCTTCTGGATGCTCGGCAGCCTGGGCGGTGCGGACCGCACCGCCGCGATCATCCTGCTGTGCGCCGTGCCCGTGCCGCTATGGGCGCTGATGCGCTCGCACCGGCAACTGAACACGCTGGCCCTGGGTGAGGCGCAGGCGCGCTACCTCGGCGTGGACCCGGAACGCGTGAAACGCACCGTAGTGCTCGCCACCTCCGTGATGGTGGGCGCCACGACGGCCCTTTGCGGGGTGGTCGGGTTCCTGGGCCTGGTGGTGCCGCACATCCTGCGCATGGTGGGCGGGGCCGACAACCGTTATCTGCTCGTGGGATCCATGCTCGGCGGGGCGATGCTGCTGTGCGTGGCCGATACGCTGGCGCGCACCATCGCCGCACCGGCCGAGATCCCGATCGGGGTCATCACGGCGCTGTGCGGCGCTCCGGTGTTCCTGGTCCTGCTGGTGCAGCGCAAACGCACCCTGGTGGCATGAGGTATGCTTGAAGTGAAAGGCATATCGGTGCAGGTGGGGCGCAAGGGGCCCAGGCTGTTGCATGGGATCTCGTTCGATGCCCATGCGGGTGAGGTGCTCGTGGTGCTCGGCGCGAACGGCTCCGGGAAGTCCACGCTGTTGCGCACCGTGGGCGGGGAGTTGCATCCGTCGGAAGGGAGCATCCTGTGGAAGGGGCGCGAGCTCGGCCGCCATCGGATCGATGACCTGGCACGGGAGCGCGCATTCCTCGATCAGCAAAGCCGGGTCCCGTTCGCGTTCACCGCGCAGGAGATCGTGCGCATGGGGCGGTATCCGTTCTATGCCCACACGCCCGACGCGGTGGATGAAGAGGCGGTGGACACGGCCCTGGAGGCCATGCACGTCGTCGATCTCCGGCATCGGAGCATGCCCACGCTCAGTGGTGGGGAACAGCAACGGATCCACATCGCACGCGTGTTCGCGCAGCTCCACCGGGCCCGAGGCACCAGCCTGCTGTTGATGGACGAGCCCCTGAACGACCTGGACATCAGGCACCAGCATGCCGTCCTGGGGATGGCGCGGCAAAAGGCCGCTGAAGGGGCGTGCGTCATCATCATACTGCACGATGTGGACCTGGCCTTGCGCTATGCCGACCGTCTGCTGCTCCTGCACGGTGGCCGCGTGGTGCGGCACGGCGCAGCGCATGCCATCCTGGATGCGGCGGTCCTGGAGGCCGTGTACGGGATGCCTGCGGAAGTGATCACCGACCCGATCACCGGAGGGACCCGTGTGCATTTCGGTCCGCCTGCCACCGGGTCCCGGGCGGCCGTGACCTCATCGAGGGAGGAATGCGCGGCCGGTCGGGCCGGTCCCGATCGATCAGCGCCAGCGCTGATCACTAGGCGGGGGCCAGCTCCCCGCGCAGGAGGAACGTGGGAGCGCGCCGCTCTTGCAGCATCCTCGGCGTGAGGCCGCAGAACGACCGGAAATCCCGCACGAGGTGGGCCTGGTCGGCGAAGCCTAGGTGGAAGGCGAGGTCGCCCCAATCCACCTGGCCGTTGTTCGTGGCGTACTCGTATGCGCGGCGGAAGCGCATGATGCGGTGGTAGCAGGTGGGGCTGAGGCCCAGGAATTCCTTGAAGAGGCGCTGCACCTGCCGGTCGCATACGTGCAGCCGATCACCGGCGCCGCGTTTGTCGAAGACCGCTCCGTTGGTGCGCATACGGCGCATCGCATTCGTGAACCGTTCCATGGTCCGGGTGCAGCGCGTCTCGCGGTTCAGCAGGATGCGCTCCGCCGTGCGCAGGGCCTCGTGCTCGCCCTCGGCCTCGCGCAACTGTTCCAGGTCATGGAGCCAGCGCCTGCCGAGGACCGCTCCGGCATCGGTGCCGAACGCGCTGATCTCCTTCAACGGCATGCCGAACAGTTCGATCGCCGCCTCAGGCCGCAGGCGTATGCCCATCATCCGGCCGCCACCGCTCATGGCCCAGCTCACCGGTTCCCGCATCATCCCCACCACGAAGATGTCCGGATGCTTCGACCACTGATCGGAGGATTGTACGTACTGGTCGCTGGAGCGGATCAGGATGATCTCCACCATGCCGTCCGGTATGCATTGCTGCACGGGTGAGATATCCATCGGGTCTCCGCCGCTGCTGAAGAACCAGAACCTGTCCACCACGGGACGCAGCACCTCGGAAGGTGCGTATTCCTGGTAACGCAAGGCCATAGCACCGTTCATCCGGCGTCCGGGTGCAAGGGGCGGTATCATGCCGCGTTGGGGTCGTCAGTGGACCGCGAGCGATGGATCGGGTGGAACGGCTGTCGGTACCACGTTCTCTACGGGCTTGGTGGACCGAAGGTAGGTGAAGATGGCATGGACGTCCGCATCACTGAGGTGGGCGTAGTTCTGCCAAGGCATGGGCGGCAGTAGGGGGCGGCCGCCTTCCAGCCCTTTGTACATCCCCTTGGTGAGGGCGCGCTTGAACTGCTCTTCGCTCCAGGTGCCGATGCCGGTGGCGTCACTGGTCAGGTTACCGGCGAAGCTGATACCCCAGGGGCCCGCCGCCACCGTTTGGCCCATGCCGAACAGCACCCAGGTCTTCATCGCTTCCGCGTTCAACGGGGGCAACGGCTCATTGGCCGGATGTCCGCTCAGCGAACGTGCAGGGTCCGGGTAGGGGCCTTGTGGGCCCATCAACTTGGGCGAATGGCAATCGCCGCATCCCATGATGTCAACGAGGTATTCGCCGCGCGCCGCCACTTCGAGGCGCGTGGGCGGGGCATCGGCGGTCGTGGTGGGCTGTTCAGGCCTGGTGCATGCCGAAGCTAGCACAAGAAGAAGGGCCGGAGCGGCGAAGGAAGAGGTACGCATGGTGGTCCTGTTTTGTGGAGATATGGGACTGTGTCAGGGCTGTTCTTTACAACCGCATGACATGGTTCCGGCCGCAAATGTTGAATGATGACGGGCTCCAACATTGAAAAAAAACGACATTCTGGATGCCTGCTTGGAGCGGCATATCCTCTAGGAACGGCAAGGGCCGGAAAAGGAATAGGGGTATTTGCAGGGTGCGTTGTCCCAGGAGCAAACACGACCCACAATGACCACACGGTTCCTTTTCCTGGCCGCAGCCTCCTTCCTGCTCGCTCCCATCCAGGCGCAACGCGCCGATAGCACGGGCATCCGCACGCTCTTCGGCTCTGAGCATCGTATGCAGAACGGCGGCTGGGGCGGCCCCACCGCGGCCTACACGCGCATCATGGACCACGATGCGCTGTTGGTGGGCTTACGCGGCGGCTGGCTGATCGACCACCGCCTCACGATCGGACTGGCCGGGTATGGCCTGGTGACGGACGTGCCGAACACGGCCTATGATGCCTACCTCATCCGCCAGGGACGGATGCCGCGCAAGACGAGCCAGTTCCGCACCGGCTATGGCGGATTGCTCATCGAGCCCATCATCGCACACCGCAGCGCCGTACACGTGAGCCTGCCGATCATCATCGGCGCCGGCGGATGTGCCTATGAGACGTGGACGCCGTTGCCGCACGACTTCGACCCCGCCACCTGGTCCGATGATGCGCAGGCCTTCTTCGTGATCGAGCCCGGCGTGGACCTCGAGGTGAACCTGGTGCGGATGGTCCGGTTGGGCATCGGCGCATCGTACCGATACACCAGCGACATCACGCTCCCGGGAACGCCGAAGGATGCCATGCGCGGGTTCAACGCCGCGCTCACGATCAAGGTGGGGCGCTTCTGAGGAGCATGGGGAGGAAAAGGGCCCATCCGGATGGGCCGTTGGGGGATCGCTTCCACATAAGCGGACTCTTGGCCGCGCGTAGACCTGCTTGGTACAACGGTTGCGATCTAAAAAGGAAACAGGGCCCATGACCTCCTACACGATCCGCCGGCAATTGCGCAACCTGCATCGTCTGCTCACCGCCGGCCGGGCGGGATATGAGGTGGCCTCACAGCGGATGAAGAACCCGGGGATACGCGGGTTGCTGTTCTCCCTTTCCAGCGGCCGCCTGCTGATGATCGCGCAGCTGGAGCAGGAGTTGGAACGGTTGAAGGCCATGGGGCCGTTGCGGCGTTCCGCCCGTCTGCGGGGAACGATCCAGCGCCGTTGGCTGGAGGCATGCGCCGTCCTTACGGCACCCGGTGACAGCGCGGTGCTGCGCGAATGCGAACGAGGCGAGTGGTACCTGGTGCAACAGTTGCGCGCCACCCTCCAATTGCCGGGGCTGAGGCCTGTCACTCGCGACATGCTGATGCGGATGGAGCAGGATGTTTCCAACACGCTCGACGATATCATCTTCCTCGAAGGCGGCCAGTTCAGCCTCGCTTGATAGGGCGTTCACTGTCCGCTCAACCACGCGCTGTCCCCTCCAGCGAAGTCGGGAGGGTGCTCGATCAGATGATCAGAGAATGAGAAAATCAGATGATCCCCTGATCCCGCCCGCATTGTCATGAGCTTGTCGAACCGTGTCACTACGGCCTTGAGCCGCAGTCGCAAACAGCAGTAGGCGATCCCGGGTGGCTCCTACTTGCGATGGCGGCTCGAGGCCGCCATGACAATGCGGGAACGTCAAGGAGCATATTTTCTGATCATCTCATTCTCTGATCATCTGATCGATCTTCAGCACCGCAGTAGTGGGCACGCAAGGCGTTTCGCCCAAGTGCTCTTCCATGAAGGTGCGCAGCCCGAGCATGGAACGGAACGCCGCCTGGATGCGGAGGCCGGTATCCTCCAGCGTGACCGCGAGGTAGATCAACCCGTTGACGGTCCCCGTCAGCAGATCCTTGCAGGTGAAGGGCACCACTTCGCCGTATGCGAAGCCCTGCTCCTGGAGGACACGCTCGGCCATGTCGCGTGCCGTGAACACGAAGATGGGCGCATCGGTGCCGTGGGCGTCCGTAAGGAGGGCATAGAACGACTGCAACATCGCCGGATGGGGTTGCTCAGAGTGCAGCAAGGCCCGGGCCGATCGCTACCACGCTGCAACGACGCGGCATCGCCTTCTGTGGAGCATATACGACCGTGGCGATGCTTCCCCGAAAGATGTGGCGGATCGAGGCGGTCTTCGCTACTCCTGCACGAGCTTCATCGAGCGGCGGCGGAGCCCCCGTGCATCGGCCAGCTGCACCAGATAGATGCCGGGAGGCAGCGCAGGGTGTTCCACCAGGCGGGCGGTGACGGTCATTCGCCAAAGCCGCTGGCCTGTCAGCGTCATGATCTCCAAGGTCTCGCCCTGCACATCATCGGAGAGCAGGAAGGCATCGGTGTTGTTCGGATTGGGCGAAAGGCGCACGTCACTTTCGTTGACGGAACGCTCCACCACCACGATGTTCGAATAGGCCGCGGCACCGTTGGCATCCATCTGCCTCAACCGGTAATAGGAAACACCGGCAAAGGGGTGCTCATCGAGTACCGAATAGTGGATGGCATGCTGGCTGTTGCCCGCTCCGGCCACCCAGGTGACCATTTCGAAGACGCCATCCGTCCCGGCGCGTTCCACGAAGAAACCGGCGTTATTGGCTTCGGTGGCGGTGGTCCAGTCCACGCGGACACGTTCGCTCTCCACGTTCGCATCCAGGGTCAGCAGGGTGATCGGCAACGTCGTGAACGCACAACTGACGGTGCGCCAGGAGAGGCCCGGCCCCTCGATCTCGATGTTCACCGTGTTGCAACCCAGCGAGGCCACCGTGGACGCATTGCAGTCCGGCGTACTTCGCCAAGTGCGCCCGACCGTGGTGGTGGTGCCGGAGCCTCCATTGTTGGGCAGGTCGAAGAAACTGCCGGAAGCGCCGAGGCAGCCGATCGTTCCTTGCAACGTATAGAGCGACGACGGGATGTTGGTGCCGCTGAACGTGATCGCATAGCTCAGCCGTACGTCGTAGTTGTACCCGTATTGGCAGGTGTTGTTGGACGGTACGATCGCCAAGGGCCGCACGGTCATGTTCACCGTATAGCCCGTGGTGGAGGCCACGGAACATTGCGCGGCCGCTGGTCCGCTGGAGAGGAGCCGCGTGGCGAGCAGGGACAGCAGCAGGGCACGTTGGCGGGAACGCGCCGGGTTCATGGGCGATCGCATGAGGAACGATCCTGATCCATGGAGCGATGCATCATCGCGGGTTGAAGTGATGCACAAGGTGTGGGCAGGCATGCGCGTACCCGGCATCGCGTCTCCGTGGGTTATCGACAAGCGCGTGTGCAAGCCCTGCGGCCGCAGCGCGTAGCTTCGGCCTGCGCCGATCAGGCGCCCCGCACATGCGCCATCCCCTTCGCCTTCTGCTTGCCGGCATCCTCCTGTTGCCGGGCGCCGTAGCCATTGCTCAGCCTTATCAGTACGGTTGCCATTACTTCCGCCAGCATCCGGGCCCCCTGCACGTGGCCGCCGCTGATCGTGACCTGATCGATGCGACCATCGCGCGCAGCGACACGTTCGACATCTTGCACTACGACATCGCGCTGGACGTGACGGACGTTGCGCACGGAAGCCTGTCGGCCGCCACCACCGTCACCTTCGCCGCGCGGCTGCCCGGCCGCACCAGCATCACGTTCGACCTCCTCCAGCTCACCGTGGATTCGGTGCGCGATGCGTCCGGTCCGCTCGCCTTCGATCGCGATGCCTCGTTCCTGACGGTGCGGCTGCCCGCCGCTGCCGAAGTGGGCGCGCCGCAGGACCTCACGGTGTACTACCACGGCACGCCGTACCGCGATCCGAACTGGGGCGGCTTCTATTTCGAAAGCGGCTACATCTATAACCTGGGCATCGGCCTCACCACCATCCCGCCCAACTTCGGCAAGGTGTGGTACCCCTGCTTCGATTCGTTCGTGGAGCGCGCCACGTACACCTATCACGTGAAGAGCGCCGGCACCTACCGCGCGCATGGCCAGGGCGACTTCCTTGGTGAAGTGCAGTTGGGCGGTGATACGGTCGTGCGCAGCTTCACCATGCAGCAGCCGATCCCCACGCACCTCAGCGCGATCGCCGCCGCGGATTACCAGGACGTCGACTTCATGCATACGGGCGTCAACGGGGATATCCCCGTCCGCCTCACGGCCAAGCCCGCGCGGATCGCCGCCATGCAGGCCCGCTTCGCTGATGTCGGCTCTGCCATCAATGCCTGCGAGCATTGGTACGGCCCTTACGGATGGGGCCGGGTGGGGTACGTGCTCACTACGGATGGCGCGTTGGAGATCCCCACCAACGTCGCATACCCGGAGTTCATGGTCAGCCAGACCCTGGCGGTGAACCGTGCCCTGCTCACGCACGAGCTCGGTCATCACTGGTGGGGAGACATGGTGACGCCCTACACGCACCACGACATGTGGCTGAAGGAAGGGGTCGCGGAATACAGCGCGCACTTGGTGGAGGAATGGATCGGCGGCGAGGCGGCGTTCGTGAAGGCCGTGAAGAACAACCAGCTCCACGTATTGGAGCAAGCGCATGTGAAGGACGGCGGCTTCCAACCGCTCTCACCGATGCCGGATCCCTACATCTACGGCATCCATACCTACAACAAGGGCGCGGCGGTGGTGCATAACCTGCGCGGCTACCTGGGCGATGAGCTTTTCCGCACCGCCATGCAGGGCGTGCAGCAGCACCATGCGTACGGCACGCTCACCTCGGAGCAGTTCAAGGATGCGCTGGAAGCGGAAACAGGCGTGGACCTGGATCCTTCTTCGATGCTTGGGTGTTCGCGCCGGGCTTCTCCGTGTTCGTGGTGAACGACATGAACATGCAGCCTTCGGGCCAGGGATGGGATGTGCATTTGGACGTGCGGCAGCAACTGCGCGGCACGTCCGTGATGCATCGCCAGGTACCGCTCGACATCACGTTCGTCGGCCCGGATTGGCAGCGCACCGCCACCAGTGCCGTGATGGACGGACCAGCCACGGAGGTGGATGTCCACGTGCCGTTCGAGCCGCGCATGGTGGAACTGAACGGATACAACCGCTTGACCCAGGCGCGCATGGACCACGAGTTCGTGGTGCGCAATGGCCAAAGCTTCATCACCATCCTGCCGCACGTGGACTTCCAGCTGTTCGCGGACAGCATCGTGGACAGTGCACTGGTGCGCATCGAGCACATCTGGGCAGGGCCCGATCGGATGTTGGGGGCCGGTGTAACGGAGCTATCGTCGTCGCACTACTGGGTCGTCGACGGCATCTGGCCCGAAGGCACGCGGTTCCGTGGGCGCGTAAACTACGAGGGCGCCCTCGCCACCGACCTGGACAACGACCTCTACGGCGTGACGGAGGAGAACGCCGTGCTCGTGTACCGCGCCACGCCGCTGGATCCCTGGACGATCTATCCCGATCAGACGTGGTCAGGGAACATCCTGACGAACGGCGTCGGCAATTTCACGATGACCCGGTTGCGGAAAGGCCAGTATGCGTTCGCAAAGCGCGATCCCTTCGCGGGTGTAGGGGAATTGGATGGTACCGCTGGGCTGAAGGTGTTCCCCGTGCCCGCGCGGGATGCGGTCACGATATGCGGTCGTGGCGCAGCGGGCGAGGCCATCTACGAGGTACGCGATGCCGAAGGCCGGTTGCAACTGATGGCCGGTGGCACCTTCGGCGAAGGCACGTGCAAACGGCTGGATGTGTCCATGCTGGCGGCAGGCGAGCATCTGGTGGCCGTGCGCAACGCAGCGGGCACGGTGATCGGACGAGCGCGGTTCACGGTGCAGCAATAGGAGTTCCGATCATCTGATCAGGAGAGCTCAGCGTTGTGCGCGCGGGTGGAATTGCAGGATGTTGCTGCGCAGGTATTCCCGGTCCAGGTGCGTGTAGATCTCCGTAGTGGTGATGCTGGCGTGGCCGAGCATCTCCTGCACCGCGCGCAGGTCGGCGCCGCCCTCCACCAGGTGCGTGGCGAAAGAGTGGCGGAACGTGTGCGGGCTGATCTCCTTGTGTACCCCCGCCTTCAACGCGAGGGCCTTCACCAACTTGAACACGCTCACGCGCGAAAGGCCGGACCCGCGCGCATTGAGGAACAGCAGGTCCTCGGCGTTGCGCTTTACCGGTAGGTGCGTGCGCTCATCGTCGCGGTAGCGCGTGATCTGCGTGATGGCCTCCGGTCCGATGGGGACCAGGCGCTCCTTGTCGCCCTTGCCGACCACGCGCACGAACCCCTCGCGGAAGTGCAGCCGGCTCATGCGCAGTCCGCACAGCTCGCTCACGCGCAGGCCACAGCTATATAACGTCTCGATGATCGCGCGATCGCGGTGCGCCAGTGGCCGGCTCATGTCGATCGCCCCGATGATGGCGTCGATCTCCTCCACCGTGAGGAAGGTGGGCAGGTAGCGGCCGAGCTTCGGGCTCTCCAGCAGCTCCGTCGGGTCCGTGGTGATCGCCTTCTCGATGCGCAGGCTCTTGTAGAACGAACGCACCGCGCTGAGCAGCCGGGCCTGGCTGGCGGGGCTCAGGCCCTTCTTCGCCACAGAGGTTACGAACGCCTGAAGGTCGCTCAGGTCCAGTTTTTCCGGCGCAAGGGTGGGGGAGTGGGCCTCCGCGTAGGAGCGCAGCTTTCCCACGTCGCGCAGGTAGGCCTCCACCGTGCGATCGCTCAGTGAGCGCTCCAGCTTCAGGTGGATGCGCAGATTGGTGAGGGCTTGCTGCCAGTTCACGCCACGAAGTTGCAGCAGGCCCATGCGGCTGCCGGTTCAAGGCCCGCGCGTGTTCCCACCAGCGATCGTTAACGATGATGCAGCCCAAATGCGCGCATTGCGGTCTCGGATCAGGAGCGGTCATGCTTCGGCAGGCTCAGCATGACAGCAACCTTCTCCGCCACGCCGAGCCTGCCGAAGCATGACAACGGCCTTCTCTGTCATGCTGAGCCCGCCGAAGCATGACAACGACCTCTTCTGTCATGCTGAGCCTGCCGAAGCATGACAACGACCTACCTTCCACACCGAGCCTGCCGAAGCGGCCCCATCGCCTCCTTCCGGATCATCTGAGTTAGACTTGCCGCATGCGTTTCCTCATCCTCAACGGTCCGAACCTGAACCTGCTCGGCACGCGCGAGCCCACCATCTATGGCACCCGCACGATGGATGAGTGCGTGGAGGAGCTGCGCGCTGTCTTCACCGGACACGTGATCGACCTGCAACAGAGCAACCTCGAAGGCGCATTGATCGATCTGTTGCAGCAGGCGGACAAGCACTACGATGGCGTGGTGCTGAACGCTGCGGGGTTCACGCACACCAGCGTGGCCATCCGGGACAGCATCGCGGGCATGCGGGTGCCGGTGGTGGAAGTACACATCAGCAATATCCATGCGCGCGAGGAGTTCCGCGAGCGCTCGCTGACGGCGGCGAAATGCGTGGGGTGCATCACCGGGTTCGGGCTGGACGGCTACCGGCTGGCCATCGATCACCTGCTGCGCCGCGGCTGATCGAACGCCGAGCGGTCCAGCTGGGGGAAATGCTTCCATCCCAGGATGAAGCGGTCGTACGCGATGCTGCGGTGGTACATGCCGGTGAGGTCGGGTGAACGTTCCGCGCGCTTCAGGCGGGTGCGTTCGCGCAGGAGCGCGGGCAGACGCTTGCAGAAGTGCCGGTGGGCACGCCCCACTTCCCAGGCGTGCGCGCCATGGCCTTCGGCCAGGAACTTGAGCGCGGCGAACTGGTCCAGCAGCATGCGGTGCAGGATGCGGTAGAGGATGAAGCGCGAGCGCAGGTTCTTCGTCAGCACCGCCAGGCTATTCCGGAAGTTGAGGTAGGTCTTGCGCGGGCTCCCGTACCCGAGCGCGCCCCCGCCCACGTGGTACACCGCGGTGCGGCTCGTGTAACCGATCGTCCAGCCCATGCGGCGCAGGCGCCAGCAGAGGTCGATCTCTTCCATGTGCGCGAAGAGCGTGTCGTCGAAGCCGCCTGCCGCTCGGAAAGCTTCCGCCTTGATCAGCAGGCAGGCGCCGGTGGCCCAGAACACCTCGCGTTCATCGTCGTACTGCCCGTGGTCCTCCTCGGTGATCTCGAAGATGCGGCCGCGGCAGAAGGGGTAGCCGTTGCGGTCGATGAAGCCGCCTGCCGCGCCGGCATGCTCGAAGCGGCCGCGCTCCCGCTGGGCGAGCACCTTCGGCTGGCAGGCCGCCATGCCCGGGTGCGCATCGAGGTAGGCGTCCAACGCGCGCACCCATCCGGGTGTCACCTCCACGTCGGAGTTCAGCAGGATGAAGCGTTCCGCCTCGATCCGTGCCAGCGCGGCGTTGTAGCCCCCGGCGAAGCCCAGGTTCGAGCCGAGCGGGACCACTTCGACCCCGGCCTGCGTGCGCAGCCACGCGAGCGAACCGTCCGAACTGCCGTTGTCCGCCACCACCACGCGTGCATCGCCCGCCGTATGCGTGAGCACGCCGGGCAGGAAGGCGCGGAGCCACTGCTCCCCGTTCCAGTTCAGTATGACGACCGCCGTCCGCATGCGCGAGGAACGCGCAAAAGTCGGAAGAGGGACGGTGCGGGCTCAGCGCGGATTGTTATAGTTATCCAATATTTCCTGTCCGCTCACCGTGCCGGGGACCATGTCCGTGCCCGGCGAGAAGGGCATGGTGCCGCGTTGCAGCAGCTCCAGCCAGCGCGGGTTCTTGATCTCGCCCGGCACTTCCGAATGCAGTAGCTGCCAGCACGTGGTGGATAGCTCCGGTTGCCAGAACACGAAACGCTTGTCCCTGTATTTCCCCACGCTGTAGTAGTGCCAGATCTGGTACGGGATGGAGGAGGTCTCGTTGCTCCGGTCGGTCAGGGTGTTCGGTGGCCCGTACTTCAGGAACACGTAGCCCATGTCCGAATCGTAGCCGCGCAGGTTGCGGCAGCCGTACGTGCGGTTGGCCGCGATCACGGCCCTGCGGTACTTCTCCCACTCACCGGCGGGATCATAGGCGTTGCGGTTGTACCAAAAGGTGTAGAGGAAGCGCTGCATCGTCTGCACGTCGCGGTCCTTCCAGCGGTCGTCGATGATCTTGCGCTCCAGCTCGCCGGCGATGGGGCGCAGCGAGCGCAGGTGTTCGGCCAGTGTATCCGCATCGGTGTAGGCCGTGGCGAAGGTGGGTCCCAGGTCCATGCGGGCCGCTGCCACCTGATCGTACGAAAGCGGATTGTTCCGCTGGATGATCCGTTCCCGGCGCGTGAGCACCGTGCCATTGCGGTCCAGCACTTCCACCGCCAGCAGGTAGTTGCCCGAGGGCAGGTCCGTGATGGTGAAGCCACCGCTCAGGCCCACCACTGGTGCGGCCTTCACCCGCTTCACGTGACTGAACGCGCCCCGCACCGTGCGCGTTTCGAGGTCCTCGAGCTGGTAGCGCAACGCCAGCAGGCTGTCTGCACCGCACCAGGCCGGCGTGTTGTAGACCTCCGTGAGGAAGTAGAGGTCCGCCACCTCCTGCGGATAGTAGATGCCGGTATAGGGAATGGGAGCGGCGGCGTTCTGTCCGGCCACGGGTGCGTCCATCAGGGCGATGTCGGCCAGTGCCACGGAGGAGGGTAGCGCGGGCACCGGCAGCGGAACGCGGTAACAGGCCATGCTGGTATCGGCCAGCGCGGCATCGTTCAGTTCCACCACAAGCTCATAGTTCCCGGGCTGCAATAAGAAATGTTCCTGGTGAACGAAGTCGGTCCGCAGCGTATCGGTGCGTTCCGGGCCATCGATGCGCGTCTTGCGGAAGTCCACGATGCGGCCGTCCTGCTCCACCATCGTCAGCGCCTCCACGTGGGCCTGGGCGAACCCACGGGCATTGGGTGCCCACTGCACCGAGTTGCCGAGAACGGCGATATGCACATCCACCTGCTCCCCCTGGCCCGGTACATGGTACCGCAGGCTTTCCACGATGGCATCCACGCCGCTCTGGGCCGGGGATGTCAGGGGAAGGCCCACCAGCAGCAGGAGGGGAGAGCATAGGCGCATGAATGATATCATGCCCTAAAGGTACGGCTCCGGCATGCCCGGCTTCCGCCCGCTGCTCGCCCGCAGGAGGCCGTTGGCCGGCCCGGAACGCCGCTCTCGATACGGCCGGATCAGATGGTCAGAAAAATGAGAGGATCAGAAAATGAGCTCCTTGACGTCCCCGCATTATCACGTGAGCTTGCCGAACCGCGAACCGTGTCATGGCGGCCTTGAGCCGCCATCGCAAGCAGGAGCCACCCGGGGTCGCGCACTGCTGTTCGCGACCGCGGCTCAAGGCTGTAGTGATAGCGTGTGTTGACGGCCGGCCCCCGATCATCTGATCCTCTCATCTTCTGATCAGATGATCTGAACTCAACGCTTCATCAGCCGGGCGGTTCCGATCGCGTGTCCATCGGGGGCCAGCACGTGTACCTGGTAGGAGCCGGGGGCGAGCTGGGTTACGTTCAACGGGGACCGGAAGGTGCCGCGTTCAGCGGACGCGGAGGCGTTGCCCACCACACGTCCGAGGGCATCGGTGATCAGCACGGCAATGGTGCCGGAGACCGGCACGTCCATCAGGAGGATCCACCTCGTCGGTAGCGGGGTTGGGGATCAGCAGGGGCTGCGCCGGTGCATCGCCGAAGAAGGCGGAGATCACATTGGAATAGTGGAAGGAGCCGTCGCGGTCCACCTGCTTGAGGCGGTAGTAGTTGATGCCCTTCGCGGGAGCGGCATCGGCGAAGAAGTAGTCGATGCGCTGCTGGCTGTCGCCGGCTGCGTTCACCTCGCCGATGGGGGCGAAGTCCCGCGCATCGCGGCTGCGCTCCACCACGAAGTGGCTGCTATTGCGCTCGGAGGTGGTGGCCCAGGAGAGGTCCACGGCGTGTGTGCGTGGCTCGGCCTGGAGGAAGAGCAGCTCCACGGGCAGTACCAAGGTCTCGCACCCGAAGAGGCTGTTGTTAGGATTGCCGGCGTTGTCGTTCCATAGGGTCCAGCGTAGTTGATAAGATACCTGGGCGGGGGAGCTGCACAGATCGCACTTTGTGCCCGGTGCGATCACCAAGGCGATCAGGTAGGCATGGTCGGCTGTTACGTTCAAAGGAGAGAGCCACCCCCATCCGCCGGTGCCCTCCTGGGTCACCCCATCGAGGCCGGGGAGCAGGCCGGTGGTGGTGGGTGGGGGGAGCGGAGGGGGGCTGGGGTCGTAGGTGTTGATGGCCGTGGTGGTGATGGCTTGGCGCGCGCTGCTACAGCGGATGGGAGGTCCGGGTGGGGCGCAGACGTGGTCGGCGTTGATGTTGAGCGAGCCGGTGGGCGAAGGGGGCATCTCCACAATGGGCCCGGCATCCCAGATGGCGAAGTCCAGATCGACGTCCTTGGTGACCTTGTTGTAGGTGAAGATGTTGACGTATTCATAGTAGGTGAAGGTGCCACTGGACCAAAAGGCAACGGTCCCGTTCATCACGGGGCGGAAGATGAACCAGTTGATCCCGGTGTCCTCGGTGCCGAGGCAGCCCATGTTGGCGGCGGTCAGGTCATAGCGGTAGCCGGAATTGCCCAACTTGAGGGTGCCGGTATAAGGGTTGGGGCCGTTGGTCGGGCAGATGGTGGTGGCGCCCAGGCAGTCGGTCATCGACTTTGCCAGCGGCTGGCAGGCGTTGGTCAGGTCGTATTCATACAGATGTGAGGCCGGCCCGGCCTCACCTATGCCGCTGAAGTCATTCCAAAGCGGAGCGGCATCGCCCAGCCGATACAGGGCCCAAGTGTGGAGGGTGTTGGAGGCACCGGACGGGATCGACCAAGTGTATTTGAAATGCACCGTGGCACCGGCGGGTATGGCCAGCAGGAACGATTCGGTGAGGTCGGTGGGAGTGGTGTAGGTGGGGGTGTAACGGATGGGGGCGCCTCCATTGATCACTACGTCCGCGTACGAGGAGGCCTGGATGTTCGCGGTCCAAAGGTCCAGTAGGTAGAAGCAGGTGCCAGCGGGGGGCTTGGGTTCGGAGAGGCAGAGAGAGAAGGTGCCCATGGCGTCAGCGGCCTTGGCATCCCAGGCGCGGATGTAGTAGGTCTGGTTGGGCACCAGTCCTGTGCGGATGATGCGTGCGGCCTTGCCTGTGCCACGGTTGTCGTCGCAAGCGATCAGGGTAAAGCGGCCGTTGCATCCGTTCCCCCCCGTGGTGTAGAGGGCGATGGCGGGGTCGGCGGGTACGCCGGTGCCGGGTGAGGCCTCGATCCAGACCGTGCCGCTGGGCGGGGCCGTGAATTTGTACCAGACATCCCTGGAGGCGCCATTGAAGCTGCCGCAAGTGGGGGCGGGGATGCCCCGGGTGTTGCAGGCATTGAAATTGTCGTTGTTGGGGCCGGTGACCGGGCAGGTGGTGTTGAAGGCCAGGTCAATGGCCTCGCAGGGTTGGTTGTTGCTGGGCAGGGCGCCCGATGGGGCCGGGTATCCCCATCGTAGGCGGAACTGGCCATACCGTTTGGCCACGCTTTGGGCGGCCGGCATGGAGTGGATGCGAAGATGGAGAATCTCACCCGGGGGCAGGCAACTGAGGGCCAAACTGGGAGGGGAATCGATCGTGGGGGAAGAGGGGTACTGCAAGGAGGTGGCACTGGAGGAGGAAAATGCGCCGACCTGCCTGAACTTGGCGGGATCGTTGCAATTGGAGGTCAGATAGGCGCTGAGCCCGATATGGCCGACCCTGCTGCTCGTGGTACTGCCCATGGCCAGGTAGAGGTTGACAGTGCCGGAGGAAGGGACCACCAGTTTGAGCCAGAGGTCCCCGCCTACGTAGGCTGAATCGGTCTGGAGCAAAGAGGCGGTCTCCTCGCAGGCATAGGTATAGGAGATAGTTTGGTATTTGAGGAGGAGGGCTGCAGTGGTGGAGGGGATGCGGGTGGAGTCGATGGAAGTGGCGAGGCAGGGGGTCTCGCCCGCATTGCGGGCCGTCATGCTCTTATCCCACTGGACGCAGACGGTGAAGCGGGCAGCGGAAGTGCGGTTGGCCTGGTCCCAAATGCGGAGGTAAAGCTTCTTTCCGGCGGTGAAGCAATTGGCTTCCACACTGGGCATTTGAGCGTTATATCCGCCGCCAACGGCGCATTCGATCAGGGTGAAGGGACCGCTGGCGCTGGAAGCCTCGTAGAGCGCCATGGCGCCATCGGTAAGGGCCGGTGTGGTGCTGCTGGGAACGAGGGTGAAGCGGTATCGCCTGCCGTCGTTCACCGGGTCCAGGCGGAGCCAGACATCATTAGCGGGCGCGGAGAATGGCCCCGACGGCGGACTCATGAAGTTGCCACAGGGTGGCGCGGCCACGGTGGTGGTGGTGGCTCCGGAGAGGGTGAAGTCGCCGGGGGAGGAAGGGTTGAGTCAGGGCATTCCCGCTGCAGGGGGTGGCGGGGAAGGGCGTGAGCACGCTGCTGGCGGCAGAGGCATGTACGCTCAAGGCGTTCCCGGCGGCATCCGAGGGGTCATCGCTGACGGTTTGCGCGGCCAGCGGGCCAGCGTCTAGGAAGAAGCCACCGAGCGCCATCGCCAGCCACACCGGGCCATGGGCTGCTAGGCGGCGTGTCGCTTGTATTGTCGGGTAAAGGGAGAGCGTGTAGAGAATGATCATGGCGACGATCATTGGGCCAATGGCGGAGCCTGCTGGACGACCAAGGCGAGAGGACCTTGGGGATGCGATGTTCCGCATCAGGCCGTTCATGGCAGTTCCCTTCACAAGGTTAACCTCTAATGGGCCGATCCCTGCCTGGAGGACGCTTATTTATTTTGCGTGGATCGGGTGCCTATAGCGGGGGAGCACCTGGTTCGTAGATCTGATAACAGGGTTGCCTGCTGTTGAGAAGTATATTTCTTGCATCGTATCGGATCGGTCCTTTTACATTACGGCTGCATTTAGACCCTCCGTTCAACCAAACCCCACTCCACGACAGACACAATACCCCACCATTCGCTCCCCGGATCGGCCCGTTGCAGCGCATGAAGCATGCCCGGCAACGGCCACTTCGAAACGTACTATTCGGCCGCCTTCCTTGGCGGTCCGAATGGTTCTCCACCCGGCGGTAATGGCCAGGCCTCCCGCCCCCATCTCTTCAAACCCCTCTCTTAACCCAAACTCTCACACATGCACACACCAAGGACAATACGGACGGCTTTGCGCGGGGTATTGCCAGCGTTGGCTTCCCTACTCTTCCTGGGCCGTGTACAGGCCCAGTACTGTACCAATTCCGCTTCACCCGCGTTCACCTTCTGCTCGGTGGCCTTCGCGGACATCGACAACAGCAGCATAGACCGCGATAATGGGTACGTGGACTACACGGGGACCGTGGGGCACGTTCTCCCCGGCATGGGCTACTCTCTGACCGTGAACACGGACGTCGGCTATTCGATGAGGGTGGTCGCCTTCTTCGACTGGGATGGCGACGGCTCGTTCGAGACGCGGAACAATATGGGGGACTATGCTTCCTCCTCCTGCTCACCGCGCAGCCCACTCGGCTCGATCAACGTTCCGAACACGGCTGCCACCGGCAACACCCGCATGCGGGTAATCCAAAGCTACGCCGGTTTCGGCGACGTTGCGGATGCCTGCACGGCCCCCAGCTATGGGCAAGTGCTGGACTTTACGCTTGCCGTAGGTCCGGCCCCCAGCTGCTATCCACCCACGAGCCTCCAAGCGAGCAATTTGCTTGCTCACAGTGCAAGCCTGTCCTGGACGGCCAGCCAGAGCAACCCGGCCAGCGGCTACCAGTGGGAAGTGCGCGCCAGCGGCAACCCCGGCGATCCATCGCCTGCCGCTAGTGGTAATGCCATGGGCATTTCCGCCTCCACCAGCGGCCTGAGTAGCAACACCACCTACCGCTTCTATGTGCGCAGCGATTGCGGCGGTGGCGACCTGAGCGCGTGGGCGTCCAGCGGATCGTTCAAGACCGACCTGACTTGTGGTGATGCGTGGGTAAGCCCCGGTGGGGCCACCACCATGACGGATGTGCAATTCACCGAGACCCATACTTACTGCCCGGAAACCCCCGGCGATGTGGTCACCCTCGATTTCACCAGTTGGAACGGGCTGAATTGGAACGCGCCCAATCGTTCGGGCATCTTCATCTATGATGGGGATAATACATCTGCGCCGCTGGTGGCCGGCCCAGGTACTGCATACGTCGAAGGTGTATACAACATGCCCGCCGGCGGCTGGACCTCCCAGCTCGGCAACGAGAACAAGCCGCCGACCACTACGTCCACGGCGGCCAGCGGCTGCCTTACCGTCCAAGCCTATTCGTATGGCTCATGGGTGAGCTCGGGTGGCTATCAAAATGGTTGGAGCGCCAACATTACCTGCGCTCCTGCGCCTACGTGCCTTCCGCCTTCAGCCCGTACGGTTACCGGTACCACTGCGCATGGGGCCAGCTTCAGTTGGAACCCCGGTGCCTCGCCCAACGTGGAATACCGCGTGGTGGCCAATGGTGGGACGCCAGCCAGCCCGGTCCTGGCAAGCGGCACCTCCTCCACAAGCACGGCCAGTGCTTCCGGCCTCGCGGCTAATACAACCTACACTGCCTTCTTCCGTGGCCTGTGCGATGGTGGCAACGACCCCAGCGTGTGGAGCATCGGTGTGAACTTCCTTACCAAGCCTGGTTGCGGTGGCCCGTATGACATGTTCTATCGCGCCACCGGCACTCCCACGCCGTTCGATTCGGTAATGACGATCTGCCCGGACAACGCCGGGGATGTGGTCACGTACACCATCAGCCAGCTCAACCTGTCCAACGTCTATACCTACTCCGCGTTCTACGTGTACGACGGTCCGAACGTGAGTGCGCCGATGCTTCCCTCGAACCTGCTGGGATTGAGCAGCGGTAGCAACAGCATTCCTCCCGGAGGTTACTATGGGTCCACCTACCGGACCAATTTGCCTGGTCCGTTCACCAGCACCCACCCCAGTGGTTGCCTTACTCTGCGGTTCCGGGCGGTGGGTGTGGATACCTATTATGACAAGCCTGTGAAGGGCACGGTAAGCTGCGCCCCGGCCCCGGCGTGTTCCACGCCGAGCGGGGTCTCGACGAGCAACATCAGCGGAACCCAGGTCACGTTGAGCTGGGCGAACACCACCCAGTCCTGCATCGTGGAATACGGCCCCGTGGGCTTCACCCCGGGCACGGGCGCTACGGCCGGCACCAACGGCACGGTGGTGAGCGGCCTTACCCCGCCGGCCATCCTCACGGGCCTGAGCTACAACACCACCTACGATGTGTACGTGCGCCAGGTATGCAGCGGGCCGTCCTACTCGGCCAACAGCTTCAAGGCCAACTTCAGTACCAGCATGGATTGTAGCCAGGCCACCGTGCTTACTTGTGCCGTGGGGCGTGCGGAGGAGTTCACGGGCGTCAACGGTAGTGCATCCTACCACAGTTCCCAGTTCACCAATGCAACCGGTTGCTTCCCGGGTTACTCCCAAGGATTGAACGGCGAGACATTCCTATACCGGATTACCGCTGGAACGACAGGCGATTACCAGTTGAGCTTCCAACGGACGGCCGGTACTGGCGACGAGTTCTTCCTGACCACTCCGGTAGCGAACGGCTGCGCGGCAGCGGCCTTCACCTGCATCGGTGGCAGCTATTTCCCGCGCGAGTATTCCTATGCCACGAGCCAGGCCACAGGGGCCTATACGGTCCACTTGGACGCCGGCGACCACTACATTCTGATGAAGGGGAGCCCGACGGTGAAAACGGTGAACCTCCGGATGCTGTGCCCAGGTGTGCCGGAGTGTCCGCCTGCGCCGACCTACCCGCCGAACAATGCCACCGTAGCCTCGAGCGCTTCGGCGTTCAACTACACCTGGCCGGCCGCATTCGGAGCCACGGGCTACGACATCTATTTCAATGGGACACCGGTAGCCACCGTGGGCACGAACAGCGTAGCGAGTGGATCCTACACCACGGCGAACATAGCCGCATTGCTCGGTGTGGGTACACCCGCTACTTGGCGCGTAGAGCCTAAGAACAGCTACGGCACCGCCCAATGCCCCAACTGGAGCTTCAGTGTGGGTGGCAACGGCTCTACCAATGCTATTCCGTTGACCGAAGGGGTAGCCCGCACAGGCAACAACCAGACCGGCGGATATACCAGCTTGAATAGCGACTATTGGGGCAAGGACATGTGGTTCAAGTTCACCGCCAGCAACTGTGCTGACTCCGCCCATGTACAATTCTGCCTTCCCTCCACAGCAAGCAGTAGCTACATGTACCTGGTCGCACGAAGGGCTTCAGACAATGCCGTGGTCTTCAACAAGCAGGTCTACGTCACGAGCGGGGAATGCATGATCATTTCGGAGTTCGACTACGACTGGTACTACTCGCATAACTACGAGGAGCGATATATCATCACCCCGGCCTCTTTCCCGGTAGCGCATGGCGAGACGTATTACCTGATCGCCGATGGCTACGACAATACGAACTACAATTTCAGCATGGGCTACACGGAGGTGAAGGACCTGACGGACAGCGACGGTGACGGCACCCCGGACTGCTTGGATGCCTGCCCGGAGAACCCGGACCTGACCGCGGAGACCGTATGCGGTTGCCAAGTGGCGACGGATACGGACGGTGATGGGATCGCGGATTGCATCGACCTGTGCCCGAGCCTGGCCGGTGAGCCCGGCGGCCCCTGCAACGCGGGTCCGTTCTACCTGAGCGGAGAGATCGACGACGATTGCAACTGCATCGGCGGCACGCCAGTTCCCACGGTGGACTGGAGCCTGAAGCTGAAGACCGACCATGGGGATGAGACCAGCTGGGAGATCCGTGAGGTGGGCAGCAACTTCCTGGTGGCCCATGGCGACCCGGTGGGGACCCACAGCCCGACGGAGACGACCACGCCGGTGACGATCCCCGATGCAGGGCACTTCACCCTGCGGGTGCTGGATAGCGGCAACAACGGGATGGGCGCCGACGGCGGTTACGTGCTGTATGACCACAACGGGAAGCGGGTGATCGACAACTGGGGCAACGGAGGTGGCTTCACCAGCGTGAGCGAGAGCCCTGAGGGCTTCACCACGCCGGTGGGCACCGATGGGTTGACGGCGGCGCAGTGCGACAACGTGGAGCGCCTGGCCAACGAGATGATCATCTGCAACGTGAACCCCTTGGTAAGCGCCAAGTGGGGCGTGGGCGATCAGACCACCAGCGGTTACGAGTTCTGGTTCTTCGACCCCAACGGGAGCTACAGCCGCCACATCCTGCGTCCGCACGCCACCAGCGGTGGCTACGCGCCCGCAGATGCCACCCGTGCGGCCAAGCTGGGCCTGGCCTCCTGGTCGGTGAACCCGCTGCCGGCCAACACCCTGCTGAACGTGCGGGTACGTGGCCGTGTGGAAGGGGTCAACCTGCCCTTCGGTCCGGCGTGCCGCCTGAAAGTGGACCCTGTTGCGGCGGAATGCCACACCACGCAACTGGAGAACCTCCCCGGGTCGAACCTGAGCTGCGGTGTGACGGGCCTTCGCACCAACGGGAGCAACGCGATCTACGCGAAGCCGGTGCGGCGCTACATCGCTGCGACCAACACGTACGTGTCTGCGAACCGGTACAAGTTCCACTTCGAGAACACGGGCGAGGGCCAGCACTTCGACATCGTGCAGAGCACCTACCCGATGGTGATCTACTCGAACATGCCCTTCCGGTTGGGAGCGACCTACGACGTGACGGTGCAGGCGAGCATGGACGGCGGGGTGAGCTACTGCCCGGTGGGGGCGACCTGCCAGATCTCCTTCGCCACGAGCAACGCGCGGATGGAGGAAGTGGCGGGCACCAGCCCGAGCGACCTGCTGCTGTGGCCGAACCCGAACCGAGGGGATGAGCTGTACCTGAGCATGGGCCAGCTGGAAGGGACCAACGGGAAGGTGACGGTGGACGTGGTGAACATGTTCGGTGAGCGGGTGCTGGGCACCACGGTGGCCGTGAACGGGACGAGCCTGAACACGGTGCTGTCCTTGAACAAGGACCTGGCCAGCGGGCTGTACCTGGTGAACCTGACGGCCGGTGATCGGGTGATCACCAAGCGTTTGGTGATCCAGCACTGAGCACGAGCCTGAACGATCAAGGGACCGCCCCTGCCTCATCCGAGGCGGGGGCGGTCCGCGTTCGGACCGTCCCGATCAGATGATGGGCTCCTTGGCGTTCGGATCCCCTCCTTGTCACGGTGAGCTTGCCGGACCGTGACGCTTGCGTGCCAACGCCGAAGCGCCTTGGCGAGGGCGTCCGAACCGTGTCCTTCGTCTCTCTATCTGTCATGGCGATCTTGAGCCGCCATCGCAAGCAGGAGCCACCCGGAAGATGCTGCTGTTTGCGCCTGTGGCTTAAGGCCCCTCTTTGTCATGCCATCGTCATTCATCATCCCATTCAGATCCGCGAGCGGTCTCCGCGGGAGGCCCTGCGCTCATGGATGTGGATTCGTATTACTCATTGATGATCAGTGGATTATATTGTTTGTGAGTGAGAAGATATTTGGGTCTTATCTATGATGATTGGCATTTAATCGAACCTTAACATCGGTTTGTCGATATAAATGGCTTGACAGCGGGGGCTGCTCCCCATGAACTTCGCAGCCACTTAAAGACATCCCGCTGGAACACAAACACCCCTCTTCCATGGAATTCTCTCCTCACGTTCGATCTTGGGCGCACCGCTGGAGCAGGCGCCTGCTCGGGGCGACCCTGTTCGCCCTGATGACCGCTGGAGCGGCGATGGCCCAAGTGGCCACGCTCTACAGCTTCGCACAAAGCTCCGGGACATGGACCTCGATCACTGGAGGTACCCAGCTGAATACCACGAACAATTCGTTCGATGACCAGCTGTACACGGTGACCATCCCGGAGTTCTTCTACGACGGGACCTATTACACCACGATGTACGTGAGCGCCAACGGTTTCATCACGTTCGGCGCTGCTCCTGCGGGAAACAACTACACCCCGCTCAGCTCCACTGCGGCCTACTCAGGGGCCATTTCGGTCTTCGGGGCCAACCTGGCGAACGCATCCTCCGGCACTCGGGATATCCGGTTCCAACAGGTCGGGGACGAACTGGTGGTCCAATGGCGCGGAGCCCGCCGGTCCGGCCAGAGCGAGTCCTTCGACCTGCAGATCCGGTTACACACGGTGACCGGAGCGATCGTGTTCCGCTACAACAACTCGTCGCCCTCCAGCAGTACCAGCAACTACCCTCAAGTGGGTCTGCGCGGACCGAACAACACGTTCGCGACCAACGTGAACAACCGTTCGGTGGAGGCCTCCTCTGGTGCCGGCTCCACATGGGCGAACTCGGCCCCCGGTGCCAACAACGGCAGCGAGTGCCGGTACAACAACACAACGGGCCGCAGTCCGGCGAACGGCCAGACCTACACCTGGACGCCTGCCTGCCTCTCGCCCGTCGCCGAGGCCTCGGTAGTGACCGACTGCGCCACGAACACCTACACCATCCAAGTGGATGTCACCAAACTGGGGTCGGCGGCCAACGTCAACATCCAGTCGCCGGTAGGCACCAACGTGCTCACGGGGGTGGGCACCGGTTCCTACACCATCGGCCCCATCGCCGTCGGTACATCGCGTACGGTTCGCATCGTGCATACCGGCAATGCGGCCTGCAACCTGGACCTGGGATCGTTCAATGGCAGTGTATCCGCATGCCTCTCCAACGGCAACTGCCTCACCTCGCCCTACCTGACCGTACCCGACAACGGATGCTCATCGAACAACGTACTCACCGGCGGGATCCAGATCAGTGGCTACAACAATGCCCTCGGCACCAGTGTGGACCTGCAAAGCCTGGAACTCATTGCGGCGCACGACAGCCGCGGGCAGTTGCAGGTGAAGCTCACCTCGCCCACGGGCCAGACGCGCAACATCAGCATCAGCAGGGGGAGTACCGGTGACAACATCGGCAACCCTAGCTCCTGTCCGGGAGGTGCGGTCATCTTCCGCGATGATGCGGCGAGCGCCTTCACCACCACCAGCAACAATCCCACCGGCGCTTACCGGCCGGATGAGACGCTCGCCGGCTTTACGGGTGACCCCAATGGCCTATGGACGGTGACCATCTGCGATGGCACGAGCGGCACCACTGGCACGCTCCGGTACGCGAAGCTCAACTTCTGCAACCGTCCCGGGGCCGCCACGGCCACGCAGACCACGGATTGCGCCACCAATACCTTCAGCGTTGCGGTGAACGTGTCGGCCACCTATGCCGCCGGGGTGAGCATCGTGGCCAGCCCTGGAGGAACGCTCCTGTCCAATATCGGCACCGGTACCTATACCGTGGGGCCGTTCGCCAACGGTACGCCCGTCTCGCTCAAGCTCACCGCCCCCGGCGCCTGCGACCTGGAGCTGGGCAGCTTCGTGAACGAGGTGACCTGCATGACCAACGGCAACTGTCTGGCCAACCCCTATCAGTCCATACCGGACAACGGGTGCTCTTCGAACAACGTGCTCTCCACCGGGATCTCCATCAGCGGTCTCAACAACAACCTCGGCAGCAACGTGGATCTTCAGAGCGTGGAACTCATCGTGGCCCACGCCAGCCGCGGGCAGTTGCAGGTGAAGCTCACCTCGCCCACGGGCCAGACCCGTAATATCAGCGTCAGCAACGGCGGTACCAGCGACAACATCGGCAATACCGGTTCCTGCCCGGGTGGTGCGGTCATCTTCCGCGATGATGCGGCCACTGCGTTCAGCAGCGTCGGTAGTAATAACCCCTCCGGACCTTACCGGCCGGATGCGACCCTCGCCGGTTTCACCGGCGATCCGAATGGGCTGTGGACCGTGACCATCTGCGATGGCACAAGCGGTACCACCGGCACGCTCCGGTATGTGAAGCTGAACTTCTGCGACCGGCCCGTAATCACCGCCACCAGCAGCAACTCGCCTTCCTGTACGGCGGACCAGCTCACGCTGGGCGTCACCGCCACGGGCACCGGCCTCACCTATGCCTGGACCGGCGCCGGCACCTTCAGCCCGAACGCCTCCAGCGCGAACGTGACCGTGAGCGGGGCCGCCACCGGCACCTATTCGGTCACCGTCTCGAACGGCTGCAACAACGTGGTGGCCAACGTTCCGGTGGTGGTGAACCAAAGCCCCACCGGAGCTACCGCGAACAGCAGTGCGGCATCGGTATGCTCCAATGCCAATACGGTGAACCTGACGAGCGCGGCCACCTTCAACCAAACGCTCACATCCGGTGCGGGCGGTACCACTTCCACCGCGCAGATCAACACCATCGCCTTGGGCCCCAACCCGATGCAGAACTACTACGGCGGGGTGAAGCAGCAGATGCTCTGGCGCGCCAGTGAGCTCACCGCCATGGGCATGGTGAACGGAACGGTGATCAACAGCGTGGCGATCAACCTGGCCACTGCGAGCGGATCCCCGGCCCTGCAGAACTTCAGGGTCAAGGTCCAGCAATCCGGCACCAATGCGCTGTCGGCCACACCGGTGACCACAGGCTGGAGCACCGTCTTCGGTCCCTCCACGGTGACCCCGGTGGCGGGCCTCAATACCTTCACGTTCAGCCCGGCAATCACGTGGAATGGCACCAGCAACCTGCTGATCGAGTTCAACTACTCGAACAACAATTCACCGAACAGCGCCACGAATAGCGCCACGTACGATACGGGGTTGAGCTTCGTGGCCACGAACTACTACCGCGTTGACAATACGAACGCGAGCACGGTGGACGCCTATTCGGGGACGATGACCTACACCTACCAGGGCCGGAACAATGTCCAGTTCGGCGTGAACAACAGCGCGGCCATGACCTTCGCATGGACCAGCACGCCTTCCGGCTTCACCTCCAGCCTGCAGAACCCCACCGGCGTGGCGGTGACGCAGAACACCACCTACATGGTCATGGCGACGGTCCCCAACGGCTGCACGGCTACGGCCAGCACGGCGGTGAACGTGGTCACGGCCCCCAACGCAGGCAGCAACGGCAGCACCACGGTGTGCAGCAACGGTGCGGCCTTTGACATGGCGAGCTTCCTGGGCGCGCACGACAACGGCGGCAGCTGGAAATACAATGGGAACGCGCACAGCGGCACCTTCACGCCGGGCACGGATGCGGCCGGTGTGTACACCTACACGGTGAACGGCACGCTGCCTTGTGCAAACGCCAGCGCAACGGTGACGGTGAACGTGACCACGGCCCCGAACGCAGGCAGCAACGGCAGCACCACGGTGTGCAGCAATGGGGCGGCATTCGACATGGCGAGCTTCCTGGGCGCGCACGACAACGGCGGCAGCTGGACCTACGATGGGAACGCGCACGGCAACACCTTTACGCCGGGCACGGATGTGGCCGGTGTATACACCTACACGGTGAACGGTACCTCGCCCTGTGCGAATGCGGCCGCGACGGTGACGGTGAACGTGACCACGGCCCCCAACGCGGGCAGCAACGGCAGCACCACGGTATGCAGCAATGGGGCGGCATTCGACATGGCGAGCTTCCTGGGCACGCACGACAACGGCGGCAGCTGGACCTACGATGGGAACGCGCACGGCAACACCTTCACGCCGGGCACGGATGTGGCCGGTGTATACACCTACACGGTGAACGGTACCTCGCCCTGCGCGAACGCATCGGCGACGGTGACGGTGAACGTGACCACGGCCCCGAACGCGGGTAGCAACGGCAGCACCACGGTGTGCAGCAACGGTACGGCCTTCGACATGGCGTCGTTCCTGGGTACGCACGACAACGGCGGCAGCTGGACGTATGATGGGAACGCGCACGGCAACACCTTCACGCCGGGCACGGATGCGGCCGGTATATACACCTACACGGTGAACGGTACCTCGCCCTGCGCGAACGCATCGGCGACGGTGACGGTGAACGTGACCACGGCCCCGAACGCAGGCAGCAATGGCAGCACCACGGTGTGCAGCAACGGTACGGCCTTCGACATGGCGTCGTTCCTGGGTACGCACGACAACGGCGGCAGCTGGACGTATGATGGGAACGCGCACGGCAACACCTTCACGCCGGGCACGGATGCGGCCGGTGTATACACCTACACGGTGAACGGTACCTCGCCCTGCGCGAACGCCAGCGCGACGGTAACGGTGGGCGTGAATGCGCTGCCGGTAGTGAGCGCCGGTTCCTATGGCCCGCTCTGCACCAGCGACGCGCCGATCGCCCTTACGGATGGATCGCCGGCTGGTGGCACGTTCAGTGGCACAGGCGTGAGCGGCGGCGACTTTGATCCTTCGGTGGGCACGCAGACGATCACCTACAACTATACGGACGGCAACAGCTGCTCCAGCAGCGCCACCACGGTAATCAACGTGAATATCGCCACGGCCTGGTACCTGGACAGCGATGGCGACACCTACGGTGCTGGTGCGGCCACGATGGCCTGCACAAGCCCCGGTGCGAACTACGTGACCAACGACCTGGATGATTGCCCGGCCCTTTATGGCCGCCAAGGTGATAGCTGCAACGATAACAACCCCTTCACCACGGATGACGTGATCAACGGCTCCTGCGTGTGCGCAGGTATACCGGTGCCCTCACACACCTGGAGCCTGAAGCTGAGGACCGACCACGGGACGGAGACCACCTGGGAGGTCCGTGAAGTGGGCAGCAACTATCTGCTCGCCAGCGATGGCCCCTACGGATCCTCAGGTCCGATGGAAGTGACCACGCCGGTGACGATCCCCGATGCAGGGCACTTCACCCTGCGGGTGCTGGATAGCGGGAACAACGGCATGGGCGCCGACGGCGGCTACGTGCTGCGTGACCACAACGGCAACCGGGTGATCGACAACTGGGGCAACGGAGGTGGCTTCACCAGCGTGAGCGAGAGCCCCGAAGGCTTCAGCACGCCGGTGGGTACCGACGTGCTGACGGCGACGCAGTGCGACAACGTGGAGCGCCTGGCCAACGAGATGATCATCTGCAACGTGAACCCCTTGGTAAGCGCCAAGTGGGGCGTGGGCGATCAGACCACCAGCGGTTACGAGTTCTGGTTCTTCGACCCCAACGGGAGCTACAGCCGCCACATCCTGCGTCCGCACGCCACCAGCGGTGGCTACGCGCCCGCAGATGCCACCCGTGCGGCCAAGCTGGGCCTGGCCTCCTGGTCGGTGAACCCGCTGCCGGCCAACACCCTGCTGAACGTGCGGGTACGTGGCCGTGTGGAAGGGGTCAACCTGCCCTTCGGTCCGGCGTGCCGCCTGAAAGTGGACCCTGTTGCGGCGGAATGCCACACCACGCAACTGGAGAACCTCCCCGGGTCGAACCTGAGCTGCGGTGTGACGGGCCTTCGCACCAACGGGAGCAACGCGATCTATGCGAAGCCGGTGCGGCGCTACATCGCTGCGACCAACACGTACGTGTCTGCGAACCGGTACAAGTTCCACTTCGAGAACACGGGCGAGGGCCAGCACTTCGACATCGTGCAGAGCACCTACCCGATGATGATCTACTCGAACATGCCGTTCCGACTGGGAGCGACCTACGACGTGACAGTGCAGGCGAGCATGGACGGTGGTGTGAGCTACTGCCCGGTGGGGGCGACCTGTCAGATCTCCTTCGCCACGAGCAATGCGCGGATGGAGGAAGTGGCGGGCACCAGCCCGAGCGACCTGCTGCTGTGGCCGAACCCGAACCGGGGTGACGAGTTGCACCTGAACATGGCCAGCGTGGCCGATGGTCTGGACCAAGTGACGGTGGATGTGGTGGATATGTACGGCAAGCGCGTCATGGCTCGCACGATCACAGTGAACAACGGCAGCCTGAACACGGTGTTGTCCTTGGACAAGGACCTGGCCAGCGGGCTGTACCTGGTGAACCTGACGGCCGGAGATCGGGTGATCACCAAGCGGTTGGTGATACAGCGCTGAGCACGATCCTGAACGATCTTAAGGGAATGCCCCTGTCTCTCACGAGGCGGGGGCGTTCTGTGTTCAGCCGTTCCCGATCAGATGATCAGAAAATGAGGTGATCAGATGATGTGCTCCTTGGCGCCCTCCTTTGTCATGGTGAGCTTGCCGAACCGTAACGCTTGCCGAACAATGTCATGTAGAAGCGAAGTCGAGACATGAACGCCCATGCTCGAAAGCACGTTAGCACCTCGACTTCGCTCGGCCTCGAGCCGCTATCGCAAGCAGGAGCCATTCGGGATTGCCTGCCCTTGGTTGTCACTGCGGCCTTGGGCCGCAGTGACAACGCGTTTTGATGGCGGGGCCAGCCGATCATCTGATCACCTCATTTTCTGATCATCTAATCGGAACCTGGCTCGCCGAAGCGCCCGTTAAGGGCGTTCCGGCGAGCGAAGGCGGAGAGAGAGGGATTCGAACCCCCGTCCCGACGTGTCGGGAAGCGGTTTTCAAGACCGCCGCATTCGACCGCTCTGCCATCTCTCCCTCGGCCGGCGAAGGTATCCCAAGGCGGGCTCCGGGCCATGCGGCTGTCCCGGACATTCCGCACTTTCGCACTATGCGTCTCACGTTCCTTGGAACAGGCACGAGCCAGGGGGTGCCGGTGATCGCCTGCGCGTGCGAGGTGTGCCGCAGCATCGACCCGCGCGACAAGCGCACCCGTTCATCCGTGCTGGTGGAGGCGGATGGCCGGCGCATCCTGATCGATGCCGGCCCGGAGCTCCGGGCCCAACTGCTGCGCGAGCGGGTGATGGACCTTGATGCGGTACTGCTCACACATGAGCACATGGACCACATCGCCGGGCTGGATGACCTGCGGGCCTTCAGCCTGATGCATGAGCCGCCGCGCGCGGTGGACATCCATGCCAGCCAGGCCACGGTGGACGCGGTGCGGCGGGTGTTCAGCTACGCGTTCGCCGCGCACAAGTACCCCGGTGTGCCGGAGTTCGCGATGCACGCCATCGGCGCTGGGCCGTTCACGGCGGCCGGCATCAAGGTGCTGCCGATCGAGGTGATGCATTCGCTCATGCCGGTGCTGGGCTTCCGCATCGGTGGGCTGGTGTACATCACCGATGCCAAGACGATCGCACCGGAGGAACGGGAAAAGATCAAGGGTGCCGACGTGCTCGTGCTAAACGCCCTGCGCCGCAAGGAGCACGTCTCGCACCTCAATCTGGATGAAGCCCTGGCCCTGGTGGAGGAACTGCGGCCCAAGCGCGCCTACCTCACGCACATCAGCCACCTGATGGGACGCCACGCGGAGGTGGGATTGCCTCCCGGCGTGGAACTGGCGTATGACGGCTTGCGGGCCGACCTCTGAAGTGCTCAGGCGAACAGGCGGTCGTTCGCCAGGCAGTCCGCGAGCTCGCGGTACACTTCGATGATCCGTTCGCGGGAAGGCGTGGCACCGGTGTGCTTCAGGATGCGCCTGGACAGGCAGCCATGCGTAAGGATATGCGAGATGCCCTTGCGTGCGTCGGCGCTGAGGGTGTCCTTGAGCTCATCGAAGAGGTGCTACCAGACCTCACGCGCGGTGGCGTGCTCGCGGGACATGCCGAACATGAGCAGGAGGTCGCGGTTCGTGATCACCGTTCCGTCGGCGTCCACGATCACCTGCTTGAAGAGCGCGAGCAGATCGCTCTCGTGCCAGGCGCGCTGCAGGTAGTTGCTCACCCAGCGGCCGGCCACCATGGCGCGGACCGTGGCCACGATCATCTCAGCGATGGCGAGGTCGGCGGCGGGGCATTCCTGGATGTCGATCACGCGGATCTCGATGGTGCCGCGATCGAAGCGCGCGACCGCTCCACGCATGTTCGCGAGGTGGTGGTCCAGCACGTGCTCCGGATCGAACGGCGCGAGCGCGCGGCCGATGGGATCGAAGATCATGCGGTAGTAGTCCTCCTGGCTGAGGACGGCCTCCGGGATGAGCTGGCCCATGAGCTGCGGCAGGCGTTCCTGGCGGTGCAGGTAGTGCTGCATGCGCGTGTCCATAAGGCCGCTGGGCCTGCCGTCGATGATCGGCGAGCTGGCGCTGAGCGCGGGGATGAGCGGCAACACTATGCGGATGGCGGTGTGCAGCTTGCCGAACTCGTCGTCATTGGCGAAGGGTAGTTCCAGATGGGTGCTCTGGAGATTGCTCCAGCCGTGGTTCCGGCAATCGAAGATGCGGTCATAAAGCGCGTATACCTCGCTGTGATCATGTGGCCAGAGCACCGTTTCGGTGAACGGGTCCATCAGCGGATGCACGGCCGTGGGCAGCAGCATGAGGTTGCGTTTCGCGAGCAGCGCATTGATGGCCTTCACTTCGCTGGCGAACGTGCTCCGGAAGGAGGGGAGGTCCTTGGTGGGCTTGGCGGTCCTCAGTTCCACCACGTGGGCCGCCAGCTCATTGCCCCACTCCGCGTCGCCGCGATCCACATCACAGATGATCCGGCCGGTGGCATCCTTGAAAAGCTCGTCCACGGTGGGGCTCACGCGCAGCGTGTCCTTGTCCACCACCATGTACTCAAGCTCGATGCCGGTGACATCGAAGAGGCCGAATACGTTCTTCTTGCTCATGCGTTCTTTCCGATGCCGCGAGGAACACGGGATTGATACCGGCCGTGTATCGCGGCGTGCTGCGGGGGCTGCAACATGCGTGCCCCGAAGTTCGGATGGCAGGAACGCCGAACGGCCCCGATGCATCGGGGCCGTTCCACGATCGGTTGTTGAAGGCCGGTGCTACCTCAACTGGTACTTGTCACCCTGGCGCATGCCCTCCCGGATCATCTCCAGGGCCTGCGCGATGCGGCGTTTGCGCGTTTCCTCCTTCCTGCCGTCGGCCACCCATTCGGCATACTCCCTCTTGTGCGAGTAGGAGAAGGCCTGCCAGTTGGCCCACGCGGTGGTGATCCTTCTTCAGCACGGCTTCGAGCTCGGGCGGCACGGCGAGCGCTTTGCGCTCCGGCTTGGCGTCGGTGAGTCTGGTGCCTTTGGCGTTGAGGGCGATGGCCTTCTTCACCAGGTCCGTGAAGGCGGCCTCGTTGAGCACATCGTTCTCCTTGATCTTGATGGTGCGTTTGCCTTTGTCCTCGCTGACGGCATCGGCATCGAAAAGCTTCTTGGGGTCCTTGATGAGGGCGCCCTTGTGGAACCACACGCTCACGCAGCCCTTGTGGGCCGTAAGGCCGAGCATGAGGGCGCCGTTGTGGTCGAAATGCGGGCTGTTCCAACGCCAGGTCTCCTCAATGGACCCATCCACCGAATGGATGAGCTGGCGCAGGCGCACGAGCATGCGGCGCTGCCACTCGGGCTGCTCGGCGATGTAGAGGTTTATCTGTTCCGGGGCGACCATGCGGAGAGTTTGTGGAAAGGGGTGCGAATATGCGGCTTACTTCCGTTGATCGGTGCTCATCTCGATGTACACGGGCATCGTCTTCTGCTTGCCGGGTCCTTCATTGGCCAGTGTCCCGATGCGGCCTTCGCCCATCCGCCAGACATTGGCCGATGCAAGGTACGCTTGTTTGTAGCCCTCCTTCATCACCACCTTGCCCTTGTCCGTGCCATCGGCCTTGAATTCGAGCATCACCGCGTCCTTCGGGCTGCCCACTGGGTCGATGGGCTGCTTCGCCCGGCGCTTCTCCAGGTTGGCGGCATCGTCGTTGTAAAAGAGGTACAGTACGTCCGCGAAAACGGTGGAGATGGTGGCGCCTGGCGCATCCGTTCCGTAATCTAGTTCACGGTCGATGTGCTTGTACCACTTCAGTTCTCCCGCCGCGTCAATCTCCATGATGTGGAAGGGGCCGCCCATCCATTCGGTCTTCACCACTTTCTTGCCGCTGAGGTTGCTCACGGTGTGTGGCTCCAGGCCGCTTTTCTGCGTCACCACGAACAGGCCGCCGTCGTGCTTCGCCCACACGTGCTCCAGCCGCATATTGGTCTGCAGGACCTCATCCTTCTTGACCAGTTGTTTTTCATACGGGAAGGTCTTCGCCGGTGTCCATTTCATCGCAGCAGCGTCCAGAGTGGTGCGGAAGATCCCCATCGACTCGTTCCTGTTGCCCTCGGGGTTCGAATAAATGCCGCTGCATACGAGGGTCCCGTTAGCCAGCACGTCGATACCAGCCTCCTGCGCGAAGTCCTTGCCGCTCAGTTCGAGCTTCACTTCCTGCTGGCCCGCGCTGTCCAGGCGGTAGAGGCTGAAGGAATAACCCAGCACCTCACGCGTTTTCGGATCCGGGTCCGTCACGTTGCGTACGAAGTACCATACGGCGCCGGCCTTGTCCACGCGCGTGTCCAATACATCCACGCGTTGCGCCTTGGGGTCGGTGGCGAGGGTGTTGGACCAGAGAGGGGCCATCTGCTTGTCCAGCAGCAGCGCGAACACGGGAGACCCGGCCGGGTGCGTGGTGCCTGAGGGAATGAGGTGCAGAAGCAGTTTCATGCTGTCGGCGGAAACGACGGTAGTGAAGCCCACAGCCGTGTTCGCGGCGAAATATGCGGCGCCTTTGCCCAGGCGGTCATAAGGCAGTTCGGTGATGATCTGTGCGGCCTTGCCGGTGAGCGCGCGCGGGCTGAGCACTTGTTGCAAAAGGAGCAGCTTCGCGTTCTCCGGGTCGGGCTTGGAGGCGATCAGGCGGAACTGGTGATCGAAGTTCTCGATGGTCTCTAGGGCCACGGGACCTTCGCCCCACACGATCTTGGGCTTGTCGGTCTTGATCACGGCCATGTTGTCGGCATTGAGCGAGACCAGCGTCCAGTCGAGGTCCGGCTGCGGCACCCCACCGAATGCGGTGCGCCCGCCTTTCGTTTTCACCAGCACGAGGCTGCCGGCATCGCCTTTCACCATGCGGGCCACGCCTATGCCATTGTCCGGCGCGGCCTCCAGGTCCACCTTCACCTTCACGCGGACCTTGGCCTCCTGGGCGCGGGCGGACATGAGGACAAGCAAGGGAAGCGCGGCGAAGAGCAATACGCGCGGAACGTTCATGTGGATCATGCGGAAATAATGGCCGTTGTGTGAAGGTAGCAGTGGTGGGTTCAGGCGCGCTCGATGATGGCAGCATAGCCCTGCCCGACGCCGATGCACATGGCGCAGAGCGCATACCGCCGGCCGCGTTCATGCAGTTCCAAGGCAGCGGTTTGCAGCAGGCGCGCACCGGTCATGCCCAGGGGATGCCCCAGCGCGATGGCCCCTCCGTTGGGGTTGATCCGCGGATCATCGTCCGCCAGGCCGAGGCTGCGGGTACAGCTGAGCACTTGCGCCGCGAAAGCCTCGTTGAGCTCGATCACGTCCATGTCCGCCAGCTTCAGGCCGGCGCGTTGCAGGGCGAGCTTGGTGGCGTTCACCGGACCGATGCCCATGATCCGCGGCTCCACGCCCACCACGCCACTGCTGACGATGCGCGCCAGGGGCTTCAGGCCATGGGCCTTCACGCCATCGGTGCTGGCGATGAGGAGCGCCGCGGCGCCGTCGTTCAATCCGCTGCTGTTGCCGGCGGTCACGCTGCCGCCCTTCTTGAACGCGGGTTTCAGGTTCCCGAGCACCTCCAGGGTGGTCCTCGGCTTCACGAACTCGTCCTGCGCGAAGAGCACCGCGTCGCCTTTCCGCTGGGGGATGGGCACCGCCACGATCTCCTTCGCCAGGCGGCCGTTGGCCTGCGCGGCGGCCTTCTGCTGGCTGCGCAGCGCGAAGGCATCCTGGTCGGCCCGCGTAATGGCGGCGTTATGTTCCAGCAGGTTCTCGGCCGTTTCGCCCATGGCATCGGTGCCGTACAGCTCCTTCATCAGCGGGTTCACGAAGCGCCATCCGAAGCTGCTGTCGAACATCTGCGCATCGCGGCCATAGGGCGTGCTGGTCTTGCTGATGACCCAGGGGCCGCGCGTCATGTGCTCCATGCCACCGGCGATGAACAGGTCGCCGTGCCCGGCGGTGATGGCGCGGCCGGCGCTCACCACGGCGTCCATGCCCGATGCGCAGAGGCGGTTCACCGTTCCACCGGGAACGGTCACCGGCAGGCCGGCCAGCAGCAGGGCCATGCGGGCCACGTTGCGATTGTCCTCGCCGGCCTGATTGGCGCAGCCCAGGATCACGTCGTCCACGGCGGCAGGGTCCAGCGTGGCGTGGCGGGCCATCAGGGCCTTGATCACGTGTGCGGCGAGGTCGTCGGCGCGGACGGGGGCGAGGGTGCCTCCGAAACTGCCGATGGGGGTGCGGATGGCGTCGACGATGAAAGCGTCCTTCATGATGCGGGAACGGGTTGGTCCGGGAACCACGCCTTGCCGGTGCGGTACACGGTGCCTTTGAACAGCGCGACGACGGTGCCGTGCTGGTCGGTGACGGTGATGTGGTAGATGCCGATGCTGCGCGACAGGCTCTTCTCCTCGCTGGTGGCGGTAAGCACGTCGCCGCTCTTCACGGGGCGGGTGTGGGAGATGGAGGTCTCCACGCTCACCGCCTGGATGCCATGTGAATTGGAGGCGAAGGCCAGGCAGCTATCGGCCAGGGAATACGTGATGCCGCCGTGGGCGATGGCGAAGCCGTTGAGCATTTCGGCGCGCACGGTGAGGCGCAGCCTGCAGCGGCCGGGGGCCACCTCCACGCGCTCGATCCCGAGCCATTGGCTGAAGGGGTCATGGTCGTACATGCGCGCGACCACGCGCTGGGCGAGCTCCTCGGCGGACATCGGCCACGAAAGTAGGGGAGCCGCGGCGGCCGGTCAGAAGAGTTCCTTGGGCAGCAGGCCCTCGTGCTCCAGCAGCCATTTCTTGCGCCACAATCCGCCCGCATAGCCGGTGAGCAGGCCGCTCTTGCCGAGCACGCGGTGGCAGGGCACCAGGATCAGCAGTGGGTTGTCGCCGCAGGCCGTGCCCACGGAGCGGCCGTTGCCGCCCACGTCATCCGCCAGCTGCTCGTAGGTGAGGGCTTTCCCGAAGGGGAGCCTGTCCAGCTGCTCCCAGACCTTCTTGCGATAGGTGGATTCGACGCGGTACAGGGGCAGGTCGAACTTCTTCCGGCGGCCGGCGAAGTACGCCTGCAGTTGCAGCAAGGCCTCGTTCAGGATCTTCGGTTTGGGGCCGCCACGGCCGCGACCGAGGTTCTTGAACGCCACGCGCGTGATCCGTTCGCCATCGCTTTCCACGTACACCTTGCCGATCGGGCTTTCCAGCGCGGCCACGTACATGGGACCGAACAGCTCGGGCGTGTTCAGGTCATGTGCGGCGCGCATGTCGTACAGGGATAACTTCGGGCAAATTAAGACCGATGGCCTGGTTCACGGACGATTACCTCCGATTCTTCAAGGACCTCGCGAAGAACAACAACAAAGAATGGTTCGACGCGAACAGGAAGCGTTACGAGGCGGTGGTGAAGGAGCCTTTCGAAGCCTTCGTGGCCGAGGCCATCGCCCAGGTGGCGAAGGTGGACAAGCGCGTGCGCATCGAGCCGAAGGAGGCCATCTTCCGGATCAATCGCGACATCCGCTTCAGCCATGACAAGACGCCCTACAAGCTGAACCGCTCCGCGCTGATCACCGCGGCAGGACGAAGGGACATGAACGGCCCGGGCATCTATTTCGAGTTCGGACCGGAAAGCGTGGGGTTCTATGGCGGGGCCTACATGCCGGAGAAGGACCAGTTGCTGCGCCTGCGCGAACGGATCATGGATGCGCCGAAGAAGTTCAAGGCGCTCTATCAGGACAAGACCTTCGTGAAGGTGTTGGGTGAAGTGCAGGGCGAAAAGAACAAGGTGCTGCCCGCGGAGTTCAAGGAAGCGGCCGCGAAGGAGCCCTTGCTCTACAACAAGCAGTTCTACTACGGCGCCGACCTGCCCGCCAGAACGGTGACCGATCCGAAGCTGATGGACATCCTTATGACGCACTACAACGCGATGCGGCCGATGAGCGAGTTCCTGCTGGGGAAGTAGGGCGCTTTTGCCTCGCCCCGGATGTCATGGCGGCCTTGATCAGAGGATCAGGTGATGAGAAAATGAGATGATCGTCCGATCCCCTCAACGCACGTTGTCACTGCGGCCTTGAGCCGCAGTCGCGGCCAGGAGTAAGCGATCCCGGGTGGCTCCTGCTTGCGATGGCGGCTCGAGGCCGCCATGACTGAGGATTGAGGTGGAGGCTGGCGTTCGGACATGAAAAAGGCGGCCATCGGCCGCCTTTTTCATGCAGGAGTGCGGTGCTTACTGGGCTTTGCCGTTCAGTTCGATGTTCAGTTCGATGTCGTCCTTCACTACCATGTCCTTCGGAGCCTTCCAGCTCACGCCGTACTTCTGGCGGTTGAACACGAGCTTGCCGGTGGCGCTCACGGTACCGTCGGCGTTCGGCGTTACCACGATGTCCGTCACGCTCTCCGGGTTGGTCTTGCCACGCACGGTGAGGTCACCCGTGGCGGTGTTGCCGTTCACCGCGGTGATCTTGAAGCTGGCGGTGGGGAAGCTGTCCACGTTGAAGAAGTCCGGGGCCATCAGGTGCTGCATCAGGTTGGCACGGGTGCCTTGCTTGGCGCCGTCGGCAGCGTAGTTCGTATCGGTCAGGGCGTAGCTCTTCATGTCCACGGTGAATTCACCACCAGTGATCGTCGGCCCCTTCGTGGTGATGGTGCCGTTCGCGAAGCTCAGGCTTCCCGTGTGGGTCTTTACGCCCACCATGGTGCCGGACCAGTTCACTTTGCTGGTGGCAACGTCCACGTTGTAGGTGTGCTCGGCAGCGGCGGCAGCGGCGATGCTGTCCTCCGTTGCTTTTTGTTTGGCGGCGTCGATCTCGGCTTGGCTGGGACCGCAGGCCACGATGCTCATCACGGCCGCAGCGGCGGTGAGGGCGAAGAAGGGCTTCATTTTTCGGGAAGGTTGTTTTCTGTTGTCAGGACGCGAAATAAATCAAACGGAACGATCCGGCCGGCGATCGCCGTTCAGCACAGCTTTTCGCCCGACAAGGCCCGCTTTCGGAGCAACGGGGAGGGCCGGTAGCGGTCCTCTCCGTATTCCGCCTGCAGGGCCTCGAGCACGGCCAGCCAGTGGGCCGCACCTTGTTCATCCCCCCAGGCCAGCAGGCCTTTCGGGTAGTTCACGCCCTTGGTCATGGCCAGGTCGATGTCCGCCGCCGAGGCTACCCGCAGGTGCAGGGCGTCCGCCGCCTCGTTGATCAGCATGGCGAGCACGCGCTCCACGATGGCCTTTGCCTGTTCCGGCGCCACTTCGGTAGGCGGAACGGCCTGCTCGGCGCGGTAGTCGTAGTAGCCCCGGCCCGTTTTGCGGCCCAGGCGTTCGCTTTCCACCTGCCGCTGCTGGGTGAAGCTGGGCTTGTAGCGGGGGTCGAAGAAGAAGGCCTCCCACACGGTGCGCGTCACGGTGAAGTTGATGTCGTTGCCGATGAGGTCCATCAGCTCGAACGGGCCCATGCGGAAACCAGCGCCACGCAAGGCCGCATCGATGGCGGGCATGTCCGCGATGCCCTCCTCGAAAATGCGGATGCTCTCACCGTAAAAGGGCCGCGCCACGCGGTTCACGATGAAGCCGGGCGTGTCCTTGCATACCACCGGCGCCTTGCCCCATGCGGCCATCAGGGCGCCCATGCGTGCGGGCAGGGCCGGGCTGGTGGCCACGCCGGGCACCACCTCCACCAGGGGCAGCAGCGGCGCGGGGTTGAAGAAGTGCAGCCCGATGACGCGTTCCGGCCGCTGGCACGCGGCGGCGATGGCGGTTACGGCGAGCGATGAGGTGTTGGTGGCGAGCACGGCATCCGCTGCGAGCACGGTCTCCAGGTCCGCGAAGAGCCGCTTCTTCACCGCCAGGTCCTCGACGATCGCCTCGATCACAAGGCCGCAATCCGCGAGCTGCCGTATGTCCGAGGCCGGCTTGATGCGTTGGTGCAGGGCATCGGCTTCAGCGGCGGAGAGCTTGCCTTTCCTCACCAGTTTGTCCAAGGTGCTCCGCAGCCCGGCCAGGGCCTGTTCCACCGCACCGGGGCGGGTGTCATACAACCAGGTCCCGTGCCCGGCCTGCGCGGCCACTTGGGCGATGCCGCTGCCCATGGTGCCGGCCCCGATCACGCCGACGATGATCCGATCGCTCATGCTTCGTTCGCCGCAGCCCTGTGGCGCAGGCGGTGCGCGAAGATGCGGCGCCCGGCGCTATCGGAGGCGGAACAGGAACGGGGCGGCCGCCGCAGGCCGTTCACCCTGCTACTAGAACTTGGGGCAGGGAACGACCTTGTACTTGCGGTTCTTCGAGCGCTGCGGCCATTCGTACACCACCGAGATCTCGTGCGCGCCGCCGCTCTTCATGGTGAGCGAGGACACCGTGATGTCGTAGCTGTAGATGATGCGCAACTGGCTGTCCGTCCGGTAACCGGTCATCAGGATCACCGCATCGTCGTTGGGGTAGCCGGGTTGGTAGGCTTTCAAGCCGGGCAGGCCGCGGTACCAGAGGCCGAAGCTCAACGCGTCGTGGTCGACATAGCCTCCGATGTCCAGCTGGTCCCATTTCAACTGGGATTTGTAGAGCATGGCCAGCGTCATCTGGGTATGGCTCTGGCGGTAGGTATTGCCGTCGATGGCGAACTTGTAGCCCGCATGCACGCTGGCGCGCATCGGCAGGGTCGCATCGCCGCCGATGATGAGCGATTGCTGCGGTTCGTTGACGTGGTTGAACGACGCCCCGGCCCAGAACTGCTCCGAGTAGTACATCACGCCGGCGGAGGCGTCGAAGTAGGAGACGCGCTGGAGCATGAAGGGCTCGGTGGTGACCGGGGCGTTCTCCCGGATCACCTGGTCGGCGAAGAGCAGGTTGGTGGGGTCGAAGGAGCGGTTGGTCCAGGAGGTGCGTATGCCGGCGCGGATCGCGTGCTTGCGGTCCAGACGAAGCTCATAGGAATAGCTGAGCGAGGCCTGGGTGAAGGCCAGCCCGAAGGAACCGGCCTGGTCGCGCATCACCATGGCGCCGAAGCCACTGTGTGCCTGGTCGGCATGGTGGTCGTAGCTCAACGCGTAGGTGCGGTAGCCGGGCCCGATGCCGGGCCATTGGAGACGGTAGTTCACCCCGATCCGGTCCTGGTACGTGTTGCCGGTGAGGGCCGGGTTCAGGTACATCTGCGCCGCATAGAACTGCGATAGCTGCGGGTCCTGCGCCAGGGAGCGCAGACCACCGAGAAGCACGCAGATGAGGAGTAGACGTGTACGCATGCTGCTGCTCAGCGGAAAAGAGTGAGGTCACCCATGCGCTCCACCTGTTTGTCGTCCACGAAGCGCACTTGCATCTTGTACACGTACACGTCCTGCTGGCTGATGTGGCCGCGGTAGTAGCCATCCCAGCCGCGGCGGATGTCGTTCGACTCGAACACCAGTTCCCCCCAGCGGTTGTAGATTCGCATGTTGAAGTCCTTCACGAAGCGGATGAAGGGGTAGAACACGTCGTTGTCCAGCGCGGTCGGATCGTACAGGCCGCCTCCGCCGCTGTTGGGGTCGGGGGTGAAGGCGTTCGGGATCACGATGTTGTAGTCCGGATCGATCGTTATCGGGTGGGATACGGTGCTGACGCAGCCGTGGGGGCTTGTTACGGTCAGCTCCACATGGAGGTTGCCCACCTCGCTGAACCGGTGCAGGGGATCGGGCTCATCGCTGCTGGCCCCGTCGCCGAAGCGCCAGTCGTACGCGCTGATGTCCCCCGTGCTCTGGTCGTTGAATTGTACCGGCCCGTCCGTGAACCCGGTCTGCCAGGTGCTCGCGGTGAAGGCCGCCACCGGCATGCCATAAGCGATCACCTGCCCGCCGTTGGTGGATCGCCCCACGCAACCGGCCGGAGTGGTCACCGTGAGCGAGACGGTGTAGTCGCCTTCAGGGTATGTATGCACCGGCATCGCGGAGGTGCTCGTGGTGCCATCGCCCATGTCCCACAGGTACCTCACGGTCCGGTCCGTCACCGCAGGGAAATGCACCGTGAGCGGCGCGCATCCCTCCGCGATGACCGGGGGCAGGGTGATTACCGGCGGCGTTTCCACGTTGATCTGTACCTGCCCGTTCAAGGTGACGCCGCAGGCATCCGTGGCCACCACGTGCAGCGTGCTGCTCGCGTTCATCATCGGCAGGGTATGCGGCCCCGTGCCGGTGAGGCCTGGTTCGGTCCAGGAAAGTGTTACGGCCCGTGGATAGCCGGTCACCCAGGCGCGCACCACCGCGGAGCCGCCGGGGCAGAGCGTGGTATCGCCACCGGTGTGGAGCGTGGCATTGCGCAGGTCGAGCACGGTCACGGGCAGCGTCAGCGCCGGACCGGTGCAGCCGTTCGCATCGCTCACGCTCACCACCACGTTGCGCGAGGTGGCGAAGGCATACCTCAGGGTGTCCCCATCGCCGATGCCGGCCCAATGCACGCTCAACGCGCCGGTGCCGCCGCTGGCCTGGGCGGTCAGTTGTACTGGGGCGTTCACGCACACGGTGTCCAGCACCTGCGCGGCGAGGGTCATTAGGGGCGGCGAGGTCAGGGTCCCGCTGGCTTCCGCGGTGCAGCCGTTCGCATCGCTCACGCGCACCACGTAGGTGCCCGCAGCAAGGGCGATGGCGGTCTGGCCGGTCTGGTCCGAAGCGTTCGCGCTCCACTGGTATTGGTAGGGAGCGGTCCCACCGGACACGGTGACCCGCGCGGTACCGTTGCCGCCACCGGGACAGGTCGGGGGGGTTACGGTAACACTCGACGCTACGAGCACGGCCGGTTGGGGCACGAACACGGTGGCCGTGGTATCGCAACCGAGCGCATCGGTCACATGCACGGTATACGTGCCGCTGGCCAGGCCGGTGGCCGTGCGGGTGTGCTGGGTGGCGGGATCGCTCCAGGCATAGGTGAAGCCGGGCGTGTTCGGGAGGAACGAGGCGGTGCCGTTGTTCCCGCCATTGCAGCCCACGCCGGTGGCGGTGGCCGAGCCGTTGCGGAAGCTGTGCGAAAGGGCCAGGTGAACGGTGTCGCGGTCAGCGGCGCAGGTGGTGTTGCCGGTGGTGGTGAGGAAGAGGTCCACGCCGCCCGCGTTGATCTCCGCGGTGGTGGGCATGTAGGTCACGTTCAGCCCGGCCCCAGCGAAGGATCCCGCTCCGCCGGACCAGGTGCCGCCGGTGGCGTTCACCACGGAGCCGTTCAGGCTCACGGGCAGCCGGCTGAAGCAGCCGATCAGGTCGGCTCCGGCATTGGCGTGGTTGGGTTGCCCGAGGGCATCCACAGTGGCGGAAGCCTGTGCGGCGGAGCAGCCGTTCGCGTCCGTGACGGTGAGCGTATAGGTGCCCGCACCAACGGTGATCGAAGGCGTGCTGGCGCCGTTGCTCCAGTTGTAGGTGTAGGGTCCGGTGCCGCCGGTGACGGTGGCGGTGATGCGGCCGTCGTTGTTGCCGGCGCACTGTTCATCCACCACGGCCAGGTCGGCAACGGTGAGCTGTGCAGGAGAAGCGATGGTGACGTTCAGCGTGGTGTCGCAGCCGAGGATGTCGGTCACTTGCACGCTGTAGCTGCCTGCCCCGAGCCCCGTGGCGATGCGGGTGGTCTGCGCGGTGGCATCGTTCCACAGGAACGTGAGGCCCGGTGCGTTCGGCAGGAATTCAGCGGAACCGGTGGTGGCGCCGAAGCAGTTCGCGTCGGTGGCGGTGATCGAGTTGCCGTGGAAGCTGTGCGAAAGGGCCAGGTGAACGGTGTCGCGATCAGCGGCGCAGGTGGTGTTGCCGGTGGTGGTGAGAAAGAGGTCCATGCCGCCCGCGTTGATCTCTGCGGTGGTGGGCATGTAGGTCACGTTCAGCCCGGTCCCGGAGAAGGATCCCGCTCCGCCGGACCAGGTACCGCCGGTGGCGTTCACCACGGAACCGGTCAGGCTCACGGGCAGCCGGCTGAAGCAGCCGATCAGATCCGCTCCGGCATTGGCGTGGTTGGGTTGCCCGAGGGCATGCACGGTGGCGGAGGCTTGCGCGGCGGAACAGCCGTTCGCATCGGTAACGGTGAGCGTGTAGGTGCCCGCGCCGACGGTGATCGAAGGCGTGCCGGCGCCGTTGCTCCAGCTGTAGGTATAGGGCTCGGTGCCGCCGGTGACGGTGGCGGTGATGCGGCCGTCGTTGTTGCCGGCGCACTGTTCATCCACCACGGCCAGGCCGGCAACGGTGAGCTGTGCAGGGGAGGCGATGGGGACGTTCAACGTCGTGTCGCAACCGAGGATGTCGGTCACCCGCACGTTGTAGCTGCCTGCTCCGAGCCCCGTGGCGATGCGGGTGGTCTGGGCGGAGGCATCGTTCCAGTGGTAGGTGAAGCCCGGCACGTCCGGCAGGAACTCCGCCGAGCCGGTGGTGGCACCGAAGCAGTTCGCGTCGTGTGCGATCGTGCGGCCGGTGTGGAAGCCGTTCGAGAGGGTCACATGCACGGCGTCCACCGCGACGGGGCAGGTGGTATTGCCCGTGGTGCTGAGGTACAGGTCGACGCCACCCGCGGCGATCTCAGCGGGGGAGGGCATGTAGTCCACGGTGAGGCCGGAGCCGCTGAAGCTGCCGGAGCCGCCGGACCACGTGCCGCCGGTGGCGTTCATTACGGAACCGTGCAGGGTCACGGGCAGCTGGCTGAAGCACCCGATCAGGTCCGTTCCGGCGTCGGCCTGGTTGGGCTGGCCCAGGGCCGTTACGGTGGCGGTGGCCCGGGGGATGGTGCATCCGCTGGCGTCGCGCACATCCACGGTGTATGTGCCCGCACCCACGTGGATCACGGCGGTGGTGTCCCCGTTGCTCCAAGCATAGTGGTAGGGCGCGGTGCCGCCCGTCACGTTAACGGAAATGCTGCCATCGTTGCTGCCGGCGCATTGCTCATAGGCCACATTGATGTTCGCGATGGCCAGTTGCGCCGGCGCGTTGATGATCACCGGCAGTACCGTATCGCAACCGTAGGTGTCGGTCACGCGCACGGTGTACCCACCGCTTGCCAGTCCAGTGGCGGTCGGCGTGGCCTGGGCGTTCGCATCGTTCCAGCGGTAGCTCAGGCCGGGGTTGCTGAGGATATACGTAGCCGTGCCGTTGGTGGCATCGGCGCAGGTGGCATCGGTACTGGTGATGGAGGCGTTCCGGAAGTTCGCCGGCAGGACCACCTGCACGGTGTCCACGTCGGGCGGACATGCGCCGGTGCCCGTGGTGGCGAAGTAGAGCTCCACCCGGCCGGCCTGCACTTCCTGCGGGGTGGGCATATAGGTGTTGTTCAGGCCCGTGCCGCCGTAGCTGCCGGAGCCCCCGTACCACTGGCCGCCACCGGCGTTCGTTACGTTCCCCCTGAGCTGCACGGGCAGTTCGTCCGAGCAGCCCACCAGATCGGGTCCACCATGGGCCACGCCGGGTTGGCGTGTGGCGGTGATCGTGGCAGTCGCGGGTGCGGTCACGCAGCCGTTCGCATCGGTCACGGACACGTTGTACGTACCCGCACCGGCGGTGATGGACTGCGTGATGGCGCCGTTGCTCCAGTTGTACTGATAAGGTGCCGTTCCCGCGGTCACGGTGGCCGTGGCGGTGCCATCCCCCGTGCCACCGCAGCTTTCGCTCGTGCTCGATACGTTGAACCGGATCCCATCACGCACCTGCACCGCATACACATAGGTCTGCAACGCGGGGATGGGGCACGCGCCATCGTTCACCGTGATGATGAAGGGGTGGAACCCCGAGGTGCCCGGCGAGGCCGTCCAGCACACGTGCGCCCGCAGCGGGTTCGTGCCCGTGTAGGTGATGGTGGCCCCGGGAAGGTTCTGCGTGATGTTGGTGGTGGCCGTAAGGATGTTCGCCGCGTCGGGGTCCGAGATCACCGCGTCGAAGCAGAAGTTCCCCGACTCACAGACCTCGATGGCCCGGGGACCGCTCTGTTGCGCGGCGCCGGTGAGGTTGCTCACCGTGCCCGTGGTGGGGTCGGGCGGGATGTTCGAGCACGGGTACGCCACGAATTGCATGTCCCGCATCACCGAGCCGATCAGCACGCCGTTGCGGTACTCGTTCACCCGCACCACCACCACCCAGTTGCCCTGTTGGTTCAGGGTGAAGTTCACCAGGCCTGTCACCGGGTCCACCGTGATGCCGGGGATCGGTTGCAGGGCGGAGTAGGGCGGGCGGTAGGCGAGTGCCTGGCCGTTGTTGGTCATTGCGCCCACCAGCTGGTAGGAAAGCGAATCACCATCGGGGTCGAAGGCACCGTAGCTGTAGGATACCGGATAACCGGCGCAGACGTATGGGATGGCGGTGTTGGTGAACTGCGGCGAACCATTGCAGACCCCCGTGGCCGTGTTCATCACCGCCCTGATGTAGGTGGCTTGATCATCCGGCGATACTAGGTTGGCTACGGCCGCGTTCCGGTATTTCTCCGCCCATGAGATCGTCCAGGAATCACAAGGTGGCAACGTGATGGTGCCGGTATAGACGTAGCGTTGGATGCCCGGCAACGATCCGCCGCGGCAGGTGCTGTTCGGGAGTGCGATGTTGCAGAGCTGCGAGATCTCCACGCCACCGGGGGTGCTCACTGTGAGCGTGGCGTTCCCGCAAGGGCTGGTAAGGGCGAGGTTATAAGAGTTGTTGAGCGCGATGCCGATGCAGTCGCGGTAGATCACCAGGGTGATCCGGTACCGGTTGCCGCTGATGCATTCGTAGTAGATCTCCCCACCGGAGATGTGCGTGGCCTTGGCGCCCAGATGGGCGAAGAGACCGAACAGCAGCAGGAGGACGAGTTTGCGGAGCATGCAGGGGCGGACCTGGTCCGGCTCCTCCTACGGCTTTCATCAGCCCAGGGTTTCGATACCGCCATGGCGATCCATCCCGAACCGCTAGGCCTTTGCTCTGCTGACGTGATCTGCCCCCGGTAGCGGACATGCAAAAGGGTGCGAGGGTCGCGGTTTTCGCCCTCGCACCTTGGATCAGGAGTAGGCGATCAAGCTTTTCGTTCCCGCTTCTTCTTGCGTTCGCCGCTGCGGTGGAAGATGAACTCGCGGCCATCGAAGAGGTCCACGGCCAGGCTCACGTATAGGATGTGCGCGTTCAGGCCCGCGTACGGCTTCACTTCCACGCCATCCTTCACCTCGGTGAAGCCGGTGTTGTGGAAGTTCGAGAGGTAGTACTTCACCGTGATGGTGGTGCCATGCACGCCTTGCAGGCCGAGCATCACCGAATGGAACAGGCGTTCATTGCGGTCGCTCAGCCAGCTGTTGAAGCGGTCCACGCGGTCGTCGTTCACGAAATGCTTCTCCTTGTAGTTGAAGGGGAGCTCCAGTTCATAGCCTGCGAAGAGCAGGCCGCGGTTCATGCGGCCCACCTTCAGGCCCACCGGTATGCCCACGTTGTAGGTGCGGAACTTGAAGCGGTCGGGCGAGCCCGGCACGTCGTAGATGAAGCCGAGGTTGCGCACGGTGAGGCCCGTGAAGAAGCCGAAATGCGGCGTGATGTCGTAGTTGGCCATCGCCCGCAGGTTGAAGAACGGCGCGAACCGCACGATGGAGCCCTTATCGCTGCCGTTCACGTCCAAGACCGGCATGGAAAAGATCCATTCGCCGCTGCTGGTGAGGTACCAGGCGTTCAAGGACGGATCCTTCACTTCGATGTGCGAAGAAGGGGGCGCATCCTGGGCGCGGAGCGTTCCGGCCAACAGGATCGTGGTGATGAATGTGGGGAGCAGGCGCATAGGGACCGTGGTACGGAGGTACGACGGATGAACACCCCGGTTGTTACAGCGGTTCAGCGGATCTCCCGCAACGCCGCATAGATGCGGTGCATGGGCAGCCCCATCACCGTGTAGAAGCTCCCGTTGATGCGTTCCACGCCAGTGTACCCGATCCAGTCCTGCACACCATACGCACCGGCCCGGTCCATCGGGCGGTAGTGCTTCACGTAATAAGCGATCTCCTCATCGTCCAGCGGGCGGAAGGTCACCAACGCCTCATCGGCGAAGCTGTGCGTGCGTGCAGCGGTGCGCAGGCATACGCCGGTGATCACGCGGTGGGTGCGGCCGGCCAGCAGGCGCAGCATGCGGTGCGCGTCGGCCTCGTCCTCGGGTTTGTTCAGCAGCAGTTCGTCCACGAGCACGGTGGTGTCGGCGGTCACCAGCACTTGATCGGGTGCGAGCGTGCCGGGCCATGCGCCGGATTTCTTCCGGGCGAGATGCTCGGCCACTTCATCCGGCGGCATGCCGGGGGGCGGGGTCTCATCCACGTCGGCGCTGGTGATCTCCACCGGGAGATCGAGCTTCTGGAGCAGTTCGCGCCGCCGCGGGGAGGTGGAAGCGAGGATGAGCCGGAGGGCCGGGAGGGGCGGATGTGCGTCCATCAGAGCAGGCGGGCAGGGTCCCAGATTGTGAAGCGCAGCAGGAACGCATAGAGCACCGCCGTAGCCATGCCCACCTTCATCAGGTGGTCGGCGGTGACGAACTCCTTGCGCGATGCCGCGATGAAGGTGAAGCCGCCCGAGAGCAGCAGCGGACCGATCACCAGGAAGCCGATGTACCAGTAGGAGAGCGGGTCGTGCAGCAGGGTGAAGCGCACGAAGAGCACGCCGAGAAGGGCTGCGGCCAGCTGCGCCAGCACGATGCCCTTGGCCCACTTCATGCCCAGCACGATGGGGATGGTGCGCCGGCCGTTTCGGCGATCGCCGGGCACGTCGGCCATGTCCTTCTGCAGTTCGCGCACCAGCGTGGTGAGGAAGGCGAAGAAGGCGAACAGCAGGATGGCGTACCACGGGTGGTTGAAGTCGAAGAGGGCCTGCATCACCTGGCCGTCCGTGGTGGTGGCCTTCATGCCCTTGGGATAGATGAAGTCCAGCGCGGGCACTTCATAGAGGCCCACGGTGAGCGGCACCAGCGCGGTGAGCAGGGCGATCACCAGGTTCCCCACCAGGAAGGCGCGCTTGAGCGTGGTGCTGTAGAGCCATAAGGAGGCGATGGCGAACAGCGGGATCATCACCCAGCGGAGCTGCCCGCTGTGCCAGGCCACGAACAGGCCCGCCAACAGCCCCGCCGCGCTGAGGGCCAGGTGGCCCACCATGGCCACGCGGCGCTTCACGGTGCGGCCCACGATCACTTCCTCGGGCTTGTTCACCCGGTCGATGCGCGTGTCGAAATAGTCGTTGATCACGTTCCCGCCTGCGGCGATGAGCACCGTGCTGAGCACCAGCAGCCAGAAGTCCAGCTCGCTGAAGCCGTGGCGGAACACGTTGTGCGGGATCGCCGCGAACACCGTTCCGTCCGGCTCGATGGCCTTGGACCTGAGCAAGGCCGTGTGCAGGTCCAGGAAGGCCCCCACCACGCCGTAGCGCATCGCCGCCATGGTGAGCGCGATGATCAGCAGGTTCAGCGGGCGGGTGAGCTTCAGGAAGGCCAGCATCGCGATCGGAAGGTCAGACAATTAGAAGATCAGAGGATCAGATGATCGGAGGTCATGGGCCGGATGATGCTGCATTCGCTCATTATCTGATCATCTCGATCATCTGATCGAGATCACCAGGTGTGTGCGTTCTCGGTGAGCCATTTCCCCTGCACCTTCATCGCCTGCTCGAGCACGTCGCGCACGCAGCCCGTGCCGCCTGCATAGCGCGATACGTACCTGCTGATGGCCTTGATGTCCTCCGCGGCATCGCTGGGGCAGCAGGGGAGGGCCACGCGTTGCATCACGCGCAGGTCCGGGATGTCGTCGCCCATGTAGGCGGTGCGCTGCGGATCGAGGCCCGCTTGCACGAGCTGGTCGAACAACGTCACCTTGTTGGAGGTGCTCAGGAACACGTCCTTCACACCCAGCCGCTCGAAGGCTTGCCGCACGCCCTCGCTGTGGCCGCCGCTCACGATCACGATCCGCAGGCCCTCCATCATGGCCAGGCGCACGGCATAGGCGTCGCGGGAATGGAAGCCGCGCACCGGCGGCTGGTCCGGCAACAGCAGCACGCGGTTGTCGGTGAAGACGCCGTCCACATCGAACAGGAAGTTGTCGATGTGCGGCAGGATCTCCTTATAGGTCTTGTTGCTCACGCAGATGGGGATGCCAGGTCTTGAGGATGAGGTCGCTCAGGACCGCATAGGCGCGGCGAAGGTCGGAATCGATCGTCAACCGTGCGAGGTGCTGGTGCATCGTGCCCACATCCCCGCGCCGGGCCGGGCCGGTAAGCGCATCCGTTGCGTCCTGCGCGGCCTTGGCCGTGGTGGCCGTCCATAACGGCAGCACCAGTTCGGGCGAAAGGCCGTTCTGCGCCAGCAGGCGTTGCGCTTCCTGCAATAGGAGCACCGGGAAGTTGCTCGCCAGCACGGCCGCCACATGCAATAGCTGGCGTTGCTCGTACGGCAGCTCCACCACGGTGCGCGAGAGGGTCCGGGCTACTTCCCCCAGTACGCCCCGTGCCCGATCATCCTCACCTTCGATCACTAAGGGCACGCCGGACAGATCGATCGGCCCGCCCGGACTAAGGCTTTGGATCGGCCACAGCACGCCCCGATGGGCATGGCCGCCGAGCAGGGTGAAGGGCTTCGAACCGCTCACGTGCGCTGTGACGGCATCGCTCTTCGGCAATTGCGCGGCCACCTCCGGGATGGCATCATCGCTCACGGCGATCAGGCGCAGGTCGTTGGGCGGCAGTGCATCCCCGAGCCGAAAGGCGTTCGTGTGCAGCGGTTCCGCCAAGGCGCTGGCGTGGTCCATATCGCGTCCGACGACACCCACCAGCGGAAGACCTGCACGCCGCAGGGCGTGGCCCAGGTGGAAGGCCGCACGGCCGGTGCCGATGAGGAGGACGGAGGTCATTCTATCCACGTGGCTTTGCTGCTCTCGATGTGCCAATCACGACCGCTTCGCTTGAGTATAGCCGCCCCCCCTTGGTAACCGACCCTGAAGTTGACCTCAGCTGTGGTCAATGCAGGATCGAAAACGATCGCGTACACCTCTGGATGCGTCTCCAAATGCCAATATCCACCCCAATGCCCATGAAGGATGGGGAGGAAGGGCCGTATCATGGCATACCTTCTTTCACTGGTGCTGTCCGGGCGGGATGGATCCATGATGTTCGGCGTACCCGCTTCAGTGGATCCCGCACCCAGAAAATGAAGCAGCGCACTGGCATAGGTGGGTGTTAGGTACAGGACCTTGCCTTGTTCGATATCCAACGGAGGACGAAAGTCCAGGATCGAATCATACTTCATCCCGGTCTTCGCGGATCCGTCCGGCGACACGGCATACAGGATCTTGTTCTGAACGCCAACGTATTTCGAGTCCTCGTTCAGTCCATTTCCCCACTCCCAGGCACCCTTCGACAGGAGGTCATACGGCTCATAGAACGCTCGATACACGGCAAATACGCTTGATATCGTGTCGTTCGTTCCAATGAACGCCGGTGTGTTCGGAGGAACGGACGCGTTCCATTCACTGAACAACTGTTCCAACGTGTCAGTGGAAGGATGGGCCACGAGTTGCGCGAACCGTTCTTCCAGCCCGTCAATGGCGTACGGCGGATCGAGGACACCCGTATCTGCGGTCAACGGATCCTGTGTGTCCGTCGCCAGGTGGCAGCGGAAGAGACCACAGGAGGCTATCACTGCGAGCAGGACACCGACATTCTTATGGAAGCGCATGTTCTTGCTCAAGGTCGTGCAGATCACGCGCGCAGGCGCTGCCGCACGGCCATGAAGCTACCCAATGCCATCAGCACGCAGCCGATCCACAGGATGTTGATGCCCGGGAACACGATGGCCTGCATGATCACGAACTCGCGCTCGCTGATGTTCAGCCCCACGCGCTTGCCTTCCACCGAGGTGAGCTGGATGCGCGTGTTCAGTGCGGGCACCTCGAACGCCTTGCTGCCGATGGCCTGCCCGAACCGGTAGATGATGAACGGCGAGGCGGAGAACCACCGGCCCGTGTCGAAGCGGTCGCGTACGCGCAGATAGAGGAAGTAGGCCACCGTGCCCGTGCCGAAGCGCGCCGTGAGGGAGCTGTCCTGCCCGCCGCTGATGCTGTCCAGCACCACCAGGCAGGTGGCCGTGGCGATCGTATCGCCCACGTGCCGTTCCACGGTCAAGGGCGGCATGTAACCGTCGCTCGTGGTGTCCAGCTTGGCGTAGCGGATGTGCGTGTAGAGGTCCTGGTGCGGCCAGTGGCGCGTGCTGGGTTCGGCCACGTTGCCGAAACGCGGGTTCAACTGCACCAGCGGCTCCAAGGAGAACTCCTTCGGGCCCGGCTCGCGGGGGGTCCAATGTGGGGCGTGCCACAGCATGCCTTTCGTGAACTCCTCGATGGCCTCCCAGTGGCCGGGCTGGTCGTTCAGGAACCGGATACCGGCCTGGTGGTCGTCCTTCGCGCGGAAGAGCGCGTTGCGCACGCGCACCGTATCACCCGCATGGAACCGCCGCGGCACGGAGGCCAGGTAGTCCATGTCGAAGTACAGGTCCACGCCCTGCTGCCGCTTGCCGGTGAAGGTGACGAAGCGATCGCCCATCGGCAGGGTGTCGCCGAGGTAGAGCAGCATGTCCTTCTGGTCGTCGAACTCCTTGTTCAATCCGCTCAGCTGCGGACCGGCCACGTTGCGGCTGATCTCGTGCGAGCGGCTGGTGCTCACCAGCGCGCCGAGGAGCACCAGCGCGAAGCCCACGTGCGCCACCGACGGTCCGGCCTTGTCCAGCTTGCCCTTCAGCACGGCCGGCACGTACCACGCGTTCGCCAGGAAGGCGAAGCACGTGGCGAAGAACAAGGCCACCAGCGTAAGGTCCCGCCAGGTGTATCCCAGCAGCCACACGCCCAGGGCGGTGAGCAGCACGGCGCCGGTGAACGGACCGGCCATCTCACGCAGGGCGCGCTTCATGTCCGTGTGCTTGTAGCGCAGGTATTGGCCGATGGCCACGAGCATGCACACGATGAAGGCGAAGGGCACCTGGATGCGGTTGTACACGGCCTTCACATCCCCCTTGTCGGTGAGCTGGCCCTTGGCCGGTGTGATCCAGTCCCAGCCCAGGTGCTGGGCCAGCCAGAGGCGCGGCTGGTCGAACGGTTCGCCGAGCTGCCCCCACACGGGCGTGCTCGTTTTCGCGATGATCTGCGCGGCGCTGAGCAGCAGCACCAGCGCGCCGATGAAGAGCCAGAACTCGCGGCTGTTCACCTGTTCCTCCACCTCGTAGTGGTAGGGCCCCTTGCGGTAGGCCACCATGGTCATCGCCAGGGCGATGAGGCCGAAGAGCAGGATGGCCGGTACCATCACCTTCAGCGCGGCTCCGAGGATTAGCACCACCGCGGCGATCACCAGCATGAAGCGGCGGTCTTGGGGATCGGTGTTCAGCAGCGCCACGCACAGCGCGATGAAGAACAGCAGGAAGGTGAGCAGGCCCGGCAGCATGCCCTCGCCGGTGAAGCTGTGTACGCTGGTATCGCCCAGCACGCCGCTGCGGGTGAGGAAGGTGCTGTAGAGCACCAGCAGGTAGGTGCCCAGGGTGAGCAGGAAGGTGGTGAAGAGCGAGGTGTCCTTCCGGCGGTTGATGAGCAGCAGGTGGCCGGAGGCGATGAGCGTGATCCACGGCACCAGCACGGCGTTCTCCACCGGGTCCCAGGCCCAGAAGCCGCCGAAGCTGAGCGCCTCATACGCCCATGCGCCGCCCATGAGGATGCCCGTGCCCAGCACCAGCACGCCGGTAAAGGTCCACGGGATGGCGGGGGCGATCCACTCCTTCAGGCGGCCGCGCCACAGGCCGGCGCAGGCGAAGGCGAAGGGCACCAACGTAAGGCCGAAGCCCAGGAACAGCGTGGGCGGGTGGATCACCATCCAGTAGTTCTGCAACAGCGGGTTCAGGCCGCGGCCGTCGGCGAACTGCGGGATGCGCGTGAGGTAATCGGCGAGGTGCGTCCAAGGCAGGCCGATGTTCTCCGGCAGCTCACGGATCAGCAGGAACGGGCTGCTGCCCATGCGCACCCCGAAGAGGTATACGCCCAGGAGCATCCAGGCCAGCGCCAATTGCACCAGCGCCACGATGGTCATCACCGGGCCTTCCCAGCCGGGCGAGGTGCGCGTGCCCTTCCGCTGGATGAGAATGTTGCCGATGATCATGTTCCAGAAGCTCCACAACAGGAACGAGCCTTCCTGTCCTTCCCAGAAGCAGCTCGCGATGTAGCGCAGCGGCATCCCGCGGTTGCTGTGCTTCCACACGTAGTCGAACTCGAACCAGTGGTTGAACAGCATGATGAACAACAGCACCACGATGCCTGCCACACCCACCGAATGCGTCCGGAAACCGATGCGCCCCACGGTGCGCCAGCCGTCGTCGTTGCTGCGCGTGTAGAGGAAGTAGCCCGCAAGTGACAGCAGCGAGCCCCCGAACGCGAGCAGCACCAGCCAATGGCCCAGCTGCCCTGCCCACGTGTGTTCGCCGAGGTAGGTCACGTCCACGTCAGCGTGTATGCGGTCCCGGGATGGCCATGCTTCGGCAGGCTCGGCATGACACGGGAGAATGGTCCATCTGTCATGCTGAGCCTGCCGAAGCATGACCCCACAGGCTTGAGCGGAGCAGATCGAAGGACGCTCACAACCCGGCCACCTTGCTCTGTTCGTTGTACTTGCTCGGGCATTTCAGCAGCATGTCCGAGGCCACGAACGCATCGCCTTCCATGCGGCCGGTGAGCACGATGCTCTCCGAACGCTCGAAATCGTACGGCTTGGCTTTTTTCAGGGCGATGCGGCATTTGTCGCCGTGCTCGTCCACCAGCGTGAAGCGGGTGAGGTTGGCATCGACGGACGGTTCGTAGACGACCTCGTCGCCCTTGTAGAGGAAGCCCTTCACCTTCACTTCCTCGCCCGGTTGCGCCTTCGCGTCGGCAATGCTCACGAACGTGGTGTTGTCCGACAACGAATACACCAGCACACCAAGGGCGACGGCGATGATGACCAGGGCGATGATGTGGCTGCGCTTCATCCGTTCAGTCCTTCTTTTCCAAGCGCCCGATCCGGCGGTCCATCGCGAACATCCAGGCCCCGAGGCCGATGAGCACCACGCTCACCACCGCGATCACCGTGTTGATCTTGCCCGAATGGTACATCGTTTCCTCCAGCCAGCCAGGCGCTTGGGTTTGCGCAAAGGTATTCAGGGGCAGCAGGGCGCCCATGACGGGTATCAGGAGCTTGCGGGGGGCCATGGTCCTTTCTTGGGTCGGGGGATGTGCGTGGTGTGATCGGGGGGGCGGTGCATCAGCCAAGGGAGAGCCTGGCCGTCCGCACCCGCAGCCGGAACGCCCAGTAGGCGAGGCCTATCCAGCCCATGCAGGCGGGATAGAACACGGCGCGCAGGCTGGAATCGAGGTCGTAGTTGCTGAAGGCCGGGTTGCCGCCGTTGCCCGGATGCAGGGAATCGGTGACCCGCGGCAGCACCATGATGAACACCATCATCAACACGTAGGCGAACACGTTGTACACCGCTGCCAGCCGCGCGCGTTTGTGGGGGTCGGGCACCGAGCCGCGCAGCACCAGATAGGCTGCGTAGATCAGCACCGTTACGGCTGCGCCGTTCAGTTTCGTGTCGCTCGTCCACCAACCACCCCAGGTCACGCGGGCCCACAGGCTGCCGGTGATGAGGCCCAGCGCAGCGAAGAGCAGGCTCACGCGCACGGCGGTATCGGCCATGAGGTCCGCGCCCAGGCTGTTGTTCCGCAGGGTGATGATGCTCTGCACCACGGAAATGGTCATCAGCAACATCATGGCGAACCACATCGGCACGTGGAAGAACAGGTTGCGGATGCTCTCGTTCAGGATGTTGCGGTCGGGGAAGGCGAACAGGTGCGCGCTGTTCGTATTCGCCGGCACGCAGGAAGCATCCAACGTGCCTGCCGATCCTCCCTTGCGCACGGTCCACAGCGCTTCAGGTAGCCGTAGCTCGCCGTCCAGGCTGTTGAACGTCGCGATGGAGGTCATGTCCCTCGGAAGTCTGTCCGGGACCACGAACGAGAGGCGGACGCGTGTTTCGCTCATCGGGGCCACGGAGGTAGCGCACCAGCGGGCCTCTCCGTTCTCCAGCCACCAGGCGACATATTGAGAGGTTGCGAACCTCGTGTTGTACCCGGTGACCTCGAACGAGGCCTCACCCGGCTCGATCCGCGTAGCGGACGCATGCACCAAGGCGGGCCTCAAGGGCGTCCGCAGGCCGATGATTACCACGTACATCAGCAACGCCACCGACCCGAGTTTCCACCACCAGCCTTTCATCAGTCGCGCCAAAGGTAGGGGAAGAGCAACCAGGCCAGCGCCATGGCGATCGCATCAATCGCCAGCAGCCACAGCAGGTATTTCGACGTGACGGACCAGGGCAACCCGTCCAGCGCGAGCTTGCTCGCTTTCATCACGCTCAACAGCAGCGGCAGCACGATCGGCAGGCCCAGGATGGCCATCAGTCCGATGCCGTTCCCGGCCCGCGCGGCCAGCGCGGCGATGAGGGTGAGCACCAGCGCGAAGCCCGTGCCGCCCATGAGCACGGTGAGCACGAACGTGCCGGCCTCCGCGCCCGCCAGCGGCGTGCTGCCGATGAACAGCGCATAGGCGCCGAGGCTCAGCAGGCTCAGCACGGCCATCAGGCCCGCGCTGTATAGGGTGCGCGCCAGGATCACGCTGCGCGGCGAGGCAAGCGTGTGCAGGTAGAGCTGGCGGCCGGCATCCTCGCGCTGGAACGAACGCCCCAGCGTGTTGAAGGCCGCGAAGAGGAGGATGATCCAGAACAAGGCGTTCCACACGGCGACATCACGCAGGCCATGCACGCTCTGGTAGCACACGTACACGGTGCTTACCACGTACAGCGCCATGCCGCCCCACACGTGCTTCTGCCGGCGGTCCAGCCGCCATTCCAGCAGCAACAGGTGCGCGATCTCCCGGGGATACACGGCGCGAAAGTACCCGGCAGGGGGATGTGCCCATGTGCTCCTCCGCACGGCACATGCAGAACTATTGGTCCTTCTTCTTGTTCTTGAAGTCGCCCGACCTCCACGCCTGCACGAACTGGGCCCACGCCACCGGGTTGAAGAGGTTGATCGAAGGGGCCATGCCGGTGTTGTATACCCGCGTGTTGTCCAGTTGCTGTTGCATGTGCATCGCCAGGCTCGGGTCCGGGGGCAGGTTTTCCATGCGTTGGATCGTCTCCGCCGCGTTCAGGTGTTTCAAGGCGAGCTGGTAATCGCTGTCGGCCAGGCGCAGGTTCAGGAACGCCTCGCTGAACTGCTCCTTGCTGGGCCAGGGATACACGGGCACCGCTTTCAGCATCACCGTGTCCGCGTAGAGCACGTGGATCATGGAGTACTTGTTGTCCTTGAGGCTGTCGGGATGACGTATTCCCCGCGCTTGAAGCCCACGGCGGAGAACTGCAGCGTGTCGCCGGGCTGGGCCACGAAGCTAAAGTAGCCGTATACGTCGCTGATCGTGCCGCGGAAGCTGCCCTTGGTGATGATGCTCGCGAACGGGACCGGTTCCAGGCTGTCGCCGGTCACCACCACGCCGCTGAACTGGACCAACGGACGCGCCGCCTTCTTCCCGGGTTGTGCGAAGGCGCAGGTGGCGCTGAAGGCCAGGAGGAGCAGCAGGTATCTCATGCGGGGCAAAGGTACCGGACGGCCTGCCAACACCATGCCGTTGCAGGAAGCCTGCGGTGCGGTAGTTTGGGCGCATGAAGAACGTCCTGCGTCCGTTGCTCTTGTGCTGTTCCCTCTCCCCGGCGTTGCTCTCCGCCCAGATCGTGCTCGGGCCCGCCGACATGCCCAGCGCCGGTGATACCCTGCGTTACCGCAACGGCACCATCCTCGATTTCGATGGCGGCGATACCGGACCCGGCCACCTGTGGGACTTCCGCGCCCTCGCCATCCAGGCCGAAGGGGCGGATACCGCGGTATCCGTGGGCAGTACGCCGCTGCTCTACCAGCTCTTCTTCAACAACCCGTTGCTCTACCCGCGAACGCGCGCCAGCTATGCGTTGCGCGGCCCGTCCTTCAGTTTCCAGAGCTACCTCACCGTGCAGAACGTGTACGACTACTACAAGGTGGACAACACCGGGTTCCGCAACGTGGGCTTCGGGGCCAACATCAACGGGCTGCCCGCGTCCGTCCAGCGCGATCCGGTGGACTGGATCCATCGGTTCCCGCTGGAGTTCGGGAACGAGGACAGTTCCTTCAGCACCTATAGCATCAACGTACCCACGATGTTCACGTTCGGCCAGCAACAGATGCGCCGCAATACCGTGGATGGCTGGGGCACGCTCTACCTGCCTGCGGACACCTTCGAGGTGCTGCGCGTGACCTCACGCCTGCAGCGCACGGACACCATCCACGTGGACCAGTTCGGGTTCGGCTTCACCCTGCCTGAACCGGAGACCGTTGAATACAAGTGGCTGGCCGTGGGCAAGGGCGCACCGGTACTGGAGGTGACCACCGTGGCCGGGTTGCCCATCCGAACGCGTTTCTATTATGAGCCGGAGGATATCTCCACGGGCATGGCCGCCGTTGCCGCACGGAACGGGCCGGAGGCATGGCCCAATCCAGCGAACGAGATACTGTACGTGGCGGATGACCAAGGCCGTGGCTGGGAGCTTATCGCTCCGAATGGACGCTCGGTGCGTTCCATCGCCCCCGCATCCATGCACAGCGCGGCGGTGGACGTGAGCAGGCTGGCGCAAGGCGTGTACGTGTTGCGCACGGCCGGGGCCACTGCTGGTACGCGGGTGGTGATCGCCCATTGAGCGATGAAGTGGTGGCGAAAGGCCCTGTGGGCGGTCCTGATCCTTGGTACGCTCGTGGTGCTTGCAGCATGGTCGGTGCGGGCACGCGTCCGCGCGGTAAGCGATCCTTACCTTGTGGTGCATGGTGCCCCTGTGCCGGTGCGGTTCACGGGCATCGTGTTGGGTTGCCGGGTGCGGGAGGGTGACGTTTCGGCCTGCCTCGAAGAACGCCTGGCGCATGCCTTGGCCTTGTATAAGGCGGGCAGCGTGCAGCGCCTGTTGCTGAGCGGTGACCACGGCCGGCGCGGCTATGACGAGGTGAACACCATGAAGCAATGGCTCATGGACCGCAGCGTCCCGCTCCACCATATCTTCCTTGATCATGCCGGGTTCGACACGTACGATACCATGGTGCGCGCTCGCGACGTCTTCCAGGTGAAGGATGCCGTGGTGATCTCCCAGGCGTTCCACCTGCCGCGAGCGGTCTACTTGGCACGCAGCCTGGGCATCGACGCTGTGGGGGCTATCGCCGACCCACCGGGTGGCAGCGTGTGCCGTGGCAGTGCCGTGCGCGAGCCGATGGCCTGTGTGAAGGCTTGGCTGGATGTGAATTTGCACGCTTCGGCGCGTTTCGCAGGCCCGGTCATCCCCATCACCGGTCCATCGGAAGCCAGCTTCGATCAACCGGCGGACAAGGCCGTGTTGCGTTCGGAGGAATAGCGCCAGCACAGGTCCTCCAGGTATTCGGCATGCATCGCCACCCAGCTTTGCGTCGCCTCCTTGTCGTTGTTATGCACGGCCAGCACCAGCGGGTGGTCCTTCGGTGCTCCGGTCACCACTTGCCGCAATACCCAACGTCCTTTGTCCGCTTCGATCTCCAGGGCCGCGCCATCATGCACCCGTGAACGGAAGGTCAGGGCCCGCGCGCCGTATTGGCCCGTGAACGCCGCGATGTAGCGTGTGATGCCCCAGGCGTTGTACCCGAAGCGTTCCGCCTGCGGGAGGTGCCCCACCTCGTGCGCAAGCAGCGTCAGCCAGGCCCAGGTGGACGTGATGCCGCCGTCCGCCAGGTCTTGTAGATCGAAGTAGCGCTGCGTGAAGTAGATCGTGCGGCCCAGCGTGAGCGCGCCGCCGCGCTTCCGCCCATACCACGGCGCATGCAGCCGGTTCCGCGCGGCGGGCCGCACCCGTGCGGCACGGAGCAGGTCCATCCGCACGCCGCTTACCGCGTGCAGGGCGATCACCGTTGCCTCGGTCAGCCGGCCGTCGTCGTGCACCGCCGCGATGCGAACCATGGTTCAGATGGTGGGGATGCCGTACAGCTTGCACAGCCAGCCCAGGTGGCCGGCGTGCGTGCCCTCGTGGCGGATAGCGTGGATCGACCACGTCGCGCAACTGCGGCCCGAACGTGGGGAAAGGGGTGGGGTTGGGACCATCCAGCGCTTCCTCGCTCAACGTGGCTACGTGTCCGATGGCTTTCTGATGCACCGTATGGAACACGGCCAGCACGTCCTCGAAGGGCGGGCATTGCCCGGGCGGCAGTCCTGCGGCACCCATGTTGAAATGCTTGGCCCACGTGAACTTCTCGAACGGCCCGCGCGTGGCGGCCAGCAACAGTCCGTTCTGCGTGGTGGCGAGGTGCGCCACCAGCCAATACAGGGTGTTCAGCTCCTTGCCCTCGCATACGAAGCGGCGGTGCGGGTCGTGGCCCTTCAGCTTGTCCAGGTAGAACAAGGTCCACTGGCGGGTCTTGTCCATCACGTGGGCGAGGACTTCAGCTTCGGTCGGCATCAGATCATAGGTATGGCAGTGTCCCGATCGGTCAAAGGAACACTCTACCTATGGAACGGTGTTGCAGGCACATGATCCTTTTGTGGGGCACGACCGCTCTCAGGTGAACGGCATCTTGGGCTGTTTGCCGGTGAACGCCCCCCTGTTGGATCGTGTGGGGATCGTTGCACAAAGGCTCCTTGCCTCCGGGTAATTTCGCCCCCTCATCATGGCAGGCAGCATCTACGGCACCGTGTTCCGGCTGGTCTCGTTCGGCGAGAGCCATGGTCCGGCCATTGGCGGCGTGGTGGAAGGTTGCCCCGCAGACTTGAAGCTGGACTTGACCGCCATCCAGGCTGAACTGGACCGGCGCCGGCCTGGGAGCACGCCCCTCGGCACCGCGCGCAGCGAAAGCGACATGGTGGAATTCCTCAGCGGCCTTCTGGACGGCGTCACGCTCGGCACGCCCATCGCCTTCCTCATCCGTAACGCCGATGCGAAGAGCGGCGACTACGATCACTTGAAGGACGCCTACCGTCCCGGCCATGCCGACCTCACGTGGGAACAGAAGTTCGGCCTGCGCGACCACCGTGGCGGCGGGCGTGCCAGCGCGCGGGAAACGGCCGTTCGTGTGGCGGGAGGCGCCATCGCGCGGCAATTGCTCCGGCGTGCCGGGGTGGAGGTGAACGCCTGGGTGAGCCAGGTCGGCGACGTGCGCCTGGAGCGGCCCTATACGGATCTGGACCTTTCCGCCGTTCAAGGCAGCGCCGTGCGCTGCCCCGATGCGCGGACGGCCGAACGGATGACGGCCTTGATCGAACAAGTGCGGAGCGAAGGCGATACCATCGGTGGACGCATTTCCTGCGTGGCGCGCAACGTGCCGCCGGGCCTCGGCGAGCCGGTCTTCGACAAGCTCCACGCCGATCTCGGCAAGGCCCTGTTCAGCATCAATGCCGTGAAGGGCGTGCAGTTCGGCAGCGGTTTCGAGGCCATCGCCTTGCGCGGCTCCCAGCACAACGATGCATACATCGGCACAGAGGAAGGCATCCGCACGGCCACCAACCGCAGCGGTGGGATGCAGGGCGGCATCAGCAACGGCGAGGACATCCTGTTCGATGTCGCCTTCAAACCCGTGAGCACGCTGATGCGCCCGCAGCAAAGCGTTGATCGCGCAGGCAACGCCGTCACCTTGGAAGGGAAGGGGAGGCATGATCCTTGCGTGGTGCCGCGTGCGGTACCCGTGGTGGAGGCCATGGCCTGCCTTGTCCTTGCCGATCACCTTCTACGCCAACGCCTCACACGGATCTAGACATCCCCGTACAGGCGGCGCACTGCGTCGCCACAACACCGAACAACATGGGCAAGTGGATCAAACGGCTGTTCATCACCCTCGGCATCCTCATCGTGCTGCTGCTTGCAGCGGCCATCCTCATCCCCGTCCTGTTCAAGGACAAGATCGAGGCGGCCGTGAAGAAGCAGGTGAACGAGAGCATCAACGCCACGGTGGACTGGGGCGATTGGGACCTCAGCATCATCCGCAGCTTCCCCAACGCCAGCATCAGCGTGGAGAACGTGAAAGTGTGCAACGTGGCGCCCTTCGACAGCCTGTGCCTGGCCGACATCGGTGAACTGCGCGCCACCATCGGCCTCATGAGCCTGTTCAGCGACCGCATCCAGATCAAGAACGTGGCCCTCACCCGGCCCTACCTGCATTTCAAGGTGCTGAAGGACGGCACCGCCAACTGGGACATCGCCAAGCCGGACAGCACCAGTGCCGAACTGCCCGCGGACACCAGCGCCACCACCTTCAACGTGGCGTTGAAGGAATACAGCATCACCCGCGGCCGCATCATCTATGACGACGAAAGCCTGCCCATGTTGCTGGACCTGGCCGGGGTGGACCACACCGGCAGCGGCGATTTCGCGCAGGACCTCTTCGTGCTGAGGACCAAGACTACCGTGGACACCACCAACGTGGTGTTCGATGGCGTGAAGTACCTGAAGAACGCCAAGGCCGACATCAAGGCCGACCTGGACATGGACCTGCCCAACATGAAGTTCACCTTCAAGGAGAACGAGGCCGTGGTGAACCAGCTTGCGCTGGGCTTCGACGGCTGGCTGGCCATGCCCACGAACGACATTACCATGGACCTCAAGTGGGCCATGAAGAAGAGCGACATCGGTGCGCTGCTCTCGCTCATCCCCGCCGAGTTCGCCAAGGACATGAAAGGCGTGGACATGACCGGCAAGGCCGCCTTCAACGGCTATGTGAAGGGGCTGTATAACGACACCCACATGCCCGGCTTCGGCGTCACCATCAACGTGGACAACGGGCGCTTCAAATACCCCGACCTGCCCGCCAGCGTGGACGCCATCTATGTGGACTGCAACATCCAAAGCCCCGAAGGCAAGGACATGGACGGCATGGTGGTGGACCTGAAGCGCTTCGCGTTGAAGATGGCCGGCAACCCCGTGGAGGCCCGCATGCACCTCACCACGCCCATCAGCGACCCCAACGTGGACGCCGCGCTGAAGGCTGATCTCGACCTCGCCAGCGTGAAGAAGGTGGTGCCCTTGCCGAAGGGCGATGACCTGAAAGGCCAGGTGAAGGCCGACGTCACCATGGCGGGTCGCATGAGCAGCGTGGAGAAAGGGCAGTACGACAAGTTCAAAGCGGCCGGTCAGCTCGCCCTGCGCGGCATGGACTACAAGAGCGACTCGCTGCCTTACGGTGTGGGCATCCAGGAGCTCATCTTCGACTTCAGCCCGAAATTCCTGGCGCTCACCAATTTCATCGGCAACGTGGGCAAGAGCGACATCGCCGCCAACGGCCGCTTGGACAACTACCTGCAATGGTGGCTGAAGGACAGCACCCTCGCAGGCAGCTTCAACGTGAACAGCAACACCTTCGACCTGAACGAACTGATGGGGCCGAGCGGAGGGACGGCGTCCGCCGAAGCCACCACGGCGAAGACGGATACCGCTGCGATGAGCCTGATCGAAGTACCCAAGAACGTGAACTTCACGCTGAACGCTGCGGTGAAGCAGGTGCTCTACGACAAGCTCGCGCTCACCAACACCAAAGGCACCCTGCACGTGCATGACGAGCGCGTGGACCTGCGCGATGTCTTCTTCAACCTCTTCGAGGGCAGCGTGGGCATGAAGGGCAGCTACGACACCAAGGACAAGAAGCACCCGCTCTTCGACCTCGCCTACGACGTGAAGGACCTGGACATCGCGCAGACCGTGGGCTACGTGGAGACCGTGCAGAAGATGGCGCCCATCGCCAAGGCCTGCAGGGGCAGGTTCAGCACCGCCATGACCATGAAGGCCGAGCTCGACCAGCACATGTCGCCCGTGATGAACACCCTCTCCGGTGAGGGTACGCTGAAGACCAAGAGCGTCACCATCGAAGGCTTCAAGCCCATGGTGGAGCTGAGCAACGTGCTGAAGATGCCCAAGCTGGCCTCGGCCAAGCTGGAGGACGTGAACTTCAGCTATGAGTTCCGAGAGGGCAAGATGATCACCAAGCCGTTCGACGTGAAGATCGACCGCCTGAAGGCCAACGTGGGCGGCAGCACCGCCTTCGCCGACCAGGCCATCGATTACAACGTGAAGGCCAAGGTGCCCAGCGACATGTTCGGTGTGGGGGCCACGCAACTGGCCTCCAGCCTGCTCGGACAGCTGAACAGCGCGGTGGGCTCCAACGCCCAGCTGCCCGCCGAGCTGGACCTCACGGCGAAGATCACCGGCACGGTGGAGAAGCCCGTGGTGAAGCCGGTGTTCGGCAACGGCGGCAGCAACCTGAAGGACGCCGCGCTCGAAGAGGGCAAGGCGAAGCTCAACGAAGAGATCGGCAAAGCCAAGGAGGACGTCCTCGCCAAGGCCATGGCCGAACGGGACCGCCTGGTGGCGGAGGCCCAGCAGCAGGCCGACAAGCTGAAGGCCGACGCCCGCAAGCAGGCCGCCGACATCAAGGCCCAGGCCTACAAGGCCGCCGACGATGAACTGGCCAAGGTGACCAACCCGCTGGCCAAGGCCGCAGCCAAGGTCGTGGCCGACAAGGCCAAGCAGGCCGCGGACAAGAAGGAGCAGGATGCCATCGCTGAAACCGACAAGCGCGCCGACGGCCTGGTGGATGCCGCCCGCAAGCAAGGCGATGCCTTGGTGGATAAGGCCAAGAACACCGACACCACCATAAAATAATGCAGGCGGGACACGTCCCGCCGGATAACAAATGGCATAGGTGGCGGAACATTTCCGCCCAACACAGGATGAAAGGACCGATAACAGGGGGGCGGGGGATCGCCATGCTGGTGCTGATCGCGGCGACGCTGTGCGTGCATGCGCAGGAGGAAGGCGACGGCGGCCCATGCGACAAGCCCACGGACAAGAAGATCGTGAAGCTGCTGGAGGAGGCTGCGAAGGAGAAGAACCCCACGGAGCGCCACGCCAAGCTGAAGGCCACGCAGGAGATCGACCCCGCGTGTACGGAATGCCTGTTCCAATTGGGCATCAGCGCGTTCAACCGCTCCAGGGCCGGCGCGGGCAGCTACGAGGCCAGCATCAAGTACTTCGAGCAGGTGAAGGCGAAGTGCCCCGAGTACCACGCCGACCTGTACTACTACCTCGGCACGCTGTACTACGCCCAGGATAAGTTCGCCGAGGCGGGGCAGGCCTTCCAGCAGTTCCTGAAGTTCTCCGGCGACGACCCGGCCAGGCTGCCCAAGGACCTGGAGAAGAAGACCGCCGACGTGGAGCAGGTGATGCCCGAGCTCCAGTTCTACGTGGATTTCTACAAGGACCAGCGGCCCTTCAACCCCACGCTGATGAAGGGCGTGAGCACCCAGGCCGATGAGTACCTGCCGATGTTCTCCCCGGACAATGAACTGCTCTTCTTCACCCGCCTGAGCAAGTACCAGGCGAAGGGCGATCCCTTCCCGCGTGATGTGGAGGAACTGACCGAAGCGCGCCGCGCCGACGTGAAGCAGGACTTCGACAAGGGCACCGCGCTGCCCCCGCCCTTCAACACGGGCGACAGCTACGGCGGCGTCACCGTGAGCGTGAACAACAAGGAGGTCTTCGTCACCATCTGCAAGGCCGCCGGCAAGGATTACAAGAACTGCGACATCTACCGCACGCACTACGACACCCACATGGATTTCGCCTCGGGCCGCCAGGTGTTCGAATGGGGCACGCCGGAGGACCTTGGGCCGAACATCAACACGCCGGACGGGTGGGAGAGCCAGCCCACCCTCAGTGCGGATGGCCGCACGCTCTACTTCGCCACCGTGCGCAAGGACAGCCGCGGCACGGACATCTACCAGAGCACGCGCAACGACAAAGGGGAATGGAGCCCCGCCAGGCCCGTGCCCGGCCCCATCAATACCGATGGGGACGAGAAGGCCCCCTTTCTCCACAGCGACAGCCACACGCTCTACTTCGCGGCCAAGCCGCCGCGCGGGGAGGACGGCCGGGAGGATGTTTCCCGCGGCCAGCGCGGCATCGGCGGCTACGATATCTTCTACAGCCGCATGCAGGCCGACGGTTCCTGGTCCAAGCCGAAGAACATCGGCAACCCCATCAACACGCCGCAGGACGAGCACGGGCTGATCGTGAGCGCCGACGGCCGCACCGCCTACTTCGCCAGCAACCGCTTCAAGGGCGCCGGCGGACTGGATCTGTATGGCTTCGAGCTGCCGAAGGACGCGCGTCCCGAGGACATCATCGTGGTGAAGGGCGAAGTGAAGGACGAGAACGGTAAGCCGGTGACGGATGCCAAGGTGTCCATCACCTACATGGATACCCGCAAGACCGAGGTGCTGCACGTGGACGAAGCCGACGGCCGCTACGCCACCGTGCTGCGCCTGAAGCCGGGTGCCGACGTGGTGGTGACCGTGAAGAAGGAGGACCATGTGTTCGACAGCCGTGCGTTCACCGCGGAGGATACCGCGCGCGGCGGCGTGGCCCAGGTGGACATGAAGCTGGAGAAGATCCAAGTGGGCAAGAGCTACCGCGTGAACGACATCAAGTACGCCACCAACAGCGCCGCCCTCACGAAGGCCAGCGAGTACATCCTGGAGGAGCTCATCACCTTCCTGAAGGAGAACCCCACGCTGCGCATCGAGATCCAGGGCCACACCGACAACGTGGGGGGCGAGGACAAGAACCTCGCGCTGAGCAACGATCGCGCCTTCACCGTGCGGGAATACATCGGTGCGCACGGCATCAAGGGCGACCGTCTCACCAGCAAGGGCTATGGGGCCTCGAAACCGTTGGCGAACAATGACACCGAGGCCGGTCGTGCGCAGAACCGCCGCACGGAGTTCGTCATCATCGGGCGCTGAACGAACCGACAACCTTCCCGTTCGTTGGTTTATTAGCTTGGTAGCGATGAAGCGAGCTCTCCTCCTTGGCGTTTTCGCCGTCCCTGTGCTTTCCACCGCCCAGATCGCCCACGGTGGACAGCCGCTCGGCTGGGGGCACACCCCGAACGAGCGCGATGCCGTGCCCCGGATCGGGCTGTCCGTGCTGGACCGCTCCGCCCTGCTCGCCGAGGCGGATGCCGCGCCCGCGAACACCGGGTTCCGCTACGGCACCCAGCGCCAGGTGGATGCGGACGTGCTCGGCCAGGGCACCTGGCAGGACCTGCCGGACGGCAGCCGCGTGTGCCGCCTGCAGTTGAGCAGTCCCGGAGCGGTGATGTTGAGCGTGCAGTTCGACCGCTTCGCGCCCGGCCCCGATGGCCGCGTGTTCCTCTACAACGCGGACCGCAGCTACTTCATCGGCGGCTTCACGCAGGAGAACGCGCAGCCCACGGGCGGCCTCGCCACCGCCGTGGTGCCCGGCGATGCCATCACCATCGAATACCAGACCGGCCCGCATCCGGGTCCTGCCGGGCTGCACGTGGCGAGCCTGACGCACGGCTTCCGCGACATTTTGCATTTCAGGGAGCGCGGTGTGCTGCGCGACATCGATCCCGGTTACCAGAGCGCGCCCTGCCAGGACAACGTGGCGTGCCCCAGCGCCGCCAATTGGCAGGACCAGCGCCGTTCCGTGGCCTTGTTCCTCCGGCCCGATGGCGGTGGCTGCACCGGCGTGCTGCTGAACAACACGCTGCAGAACGGCACCCCCTACTTCCACATCGCCAACCATTGCTACCAACCCACCGAAAGCCAGTGGGTCTTCTACTTCAACTACGACAGTCCCGCCTGCGTGGGCACTGCCGGTCCCACGGACCAAACGGTGAGCGGCAGCACCCTCCGCGCGCTCACCTACCACGGCGATTTCTGCCTGGTGGAGATGAGCGCGCAGCCCCCGGCGGCCTACAACGTGTATTACAGCGGTTGGGACCGCAGCGGAAGCCAGCCGGGCGTGGGGGCGATGATCCACCATCCGCTCTCGGACGTGAAGAAGATCGCCTTCCCGAACGCGGCGCCGGCCACCTACTTCACCCCGGATGAGAACACCGAATGCTGGCGCGTCTTCTGGGGTTCCGGGCTGGCGCAGGGCGGCAGCAGCGGCGCGCCCCTCTTCGACCGCAACAAGCGGATGGTCGGCAGCGCCTCGGACGGCCAGCAGGAATGCGCCACCGCCACCACCATCCCGAGCATCTTCGCGAAGCTCAGCGCCAATTGGGACGGCACCCTGCCCAGCAGCCGCTTGCGCGATTGGCTGGACCCCGCCAACACCACCACCGCGTTGAACGGCATCAACGGCAGCGCCGTGCATCCCGCACTCGGGGTGAAGGTGAGCGCCCGCATCATGCTCGAAGGGCCCTATGCCTCCGGCAGCATGAACGCGAACCTGCGCACCAATGGCCTGCCCACCACCGAACCCTTCACGGCGCTCGGCTTCACGCACGTGGGCGGCGGGGGCGGGGAGACCATGGCCCAGGCCGTGTTGAACGTGACCGGCACCAATGCCATCGTGGATTGGGTGCTCGTTGAGCTGCGGAGCAAGAGCGATGCTTCGCAGGTGCTGGCCACGCGCAGTGCCCTGGTGCGCAGCGATGGGATGGTGGTGGACGTGAACGGTACGGATCCGGTGAACTTCCCGCAGGCCGTGGTGGACAATTACTTCGTGGCGATCAAGGGCCGCAATCACCTCGGGATCATGACGGCCACTTCACAGCCGCTCACCGGCGTGGCCGTGCTGATGAACTTCATCAACGGGTCCACGGCCACGTACGGCGGTGACGAGGCGATGAAAACGATCAACGGCATCCGTTGCCTGTGGGCGGGTGACGTGGACCACGACGGCGTCCTGATGTATACGGGCGCCGGCAACGACCGCGACCCCATCCTGGTGCGCATCGGAGGCACGGTGCCCACGGCCACCGTAAGCGGCTACTACGTGGAGGACGTGAACATGGACGGCGTGGTGAAATACACGGGCACCGGCAACGATCGCGACCCCATCCTGGTGAACATCGGGGGCACGGTGCCTACGGCCACGCGGAGGGCGCAGCTGCCGTGATCCAGTTCCCCGGGAGTGTCCCGGTTCGGCAGGCTCACCAGGACATGCGCTCGGCAAGGTCTACTCGTTCCTTCCCAGGCGGCGTTCGTTGCGGCGCATGCGCAGGTTCAGCAGTTCCACGCACACGCTGAAGGCCATGGCCCCATAGACGTAGTTCTTGATGTGGTTGTCGTGCGAGAACCGATGGGCCACTCCGTCCAGCACCAGCACGGCACCCACGATGAAGAGGAAGGTGAGGGCGAGCACCTTCACGCTCGCGTGCTTGTTCACGAACGTGCTGATGGCGTCGCTCGCCACCAGCATGATGAGCACGGCGATGATCACCGCCAGCACCATGATCAGGATCTCGTTGCTCATGCCCACGGCCGTGATCACGGAATCCAGCGAGAACACGATGTCCAGCAGCACGATCTGCGCCACGATCATGCTGAACACCGCCTTCTTGCGGACGTGGCCCTCCATCTGGGCGTGCAGTTCCACCGTGTTGCGGATCTCCGTTCCCGACTTGTAGACGAGGTAGATGCCGCCCAGGATCAGCACTAGGCTGCGGCCATCGAACGCCACCGGTCCCAGCACGAACAGCGGGGTCGTGAGGCGGGAGAGCCAGCTGAGCGTGAGCAGCAGCAGCACGCGGGTGATCATCGCCAGGGCCAGGCCCGTGCGGCGCGCGCTGCGTTGCTGGTGCTTGGGCAGCTCCCCGCTGAGGATGCTGATGACGATGATGTTGTCGATGCCCAGCACGATCTCCAGCACCGTAAGGGTGAGGAGCTGGACCCAGCCGTGGGCGGTGAGGAAGACCGAGGGGTCCAGTTGGTCGATCGGCAGCATCGGGGCGCGAAGTTATCCGGGTGGGATCGAAGGCCCGTTCAGGGCCGCGTCCTGAACACGGTGATCACCGCATTGCGGTTCACGGGATTGAGCCAATGCACCGTACGGTCCAATAGGCCCGGTTCGGCGCAGCCCACCAGTTCCATCGGTCCCAGGACCTGTTCCATATGCAGCAGGCGTTGTGCCAGGTGTTCCTGCCCCACGAACAGCACTACTTCCACGCGGCCGTCCCCCGCCGAAGGCGCAATGGCCGCTCGCAGGTCCACGGACGGATCGGTGTAGCCTTCCTGGTGGATGCCCCATTGGCCCAGGTAGAAGAGCGGGGCCATCGGCGGGTCCTGCTCCACGGTATCCTCGATGATCAGCGTGTCCACCGGCGTATCGCGCAGCAGCAGCATGGCCATCACGCGCTCGCGCTTGCTGTAGCTGAAGCACAGCGGCACCAGCAGCAGCACGTTCACGGTCCACGTCCACGCCATCACGCCGCGCCACAACCGCTGATGCCGGGCCCACCAGGTGCTGCGTTCGCGCCACAGCTCCCAGCTGGTGTAGCCCAACACGAACAGCAGCGGCACGATCGGCAGGATGAAGCGCTCCTGTTTGTTGGGGAAGATGGAGTGGAAGAAAAGGAAGGTGAGCACCGACAGCCACAGCACCAGGGGCCGGGGTTTCCGCGCGTAGCCGAACAGCACCGCGAGCGAGAATGGCGGGATGAACAGGCCGACCAGCACCAGCGCGTAATCGTACCACGGCAGGTGGATGCCCGTGTTCGTGGGATTGTCCAGGTTGTACCGCACGTACTCGGTCATCTCCACGAACGGCCGTCCCCAGATGAACAGGTCGGGAAGGCCCTGCACCACGGCCACGGCCACCACCAGCCCGCATCCGAACGCGAGCCCTTTCAGCCATTCGCGGCGCAGCAGCAATGCCAGGCCCATGCCACCGCTGAAGAAGAGTGTTTGGAACCGGATGTCCAGGGCAAGACCCGCGAAGAGCCCCGCCACGAAGGCATCGCGCCGTGCCGGGCCGTCCATGTCGCGCAGCAGGTGCCACGCGGCCAGCATCAGCAGGGGCGTGGATACCACTTCGATGAGGTTCCGCACGGCGAGGAAAGGCGCGAAGAACAGCAACGCCAGGAACAGCCCGCAACGCCATGCGATGGCCCTGTTGGACAGCCGCAGCGCGATCCGGTAGCCCACGCGCACCGTCACCACGCTCCACACCGCGTGCAGCAGCCGCACCAGCACCATCTTCCACGTCGGGTCGGTGAGGCCCAGCGCAGCGCACGCCTTGAAGAGCAGGTAGTGCAGGCCCGGATAGAGCATCATGTGCCCGGTGGGGTGGGCGGGGACCGGCTGGTTCCACGGCAACCAGTTGTTGTAGTCGAAACCGTCCACCCAGCTCTGGGCCGCCTCGATCACGAGGAAATGGTCGTCCTGGGCGAAATATCCCCCGGAGAAGAAGGCCGCCAGGAGCCGTGGCACCAGCGCGATCACCGTGAGCCACGCCAGGGGGCGGTGTTGGAAGCGCTCGGACCAGCGGTGCAGGGGTTCCATCGGGGGCGGAAAAATAGCCATCCCACCGCGGCCATCTCTGCCTAGCATCAAGGCATCGACCGCGTCAATAGAGCTCTTTCGTAATTCATCCTCTATACGTTCCTTCTGTCCTGTCGAGCGAAGTCGAGACATGAACGCCCGTGATCGAAAGCGCATTAGCGTCTCGACTTCGCTCGACGTGACACTTCTGGGGAATTATGAAAGAGGTCTAATGCTGAACAGCAAACATCCGCAGATGACACAGATAGCAGGCCGACAACCTGCCAGCCCAATACCATAAAGTCCGCCGTAGGTGGAACCTCTGTGTCATCTGCGCCATCTGCGGATGGACCGCGCGGCTTGGATGGGGGCTCCTGCGCGTAGCTTGCGCCGCTTGATGGCGAACGTTGTGGCGGGGGCGTGGAAAGCCCAATGGTCCGACCGATCGGTGCGGCTGGCCTGGCTGGTGGCGGGCGTGGTGGCCGTGCCGATGGTGCTGTTGCTGCCGCATTTCTTCGCCTGGGTGCAGGCGCGGCAGGGCGCGTACCCTTGGGAGCCGCTGCTGTCCCGCATCGGTCCGGCGGACGTGTCCGTGCCCACGTTCTCGATCCTCTACGGCACGATCCTCTTCACCGTGGCGCGGGCCTGGCGGTCACCGTTGCTGGTGCTGCGCGGCATGCATGCCTACCTGATCATGATGCTCTTCCGCATGGCATGCATCTTCCTGAACACGCTGGAGCCGCCGCCGGACATCGTGCCGTTGATCGACCCGCTCACGCAGCGTTTCTACCCGGGCGGAACGCCTTTCCTGAAGGACCTGTTCTTCTCGGGCCACACGGCCACCATGGCGATGATGGTGGCGATCTCACGCGGGAAGGCCGCGCGCGCGTTCGCTGTGCTGGGCACGGTGGCCATCGGCCTCCTGGTGCTGGTGCAGCACGCCCACTGGACGATCGACGTGCTGGCCGCGCCGTTCGCGGTGGTGCTGGCGTGGCGGCTGAGCGCTTACAGCCTCAAGGTTTGCGGCGTGGCAGCCGCTTGAGGTAGATCCCGCTCGCAACCTTTTCGGAAAGCGACTGGGGCAACAAGCCTTGCAGCTTCGCGGTCACGGCGTTCATCAGGCCGGGCACCACTTCGGCACGGCCTTTCAGCATGGCGTTCACGGCGGCCTTGGCCACCGGCTCGGGCCCGGTGCCGAACTTCTCGGCCAGGTCGTCCATGCTCTGCATACCGGCCCGCTGGGTGAAACCGGTGATCACGCTTCCCGGGTTCACCACGGTCACGGTCACGGGGGATTCCTTCAGTTCCAGGTGCAGCGACCGCGACCAGCGCCACACGAAGGCCTTGCTGCCGCTGTATACGGCCATGGTCGCCAACGCGCCGTAGGCCACCATGCTGGCGATGTTCAGCACGTAGGCGCGCTTTTGTTGGCGGAGCAGGGGAAGCAGCGCATGCGTGAGCGCCACCGGCACGTCCATGTTCAGCCGCATCATGCGGGCCTGGTCCTCCAGAGGCAGGTCCTCGAACAGGCCGTAGAGCCCTTGGCCAGCATTGTTCACCAGGCAGGAGAGGGGCAGGCGTTGTTCCTCCACGTACCGCTGGATGCGGGCCGTGGCATCGGCGGCGAGCATGTCCACCACCAGGGCGTGCGCGCGGCCGTTGTTCAAGGAGGCGGCCTTCGCGCGCACGCCTTCGAGCGCATCCGCCGAGCGGGCCACCACGAGCACGCCGAAGCCCTGCCTTGCCAGTTCCAGTGCGATCGCCGCGCCGATGCCCTGGCTGGCACCGGTCACCAGCGCGTATCCGCGGTCGGTGCTCATGGGATGTATCGTTCTTGCACGGCCTCCCCGTTCATCACATCGGTGCCGAAGATGTCCACGTACTTGATCTTGGGCCAGAAGCTGGTCTCCTGGGCCTGTATCCGGATGTGTTGCAGGCGCGCGTAGCGTCCGTTGATCATCATCCTCGCCTGCGCCTGGCCCGTGGCGTCCACCACCACGTTGAAGGGGTACTTGTCGCTGGCCACGAACACCATGCGGGCGTGGTCGTTGAGGTTGCCTTTGTGCTTCACGCCATAGGCGACGTTCGCCTCCAGCAGGCTCAGGGGTTCGCGCTTGCCTCCCTCGGTGTAGCGGACCCACTGCACGCGCACGGGGTCCTTCGCGGCGAGCTTGCCGTCGGCCTCCAGCCGGGCCTCGTACACGATGGCGTTCTCGTTCTTGTTGCGCTGGATGTAGAAGAGCAGCGTCTTGCTGGCCGGGGGCACCGGGAACGCATCGAAGACCGACGCATCCACGCCGCCCTCGGACTGCGCGAAGGACGGCTGAGGTAGGATGGTGAACGCGAATGCCGCCAGGAGCAGCGCGCGGCCGAAGGTCATTTCACCAGATGGTGGAACCGGTGGTAGAAGGGCGTTGGGCTCTCCTCGGATTTCGGCGTGTACTTGCCCGCGATGATGGGGATGTACATCACGCGGCGGCGGCTTTCCTCGCCCACCAGCCGGCTGCGTTCCACGCGGTGCCAGCAGCGCCCATCGTGCACGGTGAGGTCACCGGCCTTGATCTCGAAGGCCACCTCGCGCTCGTCGGCCTCGTTGTTCAGGAAGTACTTCTTCTTGAACAGCATGTTCCACAGGCCCTGCTCGTGCGTGCCGGGCAGCAGGCGCAGCCCGCCGTTGCGCGGGTCCTGGTCGTCCAGGTGGATGCCCACGTTGAGCATCGGCAGGATCTTCTTGCCCAGGAACACGTCGCGGATGCTGTCCGTGTGCCAGCCCATCTGGGTGAACTTGCTGGCATCGGTGTTCACGTAATGGTTCACCACCAGCCCGTCCTTCTCGTTGATGCCCAGGCGGGCATCGGGTCCCACGAGGCCCAGAAGGACGCTGAAGCGGGGATCGCGGAGGAACTCGGCGAGCACCGGATGCTGCTGGTTGGCGAAGGCGAAGCGCTGCACGATCCGTTTCCCGTCCACATCGTTGCCGTACTTGATGGGTACGCCGTTGACCTTCTCGCGGCCCTCGGCGATCCAGCGTCCCTGGACCTCCTCGGCCGCTTTCCAGATCTGTGCCACGGCTTCCCGGCTGATGAAGCCGGGGAAATGGATGATGCCGTTCTTGGCGAAGAATGCCTTCTGTTCAGGCGTCAGCGTCGCGCCCAGCGGCGAGCTGGCCTCAATGATCCTTGCCACGGGTGGTGGTTTAGTCCCGGCGAAAATAGTTCACGACCCTCTTACTCCGCGTTAACAATTGCAAAGCGTTCACGATCAGGTGTCAATGAAGCTGCGATCGCGCCGCTACATTTGACCGCCGCCCATTTCCCGATGAACATCCTGGTGCTTTCGCGCGACGCGAAGCTGTATTCCACCAAGCGCCTGGTGGAAGCCTGTCAACAGAACGGCCACGACTGCCGCGTGGTGGACCATGTGAAGTGCGACCTGGTGATCGAGAAACGCAACCCGCACGTGGTCTACAACGGCCAGCCGCTCACCGGAGTGGACGCCATCATCCCCCGCATCGGTGCCAGCGTCACCTTCTTCGGCACGTCCGTGGTGCGCCAGTTCGAGATGATGAAGGTGTTCACCACCGCCGAGAGCCAGGCCCTCGTGCGCAGCCGCGACAAGCTCCGCAGCCTGCAGATCCTCAGCCGCGCCGGAGTGGGCATGCCCAAGACCGTGTTCACCAACTACAGCAAGGACGTGGCCGGCGTGGTGGACAGCGTGGGCGGCGCCCCTTGCATCATCAAGCTGCTCGAAGGCACGCAGGGGCTGGGCGTGGTGCTGGCCGAGACGAAGAAGGCCGCCATCGCGGTGATCGAGGCGTTCAACAGCCTGAAGGCCCGCGTGATCGTGCAGGAGTTCATCAAGGAAGCACGCGGCGAGGACGTGCGGGCCTTCGTGGTGGACGGCCGCATCGTGGGCGCCATGAAGCGCATCGGCCGGGAGGGCGAGTTCCGCAGCAACCTGCACCGCGGGGGCAGGGCCGAGCTGATCCAGTTGAGCCGCGAGGAGGAAGTGGTGGCCATCAAGGCCGCGAAGGCGCTGGGCCTGCATGTGGCGGGCGTGGACATGCTCCAGAGCGACCGCGGCCCGCTCATCATCGAAGTGAACTCATCGCCCGGCCTCGAAGGCATCGAGAAGGCCACCGGCCACGACATCGCCGGGGAGATCGTGAAGTTCATCGAGCGGCACGTGTGACGGGCCTCCCTGTCACGGTGAGCCTGCCGAACCGTGACGCCTGCTGGACCGCTTCGGCAAGTTCACCGGGGACACTGCTTCAGCCATGGGGACGAATGGCGAAGGATCAACTGTTCCTCGCAGTCAGGATGTCGCATTGTAAAGCGTTCACTATAGCGACGCGCTATCGTCGCTACCTCACCTCCAGGATCCGATAAGCCTTTCCACTGTAAAAGGCCACCTGCCCCACGGGCGTGCTCTTGAGCGCCGCGTAGATCGGTGCTTCGGTGGAAATGGCCCATACTTCTTCCCCGCCCACCACGATCCGCCCGAGTGGCACCGCGATGTAGAACCATCCGCTGTCCGTGCGCACCAACACGCCGGGGCCGACCTGCGTTCGTTCGTCCGATGGTGCCAGGCGTTCCACTTGCGCGTGCATCCGCTGCAGGTGTTGCAGCACGGAGGTCTGCTTCTCCAGTTCCAGCTGCGCCATCGCCCGCGCCGTTTCGTGCTTGTCGCCGGCGCTGCTTTTGGTATCGCTTTGCGAAGCGGCCTGCGTATCCGCGATGGATGCTTGCGCCGCAGCGATGCGTTCATCGAGCACCTGTAGGCAGGCCCGGTGCACCGTGGCTTTCAGGTCCGGAAGTTCGTTCATGTTCAGCGGAGCCGGTTCTTCGTGGACACGTCCACCACGAACCGTCCACGCAGGAATTTACGGCCGAGGAGCACTTGGTGTTTCATATCGCTGCGATCGAACAGGGTGAACTCCGTGCGGACGCTGTGCCCATCCAGCCGGACCGCGGTGCGCACCAGGTAACGCCGCGTGCGCTGGCCGGTGCTGCTCTTCACGGTGACGCGTTGGAAGGTGCGGAACACCATGGTCACCTGCCGACGGCCCATGTTGAACGTGACGACGAGCTCCTTGCGGCCCTCCACGGTGCGGGTCCGCAGCTTCTGGTAATGCAAGGCGCTGCGATAGGCGCCCGTATCGATCTTGGCCTGTACCCGCGGCACGCCCAGGTTGGGCAGCGCGATGTACTCCAACCGTCCGATGGTCACCTTGGCCTTGGCCATGGACGCGAAATTGGCCCATTCGCATCCGGCATTCGCACCGGCCGGGGATCCGCCGTCCTCAAGCGGTTGTTCATTAGGCCTCCCCAACTGTCACGGTGAGCTTGCCGAACCGTGAGCCTGCGCGCCGACGCCCGGACCGTCGAGGCCTTACCCTGACGCTTGAGGGATCGGGAACGATCCTAGTGCCGCACGTTGACCCTGGCCGTGGACAATTTGCCTTGGCTTTCCGCCTTCACCGTGTACAGCCCGGCAGGTAGGGCGCTCAGATCGATCGTGGTGCTCCGGCCGCCGTTGAACACTTGACGCAGCACCACGCGGCCCGATGCGTCCAGCACCTGTAGATCGGTGATGCCTTGCATGGCCTCAGGCAACCCCACATGCAGGATGTCCACCGCAGGGTTGGGAAAGAGCGACAGCCCATTCCGATCGGATCCGGTGCTTCCCACGCCTTGTGCGATCCGGGGCTGGTCGATGGTCGAGCGATAGGCCCGCACCTTGTTCCCGTTGCTGGTGATGAGGTTGATCACCAGTTCCCGCTGCCTATCGGCATGTACCGGAACGGCCAGTGGCAGGACCACGGCAGAATCCAGCTGGTTGAAGTGGATGCTATCGGGCAGTGCGGGCAGGTAGTCCACCCCGGCCACGGCATCCCCTTCCACGGAGATCTTCAGGTATTCGTCCAAGTAGAAGCCGCCCCAGCGGTTGAAGCGCAAGTGGATGCTGTCGGTATTGCTTTGGTGGAGCAACGGAACTTCGGCCTGGGTCACGTTGGCCCCTTCATCCACGGTAAGGTTGAAGCGGTCCGCGCTTTTGAGCGAGCCCCGCTCGATGAAGACGGCGGAGGGATATTTCCCATCAAAGGCATTGCCCACCGCCATCTTCATGTGGTAGGTCTCGCCGATCAGCACGGCCGCGCTGGCGGTAAGCACCACCGTCATGCCATTGTGCGCGATGTAGTAAGGGTCCGTGTTGTAGGGCGCTTCCAACTGGGGGCCATCCATTGCTCTGGCCGATCTCCATTTCCCTCCGTTGTAGCGGTAGTACTGCGCATTGGCCTGCCAGTCGGGGTCGGCATCAAAACAAGGGCGGAACAGATCTGTGGTATCCGGCCCGTTGGCATTGCTCGAATCCAGCCGGCCGCTGTTCACGGTGTTGATCGACACCGGCGACATGGAGCCCGGAATAAAGGCGATGTTCATCGCGTTGTTCGTGAACGGACCGGAAATGCCCGGCCCGCTGAGGAACCAGCCGAACACATCGTTGTACCGGCTACAGGCCCAACGCTCGTATTCCTCGGAACTGAAGACGTAACGGAAGCAGATCATGTCGTTGATGGGGACAAAGTCGAACTCCAAAATGGCTTTATTACAGATGTTGTTGCCGCCTGAGGATTCCGCATGCTCCCAGCCCGTCAACCGGCTCAGGTCCAGATCAGGGGTCGGTACACCTAGTATGGCCGGATATACTGTTCCTCCTCCGACTGGATTGAGCTGATCATTCGGCCCAGGAAGATGAACTTGGGCAACATGCGTGCAGAGGAAGATCCCGTTGGCCAGGCCAAGGCATGTATTGGCGCCATTGAACCGTCCGATCTCACTAAGCGAGGTGACGCCCACGGAAGCCACCACATTGCCCGGGCGGCCATTGAACATAATGTTGCTGGGGAACACACCCCCGCCCAACAGGTGGTTCTGCACCAAGGCGTCGGGGGCCAATGTCTGGTTGAGGATCAACTGGGCCTTCCCGGGAAAGCCTATCATCGCCAGCCCGAGCGTGGCGAACAGATGTGCGGTAGAAGCGCGGAAAGAGGAGGTCATATCGTGCGGATCAAATGGTCGCCTTGCTGGATCACAAGGTGGTCCAGCCTCGAAAAATAAGCACGCCGGAGGACCGGTACAAGCCGCATCGGCCGATCCAGTTTCGGCCCCGCGATCGCCTCGGATAGCCCGCACGGCTGCTGTTCGCGATGGCGGCCCGAGGCGCCATCGCAAAGGCCGCGCGCTCAGAGGTGCATGAACTCCTTCTTCGCCATCAGCTGCTCTTTGGTCTCGCGGTGGTCGGGGTCGTCCACGCAGCAGTCCACGGGGCACACGGCGGCGCACTGCGGTTCATCGTGGAAGCCCGTGCATTCGGTGCATTTGTCCGGAACGATGTAGTACACGTCCATGGCCTTCGGCGTTTGGGCCGCATCAGCATCCAGCACGGTGCCCATCGGGGTGGTCTGCGGGCCATGCAGGCTGGTGCCGTCGCTCAGGCGCCACTCGCCGCCACCTTCGTAGATGGCGTTGTTGGGGCACTCGGGCTCGCAGGCGCCGCAGTTGATGCACTCTTCCGTGATGATGATCGCCATGTCGGGTCGGTACTTTCGCGCCGTAAAAGTAGCCCTTCATGCGAAGCGACGTCCAATCCACCGTTGTCCCGCCACCGTTCTTCCAGCGCAGGCAGGCGTTCGAACGGCTTGTGCCGGTGTTCCGTGCGGCAGCAGCGGCACAGCCCTGGCCGGGCCACGCGTGCGGGCTTACGCAGGCCGAGTACGACGCGTTCGATGCCGTGGTCCGCGGCGCGCACGTGCGCAACGGCTGGTACACGGAAGCGAACGTGCGCCATGCCCTGGGTGCGCTGGCCGATATGCTGGTGCCGTTCGCGCTGGCGCAATGGACCACCGCGTACCCGGCACTGGTGGATGCGCGCACCCCGCGCACCGTGGGCATCATCATGGCGGCCAACATCCCGCTCGTCGGGTTCCATGATCTGCTGTGCGTGCTGCTCAGCGGGCACGTGGCCCGCGTGAAGCCCGGTTCGGATGATGCCGGCCTCATTCCCGCGGTGGTGGAACTGCTGCACCTGCTGGCGCCGGACCTGGCCGCATGCGTGGTGGTGACGTCCGGGAAGCTGGGCGGCGTGGACGCGGTCATTGCCACCGGCAGCAACAACACCGCGCGCTACTTCGAGCACTATTTCGGCCACCTGCCGCGCATCGTGCGCAAGGGCCGCACCAGCGTGGCGCTGTTGGACGGCACCGAGACAGAGGCCGAACTGGCCGCCCTGGGCGAGGATGTCTTCCGCTACTTCGGCCTCGGTTGCCGCAACGTGAGCAAGGTGTTCATCCCGCAGGACTTCGACCTGGACCGCCTGTTCGGCGCCTTCTTTCCGTGGAAGGACATCATCAACCACGGCAAATACGCGAACAACTACGACTACAACAAGGCCATCTGGCTGATGGAGCGCGTGCCCATCGTGGAGAACGGCTTCCTGCTGCTGAAGGAGGATGCGGCCATCGCCAGCCCCGTGGCGGCGCTCTACTACGAGCGGATCGCGGATCGCGCGGAGGCGGAGAAGGCCATCAGCAAGAATGCCGGGGCCATCCAATGTGTGGTGGGGCATGGGCACGTTCCGTTCGGCCGGTCGCAATGCCCGGGGCCTGCGGAATACGCGGACGGCGTGGATACGCTGGCCTTCCTGCTGGAGCTGCCCTAAGATCCCGAACAAGCGCTAAGGCACCTCGTAACAACCCAGGTCGGGCTGGCCATCGCCCCGGAGGATATTGTCCAGGTCGAACGTGGCGTTCGGGTCCGGCGTGGCGATGCCCTTGTTCCGCGCGAAGGCCCCGCTGCCGATGTGGAAGTCCCCGCCGCTGGGGTCGATGAAGCCGGGGTACTGGTTGCGGTAGATGCTCGGCTGGTCCGGGAAGTGGGAAAGGTCGCTCGTGGCCTGGTCCGTGCGGAAGAGCCAGTGGTCGAACGTGAAGCTCCCGGTGCCCAGGTTGCTGATGTCCGTTTTGAACTCGTTGGCGTTGGCCCCATAGATGATCCCGTTGGTGAAGGTGCTGTTCGCCACGTCGCGCACCTGCACGTCGCCGTTGGCCAGGGTCACGTAGTTCGTGAGGATGAACGCGGGTTGCTGGCGGACGCTGTAGTTCCAGTAGTTGGCGATGGTGGTCTGGTTGAAGTGGTATTCGCCGCCGCCGGTGAGCGCCACGGCATACTGCCCGGCATCGGCCACCAGCAGGTTGGTGGCGTTGATTCGGTAGTTGCGGCTCAGGATGCCCGCCACCGAGGAATTGCGGATGCTCACGTTCGTCGATCGGAGCCTGGCGTTGCTCGTCGGTTCCGTGGGCCGCCACGGCGCCGTTTCGCACTGGATGCCCACCAGCGCGTTCTTGATGTCGCAGTAGCTGAAGGTGTTGTCGTTGTCGCCCTCCATCAGCCAGATGCGGTCCCACTGGCCGGGCAGGTCCGCATAGAGCGGCTCCAGCCGGTCGCCTTGGAAGGTGATGCGCGCGTCCGGCGTGCCTTCCGCGTGGATCTGCCCGTACCGGTACACCCACAGGCCGCTGCCGCCGTGGAAGTACACCTTCACGCCGGGATGGATGTTCAGCGTGCTGCAGGAGTCCACCACCGCGTAGCCATAGATCACGTAGGGCTTGTCGTTGGTCCAGTCCACGGTCTCGCACAGCGGGTTGCCGTTGTCGTCAACGCCCGCGATGATGCGGTAGGCCGGGAAGCCGCCGGCCGGGTGGTCCGGGTAGAAGAAGTGCGCATCCTGCCCCCAGGCCACCAGCAGCACGCTTTGCGCGTTGCCGTTGGTGTTGAACCGGATGTGGTCCTCGATCACCATCGGGTTGTTGCCGTTGTTCTGGTCCAGCGTGGCTTCAACGAAGATGAAGATGCTGTCCCCGCCGAGGATCTCGACCCCCTCGAAGTGCAGCCCCGAGGCCCCGTCCACATTGATGCGGAAAGGGGAGGGGGCGCCACCTTCCAGCGCGATGTCCACGCGCACGGCCTCGCGGTTGCGGTTGTGTACCGTGAAGCGCTTGGTGATGGAGCCGACCGTGGTGAAGATGGTGTCGAACAGCACCGTATCCTGCGACATCTCCAGGCGGGCCGATGGGGAGCTGGTGAAATGCTCGTCCTTCCGGCAGGCGGCGAAGAACAGCAGGCCTGCAAGGGTGGACAGGAGGAGGTAGCGGGGGGGATGCAAGGCGGGCAAAGATGGCAATGGGCGGCATACCGGACAGGGCCGCAACGTCCCGTATCACGCGGTTCCCGGCCGATCATTGTCCGGAAGGGTTGTGGGATCGATGGATCGGCGTACATTTGCCGCCCGAACAAGCCAGGTCATGAAGAAGGGTATCCATCCGGAGAACTACCGCATCGTGGTGTTCAAGGACATGAGCAACGAGGACATGTTCCTCGGCAAGAGCTGCGCCAACACCAAGGACACGATCAAGTGGTCCGACGGGAACGAGTATCCGCTGGTGAAGCTGGACATCAGCAACACCTCGCACCCGTTCTACACCGGCAAGATGATGCTGATCGACACCGCCGGCCGCGTGGACAAGTTCAACAAGCGCTACGCCCGCCACACCAAGTAAGGCGGTCCATTCCTTTCCGAAGCCCCCTTCCGTGCATACGGGCGGGGGCTTTCGGTTTTCCATATCCCGCCTATCTTGGTCAGCGATGCCGGTGGAAGCCTATAGCGTGGAGAAGGTGTGCCTCGAATGCGGCACTACCTTCAAAGGCCGTGCGGACAAGAAGTTCTGCTCCGACGCCTGCCGCAACCTGTACCATTACCGCAGCAACAGCGCGCCGATCAACTACGTGCGCAACGTGATGAACACGCTGAAGCGCAACCGGCGCATCCTCAGCGAGCTCAACCCGGATGGGAAGATCAAGGTGCACCGCGAGAAACTGCTGGAACGGGGGTACAACTTCATGTACCACACCAACATCTACCGCACGAAGGCCGGGAACACGTACGTGTTCTGCTTCGAGCACGGCTACCTGGAACTGGGCGAGAACTGGTTCGCGCTCGTCCGGCGCGACGAGTACCTGGAACGCTAGCGGGAAAGAGGGCGGCCTAGCAGCCGGCCCAGATCAGCAGCACCACGGCCGTCAGGCAGAACAGCGCCAGCAGCACTGGTCCACCGATCTCGTTCTGCTCCGCTTCCTCAGGGAAATGTCCCTCTTCGTTATGCTCGTGATGGGCCATTGGACTGTGTTCTCGGCGCGAATATAGGTCCGTGCGGGAAAGCACGGAGCGCGTACACCTCAATGTGGTCCCGGCCGCCGTCAGTTGAGGCTGAAGGTGGGCTGGCGAAGCACCATGCGTGCGATCACATGGCTTTCGTTCACGCGCATGCGGCGCACGATGGCGCGCACCTGCTCGTCCAGTTCACCATCGCTCAAGCGGGCCAGGTCCTTATAGACCGGAAGGCTGTTCCGGCTCTTGAGGATCAGGGCTATTTTGTAGGAGCGTGACATGGCAGTTGAATGGAAGACGCGCAGGCAGGGGGGAGGGATGCCTGCCTTTCGAAGAAGATCCGAGAACGGCGGAAGCTGTTGCGGGAACGGTCGTTCGGAGGCCCTCGACGCGGTCTGAACGAAAAAGCCCCTGTGGCGATGCCACAGAGGCTTGTATCTGGTCGGGGTGAGAGGATTCGAACCTCCGACCTCGTCGTCCCGAACGACGCGCGCTAACCGGGCTGCGCTACACCCCGAAGGCTGAAGGGCCGCAAATATAGAAGTCGCTCCGACGTGATCGCGATCAGGCCTCGAACTTGTAGCCGATGCCCTTCACCGTGCCAATGCGATCCTCGCCGATCTTCTCACGGAGCTTGCGGATATGCACGTCGATCGTGCGGTCGCCCACGAAGAGGTCGTTGCCCCAGATGTGCGCGTAGATCTCCTCGCGCTTGAAGACCTTGCCCGGCTTGCTCATCAGCAAGGCGAGCAGTTCGAACTCCTTCTTCGGCAGTTGCAGATCCTCTGTTCCTGTGTGTACCAGCACCTTCTCCAGGTCGATGCGCACGCCATTGGCCTCGAGGGTCTTCGCCCCGTCCTTCTCGCTGCGCGAGCGCTTCAGCAGGGCCTTCACCTTGGTGACGAACACCTTCGGCCGCACCGGCTTGATGATGTAGTCGTCCGCGTCGGCCTCGTAGCCGGCGATCTGCGAATAATCCTCGTTGCGCGCGGTGAGGAAGGTGATCAGCGTGTTCTTGAACTCGGGCATGCTCCGCAGCTGGGTGCATACCTCCACGCCGTCCATGCCGGGCATCATGATGTCCAGCACGATCAGGTCGGGACGCTCGGCCTTGGCCACCTTCAACGCGTCGCGCCCGGTCGAGGCGGTCAGTACCTTCAAGCCTTCGCGCTCCAGGTTGTAGCGCAGCAGCTCGAGGATGTCCGCTTCATCGTCCACCAGCAGCACCTTCTTGGTCAGGGTACTCGTCATCTTGTCATCCATGGATCCGGGTGCGAATTGATGAACACCTCGTGAGCACAACTTGAACAGCACGTCAAAAGTAGGTTAAGCACCGGGCGGCGCGGGAGAGCGGACGGAGCACTACATTCGCGGCCGACCAAGCGGGAGTAGCTCAGTTGGTAGAGCATCAGCTTCCCAAGCTGAGGGTCGCGGGTTCGAGTCCCGTTTCCCGCTCGAAGGCCCTCCGGAACACGGAGGGCCTTTCATTTCCCCTTCATCCATGAACGGACCTGGATCAACGGCTTGCTCCGTTATCTTGCCCGCCTTCTCTGGACGAACCTCGTTCGCCTGAGGTCCCATCGCCGATGCCCCGACGTGCCAAGTCCGCCGCCGCCGCACCCTTGCGCGTGGCCGAGCTTTTTGCCGGTGTGGGCGGGTTCCGCGTCGGGTTTGAGCGTGCCGGTGGCTACCAGGTGGTGTGGAGCGACCAATGGGAGCCGGGGAAGAAGAAGCAGCACGCTTCCGACGTCTACGCGGCGCGCTTCGGCGCGGAAGGCCATGTGTGCCAGGACATCGCCACGGTGGCTGCGAACGACATCCCCGACCATGACCTCTTGGTGGGCGGCTTCCCCTGCCAGGATTATTCCGTGGCCTCCACCCTGCGCAATGCGAAAGGGCTGCTCGGGAAAAAGGGGGTGCTCTGGTGGCAGATTCAGCGCCTGCTCGAACAGCGTGCCCGGAAGCCGCGCTACCTGCTGCTGGAGAACGTGGACCGCCTGCTGGGCTCGCCCGCAGGCCAGCGCGGACGCGACTTCGCCGTGATGCTGAACTCGCTGAACGCGCTGGGCTATGCGGTGGAGTGGCGGGTGATCAATGCCGCGGACTACGGCATGCCCCAGCGCCGGCGGCGCGTGTTCATCTTCGGTGAGCGCGCTGATGGAGCACCGCTTTCGCTGGAAGCTGCTGCCGAACGGTTGATGCGCGCGGGGATCTTCGCTTCCGCGTTCCCGGTGGAGGAGGAGGCCGCGGTGCATGCGGTGCCCATCTCTGGTGATCTGGCGCAGGTGTCGCGGTCGTTCAACGCGAAGGGGACGGTGTCGCCGTTCCTCTCCGCCGGGGTGATGCGCGATGGCCTGGCCTACACCGCCAAGGTGGCGCCGCGCTTCTCCGGAAAGGCCACCGTGCTGGGGGACATCCTGCTACCCGAGGCGGAAGTGCCCCGGTCGTTCTTCGTGCCGAAGGCGCAGCTGCGCCGCTGGCAATACCTGAAAGGAGCGAAGAAGGAGGCCCGCACGGCGGCCAACGGCCGGCACAACTACCACTATTCCGAAGGGGCGATGGCGTTCCCGGATGCGTTGGACAAGCCGGCGCGCACCATCATCACCGGGGAGGGCGGCCCTTCGCCTTCGCGCTTCAAGCACGTGGTGCGCACGCCCACCGGGCGTTTCCGGCGGCTTACGCCCGTGGAACTGGAGCGGCTGAACATGTTCCCCGACGGCCACACGGCCGGTGCGCCGGACGGCTGGCGCGCCTTCTTCATGGGCAATGCGCTGGTGACCGGCGTGGTGGAGCGCATCGCCCGCGAGCTGACGCGACGGCAGGGGTGATCTGCGGAACGGCATTTGCCGCACTCCTTCCATGAAGCCGTTGCCTGCCATCCGTTCCCGAACTTTGGCCCTGCTGCCGTTGCTCGCATCCGGCCTTCCGGCCTGCACCGATCCATCCGCGCACATGACCGCACCTGCCGCCCATCCCGCCGATCCCATCGTGATCGCCACGCCCGCCGCCACGGATACCGCCGTGTTCGGCGCCGGCTGCTTCTGGTGCGTGGAGGCCGTGTTCACCGAATTGAAGGGCGTGCTTTCCGTGATGTCGGGCTACACCGGTGGCACGCTGGAGCACCCGGACTACAAGGCCGTGTGCACCGGCACCACCGGGCATGCCGAGGTGGCGCGCATCGTGTACGACCCGTCCGTGATCAGCTTCCCCGAACTGCTCGAGGTGTTCTGGCAGACCCACGATCCCACCACGTTGAACAGGCAGGGCCACGACGTGGGCACGCAGTACCGCTCGGCCATCTTCTACACGAGCGAGGCCCAACGCATCGCGGCGGAGCACTACAAGGCCGAACTGGACAAGAGCGGCGCCTTCGACCGGCCGATCGTGACGGAGATCACCAAGCTGGACAAGTTCCACCCTGCGGAGGACTACCACCGCGACTACTACGCCAACAATCCCGGGCAGGGCTACTGCCAGCTGGTCATCCGGCCCAAGGTGGAGAAGTTCCGCAAGGTGTTCGCGGATAAGCTGAAACACTGACCACGGGCGGCTTCCGGTGCGCCGGAAGGCCGCAAGGACCATCGTTCCCGTGCGGTATCCACATCGGAGCGTTGGAAGAAGCGCAGGAGGCCTGATCAAGGAAAGAGGCCAAGTGGGCCACACTCATTACCTTCGCCGCCGGGAATGGCATTATTGGGGTCCCACCCTCTTGTGACCCCTGGAATAGCCCCCGTCCAAAGCGAAGCACGAACCAAACCTGACCGAACCATGAACATCAAATACGCCTGTTTTCTGGCCGGGTCGATCACGTCCGCGGGGCTCATGGCCCAGCAAGCGGCGGGTCCCAACCTGGTGAAGAATGCCGGTTTTGAAGAGGTTTCCAAGCCTATCAAGACCTGGGATGAGCTCAACCGCGCCACCGGTTGGTCCAACGCCAACGCCGGCAGCTGCGACGTCTTCACCAAGGATGCCTGTGCCAGCACGGTAGGCATTCCTGATAATGAACTGGGCACCGGCACCAGCGCCTTCGACGGCGAGCACTACGCCGGGTTCGTAGCCTACAAGGACGATCAGCGCAAGAACCTGAAGCGCATCCTGGACGGCAAGCAGGACGTGTTCGTGCCGGCCTACCAGAACTACAGCGAGTACATGCAGATCGACCTGGGCAGCGCGCTCACCGCCGGTCAGCAGTACGATGTGCTCTACCGCGTGAAACTGGCCAACGGCAGCGACCGCGCCGTGAGCGGCCTCGGTGCCTATTTCTGCGCCGCCCCGCTGGCTTACAAGCACCGCCACTTCCTGGCCGAGAAGCCCCAGGTATCCACCAGCACGGTGGTGAACGACAAGCAGAACTGGACCGAAGTGAAGGGCACCTTCACCGCGGACGGCACTGAAAAAGTGATGGTGATCGGCGCCTTTCCGGCCGCTGGCATGGAGAAGACCAAAGTGATTCAAGGCGCGGACAACCAGCGCGCCTACTACTACATCGATGGCGTGAGCGTGGTGATCCACCCCGAGCCCGATACGGACGGTGACGGCATCCCCGATAAGGACGACCGCTGCCCCGAAGTGGCCGGCCTCGCCGCCCTGCAAGGCTGCCCCGACCGCGATGGTGACGGTATCACCGATGCCTTGGACGCCTGCCCGGACCAAGCCGGTCCCGCCAGCATGCAAGGCTGCCCCGACACCGATGGTGACGGCATCGCCGACAACGTGGACAAGTGCCCCACCGTGCCCGGCGTGGCCAGCATGCGCGGCTGCCCCGAGGTGAAGGAGGAGACCAAGAAGCTGTTCGCCCGTGCGCTCACCGGCATCAAGTTCGAGACCGGGAAGTCCACGATCAAGAAAGAGAGCTACGGCATCCTCGACCAAGTGGTGAAGGTGATGCAGGAGAACCCCAGCTACGACTTGGAGATCCACGGCCACACCGACAGCCAGGGTGACGACGCCAAGAATATGAAGCTGAGCGAGGACCGTGCTGCTGCCGTGCGCACCTACCTCGAGAACAAGGGCGTTGCCGCCAAGCACCTGAAGAGCTTCGGCCATGGCGAGACCATGCCGGTGGCCGACAATAACACCGCCGCGGGCCGTGCGCAGAACCGCCGCGTAGAGTTCAAAGTGACCTTCTGGGAGTAAGCCCGGAAGCACTGCCAACAGGAAGGGGATCCGCGAGGGTCCCTTTCTTCATTTCTAGGCCCCCTTTTTAGTAGACCTCTGTCATAATTAGGCCTTTTTCGTAATCCCTCCAGATGCCCATAGCGCAAGTGTCCCAGTAAACCTGCTGAACTTCGACACGCTCATCGGGACACTATGGGAGAATAGTGAAAGGAGGTCTATTGAGAGTTGATGATCCCGGCGATGAGATAAAGGAGCCCCAAGTGCTTTCAGCGGTTGCGGTAACGCTTACCCATGATCCGGAGCCTTGAGCCTACAGGTAGTGTTCTCCACCAGAATGCGCTCTGAGCTGATGATCTGGTTAAGGGCTTTTGTCCAGGTTTACCCAACGTTGGTGGGGCGTGTGGTATCGGCATGCAGTTTCTACAAGCGTTGGAAGGCAGCCCCGAACGCCTCTTCGCCCTGGTTACCTTCGTCGCCCCGATGTATGGTCTCCTTCGTCCGTTGCTCTTCCTGTTCCCACCGGAACGTGCCCACGCGTTCACCTTCCGCATGTTGGAGATGGCGAAGCACATCCCGGGTGCGCTGGTGCTGGCAGGAGGGAGCCGTCCCCCGAAGACCGCGGGGGTGGAGGTGATGGGCCTGCGTTTCCCCGGTCCGGTGGGCCTGGCGGCCGGGATGGACAAGGACGCGAAGCACGTGGAGGCCTTGGCGCGCATCGGGTTCGGCTTCGTGGAGGTGGGCACGCTCACGCCCGTGGCGCAGCCCGGCAATGAAAAGCCCCGCCTGTTCCGCCTGAAGCCCGATCGCGCGCTGATCAACCGCATGGGTTTCAACAACGGGGGCGTGGCGGCGGCCGTGGAACGCTTGCGGAAGCGCAAGCCGGGCATCATCGTCGGCGGCAACATCGGCAAGAACAAGGTGACGCCCAACGAGCAGGCGGTGGAGGATTACGTGAAGGCGTTCACGGCGCTGCATCCCGTGGTGGACTACTTCGTGGTGAACGTGAGCAGTCCGAACACACCGGGCCTGCGGGCGTTGCAGGAGAAGGGGCCGTTAGTGGCGATCCTGTCGAGGCTGAAGGAGGTCGGGGAGGAACTGGTAAATGGTGAGAAGCGAATGGTGAATGGGGAACAAGCGAACGGAGGCGCAGTTCACCATTCACCATTCGCCATTCCCCATTCACCATTCATCATTCACCATCCCCCCAAGCCCATCCTCCTCAAGATCGCTCCCGACCTCACGAACGAGCAGTTGGACGACATCGTTCCCGTGGTGAAGGAGAGCGGCATCGCCGGTGTGATCGCGACGAACACCACCATCTCGCGTGAAGGATTGCGCACACCCAGGCGCGAAGTGGATGCCCTCGGTGCCGGTGGCCTGAGCGGCGCTCCAGTCCGTAAGCGAAGCACCGAAGTGGTGGGATACCTGCGCCAACGCCTGCCCAGGCCCATCGTCATCATCGGCGTGGGTGGCATCGACAGCGCCGAAGCGGCGATCGAGAAACTGGACGCCGGTGCCGATCTCGTGCAGGTATACACCGGGCTCATCTATGAAGGACCCGCGCTGCTGAAGCGCATCAACCAGGCCTATGTGCGATGGAAGGACCGGAAGTGCAACTGATCGAATGTCCGCGTGATGCCATGCAGGGCCTGCACGCCTTCATCCCCACGGATACGAAGGTGGACTACCTGAACGGCCTGCTGCGCGTGGGCTTCCACACGATCGACATCGGCAGCTTCGTGAGCCCCAAGGCCATTCCGCAGATGGCCGACACGGCCGACGTGCTGCACCGCATCGACCTGGACGGCACGCGCAGCAGATTGCTGGTGATCGTGGCGAACGAGCGCGGCGCGGAGGAGGCATGCCGCCATGCGATGGTGGACCAGCTGGGCTACCCCTTCAGCATCAGCGAGACCTTTCAGCACCGCAACACCAACACGAGCATCGCCGGGAGTTGGGAGCGCACGCAGCGCATCGCGGACATCGCGCGGAAAGGCAGGAAGGAGCTCGTGGTCTACATCAGCATGGCCTTCGGCAATCCGTACGGCGACCCTTGGGATGCGGACGTGGCGCTGCATTGGACCGAACGGTTAGTGAGCGAACTGGGCGTGCGCACCATTTCGCTTGCGGATACCGTGGGAGTGGCCAGGCCCGAGGATGTAGGCTACCTCTTTGCGACCTTGATCCCCGCCATGCCGCAGGTGCGCTTCGGCGCGCATCTGCATGCCCGCCTCGACAACTGGAAGGCCAAGACCGATGCGGCCTGGGAGGCCGGTTGCCGCCGCTTCGACGGCGCATTGAAGGGGTATGGCGGCTGCCCGATGGCCGAGGACGACCTCGTGGGCAACCTCGCAATGGAGCTTTTCGTGCGCGACCTCGAGGCGCGGAACATCCGCACAGGCCTCGATCTGGCCCAACTGGACCGCTCGGTGCAGCAGGCGGGCACGGTCTTCCCTTCTTCGATCAGATGATCAGAAAATGAGATGATCAGAAACCCCATCATCTGATCTTCTCATACCATCCCAGGACCGCAGGGTCCCGAGGCGGGGACCGCTGCGGGAGCTTGAGATGATCAGAAGCTCCATCATCTGATCATCTCATTTTCTGATCATCTGATCCTACGCGGAGCGCAGCGTCAACACCGTGATCTCCGGCGGCATGCCCACGCGGCCCGGGAAGCCGATGAAGCCGAAGCCGCGGTTCACGTACAGGTGCTCGTCGCCTTCGCTGTACAGCCCGGCCCACTGCTTGTAGAACCACTGCGCCGGGCTGTACGTGCGCCCCAGGATGTTGATGCCGAACTGCGCGCCGTGCGTATGGCCGCTCAGCATCAGGCCCACGCCCTTGCCACGCACCTCCGCATCCCAGTGCGTCGGGTCGTGGCTCATCAGCAGGCGGTAGGGACTGCCCTCCGTGCCGGTCAGGGCCTTGCGCAGGTCGCCGTACTTCTGGAAGCGCACGCCCCAGTTCTGCACGCCCACGAGGGCGAAGTGGTCCGCGCCATCGCTTACGCGCACGTGTTCATCCAATAGTAGCTTGAAGCCCGCGTCGGCATGGTATTGCTTCAGCAGGTCCAGGTTCGCTGTTTTGTCCTTCGCGCTGTCCCATTCCACGTAGTCGGAGTAGTCGTGGTTGCCGAGGATGGAGAACTTGCCGATTCGGGCCTGCAGGCTCTGCAGCGTGGGGATCCATGCGGCCGCTTCGTCCGCGAAGTCGTTCACCAGGTCGCCGGTGAACAGGATCAGGTCCGGGCGCTGCTCGTTGATCAGGTCCACGCCATGCTGCACGATGTCGCTGTGCTTCGCGAAGCTGCCCAGGTGCATGTCGCTGATCTGCACGATGCGCAGGCCATCGAAGGCCTTCGGGAGGCCTTTGGCCGTGATGTCCATCTCGGCCACGTGGAAGCGCCCACGCCCGCGGGTGATGCCGTAGAGCACGCCGAAGAACGGCACGGACGCCGCGGCCAGCCCGATCTGCGACAGGAAGCGCATCCGCGAGATGCCTTCGCCGGAAGAAGGGCCTTGCTCCGTGGCCTTCGCCCAGGCCCAGCGCACGGCCTGCGCCAGGTCCTCCACGCCGTGGAAGATCACCAGCACCAGCTTGGGCAGCAGGAAAAGCACCAGCAGTCCGAACAGCGTGAACAGGGTGGAATGGTCGTGCGCATTGCGCAACGTGCGGAAGTTGGCGCCGACGTAGACCACCGCCACCAGCATGCCCGCACTGATCGTCCAGTACACCCACTTTATCACGCGCCGCGCGGCCGGCGGCAGGCTGGGCAATGCGGTGGAGATGCCCTTCCACGCGTAGAGGTCGATCAGGAAAAGAATGCCGAGGAAGAGGAGGAAACGGAGCAGGCCACTAGCGGTCATGGATGCAAAGGTGCAACCACGGTGCCGGGAACAGTATGTGCCAGGCTGAACGGTCGCATGGCTATATGGACGAACGAGCGGCGGGTTTACGCTGGCAGTATCGTGTTCCGGTCGAATGGTCTCCTGATTCGAAAGCAGGCGTGCGGCCCGTTCAGGGTAACTTGCCCGCATGTTCAGACCTCCCAAGCCTGTGTGGCGGGCATGCGTACTGGTGGCCGTGGTCGGTTGTGCCCCCCGATCGATCGCGCAAACATGGAGTAGGACCATCGGCGGCACTAACAGCGAAGTGGGGCACGGAGTGGTGGCCATCGATGATGGTGGATGCATCATCAGCGGGTCTACAGGCAGCTTCGGTGCTGGTGGAGGAGATCTCTATCTGTTGAAGCTGACGGCCACGGGCGACCTGGCATGGTCCCGCGCCATCGGGTCTCCAAGCGTGGAGGCGGGCTGGCGCATTGCGGCGGCCGGTGATGGCACCTTGCTGATCGCCGGAAGCACGAACCAGGGCAACGGTGGTTACGATGGCTGGTTGGTGCATACTGATGCAACAGGCCAGGTGATCGATCAGCACATCTATGGCGGCAGCGATTGGGACCTTCTTTATGACGTGGCGCCTCTGGTTTCCGGGGCCTATGCTGTGGGGCAGACCTATTCCCAAGGCATCGGTGGTGATATCTGGCTCCTGCGCCTGGATACAGCGGGTGATACGTTGTGGACACGCACCCTGGGTGGTGCATATGTCGATGAAGGCCGTTCCGTACGCACCACACCGGATGGCGGCTGCATCATCGCCGGTACGTGGGGCGTGGACGGCAGCAATAGCGATCTCCTAGTGGCCAAGTTCGCGGCCGATGGTACATTGGAATGGCGGACGCTCGTGGGCGGGACCACTGACTTGGACGCCGGGTTCGGCGTGGCCGTGAAAGCTGATGGCGGGTACATTGCCTGTGGCACCATGCTCAGTGATGTGGATGACCAGCCGATCCTCTTGGTCGCCCTGTTAGCGGATGGTAGCGTGGACTGGAGCAAGACCGTCGGTGGCCCCGGTATGTGGGCGGCGCGGGAAGTACGTGAACGACCCGATGGAGGGATCGTAGCGGTCGGGTTCACGGATGCGTTCGGTGCTGGACGGCGAGACATGTACCTCCTTTTCACAGATGCGTCCGGTGAGTTCGAACAGGGCCGAACTTATGGTCAGTCAGAGAACGACGAGGCCTGGGCCTTCGCTCCCACGATCGACGGTGGTTATGTGGTGGTCGGCGTGGCTTCGGGTTATGGCCCCGGTACGAATGCGGTGCTCGCAGTGAAGGGCGATGCGAATGGCAATGTCAGTTCCTCCGCCATCACGATCGAACTGGATCCATTGGGCATGGATGACCTGGAGGCCCCATCGTCCTCCGCGCTTTTCCCCAACCCGGCCCTTCCGGGAACTACTGTTTCCTGGCGTTCGCCGGACCTTCATCCCACGCGTGTGACGGTGATGGACGCGCAGGGCCGCATCGTGCTGGACGAAGGCTTGTCCGCCTTGGACCCGCACTTCCGGGTGCCGCAACTGGCCTCCGGTCCTTATCGCGTGCTGTTGTCCGGCCGGGAAGGGGTCTTGCTGAACGCGCCCCTGTTGGTGCAGCCCTGAACGGAACGCGGTGTGACGTGGATGTGCGGCCGCCGTTCTTGGTGAACAACAGTGGGAGCGTGCCTGCGCAACGAATGTTACATGGATCTTTTTGCAACCTTGCCGCGGTGTAAGGCCAGGGCGGATCATGCCCGCCCGGCGTGTGCCGCTCTCCCCGTTCATGTCTGATGGATATCGATAAGGACCTGATCCCCTGGTTGTTGTTGTTGCACGTGGCCGCCGGTTCCATCGCGCTCTTCGTGGCGCCGTTGGCGATGATCGTGCGCAAGGGCGGGGATTGGCACCGGCGCTGGGGCATCACCTTCTTCTGGAGCATGGTGGTGGTGTGCGCCACGGCGATCACCCTCGGCATCCTGCATCCGAAGCGCTTCTGGCTGGCCTTGGTGGCCGTGTTCAGCTTCCACCTGATCGCATCCGGCTACCGGTCGCTCTACCTCAAGCGTCTGCACGAAGGGCAGAAGCCCTCGGGGCTGGACCTGCTGCTGCATGGCTTCGCCGGCGTGGTGGATGCCGGGCTGCTGATCTGGGGCGTATCGCACCTCTTCCTGGGGCGGCGGAGCACCGATGCGGTCCTCTTCATCGTGTTCGGCCTCCTTGGCGCCATCATGGTGGTGGCCAACCTCGTTCGCTTCTACCGCCGGAAGAACGACAAGCGCGAATGGCTCTATGGGCACATGGTGGGCTTCCTTGGCGGATACATCGGCACGGTGTCCGCGTTCAGCGCGGTCAACCTCACGATGATCCGGCCGGTGTGGCTGCAATGGCTGTGGCCCACGATCATCGGTGTGCCGTTGATCGTGCTTTGGGTGTGGTCCTACCGGCGGAAGTTCGCCAGCGGCCAGCGCATGCGCAAGCTCGCGGACATCCGCATCCGCTAGCGCCGGAGGCCGCTTTGGAAAGATCCATCCAGTGGCGGATCTTGCGCGCCCTTCGTGGGCGGGCTTCCTCCTGTCCGCGCAACCCTGATGGACATGCGAACCCGGATCCTGCTCATTTCCCTGTCGATCGCCGTGGCGATCGCCCCTGCCTGCGCGCAGAAGACCTATCCCTACACCTCCATTCCCGGCGATCCCCTGGCCACGCGGATCTACACCTTGGACAACGGGCTCACGGTCTACCTCAGCAACAACCCGGATGCCCCGCGCATCCAGACCAACATCGCCGTGCGCGCCGGCAGCAAGAACGACCCTTCATCGGCCACCGGCCTGGCCCATTACCTGGAGCACATGCTCTTCAAGGGCACCAGCACCATCGCCACGGTGGATTGGGCGAAGGAGGCCCCGTTGCTCCAGCGCATCTCCGACCTCTATGAGCTGCGCCGCGTCACCACGGACGAAGCCCGGCGCGAGGCCATCTACCACCAGATCGACAGCGTGAGCCACCTGGCCGCCACCTATGCCGTGCCGAACGAGTACGACAAGATGGTGACCAGCATCGGCGCGAAGGGCACCAACGCCTACACCAGCACCGAATGCACGGTGTACGTGAACGACATCCCCTCCAACGAGATGGAGAAATGGATGATGCTCGAATCCGTGCGTTTCCAGGAATGCGTACTGCGCCTCTTCCACACGGAGCTCGAAACGGTGTTCGAGGAATTCAACCGCGGGCAGGACAACGACGGCCGGAACGCCTCCCAGGCCATGTCCAAGGCCTTGTACAAATACCACCCCTACGGCACGCAGACCACCATCGGCACGGGCGAGCATTTGAAGAACCCGAGCATGATGAAGATCCACGAGTACTTCGATACGTACTACGTGCCGAACAACATGGCCGTGATCATGGCGGGCGACCTGGACTACGACAAGACCATCGCCATGGTGGACAAGTACTTCGGCCCGTGGAAACCGAAGCCCGTGCCGCCCTTCACCTTCAAGCCGGAGGAGCCCATCACCGCACCGGTGACGATGGACGTGTTCGGACCACAGGCGGAATGGGTGGACCTCGGCTGGCGCTTCAACGGCTACAAGAGCGGCGACCCGATCATGATCGAGCTGATCTCGGGCCTGTTGAGCAACGGCAGTGCGGGCTTGTGCGACCTGGACCTGGTGCAGCAGCAGAAAGTGCTCAGCGCGGCCGCCTACTCGGACACGCAGATCGACTACTCCGAGTTCGGCATGAGCGGCGAGGCCAAGGAAGGGCAGAAGCTGGAGGACGTGCGCGACCTGCTGCTGGCCGAACTGGAGAAGGTGAAGAAGGGCCAGTTCGACGACTGGCTGATCGAGGCCGTGGTGAACAACTACAAGAAGGACCAGATCCAGTACTGGAACGACAACAACGGCCGCCGCGCCGCCGCGCTCACCGATGCCTTCGTCCTGCACAAGGATTGGAAGGACGTGGTGGACCACTACGACCGCATGGGCCGCATCACCAAGCAGGAAGTGATGGACTTCGCCGCGAAGAACTTCAGCAACAACTACGTGTGCGTGTTCAAGCGCACCGGCGAGAACAAGGACGCCTTCCACGTGCCCAAGCCCAAGATCACGCCGCTGGACATCAACCGTGGCGGGCAGAGCGCCTTCTTCAAGGCCTGGAGCGCCGTGCCCGATCCTCCCATGACGCCGGTGTTCGTGGACTACAAGGCCTCCATCGACCAGCGCACCCTGGCGAAGAACGGCCTGTCGTTCAGCGAAGTGCCCAACACCACCAATGAGCTGTTCTCGCTCTACTACATCCTGGACATGGGCACCAACAACGACCGCAAGCTCGACCTCGCGGTGCGTTACCTGCCCTACCTCGGCACCGCCACCATGTCCGCGACGGACCTGAAGAAGGAGTTCTTCAAACTGGGCCTGTCCTACGATGTATTTGCAGGCGAGGACCGGGTGTACGTCACCCTCTCCGGACTGGAGAAGAACCTGGACAAGGGCATCCGCCTCTTCGAGCAAGTGCTCGCCGAGGCCAAGGCCGATCCGAAGGCCCTGAGCGAGCTGGTGAAGGACATCGGCAAGGAGCGTTCGGACAACCTGAAGAACAAGGGGCATATCCTCTTCAACGGCCTCTCCAGCTATGCCCGCTATGGCGAGCACAGCCCCCTGCGCGATCAGCTCTCCATGGAGGAACTGAAGGCCGTGAAGCCGGAGGAACTGGTGGGTCGCATCCACGAGCTTACCAGCTACGACCACCGCCTGTTCTTCTATGGCCACCGCACGCCCGACGACATGGTGGCCCTCCTCGACAAGGAGCATCGCGTCCCCGCCACGTTGTTGCTGACGCCGAAGGCCACCGTGTACACCGAGCAGCCCACCACGAAGAACGAGGTGCTCTACGTCGATTACGACATGGTGCAGACCGAAATGCTGCTCACGTCCAAGTCCGAAGCGTTCGATCGGACGGTCCTGCCCGCCGCCCAGGTGTTCAATGAATACTTCGGTGCCGGACTGTCCTCCATCGTGTTCCAGGAGATCCGTGAAGCGAAAGCACTGGCCTATTCCGCCTATGCCGCCTACACCACTCCCGGCAAGAAGGAGGATGCCCACTACGTGCGCGGCTACGTCGGCACGCAGACCGATAAGCTTGGCAATGCGGTCACCGCCATGCTCGCCCTGATGAACGACATGCCGCTGGACGAACGCCAGTTCCAAGGCGCGAAGGACGCCGCGTTGAAGCGCATCGGTTCCGAACGCATCACCAAGGAGAACCTCTTCTGGAACTGGGACCGCGCCAAGCGCCTGGGACTGGACTACGATGTGCGCAAGGACAATTACTTCCGCATCCAGCAGATGACCCTGCCCGACCTGAAGGCGTTCTTCGACAAGGAGATCAAGGGCCACCACTACACCTACCTCGTGATCGGGAAGGAGGCGCAGATGGACAAGGCCGCGCTCGAACACCTTGGGCCCGTGCGCAAGCTCACGTTGAAGGACCTGTTCGGCTACGACGACAAGGAATAAGGCATTGGCCGATCCGAACGATGCGGGCCGCGCTCAGGCGCGGCCCGCATCGTTCCCGGACAGGGACAAGGGTGTGCCAAGGCCGCCAGCGCCGATTCTTCGCGCTGTCCGCCGGTGGCGGAACGAACATGAGCGCCCGCAAGGTCCTCTTCCTCTACACGGAGCTCGCGCCGTACGTCAAGGCCTGCCTGGAACGGCTGGTGCGCGACCACGGCGTGGAGGTGCACGTGGTGCGCTGGCCGGTGAACAAGGAAGCGCCTTTCATGCTCGGCTTCGCGCCGGGCATCCACGTGCATGAGCGATCGGCGTTCAATGAGGTCTCGTTGCGGCGGTTCGCCAACCAACTGGCGCCGGACATCGTGTTCGCCAGCGGCTGGGTGGACAAGGATTACCTGAAGGTGTGCCGCGATGCGCGCCGCCGTGGCGTGCCCACCGTGTTGTGCAGCGACACCGCCTGGCGCGGTGGCTGGCGCCAATGGGCCGCGCTCGGGGCATCCCGCTTCTGGATGCGGCGCACGTTCAGCCACGCCTGGGTCACCGGTGAAGCGCAGGCGCTCTACGCCGAATACCTCGGTTTCCCGCGCAGCAAGATCAAGCGCGGGTTCTACAGTGCGGATACCGACCGTTTCGCCCCGCTGGCCGATCGCTTCAAGCCCGTGAAGAAGGCGCGTTTCCCGCACCGCTTCCTCTGCGTGGCGCGCTACATCCCCGCCAAGGGACACCGCTACATGGTGGAGGCCTTCGCCGAGCTCTGCGACGCCGGGCAGGCAGGCGATTGGGAGCTGTGGTGCATCGGGGTGGGGGAGCTCTATCCGCTGGACCATCAGCACACGCGGATCAAGCACCTGGGCTTCGTGCAGGCCGAGGACATGTGGCAGTACATGGAACAGAGCGGCGTGTTCATCCTGCCCAGCACCTACGAGCCGTGGGGCGTGGTGGTGCATGAGCATGCGGCCGCCGGCATGCCGATGGTGCTCAGCGACGCCGTGGGCGCCCGCCACCACTTCCTGAAGGATGGCCACAATGGCGCCTGCTTCGTTGCGGGTGACAAGGCCGCGTTGAAGGCCGCCTTCCGCCGCATCATCGCCCTGAGCGACGATGAACTGCGCGCCATGGGCCTGCGCAGCGAGGAACTGGCGCGCACTTGGGATGCCGGCCGTTGGGCCGATACCGTGATCGAACTGATGAACGACCGCCGTGGATAGGCCGCAGGTGCTCGTGTTCATCGATTGGTACCTGCCCGGCTACAAGGCGGGCGGGCCGGTGCGCAGCCTGGCGAACCTGGTGGACCACCTTCGCGATCGCGTGGACTTCCACATCGTGACGTCGGATACGGAGTACACGGAGCACACGCCCTATCCGGACATCCTGCCGGACCAATGGACCACGCTGCCCGGTGGCGAGCGCGTGTGGTACGCCTCGGCACGGCAGGCGGGCCGCGCCACCTGGAAGCGCCTGCTGAAGGAGCGGAAGTGGGACGCGGTCTACATCAATGGCATCTACTCGCCCCGGTACAGCGTGCTGCCGCTCTGGCTCAGCCGGGGCATCGTTCCCTTGCGCGTGGTGGCGGTGCGCGGCATGCTTGCCAGCGGAGCGTTGCGCCATGGTGCGTTGAAGAAGCTCACGTTCCTTACGCTGGCGCGGGCGATCGGCCTGTACACCAACGTGCGTTTCCAGGCCACCAATGCGGAGGAGGCGGGCGACATCCGCAAGCTGATCGCGCGGGGCGCGGACGCGCGCGTGGTGCCCAACCTGCCGCGCAGGGAAGCGCGCACGCCACCCTCGTCACGCAGCAAGGCATCCGGCGAACTGCGGCTGGTGAGCGTGGCCCGCGTGGCCCCCGAGAAGAACACGCTTTTCGCCATCGAGCGGCTCAAGGGTCTGCGCGGCCAGGTGCGGCTCGACCTGTTCGGCCCCGTCTACGATGCGGCCTATTGGGCGCAATGCCAGGCGGCCATCGCGCAACTGCCGGTCAACGTGCAGGTGGAGTTGAAGGGCGTGGTGCCGCCGGACAGCGTTCCTGAGCTGCTGCGCAGCTACCATGCGCTGCTGATGCCCAGCGCGGGGGAGAACTTCGGCCACACCATGCTGGAGGCCTTGAGCAACGGCCTGCCGTTGGTGATCAGCGACCGGACGCCCTGGAAAGGGCTCGAGGCCGCTCATGCCGGGTGGGACCTTCCTTTGGACGCGCGCGAACGCTTCACCGGCGTGTTGCAGCAGCTCGTGGACATGGATCAGCCCGCATACGACGTGCTGTGCCACGGGGCGTTCACCAGGGCCGCCCGATATTTGGACGATCCTTCGCACGTAGCCCAAAGCCTCGCGTTGTTCCAGCCATGACCGCCGATCGCCCCCGTGTGGACCTGAGCCGGTTCGACAACAGCACCACCTTCGATCCCGGAGCGGGCGTGTTGAAACGCACGTTGTGGTACTTCACCAACGCGCTCTTCTTCCTGAACCCCTGTTTCCCCTTCCGCTCGCCGAAGCCCGCCCTGCTGCGCCTCTTCGGTGCGCAGGTGGGCCGTGGCGTGGTGATCCATCCCGGGGTGAACATCAAGTTCCCGTGGAAGCTACGCATCGGGGACCACAGCTGGATCGGCCAGCGCGTGTGGCTGGACAACCTGGATCGGCTCACCATCGGCAGCAACGTGGTGATCAGCCAGGGCGCCATGATCATCCAGGGCAGCCACGACTATAAGAAGATCGATTACCCCACGTACAGCCGTCCGGTGGTGTTGGAGGATGGCAGTTGGGTGGGTGCGGGCAGCATCGTCACCCTGGGCGTCACGCTAGGCACACATGCCGTGCTGGCCGTGGGCAGTGTGGCCACCAAGGACCTTCTGCCGTACACCATCTACCAAGGCAATCCGGCCGTGCCGGTGCGCGAACGCGTGCTGGCATGAAGGTGTCGTTGATCACCGTGTGCCGCAATGCGGCGGACGTGCTGCCGGGAACCTTGGACAGCATCCTGGAGCAGCAGTACACGGATATCGAGACCATCGTGATCGACGGAGCGAGCACCGACGGTACTTCCGCCGTGCTGGCGCGCTATCACAATCGCCTGTCGCAGGTCGTGAGCGAGCCGGACAAGGGCATCTACGACGCGATGAACAAGGGCCTTCGGCTGGCTACGGGCGACATCATCGGCTTCGTGAACGCCGGTGACCTGCTGATGACACCCGCCACGATCGGGGAGGTCGTCCAGGCCTTCGATCGGAGCAAGGCCGACGCGGTGTACGGTGACATCCTCATGGTGGACGAGCACGACGTGCATAGCGTGAAGCGCGTGTGGCGCAGCGGCGCGTACCGCCGTTCCCGCTTTCGCGGCGGTTGGATGCCACCGCACGTCGCCACTTTCTTCCGGAAGGACGTGTACGATCGCTTCGGCCACTTCCGCATGGACCTCCGCATCGCGGCGGACTATGAGATCCTCTTCCGCTTCCTCTATAAGGAGCGGGTATCGGCCGTGCATCTCCCCGTCCTGCTCGTGCGCTTCCGGCTCGGGGGCATGAGCAACGGTTCCATCGCCCGCATCCTGAAAGCGAACACGGAGGTACGGCGTGCCTGGCGGCTCAACGGCACGTTGGCCCCGCCATTGCTGGTCACGCGGAAGCTCTGGAGCAAGGTGATGCAAACCCTGCTGCGCACCCGGCACGCAGCGGAGAGCATAAGTTCCGATCAGAGGATCAGATGATGAGAAAATGAGATGATCGTCCGATCTCGCCCTCTGAGTACGTTGTCACTGCGGCCTTGAGCCGCAGTCGCAAATAGGAGCGGGCGATCTCGGATGGCTCCTACTTGCGACTGCGGCTCAAGGCCGCCATGACAGAAGGGGACGTCATGGTTCGGCAAGCCCACTATGACAGCGATGGACGAAGGACACGGTTCGGACGCCTACGCCAAGGCGCTTCGGCGTCGGCACGCAAGCTCACCGTGACATGGTTCGGCAAGCTCACCGTGACAAGGAGGACGTCAAGGAGCGCATTATCTGATCACCTCATTATCTGATCATCTGATCCGAGATTCGTCGAGCTATGGATGCGATCCGTCGGCGATCCGATGGGTGTTGGGAAAGAAGGATCGATGAAAGATCGCATTCCCCCTTTTCGGGGATGTACCTTGTACGGGCCGTTGATGCTACCAGGACCTGACCATGGGGACCACGTTTGAGATCGGTACTTCACTCGCGCGTATGGTGCATGACCTTGGGGTGGTGCCTTGCCCGCACATCAGGTCCGCGGTGGTGGACCTGGACGATGTGCTCCTGGATGTCAGTGATCCGATGGAATTGCAGCACTTCCTCGTCCAATTGGACAACTCCCTTCAAGGCATGCCCGATGCGCAGGAGCACGGACTTCTCCGTCCGCTGATCGATGCGCTCGCCTCCCTCCGTGAGGCCGATATGCAGGCCTTGCGCTCGGCCTACGGAGCAGCGCGGCGGGATGGTCAGCAGGCCGTCCAGCCCCATGCCACTTGATGGACTAGGGCATTACGATCCGCCGCGTCAAGCTGCTCGTTCCTGTTGTAGCCCGAACGAGGTACACGCGTCCGTGCGCGCCGTTCGTGCTCCATGCCCAGGAGGCTTTTCCGCCCTTGTCCACCGTGCGTCTGGCCAACAGGGATCCATCCAGGGCGAACACCTCGAAGACGATGGCACCGGCACCGGTCCGTTCGGCCAGCATCCATAGCAGATCGTTGCCGGGGTCGGCGAACACGGTCAGGCCCGGTCCTTGTTCCAGGGTATTGATGCCCGTTGGGGTGTCGCACTCGGTCGTATTGGCTTGGTTCGCCGCGCCAGGCGTGATGCACATCAATGCGAAGTCGGCCGCGTTGTCATCGGTGTCCGCGCCATCGGGCCACCGGCCCAGGCTTCGGCCCACGCTCACGTTGTCGTCCCCGATGGTGGTGCCGTGCCCTTCCATGTATCCCGCGACATCGCCTTCGTATGCCAGCACATCGATGATCGTGCTATCGGAGAGGTCCAGCAGCGCGATCGCATCGGAAGGCCCGTTCTGTATGGCGTTGCTGGCCGCCTGCAAGCGGGCGTCGCATCCGCTGGGGCATAGCGTGAAGTAGCCGCCACCGGCCAGCGCCGGCCAGTCCGGGGAAGTGATCGATGCATATACAGAGGGCGTTCCGGAAGAACCGTTCACCAGCACCACGGACACGTTGCCCATCGGATAGGCCGTGCTGCCGGTGTTCTTCAACTCCAGGAATTCGGCCGAGTCGGTGCCCGGTTGGTCGTAGTCCACCTCGTTGATCACCAATTGGGCATTGGCGGTGGTGGCGAGTAACAGGAAAGCGGCGGGTAGTGATCGGCGCATGTGGATGGGTTTCCACCAAGATAGCTCACGGAAAGGATACGGGTGCTATGCATCGCATCGTGAGCATGCGATCGCGTGCTCCCCGGCCGTCAGTGGATGTTGCGCCGCTCCACCAACAGGCGCTGCAATTGCGTGCTGTCCACGGGCTTCACCAGGTGCTCGTCGAAGCCTGCGGCCGCGCTGCGCCGGCGGTCCTCCGCCTGTCCCCAGCCGGAAATGGCCATGATGCGTGCATCGCGCCCCCAGCATGTGCCGCGCATGCGTGCGCAGGTGTCGTAGCCGCTGAGGCCCGGCATGCCGATGTCCATCAGCACCACCTCGGGCTTGAAGCCTTCTCCGATCTCCAAGGCGGCCAAGCCGCTGTTGGCCACCTCCACGGTATGCCCGCGCTTGCGCAGCAGGATCCCCATGGTGAAGGTGGCGTCAGTGTTGTCGTCCACCACCAGTATGCGCAGCCCCGTGCCTGGAAGTTCCGCTGTCGCGACCGCCGGACGGCCCGTGGTGTTGGCCGTGGGGATGAGCGGCAGTTCGATGGTGAAGGTGCTGCCTTGGCCTAGGCCGGGACTGGATCCGTTGACGGTGCCACCATGCATGCCGACCAGTTGCCGTACGATGTGGAGCCCGATGCCCAGGCCGCCGCCCGTTCGCGTCTGTTCCTCCGGGGCCACTTGGGCGAACATGTCGAACACGCGGTCCATCGCATCCGCGGGAATGCCGATGCCGTTATCCGCCACGCGGATAACGGCGTTCGTATCCGCCCGTTCCACCGTCAGGTCGATGCGGCCTTTCGCTGGTGTGTATTTGGCCGCATTGGTCAGCAGGTTCACCACCACCTGGGTCAGGCGGGCCGTGTCACCGCGTACGCGGAGCCCCGGTTCCACCCGCACGTGCAGGTCATGGCCGTGCCCGGTGATGAGGGCATCGCAGGCTTCCACCGCGGTATGGACGATGGTCCCCACATCCACCGGTTCCCGGACCAGATGCACCTTGCCGCGGCTGATGCGGCTCACATCCATCAGGTCGTCCACCAAGCGCACCAGGTGGTCCATCTGGCGTTGCATCATCGCGTGGGTGCGGTTCCTTAACTCCTCCTCGCCGGGTTCCGCCAGCAGCACTTCCAGCCCGTTGCACAACGGGGCCAGGGGATTGCGCAGTTCGTGCGCCAGGGTGGCGAGGAAATGGTCCTTGTGGCGGTTGGACCGTTGGAGGGCTTCCTCCAGGCGCTTCTGTTCGGTGATGTCGCGGGCGATCTTGCTGGCGCCCACGACATGTCCCCGCTCATCCTTGATGGGGGAGATGCTCAATGAAACGTTCAGCAACGAGCCGTCCTTCCGCATCCGGATGGTCTCGTAGTGTTCCACGCGTTCGCCATTGCGGATGCGTTCCACGATGGCGAGTTCCTCGTTCTCCAGGCCCGGCGGGAACAGCATGGTGACCGGCCGCCCCACGATCTCTTCGGCGGTGTACCCGAACATGTTCTGCGCGCCACGGTTCCATGAAAGGATAGTGCCGTTCAGGTCCTTGCTTACGATCGCGTCCGAGGACGATTCCACGATCGCGGCCTGGTGCTGCGCGGCCTTCAGCGTGCGCTGGCGTTCCGTGGTATCGGCCATCACGCCCACCACGCGCAGTGGGCATCCGTTGTCGTCCTCTTGCAGGAGGTAGGAGAATTCGACCGTGCGCTGCTCGCCGTTGTCGAGCCGCCGGATCCGGCACGCGTGCCCTACCGTGCCCTTGGTGGATAGCGATCCGAGCAGGTCGGCGCGTAGGGCCTCCGCGTCGGCGGGATCAAGCACCTCGGCAAGGAGCTGTGCCGTGGTCAGCGGTCCTTCCTCCGGCCGGCGGCCGAAAATGCCGTACATGCGTTCGTTCTCCCATACCCACACGTCCTCGGGGATGCGCCATTCGAACACGCCGAGGCCTGCCGCGCGCGCGGCCAATAGCAAGCGGTCCTCACGCTTGTTGTGCTCTCCGAGCAGGGGAGCGGCCGGGGTGTTGGTGTCAGGGATTTCCAAAGGAAGAGCGTGGGCCGGAGCGGGTGGGGATCAAGCGACGGTGTGTCAACAACCAGCAGTACCGGATGGTTCGTTGCGGCCATGGGTCCGGAGCACTTGTTCCAGGGCGAGCACGATGTCCCTCTGACCGTGTACCGCCAGGCGCACGGCATCCGGTATGCTCCACCAGGCGAAGCGATCCATTTCGGGGAACCGCTGCCACCGGCCCGATCGCGGCGGCCATTCCAGCTCGAACGTGTTGCTGTGCAGCGTGGCGGGATCCACGTCGCTTCCAATGGCCCAGGCATGCACGCGCTTGCCGTTGCGCTGGACCACGGCGGGAAGCGCCAGCCAAGGCCCCTCCGGACGATGGCCCGTTTCCTCGATGAATTCACGAAGAGCGGTCTCTTCCAAGGTCTCATCGGCTTGCTGCTCCCCCTTGGGAATGGACCATGCACCTTCTTCCTTCTTCGCCCAGAAAGGGCCGCCCATGTGGCCGAGCAGCACGTGCAGGCCCGTTGGCGTATGCTTGTAGAGCAGGAGCCCGGCGCTTTCCATGGATGATCTCCGTCGTATAGTGATGGTGCTGAAGGAAAAATACGGTACATGCAGCAGATAGCTACAGGTCTTTACTTTTTCTGGGAAGGAGTAGTAGCCCAGTGATCCGGTCCCGAACGACTGAAAAGGATCTTGGTGATAAGCCTGTAGTTTCGCGCCTTACCCGCCGACCTCTGTTCCCATGGACGCAACGCATTCCTGCCCCAACTGCCGCTCTGCTTTCGCCTATCCCACGGGCATGTCGTGGATGTGCCCCGAATGCGGCCATGAGTGGAACCCGGAGGAGGTGGCCGCTGCGGAAGTAGCCGACGGCTCCGCTGTGGTGAAGGACGCCAACGGCAATGTGTTGCAGAACGGCGACGATGTGGTGGTGATCAAGGACCTGCCCGTGAAGGGTGCGCCCAAGCCCGTGAAGGCCGGTACCAAGGTGAAGAACATCCGCCTTACGGGCGGCGACCACGACATCGATTGCCGCATCGACGGCTTCGGAGCCATGGCCCTGAAGAGTATCTACGTGCGGAAGGCGTAGGTACTAATGCAGGGTCGGTGAGCCCGTACCGCAGGTGCGAGGAGGGGTGAGGGGAGGGATCTCTGACCACAGGGCCCTTCCGGGGGCTTCGCCCGCTCACGCGCGATCTCTGCACAACCCAATGCACGCGGGTGGACACCATACTACACTGTGTCCACCTGAGCCACTACCCCTGCCCCCTCACCACCCCGGCAGCATCCGCCACGTCCTGCCCTTCATCTCCCGGTACGCCTCCCCGAAGGCGGCCTCCAACGTGCGTTCCTCGGTGGCGATGCGGCAGCCATACACCCAAAGCATGCCCGGCCCCATGATGAGCAGGCCCACCATGCTGTGCATCAATAGCGCTGCACCCACCATGGCAACCCATGCGCCGGTGTAGCTGGGGTGCCGCAGCCACTTGTACGGCCCGCTGGTGATGAGTTGCTGGCACTGTTTGATCTGCACCGTGGCGGCGAAGTTGTTCTTCAGGGTGTTGATGGCCCACAGCCGGAAGGCCGTTCCGAAAGGCAGCAACACAAGGCCGCTCACGACCCATGCATCCAGCGCCTGCGGTGCGGCTTGGGAATAGGCCCAATCCACCAAGCTTGCGATCTGGCCCATGCCGCTCACGCCGATGATGAGCCATATCGTCCAGCCGTCCGTGGACTTGTTCCGCTTGCTCTCCTCCACGCTTAACGCCGGTTGGGTGGCGAAGAGCACCGTGCAGAAGAAGGCGAGCACCAGCACCGGCCATGTGAGTAGAAGCCATGGCTTCAAGCATAGTGGCAACACGTGGAACAGCAGCAGGAAGAAGAGGGTGAAGGACAACTTCTTCATCATTTCTTGAAGGAGGAAATGAGTTCCCTCAATCGGGCATTCTTTCCCACCAACTTAGCGAAGTCGCATTGGAACACGACCAGCGTCTCCTCCAGACATGGAACGTATTGGCCTCCTCCGTTATGCAACGGATCGAACCCCAACGTTCTATAGAACTGTGAATGTTCTTGGCGGCAGTTGAATACTCCATGTTCGTAGCCAAGGGGCTGCATGGTCGCTACCATGGCAAGCACGAACTCCCTGGTTGTCCGCAGACCTCGGTAGGCTTGTGCCAGACAGAAGCGACTGGCCTCCGCCATTGGCTGACTCAATGCTTCCCGTTCGGCAACGTATGAGCGCACAGCAGTTCCCAACCCGCCGTTCAATACTGCAAGGGTTGGGATCGGGACTGCACTTCCATCCGGCTCGATGAATCGCACACAGCCAGCCAACGTTCCATCCACGTACCAACCGTAGTGTCGGGCACGCTCATCGAAAGGATTCTTGTCCAAGCCCCCGGCATCAATGACAAACCTTTGCATGCCGCTGTCGCTGTATATCCGATACCGAAAGCGGTAGTACTCATCCAGCTTCTCCGGCTCGGTGATGGGCGTAAGGGTGAGCGCCATGGCTTTCAATGGGTGTATTCCGGCACGTGGGCATGGGTTATCAGATGGGGCACGGCCAACCCTGTCGGAAACCGCACACACCGCGCGGAACACCAAAGCCGAATGCGCGCACAGATGCTTATACCGCATGTGCGGAGCATCGTACGTGGACTCCGGAACCAAGGAGTGGTGTGGGCTTTCACGTGGTGGGCGCGGAACCACCACCGAGCCGCTCACCGGAGGCTTACGACGGCCTGAAGAGCGCGGACTACGACAGCAGCCCGCGCCCATGTGAGCGCACGCTGTGCGTAATCCTTCAACTCTTCCTTAGGGTGTCGTAATTCCCGGTGAGAAGGACCGGCGGCACTGCCGCCTGTATGTATGACGGGACGAAAGTAGGAGGTTGGGCGGTTCCGGCAAGTGGCGTATACAGGGTCTAACCCAAGTTGGTCTTCCGAGGAATGGGGAGACCAAGCGCCCGAAGACGGATGCGGGAGGCTCTTGTCTGGCAAGGTCACAGCGTCTCGAAGAGGGTAGCCCTGAGGGTTGGAGGTAAATTGCGGGCAGATTCCCATCAATGCATAAGAAGAGTAAACGAGTGCGGTCACGCACTACTGAGGACGAAGTGATGTTCAAGTCCCACATGCAATGCTGCGTATGTCGGGAGCGTGGGGTTCATCTTCACCACTTGGATGGTGATTCTTCAAACACGGTTGAGGACAATTTGGCCTTCCTATGCTTTGCTCATCATGAAGAGGCCGAACGTACCTCTCCCCTTATCAGGAAGCTGACCCCGGGTGTAATCCGCCGGTACCGCAGCTTACACTACCAAGCGATAGCGAATGAGAGAAAGAAGGTAGTAGGGTTAATGGATCAGCCGATACATGGGTTAACGGAGGGGGCACTAATAGAAGCAAGCCTGACTGCCACCATATTGCTGGACGTCATCAAGATCGAGGCGGAGTACTATGCAACGTCAAGAACGGAGCGGGCCGATGTGCTCAGCAAGCTTGGCATCTATGCCGACTACACCAATTACAGGGTTGCTCTCGCCGTATTGCAGCTACTGTCATCTGTTTCTCACATGACGCGATCGGGCTCGTCCGAAGAACATACCGGAGTGATCAGCTCGTTGGTGTACAACTTTTTTCCGAGTGCTCACGGGGGAGCGCATGAAGAACAAATCCGCGCGTTGGCCAAGTTGTGTATCGATGCAGGAAACTCGATCGTGTATGACGCTGTCATTCATCTTCGGGACCTGAGAGTGGCTTTGCCGGGGTTGACCGTCCTCAAGTTCATTCATCGCCAAGGAGTACATCGAAAGATGCAAGCGCTTGTTGAGGATGTTTCAGAAGCGTTTGATTGGTTGGAGGCATCTATGAGCCGACCGGATAGAGATGATTTGGGTGTTGCGATGGACATGATCAAGTTCTATCGAACCGATTTGGAAGACGATGACCTGAGCTACCCCATGTTTCCTCTCAATGTCATGAATGCAATACACTACGGAGACAATTCATGAAATCATGACACTTCTTGGATCAATCCAGCTTGTCCTCGCGCTCCCAATCATCTTCATTCCAAAGTCGGTCACGTAAGCGCTCATCAAATCCCAGCCCTTTCTCACTATGATACTCCTTGTCGAAAATCCCTTGCAACTTCAAATCAACAAGAACCCAGTCTGAATCATTCATACAGGCTGCTAGGAACTTTGGTCTGTTCGTTATATACCAACCCACAATATCCAGCTCATCAGGAGAAATGACCCGACCATATAGACGTGGTCGAAAGCGCAGATAATCGAATAGTCTTGAAAATGGATTGGGAAATTTCGACAGATAGAGTAGGAAGGTTTCAAGATCGTCAATACAAAGTGACCATGGGTAGTCCATAAGCGCTTTGCTGGAATCAAGCATGTAAGACAGATCGACTTGAGCCGGTCCAAGCGATTTGTCTGTAACCACCCAGACACATACGTCCTTAGGTGACCTCTGCCTGACCCGGCCACGTTCCTTGCCTTTGTGATCGTAGAGTATGGTTTCCTTTTGCTTAGTGATCAAGTCTGCCACCCGATCCGCTTGATCGTAGCCCTTCTGAATGGATCGCCGGAAATCATCTCTCGCTCTGGTATAGAACTTGTCTATATCCCGGAGCGGGCTTCTCAAACGGGTCGACTTGCATTCACAAATAATCACCTTAGGGCCTATCTCTATCAGGAGATCTTGCTCCAGTCCACCGGCGACGTAGTAGTTCTGATAGACATTCAAGTCTCCCTTGCTGAAGAATCGCTCTACAACGTTTCTGGTCTGTTGCTCCAACTGCGTCTCAACTGCCCGGCAAGCGCGTGAAGTGGTCTTTTGAGTCTTCAGAATAGTGAACAGGAAGTCATTGATGGCCACAAGGAGCTGTTTGCCATTGGTATGCATGTAATCGTTTCCTATTCGCAATAAAGGATGAGCCTCCAATGGATTGAACTCATCGTAGTAGCTGAATCCGGCATATGCTGATGGGCTAACCGACATACAGTCAAGGAATTTGACGGCAACCACTTTATCCACAAATACTGATAGGTCATCAACTCCTACCTTGAGATGACTATGCGGACACTCGTTGAACCTCATAAATTCAGACCTTAGGTTATCGGGAAGATTCTCGACCGTACGCATGAATTCATCTCTATTATCATCGGTTACAACTTCCCTCAATAGGATGACTGTTTCTTGGATTATCGGATCTCGAAATATCCTTGTCGCCTCGATCTCCTTTGCACGTTGTATGTTCTCGAGAGCAACGAAACAATCCAGATAATCCTGAACGGTCAAGCCCGTTGCAATGCGGATCACTTCGTCATGCGGGCCATAGGTCATCTCAATACGGTTGACCTCTTGTTCCATATAATTTAGGATGCCGTTGTCATAGAAGAATCGAAACATCTGTTCGTGTATCAAGGCACGCCGCTGATAAGGCCTATCCACGTTCATGCGTAGCTCCGAGAAGCTATCCCTTATGTAGCTCTCTTTGATGTCATTGACTTTCCGAGCAAGCTCGGCTATTGTCTCATCCGTTGTCAGGAAATACTTTGACATACTTTTCTGATTGAAGTAGTTCAGAGCCATGAGATATGTAAGTTCCTTCTGCATCGACTTGAACATCGTCATGTTGCCCGATAGCTCACCTTTGGTACGACTCCGGATGAAGAATGCACAAAAACCACAGAATGAGTCTATGTCGAACTGCGCAACATATTCCTTGAGTTCAGTCGATTTATCAATGATGCTCTTGGTGGCCATGTATGTGAGGTGTATGTCTTACTTGAAGGTATGCCCCATATTCCGCATGACGGATTGCAGCGGAAAGCCCGCAAGTGAGGAGGAACGACGAGTGCGGACTTGGAGCGGAAAGCCGGACCCTGCCTGCATTTGAGGCGGGGGCACGCCCAAACCTCTTACGTCTGCAACACCCCATATTGAACTCCCTCCGTCGGTTCTTGGCTCGCCGCCTCGACCCCCCATGATGACGATTACTTGCGTGGTGCATAGCCCGGGTCGCCGCGGTGCAGCACATGCGGTGCAAAGTTCTTGAAGTAAGTCAGGACATGGTCGAGTTTGATACCGATACGGTCTGCTGGTAGTGCGTTGTTCGGGTCATTTTCCACAATGTTATCCGGCAGTACCAGTTGAACCGGTTCGTTCGCAGCGCGGGTTATAGCTCTGAATAGGGCTGGATCAACAATGCCTATTTGAGCGATGTATGGTGCTAGTTGGTTGTATGCCCGGCCAAGGTCTCGGTTGAGGATGGCATCATAGGTTCGTCCCGTTTCGTTCGACACACGATTACGGGCTTCGCGTGTAAGAGCGTCGATTTCCGGTGATGTGTGCGTGAGCGTGTTGGTGTCAGTTTGCCTACGATTATCTTGCTCAAGGGAATTCACGACCATGTTCGAGACGGTTACCAGCCTCTCGTTGAACAACTCCACTTGCTGATGAATTGTCTGCGCCAACTTGGCTTCAGCTCGCATGTCTGAGAGTAGAAAGAAGAAGAACGTACCTACATAGGCCAATGCAAGATTCATGGCGTAATCGGCCAAATCTGAATGCCAGTGCTTTTCCGCGGGAAACTGCTTGGCAATGAGTAAGCCGATTGAGCCAAAGAGAAACACCACGAAGAGCCCGACTAGAAGGCTATCAATGCGCTTCAGCGCGTCAAGGACTTTCATCGGTATGGAGTTGTATTCAGCAATTACTACGTCTGCAACACCCCCATATTGAACTCCTTCGTCGCCGGGCTCTGCTGCGCCGCCTCTATCCCCATACTGATCCACGTCCTCGTCTCCATCGGATCGATGATCGCGTCCAGCCACAGCCGTGCCGCCGCGTAGTATGGGCTCATGCTCTCCTCGTACTTCGCGCGGATCTTGCCGAGGATCCTCCTCCTCGCGCTCCTTCGTGATCTCCTCGCCGCGCCCCTTCAGCGCCGCCACCTCGATCTGCAGCAGCACCTTGGCAGCCTGGTCGCCGCCCATCACGGCCACCTGTGCGCTGGGCCAGCCGACAATAAGCCGTGGGTCATAGGCCTTGCCGCACATGGCATAGTTGCCCGCGCCGTAGCTGTTGCCCACGATCACGGTGAACTTGGGCACTACGCTGTTGCTCACGGCGTTCACCAGCTTCGCGCCGTCCTTGATGATGCCGCCGTGCTCGCTGCGGCTGCCCACCATGAAGCCGGTCACATCCTGCAGGAACACCAGCGGGATGTTCTTCTGGTTGCAGTTGGCGATGAAGCGCGTGGCCTTGTCGGCGCTGTCGCTGTAGATCACCCCGCCGAACTGCATCTCGCCCTTTTTGCTCTTCACCACCTTGCGCTGGTTCGCCACGATGCCCACGGCCCAGCCATCGATGCGGGCGTAGGCCGTGATGATGCTCTGGCCGTAGCCCTCCTTGTACTCGGTGTAGTCGCTGTCGTCCACCAAGCGGGCGATGATCTCGCGCATATCGTAGGGCTTGGCGCGGTCGGTGGGGAGCAGGCCGTAGATGGCCGCCGGGTCGGCCTTGGGCTTGGCGGGCTTCTCGCGGCTGAAACCGGCGTCCTTTGGTTTGCCCAGCTTGTCCATGATCGCGCGGATCTTTTCAGGCAGTCCGCATCGTCCTTGCACTGGTAGTCGGTGACGCCGCTGATCTGGCTGTGCGTGGTGGCACCGCCGAGGGTCTCGTTGTCGATGTCCTCGCCGATGGCGGCTTTTACCAGATAGCTGCCCGCGAGGAAGATGCTGCCCGTCCTCTCCACGATCAGCGCCTCGTCGCTCATGATCGGCAGGTAGGCGCCACCCGCCACGCAGCTGCCCATGACGGCGGCGATCTGCGTGATGCCCATGGAGCTCATCACCGCGTTGTTGCGGAAGATGCGGCCGAAGTGCTCCTTGTCGGGGAAGATCTCGTCCTGCATGGGCAGGTACACGCCGGCGCTGTCCACGAGGTAGATGATGGGCAGGCGGTTCTCGATGGCGATCTCCTGTGCGCGCAGGTTCTTCTTGCCCGTCATGGGGAACCACGCGCCGGCCTTCACCGTGGCATCGTTGGCCACCACGATGCACTGGCGTTTGCTCACGTAGCCGATCACGACGACCACACCCGCGCTGGGGCAGCCGCCGTGCTCGGTGTACATGCCATCGGCGGCGAACGCGCCGATCTCGATGCGCGGGCTCTTCGGGTCCAGCAGCGCGTCGATGCGCTCGCGGGCGGTCATCTTGCCCTTCTCCTTGTGGGCCGCGATGCGCTTCTCGCCGCCGCCCTTGTATACGGCTTGCAGGCGCTTGTGCAGCTGGGAGACGGCCAGCTTGTTGTGGTCCTCGTTCTTGCTCGCTTCGATGTCGATCTTCTCGGCCATGGTGGCGAAAGTAGCCCGCAGGGTCCTTTTCCGCAGATGGCGCCGATGACACAGATGAATACGTGGCAAGCAGGGCATTGGCATCCATCTGCGTCATCTGTGACATCTGCGGATATTTGCTCCATGTGGTGCTGGACTACCTGTGGGGACCGCCGATGGAGGCCCTGCTGCACGCGCTCACGGGCCACGGCCTGCACGCCGCACCGCACGCGCATCGTGCAGATCGGCGAGATGGCCGGCCCCCACGATCCAGCTGCGGGGCGGTACGTTGCGCAGCTCTGCGATCGATCTGATGGGCAGCGGCGGCGGCAGCATGTCACCCGCCCACTTGGCCGAGACCTTCCCGAAGCTCTTCGCGCTGGCGGCGCAAGGCATCCTCACCGTCGATGCGGAGGTGGTGCCGCTGCGCGACGTGCAGGCCGTGTGGGACCGCCCCATGGACAGCGGCCGCCGCGTGGTGTTCGTGCCGTGAGGGCTTCCTAGGAAAGCCAGTTGCGCAACCGTGCTTTCAGCAGGTCCAACGTGGCAGGGCCGATGGAGCCGATGGTACCTTAGATGACCTTGTCGGGCAAGGTCGTCAGCTGGGCGACCCGCACGATGCTGGGGATGCATAGGCCCACGCGCTGGAAGTCAGGATGCCGTTCATCGATGAGCAGGTCCAGGCCGGGCACTTCGCGCTGCACCTACGAACTCACGGCACAAACGAGCCGGTCGTTGTAAGGTGGGACCGTGCCCAGGACGATCGCCGGTCTGAACTTGCGTTGACCGTCACCCTGTATGAAGGTCCAGCGCACCACGTCGCCCGGCTTCATCCGCCATAGGTGGGGACGGCTCCTTCAGGAACCAGGCCGCTGATGTCGGGCTCGTGTTCACCGTATGCCACGAGGCCGGTGGCCGCCATCAATGTCATAGCGGGATCTGGCCCGGCAGGGCACGATCGATCGTGGATAAGTGCGGTCCGGCCGATCGCGTATCCGGCCGCGGTACCGCCACTTTTGGAACAACCGTTCCTTGATCGAATGAAGAAGAAAGACCGGAAGATCTTCGTGCTGGATACTTCAGTCATCCTGTACGACCACTCGGCCATCGAAAGCTTCCAGGAGCACGACGTGGCCATCCCGATACAAGTACTCGAAGAACTCGACACGTTCAAAAAAGGCAACGACACGATCAATTTCGAAGCAAGGGAGTTCATCCGCCACCTCGACAGCATCGGACAAAAGGACCTGCTCACGGACTGGGCACCGCTGAACGGCCCCACCAAGGGCCGGTTCAAGGTGGTGGCCAAGCACGACCTCAACGGCGTGGACGCCACCAAGGTGTTCCAGGACGGCAAGAACGACCACCAGATCGATCAACGCGGCGCTCACGTTGCAGCGCCAGCACAAGGACCGCAAGGTGGTGCTGGTGAGCAAGGACATCGCGCTGCGCCTGAAGGCGAAGAGCCTCGACATCATCGCGGAGGACTACCTCACCGGCAAGGTGCGCGACGTTCGGGAAAAGCTCTACACCGGCCGCACGGTGATGGAGGACGTGGACGAGACATTGATCAACACGCTCTTCGAGCAGGGCAGCCTGCCCGTGGAGGAGGTGGGCCTGGAGAAGCCGAGCGGCAACCACTTCTTCATCCTCAAGCACAAAAAGAAGAGCATCCTGAGCAAGTACGAATCCGCGCACGGGGGCCGTGTCGCGCGTGGAGAAGCAGAACGTGTTCGGTATCAGCCCGAAGAACGCTGAACAGGCGCTGGCCATGGCGGCGTTGCTGGACCCCGAGATCAAGCTGGTGACGTTGCAGGGTGCGGCGGGCACGGGCAAGACGCTGCTGGCCCTGGCCTGCGCACTGGAGCAGCGCCGCGACTACCGGCAGATCTACGTTACCCGGCCGGTGGTACCCTTGAGCAACAAGGACATCGGCTACCTGCCCGGCGACATCCAGAGCAAGCTCGATTCCTACATGCAGCCGCTGTGGGACAACCTGAAGCTGATCAAGGGCAACTTCGAGAAGCACGACAGCACGCCCAAGCGCATCGACGAGATGCTGGAGAACGAGAAGATCCAGATCGCGCCGCTGGCCTACATCCGCGGGCGCAGCCTCAGCAACATCTTCTTCATCGTGGACGAGGCGCAGAACCTGACGCCGCTGGAGATCAAGACCGTGATCAGCCGCGCGGGTGAAGGCACCAAGATCGTCTTCACCGGCGATGTACACCAGATCGATACGCCCTACTTGGACAGCGAGAGCAACGGTCTCAGCTACCTCATCGACAAAGCGAAGGGGGATCCACTCTTCGCACACATCACCTTGGAGAAGGGCGAGCGCAGCGCACTTGCCAATCTGGCGAACGAACGGCTCTGAGCGCAGTCAGGAGCAATCCGGAACGGCCCACAGGCGTTTGCGATGGAGGCTCAGAACAGTTCCTTCACCTCGATGAAGGAGAAGTCGAGCTTGAAGAAGCTCTGGTAATCCTTGCCGGTCTCTGCCATCTCCTCGTCACCGGTCTCGTAGTGCCAGTTCACTTGCACGCGTTGGCCGCGTTCGCTCACCGCGTTCAGCTTGTCGAAGATGTTGAAGAAGTGCTTGCTGCTGCTGGTATCGAGGTAGTCCAGCTTCATGTTCACGGTGGTCTCCGGCCGGGGCTGTTTCACGTACTCCTCCAGCCAGCGGTACACGCGGCTGTAGAAAAGCTCGCTGTTGGCAGGCAGGGATCGGCCCACGAACTCGATCATGCCGTGTTCGAGATCGAGCTCGATCGCGGGGGAGGTCTCCGTGCGGTCGATATGCAGGCGTTTGGCCATGGGCAGCAGAAAAGCGCTGCCGCCAAGCTATCGGTACCTGAATGCCGCCTCACGACGGGGAATGCTCCGATATGAACAAGCACCGGTGCAAACGCACCGCTCTCTACGTTCCGTGCAGCTGCGGGATCAGCGTCCGCGGTATTCCGTCAGGATCTCCGCGTCGCTCGGCAGGGCGATCTCGGTATCGTTCAAGCGGCGCACCCAGTAGAGGTACTTGCCGGTGCCGTTGCAGGCGAAGGCCGTCATGGACTGGCCGGCGCCGAGCATTTTGGCGGGGAAGGTGCGCCAGGTGCCCGGGGCCTCCTGCATCGCCACCTTCACCTCCACGGCCTCGCTGCAGGTGTTCTGCAGCTCCACTTGATAGACGCCACGGAAATCGCGCTTGTAACCTTCGGTATAGGCCTCACACTTCTCGCACGGCTTGCCCCAACTGCTGTTGGCCTTCACCACGCAATCGCTGTAGTTGCGGTCCTGCGCCAGGGCCGTGGCCGCCAGGCCGGTGAAGAGGATCGCGGAGAGGAACGGACGCATCATTTGCAGCGGTTGTTGGTGAGGATCATCTTGGCTTCGGCGTTGCCCAGCTTCTTGCTGGTCTTCCAATCGTCGCAGGCGGCCTTCATGTCGCCGAGCGATTTGTGGGTCCAACCCCGGTTGTTGTAGGCCTCCTGGTTCTTCGGGTCCAGCGCCAGCACGCGATCGAAATCGGCGATGGCCTCGTCATACCGGCCCAGGCGACTGTAGGCGCTGCCACGGCTGGTGTAGGCCCACTGGTGGTCGGGCTTGCGCTGGATCACCGCGGTGAAGTCGGCCGCGGCGGCCTCGTATTCGTGCTGCAGGCTGTGGCAGAAGCCGCGTTGCAGGTAGGCGTTCAGGTGCTCGGGATCCTTCTCCAGCACCTGGTCGAACAGGCCGATGGCCTTGGCGTAGGCCCCGCCGTTGTAGGCTTGTTCGCCCTGGCGGAACAGTTCATCAACGCTGGGACCGTCGTTGACCTGGGCCTGTGCCGTTGCGCTCCAGGAACACAAGGCCAGGACGATCGAGGTGGCAAGTACGGAGGTCATGGGAAGAGGTTCTAACGGGTCTTGCTGCGCTTTGTTCCAGTGCCGCCGCCGCGCAGCGCCAACTGTTCATCGCGTACCAATTTACCCAACAAGGCCAGGGCTTGGGCGCCATCCGTATCGCCGGGCGGCACGGGCAGGCCCATCCGGCCGGTGGGGACGATAGCGCCCGTCCTCAGCAGTTCCTTGTCGATGCACTTGGCATTCTCCTGGCCGCAGCGCACCATCACCACCTGCTCTTCGGCGTTGTAGGCGAACGCGGAGGATCCAACTGGTCCAGGTAGGCCTTGTCGCGGCGGTAGATCTCGCCGTTCTGCTTCAGTTCCGCCACCAGCCGGTCCTGCCGGTCGATGTGGAACACCACGGCACCTTGGAAGTGATCGTTCAGCGCTTGAAGGTCATCCTCCTGCGCCTGCAAAGAGGAAAGGGACAGGGCGAGGAAGGGAAGGAGGAGCGTTCGCATGCGGGATCGGAACCTTTTCGGGCATGGTTACGTACCGACCACACAAGAGTTCCACTAAACACGTCCATGCACATGAAACAGCACCTCAACTCCGTTGCCGCCCGCACGCTGCTGATGGCGGCCCTGCTCGCCGCCGGTATCGTGGCCGCGATGGCCGCCAAGGGCCTGTTCGCCACGCCGCTCGCTTCCTGATGGCGCGTTCATTGTTCCGAACTGCCGCATGGGCGCTGGCGATGGCCGGCGCCTTTTGCGCTTCCGCGCAAGGCAAGTTCACCATCAACGGCCGGGTGAAGGTCGATGGCGGAAGCCTGGACGGCACGCGCGTGGTGGTGTACAAGGACGGCGAGAAGCAGCGCACGGTGAACAACAACCTGAGCAAGTTCACGCTGGACCTGGAGCTGAACAGCGCGTACATCCTGTCCTTCGAGAAGGAGGGCTTCGTCACCAAGAAGCTGTCGTTCGATACCCACGCTCCGGCCGAAGCGGCCGCCAACGGCTTCACGGCGTTCGATTTCGCCGTATCGCTGTTCAAGCAGTATGATGACGTGAACACGGTGGTCTTCAACCAGCCCGTGGGCATCATCCGCTACGACAAGAACATGGACGACTTCGATTTCGATACCGATTACACGAAGAGCATCCAGAGCGCGTTGGCGGAAGCCCAGAAGGAAGTGGAGCAGAAGCAGGCCGAAGAGAAGCAGAAGGAGGAAGCCAACGCGAAGGCGGCCGCCGAGGCCCAGAAGAAGGCCGCGGCACAGGCCCAGGCCGAAGCGCAGCACAAGAAGGACGAGGAAGCCGCCGCGAAGAAGGCCGAACAGGACCGGTTGTCGGCGGAGAAGAAAGCTGAACAGGACCGTGCCGCTGCCGCCAAGAAGGCGGAGCAGGAGCGCATCGCTGCCGAGAAGAAGAAAGCGGAGGAGGAGCGCCAGGCCCAGGCGAAGCCCCCGGTACGGCCCAAGCCGGAACCGGCACCACCGGTCCCGCCGCCCGCCCAGGCCAAGGTGGAGAAGGCCCCCCGCCCCAAGCCCGCGCCTCCCGCACCCGTGCGGCGCACAACGACCGGCGCCCAAGCGCACGAAGGCAGCGACACCCGCCGCGCCATCCAGCCGATGGAGATCGAGCGAGGCCCGCCCGAAGTTCGAGGAGACCAGAACGGAGGTGGTGCGCCAGGAGGAGCTGATCGTGGAGCCCAACCAGGTGGTCACCGTGGTGCGTCTGGAAGGGGGCGAGGAGCGCAACGAGTACCGCAAGGTCGTGCGCAAGTATAGCGGCACCTTCTACTTCAAGAACGGGGAGAGCTGCACGCAGCTCACTTATGAGCGCGAAGCGCTCGCCGAGGTCCGCTGACCGGAGCTACCAACGAAGTTCCAAGCCGGCGAAGAGCGCCATTCCACGGGCCTGTTCGCTGATCGTGCCGGGCACGTTCGATGACCGCAGCGTGAAGAGACAATGCCGCGCGATGACGGTCTGCAAGCCTGCTCCCATGCGCAGGCCGCCGAAGCCACCGTAGCCGCCTTCCACGGAAACGGCGGTCTTGCCGAAGCGGCGGGTGAGCCCGATCGTTCCATGCGGGACATAGCCCGGCAGGTAGCGTTGGTCCGCGGAAAGGTCGTAGTGCCAGCGCAGGTTCCGTGAGAAGATCCGCAGGTGTGCGGAAAGCCGCGCCGGCAGCGGCCGCAGGAAACTTCCGTGGGTGTAGCCGAAACCGAGGCTATCCTGGAGCCTGCTCGATCCGATCAGCGTGCCGCCCAGGTCGATCACGTCCTCCACGCGGATGCCGGTATAATGCACCACGCTGTCCTTGTCCACCCGCTGCGCGTTGCTGTTCCAGGTCACGAAGCCCGCATCGTCCAGGCGGACACCCAGCACACTGCGGTGCCCGAACAGGCGCGGGAAGAAGTTCCACTGGCCGCTCACGGCCGCGCCCAGCCCGTTCTGCCGCAGGTAGCCATTGCCGGCCGGGTCGGAGCCCCGGTACCGCCCGTTGATGTCCAGGTCCAGGTAGCGCCCATCCACGGCGGTGAAGAGGTCCGCCCTATCGATGTCGCCGGTGTTGAGCGAAGAGCCGTTCACCAGTTCCAAGGTCAGCCAGGAGCCTGAGCGGGCGTGCTCCACGCCGAACCCGATGGTCTGGTAACGCATCAGCGTGAAGGCGCTCGGCGCGAGCTGCGCCACGCGGTCCTCATAGGCCGCATTGCCGAAGAAGGTCAGGTCGTATGCATCGCGCGTGAAGCGGAGGCCCATCACGTCGTGGTGCGCCACGGTGATGCGCGGACGCCACCCGCCGATGCCGGACAGGCTGTCTCCCCAGGTGTAGCTGATGGCGCCGTCGATGGCGTAGCCCGCACGATTGGAGGAAGGATCGAGCGCGTCCTGCGAACGCTGCCGCACCGGCTGGCCGAGCACATCCCCCCTGAGCAGGCCCAGGACCAGGTCGTTGTACACGGTGGACAGGTCGTACGCTCCACCCGCTTCAATGGACAAGAGGTGCCGCGGCCGCGTTGCCGGATCCCGGGGCATCGCGGGAAGCCCATCGGTCTCGGTAAGGATGGACGTGCTGTCGGGCGCTTGTGCCCGCACGGAGGATAGGAGGAACAGGGCCCCGCAGATGGCGATCGTCCTCATTCTCCGTTCACGATGTAGTTGCCCGCCGCGGTCACCTGCATATCCAGCGCATAGCGATCCAGGATGCGCACGTAGTCCGGTTGCGAAGCGGTATTGAACGTGGCGGTGATCCGCAGGCGATCGCCCGCGTTGAGCCGGTCCGCCTGCTCCCCGGTGAGCGTGATGCTGAGCGCGCTGCTCGCGGGCTGTTGCACCAGGCCATCGGCGCCGAGGGTGCCGGAGGCCACGGTACCGTTCACCGGCAGGGTGGATACGGCCACGCCATCGGCATCGATAATGTCCAGGGTGATCGCCGCGCTGAAGGGGAAGCCGTTCACCGCGAACAGATGTAGCAATGCACCGCGTATCGAGGACCGGTCCCGGTTGCCGGGCAGCGTTACGGCGACCTCCTTCCGCAGCGTAAGGCCGGTGGCGGCGATGCGCAACGGGATGTCCAGTTCAAGGTCGCCGCTGAGCGTGCTTTCGTGGTAGAGGAAATCATGGCCGTTGCTCACGTCGCCGAGCGGGTCGATGGTGACGTCGAGGGCATAGTCGATGCGGTCCGGCAAGTTCTCGATGAACGCATCGATGTTGCTGTTGCGTTCGGTGAGCGTGAACGTGTTGTGCGCCGCCAGGAAGGAACCGCCCAGGTCCAGCGCGCGGTCGAGGTTGATCGGCGAGGACGTGATCGCATGGGTCAGGTCCACCGTGTTGCCGGTGCGGCTGTTCACGGAGCGCAGGTAGCGCAGTTGGGCGCGTGCATCCACGCCGATGCCGTTGGTCACGTTCAGCCGCGCGGTCACCTGATCCAGGTCCAGCACGCCGCTGATGTCGTGGAAGAGGTCCAGCGTGGTGCTCGAAGGGGCCACGTCCACGTGGCGGGTGCCGAAGTACCCCGCTGCATAGTCCGGTACGATATCGGCATAGCTCACCACGGCGATCAGGCTGTCCCGGTCGGTCACGGATACGGCGCTGTTCCCGGCGTTGCGATAGCTCAGCCCCGTGGATAACGTGTTCACGGCGTTGAACTGGGGGCCGCGCATGTCGAGGAGGTAGCCGTCCAGTGCCTGTGTGGAACGGACCACGGCGGGAACGGCAGGCGTGCCGGGCGGCAGGTGTTGATCGATGGCGAAGGGCACGCCGTTCAGGCTGGCGCCGGGCAGGTTGAACGAGCCGGTGATGGCGCCGTTGACCATGCTCTTCAGTTCCACGGACAGCTCTCCGGAGCGGATGCGCAGGGTGCGGAGCTCCAGCCCATCGAGATCGAACCGCGTGACGTCGTTGCTGGTGTTGAACGTGGCGCCTGCGGGGAAGCTGATCGGCCCGGGTATGGGCAGCACGTAGGTGTACAGGAAACTGGTGTCCGGGGCGGTGAGCACCGTGTCCAGCCGCAGCTCGAACAACCGGCTGGAGTAGGAAAGGCTCACGAGGCCATCGGCGCCGGTGCTGAGGAGCGTATCGGCGATGAGGTCACGGATGGAGAGGGAGGCGGTGGCCAGGGGCACCACCAGGTCCACGTCCCATTGCGGCCTTACCGGCTCCTTGGAGCAGGAAGCCAGCAAGGCCCCGGCGGTTATCCACAGACAGGCAACCCGAAGCGGGCCGGAGCGTTCTTCCATTGGTGGCAAATTACGCGCGTTCATTGGTGCGGTCCGATGGGGAGGAGGCGTAATTTCGCGCAAGACCGATGTTCAAGAGACGTTTTCTGCTTCCGTGGTCGCTGAGCGCGCTGGTCATGCTGGCGCTGAGCAACCTGTGGCATGGCCTCATCCTGAACGACCTGGCCGACCTGAAAGTGCCCATCGGTCTCTACCTCGGCCTTTCGCTGCTCGTGTATGTGCTGATCGCCCTGGGGCTCACCGTGGCGGTGCAACAGGCGCTCCACCACGAATGGATCTCGCTCCAGCGGGGCTTCCCTTGGATGGGGTTCCTGGCGGGCACCATCGTCGGGTTCACCGTCTACCTGGTGGCCTTCATCTTCGGCATGTCCTTCACCAGCCACAAGCTGGTACACGTGGTGGTGGACGTGCTTTGGCAGATGGTGGAGCAAGGCGTCGGTGGCATGGCCGTTACGTGGGGCATCCTCTGGGACCTCCACAAAGGCTTCATGGAAGCGGAACGGGCCAAGTAGTTCGGTCCCCAAGTGGCAGGGGCAGGTAGCAGGAGCAGGTGGCACCGCTTCCTATGCGGAACCTGCCCTGCCACTTGCGGACTGCTCCTGCCACCTGCTCCTATGCCCTGCGCCTATTTGTACTTCCCCTTCCACACGCGCTCGATCAGCGCGGCATGCTCCTGTTCCCGCGGATTGTTGCCGGGCGTATAGAAGGCCGAGCCGCTGAGGGCCTCTGGCAGGAACTCCTGATCGCTTACGTGGCCTTCGTAGCTGTGGCTGTATTGGTAATCCTTGCCGTAGCCCAGGGTCTTCATGAGCTTGGTGGGGGCGTTGCGCAGGTGCAGGGGTACGGGGTGGTCGCCGCTGCGGCGCACTTCGCCGATGGCCGCGTTGATGGCCTCATAGGCCGCGTTGCTCTTCGGTGAGCAGGCCAGGAAGATGGCGCATTGGCTGAGGATGATGCGGCTTTCGGGCCAGCCGATCAGCTGCACGGCCTGCATGGTGGTGGTGGCCATCAGCAGGGCGTTGGGATTGGCGTTGCCGATGTCCTCGCTGGCCAGGATCACCATGCGGCGGGCGATGAAGAGCGGGTCCTCGCCGCCTTCGACCATGCGCGCGAGCCAGTACACGGCGGCGTTGGGGTCGCTGCCGCGCATGCTCTTGATGAACGCGCTGACGATGTCGTAGTGCTGCTCTCCCTGCTTGTCGTAGCGGGCGGCGTTGTTCTGCACCACCCGCTGCACGAGGGCGTCGGTCAGTTCCACGTCACCGCCGCCGGCCGCTTTCACGCACAGCTCGAACGTGTTCAGCAGCCGCCTGGCATCTCCGCCGCTGGAACGCATCAGGGCCTGCGTCTCCTTCAGGGTGATGCGTTCGCCACGCAGTTGCTCGTCCTCGCGCATCGCCCGTTCGAGCAGGCCCAGCAGTTCCTCTTCGCTGAGCGGTTGCAGGGTGTATACCTGGCAGCGGGAGAGGAGCGCGCCGATGACCTCGAAGCTGGGGTTCTCGGTGGTGGCGCCGATGAGGGTGATGGTGCCTTTCTCCACGGCACCGAGCAGCGAGTCCTGCTGCGCCTTGCTGAAGCGGTGGATCTCATCGATGAACAGCACTGCGCTGCGTGCGAAGAGGCCCGCGCCACCGGCTTGTTCGATCACTTCGCGCACATCCTTCACGCCGCTGCTGATGGCGCTGAGGGTGTGGAACGGCCGCTTGAGGTCCTGAGCGATGAGGCGGGCGAGGGTGGTCTTGCCCACGCCCGGCGGGCCCCACAGGATCATGCTCGGCAGCATGCCGCCGGCAAGTGCCTTCCGCAGGATGCCGTCCGGGCCCACGAGGTGTTCCTGCCCCACCACTTCGGCCAGGGAAGCGGGGCGCATGCGTTCGGCCAGGGGAGCGGCGAGGTCCATCATCCGGCACAAAGCTAGACCCACCGAACGAGGAAGCCCCCTCCATCGTGGAGGGGGCTTCCTGCGGGGTCCTGGGTCAGGACGTTCCTACTCGATCACGAGGCGGCCGTGCGCGGCTTGCTCACCGTTGATCAGGCGGTAGGTATAGATGCCGGTGCTGAAGTCGGCGGCCATCAGGCGGATGATGTACTCCTGGCCTTCGATCACCGAACCGTTGAACGGACGGCTGATCGTGCGGCCCTGGCCGTCGCTGATCTCCAACATGGCTTTGCCGGTCTCCGTGGCCTTGAAGCGCACGGTGCACAGATCGCGGAAGGGGTTCGGGTCAGCCTTCACCAGCAGAGGCTCCCGCTTCGCGCAGTTGCCTTTCAGCGGCGTCGAGCCTTCGCCGATCACGTGGATCACCTGCCTCACCGAGCTGCTGTTGCCGCAAGCGTCCGTGGCGGTGTAGGTGCGCACGATGTCGAAGCCCTTCAGGAGGTCCTGAGCGCTGCGCTCCTCGGTCATCACCACGTCCACCGCACCGGAGCAATCGTCCATCGCCTTGCACATGGCGGGCTCGGGGATGTGCTTGCTGTCGGTGCTCACTTCAGCGTCGATCTTGCAGGAGATCACCGGCGCGGTGTTGTCCACCACCGTGATCACTTGCACGCCTTGGCCTACGTTGCCGCAGGCGTCGGTCGCGGTCCACATCCGTTCGATGGTGTAGCTGCCGGCGCACTTGCCTGCGATGATGCGTTCGCTGTAGGTCACGGGCACCTGCGAGCTGCAGTTGTCATCGGCCCACACCTTGCGGGGCTTCTTCACCACGTCGCCGCAGTTCACCGTAACGGGGCCCGGCACGTTGTGCAGCACCGGCTCGGTGTGATCCTCGATGGTGATGATCTGCACGCATTTCTCGTAGTTGCCGGCTTCATCACCGATGAGCCACGTACGGGTGAGGATGCGCGGGCAGGTGCCGCTGAACTCATCGTTGTAGGTGAAGAACACGGCTTTCGGGCAGTGCTTGGATTTGCGGATCACCGGTTCGCCGATCACGCTGGGTTCCAGCGGCATGCCGCATTCCACCTTGACGTTCGGGGCGCATTCGATGATCAGCGGCTCCTTGCAACCACCGCACTCGGCGCGGGTCACTTCCACCGTGGCCATGCCGCTGCATCCGTTGGCGGCGGTCACCACCACCTGATAGGTGCCGGGCACGTTCACGACCGGGTTCCGCTCAACGCTGACGAAGCCGTCCGGGCCGCTCCACACCGGGCTGGTGCCTTGCGGGTAGGTGGCGCTCAGCGTCACGGGGTCGCCGTTGCAGTTCAGCACGCCGCCACGGGCGGTCACTGCCGGTTGCACACGGTCCACGAGCACTTGGGCCGTGGCGGTGGCCACGCAGCCGTTAGCCCCGATGACCGTGAGGGTGTAGGTGCCGCCTTCGGTCACAGCAGGATCCTTCTCCACGCTGGTGAAGCCATTGGGACCGCTCCAGACGAAGGACACGTCCGGCGTGGTGCTGTGGCCGTTCAAGGTCCCGCTCCAGCTGACGCAGGTGAGGGTGGTGCCCGTAGCGCTCGCGTTCGGCATGTCATTGTCCAGTTCCACGGTGGCGCTGGCCTGGGCCGTGCAGCCGTTCGGGCCGGTCACGGTAAGCACATACACACCGGGGATGGTCACCGTCGGTATCCTCCAGCGTGCTGGCGAAACCGCCCGGACCGCTCCACGCGAAGGAGGCGCCTTGCGTGGTGCTGCCGCCATGGAGGGTCACGCTCGTGGTGGTGCAGTTCAACAGACCGCCTTGGGCCGAGGCCGTGGGCATGTGGCCGTCCTGAACCACTTCAGCGGAAGCCGTGCTGGAGCAGCCATTGGCACCGGTCACCGTGAGGGTGTAGGTACCGGCCAGGTTCACCGTCGGGTTCTGCTCGGTGCTGGTGAAACCGTTGGGACCGCTCCATGCGTAGGTACCGTTACCGCTGCCGTGCAGGGGCACACTGGTGTGGAGGCAGTTCAGCACACCGCCTTGTGCTTGCGCACCGGGCACGTTGCTGTCCAAGGTCACCTCAGTCGAGGCCGTGCTGGAGCAGCCGTTGGCACCGGTCACCACCAGGGTGTAGGTACCGGCGACGCTCACCGTGGGGTTCTGCTCGGTGCTGATGAAGCCGTTAGGCCCGCTCCACGCGTAGGTGCCGTTGCCACTGCCGGTCAGGGTCACGCTGGTGTGGTTACAGTTCAGCACGCCGCCTTGGGCTTGTGCGCCCGGGAGGGTGTTGTCCAGGATCACCTCAGTGGAAGCCGTGCTGGAGCAGCCGTTGGTACCGGTCACCGTGAGGGTGTAGGTACCGGCGATGCTCACCGTGGGGTTCTGCTCGGTGCTGGCGAAGCCGTTGGGCCCGCTCCACGCATAGGTACCGTTACCGCTGCCATGCAGGGTCACACTGGTGTGGAGGCAGTTCAGCACACCGCCTTGTGCTTGCGCACCGGGCACGTTGCTGTCCAGGGTCACTTCAGCGGAAGCCGTGCTGGAGCAGCCGTTGGCACCGGTCACCACCAGGGTGTAGGTACCGGCGATGCTCACCGTGGGGTTCTGTTCAGTGCTGATGAAGCCGTTAGGACCGCTCCAGGCGTAGGTGCCGTTGCCGCTACCGTGCAGGGTCACGCTGGTGTGGAGGCAGTTCAGCACGCCGCCTTGTGCTTGCGCACCCGGCACGTTGCTGTCCATCGTTACTTCAGCGGAGGCCGTGCTGGAGCAGCCGTTGGTGCCGGTCACCGTCAGTTCGTATGTGCCAGCCATGCCGACCACCGGGTTCTGTTCGGTGCTGGTGAAGCCATTGGGACCGCTCCAAGCGTAAGTGCCGTTGCCGGAACCGCTGAGTTGGATCGAAGTGATCGCGCAGGTGAGGGTACCACCTTGAGCAGAAGCTTCAGGAGCAGCATTGTCCAGGATCACCTCAGCAGAAGCCTGGCTGGAGCAGCCGTTGGTACCGGTCACCGTGAGGGTGTAGGTACCGGCGACGCTCACCGTGGGGTTCTGCTCGGTGCTGGCGAAGCCATTGGGACCGCTCCACGCGTAGGTGCCATTGCCACTGCCGGTCAGGGTGACGCTGGTGTGGAGGCAGTTCAGCACGCCGCCTTGGGCTTGTGCGCCCGGCAGGGTGTTGTCCAGGATCACCTCAGTGGAAGCCGTGCTGGAGCAGCCGTTGGTACCGGTCACCGTGAGGGTGTAGATACCGGCGATGCTCACCGTGGGGTTCTGCTCGGTGCTGACGAAGCCGTTGGGGCCGCTCCACGCGTAGGTACCGTTACCGCTACCGCTCAGGGTCACGCTGGTGTGGAGGCAGTTCAGCACGCCGCCTTGTGCTTGCGCACCCGGCACGTTGCTGTCCATCGTTACTTCAGCGGAGGCCGTGCTGGAGCAGCCGTTGGTGCCGGTCACCGTGAGGGTGTAGGTACCGGCGATGCTCACCGTGGGGTTCTGCTCGGTGCTGGAGAAGCCGTTGGGCCCGCTCCACGCATAGGAGCCGTTGCCGCTGCCGTGCAGCGTTACGCTGGTGTGGTTGCAGTTCAGCACACCGCCTTGTGCTTGCGCGCCCGGCACGTTGCTGTCCATGGTCACCTCAGTGGAGGCCGTGCTGGAGCAGCCGTTGGTACCGGTCACCGTCAGTTCGTAGGTGCCAGCCATACCGACCATCGGGTTCTGTTCGGTGCTGGTGAAACCGTTGGGCCCGCTCCATGCATAGGTGCCGTTGCCGGAACCGCTGAGCTGGATCGAAGTGATCGCGCAGGTGAGGATACCGCCTTGAGCGGAAGCTTCAGGAGCAGCATTGTCCAGGATCGACCTCGGCGGAAGCCTGGCTGGAGCAGCCGTTGGTACCGGTCACCACCAGGGTGTAGGTACCGGCGACGCTCACCGTGGGGTTCTGTTCGGTGCTGGTGAAGCCATTGGGACCACTCCAAGCGTAGGTGCCGTTGCCACTGCCGCTCAGGGTCACACTGGTGTGGAGGCAGTTCAACACGCCGCCTTGGGCTTGCGCGCTGGGCAGAGTGTTGTCCAGGATCACCTCAGCGGAAGCTTGGCTGGAGCAGCCGTTGGTACCGGTCACCACCAGGGTGTAGGTACCGGCGACGCTCACCGTGGGGTTCTGTTCGGTGCTGGTGAAGCCATTGGGACCACTCCAAGCGTAGGTGCCGTTGCCACTGCCGCTCAGGGTCACACTGGTGTGGAGGCAGTTCAACACGCCGCCTTGGGCTTGCGCGCTGGGCAGAGTGTTGTCCAGGATCACCTCAGCGGAAGCTTGGCTGGAGCAGCCGTTGGTACCGGTCACCACCAGGGTGTAGGTACCGGCGACGCTCACTGTGGGGTTCTGCTCGGTGCTGGAGAAGCCGTTGGGACCGCTCCACGCGTAGGTGCCGTTGCCGGAACCGCTGAGCTGGATCGAAGTGATCGCGCAGGTGAGGGTACCGCCTTGAGCAGAAGCTTCAGGAGCAGCATTGTCCAGGATCACCTCGGCGGAAGCCTGGCTGGAGCAGCCGTTGGTACCGGTCACCGTGAGGGTGTAGGTACCGGCCACGCTCACCGTGGGGTTCTGCTCGGTGCTGGTGAAGCCGTTCGGACCGCTCCACGCGTAGGTGCCGTTACCGCTGCCGCTCAGGGTCACACTGGTGTGGAGGCAGTTCAGCACGCCGCCTTGTGCTTGCGCACCCGGCACGTTGCTGTCCATCGTTACTTCAGCGGAGGCCGTGCTGGAGCAGCCGTTGGTGCCGGTCACCGTCAGTTCGTAGGTGCCAGCCATGCCGACCACCGGGTTCTGTTCGGTGCTGGTGAAACCGTTGGGACCACTCCACGCATAGGTGCCGTTGCCGGAACCGCTGAGTTGGATCGAAGTGATCGCGCAGGTGAGGGTACCGCCTTGAGCAGAAGCCTCGGGAGCGGCATTGTCCAGGATCACATCAGCGGAGGCTTGGCTGGAGCAGCCGTTGGCACCGGTCACCACCAGGGTGTAGGTACCGGCCACACTTACCGTGGGGTTCTGCTCGGTGCTGGTGAAGCCGTTGGGGCCGCTCCACGCATAGGTGCCGTTGCCGCTACCGGTCAGGATCACGCTGGTGTGGTTGCAGTTCAGCACACCGCCTTGGGCTTGCGCGCCCGGGAGGGTGTTGTCCAGGATCACCTCAGTGGAAGCTTGGCTGGAGCAGCCATTGGTACCGGTCACCGTGAGGGCGTAGGTACCGGCCACGCTCACCGTCGGGTTCTGCTCGGTGCTGGTGAAGCCGTTGGGACCGCTCCACGCGTAGGTGCCGTTGCCGCTGCCGGTCAGGGTCACGCTGGTGTGGTTGCAGTTCAGCACACCGCCTTGGGCTTGCGCGCCCGGGAGGGTGTTGTCCAGGATCACCTCAGTGGAAGCTTGGCTGGGGCAGCCATTGGTACCGGTCACCGTGAGGGTGTAGGTACCGGCGATGCTCACCGTGGGGTTCTGCTCGGTGCTGGTGAAGCCGTTGGGGCCGCTCCAAGCGTAGGTGCCGTTACCGCTGCCGGTCAGGGTCACGCTGGTATGGTTGCAGTTCAGCACGCCGCCTTGCGCTTGTGCGCCGGGCAGGGTGTTGTCCAGGATCACTTCAGTGGAAGCCGTGCTGGAGCAGCCGTTGGTACCGGTCACCACCAAGGTGTAGGTACCGGCCACGCTCACCGTGGGGTTCTGCTCGGTGCTGGTGAAGCCGTTCGGACCGCTCCACGCGTAGGTGCCGTTACCGCTGCCGCTCAGGGTGACGCTGGTGTGGTTGCAGTTCAGCACACCGCCTTGGGCTTGCGCACCAGGGAGGGTGTTGTCCAGGATCACATCAGCGGAAGCCTGGCTGGAGCAGCCGTTGGTACCGGTCACCACCAGGGTGTAGGTACCGGCGATACTTACCGTGGGGTTCTGCTCGGTGCTGGAGAAGCCGTTGGGGCCGCTCCAAGCATAGGTGCCGTTGCCACTGCCGGTCAGGGTGACGCTGGTGTGGTTGCAGTTCAGCACACCGCCTTGTGCTTGCGCACCGGGCAGGGTGTTATCGAGGGTCACCACGACCTGGTCGGTGCTGGTGCAGCCGTTCACGCCGTCGGTCACCGTCAACGTATAGGTACCGGCCGCGCTGACAGCGGGCTGCGCTTCCGTGGAAGAGAAGCCGCCCGGACCGCTCCAACCGAACGTGGCGCCGCTCGTGCTGCTGCTGCCGTTGAGCGTTACGCTCGTGGTAGCGCAGGTCAGGATCTTGTCGGGACCGGCGTTCGCGTTCGGAGCGGTGGTGTTCACCGTCACCAGGGCCACATCACTGCTGGAGCAGCCGGTCTGGAGCACCGTTACGGTGAGGGTGTAGGTACCGGCGGCATCCACCACGGGGGTCGCGGTGTTCGCGCCGCTCACGATGTGCCCACCATTGCCGGCCGTCCAGGTGTACCCGACGCCCGGGGTCGAAGAGGAACCGTTCAATTGGATCGAGGCTCCCGTCGCGCAGGTGATCATGCCATCCGCGCCCGCGTTCACGTTCGGCGTGCCGGTGGAGGATACGTTCGCCTGCGCCTGCGCGGTGCAGCCTTTGGCATCGGTCACCGTTACCGAGTAGGTGCCACCCACAAGGCCGTTCACCGTTTGCGTGGTGCTGCCTTCGCTCCAGAGATAGCTGTAGGGGGTGTTGCCACCGCTGGCGTTCACCGTGGCGCTGCCGTTGGCCGTGCCGCAGGTGGCGAGCGTTGTTTGCGTACCCGCGGTGAGCACGGCAGGCTGGGTCACCGTGAAGGTGCCTTGCGCGGTGCAACCGTTCGCATCGGTCACCGTCACCGAGTAGCTCCCGGCGGCGAGGCCCGTGGCGGTCTGGGTCGTCTGTCCATTGCTCCAAGCGTACTGGAAGGGGGCCAGGCCGTCGGCCGTGGCGGTGATGCTGCCCGTGGCCGTGCCGTTGCACGTCACCGGCGTCACCTGCCCATGCACGCTCATGATGCGCACGGTCACCACCTGGTCGGCGGCACCGGCCAGGATGCAGGCGTCACCGCCGATGATCCGGCGGATGTACCGCGTTGCGTTCAGTGGGCCGATCGCGCTGCCCTCCAGGTCCTGCCCGATCTGGCCGGTGATGTTGCTCCAATGGACGCTGTCCGCGCTGATCTGCCACTGGAAGGTGGCGGCGGAGCCGAAGGAGGGATGCGCCGAGGCGGTGCCGTTGCGCACGATCGTCGGCAGCACATAGTTCGGCTGCGACCCCGTGATCTTGCCGGGAACGCTGCCCGCGCAGATGGCCGTGCCGGTGTAGGTGATGCTGTTGCCCAGCAGGTCGGGCGGGTTGGCCCAGACCACGATGCCGGGTTCGTATTGGCTGCTGGTCCGCGAGGTGTTCAACGCGCCCTGGGTGAGGGGAACGTTATTGGACTGCGAGGTGATGATGGTGTAGATGCGGCAGTTGCTGAACTTGATGCCGCGCTCGCCCACCGGATCGTAGTCATCGCCGCTGCCCCCGTAGTAGGTGCTGTAGAGCAGGCTGGAAAGGTCGGCGCTCAGCTTGAGGAACACCTTGTCGTTGTTGCCGTTGTTGCTGGCCTGCACCGGGGTGTTGGGCGAAGAGCTGACCGGGAAGTTGGTGCTGTTGGTGTAGCCGAACACGTACACGTCGTTGTTCTGGTCCGTGTTCAGGCCCATCATGTTCACCTCGTTGTTCGAGCCGCCGATGTAGGTGCTGCCGAGGAAGGTCTGGTCGGTGCCCATGCGGGCCACGAATAAGTCGTTCGTGCCGTTGTTGTAGGTGTTGTCGTAGGTGCCGCTGGCCGAGGTGTTGCTCGTGGCCAGGCCGGAAGTGATCCCACCGAAGTAGAGCTCGTTGCCGGTGGTGCTCATGGACATGCACAGGATGGCCAGGGTCTTGCTGCTGGCCGACTGGAAGTAGGAGGACCAGAGCGTGGTGCCGTTCCCGGAGATGCGCTGAAGGAAACCGGCCTCGCTGCCGCCACGGGTGGTTTGCCGGGCGTTCACCACCGGGAAGTCCGTGCTCTTGGTGCGGCCGCCGACGAAGATGTCGCCGCTGGCCTGGTCGTAGAGCATGATCTGGCCGAGGTCATCCGCTGAACCGCCGTAGTTCTTCATCCATTGCACGGCGGAAAGGTCCTGGTTGATCCGGAACAGCAGGGCATCGAACCCGCCCTGGCTGCCGGTGGCCCCGGTGCCGGGGTTGGTGGTGGCCAGGTTGGTGCTTGCGGTGGCGGCGGCCACGAACACGTCGCCGTTGTCCGCTATCCGAAGGTCGTAGGAGGTGTCCTCACCATTGCCGCCGATCACCGCCGACTTGATGGAGTTGCCCGCCGTGTTCAACTTCATCACGTAGACGTTGTACCCGCTCTGGGCGCGCTGATCGACGCTGCTGCCGGAGAAATCGGACCCGGCCAACAGGGGGAAGTTGGTGCTCTGCGTCTGGCCGGTGATGTACAGGTTGCCATCGGCACCCTGTTCCATGGCGTAGGGGTTGTCAATGCCGTTGCCGCCGATGTAGGTCTGCCACACGCGGGTGCCCTGGCCGCCCACGCTGGCGGGTTCCAGGTATTTGCCCACCACCATGTCGTAGCTGCCGCTGATCGTGGTGCTGAACGCGCCGGGGGTGATCTGGTCCGTGCCCGTGCTCACGCGGGCCACCACGTAGATGGCGCCGTCGGAGGGGTCCACCCAGATGCAGTGCCCGTGGTTGTCCGATTGCGAGGCGGTGTTCATCCACGTGGCCCAACGCAGGGCGATCGGGTCGATCACCAGCGGCTCGCTCTTGTCATAGTCCCCGAGCTGGAAGCGCAGGATGTTCTTCGCATCCACCACGTAGGCCGCCTTCACCGAACGTTCCTTGCCTTTGATCCGCTGGTACACCACCGGTGCCGGGTAGGCCATTTCGCCCAGGCTGGTGCGCAGCACCAACTGGCCTTTCGCGTTCACCGAGACCCGGTCGATGCCATCGAACCCGATCGCCACCTGTTTCGGGTCGCTGCCGGGTTTGCAGATGATGTCGTACTCCAGGGTGCCGGCCGCGTCAGGATAGTAGCGCACGTCGATCCCCGGATAGGTGTTCGTGTACCACACCTCCTGGAAGCTCCGCACGTCCTTCGCCTCCGCGCCGCCGATGAAGTAGTTGGTCACGCCGGAGTGGGCGGTGCGGTCCTGCACCTTCATGCTGGACGATGCGCCCTGGAAGTTCAGCCGCCAGCTATGGCCCTTGCTGTTCCATACCGGCGCGCGGTAGGGCTGGCCGCTCTTCATCTTTTCCTCCAGGAGGATGCCCTGCCGCTGGAACTCCGCCATGCTGACGGGGTCGTAGGCGGTCACCACCATGCCCGCGCGGGTGGCCACGGCCTGCCCCAGGGGAAAGTCCGCGCGGTACAGCACGTCCTTGCCGAACTGGCCCTTGTTCTCCACGAACTCGATCCGCTGCCCGTATTCGTGCAGCAGGTCTTCGAGGCCACCGTGGTCATGCCCGCGGTGCTCGAGCTGGCTGAGCGTTGCCCGCTGCGCGTCGAACGTCGCGAGCTGCGCTCGGGCCCCGAAAGCGCTGGCGAAGGCCAGGACCCCGAGGAGCCCCAGGCGGGGCGTTATCGATCTCCGGTTCGTATTCATCGGATCATGGAGTTGGGAGGTTGTCGTGTTGAAAGGGGGACACCGCACCGGGCGGACGGCAGGGTGTTCGTTCGGTCATGCGAAGAGGAATAGGCCGGCACCGATCAGGAGCAGGCCCCACAGCTCAATGTCCATCAGTTCAGCACGCAGGCCCGCAAGGCGGTCCTGTTCCGGTTTGCGCAGTCGTTGCGCGGTGGTGGCTTCCATGGTGTTTCCGTGTTTACCGTCCAAGTAGTCCACGGGGGCGGGAATGAAGCGTGGAGGCAAAACAAGAGGAAGCATGGCCCGCTTGTCAAGTGTTCATCGGAAGAATATTGGTTTTTGTCGGTAATTCAGAGGGTTTGGACGATATAAAGAGCCTGCGCCGGGGGAGGGGTGTTCAAAACTTTCTGCCGGTATTTTTGGCAAGACCCCGGGTTGTTCGCTTACTTGTGCGTCAGCTTTATGACGGAATAATCGTCAAAAGCAGGCCGACCTAAAACAACCTACGAGCGATGGCAACGGAGATCAACAAGGAGAAGCTGAAGGCGCTTCAGCTGACGATGGACAAGATGGAGAAGACCTTCGGCAAGGGGGCCATCATGCGCATGGGCGACGATGCCGTGGAGCAGGTGGAGGTCGACTCCACCGGCAGCATCGGGTTGGACATGGCCCTGGGCGTGGGCGGTTACCCGAAGGGCCGCATCGTGGAGATTTACGGTCCGGAAAGCTCGGGTAAGACCACCCTGGCCATCCATGCCATCGCCGAAGTGCAGAAGAAGGGCGGGATCGCCGCCATCGTGGACGCCGAGCACGCCTTCGACCGCTCGTATGCGGAAGCCTTGGGCGTGGATACGGAGAACCTGCTGATCAGCCAGCCCGACAACGGCGAGCAGGCCTTGGAGATCGCCGACAACCTGATCCGCTCCGGCGCCATCGACCTGCTGGTGGTGGACAGCGTGGCGGCCCTGACGCCGCGCGCGGAGATCGAAGGGGAGATGGGGGACAGCGCGGTGGGCATGCAGGCCCGCCTGATGAGCAAGGCCCTGCGGAAGCTCACGGGCACCATCAGCAAGACCGGCTGCTGCTGCATCTTCATCAACCAGCTGCGGGAGAAGATCGGCGTGATGTTCGGGAACCCCGAGACCACCACCGGCGGCAACGCGCTGAAGTTCTATGCCAGCATGCGCCTGGACATCCGCCGCACCAACCAGATCAAGGACGGGGAGAACGCCATCGGCAACCGCACCAAGGTGAAGATCGTGAAGAACAAGGTAGCGCCGCCGTTCCGCAAGACGGAGTTCGACATCCTGTTCGGCCGGGGCATCAGCAAGACCGGCGAGATCATCGACATGGGCGTGGAACTGGGCATCATCAAGAAGAGCGGCAGCTGGTTCTCTTATGAGGACAACAAGCTCGGCCAAGGCCGCGATGCGGTACGCCAGCTGTTGGAGGACAACGTGGAACTGTGCGAGGAACTGGAGAAGAAGATCAAAGAAGCCGCTGCCAAGGCGGAACAACCCGCTTCCTGATCACGTGGGCCTTCCGCCGGGAGGTGGAGCGCCCGCTCATGTCACAAGGGTTTACTTTGGATCCCCGCGAACTGGAGCGCGGGATCCGCTTTCCGCCCATGCGCCCATCCGTCCTCTTCCTGTCCGCCGCCACACTGGTCCTGTTGTTCGCTTGCCGCCCGAAGTCCGACCCATCGGGCGCCACCCAGGTACCGGCCGGTGACAGCGTGGCGCAGGCCGTGGCCGATATGAACGCGCGCATCGTGGCCGACCCGTCCAATGCTGCCTTGTATAGCGAGCGTGGCAGGCTGTTCCTTCGGCTGGACAGCACGCGGCGGGCCATGACGGACTATGAACGCGCCGTGCAACTGGACAGCACCAACGTATACTACCGCCTGGCGCTCGGCGACCTGTATTACAGCCGGGCCAAGGTGGACGAGGCGCTCACGCATTACCAGCGTGCCGCCGCGCTGGACCCGAAGAACACGCAGGCACGCCTGAAACTGGCCGAGATGAGCCTCGTGCTGCGCCGGTACCAGGAGAGGCATGGACCTGGTGAACGCCGTGCTGAAGGAGGACCCGAACATCGCGCACGGCTACTTCCTCAAGGGCTGGATCCACATGGAAACGCACGACACGGCCCGGGCGATCAGCAGTTTCCGGACAGCGGTGGAACAGGATCCGCAGGACTACGACGCCTACATCATGCTGGGCAAGATCAGCGCGGCGAAGCACGACCCGCTGGCGGCGCAGTACTATGCCACGGCCACCACGCTGCGCCCGCGCAGCATCGAGGCGTGGTACAACAAGGGCATCTACCACCAGGACCATGGGGAGGACAGCCTTGCGCTGGACTGTTACGCGCACATCCTCGCCATCGACCCCGGCAACGCGCTCGCCTACTACAACACCGGCTGGGTGAAGCTGGAGCACCTGAACGACCTGAACGGCGCGAAGCACGACTTTTCCCAGGCCATCGCCTTGCAGCCGAACTACTTCAATGCCTGGTATAACCGCGGGGTCGCCATGGAGCGCATGGCGCAGTTGGACAGTGCGGCCGCCAACTACCAGGTCACCCTCAGCATCGCGCCCAACCATCCGCTGGCCATCGAGGCGCTGGACCGGTTGCAGTCGAAGGGCGTATGGATCAAGATGCGCGACAAGAAGCCGAAAGCGTAAAAGATCGCCATATTCGCAGCCGCATGGAGGGGCGATAGCTCAGATGGCCAGAGCGCCGCGTTCGCAATGCGGAGGTCGAGGGTTCGACTCCCTTTCGCTCCACAAAAGGCCCGCTATGGCGGGCCTTTTTTATTCCTGCCCGCGCCCGCTCCAACGTTCCCAGTACTAGGGCCATCGGATCTCCTTTGTGCCGCTGGTGCGGTTCACCGCCAAGACGCCACGTACGTCAAGGGTTCCACCACGTCAGATAGCCTTGTTCCCAACGCCCCGTTGCACCCCTCGTATCTTTACGGACCAGACCCAGCCGCATATGCCGACGCAACCGACCACGGGATCCCGCAGCCAACGTGCCATCCAACTGGAGGACAAGTACGGCGCGCACAACTACCATCCGTTGCCCGTGGTGTTGGAGCGTGGCGAGGGCGTATACGTGTGGGATGTGGAAGGCAAGCGGTACTATGACTTCCTGAGCGCCTACAGCGCGGTGAACCAAGGCCATAACCACCCACGGATCATCGGCGCGCTCACCGATCAGGCGAAGAAGCTCACCCTCACCAGCCGCGCCTTCTACAACGATGTGCTCGGAGAGTACGAGGAATACGTGACCTGCTACTTCGGCTACGACAAGGTGCTGCCCATGAACACCGGCGCCGAAGCGGTGGAAACAGCGCTGAAGCTCGCCCGCAAATGGGGATATGACCGGAAGGGTGTGCCGGAAGGCCAGGCCCGCATCATCGTGTGCGGCGGCAACTTCCACGGGCGCACCATCACCATCGTGAGCGCCAGCACGGACCCGGACGCACGCGGCGGCTTCGGCCCCTACACGCCGGGCATCGACGTGATCCCCTATGACAGTCTGCCGGCGCTCCAACGCGCGCTCGACCACCCGCACGTGGTGGGCTTCCTGGTGGAACCCATCCAGGGGGAGGCCGGTGTATTGGTGCCGCATGCAGGCTATTTGAAGGAGGCCTTCGATGCCTGCAAGGCGCGCAACGTGCTCTTCATCGCGGACGAGGTGCAAACGGGTATCGCCCGCACCGGGAAGATGCTGGCGTGCGAACACGAGGGCGTGCGACCCGACGTGTTGATCCTGGGCAAGGCCCTGAGCGGCGGCGTGCTGCCGGTAAGCGCAGTGCTCGCGGACGATGCCGTGATGCTATGCATCCAGCCGGGCCAGCATGGCAGCACGTTCGGCGGCAACCCGTTGGCCTGTCGCGTGGCCATCGCCGCGTTGGAGGTGGTGAAGGACGAGAAGCTCGCCGCGAACGCCGAGCGGCTCGGGCACCTCTTCCGAACGGCCATGCAGGAGCTGGTGGACCACCATGAATGCGTGCAGCGAGTGCGCGGCAAGGGCCTGTTGAACGCCGTGGTCATCGCTCCACGGAAGGACGGCCGCACAGCCTGGGACCTGTGCCTGCTGCTCGCGGAGAACGGCCTGTTGGCGAAGCCCACGCACGGTGACATCATCCGGTTCGCGCCTCCGTTGGTGATCAACGAGGAGCAACTGATGGAATGCTGCGCGATCATCCGCCGCAGCGTGGAAGCCTTCGTGGCCGCCTAGTGGAAGCGGTCCTTCAGGCGTAGGATCGGGCGCTCGTACAGTTCATAGGAAGCGACCGCGATCGCCAGAGAAATGATCACGCTCCACGGGAATTCATCGAACACACCGGTGCCTGCACCCGTGCCGATGATGATTACATGATAGAGATAGATACCATAGGATATCTGGCCAATATAGGCTAACGGGCCCATTCCAACACATTGGTCAATGGTGAACGTTGCCGTTCGAGGATGCGCATGAGCAGCAGGGCCACGCCTGCCGCCTGGAGAATGAAAGCCATGCGCAACATGGGGCCGGGCAGGAACAGAGGCGTAGCGAAAAGTGCTGCCGCCATGAAGAGACATCGAGCCGAACAAACGAAACGCTTGGTGGACAGTGGATGGGATTGCACGATGATCGATGCCAGTGCACCGACCAGTATCGGGCCAGCAGCAGGCAAGAACCAACGTGAGCAGCCCGAAAGCACAGGCAGGGGATAGGCCCGTCCATTGAAATGAAGGACGATCCCTGGCAGAATGAACACGGCTGCGATCGCGATGGCGATCAGGAGCAGTGCCATTCGGATCAAGCCTTTGCGCGAAAGGCGCATCATCAGGAACGGCCAGATCAGATAGAACTGCTCTTCTACGGCCAATGACCACGTGGGCGATAATGCATTGTCGAACAGGAAAAGAGGAATGAAGTTATAGAGGTAAAAGAATGAAGATCAGCATGCCCACAGGGCGGGCACGCAACCAGCCCAGGTATACGCAGATGCCGAGCAATAGGAAAAACAACAGGAACGGCGGGGTAAGCCGTAAAAAACGGCGGATATAGAACCGTCTCAGTTGGATCGTCCCTTTACGATCCTGCTCCTGGAGCAGCAGCCGCGTGATCAAGAAACCGCTCAGTGTAAAGAAGATATTCACCCCAGTAACACCGGCGAACAACGGAATGATCCGATCACGTATGAACGAGGTGTGGGGCAACAGCTGGAAGAGCCCATGATGGCTGGCCACCACCATGGTGATGGAAATGGCGCGAAGGCCATCGAACCCACGGATGTGTCCGCTGATGGCGGACGGCGCCGGAAGGGAGGGCATCGTTCGGAATGAAGCGCTTATTCCTTCGTATGGTCCACGGTCTTCACGAGCTTGCCGTGCTCATACACCAGCTCGCGGTAGATCTGGCCATCCGGCGCATAGTCCAGCTGGGTGCCGTGCTCCTGGCCGTTCTCCCAGTGCTCCACGAACTTGCGCGTACCGTTCTCATAGTAGTAGGTCCATTCGCCGTTCTCCACGCCGTTCTCGAAATGCCCCACGTATTCCATTTGTCCGCTGGGGTAATAGACCTTCTCCATCACCTTCACCGCCTTTTCACCCTTCCCTTTCATGTACACCACCACCTCGGGCTTGCCGTTGGGATGGGTGCTGGCCACGAACCGGTGGGTGGAGCAGGAGGCCAGCAGGAGCAGCGCGAACAACGAAAGCGGGAGGGGCTTCATGCAGGGCCAAGTTAGGGCGTTGGCTCAGAACCGGGCGATCAGCTTCACGTTCAGGCGGCGGGGCGTGAGGAACTCGGGGATGGCATAGTAGCGCCCCTGGACGTCCTGTATCCACGTGAAATCCACTGTGTTGTTGAGGTTGATCAGGTTGAAGACCTCCAGGGACACCCACAGGTCCTTCACGTGGCGGAGGAAGTCCGTCCGCTCCTGGCCCTTCGCTCCGAGCAGTTGTTTGCTGAACCCGATGTCCACGCGGCGGTAGAGGTTCGTGCGCAGGGTGTCGCTGTAGCGATCGGAGTTGGGAGGACCGTACGGTACGCTGGTGCCGAACACCAGGTTCATGTGGACCTTGAAGGTGGGCCAGCGGGGCATCTCATCCTGGAAAAAGAGGGCGAGGTTTACGCGCTGGTCGGTGGGGCGGGGGATGTAGCCGGCCTCCACGCGCACGCTGTCCGCCACATGCCGGTCGGTGGTCCCGATGGCGTCCACGCGCTCACCGGCCGCATTGTAATAGTGGTAGTAGAAGTCGCCCGCGATGTCCTCCCGGGTGCTCATGACGGAAAGCGAGGCCCAGGATTCGATGCCCTTGATGAACTCGCCGTTCAGCTTCATGTCCAGACCGGCGGCATAGCCCTTGGCCATGTTCTTGGCATAGTAGCGGATGCGCACGTTGTCCACCTCATAGGGGACCAGGTCGCTCAGGGCCTTGTAGTAGGCTTCCGACGTGAACTTGAACGGCCGGTCCCATATCGTGAACTCCCGGCTCATGCCGAGGATGAAGTGGATGCTCCGCTGGGCGCGCAGTTCCGGGTTCAGCTGGCCGTCGAAGCCGCGCAGCTCGCGGTAGAACGGGGGCTGGTAGTAGTAGCCGGTGGCGAACCAGAAGTCGTAGCCCCGGGAGATCGTGTCGCCCTTCGCCGTCACCTTCTTCCAGCCGGGATGGAAGGCCAGCCGTGCGCGCGGGCTCACCACCGTTTGCCCGTTGTAGGTCCAGTTCTGCGCCCGCACCCCGCCGATGAAGGCCCACTTGCGGTCGCCGCGGCCCTTCCACTCCCAGGCGTTCTGCGCGTAGGCCGAACTGCGCACGCTTTGCAGGTCGGCGGCGCTCTTCACGCTGCGCATGAGCTGGAGCGTTCCCCCGCTGCTGCGTGGGATGCTGTAGTCCGCGCTGTCCACCATGTACCATTCGCTGAGCTTGTCGGTGATGGCCTCCCCACGCACCTCGGCCCCCCATTGGAACAGGTTGTTCACGCCCCAGGACATCGAGCCCTTGTGCGTGCCGCTGATCACCGTGGCCTTCAACTGGTTCCGCCCGTGGTCCAGATAGGTGCCGATGCCCAGCTGTTGCACCACTTGGCCGAACTCGGGGCTGGAGAGGTCGCGCTCCAGTTCGCCGAGGCGGTACTGGCCCTGCACGTCGTAGCGCTCGGTCTCGTAGGTGCGGAAAGCGCTGCCGGTGAACTTCAGCAGGGTGTGCTTGCTGGGGCGCACGTTCATGTTCAATGCGCCGAAGAAGGTCTCGTAGGCCGTGCGTTCCTGGCCGTCGAAGAACACCGTGAACCGCAACGCCTCGTTGAAGTTGCCGAATTCCGTTTCGCGGCTCTCCGGCACCACATCATACTTGTTCCGCGAATACAAACCCAGGAAGCTGAGCTCCACTTTGTCGCTCAGGTCATACGACCAATAGCTTTGCAGGTCGGTATAGATGGGAGCATATGAACCTTTGGTATCCAGTCCATTAAGTACGGTGTTCAATGTCCGGTACCGGAACCCCGTTACCTGGTGCAGGCGGTTCTTGGCCAGGGGGCTTTCCACCGACACGGAGCCCCCCAGGAGACTGGCCATGGCCGTGGCGGCGAACTCGCGCGGGCGCTTGTAGGTGATGTCCAGCACGCTGCTCATCTTGTCGCCGTAGCGCGCCTCGAAGCCGCCTGCGTTGAACCGGATCTTCTGGATCATGTCCGGGTTGGGGAAGCTTAGGCCTTCCTGCTGGCCGGCGCGGACGAGGAAGGGGCGGTAGACCTCGATGTCGTTCACATACACTAGGTTCTCGTCGAAGTTGCCGCCGCGCACGTTGTACCCGTTGCTCAGTTCGTTGCGGGTCATCACGCCGATCTGCCCCTGGAGAAGGCTGTTCACATCGCCGAGCGAGGGTTGGAAGTGTGACGTGCGCGGATCGATCGGGGCTGTACCGGCATCGCGCAATTGATCGTTGGTCACGGTAACGCCGCCCATCGTGGCCGCGTGCAGGGCGATGTTCAGTTCGGTCCGTTCCCCCTCCTTCAATTCCATGGTCCGCTCCACGGGCTCCGCGGCGGGGTAGGCGAAATGCACGGTGATGGGACGGCCGGCGGGAACGGTGAGCTTGTACTGCCCATCCGTACCGGTGCTGCTACCGGCGCGTTCCCCGATCGACCAGGATCCCTACGTCGGGAAGGGGCTTGCCGTCATCGCCGCGGACTACGCCGAAAAGCGTGGCGGTCTGGGCCATGAGCCATACGGGCGCCAGGAGGAACAGGAACAGGAGGGGCCGCCGCATGGATCGAGGTCGGGCAAGATAACGGGGATGGGCCGGGCGTAGTGCCTTCCGATCCGATGTGCTCATCCAATGGTGCGCACGAATGGGCACGCGGGCACATGAAAAGATCAGCGCAGGTCCGCCTGGCTGATCGGGATGAGGTTGACGCCGTACCGGCGGATGATCAGGTCCATCAGCGGGTCGCGGTGGAGCTTCTGCATGATGCGGGCGGTCTGCGCGGCCGTTTCCCCCATGACCATCTGGTCCAGCAGGCCCAGGTGATGCACAGCGAAGAAGAAGCCCCCGATCGTGTAGGGGCCGAAGGGCGTGTCGGGGATGTCGAAGGTGCTGCCGCTGATGTTGAAGATGGTGTTGGGCAGGTAGTCGCCCGTGGCGTCCAAGCCTTTGTGGCGCATGTAGAAGCGGGTGGCGAGCGTGCGCGAGGTGGCGCGCGGATCGCTCATGCAGAAAAGCCCGGCCAGCGGCTTCTGTTTCTCGCTCAAGGCACGCAGCGTATCCAGTTCCAAGGCCGCGCGCTCGCGCACGGTGCGCTGCACATCGTCCCACCACGGGGATGCGGGCACGCCCCCGTCCAGGCGGATCAGGCTATGGATGGAATAGTCCATGATGCCGGCGGTGATGTGGATGTTCAGCCGGCGCAGGTCCGCCTCATGGGCGATGAGGCTTTCCAGCTTGGCCTTCTGCGCGCGGGGGTGGGTGCGCAGAAAGTCGATGCTCTTCAGCCAGTCACCGGCCAGGTAGCCGTCGTAGGCATAGACCTCGCGGAGCAGCGTGCGGATGTCGTTGTCCTCCTTCACCTTCAGCGTGCCGTTGGCGATGCGCACCTCGGGCTGCTCCTCCAGCAGCAACTGCTCCAGCTCGATGCCGAGCGCGCTGGCCTGGAGCATGCCGCAATTCATGCTGGAGCCGTCCACCACTTTCATCTCGTGGATGTGGCCCACGTAATCCTTCTGCGAGTCGATGGTGAGGTGGCCGTGCGTCTGGATATGCACGTAGTAGTCCACGTGGTCCTCCAGGCCCACCTTTTCCTTCATGAAACCGAGGATGATATGGCGGATGTCCTCATACACGGACGCGCTGATGAAGGAGCCTGCGGCCCGGATCACCTGCAGTTCCACCTCGATGCCGCGGGCGCGGTACTCCGCCGTCTTTTCACGCATCACGTCCATCTGCACCTGGCTGAGGTCGCGCGCATCGGCACACCCGATCAGGATGTGAAGCTCCTTCTCCATGGGGACGAAGATCTTCTTTTTAGGCCCGCGACGGTTCAGGCCCAGCTCTTCCGCTTGTGGCCCTTCAGGCCGTACCATAGGATGAAGAGGTAGCAGGGCACCATGATCCAGTAGGCCTGCTGGTGACCGATGCCTGGATACTTTGCCAAGTGACCATACAACGGGGGCAGCACCGCGCCGCCCGCGATGGCCATGATTAACAGCGCGCCGCCGGCCTTGGTGTGGCGGCCGAGCCCCTCGATGGCCAGCGGCCAGATGGCCGGCCATACCAAGGCGTTGGCCAGGCCCAGCAAGGCGATGCACAACACCGAGGGCAAGCCCTTCAGACTGATGGCGGCCAGGGTGATCACCACGCCCGAAATGGCGGATCCGGCCAGCGCCTTGGATTGGGAGAGGAACCGTGGGATGCAGATGATGCCGATGATGTACCCCACGATCATGCACGCCAGCGTGTAGCTCGTCAGGTGCTTCGCATCACCCAGGCCCATTCCTTGGGACTGGGCGTACGTGCCGATGGTATCGCCCGCCATCACCTCCACACCCACATAGAGGAAGAGGGCGATGGCACCGAGCACCAGATTGGGAAAGGAGAAAAGGCCACGCCCATCGGTGGCGACACCGGGAGCGTCCACCTGGGGATCGAGCTCCGGCAAGGGCGAAAAGCGGATCATCAGCCCAAGGGCGATCAGCGCCACGCCCATGACGGAATAGGGCATGATCACCCGCTGAGCGATCTCGTCCAGCCGTGCCGCATGGGCCGCGCCGTGCAGGCCGGCAAGCTCCTCCAGCAGGCTGTCGGCATCGCCCATGAGCAGGAAGCCGATGACGAACGGTGCAATGAACCCGCCCATCTTGTTGCAGATGCCCATCACGCTGATGCGCGCCGCCGCGCTCTCGATCGGCCCCACCACGGTGATGTAGGGATTGCTGGCCGTTTGCAGCAGCGAAAGCCCCGTGCCGAGCAGGAACAGGCCGAGCAGGAACAGGGGATAGGAGCGCCCTTGCGCGGCGGGGATGAAGCAGAACGCCCCGGCCGCCATCACGAACAGGCCGTACATCATCCCGTTCTTCATGCCCGTGCGCCCCAGCACCCAGGCCATCGGCAGCGCGGTGACGAAGTAGGCGATGTAGAAGGCGGAGGTGACGTAGAACGGCTCGGCGCCGTCCTCCAGCTGGCAGATGATCTTCAGGTAGTTGATCAACGGGCCATTGATCCACGTGGTGAAGCCGAACAGGAAGAACAGCACGCCGATGATGGCCACGGCTGAGCTGGTGCGTGCGGAACGTGCGGATGCTGGCATGCGGTGAAAGTACCGGCCGCGCCCGCCTGGCATCCGCCCGGCCCGCACACTTATCCGCAGGGCATTGTGCGCTGGACATTCGCCACCTTGCGCCATGGATCCACGCCTCCTTGCCTTCCAGCGCCTGCTCGACATCATGGATGACCTGCGGACCAAGTGCCCCTGGGATCGGAAGCAGACGCTCGAAACGCTGCGCCCCCTTACGATCGAGGAGACCTACGAGCTGGGCGATGCCATCCTGGAAGGCGATCTGGAGGAAGTGAAGAAGGAACTGGGGGACCTGATGCTGCACAACGTCTTCTATGCCAAGATCGGGGAGGAGAAGGGCGCGTTCACCATAACGGACGTGCTCAACGGCATCTGCGACAAGCTCATCCGCCGCCACCCGCACATCTACGGCGACGTATCCGTGCAGGACGAGGAGGACGTGAAGGCGAACTGGGAGAAAATCAAGCTGGCGGAGAAGGGCCCTTCGGCAGGGTCAGGGCAACAGGGACCGAGCGTGCTAGGCGGCGTTCCCCGCGGGCTGCCCTCCATGGTGAAGGCCATCCGCGTGCAGGACAAGGCCCGTGGCGTGGGCTTCGACTGGGAACACCGCGATCAGGTGTGGGAGAAGGTGCAGGAGGAGCTAGCCGAGCTGAAGCACGAAGTGGACGCCGGTTCGGACAAGCAGGCCGATGAATTGGGGGACCTGCTCTTCAGCATCGTGAACTACGCGCGCTTCCTGGGCATCGACCCGGACGAGGCGCTCGAGCGCACCAACCGCAAGTTCATCCACCGCTTCCGGTACCTGGAAGAGGCCGCCCGCAAGGACGGCAAGCAGCTGGGTGAGATGACCCTCGCGGAAATGGACGTGTATTGGGAAGCGGCGAAGGCCGTGGAGTGAAGCCCGGCGATGGGGGCAGTGGTGAGCGTTTTTTAACCATAGCTTCACCCATGGATCCCCAGCTTTGGGGCTGTAGTGCCCATCTTCGCGCTCCTTTTTCCGACCCGCTCATGCTCCGTACCACGCGTTCCTCGCTCCGCACCCTTCGTTCCTGGCCTCTTGTCCTCGGTGCCGGCCTGCTGTTCCATGTGGCACAGGCGCAGGTCCCGGCGAAGTGCTTCGAGATCGAGAGCATCCTGGCGGATGCCTGCAACGGGGGATGCACTGGGGCCACCGAGGGAGAGAACGAAATGGTCCGGTTCATCACCGGGCCTGATCCCATCGCCATCGGCGACATCCGCGTCTCCTGGCCGAACAACAGCTTCCAAGGCCTGATCCAGAACGCCACCACCGCATCCTTGGTGGACCAATTGAACGCCACGATCAGCAGTTGCGGTCACCTGTTGGAGCCTCCGGGGGGCATCATCCCGCCCGGCAAACGCGTAGTGATGGTCACCTCCACGGCGATGTGCGTTGCCTCCAACTCCTTCGCGAACCTCAGTGACACGCTCTACATGATTTTCCAGAAGGCGGGGAACACGGCCGGCCATTTCGCCAACTTCGGCAGTGGCACCCGCACGCTGACCATGACCTACGTGCCGACCGGCTGCAACGATGCGGTGACCTATGATCGTGCCCTGCTGGTGGACCAGAACGGTATTCCGGGCGCGCAGGACGGCGGCACCGCGAACTTTTCCTGGCCGGGCACGCCCGTGGTCACCTATACCAACGATGGCTGCCAGGCCCCGATCATTCCCTTGGAAGTGCGCATCGTTTCCGGCGGGGGCGACATTCCCTGCGGCAGCCCCACCACATTGGTGGGCGGGATCTCCGGGGCGGCACGGTCCTACCATTGGAGCGGCGGCAACGGCACCTTCAGCGATCCAGCGGCGCTGACCACCACATACACGCCCGGTCCAGGCGATAACGGCACTTTCGAACTGTCGCTGTGCGCCACGAGCAGTTGCGGGGACGATGTATGCGCCCAGGTATCCGTGACCGTGCGTGGTCCGCATGTGACCGTATCGGGCGACACCACCTTGTGCGGCCAGTTCGAGACCAGCGTGCTTACGGCTTCCGGGGCCGACACCTACCTCTGGAGCACGGGGGCTACCGGGCCCTCTATCACGGCGGCCATCTCCGGCCCCATCTCCTATTGGGTGGTGGGTACCACGGCCTGCGGCAGCGATACCGCCCATATCTCGCCCCGCTGGATGTCCGCCACCACCTACTACCAGAACATCAGTTGCACGGGAGCGGCAGATGGCGAACTGAGCGTCGAGCCAAAATACGGGGTCTCGCCGTACACCTACCTGTGGTCCACCGGCAGCACGGACTCGCTGATCACCGGGCTTGCTCCAGGGCACTACACCTGCACCATCACTGATGCCGACGGATGCACCAGGACCGGCCAGGGGAACATCTCCGAACCGCCGCCGCTGACGCTCACCATGGGCAACGACACCACCATTTGCCCGGGCGGATATGCCGTGTTGATCGCCAATGGCGGTGGCGGAAGGCCGGCCTACACGCTCACCTGGTCGCCTGAAGGCCCGCTGGTGCATCCCACGGCCACGACCACGTATTCCGTGGTGATCAAGGACCAGAACGGCTGCACGCTACCGGCCCAGACCCTTACCGTGAACGTGGCCGGGGATACCGCTTCGTTCACCACCTCCGCCACGGAAGGTTGCGCGCCGCTGTGCGTCACGTTCACGGCCACGTCCGCGGCCACCACCTATGACTGGCAGTTCAGCGACGGCGGGACCGCATCCGGCGGGGTGGTGCAGCATTGCTTCCAGACCGAAGGCAGCTATGATGTAAGCCTTATCGGCACCATCGCCGGCACCGACTGCCCGACGCACGTGACCATGGAGGACCTGGTGCATGTGCTGCCCACGCCGGTGGCGGACTTCACGGCGTCGCCCACCACCGGCGAAGCCCCCCTGACGGTGCGCTTCAACGATACGACCACGCCACCGGGCGCGGACCTGCACTGGAGCTTCGGCGATCAGACCAGTTCAAATGATCCGGACCCGATGCACACCTATGCCTCGCCCGGTGTCTACATGGTCGTGTTGGAAGCCACCTCCGGCTGTTCCAATCGGGATACCGCCTACATCAGGGTGATCGAGCCCGGGCAAGTGGTGGACAGTTCCTGGGTGCGCGTGCCGAACGTGTTCAGCCCCAACGGCGACGGCCATAACGATGGGTTCCGCATCGGATCGGAAGGGCTGAGCAGCCTTTCGGTGCTCATCTTCAACCGTTGGGGCCAGCAAGTGGCCGCCATCCGGAACGAGGGCGAGGCGTGGACTGGTCGCAGCGATGCCGGTGAAACGCTCAGTGAAGGCACCTACTTCTACACGCTCAAGGCCACGGGCGTGGATGGCCGCACCTACGACCTGCACGGCGCGGTGACGCTCTTACGCTGACCGGGCCTGTACAGAAGGAGGAAGCCCCGCCGATGGCGGGGCTTTTGTCTTCATAATTCCCCCAAGGTGTCCCGGTGAGCCTGTCGGACCGGGCAGGGAGCGGATCACGGATGAGGCCTAATTACCGGAAGACCCGAAGACCAGGCCGATGGTCGCGTAGAAGGTGAAATACTTCGCATCCGACTTCAACATGCCTTCATCCTTGTAGGCTTTGCTGAGGCCATAGCTCATGCCGGCCTCGACAGTGAACAGGCTGATGTCCAGGCCCAGCCCGGCATCCATGTTGAAGGAACCCGCGTTGTAGTCCTTCTTGTTGAAGTCGATCCGATGGTCCTTGCTGTCCACGCTCAACAGCACGTCGTAGGTCGGACCGGCGTTCAGGCGCAACTTTAAGGCTTCGTTGTGGATGATGTTGTAACCCACCAGGGCCTTCACCTTGGCCGTGGTACGGATGAGGTTGTCCTCGATCACGGCGGTATCGCCGCCGCTCACTTTCACCAAGGTGGCATTGCGGCCGAAGAAGGCGCCTGGCTGGAAGTAAAAGCGGTCGCCGATGCGGAGATCGGCCCCCAGTTGGAAGCCGACGGCCGCGCGGGTGCTCACGCCCGCGGCGTTCGGGGTCATGTCCATGAAGGTGGCCCCTATCTGTGGGTTCACTTGGAACTGGGCATGCGCAACGATGGCACAGGCGAACAGCGTAACGGAGAGCAACGAGCGATGCATGGCGATGGCTTTGTCCGAAAGATAATGGCGCGGCGGGAGAGGGGCCGATACCTTTGAAGGTCCCTGTCCGCGCCGTGCCACGTCCTTCACCGCCGTTCTCGCTTCTCCGTTGGGTCCTCTGGCTAGCCGGACCGGTGGTGGGGATCACGCCGGGCCGCGCCCAATGTGGCACACCGATCTCCACGTTCCCCTACCAGGAAGGGTTCGAATCCGCTCCGGCATGGACCGCGGGCGGCACCAACAGCGATTGGGCCTGGGGCACGCCCGCCCATCCCACGATCAACAGCGCCGGAGGTGGCACACGGTCGTGGTGCGTGGGTGGCCTCACGGGTTCGTTCTACGCATACGGTGAGCTGTCCTATCTCGAGAGCCCCTGTTTCGACCTCACGGCGCTGGACCACCCCTGGATCCAGTTCAAGACTCTTCTGGCTGCTGGAGCGGCAATACGACGGGCTCGTGCTCCAGTATTCCCTCGACGGCGGCAGCACCTATGCCAACGTAGGGGCGTTCGGCGATGCGGACGATTGCCTGAATGCGCACTGGTACAACTCCAACAACGTGGTGAACCTCACCTCGGCCTCGCCCCGGCACGGTTGGAGCGGCGGGCCGTCCGGCAGCTGCCAGCCGGGCACCAGCGGGGGCTGGGTCACCGCGAAGCATTGCCTGAGGGCGCTGGCCCATTCGCCGAGCGTGCGGTTCCGCTTCCTCTTCGGCGCGGGAAGCCAGTGCAACAGCTACGACGGCGTGGCCGTGGACGATATCCTCATCGAGGAGGCGCCGTCCGATGCGCCCACGGTAGGCTACAGTTGCATCGGCACCACGGTGGATTTCTCCACCAATACCGGCACGGGCTGTCCCACCACGTTCGCATGGGACTTCGGCGATCCGCCCAGCGGCGCGGACGACCATGCGTCCACGGAGAACGCCTCGCACACCTTCAGTGGTCCCGGCGCATACACGATCAGCTACACGCAGGGCAGCGCATGCACGGCGTCCAGCACTGTTGAGCTGCACCTGACCATGCTGGATGTCCACCTGGACGTGCAGGACGCCTTGTGCGGACCGGGCACCGGCGCCATCACCGCGGTGGTGGGCAACGCCTCTTCGCCATCGTTCACGTGGACCCCGGGCGGCGGAGTCCACGGCAACGATCACCGGCTTGGACGGTGGCAACTACCACGTAACAGTGAACGCCCCCGATGCCTGCCCCCTTACGCTACAGGCCACCGTACTGTCGAACCCGGACGGCATGGTGGTGCAAGGCACGCACGCGGATGCGCGCTGCTCTGCCTCCGCGGACGGATCGGCCAGCGTATCGGTGACCGGTGGCACCCCGCCCTATCAATACCAATGGTCGCTGGGCGGAGGGGACGGAGCCACGGCAACAAGCCTCGTGGCAGGGACCTATACCTGCACCATCACGGATGATGCCGGATGCACCACATCGCATACCGAGACCGTGGGCGAACCGACACCCGTGACCGTGGCCACAGCGGCATCGGTGCACACGTGTGCGGACACACCCGTCACCCTGGAAGCGCAGGGCAGTGGCGGCACGCCAGGTTATGCATACACGTGGACGCCGGAGGGTCCCACGGTGACGCCGGCCTCCACCACCGCATACACCGTGATCGCCACGGATGCGAACGGATGCACATCCGCTCCCGCGCGAACGGAAGTGCAGGTGGGCGCCGCGATCGCCCCCGCGTTCAATGCGGACACCACGGGGGGGTGCGCGCCGCTGTGCGTGGGGTTCGCTGCGGCGGACCTGGTGGAAGGGCTGCATTACGCATGGTCGTTCGGCGATGGAGAAAGCGGCGATGGTGCGGCCACCACGCACTGCTATCCCGAGGGAGGTACGTACGATGTGGTGCTCACCATCAGCGATGATGAGGGGTGCGCGGGATCGATCGTCCGGCCCGCGCTTATCCGCGTGTGGCCGCAGCCGGTGGCACACTTCGATCCGTCCGTGACCACGACCACCACGGAGCACCCGACGGTCCTATTCCTGGATAACAGCACCGGGGCGGCGCGGTGGGACTGGCGGTTCGGCGACCGCCTGGGCTCCTCCTCCACGGAGCGCTCGCCCGCCTTCACCTTCGCCGAAGCAGGCTGCTATACCGTGACATTGGCCGTAACGAACGATCCCGGCTGCGTGGCCACGGCGGCGCTGGAGATCTGCGTGGAGGATTCCTACGCGGTGTACGTCCCGAACACCTTCACGCCGAACAACGACGGGATCAACGACCTCTTCGGCGTGGTCGCCTCCGTGCGCCGGCCGACCGGATACATCCTGACGATCTTCGATCGCTGGGGAGCGGAACTGTTCACCAGCACCCAGGCCTACCAAGGATGGGATGGCAGCGGCCTTCCGGACGGTGTATATGTATGGAAGCTGTCCATTCGCGACGCGGAAGGCCAGTTGCACGAGCATGTGGGCCATGTGACACTGCTTCGCTGAGCGGCTGCGTCGATCAGATGATCAGAGAATTGCTGCAGGGCAAGGCATTATCTAATCTTCTGATCCTCTCATTTTCTGATCGGATCACAAGCACTTGAACTGATCGAACGGCTCCAGGCAGTCGTTGCACTTCCACAGCGCCTTGCAGGCCGTGCTGCCGAAGGCCGAGAGCATCACGGTGTTGGTTGAGCCGCATTGGGGGCAGGGCACCACGAATGCTTCGCCTTTCAGCGCGCGGATGTCGGCGGTCTTTTCCGGCGGGGCGATGCCGTATTCCTTCAGCTTGCGTTTGCCCTCCTCGGTGATCCAGTCGGTGGTCCACGCGGGGGAGAGGCTCATCTTCACCTCCACGGTGGGTACGCCGCCCTCCAACAGTTCCTTGCGGATATCGGCGGCCATCACGTCCATGGCCGGGCAGCCGGTGTAGGTGGGCGTGATGGTGACGATCGCCTTGCCGTCCGCTTCCACTTCCACACCGCGCACCACGCCCAGTTCCAGCACGCTGATCACCGGGATCTCCGGATCCTTCACGTGGTGGAGGAGGGAGAAGATGTGGGCCTTATTTAGCATAGCGTGCAGTCCATTCACCGCAAAGACGTGGCGAACACAATGATCCTGCCACGATGAAGTTACGTTGCGCATGCTTTGCGCCCTCCGCGTCTTTGAGGTGGAACACTACCACTCCGCCCCCGGATACGCCCGCTGCAAGTACTGCAACTCCGTAAGGATATACCCCAGATGCTCGCTGTGCCTCCCTTGGCGGCCGCCGGTCATCATGTAGCCGTCGGCGGGGCGCTTCAGGGTGGCTTCGGCCAGTACGCGGTCCACGGTGGCATCGAAGCTGGCCTTGATGGTGCGGAGGTCCGGCGCGATACCCGCCTGCACCATGGCCTCATGCACCTCGTCGGGAGCGAAGAGGTCTCCGGTGTAGGTCCAGAGGTCGTCCAGCGCCTGTTGGGCGCGGCGGTGGCTCTCGTCGGTGCCGTCGCCGAAGCGGATCAGCCAGTCGCTGCTGTGCTTCAGGTGGTATTGCGCCTCCTTAACGGCCTTGCCCGCGATGGCGGCCAGTTGCGCGTCGCTGCTCTTGGTGAGGGCCTCGGCCAGCGGCAGGTGGTAGGCATCGAAGAGGAAGCTGCGCACGATGGTGTGGGCGTAGTCGCCGTTGGGCTGCTCCACCAACTTGGTGTTCACGAATTGCCGCTCGGTGCGCAGATAGGCGAGGTCGTCCTCGGTGCGGCCCTTACCCTCCACCTTCACGGCGTGGTCGTAGAGGTTGCGCGCTTCGCCAATGTGGTCCAGCGCCCGGTTGGTAAGGGCGATGTCCTCTTCCAGCACGGGGCCGTGGCCGCACCACTCGCTCAGGCGGTGGCTCAGGATCAGCAGGTCGTCGCCGAGGCGGAGGAGGTAGGTAAAGAAGGTTTCTTGGGAGCTCATGGGATGAATGGGAGTTGGTGAATGGCGGATGGTGAATGCGGAAGCCGCCATTCACCAACTCCCATTCGCCATTCACTAGATGTATTTCGCACCTTCCGGTATCACGTAGAACGTGGGGTGGCGGTAGGTCTTGTCGTCGGCGGGGTCGAAGAGCATGGGGGCATCCTCGGGCTGACTGGCGCTGATGGCACCGGCGGGCACCACCCAGATGCTGTTGCCTTCCTGACGGCGGGTGTATACGTCGCGGGCGTTCTCGATCGCCATCTGCGCATCGGCCGCGTGCAAACTGCCCACGTGCTTGTGCTCCAGCCCGCGCTTGCTTTGGATGAAGACCTCCCAGAGGGGCCAGTTGTTGGTGTTGTCGTTGCTCATCGTGTTATCGGAAGGCGACCCAATGGGGTCGCTGATACAGGTGCATTGATGGAAGATTCGGAGAAGGGAAGGGGTCAGGCGGCTTTGCGTTTCGCCTTCTTCGCCGCATACGCCAGCGCCGCTTCGCGCACCCATGCCCCTTCGTCGTGGGCCTTGTTGCGGGCGGCGAGACGCTCCTTGTTGCAGGGACCATTACCGGCCACCACGTTGTTGAACTCGGTCCAATCGATGGTGCCCCAGTCGTAATGCTTGGTGTCCTCGTTCCACTTCAACTCCAGATCGGGGATGGTGAGGCCGATCACTTCCGCTTGTTGCACAGTGCGGTCGATGAAGATCTGGCGCAGCTCGTCGTTGCTCTGGCGTTTTATCTTCCAGCGCATGCTGTCGGCGCTGTTGGGGCTGTTGGCATCGCTGGGGCCGAACATCATCAGGCTGGGCCACCACCAACGGTTGAGGGCATCTTGCGCCATTTCCCGCTGCTCGGGTGTGCCTTTCGCCAGCACGCTCATGATCTCATAACCCTGCCGCTGGTGGAAGCTTTCTTCCTTGCAGATGCGCACCATGGCGCGGGCGTAAGGGCCGTAGCTGGTGCGGCACAGCATCACCTGGTTCATGATGGCGGCGCCGTCCACGAGCCAGCCCACCGCGCCGATGTCGGCCCACGTGAGGGTGGGGTAGTTGAAGATGCTGCTGTACTTGGCCTTGCCACTCAGCAGGTCGCTGATGGTCTTTTCACGGGTGGTGCCCAAGGTCTCGCAGGCACTGTACAGGTAGAGGCCGTGGCCCGCTTCGTCCTGCACCTTGGCGAGCAGGATGGCCTTGCGCTTCAGGCTGGGCGCACGGGTGATCCAGTTGCCTTCGGGCAGCATACCCACCACCTCGCTGTGCGCGTGCTGGCTGATCTGGCGGATCAACGTCTTGCGGTATTTCTCCGGCATCCAGTCCTTCGGCTCAATCTTCTGCTCGGCGTCGATCTTGGCTTGGAACAAGGCCTCAAGGTCCTTCACTTCGGTCATGGAACGCGCTGGTTATCGGTTCGCCAAGGTACGGTGGTGGCGTCTTCCGGGCATGATATCGGTCAGCGGACGGTGTATTCGTACGGCCTTCGACGGCCGGGGAGGCCGGTCCGGCTATTTTTGCCGCCCTTAACGCTTCCGCCCCGGCTTCGGCCTTCACCGTATGAGCATAGTCCGCATGGCCCGTTTCCATACCCTCACCGTTTCCAGTGTGCATCGCGAGACGGTGGACAGCATCGTGATCGGCTTCGTGATCCCGCAGGAACTGCACGCCGACTTCGCCTTCATCCAAGGGCAGTACCTCACCCTGAAAGTGTTCGTGAACGGGGAGGAGCTGCGCCGCAGCTACAGCATCTGCAGCAGTCCGCTCGACCCTGAAGAGGTGCGCATCGCCGTGAAGCGCGTGGAGGGTGGCCGCGCTTCGACCGCCTTGGTGGAAAAGCTCCAGCCGGGCATGACCATCGAGGTGATGACGCCGATGGGCAACTTCCACACCCTGCTCAGCCCCGCCAACCGCAAGCACTACGTCTGCTTCGCCGGGGGCAGTGGGATCACGCCGATCCTCAGCATCATCAAAACGGTGCTGCGCACCGAGCCGGGCAGCCGCCTCACTCTGTTCTACGGCAATACGGACGCGGACCGGATCATCTTCCGCACCAAGCTGGAGGAGCTGCGGGCGAAGTACGGCGACCGGTTGGGCGTACACCACATCCTGACGTACGGCAAGGACGAGGACATGCTCTTCAACGGCCTCATCACCGTGGAAAAGGCTACCGCGCTCGCCAGCCGATTCGTGCAGGACGATGCGGATACCGAGTACTTCATCTGCGGCCCGGAACCCATGATGGTGAACGTGAGCGAGGCCCTGGAAAAGCTCGGCGTGGATAGGAAGCGGATCCACATCGAACTGTTCACCAGCCCGGTCACCACCGACGTGAAGAAGGCCGACCCTAAGCCGGTCCAGGAAGGGGCGTTCAGCGGCGTGGCGGAGGTGAAGGTGGTCATGGACGGCCGCGAACACCTGCTGAAGATCCCCACGAACGGTGACGCCGTGCTGGATGCAGCGATCGATGCCGGGCTTGATGTCCCGTATGCCTGCAAGGGAGCGGTGTGTTGCACATGCAAGGCCCGCGTGGTGGAAGGCCGCATGGAGATGGACATGAACTACGCCCTCACCGATGAGGAGGTGGCCGCCGGCTACGTGCTCACCTGCCAGAGCCATCCGCGCAGTGCCAACGTCACGGTGGATTACGACCAGCACTAAGCGACCGCGGACAAAAGCACGAAGCGGCGACCTGTTCAGGTCGCCGCTTCGCTGTTGCCCCTGCCCGGGATCCAGTGTTTGCCGGTACAGGCGGGAAGGTCTTTGGTGCGGATCAGTTGGGTGTGACCTGCGCGGCCAGCAGCGCCATCTTCACCTGGATGTCGGTGAGGTAGTTGGCACTGTGGTAGAAGGCCTTCATCTCACTGTTCCAGTGGACGATGGCGCTGGGGAAATCGAGGTAGAACGGATCGGAATGGGCGAACTTGTCGGCAGGCTCCAGGTTCACCATACAGGGATAGGCGGGGTATTGCACCTCCTGCTCCGGCATGGTCGTGTCGATGGTGATGAGCTTCTCCTGATAGCCGTCCTTGGTAAGGCGCACGGAATACACCTCGTTCAGGTCGAGCTCCAGCAGGAACTTGCCCTTCTTGGGTTTCACTTCGCCCAGCAGACGGTTGTCCTTGTACACGAATACCGAGAATTCCTGCGTCTTGGCGCGGCTGGCCGTCACCTTGCCTTCCACGGGCAGGTACCAGCCACTGGCCTGGTCGCGGCGGTCCACCAGCTTCGATTGGGCGGACACTGCACCCGCTGCGCAGCAAAGGCAGAGGGCCATCAGGGTGTGTTTCAGTTCCATGGAGAGGAGATGAAAGGTTGCTTTTGTTCTACGGCCGGCCATTGCGGAAGGTTACACCAGCTATCCCGCCATGCGGAAGGACTGGTCGGCCTGCGCCGCGGGTTCCGAAGGGAAGCGCAGATAGAGCGTGGCGCCGTTGCCCGGTGAGCCTTCCGCCCAGCAGGAGCCGGCGTGCTTCTGCATGATCCGCTGCACGATGGCCAGCCCGATGCCCGTGCCCTCGAACTGGTCGGCGCGGTGCAGACGCTTGAACACGCCGAACACCTGGTCGCCTTTCTGGCTGTCGAAGCCCACGCCGTTGTCCTTCACCCAGATCACCTGGTGCTCGCCATCCTTGCGGTAGCCCACCTCGATGCGCGGATGCTCGCGGCCGCGGGTGAACTTGAGCGCATTGCTGAGCAGGTTGTTGAGGACGACCTGGAGCATGGCCCGATCGGCCTGCAGCACGGCCGTGCCGCGCTCCGGCAGCGCGAACACCACGTCCGGACGGTCCACGGCCAGGTCCTGCACGCATTCCTGTGCGGTCTCCGCCACGTCCACCGTTCCGCGCTGGAGCTCCTGTGAATCGGTGCGCGCGAAGCGCAGTAGGTCGTCCACGAGGGCGATCAGGCGTGCGGTGCCGCGGTGGATACGGCCGCTCAGGTCACGCTCCTCCTCATCGCCACGCAGGGTGGCCAGGCCGGTCAGGTGCTCGCTGAGCACCTTCAGGTTCTTCAACGGCGAGCGCAGGTCATGCGCCACGCTGTAGGAGAAGGCCCCGAGGTCGTCCAGCGCATCCATCAATTGCTTGGTGCGCAGGGCCACCCGGCGGTCCAGGTCGCCGTTGAGCTTGCGCAGGCGGGCTTCTTCCTGCTTGCGATCGGTGATGTCCTTCAGCATCACCTGGAACAGCATGGCGCCATCGGGCGAAGCACCCAGGTACGTGGCGGTGAGCAGGCAGTCCATAGTGCGACCGGCCGGCGTGTCCACGGTGATCTCCACATTGGAGAAGGTGCTCCCGTTACGCATGGCCCGCATACTGCGCACCATGGCGGGCACGTCCTTCACGAAGGCATTCACCGGCGAGGTGATCAGCGTGGCGCGGTCCATGCCGAGCCACCGTTGGGTGGCGTTGTTGGCGTCCCGGATGCGGCCCTCGCCATCCACGATCACGATCGGGTCGCCGCTGTCGTCGAACACCTGGCGATAGCGGTTGAAGAGGCGTTCCTTCTCATCGCGCAGCGCATGCACCTCGTAGGCCTGCTCGATGCGCAGTTTCAGGTCGGTGGAATCCCACGGCTTGGTGAGGTAGGCGTGGATGCCTCCCTCATTGATGGCCTCCACCACGGCCTCGATGTCCGAGAAACCGGTGAGCAGGATGCGGATGGTGCGCGGCCAGCGGGCCTTGACCTTCCCGAGGAACTCGGAGCCGGTGAAGCGCGGCATGCGCTGGTCGCTGATCACCACGTGCATGGTCTCCTTCTCCAGCAGGGCGAGGGCGTCCGGTGCATTGGTGGCGACGAAGACCTCGAAGTCGCGGCGGAAGGTGGCGCGGAAGGCCATCAGGTTGCCTTCCTCATCGTCCACGTAAAGGACCTTGATGCGTTCGGTCTGCATGGGTTCAGGCACGTTTGGCGGAGCGTTGTTGCAGGTCTACGGGGAGCAGGATGCGGAACTCAGTGCCCTGGCCGGGCGCGGAATCCACTTCGATGCGGCCACCGTGCTTCTCGATGATGCTGTGTGCGATGGAAAGGCCCAGGCCGGTGCCTTCGCCCACGTCCTTCGTGGTGAAGAAAGGCTCGAACACGCGGCGGAGCGTGGCCTCGTCCATGCCGACACCATTGTCGCGGATCGTGATGGTGACGGTGTCGTCGTCCATCGCGGACGTGACGGTGACCGTGCCACCGTTGTCGCCGTGCTGCTCCTTGGCGGCGTGCGCGGCGTTGTTGATCATGTTCATGAACACCTGGTTCAGCTTGCCCGGATAGCACTCCACGCGGGGCAGCTGGCCCAGTTCCAGTTCCACCTTCACCTGGCCGCGGAGCTGGCTGCCCAACAGCACCAGCGTGCTGCGCAGGCCCTCGTTGATGTCCGCGGGCTTCAGGTCGTCCTCGTCCAGGCGGCTGAAGGTGCGGAGGCCGCGCACGATGGCGGAGGTGCGGGCGGCGCCTTCCTCCATGCTCTTCAGGATGTTCTGCACCTCGCGCACGTTCTCGTCCACGTCGATGGCGCGCTCCATATCCTGCACTTCCTGCATGGGGATGGTGCCGGCGGCCGCTTCGCGGTACTTCAGCAGGATGTCGCGCAGTTCGATGAGATCACGCTTCAATGGTGGGATGTTGCTGCTGATGAAGTTCACCGGGTTGTTGATCTCATGCGCGATGCCCGCGGTAAGCTGACCGAGGGACGCCATTTTCTCCGCGCTCACCAGTTGCGATTGCGTGCGCTTCAAATGGTCGTTGCTCTCCTGCAAGGCTTGGGTGCGTTCCACCACCTTGCGCTCCAGCAGCACGTTCTGGTCGCGGATGATCCGCTCGTTCTCCTGCGACATGCGCAGGGCCTCCAGCTGGGAGCGCTCCTTATCGCGGCGCAGCACGTTGATTTTGTCCGCAAGACCGAAGGAGAGCAGCACCACCTCGGCCACGGAGCCCACCGGCATCATGTACTTGGTGGCCCAGGTATAGGGCAGCAGCCCCACGTCCTTCATCACATACATGGTGATGCCGATGAGGAACAGGCTCCAAGCGATGCAGAAGAATCCGGCTGGCCGGAAGCCATGGATCCATACCAACAGCGCGGACAGGAGGAGATACAACGAGAAGGCGGCCACCGACACCTGCAGGATCTTGTATCCAAGCAAGGGACGCCCCAGGTAACCCATGGCCAGGCCACCCGCGAGCAACACATAGAACACTGGAGTGAACCGGCGAAGGTGCGGGATGTAGTTCTGAGAGCGGGTGAAGCGATGCATAAAGAGGCTGGCAGATACCGCCGTAAGTACAGTAAGTATCTGCGAGGCCTTTACGGCGAACGCTGTGGACGAAGGCCAGAGGTATAGTTGCGTGTATCCTAGGAAGTTGATCTGCGTGACGCACACCAGCAGGATATATATCACATAGATCAGGTAGCTCGTATCCCGAATGGAGAAGAACACGAACAGGTTGTATAAGGCCATCACGATGAAGATGCCGAAAAGCCCCCCGGCGATCAGGCCGCGCAGGTCCTTATTGCGCAAGTATTCTTCCTGAGTGGTGAGCTGCAATGGCAACAACGCCTGTTTATGACTATGTACACGCAACAGGTAGGTGGTGGTGGCCCGCTGGCGGATGTCCAGTGGCATGGCATATTCGCCGTCCGGGAACGGGCGCTGACCTACAGCACTGCTCTGGCCCGTTCGGCACACTGGCTCCGGGCCATTGGCGCGGATGGCGAAGAGGTCCAGATCCTCCATCTCGGGAGAAGGCACATGTAGGATGATACGCTGGTCAGGCCCCAGGTTGGTGACACTGAAACGGACCCAGAACGTGTGGTCCGTCAGGCCCAGATTGGGTACATCAGCAGTGCCAGGGCGATAGCCCTCAGCTTTCCAGGCCTGTTGCGCCGTTAGTGTGGACTCTCTATCCACCAGGATCTCAGTACACCTGCCGATGCTGCGCTCACTGGATATGCCCAAGAACCGGATCGGGACCACTTCCGCATGCACACTGCCATATGCCATCAGGCACGCCAGCGTGATGCATCGCACGAAAGGAATCTGGGACATCGCGGGGGTCATACGGGCAACGGCCCCGCATGGTTCCCGCGTTCGTCAAGCGGAATAGCGCAAGCGGGTCTCGATGATCCCTTTGTACTGGTCCACCTCCTGAGCGCTCAAGCGCAGATTGAGGCGATAATCCACCGTCATCGGCTTACCCATGGGAGCTTCCTCCGTGATCTGGTCCGGCCGCAGGCGCAAGCTGAGCACACGCCGACGATGGATGGATGTGATATGCTCCGCGCCGATTACATCCGGCACATACAGGGCGATGGCCTTGATGGAGGGGATGGGGTAGGAGAAGGTGCCGCCGTCACCCACTTCATCAAGCACGGTGAAGCCCACCTTCAGGGCGTGATGAAGGGTGTAATGGGCGATGAGGCAGACCATGGTGCGCAGTCCGAGCTGGCTGGCCAACGCAGCGCTTGCATAGCCCAGCAGCAACGGCAGTCCGCGCCGAACGTAGCGATGCGCGTTCCACAAGCCGCAGAGCTCAGCGTTCTTCCCTTCGGCAGCAAGCCGATCCAATACGGTATGCACGCTGGGGTCGAGCTTGCCTACCGCATGCACCATCGGCAGGGGCTGGTCCGCGTGGGCCAGCTGGATGCGCACCCCGCCTACCATCCCGAGCTCCGGGTGCTCGGCCACGATCACATATGTGTCCGGGTCGTGCATCCAGGTCTCTTCGTTCGTGGTCACATTGGTGATGCCGAAATCCTCCAGCACTTTCCGGTGCTCGCGAAGGAATTCCGCACAGCGTTCGGGATCGGAAGGGGCCTGGAAGGCCGTAATGACCAGAGGGGAGATGTTCAGGTCCATGGGTCCGGGGATCAGGTCAAGGGCACGGGAACACGCAGGATCAGGTCGTTCACAGGGCGGCGCAGCGAACGCACACTGGCCTCACCGGCCAGCGACAGGCGCACCATGAACAAGGGATATCGGTCGGTCAGTTGCCATACGGTCATCAGCCGCTGGCGGAGCTGCTCCAGTTCGGTCCGTTCGCCAAGGCGGAGACCCTCCATCGGAAAGGTCAGCGCGTGCGTCAGGAAGATCGGGGCGGACACCGGGTGCACGGACCAACCCGCGGAATTGGCGGTCGTCCACAAACGCTCCACGGCGCGTCCACCGGTGATGCGATCGGCGAGGCTATCACCGGCGATGCTCACCAGCGCACAAGCTGAAGAGGCCCGAATGGCGCGGCTGGAGAGCCGTTCCAACCCACGGCCGCCTTGCCAGCGGTCCACCAAGGCCATGGCGCGGGGATCGGAAGCGATGCGTAGCCCGGCTTGGTCCATGACGGACAGCTCAAGCGTGGCGATGTCGAGGCCATCGCCGGTAGCGTGCGCCTCTTCCGGGGTCCAGCGTACCTCATGCTGGAAGAACTCGCGGTGTCCGATGGGGTTCACCACACGGATGCGCTCGGCCGCACCGCAAATGGCGGCCAGTTCGTTCAGTCCGTCCTGGTTGTCGATCAGGTGCAGGCTGGCACCGGATACGCCCTGTACGGCGGACTCGAGCTGGCCAAGTACTGAGGCGGGCAGTTCCTGGCGCTGGACCACCTTGCGATTGGTCTGCCTCCGGCCGATCATGGCCGCTAGCTCGTCGGCCACGTGCGGTTCCTGACCCTCGGTGCGGGTATTGAAGAAGGTCAATGCTGCGATGAGCTGGGGCACGGAGGCCACGGGGCCCACATCCGTCCGGACGTTGAGGCCGAGGGCATGCGCCTGCAGCACGAGGTTCTCCAGGCAGGTGCCCAGCGCAATGTGGGCGATCAAATGGTCCGGATCCCAGAACGAAGCCGAACGGGCCACGTCGTGGAACAACAGCACGCGGCCTTCATGCAATACGAAGCGCCACGGCTGGATATTGCCCGCGCTGGGTGCAAGACCACCTGCTTCCACCAAGCGCTCGAACTGCTCGGCCGTAGGAGGAACAGCATCCGCAGGCGGGGCCGGCAGAGCCTTCATTGCAAGCTGCACGGCATTCAGCAGGGAAGGGACAACGGCCGGAGGCTCGATCGCCACCGCTCGCCAAGGAATCCCCAATGAGATCGTCCAAGTCGATGAACCAGCGGCCGGATGCATGGAACTGGTCCAGAGCGATACGGCGCACCACATCACCGGCAAGCGCACCACCCAGTACTACGGAAGTGGCCAGTTGCGGCCATGCGCTCACCGTCTGACCGAGCTCAATGACGGAAGCCTTCATGCGGGCGCTCAACGTTTCCACGCCGGAGATGGGCAGCATGTAAGGCACTTTCTCTTCCGGGGTCATCGGCCGGCCGGCTGCATCAAGGTCCAAGTGATCGATCCAGCCGTGCATCAGCGGTCGATCCGGCTCCAGATCGAAACGTTCCACATCCACCACGCCACGGTCGCTCATGTCCATCACCACGGGGATACGTATCGCTTTCGCCTTCTGCCGCGCGAGGATCTTGATGTCCACGCTGTCGCACTCCTCCACGAGGACATCCAGGTCACCACCCTCACTGAAGAAGGCGTCCATGTTGGCCTTGGTGAGCCCTTCTGTGAAGCAGACGACCTTCAGGAAGGAATCGATCTCCGCGATTTCCCGCGCCACGTTCACCACCTTGTTCAGCCCCAAGCTGTGTATGCCGGAGCGGATGCGGTTCAAGTTGCTCAGGTCCAACCGATCGAAGTCGGCCAGGCGGATCTCCCCGAACCCACGTTCCAAAGCCATGGTCAGGCTCACCGATTGGCCCACGGACAGCCCGATCACGCCCACTTTCAACTGTCCCAACCGCTCCTGCTCCTCCCGGGTGATCTTGTTGCGGTTGCGGTCCGTGCGGACGGCAACGAACTCCGCTTCATCCAGCAGGTGTACCAGGCGCCGGCTCCATGGGTAGTACACCCAAACCCCATGATCCGATAAGGACGTGCCTTGCAGGTGCTCCTGCACCGCCCCTTGGACAGCGGCAGGGGGAAGGCCGATCCGGGAGAGGCGCACGAACTCCTCCAACTGGGCCTGGATCTCGTCGAACACTTGGATGCCGGGTGTCGTGTCCAAGAGCGATCGAAGTTGTTCACGATTCCCGGGCACGCCCATCCGGAACATGACCGGACGGTAGGAAGTGGTATCGGACGTACCCTTAAGTGCTTCAGATCCAGGGGACATGATGGCGCTATTGATCGAATCGTTCCAAACATAGGATTTTATTCGCGAATCGATTTATGAACAATTTTTCAACGATTGGGAACCTTTTCGGGAGGAGGGCGTATGACGGACCTGATCAAGTACTCCCGGATCCATGCATGTAGCGAAGGCCCCCACGCCCCTCTTGGTGCCCACTGTCCTGTATATGGACGCAAGCGAGGCTGCCCGCTCCACGTTCCTGACCGCGTTCCGCCACGAGTTCGATGTGCTGCTGGCCTTCGATCTGGGCACAGCCATGGCGCATTTGGAGCGCACGGCGGTACACGTGGTGATTTGTGACCAGTGTTTGCCGGGAGTGACCGGCAGCATGGTGCTTGCGCGGGTCCGTGAGCGCTACCCGCAGATCAAACGCATGCTGGTGACGTCCCATGCCGACCTGCAAGGCATCGTGGATGCCCTGAACCAAGGCGGTGCCTGCTTCTACATCCAAGAACCTTGGGAGGTGGAGGTGGTCCGCACGGCCGTTGCCCGGGCCTTCACCGAGATCCGGCAGGAACAGGAACGCAAGAATCTCACCGATCGCTTGGTGGCGGCCAACCAGCAGTTGGAATTCGCGCTGCGGCAGTCGCTCCTCGCTTGAGCGGCCGGTCCCTGTTCTGAGCGGCCTTCCCGGCCGCCGTGCATCTTTGCGGCGCCCTTGTCCGGGCAGTGCCATGCGTCGTCCTTTGCTCGCTTTCTGCTCCGCTTTCGCCCTTGCCGCCCATGCCCAATGCGATGGCTGGCAGCAACGCGTGCAATACACCATCGACGTGGAGCTGGACGTGCATACCCACCGCTTCACCGGCACGGAGAAACTGGTGTACACGAACAACAGTCCGGATACGCTGCGGCAGCTGTTCTTCCACCTTTACTTCAACGCGTTCAAGCCGGGCAGTGAGATGGACGTGCGCTCGCGCACGATCAAGGACCCGGACCCGCGGGTGGGCGACCGCATCAGCAAGCTCGGCCCCGATGAAGTGGGCGACCTGCGGTGTACGCGCATCGTGCAGGACGGCAAGCCCACGCAACTGGAGCCCTTGGGCACCATCCTGCGCGTAACGCTGGCCCGGCCGCTGCTGCCCGGCAAGCGCACCACGCTGATGATCGACCTCACCGGCCAGGTGCCGGTGCAGATTCGCCGCAGCGGGCGCAACAGCGCCGAGGGCGTGGCCTACAGCATGACCCAGTGGTACCCGAAGCTGGCCGCCTACGACCGCCACGGCTGGCATCCGGACCCGTACGTGGGCCGCGAATTCTACGGGGAATGGGGCGACTTCGACGTGACCCTGACGCTGGACAGCAGCTACACGGTGGCGGCATCGGGCAGCTTGAAGAACGCGGCGGAGATCGGCCACGGCTACGCGCCCCGCACGAAAGGCCCGAAGCGCACGGACGGGAAGCTCACCTGGCATTTCGAGGCCCCGAACGTGCACGATTTCGCATGGGCCGCTGATCCGGCCTACGTGCACACCACCGCGCAGGTGCCGAACGGTCCGCTGCTGCATTTCATCTACAAGAACGACCCGGACATCAAAGCGGTGTGGGAGCAGCTGCCGGCCTACATGGTGAAGAACTTCGCCTACATGGCGACGCATTTCGGGGCGTATCCGTACCCGCACTTCACGTTCGCCCAGGGCGGCGATGGCGGCATGGAGTATCCGAACCTCACGCTCATCACCGGCAAGCGGAAGCTGGGCAGCCTGGTGGGCACCAGCGTGCATGAGAGCATCCACAACTGGTACTACGGCATGCTCGGCAGCGACGAGGGCAGCTACCCCTGGATGGACGAAGGATTCACCGAATACGCAGGGGAGGAGGTGATGCGGGAGCTCTTTCCCGGCCAGCAACAGGGACGGCCGCACCGGGCCGCGCTCGCCGCCTATGAACGGCTGGCGGCTTCGCCGGACCACGAGCCGATGAGCGTGCATGCCGATCATTTCCGCACGAACAACGGCTACTCCAACACGGCCTACTCGAAGGGCGAGTTCTTCGTGGACCAGCTGGGCCAGGTGATCGGCGACAGCACCCTGCACCGCGGCCTGCTGCGCTATTACAACGCCTGCCGCTTCAAGCATCCCGAGCCGGTGGACGTGCAGCGCGCGATGGAGAAGGAGAGCGGCCTGCAACTGGACTGGTACTTCGACGAATGGATCAACACGGTGCGCAAGCTGGACTACGCGGTGCGCGAGGTGCGCCAGCAGGGCGACAGCACCTACATCACCCTGGAGCGGAAGGAGGAGATGCTGATGCCCGCGGACGTGGTGGTGATGACCACCAATGAGGAGCACGAGGCCTACACCATCCCGTTGTCGCTGATGCTCGGCGCGAAACGCGAGCCGGTGGCGGGCCTTCCGGCCACGGCGTTGCGCCCCTGGCAGTGGACGGATCCCACCTACACCTTCGCCGTGGCACTGCCGATGGCGCGGATCAAGGCGATCGTGCTGGACCCGCTTTCGCGCACCCCGGACGTGGACCGCAGCAACGACCAGATCCTGTTGTCCCCCGGAACGGAGGGCGTGGTCCGGCCGTGAGCGGCCCCCACAGGGCCACATGCGCTGCGCCGGAGCGCCTCCCGCTGAAGGATCAGGCGTAGACCTCTTCCTCCTTGTGTCCGTTCACCAGCCGGTGTTGCAGGTCCGTGGGTACTTGTTGATAGGCATGGAAGCGTTCGCTATAGGTGCCGCGGCCCTGCGTAAGGCTGCGGAGCGTGGTGCTGTAGCGGTCCAGTTCCGCCAGCGGGGTCAAAGCGCGGATGACCTGGTACCGGCCCTGGGCCTCGACGCCCAGCACGACGGAGCGCCGCCCTTGCAGGTCGGTCATCACATCGCCCATGAGGTCATCCGGCACGCGCACCTCGATCTCCTGGATGGGCTCCAGGAGCAGGGGATCGGCCTGTACGAAGGCCTCCTTGAAGGCCATGAGCCCGGCGATCTTGAAGCTGATGTCGTTGCTGTCCACGGGATGCATCTTGCCATCATGCACCACCACGCGGATGTCGCGCGCGGGTGAGCCGGTGAGCGGGCCCTTCTCCATCTTCTCCATGATGCCCTTGAGGATGCTGGGCATGAACTTGTTGTCGATGACGCCGCCCACGATGCAGTTGTAGAACACCAGCTTGCCGCCGGTGACCAGCTCCACTTCCTCCTTACCGCGCACGCTATGGCCGGCGGGTTCGGGCATGCCTTCGTACCAGGGCTCGATCCTCAGGTGCACCTCGCCGAACTGGCCGGCGCCGCCGGTCTGCTTCTTATGCCGGTACATGGCGGCGGCGGGCTTGCGGATCGTTTCGCGGTAGGGGATGCGCGGCGCGCTGAACTCCGCCTCGATCCGGTAGTGGTGTGAGAGCTTCCACCTGAGCAGGTTCAGGTGCAGCTCACCCTGGCAACCGAGCACCTGCTGGCCGCTTTCGCGCATGTATTGCAGCACGATGGCCGGATCATCCTTCTGGATGTCCAGCAGGGCCGCGTGCAGCTTTTCGTCCTGCTTCTGGTCGCGCGCCCGTACCACCTGCCGGAGGCGCGGACCAGGGAAGGCGATGGGCTTCAGCTTGATGGTGCGCCCCGGCGCGTGCAGCGTGTGGGCGGTGGCGGTGTCCTTCAGTTTGGTGGTGCCGCCGATGTCACCGGCCACGAGGCGTTCCACGGGCTTGCGGTCCTTGCCGTCCACGATGAAGAGCTGGTTCAGGCGCTCGGTGGTGCCGGTATTGTCGTTCACCAGGTCCATGCCTTCGCGCACTTCGCCGCTCATCACCTTGAAGAGGGTGATGTGCCCGCTGCGCGGCTCGATCATCGTCTTGAAGGTGAAGAGCACCGCAGGGCCATCGGCTTTGCATGGCAGCGACCCTTCGCCCTCCAGTTCCTCCGCAGGCATTTCGATGGCCGAAGGCGCCACGTTGTCGATGAAGCCCATCAGGCGGCCGCTGCCCATGTTGCGGAGCGCGCTCAGGCAGAACACGGGGAAGCAGGTCCGCTGCATCATGCCCTGCTTGAGCCCTTTCCGCATCTCGTCCTCGTCCAGTTCGCCCTTGTCGAAATAGTGCTCCATCAAGGTCTCGTCGTTCTCGGCGGCCTTTTCCACAAGCTCCTTATGCAGCGCATCGGCGCGTTCCTTCTCGCTCGCGGGAATGGGCTGCTTCTCCGGCTTGCCGCCGGCGTCCTTGAACACGTACATCGTCATCTTCAGCAGGTCGATGATGCGGTGGAAGCCATCGCCCTGCTCCACGGGATACTGCATCACCGTGACCGCCTGGCCGAAATGCTCCCTGGCCTGCACCACCGTTGCATCGAAGTCCGCATGCGGATGGTCCAGCTGGTTCACGCCGATGATCACCGGGCGGTCGTAGCGTTGCAGGTGCTCCCACACCAGGTCGGTGCCCACCTCCACGCCGTGATGGGCGTCCAGCAGCAGCACGCAGGTGTCGGCCACGCGCAGGGCGGGCACCATTTCGCCCACCAGGTCGTCCAGCCCCGGCGTGTCGATGATGTTGATCTTGTAGTTGCGCCATTCGGTGTGCAGCACCGTGCTGTACACGCTGCTGCCACGCTCGTGCTCGAGGTCGTGGAAGTCGCTTACGGTGTTCTTGTCCTCGACACGGCCGCGGCGTTGCAGGAGACCCGCTTCGAAGAGCATGGTTTCGGCCAGCGTGGTCTTGCCGCATCCGTGGGCGCCGAGCAGAACGATGTTCTTGATGTGCTTGTCGTCGAACACTTTCATGGCGGGAACGGGTTTGGGTCCGCCGTCGCCAAGGCTATGGCGGACAATGGGTGGAACGGAGATGGACCGTCACCGTGGAGGTCCCGGCACAGGGGACACGCGGAGGCGCATTGAAGTTAAGATCAGCTCGGACGGATCTCCAAGCGCCACCCTAAAAAAGCAGAAGCCCCGGGGAGGCCGGGGCTTCTTGCAGGATCGTTCCGGCGATCAGTTCAGCACCTCCATGGCGCGGCCGCCCTGGAGCTTGCGGAAACGGGCCACCACCTCCTCGTAGTTGGCGGGGAGGTTCAGTTCCTTCAAGGGATCGAACGTCAACTGGGCCCCGCTGAAGTACGAGCTGTACGAGCGGGTCCGCTGTTCCTGGGTCTCTTCCGTCGATTGGTCCATCCGGGTACGAGTAGGTCCCCACTTGCAGTTGGGGAGGAACAAAGGTATGCCCATCATCAGCCCAAGCCGACCGGATGCGATGGACTTTTTCGTGGCGCGATCATTGCGATCCCAATGATCCGCAGATGGCGCAGATGACACGGATCGCCCCGCCATGCACCGCCGCCATCGCGAAGCTGCTACGCTGCTGAAAGCCTCAGCGGCACACGGACAGCGGACTTGACGGAGCCCTGCTATCTGTGTCATCTGCGCCATCTGCGCCATCTGCGGATCGGTATTGGCGTGTGAATGCATACGGCACATACATTTGCCGCCCGTTCGGCATGTCCGAGCGGACATGCAAGCCTCCTTAGCTCAGCGGTAGAGCAGCTCATTCGTAATGAGCAGGTCGTCAGTTCAAATCTGACAGGAGGCTCCCTAGAGCCGCAAGCCCTCCAGCGTGAGTTGGGGGGCTTTGCTTTTGGGCATTCGTAAACGATCCGTAAACAAAGGAGGGCCGAGGGTTGCTTTCCGCACCTCGGCCTGGTCTCCGCAGGTCGTACGCGCGCGCGGTTGCCGAAACCGGTTCCCAAGTCCGCGCTACTGTTCCCCATGAACGGAGGGGGGAGGGCCGGGGCGGGGGGTGACTTGGGCCGGGGAAGATCGGCCCGATGCGCAATAAGGATCCCATGCCGCAACGCCGTGAACGCCCGCGCACTGATTGATTACCTAATGCACCGGTTGGAGACCTCGGGGTAGGCTTAGTGGTCGGCGCGAGCGGCCTTCAGAACAAAGCCAATTGTTCTGAAGGCCATTGCTGCCACAGAGCTTAAGGCCACAATCCTCAATATTGGGCTGCCGGAACTATGTCATCAATGATGATGACCCGCTGAGCGACTTCTACATTAGCCTCAATAGGAATCAGGCGAGCGTATAGACGATAGAACTCGGTGGGGTTCTTTCGAGCCCATGCAGTGAGAGCGGCTACTCCACCCAGTTCATCGAAACTCGCCTGGATGGCTAAACGGGCTCCGATGGTGAGCTTATTCGGAACGCCCTTGCGACGTCCGGGGCCAGGGGTGCCCTTGCCAATGCCGGCTTGTTTCTCCACGTTTCTTTTTCGAGGTTGGTCAGGAAGCATTCTAGTTTGGGGTTAAGTGAGCTTGATAGTGATCTCCTCATCCTTATCAGAGGAGGCAACTTCTGTTCGTACGAGTCGAGGTTTGAAGTAGTCCAAGAGATTAAGGATAACCCGGTTGGGGTCTTGCTCATCGATCGCAGCAGATGCCGCACCGATCTTTCGCTTGCTCATGACGTTCATGCGTTGTTGAAGTCGTTGGAGAAGTCGTCGTTGTAGTCGCCACGGTCCAGCAACACGGGGATGTCCGGGAAGTGGACCGGAGGATTGCTGACGTCCTGAAGGGCCACCTCCTTGCCTTGGATCTGTACGAGGGTGCAGCGGGTCGGGCCACCCGAGCCGAACCGGTGCTGCTTGATCTCCTGCACGTAGTACCAGGCAGGGCCCGAGCCGTCATCCACCAACGTGGGCATCCCGTGGTCGAAGTCCTGGATCTCTTCGTCATGGATGAAGAGGTCGGCCTCGAGGATGCGGCTGTCACGCATCCGGGTCAGGCGGTCGTGCCAAAGAGTGGGGACCGTGCCAGCCTTCGCATCGAAGTACACCGAAGCGTTGTCGAACGCAACGCTCACGCTCCTATGGTCGGAAAGGGAGAAGTAGCATTGGGGATATACATCAAGGGTCTCATTGGCATGTTTCCATTGACCGGATATCGTGTGGTCCGCTACCAGAAACCGAGGTTGGAATTGGTAGCTATCGACTTGAAAGTCTCCGCCCAGCTTTCGCATACCCGGAACTGCCAATCCATCCAATACCCTGACCGTACCGGTTGGAGCAAAGGGTAGGGATATGGTCCGGATCTCTCCATACCCCTCTACATCAAAGTTGGCATTGCCGAACCCGATGGAGCCTATGATGTTGTTCCGGCTTATCAGTTCTCGATCGTTCTCATCGGCCTTGAACCGGAATTGAATGATCGAAGGCGTTTCAATACGAAGCTGGGCAGGGGCGACGGTGTGATCCATCCGCCCGGTCCAATCCCTGAACGCGGTGTGTTGGCTCGGTCGGCGCATGTATTCCTTTTCATACCAGATATTGATCGTCCGGTTATTCATGATCGTCTCGAATACCAAGCATTGATCGTTCATCATGCCGTTCATCAGGTCCATCAAGCTCATGTCAGGAGCACAGGAACTGACCACCAGCGGTCGAGCTTCCATGTATGGCATTGAGAGGGGGGTGAATCGTAGCTGGCTCAATCCCTGACTTCCTGGGTCGCCGATGTCGAGATCCTGTATAATGATCGGCAACACCTGGCCAATTTCATTACTGATACCTACGTTCAATGCAGCGCCTTCCTCGATGGACGTCACAGGGAAAGTGCCATTGAAGGTATAGTTGGTCCCGGCAACCAATGGATCGCTATACAGTCTAGCAATAGGGTAGTTCTGGGTCTTCTCCCATAGCACAAAGACCAGTCGAGTTCCATCCAGTTCGGCCGGGATATTCAGGATGGTACAGTCTGTCAGAGATACCTGGATCTTCATGGGGTAAGGAACGAGATATCGCTGCGCCGAAGGAATGGCCGTAGGATTGTAATGTGCTGGGCTACCCCCGGAGCACTTGAACCAACCAGGGATCTTCACCTTCGGGCGTCGTATTACAAGCGGCTTCTGGTCCTTGTTGCCGGATGGTCAACCTTGCTTCATTTGCATTTGGCTGGGTGGTAAGACTGACCACCTTGTCTTGAGGATCCAGGATCACGAACTTCTTCCAAACGGAAGCCAAACCTCCTTGGGCCCTGACCTGGTACCCGGCAGCATGGAGCATGTCCGCGATCACTCGGTGGACACGCAGCGCTGGACGAAGCATAGTGACGCCTACGTTGAACGAATTGGCCCTCTGCTCAAGTGACCCGAAGTCGACCAACGGGAAGTATACGATCCCATCCTCGTCAAGCCAGCTTGCACGCTGGAGATCACTTGGTGACGGGAGCCGTGGACCCAAAATCGAACTCGCTCAACTTTGTTGCCTTCGCATAGTCGAACCATTCGGCATTGCCTCCCAGGGCAACACATTCGTGTGTGTCACGGTCCTTTCGGACCACCACTATTCGGGCGTCAAAAACATCTACCCCTCCGTCCCCGATGCGAAGTCGCGGCCTACGCTTGTTCTCGGCCTGCGCCATGAACTCCGTACCAAGAACCCGCCTTGCTTCAGGTGTGGACACCACGTTGATCGTGGTGGAGTATGAGCCTCTGGACTTACTGGGGTCAATGAGGCTGTTGATCGACAAGGTGACAGCCGGAAGGGTGTCCTCGTCGAAAAAGATGGTGCTATCGTCGATGGTGCCTTTCATGGTTTGAACGTTTTGTTGTGGAGACTTGCGTACTGGCTCATGCCCTGTTCTGTTTCTCTTGGATGACCTCCTTGTACACGAAATGGCGCTGCATGTCCAGTCTCTCGGAGAGAAAGCAGTTCGGCGCGGTGTCTTCGCGTGGAGAGCCTTCGCGCGTGCGCGCATATGGGGAGCAAAACTCCCCGGCTAATTCCTCAAGTAGGCGCTCACTTTGGATGATGGATGGGCTATCAGGCTGCATGGGCTGCGACAGGTCTTTGGAGAATGGTCGCGGTAGTCAGGTCCAATCCAAGTTCATCCACCAGCGTGTTGACAGAGGGGTTCCGCATCGCCATGCGCTGGATGGTCTTCTCAGCTTCGGAGAGGATGCGCTGGGGGAGGGCGGGTATGGTGTCGGCTGGCGAGGGGGCCGAGGTGGTATCCGCTGCTTCCTGAAGGAGTTGGTCGGCGATGTCCATCCCCGCCATCATGCTCTCCATGGTGGCCCCGGCTTCGAGGTAGTCCGATACGTGCATGGACGCGAACAAGGACCGCAGCTCAACGGCTTTCTCCTTCCAGTAGTAGAACGTGGAGCTACGGCTATCGCTCAGGTCCGGGAAGGCCAGCACCTTTCGCCCGGTCAGGACTTGGAGCTTGGCCAGCTTGAACTCGCTCTTGGACCCGGTGGCCACCCATAGGTAATCGGGCATGAGTGCGGCCGCGATCATGGCGGTCTTCTCGCTCTCCACCACCGCGACTACAGCATCCGGTCGCCGAGGTAGCAGGTGTTCCCCGAACAGGCATTGCTCCAAGTGGAAGCCCTCCGGGATACCGCCCTTCAACGCATGGACCCACGTGGTGCCGCCCTCCTTGCTGCGGTGGCCCGTGGCCGGATCGTACAGCATCACCTTTCCACCTCGCACGTGCCCGTGGATGTCCACTTGCCAGTAGACCGCAGCCCCGGCCATGCGGCCGCCTGGCCAAGTGCCGAGGGCATAGTCACGGACCACAGCATCCCATCGTTCGGCTCCGATGCGGCCACGCCAGTATACGCTCAGCGTGTTCCGATCAGGATGTTGCCGGGCGGCCATCACCTCGGCCCGGTCATGCAGGAAGGGGAGGGAGGGGGGAGGTTCGGGCCTCTGTATGCTGCCCTCCGTGGGCCGGGTGCCGCCGTTGGCGAAGTAGCTCTTCGGGGTGTAGTGGTACCCGCAATGGTCAGCCCGGTTACACTTGCCCACATGCTCAGGAAGCAGCTCACCGGTATCGGTATCGACGTATCGGGAGAACTCCTTGGGCTTCCCACAATGAGGGCAGGCGTACCTCGTGGATGGTCCCTTGTACGGTTCCAAGATGAAGCGATGGGGATGGCTCATTTTTTTCGGTGTTGGATACCTGTGGCGGACGTGGCGGTTGGCGGACGAACGCCGGAAATCCTTGTGGCCGTAGGCGTCCCGGCGTTTTCGAGTGTGGCGGACGGGTTGGCGGACTGGCGGACGGCCAGTAACCGGTATTGGCGGTCCGCCATGGGGTTCCGCCACCCCATAAACCGCAGCAAGCCCAATACTGGCGCCAGTTTCGGAGGGTGGTCCGCCATCCGCCATCCGCCAACGGGGTATCGCTCAACCTTCATGGCGCTTGGTGTATGATCCGCCTTCCCGATGCCGGTGATAGATCTTCCCGTCGCCCAGATAGCGTTCCACGGACCGCTTTGGGATTCCAAGGTTTTCACCGACGACAACGGCCTTTGCTGTGGTGAACGTGACCGGCAAGGCGCGGAACAGCTTCAGCCTCTTCCCAGCCAAGCCGTCCACGGGTGTACTCTCGTTGAGCGTGAACAGCACCTTGTCCGCCGTGGTGGTGAAGTAGTCGGCAAGGGCGATCGCGGCGGACAGGGAAGAGGCTTCTACCTGCGTGGGTAGGCCCGGCCCGTTGCCCTCGGCCCATGTCGCCGCCGCATGGATCAGGGCCAGCCTCAGCGTGTAGCTCAGCATCTTGGTCCGGTGCCCGGCCCGTGCTTCGTCGCCGTCGCGGTTGAAGCCGTCCACCTCGGCCTTCAACCTGCCGTGGTATTGCACCCAGCGTTCCATGGCCTGCGGAGAAAGCCTCAGCAGCATGGCTTGCGCATCCTGGCCAGGCTGTGGTATCGCCAGCAGCTTGTTGAGGAAGCTGGTCCAGTGGTCCGCGATCCTGGCATCTGGCTCGGCTTCGGTCCAAGTGGCCATGTCCTGTTCCTCGGGGTAGGCGAAGAGGATCCGGTCGATGAAGCCGTTCTTGCCGCGCCCGTCAGCCACAAGACCACCCAATACGCCGGGCTGGATGGTGCCGCATACCGATACGAACGGGCACTCTACGAACAGGGGCTTTTGGCTCTTCACCCTGTTCACGCGCAGGGGCTGGGCGCTCCATATCGACAGGTAGGCTTGCACCTCCCCGCCATTTGAGTAGCGCCCGAAGTCGGCGACCCAGCCGGAAAGCTCGTCGCGGTGTACCCCGACCCCGCGTGGGTTCCTGCCCAATGCCTCGGCCAGCGCTTCCGGCGTGGTGTCACCAAGCAGATGCTGGGCGCATTCGGGGCGGGCGGGCGTTTCACGTCCTTCCTCCTTGCGGGCCAGCTTCACCTCGGCCTCGTGCTGCTTCAGCTCTTCGGTGTATTGCCTCGCGCTCTCCTTATCGCGGTCGTTCAGGGGCTTCAGCATCATGGTGAGCGGGTGTGTCTTGGTCGCGCCCGGCCTCCCCACCAAGGCCAGCCATAGCGTAGCGGGTTCCGTCCACCCGCGCTTGGGCGTGATCTTCAGGGATGCCCCGATCGCCACGGATGCGGAGAACAGCATGGCCGATGCCGTGTAGTCGATCGGGAAGCCGATGGTGTCGTGCAGGTTCCCGGCTATCCAGCGCCAGCCTTCGGGCAGGGCATGGAGGGGGAAGCCCTGGGCTTTGGGCCGGTCGTCGTCAGCCTGCGCGACGGCAGCGTGCAGGTGACGCTCTTCGCCGAGGAGCGCTTCCATGAAGTCCGTGTTGATCCCGGCAGGTAGTGCTCGTGCATCGCTCATCGTGCAGGGTGGATCAGGAGGAAGTGGGAACGGCCAAGTGCATGGTTCAACTCAGCGGAGAACCGCTCGAAGCCGACCTCGATACCAGGATGTTCCAGCCGGAAGGAGCCGAACAGCAGGGCGCGTTGCTCGAAGCCGATGATGCCGTGATGCTGCCGGGCCTCTTCCAAGGCTTCAGCGGCATGGGTGCGGATCAGTGTGCGGATGTCGTTGTGGGCGACGATGCCATCCATCCAGCGGCGGACAGCTTGCCAGCATGAGGCAAGGAAGGATACCTTTGACATGACAGGAAGTTTTGAGCGGGTATGCGTTGGCGCGCAGCCCGCTCACTTGTTTCCGGCCATGCGTTCCTCGGCGACCTCAGCAGCGGTCTTGCGCCGTCCCGCGTCTATCCATGCCTCCAGCTCGGAGCGGCGGAAGTAGAGGCGGCCACCCACGCGACTGTGCGGGATCTTCCGGTAACAGGTTAGCTTGTAGATGGTGCGGCGAGCAAGACCGGTGATCTTCACAGCCAGTTCCAAGCCCCCTTGTTCATCGGCGGGCTTCTCGCTCATCGTGCGAGCTCTTCAGTGCCCGCACGTCCACAACCAAGGCATCCACCTTGGACAGGATCTCATCGAGGACATTCATTCTTGCGTTGCCGAGGCAATGGGCCACCGACTGCGCAAACGTTGCCCGGCATTCTACCCTCCACCGGAAATACACATGTGTTCCATGTGTAGGAATTTTCTTAGGTGCTTCAGAGGTTGCTCAGTATTGCCCCAGCATGCCGTGAGGCTTCACTTTGTTCAAGACGATCCAGTTCAGCTTTCACCGATGTCCACACCCTTCTTCCATAGGGTTCCCGCGCTCGAGGTCCACCTTTCAAATACGGCTGACCATCGGCCCCATCGAAGCGATCACGTTCCTGCTTCAGTTTCTCCCCGGCGCGATTCGAACCCTGCCCATAACGCTTCGCCAAACGACTTGCAGCCGATGCGTTCACGATGCCGTGATCGGCATGCCCCGCCTTTTCCATGCACCAACACAAGCGCGCAATGATGGGAATGGTAAGGCCGGGCTGAAGCGCGTCCGTAGTGGTGGCTTTTGGCACCGTCTTATTTGCACGCTCCAACCAATGCTCGCAGCGGTCAATTAGCCACGGATCCGCGCGGTAGGCCGTCAGCTCCATTGCCCAAGCTGCAAGGGCGTTCGGAGGCGGTGCTTTTGTCCTATTGTCCTTCCACTTCAACACCTCACCACGAACAAACTCTACGAATGCGTCCGAGTTCGATCCGCCGTGGTGGTTGATCCAGCAACGCATCAACGTTCGTTGCGCGGGTTGCCAGTTGCGCGGCTTCATGCTGTAAGCGGCTCAGGAAGTTCCCAACCCCGCTGGATCCGTTGACCTCAGCGAATATCCGTCCATTGTTGAACGTGCGATATGGGTTACGCACGTCCAATAGATGCGGCGTGGATCCATCAAGGGGCATCAACTTCAGGCCGGGGTTCTTACTCACCATGCGCTCCACATAGCCGCGTGCCTCTTCGGAAGTCGCTGGGATGAATTGGTAACATTCAGGCGAAGCAATCACCGCTTCCACATCTTCCATCCCAACCCCACCAAGCCTTACCTCGTGGTAATCTTTCCACCATGAATCTGTGGGGTTTCGATTGCACCTTACAAGCACCCATCGCATTCCGGCTAGTCGTAAAGCCTCGACTTCAGTAAGAGCCAATACCGGCACAGACAACTTCTTCCCAGGCTTGCGCTTCATTGTGCCTCAAGTATACCGAGTAAGCATGCCGATCATTGCCTTGAGTTTTCGACTTTTATTCACAGTACTCTATCTTCGCGAAACAGAGTTGCCCCACCACCATGAAATGGACCATTCTCTCCATAGTTATGTTCCTTATCGCTTTCTATGCCCTATGTGGCATTGTCGTTATTCAGCCGATTGGTGCTGTCCCTGAGGGTCGGACCATCATACACTACAGGGCAGGTACAAGTATGCCATTCCTCACCTCACCGGATGGCCTACTGTTAGACAATGGAGGGGACGTCTCCCTATTGAGCCGGGCACTAAGCGCAGCAGCAATCTCCAAGACGCTGGAAGGAAGAGTCATTGCTAGATTGCCCTACTCGCATACCCTGTACCTGTGGTCAACGGGGGGGACGGAATTTGAGAGGTGACGCTTTCCCGTGTTGAACGTTCATAAGTGACACCTTCGGCATATTGACCCACGCCAAGCTGGGCGTGAGCTCTAGCGTGTTTTGAGGTGGCACTTCAGCCCCCTTTTTGCACCCCGCCCGCGTACAGGCCTGCAAAAGCAAGCGAGTACGCGGGCGGATTCAGACGGTTTATATGGTGTGGCTATGAGGCTAGGGGCACCTCACACACTCGCTGCGTCAATGCAGCGGGAGGTGTTTCAACGAAGCCCTCAACTCCTTATCCCGAAGTGCATTCCGGTGTGGGGTTATTGCGAGTCTTCCTCTGATGGTGTCTACTTGTTCAGCGACCCGCATCAAGCAGTGAGATGTAACGAACAAATCAAGCGATGGGGCTCCAACGCTCGTATTCTTCATGAACCCCAGGAGGCACCGGTAGTATAATTTCACATCCCTTCTAATCTCCGCAGAAACAGGTAGCCGCCCAAAATCATGTGCGATGGAACTACACGCGGCCAAGCAATGAATCACAACAGCATCCGACAAGTGAATGGACTGCTCTATGCGTTCATCACGTGTCAGTATTCCTTCGAGATGAGCTTGCTTCACTTTAAGCTCCTCGTCAAGTACTCTCTCCCGATACTTTGCGCTGCGATATGGATCGAAGCGTAATGGTGCCTGTGTGTTCATGGTGTTGAGGTGTTGTTGATGTGTCGGTGTTGGTCATGATGGATCCCTGGGCTTGCCCTTTCCGAGCTTCTTGGCGGCCTCCTCCAGGGCTTTGAGGTCGTCGGCGTCAGCTTGCCGGGCTTCTTCGACTCGGCGGTTAGCATCGAAGCGGTCGTAGCGCTCTTCCGTGATGGACTTCATGGTGGCATGGCTCACGGACCCCAGCCCCTGAAGCACCGGGCGCTCGTTGAACGCCAGCAGGCGGTCCACGTTCTCCCGCCAGTAGCCCAAGGTCAGGGTATGGCGGTCCTTCACCCGTAGCTCGGCCTGCTCCAGGAAGATCACCACCAGCCGGTTGAGGGTGTCGATCTCATCCTCGTGCAGGTAGTTCTTGGCCGTGAGGATGTCGTGCTTGCGCACCCGCGATCCGCTCCAATGGGTTAGGGCCATGTTGGGCGCTTCAGGGTCGGCCCGCTGCACGACCAGTTCAGCAGCGGTGTGCCGGGTAACGGCGTATAGGAGCTTGTTCTGTACCTCGGCAAAGAGAGAGCTGGGCATCGTGGTCGTCGGCCCGGTAGTCGTCGCTGAGGGCGAAAAGGTCGCGGACCTTTTGGTAGAACCGCTTCTCCGAGGCCCGGATCTCCCGGATACGGGCGAGCAGTTCATCGAAGTGGTCCCAGCCCTTGGGGTCTTTCAGCCGGGCGTCGTCCATCACGAAGCCCTTCACCAGGTATTCGGAGAGATGGGTCGTGGCCCACTGGCGGAACTGGATGCCTCTCGTGGACCGCACCTTATACCCCACGGCGAGGATCATCCGTAGGTCGTAGTGGGTGGTGCGGTACGACTTCCCATCGGCGGCAGTTGTCAAGTATTGCTTGACAACTGCATCCTCATGGAGTTCCCCGTCGGCTAGTATCCTCTTGATATGCAGGCTGATGTTCTGCTTCGTCGTGCCGAAGAGGTCCGCGATCTGTGCTTGGGTCAGCCAGACGGTGCCCTCGACGGCCCTCAGTTGGACCTCAGTGGCCCCATCCTCGGTACGGTAGAGTATGATGTCGGAGCCGGGAGGCGTGGGTGTCTCGTTCATGGGGTAGAAGGTATCAGAGCAGCGCATCGGCCGCGTCCAGTACGTCGTTGCTGAATTGTTTCAGGTAGGCCGAGGTGGTGTTCACGTTGTCATGGCCCATGCTTTCGGAAATGATCGTCACGTCCACGCCCCGACGCTTCAGGGTGGTGGCGTAGGTGTGCCTGGCCACGTAGAAGGTGAGGGGGCCTTTGATGCCCAGCACCTTCGCCACGGCCTTCAGGTCGCGGTTCACATGCTGAAGGCGGTCCTTGATGCGAGCCCATACCTCGGCCTCGGTGGCTTCGGTGCCCTTCAGGATGGGGAACAGGTGGCGGCTCTCGCGGTCGCTGAAGTAGTCCATGATCGCCTGCATGGGGGCGCTCACGGGAATGCTGAAGTTCGCCCCTTGGCCCTTGCGTTTGGTCTTGGTGCGGGTGTAGTTCACCCTGCCGTTGTGCAGGGAGCCGAGGTCCAGCCGGGCGATGTCGGCGAAGTTGATCCCACGGGCGTAGTAGCTGAACAGGAACAGGCGGACGGTGCATCCAAGCCGGGGATATTCCTCGTAGGGGAAGGCTTTGAGCTTGTCGAGGTCGGCATCGTCCAGCGCGCGGGGGCTGGTGGTGGCCTTCAGGCGCTTCATGGAGTAGCCCTTGTGCCGGGCCGTCTCGAAGGGGTACTGCTCCGGGGCCAGCAGGCCGTCCTTGATCGCTTGGTTCACCGCCACCCGTATCCGTATCATGTAGGTGGCAATGCCCCCGGCGGTGCAGCCCTCGCCCTTCAGGTGGCGCTCGAACTCTTCCAGCCGCCGGGCGGTCAGTTCGTGGAAACGGATGGGCTTCCCTTCGTTGAACTGCCGCAAGGCGCTCACCGCGTTGCGGAACGTGATCGCGTAGCCTGGCCGCTCCTTCTTCAGCCCAGCGGCCATGTCCTCCATGTAGGCGAGCAGGTCCGCCGTGCCTTGTGGGTTGCGGTACCGCTTCTCGAAGGCATCCAGGGAAAGGGAGCCATGGACCACCAAGGCATCCACGATGTCTATCACCCGGCTTTCCACGGCGTTGAGCACACTGTTGACCTGGGCGGCTCCCTTGACACGTGGCCGAACCCGGCTGGCCTCCATGTCCCATTGTGGTTCGGCAGCAGCTTCCCCGATGGTATACCGCTTCACCTTCCTGTTGTGCGAGAGTTGCAGGCATATCGGTGCCCGGCCGTCCATCTTGGCTTGGCTGGTCAACAGCACGAAGCGGGCGTTGAACGCCTGCCCTTTTGCCTGCTTGTTGAGGGGGATTCCTTCGCTTCGCATTGTACCTTTCGTAAACAGTTCGTAAACATAAGAGCGAACAGGAGGAAAACCAAGGGTATGTCATTTTTCCCAGTAAACACGCACATTTGCAGCGCCAGGCAAGGAAAAGTGGCATCCCGGAGAACCCCGGAAAAGCCCTTAAAAACTCATTCGTAATGAGCAGGTAGTCAGTTCAAATCTGACAGGAGGCTCCCTAGAGCCGCAAGCCCTCCAGCGTGAGTTGGGGGGCTTTGTTTTTGGGGCGGGGTAAATAAGGTGTCGGGGCGTGAACACCCCATGGGTCTCGGACCTTCTGATAGGACCGCTTCTCCGAGGCCGTGTCCTTACGCGCCCCTTCTGTCATGGTGGCCCGAGGCCGCCGTGACAGCGTGCGATCATCTCATCTTCTGATCGATGTGTCCGGGCGGAAAGCCTCGTCCGCCGAGGATAAAGCGCCTCCGATCGAGGGTTGCCTGCTGTTGAAAAACATTTTTTACTTGCAGGATACCGGAGTTCTCCCTTTATATTACGGTCGCTCTCGATCCTTTCTTCAAACACTCTCAACAACCTCTCCGCTCCCGGTCCCACCCTCATCCCCGACCAGGCCTGTTGCCGAGCGTGAACGCTCCGCCAAGGGGCCGCACTTCTTGATCGTGCCGTACGGCCCCCGTTCGCGGCGCTCGTGCGGATGCCACCTCGCCGATAAGCTCCGTGGCGTTCCACTCTTCCCGGTGCATGGCCTGTAGCCCTGCGAACACCTCTCTTTACCCACTCCCAAAACCCTCCTCTCATGAATTGGACAAGTAGACTCCTACGCTTACGCCGGGCCAGCTTGCCGCGCCCCGGCCTTCGGATGATAGGCCTTTCCCTTGCCCTTGCGGGAGGGGCTCTTGGCACATTGCAGGCCCAGGTGGCCGCATACTCGTTCACTCAAACGGTAAAGCCGTATACCGAGATCACCGGTGGCAAGTTGTTGGGTGCCGTTGGATCCGGTGGTGATGGGGTCTGTTACGTGAAGAGCGATGGTACCGCCACAACGGGCTCTAACAATGGGGCAGGCACCAACATGAAGACCGGTGATGGGATCCCTATCGGGTTCGATTTCTCCTACAACGGTGATGTGTTCGACCGCATCGGTGTAGCTCCACAGGGCTGGATCAGTTTCGGGAAGACGGCCACGGGGGTTTGGGCCCATGGTTGGAATACCAGTAACACACCTCCCTTAAGTTACGCCAGCAGCCTCACACCGGTTCCGTATTGGGCCTGCAACCGGGTGTCTGCTTTCGCTGTCTCCACCCTCCAGCAATCCACAGCGGCCCCACTCGGTGAATTGCGCGTGGAGGCCATCGGTACCGCACCCAACCGCGTGTGCGTGATTCAGTGGAAGAACTTCCGCAGGGGCACCTCCAGTCCCGACCGGCTCAACTTCCAGATCCGTTTGTACGAGACCAGCAACGCCGTGGAAGTGACGTACAAGGATCCTGCGGCAGATTGGCAGGACGGGACCCAGATCGCCATACAGTTGGGTCTGCGTGGCGCCCTCTCAAGCAGTTATGATGCCACGGATTACAACCGGGTGTATTCTCCCGTCGTTGGAAGCAATTACGATTGGACGACGATGGCCAAGGCTACGGTAAACAACACTGGTACTAGCTCCAGTCCCCAAGCAGGGAACGCTAGCTATATCGTGAAGCCTCCGGCAGGCGCCACCTTCCGTTGGTCCCCGCCCAACTGCTTTGTTCCGACCGCCCCGGTCTATACGTCCATCGGTTCGGACAAGGTCGAGCTTTCGTGGACGAACGGGTCCGGTGGTGGGGTATATGAGTACTCCATCAACACCACCAACAGCCCCACGGCCGGTTCGCCCATCACGGGCGGCAGTGCCGCTTCCGCCCCGATGACGGCCACCGGCCTTACCAGCAATACGCAGTACTACGCCTTCCTGCGCCAGAACTGCGGTGGTGGAGACTATTCCGGCTGGACGTCCGCCATACCGGGCCAGGCCGTAGGCAACACCGGCACAGTAACGGCGAACGCGATCACCACGGCCCCCGGCTGCGGCGATGCGTTCAACAGGAACGTAGGTTCGGCCTCCGCGCAAAGCCAATGGACCACCTGTGCCGATAGCCCGGGCAACATCGCCACGGTGACCTTTTCCGCGTTCAACGTGGGCACGGACGATAACTATTCCCAAGGCGCCTTGTACGTGTACGATGGTCCCAGCACGGCCTCGCCGCTGATCTCCAGCGGCCAGCCCGGGCGTACGGCCCCGGCTACCGCGGCGGGCGGCTTCTACGAGAATACGCCGATCGGCCCCTTCACCACGCAGACCGGCGGCTGCCTCACCTTCCGGTACGCTTCGTCCACCGGCAACGATTCTTGGAACGCCTCCGTGGCCTGCTCGCCCGCACCCACTTGCTTCGCCCCCACGGGCCTGCTGGTGACCCCTGGTGTGCCCGCGATCTCCCTGGGGCTCAACTTCAGCACCCCGGCCAGTACGGTGCAGTACCGCATTGTGCCCGGTGGTTCGCCGGTCAGCGCCACGGCAGTGGCTGTCGGCACGGTCTCCGGCCCCACTACGGTAAGTGTGCCCGCGTTGTTGGGCGACACGCCATACACCCTGTTCGCGCGCGCCATCTGCGCCCCCGGCGATACCAGCGCATGGTCCATGGCGGCCAACTTCAGGACGGAGCCGGGTTGCGGCGCACCCTACGCCGCCAGCCTTACAGGCATGACCTATAGCATCGTTAAAACGATCTGCCCGAACAACCCGGGGGATGTGGTGAGCCTCTCCGCCACCACGCTCACCACCGACGGGTTCGGTGGCTTGGGTGCCCATGGCGGCACGCTGTACGTGTACGACGGCCCCACCACGAATTCGCCGTTCCTGAACTCGCAGTTCGCCGGCCAGGACGGTCTTCCTACGGGGGGCTATAACAGCGACAGTCCAAACGTTCCCTCGTTCACCAGCAGCGACGCCGGCGGCTGCCTTACCCTGTGGTGGCGGAATGCGGGCGGTGGCCAGACCACCAACTACACCACGAACGTGACCTGCGCTCCGGCTCCGGCCTGTGCCAAGCCGGCCGGTGTGGTGGTGAGCAGCATTGGCAATACCTCCGCTACCGTTACCTGGACGGGTGGCGGCACGAGCATCATTGAGTGGGGTCCCAACGGCTTTACGCCGGGCACGGGCGCCACGGCGGGCACCAACGGGCACGTGGTGCCGAACGCGGTCTCCGGCCAGGTGATCACGGGCCTGAGCGCCACCACCACGCATGATGTATACGTGCGCCAAGTGTGCAGCGGGCCTACCTATTCGGCCAATTCCTTCCGCGTGCGCTTCACCACCAGCATGGATTGTTCCACGGCCCAGGTGGTCAGCTGCGGAGAACTGGTGCCGAACACCATCGTGGCCTATGTGGACGGGAACGCCGCCTACACACGGGGCAGTTACACGGGTGCCGCCTCATGCCTGTCCGGTGCATACCTCGTTGCTGATGCGTGGGGTAAGGAGCGGCTGTTCCGCTTCACCGCCGCGCAGGCGGGGAACTATGCGCTGCACGTGGAGCCCAACACCGCCACCGATCTGGTGGGGTATGTGATCGCTCCGGTGTCCGGCGGTTGCGCGGCTTCAGCCTTCACCTGCGTTGGCATGATCAACAACACCGGTGGCGAGATCTCGATTCCTGGCCTGACGGCGGGCGATTACTACATCATGGTGGATCAAGGCTCGTCCGTTCAGGGTAGCCAGCCGTTCCAGGTCTTTTGCCCGGGCGTGCCCCCCTGCCTGGTGAACCCCACGTACCCGCGCAACAACACCAGTCTCGCGGTGAACAGCAATCCCATCACTTTCAGCTGGCCTGCGGCTTACGGCGCCACCAGCTATGACGTGTACTTCCGGGGCAATTTCGTGGCCAATACGCCCACCAATAGCATCAACGGTGGCAGCGGCTACACCACGGCCAACATGGCCGCCCTGTACGGGGTGGGCAGCACCATGACCTGGCGCGTGGTGCCAAAGAACAACGACGGCGCTGCCACCTGCCCCACGAACTGGACCTTCCTCGTGGGCGGCAACGGCACTTCCAACGCCATTCCGCTCACGGAAGGCGTAACGGTGGGCGGCAGCACCCGCACCGTGGATGGCTACGGCAACCAGTCGACGATCACGTCGATGAACTCGAACGACATCACGTTCTCGTTCACGGCCAGCCCCTGCGCTGTGGGAATGTCCGCGCAGTTCTGCCAGCGCGGCTATGAGACCTCCGGGAGCGGGAACAGCTACATGGCGGCCTACGTGGTGGATGCCTTTACGGGTCAATTGGTGCCCACCACTCCTGGTGGGGGCACCACCTTCAGCGGCGGTAATACGGCGATCGGCTCCTGCCGCACGTTGAACATCACCTCCGGCCTCACGCCCGGGAAGCTCTACTACCTGGTGCTGGACGGCTACTTCAGCCAGTACGACTTCACCCTGGTGTACAACGAGACGAAGAACACGACGGACAGCGACGGTGACGGCACCCCGGACTGCCGGGATGGGTGCCCGGAGAACCCGGACCTGACCGCGGAGACCGTATGCGGTTGCCAAGTGGCGACGGATACGGACGGTGATGGGATCGCGGATTGCATCGACCTGTGCCCGAGCCTGGCCGGTGAGCCCGGCGGCCCCTGCAACGCGGGTCCGTTCTACCTGAGCGGAGAGATCGACGACGATTGCAACTGCATCGGCGGCACGCCAGTTCCCACGGTGGACTGGAGCCTGAAGCTGAAGACCGACCATGGGGATGAGACCAGCTGGGAGATCCGTGAGGTGGGCAGCAACTTCCTGGTGGCCCATGGCGACCCGGTGGGGACCCACAGCCCGACGGAGACGACCACGCCGGTAACCCTGCCCGCTACGGGGCACTTCACCCTGCGGGTGCTGGATAGCGGGAACAACGGCATGGGCGCCGACGGCGGCTACGTGCTGCGCGATGCGAACGGGAAGCGGGTGATCGACAACTGGGGCAACGGAGGTGGCTTCACCAGCGTGAGCGAGAGCCCTGAGGGCTTCACCACGCCGGTGGGCACCGATGGGTTGACGGCGGCGCAGTGCGACAACGTGGAGCGCCTGGCCAACGAGATGATCATCTGCAACGTGAACCCCTTGGTAAGCGCCAAGTGGGGCGTGGGCGATCAGACCACCAGCGGTTACGAGTTCTGGTTCTTCGACCCCAACGGGAGCTACAGCCGCCACATCCTGCGTCCGCACGCCACCAGCGGTGGCTACGCGCCCGCAGATGCCACCCGTGCGGCCAAGCTGGGCCTGGCCTCCTGGTCGGTGAACCCGCTGCCGGCCAACACCCTGCTGAACGTGCGGGTACGTGGCCGTGTGGAAGGGGTCAACCTGCCCTTCGGTCCGGCGTGCCGCCTGAAAGTGGACCCTGTTGCGGCGGAATGCCACACCACGCAACTGGAGAACCTCCCCGGGTCGAACCTGAGCTGCGGTGTGACGGGCCTTCGCACCAACGGGAGCAACGCGATCTATGCGAAGCCGGTGCGGCGCTACATCGCTGCGACCAACACGTACGTGTCTGCGAACCGGTACAAGTTCCACTTCGAGAACACGGGCGAGGGCCAGCACTTCGACATCGTGCAGAGCACCTACCCGATGGTGATCTACTCGAACATGCCCTTCCGGTTGGGAGCGACCTACGACGTGACGGTGCAGGCGAGCATGGACGGTGGTGTGAGCTACTGCCCGGTGGGGGCGACCTGCCAGATCTCCTTCGCCACGAGCAACGCGCGGATGGAGGAAGTGGCGGGCACCAGCCCGAGCGACCTGCTGCTGTGGCCGAACCCGAACCGAGGGGATGAGCTGTACCTGAGCATGGGCCAGCTGGAAGGGACCAACGGGAAGGTGACGGTGGACGTGGTGAACATGTTCGGTGAGCGGGTGCTGGGCACCACGGTGGCCGTGAACGGGACGAGCCTGAACACGGTGCTGTCCTTGAACAAGGACCTGGCCAGCGGGCTGTACCTGGTGAACCTGACGGCCGGTGATCGGGTGATCACCAAGCGTTTGGTGATCCAGCACTGAGCACGAGCCTGAACGATCAAGGGACCGCCCCTGCCTCGAAAGAGGCGGGGGCGGTCCGCGTTCGGACCGTCCCGATCAGATGATGGGCTCCTTGGCGTTCGGATTCCCTCCTTGTCACGGTGAGCTTGCCGGACCGTGTCCTGGGGAACATGCCCCCGCGCTCGAAAACACATTAACGTCCCGATCTCGCTCAATGTGGCAATGGATGGAAATAGCAAGACCTCGCGTGCGGTGCATGGAACAAGGCCGCCTCGAACACATCCAATAGGCTATCATCGACGGGTCGGCCTGTTCCAGCCCTGCCCATGCACAGATGGGTAGGTTTGCGCCATGAACGAGAGAGAGCGGCGGACGGACATTCCCGTGTCCGTTTCGCTGGACCAAGCCCTTGCGCAAGAGGAGACCGACGTGCCCATGCTCCCGCAGGACAAACGGCGCATCCTGAAGATGAGCGTGCTGGCGGTGCTATCGGCCGTTGTCATCAGCGGGCTGGCCAAAATGCTGGTGCTGATCATCGACCTGTTCACGGCGCTTGCGTTCCATGGCCGCTTCACGTTCCAGCATCTTTCCCCGGCGGACAACCGCTACGGTTGGTGGGTGGTGCTGGTACCGGCGGCAGGGGGACTGGTGGTCGGGCTGATCGCGTATTATGGTTCCAAGGCCATCCGTGGTCATGGCATCCCGGAGGCGATGGAGCAGGTGCTCACGAACCGGAGCCGCATCAAGCCTTCACTTACCTTCCTGAAGCCGTTCTCCGCTGCGGTCTCCATCGGCACGGGTGGGCCGTTCGGCGCGGAGGGCCCCATCATCGCCACCGGCGGTGCGTTCGGCTCCACGGTAGGCCAGTTCTCGCGCGTCACGGCCAATGAACGGAAGGTGCTGCTCGCCGCCGGGGCCACCGCCGGCATGTCGGCGATCTTCGGTAGTCCGGTGGCGGCCCTCTTCCTGGCCGTGGAACTGTTGCTCTTCGAGTTCTCGCCGCGTTCGCTGATCCCCGTGGCCCTGGCCTGCATCACCGGCGCAGCGGGACATCGCCTGCTGTTCGAGCACGAGCCGGTGTTCGCCATGCCCCCCATGGCATATCCCAGCGATCCGGCCCTCTTCACGTACAGCCTCATGGGACTGGTGATCGGCTTTGCCGCGCTGCTGATCACCAAGTTCGTATACGTCTTGGAGGACGGGTTCGAGCGATCGCCCATCCATTGGATGTGGTGGCCGGCGCTGGGCGGGTTGGCCGTGGGCATCATCGGATACTTCGCACCACGCACGTTGGGGGTGGGGTATGACAACATCACCTTGCTCCTCACGGGGAATGCACCACTGGCCATCCTCCTTTCGCTCGCCTTCCTCAAGTTGCTCTCCTGGGCCATTGCGCTGGGGAGCGGCACTTCGGGAGGCACCCTGGCGCCCTTGCTCACCATGGGGGCGGCCATGGGGACGCTGGCGGGCATGGCCGCGCTCGCCTGGATGCCTTCCCTGCCGGTGACCCTGCCCATGGCGGCGCTGGTGGGCATGGCGGCCATGTTCGCCGGTGCATCACGGGCGCTGCTCACCAGCATCGCTTTCGCGCTCGAGACCACCGGCCGCGCGGAAGCCTTGTTGCCCTTGCTGGGTGCCTGCGCCGCATCCTACCTGGTCTCTTATCTCTTCTCGAAGAACACCATCATGACCGAGAAGATAGCTCGGAGGGGAGTGCGCGCACCGGACTCATACCTCCCGGAGGTCTTGGCACGGATCACTGTGGGGCGTGTCATGAACGATAGGCCCCCCGTGGTGGCCCGCCACGCCACCATTGCCGATGCACTGCGCACGGTGCCCACCGGTGCGGAGCATGCCTTGGTGGTGGATGACGAGGACGGTTTCTGTGGCCTGGTAAGCGTGGCGGACCTACGAGGGCATGCTGCAAGCGACCCTGTCGATGGCCGCATCATCATTCCCCCGGCCGTGCAGGATGGCGATGATCTCCGCCACGCGGTGGGCATCATGGCACGCACACGGTCGAAGGCCCTGGCCGTGACGGCGGAAGGCAATAAGGTGGTGGGAACCTTGGACTATGCGAACGTTCTCCGGGCCTATGTGGAGGACCTGGCCGAGCATGAAGAGGAAGAAGACGCCCGTTTCGTGCTGAAGCGGCAGCGCCTGAAGGTGCTGGTGCGTAGCAAATGGCTGATGGAGCACATGTTCAGGAACTGATGCCACTTCTCCATGGAATTCGTCCCGATGCCCATGACGCAATGTCCCGGTGAGCATTGAACATGGCGGAGATGTGCACCGGAAGGCCCATTGGCGGTTCTACCGGTCAATTGAACCGGAACCCACCAGGAACGATGCCCGCCAGGAAATCGTTGATGAGGGTGCCATCCGGGCGGTAACGGAACACGCGGCCGCGTTGCACATAGTCAATGGCATCGGAGAGGTACACGACGCCGGTCGCCGGTTCCACGCCCAGGCCGTACAGATTTCGGCCTTCTGCAGCGATGAACGGCGTGCCCGGCAATTGCGTGTCGGTGATGGCCATGCGGTAGACCGGACCGTTCAGAAAATACAGGGTGCGGTGATCTCCTGTGATGGAGAGTCGCCAGGGGCTGTCCGATGGGCCTTGGAACGGAAAGGAGGCTTCCACCTGTAGATCCACGGGGTTAATGCGGTAGAGCGCGGGTGATGTACCGTTCCCGCCGCTGCATGCCACCCAGAGCTTGCCCTCGGCGTCTTCTACGATGCTGTTCCCGCCACGGCTCACGGGTATGCTGTCCACGACCTGGTCCGTGGACGTTTGGATCACATAAACGTACGGGCGCTGCTGGTCCGTTACGAAGGCCTTGCCATACGCGAGGGCCAGTTCCTCGGTCCAGCCGGGGCACCTGATGCTGCCGGTGATGCTGTTGCTGTTGAGGTCCACCACGGCGATGCGGCCGGCGTACAGGTCGGTCACGTATGCCTTGCCGTTGCTCACCGGTAGGAAATAGCGCGGCGACCGGAAGCCGGTGATGGTGGCGCTGAGGGTGAAGGTGGCCGGATCCACCACCACCACCTTGCCCGAGTTGTTCACCACCACGTAGGCCTTTCCGTTGAAAAGGGACATGGACTGGCAGACATCGCCGAGCCCTGCGCCGTTCGCTGGCGCGTAAAGGTCCTCCGCCACGGAACCGGTGGCGATGTCGTAGTAGCTCACGGAGGCATTGCCCCATTGGAAGTTGCCTTCGTTCGTGATGTATGCACCGCCGTTGTTGCGGACGACCACGGGCGTCTCCTCCGGCACTTCCGGCCGGTCCTTGCGGCAGGCGGTCAGCATCACCAGGCCGACGCTGATGCCAGCGATGAGCGTGCGCCGGATCATTGAACGAGCAGTTGGCGGGTCAGATATCCTTCACGGGTGCGGATGTTCACGAAGTATGGGCCAGCCGGCAAGCCGCCAAGGTCGATCAGGTGGTCCTGCAGGCCTTCTGCGCTGGGCAGGTTCGGAACGGAGCGCACCAAGCGGCCGGCGGCATCGGTGATCGTAACGTCAGCGGATGCGCGATGCGGCAAGGTATAGCGCAGGTGGACCTGGCCCTCGGCCGGGTTGGGGCATAGCTGCACGCCCATGATCCCAGAGAGGCTCTCGTCGATGCGTGTGGGCGATGAGGCATGGATCACGCCCACGGCGTCCAGGTCGAAACCGCTGGAAGCGAAGGGCGTGTTCCACGGATCGTTCACCACGTGCCCCAAGTGGTCGTGGGTGGCATAAGCCTCCTGGATGCAGCCCACCACGTCCACGATCCGGACGTGGGTGATGGCGTTCACGTCCACGCCCGCTTGATCGCGCAGTTGGTCCAGGTCGAACGGTGTGCCGTACAACGCGCGGTACTTGCCGGCCAGGTTATCGATCAAGGTGGCGTCGGTAGCGCCGAACCCGCCGACCTGCTCGGTGGTGGGGATGTTGCTCGTTGCGGGGAACCGGAAGAAGTCCGTGCCGTTGCTGCTCACCTCCACGAAGGCCAGTTCCAGGAAGGTGTCATTGAACCCGTTCTCGAACACGGCGAAGTCCCAACCGGGACCGTTCGTGATGGGCTGCGCGAACGTGAGCGTGGCCATGCCACCATCACCCAGGCTCACCACACCGTTGCTGCCTGCCGCGCCCAGCGCCATGCTTTCATCGCCGGTGCTCGCCAGGCCCAGGTCCACGTTGCTGATGTCCATGGGGCCGCGCACCACTGTGCAGCCCGTTGCCCACGCTGTGAACGCGCTGCTGTCCGAGCGCATCGCCGTGGTGCCCGGCTGACCGGCCGGTGGCGGGAATTGCGCGAAGGCCGTGGAAGCGATGCAGCAGGCCAGCAGGAAGGGAAGGGGGCGTGAGCTCATGGGGTGGGGGGGGGGGGCGATGGAGGGCGATCGAAATGGAAGCTGATACCGGCCTGGGTGCTGCGCAGCGGCATGGGGCGGCTCAGCATCACCTCGTATTCGGCACCGAGCAGGTTATCGGCGTTCACGAACAGGTCCGCATACCAGTGCGGCCTGCGAACGATGCGTACGGAAGCCGTGGCGTTCAGCAGCCAGTAGGGTTCCAAGAACTGCTTGTTGTCCGTGCTCGTGTACCGGTAGCCGGTGTAGGTGGCGCCCACCGAAAGCGAGCAGCTTTTGCGCACCACGCCCAGCCGGGCGTTGCCGCTATACAGGGGCACATAGATCAGTTGCTTGTCCACCGAGCCATCGTAGGCGCTCTTCGCGACCTGGTTGGTGGATACCACGTAGCTGGTGCCCACACCCAGCTTCACGGTGGTGGAACGCCCGGTCCACGCCAGTTCCGAACGCATTTCCCATCCGCGGCTCCAGACCTGCATGATGTTGCGTGGGCTCCAGTAGGCGGGTCCGGGCAACCAGATGATCCAGTTGTCCAACGACCGGTTGAACCAGGTGATCTCGCTGCGCAAGGACAGCTGTTGGAAGGCTTGATGCCATACAAGGCCGAGGTCGCCGCTGTACCCGTCCTCCGGCAACAAGTGGGAGTCCCGCCCGGGCGCCAATACAGGTCATTGAACGTGGGGACGCGGTATACGCGGGCCATCTGCGCCTTCAAAATGACCCGCTCCAGCAGCCGGTATTCGCCGCCGAGCGAACCGGTGAAGGGCACGGCCTGCCCATCCAGCAGCTCCTGCCGGGCGGCCGCGCTTCCCACGAAGCGCCCGCCTTTCGGCCTGTACCGGTACGAAGCGAACAGGGCCGCGCGGTCCTGGCGGGGCTTGTCCGGATAGCCGTCCGCCAATGCCTGTGCGTAGGTGTTGTTCACGCCGAGGTCCAACGTATGAAGACCTGCGGGCGCATAGCGGACATCCGCTTCAGCGATGATGGTGCGCGAACGGCTCAATTCCGACGCGGCATCCGCGGAGGCATGCCAATCCAGCCGCTCATCGAACCAGGCGGCCCGTACCTGGGTGTCCCACCGGCCATGGACGCGCTTCCACTCCAATGTGCCCCGGTGGCTGGCATCCTGTTGGAACGCTGTGCTCACGTCTTGCAGCCGTGTGGGCGGGATGTGCCGGTCCGCCGCTTGGTACCAATACCGCAGGCTCACGTATTGGTCCGCGTTGAGGCGCAGGTGCTGCTCTACCACCACGCCACGGCGTTCCAGCGAGGCGTTGCGCTGGGTGCGTTCAACACCGCCCGTGCGGTAGGTGAAGTCGTTCTCCGCATCGGCATTGTAGACCGCAACGGAGGTGATCGAACGGCCTTGCGGTACCTCTACGCGCAGGCGCTGCCGGCGGTCGCCGAAACTGCCGAAGGTGAGGCCGCCATCCACCTGGATACCGCGCCCGAACTGCGGCACGTTGTTCAGGAGCACGGTGCCTCCCACGGCCCCGCTGCCCCACAAGGCGCTGGTGCCGCCGTACTGGATGCTGACCTCGTTCGCCACACCCACAGGGACCAGCGACAGGTCCACCTGCCCGTTCATCGGGCTCCCGATGTTGAACCCGTTCCACAGGATGGCGGTGTGGTTGGCGCTGCCACCGCGGAAGGACGTGGTGGCCAGGCTGCCCAGTCCGTAGCTCTTCACGAACACGGGGCTTTCGTTGGCCAGCAGGTCCCCCAGGTCCAGGGTGGCGTATCGCGCCAGGGTGGTGCTATCGATGCGCTGCACCTTGGTACCGGCGAGGAAGGTGTTCAGCCGCGTGGCGGCCACTTCCACCTCCTTCAGCCGCACCGTGTCGGTGGGTTGTTGCGCATAGACCCGGCCCACGCCCACGAAGGCGACGAGCGTGAGCGATGTGAGCAACGGAACAGGAACGTGAAGGGGGCGACGTGGCGCCCCCTTCCTTGTTCCGTTGGTCCTGTTGCCGCGCATGCGCTCAGTCCACAGCGATCGTGCGTTTGACGTCGCCCACCTGCAGCAGGTACAGGCCCGTGGCGAACGTGCTTACCGGTACCGTGGAAAGCGAGCCTTCGGTGCGGCCGGCGTATACCAGCTTGCCGGTCAGGTCGGTGATCCGGAGCGGCGTGCCTGCCGGGGCTTCGCTGCGGATGGTGATCCGATCGGTGGCGGGTTGGGAGAACACCGACAGCGTGGCCGTGGCCGGGCGATCGGCAATGCCCGTGGCGAACGTGGCGGCAACAGGGCGGCCCGGGCGGAGCGCAGGGTTGAAGTCCGTGTACGAGCAGCCGAACCAAGCGCCGTTGGAAAGCGGCTCGGAAGCTCCGCCGTTCATGGCCAGGTCGGAGGTGCGGGTGCCGCTCCAAGTGCCCCACCAATTGGGCGCCCCGCCGATGCCTGCATGCGCATTATAGGTGATGCTGTTGATGAAGCTGCCCGCCATGTCGATCTGGAGGTTGATGTCGGCGGCGTCGATGGCAAGGAGCATGTCCTCGGCGGTGGCGGTGCCATCATGCAGGTAGCCCCAAGCGAAGCTGCTTCCTTCGGGACTGCCGTCCAGGAAATCGATCACCAGCACGGAGCTGTCCTGGCCCGCGCCCACCCAGTAGGTGACATCGGCGGCCGTGAAGCGGAGCGGATCCAAGGCCGCTTGCGGTTCTCCCGGCGCGATGGCCGGATCGAAATCGGTGTATGAGCAACCGAACCAGGCGCCGTTGGAAAGCGGCTCGGAAGCCCCGCCGTTCATGGCCAGGTCGGAGATACCGGTGCCGCTCCAGGTGCCCCACCAATTGGGCGCCCCGCCGATGCCCGCGTGCGTGTTGTAGGTGATGCTGTTGATGAAGCTGCCCGCCATGTCGATCTGGAGGTTGATGTCGGCGGCGTCGATGGCAAGGAGCATGTCCTCGGCGGTGGCGGTGCCATCATGCAGGTAGCCCCAAGCGAAGCTGCTTCCGTTGGGGCTGCCATCCAAGAAATCGATCACCAGCACGGAGCTGTCCGCGCCGGTACCGACCCAGAACTCCACGCTGGAAAGGTCGTATCGGGCGTTGGCGGTGAGCGCCGTGAAGAAGGGGAGTGCAAGCAGTGCGCGTAACGTCGTTCTCATGTGAGCGGGGTTTGGGTTATCGGTCCAATGCCCCCAGGAACCATGAACGGATCGCACGCCCGCCATCACCATGGCCACATGCTGGACCCGCCTTTTTTCCTGAAGGCGTACTTCCATTGGTGCTGGTGACAGGTCTTCTGGCTCGCCCATCTCCCCGGCGCCTTCCCGTTCCGCCATACGGCGGACAGTGGCATCAGGCCGGTTCGTTCACAGGCTTACAGCTTCAGGAAAAGCCCAGGATTCGCACCTGGTTCCCTTTTCACCCCGTTCGCACGGAGATCATCAGCGGGGCGAATGTAGGGGTTTGGTCACGGCCAACGTTCGCCGCTGGTCCGTTGGACCATGTTCCGTCCTTCACTTCCACGTTGTCACTGCGGCCTTGGGCCGCAGTTGCGACCAGGAGTGGGCGCTTCCGGATGGCTCCTGTTTGCGATGGCGGGTCAGGCCCGCCATGACAGAAGGGGACGTCATGGTTCGGCAGGCTCACCATGACACGGTCCGGACGCCTTCAGCGACGGAGCGCGTCGGTACGCAAGCTCACCAGGACAGTTCGCATGGCAACGCGAAAGGGGGCCGCAGCCCCCTTCCACCTCGAAGGCCGATGGCCTTTACATGCTCATGATCTTTTCCGCCTTGTAGGCACCGGCGGCCAACTTGTCCTTCACCAATTTGAAGCATTCGATGGTCTTCTTCACGTCGTCCAGTGAATGCACGGCGGTGGGGATGAGGCGCAGCAGGATGGTGTCCTTCGGAACCACCGGATATACCACGATGCTGCAGAAGATGCCGTGGTTCTCGCGCAGGTCCACGATCACGTTGGTGGCCTCGGGGATGCCGCCTTTCATGTACACGGGCGTTACACAGCTATTGGTGTTGCCGATGTCCAGGCCGGCCTCCTTCAGGCCGCTTTGCAGCGCGCGGGTGATCTCCCAGAGCTTGTCGCTCAGCTCGCGCTTGGTGCGCATCAGCTCCAGGCGCTTCAGCGCGCCGATGACGATGGGCATCGGCAGGCTCTTGGCGAAGGTCTGGCTGCGCATGTTGTAGCGCAGGTACATCATCACGTCCTCCGGGCCGCTCACGAAGCCGCCGATGCTGGCCATGGCCTTGGCGAAGGTGCCGAAGTACACGTCCACGTCCTTCTGCACGCCTTGGTGGTCGGCGGTACCGCGGCCGTTCTCGCCCATCTGGCCGAAGCCGTGTGCGTCGTCCACGAACAGTCGGAAATTGTACTTCGCCTTGCGCTCCACGATCTCCTTCAGCTTGCCCTGGTCGCCGGCCATGCCGAACACGCCCTCGGTCATCACCAGGATGCCGCCACCGGTCTCGGCCGTGAGCTTCGCGGCGTTCTCCAGTTGCTTGTCCAAGCTGGCCATGTCGTTGTGCTGGAACACGAAGCGCTTGCCCATGTGCAGGCGGGCGCCGTCGATCATGCAGGCATGGCACTCGCTGTCGTACACCAGCACGTCGTGGCGGGAGAGGAGCGCTTCGATCGCGCTCATGCAGCCCTGGTAGCCGTAGTTCAGCAGGAAGGTGTCCTCTTTCTGCATGAAGTCGCTCAGGGCGTCCTCCAACTGTTCGTGGTACTTCGTCTGGCCGCTCATCATGCGGGCGCCCATCGGGTAGGCCATGCCCCATGCGGCGGCGGCCTCGGCGTCCACCTTGCGGACCTCGGGGTGGTTCGCAAGGCCTAGGTAATTGTTCAGGCTCCACACCAGCACGGCCTTGCCGCGGAAGGTCATGTGGGCGCCGAGGTCACCCTCCAGCTTGGGGAAACTGAAATAGCCGTGGCTGTCCTTGGCATGGCGGCCGATGGGGCCGAGGTCCTTGCGGATCTTGTCGAAGATGTCGTTCATGGTCCTTGATCACGGGAGCAGCGCAGGTGGAGCCCCCATGGCCGCCAAATGTAAAGGGAAGGTGAAAAGGGGGAGCGGCAGGCCGGGAGGGACTTTCCAACCGCGCACATAAGGATCGGCACCTGGGCACGTTGGCTTTGCCCATGTGCTCTTGTGTCCGCCCTGCTTACCTGCCCACCATGTGGCCATGTGCCCATGCTCCCGTCACGTCATGCTGTCCATAAGGAGGCAAGGCCTGAACGCACCGGCCGGTGAGCGCATGGGCAGAACCCTACATTTGCGCCCTTCCATGCGCCGCCCCTTCCTTTTCGTACTGCTCACCGCCGTGCTGCTGGCCGCCTGTGGCGAGTTCAGCAAGGCCGTGAAGAGCACCGACCGCCAGTACAAGATGCAGATGGCGGTGAAGTACTACGACAAGGGCGACTATGACCGCAGCATGCCCCTGCTGGAGGAGCTGTTGCAGCTCACGCGCGGCGACACCATGTTCGAGCGGGTGAGCTACTACTACGCCAAGAGCTACTTCGGCCTAAAGGACTACATCCTGGCGGGGTATTACCTGGACAACTTCGCCAAGACCTTCCGCAACAGCCGGTATGCCGAGGAGTGCAGCTTCCTCAGCGCCTACTGCCATTACAAGGAATCACCGGGGTACGAACTGGACCAGAGCGATACGCAAACGGCCATCAACCAGCTGGAACTATTCATGGTGCGCTTCCCGGAGACCGCCTTGAAGGACAGCTGCAATACCCTAATCGACATCCTGCGCGCCAAGCTGGAGAAGAAGGAATACTACAACGCCATGCTCTACGTGAAGACGCGCCGTTACGAGCCGGCGAGCCTGGCGCTCAGGGAGTTCCTGAAGCACTGGCCGAACTCGCCCTACCGTGAGGACGTGCTGTTCAACATCCTGAAAGCCGACCACGACCTGGCCGTGAACAGCGTGGAAACGAAGAAGGCCGCGCGCCTGGAGGCGGGAGCGCGATCATATGATACCTTTGCCGATGCTTTTCCGGAGAGCAAGCGCTTGAACGATGCCAAACGGCTGCTCGCGGACATCAACGCACAGAAGGAACGCCTAGCCCGCTCGACAACCCCATGAACACCAAGCACCTGACCGCCGCCAAGACCACCGTGACCCGCGATGTGAACCTGCTCGACAAGGAGACGGGGAACATCTACGAGAGCGTGGCCATCCTGGGCAAGCGCGCCAACCAGATCGCCGTGGAGATCAAGGAGGAGCTGAGCGCGAAGCTGGAAGAGTTCGCCGTAAGCGGCGAGAACCTCGAGGAGGTGTACGAGAACCGCGAGCAGATCGAGGTGAGCAAGTTCTACGAGCGCATGCCCAAGCCGTCCGCCATCGCCATCCAGGAGATGATGGAGGGCAAGGTGGTCTTCCGCCGCCCCGGCGAGGAGGAACCCAAGAAGTGATCCACGCACCGGCCTCCCGATGATGGGTACGGACCGTGTGCTGCCGCGCAAGGTGCTGCTGGGCGTTACCGGCGGCATCGCTGCTTATAAGACCCCCCTGCTCGTGCGCGCCCTGGTGAAGGCCGGCGCCGACGTGCAGGTGGTGATGACCCCCGCCGCGCACGACTTCGTGACCCCGCTCACCCTGAGCACCGTGAGCAAGCGCCCGGCGCTCACCACCCTGGTGGACCGCTCCATCGAGGGAACGGTGATCTGGAACGACCACGTGCACCTGGCCCGCTGGGCGGACGTGATGCTGATCGCACCCGCCAGTGCGAACACCCTGGGCAAGATGGCCCACGGCCTCTGCGACAACCTGCTCCTGGCCTGCTACCTGAGCGCGGAATGCCCGGTGTTCGTGGCGCCTGCCATGGACCTGGAGATGTACCTCGACCTCAGCGTGCAGGAGAACCTGAGCGTGCTGAGGAAGCGAGGCGTGCACACCATCGGCCCGGACAGCGGCGAGCTGGCCAGCGGGCTGGTGGGCGCGGGGCGCATGACGGAGCCGGAGGACATCGCGGATGCGCTCATCGGCGCGCTGATGGGAGCCTCACCGCTCGCGGGGAAACGCGTGCTCATCACCGCCGGTCCCACCCAGGAAGCCATCGACCCGGTGCGCTATATCGGCAACCGGAGCACGGGCAAGATGGGGTTCGCCCTGGCGGAAGAGGCCGCAGCACGCGGCGCCATCGTGGAGCTGGTCACCGGCCCCGTGGCGTTGGCCACCCCGCGCGGCCCCGTCACGCGCACGGATGTGGTGAGCGCCGCCCAGATGGCCGCCGCGTGCAAGGAGCGGTCCGCTTCCGCGGACATCGCCATCCTCAGCGCCGCCGTCGCGGATTGGCGCCCGGCAGCGCCCGCCGACCGGAAATTGAAGAAGGGCGTCGCGTTGCCATCGCTGGAACTGGAACCCACCGAGGACATCCTGGCCTGGATTGGCGCGCACAAGCGGGCCGGTCAGCTGCTGGTGGGCTTTGCCCTCGAGACCAACGACGGCCGCGCATATGCCACGGATAAGCTGGAGCGCAAGAACTTGGACCTGATCGTGCTGAACTCCCTGGAGGACGCCGGCGCGGGCTTCGGGTACGACACCAACAAGGTCACGCTCATCGGCCGTGACAAGAAGGCCGTGGAACTGCCGTTGAAGAGCAAGGCGGAAGTGGCCCGCGACATCCTCGATCGTATCGGATCTTTGCTTCACCATGCGTAAGCTGCTGTTCCCCTTCCTGATCCTGCTCCTGGCGGCGCCCGCGCGCGCGCAGGAGTTCAACTGCAAGGTGTCGGTGATCGCGCCGCAGATCCAGAGCACGCCCAAGCGCATCTGGCAGAGCCTGGAAACGGCCATCACCCAGTTGATGAACACGCGCCGCTGGACCAGCCTGAACTATGCCCCGGCCGAACGCATCGACTGCAACATACTGATGACCATTCAGGAGCAGAGCAATGCCAGCCACTTCAAGGGCACGCTGCAGGTGATCTATTCCCGTCCGGTTTACGGCTCGGACTACCTGAGCCCGGTGCTGGACATCCTGGACAACCACATCGAGTTCGACTTCCTGGAGAACACCCAGATCGAATTCGCGCCGGAGCGCTTCACGAACAACCTGTCGTCCATCGTGGCCTACTATGCCTACCTCGTGCTGGGCGTGGACGCCGACACCTTCTCGCCGATGGGCGGCACCGACTTCTACGAACTGGCACAGTCGGTGGTGAGCAATGCGCAGAACGCGTCCGAAGCGGGGTGGAAAGCCTTCGAGGACCAGAAGAACCGCTATTGGCTCATCGACAACCAGCAGCAGGCCGTGTTCCGTCCGTTGCGCGAATTCCTCTACAGCTACCACCGCGACGGCTTCGACAAGATGAGCACCGACCTGGCCAACGGCCGCAAGGCCTGCGCCGCGGCGATCGAGAAGCTGAAGTCCGTACACCAGGCGAAACCCAGCAGCTACAACCTGCAGGTGATGTTCAACGCCAAGTTCAACGAGCTCATCGAACTGTTCAGGAACGGCGACCCGCAAGAGCGGAGCAAGGTGTACAACACCCTGCAGATCATCGATCCGGGGCACATTAACCAGTACCAGAACATGATGAAGGGCTCCTGATGGGGGCCGTCATCATTAGTCGCAAAGCCCCGGCGTCGGCTTCGTTCAAGACCCGGAGCTTGCCGCTTGGGGCCAGTGGCTTATTTCGCGGTCATGCTCACGCGCCTGTCCGTCCGCAACTACCTGCTCATCGATGAACTGGAGCTTACACTGGAGAAAGGCTTCACGGCGATCACCGGGGAAACGGGCAGCGGCAAGAGCATCCTCATCGGGGCCCTCGGATTGGTGATGGGCGAACGCGCCGACGCCGACCTGGCCCGCGATCCCGCGAAGCGTTGCGTGATCGAACTGGAGGTGGCGGCGAAGGGGCTTGACCTGGAGCCGTGGTGCGAAGCGAACGGCGTTCCGCATGAAACGCCGCTGCTGCTGCGCCGGCAGATCGACCCGGGCGGCCGCTCGCGCGCCTTCGTGAACGACACGCCCGTCCGCTTGGAGCAGTTGCGCGCATTGGGTGAACGCCTTGTGCACGTGCACAGCCAGCACCACACGCTGCTGCTGAACGACCCGCATTTCCAACTGGGCCTTGTGGACCATTCCGCCGGTCAGAACGATACCGTCAGGGCCTACGCAGAGCAGTTCCGCGCCTGGCGGGCGAAGGCCGCCGAACTGGAAGCCGCCCGCACAGAGGAAGCGCGCGCCCAAGGCGAGGCCGATTACCTGCGCTTCCAACTGAACGAGCTGGAGGAAGCACGACTCGTGCCCGATGAACAGGCCACGCTCGAAAGCGCGCTGGCCCGCGCCGAGCATGCCGAGGAACTGGTGCAGGTGTTCCGCGCGGTGGAGCAGGGCATGTCCGGGGAGGACGGGCTGCTGGCGCCGTTGGCCGCACTGCGCCAGCAACTGGCGAAGGCCGCGCGCATCGACGCGCAGGCCCAAGCCTTGAACGAACGCTTGAACAGCGTCGCGATCGAACTGAAGGACATCGGTGATGAGGCCGAGCGGCTGGGCATGCACGTGGCTACCGACCCGCAGGAAGCGGACCGCCTCCGCGAACGGCTCGATGTGCTGTTGCGCCTGCAACAGAAGCACCGCGTCCGCGACGTGGAAGCCCTGATCGCGTTGCGGGACGACCTGCGCCAGCGCACCGCCCACATCGGTTCGCTCGGGGAGCGCATCGAGGCTCTTGCGAAAGAGGAGCAGGCCTTGCTTTCCGGGGCCACGGCGCAGGCGAAGGCCATCAGCGCGAAGCGGGTGAAGGCCATCGCACCGCTCGCGCAGGAGGTCACTGCCACGCTGAAGGAACTGGGCATGCCCAACGCCGTGTTCGCGTTCGAGCACCGCACCGGCGCGCCCGGCATGAACGGCATCGATACCGTGCGGGCGCTGTTCTCCGCGAACAAGGACCGTTCACCGGCCCCGCTGGACAAGGTGGCGAGCGGTGGCGAGCTCAGCCGCGTGATGCTGGCGCTGATCGGCCTGGCGGCGGAAAGCAAGGAGCTGCCCACGGTGATCTTCGACGAGATCGACACCGGCGTGAGCGGAGAGACGGCCCACCGCGTCGGCACCCTCATGGCCCGCATGGCGAAGGACCGCCAGGTGATCGCCATCACGCACCTGCCGCAGATCGCCAGCAAGGCCGGCACGCACCTGCTCGTGACCAAGGACCATCAGGCGGAGCACGTATACAGCGACATCCGGCCGCTCGATGCGGAGGAGCGCGTGCAGGCCCTCGCGCGCATGCTCAGTGGCAGCAAGCCCGGCAAGGCTGCATTGGAGAATGCGCGGGAGCTGTTGAAGGGGAAGTAGCACACGAAATGCGGATAGGGCTCGTTAGCCAGGCACGTTCCATGCGTTCCTCCCTTGCATCGCTCACATTCGTGGTCGCCGCATCCCTTCATGGGCAGGAGCGATGGGGCTGGCTGGATACCGGCAAAGCGAATGTGCTATACCACGCCGAGAAGGACAGCACACGTAAGGGTACCCCGGATAGCGGACCGTTCCATGTGGCGTACCAGAGATCCTGGCACCCGAGAAGATCTATGCGCATTTCGCCATTGACGGCCAGGATCGCACCGACACGACCATGGCCCAAGCGTGGCCGGAGTGGATGGTGTGCGACAGCGTGGTGGAGATCTACTACAGTGCCGTGGACCTGTTGAACGCCGTGTCCAACACCGAAGGCGCCTGCGATCCGTTGGTGATGAGCGTACGGCCCGGCACATGGCTCGTGCTGCATCCGAGGTGGGCGAGACGCTTTTCCGAACGAACGGCTTCCACGCACCGGAAAGGCCGCCGTGTGCTTTCCATCACGATCCAGCGTGCGGCTGATGGCAGCGGCCGGGTGATATACCACTATACGCCAGTTGAACGCTCGGAATGGAAGCGCATGCGCAAGGCCGCATTGGAGAATGCGCGGGAGCTGTTGAAGGGGAAATGAGCGGACCGAGGGAGATCATCCTTTATACAGGTCTACGTCCACGCTTGCATTCAAACGACCGAGAAATGCGATCACGGTTTCGTCAAAACCTAGTGCGGGACTAGATACTTCATCCTCTCCCGAAAGAAAGATTACGACTTGGAGAACAGCTTCAAGGCCGTACTGTTTCATCGCATGGGCAATTCCCTTCTCGAACGGAATAAGCTGATCGACAACCGATCTGCTTACTTCATAGACATTGACAAGATCATCGCTCTTTTCTGAGGACCATCTCCATCTTGAAAATTTTGAGGGCACACGAACGGTGCTCTCACCCTTTCGAACGCTGTCGGTAGGCTGTAGTCCGATAACTGCGGTCACTTCCTCTGGAACGAAGTCGCCGTAAAGACCGAAGTACACGTATCCTTTGTTGGACATTGTATTGGAGCGAATCTAGTGGATGAATGCGAAGAGTGGTTAATGTGGCCAGATCCTATCTTCGGCCCGTAACGCAGATCGACATGGCACACGGACTGTTGAAGGGGAAACGGGGCATCATCACGGGCGCCCTGAACGAACAGAGCATCGCTTGGAAGGTGGCCGAACTGGCCCACGCGGAGGGCGCGCGCTTCGTGCTCACGAACGCGCCCGTGGCCATGCGTATGGGCGAGATCAACAAGCTGGCCGAGGCCACCAACGCACCCATCATCCCCGCGGACGCCACCAAGGACGAGGACCTGACGGCGCTGTTCAACAGCGCGCAGGAACAGCTCGGCGGCCGCATCGACTTCGTGCTGCACAGCATCGGCATGAGCCCCAACGTGCGCAAGGGCAAGACCTACGACGACGTGAACTACGAGTGGTACAAGCAGACCCTCGACATCAGCGCCATGAGCCTGCACCGCATGCTGGCCGCCGCCGCGAAGACCGATGCCCTGGCCGACTGGGGATCGGTGGTGGCCCTGAGCTACATCGCCGCGCAGCGCGTGTTCCCCGGCTACGGTGACATGGCCGACGCGAAGGCCCTGCTCGAGAGCATCGCCCGCTCGTGGGGATACCACCTGGGCATGTCCAAGAAGGTACGCGTGAACACGGTGAGCCAAAGCCCCACCATGACCACCGCGGGCAGCGGCATCAAGGGCTTCGGCGGGTTCTACGGCTTCGCCGAGGAGATGAGCCCGCTGGGCAACGCCCCCGCGATCGACTGCGCCAACTACTGCATCACGCTGTTCAGCGACCTCACCCGGTACGTAACGATGCAGAACCTCTTCCACGACGGTGGCTTCTCCAGCAGCGGCGTTACGCCGCAGGTGATGGAGAAGTTCACGAAGGAGTGAGGAAGGGCAGGCCCGCGTGATGCAGGAACCCCGGATCGAGCTGCTGCCCGAACGGACGTTCGTGGGCCTGCATACGCGAGCGAGCTTCGCAACGCACCGCCCGGAAGTGCTTTGGCGCCGGTTCGGCCCGCTGCGCCGCGGGATCGCGAACGCCATCGGTACCGGCCGTTTCTCCATGGCGGTATACGGCCCCGGCTTCTTCGACGCCTTCGATCCGCACCGCGCGTTCGAGCAATGGGCCACCGTGGAGGTGGCCGATGCGGCCCACGTCCCGGAAGGGATGGCCGTGCTGCGCGCGGCGGGCCTGTATGCCGTGTTCATCCACCGCGGCCCGGCCAGCGACGGGCCCCGCACGTTCCGGTACATCTTCGGCACGTGGCTCCCGGCATCCCGCTACGAGGTGGACCAGCGCCCGCATTTCGAAGTGATGGGGCCCGGATATGATCCGGATGCCGAGGAGGCCGAAGAAGCGCTTTGGATCCCGGTGCGGGAACGATGAAGCGGCACCCGCTTGCTAAACGAGTGCGATCCCACCGAGGCGGTGGAACAGTTCGCGCAGCTCCGCGATCATCAACGCGGTAGCCCCCCACACCACCTGTCCTTGGATCGCCCAGTAGGGCACCTCGGTCTCACGCCCGAGCGCTTGAACGTGCATGCGCGTGCGTTGGAGCAGGTCCGCGCGCAGCAGTTCGCGCACGGGCTCCTCAATCAACGCCTGCACCTCGCGTGGGTCCGGGTGCAGCGCACCCAGTGCCGGGGCCCAGGCGAGCACGGGCGTTACCAAGGCGTTGCTCGGCGGAATGAACACGCGGCTCAATTCCCCCAACACTTCCACTTCATCCAGGAGGGCGCCGGTCTCTTCGGTGAATTCCCGCAAGGCCGTGGCGCGCAGGTCGGCATCGCCGGGTTCGCGCTTGCCGCCGGGGAAGGAGACCTGGCCGCTGTGGACGCCTTCGTAAGTGGGACGCAGCATCAGCAGGGTATGCACGTGGCCTGCCTTCGGATAGAGCAGGATCAATACGGCGCTCTCTCGCGGTGGCGGCGTGCGCCGCAGCACTTCCGCGATGTCCGGCCGCCGGTACCCGCTCAGTTCCAGGAAGGTGCCATGCCCCGGGAGTTCCCGTTGCAGCAGATCGCCCAAGGCGGGGAGCCAGGAAGGAGCGGCCATGGTCACCGTTCGCTCAGGGCATCCGCCAGTGCCACCGCTTCATCGTGATAGGTGTGCGCGGGTTTCGATGCGATCCACCGGGCCTGCTGGAGCGCGCGGGGAAGCTGGCCGCTGCAGAGCCAGCAGAGCGCGTTGTACCACTCCACCTGATCGCGGAAGCTCTGGTCCGAGGCGGTCTCCATCCGGTCCAGGTGCATTTCGGCCTTGTAGGGTTCACCGGCGCCCAGCAATGCGCTCACGAGGTACAGGCGCGCCGTCAGGTCGTGCTCGTCCAGGTCCACCACTGCGCGGAACCCTTCTGCGGCCTGCTTGTAATCGCCCTGGTTGTAATGCGCCATCGCGGCGCCCAGCATGCGGTTGCGAAGCGTGGAAGGCCGGCCACTGACGTAGTCCGGGTACGGCTTGTAGAAGCGGGTACACAGGTCCTTATCCGACGTTCCGCACGCCACCAACACGATCGCCAGCAACAGCCCAAGGCCCCATCCACGCATGGCGCGAAAGTACGGGCGCATCGCTACAGGCCTTTGGCCCAGCGGCCGCTGCGGATACCGCCCTCCTCGGAATCGACGCTCAGCAGCACGAAGCCCGCACGGCCCACCAGGTGGTCGGCCGGCACGAAGCCCCAGTAGCGGCTGTCGGCGCTGTAATGACGGCTGTCGCCGAGCACGAAGTAGTAGTTCTGCCGCACCACGTAGTCATCGGTCTCTTGGCCGTTGATGTACAGCTCGTTCCCCACGGCTTCGAGCTTGTTGCCCTCATAGCGGCTGATGAGGCGGTCGTACAGCGGGATGGTGGCAGCGTTGATCGTCACGGTATCGCCCTTGGCCGGAACGATGACCGGGCCGTAGTCATCGCTGTTCCATTTGAAGTACGGGCTGAACGGGAAGATGTGGCCGGGAGAGCCATGGGCGCCGCTCATCGGCTCGGCGCTCACCACGTCCGGGCGCTGCTCGATCGTTTCGGCCATGGCCTTGTTCAAGGGCAGCTCGATCATGGTACGGTCCATCGGCACATAGGAGGGGGGAAGGCCGATCCCGCGCAGCATGGCGGCGGGATCGGTGCCCTTCTTCAACCGGACCAGGTAGCTGCGCGTGCCGCCGGGCACGTCCGCCTGCCGTTCGCCGTTCACGTAAAGCGCCCCATCGCGCAGCTCCACCTTGTCGCCGGGAAGGCCCATGATGCGCTTCACCAGCAACTGGCGGCCGCCCATCACGCTGCGGTCCTGCAAGGGATCGCGGAACACGGCGATGTCCCCGCGATGGAAGCCCGTCCACACCGGCCAGCGTTCCACGCCGAGCACATCGCCGGGCAGGAGGGTGGCGTACATGCTGGTGCTGCGCACGGTGACCCAACGGAGCACGAAGAAGTGGAGGAAGAGCAGCGCCAGCACTGCGATGAACGCGGCCTTGATCCACTCGTTCAGGCCGCTCCAACGCTCACGGACCGTACGTCGTCGCGGCGCGGGCGGGGGTGTGGCCTCCTCCATCGGCCGGGATCAGCGCACCAGTGAGAACAGCCGCTTCCAGCGGATGCCGCCGGGGAAGCCACCGCTCTCGGGATCGGCGGTGAGCCACACCAGCACGGCCTTGCCCACCACGTGGTCGAAGGGCACGAAGCCCCAGAACCGCGCGTCCTGGGAGCGGTGGCGGTTGTCGCCCATCATCCAGTAGTAGTCCTGCTTGAAGGTGTAGCTGTCGGCCTTCGCGCCGTTGATGAGGATGTCGTTGCCCTTCACCTCCAAGGCATTCCCTTCGTACACCTGGATCGCCCGGCGATAGAGCGGCAGGTTGTCCACGGTGAGCTTGATCGTGGCACCGGCCTTCGGCACCCAAAGAGGCCCGAAATTGTCCTCGCTCCAATCGAAGCGCGGATCGTTGGGGAAGATGGGCCAGAAGTTGTTGTCGCCTTTCTTGTAGTAGCCGCGTGGCTTGTTCTGGCGCTCCATGCCCACCACGTTGCTGAACTTCTTCAGCGCCTCGGCGGCAGCGGCGGTGAGCGGGATCTCGGCGCGATCGCCTTCCTGTTGCACGTCGGTGGTGGTGATGTCGTACTGCGCTTTCAGCGTCTTCACGTTGAAGGCATCCTTCAACTGGAAGTCGTAAGCATATTGACCCATAGGCGGCAAGGGTTGCACTTCGCCGTTCACGTACACGGTGCCGTCGCGCACTTCGATCGTGTCATCCGGCACGCCCACGCACCGCTTGATGTAGTTCTCCTGCTTGTCCACCGGGCGCACGAGGATGCCTCCGGTCGGCGCGCTGCCACGGCGGCCATCGGGCAGGGTGAAGACCACGCGCTCCCGTTCCAGCAGGTCCTTCCGGCTGCACATGCGCGCGAGCTGGTAGTAGCTCATGTTCTGGTAGTTCGCCACCACCGTGTCGCCCTCCGGGAAGTTGAACACCACCGCATCTCCGCGTTCGGGCTTTCCGAAGCCGGGCAGCCGCTTGTAGGGCAGGGCGAACCAGTTGGTGAAACTGGGCGTGCTCTTGGTGAGCGGCAGCGTGTGGTGCGTGAAGGGGAAGGTCACCGGCGTCATCGGCATACGTGGGCCGTAGCTCAACTTGCTCACGAAGAGGTAATCGCCCACCAGCAGCGATTTCTCCATGGATTCCGTGGGGATGGTGAAGGCCTCGAACGTGAGGATGCGGAAGGTGGTGGCCACGATCACCGCGAAGAGGATGGCGTCGCCCCACTGGCCCAGCGTGGTGCGCTTGCGCTCGTTCACCGGGATGGGGCCAACGTGCTTGTAGGGGGCGCCGAAGGCCAGGCGCGGCAGGTGGTACCACGGCAGCAGCACCATGCCCACGTGCTGGCTGAACTTCCGCTCACCGAAGCAGATGCTGGTGTTCACGTTGTACACGATGAACATGAGCAGGTTGATGCCCGGCACCAGCAGCAACAGCAGCCAGTACCAAGGTTTGCCCAGCATCCTGTTCCACACGAACAGGTTGTAGAAGGGCACGGCGCCTTTCCAAGCGGGGATGCCAGCCTTGGCGAAGAGCTTCGGCAGGCAGATGAACAGCAGCGCGATGTAGGCGGCGAAGAGGACCCAGGCGATCATGCGGGGAGCGATGGATGGGGCCGTCCGGGATCACCGGAGGCGTTGGGGCACGAAAGTGCGGAATAGGAGCGGGAGGGCGATGTGAAAATGCGTGAACGGCCGTCCGGTGGGCAGGGAGCGGTCATCGCGGCAGATTCGAGCACGTCGTCCATGGTGAACAGGCCGGTGCGCCCCTTCAGCCATTCGGCGGCCACCACGGCGCCGGTGGCGAAGCCCTGCCGGCCGAAGGCCTCGTGGGAGATAACGATGCGGTCCTCCGCGCTGGTCCACGCGATGCTGTGCGTGCCCGGCACTTCATCGGTGCGTTCGCTTGTGATGGGGATGGGGCCAGGGGCAGGAGCAGCAGGAGCAGGAACAGGTGGCAGGGGCGAGCTACTGCTCCTGCCTCCTGCCTCCTGCTCCTGCGAGCTGCATAACTGCCAACCGGAGTACCGCTGCGTCTTCAGGTCGATGTCGCGCGCCAGGGTGATGGCCGTTCCGCTCGGCGCGTCCAGCTTATGCACGTGGTGGATCTCGTGGAGGTGGGCGGCGTAGCCCGGCTGCGTGTCCATCAGCCCGGCCAGGTAGCGGTTCAGGCGGAAGAACAGGTTCACGCCGATGCTGAAGTTGCTGGCCCAGAGCAGCCCGCCTTTCGTGCCGTTCACCAGGGCCTTCACCTCGTTCAGGCGATCGTACCATCCGGTGGTGCCCACCACCACCGGCACGCCGTGCTCCAGGCAGAGGCGCATGTTCGCCAACGCCTGGTCCGGCCGGCTGAACTCGATGGCCACGTCCGCGCCCGTGGGTGGGGTGCCGACGTTCGCGTGGTCCACTTTCAGGATGATCCGGTGCCCGCGCGCCAATGCCACCTGCTCGATGGCGCGGCCCATTTTCCCATAACCGTACAGCGCAATGTCCATGGTGGAAGCGTAGGCCGCCAAGTTAGAGGCGGAGGTCCAACGAAAGGCCCAGCGCGCCCTGGGCGGCCAGGGGAATGGACGGGCGCAGGTCCAGGGTAAGGTCCGGCCCCACGTTGAAGCGCACGAAATGCGCGTCCACGGAAGCGTCCACCACGTTGAGGATGTAGACCAGCCCGATCGCAACGTAGCTCAGGTCGCGCCAGCGGTGATAGGTATCCGCCACGTTGCGCAGGGCATCCGCGGAATAGGCGCCGTTGAACTCGTCCACCGTGTTCGGGTCGCCATCGACGGAAGCGAGGTAGGCGCGCTTGTACCGCTGGAACTGCTGGTTGTTGTCGTGGATGAAGTAGTAGCACACGCCCAGTCCGCCGAGCACGATGGGCACCTTCCAATACTTCCGGTTGTACGCCTGCCCGGCCCCGGGCAGGATCGCGGAATAGATCGTTGCGCGGGATGGTTGGTGGCGGGCCCGCCAATCCAGATGCACGGCGGTATCGGTGGGAACGGGGGCAACGGTCTGTTGCACCCGGAGGGCGTTCGTATCCGCCCGCAGGCCGTCGGCCTGCGCCGCGGCCATCAGGGCCGGGCCGGTCAGCAGCAGGAACGCGAGAGAACGGGCGGTGGACATTCGGGAGCAGGCAAGCGCAAAGATCGCTCCGGCCGATCATCTGTCATGCCGAGCTGTTATCTGGCATGCTGAGCATGCCGAAGCATGACCTCCGAAGATCCGGGGACGCCGCTCAGGAGTGGTCACGCTTCGGCGGGCTCAGCGTGACAATGGGGAGATGTGCGCGTTACCGGCTCTCCAGCAGGCGCGTGATGCGCAGCAGCTCCTCGTCGTTCTTGAAGGTGATCTCGATGCGGCCCTTGCCGGCATCGCTCTGCTTCACGGTGACGCGGGTGCCGTACATGTTGGCCAGCTGCTTGCTCAACTGCCGGTGCTGGGCGCTGGTCATCTTGGGGCCTTTCGGGAAGTTCTTCAGGCGCGTGGTCTCGCGGGAAAGTTCCTCCACCTGGCGCACGCTCATCTGGCTTTCCACGATGCGGTGGAACAGCTCCACCTGCTTCTGCGGGTCGCCGATGGTGATCAGCGCGCGGGCATGGCCCATGCCAATCTGCCGCTGGCGCAGGCCCAGCTGGATCTCGGGGGGCAGCTTCAGCAGGCGCAGGTAGTTGGCCACCGTCGCGCGGTCCTTGCCCACCTTTTCGCTCAGCTGCTCCTGGGTCAGGTTCACCTCGTCCACCAGGCGCTGGAAGCTGATGGCCACCTCGACGGCGTCGAGCTCCTCCCGCTGGATGTTCTCCACCAGCGCCATCTCAAGCATGCCTTCGTCGTTGGCGATGCGGATGTAGGCGGGGATGTCCGTAAGGCCGGCGAGCTGCGAGGCGCGGAAGCGGCGCTCGCCGCTGATCAGCTGGTACTTGTCGTAGCCCAGCTTGCGCACGGTCACCGGCTGGATGATGCCCAATTCTTTGATGCTCTGGGCCAATTCCACCAGGGCTTCCTTGCTGAAGTGCGTGCGGGGCTGGAACGGGTTGGGCTCGATCTGCGCCACGGGGATGGTGGCCACGCCTCCGGCCACGCGGGCGCTGCCCAGGTCGGCCTGCGCCGGCGCGCGTTCCGTGATGTCCGTGTTCGAATCCTCCAGCAGGGCGCTCAATCCACGGCCCAGTCCTTTCTTCTTCATCGTCATTGCTCCTCAGCGATGGGGATGGTGCGCTCGTGTTCGGGGATGCGCGTCATGTCGTTCTTCTGCAGGATCTCGCGCGCCAGGTTCAGGTAATTCGTGGCACCCTTGCTGCTGGCGTCGTGCATGATGATCGTCTGCCCATGGCTGGGGGCTTCACCCAGGGCCACGTTGCGGTGGATCACCGTGTCGAACACGAGCTGCTGGAAATGCGTCTTCACTTCCTCCACCACCTGGTTGGCCAGGCGCAGGCGGCTGTCGTACATGGTCAGCAGCATGCCCTCGATCACCAGCTCCGGGTTCAGGCGCTGCTGCACGATCTTGATCGTGTTGAGGAGCTTGCCCAGGCCTTCCAGCGCGAAGTACTCGCACTGCACGGGCACGATCACGCTGTCCGCGGCGGTGAGGGCGTTCACCGTCACCAGCCCCAGGGAAGGGGAGCAGTCGATGATGATGAAGTCGTACTGGTCGCGCAGCGGGTCCAGCACCTTCTTCATCTGCTTCTCGCGCTCGGGCATGTCGATCATCTCGATCTCGGCGCCCACCAGGTCGATGTGGCCGGGCAGCAGGTCGAGGTTCGGATTGTCGGTGGGGATCACCACGTCGGTGGCGGGCGCGCCGTTGATGATGCTCTCGTAGATGCTGGCCTTCACGTTGCGCGGGTCGAAGCCCGTGCCGCTGGTGGCGTTGGCCTGGGGGTCGGCGTCCACCAGCAGGGTGCGGCGCTCCAGCACCCCGAAGCAGGCCGCCAGGTTGATGGCCGACGTGGTCTTGCCCACGCCGCCTTTCTGGTTCACGATGGCGATGATCTTGGCCATGTGTGGTGGTGTTTCTAGTTCCTTGTTCGTTCCCTTCGTCCGGACCTGCTTCCCACGCCCAGCGCGGTCATCAGGCCGTTCCTCCAAGCGTTCGTTCCGTTGGTCCAACGGGTACGATGGCGGCGAAGGTAGAGGGGTGTCCTGCTACGCCGCGGAGCGTTGACCCAACGACTTTTGAACGATCGCGTGTCCGCGAACGGCAGGCGGCCGCAGCGTTCCCGCGCCCACGAACGGAGGGATAGGAGGAGAGGGATGTTGAAAGATCGGCCGGTGATCGGGAGCGGAGGGTAGTGCTGCCGCTCCATATGCTCGGCAAGCCGATGTGCCACTCGTCGTTCAGGTGGACCGGGTGACCGTATCCTGTCCACCCGAGGCCAGCATGCATGCCACAGCACTGCTTGCAGGGGCCGCCCGACCACGTACTTTCGTTCCCACATACATACAGGCGGCCATGCCGCCGGTCCTTCCTCAAGGGAAACTACCACACTTCCTCAGGACAAAAGTGAAGGACTACGCACAGTGTGCGCTCTCATGGGCGCGGGCTGCTGCTGGCTCCGGTGTATAGGGTGGTACCCGCATGACGGGCACGTCGTAAAGGAGTAGGCTCTTCCTTGTGTTCTGTAGACCCCACTTGCCGAATGGTGCAAGCTGGCGCTAATCTGTGAAGCGTGTACGGAGCCTGATGCCTAGCAGAGACTCAAATCACGGGTTTCCTATGATGAAGCGAATGATTGGATGTCCCACCAGTACATCAATCATGAATACCACATACAATGCAAGCGTTGCGCAGAAGAGCAGAGTCACTAGACCGAGCCATAAGTTCTGATAGACGCGAATCTTCTCATCGATGTATTTCACATTAAGATTATGCTCTTTATCATCGTTAAGAATGCGGCGAACGTCCTCGTCATCAAGAATGTCAGACTGACGTTCTTTCATTTGTTCATAGCTGGATATGAACCGTACGCGTTGCTGTCTTACTTCCCATTTACACACGCAGTAGTACATCATTGATGCTGCTAGGAATGCGATTGAGAGCAATGTGATATCAGTATTGAACAAGTGACTCAAGTCCTTGGACACAACTTTTACCACGATTGCGGTCGTATAGAAACTCAATAATGCCAATGCACTCCGCTGAAAGCCAGAAGCGAAGTCTTGGACAACCTTGCTCGCTCGATTGTTGAAGTCAATCAGTTGCTCAGAGACTTTATTCCGCAGTTCAATGTAAGTCTTGATGTTCTGCTTTTCGTAGATTTTGTACCCTGACAGAATTGCGTCATACGGACGGCCTTTGAGGTCCAATCCATCGGGTCGTTCTAAATGGAGCGATATGATGTTGCGGGCCAAGCCAATCTTATCGATGGTAACCCCTCCACTATAAATCCATTCATGTATGCGAGCGTACTGGCCTTGATGTCGTGGAGGAGCACTCTTAACGTCAATATTTCCCTTCGTAGTTCTCAGGCCGTTCAACTTGAAGGCGAACATGTCATCTTTCAAGGAACTGATGTCGACAATCTGGGCAAGGGAAAGAAGGAGTTCAAGGCTGCTGAACGCCTGCACAAGTTTCTGATCTGGACATAGCCCCTCAATGACCTGAAAATCACTCGGAAGAAGCCGGCATTCGTCGTCCTTCTGGAAGTAGCTGACTCCAGAAACACTATCTATACGTTTGGATCTGTCTTTGGGCGGATTAATTTCTCTCAACACTCCGTTGGGGAGATAGCGCATACTTGATGTCGCGAACGCTGCGTTTAGGTCAACGACTCGGAAACACCGGAAACCTGATTTAGACAGAACTCGATTGAATACGCTCAACGATTGGGAAAGGGTCAAGTTGAAGATGGTTTCTGAAAATACTGACAAGTCATAGAGAGATAATTCATCAGTATTTTGTGTCTTCTGGATTCGAACCTCAATCGACAACGACCCTTCTGGGTGAAAAGACGCATCGTTTGATAGAGCAGTTATGAACTCGGTCCAATTTGGATTCACACCAATTGAAGAATACACCTCGGGGTCAGAGTTCTCGAACTGCGCGGATACTGTTATGGAATCGGACTCCTGAAGAAGAACCGGGGCTCCGTCATGACTAGGTGCTATTGCTTGAAGGCCGGACGCTCTGAAGCGCGATGTATGTGTGATATCGTTCTCGGAGGCTTCGATTAACTCAAGGTTTTGGAAGCAAGGGGCCAGAAGTCGTAGCATGTAGCCCATGCCCTTATTTCTTGGCTCTCTCGTGGAAGTACTTGTAGCCCTGATCGGAACGGATCCTTACGTACTTCGATCCATCACTGTCTTGAACTGCGGAGACGACGTTCTCGAGATCAGGAATATCCCGGTGTAGCTTCAGATCAATGTCGGGGGTAAGGCTAATAGTATTGAGGAAGCGGGCCCTAACCCGTTCTTTTGCGATGGTGAACTTCTCATCGAACACCTTCTTGGGATTCTTCTTCGGTAGACTCCTAATAACGTTTTTCAATGCGCCGATATCAAGGCGCTCGTCATAGGGTGTATAGTTGCCAATCGCTTCATCGAGGAACTCGTTCATATCGAAGCTGTCCTTAGACCTGAAATAACGGACCAGACTGTTTCTGAGCGGGAGATAGTCCTGTGGGTGTTCTTTCTTGAGCTTGTTCATTACACCCTTATCGATTGCTTCGAAGGCATTCTCTGTGTTGTCTTCATCGGAATGTACCTTATCTAACTCGAGGAAGTCATTCCACCAGTACTTAGACAAGTTCGGGTTTGTATCAAAGACCATGACATCGCTCACGTCGACGTTCTCGGTCAAGATGCAGGAAAAGGCCTTATACACACGCTTCTTAATCGGCAATCCTTTACCTTTCTTGAACTCCTTCTCGTCGAGAAATTCGTTATGGTCCGCCTTGCACAAAACGTAGCGTCGCATTCCATTGTCATTGACCATGGCTTGAATGACGATTCCTTTTTGAATCTCCACTTTCATGTGAGCCATTCTGTCTTGCGTCTCTTGTTCAGTTTTCAGCAAGCGATTAGCGATGGTAGTTGAAGCCCTCTCAAAATCCTCTGTTGATCCGAGAAGCGGTATCTGACTACGCACCTCGGTTGTTTGACTTCTAAAGACGAAAGAACGTCCACTGCTTCCATTTGTGATGATAGAAATGAGCCCTGTGAGATACTGATGAAAGTCGTCTCCAAATTTGGTGTGGGAGATGGATTCCATTTGACTGGTAGCCAAGTCCATACGGAAAATCTGTATGGTGCCTATCTCTATGCCTGAAGCGGTGCTTGTCATTGGTGGTATCGGCCTTGTTGCGTTAAAGATGGGCATTCGCTTTGGTATGACGCGCGTCTTGAAGTTCGCGTGAGCGATTGAAGCGGAAAGTCCACAGGTGGATGAGGAACGAAGCCGCCGAGGACTTGCAGCGGAAAGCGCAACCCCGCCTGCATTTGAGGCGGAGGCACGCCCACATCTCGACTACGCTCGATGTGACAAGCGTGCTTCATGCTTGATCCAACTTCTTCACCATCGTCAATATCGTCGCGATCGCCACCGTTTCCCCGGTCTCGTCGTATACATCGACCAAGAACTTGACGATGCCCTTGGCGACATCCTCGGGGCTGCGTTTCTCCTGATTCACCTTCTCCTTCACGGTGAACTTGACGCCGATGGTCATGCCGGGGTACACGGGCTTTACGAAGCGGGCCTCGTCCAGCCCGTAGTTGAGCAGCACGGGGCCTTTCTTGGGGTCCACGAACAGCCCGGCGGCCTTGCTGAGCACGAAGTAGCCGTGGGCCACGCGCCCGGTGAAGATGGTGCCTTCGAGGCTGGTGGCGTCCATGTGGGCGTAGAAGTTGTCGCCGCTGACGTTGGCGAAGTTGTGGATGTCGGCCTCGGTGACGGTGTGCTTGGCGGTGATGACGGTGTCGCCCACGTGCAGTTCCTCGAAGTGCATGCGGAAGGGGTGCCGCTCGGTCTCGCGGAAGGCCGCGCCCTGCTGGTACTGCTGGGTGATGGCGGTGATGGCGCTGGGGTGGCCTTGGATGGCGGTGCGTTGCAGGTAGTGCAGCACGCCGCGCTTGCCGCCCATTTCCTCGCCGCCGCCCGCGCGGCCGGGGCCGCCATGCACCAGCGTTGCGAGCGGACTGCCATGGCCGGTGTTCTCCTTGGCCATGTCGCGGTCCAGCACGAGCATGCGGCCGTGGTGGCTGGCTGCCCCCCACACGAACTGCTGCGCGGCGGCCTTGTTGTACGTGGCGATGGTGGCCACCAGCGAGCCCTTGCCCAACTTGGTGAGGGCCACGGCATCGTCGAGGTCGCGGTACGGCATCAGCGTGCTTACCGGACCGAAGGCTTCCACGTTGTGGCTTACCTGCTGTTTCCACGGATCGGGATTGAGCAGCAGGATGGGGCCCATGAAGGCGCCCTTGGCGGCATCGGCGCCGGTCACGTCCACGCTGTCGCGGCTGCCGTAGACGATCTCGCTGCCGGTGAGGAGTTCGTCCAGCGCGCGTTTCACTTCATCGCGTTGGGCTTGGCCCGCGAGCGCGCCCATCCGCACGCCTTCCGCGCGGGGATCGCCGATTACGGTGCCGCCGAGGCGTTTGCCGAGGGCGATCCGCACGTCCTCGATCACGTTCTGCGGCACGAGGATCCGCCGCGCGCCGGTGCAGCGCTGCCCGGCCTTGAGCGTCATTTCGCGGCCCACTTCCTTGATGAAGAGGTCGAATTCGGGCGTGCCGGGCACGGCATCGGGGCCGAGGACGATGGCGTTGAGGCTGTCGGCCTCCATGTTGAAGGGCACGCTTTCGTCGATGATGCGGTGGTGGCGCTTGAGCATGCGGCCCGTGCTGGCGCTGCCGGTGAAGGTGACCACGTCCTGATGCGTGACGTGGTCCAGCAGATCGCCCGCGCCGCCGCAGATGAGTTGCAGGGCGCCTTCGGGGAGGATGCCGCTGGCGATGATGTCCTCCACCATGGCGGCGGTGAGGTAGCTGGTAACGGTGGCGGGCTTGACCACGGCGGGCACCCCGGCCATCCAGTTGACGGCCACCTTCTCCAGCATGCCCCAGATGGGGAAGTTGAAGGCGTTGATATGCACGGCCACGCCTTCCTTGGGCACCATGATGTGGTGGCCGATGAAGGTGCCCTCCTTGCTGGTCTTGATGGCGTCGCCGTCCACGTAGAAGGGCATGTTGCCGAGCGTGCGGCGCAGGCTGGCGTTGGCGAAGAGGTTGCCGATGCCGCCCTCGATGTCCACCCAGCTGTCGGCCTTGGTGGCGCCGGTCTTGTAGCTGATGGCGTAGTACTTGTCCTTGCGCTCCATGAGGTGCAGGGCAAGGGCTTTGAGCATGCGGCCGCGCTCGGGGAAGGTCATCTTGCGCAGGGGCGGCCCGCCGACTTCTCTCGCATAAGAAAGCATCCGGCCGAAGTCCAGGCCGCCACTTGATGTGGTTGCTACCAAGTCACCCGTGCTGGCGTCAACGAGTTCGGCCTGCTTGCCGGAACCGGCCACCCATTGGCCGGCGATGTAGTTCTTCAGTTGCATGCGGCGAAGTTCGGTACTACGGGTCTGTCCACAGAGGTCGCCGATGGCGCCGCTGCATGCATAGGGTGACTGCGATGGGATACGATCGATTGCCGCCAATGAAGGGTTTCCGACCCTGCGTGCAGTTCGATTACGCCAAAAGGACCGCCTGGATGCAATATCAGGCTATTCAGAGATGGCGACCGGTTGATCTGGACAATTGCTGATCACTGATCGCATCACCTGGATCTTATCCCACGTGTCGGTGACGACCAGGTATCCGCAATAGGCATGGCCGTCAATATGTTTGATGAAGCCGATGCTTCCGGGGGAAGCATAGCAATTGCATAGATATTGGAAGACCATGTGCAGATAGGCTGACGAGGTCGTATGGGCGTCTGGCTTGACCGTATCGGTCGGGTTCAATGGACTTTGGCAGAGCACGTGACAGGGTCGACGATAGACGATCTCCGTGGAATCAAGACCAAACACCGAGCCTGTTGTGTAGCAGGTCCAATAGGCCCCACCACCACCTGGGAATTCCACGTTCGATGAATAGTTCACCTTCAGGTCGGCAACCCCATCCGCATTCACGTCGATGGAATCAACCGCTACGGTCACAGGTGCATTCATGTTGTTGCAGGGCACAAAGAGGATCCGTACGGGATCGAACTGCTGGACCGTAAGATCATTGCAGGTTGAAGGTGACGACAACCCTTTATGGCAAGAGATGAGCAGTATGGGAACGAAGAGGAGCGAGAGAGCCCCCACACAAAGTTGGTGAGCGCATTTCATGATCATAAATGTACATGGCCGCCAGTTTCACGAACCCCATTGGCCGACAGTGTTGTTCTTCAGGAGTGGCGAAGTGAACGGTGGCATTCGGCCCAGGTGGACACGGCGGACAGAGCGCGTTCCCTGTCCGCCGTGTCCACCCGTCGAAGTGACCCGTATGGTAGCACTTCACCTTGAGTACAAGCGAATAAGAGCCTCTGCCCTGAAGTCCGATCCAAAGCAAAAGTCCCGCCTCCCTTCGACATGCTCAGGGAGGCCGGGGCTTCGCATGGTATGTTGCCGATAATTACTTCTTCGCGGGCTCCGGCGCGCCATACTTCGGCGTCACGCCCACGTTGGCGAAGAAGAAGGCCCACTTGTCGGCCTGCTCCTCGATGATCTTGCTGGTGGGCTTGCCCGCACCGTGCCCGGCGTTCGTTTCCACGCGGATCAATACGGGAGCGTCGCCTTGCTGGGCGGGTTGCAGCGTGCTGATGAACTTGAAGCTGTGCGCGGGCACTACGCGGTCGTCGTGGTCGGCGGTCATCACCAGGGTGGCCGGGTAGCTGGCCGGTTTGATGTTGTGCAGCGGCGAGTATTTCCGCAGGTATTCGAACTCCTCCTTGCTATTGTCCGCGCTTCCGTATTCGGGCACCCAGCCGAAACCCGCAGTGAACTTCTGGAAGCGCAGCATGTCCAGCACGCCCACTTCGGGGAAGGCCACGGCGCAGAGGTCCGGACGTTGCGTTTCCACCGCACCGATCAACAGGCCGCCATTGCTGCCGCCGTTGATGGCGAGGTGGCCGGTGTCGGTCCACTTTTCGCGCTTGAGGTATTCGGCCGCGGCGATGAAGTCATCGAACACGTTCTGCTTCTTCTCCTTCATGCCGGCCTTGTGCCAATCCTCCCCGTATTCGCCGCCACCGCGGAGGTTGGCCAGCGCGAACACCCCGCCTTGCTCCAGCAGGATGATGCGGCTGGTACCGAAGCTGGGCGTGAGGCTGACGTTGAACCCACCGTAGGCATAGAGCATCGTGGGGTTCTTCCCGTTCTTCTCCAGCCCCTTCCGGTGTACGATGAACAGGGGCACCTGGGTGTCGTCCTTGCTGGGGTAGAACACCTGTTCGGTGACGTACTGTGACGGATCGAACTTCAGCTCGGGGCGGTGGTAGAGCTCGCTCTTGCCGGTGGCATAGTCGTACTTGTACGTGCTGCCCGGATCGGTGAACGAGGTGAACGAATAGAAGGAGTAGGTGTCCTTGCGTTTGCTTCCGAAACCACCGGCGGTGCCGATGTCCGGCAGGGCGATCTCCTGTTCGCCGGAACCATCGCTCTTGTAGCGGTAGATGCGGCTGGTGGCGTCCTTCAGGTAGGTGGCGAAGAGGTTGCCGCCACCCGTGTTCACGTTTTGCAGCAGTTCCTTCTTGGTGGGGATGATGTCCTTCCAGGCGCTGGCCTCGGGGTGGTCGGGGTCCACCGCCACCAGGCGATAGTTCGGCGCGTCCACTTCGGTCATCACCAGCAGGCGGTCCGTGGCCGGGTCATAGTCCAGCACGCTCGTCTTGTGGTCGAACCCTTGCTGCAACGCCACCCATTTCGTGGCCGGTGCCGGGATGCCGCCCTTGCGCAGGTCGTGGTAGTACATCTCGAAGCCGTCCGTGCCTGTGCTCACGTAGAGCGTGGCGAACTCTTCGCCTTCGGTGACGCCCACGCTGATGTACAGCCTCGGATTGGTCTTGTTCTCATACACCAGCACGTCCTTCTCCTGCGGATCGCCCACCTTGTGGTAGTAGACCTTCTGCCATTCGCTGGCGGCGCTCAGTTCGGTGCCCTTGGCCGGGGTGGGGTAGCGGCTGTAGAAGAAGCCGTCCTTGTACCACGCCACGCCGCTGAACTTGGCCCAGTTCAGCAGATCGGGCAGGGGCTTCATCGCTTTCAGGTCCCACACGGTGATGTCCTGCCAATCGCTGCCGGCCTTCTGCGTGCTCACGGCCATGTAGCGGTCGTCGTTGCTGGCGCCCATCAGGCCGATGTCCGTGGTGCCCGCGGGGTCCACCGCGTTGGGGTCGATGAAGAGCTTATCCTTGCCGTTCAGACCTTGGCGCACATAGATCACGCTCTGGTTCTGCAGGCCGCTGTTCTTGTAGCTGAAGAAGAGGTCGCTCACCTTGATCGGCGCGCTCTCCTTCGGGAAGTTGAACAGTTCCTCGTAACGCCTGGCGATGTCCTTGCGGAAGGGGATCTTCTCCAGGTAGGCCGTGGTCACGGCGTTCTGGCGCTTCACCCAGTCGGCGGTCTCTGCGCTGGTGTCGTTCTCCAGCCAGCGGTAGGGATCGGCGATCCTGGTGCCGAAGTGGTCATCGGCCACGGTGCTGTCCTTGCGGGTCTCGGGGTAGGTCGATCTTCTCCACGGTCTTTTTCTCGGTGGTGTCCGGCGCGCCACAGGCGGCAAGCACGGTGCAGGCGATCAGGTATCGCGTTCTCATGGATGGCTCAAGCTGAGGGTACGAACTTACCTCGTCGCACGGCGCCGACGGCGAGCGGCGACAACGGAAAGGGAACGCCGGGATGAACAGTGCGCTCAGGCGCGGCGGCGGACCTGCATGGGGATCGAACGCAGCTCATACTGCGTGCCGGGCAGCGGCAGCAGCTCGACGGAGGCGTTCAGTTGGTCGGCTAGGGTGTGGATGAGCTCCATGCCCAGGCTGTTCGGTTTCCTCCAGCCATTGGCGCTGTTGGGCAGGCCCACGCCGTCATCGCCCACGCGCAGGTGCAGGCCGCCTTCTTCCGTGCCGCTCAGGTGTACGGTGATCCGACCCTTGTCACGCCCCTTGAAGGCGTGCTTGAAGCTGTTGCTCACCACCTCATTGATCAACAGGCCCAGCGGCACCAGCGTATCCACGCCGAGCGTGCGCACCTGGATATCCACGTCCATGTCCAGCTCCAGCCGGATGTTGTACGCCATGATCAGGTCGCGCACCAGGCGGTCCATGTAGGTGCTCACGTCGATGTTCGCCAGGTCCTTGCTCAGATAGGTCTGCTCATGCACCAGCGCCATGGCCCCCACACGGTTGATGCATTCGTTGAAGAGCTCCTTTGTGCGGGCGTCATCCACCTGGTCCACCTGGAAGCGGATCAGGCTGCGCACGATCTGCAGGTTGTTCTTCACGCGGTGGTGGATCTCCTTGATCATGACCTCCTTTTCCTCCTTGCTCAGCATGGTCTCGCGCAGCTCCCGGTTAGAGGCTTCGAGGCGCTGCGAGGTCACGCTCAGCTCGGCGCCGCGCTGGCGGCTGTATACGAGCAGGCGGCGCGTCATGCCCACCAGCAGGGCCAGCACCACGGCGAACATGCAGGCGAGGAAGAGCAGCGCCTGGGCTTCGTCCCACCGCTTGCTCAAGCGGGCGGTCTGCGCGCCGAGGCCCTGTTCATGCAGGCCGCGCACGGTGCGCTCCACGCGGTCCTTGGTGCGCTCCAGCATCAGGTGGAAGACGGCCTCGTGCATGCGGGACTGGGCCACGGTCGGTTGCGCCACCATCGCCTCGTGGTGCAATGAATCGCAGGCATGCAGCAGGGTGCGCAGCGTGGCGGGCAGTTCGGCCATGCCGGGTTCCTGGCCGTGGCGGGCGGCCAGCTTGGTGATGCGCTGGTCCACTTGCTCCAGCTCGCCGGCCCAGCCGTGCTGATGGGCGTTCACGTCCACCCGGTGCACCAGCCCGAGCTGGTCCAGTGAGCCGTTCAACTGGCTCAGTCCGTCCAGCAGGTCCACCTGCTCACCGATGCGGCCTTGCACCGCGCGGGCGTTGGACATCAAGGTGATGTCCCAAGCGATGAAAAGCAGGGCCAACAGGGCGGCGATGATCGGCCAGATGCGCCAACTGGAAGCGTTCACGGGCATGGGTATTGCCCGGCTTGAACGCAGCGGGGAGGGGGAGGGTTACACGATGGTCAGGGCGTGCCTGCCTTGCGCATCCGCGCTTCGAACGCGCGCATGAGCTTTTCGATCCGTTCGGAGGCCAGCCCGCGGATCTCCGTGTGCAGGCCCTGCACTAGCTTGCGGCTGTAGCCCGGTACCCACAGGTCGGACACGTCGCCCGTGCGGATGGGACCGATGTCCAGCCCGCCATGTAAGGCGTTGTGATCGCCAGTATGCACGAGGCGCAGCACCAGCAGACTGCAACGGCCGTTATCCGCATGGATGACCACCTGGTAGGAGATGGGGCCCATGCTCTCCTCGCGGGCGGTGAGCTGCTTGCTGCGAAAGTTGATGCGGGCCTGTCCCTCGGCCACGCCGGTGGCCCGGTCCTGATGGTCCAGGCGGGCGCCCGGCTCCTGGCCGAAGGTGTAGGTCCAGGCGTCCAGGGCGGCATCGAAGATCTGCGCACGCGACAGGTCGAGCCCGATCACACTGCTGAACGAGAGCGTGCCGGTGGGCGCTTCGTCCTGCGCGCAGGCCACGGCCACGACGGAGGCCAGCAGGAGGCTCAGGACGAGACGCATGATGCGGAAATATAGGCGGTGCCGGGCAGGCTTGCTAAAGATCGTGAATGCGGGGAGGATGCCCCCCTGGACGCCGGGTACATTTGCGCCCTGTCACTTCAACCTACACAAGCACTATGGGCCAACAAACGAACCCCGCATTGAAAGTGGGGGTGTTCTATGACGGAAGCTATTTCACGCACGTCAGCAACTACTACAACTATGTGCATCCGCATCGCCGGAGGCTGCACATCGGGGGATTGCACGATTTCATCAAACACCACGTCGCCGAACAAGAAGGCACGACCCCGAACCGGTGCCACATCATCGACGCGCACTTCTTCCGCGGCCGTTTCAGCGCGAAGGAGGCCAACGAGAAGACGAACCAGCTCTACTATGACCGCGTGTTCGACGACGTGCTGATGTACAACGGCGTGCAAACGCACTACCTGCCCGTGAAGGACCTGATGGGCCGCAAGCGGGAGAAGGGCATCGACGTGCTGATGGCGCTGGAGACCTACGAGCTCTGCCTGATGCGCCGCTACGACGTGGTGGCGCTGATCGCCAGCGACGGCGACCATGTGCCGCTGGCGCGCAAGATCCACGCGCTGGGCTGCAAGACGATGCTGCTCGGCTGGGATTTCGAGTACACCGATGAGGCCAGCGGCGAGGTGCAGACCACCAAGACCAGCACGGACCTCTGGAACATCGTGACCTACCCCCTGGAAATGGCCGACCTCGTGGAAGAGGGCCTGCGCGAGAACGATGAGGTGGTGCGCGACATGTTCGTGGTGAAGGAATCCACCCCGCGCGATAGTTATCCGCCGGACGGCGATCGGCCACTGGTGAGCATCTCGGACTACAGTAGCGAGGAGCGGTACACCGGCGAGGTGATGAGCCTGATGAACGGCTACGGTTTCATCCGCTTCCCGGATAACAACGTGTTCTTCCTGCACGATGACCTCATCGACATCGAGTTCAGCTCGTTGTCCGTGGGAGAAAAACTGGAGTTCAACATATCGGTCAACTCACGCGGACAGCGCGTGGCGAAGCAGATCAAGCGCGTGATCGACTAGGACCGATCGGATATGGAACAAGGCAGCGCCCGTCACCCGACGGGCGTTCGCTTTTCCATACCGGTGGCCGCCACGCGGACCCTGGGGATCAGAAGATCAGATGATGAGCGGATCAGCTAATGCGCTCCTTGACGCCCTCCTTTGTCACGGAAAGCTTACCGAAACCATGTCACGGTGAGCCTGCCGGACCGTGACTTGCCGAATCCACTGGGAGAAGGATATCAGGCGGAAAGCGGCAGGCGCACGGTGAAGGTGCAGCCTTTGCCGGGGCCCGGGCTAGCGGCCTCCAGGCTGCCGCCATGCATGGCAGCCCATCCACGGGCACGGGCGAGCGTTCCGCGCGCCTGGCGTTCCCCGTCGGTGGTGCGCGAGCCTAGGATGAGATAGCGCTCGAATACGCGATCGAGGTCCTGCGCGGAAAGGCCCGCGCCGGGATCGCTCACGCGGAGCACGGCCAGGCCGTCGGCCTGCGCCACGTCCACCCGCAGCACGGAGCCGCGTGGTGAGAACTTCACGGCGTTCGACAGCAGGGCATCGAGCAGCTGTTCCAACAGGTGGGCATCGCCGGACACCATGAGCGGACCGGCGGTGGTCAATTCCAAGCGCTGCTGCTTCTTGTCCAGCAGGAAGGCGATGTGCGTGGCGCAGCGCTGGACCAGCGCGGACAGGTCGAGCGGCTTGTGCTCGATCCGGGCGGGCGTGCGCGGCACCCCCATGTCGTCCATGAGCACTTCGACCTGGCGGAGGCCGCCGAAGAAGCTGCGTTCGGCCATGCCCATCACCTCATCGCGCTCGGGACCGGGCGGCATGTCGCGGGCCATCAGGAAAGCTTCCCAGAGGCCCCCGAGCCGGTTCTTCAGGTCGTGCGAAAAGGCGTGCAACCGCTCGTGGCGGCCGCTGGCGACGTGCTCAAGCATGGCTTACGGCTATGCGGTGCAGGATGCGGGTGAGCGCATCCGGGTCGATGGGCTTCAGCAGGTAATGGCAGTCCTTCAGGGCGTGGATGCCGTCCACGATGTCGGGCTTGGTGCTGGCGGTGAGGAACACGATGGGGATCGCCGCGTCCTTCGCATGGATCTCGCGGGCCAGTTCCAGCCCGTTCTTCTGCCCGCTCAGGTACACGTCCATGATGATCACGTCCGGCAGGCCCTGGGCCAGCAGCTCTTCGGCTTCTTCGGTGCTGCGCGCCGTGCCGATCACCTCGAACCCCATTTGTTCCAGTTGCAGCCGGTAGCCGAACGAGATGATCATTTCGTCCTCGATGATCAGGATCTTCTTCATGTTGGAGAGGTCTTTACTTGGTCAAGCACGCAGGCGTTCGGCATGTTCCTGCCGGATGCGCTCGAAACGTTCCACGGTCAGGGTCTTTTCCACGTAGCCGTTCACACTGTTGAACCGCTTCGCCGCATCCATGTCCAGGGGCCGGTTGCTGCTGGAGCACATGATCACCGTGGTGCCATGCGCGGGGAGGAGCCTGCGCTCTTCGCAGGTGGTGATGAACTCGAAGCCGTCCATGCCGGGCATGTTGATGTCCACCAGCAGCAGGTCGGGCATGTCGGTGCGCACATCCAGGTGCCCGATGGCGTCCTCGGCACTGTGGAACGCCGTGAGGCGCCCGGCGTACCCGGCCCGTTTCAGCATCATCCGGACGATCAGGTGGTAATCGTCCTCGTCGTCCACCATCATGATGTGGTCGATATTCCCTTCCATATCGGATAGTTGGCGTTCGTGAAAGTGGCCCTGTGTACGGGAACAACGGGCGAACGGTTATCCGTTCTCGGCTCAGCGCAGTTCCTGGCCCAGCCGCACGATGCTCGCCGGTGCGCCGAGCACGTAGAGCACGTCGTTCTGCAGGATGCGCTCCCGGCCGCCGATGCCCGTGACCACGCGCCCCGCACGCCGGATCGCCAGCACGGTGATGCCGAAGCGCCCCCGGGGATCCACCTCCGCGATGGTGCGCCCGACGATGCGCGAGCGGCCCAGGTCGATGGGCAGCGCGGCGATCTCCGAGCCGGGGATGTCCAGTTTCCCCTGCGCCAGCGGTGCCGTGCCCGGCATGTCCCGCAGCACACCGTAATGCTGGCCGCGGATGTGGCCCACCATCTCCTGGATGGTGCGCTCGGGCACCAGGTACTTCCGCAGCACGCGGTGGAAGATCTCGATGCTGGTCTCGAACTCCTCGGGGATCACCTCGCTGGCGCCCGCGGCCAGGTTGGCCTCGATCTCGCGCACGTAACGCGTCCGCACGATCAGGTAGGCGGTGGAGTGCGCGCGCACCCCGGCCACGATGCGCCGCGTGGCGCTCGCGTCGGCGATGGCCACCACCACCACGCGGGCGGCCTCAACGTGGGCCTTCTCCAGCACGTGGCCGTTCGTGGCATCGCCGTGCACCACGTGCATGCCGCGCTTGGCGGCCAGGTCGGCCAGGTCGGGATCCTCCTCGATCACCGCACAGCGGATCCTGGCGCTCTGCGCGGCCAGGGCCACGTTCTGCCCGTTGAGGCCGAAGCCGATGATCACCACGTGGTCCTTCAGCAGGAGTTGGTCGGTGCGCTCCACTTCGCGGCGCACGCGCATGAGGGCATCGAGGCGGTCGGCCACCGAGCGGGGCAGGAACACGGTGAACACGCGGCGCACGATGCGGTCCACGTTGCCCAGCGCGAAGGGCGTGATGCCCATGGTGAGGATCGATACGGCGAGGAAGACCTGGTGGTGGGCGGGGGAGAGAAGGCCGCTGGAAAGGCCGGTAACGGCGAGGACGAAGGCGAACTCGCCCACCTGGAAGAGCGCGATGCCGCATTGCAGCGCCGTGCGCACGGGATGCCGCAGCACCCACACGGCGAGGAAGCCCGCGATCATCTTCACCACGATCACCAGCAGGGTAAGGCCGATGATGGTGAACGGCCGCGTGATGAACAAGGCGGGATCCACCAGCATGCCGATGCTCACGAAGAAGAAGCTCATGAACAGCTCGTGGAAGGGCTGCACGATGCCCGTGGCGTGATAGGCCTGGTCCGTGCCGCTGATGATGAGCCCCGCGAAGAAGGCACCCAACGCGAGCGAAAGGCCCAGGGCGGAGGTGGCCCAGGCCGCCGCGAAGCACAGCACCACGATGGTGATGATGAACAGCTCCTTGTTGCGGCCCTTGGATACCACGCGCAGCAGGCGGGGCACGGCGAACCGCCCGCCCACATACACGGCCACCAGCAACAGCAGCATCTTGCCCAGCAGCAGCAACAGGTCACCGGCGATGTCGCCGCTCTTGCCCGCGAGCATCGGCGTCACCAGCATCATGGGCACCACGAGGATGTCCTGGAAGATGAGGATGGCGGCGCTGATGCGGCCGAAGGGCGCGTCCATGCGGCCTTTTTCCTGGAGGATGCGCAGCACGATGGCCGTGCTGCTGAGCGTGACCAGAAAGCCCGTGAACACGGCGGCAGGGAAGGAGAGGCCCAGCAGGCGGCCGAGCCCGGCCGTGAGCGCGATGGTGATGAGCGCCTGCAACGAGCCGCCCACGAACACGGTGACGCCGATGGAGGCCAGCTTCTTCAGGCTGAACTCCATGCCGATGACGAACAACAGGAAGATGACGCCCATTTCCGCGAGCAGTTCCACGGTATGCACGCTGTCCACCCAGCCCAGCAGGTGCGGACCGGCGAGCATGCCGGCGATGATGAAGCCCAGCACGGCGGGCAGCTTCATGCGGCGGAACAGCAGGATAATGCCGACCGCCAGGGCCAGCACCACGATCAACTCCTGGAACAGCCCGCCTTCCATGCTACTTCTTGAACACGAGCCATACGGCGGCCACCAGCAGCACGCCTGCCAGCGCGTGGTTCCAGCGGAAGGCCTCGTTCTTGAACGCGACCAGCGTAAAAAGGACGAAGACCACCAGCGTGATCACTTCCTGGACGACCTTGAGCTGCACCAGCGAGAACGGACCGCCGTAGTCCACGTGACCGAGGCGGTTGGCGGGCACCTGCAGGCAGTACTCGAAGAAGGCGATGCCCCAGCTGATGAGCACCACGCTGAACAGGCCCAGCTTCGCCAGCGTGGGGTGTTCCTTGAACTTGAGGTGGCCATACCACGCCAGGGTCATGAAGGTGTTGCTCAGTACGAGCAGGGCGATGCTGTAGAGGCCACGCATGGCGCGAAGGTGCGGGCGGCACGGAGCGCACGGAACGCGCACGGGGATCGATGGTCAACGCTCCGGTGTTGATCGAGCGATCTCCGGATCGCACCGATATTTAGCGCATGTTCGACCCCTTGCGTGCGCCGCTCACTCGGCGGCAGGTCTACATCCAGCGGCAGTTCCGTTTCGTGCTGGCCGCCGTGGGCTTCATCGCGATCAGTCTGGCCATCGGCACGGCCGGCTATATGGGCCTGGCCCACATGCGGCTGGTGGACGCCTTCCTGAACGCCAGCATGATCCTCGGCGGCATGGGCCCCATCGGCGACCTGCCGAACGACGCCTCCAAGTGGTTCGCCTCGTTCTATGCGCTCTACAGCGGTGTGGCCCTGCTCACCATCGTGGCCACCATGCTCGCGCCCACGGTGCACCGCTTCCTGCATAAGTTCCATCTGGACGAGCGGGACGTGAGCAAGTGGCATTGACCGGTCGAGCCACGTGCCACGACCGTCACATCACAGGAGGCATCGCGTGGGCCCAGGACATGGCCCCTTTCCGCGCGCACGAGCACGCTATCCCTTCGTCTCGTTCCAGGTCCGATAGTCCACCGTGATCGGCGGGCGATCGGCCGGCACCTCGCGCAGCGGCTCGCACGGCTTCAGCGTGGCATGCAGTTCAGCGGGCAGGCGTTGGTAGAGCCGCGTGCCTTCGGTCTTCCAGGCCAGCATCTCATCGCTCACGTCCTTCACGGCCTTGGCCGGGTTGCCTACGATCACCTTGCGCGGCTCCCATACCGAATCAGCGGGGAGGAAAGCCAAGGCACCCACGATGCAGCCCTCGCCCAGCACCACGCGGTCCATCAGCACGGCGTTCATGCCCACCAGGCAGTTCCTGCCGACGGAAGCCCCGTGGATGATGGCCCCGTGGCCGATGTGCGCCCCTTCCTCCAGCCGCACGGTGACGCCGGGGAACATGTGGACGGTGCAGTTCTCCTGCACGTTGCAGCCGTCGGCCACGATGATCCCGCCCCAATCGCCGCGCAGCGCCGCGCCAGGGCCGATATACACGTGCCTGCCGATGATGACGTTGCCGGTGACCGCCGCCTGCGGATGCACGAAGGCCGACGGATCCACCACCGGCCGGTAGCCATTGAACTCGTAGATCATCGGCGCGAAGCTACCCAGCGGCCACCGCTGCATGGGCGTCCTGTTCCCTGGCATGTTATCCCTGCGTTAAGGATGGGCACCGCATGCGCTTCCTGAAGGGAGCCGTCTACTTTTGCCGCCGTTAAATCACGCCCGCATGATCCTGGGAGCGTTCTTCCGTCTCTTCAAGCCCCGCGACCGCATCTTCTTCTTCCATTTCGAAGCGTCGGCCGCCAACGTGCTGAAGATGAGCGAGGACCTTATCGCCATCATGGACAGCGAGCCCGGTGCGCACCGCACGGCCCTGCTGGAGCGGCTGGAATTGCAGGAGAACGCGAACGACGACCTCACGCACACCATCTTCACCGACCTCGCGCGGAACTTCATCACGCCGATCGATCGGGAGGACATCCACTCCCTGGCCAGCAGCCTGGACGACGTGGCGGACTTCATCCTCGCCAGCGCGAAGAGCCTGGAACTGTTCCACATCGACCGGCCGGACGAGACCTGCGTGGAGCTGGCCCGCCTGGTGAACCAAGGTGCCCAGATCGTGCAGATGGCCGTGCAGCACCTGCGCGACCTCCAAAAGGCCAACGCCCACCACCAGTTCGTGGTGGACGTGAACAGCATGGAGAACGAAGCGGACGAAGTGTACGACCGTGCCATCGAGAACCTCTTCGCCAACGAGAAGGACCCCATCCGCCTGATCAAGTACCGCGACCTCTACACCACGCTGGAGCTGGCCACCGACAAATGCGAGGACGTGGCCAACGTGATCGAATCCATCATGCTGAAGTACGCCTGACCGCATGACGCTCCTCGCGGTCATCATCGTGCTGGCGTTGGTGTTCGACTACATCAACGGGTTCCACGACGCGGCCAACTCCATCGCCACCGTGGTGAGCACCAAGGTGCTCACGCCCTTCCAGGCGGTGCTGTGGGCGGCGCTCTTCAACTTCGTGGCCTTCTTCATCTTCAAGGACCATGCGGTGGCCAACACCATCAGCAAAACGGTCCACCGCGAGTTCATCACCCTGCCGGTGATCCTCAGTGGCCTGGTGGCGGCCATCATCTGGAACCTGCTCACCTGGTGGTACGGCATCCCCAGCAGCTCGTCACACACCCTGATCGGCGGGTTCGCTGGGGCGGCCTTGGCACATGCCTTCGCCGTGAACGATGGCATCACCTTCGGCGCGGTGGTGGAGATGGACAAGATCACCAAGACGGTGCTTTTCATCTTCCTGGCCCCGCTGGTGGGCATGGCGGTGAGCATGTTCATCACTTTGGTGACGCTGGTGCGCAACACCTGGTACCGCGTGGGCCTCATCGTGCTCACCTCCGTCTTCACGTGGCTGCTCTTCGGCTACCTGCAGCAGGGGAAGATGAACGAGAACCTGGCGAAGTACTGGAAGGTGGACGAGCTGAAGCAGGCCTCCATCGCCGATCCAGCGAAGGCCGCCGACTACGTGGCCGCCCAACGGAAGCTGGAGCAGGCCAAGCCCCTGGTCGCCGGCTACGGCATGATGGATGCGCCGCGTGTGGCCGCGCGGATCCAGGCGGAAGTGGACCCGCAGGTGGACCCGAAGAAGCTCGGCGACATCCTGGGGAAAGCGGACAACACGAACCTGCGCCTGGGCATCATGGGCGTGGCGCTGCTCTTCTGCCTGGTGTACCTCTACGTGGAGAAGGCCAAGACGCCGAACGCCTTCAGCATGGCCAAGATGTTCAAGCGGCTGCAGCTGGTCTCCTCCGCGGCGTTCAGCATCGGCCATGGCGGCAACGATGCGCAGAAGGTGATGGGCATCATCGCGGCCGCCCTGGTGGCCAACGGCGACATCCCCGACATCAGCAAGATGCCGTGGTGGGTGCCCTTCGCCTGCTACACGGCCATCGGCCTGGGCACGCTGAGCGGCGGTTGGAAGATCGTGAAGACGATGGGGTCGCGCATCACCAAGGTGACACCGCTGGAAGGGGTGTGCGCGGAGAGTGCAGGCGCCATGACGCTGTACGTGACCGAGCAGATGGGCATCCCGGTGAGCACTACCCACACCATCACCGGCAGCATCATCGGGGTGGGGGCCACCAAGCGGGCGAGCGCCGTGCGCTGGGGCGTCACCGTCCGGTTGTTGTGGGCCTGGATCATCACCATTCCCGTGAGCGCCCTGGTCGCCGCGATCACCTACTGGATCTATGCGGCCATCGCCGGTCCGCAATAGGGCAGCGATGGAACGATAGGGGAGCGCGTTAAATCTTCCCAACTTCTTCGCCTGCCAGCTGCGTATCGGCGTACTTTCGTACCGATGCCTTCCGCACGCACGATCCGCCCCAAGCTTGGATGATGGCCCTCGCCATCGTCTTCAGCGGATTGCTGCTGTCGCTGGCCGTTGCGCCCACGCTGCTGACCTACGATGGCAGCACGAACGCCGTCACCAGCCCGGTGCCCAACGAAGAGGAGCATTCGCACGGACGTGACGTGCACAAGCTCAGCACCGTGCCGGACCGCGCATGGTGCTGCATGACGTTCCTGATGGACCAGCGGCTGCGCGCCGCGTTCCGCGATCAGGACGTGGCGGTGCCGAACGGGCCCATCAGCGATGTGCCCCACCAGCCGCCCAAGGCGGCCTGCTGAGCGCTGTTCGGGCTCCCTTGCAGGAGCGTCCCCGGGACCGCCTTTCTGTTCAGGCGATGCCGGAACGTGTTCGCGTAGCGATGATGCTTACGGGAACATGTTCCGCAGAAGCTGGAGCGAATGAAGAAGGTCCGGCGCGGCGGCACCTGCGAAGGAGTCCTGGACCGGCTCGGAGCCCCTTCGGCTCATCCCATTGGTCATGTGCATGCGCCTGAGAGGGTCCGGCCCGCTCGCGTGTGACCATCCATAGTGCCGGACCCTCACTTCCTATCCCCCTTTCCTCATGCGGAACTTGTTCGGTTCCATCCGCCATGATGGCCCTGCCGCCGTCGTGGTCTTCCTGGTGGCCGTGCCCCTGTGCCTGGGCGTGGCCCTTGCATCGGGCGCGCCCCTCATGTCCGGTCTGGTGGCCGGCATCATCGGCGGCATCCTCGTGGGGGCCGTCAGCGGCTCCCCCTTGGGCGTATCCGGCCCCGCGGCGGGGCTGGCCGCCATCGTACTGACGAGCATCGCCGACCTGGGCTCGTTCGAGGCCTTCCTGCTCACCGTGCTGCTCGCCGGCGCCATCCAGGTGCTGATGGGCGTGCTCCGGGCGGGCGTCATCGCCTACTACTTCCCCTCGGCGGTGATCAAAGGCATGCTCGCGGGCATCGGCATCATCATCATCCTGAAGCAGCTGCCCCATGCCGTGGGCTACGACAGCGACCCGGAAGGGGACATGGTGTTCCAACAGCCCGACCACCAGAACACCTTCTCCGAGCTGGGCAACGTGCTGCACCTGATCAACCCCGGCGCCGTGGCGATCGCCCTGGTGTGCATAGCGGTGCTGGTGCTGTGGGAACGGCCCTTCATCAAGGGCTCGAAGGTGCTCGGGCTGGTGCCGGGACCGCTGCTGGCGGTGCTCGCGGGCATCGCGCTGGGGCAGGCCAGCGGCATCTTCCCGCTGTTCACGCTGGCGCCGGAGCACTTCGTGCAGTTGCCGGACCTGCGCGGCACCACGTTCGGCGACCTGTTCCCCACGCCGCAGTGGAGCGCCATCACCGATCCCCGGGTGTGGACCATCGCGCTCACCATCGCGCTGGTGGCGAGCCTGGAAACGCTGCTGTCCGTGGAGGCCATCGACAAGCTGGACCCGCACAAGCGGGTAACGCCCACGGACCGCGAACTGCGGGCGCAGGGCATCGGCAACATGGCATCGGCGCTGCTCGGCGGACTGCCCATCACGCAGGTGATCGTGCGCAGCTCCGCGAACGTGCAGGCCGGTGGCCGCACGAAATTGTCCACCATGCTGCACGGCACACTGATCCTGCTGTCGGTGGTCCTGATCCCCGGCGTGCTGGAAGCCATCCCGCTCGCGGCGCTGGCCGCGATCCTGATCCAGGTGGGCTTCAAGCTGGCCAAGCCCAAGCTCTTCGCGCAGCTCTGGGCGGGCGGCTGGACGCAGTTCGTGCCCTTCATCGTCACCATCCTCGGCGTGGTCCTCACCGACTTGCTGAAGGGCGTGGCGATGGGCATGGCCGTGGCGGCCTTCATCATCCTGCGCAACAACTTCCGCGTGCCCTTCCACTTCCGGGGCCGGAAGCACGTGCCGGGCGAGCCGATCCTCGTGGAGCTGAGCGAGGACGTGAGCTTCCTGAACAAGGCGAGCATCCAGCAGATGCTCGCCGGGCTGCCTCCCGGAAGCCACATCATCATCGACTCCACGCGTTCGGTGGAACTGGACCCGGACGTGCTGGAGATCCTGCAGGATGAGACCGTGCGGGCCAAGGAGAAAGGCTCGGTGATCGAACTGCGCGGCCTGAGCGAGCGCCGCCGGACCCGCGTGCGCGCCGCCTTGAGCCGCAAGCGCATGCTCAGCGCCCTTGCGGGCCGAACGGAGGCCACCGTCAAGGCCACTTCCAAAAAGAACCCCCAAGCATCCGACCGATGAGAACGCAAACGAAAGAGACCCAACAACACCTGACGCCCACGGATGCGCTGAACATCCTCATCAAGGGCAACGAACGGTTCGTGAACAACCTGAAGGCGAACCGCAACCTGCTGCAGCAGGTGAACGAGACCAAGGAAGGGCAGCACCCCTTCGCCGTGATCCTGAGCTGCATGGATTCCCGTACCAGCGCGGAGCTGATCTTCGATCAGGGGCTGGGCGACATCTTCAGCATCCGCATCGCGGGCAACTTCGCCAGCAACAACATCCTCGGCAGCATCGAGTACGCGGTGGCCGTGGCCGGCGTGAAACTGGTGCTTGTGCTGGGCCACACGGCATGCGGCGCCATCAACGGGGCCGTGGACGACATACGCCTGGGCCATCTCACCGAGACCCTGAGCAACCTGAAACCCGCGGTGGCCGCCACCCCGGCGGAGGACGGCAGCGGCCGCCCCTTCGCCGACCGCGTGGCCGAGACCAACGTGCGCCTGACGGTCGGCCACATCCTCTCCAGGAGCAGCGTGGTCGCGGACCGGGTGAAGGCCGGTGAAATAGGCATCGCCGGTGGCATGTACGACGTGGGCAGCGGCCACGTGACCCTCTGCTGTGCCTGTGCGCAACTGGATCACCTCGTGCCCGCCCAGGTGGCGGTGGGATAGCACCCCGCTTGCGATGATCGGCCAAGCGAAGGCCCCGGGATCCCGGGGCCTTCGTGGTTCTGCCATCTGCGGATGTTCTCACAAGAACGGTCGTTCAGGGGGCCGGAACGCCTTTGATGGCGATCTTCGCGGGACAATGGCCATCCTCCTGTCCGATGCGGGGCATCATCGCCACCTGCTCCCGCTCACCTTCACCCGCCCGGTAGGCGCGCTGCGCCCGGGCATCCTCACCATCGCCGATGCGTGGTGGCGCATGACCGAACTGCCCGTGGGATACGCCACCGAAGCCTACCTCGCAGGCAAGTTCGCCGGCGTGAAGGCCGACGTGGTGCGCGAAGTGGACGGCTCCCTGCTGCCGCTCCCGGACCTGGTGAGCGCAGTGCTCGATCTGGAGGTGGGCGAGGCCCTGGTCCACGACGGCCGCACACTGGCCTTCTGCCGTCCGGGCATCGAACACATGGAAGCGCAGGCCTGGACCGCCCTGCCGCCCTATTGGAAGCCACGCCCCTACCAAGGGGAGGTGGTCGCCTTCCACCGGCCGTGGCACCTGTTCCAGCATTGCGGCAAGGCCATCGTGAACGACTTCGCCCTGCTCACCGAAGGCCGCCGCAGCCAGCGCGTGGACGCTTTGAACACCGTGATCGGCGACCCCAACCTGATCTTCCTGGAGGAAGGTGCGGTGGTGCAGGCGAGCATCCTCAACACCACCAACGGCCCCATCTACATCGGCAAGGGCGCGGAAGTGATGGAGGGCTGCATGGTGCGCGGCCCCTTCGCCCTGGGCGACCATGCCCAACTGAAGATGGGCGCGAAGGTCTATGGCCCCTCGTCCTTCGGCCCCGAATGCCGCGTGGGCGGCGAGGTGAACAACAGCGTGTTGCTGGGCTACAGCAACAAGGGCCACGACGGCTTCCTCGGCAACAGCGTGCTGGGCGAATGGTGCAACCTGGGCGCCGACACCAACAACAGCAACCTGAAGAACACCTACGGCGAGGTGAAGATGTGGAGCTATGCCGCCGGTGGTCCGGTGGGCACTGGGCTGCAATTCTGCGGCCTGCTCATGGGCGACCACGGCAAGAGCGGCATCAACACCATGTTCAACACGGGCACGGTGGTGGGCGTATGCGCCAACGTGTTCGGAGGTGGCTTCCCGCCCAAGCACGTGCCCAGCTTCGCCTGGGGCGGCGCGGACGGTTTCGACACCTACGAACTGGAGAAGGCCTATGCCACCTGCGAGCGAGTGATGGAACGCCGTCACATCACGCTGATGGCGGAGGACAAGGCCATCCTGGAGCACGTCTTCAACGCCACCGCGGACGACCGCGGCTAGCCGGACTGCCATCCTTGCCGTTCCACACGCTGGGCACGATCCTTGGGAAGTGGGCCCTCCGTGTTGAAAAGCCGCATGCAGCGGCCATTCGCCATACCCGGTAACTTTGAAGAGCGCCACTTTGGCATCGACCTGACCTGAGATGAAGGACCCCCTGGCACCTGATACCGCCTTGTTCTCGTCCGAAGCGATCGACAACGAGAACGAGCTCATCCCCCTGATCACCGCGGAGGACGAGGAGCAGATGAACGCGGAGAGCACCCCGCCCGAACTGCCCATCCTGCCCCTCCGCAACACCGTTCTGTTCCCCGGCGTCGTCATCCCCATCACCGTGGGCCGCGACCGCAGCATCCGCCTCATCCAGGAAGTGTACCGTGGGAACCGTACCCTCGGGGTGGTGAGCCAGAAGGACAGCGCGATCGAGGATCCCACGCCCGACGACCTGAACCGCATCGGCACCATCGCCACCATCATCCGCATGCTGCGCATGCCCGATGGCAGCACCACCGCCATCATCCAGGGCAAGAAGCGCTTCGAGCTCATGGAGATGGTGCGCACCGAGCCCTACTTCACCGCCAAGGTCAAGGAATTCACCGAGCAGCGGCCCGCCAAGGGCGACAAGCAGTTCGACGCCATGGTGAGCTCGCTGAAGGACCTCGCCATCAACATCATCAAGGCCAGCCCGAACATCCCCACCGAGGCGGGCTTCGCCATCAAGAACATCGATTCGCCCTCGTTCCTGGTGAACTTCATCAGCAGCAACATGAACGCGGAGGTGGCCGAGAAGCAGAAGATGCTGGAGGTGGCCGACCTGCGCGAGCGCGCCACGCTGCTGCTGGCCCACCTCACCAAGGAGCTGCAGCTGCTGGAGATGAAGAACGAGATCCAGAGCAAGGTGCGCACCGAGGTGGACAAGCAGCAGCGCGAGTATTTCCTGCACCAGCAGATGAAGACCATCCAGGACGAGCTGGGCGGCAACCCCATCGAGCAGGAGATCGAGGAAATGCGCGCCAAGGCTGCCAAGAAGAAGTGGACCGAAAAGGTGGGCGAGACGTTCGAGAAGGAGCTCACCAAGCTCCAGCGCATGAACCCGGCCGGTGCGGAGTTCAGCGTGCAGTACAACTACGTGCAGTTGCTCCTGGAACTGCCGTGGGGCGAATACACCACCGACAAGTTCGACCTGAAGAACGCCCAGAAGATCCTGGACCGCGACCACTTCGGCATGGAGAAGGTGAAGGAGCGCATCATCGAGCACCTCGCCGTACTGAAGCTGAAGGGCGACATGAAGGCGCCCATCGTATGCCTGTACGGCCCGCCCGGCGTGGGCAAGACCAGCCTGGGCAAGAGCATGGCCGAGGCGCTGGGACGCAAGTACGTGCGCATGAGCCTGGGCGGCCTGCACGACGAGGCCGAGATCCGCGGGCACCGCAAGACCTACATCGGCGCCATGCCCGGCCGCCTGATCCAGAACCTCAAGAAGGCCGGCACCAGCAACCCGCTGTTCGTGCTCGACGAAATCGACAAGGTGGGCAAGGACTTCCATGGCGACCCCGCCAGCGCTCTCCTCGAAGTGCTCGACCCCGAGCAGAACCATGCGTTCTATGACAACTACGTGGAGCTCGAGTACGACCTGAGCAACGTGATGTTCGTGGCCACCGCCAACAGCCTTAGCACCATCCATCCGGCCCTGCGCGACCGCATGGAGATCATCGAGGTCAACGGCTACACGCTGGAGGAGAAGCTGGAGATCGCCAAGCGCCACCTGCTGCCCAAGCAGCTGAAGGAAACGGGCATCAAGCCCAAGCAGATCAAGCTCGGCGCTGGGCTGCTCGAGGCCATCATCGACGAATACACCGACGAAAGCGGCGTGCGCACGCTGGAGAAACGCATCGCCAAGCTGGTGCGCTACCGCGCCAAGCAGATCGCCCTGCGCGAGAAGCACGCCATCACCATCACCACCGACGACCTGATCAAGATCTTCGGTCCCAGCCACGCCCGGGACAAGTACCAGGGCAACGACGTGGCCGGGGTCGTAACAGGCCTGGCGTGGACGCCCACCGGCGGCGACATCCTCTTCCTGGAGACCAGCATCACCAAGGGCGAAGGCAAGCTCACCCTCACCGGCAACCTCGGTGACGTGATGAAGGAGAGCGCCATGATCGCCCTGGAATACCTGAAGGCGCACAGCGACATCATCGGTCTGGAGCAGGAGGTCTTCAAGCGCTGGAACACGCACATCCACGTGCCCGAAGGCGCCACGCCGAAGGACGGTCCGAGCGCGGGCATCGCCATGCTCACCAGCATCGCCAGCGCCTTCACCCAGCAGAAGGTGCGCAAGTTCATCGCCATGACCGGCGAGATCACCCTGCGCGGCAAGGTGCTGCCCGTGGGCGGCATCAAGGAGAAGATCCTCGCCGCCAAGCGGGCGGGATCCGGGAGATCATCCTCAGTGCCGACAACCGCAAGGACATCGAGCAGATCGACGCCCGCTACCTCAAGGGCCTGCGCTTCCACTACGTCACCGAGATGATCGACGTAGTGCGGCACGCGCTGCTGAAGGAAAAGGTGGAGCACGCCTTGCAGGTGGCCTGATCGTCCGGACCATAGAGAGGCCGCGCGGTCACATCACGGCAGGAGCGAAGCCTCGAACGATCTTCGCGCCCTCACTCCAGGTCCCATGGACCCGCGCAACATCGCCATCGCCGACTTCATCTACGCGCTGCCGCCCGAGCGCATCGCGCAGCGTCCGCTGCTGGAGCGCGACGGCACCAAGCTCCTCGTGTGGAAGGAGGGGACCATCCGCGACCGGCATTTCCGCGACCTGCCCGAAGAGCTTCCCTCCAACACCCTGCTCGTGCTCAACGATACCCGGGTGGTGCATGCCCGGCTGGCGTTCCATCGTGCAACAGGCGCGCTCATCGAATGCATGGTGCTCTCACCTGCGGACGGCCGCGCCATCGAACCGGCGCTACAGGACCGGGGCGTCACCCGGTGGTGGTGCATGGTGGGCAATGCGAAGCGCTGGAAAGGCGAGGAGCTTACGGCTGAAAAGGACGGCCACGTCCTGCGGATGGCGCGCGTGGATCAGCGCGACGGGGAGCACTTGATCGAGTTCCGGTGGGAGGGGACCACGCCGTTCCTGCTGCTGCTGGAGCGTTTCGGGGACGTGCCGTTGCCCCCTTACATGCGCCGCGCGGCCGACGCCGACGATGACGTCCGCTACAATACCGTGTTCGGCGTGCGGCCCGGATCGGTGGCCGCTCCCACGGCGAGCCTGCACTTCACACCGGCGCTCATGGAAGCCCTGCGTTCCCGCGGCATGACCACCGCACCGGTAACGCTGCACGTGGGTGCGGGCACCTTCCTGCCCGTGAAGAGCGCCACCATGGCCGGTCACGCGATGCATGGCGAACAGGTCCGCATTGAACGCAGCACCGTGGCTTCCCTGGCGGCCCACCTCGGAAAGGGACCGGTCGTGCCGGTGGGCACCACGGCCTTGCGCACCATCGAAAGCCTCTATTGGCACGGCGCCGATCTGCTGGCGGGCAGCTCGCACAGGACGATGTCCATCGGGCAATGGCGCCCCTATGAAGGGAGCGGCGAACCTTCCACGGCCGAGGCCCTGGAAGCGGTCCTGGTGTGGATGGACACGCTGGATCACGACCCGCTGATCGGCACCACGCACCTGTTGATCACTCCCGGCTACCGCTTCCGGCTGGCCGATGGGCTGATCACCAACTTCCATCAACCTCAGAGCACGCTGCTGCTGTTGGTCGCCGCAATGGCCGGGCCGGAGTGGCGGCGCATCTACGACCATGCCCTAGCGAACGATTACCGGTTCCTGAGCTACGGGGATGGATCGTTGCTGTGGCGTGCAGGACCGTAATTTGTCCGCCCCGATCCACGGCCATGCGTACACGTCAGACCCTTTCCATCCTCGGCATCGTTGCCGCGCTGACCTCATCCGCCCAACACGCGGAGATCCAATGGGGCCGGGAATACCAGGAACGAACGGATGGGGAGTTCCGCATGGTCATGAGCGTCCATAACGATGCATCCTACCTCTGGCTGCAACGGAAGGAGGAACAGTTGATCGCGAAGCTGGGTCCCGATCTGGCCTTGGTGTATGCCAAGGAGGTCGATCAAGGCATGCAGGCGGATGATCGCCGGTTGGCCCGGATCCTCCCGTTGGACGATCGCTTCATCGTCTTCACCACCAAATACGACAAGCGGGCGGACAAGAACGAACTGTTCGCGCGCATCTACGCGGAAGCGGACTACACGCCCATGGGCGAGCGCCGCCGGGTGGCCGCGATCAACGTGGAGGATGCCCGGGACATCGGACGTTTCAACATCGACCTGCTGCCCGGCCGGAAGGGAATCCGCATCGGCACATACGCTCCGGGGAGAAGGGGGGAGGCGACCACGGGCACCGTTCACCTCGACCTGGACCTGAACGAAGTGCCTGCCGCAGAGCCCGATGGGGACGCACTTGGCGAACCCGCTCCCGGCGAAGGCATGACCATCGTCAAGCATTTCCGCACCAAAGGAGGGGCCCTGTTGTACCTGGTGCAGCGGCAACCCACGAAAAAAGGGGAGCCTCCGGTGCAACTGCGCCCGGATGAGGCCGGGTTCTGGCTGGCGCGAGCGGATGCGGACGGCGAATGGCACAAGTACCCGATCGCGCTGGGAGGCCACAACCTGCAGGACGCTGCTTTCCGGGAGGATGCGAACGGCGACATCCTGTGCAGCGGCTCGTACGGCGGCTCCGATGGGACCGGCGTAGGGGGCGTGTTCTTCCTGCGCCTCGATCCCGCGGACCTGAGGGTAAGAACGGAGGACCACCACGACTTTTCGGATGCCTTCATCACCGAAGGATTGAGCGGGTCCGCAGCCAGGCAGGCGGAGCGCAAGGCCGATCGGCGGGATGAGGAACTGGAGATGCCGGGCCTGCGCATGGATCCCATCCTGGAACGTCCGGGCGGTGGATGGGCGTTCTCCGGGGAAGCGGGAAGGTCCTACCAGATCTGCACGGAAGGGCGGTACGGCACCATCTGTTCCGACCACCACATCTACAACGATGCCGTCTTCGCCACCGTGGATGCCAACGGCCACATCGCACAGGCCGTGAAAGTGCCCAAGCGGCAGCATCTGCGCGGACCGAAGAACGACCTGTACGGCAGCTACCGGCTGGTGACCGACAAGGAGAACCTCTACGTCGTGTTCAATGATCGGCTCAACAACCTCGGCCTGGAGGCGGGCAAGCGTCCCTCCACCTTCGATGGGCCTGATAACGGCTCCGCCACCATGCTGATGACGATCGGCCCGGATGGACAGAAGCAAGAAGCGCCACTGCTTGGCGCGGACCACAATGGGAAGCTTCTCGCACCCACGTATTGCGCAACGCTATCCGGCAGCCGCCTGCTGGTCTGCTTGCAGGACGGCTCGTCCTACCGCTTCGGCATCGTCTCCTTCCACTGAGCGATCGGGGGATACTACCCGCCGCTATCTTGCGTTCCCTTCGCGCCGAGGATCCCTGTATGCCGCACCATTCCGCACGCCTCCGTTCCTTGTTGATCGTTCCTGCCCTGGTCCTGGGGCAGTTGCTACAGGCACAGCTGGGTGGCAAGGCCGTGTTCCGCGTGCTCGACATCCCCAGCTCGGCGCGCATTTCCGCACTGGGGGGATCGCCGGTGGCCGTGTATGACAACGACCTGAACCTGGGCCTGTTCAATCCCGCGTTGCTCAATGCCTCCATGGCGCGCCAAGTGGCCCTGAGCTACCTGCCGTACGTCGACAAGGTGAACATCGGCTACGCCGCCTATGGCCACAGCTTCGACAGCGTGGGCATCACCCTGGGCGGATCGGTGCAGTACGTGGACTACGGCACCATGACGCGCCGCGACGAGACAGGGGCGGACCAAGGCACCTTCCACGCCGGCGAATACGTGGTACAGGTGGGGGCAGGCCGCGCCATCGACAGCCTGTTCAGCATCGGCGCCAACGTCAAGTTCATCAGCTCCAGCCTGGAGAGCTATACGGCCACGGGCTTCGCCTTCGACGTGGGCGGCGTGTTCGTGAAGCGGAGCATGGGCCTCACCCTCGCCGCCACCTTGCGCAACATGGGCATGGTCACCAGCGGCTACACCGCGACCAAGGAGAAGCTGCCGTTCCAAGTGCAGTTCGCGGCATCCTACAAGTTCCGCCATGCCCCCTTCCGCTTGGGGCTGGGCGTGGACAACCTCCAACAATGGGACCTCACCTACGCGGACCCGAACAAGCAGGCCACGATCGACCCGACCACGGGGGAGGCCATCGTGGACAAGGTGACCAGCGCGGACCGCGCCCTGTTGCACGTGGTGCCGAACGTGGAGATCCTGTTCGGAAAGAACTTCATGCTGCGCGTGGGCTACAACTATCGCCGCCGCCAGGAGCTGCGCATCGATGCCAAGCCCGGTCTCACCGGCTTCTCGCTGGGTATCGGCCTGAAGGTGAGCAAGCTGCACGTGAGCTACAGCTATGCGCAGTTCAATCCGGCCGGGGCCAGCAATACCATCACCCTGGCCCTGCGCTTCGCGGATCTTGCGCCGAAGGAAAAGGGCTGACCGGCCCGGACGGGGACGGCACCCTACTTTAGCGCGCGGTCCACGACCGCCATGCGCCGCATCAACATCGCCATCGACGGGTTCAGCAGCTGCGGCAAGAGCACGTTGGCGAAACAGCTGGCGCACCACCTCCACTACACGTACATCGACAGCGGGGCCATGTACCGCGCCATCGCACTGTACGTGATCGAGAACGGGCTGGTGATCGGGGGAAGCTGGACGGTCCGAACCTGCTGCGGGTGCTGGACGGCATCGACATCAACTTCCGGCACGACGACCACACCCAACGCAGCGAGACCTGGCTGAACGGCCGCAACGTGGAGCACAAGATCCGCGGCATGGAGGTGAGCCGGCATGTAACGCTCGTGAGCCCCGTGCCCGAGGTCCGCGCCAAGCTCGTGAGGCTCCAGCAGGAGATGGGGAAGGCCCATGGCGTGGTGATGGACGGCCGCGACATCGGCACCGTGGTCTTCCCGGATGCCGAGGTGAAGCTGTACATGACCGCCCGCCCCGACGTGCGCGCCACGCGCCGCTACCTGGAACTGAAAGGCCGCGGGGTGGAGGTGGACTATGCCAGCGTGCTGGAGAACATCGAGCGCCGCGACGAGGACGACACCAAGCGCGCCGCCGATCCCCTGATGAAAGCGCCGGACGCCATCGAGATCGACAACAGCGACCTCTCCTCGGAAGAACAGTTCAACCTCGCCCTCGGCCACGTGGTGAAGGTGATCGGCGAGGTGGCGGAGGCGTAAGATCACCTCCCGATCGGCAGCGCCTCGAACGGCACCTCCATCCTCCGCGCGAACTCCTCGATCGGCCCCAAGCCAACGCTTGCGCGGTCCCGGTCCAGGGTGGCAAGGTCCGGTAGATGCATTTCGCCGAGGTTGTTGCGGAAGTAGTAGATCAGTGTGCCGTAAGGTAGGGGCTTCCGTTCCTGCCACGCATCGTAGTCGAACAGACCGGTGAGGAAGTCCGGAGGGATCCGGCAGTCGGCCATCTCCTTGCGCGCCAGATCGCAGTAGTACTGAAGACGAGCGTTCCTCCCCAGTTCATCACGGTGGTGCCACAGCAACAGCTCCACGATGCCGAACGAATTGCCGGTCATCCTGGCGCGGGAAAGCCACGCTGTTCGGTAAGGGTGATGAGCCGCTCCAGGTCCAGGCTGTCGTTGTGGCGCATCAGGGCGTCATCGTTCCGGTGGCTCTGGTCCAGTTCCTTCATCTCCAGCAGGGCCTTGATCCACGTGGAGTCGGCTTTGGCGGCCCATTCATCCATGGCCGAGCGCAGGTTGCCCAGGTCCGGTTCGTGGAAGCCGCGTGCGAGCAGGCCCTTGATCGGATCGGAGTAGGCGACCATCGGCGCGTCCCCACTGGCGTACAAGCCGCGCAGATAGGCGATAGCATGGGCCGTATCGCCGTGGATCGAACGCGACCTCGGTGGCCATGAGCCGGTCCCATAGCACGTACCGGCACCGGGCAAACGCGGTATCCCATACGGCCAGCGCAGCCACATGATCCCCCTGCTGCGTCAGCGCCAGAGCCCTGCTCAACCGGCGGTGGTTCGCGATGCACTCCGGTGATTGCGCGGCCGCAGGCGTGCAGGACACATATGCTGCCACGGCAAAGGCCGTGGCGTGGCCGATGGTACGAACGAAGTGGTGCGAACGGGAACGCCCCATGGTCAGCGGGTCCAGTCCTCCAACTTGATGTCGTTCAGTCGCTGGAAGTGCTTCGTGTTGTTGGTGACCAGCGTAAGACCGTGGTGGACGGCGGTGGCGCCGATCAGGAGGTCGAAGTCGTCAACACGGCGACCGATGCGCTCCAAGCGGGCGCGTTCTTTGGCATACACAGGAATGGCAGGCCAAACCGGAAGGATGGATATGCGGAGCAGGAACCGCTCCAGATTCTCCAAGTTGTGTTTTCGGCGGTCGCTGTTCTCCACACCAAAGAGCAACTCGGCGTATGTGATCTCGGAAATGCGGCAGCTCGTAGGTCCGACACGAGCCACGGCGTTCTCCATCCCATGCATGCCGCGCATGAAATGGATACACGCGTTCGTGTCAAGCAAGTACATGGCTACAACTTCTCACGGACCCGTGTGAAGGTGCGCGCTTTGCGGATCTTTTCAATCAGTTCTTCGGCTGTGCCATCGCCCTGCCAACCACCGAACGACTTCCAGAAGAGTTCGTTCTCTCGTTCCTCCTGCGACTTGGATCCTTTCCGCGTTGAACGCTTCAGCCGGGCGTTGAGGGCGGCGATGGCCTTCTTCATGGCCTCCACACCATGACGCTCGATCGCAGCCACGTGGTCGTCAACGATATTGAGTTCAAGGCGCCTGGCTTTCATACAAGCAAAGATAATCTGTTCGCTTCCTCGCATCCATCGCTGCATGGTCAATGGAAAGGCGCGCCTTTCAGAGAATGCGCCCGATCAAGGCTTGGGCGCGAATCGCACGTTGGAAAGGCTTACGCCCATTTGGATGGCGAAGTCTTCGATAGGCCCCCAGCCCACCGATGCCCGGTTGCTGGTCAACGTATCCCAATCCACGAAGTAGAGGCTCTCGGGAAGCGCGCTGAAGTAATAGAGCAAAGCGCCGTAGCGCATGGGTAGCCCGCGTTCATGGTCGCTGAAGTCGTCGAACATGCAGAGGAAGGAGGGCTCCAGCAGTCCTTCATCGATGGCTTTACGGATGTGTGGAAGTACCCGTTGCCATTGCGGGGAGCCCGGATATTCTGGACCGCGATGGTGCCAAAGGAGGAGGAACAGGTTACCATAGGCTGCCCTCAGGGTGGGCGGGTCGGGAAGGCCGTAATGATCGAAGTGATGGATGAGGCCCTCGAAGTTGAGCGAATCGACCAGATGCATCTGGGGGCCCCATTCTTCTGCCCGGAAGCGCTGGTCTTCGATCACCATGGAATCCAACTCGCTGATGAAAGTGGTATCCACCAATACGGTGAACGCTCGCTTATCCTCGTCCCAATGCGCCCTGAACGGCGTGGAAGAAGGGCCTGCAAGGAACCCGACCAGTTTTTTGTCTCCTGTCCAAACTTCCGGGTTGAACCCATGGTGTACACCGGCCCGCAGCATTTCATTGGCGCGGGCCGTATCGCCCATGGCAAGGGCGGCGGAGAACGCCTCGTAGTAATAGGGAGCCTGCCACGGGTCCAGCGTGAAAGCTTCATCGAAGCATCGAAGGGCGTCCTTCCACTCTTGCCGTGCGGCATGGGTCGATGCTCGATCGAACAGGAGGGAGGCACGGAGCTTGGTTCCCGCTTGTCCAGATGAAGCGAAGCTGACAATGAGCCAGGCGATGCAGAAGAGGAATGCCTTCATGTTGCGGCCAGGCCTACCCCACCAAGCTACTCCGGTACACATTCCGAACTTCTCTTGGGGCAAGGTGTCTGTATCAATGAAAAATCCCACCGGTACCATTGTTCGCCATCGGCTCTCCTATCGACAGTATCCCATCAACCATTCGATATGGGAAGTAGACGATCACCGAGTATTCCCTTGGGTGGTCGAGGGCGATCGCGATGGCATCCTGCTTTTCACCGGCCGGGGCGGTGATCCGTACGTCATAAGCAAGTGCGGTCGCCCGATATGAGCCGTTCTTCGCGCCCTCGATGAAGCCTTCCTTCAGGATTCGGATCACATCATCAGAAGGAGGTTGCTCCCTTCCATCGTGACCGGCAACGGAGACCATTTCTCTGTTGGTCTTCATCACGGCCCCGAACGGAAAGAACTCTCCCTGTTCCTGTAGGAATTTTTCAGCAAAGGGGAGTACGTAGTTCAGAAGGGCTTCACATTCCTCCTTGGCGGATGGGACGGTGTCTTTCATCTGGTTATAATTAGAGTATGCTGTGACGCGCAGGCCGGAGGCAAGGATGCCGATCAGAAGAAGTAGCTTTCTCATGACCACGGCTCATCCGGTCATTCCTCCAACCGTCTCCACCGGATCCTTCACCCCATCCACGAAGCCCAGCACCTTCAGCATCACCCTATCCAGCAGCGTATCCGGGCAGCTCGCCCCGCTGGTGAGGATGATCGTCACGGGCTTGTGGCCCTGAGCAGATCCGAGGGGCAGCCAGCCCGTGGTGCGTTCCAGCTTCTGCGCCGGGTAGTTGAAATGCTCGATCTCATCGGCGCTCAGCAACTCCTTCTCGCCATTGATGAAGTAGGTGAGGAAGCGGTGTTCCAGCAGCTCCACCAAGTGGCTGGTGTTGCTGCTGTTGTAGCCGCCCACCACGAGCGCGAGGTCGGCATCGGCCTTCAGCAATTCGTTGGTGGCGTCCTGGTTGTCGTTAGTGGCGTAGCAGAGCGTATCGCGCGTGTCGGCAAAATGAGCTTTTCCCGGGTCAGGCCCGGGACCGGCGCCGTACTTGCGGACCATCACCTGCTTGAGGTGGTCGGCGATGGCCTGTGTCTCGGTGGCGAGCATGGTGGTCTGGTTCACCACGCCGATGCGTTGCAGATTGCGGGCGGGATCGAAACCGGGCGTGCAGCGCGCGCCGAACACCTCGGTGAAACGCGCGATCGGTTCTTCACCCAGAATGATGCGGCCCAGCAGCTGCGCCTCGTCCATGTCCTTCACGATCACCGCCGGTGCGCCCTGCGCGGTATGGCTGAAGGTGGCGCGCGTCTCCTCGTGCGCGGCCTTGCCGTGGATCACCACGGTGTAGTCCTTCTCGCCCAGCTGCGCGCTGCGTTTCCACACCTTTTCCACGAAGGGGCAGGTGGTATTGTGGCGCAGCGGGTCGATGCCGATGGCCTTCAGGCGTTCCTCCGTTTCCAGCGTGGTGCCGAACGCGGGGATGATCACGATGTCGTCGGCGTTCAGCTCGTTCCAGTCCATCAGCATGCGGCCGTGCGTGTCCTGGATGAAGCGCAGCCCGTGGCTTTCGAGGTCGGCGTTCACCTCGGGGTTGTGGATCATCTGGCTCAGCAGGAAGATGCGTTTGCCGGGGTTCTGTTCGATGGCCTGGTAGCTGATCTCGATGGCGTTCTCCACGCCGTAGCAGAAGCCGAAATGCCGGGCGAAGACGAAGCGCACCGGGCCCAGGTCCAACAGGGTAGGGGTGAGGTCCTTCTTCTTGGGGTCCTGCGCCTTGCGCCAAGCCTTCAGGCGGCCGACGAGCTCGCTGCGGTAGTGGGTGGGGATGTCGAAACTGCGCACGGCTCAACGATCAGATGATCGGACAGAGCCACAAAGGTACCGGCGTTACGTTGTTCCGCCCGTGGGGGCGAAGGCATCATCTGATCATCTGATCCTCTAATTATCTAATTATCAGGCGATCGGTGTATATTCGCGGCCCCAATTCAGGGGAATACCCATGCAGCGGCACCATGGGCCGACCCAACACCTTCCGGGCAGTGCCGCCTCGACCCGGGATACAAGTAGGAAGTACATGTCAGTAGAACAGAACAAGGTCACCTTCGCCGAACCGCCCGCCGATTTCGATTGGGCCGCTTTGGAGGATGACAAGAAGGCCATCTCCGCCGGTGACCGCGAGAAGATGGAAAAAGCCTACGAGGACAGCCTCACCAGCATCGCCGAGAAGGAAGTGCTGATGGGCACCGTGGTGGGCATGAACAAGAAGGAGGTCGTCATCAACATCGGCTACAAGTCCGAAGGTGTCGTGCCCCTGAGCGAGTTCCGCTACAAGCCCGACCTGAAGGTGGGCGACCAGGTGGAGGTCTACATCGAGAAGCAGGAGGACAAGGCCGGGCAGATGATCATCAGCCACAAGACGGCCCGTGTACACAACGCGTGGGGCAAGGTGAACCACGCCATGGAGACCAACGAGATCATCACGGGCTACGTGAAGTGCCGCACCAAGGGCGGCCTCATCGTGGACGTGTTCGGCATCGAAGCGTTCCTGCCCGGCAGCCAGATCGACGTGAAACCCATCCGTGACTACGACCAGTTCGTGGGCAAGAACATGGAGTTCAAGGTCGTGAAGATCAACCAGGAGTTCAAGAACGTGGTGGTGAGCCACAAGGCCCTGATCGAAGCCGAGATCGAAGCGCAGAAGAAGCAGATCATCGGCGGCCTGGAGAAAGGCCAGGTGCTGGAAGGCACCGTCAAGAACATTACCAGCTACGGCGTGTTCGTGGACCTGGGCGGCGTGGACGGCCTGATCCACATCACCGACCTGAGCTGGGGCCGCGTAAGCCACCCCGAAGAGGTGGTGAAGCTGGACGAGAAGATCAACGTGGTGATCCTCGATTTCGACGACGAGAAGCGCCGCATCGCGCTGGGTCTGAAGCAGCTGAGCGCCCACCCGTGGGATGCCCTCGACCCGAACCTGAACGTGGGTGACAAGGTGAAAGGCAAGGTGATGGTGATCACCGACTACGGCGCGTTCGTGGAAGTGGCCCCCGGCGTGGAGGGCCTACTGCACGTGAGCGAGATGAGCTGGAGCCAGCACCTGCGCAGCCCGAAGGACTTCCTGAAGGAAGGCCAGGAGATCGAGGTGCAGATCCTGAACATCGACCGCGAAGAGCGCAAGATGAGCCTCGGCATGAAGCAGCTCGCCGCCGATCCCTGGGCCGACATCGAGTTCAAGTACCCCGTGAACTCGCGCCACACGGCCAAGGTGCGCAACTTCACCCACTTCGGCATCTTCGCTGAACTGGAGGAAGGCGTGGACGGCCTGATCCACATCAGCGACCTGAGCTGGACCAAGCGCATCAAGCATCCGAGCGACTTCTGCAAGATCGGTGACGAGATCGAGGTGCAGGTGCTGGAGGTGGACAAGGACAACCGCCGCCTCAGCCTTGGCCACAAGCAAGTGGAGGAGAACCCGTGGGACGTGTTCGCCGGTGTGTTCACCCCGGGCAGCGTGCACGAAGGCACCATCACCGCCCGCAACGGCAGCAACTTCACCGTTGCCCTGCCCTACGGCGTGGAAGGCACCGTGGCGCTGAAACACCTGAAGAAGGAGGACGGCAGCAAGGCCAACCTCGAGGACAAGCTCCCCTTCAAGGTGCTCGAGTTCAACGGCGAGGCCCGCCGCATCGTGCTCAGCCACACCCGCACCTTCGAAGAGGGTGATGACGTGGTGGAAGCAGCAGCACCCGCCAAGCGCGGCGGCCGCAAGAGCGAGGACGGCGGTGGCCAGAGCCCGAGCGTGAAGAGCGTGAACGAGAAGGTGGAGAAATCCACGCTCGGCGACCTCAGCGTGCTCAGCGACCTGAAGAGCGCCATGGAGAACAAGGAGCGCGCCACCAAGGGCAAGAAGAGCGAAGAAGAAGGCGAGGAGTGATCCTTGATCGGTACCGGATAAGCAGCGGGGGCGGCCAATGGCCGCCCCCGCTTTGCTTTTACAAGTGGGCGCTGCCACCCGTTGGCTACGCTCAGGGTAACAAGGCGTGTCACCCTGAACGTAGCCGAAGGGTCACGCCCGCATTTCGCGCGGCTGGCGCACCACAGCGCTCATCACCTGTTCCAGGCCATGCTCCTCCAGCAAGTGGAGCAAGAGGGACAACGTCGCCTGCGTGTCGTGCGCGGCGCGGTGCTGGTGGCCCTTGGCGATGCCCAGGTACCGGCACAGGCTGGTCAGGTTGTAGTACGCGAGGTGGGGCAGGAGGCGGCGGGAGAGCTGTTCCGTGCAGAGCGTATCCGGCAGGAAGGCCAGGCCGGCGCGCTCGCATTCCCGCTGGAGGGCGGTGAGGTCGTAGCGGATGTTGTGGGCCACCAGGATGCGGCCCTCCACCGCGTGCAGCACGCTCCGGGCCACTTGGTCGAACCGGGGGGCATGCACCAGCATGCCGGGCGTTATGCCCGTGAGCCGCTGAACGAACGCCGGGACCTCCGCATCCACCGGACGCACCAAGGTGTTCCAACGGTCCAGCTCGCGGATGCCGTCATGCACCACGCAGGCCATTTCGATGATGCGTCCTTGGAGAGGGTCGCCGTGGGTCGTTTCCACGTCCATCACGGCAAAGGCGGTATGCTGCATGCGGGCCCGTCTTACGAGAAGGCGCCCGGGTTGGTTCCGCCAGGCAAGGAGGGCTGAACGGGGCCGGGACCTACCTTGCACCACATGTTCAGGGCGCTATCGTTGCTCGTGTTCAAGCTCATCGGCTGGCGCGTGGTGGACCACCGTCCGGCCGGGCTCAAGCAGGCCATCTACGTGGTGGCCCCGCACACCAGCAACTGGGATTTCCTCGTGGGCGTGTTCGCCCGCAGCATCGCGCGGCTGGGCAACGCCCGCTACCTGGCGAAAAGCTCGCTCTTCAAGCCGCCTTTCGGCTGGATCTTCTACGCCCTTGGCGGATACCCGGTGGACCGGTCCAAGAGCACCCACATCACGGACCAGGTGGCGGGCTATTTCCGCAGCATCCCCGATTTCAGCATCGCCATCACACCGGAAGGCACGCGCAAGCACGTGACGCAGTGGAAGACCGGCTTCTGGCGCATCGCCCAGGCCGCCGGTGTGCCGCTGGTGCCCACTTCGTTCGATTACGCCCGCAAGGAGATCACCCTGCATGCACCGCGCCCCGTAGGTCCGGACATGGAGCAGGACATCGCCGCATTGATGGCGTTCTTCAAGCAGTTCAAAGGCCGGCGCGCCGAGCATGGCGTGCGGTGAACGCACGGCATCATCTTTGGGAACGCATCCTTCAATGCAGCATTTCCTCGCCACCTTGGCCGTGATGGCCACCTTCGCCACGGTCCAGGCCCAGACGGCCTTCCCACGCATCGAAGGGGAGACCACCGCCAACACCACGGTGGAACTGCCCACGGCCAGCAAGGGGAAGTACGCCATCATCGCCGTGGCCTATGGGACCAAGGCGGAGCCGTTGCTGGCGGAATGGTACGAGCCGGCCTACCTGCGCTTCGTCAACAAGCATGGCCTCTTCGCCGGTACCTATGAGGCCGACCTCTGGTTCGTACCGGTCTTCGTGGGGTTGAACAAGGCCGCGTACGAACCCAGCATGAAGAAGCTGCGCAAGGGCAGCGACCCGGACGTGGCGAAGCGCGTGGTCTTCTTCAAGGGCGACGCGGATCTGGTGATCACCGCGCTGGGCCTGAAGAACAAGGATGTCCCGTACTTCTTCGTGGTGGATGCGGACGGCCGCATCGTACACCGCACCCAGGGTGCGTTCAGCGTGGACAAGCTCGATGCCATCGAGGAAGTGCTCCTGCAGTGACCGATCCTCACCCAGCTTCCCCGCTCATCAACGTAGCGGCTGAAGCCGAACCGATACTTTCGCAACCTCGCTCCAAACAACCATGAGACAGATCCAAGGAACCCTTGTCGCCGCCTCCTTCGCGGTGATGTTCGCCTGCGGGAACACGTCGGCTTCGGAGAACAGCACGGTCGCTTCCGCGCCTGTTGTGCAACAGCAGGCATCGGAACCACCGCAAAAGCCCGGGCTCGGTGATGGGCTCTACGCCACCATCAAGACCGCCAGGGGCAGCATCGTGTGCCAGTTGGAATACGCCGCAACGCCGATGACGGTGGCCAATTTCGTGGCCCTGGCCGAAGGCAAGCATCCCTACGTGACCACGGTCGACAAGACGAAGCCGTTCTATAACGGCATCCTCTTCCACCGCGTCGTTCCCAACTTCGTGATCCAGGCGGGCGACCCCACCGGCACCGGCGCAGGAGGACCGGGGTACACGTTCCCGGAGGAGATCGTGCCTTCGCTGAAACACGACAAGGCGGGCACCCTGGCGATGGCGAGAAGGCCGGAGCGCGGCACCAACGCCAGCCAGTTCTACATCACGCATACGGCCACGCCGGCGCTTGACGGGAACTACACGGTGTTCGGCCACGTGGTGAGCGGCCAGGACGTGGTGAACGCCATCCAGCAGGGGGATAAGATCGAGTCCGTGACGATCGAAGCCCGCGGGAAGGAGGCCAAGGCCTTCGATGCCGTGAAGGTGCTCACCACGAACAAGGACAAGTTCAAAGCGAACTGACCGCTCAAACACAGGAACACGTGCAACCATCCACATTCGGCGACGGCCTCTTCGCCACGATCAAGACCAACAAGGGCACCATCGTATGCCAGCTTGAACACCAGCGGACGCCCCTCACCGTGGCGAACTTCGTGGCGCTGGCGGAAGGGAAGATGAAGAATTCGGCCAAGCCCGAAGGGCAGCCCTATCTCGACGGCCTGTCCTTCCACCGCGTTATCGCCGACTTCATGATCCAAGGGGGCGACCCCTCCGGCAATGGCACCGGCGGTCCGGGATACACCTTTCCCGATGAGTTCGACCGCGCGCTGCGGCATGACAAGCCCGGCATCCTGAGCATGGCCAACCGCGGCCCCGCCACCAACGGCAGCCAGTTCTTCATCACACACAAAGACACTCCGTGGCTCGACGGCAAGCACACCGTGTTCGGTCATGTGGTGAGCGGCCAAGAAGTGGTGGATGCCATCCAGCAGGGCGACCGGATCGAGACCGTGAAGATCGAAGCCGTAGGGCCGGACGCACAGCAGTTCGACGCCGTGGCCGTGATCGAGGCCAACAAGGCCCAGTTCAAGCGCTGATCAACGGCGGCCACGGCCGCCACCTCCCGGGCGACCGCCGTGACGACCACCGCCGCGGCGGTCGTGTTTCTGGCCGGGGCCTTTCGCGCGCTTCGCGTTCGGCTCATAGGCCGGGCCGGGCTCGAAGCCTTCGGGCAGCGGCATCTTGCGCACCTCGTAGCCGATGAGCTGTTCGATGCGGCCGAACTCGCGCATCTGCATCGTGTTCACGAAGGTGACGGCCGTGCCCTTGCGCGCGGCGCGGGCGGTACGGCCCACGCGGTGCACGTAGTCCTCCGGATCGGAGGGCACGTCGTAGTTGATCACCAGGTCGATGTCGTCGATGTCGATGCCGCGGCTCACCACGTTGGTGGCCACCAGGATGCGCAGTTTACGATTGCGGAAATCGAGCATCACCTGCTCGCGCTCGGCCTGCTCCAGGTCGCTGTGCATGCCCTGCGCGTTGAACCCGCGCTTGTGCAGGTGGCGGGCGAGGTTCTTCACCTCCACCTTCTTGCCGGCGAAGATGATGATGCTCTGCGCCTCGCTGGTCTTCAGGATGTGCTCCAGGATGGGCGCCTTCTGCGGCTCGTGGATCACGTAGGCCTGCTGGTCCACGCCCTCGGCGGGCTTGCTCAGCGCGATGGTGATCTCCACCGGATCGTGCAGCACCTGCTTGGCCAGGTCGCGGATCGCGGGGGGCATCGTGGCGCTGAACATCAGCGTTTGCCGGTCGGCGGGCAGGAACTTGATGATGCGCTTGATGTCGTCGATGAAGCCCATGTCCAACATGCGGTCGGCCTCATCGAGCACGAGGAATTCCAGACCTCCGGTCTGCACGTAGCCCAGGTTGAGGTGGCTCAGGAGCTTGCCGGGCGTGGCCACGATCACCTCCGTGCCACCGCTGAGCGCGGCCTTCTGCTGATCGAAGGAGGCCCCATCGCTGCCGCCGTACACCGGCATGGACATGATGGGGGTGAAGTAGGCGATGGCCTGCATCTGCTGATCGATCTGCAGGGCCAGCTCCCGCGTGGGCACCACGATCAGGGCGCGGATGGACCCCTCGGCCTTGGGCCGGTAGGAGTGGATCACGTCGATCAGCGGCAGCAGGAAGGCAGCGGTCTTGCCGGTGCCGGTCTGTGCGCAGGCGATCAGGTCGCGCCCGTCCAGCGCGGCGGGGATGGCTTGGGCCTGGATGGGGGTGGGCTTCCGGATGCCCATGGATTCCAGCCCTTCGATGAGGCCTGGATCGAGACCGAACGAGCGGAAATCGATGACGGAGGTGTCGGTAGCTTCCAATACGGGGATGCCCTTACAGGGCCCGCGAAAATAGGCCAAAGGGACGGTCCGGTGCTCAGGAGGCCTTGCGGAGCAGCCGCTCCGGCTTCACCGCGAAGGTGAGCTGGAACGTGGTGCCATCGCCCTTCAACAGGCGGATGGTACCGTTCAGCTGGGCGGCCAGCGTGCGCACCAGTTCAAGCCCGAACGATGCGGTGCTGAAGAACAGGTCCTGGTCCAGGCCCACACCGTTGTCGCTGAAGGTGAGCTCGCAGCGGTCCTCGCTCAACCGGCGCAGCGCGATGTTGATGCGTCCCGGGCGTTCACCGGTGAAGGCATGCTTCGCGGCGTTGGTGAGCAGCTCGTTCAGCAGCAGGCTCAACGGGATCAGGTCGTCCAGCGTGGCGCGGTCGTAGGTCACGTTCAGGTCCAGCGCCACCCGGCCGTCCAGGCCGTGGTTGCGCAGCACGCTCGTGGCCAGGGCCATCAGGTGCGCCTTCACGTTCACGCGGCTCAGGTCGCCGCATTTGTAGATGTGCTCATGCACCAGGGCCATCGAGAGGATGCGCGCCTGGCAGTCGTGCAGCAGTTCCTCCAGCCGCTGGTCCTTGATGAAGGTGGCCTGCATCCGCAGCAGCATCCCGGCGATCTGGAGGTTGTTCTTCACCCGGTGGTGGATCTCCTTCAGGATCACGTCCTTCTCCTCTTCGTGCAGCAGCGTTTCCATCAGGCGCATGTTCTGGCGCTCCAGTTCCAGGTTCTTGGCGCGTATCTCTTCCGCCTGCTTGCCCACGAGCTGGCCTTTCCTGCGTGTCCGCACAATGGCCCGGTGCATCCGGCGGTACATGCCTGCCAGCGCGATGAGGGCCGCGATCGTCACCGCAAGCAGGGCCAGCAGCCAGAGGGTCCGGCCTTGGGGCCATTCCTGCGAGCGGGCCTTGTCCGCTTCGTGCAGGGTGCTCAGTTCGTTCTCCTGCTCGGCCAGTTGGTAGAGGGTGCGCAACCCGGCCACGCGATCCGCGAAGCGGTCGTTGAACAGCGAGTCGCGCAAGGCGTTGTAGCGTTTCTGTGCGGCCAGAGCGGCCTTCGCATCGCCGACGCCTTCCTCCACGCGGGCGCGCAGCGCGAACAACGCAGGGGTCGCCAGCAGGCGGCCGTTCGTGCGCAGCTCGCGCTCGGCGGCAAGCAGGTCGGCGCGGGCATCGCTCCAACGGGAACAACCGATGTTCGCCTCCGCCAGGTGTAACAGCACCGATACGCGGTCCTCCGGCACGCTCGATGCGCCCAGCACCCGGTAGGCGTGGTGCAGCACGCTCAAGGCTTCCGAGCAGCGATCCTGCTGGATGAACAGCGCCCCCTGGCGGGCCCGCGCACGGGCCATGCCCAGCGTATCGCGCCGTTCCGTGAACAGATCGAGGGCATCCTCGGTGGCTTGTTTCGCCTCGTCCGTGCGGCGGGTTATCAGCAGCAGATCGGCCAGGGCGAGCATGCCTTGCCCGACCGCGGCCGTGTCGTTCATCGTGCGCGAGAGGAACAGGGCCCGCTTGGTGGATGCCATGGCCTCATCCAGCGCGCCGATGCGCTCATAGCCCCGGGCCAGCGCCCATAGGTCGTTCGCCATGGCGGAGCGATCGCCGGCGCTGGTGCTCAATTGCAGCACCCGCGCGCCGGTGGTCACGGCGGCATCACAGGCACCATTGGCCATTTCCAGGTCACGCTGGGCGCGCAGGGCGCGCATCTGCAATTCCTTGTTGCCGGCCGAACCGGCGATACCGGCCGCCATCTTGAGGTCCGCCAGGCTTTGGCCGGCCTCGGCGGTCACGCGGGCAACGGCCTGATCGATCAACCGTTCGGCCGTGCGGCTGAGGCTGTCCCTGCGGGCCGGCAAGCGGTACGGACCTGCCTGCACCGGCCACGTGGCGATCAACAGACCACCCACGAGGATGCAGCGTGCCAGCAGGATCGGACCTTTCATCGGAGCGCGTTCCTACGCGGAAGAGCACCCGGTGGTTACGTTTATAGATGTCACGGTGAGCCTGTGCGCCGACGCGCTCCGTCGCTGAAGCTATGGCGCAAGAGACCGATGCGCTTTGGCGCAGGCGCCCGAACCGTGACATCTGCCGTCGGTCCCGCTATAGCGTGGTCAGGGCCGCGGCCCCGAGGATCGCTGCGTCATCATCCGGAAGAGCGGAAACCGTCAGGTCCACGCGCCCGCTGTAGATGCTGAGCAAGGCTTCCTGGAAACGCTCGCGCAGCGGAGCCATCAGCAGGTCCCCGTTGCGGGCGATACCACCGAACAGCACGATCCGCTGCGGGCCGGAGATCGCCACGGCGTTCGCCAGCCCCACCGCCAGCCAGCGGACCGCATGGATGAAGGTCTGCAGCGCGGCTGTGTCCCCGCGATGCGCGGCGTCGGCGATGGCCTTCACGCCTTCCTCGCGCAACACGGCCGGATCGCCATCCAGCTCCGCATACGTCTGGCGCAGCCCGCGGATGCTCACATAGGCCTCCAGGCAGCCCTTGCGGCCGCACGTGCAGGGGCGGCCGTCCATCACCAGCGTCATGTGACCCAGCTCGCCCGCGTTGCCGTGGCTGCCCAGCAACAGCGCATCGTTCACGATGAAACCGCTGCCCACACCCGTACCCAATGTGACCACCAGCAGGTCGCGGTAGCCCTGGCCCGCGCCGTAGCGCCATTCGCCCAGGGCCGCCGCATTGGCATCGTTGCCGAGCACGCAGGGTACGCTGAGCCGGTCCTGCACCATGCGGGCCAGCGGCACATCATACCTCCACGGCAGGTTGGGCGCCATCTCGATGATACCCGTGTGCTGGTTGGCGTTGGGCGCACCGAGGCCGGCCGCGGTGGGCATGGGCAGGCCGTTACCGGCGGCGAGCGCACGTACCGCCGCAGCGAGCGCATCCGCAAAGGCGTGATCGTCCGCATGGCCCACGGTGGCAATGCGCGCGCGGGCGACCACACGCCCTTCATGCACCAGGCCGATCTTGCTGGTGGTGCCTCCGATGTCGATGCCGGTGATCATATCAGTGGGGAAGAGAAGGGGGGCGGCCATCGCTGGGACCTGTAATGTTCAGGGATAGGGTGGAGCTGTGGCATGGTCCGGGGCCGATGCGCAATGTTAACGGGACGGGAGGTTAGGAGGAACCGTCCGGGTGTATGATCTTAGCCCCTTCAAACGAAGCTTGAACCATGAAAAAACTTCAACTCACGCTCTTGGCATTGGGCCTGGTCAGCAGTGCCGCAATGGCCCAACGCCAAGTGGGACCTGCCCGTCACTTCACCGGATTCTTCCTCCCGGCCTCTTCTCTGCGTACTCCGATGGATACGCTGATCCCCCCTGGCGTCGCGGCAAGCAACTCCGCTTCACCTCTTACCATGTACCTCTCTGACGAATGGGGATATATCGTGGGCTCCAACAACTACGCTGATAGGGCCAAGGTCCAGGTGTTCCACAGCACAGGCAACGTGCATGTGGAAGCTATCGCTTTCCTCTTCGGCGCGAAGGATGTGAACGGCAGGCCTAATGACCTCGTGCATTTCCGGATGTACGCCTTGGATGGCGAGGGGGTTATCAGCACGGAGGAGACCGTGAACAATGCCCCCAGTACGGTCCTTGGCAGCGGGGACGTTCCCATCGGCAACATCGATACGACAGGTTTCATGGTCCTCACGATCAACCCTGCGGTGGCCGTGAACGGCGATTTCGGTGTCGGGTTCGATGTATCGGACCTAGGGGATCATGTGGAATTGGGTCTGGTCACTTCTTCAGTGGATGGCCCTGGCAGCCAGGTCGATCAGAACTGGGAGCAGTGGAGCGACGGTTCATGGGGTACCGTGAGCTATAGCTGGCAGACCGATGCTGGCTTCGCCAACTTCGACTTCGCCATCGCCGTGGTGATCGGTGACGGCTCGGCCGGGATCGACGACGTGGCTACCGTGAACGGCATGCGCATGAGCATCCAAGGCGCCAACCCCGCCAACACGGACGTGATCGTGGCCTACGACATGACGCAGAGCGCCAACACCCACCTGGTGGTGATGGACGCCAAAGGCGCCAAGGTGGTGGACCGCCAGCTGGGCCGCCTCAGCACGGGCCGCGGCCAGACCACGCTCAACGTGGCCGACTGGGCGAACGGCACCTACCTCGTGTCGCTGTATGCCGATGGCAGCCCCATCACCAAGAAATTGGTGGTGAGCCACTAAGCTCCCTTCTGCTCGTGGAAAGCCCCGGATCTTCCGGGGCTTTCGCTTTTTATGGAAGTTGTCCGAACGTTCCATCTGTGGCTGGCCACGAAGTCCTCAGACCTCACCTGAAGGATCGTTCATTGGATAGGTCATGAAGCCCATCGCCGGCAGCAGGGTTACCTTCGTGCCGTTCCCATGTTGAACGAAGAGACCAAGCAACGGCTGCGCGAACGCCTGGACCAGGTGCACGAATGGCCGTCGGTATATCTGTTCAAGATGATCTTCGAGCCCGACCAGCAGCGGCTGGACCGTGTGCTGGCGCTTTTCCCGCCGGAGGCGGAGGTGCTGCGCAAGTACAGCGCAGGGGGCAAGTACGTGAGCATCACGGTACGGGAGGTGATGCTGAACGCGGACGACGTGGTGGCCCGCTACGACAAGGCTTCGGAGATCGAGGGCGTGATCGTGCTCTAGATGGACAACATCCGGATCGCCCTGCTGATCTCGCTCAGCATCCTGCTGGTGGCGGTGCTGTACAAGCGCTTCAAGCAGTACGTGATGGTCCGCGACCTGCCGGCCCCGCTGCATGCGGAACTGGTCCGCGTGGAGGTGATGTACCACCCCACGCGCTTGCGCGTTGAGCTTATCGCGCCGAAGGACCAGGAAGTGATGCCCGCCGTGCTGTCGGAAACCCATGCGCCGGTGCATGGCTGGCCTTCCCGCCTGGTGGCGCAAGGCCAGCAGGTGCTCGAACTCGAGCTCCCCGGACGGACGGACGGCGTCTACTTCTTCGAGCTCGCCACGGAAAGCCAACGCACCGAGCGCAAGTTCATCCTGCGGCAGGCATGAAGCGGCAACTCGCCACCGCGCTGCTGGCCTGCGCCCTGCACGGCGCACTGCAGGCCCAAACCCTTCCGGAGCCGAAACCGTCGTTCCAAGGGCTGCTGCTGCTGCCCGTTCCACTGAGGAACCCGGTGTTCGGGGATCTCACCGAAGTGCTCGGACAGGTCGAAGGAGCTTTCCAGGTGCCACTTTTCAAGGGCCTGGGAGTAGGCGTGGGGGCGAAGTTCAACTGGTACGGACTGGAGGAACATGGCCTGGCCCAGCTGATCACCAATGGCGAAGTGCGGCGGATGGTGCTCTTCGGCAAGTTGCAGTACGAGCATTACACGGGCCCGATCACCTATTACGAGCTGAACGCCAAGGCCGGGCAGGCCCGCTGGACGTGGGATTGCACCACCTGCGCGGACAACGCGAAGCAGAACGCCTTCCATTGGGGCATTTCCGCGAGCTACTTCGTGCATACATCGGACAACCTGGCCTTCGGCATAACGCTGGGATACGAGGCGGATGCCGCCTCGTTCGGACCCGGGGTCATCGGACTGGAGTCGTTCCCTGGACGCAAGGACCGGGACGCACCCTACCGTTTCCTCACGGTGGGCCTCGGGTTCAGCACCCGGTTCATCAAGTCCAACGAGGACGGGATGTGGTAGGTCCGGCGGAAGGATCTAGTTCTCCTGCACCTTCTCCACGCTGGCTACCGGCACCAGCACTTCCTCCTGGCGGTTCCAGTTGTACACGGCGGTCTGGTGCTGGTCACGGGCGAAACGCAGGGCATTGGCCATGTCCGTGAACAGGCGGCAACTGGTGAACCGTACCTGTCCGCTCTCCGGGTCCTTCACCCCGGAAACGATGGCGTCGTGCGCCAAGGCATGTTCCAGCACGCTCACGAGGTCGGTGCGGCCCGCTGCGCCGGGGCTGTAGGGAGCAATGATGTCGCTGGTGACGAAGGCATCGCCGCGCACATCATAGGAGAAGCGGTTCTTGCGGGCGGCGAGGCTTTTCAGCCGTTCGATCAGGAGCGTGGTGCGGCGGTCTTGCATGGGGCGATGCTGGACCTCAAAAGTGCTCGCAGGCCCGGCCCATCCAACAGCCCCCTCGCACGGACGATCAACAGGCGGATGTGTGCCGATCGCCAGGTCCTCTTACAATGCCAAAGAAGAAGCCCCGGCCATTGGCCGGGGCTTCTTCTTCTATATCCCAAAGGTGATCAGGCACCGGGCTCCGTGGCCGGCGGCAGCTCCTTGCTGTCACCGTTCTCGCCCTTGCCTACTTTCTTCTTGCCCTTGGTGACCTTGATGGCCACGTCGGTCTTCTCCTTGTTCAACCCCACGGAGATCTTGTCGCCTTCCTCCACGTGCTGGTTGATGATCTCCTCGGCCATCGGATCCTCGATGAACTTCTGGATCGCGCGCTTGAGGGGACGGGCGCCGAACTTCTCGTCGTAGCCTTTCTCCAGCAGGAAATCCTTGGCCTCGTCGGTGAGCTTCAGATCGTAGCCCAGTTCGGCGATGCGCTTGTACACGTTGGCCAACTCGATGTCGATGATCTTGTGGATGTCCTCCCGCTTCAGCGAGTTGAACATGATGATGTCATCGATGCGGTTGAGGAACTCGGGGGCGAAGGCCTTCTTCAGCGCCTTCTCCACGATGCCGCGGTTGTTGTCCGCGGTGCCATCCTCCCGGGCCTTCGTGCCGAAGCCCACGCCCTTGCCGTAGTCGGCCAGATCGCGCGCCCCGATGTTCGAGGTCATGATGATGATCGTGTTCCGGAAGTCGATGCGGCGGCCGAGGCTGTCGGTCATCTGGCCGTCGTCCAGCGCTTGCAGCAGCAGGTTGAACACGTCCGGGTGCGCCTTCTCGATCTCGTCCAACAGCACGATGGAGTAGGGGCGGCGGCGCACCTTTTCGGTGAGCTGCCCACCTTCCTCATACCCCACGTAGCCCGGCGGCGCACCGATCAGGCGGCTCACGGAGAACTTCTCCATGTACTCGCTCATGTCGATGCGGATCAGCGCCTCCTCGGTGTCGAACATGTAGCGGGCCAGTTCCTTGGCGAGCTGGGTCTTGCCCACGCCGGTGGGGCCTAGGAAGATGAAGCTGCCGATGGGGCGGTTGGGGTCCTTCAGACCGGCGCGGTTGCGCTGGATGGCCTTCACCACTTTGCCCACGGCCTCGTCCTGGCCGATCACCTTGCCCTGCATCTCCTCGCGCATGCGGCGCAGTTTGCCGCTTTCCTTCTCGGCGATGCGTTGCACGGGGATGCCGCTCATCATGGCCACCACTTCGGCCACGTTATCCTCGGTCACCGTGGTGCGGTGGGTGCGGCTTTCCTCTTCCCACTGCTTCTTCGCCCGGTCGAGCTCTTCCAGCAGCTGGCGCTCCTTGTCGCGCAGCTTGGCGGCCTCCTCATAGCGCTGGCTGCGCACCACGCGGTTCTTCTCCTCCTTTACCTCCTCGATCTTCTGTTCCACGTCGAGGATGTTCTGCGGCACCACGATGTTGCTGATGTGTACGCGGCTACCGGCCTCGTCCAAGGCGTCGATGGCCTTGTCCGGCAGGTGGCGGTCCGTGATGTAGCGGGCGGTGAGCTTCACGCAGGCGTTGATGGCCTCCGGCGTGTAGTTCACGTTGTGGTGGTCCTCGTACTTCTCCTTGATGTTGTTGAGGATCTGGATCGTCTCATCCACGCTGGTGGGCTCCACGATCACCTTTTGGAAGCGGCGCTCGAGGGCGCCGTCCTTCTCGATGTACTGGCGGTACTCGTCCAGCGTGGTGGCGCCGATGCACTGGATCTCGCCGCGCGCCAGGGCGGGCTTGAACATGTTGCTGGCGTCCAGCGAGCCGGAGGCGCCACCGGCGCCCACGATGGTGTGGATCTCGTCGATGAAGAGGATGACGTCCGGGCTGTTCTCCAGCTCGTTCATCACGGCCTTCATGCGCTCCTCGAACTGGCCGCGGTACTTGGTGCCGGCCACCAGGCTGGCGATGTCCAGCGCCACAATGCGCTTGTTGAAGAGCACGCGGCTCACCTTGCGCTGCATGATGCGCAGGGCCAGGCCTTCCGCGATAGCGGATTTGCCCACGCCCGGCTCACCGATCAGCACGGGGTTGTTCTTCTTGCGGCGGCTCAGGATCTGGCTTACCCGCTCGATCTCCTTCTCGCGGCCCACGATGGGGTCCAGCTTGCCTTCTTCGGCGAGCTTGGTCAGATCGCGGCCGAAGTTGTCCAGCACGGGCGTCTTGCTCTTGCTGTCGCCGGGCTTCTTCTGGCCGCCGCCGTAGCTGCCGCTGCCGCCGTCGTCATCATCGTCATCGGCGCTCTGGGGCCCTTGGGCCTTCGGACGCGGCCGGGTGCTTTCACCGGACGGGCCGCTACCGGCGAGGATGGTGTCCACCTCGTGCTTCACGTTCTCATAATCCACGTGGAATTTGTGCAACGTGCGGGTGGCCAGGTTGTCCTCGTCCTTGAGCATGCTCAGCAGCAGGTGCTCGGTGTCGATGTGCGGGCTCTTGAAGAGCTTGGCCTCCAGGAAGGTGATTTTCAGCATCTTCTCGGCCTGCTTCACCAGGGTGATCTTGTCCTTGTCCGGCGGGCGCATGGCGCTGGCGGGTTCCATGGACCCTTCCATCACCTTGCGAAGCTCGTCGAGGTCCACCTCCAGGCGTTGGAGGATCTTCACCGCGTTGCCTTCGCCTTCGCGGATGAGGCCGAGCAGGATGTGCTCGATACCGATGTAGTTGTGTCCAAGGCGCAGGGCTTCCTCACGGCTGAAGCCGATGACGTCCCTGACCCGGGGGGAGAATTTGGCGTCCATGTGGTTCTTCGGGGGCTGTTGCCTTCGTTGGACCGTTCCTTCGCGCATTGCCTCTTGCAAGATACACGCCGGACCAACGGGGGCAAGCTATCCAAGGGCTACGGCGCGGCCCTTTTCAGCAGCGGTTCTTTTATCCACACCGGAGTGTGGGGTTGTGGAAAAAAGGGGGTCCGTGAAGCTGGCATTACCGGTACTTTCGGGCTCCCTTTCGCGAGGGTGTCGGCAAGAATGGTGCGGGACCGTGGAAAAGGACAAGGTGGCAGTGCCCGGTCCCCAGTTCCAGGTCAAAAAGCCTAGGCCTCAAGAGGCCAGGCGACCAACGGAAGCATCGTCCTTATCAACTGGAACCTTGCGGATCGGCCCTTGAACATTGACCATGGCAGAAGGAGAGAAGATCGTCCCGATCAACATCGAGAACGAGATGCGCACCGCCTACATCGATTATTCGATGTCGGTGATCGTGAGCCGGGCCCTGCCCGACGTGCGTGACGGGTTCAAGCCGGTGCACCGCCGCGTGCTCTTTGGCATGGAGGGCCTGGGCATGCAGAGCAACCGGCCTTACAAGAAGAGCGCCCGTCTGGTGGGCGAGGTGCTCGGTAAATACCACCCGCACGGCGACGGCAGCGTGTACGACGCGATGGTGCGCATGGCACAGGACTGGAGCCTGCGCTACCCGCTGGTGGACGGCCAGGGCAACTTCGGCAGCATCGATGGTGACAGTCCGGCAGCCATGCGGTACACCGAGGCCCGGATGCGGAAGATCGCCGAGGAGGTGATGGCCGACCTGGAGAAGGAGACCGTGGACATGCGACCCAACTTCGACGATACGCTGGAGGAGCCGACGGTGATGCCCACCAAAATCCCGCAGCTGCTCGTGAACGGCGCGGCCGGCATCGCGGTGGGGATGGCCACGAACATGCCCCCGCACAACCTCACCGAGGTGTGCAACGGCATCATCGCCTACATCGACAACAGGGACATCGACGTGGCGGGCCTGATGGAGCACATCAAGGGGCCCGATTTCCCCACGGGCGGCACCATCTACGGCACGGACGGTGTGCGCGAGGCCTACGAAACGGGGCGCGGCAAAGTGGTGCTGCGCGCCAAGAGCCATATCGAGGAGGATCCGAAGACGGGGCGTGAGACGATCATCGTCACCGAGATCCCCTACCAGGTGAACAAGGCCGTACAGCTCTACAAGGGCGTGGCCGAGCTGGTGACCGACAAGAAGATCGAGGGCATCAGCGACGTGAACGACTACAGCGATCGCAACGGCATCCGCTTGGCGTATGACGTGAAGCGCGAGGCCATGGGCACCGTGGTGCTGAACCAGTTGTACAAGTACAGCGCGCTGCAGACCAGCTTCAGCGTGAACAACATCGCGCTGGTGAAGGGCCGGCCGATGCTGCTGGGCCTGAAGGACATGATCGTGAACTTCGTGGAGCACCGCCACGACGTGGTGGTCCGCCGCACGAAGTTCGACCTGCGCAAGGCCGAAGAGCGGGCGCACATCCTGGAAGGCCTGCTCATCGCCCTGGACCACCTGGACGCCGTGATCGCCCTGATCCGCGCCAGCCAGACGCCCGACGAGGCCCGCGATGGCCTGATGCAACAGTTCGGCCTCACCGAGATCCAGGCCCGTGCCATCCTGGACATGCGCCTGCAGCGCCTCACCGGCCTGGAGCGCGACAAGATCCGCCAGGAGCACGCGGAACTGATGAAGCTGATCGACCACCTGCGCGCCGTGCTGGCCAATGAGGGCATGCGCTACGACATCATCAAGACCGAACTGGTGGAGGTGCGCGACAAGTACGGCGACGAACGCCGCACGCAGATCGTGGCCGCCACGGGCGACCTGAACATGGAGGACCTGATCGCCGACGAGGCGGTGGTGGTCACCATCAGCCACCTGGGCTACATCAAGCGTACCAGCCTCAGCGAGTTCCGCACGCAGGGCCGGGGCGGGGTGGGCAGCCGCGGCTCGACCACGCGCGACGAGGATTTCCTCGAGCACCTGTTCGTTGCGACGAACCACAACTACCTGCTCATCTTCACCAAGAAAGGCCGGTGTTACTGGATGCGCGTGTTCGATATCCCCGAAGGCACCCGCCAGAGCAAGGGCCGCGCTATCCAGAACCTGGTGCAGATCGAAGGCGACGACAAGGTGCTGGCCTACATCAACGTGAAGGACCTCAAGGACCAGGAATACCTGGACAATCATTTCGTTGTGCTCTGCACCACGAACGGCATCATCAAGAAGACCACGTTGGAAGCCTACAGCCGTCCGCGCGCCAACGGCATCATCGCCGTGGCGATCCGCGAGGGCGATGAACTGCTCGAGGCCCGCCTGACGAACGGGAGCAGCCACATCATCCTGGCCAGCCGCGACGGCCGCGCCGTGCATTTCGAGGAAAGCGACGTGCGCCCCATGGGCCGCAACGCCAGCGGTGTGCGGGGCATGAACCTCGAAGGCGGCTCCAAGGGCAACCGGGTGATCGGCATGATTGCCATCGACCGGTCGGAGCTCGCCTCGCGCCAGGTGCTGGTGGTCAGCGAGAACGGCTACGGGAAACGTTCGGCCATCCTCGACGAGAACGGCGAATACGAGTACCGCATGGTGAACCGCGGTGGCAAAGGGGTGAAGACCCTGCAGGTAACGGACAAGACCGGCGACCTGGTGGCCATCAAGGACGTGAAGGAGGACGATCAGTTGATGATCATCACCCGGAACGGCATCACCATCCGCATGGCACTGAGCGAGATGCGCATACTGGGCCGCGCCACCCAGGGCGTGCGCCTGATCGAACTGCGCGGCAACGACCGGATCGCGGCCGTGGCCAAGGTGGACAGCGCCCTCCACGAAGGGGACGAGCTGGAAGGGAACACCGGCGAAGCCGGCCCCGCCCCGGAGAACGGCACCGACGGCGCGAACAATGCGGGTGGCACTGAAGTTGATAACGCGGGCGGCGAAGCCTGAACCTAGAACCGATACGGAACCGATGACGATGAAGAGCAAGCTGCTGATCCTGTCCATCACCGGAACGCTCGCGGCCCATGCGCAGAACAGCAACGTGGTGAGCGCGTTCAACTACCTCTCGGACAAGAACTACGAGAAGGCCATTGAATACATCGAGCCCGCAACGACCAACGAGGCGTCGATGGGGAAGGAGAAGACCTGGCGCTACCGCGGCGACATCTACCGCCAAATCGCGCTGAGCGACGATGCGGCCCTGAAGGCCAAGTTCCCCGATGCGCTCCAAAAGGCCATCGAGAGCTACACCAAGGCCAACGAGCTGGATGCCAAGGGCTCCTACAAAGAGGAGAACATGCGTTCACTGGGCAACCTGCAGGTGGCCGCCTTGAACGGGGGCAATGATGCCTTCAACACCAAGGATTACGACAAGGCCATCACTCTCTATGGCGAGAGCGAGCGCATCGCCAAGGCCTTCGGGCAGGTGGACAGCAACGCCGTGTTCAACAGCGCGCTGGCCTATGAGAGCAAGGGCGACCTGCCGCACGCCATCGAGCGCTACAAGGAGTGCATCAAGATCGGCTACAACAAGGCCGACGTGTACCGCTACCTGGCCCACATGCAGAAGCAGACCAACGACCAGGAGGGCGCCATCGCCACCACCCGGGACGGCCTGAAAGCGCACCCTGGCAACAAGGAGCTGATGCTGGACGAAGTGGCCTACCTGCTCGACGCGGGACACGCCGACCAGGCCGAGACCAGCGTGAAGGCCGCCATCGAGAAGGACCCGAACAATCCCTCGCTCTACAGCGTGCTCGGCAGTCTATACGACGCCAAGGCGAACCCGAAGGAGGGTACCGCGGCCGAGGCCGACATGCTGAAGTACTACGACCTGGCTGAAGGCGCCTACAAGAAGGCCCTGGAACTGGACGCTAACAACTTCGACGCCGCCTACAACGTGGGCGTGCTCTACAACAACCGCGCTGCATACGAGTACGAGAAGTGCGGGAAGCTCAAGGATGACGCCGCCTACCTGAAGTGCAAGAAGACGGCGGACGAGATCTACACCAAGGCCGTTCCCTTCTTCGAGAAGGCCCACGCGATGAAGGCCGACGATAAGCCGACCATGCAACAGCTGAAGAAGCTGTATGCCATGATGCAGAACACGGCCAAGTTCGAAGAGATGAAAAAACTCCTCGGCGAGTAGATCCTACCGTGGAGTGTTAAGGGAGGAGAGCCGGGGTGGAGCCCGGCTCTCCGTCTTTGTAGGGGACATGACACTGCCGAAGTACCTGTTCCTCAACGCCCTGATATCAGCTACAGGATGAGGTGACGTTCCGGATACATTTGCGACGCCCGCTCCGGCCTTTCCATCCCGGTCGGCACCTCCTACCGGATGCACTTCAACCTCATCGACAGCTGGCTGCACATGCGCAGCCAGTTGCCCAAGCTCGAGATCGAGCACTTCGGCCTGTTCTACGTCTATCCGGTCTTTCTGGCGCTCATCATCATCGAATACCTGAAGGCGAAGGATTACTTCGACCTGAAGGAAAGCCTGTCCGGTTTCGTGATCGGCGTCGGGGCCACGCTCATCCGGGTGGTCACCAACGTGCTGGAGATCTCCCTCTACATGTGGCTGTTCTGGAAGACCGCCGGTCTTCGGGAGGAATACCTGGGCTACACCACGCTGGGTTTCAAATGGTACATCTGGATCCTCTGCGCCATCGCGGACGACCACAACTTCTACTGGCACCACCGGCTGGCGCACAACGTGCGCGTGCTCTGGGCCGCACACCTGCCGCACCACAGTGGCCGGAAGTTCAACCTCACCATCAGCATCCGCAACGGCTGGTTCATCACCCTGGTGAAGCCCATCTACTGGCTGTGGATGCCCATCCTGGGCTTCGAGCCGATCATGATCGCCACCTGCCTCATCGCGAACGCGTTCTACCAGTTCTTCCTGCACAGCCAGTTGGTGCCGTCGCTCGGCTGGTACGAGAAGGTCTTCAACACGCCCTATATCCACGTGGTGCACCACAGCAGCAACACGGAATACCTGGACCGCAACCACGGTGGCATCCTCACCATCTGGGACCGCCTGTACGGCACCTGGCAGGAGCCCATCAAGGGCATCGAACCGAAGTTCGGCATCAGCCATGACCCCGATACGCACAACCCGATCACGCACAACATCTTCGAGTTCCAGGAGATCTGGAAGGACGTGAAAAAGGCGCCCGGCCTGAAGAACAAGCTGATGTACATCTTCGGCCCTCCGGGCTGGAGCCACGACGGCAGCAGCATGACGAGCAAGCAACTACAGGCCGAACTGGACCTCGCCAAGGCACAAGGCCGGGAGGTGCCGCAGCACGAGTTCATCCGCTCGAACTGATCCGGCATTCGCACCGGCCGGAACGACACCGGCTGGCAACAGCATGCGAAAGGCGGCCCGAAGGCCGCCTTTCTTGCATCATCAGGGTCCGTTGCCGATCAGCGCTGGCCACCACGCCAACGGCGGCGGTTACGCTGGCCTTCGGGTCGCTGCTGGCCAGGCTGTTGTGGAGTGGACGGGGAAGGTTTTCCCTCCAGGAAGGCATCCACGTCAGCGATCAGCTCACGGGTAAGGGCGGCATAGTCCTTACCGGCGGATGGCTGTTGTTCGCCGCGGTCGCCCTGCCGATCCGGCTGTTGCTGGGGCCGGCCTTGGCCGCGGTGTTCGCCGCGTGGGCGCTCCGTCCGCTCTTCCCGCGCGGGGCGCTGGCTGTTGTCGCTCCGGCGTTGCTCGTTCTGCTGGGGGCGGGGGGCTGGGCACTGTTGCCGTCCGCGTTGCTGCTGGCCGCGCTGCTGTTGCTTCCGGCCCGGATCCACCACGGGCGTGCCATCACTGAAGGGGAACGGATGATCCTCCACCACGGGCACGTCACGCTTGATCAGCTTCTGGATGTCGCGCAGGAATTCGACCTCCTCGCGGTCGCAGAGCGAGAGGGCCAGGCCGCTGGCGCCGGCACGCCCGGTACGGCCGATGCGGTGCACGTAGGTTTCCGGGATGTTCGGGATGTCGTAGTTCACCACGTGGCCGAGCAGGTCGATGTCGATGCCGCGCGCGGCGATGTCCGTGGCCACGAGGGCGCGCGTCCTGCGCTCCTTGAAGTTGTTCAGGGCGCGTTGCCTGGCGTTCTGGGCCTTGTTGCCGTGGATGGCCTCCGCGCTGATGCCGTTCTTGATTAGGATCCGCGCCAGCTTGTCCGCGCCATGCTTGGTACGGGTGAACACCAGCGTCTGCTGGATGTCCATGCTCTTGACCAGGTGGGTGAGCAGGGCGCCCTTGTCGGCCCGTTCCACGAAATAGACCTGCTGTTGCACGGTCTCGGCCGTGCTGGAAACGGGCGTCACTTCCACCTTCACGGGGTTGGTGAGGATGGTGGCGGCCAGCCGCTGGATCTCCGGCGGCATGGTGGCGCTGAAGAACAGGCTCTGGCGCTTGGGCGGCAAGGCGGCGATCACGCGCTTCACGTCATGCACGAAACCCATGTCGAGCATGCGGTCGGCCTCGTCCAGCACGAAGTACTCCAGGTCCTTCAGGTGGACGTAGCCCTGGCCCATGAGGTCCAGCAGGCGGCCGGGGGTGGCAATAAGCACGTCCACACCGGCGCGTAGGGCGTCGGTCTGCGGTTTCTGGCCCACGCCGCCGAAGATCACGGTGTAGCGCAGCCCGGTATGGTGGCCGTAGGCACGGAAGCTTTCCTCGATCTGGATGGCCAGCTCACGGGTGGGCGTGAGCACCAAGGCACGGATCGGGCGTTTGCCACCGGCAGGCGGACCGGCGTTGTACATCCGCTGGATCAGCGGGATGGCGAACGCTGCGGTCTTGCCCGTGCCGGTCTGGGCGCAACCGAGCAGGTCGCGACCCTCAAGGAGGTACGGGATGGACTGGGCCTGGATCGGCGTGGGCGTGGTGTAGCCTTCGTGGCGAAGGGCTTTGAGAATGGGCTCGATGAGACCGAGCTGGTCGAAGGAAGGTTGATGCATGGATATGCCTCAGGTGAGCGGTCCGGGTCATTGGGCCCGGGGGACGCAGGATGTGTCGGTAAAAGCCCCGCGATCGGTCCGGCGTACAATGATCCCGCTGGGGATGGCGCCTGGACAATTTGCTGGGAGCGAAGTGCTGGGCGCTTGGGGCGGTGCGAAACTACGGCGTTCAAGCCAAAGGCGGGACCGGTTGCATCAATGGGAGATAACCCGCTGATCCTCCGGATCATATTGGTTAACATAATGTAAATTATGCGCAGATCGGACCCAGACTTCACCAACGTACCGACGCGGCTCTCAACCTGTTCCACCCTCTAAGAACACTCCCTTGAAACGCATCACGTTCGACGCTGTACGACCTCCGGTGGATGCCGCATCCCCAATCACCGAAGAGCACTACCACATCGTGCTGCTCGGCAACCACAAGCGCGTCTTGTTCCGGAGTCGCCGCCATGCCCGGGCCTTCCAGGCTGACGCCGAGCGCTTCCTCAACGAATGCTTGTTCGAGGTGAACGCGCTGCTGATCGACGCCTTCAGTGAACTGCGCAACGCCTGGTTCCTCTTTCGCAACCACAACAGGATCAATGCCCGGCTTAAGCAGATCGATGACACCACGCGCACGCACATCCAAGATGCCTGGCGCTCGATGGACCTGGCTGTCGATCAAGTGTTCGGTGCCAACGGCGTGTTCATGGCATGGAAGCATGTCGCATCGGCGACCGCCTCCCTACAGGCGCTGGCGCTGCTGTTGCGGGATTTCCACGTGGCCCGCAACCGGGCCGTTGAGCGCGCCCGGATGGAACTGCTCATCCGGCGTTGCAACACCATTGCCGAGGCGCTGCGCCATTATGGCAACGACGTGGATACAGCGGTGAGGTCCATCTCCAGCCTTTCTTAAAAACACGCTTAAAGCAGCGCCAGCAATTGGGCTGGATCAACGATGGATAGGCCGGTGGCTTTCTTGAAATGCTTGCCGTTCGTGGTCACGATGTGAGTAATGCGCGGGTCGGCCTTGGCGGCGAAGTATTGGCTCGCATCCTCCACGTCCGTCCACCCACTGTTAAGCACATGCGCGAAGACGGCATGATCCTGTCCTACCATCTGCACATGGGACAACAATTCGCGCCCCTTCACAATGGCTCCCTCCCTCTTGAACGCCCCCTTCAGGAAGTGCATCACGATATGGAAGCCTACGGGTGTGAAAAAGCCGGTGAAACGGCGCTTTATCAGCGCATCCATCACCAGCGTGCTTTCCATAGGCATCGAACGCTCCTGAATACCATCCAAGTACATGTTCAACGGCACGTTCGGGTCCAGCAGTACCTTCATTTGCGCGGTACGTGTTTGCGCAGGATGTCCCCAAGCATATCCTTGCGCTCCCAGTCGGAGGGCTTCAGATGTCCGACCGCACTGCCTCGATTGCGTTTCACGAAGTCGCTCAATTCGGTGGTTTCCATGGCAGCTTCGCGCTCTTCACGCTCGGCCAGCTCCTCCACCAGTTCGGTGATGGACTTGCCACGTCGGGCGCTGGCACGACGCAACATGGCCACATGCTTGCGGTCCACGCTCAGAGTAAGCTTGCTCTTCGTCTTGCGGCTGGCTGTCATGTCGTAAAGGTATACGTGCCATTCATAGGCCTGATACGTACCGGTTCAGGTTGCGGCTTCGCCGCTGGGTAGGAACTGAAGATCGGCCTTGAGGCGGGCTCCGATACCCGGTCCCTCCGGCATCACCAGTTGGCCGTCCTTCAAGCCTATCCCCGTGAACGGGTCGTTCATGATCAACCATGGACCATCCAGGTCCACCACGTCCGCCATGTCGGCCAGATGTGCCATTGCCGTGCAACCCAATGCGCTTTCGCTCATGCTCCCGAGCATGATCCGCATGCCCAAGACTTCAGCCCTCCGGGCGATCGCCGCTGCACGGTCCAGCCCGCCGCATTTCATCAGCTTGATGTTGACCCCGCTGAACGCCTGCGCCGCCCGGTCCAGGTCGCCTTCGGCCTGGATCGATTCGTCGCCATAGACCGCAGTGCCGCACACCTTGGTCAGTTCGGCATGCGCTGCCCATTGGTCCTTGCCGAACGGCTGCTCGAGCCCCACCAGATCGGCACCGGCCGCACGGACCAGGTCCATGGCATCAGGAACGTTCTCAAGTCCTTGGTTCGCGTCAATAAATAATTTCCTGTTGGTCAATGATTTAATAGTATTTACATAAACTGAACCAGAAGACTTGTCTACCTTGACCTTCAAGGCTGCAGTCCAGGGTAGCTCGGCCAGCTTCTGTGGGATATCCATCTCGGTTGTAAGTCCCAAGGTCATTAGAACTATGGAAAGCTTTGAGTGAGTGCATTCGATCAACTGGTTAACAGGATAATGATACTTCTTGCTTAGCGCATCCAGCAAAGCCATGTGAACGGCGTTCCGGAATCCTGGTGCGTTCGTGTAGGCAGGGTCGTCCAGCGTCCTTATCGCGCTGTGGAGGTCCGCATGTTCCCTGCGGGTGAAGGCATGCAACCGTTCGATCACCTCGGGCACCTTTTCCGTGAGGTACGGCGGTAAGGTGGCCTCTCCATAGCCGGTCACGCCATCCGCCTCCACGCGTATGAACACGGAATCGGTCCCGGTGCGGACGCCGTGCGCGGTGCCGAACGGGTGCTTGAAGAGCAGCCGGTATGGACAATAGCTGAAACGGAGGGCCATCGGACGAAAGTCGGCAGCATCCGTAGCACCGCCGGGCGCCGCGCTCGGGGATCATCAACAGGACACCACGAAAAAGCCCGGTCCCTTGGGCAGGACCGGGCTTTCCAATCGCTGTGCCTGCCGGTCTACTTCACCAGATAGATGATGTTGGTGACCCACTTGGTGCTGTCCGGCTCCTTGCCGGGACCCGTGACGTATTCCTCGATCACGTTGGCGTTCATCTGCACGCCATCCGCCTGCATCTTCTGGGCCATGGCCTCGTGCGCCTTGACGCTGCCCGCATAGCCGCCGGTATACACGATCTCGTATGCCTTGCTGGCCGGGGTCTCGTAGGTCTTCACCCCTTTCAATTTGTCCTTGGCCTCGGCCGGCACGGCAACAGCGGCCATCACATCGGCCATCTGGTCCTGCTCGTCCCATTCGAAATACACGCCGGTGGCCACGTCGGGGATCACACCGGCCTTGCCGACCTCTCCATAGGTGGACGCGAAGTTCTTCGCGAAGAAATCCTTCATCTCGCTCCACTTGATCCGTTTGCGCACACCGGCATACAGCTGGGCCGGGCGGTCCAGCGTAGCGATGTCGAAGCCGTTCACCAGCTTGGCCTGGGCGGCGGCCACTTCGGCCTGTTCCTGCTCGCTCATCGCCTTGAGCTTGGCCAGCCCTTTCTCCAGATCAGGACCGATCATCTTGTCCATGTTCATGAACACGGACATCACACGACCCATGAGCCCGTTCTCCGAGGTCATCTTCCAGGTCACTTTGGTGCTGTCGCCCACGGTCGTCAGGTCCAGATCCACCTTGCTTTCGGACTCCCACGGCTCGATGAACTTGAGCTTGTTGCCCACGTGCTTATCGGGGTCCAGTTCCACCACCTCCATGCTGCCTTTTCCAACGGTATCTCCTTCCCAGACCTGGAGGGATCCCACTTGCCCATCGGTGCCGCTGAAACTTGTCCTCTGGCTTTTCTCCATGTCCTTCCAAGGGCTCCATTCGTACATCCTGCGCAGCGAAGCGATCCTTGGATAGACCAGTGAGGCCGGCGCCCCGATGGTGGTGGAACGCTGAATGGAGACGGTCTTCGGTCCCATCGATCCCAGGACGACGAAGAGCGCAGCCAAGCCGAGCAGGATGATGAGTATGGTCTTCAATGCTCTCATGCGGGGTGTTTTGGTCCCGAAAGATGCGCGATCGGCAGCGCCCGTCCCAATGGACGGCGCCCGTCGCTGGCATGGTGTTTTCTTTGGCATCCCCGATCCACCGAGCCATGAAATACGTCCATGCCCTGTTCCTCGCCCTGCCCCTCGCCTTCGCTCTGCCCGCATGCAAGGGCAAACAGACAGCGGCCGGCGAGAAGGTCCCCATGCCTTTCACCGGGAACAAGTATGAAGGCCACAACCGCTTCTTCCGCGGCACCGGCACGGGTGTGAGCGTGAACCAAAGCATCGCCCGCAGCAAGTCCGACCTGGAGGCCAAGAACCAGTTGGCGGGCCAGGTGGGCACCAACATTCGGGCGGTAACCGACCAATACCTCGGCCAGACCGAGAACGCCAATGCCGCCGAGGTGGCCGGCAAATTCCAGAGCTTGGTACGCGAGGTGATGAACACCCAAATGGGCGACCTGCGGAAGATCGGCGAGGAGACCCGCTTGAACGCGGCCACCAAGGAGTACACGACCTACACCGCATACGAAATCAAGAAGAACGCCATGTTCCGCTTCATGAAGAAGCAGGCGGCCACGAATGCCAAGCTGGACGAGGCCACCCGGAAGAAGATCGAGGAGATCCTGGACGAGGAGATCAAGAAGGCCGACCTGGAGGACCACGATTGATCCAGCGAGGTCCAGCGAAAGGCCGGTCAAAACCGGCTTTTCGTGCTTGGGGCTTGGTGGGGCACGCTTCGGCAGGCTCAGCATGCCAGAGAAGGTTGTCGTCATGCTGAGCCCGCCGAAGCATGACACCTCCTACTGTATCCGCAACACCACCGGCAGGTGGTCCGAGAACCCGCCCTTGTAATCGTCGCGATTGTAGGTCTTGTTCGGTGCGAGCCCGAATTTCGGATGCTTGAACATCAGGCGTTCGTCCCACAGGGCCTGCGCGGAAACAGCCTTGGGCCCTTTTCCGGCCAGCAATCCACGGCTCACGATCATCTGGTCCAGGTAGCCCCATTTGCCGTCGTGCAGATAGCTGCCTTCGACGCTTTTCGGCGATGTGCCTGCGCACATCAGGTCGATCAGATCGGCCGTTGAACGCAGGTCGCAGGAAGCGCGCAGGCCTTCCTGGATGCTGCGGTCCTGCGGATAGTCGTTGAAGTCGCCCATGATGAGCACCTTGGCCTGCGGTTCCTGGGCCAGGATGTCGTCCACGCGGCCGCGCACCACCCTGGCCGCGGCCATGCGTTTCGGCTCGCTTTCCTGCGTACCCTCCCTCCTGCTCGGCCAATGGTCCTCGAACACGTGCAACACGATGCTGTCCGCCAGTTCCAATTCCGCGTGCAGCACGTCCCGCGTGCGATCCCTGCCGAGCGGCACCTTCAAGGCCTCCTGCTTGCGCACGGCGGCGAACGATGAACGCACCAGCAAGGCCACGTCGATGCCGCGCTCATCCGGCGAATCGAAATGCACCACCGTATAGCCGCCATCGGCGAGCGGCCGGGTATGCACCAGGTCCTCCACCACGGCCCTGTTCTCCACTTCCGTAAGGCCCACGATCGGCGGCAGCTCAGGTCCGGCCCACGAAATGGCGCGGGCAAGCTGCTCCAGCTTGTGGCGGTAGCGGGCACTGGTCCAGTGCAACCGGCCACCGGGCAGGAAGTCCTCGTCGTTCGTGGCCGGGTCGTTCAGCGTGTCGAAGAGGTTCTCCACGTTGTAGCTTACGATCACCTGGCCGCTCAATGGCTTCAAGGGGACCTTGGGCGACGATGCTGGCGGTGGCTGTCCGGTGCTCTCCGGATGTTCCTCGGTGGCCGCCGCCGTGCCGCAGGCCAGCGCAACAAGGCCAAGGAGCAACAGGATCGACGGGAGGCGCCTGCTCATCGGCGTTTCTTCAATCCCAGCCAGCCGAAGATCCCGCGGGTCACCTCGCGCATGCCGGTGTTCATCATCTGCTTCACCAGCGGGTTCTTCGAGATCGTTTCGATCATGCTGGGTTCCACCTTCCCTTTTCCGGGCTTGGGTGCGGGCGCCGGCCCCGGTCCCGGATCATCGCCAGAGTGGTCCTTCATGCGCTTCTCCAAGATCTCGAAGGCGCTCTCGCGATCGATCACCTCGTTGTATTTCGCCGCGATCGCGGAGGCCCGCACCACCCCTTGGATCTCGTCGGGCGTAAGCACATCCATGCGCGTGCCCGGCGTGCGCAGCAGCGTATGCGCCAGGGGCATCGGCGTGCCTTTTTCACTGAGCGCGGTCACCAGGGCCTCGCCGATGCCGAGCGAGGTCAGCAGCGCCTCCACGTTGTAGAAGGCCGTTTCCGGATAGTTCTGCGCGGTCTTCTTGATCGTGGTGCGGTCCTTGGCCGTGAAGGCGCGCAGGGCATGCTGCACCTTCAGCCCCAGCTGGCCCAGCACGCTGTCCGGCACGTCGCTCGGGTCCTGCGTGCAGAAGTACACCCCCACCCCTTTGGACCGGATCAGCTTGATCATGGTCTCAATCTGGTCCAGCAGGGCCTTGGTGGCGGTGTCGAAGATCAGGTGCGCTTCATCGATGAAGAGCACCAGCTTGGGCTTTTCCGGGTCGCCCACTTCCGGGAACGTGCCGTAGATCTCTGCCAGCAGGCAGAGCATGAAGGTGCTGAAGAGGCGCGGCCTGTCCTGGATGTCCGTGAGGCGCACGATATGCACCACGCCCTTGCCATCGCGCGGCCCCAGCAGGTCTTGGGGATCGAAGCTGCGTTCGCCGAAGAAGCGGTCCGCGCCCTGCTGTTCGATCTCGATCAGCTTCCGCAGGATGATGTTCACCGTGGCAGGGCTCACCGCGCCGTACTGCTTCTGGATGTCGGCCTTGCCCTCCTGCGTCACGAACTGCAACACGCGGCGGATGTCCTTCAGGTCCAGGAGCGGCATGCCGTTGTCATCGCAGTACTTGAACACCAGCGCGAGCACGCTCTGCTGGGTGTCGTTCAGTTCCAGGATGCGCCCCAGCAGCACGGGGCCGAACTCGCTGATGGTGGCGCGCAGCCGCGCGCCGGGCTCGTTGCTGAGCGTGAGCAGCTCCACCGGGATGCGGGCCGGTTCCCACGAGAGGCCCAGCTTCTCGTAGCGCGTGGTGATCTTGTCGTTCGCCGCCCCCGGCACGGCGATGCCGCTCAGGTCGCCCTTCACGTCCATCAGCAGCGAGGGCACGCCTTGCAGCGATAGTTGTTCGGCGAGCAATTGCAGGGTCTTCGTCTTGCCCGTGCCCGTGGCACCGGCGATGAGGCCGTGCCGGTTCATGGTGCGCAGCGGCACCTTCACCACGGGACCGGCGGGGCAGCCGCCGTCCAGCAGCGGAGCGCCGAGGATGATGGAGCCACCCGCCACGGTGTAGCCCTCTTGCATGGTGCGGATGAACGTGTTCTGATCGGCCATGGTCAACGGAATGTAACGCTCAAAGCAAATGAGAATAAGGCCTCGCCCACGCTTTTTGCTCGTTAACGTTGGTGAACGGCCATCTGTCGGTCCCATGTTCAGTGCCCTGCTACTTTTGCTTCTACATGAACAAGATGGATCTGCGCCCCGCTTTATGGGCCTTGTTGCTCTTCGCCCTGACCGTTCGGATCCATGGCGTGTTCGTGGCCAAACAGGGCCTTTCGTACGACGAAAGCATCAGCTACCTGTGCAGCGGAACGAGCCAGGCCCGCTTCGCGGAACTGTATGAGCATCGTCCGGAAGTCATCCTTACCGCAGGCGACATCCAGGCATTGTATGCTCGACCGTCGTTGGACTATGGCACCCTCGCGCGGGACATGTCAACGCTCGATCGGCACCCGCCTCTTTATTTCTGGGCCTTGCACACGGTGCATCATTTCCTCGGTTTCCATCTATGGGACGGCTTGTTGCTGAACCTGCTCATCGGATTGCTGATGCTGGCCGTGCTCTACCGCCTTGCCAGGCGGTTAGGCCTCCCCATGGAAATGGCCTTGCTGGTGCTCGCCGTGTATTACCTGAGCCCAACGGTGCTGCAGCTGGACCTGGAGTCCCGGCAGTATGCGCTGCTCGGCCTCATCACCCTCATCAGCGCCATGCTGGGTGAGCGATTGGCGAGCGGCCCCCGGCCATGGTATACCCATGCCGCATTCATCCTGGTGAACACAGGAGGCTTCCTCACCCATTATTACTATGGGTTCTTGTTGCTGCCCGGCATCGGACTTTGCCTCTTACGCAACGGGCTGGGCCGCCGATCTATCCTTTACGTGGGCGGGCTGGTGGCCGCCTTGTGCTTGTTCCTCCTCTTGTATCCAGGCATCTTTGCGTTCATTCACGTCTACGCCCACGAGGCGTCGCAGGCATACCGCTCACCTTTCACGAAGCTGCGCGTGGTGCTGTACTATGGTTGTTCCTGGTTCTTTGCAGAGTTTCACCCGTTGCGCTATGCTGCGCTGTTCGTATTGGCGATCGCGACCACGATAACCTTGCTACGCGCGGACCTGCGGCAACGACTGCTCGGTCTGGTACGCTCCCGCAGTGCCTGGAACTGGTACTTCCTAGTGATGCTCTGGAACATCGCCTTCACGCTGTTGATGTATGCCGTGGATGTTGCGCCATCACAGGCCGTGGGCGAACAGTACTTCTCATACATCTGGCCGTTCGCCGCGCTGTTCGTGGTGGTGTGGGGCAAGGCCTTGCTCCCCGTGCGCTGGCGCACCTGGGTAGCGGGAACATACCTGGTGGCCCTCGCTATCCAATTACCCTTTGCCCTACAGCGCTCGCCCTATCTCCAGACCATGCTACCTCCCTCCTGGGCTTCCATCATCAATACGGGACAGGAGCTGATCACCACCATCTACGACCGTTCCGACCTTCCGCGGAACATGATCGGCCTGGATTCCACACTACCGGTGCAGCTTACGCACCGGGCCCAGCCACCATCGGAGCCCATGATCACCCGCGTAGCCGTATTGGCCCGCGATAACCGACCGTTCGATGCAGAAGCTTGGATCGAGTGGCACCTGAGCGGCACATGGACATACAACGGCCGCATACTGCGGATGTATGAACGTCCTCATTGAACGCTGCGGCCAAAGGGTCGTGAACACGCAAGGATACGGAAGCAAAAATCGTTCACCTGCTTACCGCCGAAGCCCCGATCCCACCATCTGATCAACCAGCCTTCAAAAAGAAAGGGATGCCATACGGCATCCCTTTCCCTTTACGCTAAAGTCTAATTGAAGAGCTTGCCGAGCATGCCCTTGGCCATGTCAGCCACGCCTTTGCCGCCGCCAAGGCTGCCGATCAGGCCCTGGAGGTTGCTCGCATCGCCGCCCACGTGCTTGCTGAGCAGGTTGGTGATCATCGGCAGGATCATGTCCTTCACACCACCGGCGGTGGCGGCGTTCAGGCCCACCTGGCCGGTGAGCTTGCCCTGCATTACGTTGCCGATGTTGGAGAGGATGCCCTCCGCGCCGGAGGTATTGCTGGCGTTGCTGAACAGGTTCAGCACGTCGTCGAGGCCGAAGCCGTTGCCGCCGGACACCACTTCCTTCACGCTATCGGCCGCCGCGTGCACGGAACCGGTGGCCTGCTTGGTGTCGAGGCCGAACTTGCTCATCAGCTCGGGCACGGCCTGGCCTTGGAGCTGGGAAAGGATCTGATCGAACATGTCGGGTCGGGGTTTGAGGTACGTTATGTGGACGAGAAGGAACGCCGCAGGTCACCCACGGCATCCACGGAACGAAGCTACGGCCCCGGAAAAGCTATTGGAACTTCAGCCGGTCCAGGCTGAACCGGCCGCTGCCGGTGAACAGGATGGTGATGAACCCGAACAGGTAGAGCACGGCCAGTTCCTTCTTCGCGAAGGGGGCATCACCATGGGCCAGGAATGCGGCTACGCCCATGCCGATGATGCACGGGATGGTGCTCGCCCGCGTCCATAGGCCCAGCAGCACCAGTGCGGCGCATACCGTTTCAGCGAAGGTGATCAGCCCCAACGAAAGCGCTGGTCCCAGACCGATGGGGTCGCCGAAGGTGCCCATCTTCTCCGTGAAATGCACCAGCTTGGGCCAGCCGTGCTGCCACAGCAAGGTACCTGCGGTGCTGATGCGGAGGAGGAGCAGCCCGCTATCGGTGGAGATCTCGTCGGAATTGAGCAACATGGGGCGAACCTACCGCCGTCCAGGAAGGCACAGAAGCCTCTATCGCCCCAGTTTTCCACGGCATGCGGTTGTTTCCGCGGATTCCGCACGTGCGCTCCGGACGATCACGGATGCGCTACGGGAAAATACCGTAGCGCGATAGCGGCCCATGTTCCATCTTTGCGGCGATCAAACCAACACCATAGACCGATGCGCCTATCGCTACCGCTCAAGGCCACTGCCACCCTCGCGCTGGCCGCCATGCTCCACTCCTCGGCCCACGCCCAGTTCGAAGAAGGCGACAACGTGCTTGGTGTCGGCGTTGGCATACTGGGAGGATACTCGGTGGGCTGGAGCGGAGGAGATTACAGCCAAACGCCCGCCATCAACCTGCACCTTGACCATGGCATGGGGGATCTCGGCCCAGGTACTTGGGGCTTGGGTGGTTATGTGGGATATAAGTCCGCCAGCTACAAGGCGAGCTACCTGAACTACTACAACTACGACTACCGCTACACGTGGCTCATCGTCGGGGTACGCGGCACCTGGCATTACAACGAATGGCACGGTGACAAATGGGACACCTACGGCGGATTGATGCTTGCCTACCGTGGCGTCACCTATAAGGACCATACGGACTACGGTGCCTATGGCAACTTGAACCATTACTCCTACTCCGGCAGCGGTGTCGGCTTCAGCGGATTCCTGGGTGCCCGCTACTATTTCTCGGACAAGATCGGCGCCTACGGTGAACTGGGTTACGGCCTCACCACGCTTCAGCTCGGCCTTGCCGTGAAGCTCTGAGCACATCCCTTTCTCTTGGAGGACCCGGCCATGCGCCGGGTCTTCTTTTTGGTCCATGCCGTACATTCGCGACCCTTTCGCCTGCCGTTCGTATGGCAGCGGAAGCGAAGCGATGAAGATCAATGTGACCCTGCCGGACGGAAGCGTCCGCAGCTACGAGGAAGGCGCGTCGGCCATGGACGTGGCCCGGAGCATCAGCGAGGGCCTGGCCCGCAACGTGCTCAGCGCGAAGGTGAACGGCGAGGTGCGCGACGCGAACCGTCCGCTGCCTGGTGATTGCACCCTGCAACTGCTCACGTGGAACGATGCGGAAGGCAAGGCCACCCTCTGGCACAGCAGCGCGCACCTGATGGCCGAAGCGTTGGAAGCGCTCTACCCCGGCACCAAGTTCGGCATCGGCCCCGCTATCGAGAACGGCTTCTACTACGACGTGGACTTCGGCGATCGCTCCATCGGCGAAGGCGACTTCGCGGCCATCGAAGCCAAGATGAAGGAATTGGTGGCGAAGAAGGAGGTCTTCACCCGCACTGAGGTCAGCAAGGCCGACGCCATCCAGTACTTCACCGAAAAAGGCGATGAGTACAAGCTGGAGCTGATCCAGGACCTGCCGGACGGCTCCATTACCTTCTACAACCAAGGTGATTTCACCGACCTGTGCCGGGGACCTCACCTGCCGGATACTTCGCCCATCAAGGCCATCAAGGTCCTGAGCGTGGCCGGGGCCTACTGGCGCGGTGATGAGAAGCGCAAGCAGCTCACCCGCCTGTACGGAATCACCTTCCCGAAGCAGAAGGAGCTGGACGACCATCTGACCCTGCTGGAGGAAGCCAAGAAGCGCGACCACCGCAAGCTGGGCAAGGAGCTCGACCTCTTCACCTTCAGTGAAAAGGTGGGCGCGGGCCTGCCGTTGTGGCTGCCGAAAGGCGCCGCGCTCCGCGAGCGGCTCATCAACTTCATGAAGACCGCCCAGGAGAAGGCCGGCTACGTGCAGGTGGCCACGCCGCACATCGGTATGAAGGCCCTGTACGAGACCAGCGGCCACTGGGAGAAATACGGCAAGGACAGCTTCCAGCCGATCAGCACGCCGCAGGAAGGCGAGCTGTTCATGCTGAAGCCCATGAACTGTCCGCACCACTGCGAGATCTTCGCCGCCCGCCCCCGCAGCTACAAGGACCTGCCCCTCCGCCTGGCGGAGTTCGGCACCGTGTACCGCTACGAGCAGAGCGGCGAGCTGCACGGCCTGGCCCGCGTGCGCGGCTTCACGCAGGACGATGCCCACCTCTTCTGCCGCCCGGACCAGGTGAAGGAGGAGTTCCTGAAGGTGATCGACCTGGTGCTGCTGGTGCTGCGCGCCCTGCACTTCGAGAACTTCGAGGCCCAGATCAGCTTGCGCGACCAGGTGGACCGCAGCAAATACATCGGCAGCGAGGAGAACTGGGAAAAAGCCGAACAGGCCATCATCGACGCGGCCGCCGAGTGCGGCATGAAGACGGTGGTGGAGTATGGCGAGGCGGCTTTCTACGGGCCGAAGCTGGACTTCATGGTGAAGGATGCGCTGGGCCGCAAGTGGCAGCTGGGCACCATCCAGGTGGACTATAACCTGCCCGAGCGTTTCCAGCTGGAATACGTGGGCAGCGACAACCAGAAGCACCGCCCGGTGATGATTCACCGCGCCCCGTTCGGCAGCCTGGAACGCTTCATCGCGCTCATCATCGAGCACACCGCCGGCAAGTTCCCCCTGTGGCTCACGCCGGAGCAGGCCCTGGTGCTGCCGATCAGCGAGAAATACGTGGCCAAGGCACAGGAGATCACGGAGTTGCTGAAAGATCACGATATTCGCGCCTCCGTTGATGACCGGAACGAGAAGATCGGCCGCAAGATCCGCGATGCGGAACTGGCCAAGGTCCCGTTCATGCTCGTCATCGGCGAGAAAGAAGCCGAAGCCAACACCGTGAGCGTGCGTGAACAAGCACAAGGCGACATGGGCGCGATGACCCCGCTCCAGTTCAAGGAACTGGTGGCGGCGCGCATCCAGGAACAACTGGCCGGCCTCTGACCCCCAAAAAGACACCAACCCTTCCCGCTTGGCAACACGCCCCCCCTATCGTCCTGCTCCTCCACGTCCCCCAAGGCCTCCGCGCCCGAACAGGGGACGGGTCATCAAGGAGGATCCGCACCGGATCAACACCCGCATCTATGGCGTGAGCCAGGTGCGCGTGGTCGGCGAAGGTGTGGAACCAGGCGTGTACTCCTTCGAGCAGGCGCTGCGCATGGCCCAATCCGTGGGCCTGGACCTGGTGGAGATCAGCCCCAACGCCGATCCGCCCGTTTGCCGCATCGTGGACTACAAGAAGTTCTTGTACGACCTGAAGAAGAAGCAGAAGGAGATCAAGGCCAAGCAGACGGTGGTGGAGATGAAGGAAGTGCGCTTCGGTCCGAACACCGATGAGCACGACGTGAACTTCAAGCTCGCGCACACCAAGAAGTTCCTGCAGGAAGGGCACAAGGTGAAGGCCTTCGTGTTCTTCAAGGGCCGCACCATCGTGTTCAAGGAGCGCGGGGAGATCCTGCTGCTGAAGTTCGCGCAGGACCTGGAGGAGTTCGGGGTGGTGGAAAGCATGCCCAAGCTGGAAGGCAAGCGCATGATCATGTACCTGATCCCCAAGAAAAAGAAGTAGGGACGACGCATGCGTCGTCCGCAAGGACGGCCGCCGGCGGCCCACGAAAGAGCAACCCAGACAAGTAAAGCGGAGAAGCCAATGCCGAAAATGAAGACGAAGTCCGGCGCCAAGAAGCGGTTCAAGCTGACGGGCACCGGCAAGGTGAAGCACAAGCACGCCTTCCACAACCACATCCTTACCAAGAAGCACAAGAAGCGCAAGCGCAACCTGGCCAAGACCGGTATCGTGCATTCGCGTGACGAGCAGAACATCCTCGACCTGCTGAAGTAAGGAACACCCAACCGCTCCGGGTAACAGGTAGCGTTCAACCAGGACGTGCAGCCCCAAAGAACTCCGACACCGTCGGGGACGCTCACGCCCAAAAACCAAAGGCAACAAGATGCCACGCAGTAAGAACAAGGTCGCCAGCCGCGCACGCCGCAAGAAGGTGCTGAAACTGGCCAAAGGGAATTTCGGACGCCGCAAGAACGTCTGGACCGTAGCCGTCAACACGGTGGAGAAAGGCTTCTCCCACGCCTACGACGGCCGCAAACTGAAGAAGCGCGATTTCCGCGCCCTTTGGATCCAACGTATCAACGCCGCCACCCGCACGCACGGCATGAGCTACAGCGTGTTCATGGACAAGTTGAAGAAGAACAACATCACCCTGGACCGCAAGGCCCTGGCGGAGATCGCCTACAGCGACGCCGACACGTTCAAGGCCATCGTGGACAAGGTGAAATAACGTAGGGGGCGGGACACGTCCCGCCCATGTGAAAGACCCCAAAAGGGCGGACCGTTGGTCCGCCCTTTTCATTCTGCATTCCAGCACGACCGGGTAGTTTCGCGCCATGAGCACCACCGACGGTTACGTCAACAGCAACATCACGGACGGCATCGCCACCGTCACCTTCCACCACCTGAAGAGCAACAGCCTGCCCGGGCACGTGCTGCGGGGCATGGCCGAGGCCATCACCACGGCGGGCAAGGACCCGTCCGTGCGCGTGATCGTGCTGCGCAGCGACGGCGACAAGGCCTTCTGCGCCGGCGCCTCCTTCGATGAGCTCACGAGCATTGCGGACATGGCCCAGGGCACCGCGTTCTTCAGCGGCTTCGCCCAGGTGATCAATGCCATCCGCAAGGCGCCGGTGTTCGTCATCGGCCGCATCCACAGCCACACTGTGGGCGGCGGCGTGGGCCTGGCCTGCGCGGTGGACATCGCCTACGCGCACGAAGGCGCTTCCGCGCGCCTGAGCGAACTGGCCATCGGCATCGGGCCGTTCGTGGTGGGGCCCGCCATCGAACGGAAGGTGGGCAACGGCCTGTTCGGCCTGCTCACCGCCACGCCCGCCACGCGCCGCAGCGCAGCCTGGTGCGAGCAGCACGGCATCTACGCCGGGGTCTTCCCCACCATCGAGGCACTGGACGAACGCATCGCCGCGCATGCCCGTGAACTGGCCGGGTACAACCCCGAAGCCATGGCCGAGCTGAAGCGTGTGATGTGGCGCGGCACCGACGATTGGGACCACCTCCTTGCCGAGCGGGCCGCGCAGAGCGGCCGCCTGGTGCTAAGCGCGTTCACCCGCACCGCCATCGCCCGGTTCAAGGCGGAGGCTGCCAAGCGTTGATCGCGGGAACCCCGCCCCTGCTCCTTCCGTAGGAACGGGTATCCTGCCTTTCCGGCGGGTGGCCGCGTTTGCTCACTCCCACTTCCACCACACGCAAGGTGCTCTTCGTGCTCTATGGCACGATGCTCGTGCTCGCCGTGGCCGGGCTGGTCTGGCTGCACAACAGCCAGCTCGGTTCCATCCAGAAAGAGGCCCGTGCCCAGCTTGGCGGCATCACCAGCACGCTCGCCGCGCAGATCGACGGAGGCCGTGTTACCCGCATGCTCAGGAAGTACGACCACCGCGGGGCCATCACCACCAACACCCAGGATGCCTGGTACTACGTGATGCACGAGGCGCTGCGCAAGAGCGCCGAGGCCAACGCCTTCATCACTCCCCTTCGCATCGTGGCCTTCGATGCCACGAGGTCCGAACTGCGCATCGCCGTCTCTTCCACGCCGGAACCGGAGTTCCGCACGCCCTTCACCGCCCCGAGCGCTGGTGCGATCGTGCGGCACCTCTCGGCCATGCGCGTGGATGGCCAGCGCGGCACTTTCGGCCGCCAGGTGACCGCTTACGACGTGGTGCGCGACAGTCACGGGGCCATCGTGGGTGCCGTGGTGGCCGAGCAGCCGCTGGATGAGCTGGCGGCCATCGTCCGGGCAAGTTTGTGGCGCAACATCGGCATCACTGCCGTCCTCTTCCTCGTGCTTGGCGCGTTCCTGTTCCGCAGCGTGGGCCGGTTGGTGCAGCGCGAAGAAGATGCCCGCCGTTCATGGCAGGAGCGGCATGCGGGCATCGCGGACAGCATCGCGTACGCAGGCAAGATCCAGGGCGCTCTGATCCCGCGTCCGGAACGCTTCCGGGAGCAGTTCAACGACTTCTTCGTGCTGAACCGCCCCAAGGACGTGGTGAGCGGCGATTTCCATTGGTACCACCGCATCAGCGAGGACGCCTGCTTCGTGGCCACGGCCGACTGCACCGGCCACGGCCTGCCCGGCGCCATGATGGCCGCCATCGGCTGTTCCCTTCTGAACGAAGTGGTGACGCAGGGCCCCGGGCTCGATCCCGCGGAAGTGCTGGCCCTGCTCAGCGAGCGCATGGTGCATGCCATGAACCAGAGCGGCCAGCGCATGGGCGCGGGCGATGGCATGGACATCGCGCTGTGCCGCGTGGACCGCTCACAACGCGAGCTCCTCTTCGCCGGCGCATTGCGTCCGTTGTACTGGATGCACGAGGGCCAGCTCACCGTGATCAATGGCGACCGCAAGCCCATCGGCGGCTCGCAACACCACGCCCACCGCAAGTTCAGCGTGCACCGCATCGCCTACCATCCGGGCGACCGCATCTACCTCTTCAGCGATGGGTACGTGGACCAGTTCGGCGGACCCGAACGCAAGAAGTTCATGCCCACGCGCCTTGCGGGACTGCTGACGGCGAACCAGCACCTGCCCATGGCCATGCAGTCCGATGCGCTGGAGCAGGCCTTCCTGGAATGGAAAGGCGCGAACGAGCAGGTGGACGACGTGTGCATGCTCGGCATCGCGGTCTGACGGCGATCACTCCTTCACCCGCCTGATGCAGTGCGCCTTGCCGCTCGCAACAGCCATCTATATTTGGTCGCTCGGCTGCTCAAGGCCGCAGATGAACATGGCAACGAAGAGCGAGTTGATCGCGCGTATGGAGGAGGTCCTCCAGCAGACCGAAGTGGAGGGATCCACGGAGGTCGTGGAAGGACTGAAGGAGGCCTACGAGACCCTGGTGGCCGCGCAGCAGCAGGCCGCGGAGGGAACGAAGCCCGCGGAACCCACGGAAGGCACGCCTGAAGGATCCGTTCCCGAGGACACACCCACTGCCATGGAGGCCGCGCCCCTGCCGATCGAATCCGCGCGCCCGCAGGACGAGGAGGACAAGCGGTTCAAGCAGCTGCTCGACACCTTCAACACGAAGGTGAACGACATCCGCCGCAAACGCCAGAAGGAGGAAGCCGACAACCTGACCGCCAAGCTGGCGATCATGGAGGAACTGAAGGCGCTCGTGGCCGGTGAAGAGAACATCGGCAACGCCTTCCAGCGGTTCTCGGAGCTGGGCGAGAAGTGGAAAAGCATCGGTCCGGTGCCCCAGCAGAACTACCGCGACCTGCAACGCGACTACAGCCACCTGCGCGATGAGTTCTTCTACCACATCCGCATCTACAAGGAGCTGCGCGACCACGACCTGAAGAAGAACACCGCGCTGAAGCAGGCGTTGATCGCCGACATGGAGGCCGTCCAGAAAGTGGACAGCGTGCGCGAGGCCGAGGCCTTGGTGAAGGAATACCAGGAGAAGTGGCATCAGATCGGCCCCGTGGCGAAGGAGGAATGGGAAACGATCCGGGACGGTTTCTGGAACGCCACGCGCGTGGTCTATGACCGCATCAACGAGCACTACAAGGCGCGCCGTGCCGAGCACGAGGCCAACCTGCAGGCCAAGCAGGCCCTGGTAGACAAGGTGAACGCCCTCCTGGCGCAGATCGAGCATCCGGGCACCAAGGAATGGAAGGCGCTCACCGATCAGGTGCTGGAGCTCCAGACCGCCTGGAAAAGCGTGGGCTTCGCCACCAAGAAGGACAACGAGCGCATCTGGAAGGAGTTTCGCAACGCGTGCAATGCCTTCTTCGACAAGAAGAACGCGTTCTTCTCCACGCTGAAGGACCAGTTCAGGGCGGCCCGCGAAAAGAAGGAAGCGCTGCTCGCGCAGGCCGTGGAGCTGAAGGACAGCACCGAATGGCGCAACACCGCCGACAAGCTGAAAGCCCTGCAAGCGCAGTGGAAGGAGGCCGGGAGCGCCGGTCCGCGCGACGAGAACCGCCTGTGGAACAAGTTCCGCGAGGCCTGCGATGGGTTCTTCCAGGCGCGCAAGGCCACCTTCGAGAAGCAGGACGCCGAGCAGGCCGTGCACGTGCAGACCAAGGAGGCGCTGCTGGCCGAGATCGAAGGCTTCGCCCTCACCGGCGACCGCAACGCGGACATCGAAACGTTGAAGGGCTTCAGCCAGCGCTGGCTCAACAGCGGGCGCGTGTCGCCCCGGCAATACGATGCCCTGAGCGCGCGCTACCGCGCCGCGCTGGACAAGCAGTACGGCCAGCTCAAACTGAACGAGGAGGAACGCCGCCGCATGGTGTTCCAAGGCCGCGTGGAGGACATGCGGTCCTCGCCGGACGGCAAGTTCCACATCGAGAAGGAAAGCCGCTTCATCAAGCGGAAGATCGAGGAGCTGGAGAACGAGATGCGGCAGATGGAGCGCAACATGGGCATGTTCAACTTCAAGAGCGCCAGCGGTGAAGCGATGAAGAAGGACATGGAGCGGAAGATCGAGCGCACCAAGGAGGATGTGAAGCGCTTGCGCGATCAGCACCGCCAGCTGATGCAGGAACTGAAGTAAGCGCCCCGCGATGAGCGCTGCTGCGGACCCGTTCGTCGTGCATCTGGACGTGCCGGTGGCCTGGGGCGAGCAGGATTTCTTCGGGCACGTGAACAACATCGTGTACTTCCGCTATTTCGAGAGCGTGCGCATGCACTACCTCGATCGCATCGGCGTGCTCCGCTCCCACCGTGAACAAGGCCTGGGCGTGATCCTCGCCAGCACCACCTGCGACTTCAAGAAGCCCGTGGCCTGGCCGCAGCGCCTGCGCGTGAGCACCGGCGCCACGCACATCGGCAACACCAGCTTCACCATGGGCTACCGGATCACCGACGAACAAGGCGCCGTGGTGGCCACCGGCAGCAGCGTGCAGGTGATGTACGACTATCCGCGCGGGGCCAAGGCACCCGTGCCCGATGCCGTCCGCGCGGCCATCGCCACCCTGCAACAGACCGCTTGAGCCATGCACAAGCTTACGCTCCTCCTATCCGTGCCCTTGCTGCTCTGCGCCTGCGATGGGCCGGCACCTCCGCCCGCCCCGCCCAGCGCGCAGGACAGCATCCCTGTACCGCCCTCCGTTCCTGGTCCCATGGGCCGGTTCGCGGGCCTGCTCGGCTCCTGGGTGGACAGCACGGCCAACCCCAGGTTCCGCAGCTACGAGCAGTGGAAGAGCGCCGGCGACAGCGTGATGCTGGGCCATGGTTACGTGCTGAAGGGCAAGGACACCGTGTTCTTCGAGGAACTGAAGATCGAGCAGGTCGATGGCCGGCTGGTCTATTCCGCACGCACCGACCAACAGAACAACGGCGATGAAGTGCCCTTCACGGCGCTGGACGGCGGAACGGACTCACTGGTGTTCGAAAACCCCGGCCACGACTGGCCCCAATGCATCACCTACGTGAAGGCCGCCAACGGCACGGATTGGAACGTCACCGTGTCCGGAACGGAGAGCGGCAGGCACCGCCAGGAGGTCTTCCACTACAAGCGTCGCTGAACATCCGTTACATTTCGCACTGAACCAAAAAAACGCTCACCATGGGCATGATGAAGGAATTCAAGGAGTTCGCGATGAAAGGCAACGTCGTGGACCTGGCCGTCGGTGTGATCATCGGCGGTGCGTTCGGTAGCATCGTCAAGTCGCTGGTGGACGATATTCTGACCCCGGCGATCCTGACCCCGGCATTGAAAGCCGCGAACCTGGAGGACCTCAGCCAATTGACGGTCCCCGGCACGGCGATCAAGTATGGCAACTTCCTCTCGAACTGCATCTCGTTCTTGATCATCGCCATTGCGCTGTTCCTCATCATCAAGGGCATCAACGCTACCAAGAAGGCCGAGCCTGCTCCCGCACCGGCCGGTCCTACCAACGAAGAGAAGCTGCTGATGGAGATCCGCGACGAGCTGCGCCGCCGCTGAGCGCAGAGCATCGAACCTTGCGAAAGCCCCGCCATTGGTGGGGCTTTCGTGCGTTCAGGGCAGAAATCGGTGCGTTCCTTGCGCGCGGTCGAACAGCAGGCCGGTCCCCGCGAAGGCGCGCTCCAGCTCACCGGAGGCGATGGCCTCCGCCGGTGGTCCCTGCCACAGCGTGCGATCCGGCCTTACGAGCACGATGCGGTCGCACAGGTCCACGGCCAATTGCAGGTCGTGCGTGCTGAAGACCACGGCCCGTGCGGTCCCGTGTGCGATCCTGCGCAGCATGCGCGTGAGCCGCGCGCGGTTGGGCAGGTCCAGGAACGCCGTGGGTTCGTCGAGCAGCAGCACGGGAGCGTCCTGCGCCAGTGCGCGGGCGATCATCACCTTCTGGTATTCGCCATCGCTGAGCGCCTGCACCTGGCGGTGGCGGAGCTCCGATACACCGGCATGCTCCAACGCGCGTTGCACGGCCGATGCATCTTCCGGGGAAAGGCGGCCGGTACGGCCGGTCCAGGGGTGGCGGCCCAGGCCCACCAGCCCTTCCACGTTGAGCAATCCCACCTGCGGACGGCCCGTGAGCACGATCGCCAGGCGCCGGCCGCGTTGCTGCATCGGCAGCCGATGGACCTCTTCGCTCCCCATGAGCACACGCCCCGCCAATGGCGGCAGCAGACCGGCCAGCGTGCGCAACAGGGTGCTCTTCCCGCTGCCGTTGGCACCGAGGATGGCGGTCAGTTCACCGGTGTTCACCTGGAGCGCCACCTGCGACAGCACCGCGGGGCGGCCGTATCCCACGGCAAGGTCCTCGGTATGGAGCAATACGGCCATGTCGATCAGGTGCGGCGGGCCCACTGCCGGCCGCTCAACAGCACCCACAGCACGACGGGGGCGCCCAGCAACGAGGTAACGGCATTGAGCGGAAGCGCCACGGCAGCCGAGGCCCCGCGGACGATCAGGTCGCAACCCAAGGCCAGCACGGCGCCCAGGAGCAGCGCCGCAGGCATCAGGGCGCGATGCGAACCATGGCGCAACAAGGCCCGCGCGATGTGCGGCGTGGCCAGTCCCAGGAAAGCGATGGGGCCGCAGAACGCCGTGATGGTGCCTGCGAGCAGGCCGGTGGTCCAAATGCCGATGCGGCGCACGCGTGGCACATCCACGCCCATGCTTTGCGCGTACTCCTCGCCGAGCAGCAGGGCGTCGAGCGGCTTTACCAAGGCCAGCGCGATGCCCGCTCCCAAGAGCACAGGGATACTGAACCAGTAGAGGTGGCGCGGGTCCACCACCGCGAAAGAGCCCAGCCCCCAGAGCACATAGCCTTTCAATGCCACGGCCGCGCTCATCACCTGGAGCACATTGATCACCGCGGAGCAGAGGTAGCCCACCATGAGCCCGATGATCAGCAAGGTGACGCCATCCCCCACCCGACGGTCCGCCAGCACGATCAGCGCGAGCACCAGCAAGGCCCCGGCCAGGGCCGCCACGATGCGCAGCAGTTCCGGAGGAATGCCCAGGGAGGCCGTGATCGGGCCTGCGAGCAGAACGAAGGCCACGCCGAGCGAGGCCCCGCTGCTGATGCCAAGCACGTCCGGACCCGCGAGCGGGTTGCGGAAAAGCGTCTGCATCAGGAGGCCGCTAGCAGCCAGGCCTGAACCGGCCACGGTCGCCACGATGGCCTCGGGCAGGCGCACGCCGCGCACGATCAATGCCGCGTCATCACCACTGGATGTCCCCACGAGCGCGCTCCACACCTGCGCCAGTGAAAGGTCCACCGGACCGAAGGCCAGCCCGGCCAGGAAGAGCACGATGGCGAGCACCGCGAACAACAAGAGCCAAAGGGCCGGGCGCATGCGGCAAACATAGAGGCGATCCTGAGCCCGGGAGCGCAGAGACTCCTTCGCGTGGATCGAGAAGATCAGAGAATGAGAGAATCAGAGAATGCGCTCCTTGGCGTCCTCATCCCCCACATGGTCACGATGAGCCTGCCGAACCGTGAGCCTATGCGCCGACGCGCTTTGGCACCATGCTCCGCTGGCAGCATCTTCGCATAGCCTTCGGCGGCGCGAGGAACGGCTTCGTGAAGGCGATTGGTGCCCAACCGTGTCCTATCGAGCGAGATCGTCCACCAGCATGGTGAAGCGCTTCGTCAGCGGATCGAGCTCCAACAGCAGGTCGAAGAAGGCCGCGCCGTGGGCCAGGTAGTACGGCATGAAGTTGTCCCGCCGCTCCTGCAAGCTGCCACCGGGAAAGACCTGTCCGTGCAGGGTCTCCAGCCGGGCGAGAAGGTCGTGCTGTTCGCGCTTGGCGGCCCGGACGAACTTCCCCTCCAACCGCTCCAAGGCCTTCAGGGCCCGTTGCCCGATGGCGGCCACGGCCCCTTCCAATGTGGGATCCGTATGGCGGGCACGTTCGGCCAGGCGCGCATAGAGGTCACGTGCCTCCTTCTCCTCCACCGCCAATGAGGTATCGAAGGAAGCATGGCCACGGGCCACCTGGGCCCGCAGTTCTTCCAATGGCCGGAAAAGGTTGTGGAATGTCAGGCCCAGCTCGGACATGCGCTCCGCAGAGCGCTCCTCCAACAAGGCGATGGACGTGCGCAGGACCACCACCGGCATCGGTACGTTGAAACGCTCGAACACGGGGCGCAACTGGAGCCAATAGGCCACCTCGCCACCGCCGCCCACGTAGGCCACGTTCGGCAGGATGGTCTCTTGGTAGATCGGCCGCAGCAGCACGTTCGGCGAGAAATGTTCCGGATGTGTCTCGATCTCCTGCAAAAGGTCCGCTTCGCTGATGAGCGGCCCCTGCTCGCTCACGCGGAATCCTCCCTCCAGCCGCTCGATGCGTGTACGTGAGCCAGCCTGGAGGTGGAACAGGTTGATGGGCCGTGCGTGGGCCTGTTCACCGTAAGGCTTCAACTGCTCGCGCGTGGTGGCAACGGCCCGTTCTGTGGCCTGGGTGATCGATTCCTCCCGCATGATCGGCGCGAAGAGGGCCTTCAACTCGGCATCATCACCGTCCAGCACCACCACGCCGAAGCGGCCGAAGAGCGCATTCACGAACAGCCGCGTGGCCTGCGCCAACGTGTGCTCGGGACGATAGCACCGCCGTATCAGCGCGCGCAGTTCCTCCGCACGCGTGCCATAGCCGAGCAAGGGGGCCAACTCGTCCAGCACCGCCCCGATGCCCTCCAGTGGCAGACGCCCCACCGCACCGGCCACGGGGCCCGGCCAGGTGAGCTTGCGCGCTCCGAACCACACGTGATCGATCTCCGGGCGATCATGATCCTCGGTGGCCATCCAGAACACGGGCACCACGGGGCGTTCAGGTGTGGATAGGTCGCGTGCCAGGCGCACGGTGTTCATGATCTTCAGCGGCACATACAGCGGCCCGGTGAACAGGCAGAGCTGGTGCCCCGTGGTGATGGTGACCGATCGCGGGTCGCCCAGGGTGCGCAGGTTCTGCTGGACCGCGGCATCCAGCTCCACGCCCGCATACTGGCGTTCGAGCGCCCGCACCAGCCGCTCCCGGCTTTCCTCCGGAAAGGACCGGGCGGCGATCGCCTCCTTGATCCCGGCCCTATCCATGGGCCACGCGTAGAGCCCATCGAGCCGGGAGGCTTGTGCCAGGTGGTCCAGCACTACTTGCGCGAACCGCCCGGTGACGGAATAAGGAAGGGAGATCGCACGCATGCAGGGGCGGCGAAGTTAGCGGTCCCTCTTCCTGAGCGGCGGGGCGGCACGCGACCGGCCCGGAATGGAGCGGGTTCCTTTACTTCGCTGGCACACGCTCTAAAGCCCCCTTTCGTCATGCCCATCCGAATGACACCCGATGAAGGCTACAACGATCAGCCCCAACAAGGCCCCACGCGCGGCGGTGGTGGCGGAGGTGGTCTGCCGAGCGGCTTGGGCGGCATGCTGCCCGCGCTGCTGGGGCTGCTCTTCAGGAAGCCGAAGCTCCTCCTCCTCGTTATCGCCGTGCTGGCCGTACTCTATTTCATGGGCGGGCAGAACGGCTGCGCCGGAAGCGGCGGCGGAGCGGTAGGCCAAGTGCTCCAGATGGTCACGGGGGCCAACTTCGACCCCAGGCTCTATGACAAGGCCGAGGTGTTCGAGCCGCTGGCGGACAACGTGAAGAGCCCCCTCCCCGAGCGCGTGACGCTGGAACAGTTCGCGCCACAGCGGCGCAATCAGGGCCAGCAGGGCTCCTGCGTAGCGTGGGCCAGCGCCTATGCCGCGCGCAGCATCGTGCAGGCGGAAGCCACCAAGGCCGATCCGAACATCACCGCGTTCAGTCCAAGCTACCTATACAACCAGATCAAGATCGACAACAGCGACTGCCAGGGCAGCTACATCTTCCGCGCCATGGAGAACATGCAGAAAGGCGGCGTGCTGCCCTACAGCCAGTTCGCCTACACGGACCAGAGCTGCAACAAGCTGCCCACCGAGGCGGAACGCCAGCAGGCCCAGCAATACCGCATCAAAGGCTTCCAGCGGCTCACCCTGGGCGGTGATAACGCCGCCGGCGCGGCCAGCCAGAAGGTGGACATGGTGGCCATGAAACAGCAGCTGAGCCAGGGCTCGCCGGTGGTCATCGGCATGATGGTGGGCGGCAGCTTCATGCAGGAGATGGAGGGCCAAGACCAATGGATCCCGAACCAGAGCGACTACCGGATGCCCGGCTTCGGCGGCCACGCCATGTGCGTGATCGGTTACGACGACTACAAGGAGGGCGAGTCCTTCCAGCTGATGAACTCCTGGGGCTCCGATTGGGGCAACAAGGGGCTGGCGTGGGTGCGCTACAGCGACCTCGACTACTTCTGCAAGGAAGCCTACGCGGTATATCCGCAGGGTGAGGGCGTCGATGTGAAGCCGCAGCGTTTCGACATCCGGTTCGGCCTGGCGGAGGTGGACGCGAAGGGCAAGGCCACCGGCGGCCACATCGCCTTGCGCCATACCGATGGCCGCGTGTTCCACACGGAACGGCCGATCGCCAAGGGCACACGCTTCAAGGTGGAGGTGACCAACAACGCCGAATGCTACACCTACCTCTTCGGCCTGGACACCGACGGCAGCACCTACGTGCTCTTCCCCTATACGCCGAAGCACTCACCCTACTGCGGCATCACCGGCACACGCGTGTTCCCGAAGGACCACAGCCTGACCGCCGATGAGGTGGGCACCACGGACGTGATGGCCATCCTGGTGACGAACCAGCCGTTCGACTATCCGAAGATCAACGAGCAGCTGAAGTCCAACGCCGCCAAGGGCCTCGACGCGAAGCTCGCAGCGGTGCTCGGCAATGAACTGACACCAGCTAACGAGCCCACCTACAGCGAGGGAGAGACTTTCGGCGCCGACGCGCCGGCCCAGCGCAACGCGCTGGCCATCGTGCTGGAGATCGAGAAGAAGTAGCGCAGCTACTTGACCTCCTTCGCGGGGTCGAGCTTGGAAAGCGTGGCCTGCGCCATCTGGCGATTGAGATGGTCCACGGCGATGCCGCCGTTGGCGTTCACCTTGATCAAGTATACCTGTGTGTCATCGACCGTATTGGCATCCAGTTCAATGATGATGGGCGGCCACATGCCGATATGCAGTTCCAGTGGAACAAGCTTTGCGCGTGGCACCAGTCGAACGTTGTGATAAGAGCCCTTGATGAGCCGTGCCTCCTCCCCGCCGAAAAGCGTCATCTCCACCACCGTGTCGAGGGCGCAATGGCGGCTGTATACAAACACATGCTCACTTTCAGCCGATCCCGGAGCATTGCTGGCACCGGCCATCTGCATAGACCCCGTAAGCAGGTCCAGCTCGAAGGGCACCAGCTCATTGCCTGGTTCAGCAGCCTTCGCCACCAACACACCAATCATACCGAACATGATGCCCGCTGTGACGTACGTGTTCGATGTGTTAGGGCCTGGATACCACGTGCGGAATCCCTGTTGCTCCGGGGTCAGACGTGCGAAACGCCGCCCCATGTTCATGTAGATGTCCTTCCCATCGCTGAAGCCCCAGATGTCATCCTTAAGTGTGTCGCCGACCACCTTCAGCTTCGCCTCCTGCAGGCGCGGATCACTATCGGACAAGTATTTCACCTCGAAGGCCGTGGCCGTGTCAGGGCGCTGGTCACGCATAGCCATGTAGGAGCGGTAGAGCCCTCGTTCAGGCGGCCTGCCCGATAGGATGGCGAACCCGGATCGTAACGGCAGCGGGGCTTTGTACAGATCGCGCAACGGAACAGGACAATCCCATAGGCGGCCCAGCCGGGCCTCTTCCGCGAAGCGGAGCATTCCATCGGCCAGGGCGGCATGGATGTTCCGGGCGTGCTTCTTCGTCACGTCACTACCAGAGCTGGACAAGGTCACGGCCTGCTCGAACAACATCCGGACACCACCACTGTCATCGCGCATCAGCACATCGAAGTTCAAGGCACAGGGCGCGAGTTCGCTCAGGCCCATGCTGCGTTCGGAGATCCGCAACACGTTCAGCCGGAGGAACACGTGTTGATCACCGGGCGCTTCGGCCGGCTGGTGTAATACGGCCATCACGGCTTCCGTGACGGACGGTCCCAGATAGGCGGGCACGGAGCGGTTGGTCATGCCTTTCATCACCGTGCCGATGGCCGCATGACTATCGAAGCAGGCGATGACACTGTCCACATGTACTCCGGGAGGCACATCGACACGGCCAGCACCGGCAAGATCGATCGTGTATTGGGAACGCGCAGCGATCGAAAGCAGGAAGAATGCGATGGATAACGTGTGGGTGGTCATGCATGCAAGATAACGGCCACGCCACTACCAGGCCTTCCACAGAACCCCGAGTGGGCTGCACCGGATCGAGGCCCGGACCACAAAAAGATTTACAGTATCAACCGACCGGTTCCGCCACCAGCTCGTGGTCGCGTGCCTCGGTGATGCGTACTTCCGCGAGATCGCCGATGCGCAGATGCCCGCTGGCCGTGGGGATCAGCACGTCGTTGTCCACCTCGGGTGAATCGTGCTCGGTGCGGGCGTGGTAGAAGCCGCTCTCGGCCTTGTCCACCAGCACGCGGAAGGTGCGGCCCACCTTGGCCTGGTTCAGATCGAAGCTGATGCCACCCTGCAGTTCCATGATCTCGTTCGCGCGGTCCTGCTTCACTTGGGCAGGCACATCGTCCTCCATCGTGTGGGCGTGGGTGTCCTCCTCATGGCTGTATGTGAAGGCACCCAGCCGGTCGAAACGCATGCGTTCGATCCAGCGGAGGTTATCAGCATGGTCCTCCTGCGTTTCACCGGGGAAACCCGCAATCAGCGTGGTGCGGATGGCGATGCCCGGCACGCGGTCGCGGATGTCGTTCACCAGCTTCTCGGTCCTTTCCTGCGTGATGCCGCGCCGCATGCGGGTGAGCATGCGGGTGCTGCCGTGCTGCAACGGCATATCCAGGTACTTGCATACGTTCGGCCGTTCGCGCATCACATCCAGCACTTCCATCGGGAAGCCGCTCGGGAAGGCGTAGTGCAGGCGGATCCAGTCGATGCCTTTCACGTCGCTCAGGCGCGCCACCAGCTCGGCCAGGTTGCGCTTCTTGTAGATGTCCAAGCCGTAGTACGTGAGGTCCTGCGCGATGAGGATGAGCTCGCGGGTGCCGTTGGCGGCCAGGTTGCGGGCACTCTGCTCCAGCTGTTCCATCGGCGTGCTCACGTGCCTGCCGCGCATCAGCGGGATGGCGCAGAAGGAGCACTTCCGGTCGCAGCCCTCGCTGATCTTGAAGTAGGCGTAGTGCGCGGGCGTGGTGAGCAGCCGCTCCCCCACCAGCTCGTGCTTGTAATCGGCCTTCAGGGTCTTCAGCAGGCGCGGCAGGTCGCTCGTGCCGAACCAGGCATCCACCTGGGGGATCCCTCCTTCAGTTCGGGTGCATAGCGCTGACTGAGGCAGCCGGTCACGTACACTTTCTCCACCAACCCTTTCGCCTTCGCGTCGGCATAGGCCAGGATGGTATCGATGCTCTCCTGCTTGGCGTTGTCGATGAAGCCGCACGTGTTTATCACCACCACGTTGTGGTCGTCACCGGCCGCCTCGTGGTCCACCGCGATGCCGTTGGCCTTCAGCTGGGCCATCATCACCTCGCTGTCGAATACGTTCTTCGAGCAGCCGAGGGTCACCACGTTCACCTTGGTCCGCTTGAGCGTCCGGGCCTTCATGCGGGATCCTGTTTGAAGAGGCTGTCCACGAACGCCGTGCGATTGAAGACCTGCAGGTCGTTGATGCCTTCGCCCACGCCCAGGTATTTGATGGGCACCTGGAACTGGTCGCTGATGCCGATGGCCACGCCGCCCTTGGCGGTGCCGTCGATCTTGGTCAGCGCCAACGCGGTCACGTCCGTCGCCTTGGTGAACTGCCGCGCCTGTTCGATGGCGTTCTGGCCGGTGCTGGCGTCGAGCACCAGGATCACCTCGTGCGGCGCGTCGGACACCACCTTGCGCATCACGTTGCGCACCTTGGTGAGCTCGTTCATGAGGTTGATCTTGTTGTGCAGGCGCCCGGCCGTGTCGATGATGACCACGTCCGCGCCCTTCGCCTTGGCGCTTTCCACGCTGTCGTAGGCCACGGCCGCCGGATCGGCGCCCATGCCCTGGCTCACCAGGGGCACGCCCACGCGTTCGCTCCAGATCCGCAGCTGGTCCACGGCCGCCGCGCGGAAGGTGTCCGCGGCGCCCAGCATCACGCTGTTGCCCGCGGCCTTGTAGGCGTTCGCGAGCTTGCCGATGGTGGTGGTCTTGCCCACGCCGTTCACGCCCACCACCATCACCACGTGGGGCTTGGCGCCTTCCGGCTTGAAACCGGCGGTGGCGCCGGGGGCATCCTTCATCAGCGCGGCGATCTCCGTGCGGAGGATGCCGTTCAGCTCGTCGGTGCCCACGAACTTGTCGCGGGCCACGCGGGCCTGGATGCGTTCGATGATCTTCAGCGTGGTCTCGACGCCCACGTCGCTGCCGACGAGGGTCTCTTCGAGCGCGTCCAGCACCTCATCGTCCACCTTGCTCTTGCCGGCGATCGCGCGGGTGAGCTTGCCAAAGAACGAGGTGCGGGAGCGATCGAGCCCTTGGTCGAGCTGCTGCTGCTTCTCCTTGCCACCGAACAGTCCGAAGAACGCCATGTCACGATCGGTCTTTGCATGCGAAAAGGCCCCCCCGTGGAGAGCCTTTTCAAATCCCCTTGCGGGTGGTTATCACTTCTTGCCGGCCAGGAACTTGTCGGCTTCCTCGGCCGCCATCACCTGTTCCTGGAACTGGTATCCGCCGCTCTTCTCGCTCTTCACCATGCGGATGACCTTCACGAACACCTTGGCGTCCGCTTTCTTCAGGGTTGCAACTACCTTCTTTGCCATGTTTCACGCGCCGAAGCGCCTTTTTTGAACTGCGCGGAGGCGCGGTTACTTGATCTCTTTGTGAACGGTCATCTTGCGCATGATGGGGTTGTATTTCTTCAACTCCAGGCGCTCGGACGTGTTCTTGCGGTTCTTGGTCGTGACGTAGCGCGAAGTGCCCGGCAGGCCCGAGGTCTTGTGCTCGGTGCACTCCATGATCACTTGTACGCGGTTCCCTTTCTTGGCCATCGCTTCGGCGAATTGAGCGGCAAATGTAAGGCTATTCTCCGGTCCGCCAAGCGCTTATTTCGGAACATCGCCCGGGCGGGGTTCCTCGCGCATGGCCGCCTCCACCTCCGCCACGGTCTTGGGCACGCAGGCACTGAGCACTTCCGGCGCCCCGGAGGTCACCAGCACGTCGTCCTCGATGCGCACCCCGATGTTCCACCACTTCGGGTCGCAGGGGCTGCCGGCCGGGATGTAGATGCCCGGTTCCACGGTGATCACCTCCCCCGCCTTCAGCGGCCCGTAATGCCCGGCGTCGTGCACGTCCAGGCCCAGGTAATGGCTGGTGCCGTGCATGAAGTAGCGCTTCACCTCGCCATCCTCCTTGATGATGCCCAGCGCCTTCAGCCCGGCCGCGATCACGGCGGTGGCGGCGTAATGCGGCGCGTGGAAGGGGTTGCCGGCCTTCACTTCGGCAATGCCGGCCTCCTGCGCCTTCAACTCCAGTTCGTAGATGAGCTTCTGCTCCCGCGTGAACGTGCCGGAAACAGGCAGCGTGCGGGTGACATCGGCGGTGTAGCCGTGGTACTCGGCGCCCACGTCGCTCACCAGGAGGTCGCCAGCGCGGAGGGTTTTGCGGTTCGCTTCGTAGTGGAGCACGCAGCTGTGCTCGCCCCCGCCCAGGATGCTCGGATAGCCTTCGTGCTCGGCCCCGGCATTCGTGAAGACGTATTGCACGATGGCCTCGGCCTGGAACTCGGTCATGCCCGGCTTGAGCAGGCGCATCAAGGTGCGCTCCGCCGCGCACGTGATGTCGATCGCCTTCCGCATCAGTTCGATCTCCGCGGGGAGCTTGGCCTGGCGCAGGGTGGCCATCAGCCCGCCCAGCCGGGAGGCATCGATGCGGCGCTTCTCCAGCCCCAAGGCCTTGGAGGCCTCGTTACCCGCGTCACCAGGGATCCCGAGCAGCGTATCGGTGGGCAGAAGAACGTTCTCCGTGGCGGAGAAGGCCTGCGCGCCCAACGCCATCCCCACGCCGGATACGGCTTTCGCGCCATCCGCACCCAGGCGGGTACCGGTCCAGACCTCCGCCTTCGGGTCCCGGTCGCGCACCACCAACAGTTCGTTCACGGGTTCACCACGGACCATGCGCGGCTCTTTGAACACGAGCAGCAGCGCCCCTGGCTCATCCACGCCTGTGAGGTAATGGAAGTCCGGGTCCTGGTGGAATTCGTAGTCCACGTCGTTGCTGCGGTTCTTCACCGTGGCCGCGCCCAGCACCGCCACGCCATGCGCCGGCAACAGGACGCGCAAGGCTTCGCGCCGCCCGAGGTGGAAATCGGGGCCGAGCTTGTCGGTGTCCACGGCATCCACCTGCTGAAGTACAGGATGCCCCGGCAGCTCCTGCGCGCGGACAGGCAGCGCAAGGGCGAGGGACAACAGGAAATGCCAGCGTGGGGACATAATGCGGCGAAGCTACCGGCAGAAGGCCACACAAGGCCAATGCCGGGATCGGTGGGCGGTTCAGGGATCGATGTCGAGCACCCGCGTCCGGGGATCGGCATGGAGCCGCTTGCCAGCCTCGTCCATGATCACGGCACGAAGGCGCTGGAGCAGGCGGTCCTTCATGAAATGGCGGTAGGTCACGGTGCTGATCTCGCGCACCGGCACAGGCGCCTTGAAGGCGCGCAGACGGGCCTTGCGGGTGCGGTCCATGTCCAAGGTGGCCAGTTCCGGCACGATGGTAAGGCCGCCCTGCGTATCCACCATGCGCAGCAAGGCGTCGATGCTGCCTGACACGTATTCCAAATGCCCCCGCGTGCCCCCTTGGCGGCGGAGCTCGCAGAGGTTCATCACCTGCGACCGCAGACAATGGCCCTCTTCCAGGAGCCACAAGCGGTCGGGATCGATGTCAGCGGGCAGCACGTACCGTTTGCGGCCGAAGCGCTCATCGTCGGAAGCATAGACGAGGAACCGTTCCTGGAAAAGCACCTCCTCCTTCAGGCCGGGGACGTTGAGCGGCGTGGCCAGCACCCCCACGTCGAGGCGCTCACGCGTCAGGCGGTCGATGATGGTCTCCGTGGTCAATTCCTCGATGGATACCCGCAGGAAAGGGTGCTCCTTCAGCAACCGGCCCAGGAAGAGCGGCAGCAGGTAGGGCGCCAGCGTGGGGATCATGCCGATGCGCAGCTCACCGCGCTCCAGTTCCCGCGTTCCCTCGGCCAGGTGCTTCAGCACGGCGGCTTCCTTCAGCACGGCGCGGGCCTGTTCGATCAGCGCGGCGCCGATGGCCGTGGGCACCACCGGCGATTTCGTGCGGTCGAAGAGCGTGACGTCCAGTTCCTGCTCGAGCTTCTTCACCATGCTGCTCAGCGTGGGCTGGGTAACGAAGCAGGCCGCGGCCGCCTTGGCGAAGTGCCGGTGTGTGTCGATGGCCACGATGTATTCGAGCTGGTGCAGGTTCATGCCGTTCCGCGGCGTTGGCCGGATATGCCTGAAAGATAGGCATCATCAATGAAAACATAGAAACATTCAGTTTGGGCAATGGAAGAACAAGGGCCAATTTTGATCGCGCCAACGAGAAGGACTGACCCGACCTGTGAGCGATGACCGATAACATGGACACCAAGCCCCCCCAAGACACGCCCGATGCAACGAACGGCGCCGGCAAATGCCCGTTCCCCCATGGCAATCTGAAAAAGCCCGGCGGCACCACCAACCGCGATTGGTGGCCGGACCGGTTGGACCTGGGCATCCTCCGCCAGCATTCGGCCCTCTCCGACCCGATGGATGAAGGGTTCGATTACGCGAAGGAGTTCAACAGCCTCGACCTGGCCGCCGTGAAGAAGGACCTCGCCGCGCTGATGACCGACTCGCAGGAGTGGTGGCCGGCGGATTTCGGCCATTACGGCCCCTTGTTCATCCGCATGGCGTGGCACAGCGCGGGTACCTACCGCATCTTCGATGGGCGTGGCGGCGGCGGCCGGGGCCAACAGCGCTTCGCCCCGCTCAATAGCTGGCCCGACAATGTGAGCTTGGACAAGGCGCGCCGCCTGCTCTGGCCGATCAAGCAGAAGTACGGCCGCAAGATCTCCTGGGCCGACCTGCTGATCCTTGCCGGCAACGTCGCCTTGGAAACGATGGGCTTCAAGACCTTCGGGTTCGCCGGAGGGCGGGCGGACACCTGGGAGGCCGACCAGGACGTGAACTGGGGCCGGGAATCGAAGTGGCTCGCAGGCGACGTGCGTTATGCCCACGGTTCGCCCGGCGTGGCCGAACACGCAGTGCTGGTATCGGACGACGACGCGGACGGCACCATGCACGGACGCGACCTGGAGAAGCCGTTGGGCGCGGTGCAGATGGGCCTGATCTATGTCAACCCCGAAGGCCCGGATGGCAACCCGGACCCGCTGGCCGCAGCGTTCGACATCCGGGAGACCTTCAAGCGCATGGCCATGGATGACGAGGAAACGGTGGCCTTGATCGCGGGCGGCCACACCTTCGGCAAAGCGCATGGCGCCGCCCCTTCATCGCACGTGGGCGTGGAGATCGAAGCCGCGGGCATCGAGCAACAGGGCCTCGGCTGGACGAACAGCTTCGGCACCGGCAAGGGCGGGGACACGATCACCAGCGGCCTGGAGGTCACCTGGAGCAACACGCCTACGAAATGGAGCAACAGCTTCTTCGAGAACCTGTTCGGCTATGAATGGGAGCTCACCAAAAGTCCGGCCGGCGCGCAGCAGTGGCGGCCGAAGAACGGCGCCGGCGAGGGCACCGTGCCCCACGCGCATGATCCGTCCAAGCGCATCGCGCCCGCCATGCTCACCACCGATCTCGCGCTGCGCTTCGACCCCATCTATGGCCCCATCTCCAAGCGCTTCCACGAGCATCCCGACCAGTTCGCCGATGCGTTCGCGCGTGCCTGGTTCAAACTGACGCACCGCGACATGGGGCCGGTTTCGCGCTACCTCGGGCCGGAAGTGCCGAAGGAAGAACTGATCTGGCAGGACCCCGTTCCCGCCGTCACGCATCCGCTCATCGATGCGCAGGACATCGCCACGTTGAAGGAAAGCATCCTTGCCTCTGGCCTATCGGTATCGCAGCTGGTATCCACGGCCTGGGCCTCGGCCGCCACCTTCCGGGGCTCCGACAAGCGCGGCGGAGCGAACGGCGCGCGCGTGCGCCTGGCCCCTCAAAAGGACTGGGAGGTGAACGCCCCTGCGCAGCTCGCGAAGGTGCTGGCCACGCTGGAGGGCATCCAGAAAGACTTCAATAATACCCGGCCCGGTGGCAAGCAGGTATCCATGGCCGACCTCATCGTACTGGGTGGATGCGCCGCTGTGGAGCAGGCAGCGAAGAAGGCGGGGCACGACGTGACGGTGCCGTTCAGGCCCGGTCGCACGGACGCTACACAGGACCGTACGGACGTGAGCTCGTTCGCTGTGCTGGAACCGGTGGCCGATGGCTTCCGCAACTATTCGCGCCAAGGGCGCAAAGCGCAGGCCGATGAAAGGCTGGTGGATCGCGCGCAGCTGCTGACCCTGACAGCACCGCAAATGACCGTTCTCCTGGGCGGCATGCGGGTGCTCGACACCAACTTCGATGGTTCCAGACATGGCGTGTTCACGGAACGGCCGGGCGTGTTGACGAACGACTTCTTCGTGAACCTGCTGGACATGGGCACCACCTGGAAAGTGAGCGCGGATACCGACCACCTGTTCGAAGGACGTGACCGCGCAACAGGCAAGGTGAAATGGGCCGGCACCCGCGCGGACCTGGTCTTCGGTTCGCACGCGGAGCTGCGGGCGATCGCCGAGGTCTATGGCTCTTCCGACGCGCAGAAGAAGTTCGTCCATGACTTCGTGGCGGCCTGGAACAAGGTGATGGAACTGGACCGTTTCGACCTGAACAACAACAAGCCAGCCTAGGCCGGCCCTTATGGAGAAGGCTGACGCCGGTCATTAGCCGCGCGCATGGGAAGCCCGATCTTTGCACCCCGAGAACCAACCGCCCCCAAGGGGCACAACGACATAACACGAACGAACGATGGAAACGAGAACGCAACTGGCACCGCAACGCATGGTAGGCCTCGGCAGCCCCTTCCCGGTGTTCAAGAAAAAGACCGTGGTGAGCACGGAAAAAAGCAAGGAGTTCGGCGAGATCAGCAGCGCCGACCTCACCAGCAAGCCCGGCCAATGGACGGTGATGTTCTGGTGGCCGAAGGACTTCACCTTCGTGTGCCCCACGGAGATCGCCGCCTTCAACAAGGCCGTGGGCGAGTTCAAGGACCGCAACGCGCAGCTGGTCGGAGCCAGCACGGACAGCGAGTTCGTACACCTGGCCTGGCGCAAGGACCACGCCGATCTGAAGGACCTGAAGTTCCCCATGCTGGCCGACACGAGCAAGAGCCTGGCGGAGGAGCTGGGCATCCTCACCACCGATGAGAAAGTGGCCTACCGCGTCACCTACGTCATCGATCCGGAAGGCATCGTGCGCTGGGTGAGCGCCTACGACCTGAGCGTGGGCCGCAACGTGGAGGAAGTGCTCCGCGTGCTGGACGCGCTGCAGACCGACGAGCTCTGCCCCTGCAACTGGACCAAGGGCGAAGCCACGCTGAACTGAGGCATGGAAGCCACGGTGAACACCCGCGAGGAAGGCACCACGGGCCTATTGGAGGAACTGGGCCTGCCCGCCGGCCATGCCGGCCTCGCACTGGACCTGCTGGGCGGTGTAGAAAGCCGCTACATGCGCGACCTGAAGCTGAACCTGAAGGGCGTGCTGAAGAGCGCACACATCGATGCGAAAGGCACGGCCCTCCTGGCGCTGTGCATCGCCGCGAACCAAGGCAACACCGCGCTGACGGCCTCCTTCCACAAGCTGGCCAAGGAGAACGGCGCCAACGCGGAGGAACTGGCCGAGGCCGTAGCCTGCGCCTCACTGCTGAGCACGAACAACGTGATCACGCGGTTCCGGCACTTCACCGGCAAGGACAGCTACAAGCAGCTGCGCGCGGGCCTGCGCATGAACATCATGCTGAGCCCCGCCACGGGCAAGGAGTTCTTCGAGCTGATGAGCACCGCCGTGAGTGCCGTGAACGGCTGCCAGCAGTGCGTGAGCAGCCACGAAGCCTCGCTAATGGAACTGGGCACCAGCCCCGAACGCGTGTTCGATGCCATCCGCATCGCCGGCGTGGTGGTGGCCCTGGACCGCGTGGTGCGCTGAACCGAACGACCGAAGCAGAAAGGCCGCCCCACAGGGCGGCCTTTTCGTTTCCAGCCCATCGGCGATGAAAGGAGCGGCAACATCCGCCAAAAGAAAAGGTGCCCTGCTCTTCAGCAAGGCACCTTCGAGTTCTCTTTTTGGACCGCTCAGGCGGCCAGGAAACCCTTCTCCTTGGCCTTCTTGAGGGCCGCGGTGATGCCGATCTTGTTGATCGTGCGCATGCCCGCAGCGCTCACGCGCAGGGTCACGTACTTCTTCTCCTCGGGGATGTAGAAGCGGCGGTCCTGGAGGTTCGGTGCGAAGGTGCGCTTGGTCTTGATGTTCGAGTGGCTCACGTGGTGGCCGGTGATGACCTTCTTACCGGTGATCTGGCAGATGCGGGACATGGCAGTGCGAATTCAGGGCCGCGAAAGTAATCAAATCGTTGTAGATCGGTACACTCGTTCTAAAAAAACGCCCACACGCCCTCTACCCTAACAGCCTTTTCCTCAGCATGTTCAGCCCGGCGATGGCCGACCGCTGGATCACCAGGTCGCGGGCGCCCATGAAGACGCCCTTGCTGGAACGCACGCCGTCCGGCCCGGCCACGGCGAGCCATACGGTGCCCACGGGCTTGTCCGGCGTACCGCCATCGGGCCCGGCAACACCGCTGGTGGCGATGGCCCAATCGCTCTTGAGCGCTTCGCGGACGCCGCTCGCCATACGCTCGACTACCGGCTGGCTCACGGCGCCGTTCAGTTCCAGCATGTCGCTGGGGATACCGAGCTCCTCCATCTTCACGGCATTGGCGTAGCTCACCACGCCGCCGATGTAGTAGGCGGAACTGCCGGGGATCGAGGTGACCAGGTGGCTCAGGTAACCGCCCGTGCAGCTTTCCGCGAGGGTAAGGGTCTGCCCCTTTTCCTTCAGCAATTGGCCAATGACCTCCTCCAGCCGCTGTTCACCCTCACCGAAGATGAACTCCGGGATGCGTTCATAGAGCGCGGCGGCCTGGCGGTCCACCCGGGCGCGGGCCTCGGCTTGATCGGCATTGGCGTAAGCGGAAAGGCGCAATTTCACCAGGCCCGGCGAAGGCAGGTAGGCCAGCTTGATGTGGTCCGCCGCGAGGCCATCCTCCCAGTCGGCGATGCGTTCGGCGAGCTGGCTTTCACCCAGCCCCGTGGTCAGGAGGGTGCGGTGTACGATCACCGGCGGAGTGAACCGCTCGCGCAGCATCGGCAGCACGTGGTCGCTCATCAGGCCCTTCATCTCGAACGGCACGCCGGGCATGCTCACGAACACGCGGCCATCGCGATCGAACCACATGCCGCTGGCGGTGCCGCGCTCATTGGGTACCACGGTGCAGCTTTCGGGCAGGTCGGCCTGGGCGCGGTTCACCTCCATCACGTCCTTCGGATCGCGGCCCATGCGGGTGAAGAGGTCCACGATGCGCGCTTCCACTTCCGGCCGGCGCATCAGGCGGGTCCCGAAGAACCCGCAGAGCGTATGCTTGGTGATGTCGTCCTTGGTGGGGCCCAGCCCGCCGGTGAGGAGCACCACGTCGCAGGCCGCCGTGCGCAGGGCTTCGATGATCTCCGCGCGGTCGTCGCCGATCACCCGGGTGCGCAGCGGACGGATGCCGATGAGGCCGAGCTGCTCGCCCATCCAGGCGGCGTTGGTGTTGATGGTCTGCCCGATCAGCAGCTCGTCGCCGATGCTGATGATCTCCGCCGTCACCTCCCTCTCCTCAGCCATGGATGCTCGCTTGTTTGCCGTAGCCCGCCACCAGTTCCGTCTCGAACGCCAGGAATGCCGCCCAGCGCGCGTCCACGTCCACCCCTTCCCCGTGCCGGCGCGCCAGGCCGATGAAGGTGGTATAATGTCCGGCCTCACTGATCATCAGATCGCGGTAGAAGGCGCGCAGGTCCGCGTCCTCCACGCGTTCGCTCAGCAGCTTGAACCGCTCGCAACTGCGCGCCTCGATCATCGCCGAGAAGAGCAGCCGGTCCACGAAGCGTTCGGCGCGGCTGCCGTCCTTGCGGACGAAGGTGAGCAGCTGGTTCACGTAATGATCCTTGCGCTCGGGCCCCAGCCCCCAGCCGCGCGCCACGATCTTCTCCACCACCTGGCCGAAGTGCATCAGTTCCTCTTGGGCGATGGCGGTGAGCTCCCGCACCATGTCCATGTGTTCCGGATAGCGTACGATGAGGGAGATCGCATTGCTGGCCGCCTTCTGCTCGCACCAGGCATGGTCGATGAGCACTTCGCGGATGTCCTGTTCCACCAGTTCCACCCAGCGGGGATCGGTGGGGAGTTTGAGGCCTAACATGTGGGCCGCGAAGTTCGGTCGTTCCGGCATTCCCGCACGGCAGCCCCAGGGCACGTGATCGATCGAGGAAGCGTTTTCCGATCCGCTCAATTGCAAAGCCTGTCCTTGAACCGATCAGATGATCAGAAGATGAGGGGATCGGATCGATCCCTGACCCGCCCTCACACCACACTGTCACTGCGGCCTTGAGCCGCAGTCGCAACCAAGGAGCAGGCGATCCCGGATAGCTCCTACTTGCGATGGCGGCTCAAGGCCGCCATGACAGAAGGGGACGTCATGGTTCGGCTGGCTCACCATGACAAAGGAGGGCGCCAAGGAGCGCATTATCTGATCCGCTCATCATCTGATCTTTCTGATCCTTGGTGTCAGCGAGCGGGGAACAGCGTATTGCTTCGCAAAGCTTCCGCGTGGCGCTGTACCATGGCCTTCGTCAGCGTGGTGAGGCTGTCGGTGAGGCGCGGCTCAGCGGCGCGCAGGTCGTTGTGGAAGAGCGTGTCCGTGGCTGGATCGAAGAGGCCCGTAGCGCGCGTGCCGTCGAAGAAGAGCAGCCGCCCGGCCTGGATCCGCTGGTACTGGCCGTTGATGTACTGGGCGGCATAGGCCTGGCGATCGTTCCGGAAAACGCTGCGGCCGAACGTGTTGATGCGCCCTTCATAGCCGACCAGGTCGAGGATGCTCGGCCCGATGTCCAAATGCTGCACCACTTCCCCGGTGCCACCGTTCAGGGAACCATCGCCCTTCAGGAAGAGGATGGGCACGGCGAAGCGGCCTGCGGCATTGCTGTACGCGGCCGGATGGACGTTGTAGCCGAACGTATGATCGCCGGTGAGCACGAAGAGCGTGTTGCCGTACCACGGCGATCTCCGTGCGCGCTCGAAGAATCGGCGCAGGGCCATGTCCACATAGCCGATGGCCGCGTGGATATCCTGCGTGCCTTTCGGGAAGCGCCCCTCGTAGCGTTCCGGGATGCGGAAGGGATCATGCGAGGACAGCGTGAACACCGTCGCGGCGAAGGGCTCCTTTTCGCGGTCCAACCCATCGGCGAAGAACTGCAGGAACTCCTCATCGTAGATGCCCCAATGGCCGTCATACAAGGCATCATCGCCGAACTCGTCCTTGCCGTAGTAACGGTCGAAACCGCAGGCGCGGCTGAAGGAGTCGAACTTGTACTCGCCGTTCAGCCCGCCGTGCCAGAAGCTGGTGGCGTATCCCAGTTCCTTCAGGCGTGCCCCCCAGCCGTCCACGCGGTCGGCGGCATAGGCCGTGTTCATGAAGGCATCATCGGTGAAGGACGGTATGCCACCGAGCAGGGCGCACATGCTCTTGTTGCTGCGCTCGGCATTGGCATAGGCGTTGGAGCAGACGTACGAACGCTCCACCAACGAATCCAGGAACGGCGTAAAGGCCCTTCCACCGTTCAGGGCGCCGATGTACTCCCGGCCCAGGCTCTCCACGATGATGAGCACCACGTTCATCTGGCGGTCCATGCTGTCGCGATGCAGGGTGTACCCCAGCGGCATCAGGCGATCCAGTTCCTGCTGCGGCATGTAGTTCCGCGGCGGCAGCTCCGGTTGCAGCAGCGAGTAACCGAAGGTGAAGGCCGAATTGGTCACCAACTGGGCGTTGGCGACCTCCACGTGGTCCGCAGCGTGTGCGGGTGAAAGCCCCTGGTACTGCCAGCCTCCCCTTCCCGCCAGAAAGAGCACCGCCACGGCGATGAGCGAAGCGGTCCATTGTCGCCGGGGTGCCATGGGCACCGGAGGCGCGGTGCGGGAAGCCCAACGGTAGCCCCGGACGAGGAAGGCGATGCCGCCAACGAACACGAGCGTGGCCGGCCAGTAGCGCACCAGGAACAGCGGCATGTTCCGCATGCCCGCGCCGGCCTGGCCGAGCAGGTCGCTGGTGACGCGCTTGTGGTTGAAGCCATAGAACACCAGGTCCACACAGCAGATGAAAAGCAGGAACACGTTCACTGCGAGGAAGAGCACGAAGAGCGCCCGCTGGTATCCCCGCCGATCGCGGCCGGGGAACGGCAGCAGGTGCAGCAGGATGAACGGCACGTTCGCCACCACGATGGTCATGGCATCGAAACGCAGGCCCTGGAGGAACACCTGGAGCACCTCCCCTGCCCCGATCCCGCTGAACGCATCCGCCTGGAACGCCCAGAAGGCCGCACGCAGCAACGTGAACAGCACGAATACCACGGCCAGGCGGGCGATCAACGAACGAACATGCATGTGGCGACCGAATGTTACGGCAATGTTATCCGTTCATGGCGCAACGGTAACGGCCCCATGCAGAAAGGGCGCCTCGCGGCGCCCTTCCGATCGATCATCGCTGCGGATCAGTCCACCTTGAACACGGCGCCATTGACGCCTTTGTTCACGGCGATGGACGAAGCCTCGAACTTGAGCTCCATGCCCATGTTCTGCGTGAGGGTGTGCGGGAACAGGATGCCGTCCACGGCCTTGTAGCCGGCATAGTCCGTGGTCACCTGGATGCCGCCCGCATCGGGACCGGCGGTCTCCACCTTGCGCAGTTTCAGGCCGGTCTGCACGTCGTAGAACTCGGAATAGGTGCTGCCGTCGGCCTTCTTCACCACGAGCTGATAGGCCTTCTTGCCGTCGATCGGCGTGATGTCCTTCAACGTGGAGGTGAGACCCAGCTCGGCCTGGTGCAGTTCCGGGAAGATGAACCTGTTGGCTTTGGCCTCTTCCAGTTCCGCACCGGCAAGCTCCTTCTTGCCTTCCATGCCCATGGCCACCCCGCGCTTGCCGTCGAAGATGAGCTTTTGCAACACCATCGCGCCGGTCTTCATCTCCATGGCGTACTTGTTCGGTGCGGCGTTGTATTCGGTGAGGGTCACCGCCATGCCCTGCATGGTGGCGGAGTAGTCCTTCCGGAGGTCCTTCACCTTGTCCAGCGCGGCCTTGCCGCCGATGGCCTTCACGTAGGCATCGAGCACCTGCTGGGCCGTCATCCCGGCCGGAGCGGGTTCGGAGAGATCGCTTGAAGGGATCGCCGTTGATGTCGTAGAACTCCACCGTTCCGGTGGGGCTCAGGCGCTTCAGGCCATCGGCCACCTGGGCCTTGTCACCCACCACCAGCAGCACGGCATGGTCGGGGTGCAGGAAGCGCTTGGCGGCGGCCTGCACGCTGCTCACGCTCACGGTGTCGAGGCGCTTCAGGTACGTGGCGTAGTAGTCGGCGGGCAGCTGGTTGAGGATGGTGTTCAGCGCGAAGCGGGCGATGGTGCGGGGATCCTCGAGCGAGCGGGCGAAGCTGCCGGCCATGTAGCTCTTGGTGAGCGACAGTTCATCGGCGCTCACGGGGGCCTGCTGGATGCGGGCCACTTCGCCGAGCAGCTCCACGGCGGCGCTGTCGGTCACCTGGTTGCGCACGCTGCAACCAGCGCTGAAGGAACCGGCCCAGCGATCGGGATCGAGCGAGGAATAGGCGCCGTAGGTGTAGGCCTTGTCCTCACGCAGGTTCTGCATGAGCCGCGCGTTGAACACGCCGCCGCCGAGGATGGTGTTGAGCACCTGCGAGGTCTGGGCCATCGGGTCGTTCGGGCGCAGGTCCACGGGGAAGATCACCCGCACCACGCTCTGCGCGCTGCCCGGACGGTCCACGAAAGCCACGCGCAACGGGCTGTTGGTCACCGGCACACCCGGCACGGCGGGAACGATCTTCCCGAGCCCGGGCACGGTCACCTGGCCTTTGTCCTGTTGCACGCCGGGCACCTGGGCGCCGGTCCAGCTGCCGAAGTGCTTCTCGGCAAGCGCCTTGGCCTCCGCCTCGGTGATGTCCCCCACGAACACCAGATAGCCGTCCTTGGGCTGGAAGAAGTAGCGGTAGTAGTTGTACACCGCATCCCGGCCCACGTTGGACATGGTCTTCTCGGTGACCACCTCCCCATAGGGATGGCCCTTGCCGAACATGAGCGCCCGGCCCACCACCTCACTGATCTGGTCGGGATCGTCGGCGCGCGTCTGGATGCCGGAGATGGCGCGGGTCTTGGCCTTCTCGAACTCGGCCTGCGGATAGGTGGCGTTCTCGACCACGTCCTGCACGAGGGCCATCACCTGCGGGAAGTTCTTCTTCAGGCAGGAGGCGTATACGCCGTCGGCGTTACCGGCGAGGGTGGCACCGAGGCCGTCCACCTGCTCATCGATCTGTTCCTTGGTGCGGGTGGTGGTGCCGCTGGCGATCAGCTCGCCCACGAGGTCCTGGTAGCCGGCGATGTCGCCTTGCAGGATCGGCGGGATGTCGAAGCGCGCCTGTACGCTCACCATGGGGAGCTTGTGGTTCTCCACCACGATCACGTGCATGCCGTTGGCCAGGGTGAACTGCTTGCTCTGCCCGAGCTGGACGGTGGGAGGAGGCCCGGGACGGGGTGCTTTGGAGCGATCGACTTGTGCGGTCATCAAGGCCGGTGTAAGGAACGTAACGGCCAGCGAAAGTGCGTAACGCATCGCAATTCGTAGGTGCTTCCGGTGGCAGGTCATTGTTTCTGGCTTTGGGGCAGGTAGTACAGCACCACCCGGTTCTGCGGAACGAAGTATTGGTTGGCCACGCGCTGGAGGTCGGCGGGCGTTACCGCCAGGTACTGCTGGACCTCGGTGTCCACCTTCTTGGTGTCGCCCAGGAAGGTGTAGGCACTGGCCAGGTTCTCGGCGATGCCGGCCACGCGGGAATTGCCGCTCACGAACTCGGTCTCGATCTGGGCCTTCAGCTTGGCGAGCTCCTCTGCGCTCACCGGTTCCTTGCGCACGCGCTCGAACTCACGGTCCATGCTCTTCTCCAGGCTGTCCGGCGATACGCCCATGTTGGCGATGCCGAAGGCGATGGCCAGGCCCGGCTGCTCCAGCGGCAGGCTGAAGGAGCCGATGTAGAGGGCCTTCTGCTCCTCGTCCTTCACGTGCTTCTGTAGGCGGCTGCTGTTGCCGCTGCTCAGCAGGCGGTTCAGCATGTCCACGGCGTAGAAATCCTTGCTGCCGTAGGCCGGGATGCGGTAGGCCTGGACCACGGCGGGCAGCTGGATCTTGTCGTACACCACGTCGCGCACCTCGGCGGTCATGGGGGGCTCCACCACGTTGTTGCGGGGGATCGCACCGCCTTTCGGGATACCCGCGAAGTACTTCTTGATCAAGGCCGGCGCCGTCTTCATGTCGATGTCGCCCGCGATCACCAGGGCCGCGTTGTTCGGCACATAGAAGGTCTTGTAGAAGGTCTGGTAGTCCTTCTCGCTGGCGGCGTTCAGGTCCTCCATGAAGCCGATGGTAGGCCACTGGTAGGGATGCTTGGTGTAGGCCCGCTTCACCACCTCGAGCACCAGGCTGCCGTAGGGCTGGTTCTCATAGCGCTGGCGGCGCTCCTCCTTCACCACCTCTCGCTGGGTCTCGATGCCCTTGGTCTCCACCTTCGCGTGCATCATGCGTTCGCTTTCCAGCCACAGGCCGAGCTCGAGCTGGTTGCTGGGGAGCACCTCGTAGTAGTAGGTGCGGTCGCCGTTGGTGTTGGCGTTGAGCACGCCACCGGCCTTCTCCACGTACCTGCTGAACTCGCCGCGCCCGATGTTGTCCGAGCCCTCGAACAGCAGGTGCTCGAAGAAGTGGGCGAAGCCGCGGCGGTCGCTGGCCTCGTCCTTGCTCCCCACGTGGTACATCACGCTCACCGCCACGATGGGGGTGCTGTGGTCCTCGTGGAGGATGACGTGGAGCCCATTGGGCAGGTCGAATTCCGTGAACTTGATCTCGCGGGTCTGGGCCCCGGCGGTGATCGCTGCCATGGTGCAGAGGGTAAGGGGTATGGTCCTCATTCGGGTACGCGTCGGTACGAAAGGGGCGCTAAGCTAGGGGTCCGCTTCCCACCGGGTGGATGATGATGACGAACGGAGAGGACGGGGGCTGGACGGTGCTACTTTTGGAAGGAGGCGTTCCCGCACCACCGGGCCGAGCGGCGGGCACACGGCCCCGGCCTGGAACGTGAACGCGCGATGCACGCCGCATGAACATGGCATGGCCCTTGACGAACGCTGAACGACGCGGCCGGAACCACGCGCACCGCGATCCCGTACCACGCGCTGCGAAGAGAACATGCCAACGACAAGGACCGCAGTGATGGAGGACCGCCTGCTCACGACCGACGTGGTGAAGCTGGTGCAGGAGCTGGTGCAGCGCTTCGGCGCCCGGCGCGAGGACGTGCTGAAGGAATGCGTGGAGCGGCTGGCCGCCTTCCGCGACGGCCAGGTAGATCGCCTGGAAGCGACGAGGCACATCCGGGACGCCGAGTGGAAAGTGGACCCCGTGCCGGCGGAACTGCTGGAACGCCGCGTGGAATTGCTCGGCGGCTGCGGCCGCCAGGGCCTGGTCCAGGGCATGAACGCCGGGGCGAAGAGCTACATCGCGGACCTCTGGAACATGGAGCTGAGCGACCCCGCATCGGTGATGCTGGCCCACCGGACGCTGGAGCGCGCGGTGGACGGGCGCCTCGCCTACGTGGATGCCGAAGGCGGCCGCGTGCGCATCAATCCCAGCAGCACCACCCGCCTGATGCTGGTGCCGCGCCCCTTGCACGTGGTGGAGGGTTCCGTGCGCGCGGAGGGCAGGCCGGTGCCCGCGAGCTTCTTCGACCTGGCCGTGTACTGCCACCACAACGCGGTGGAACTGCGCGTGCGCCAGGCCGGGGTGTACCTCTACCTCCGGGGCGTGCATGGCCACGCCGAAGCCCGCCTGTGGAAGCAGCTTTTCGAGCACATCGAGGGAACATTGGCGCTGCCACGCGGCACCATCCGCGCCACCGTGATGATGGACTCGCTGGCCGCCGTGCTGGAGGCCGATGAGATCCTCTTCGAACTGAGCCACCATTCCGCGGGCCTTTCGCTGGACCCGCAGGCGTACGCCGCCGACCACATCGCGCTGTTCAGCGCGCCGGACCGGCCGGTGCTGCCGGACCGCGAACGCATCGGCCTGAACGACCACATGCTGCGCAGCGTGAGCCTGATGACGATCGCGGTATGCCACCGCCGCCAGGCCCACGCCATCGGCGCGCCGGCGTTCATCCTGCCGCAGGACGACCGCAGCAAGCTGAAGGCGAACTACCTGGAGATGATCGCCGACAAGGAGCGCGAAGCGGTGGACGGCCACGATGGCACGCTCGTAGGCCATCCCGGACTGGTGGGCCCGGCGATGACCGAGTTCAACAAGAGCATGCCGCGCGCCCACCAGATGTACTACGAGCGCAAGAACACGGTGCGGCCGAGCGACCTGGTGCAGCGGCCCGAGGGGCCCCTCACCACGAACGGGCTCATCGCCACCATCCGCACGGTCCTGCGCGCCCTGGCGTACCGCACCCTGGGGCACGCCGTGGTGGTGCAGGGTGCGCGCCTGCATGATCGCTCCTCCGTGCGCCTGAGCACCCTCCTGCTCTGGCAATGGACCCGCAGCTCCTACGGCGTGATCACGGATACCGGCCTCGAGGTGCACGATGACCTGATGAGGTACATGATCCGCAAGGAGGGCGAGAAGCTCTTCGCACGCGAGGAGGATCCCGCGTTGCGGAAGGCGGGTGAACAGGCCGTGTCCGTGCTCACCGCCACCGTGCTGCGGGCGGAGGTGCCGGAGGACCTGCTCACCTGAACAGGGCCCCGGCGGCTATCTTGGCCGCTCCCATGTCCGACGCCTGGATTCCCTGCGCGGAACGCCTGCCCGCCGACGGCCTGCGCGTGCTCTGCTGGCTGCCGAAGAACACCGTGTACCTTCCGGGGAAGACCGGGGCCGTGGAGGAGCGCAACCTCGTGGTGCTGCGCTTCCAGGAGGACTTCTTCCTCAAGAACCCGAGCAAGACCGGGAAGGCCGTGAGCCCGCATTTCTGGCTGGGCGAAGGCAGCAGCAACCACTTCTTCGAGGAAGTGTCGCATTGGCGGCCATTGCCTGCCCCTCCGCAGTAGCCGGGCCATCACGCGGGAGCAAGTGGGTTGCATTCCTCCCCCATCCTTCTATATTTGAGGCTCCCTATTAGGAACGGGTGCCCCATGACCGATGATCGTGAGGATGTCTATTCGAAGGCCGTGCGTGCCGGAAAACGCACCTATTTCTTCGACGTGAAAAGCACCCGTGGCAAGGACCTGTTCCTGACCATCACGGAGAGCAAGAAGCACACGCACGAGGACGGCTCGGCGAGCTACGAGAAGCACAAGATCTTCCTCTACAAGGAGGATTTCGACAAGTTCATGGACGGGCTCCAGGACGCCTTCTCCGAGATCGATCGCCTGAAGGCCAGCGGTGAATACCTCACCGACCTGCCCCGCACGGATGCTCCCAGCGACAACAACAGCCACGGCCGTTCGGACATCGCGTTCGAGGACCTCGGCGGACCGAACGGATAGCTCCGCAGACACGGCCTACAACGGAGAAGCCCCTGGAAGATCCAGGGGCTTCTCCGTTACTGATCCGAAGGCTCGCTACTTCTTCTCAACGGGAGCGGCCTTCTCCATGTGCGCCTTGCTGGCGGTATGCAGGGCCTCCTCCCACTGCTTCACCTGCTCCGGCGTCAGCGCGGCCTTCACTTCGCCGTCACGCTTCATCATCATCGTCTTCAACTGGTTGGCGCGCTCTTCCGGCTTGAGGTCCGGGGACAGGCCGTGGCGCTCCTTCTCATACTTGGCCTCGATCTCCTTGAACTTGGCCAGTTGCTCGGACGTGGGCTTGGTGGCGCTGTTGAGGGCCGCCAGGTCCAGGCGCCGCCAGTTGAGGTCGTGCGGGCCTTTGGAGGAAGCTCCCGCCGGGGCGGCCGCAGGCTGCTGCGCGAACGTGCCACCGGCCAGGAACAGGCCGCCGGCAAGGAGGGAAAGACGAACGAGGTTCTTCATGGGGAGTGTCATTGGTTTTGACACACAAAGCTTGGCGCGGCCCCATGGGCATGGGAGGCCTATTGACACGCTTTAACGATCCACCGCGTGCCGCCCGGCGATCCATCCCGTGGTCCACGCCGCCTGGAAGTTGAACCCGCCGGTGATGCCATCGATATCCAGCACCTCCCCGGCGAAGAACAGGCCCGGCAGCGCGCGGGCTTCCATCCGCGCGGGGTCCACGGCGCCCAGGTCCACGCCCCCGGCGGTAACGAACTCTTCCTTGAACGTGGTCTTGCCCCGTGCCACGTACCGGTCGTTCGTCAGCACCGCCACCAACCGGTTCAGCTCCTGCTTCCCGACCTCGCCCCACGGACGATCCACCGCCAGGCCCGCACGTTCGCAGAGGAACGCCCACAAACGGCCGGGAAGGCGGATGCTTTCCGTGTTGCCCAGGTGCCGCTTCGGCGATGCGTCCCGCTCCGCCCGCAGGCGCTCACGCACGTGCTCCTCGTTCAATCCGGCACACCAATCCACCCGCACGGCGAAGGCATACCGCAGACCGGCCAGCGTGCGCGCGCCCCAGGCGCTCAAGCGCAGCACCGCCGGACCGCTCATGCCCCAATGCGTCACCAGCAGCGGGCCCGTGCTCTCCAGGTCCGTGCCCTCCACGCGTATCCGGACGGGGGCGGCCACCACGCCCATCAGCTTCGTGATCGGCTCTTCCGGCAGGTTGAAGGTGAACAACGAAGGCACCGGCGCCACGATGGGAAGGCCGAGCTCCGCAAGCCACCGCAAGCCTTCCGCCTTCGGCGCGCCGCCGCTCGCCACGATCACCGCATCCGCCGGAAGCACGTGTCCGCCCACGTGCAGCGACCATCCGTTGCCACTACGTTCCAAACGTTCCACCCCGCTGCGTACCGCGATGCGCACACCCGCGTGCTGGGCGGCTTCCAGCAGGCATTGGATGATCGTTCCCGAATCATCCGTCACCGGGAACATGCGGCCGTCCGTTTCCGCCTTCAACCGCACGCCGCGCTCCCCGAACCAGGCGATGGTATCCTTCACGCTCCATTGCTTGAAGGCCTGCCGCAGGAACGCTTCGCCACGGGGATAGTTCCGGGCGAGCTTGCGCGGTTCGAGGCAGTGGTGCGTGACATTGCACCGGCCGCCGCCGCTCACGCGCACCTTGGCCAGCAGTTTGTCGCTCTTCTCCAGCACCAGCACGTCCGCCTCCGGCGCATGGGCCTTCGCACTGAGGGCGGCGAAGAAACCCGCCGCCCCGCCACCGATCACCACGATGCGCATCGGCGCGAAGGTGGGACGCCGCGCATGAACGATCTTCGTACCATGAAAAAGTCGCTGCTCCTCCTGGCCGCTCTCGGATCGTTCGGCGTGCTGCGCGCGCAATCCCCGGCGCGCCTCGACCCTGCGGCATTCAAGACCCAGGTGGAACAAGGCAAGGCGCTGGTGATCGATGTGCGCACCCCGGAGGAATACGCCAAGGGCCACCTGGCGAACGCCCGCAACATCGATTGGCTGGACGACGGCTTCATGGCCCAGGCCGCGGAACTGGACCACAAGGCCCCGGTGCTGCTCTACTGCGCCGCCGGAGGCCGCAGCGAAGAAGCGCTGCACGCATTGCAGAAGGCCGGGTTCACCGATGTACACGACATGATCGGCGGCTTCCTCGCCTGGAAGGCGAAGGGCATGCCCGTGACCCGATGACGTCCCCATTCCCCTTGCCTGACCTGGCCGGTACCCAACCCCGATAAGTCCCATGTTCCGTTCCGCACTCCTCCTCTGCCTGCTGGCCCTGTTGGTCCCGCGCACCGAAGCCCAGCCACCGGCAGGCTACTACGACCGGGCCGAGGGCCTTTCCGGGGAGCCGCTGCGCCAAGCCCTGCATGGCATCATCAGCGGGCACACGCCCATGGACTTCAATACGCTGTGGACGTGGTTCAAGACCAGCGACCGGCGCCCCGACGGAAAGGTGTGGGACATGTACAGCGACATCCCGGACGGCACGCCGCCCTACCTCTTCACCTTCGGCACGGACCAGTGCGGCACGTACACGCATGAAGGCGCGTGCTACAACCGCGAGCACAGTTTCCCGAAGAACTGGTTCGGCGGCGACGTGCCGCCCATGAACACCGACCTCTTCCACATCTACCCCACCGACGGCTACGTGAACAACCAGCGCGGCGACCTGCCCTTCGGTAAAGTGGGCAGCCCGGACTATACCAGCCAGAACGGGTCCAAGATCGGGCGCAACATCACCAGCGGATACGGCGGCACCGTGTTCGAGCCGATCGACGCGTACAAGGGCGACTTCGCGCGCAGCTACCTCTATATGCTCACGCGGTACTGGGGCCAGACGGGGAACTGGAACTCCCCGATGCTGAGCTCCGGCGACTTCACCGCCTGGGCCGCGAGCCTGCTGCTGACGTGGCACATGCAGGACCCCGTAAGCCAGAAGGAAACGGACCGCAACAACTACGTGTATTCGTTGCAGCACAACCGCAACCCGTACATCGACCATCCCGAATGGGTGCAGCGCATCTGGGGACCGACCGCCGGGGTGGACGAAGCGGACCTGCTCCCGGTGCGGATCCAGAACGACGCAGCGGGACTGCACATCATCGGCACCAACGGCACGTTGGCCGGGGAGGTACGAGTGCTGGACACCACCGGCCGCTTGGTGGCACGGTCCGCCGTGCGCGGTGAGCGCACCGATGTCACGCTCGATGTGCCGGGCGGCCTTTATGTGGCCGAGGTGGTGCTGCCCGAAGGCCGCCGCGTGCAACGGTTCGTCCGATAGGACGCCGCGCCGATCCACCGATAAGGGTGATCCGCATCCCGAGCGGATGCTGCAAGCGAGCCGGACCTCTTCTTCACCGGCTGGCACCGCACCCTCCCAGGTGCGATATTCGCATCCATACCTGCTCCCATGACCTACGAAAAACTGCGCTATGCCTTCGCCGATGGCGTGGCGACCATCACCCTGGACCGGCCCGACAAGCTGAACAGCTTCGACCGGCGGATGAGCGACGAACTGCTGCACGCACTGGATGCAGCCAAGAGCGATGCCACCGTGCGCGCCGTGGTGATCACCGGTGAAGGCCGCGCTTTCTGCGCCGGACAGGACCTGGCGGAAGCCACCGCGCCGGGCGTGCGCATCGAACAGCTCGTGGAAGCGCAATACAACGCCATCGTGCGGGCCATCCGCGGCCTGCCGAAACCGGTGGTGGCGATGGTGAACGGCGTGGCCGCCGGAGCGGGCGCCAACATCGCATACGCCTGCGACCTGACCTTCGCGGCCGAGAGCGCCAACTTCATCCAGAGCTTCATCAACATCGGGCTTATCCCCGACAGCGGTGGCACCCACACCGTGCCGCGCCTGGTGGGCATGCAACGCGCGTTCGGCCAGATGATCCTCGCCGAAAAACTATCCGCCACGAAGGCCGCCGAACTTGGGCTGATCTGGAAGGCCGTGCCCGACGACCAGCTCCGCGCGGAAGTGGACGCCGTGGCGAAGCGCCTAGCCACCCTGCCTACCAAGGCCATCGCGCTCACCAAGCAGGCGCTCGACCGCAGCGCGGGCAACACCCTGGAGCAGCAGCTTGCCGTGGAAGGCGAACTGCAGGCCATCGCCGGCGCAAGCGCCGACAGCCGGGAAGGCGTGACCGCGTTCCTGGAGAAGCGCAAGCCGGTGTTCACGGGCGCATGAACGCAGTGCCGGACCCGCACGGCCGGTGGATGGGGCGCTGCCTGCAACTGGCGCGCAATGGCATGGGGCGTGTCGCGCCGAACCCATTGGTGGGCGCGGTGCTCGTGCAGGGCGATGCGCTGCTGGCCGAAGGCTGGCACCGCGCGCTCGGCGGTCCGCATGCGGAAGTGGAATGCCTGCGCGCGTTCGGGGAAGGCCCCGTTCCGGCGGATGCCGTCCTGTACGTGAACCTGGAGCCCTGCACCCACCACGGCCGCACTCCCCCTTGCACGGACCTGCTGATCGCGCGGGGCGTGAAGCGGGTCGTCCTCGGCACGATGGATTCCGAACCCGGTGGTCGCCGGGCAGGGCATCGCGCGGTTGCGCGCGGCGGGCGTGAACGTGACCACGGGCGTGTTAGAAGACGAATGCCGATGGACCGACCGGCGTTTCCTGACGGCCTTCGAGCAACAGCGGCCCTATGTGATCTTGAAGTGGGCGGCCTCTGCGGACGGCTTCCTGGACCGGCATCCACGCCACGCCACGGGCGTGCAGCGCATCAGCACACCGGCCACGGATGTGCTCGTACACCGCTGGCGCAGCGAGGAACAGGCCATCCTGGTGGGCAGCCGCACGGTACTGAACGACGACCCCGCGCTCACGGTGCGCCACGTCCCCGGCCGTTCGCCCCTGCGCGTGGTGCTTGATCGCGCTGGACGCACACCGGCCGGATCCACCGTTTACGACGGAGAGGTCCCCACCCTGCTCTTCACCGCAGCGCTCCGGCCTGATATCAACGCCGAACAATGCATCCTGGGTCCGGCCGATGATCCGCTGCAACACCTGCTCCAGGAACTGCACCGCCGCCAGGTCCGCTCCGTGCTGATCGAAGGCGGTGGCGAACTGCTCCGGCATTTCATCCAGCGCGGCCTGTGGGACGAGGCCCGCGTGATCCACGGTACACCGGTCTTCGGCCAGGGCACACCGGCCCCGCTCCCATCCCATGCACCCGTGCGCTCGTTCACACAGGACGACGACCTTATCCACTTCCACATCAACCCGGCATCGCCCGTCCATCGCGGTGCTTTTCCCCTATCCACATGGCCTTGGTGATCGCCGCCGCCTTCTTCATGGCGGTGCTCTTCTTCCTGTTCAAGGTGTTCGAGCGCCGCAACGTGCCGCTGCTCCCGGCCATCGTGGTGAACTACTTCGTGGCCTCGACCTGCGGCAGCATCGTGGCGCCACCGTGGCAAGCAGGCGACCTCTCGCCGCTGTGGATGCCCGCGGCTGCACTGGGGTTCCTCTTCATCACGATCTTCTACCTCACCGGCCTTTCCACGCAGCGCGCGGGCGTGGCCGTGACCACCGTGGCCAGCAAGATGAGCCTTGTGCTCACCGTGCTTTTCGCCGTGGCGTTCTATGGCGATCGCCCCGGTGCCTTCGGCTGGGCGGGCATCATCCTGGCCTTGCTGGGTGTGTTGCTCACGTCGTCCATGGGCACGCGCGCGGCGACGCGCGGCGCCATCCTGCTGCCGCTCGTGCTCTTCTTCGGCAACTCGGCGATCGACATCCTGATCAACTGGACGCAGCGCACGCACCTCACCCCCGCCACCGAAGCGGTGTTCCCCACGCTCGCCTTCGTCTTCGCCGGAGGCATCGGACTGCTGTGGATCATGACCACCAAGGACCGCACCTCCTTCCAGCGACCGGCCGCATGGGCCGGTGGCGCCGTGCTGGGCGTGGCGAACTACACCGCCTTGTACTTCCTGGTGAAGGCCCTCGCCAACGGCGGGTTGCCGCCGAGCGCCGCATACCCCGTGATCAACATCGGGGTGATCATCTTCGGCACCGGGCTATCCATACCGGTGTTCCGCGAACGGCCGATGCGCATGCAGTACGTGGGCATCCTCTGTGCGGTGATCGCACTGGTGCTGATCGTCATGTCCACCCGATGAGCCCGGACCGCTACCGCACGCTCTCCGGCGACAGCGAAGGGCTCTACCGCGAAAAGGCCAGCAAGTTCATCGCCGCCGCCTTCCCCATCACCGATGAGGAACACTTCAAGCAGCGCTGCGCCGCCATCGCTCGCGAGCACCATGCGTCCCGCCACGTGTGCTACGCATGGGTACTGGGCGATGCCGGCGAGCGCCACCGCGCCAACGACGCGGGCGAACCGGCGGGCACGGCCGGCAAGCCCATCCTGCGGCCGCTGCAAGCGATGGGGCTCACCTATGCCGCCATTGTGGTGGTGCGGTACTTCGGCGGAACGCTGCTCGGCAAGGCCGGGCTCGTGCATGCTTATGGCGAAGCTGCCCGGCAGGCGCTGGCCCATGCCGCCATCGTGGAGCGCGTGGCGCTGGACGAGCTGGAGATCACCTGCACTTATGCGCACATGGAGGCCATCAAGCGGGATGTGTCCGTGAACGGAGGCGAGGTGCACGCGGCGGACTTCACCGACCGGTGCGTACTACGCGTGGGCGTGCCGCAGAGCACGGCGGAAGCATTGATAGCGCAATGGGACCTGAGCGGCGCGCAGGTGCGGCGCGTTCAGGCGAAATAAGGTGCGAGCGCAGCGAGCAACGCTTCCGGCGCGCGCGTGGGACGGCCGGTGTGCCGATCGATGAACACCAGCGTGGTGGTGGCCTCCGTGAGCAGTTCACCATGGATGTTCCGCACCTCGTAGGCGAAGGCGATGCGCACGGTGGGCAGGGACGTGATAATGGTGCGGACGGTGAGCAGGTCGTCATAGAACGCCGGCTTGTGGTACTTCACGGAAAGGTCATGCACGGGCAGCATCACCCCGTCCTCCTCGAGCTGCTTGTAAGGGAAACCCAAGCTGCGCAAAGCCTCCACGCGCCCCACCTCGAAATACTGCGCGTAGGTGCCGTAGTAGACGTAGGACATGCGATCGGTCTCACCGTAGCGCACACGCACCGTGGTCTCGTGGATGAACATGGCGCGGAAGATAACGTCGCCCCTTGCCAGGAGGACCTGCGATCGGCTAACTTCACGGGGTGCAAGCGCTGTGCAGGAACACCTTCCATCGGCGATCGCGGACACGGTCCGTGGCGTGGTCGATAACCTGCGCACCGTCACCGTTATGCAACACTTCCGCCGATCGCGGACCGGAGCACGCACACCTTCGGAAAGCCTTGATGGGCGCGGGTTGCAGCGCAAGAGGCGAATGGTCCGGTCCATCGCAAAATTTTCCTTCGCATCAAGTAGGGGTCAACTTTTTTTTTCACTTCCTTCGATCAATATTTGCCACCCTTCACTGCTGAACGCTTAGCGCGCCAATGGTTGCAAGGATCCCCCGAACCTCTTCAACGAACCACCGAACATCGCCCCGCCCATGAAGAAAGACCACGAGAAGACCTGGGACCGGTGCCTGGAGGTGATCAAGGACAACGTCAGCCAGCAGAGCTTCAAGACCTGGTTCGAGCCGATCCAGGCGCTGAAGCTGAGCGACAGTGTCCTCACCATCCAAGTGCCCTCGCAGTTCTTCTACGAATGGCTGGAAGAACACTACATCGGACTGCTGAAGAAGATCATCAAGAAGGAATTGGGTAGTGACGGGCGCTTGGAGTACTCCATCATCATGGAGAACGGCTTCAAGAGCGCCAACCCTTATACCGTGAAGGTGCCCACGAGCAATGCCCGCGAGGTGAAGAACCCCGCGGTGTCGCTTCCGATCGACGTGGCCAACAGCCCGATCAAGAACCCGTTCATCATCCCCGGCCTCAAGAAGATCAAGGTCGAATCGCACCTCAACCCGAACTACTCGTTCGAGAACTTCATCGAGGGCGATTGCAACCGGTTGGCCCGCAGCGCCGGCTTCGCGGTATCGCAGAAGCCCGGTGGCACCGCCTTCAACCCGTTGCTCATCTACGGCGGCGTCGGCCTGGGCAAGACCCACCTCGCGCACGCCATCGGCATCGAGATCAAGAAGAACTTCCCGGAGAAGACCATCCTCTACGTCCCCGCCGAGAAGTTCACCCAGCAGTTCATCGAAGCGGTGAAGAACAACACCGTGGGTGACTTCCAGCAGTTCTATCAGATGATGGACGTGCTGATCATCGACGACGTGCAGTTCCTCGCCGGCAAGGAGAAAACGCAGGACGTGTTCTTCCACATCTTCAACCACCTGCACCAAACGGGCAAGCAACTGGTGATCACCAGCGACAAGGCCCCGGTGGAAATGGCCGGCATGGAGCAGCGCCTCCTCTCCCGCTTCAAGTGGGGGCTCAGCGCCGACCTGCAAACGCCCGGCCTGGAGACGCGCATCGCCATCCTCCAGAAGAAGATGTACGCCGAGGGCATCGACCTGCCCAAGGAAGTGGTGGAATACCTCGCCTACAGCATCACCACGAACATCCGTGAGCTGGAAGGCGCCATGATCAGCCTGATCGCCCAGAGCTCGCTCAACAAGAAGGCGGTGACGCTGGACCTGGCGAAGCAGATGATCGACAAGTTCGTGAAGAACACCGCGCGCGAGGTGTCGATCGACTACATCCAGAAAGTGGTGTGCGACTACTTCGACCTGCCGATCGAACTGCTGAAGAGCAAGACGCGCAAGCGCGAAGTGGTGCAGGCCCGCCAGATCGCGATGTACTTCGCCAAGAAGATGACGAAGAGTTCGCTCGCCAGCATCGGCGCGCACTGCGGTGGCAAGGACCACGCGACCGTGCTGCACGCCTGCCGCACCGTGAACAACCTGCAGGAGACCGACAAGCAGTTCCGCGGCTACCTCGAGGACCTCGAGAAGAAGCTCAGCGTTCACTGATCTTAACGATCGCCAAGACCCCGGAGGGCCATCTTTGCGCAAGCGGATGGCCCTTCGCCTTTCCCGCCCCCACAGATGACCTTCCTGCGCGCGTGTGCCTGGCCCGTCCTTGCGGCGGCCGGGTTGCCGGCATCCGCACAGACCACGGCCGACAGCACTAAGACCGAACGCTTCACCGTGCATGCGCAGACCACCGAGGTCGTGCAATGGAAGCCCTCGTTCGCCGCCAGGTACAGCGGCCCGAACAGCCTCAGCACGCTCGAGGAGACCCGCACCTCCGTCACCAGCACGCTCTTCCTGGGAGCCCGGCTTTGGCACGGTGCCGAGGCCTACTTCAATCCCGAAATGGCCGGTGGCGCGGGCCTCACGGGTGCGATGGGCGTCGCCTCCTCCACCAACGGCGAAACGTTCCGCGTGGGCGATCCGCAGCCGCAGTTCTACAACGCGCGACTCTTTCTTCGTCAGGACCTCGCGCTCGGTGATGCGAAGGAACATGTGGACGGGGAAGCGAACACGCTCGCGGGCTTCCGGCCCAAGGACCGCATCACCCTCACTGTGGGGAAGTTCTGCCTGGCCGACCTCTTCGACGACAATGCCTACAGCCACGACCCGCGCACCCAGTTCCTCAGCTGGGGCCTGATGGACAATGGCTCGTGGGACTATGCGGCGAACGTGCGCGGCTACACGCCGGCCTTCGCCATCGAACTGTTCAAGGGCGACAATGAATTCCGCTATGCGCTGGCCCTGCTGCCCGAAGAGGCGAACGGTGGCACGATGCAATGGGACCTCGGCCGCTCCCGCGCGCACATGGCCGAGTACGCGCGGCACTTCAAGGTGCATGGCCGGCCGGGAGTGGTGCGCATCCTGGGCTTCCACAACACCGCGCCCATGGGCGATTACCGCGAGGCGATCGCGCTGGCCACCGCCGACACGCCGCCATCGATCATCGCCACGCGCAGGGACGGCCGTACCAAATACGGCTTCGGCATCAACGCGGAACAGGAACTGACGAAGGACCTCGGCGCCTTCTTCCGCGCCGGGTGGAGCGACGGCGCACACGAGACCTGGGCGTTCACTGAGATCGATCGTTCGTTGAGCGGCGGTGTGGTGATGAAGGGCCGCCGCTGGCACCGCGCGAACGACGAGGCCGGGGTGGCGTTCGTGGCATCGGGCCTGTCCGATGCGCACCGCGATTACCTGGCCGCGGGCGGCGCGGGCTTCATGCTCGGCGACGGTGCGTTGGACTACACCGTGGAGAAGGTCTTCGAGTTCTACTACAGTTGCGCGGTGAAGCCGGGATCGGTGTGGTTGAGCGGCGCCTACCAGTTCGTGGACGCACCGGGATACAACGCCGCGCGCGGTCCGGTGAACGTGTTCTCCCTGCGGCTCCACCTGGAGATCTGATCGACGATCTTCGCACACCGCCACCGAAGCGGGAAGGACGATCATGGGGCCGAAGAAGATCCTGCTCGTATGCCTCGGCAACATCTGCCGCAGCCCGATGGCCGAGGGCGTGCTCCGCGCGAAAGCGTTGGAACGCCGCCTGTCCATCACCACCGATTCCGCTGGTACGTCGAGCTACCATGCCGGTGAGGCACCGGACCGGCGCGCCCAGGCGGCCATGCGCCGCCATGGCATCGACATCAGCGACCTGCGCGCCCGGCCGTTCGTGCCGGAGGACTTCGAACGCTTCGACCTGCTGCTGGCGATGGATGCCGACAACCTGCGCGACATGCGCAAACAAGCCCCGAGCGCCGCGCTCGCACAGAAGGCCCAATTGATCATGGACCACGCCCCGGAGGTGCCGGAACGCGCCGTGCCCGACCCTTACTACGGCGATGACCGCGACTTCGAGCACGTGTTCACCCTGCTCGATCAAGCGTGCGACAACCTGCTCGACGGCCTGAACGGACATGGCTGAGGGCACGCTCCACCTGCTGCCCGTGTGGCTGGGCGACGCCGGTGGAACGGACCTGCTGCCCGCGCACAACACGGCCGTTGCGGAACGCGTGACCCTCTTCTTCTGCGAGAACGAACGCACCGCGCGCCGGATGCTGCGCCGCATGTCGCCCACGCTCGACCTGAACGCCATCGAACTGCACGTGCTGGACAAGGACACGCCCGATGCCGACGTGGAGCGCTATGCGCGCCTGTTGCGCGGGCGCGAGGCCGCGATCCTCAGCGAAGCGGGCATGCCCTGCATCGCCGATCCCGGCGCGCGCCTCGTGGCCGCGGCGCATGCGGCGGGCATCACGGTGGTGCCGCTCACCGGGCCTTCATCGCTCTTCCTCACCCTGGCCGCCTCCGGAATGAACGGCCAGCAGTTCACCTTCCACGGCTACCTGCCCCGCGAAAGCGGTCCGCGCAAACAGGCCCTCCAACGCCTCGAACAGGACGCCCTCCGCACAGGCGCCACGCAGCTCTTCATCGAAACGCCCTACCGCAACGATGCGTTGCTGGCCGACATCCTCGCCACCTGCGGGGAGTGCACACGGCTTTGCCTGGCGATCGACCTGCAGCAGCCGGGAGGAAGCGCGATCACCCGCACCATCGGGCAATGGCGAAAAGCAGCGCCAACGCTGGGGAAGCGGCCGTGCGTATTCGTGCTGGGAAAGTGATCCGTTAGTGTGCGGCGTTCCCCGCAGGCGCATCCAGCACCTCCACATCGTATAGCAACGGCGTCCATGGCGGCACGATGCCGGATGAGGATCCCTTCGGGCCGAAGGCCAGTTCCGCGGGCACGATGAACCGCCCGCGGCCGCCGAAGCGCAGCACGTGCAATGCCACCTCCAGCCCCTTGATCGACCTGGCCCGGATCGCCCAGGCGGAAGGTCAGCGGCTGGCCGCCTTTGTGCGTGTCGTCGATCACGCGGCCGTTGTCCAGGAACGAGGCCGTGTAGTGGATGCTGACGAGGTCGCCGCTTTGTACGGGAGCACCCTTCATCCGCGTGCTGTCGAGCAGGTACTGCACCCCCATGAACGTGCGCCAAGGCCCCGGCGTGCGTTGCAGGAGATCGGCGATCATGCGCTCCTGGTCCATCGGGGTGCGCGATGCGAGAATGGCCTGCTGCATGGCCCGCCACTCCGCCCTGGACCGGATGGCGCGCAGCGAAAGTTCCATCGCCACCCAGCCGGTGTCGCTCGCGGGCGCCGTGGCGCCGAGCGCGGTCCAGGGCACGTTCACCGGCGTGAGCGCGATGCTCGCGCTGTCCCCCGCGTGCATCCGCGTGAAAAAGAGGTCGGCCGCATGCGGGCCATACCATTGCTCGGTGCTGAACAGGCTGCCGGGCGCATCGCCCCACCGGGCCATCCGCACGCGCACCAACAGGCTGTCGCTGTCCGTGGGCAGGCGCTCGCCGTCACCCAGCACGCGCAGCTTCCAGTACACGCCGTCGGCGATGCGCTTCGAGCCCGACAATGGACCGGAGGAGCATCCGGCGAACAGCACGATGCCAGCACATAACAGCCACGTGCCCTTCATGTGTTGCGCAACGTAACGAGCCCCAGGCGGTAGATCACGGTGCTGCGCGGGGGGTCTTGTCCAGGTCCCCGGCCAGGCCGAACGCCCGGTGGCTGGGGATCGACGATCACCGCGCTGTCGCCGGAGGACAGGTGCTGGATGGCCTCGTGCAGGCCGCTCTCCACGTTGTCGTGCTCGATGCGGAACGCCTCGGTCCCACCCGGACGGGACGCGTAGCACACCGTGCCGTTCAACAGTTCCACGCTGAACCGGATCACGGCCACCTGCCCCGGCCGCGCGGTATCGCCGGGCACGTCGCGCACCAGCTTGTAGCGCACGCCCGTGCCGGTGCGCACCATCGCCACGCCCTGCCGGGCCACCCAATCCGTGATGTCGCGGTCCTCCCGCTCGGACAATTCCTTGTTCTTGTGAAGCAGCACTTCGTCCTGCTTCACGCCTCCCCCGCTGCCCACGCGCGCGGGCGGGGCATCCGCACGCGGCGTACACGCGGCGAGCAGGGCGATCATCGCGGGCCAGGCGCGCACCTTCATTCGGGATGGGCGGCCAGGAACGCCGGCAGTTCGGCCATGAAGCGGTCCACCACGGCCTGCAGTGGTTGCTTGGAGTGCCCGCCGGCCGCGTTGCGATGCCCGCCTCCCTCGAAATGCGCGGCCAGGAACTCGTTCACAGGAAGGTCGCCCTTGGAGCGCAGGCTGATCTTCACGGTGTCGCCGCGCTGCACGAAGAAGGCGGCCAGCCGCGTGCCGCGGATGCTCAGGCCGAAGTTCACGAGGCCCTCGGTGTCACCGGGCTTGAAGTGGAAGCGGTCCAGTTCGGACCGGTCCAGCGTGATCACGGACGTGCGCAGTTCCGGGAGCACCACGAGCTTTTCGCTCAACGCATGGCCGAGCAGACGCAGGCGGCTCTCGGTGTTGTCATCCATGATGGCGCTGTGGATGCGGTCGGGCACGGCCCCGCGTTCCATCAACGCGGCGGCCACGCGCAGGGTATGCGGCGTGGTGTAGCTGAAGCGGAACGACCCGGTGTCGGTCATCAGCCCGGTGTAGAGGCAGGTGGCGGCATCGGTGCTGATGGTGTCCGCCTGCCCGAGCGCCGAGAAGATGTCGAACACCATCTGGCAGGTGGAACTGGCATCGGGGTCGCAGAACGCGATGGTGGCGAAACCGTCCGGGTCGCGGTGGTGATCGATGAGCACCTTCACGGGGGCCGCACGGAGCGCGGTCTCCAGCCCGCTCACGCGGTCGGGCCGGTTGAAATCCAGGCAGAGCAGGACGTCGGCCTCTTTGATGGCGCGCTCGCAGGCCTCCTTGGCCGTGTCGAACGCGAGCGTGTCCCCGGCGCCCGGCATCCAGTGCAAGAACGTCGGCGGGGTGTTCGGCAACACCACCTGCACGGCGTGGCCCATGACCCGCAGGATGTGCGCCGCGCCCAGCGCGCTGCCCATGGCATCGCCATCGGGGTTGTAATGAGTGGTGATCGCCAGGCGCGGCGATCGCGAGAGCAGTTCCCGAAGGGCCTGTACCTGCGCCGGAGGCGCCGAAGCGGAAGGTGTGGATGACATGGGGCGGCCAAAAATAGGCCGCCCCTCCTGCTTGCCCGTCCGAAGGCTCAGAAGCCGATGTTCGGCGTGGGCATGTGCTCGATGAGGATGCCCACGCACCCGATATCGTAGGGCTTATCGCTGCGTTTGGCCTTCCCGTTGTCCTCCGCGCCGGGTGCCATCACTTCCACGGCGATGCGCTTGGTGGCCGTTGCGGTGAACTCCACGGCGTCGGTCATTTCGTGCTCCTGGTTGTCCCAAAGCACTTTGCGCGTCTCCTCGTACACGGTCTTCTTGCCGCCCTTCACCTCCGTGGTGCCGGGGTTCCCGTCCGCATTGAGCACGTCCGTGCCCTCGGCCTGTTTGGGCTCGCGCGTCTTCTCGATCAGGCGCGCCACGATGTGGTCACCGAGCACCTTCTGATCGTAGCAGAAGGAGATGCGGTAATCCTGCCCCTTGTATACGATGATGTTCAGTTCGGTGGGCACGCCCACCTGTACGCTGGCGCTGCGGCTCTGCCCGTTCACGCTGAAGCGGCTATCGGTGGCGGGTGCGCAGTTGAACTTGTGGTAGTCCTTGCATTCGCTCTGCGCGGCCGATACCAGCGGGAGCGCGCTCAAGGCGCCCGCCAGCAGGGTCAGGGTAAGGGACTCTCATCTCAGCTGTTCGTTTGGGTCCCGTCCTCCCCACGAACGATCGTGGAGCGCAGATGTTCCAAGGCCGTGTTCAATTCCGTGTACTTCTCGGACGTCATGGTGATCGTTACGTCATCTCCCAGTACCATGCGGCCGCTGGGGGAAGCACCCTGGTGTGCGGAACGCTGTACGTTGAACTGGTCGTAGATGTTCTGCAACGTTTGGAACCCGGCGCGGACCGGCGCCACGTTGGGGTCTTCCTTGTACTGGTCCATCAGCTTCAACAGATGGTCCAGCCCGGCCTTCTGCTCGGCCACGCGGGCCACCAGGGAATCGGCGGGATCGAACTTCCGGATGTGGCCCAGCACCAGGTGCATGCTTTCCACCCAACCACCGGCCAGTACCAAGGAGAGCGTGGCCCCCATGTTCTCGGCCTGCATCTTCTCATAGGCCCGTGCATAGATGTCGTTGCTGAGCACTTCCAGGGAATCGCCATGGGCGAGATTATGCTCCAGCCGCATGTATTCGGCATCGCTGAACACGGTGTTGAGCCCCAGCTGTTCGCCGAGGCGCTTGCACGTGAGGTAGTAGCGCACCACCTCGCTGGTGATCTTGAAGTTGCTGGCGTATACCATGTCCGTGGCGTACACGCCGAAGTTCAGCGCGCGGGCGGGCAGGGTCACGTAGCGGTCCACGTTCGTCTGCGGGTTCATCATCCGCTTCTGCCCTTCCCCGGCCATCCCGCGCACGAGGTGGAACAGTTCGTTCGGCGTGGGCATCTGGTACAGGTCCGCTGATCGTTCGGAGGCATCGTCGCCGCCGATCACCAGGTCGTTGGCCTTGCCCTTCTCCTCGGTGGGTGCGCTGGAACAGGCCGCCAGGAGAAGGGCGGCCAAGGCAAGGGCGGAGGTCCGGTGGTCCATGGGATGGTATGCTGAATCGGGCGCGCGGGACGTTCCCGGCACGTTGTTACGAAGGAAAACACGGGGGCGTTCCTTCCGGTCCACGAAGAGCCGCTACTTTTGCGCCGCTTTTTCAACACCCCCCATGGCAGGCACCCGCACGTTCACCATGATCAAACCCGAAGCCGTGGCCGCTGGCCATGCCGGGAAGATCCTGGACATGATCATCTCCAACGGCTACCGCGTGGTGGCCCTCAAATACACCCGCCTCTCTCACCACGAGGCCGGTTCGTTCTATGAAGTACACAAGGAGCGCCCCTTCTACGGCGAACTGGTGGACTACATGGCCAGCGGCCCGATCTATGCCATCCTGCTGGAGAAGGCGAACGCCGTGGAGGATTTCCGCAAGCTGATCGGGGCTACCGATCCCGCCCAGGCCACCGAAGGCACCATCCGCAAGCGCTTCGCCGAGAGCAAGGCGAAGAATGCCGTGCATGGCAGCGACAGCGACGAGAACGCGCTGATCGAAGGCCACTTCTTCTTCAGCTCGCGCGAGCAGCACTGAGGGAGGTACGTGTGAAGTGTGAGGGTTGAAGTGGGAAGTATGAGGTGTGAGGTCAGCTCCACCTTCAGCCTTCCCACTTCAACCTTCCGCCCTCACACTTCACACTTCACACTTCAGCCTTCACGCTTCATTCCACGTTGATCTCCTGCACCACGGTGCGGCCGAAGCGCTTGTTCAGCAGCTCCATCAGCGTGGTGCGCATATAGGTCAGCTCCACGCGGAGCGGCGCTGAGTCCACCTTGATGTAGAGCTTGCCGCGGCGCAGCTTCACGGCCACCGTGTGCCTGGCCACCATGCCTCCGGCGACATCATCCCACATGGAGGCGATGGACTGTTCGTCCAGCTTCTCGCGCAAGCCGTAGGCCTCCACCAGCCCGTCCAGCGCTTCCCCCAGCGACTGTTCGTTGCGGCGCTTCATGCTCCGGGTGCCGCCACCTCGGTGCGTGCCGGGGCCAGGACGTGCTCGTGCGACAGGTGGAAGAATCGGATGTCCAGCGGCAGGCCATCCAGCGCCTGGTGCAGGCGCGCCGCATCCGTGTCCGTGATGATGACCTGGCCGAAGTTGCCGCCGCTGAGCAGCTTCAGCAGGTGGCGCATGCGCTGCGGGTCGATCTTGTCGAAGATGTCGTCCAGCAGAAGGATCGGCGTGCGGCCCGCGCGCTGGCGGGTTAGGTCGAACTGGGCCAGCTTCAAGGCGATGAGGTAGGTCTTCTGCTGGCCCTGGCTGCCCAGGCGCTTCAACGGCTGCCCCCCGATAGTGAACACGAGATCGTCCTTGTGGATGCCCGCGGTGGTGTGCTCGGCCGCCAGGTCCTTGCCCCATTGGCGATCGAGCAGTTCGCGCATGCCGGTGGTGCCCACCTCGCTGCGGTAGTGCAGTTCCACCTGCTCCGGCCCGCTGCTGATGCCCCGGTAATGCTGTTCCAACAGGGGCACCAGTTCGCCCATGAAGGCCGCCCGTACCGCATGCACCGCCTCCCCGTGCAGGATGAGCTGCTCGTCCCACGGCTCGGCCAGCGCGCGCGCCATGCCCGGCCCCATCTGCTTCAGCAGCAGGTTGCGCTGGGCCAGGGCGCGGTTGTAGCGCATCAGCGCGTCCAGGTAGGCGCGGTCGAACTGGGCGATGAGCCCGTCCAGGAAGCGGCGGCGCACCTCGCTGCCTTCGAGCACCAATTGCCCGTCGTAGGGGGTGATCATCACCACCGGGTAGCGGCCCACGTGGTCGGCCAGGCGGTCGTATTCCTTGCGGTTGCGCGAAAAGATCTTACGCTGGCCCTTCCGGACGCTGCAGGCCAGTTCATCGTCCCCTTCCGGCCCCGCCATGGTGCCTTTCACCAGGAAAAAGTCCTCCCCATGCAGCATGTTGTGGGAGTCCTGCGGCTCGAAATAGCTTTTGCAGAGGCCCAGGTAGTGGACGGCATCCAGCAAATTGGTCTTGCCGGTGCCGTTGGGGCCGGTGAAGCAGTTCACCTGGGGGCCCAGGACCAGTTCCGCCTCGCGGTGGTTGCGGAAATGCAGCACGGACAGGCGGCCGAGGTATACGTTCATGGCGGTGTTCAAAGATAGCCGCACCCCGTTGGCCGGTCCGCCCGGAACGGCTACTTTTGCGCTCCGCGAAAAAGAGAGACCCTCCGTACCATGTCCACTGAGCATTCCACCAAGCCCGAGACCAAGGACCTTGACATCGGCGAGATGTATACCCGCTCCGAGCTGTTCTTCGAGAAGAACAAGAAGGGGGTGATCATCGGGGCGGTGGCCGTCCTGGCTATTGCGGGCGGCCTGCTCGGCTACAAGCATTTCATCGCCGAGCCTCGCGCCAAGGAGGCGCAGGACAAGATGTGGAAGGCCCAGTACTACTTCGAGATCGATTCGCTGGACCTGGCGATCAATGGCGACGGCAACTACGAAGGCTTCGCCTACGTGGCCAAGGAGTACGGCAGCACACCCAGCGGCAAGCTGGCCCAGCTCTACCTGGGCGTGTGCTACCAGCAGAAGGGCGAATACGAACAAGCCCTCGCCTGCTACCAGGATGCGGATGTGGAGGACGACGTGCTGCGCGTGATGGCCGTAGGCAACCAGGGCGACGTGCTGGTGGAGCTCGGCCGCGTGGACGAGGCCGTGCAGAAGTTCGAGAAGGCCGCGAACATGGTGAAGAGCGATTACACCACGCCGATGTTCCTGATGAAGGCCGGTGCTGTGTACCAGCAAAAGGGCGATTGGAAGAACGCCGCGAAGTGCTTCAGCCGCGTTTCGGCGGACTTCCCGGGCCATCCGGACGCCACCACGGCGAAGAAATACGCGGCGGAGGCCACCGCGCTCGCTGCCCGCAGCTGATCCATGGCCACCACCGACCTGTCCGATTACGATCCCACCGGCGTCCCCAGCGGCGCCGGTCTTCGTTTGGGGCTGGTGGTGAGCGAGTGGAACGTCGCCATCACCGGCGCACTGCGCGACGGGGCCGTGGAGACCCTGCTGAAGCATGGCGTGGCCCTGCGCGAACTGAAGGAGGAGCACGTGCCGGGCAGCTACGAGCTGGCCCTCGGCGCGCAGCTGTTGCTGGAACGCCACGCCCTGGACGGCGTGATCTGCATCGGCAGCGTGGTGCGCGGCGAAACGCCGCACTTCGACTTCGTATGCCAGGCCTCGGCGCAGGGCATCATGCAGGTGAACCTGAAATACGGCACTCCGGTCGATCTTCTGCGTGCTCACGGACGACACCTTGGAGCAGGCCCAGGCCCGCAGCGGCGGCATCCACGGCAACAAGGGCGTGGAATGCGCGGTGGCCCTGCTGAAGATGGCCGACCTGAAGCGGCGGAACGCCCCGGTCATCTGAGCACATCGCGCTTTCCCATGCGGAGGTCCGTCCGCCTATTTGAAGGTGACCATGCCGAAGCGGTATTCCTTCTTCCGTGTGGCGTAGATCAGCATCTGTTCGTTCTCCAGTTCCACGCAGTCCTTCGGTCTCAGGATGGCCTCGCGGCGGTCCGGCGTGAACAAGGCCTCGCGCGACATGTTGCCATCGCGGTCGATGGTAACGATCGTCACCAGGGCATCCCGGCCCTTCAGGTCGAACTGCTTCACCTTGTCCCCCTTCTTCAGGAACAGGTTCTCGCCCGTGTCGTTGAAGATGAGGTAGATGTTACTGCCCTTCACCTCCAAGGCATAGCTGCTGTAGTAGCCGCCGTCGTTGGCTGTGAGCTGACGCTTCGGCACTTTCACCGACCACTCGATGTTGCCCTGCGGATTCACGTTCACCACGATCATGTCGTTGTACACGTAGTAGGTCACGCAGTAGGTGTTGGGCCGTTGCTGTAGCATTGGGTGTAGGAGTAGTACTGCTCGGCCACCATTACCGCACCACCATCGTCGCGACGGATGATGTTGCCGAGGTCATATGAATACAGCTCCAGGTCCTCGTCGTTCTTTTCGGCCTTCTTCTCCTCCTTCTCGGTCATGAACGAGGTGATCATCTCATCGGAGAATTCCTTGAAGCTCTCGTGTACGATCTCCTTGGTCTTGCGGTCCAGGCGCAGGAAGAACACCCCGCGCTCCGTGAAGGAGCCCTTGTTGCCGAAGAGGCCGCCGCAGATGATGTCGCCCTCCTTCCCCACCGACAAAGTGAGGATCCTGCAGGAACTTGTCGCCCACGGCGATCTTGTGGTCCTCCGGCTGCTCGGCATCCTTGTGGTACACCAGCAGGTGGTAATCGTAGGTTGCCTTGTTCGCGCGTTTCCGCTCACGCCGCTCTTGCTTCTCCGCGTATTTGATCGTCAAGACCATCACGCTGCCGTCATCGTCCATGCGGAACCGTTCGACCTCATGATCCTCCGGCAGCCGGATGTCCTTGCTCCAAAGCTCCTGCATCTCCGTGTCGAAGACCTTCACGGTCATCGGCTTGGTGACGTCCTTCTCGCGGGGCTGCACGATCCGCACCAGCACCTTGGACTGGTCCGGACTGACGTATGCGTAGAACGCGCCACTGTTGTTCTGCTTCCCGGCCGTGATGCGGCCGATCTTCTCCATCCTTCCCTTGGGGCTGAAGTTGCTCTCGTCGTAGATCTTCACGTACAGGTTGTTCTGGTCCTGCTTCTTGTCGTAGAAGCTAGTGAAGACGAGGATCCGGTCGTTCAGTACGTGGATCTTCTCCAGTCTATATTCCTTCTTGTCGATCTCCAGCTCCAGCGGCTTGTGGTAGAGCACCTTCATGTTCATGTCCATCTTCTGCAGGTGGAGCTCCTTCTTGAACTTCACCAACTGGAAGATGCCGTGGTCGTTGTCGTCAACGATGTTAACGAAGTCACCGTCGATCTTCTCGTTCAGTTCGGGGCCCCAGTTGACCTCGGCGTTATCGGTCTTTTTCTGGGCCTGGCCGGTGGATACCAAGCCTGCGATGGACAAAGCAATCAGGATCTTGCGCATGGCGGAATGCGTGTTTCAGGGTGGGAGAATGTAAAAGAAAGGGCCGCTCCGGTCGGATATTGCTTCCGCGGAACGTCCTACTTGTTCACAATGTAGGCGAAATGTCCCAGTGAGCCTGTAGGACCGGTCCGGCAGGCTCACCCGGACATGCAGGAACTAATTACGAAGGACGATGCCCACGCGGAGCGGGATCGACGAACGGCAGGCCTTCAGCGTGTTCAGCAGCAGCGACGTGATGGTCATCGGCCCCACACCGCCAGGCACCGGTGTGATCCAGGTGCATTTGGGCGCCACCGACGCCTGGTCCACGTCCCCGACGATGCGGTACCCCCGCTTCTTGGAAGCATCCGGGATCCGGTGGATGCCCACGTCCACCACCACCGCGCCGTCCTTCACCATATCGCCGGTGATGAGGCCCGGCTTGCCCACTGCCACTACTAGTATGTCCGCCTGGCGGGTGATCGCGGGGAGGTCCGTCGTGCGGCTGTGCGCCAGGGTCACCGTGCAGTTGCCGGGGTAGGTATTGCGCCCCATGAGGATGCTCATCGGCGTACCCACGATGCTGCTGCGGCCCACCACCACGCAATGCCGTCCTGCGGTGGGGATGCTGTAATGCTTCAACAGCTCGCGGATGCCGCTGGGCGTGGCGGGCAGGAAGGTATCCAGCCCCAGCACCATGCGGCCCACGTTCTGCGGGTGGAACCCATCCACGTCCTTCCGCGGATCGACGGCCAGGATGATCACATCCTCATGGATGTGCGACGGCAAGGGCAGCTGCACGATGAAGCCGTCCACCTGCGCATCCCCGTTCAACTGCTCCACCCGCGCCAGCAGTTCGTCCTGCGTGATCGTGCCGGGCAGATGGATCAACGTGCTGCGGAAACCCACGGCCGCGCATGCACGGACCTTGTTGTCCACGTAGGTGCGGCTGGCGCCATCATCCCCCACGAGCACGGCCACCAGGTGCGGAGGGCGTCCACGCTGTGCCACCACGGCCTCTGCCCCTTGGGCGATCGCAGCTTTCAGGGCATCGCTGCATCGCCGGCCATCGAGGAGCTGGGGGGCGGGGACCACGGTCACTTCCATCGGCCAAGCTCATATTCCGGCCGAACGCCCGGCACACCTACCCTGACGCCGCGGGCGGACCGGCCCGAAGGGTATCCCAACAACTCCGCTTCCTGCTTGGTGATCATGGTGCAAAGATGGCCCCGGTCATTCTTCCGATCGGATCGAGGATCACTTCCTCATCCCCTGCATCTGCTGCATTTGCCGCATCATGTTCTGCATCTTGCTCTTGTCGCCCATCATCTTCATCACCTTCCGCGTTTCCTCGAACTGCTTCATCAACTTGTTCACCTCCTCGATGCCGCGGCCGCTGCCTCTCGCCAGCCGCGCGCGCCGCGACCCGTTGATGACGCCCGGATTGCGCCGTTCCTCCGGCGTCATGCTGTGGATGATGGCCTCGATGCCCTTGAAGGCGTCGTCGGGGATGTCGATGTTCTTCAGGGCCTTGCCCACGCCGGGGATCATGCCCATGAGGTCCTTCATGTTCCCCATCTTCTTGATCTGGCCGATCTGCTCCAGGAAATCGTCGAAGCCGAACTGGTCCTTCTGGATCTTTTTGTTCAGCTCGCGTGCCTGCTTCTCGTCGAACTGCTCCTGCGCGCGTTCCACGAGCGACACCACGTCGCCCATGCCGAGGATCCGCCCCGCCATCCGGTCCGGGTGGAACTCGTCCAGCGCCTCCATCTTCTCGCCCGTGCCGATGAACTTGATCGGCTTGTCCACCACGCTGCGGATGGAGAGCGCCGCACCGCCGCGTGCATCGCCGTCCAGCTTGGTGAGCACCACGCCGTCGATGTTCAGCCGATCGTTGAAGGCTTTCGCGGTGTTCACGGCGTCCTGACCGGTCATGGCGTCCACCACGAAGAGCGTTTCCTGCGGCTGGATCGCCTGCTTCACGCGGGCGATCTCGTCCATCATCTGCTCATCGATCGCCAGGCGGCCCGCAGTATCCACGATCACCGCCGTGAACCCGTGCTGCTTCGCATGGGCGATCGCGTTCTGCGCGATCCGCACGGGATCCTTGTTGTCGCGCTCGCTGAACACGGCAATGTCCAGCTGCTTGCCCAGCGTTTCCAGCTGATCGATGGCCGCCGGACGGTATACGTCGCCAGCCACCAGCAGCACCTTCTTGCCTTTCTTGCGGATGTAGTTCGCCAGCTTGCCGCTGAAGGTGGTCTTCCCCGAACCCTGCAGGCCGCTCATCAGGATCACCGTGGGATTGCCGCTCAGGTTGATGCCCTGGCTTTGTCCCCCCATCAGCTCGGCCAGCTCATCGTGCGTGATCTTCACCAGCAGCTGGCCGGGGCTCACCGCGGTGAGCACGTTCTGCCCGAGGGCCTTGGCCTTCACGCGGTCGGTGAAGTCCTTCGCCGTCTTGTAGTTCACGTCGGCGTCCAGCAGCGCGCGGCGGATCTCCTTCACCGTCTCTGCCACGTTGATCTCGCTGATCTGGCCCTGGCCCTTGAGGACCTTGAAGGCCCGTTCCAGCTTGTCGCTTAGGTTCTCGAACATGTCGTCTTTGCTGAGGAGCGCGAATTTACGGTTCGGCAAGTGTCACGGTCCGGACGCCTTCGCCGGAGCGCGTCGGTGTCGGCGCGCAGGCGTCACGGTTCGGCAGGCTCACCGTGACAATTCGAGCACGCTCGACAAGATGAACGGAGTGCCTGAGCCGGAATCGGAAGACACCATACTTATCGTGCCCCCCATCCGCGAAGCGGAACGGACGCGGCGCAGCCTGGATCGAGCGCTCGGCCTTCCCGGCGATGGCGCCATGCACCACGGACTGGATCCGGGTGCGGATGTCAAGTTCCGAGAGCTTCTTGTTCTCCGCGTCGGGGTATACCCGGTTGCTGAGGAACACATAGAGTGAACGGTCCTCCGGATCGGCCCAGATCATGGTGCCGGTGAAGCCCGTGTGCCCGAAGGAAGCGTAGCTGACGCAATCGCAGGCCGGACCCTTCTGACCACGGGGTTGGGGCTTGTCCCAACCCAGGCCGCGGCGGTTGCCCGTGCTCCGGCCGTCCGGCGCGCAGAAGCGGCATTTCGTGAACAGGGCCACCGTGCTGTCGCTCAGGTAGCGTTGGCCACCGTAGGTGCCTCCGTTCAGCAGCAGTTGCAGCACCACGGCCAGGTCGTTGGCGTCGCCGAAAAGGCCCGCGTGCCCGGCCACGCCGCCCATGAGCGCCGCGCCGGGATCATGCACGTCGCCTTGGATCTGCTGGCGGCGGAACTCCTTCTCGTTCTCGGTGGGCATGATGCGGTCCTTCGGGAAACGCGTGAGCGGCCGGTAACCGAGCGTGCCGAGGCCGAGCGGCGCGTAGTACGTGCGCTGCACGAACTGGTCCAGCGGCTGGCCGCTCACCCGCTCGATCACGCGTTGCAACAGGTACATGCCCATGTCGCTGTAGAGGTACTGGCCGGGCGTGTCCAGGGGTGTTCGCAGGATCCACGTCACCAAGGTGTCGCGGTAGCTCGCGGGGATGTAGATGCGGTCCGCCACGCGCAGGGTGTGGGTGGCATCGGCCGTATCGGAAGCGATGCCGGGCTTCAGCCGCCCTTCCGCCGAAAGCCGTTTGTAGAAGGGCACGAAGGGCTTGAGACCGGCCTGGTGCGTGAGGATGTCGCTCAGCTTCATCGCCGCATACGCCGGGTACGGTTTCGTTTCTGGCAGGTAGTCGCCGAGCGTGCGGTCCACGTCCACGCGGCGTTCATCCACCAGCTTCATCAGGGCCAGCGTGGTGCTGGCCACCTTGGTCACGCTGGCGAGGTCGTAGATGTCGTCGGTGCGCACGGCGCGCTTCGCCTCGTAGGACGGCTTGCCATAGGCCTTGTTCCACACCACTTCGCCGTTCTGCGCCACCAGCACCTGGCAGCCGGGATAGGCTTTCGCGGCGATCCCCTCCTGCACGATCGCATCGATGCCCTTGAGGGAGGCGGTGGTGATGCCGTCCTCTTCCGGCAGCACGTAGCGCAGGCGGCCCACGCTGCGCTGCGCGAGGCCATCGCCCGCGGCGAAGTAGGAGCTGGCCGTTACCGGCAGGTGCCCTTTCGCGGGGATGGCGCCGAAGAGCAGCTGCGCGGCCAGGTCCTGCGTATCGTCGTTCTCCTCATAGGCCACCACGAGCCCGTTCCACCGCTGGGCGCCGAAGGCGCGGGTAAGGCGGTAGGGATTGGTGAAGAGGGTGAACACCAGCTTCTGCTGATCGCCCAGGCGGCGCAGAAGGTCCAGGGTGATCTGCGGCACGCCGAACTCCTTCTCCACCTTGGAGGAGGTGTTGTGTACCGAGGCGATCACCAGGTCATATGCCTTCAGGCGGCGCAGCAGCGCGGTGGCGCTGTCGGGCTTCATCACCTTGTCGCAGCGGAACTCGGTCACCGGCGCGTAGCGCCCGAGCGCGCGCTGGAAGCCGTTGTGCAGCGAATCCCCGATCACCAGCGAGGCGATGCGCAGGCTGTCCAGCCCGTGGATCGGCAGGGTGCCGTCGTTGCGCACCACGGTGAGGGCATCGGCGTACAGCTGGCGGCGCAGCACCTTGGCGGCCATGGTGTTCAGGTCCTCCGCGATGTTCCTGGGGTCCACGGTGCGCGGGCGGCCGAGCCCGGCCCACTCCTTCGCGCGAAGCACCTTCAGGCACTTGTGGTCGATCATTTCACGCGGCACCAGCCCGCTGTCCACCGCCTGGCGGATGCGGTCTATCGCTTTCACCGGGTCCACCGGGAACAGCAGCATGTCGTTGCCCGCCAGCAAGGCGCGCAGTTCAATCTCGCCGGGCTTCTCGTTCTTGGTCACGCCCTTCATGTTCAGCGCGTCGGTGAAGACCAGGCCGCGGAAGCCGATCTCGCGTTCGAGCAGGTCGCTCACCACGGGCTTGCTCAGCGTGGTGGGCGTGTTGGGCGTGGTGTCCAGCGCCGGCACCTGCAGGTGGCCCACCATCATGGCGCTGAGGCCCTCGTCCACCATGCGCTGGAACGGGTACAGTTCGATGGAGTCCAGCCGTGCGCGGGTCTGCGCGATCACCGGCAGGGCCAGGTGGCTGTCCGTATCGGTGTCCCCGTGGCCGGGAAAGTGCTTCGCGGTGGCGATGACGCCGCCTTTCTGCAGGCCCTTCATGTAGGCGATGGCCTTGCGCGCCACCAGCTCGCGGTCCTCGCCGAAGCTGCGGTCGTTGATCACCGGGTTCGCCGGGTTGTTGTTCACGTCGGCCACCGGGCTGAAGCTCACCTGCACGCCCAGGCGCTTCATCTCGCGGGCGATCTCCTCGCCCATGCGCTCGATGTTGGCATCGTCGGCCAGGGCCCCCAACGTCATCTGCTTGGGGAAGCGCATGGTGCTGTCCAGGCGCATCGCCAGGCCCCATTCGAGGTCCATGCCGATGAGCAGCGGCGTTCGCGCGATCGCCTGATAACGGTTGGTGAGCGCGGCCTGGCGGCCCGGACCGCCTTGGAAGAAGATGAGCCCGCCGATGTCGCGCGTGCGCACCAGCTGCTCGATCTCCTGCACGTGCTTCGCGTCCTTGTTGCTGTAGGCCGCCACCATCATCAGCTGCGCGATGCGCTCGTCGAGGCTGAGGGTGCTGAGCACGGAATCGGCCCAAGGCGTGGGCGCATCGAGGAAGGGCGGCGGGGTACCGGCGATGTGCGGATGCTCGGAGCGGCCGCCCAGGGAGAGCAGCGCCACCGCCGCAAGGCCGGTGATGGAAAGGGATCGCTTCATGGGTCGGTGCCAAAACTACCGGCGTGCCCAGGGGGCCTTGGCCACGATCCGTGCCAGTTTTGAACAGCAGGCGCGGCATAGCAGCGGACCGGCGGACGCGCCGCGCGGCACGATAATTTCACCGCCCGCTCCTACGTTCCATCCCGTGCGCTTTCCGCTGCTCCTCCCCCTCCTGCTCCTTTCCGCGTTCGCTGGCGCACAGCCCGTTCCGCACGATCGCTTGAACGCCGTGTTGAAGCAACTGGCCGATGCCACCACCGATGCCGGGCGCGACTCGGCGAGCGCACTGGTGGCCCAGGAGCTGCGCACCTTGCTGGATGCGGACGACGCGCTCACAGCGTCCTTCGACGACGTGCGCATGAGCCGCGTGGATGCGCCCGACGGCAAGTTCCGCCTGTTCACCTGGAACGTGCCGCACACCGATGGCACGCACCGCTACGAAGGCTTCCTCGTGGTGCGCGGCAGCAACCGGCAGGTGCTGTACGAACTGCGGGACATGACGGAGAAGATCCCCGCGCCGATGACGAAGAAGCTGGGGCCGGACAACTGGTACGGCGCACTCTACTACACGGTGGTGCCGCAGGTGAACGGCCGCACCACCTACTACACGCTGCTCGGCTGGAAGGGCTACAGCAAGGTGGAAACGCGCAAGGTGATCGAGGTGCTCAGTTTCAACGGGCCGGTGCCGGTGTTCGGCGCGGCGCTGTTCGACGAGGGCAACAGGACGCGGCCGCTGCGGAAGGTCTACGGCTACAACTTCCAGAGCGTGATGAGCCTGAAGTGGGACGCGCAGAACAAGGGCATCGTGCTCGACCACCTGGCGCCGTTGAAGCCCGAGTTCGAGGGAAAGCCGGAACTGATGGGCCCGGACCTCACGTTCGACGCCTACGTGTGGTACAAGGGCCGCTGGAGCTACCTGCGCGACGTGGACGCCCGCAACATGAACATCAAGCCCGCGCCCCCACGGCCGCAGGCGCCCTAGAGGCCGCACGCGCGCCGTCAGGCCAGCGCCCAGCCGAAGGTGTACCGGTGCTGCTTCTCCACGATGTCGATCACCATGGAGCCGCTGAGACCTTGCAGTTCGTCCGTGCCCGTGTCGGGGATAACGGTGATGCGTTGCTCGGCCACGCCGCGCGTCATGGTGGAGCTGTGTTGCAGGCAGAAGCTGCCCTTCCGGCCCAGCAGGGTGCCGGTGAAGCGCTCCAACGCCACGTAACCGCCGGAGGCGCGCTCGCGGTCCATCAGGCCGAGCATGTCCACCACGCTGGTGCCTTCCAGGTCGCCGTGGAAGGTCTTGTTGAAGGCCATGCGCCCGGCGCCGACCTGCTCGGTGGCGCTCTCTGCGGGGAGCGGGGTGCCCTTGATGTCGAAGGTGCCTTTGGCGGTCGGCATGGTGCAGGTGTTGATGGGTGAACGATCCTGGTCCTTACTTCCCTGTCGGTTGCGCACCGGCACCGATGTACCGGTCCAGCCACTGGAACACGGTGTTGTGCCATTGCATGGCGTTCTGCGGCTTCAGCACCCAATGGTTCTCATCGGGAAAGCGCAGGAACTCCGATGGCACGCCGCGGGCCTGCAATGCCGTGAAGGCGCCGATGCCCTGCTCTACCGGGATGCGGTGGTCCTGATCGGAGTGGATGATGAGCATGGGCACCGACCAGTCCTTCGCGTGCAGCGCCGGGTTGAAGGTGTCGTACTTCGCCGGATCGGTGTACACGTTGGCGCCGTTCTCCCACTCGGAGAACCACTGCTCCTCCGTGGTGTATCCCATGCTGCGCGCATCGAACATGCCATCGTGCGACACCAGGCATTTCCACGGCGCCTTCCAGTTGCCCGCGATCCAGTTCACCATGAAGCCGCCATACGAGGCCCCCAGCGCTGCGGCGCGGCCGCCGTCCAGGAAGGGATAGGTCCGCAACGCGTACGCCCATCCCTTTTGCAGGTCCTCCAGCGGGCGATCGCCCCAGTGCGTGCTGATGGCGTCGGTGAAGGCCTGGCCGTAACCGGTGCTGCCGTGGAAGTCGATCATCACCACCGCATAGCCCGCACCGGCATAGGTCTGCGCGTTCCAGCGGTAGCTCCACAGATCGCCGAAGCTGCCCTGCGGCCCGCCGTGGATAAGGAAGGCCACGGGATACTTGCGCCCTTCCACGTAGCCTGCGGGCTTCACCACGTAGCCGTGCACGGTCTCGTTATTCCAGCCGGGGAAGCTGAACTGCTCGTAGGCGCCGAACACCTTGTCCTTGAGCGATGCGTTCACCTGCGTCAGCGGGGTGGGATGCTCGTCGATCATCGCCGCTCCGGGAGCGGCCAGGTAGAGCTGTCCCGGGTTGTTGAGCGCGCTCTTCAGGTACACCATGCCGTTCTTCGTCTGCGCGAAGGCATCCACGTGGCCGCCCGTGGAGCGCGGCGTCACCTTACCCGTGCGCACGTCGATGTGGAACAGGCGTTGCGTGCCCATGTCCTCCGCCGTCACGTACAGGCCCTTGCTGTCCGGGGTCCAGGCCAGCTCGCCCACGCTGCGGTCCCACTCGGCCGCGAGCGGCGTCACCTTGCCGGTGGCGAGGTCGCGCAGCCGCAGCGCGAAGCGGTCGGCCTCGAAGCCGGGCCGGGCCATCACCTTGTAGGCGAGCGTGCGGCCGTCCGGCGATACGCGCGGGCTCGCATCCCACGCCTTGTTCGCGGCCGTGAGGTTGGTGAGCGGGCCGCCGGTGATGGGCACGCTGTAGATATCGAAGTTGGTGCTCCAGGGCTCAGTGGTCCCGGCCTCGCGGGCGGAGAAGTACACGGTGCGGCCATCCGGGGAGAGGCAGAAGTCGCCTTCGTCCCCGAACGGCTTGGAGGGCACGTCGCCGTCATACCCAGGGGTCAGCGCCACGGGCTTCGCCTGTGCGTCGTTCAGGGCCAGGTGGAACAGGTGGTTGCGCGTGCCGTCGGCCCACGTGTCCCAATGCCGCACGAAGAGCCGGGTGTACACCGTGCCGCTGCCCGTGCGCGGCTCCGCCATGCGCCGCACCGTGCCGGCCACCTCATCCCCCTGCGCATCGGGGAACACGGCCAAGGCCACCACCACGCTCCTGCCGTCCGGCGTTATCCGGTAGGCGCCGATGTCCAGCGGCAGGTGCGTTACCTGCTCCGCAGCGGCGCCCGCCAGGTCCGTGCGCCAGAGCTGCATCGTGCGCCCCTCGCCCCGCGCGGACAGGAAGTAGATGCGGCCGTCCGGCCCCCACTGCGCATCGGCCGCGCCGCCGTCGGAGATCGCCAGCCGCCGCTCCGGCTTGTCCACCGCTTTCAGGTCCTTCACCCAGAGCGAGCTCACGCCCTTGTTCTTCGCCATGTCCGTGGCGCGCACGCTGAACAGCACGTGCTGGCCGGTGGGGTCCACGTCCGGCCCGCCGATGCGGTCGAGCATCAGCATGTCGGCATAGGTGAACGGGGTCCGCTGGGCGGCGGCGGGCCCGGCGGATGCGGCCCAGGCAAGGATCATCGCACAGGCAAGGGTGTGAGGCGTGGAACGTTCCATGGCGCAAGGTGGGCAATAGCGGCGATGTGGTGCGCAGTTGAGGGACGAGCACCAAGGGCCAGGGCCTGAACAGGAACGTGGCACTGGGGACGGGCGGCGTGCTGGTGAGCAACGAGGTGCGCACGGCAGGGAGCTGCAATTCGAGATGCAGTGGTACATTCACCACAGAGGCCCGGAGATGAAGCTTAATGACCCACCCTCCTCCTCTGTGTTCCCCGTGCCTCCGTGGTGAACTTCTCCCACATGGACCGCAAGGAATTCCTCCTTTCATTAGCCGCACTGCCGCTGGCAGGCACCGCCATGGACCTCACCGACCTCGACCGCCTCACTGATCCGTTGGGACCGAGCGAACGCATGCCCGTGCTCTTCCTGGGCCACGGCAGCCCGATGAATGCGATCGAGGAGAACGAGTTCGTGCAAGGCTTCCGGCAGGTGGCCGGCACACTGCCCCGTCCGCAGGCGGTGCTGGTGGTGAGCGCCCATTGGGAAACGCGCGGCACGCAGGTAACGGCCATGGCGCACCCGCGCACCATCCACGATCTCAGCGGATTCCCCCAGGCGCTGTTCGATGTGCAGTACCCGGCACCCGGCAGCCCCGAACTGGCGGAAGAGGCGAAGCGCCTGGTGAAGAGCACCACCGTGGGCCTGGACCATAGCTGGGGCCTGGACCACGGCGCGTGGAGCGTGGTGAAGCACCTATACCCGCAGGCCGATGTGCCGGTGATCCAGATGAGCATCGACCACGGCATGAAGCCGGAGCAGCACTATGCGCTGGCGCAGGAGCTGGCGGCGCTGCGCGAGAAGGGCGTGCTGATCATCGGCAGCGGCAACATGGTGCATAACCTGCGCATGGTGGCGTGGGACAGGATCAACGAGCCCTACGCTTACGACTGGGCGCTGGAGGCGCAAGCGAAAATGAGCCGCAGCATCCTCAGCGGCGACCACGCCCCCCTGATCGGCTTCCACGCCCAGGGCCGCGCCTTCGAGCTGGCTACCAACAGCAGCGAACACTACCTGCCGCTGCTGTACGCGCTGGCCTTGCAACGCAAGGATGAACAGGCCACGCTCTTCAACGACAAGCCGCTGGCCGGTTCGCTCACGATGACAAGTGTGCGGATCGGAAAGGCGTGATCGCTGCAGCGCTCCCTCCTCGCCCCACTGTTCCCTTTTCGCATGCACCTTTCACCACGCACAGGCCAGGGTGTGGAGCATGGAACGTTCCATGATGCTAGGTGGGCAATAGCGGCAATGTGATGCGCAGGGAGCGGTTGGTGGTCGGGCTCCATGGAGGTGGTTGCGCAGTCTCCGGCCTATCTCATACAGTGCTCCTACCCAGCCAGGCCGCAAGTGGCTCTCCTCACCCCCACCCCTCCGCCAACACTACCCTTCCGGTGCTCCGGTATTTCCCGAGTACCGAACATCTTCGGCCTCCGGCCATCGGACCCACTACGACAGGACGTAGCTGCCATACACAGCCTCGGTGCCACCAACCGAACGGGGCGACCATCATGAGCCGCCAGAAGCGGTTGGTCTCGCATGGCACTCGGGAAACACCCGAGCGCCGGAAAGGGGGGTCAGTTCGCCCGCCACGGGCGTACGTCCAACTTGGTCAGGTGTTCCTCCACGCGCGCGATCTCATTCGTGGGCACCAGTTCGATCCGTTCGGATGCCTGTAGTGCTTTCCAAGCCCGGTGCTGGTGCGGATGCGCACTGGCGTCCGGTTCGTCGCCCACCACGAAGGCCTTGCCCAACCGGCCCTGCTTGTCCAAGGCATACGACACATTGTCCAGCTTGTTCAGGTCCGCTTCGAGGAAGAACTCGCGCTTCTCGAAATCCACCACCTCGCCGATCACATCCTTGCCGTTGCGGCCGATGAAATCCAAGCGCACCGTGGGCAGCAGCAGTCCGGGCACTTCCTGCTGCGAAACTTCCGCGTTCCAGTTCACCCGGCTGCCTATCCGCTCCTTCAACTGCGTCTTGGTCTCCTCGATGTCCCTGCCACGACTGCTGGATACGGCCGATGCGCGGTCGTCCACCAACAGCCGGAACAGGTCGTGGAACCGCTCTTCGCTGGTTTCGAGCTCGATCTGCGTGACGGTGCCGAAGCTGAGCAGGTTGCTGCTGTACCGCGACAGGTAGCGGAAATACGGCTCGTTCAACTCGTATGCCCCGGCCTGTCGTGCTTCCTCCTGTACGAAGAGGGTGGCCACCGCCGGTGTCTCGCCCTCCTCGGCCTTGCGTTGCAGGGTCTTCAGGTTCTGCACCAGCAGCCGTTGTGCGTCAGCCCCCATCAGGTCACGGACCAGCGCCGTGCGGTGCCTGCTCCACGCGAAGCGGAGCATGGCCCCTCCGCGCATGAAAAGCCCCACGGCGAGCTTGTCGCCACTGACGGGGTTGATGCCCGCGTAGATGATGGTGTAGAAGCTGTCCATGTTCAAGCGCCCAAGCCGGGCGGAGGCATTGCGCTCAACATTGGTCGAGCAGTTCGTGGAAGTGATGGCCTACGGCGCGGAGCCATTCCTCCGCAAAGAGCCGTTCGCGCAGCAACGGCCGAAAGGTGGCTACATCGATCCGCCAGTCGGCGGGCAGGCCGGACAGGATCTCATCGGTGCGCTGTTCGCATTCACGGACCCAAAGATACAGGTCGGCCACCAGCCGTTGGGCCGAAGTGGCGTCCTTGTTGAACTCCTTGCCGAGCAGTGTGCTGCAACCGGACTTGTCACGGCCAGCAGCCATGGCGCTGCGGTGGCTTTCGCTGGTCGTCTCCTCGCTGCTCGTGGCTGTAGGCCCTTCCTGCGCCGGGCTGCCGCTGCAGCCCCTCACACGGCACCCTGCCCACTACCGAGTCACCGTGGGCGCACCGATCGGTATACTTTACCAGAACTCCTCCAGCACCTTCTGCTTCCACTCAGTATCGAACACCACCTGGAACTCCACCTCCTTGTGCGGGAATTCTGATTCGAGCTCCTTCCACGGCGTCTGCTTGCCGAACTCGTTGCAGATGGCGAAGATGTCCTGCTTGTATTTGGTGTCCTCGTTCTTCAGATGTACGCCCTTAGTCTCCAGCACCACCACCTTGCTGTAGTCGGTGGGGTCGTTCGGGTCGGCCTTGGCAGTGATGAAGTCCGGCCAGATGCGGTTGCTCTTCCAGCCCTGCACGTAATAATCCGCGTGTACGATGTTCCGGTACCACCATAGTAATTGTTCCTGCTCGTCGAGGCACACGGCCACCTGCTCTTCCAGGTCGTTCATATCGTCCTTGTCCACTTTCTCGAAGAGGCTCTTCTGGATGGGCTCGCCCTTGTTCGGGTTGAAGAGTACATTGGCCTTGTTCACCTTCACGGCCTTGGGCACGTCGAAGTCCTGCTTCTTGTGCAGGAAGAAACACACTTTCTTGTCGGTGATCAGCTTGCGGAACACGGCTTCGGCCTTCACGTCCTTCTGCTGTTGAAGGTCCTTCACCATCTTTTCCACGATGTACACGAGGTTGGCGGCCACCTTTTCCTCGGTGTAGCGTTGCATCAGACCCGCGATGGTCTCGTTGGCCACCTTATAGGCCACCCACGGATTGGGCACCACAGGCATGATGTGGCGGGTGATGAACACGCCGATCCACCTTCAGGCCGCCGCTACCCATGTGCTCGCTCTTGCGCTTCTCCACCACGTAGGCGGGGTCGCTGCTCAGACCGAAGGCCATGTGCTCGTCGCGAGTCTCGATGTCCTCCAGCTTCAGCGCGACCAGTCGTGAAATGTCCACGTCGCTCCAGTCGATGCGGCTGGCCAGATCCATTTCGTAGCGCAGTTCGCGCCAGTCGCCTTCCTCCTGTACGATGAAGTGCGGCAGGTACACCTTGCCCTCGAATTTCTTAAAGCGGCTGCGGTAGCCGTATTCCTCGCGCGGTTCGCGCACTTCGTTGCCGTCATCAATTGCCACGCGGCCGCTGATGTCGCCAAGGCCTTCGCCTTCGAGCCCGTGCTTGATGGCATTGGCCAGTCCTCCAGCGTTCTGCTTGAAGCAGTATACATAGCACTCATCCAGCAAGCGCACCTTGGTCTTGCGCGCGCCGGGCTGCCGAAGGATGCGGCCCATCAGCTGAGTGAGCGCGTTCTTGCTCTTCGGATCGGTTAGGATGGTGAGCACGTAGGCGAAGGAGCAATCCCAGCCCTCTTGCAGCGCCTGCTTGGTGATAATGTAGCGCACCGGGCAGTCGCGCGAGTAAAGGTCGATGCCTTCGATGTCGTCCTTCTCGCTGCTCTTGATGGCAATCTGGTCCTGTGGTATCAGGCAGTCAGCGATCAGGTATTCGCGTGCGTCCTCGGCATGGATGAAACCCTTGGCGCGTTGATCCTTGCCGGTGCGTTCCACCTGCACCAGTACGATGGGGCGGATGTACGCGCCGGTCTGTGCCTCGTACTCCCGCGCGGCGGTCTCCAGCTTTTGTTGTTGGGCCACGCTTTCCATCAAGGTGTTCTTCCACGTCACGCTCTGCTTGTTGCTCACGTGGATGTCCAGCTTGATCATCTGCTCCCGGTTCAGAGCCTGACCGGTGATGCTCACGAGCACGTTGGCACCCTCAGGCGGTGTGGCGCTCAACTCCACCACGATGCGCGGGTTGAAACCGTTGATAGTGGCCTGTGCGCCTTCGCTGTAGGCCTTCTGCCCTTCATCCAACATGACGATGGGTTGCAGCAGGCGCAGGGTATTGCCGAGACTGGTCTTCACCTGCCTGCCCCACATACCTTCCTTCTTGCCGAAAGCATCAAGGTTGGGGAATCGTTTGAGCAATTCCTCGTTGGCCTTCAGGTCGTCCTCATTGGGAAAGAAGGCCTCGAAGCCGCCCGCATCCTGGAAGATCTTCAGCGTTTCCTTCGCCACGCGGTTGGCGCTGGGCAGCATCAACAGCATAACGCAGAGCTTCTCCTCCACGTCCTGCGGGTTGAAATGGTCGGTCTTTTCCAGGATCTGTGTGCGGCCGCCACTGCTCAGGTCCAGCACCTGCCGGTAGGGGTGCTCCCGGTCCTTCAGGCTCTTGATTGTTTGCTCGTAGATCGCAGTGCTCGGTACCACCCAGAGCACGAAGCCCGTTTTCCTGCGGACGTAGTGCTGGTTGATCTGGTCGATGGTGTGGCAGGCCAGCAAGGTCTTACCCCCGCCGGTGGGCACCTTCAGGCAGAAGTTGGGCAGTGGCTCCTTCAGGCCATTGGTCTTGGGCCGGTAGTTCAGGCGGCCGGTCACGTCCTCCCAAATTGCACTGGCGAAGTCGCCGGCCATGCTGGCATCAATAGCGCGCACCTTCTCCCAAGCCACCCGCTTCACGGCCAGCTTCTCCAAGTACTCCCGCACTTTGGCGATGCACTGCTGTTGGTAGTCCTTCAGTTGCATGGGCGTCCGTGGTATTCCATTGTCTGATCTTCTGATCCTCTGATCATTTGATCGGCCTCACTCTTTGAACTTGTAGATCTCGAACGGTAACTGGCTATAGTCGATGCGCAGTTCGTCCAGGTAGTCCTGATCCAAGTATTTCATGGGCGCGAAGACGAGACGGCGCTTGTTGTTGTGTTTGCCCAATGCGCGGGCCATGTCCAGCGTGAAGGCCCGGTTCATCAGGTAGCCCATGTTCGGTTCGTAGAAGAGGTACACGCCGCCGGGGTAGTGCTTGCTGGTGCCGATGAACGGCTTCTTAGGGTCGCCACTGATATCCTCCGCGTTGAACTCCTCGCCGGTGGCGGTGTAGTATACGTAGCGCGCAAGCTCCTCGTAGCTGGGCAGGCGGTCGCCGTGCAGAATGTGCTCCATCTCGATGGGCGGGCCCAGCTTGAAGTAGCTGAACGAGCCGCCCGCGCCCTCCTGGAAGTTCTTGCTCTTGGGCACGCCCTTGATCACGCGGCGCACGCGCTCGGCGGTAATGTTGTCTGCATAGTCCTCCATCTCCACCAGAATGAAACGGCGGTTGCCGCCATCTTCCTTGTTCAGTTTCAGCACGGCGTGGGCGGTTGTGCCGCTACCGGCGAAGGAGTCGAGGACGATAGCGTCCTCGTCCGCGCAGAGTTCAAGAATCCTCTTGATCAGCCCGGTAGGCTTCGGGGTATCAAAGAACTCGACTTCGTCTCCGAACAAGTCCTGCACTTCTCCTGTCGCGTCCCGTGTTGTTCCCACATCCTTGCCGAACCAAATGGTCTCAGGAGCGCGCCCTGATACTGTCTTCAAATAGATCTTACGAATGATGCGCTTCTCATCCTCGCTGAAGACGATCTCGCCTGTCTTGATCTTCGCTGCAACGGTTTCCTTGCTCCATCGCCAACCATTCTCTGGTGGCTTGATCTTTTTGCCTGAAGGCGTTTTGATATCGTAAATTAAGTTCGGCCGATAGAGCGCATTACGAACGTCACCAGAACGCCACGGTCCATTGGGATCGTCGTCCGGATTCGAGTAGTTCTTGTTGTGCTCATCAGTACGCTCTAAGTCGCCAAGCGAGAAGAGGTCGCTCTTCTGATAAGCAATTGTGTAGTTGTGATGCAGGGAGAACTTACCTAGGTATCCCTTCGGTTGGATGCTGTGTTGCCAAATAGCATCCGCAATGAAGTTGTGTTCGCCAAAAACTTCATCCATGAGCAGGCGAAGGCGATGCTGCTCATTGTGGTCAATGCTCACGAAGATCGCCCCGTCCTCGGCCAGCAGCTCCTTCAGCAGCTTCAGACGCGGCATCATCATGCAGAGCCACTTGTCGTGGCGGGTAAGGTCTTCCTTATCTACCACGCTGCCCAGCCACTCCTGCATCATGGGGCTGTTCACGTTGTCGTTGTACACCCACTTCTCGTTGCCGGTGTTGTAGGGCGGGTCGATGTAAATGCACTTCACCTTGCCCGCATAGGTGGGCAGCAGGGCTTTCAGGGCCTTCAGGTTGCGCCCTGCACGATCAGGTTGTCGTGCAGGCTCACCTTATCGGTAAGGCTCTTGCCCTTCACGCCCACGAGCTGGTGGAACTTCACCGCCAGGTGGTGGTTCTGCACGAAGGACTTGCCTTTGAATTGGAGGGTGGGCATGGGGTCAGAAGCAGCTCGAAATTCAGTTGGTCACTGTACGATACGCTCGGATGCGACTTACCCCGGATTCACCCAGGCGCCGACGCACCATGGCAGGGCTGGCCGTATAGTATTCCGCGATCTCCTCCAGGGTGTGCCCGTCCTTGGTCTGCCAGAGCAGGGCCGGCTTGGGCAGTTGCAGCGTGGCGCCGAGGCATTCCGCCTGTGCTTCGTGCCCTGCGTTGTACTTCCTCACCGGAAAGCCGAAGCTGTAGTCCTCGCCCTCGTGCTCGTGCTTGCAGATGATGTGCGACAGTTCGTGCATGATGTCGCTTTGCTGGCGGGTCGGGGCCACACTGTCGTTGTGGATCACCCGCTTCGACCCATCCTCGCCGATCATGGTGATGGCGAACCATTGGGCCTTCTTCAATGTGGTGCCATGCAGGTACCCCAGGCACTCCTGCGACAGGTCCAGCGCGGAAACGGGGATGACCACCACTTCGAGATGGGCTGCTAGCCTGAACGCATCGAGCGGGGCGAACTTGGACAAGCACAATTCCTCGCGGTAGCGCATCGCGATGCGTTCCGCCTCGGCCTTGAAGCCCCTGGGTAGTATGCCGTTCTTGAAGGCCACTTATTTCACGGGCTTGAACTTGTACGCCACTTCAATCATTTCCACCAGGGCGCTCACGACCTTTTTGTCCAGCGTCTTGTCCGCCCGGAGGTTGGTGATGACGATGTCGCGGTTGCTGACCTTGGCGGCTGCCGCATGAGACCTTGCGCCGGGATCGGCTGCAAATGTGCTTGGGTCCAGGCCCAGCCACCGGCAGAGCTTCAGGAAAGTGTCCACGTCGGGGACATTGCCAGCTTCTATCCGGGACAAAGTGGGCGCACTGATGTCACCGATCTCCTCAGCTACGGCTCGAAGCCCCTTGTCCCCGCGCTTCTTGCGGATCATGGTGGCCAGCAGTTCGGTGTTCAGCTCCTTGGACATGGTCGGTTGTTTCTTTGAGGAAACATGTTTCACTGGCAGCAAAGATGTGTATCTTTGCCGACACGCGTCAAACGTATGCAACAATACCCTCGGCGGGTAAAGCCAACTCAGAGAAGACCCCCAACCCGATGCTTCAGAACTACCGGACCGTCCCGTTGATCCTATCCATTCTAGCCCTTGCCGGGGCATTGGGGAAATTATCCACTCTTGTTCATAACCATCTATGGGAGCACCACGGCTGGATAGGAGGTATGTCGGTGGTCTCCGTTATTGGTGGCTTCCTGGCGCTGCACGATCGCTACCTCTGGCGATTTCCGGTCTTCAACCTTTTGGTGAACGTACCGGTGGTGCGTGGGGAGTATGAAGGCCGGGTTCGCTACAACTATCAAGGCGAGGACCGGGCTAAGCATGTCCGTGTGGATATTCGGCAACGGGCCACGCATGTGTCCGTCTGTTGCTGGTTCACAGCGGAAGGGGAAGGCTCCCAAGAAGAAACCCGGTCAAGATCGATCCACGCCGACCTGCTTGATCGTGACGGACACGGACGTTGGCAGCTGTGCATGCTGTACCAGAACGAAGGCGACCGCATCACCGGCTCCACTGGTGCCCATGATGGGTTCGCTGCGCTTGACCTTGAGCTCGGCACCGGCATCCTCAAGGGCCACTATTTCACTGGACGTAAAGGCATGGGCACCATGGAGTTGGTGCCCACATTGAAGAAGTAACCGATCAACAACGAAGAACATGGCCAACTGTGACCACGAATTCCGGAAGTTCAACGGAGAGATCCGCTTGACCGATGCGCGGAGGAACGAACTGCGGGCATCACGCAATGCCATCCGCGACACCATTCTTGCCCAGTTCAAGACCAATGGGATCACCATCGTGCCCACGTTCCGCTCCCAGGGTTCTTTTGTGATGGACACGATCATCAACCCAGTATACGAGGATGAATTCGACCTCGATCTAGGCGTGTATTTCATCGGCGACCAGTCCCGTGAGGAGCGTCCCGCCCCGGATGCCTTCCACGCCGCCATTCTCGATGCGGTAAAGGATCAAACGCATGAGGTGTTCGACAAGGATGCTTGTGTCCGCGTCCGTTATGTACGGCGGTACCATGTGGACCTGCCCATCTACTACCGGAGCTACACGCATCCGGAACTGGCCCACAAGAAGGACGGTTGGACATGGAGCGACCCGTTGGAGTTCATCGATTGGTTCGAGAACCATACGCAGTCCGGCTTCCGGATCGACTACCTGCTCCAGGAGGCGCTACGGCCGGACTATGAACGATGGAAGGAGGACATGCGCAAGAACGACGATCAGCTCCGGCGCATGGTCCGCTATGCCAAGGCTTGGGCGGATGAACAAGGGAAATGCGATATGCCAGCAGGCGTATGCCTTACGATCCTTGTGGCCAACAATTTCGTTCGCGACAGCAACGACGATGCGGCCTTCCTGCGGACCATGCAACGGATGCACGGTGCCTTGAGCCGCCAGTTCGAGTGCCTGCGGCCAACGACGCCCAAAGGGGAGGACCTGTTCGCCAAGTATACCGACGAGCAGCGGCAATACTTCATGGACCGGTTACGCGCTTTGTGCGCTGATGGGGAACGAGCGCTCAACGCTGACATGAATCCCGAATCCTGCGGACTCTGGCGCAAGCACTTCGGCGCTCGATTCCCCTGTACAGAACCACCCCGTGTGAAGGAAGCAGCAAAGCCCTTGGCAACCGTGATCGGCACACAAGCAAGGCCATACCGGTGGTAAGTTTTCGTGTGGACCGAAGCATCCTGACCGATGTGCTTGTGGCGCATGGAAAGTATCGCGGCTTGGGCCTTCCGTACACGTTGTCCGGGCAGACAAGACTGCATGGTCAATTGGACTTGTTCGACGAACAAGGGGACAGGTGGGGCGGCTTCATGGTCACGGTCCTGTTCCCATCAGACTATCCGCATATCCCGCCCCTGTTGTTCGAAGACCAAGGTCGGATCAAGCGGGAGGCGGACTGGCACGTGAACAATGACCGAAGCCTGTGCTTGGGTCCCGAGGTAAGCGAGCTGCGCAAATACATGGGACGTGCCCATCTCTTGGATTGGCTCGATCGGTCAGCAGTGCCCTTCCTTGCCAACCACCTCTACAAGGAACGAACGGGCGACTATCTCAACGGAGAGTTCTCCCATGGAGTGCAGGGGATTTGGGAGTACTACCTGAATGAGTGGAAATGCTCTCCGACCGAGGTGCACCGTCGGCTGGAGTTCTTGTGCAGAGAGAAGACCCCGGCAAGACTGGATCCGTGCTACTGTGGCAGTCAACTACCATGGAGGATATGCCACTTGCAACGTGATATGCGGAACGGGCAATTGAGACAAGCCTATGCGGACGACCTGGGCCGTTTGAGGGGGACGAAGCACATTGGATCCGTACGCCCGGATCATGGTTCTTCTGCGGAAAATGTGATACCGGTGCTTGTGCCGAAGTAGTGGGCGAAATGCCTGCGTGAGGGGCAGTAGCGGCGGCCTGCCGGGTGAGGCGAGGCAGCCACAGCGTATGCCCGACTCCGCCTTCGCCCTCCCTACGGTCGGGCTATGGCGAGCGTCGCCCGTTCATTTTTTGGCAGGCACTCCATGCGGGGCGAGAGCGGGCGAAGGCGGGGGCACGCCCTCCAACCTCACTCTACCCCCTTCAACTTCTCGCGCAACGCCTTCCCGGTCGATCCCCAGCACTTCGGCGGCCTTAGGTCTGTTCTGCCCGCAGGCTTCGGGCACGTCCTTCAGCAGGTGGAAGGGCACCTTGAGGTGGTGGTCGATTACGGCGTCCTTGCCGATCCAGTTGAGTATGGGCATGCGTTGCTACGGCTGCTTCGTGTGCTGCGCGAAGATGCGGCTTGCGGCGTTGTTCACGGATCGTGAAAAAAAGAGCGAAGCATCCGCTTTGAGCGGTCGTACTTTATCCAGCGGCCGATTGACGACTTACCTGTCGATCGGAACAACGATGAAGAACAAGTATCACGTTACACAACGGCCCGACGGAAAATGGCAGGGCAAGCAGGAAGGCGCGGACCGGGCCTCGGTAGTGCGCGAGCATAAGTCCGATGCGCAGAAGGAGACCATCGACATCGCGAAGAACAAGGGCAATGCTTCGGTGTTCATCCACGGGCGCAACGGGAAATTCCAAGAGGAACGCACCTATCCGCGCAGCCAGGACCCGCCGGAGAGCAAGGGGTAGGCCTGCGGACTGCCCTCCAGGAGCTCTGGTCCATGTTCGCCACGGCCATGCGGTGAAAGTAGAAGAGTTGGTGGCTTGGTACCGCTCACAAGGTTAGCCGGAGCAGTGGAACACCACAAGGGTGTTCTTCAAAGGGCGCGGCGGCAGAAGGCGTTACACAAGCCGTACCCGGCCACTAGGAACGCACCTGAAGGACCGCCACCTGGCAGACCCCCGGACCGGCCCTGAAAGATGCCTCTCCCCCCATTGGACACGCCCCCCTGTTCAAAAACACGCCGCGCAGGCAGCGGGCGGTAGCCGGATCCCGGTGCAACTTCAAAGTACACTTCCCTCGCATGGGCCACCAACACCTGCGCAACATGGATGAAGGACCGATACGCGTGCTGGTACAGCACCGCTATGCCCTGCTCCGGGCGGGGCTTCGGGCAGGATTGCACCACGCCCCCCCGGCTGGAACTGGTGGCGGAGGTGGAGCACCGGAGCGCGGTGGAGCGCCTGGTGGCGCGGCACGGGGCCACCGTGGCGCTGGTGCAGTTGGAGCCGCCCCACGCGGACTGCCTGGCCTGGGTGCAGGCGCTGGCGCGGGTATGCCCGGGCACCGGCATCGTGCTGCTGGGGGAGTTAACGGACGGCCTGGTGCAACAGGCGCTGACGCGCGGCGCGCGCGGGGTGCTCCACGCCACCACCACCCCGGAAGAAGTGGTGTGCGCGGTGCGGGCCGTGCATGCGGGTGGGCTGCACACGAACGCCTGGTTGCGGCGCCAATGGCAGGCGGTGCAGGGCGGCCGCGCCCGGCAGCAGGCCGCGCAGGCCACGGCGCGGCCCAGCTCGCGGGAGGCCCAGGTGCTCGCGCTGGCCTGTCTGCCGGAAGGGTTGACGCGGAAAGCGATGGCCCAGCGCATGGGCATCACCCTGCGCACGGTGGAGTTCCACTTGGATAACCTCTTCCGGAAATTCCAAGTGACCAGAGCCTGCGCGCGCTGGTGCTGACGGCGAAGGCGCAGGGGCTCGCCTAGCCGCCGCAGGCGGGCCTCCGGCCGCTGGAGGGATGGCCCTGGCCGCGCCGCCGGTGCCACTTGCCGCACTGTCGGTGCCACTTGCCACGCTGCCGGCATCACTTGCCGCGCTATCGGCACCGCTTGCCACGCTGCCGGGGCCCTTCCGCCGGTCATCGGTGCCGAAAGCCCACCGGGGCGGTGCTGCGGACTCGTGTCACGGTGAGCCTGTCGAACCGTGAGCCTGCGTGCCGACGCCGAAGCGCTCTGGCGAAGGCGTCCGAACCATGTCATGGCGGCCTTGAGCCGCCATCCCAAGCAGCAGCCATCCGGAAGCACCCGCTCCTGGTCGCGACTGCGGCTCAAGGCCGCAGTGACAACGTGCTTTGAGGGGATCGGACGATCCTCTCATGTTCTCATCATCTGATCCTCTGATCGGAACCCAAGAGGTCTACTGCTTGACGAACCGCGCCATGCGCACCGCATCGCCGTCCGCCATGCGCAGCAGGTAGCAGCCGTCGGTGAGCGTGCGCACATCCACGGTGTTCGATCCCGTGTGCAACGGCGTCGCCAGCACCACGCGCCCTGCCATGTCCAGCACATGGGCCGCGGACGCGGTGGCATTCTCCACCAGGAGAAGGCCCGTGGTGGGGTTCGGCGATACGGTGAAGGATGCTCGCGCAGCGGGATCGGTGATGCCGCTGGCGAGCAGGTCCGTACTGGCGATGTGCTGGTAGCGGTTGGACGTGCCACCGATCACCAGTTCGTGGTCGTTGATCAGCGCAAGGGCCTGCACCGGGCCTCCGAAATCGCAGTAGGCCTCCACCTCATCCGGCGCACCGTGGAACACGGCCACGCCGCGGCCCACCGCCGCATCAGCAGCGACGAAATCCCCTGCGATGTAGATCTCGCCCTGATGCGCCACCAGCGCCTTCCCCGCCACCGTGCCGCTCGCGGGCATGCGAACGTAGTCCCTGATGTTCGGCATCAATTGCTCCCAAGTGGTGGCATCCGGGGTGATGCGCGCCAGGCCGAAATAGGCATCCGTCAGGAATCGCATGTCCCCGGTGGCATACAGCGTGTTGCCTTCCACCAGCAGGTCGTATACCGTGCCGTCGAGGCCATCGCCCAGTTGCGTCCACCCATTGGTAATGCTGTCGAGGTAGGCCACGTGCCGGATGTTGTTGGCAGTGGAGAGGTCTCTGGCGGTGAAGCGGCCTCCACACACCAGATGCCCATCGAAATAGCCCATGCACAGGATATCGCCGTTCAACGGATGGCCCGCTCCCTCCCACCCGGTGCCGCCCAGGCGCTGTATCAATGAACCGCTGCCTGAAAATCCGGTATACCGGCCACTCGCATATAGCATACCGTCATGCACCAAGAGGTCCAATACTCCAGGGAGGAGGCCTCTGAACAAGGTTTCGCCCCTCCATGCGCTGCCATCCCACTTCATCAGGTCATAGTAGAAGAATTGACCGGTGGGTCGGCCACCCACGTAGATGGTGTCGTTCAGTTCGGCTGCACAATAGACATCGAACTGCTCCGGGAACCCAGGCATCGCGGTATAGGCCGTGCCGTCCCAGCGCGCCACGCGGCTATGGGCCGCACCGCCCGCGATGGTGAACTGGCCCACCACCAGTAGGTCATCATTGGACAGGCGCAACAAAACTTCCACTTTCTTGTCCGTGCCACCTCCCAGCGCCGTCCACGGCACATTGGGCGGCTGGGCTTGCAGGAGCAGGGAGGCGATGATCGCGAGGGAGGCTGAGAGTGTCCGTTGCATGAGGATAGGTGCTTTGTTCGGAGGCGACGTTAATGTATGTCATTGCCATGACATCCGCACGCATCGGGACAACGGCCCCACGACCCTCAAGGCCGCAGTGACAACATGCCTTAACGGCCGGACCATCCCATCATCTGATCATCCCATTTTCTGACCATCTGATCGGAACCACTCTTGTCCTGCCAAGCGCCCTCGTTGTCATGGTGAGCCTGCGCGCCGACGCGCTCCGTCGCTGAAGCTATTGCGCAAGAGACCGAAGCGCTATGGCGCAGGCGCCCGGACCGTGACGCCTCCCTGACCGTGTCCTGTCGAGCGAAGCGGTACATGAACGCCCATGACCGAAAAGCGCTCCTCTCGGCCCCGCCCGAGGTGACACCGTGGTGGGAACCACCATTGCGATCCCGCTACTCCCTGATCACCCGCACCGTACCCACCTGTACCCCTGCCTGCTGGACGCGTATGAGGTACATGCCTCCCGGCAGCCCGGCCAGGTCCAGTTCACCGGTGCCCACACGCCCGCCGTGGTGCATGCGGCCGGTGGCATCCAGCACGGCGTAGGTGTCATCCGGCCGCGCATTGTTCAACCGCACCCGGCCAGCCGTTGGGTTGGGCGAAGCGGTGATGGATGCGCCCACCGCCGGCCGCACTTCGGCCACGTCCATGGACAGGTCGCACGGTCCATCATGGGTGATGGAGAACACGGTGACCGGCCCGCTCTGGTGGCAGTACAGCATATCGCTCCATTCAAAAGGCGGGACCAAGCCCAGTACCGTGTTGAGCCCGAAGGTGGGCCCCACCCCTTCGATGATCGTGCAGAAGGCCGGGGCTGTGATCTGGCCGTCCATCACCACGCCAAGCACCCAGGTGCGGTGGTAGCCATCCTCCAACTGCATGCTGTCCAGCGCCACCACTTCGATATGGTCCGCGTTGGGCGTGCCGAAGGTCTCCGGGTACGGCCCTACGCCGAGGGTGAAGTCGAACCAGAGACGCTCCTGGTGCAGCAGGGTGTCGTAGGCGTAGACCTTGCGCGCGTCCACGTCCTGGCGGAACGGGGTGAAGAGGCGGTCCGGTTCGGTGAAGTTGCCGTACTGCGGCGGATCGCTTGTCTGCCAGGTGCCTTGTCCGCGCGTATAGAGGCGGTGGTAGGTGGTGCCATCGATCACCGTATCCGAGCCGAAGCGGATGGTGCGGGTGCAGGTATTGAGGATGAAGCCATTAGCATCGGACCCCATCCAATTATGGCTCTCCACCCATCCCGCATTGCGTTCCGGGAACGGGCGGTACGGGGATCCGGCCTGCAACAACGAACACAGGGAGAGCGCGAAAAGAAGAAGCATGCTGCGCATGGGATGGGGTTTGGGGACAGGACGTGATAGAGGGAACGGAACGCTGCTTGGAGCGGGAAGCGCGAACAGCGCAGGCGGAGGCGATGGGCACACGATCCAACAAGCCCTGGAGGGGAACATCCAAGGCCCGGCTTGTCCCCCCATGCCAGGTGAGGCTACCTTTGCCGCGCCGAAAACACCCCCTTCATGCTCACCGACAGCAAGATCAAGGTCCACAACTTCAGCCCCGGTCCCTGCATCCTTCCCAAGGAAGTGATCGAGAAGACCACCGAGGCGCTTCGTGATTTCGCAGGAACCGGCCTCAGCCTGATCGAGGTAAGCCACCGCGGCAAGGAGTTCGAGGCCGCCATGGCCAAGGCCCAGCAACTGGTGAAGGAACTGCTCGGCGTGCCGGAGCACTACGCGGTGCTCTTCCTGCAAGGCGGCGCCAGCCTCGGCTTCCTGAAGACGCCGCTGAACTTCATGAAGGAAGGCGGCAAGGCCGCCTACGCCAACACCGGCGAATGGGCCACGCGCGCCATCAAGGAGGCCCAGGGCGTGGGCCGGGTCGAAGTGGTGGCCAGCAGCGAGGACAAGAACTTCAGCTACATCCCTAAGGGCTTCGCCATCCCCGGTGATGCGGACTACTTCCACTTCACCAGCAACAACACCATCTTCGGCACGCAGTACCATGCGTTCCCGAAGTCGCCCGTGCCGGTGGTGTGCGACATGAGCAGCGATATCTTCAGCAAGCCGGTGAACGTGGCGGACTTCGCCATGATCTACGCCGGGGCGCAGAAGAACATGGGCCCCGCCGGCACCACGCTCTACATCGTGGACACCACCCTGCTCGGGAAGACCGGCCGCAAGCTGAGCCCCATGCTGGACCTGAAGAACCACGCGGACAAGGGCAGCATGTACAACACCCCGCCGGTATTCGCCGTGTACGTGAGCATGCTCACCCTGGAGTGGCTGAAAGGCATCGGCGGCATCCCCGAGATCCAGAAGCGCAACGCCGCGAAAGGCAAGTTGCTGTATGATGCGATCGACCGCCTGCCGGTGTTCCAAGGCACCACGGCCCAGGAGGACCGCTCCCTGATGAACGCCACCTTCGTGCTGAAGGACGCCGCGCTCGAGCCCGCCTTCGACAAGCTGTGGAAGGCCGCCGGCATCAGCGGCATCCGGGGCCACCGCAGCGTGGGCGGATACCGCGCCAGCATGTACAACGCCCTGCCGATCGAGAGCGTGCAGGCCCTCGTGGAGGTGATGGAGGAGTTCGCCCAGAAGAACGGATAGACCATGCGCATACACGCCAACGACGGCATCAGTGCCGCCGCCAAGGAACGCCTGAAGGACGAAGGCTTCAGCATCACCACCGACCATGTGCCGCAGGACCAGCTGGCGGCCTACCTCAACGCCGGGCACGTGGAAGTGCTGCTGGTGCGCAGCGCCACCAAGGTGCGGCGCGACCTGATCGACGCCTGCCCCGGCGTAAGGCTCATCGGGCGCGGCGGCGTGGGGCTGGACAACATCGACACGGCCCACGCGAAGGAAAAGGGCATCCCGGTGATCAACACGCCGGCCTCCTCCTCCATCTCCGTGGCCGAGCTGGTGATCGCCCACCTTACCGGCCTGCTGCGCAACCTGCACCAGGCCAACCGCCGCATGCCGGTGGAAGGCGCCACCCACTTCAAGGAACTGAAGAAGGCCTACGAGAAAGGCTCCGAAGTGCGCGGCAAGACCCTCGGCGTGATCGGCTTCGGCCGCATCGGCCAGTGGACGGCCCGCTACGCGCTCGGCCTCGGCATGAAGGTGGTCTATGCCGACCACCACACCACGGCCGAAAGCCTGGAACTGGAGATCGGCGGGCAGACCATCCGCGTGGGCGTGAAGCACGTGTCGTTGGACGAACTGCTCCAGCAGAGCGATGCCATCAGCCTGCACGTGCCTTCCCAGCAGAACGGCCAGCCCGTGCTCGGCCAGGCCGAACTGGCCCAGGTGAAACCCGGCGTGGTGCTCGTGAACACCGCCCGCGGGGGCAGCATCGACGAGGACGCCCTGCTCGCCGCCTTGAACGACGGCCGCGTGAAGGCCGCCGCGCTGGACGTGTTCACCAACGAACCCACCCCGCGCACGGACCTGCTCACGCATCCGCACATCAGCTTGAGCCCGCACATCGGTGCGGCCACCGCCGAGGCCCAGGGCCGCGTGGGCGATGAGCTCGCCGACCTGATCGTTGCCTGGCGCGACCAGGTGACCGTGGACCGCGGATGATCGGCCTGCGCCCCTTCCGTGCCTGGCGGCCGGTGCCCGACAAGGCGCACCTGGTGCCGTCCCGTTCCTACGTGAGCTACACGGAGGAGCAGCTGCGCGAGAAGCTGGCGGGCAACCCCTTCTCCTACCTGCACATCATCCACCCCGATCCCGGGGCGGACGCTCACCTCACCCGCGAGGAACGCTTCACCCGCGTGCGGCGGAAGTTCGCCGAGTTCGTGGAGGAAGGCTGGCTTATCCGCGACGAGGAACCGAGCCTCTACCTCTACGAGCAAAGCCGCTCCGGCCTGCTGTCGCGCGGCATCATCGGGGCCATCGCCGTGGAGGATTACCAAGGCGGCCGCGTGAAGGTGCACGAGCACACACTCAAGGCCCGCGAGGAACTGTTCAAGGACTACCTGCACACCACCGGCGTGAACGCCGAACCCGTGCTGCTGGCCGCCCCCGGCGGGCACGGCCTGGACGAGGCCACCGGGCACCTGCGCAACGAGCGGCCCACGTATGACTTCACCACCACGGACCGCATCCGGCACCGCCTCTGGCGGATCGACGACCCCGCCGCGATCGCGGACCTGCAGGAGCGGTTCCGCAAGGTGGATGCCCTCTACATCGCCGACGGCCACCACCGCTTCGCGAGCAGCGCGCGCCTGGCCGAAGCCACCGGCGCCCTCGGCGAAGCCCCCATGGCGTGGTGCCTGGCCTTCGTGGTGCCCGAGGAGCACCTGCACATCCACAACTTCGACCGCGCCATCACCAGCCTCGGCGGCCTGGATACCGAGGGGATGCTGAAGGCCCTGGCCGAAGTGGGTCCCTTGGGCGAGCTGGACGGTGCCCCCACGCAGCCCCCACCGCACGGCGTGGTGTACCTGTTCACCAGCAAAGGCTGGTTCGCCCTCACGCTCCCCGCTCCCGGCCCAACGGCCGATGCCGGTGAACGGCTGGACGCCTCCATCCTCAGCACTGCGGTGCTCGGCCCCGTGCTGGGCATCCACGACCTGCGCACGGACCCGCACGTGCGGTTCGTGCCCGGCACGCAGGGCACCGCCGAACTGGAACGCCTGGTGCGCAGCGGCGAAGCCGCCGTGGCCTTCCACCTGCGCCCGGTGGACTTCGCCGAGCTGAAGGCCGTGGCGGACAGCGGCGGCTGCATGCCGCCGAAGAGCACTTACATCGAGCCGAAACTGCGCAGCGGGCTCACGGTATATCCGTTCACGGACCGGACGTCCTCCATAGGGGGATGAGCACGCTCGCGGAACGCTACGCCCAGGTGAAGGCCCGCCTGCGTCCGGGCGTGGAACTGGTGGCCGTGAGCAAGACCCGCACCGTGGCGGAGATCCAGGCGCTATACGACCTCGGCCACCGCGACTTCGGCGAGAACTACCCCCAGGAGCTGCGCGCCAAACAGCCCGCCCTTCCGGCGGACATTCGCTGGCACTTCATCGGCCACCTGCAACGCAGCAACGTGAAGCACGTGCTGCCCCTCGCCCACCTGGTACACGGCGTGGACAGCGCGCGGCTGCTGGACGAAGTGGAGAAACGCGCGGAAGCGCTCAGCCATCCGGCGGACGTGCTGCTCCAGGTACACATCGCCCAAGAGGACACCAAGCACGGCTTCTCCGCCGATGAAGTGCAGGCGCTCCTCCTGCGCGAAGGCGCCCCCGCCACGCGCTGGCCGCACGTGCGCATCCGGGGTCTGATGGGCATGGCCACCAACACGGACGACACGGCACAGGTGGCATCGGAGTTCCGCGCGCTCAGCGGCCTGTTCCAGGCGATGCGCACGCAAGGCCCCATCCCAGCGGACGTGTTCTCCACCCTGAGCATGGGCATGAGCAGCGACGCGGACCTGGCCATGGCGGCAGGCAGCACCCTGGTGCGCATCGGCACCGCGATCTTTGGTGAACGGGGGTAGGCAGGGCGTGTTTTGCACCGCACGGACGCCGGAGGCGCAACGCCCCCCCTTCTGTCATGGTGAGCTTGCCGAACCGTGTCCTTCGCTCCCTCCTGTCGCGGTGAACCTGTCGGACCGTGACACACCGGACCGTGTCTTTCCCTCCCTGCTGTCATGGCGGCCTTGAGCCGCCATCGCAAGCAAGAGCCACTCGCGATCGCCTACTCCGGCCCAAGGCCGCAGTGACAGCATGCCCCCACCAGCCTTTCCACCACCTCGACCAGCCAGCTCCTGCACCGCCAGCAGCCGCTCCTCGAACGGCCCGGGGACGATCACCCAAGGAACTCGTCCATGAAAGCCCTCGCTTTCATGATGCGGGTCGGGCCATGTTCGACAAGCACCAACAGGTCCTTGTCGCCGGTGATCAGCACATGGGCCTTGGCCTTCAGGCACAACGCCAACAGATAGTCATCGTCGGGATCACGTGAAATGGCCGAAGGCTCCTTCTCGTCGGGAAGCACTTCACCTACTTCACGCAGTAGTTCGATGAACCTGCGGAGCTGCCGCGCATCGAAATACCGCGCCAAGTGCGAACGGACTCCCACGTCCAGCACCTCGGCCAATAGGCGTTCACTGATGAACAGACGCACCTGCCGGGAAAGCAGATGATCGCGCAGGGCCGTCAACTTCCCGCCGATCAGCAGGCTGATCAGCACGTTGCAGTCAGCGACGGCCCGCAGCGGCATCACGACGGTATCGGGTGGCCACCCGCTTGCGCGCCTCTTTCGAGGCCTTCAGGACCTCCTTCTCGGGCACGGCTTTCGTAGGGCGCATCTCATCCATCAGGCCCAACAGTTTCAGCCGGGCGATGTCCTTTTCCAACTTCCGCGTCAACTTCAACCGCTCCTTCTCGGATAGCTGCGATGCCAGTTGCTCCACCTGTTCGTAGGTGACGGTGAAACTGATGCTGGGGCCTTTGGTGAGCGACATGGTCCGCGTAGTGTCCTTCAAAGGTACGCGTTCCGATCACCGGGCAACGCATCGCAGCGAACCCAGCAAACCCACACTTCACTCTCCACTTGCACCAACCGCTCAGGTACCGCCATGGGCACATGAACACAATGGCCTGTACCCACGGTTCGCGCAGAACCCTTCGCAAGCCAGCTACGGTCCGGAGGTCTCCCTTCAATAAATCCGCTGCCGGATACCGTCCTCCTCGATCACGGTGAAGCGTTCTTCAAGTATGGTCCCGAGGGCGATAGCATCCATGACGAACCTCGCGGCGGCTTCCGGGTCGCGGCCGCGGTAACGCAGGAATAGCACCGCAGGCGGGTCGGTGACACCCTCCTTAAAGATCAGCTCACCGTAGCCTTGCGTTGCTCGCCGTAGCGGAGCGAAGGAGGGTCGAACGTGAGGATGATGCGGTCATCCGCCTGTGCCATGGCGATGACCCGATGGTGGATATCCCCGGCGCGTCCGTGCGGATGCTCCTCACCTCATGACCGGCCTTTCGCAGCACGGCGATACTCGGGTCGGGGAAATTCTCGTTGGCCAGAAAGCGCATCAGGCGGTGCGGCGCAATGGCAGGTACATGGACTGGTGCATGCCATCGCGCAGATAGGCGAACACCGCCTTCAGGTCATCGGCGGTGATGTTCGGGTAGCTCTCCAGCACCTGTGCTTCGCTCCAGCCTTCGGCCAGCGGTTCCAGCACCAGTTCCACGGAGATGCGCGTGCCCTTGATCACCGGCTTGCCCAGCAGGACATCCTTATCCGAGACGATGCGCGCACACCGATCCATGATAGAACAAAGATAAGTGTGGCTCCGCAAGCCATAGAGCCTCCAGACCTCTGCCTTCCCAAGCTCTCTGCATAGCACCTTGAACACCGCCTCCTTCTTCAGCTCTTCCGGGTAGGTCTTGTTCGTCTTGAATTCCACTGGGAGCCCATCTTTTGTCCTGGGGTTGTGTCAACCTTGATCCAGGACAAGACACGCCCGGTCAGAAGATCAGAAAATGAGAGGATCGGATGATGTGCTCCTTGACGCCCCTCCTTGCCACGGTGAGCCTGTCGAACCGTGACATGCCGGACCGTGTCTTCCCCTCCCTGCTGTCATGGCGGCCTTGAGCCGCCATCGCAAGTAGGAGCCCCACCGCGATCGCCTACTCCTTGCTGCGACTGCGGCTCAAGGCCGCAGTGACAGCGTGGTGTGAGGGCGGGGTCAGGGGATCATCTGATCCCCTCATTTTCTGATCCTCTGATCGCTCAAGGCCGCATGATGAGCACGCTCGGGGTGCGCGACAGCCAGCTGTTGCCAGCCTCCACGGCCCTGGTCCAGGCGTCGATGCCGATTAGCATCAGGTCCTGTTGCATCAAGTCGGTGAGGGTGCCGTCGAGGTCGGAGGAGCGGCGCAGCGTCACTTGCCCGCCTGCGCGTCCTTCCTGCATGCCGCGGATGGTGGCGAACATCTCGGGGCTTTGGTCGAACACACCGGCGGTATCCACCAACGTCACCTGGGCATCGTTGTTCGCCATGAGCTTCTGCGCGTAGGCGAGCAGGAAACTGTCGCTGAGCGTGAACAGCGGCACCACCACGTGGCGGAGGTCCATGGGTTGCTTGTCCACGTAGATGCCCATGGGCGCCTTGATGTCGCGCAGCAGGAGGCGCACGCGGTCGTCGAACACCGCCTCGTGCAGGAGCTTTTCCTTGCCGGTGAGCGTTTCGAGCAGGCGCTCGGGATCGAGGATCCGGGTGGTTATGCCCAGGATGCGGCCGAGCAGCGTGCCTTCGTAGATGCTGCGGCCCACGCCCACGATGACGAGGTCGAAATGGCCGGTGTTCGCGATCTGCGGCACGTCCTTGTCGACATCGGTGCTGGCCTCGAAACGCGTTTCGAGGCGCGTGGGGCCGCCCTGGCCTTGCAACTCCAGGATGGGCTTGAAGCTTTCGCGTTCATGCTCATCGCGGTTGTACACGTTCAGTTCGCTGCTGGGGCTGAGGTGCAGCGCGGTGATGGCCGCCTTTGGGTTGCGGCGGATGAAGGCCTGGGCCACGCGGACCATGGTGGCGCCGCGCCCGGAATCGCCGATGGGCACGAGGATGCGGAAGATGCGCGCCTGCCGCTCGCGCTCCGCCTGCTCGTCCGGCAGCGGCCTGGCGGGGATGAGGCGGTCGGTCAGCGTGAGCAGGGGGCCGGTCATGAGGGTGGTCACCAGGGCCATGATCACCATCATGGCGAAGATCCCCGGCCCGATCACGCCGAGGTCGTACCCGATGTTCAGCACCACCAGCTCCATCAATCCGCGCGTGTTCATGAGGGCGCCGAGCATGAGGCTTTCCCGCCAGCTGGTGCCCATGAAACGCGCGCTGAGCGCGCTGCCGAGGAACTTGCCGGCCACGGCCACGCCGAGTATCGCGGCGCACCACTTCCACAGTCCGGGGTCGTTCAGCAGGCCGATCTCGGTGCGCAGGCCGGTGTACACGAAGAAGAGCGGCAGCAACAGCACCAGCGCCACGTCCTCCACCTTTTCGATGAAGATGTTGCGGAAGCGCGCGTTGGACGGCATGGTCACGCCCGCGAGGAAAGCACCGAACAGCGCGTGGATGCCGATGACCTCGGTGGCGTAGGCGGAGAGGATGAGCACGATGAAGAAGATGGCCACGATGGGCTTGCTGAGGCTTTCACGGTCGGCGAACACATCGCCCAGCTTCTTGAGGAACGGGCGGACGAGGCCGAGCATCACGGCGACATAGGCCGCGGCCATGCCGATGGTCCAGAGGGAGCTCACGATGCTGCCGGCCTTCACGATGGCGATCACCGCGGCGAGCAGGCACCAGGCGGTGATGTCGTCCACTGCGGCGCAGGTGATGGCCATGCCGCCCAGCGGAGTGCGGCTGAGGCCGCGTTCCTGCACGATGCGGGCGAGCACGGGGAAGGCGGTGACGCTCATGGAAATGCCCAGGAATAGCGCGAAGGAGAGGAAGCCGATCCCTCGGGACAGAACAGCGGATAGAGGAAGTAGGCCAGGCCCATGCCCAGCGTGAAGGGGAAGATGATGCTAGCATGGCTCACCACCACCGCGTGCCGGGCCCGGTTGCGGAGCACCTTTACATCGAGCTCCATGCCCACCACGAACATGAAGAGGATGAGCCCGATCTGGCTCAGGAACTGCAGGTTGCCGAGCGAGCCCGCCGGGAACAGGCGTTGCGCGGTGTCCGGGAAGTAATGGCCGAGGAACGAGGGCCCGAGCAGGATGCCCGCGGCGATCTCGCCGACCACGCTGGGCAGGCCGAACTTCTGGCAGAGGAAGCCAAGGATCCGCGCGGAGATGATGATCGTGAGGATCTGCAGGAGCAGGATCGCCAGCGGATGGGTCAGGTTGTGCGTGTAGGTGTCCTTGAACTGTTGCCAGTAATCCACTGTATGCGTGGACATCTCCACCACGCCGGGACGCAGGGCGTTCCCGTGCTGCACGATCACTACCAGGAAGGCCGCGCAGGCGGCGATGGTGATGAGGTAGAAGAGCAGGGAACGGGAGCGGAACATCGGTGCGCGCAAGATAGCCGGGCCGTATGAACGCTGTCTGATCAGATGATGAGATGATCAGACAATGCGCTCCTTGGCGCGTCCGCATGGTTGGGCTGGCAGGCTGCCAGCCTGCCAGTTACGGATGTGCCCTCAGACCGGCGCTCGCGTCCACGCGAGTGCCATCTGCCCTGCGGCTTCCGGCCGCTTTGTTCGCCGCCAGAGGCGGGTGGTGGCAACGCACTCGGGTGGACCCGAGCGCGGGTCGGGGGTCCGGACCATGTCCTTCGTCCCTCGTTGTCATGGTGAGCCTGCCGAACCATGACGCCCTCTTCTGTCATGGCGGCCTTGAGCCGCCATCGCAAGTAGGAGCTACCCGGGGATCGTCTACTCCTTGGTTGCGACTGCGGCCTTGAGCCGCAGTGACACGGTTCGACAGGCTCACCGTGACAATGCGGACGGGGTCAAGGGATCCTCTGATCCCCTCATTTTCTGATCATCTGATCGGCCCCATCCCCCTCCTCCCGCTATATCTTCGATCGACCTCCGGGCGTTCGTCATGATGCGGTCCTTGCTCACGACACTATGCGTTCTCCATGTGCTCTGCGCCCTGGCCCAGCGCAACCTGGAGGTGGGGTTCTCCAGCGGCCTTACCCAGTACTACGGCGACCTGGGCAACTACAAGGGGCAGATGCAATGGAACAGCATGCGCCCCGCGATGGCCCTCACCTTCCGTGATTTCTTCAACAACCCGAAGCGCTACGTCACCCGTTCGGTAACGATGGAGACCCGGTTGAGCTGGCACCGCATCGGCTACAACGAAGTGGAACCCACCGGCGGCATGAGCGGGATCGAGCTGAGGAACTTCCGCCGCGGCCTGAACTTCCGCAACGACCTGTTCGGCCTGAGCACGCACCTGGTGCTGAACGCCTACCGCGAACCCTACACGCCGCTGTTCAAGCAGAAGTTCTTCATGTACTTCTACATCGGCGTGGGCGTGTTCTATGGCCGTCCGAAGGGCGACCTCTTCCGGGGAAGCCCCGACCTCGCCAACCGCTACTACTACTGGGACGACGGCACCATCTGCGATCGGCCACGCGGTTCGGCCAACGGCCAGGTCATCCAGCAGGATGGCAAGTATGAGACCGACCTCTACAGCTGGGCCACGGAAGGCAGCTCACCGACGGAAGGCACCGCGCGCATACGGCCATCGCCCTGGCACGTGGCCATTCCCATGGGCATGGGCATCCGGTACATGGTCACCAAGCGGGTGAGCGTGGGCGCGGAGTTCAGCTACTACATGTTCATGACGGACCTGCTGGACGCGGTGAGCGACCGCTACGCCACCTACAACGAGATCGGCAAGGCCTACCCCGGCGACAGCACGGCGCAGTACATGGCCCGCTACATCAGCGACCCCACCGGCTGGGGCACGGACGGCACCTTGGGCATCCGCACCAGCCGCCGTGGCAATCCCGGCCTGCCGGATACCTTCAGCTACTTCATGTTCGAGGTGAGCTACAAGTTCAAGCGGTCGCCGGGGCGGCGGTCGTACATGAGCCTCTGAGGAACAGCATCCGCCCCTTTCCCGTAAGTCCCTCCTGCCCCTTCAGGCCCGTACTTTCGCGCCGATGACCAAGAAGACCGACCAGCGCCTGGAGCAAGCCTTCGCCGCGCTCCTGCACGACGACGATGCCAAGGCCCTTTCCGCGCTCACGACCATCCAGCAGCGGGGGGACGCCAAAGCCATCTTCCCGCTGTTGCAGGCGTGGGTGAGCACCCCGGACCACGGCCGCCGCCAACGCATCGAGGCGCTGCTGTACGAGGTGAAGGCCGAAGGCGCCGCCGGGGAACTGGTGCGCGCACTGGACGAACCGGAACTGCGCTCCGCCCGCAAGCTCATCATCGCCACGTTCTGGAACGCGGGGCTGGACGCCGGTCCGCACACGGAAAAACTCATCGCTTGCGCCATCGAGGGCGATGCGGAGGAATGCTTCGAATGCCTCACCGTGCTGGAGAACCAGGAGGTGCTGCCGGAGAAGGCCGTGCTGCGCGGCATTAAGGAAGTGGGCACAGCGATCGCTGCGAACACCGATGCCTACAAGGGCACCATGCTCGGCAGCCTGCTGGTGGAACTGAAAGCGCGTGTGGGCAAGGACGATGCGCCCTCCGCCATGCAAGGCGACCTGTTCAGCTAGACCCCGAGGTACTGTAGCAGACCACGCTGCATCCGCCCTTGGATGTCGCTGGTATCCGCCGGCACGAAGCGCTCACCCGTGATGCGCTCGTACAGCTCGATGTAGCGGTCGCTCACGCTCTTCACGAAGGCGTCGTCCATCACCGGCACCTCCTGCCCTTCCTGCCCCATGAAGCCGTTCTGGATGAGCCATTGCCGCACGAACTCCTTGCTCAGTTGCTGCTGCGGCTCGCCGCGCTGCTGGCGTTCCGCGTAACCGTCCGCGTGGAAATAGCGCGAGCTGTCCGGCGTGTGGATCTCGTCGATCAGCATGATCGCGCCGTCCTTGCGGCCGAACTCGTACTTGGTGTCCACCAGGATGAGGCCGTGGGCCTGGGCGATGCGCTGCCCCTCCGCGAAGAGCGCCAGGGCGTAGCGGCACATCGTGTCCCATTCCTCCCTGGTACACAGGCCCCGCGCGAGGATATCGTCCGGCGTGATGTCCTCGTCGTGACCGGCATCGGCCTTGGTGCTCGGCGTGATGAGGGGTTGCGGGAACGGGTCGCTCTCCTGCATCCCATCGGGCATGGCGGCGCCGCAGAGCGTGCGGATGCCTTGCTGGTACTGGCGCCAGGCGTGGCCGCTCAGGTAGCCGCGCACCACCATCTCCACCTTCACGGGATCGCAGCGGTGGCCGATGATCACGCAGGGGTCGGGGGAAGCGATAGCCCAGTTCGGCGCCACGTGCGCCGTGCGGTGCAGCATGTGCCAGCTGAGCTGGCTGAGCACCTGCCCCTTGTGCGGGATCCGCGCGGCAGCACCACGTCGAACGCGCTGATGCGGTCGCTCGCGACGAGGATGCTGCGGCCATCATGGAGGTGGTACACGTCGCGCACTTTGCCGCGGTACACGCTTTCCACGCCGGGGAGCTCGAGCGCGGAGTGCGTGAGGGTGGCGGGCAATGTCATGGTGGTGCTCATTGTTGTGCGGCGGGAAGGTTGTCCGGGTGCGCCCCCTCGATGTCCTTGAACACGGCGAGCACGCGTGTCACCAGCTCGTGGCGGATCACGTCCTTTTCATCGAGGTCGATGATGGCGATGCCTTCCACCCCGCGCAGGTGCTGCGCCACCGGGGCCAGTCCGCTGCGTGCGTGGCGGGGCAGGTCCACCTGCGTAACGTCCCCGGTGATGACGAACTTGGCGTTGCGCCCCATGCGGGTAAGGAACATCTTCAGCTGCGGCAGGGTGGCGTTCTGTGCTTCGTCCAGGATCACGAAGGCGTTGTCCAGCGTGCGGCCGCGCATGAAGGCCAGCGGGGCGATCTGGATTACGCCGGTCTCCAGGTGTTCGGCGAGGCGCTGCGCGGGGATCATGTCCTTCAGCGCATCATAGAGCGGCTGGAGGTAGGGGTCGAGCTTCTCCTTGAGGTCACCGGGCAGGAAGCCGAGGCTCTCCCCCGCTTCCACCGCGGGCCGCGTAAGGATGATGCGGCGCACCTGGCGGTCGCGCAGCGCGCGCACCGCGAGGGCCACGGCCGTGTAGGTCTTGCCGGTGCCGGCGGGGCCGATGGCGAACACCATGTCGTTGGTGTTCACGGCCTCCACCAGCCGTTGCTGGTTGCGGGTGCGGGCCTTCACGCGCAGGCCGGCGTTGCCGTGTACCAGCACGTCCGGCTCCTCGGTGTCCTCCACGCCGTTGTCACCGTGGTCCATGATGTCGTCCAGCACCTTGCGGGGCAGCTCGTTGTACTTGCTCACGTGCTGCACCAGCTGGTCGAAGCGGTCGGAGAAGGTCTCCACCAGTTCGTCGGGGCCGATCACGCGGACGCTGTCGCCGCGGGCCACCAGGTTCAGCTTGGGGAACAGCTCGCGGATGATCCGCAGGTTCTGGTCGTTCGGGCCGAACACCTGCACGGGGTCGGCCGATGTGATGTGGATGGTGCGTTCGCTCAATGCCAGGGACTTCTTCAGTGAAGGAAGGCACGGAGCGCCGCCCCTCCTATTTTTGACGGACCGAAGGTAGCGCGGAGCGCGCTGGCGGGATCGACCGATGGCCATCATCACCCTCACCACCGACATGGGCCTGCGCGACCACTACGTCGCCGCAGTAAAGGGGGCCATCCTGAGCCAGCATCCCGAAGCGGTGATCGTGGACGTGAGCCACTTGATCACCCCGTTCGACAACGCGCAGGCGGCCTTCGTGCTGCGCAACGCCTACCCGGAGTTCCCGCGCGGCACCATCCACATCATCGGGGTGAACCCCGAGGCCGACGGCCACACCCCGCACCTGGTGGTGCGGCATGACGGGCACTACTTCGTGGGCGCGGACAACGGCATCTTCAGCCTGCTGTTCGATGGCAGGCCGCACGAAGCCTTCGAGCTTACCATCAAGCTGGATGCGGACCACCTGACCTTCCCCACCAAGAACATCTTCGTGAAGGCCGCCTGCCACATCGCGCGGGGCGGCACCCCGGAGGTGATTGGGCGGAAGGTGACCGCCATCCGCGAGCAGATCGGCTTCCGTCCCATCGTGGTGGGCGAAGCCCTCAAGGGCGCGGTGATCCACATCGACGGCTACGGCAACGTGGTCACCAACATCAAGCGCGACCAGTACGACGAGGTGGTGCGCGGGCGGCCGTTCAAGATCAGCTTCGGCCGTTCCATGCACGACATCACGGAACTGAGCAACACCTACACCGACGTGCCCCCGGGCGAGCGCGTGGCCTTCTTCGGCGCCACGGGCTTCCTGGAGATCGCCGTGAACAAGGGCGTGGCCGGGGCCGGTGGCGGGGCCGCGCAACTGCTGGGCCTGCGCGTGGCGGACGCCGTGCGGGTGGAACTGACGAACGTGGCCCGAACCGTGCTCACCGCATGATCGTCCGCCTGGTGAAGCTGACCCTGCGCCCGGAGGGAACGGACCGCTTCCGTGAACTCTTCGAGGACTGGCGCCACCGCATCATCGCCTTTCCCGGCTGCCTGCACCTGGAACTGCTGCACGACACGCACAAGAAGGGCGTGTTCTTCACCTATAGCGTCTGGCGTTCCGCGGACGACCTGGAGGCCTACCGCCATTCGGACGTGTTCACTTCCGTATGGCCGGTGGTAAAGGGGCTGTTCGACGCCCCGGCCCAAGCCTGGTCCACCGAACGCGAACACAGCATGGACGCCGACCGAACGACCCCATGAGAACCGCTCTCTGCCTCACCCTCCCCCTGGCCCTGGGCCTGCACGCCATGGCGCAACGCACCGCGCAGGACGAGCTTTCCGATGCCCTGGCGGCCGCCCGCGATGGGCGGCTGGACAGCGCCTCCGCCCGCGTGGAACGCGCCCTGGTGCTGGACCCCGCCCTCGCCCCCGCCTACAAGCTCCGCGGCGACCTGCACCAGCGCAGACAGGAATGGGATCCCGCCCTGGCCGATTATGAACGCGCCGAGGACATGGGCCTGAAGGATGCCCGCCTGTATGTGAGCCGCAGCGCGCTGCGCATCACCAACGGCAACTACAAGGCCGCGCTGCGCGATGCCGACAAGGCCGTGGCGCTGGATCCCACGGATGCCGATGCCTGGTACAACCGGGGCTGCGCGCTCTACCTGGGCGGCGATCTGGACGGCGCCATCAAGGACGCCACGAAGGCCTTGCGCCTCGCCCCGCAGCATGCGGACGCCCTGTACCTCAGCGGCGTGGTGAAGGGTGAACAATACCGCGAAGAGGATGGCCTGGACGACATCAACGCAGCCTTGCAGCTGAAGCCGGGCATCCCCGGCGGCCTGATGAGCAAGGGGGTGCTCCTCTACGAGACCAAACGCTACCAGGAGGCCATCGCCACGTTCGGGCAGGTGATCGACACGGATACCACGGAACTGGCCGCTGTCTACTACTACCGCGCGGACAGCTATTACCACCTGGACCAGAAAGAACAGGCCTGCGCGGACTGGCTGAAAAGCGCCCGCCTGGGCGACAAGGACGCGGCGTTCATCAAGAAGAACTACTGCGACACGGACGCTACCAAGATCCCGAAGAAGCCCAAACGCGGCAAGCGCAAGTCGATGATCCAGTTCTGAGGACCTACGTCCGATCACTGTCCGCATTGTCACGGTGAGCTTGTCGAACCGTGTCATGGTGAGCCTGCCGAACCATGACGTCCCCTTCTGTCATGGCGGCCTTGAGCCGCCATCGCAAGCAGCAGCTATCCGGGATCGCCCACTCCTGGTCGCGACTGCGGCTCAAGGCCGCAGTGACACGGTTCGACAAGCTCACCGTGACCAAGGAGAGCGCCAAGGAGCGCATTATTTGATCCTCTCATTTTCTGATCTTCTGATCCAGGTGATGGGTGCCACCACCGTGACGATCCGAGGGTCCTGGACCGGTCCCGGGCATACAACGGCCGGTCATCCATCCGTTCATCCCGAAGGAGGCCCCTGCCGCTACTTTTGTCCATCCCGGCGCCAGCCCCCTTGCACATGACCCCGATCGATCAGCATCGCGTACCGTTGAGCCCGGCCCAAAAGGCCCGGCGCATCAACCTGGACGCCGACCTCTACGGCACCTTCGCCGAGATCGGGGCGGGCCAGGAAACGGTACGCCACTTCTTCCGCGCCGGCGGCGCCAGCCAGACCATCGCGAAAGCGATGAGCGCCTACGACAAGGACTTCAGCAACGCCATCTACGGGCCCGAGCCGGGCAACCGTTTCGTGTGCGAGAGCCGGCTGAAGAACATGCTCCGCCACGAATACAACCTAATCGTGGAGCGCCTGGACCGCAAGGACCATCCGACGAAGAAGTTCTTCACGTTCGCCAATACCGTGGCGAGCAGTTCCTACGAGAAGCCACACAGCGGCCACGGTTGGATCGGTGCGCGGTTCCAGACCGCCCCGGACCGCCCCACCAGCGACGTCATCATCCACGTGCGGCTGCACGACCCCGACATCAGCCTGCAACAGGAGAGCATCGGCATCATGGGCGTGAACCTGATCCACGCCTGCTTCTTCCTCCATAAGGATCCGCAGGAGCTGATGACGGCGCTCTACGACAACGTGAGCCGCCACGTGGTGGAGGTGGACATGATCCAGATGAACGGGCCCGACTTCGCGCAGGTGGATAACCGCCTGCTGAGCCTGCAACTGGTGAAGCGCGGCTACACCGATGCCGTGATCTTCGGCCCCGACGGTCAGAACCTCCAAGCGAGCGAGGCGCTGTACAAGAAGAACATCCTGGCCATCCGCGGCAGCTTCCGCCCGGTGACCAAGGTGAACATCGACATGATCATGAACGGCTACAACATGTTCATCAAGGAACAGCGTGTGGACCGTCAGAACCTGCAGGTGCTCTTCGAGATCACCCTGAACAACCTCCAGAGCGACAGCGGGGACGTGGACGAGAAGGATTTCATCGACCGCGCGGACATCCTGTGTTCCCTGGGCCAGACCGTGCTGATCAGCAACTACCAGGAGTACTACAAGCTCGTCGAGTACTTCAGCCGCTACACCAAGGCGCGCATGGGCGTGATCATGGGGGTGAACAACCTGATCGAGGTCTTCGAGGAGAAATACTACCGCCACCTGAACGGCGGCATGCTGGAAGCGTTCGGCATCCTCTTCACCCGCGACCTGAAGGTATACGTATACCCCAGCAAGCCCTCGAAGGACGCGGAGATCATGACCACGGTGAACATGCCCGTGCATCCGCGCCTGCGCCCGCTCTATGAGTACCTGCTGAACAACAAGCGCCTGGTGGACATCGAGAGCTACGACCCGGACGTGCTACACATCTTCAGCAAGGCAGTGCTCCAGATGATCCGCGACGGCAAGGCGGGTTGGGAGGAAATGGTGCCCCCCTACGTGGACAACATGATCAAGGACAACCGGCTCTTCGGCTTCGTGCCGCCGAAGGAGCATGCTTCCGTGAAGAAGGCCGAGGCGAAGGCATAAGCCAACGTGCAGGCAAGGCCGTGCGCAGCCCGGCAACATCGCCGCATAACGTCCGGTATCGGTGCACAGGGTGCATATTTGTCCTGCCGCCGTTCGGCACGCATCCACCAAGCAACACTTGGACAGGCGTTCCGTCCTGAGTTACAAGCCACTTCGCATGGAATTCATCGACCTTTCCTCGCTGCAAGCCCGCCAGGCCACCATCCGCGCGGAATACCAAGGCCATAAACCCTTCCGCTGGGTCATGTTCGAAGGCTTCTTCAAGCCAGAGAAGGCTGAGGAGATCCACGCCCATTACCCCACTATCCAGGACGGCGTGTGGGACGGCACCACGTATGTGGACCAGAAGAACAAGTTCGCGAAGACCAGCTTCGACCAAGGCTCCACGCTGGACCGCGCGTTCAACGAGATGAACTCGCCCACCTTCCTGAAGTGGCTGGAAGAGGTCACAGGCATCGAAGAGCTCGAAGGCGATCCCAAGCTGTTCGGTGGCGGCCTGCACCAGAGCATCCGTGGCGCATTCCTGAACGTGCACGTGGACTATAACTACCATCCCGACACGCGCCACCATCGCCGCTTGAACGTGCTGGTGTACATGAATAAGGACTGGAAGGACGAGTACGAAGGGCACTTGGAGCTGTGGGACCTAACGGGCAAGGAGAGGAAATTGCTGGCCAAGGCGGCGCCACTATTCAATCGCTGCGTAATCTTCGAAACGAACGAGATCAGCTTCCACGGCCATCCCAAGGCGCTGAACACCCCGGAGGGGATCAACCGGAAAAGCATCGCCACCTACTACTACACGCCAACACGGCCCGAGAACGAGATCGCGGGCGAGCACAACACGGTGTATGTGAACACCGAGGGCGCCGCCGGCCAGATCAAGCGGTTCAGTTCCGGCGTGAAGGCCTTCTTGGAGCGGATCGAACAAGAAGTGATGGCGCAATACGTTCAGGCCCAAAGGCACTGAACGGAGCACAGCGTCCGGTCGGCCGATGACCTACGAAAACCGGTATCCCGAGACCACGATGACAATATGCTTTGACGGCGCTCCGTCATGGCGCTTCGAGCCGCCATCGCAAGCAGGAGCCACACCGACCGGGCTTACCACTGTTTGCGACTGCTGTTCGAAGCCTCAGTGACAGCCCAACCCACTGCCGTAATTTCTTCCGACCCGACCGTAATACCAACTCTCGGCAGGACCTTACCCGATCCGGAGCCAGGGAGCGCAAGGTCTCCTTCAGATGACAATATCCCCTTGGCGAAAAACAAGCGGGCCGCTTCCTTGGAAGCGGCCCGCCTGCAAGACGATCGCCCCGGTGCCTTACATCCCGATCCGCTTCAGGACGGACGAAGGGACGCCCTTCTTGTTCACCATGAAGCCGGTGGTCTTGTACTGCACGTAGGCCTTGCTCATGTAGAGGTAGCCCTGGAAGTCGTTCTCCGTGCCCCAGCTGTTCTTCACCATGTACCATTCGTTGCCGAGCTGGTCCTTGGCGATACCGGTGATCTGCATGCCGTGGTCATCGGACGTGGTGTAGTTGTCGAACGCGGCCTGGCGCAGCTCCGGCGTGATGGTGGGTTCCGCGCGCGGGCCCTTGAAGAGACCGGCCTTCTGGTCCTTGGTGATGTCACCCGCATCCAGGGCCGCCACATAGGCCACGCCGTTCTTCCAGCTGAAGGAGGGCTCGCTCACGTCGCCACCCCATGAGATGGAGTACCCGTTGCGCAACGCATGGTCGATCACGTTGGTGATCTCCTCCATCGGGATGTTCCAATCATGCTGGAAGGCCCAGTTGTCGGGGATCATCATCATCGTCTTCTGCCAGTAGGGGGCGTTGTTCACCGAGATGAACTCCACGTAGTCGTTGGGGTCCAGCTTCGTCACTTCTTTGGCGAAGCTCTGCGGGGTGTAGTTCTTGCCGTTGTAGGTGAAGTTCGCGGGCACGGCACCGAGGTAGGCATCGAGCACCCCGCTGAAGGCCTGCTTCCAGGCGGTGGTGAGCTTGCCGCCATTGGGGGCTTTCACGATGGCCTCCAGCATGGCCTTGAGGACGGCCTGCATCTCGGCGAACTGGTTCTTGGTGGTGCCATAGTTCAGGCCCTTGTAGGTCTCCTCAGGCATGGTGCCGTGGGCGGCCAGCATGTTCACCACGTCGTGCGGCTCGCCGCCATCGCCCCAGCTCACCGCGCCGTGCATGCGCACGTAGTTCTCCGCCTTCGCCTCATAGGCCATGCGGGCGGTGTACATCTTGGACAAGTGGACGGCCGGTCCGCCCTTCTTGATCATCTCGCTCTCCAGGAAGGAGTTGGCGGAATAGCTCCAGCACGTGCCACTGGAGGCCTGGTTCTCCACCGGGGTCACCTCGGTGCTCACCACCGTGGTGAAGTGGAAGCCATTGGTATCGCTCTGGTTGGCGGCCACCTTGCGGATGAGGTCGTCCTGGGCGTATACGCTCACGAACGTGACCAGCGCGGCCACGGAAAGAAGAGGGCGGAAGAACATTGCGGTCAGGTAATTGGCCGCAAATAAAGGGGATGGCGGGATGTGGCCCGCCCCCCGATCGGGACGAACGGTGGATCAAGGGCCCGTTCACAAGCCTTAACAGCCTTTCCAACATCACGCCCCCATATCGTTCCATTTGTAACAGTATAAGGTTGGAACTTCGCGCCCCCATGGAACACGGACCGACCGGATCGATCGTTGCCCTGGGCTACTGGTTCTCGGTGGCCGGGCGGCAATACTTCGAGGCCCTGCTGGACCGCATGGAGCACCTCGACATCGAACGCTGGTTCTACGTGCTGGTGGTGATCGACCACGGCAAGGGCAAGCTGAGCCAACAGGAACTGGCCGATGCGCTCCGCATGGACAAGGTGACCATGACCCGCGCCATCGACCACCTGAGCGAGCACGGCTACGTGGAGCGCTGCGACTGCGCAGCCGACCGCCGGAAGCACCTATTGAAAGTGACCGCCAAGGCCCGCCCGGCCCTGCGCGACCTGCGCAGGACCTACGCCGCCTTGAACGAACAGGCCCTGTCTGGCCTGACCGCCGCGGAACGCGAACAGTTCATGCAGAACCTGCAACGTGTAGTGGCCAACATGCATACCCGCACGCCCGTGATGGGCACCGACCAAGCCAAGATCCCTCGTGATGATGGAGCGTTCCCCCCTTCCCTTCCTCGCGGTATTGCCGGCCATCGCGCTGGCCGCGTGTTCCGCATCATCCGCCAAGGACCAGAAGAAAGGTCCCCAAGGCCCCCTGGCGGTCGGGACCGTGGTGCTGGCCGCCCAGCCGCTGGACCAGGTGATCATGAGCACGGGCACGCTGCTGCCCAACGAAGCGGTGAACGTGCTGAGCGAGGTGAGCGGGCGCATCACCGCCATCAGCTTCACCGAAGGCGGCACCGTGACCGCGGGCCAGGTGCTCGTGCGCATCAACGACGACGACCTGCAGGCCCAGCTGCGCAAGGCCGACCTGAGCGTGCAACTGGCCGAGCAGGAGGAGCAGCGCAAGAAGCAGCTCCTGGCCGTGAGCGGCGTAAGCCAGGAGGTCTACGACCAGTCCCGCATCCAGTGGGAAAGCGGGAAGGCCGACGCCGACAACCTGCGCGCGCTCATCGCCAAGACCACGATCAAGGCGCCGTTCAGCGGGCGCATCGGTCTGCGGCAGGTGAGCGTGGGCGGCTACGTATCGCCCAGCACCTTGATCGCGAGCCTGCAACAGACCGATCCGATCAAGATCGAGTTCACGGTGCCCGAGCGCTATGGCCGTCAGTTGCACGCGGGCAGCGGCATCACCTTCACGGTGGATGGTGACACTGCCACATACAGCGGCGAGGTGTTCGCCATGGAACCGGCCGTGGACGCCAGCTCGCGCAGCATCCGCGTGCGGGCGCGCACGAACAACCACGCCGGGCGGCTCAGCCCGGGCGCCTTCGCGCACGTGTCCGTGCGGCTGGACCGCCTGCCCGATGCGCTGATGGTGCCCACCGAAGCGGTGGTGCCGGACATCCAGGGACAGAAAGTGCTGCTCATCAAGAACGGCCTCGTGAAAAGCGCGCGCGTGACGCTGGGCACCCGGCAGGAGAACAGCGTGCAACTGACCAGCGGCGTGGCCGTGGGCGACACGGTGATCACCACGGGCCTGCTCGCCGCGCGCGATGGCATGCCGGTGAAGCCAGGCGCGATACAGGCCCTGGGGGAACAGCCCGACAGCACGAGCAGCGAGGACGAACAGTGAGCGCCGCACGTCCATGAACATCAGTTCCATCAGCATCAACAGGCCGGTACTGGCCTCGGTGATCAGCATCCTGTTGGTGCTCTTCGGCATCATCGGGTTCACCTACCTCGGCGTGCGCGAGTACCCCAGCGTGGACCCGCCGATCATCACGGTGACCACCAACTACGCCGGGGCGAACGCGGACATCATCGAAAGCCAGATCACCGAACCGCTGGAGGAATCCATCAACGGCATCGCGGGGATCCGGTCGCTCACCAGCACCAGCAGCGCCGGGCGCAGCACCGTGGTGGTGGAGTTCGAGCTCGACGTGGACCTGGAGGCCGCCGCGAACGACGTGCGCGACCGCGTGAGCCAGGCCGTGAAGAACCTGCCCACCGACGTGGACCCGCCGGTGACCGTGAAGAGCGATGCGGACGCGAACCCCATCGTGAGCATGACCATCCAGAGCGACCAGCGCTCGCTGCTCGAACTCACGGACATCGCCACCAACCAGTTCAAGGAACGGCTGCAGACCATACCGGGCGTGAGCCAGATCAACATCTGGGGCGAGAAGAAGTACAGCATGAAGCTCCTCCTCGATCCCGCGAAGATGGCCGCCTTCCAGGTGGCGCCGCAGGACGTGAGCGCGGCCTTGCAACGCGAGAACGTGGAGCTGCCCAGCGGCACCGTGGAGGGATGGAACACCGAGCTCACCATCCGCACCATCGGCCGCCTCACCACGGAGGACCAGTTCAACAACATGATCATCCGGCAGGACGGCGGCGCCATCGTGCGGCTGCGCGACGTGGGTGAAGCGAAGCTGGCGCCGGAGAACGAGAAGACGCTGCTGCGCGGCAACGGCGGCATCCCCATGGTGGCGGTGGCCATCACCCCGCAGCCCGGCAGCAACTACGTGGCCATCGCCGACGAGTTCTACAAGCGCTTCGCCGAGATCAGCAAGGAGATGCCCGGCGACCTGCACTACGTGGTGGCGCTGGACACCACGGTGAGCATCCGCAAGGCGATCAAGGAAGTGGAAGAGACCATCCTCATCGCCTTCGGCCTGGTGGTGCTCATCATCTTCCTCTTCCTGCGCGACTGGCGCACCACGCTGATCCCCGTGCTGGCCATCCCCATCTCGCTCATCGGCGCCTTCTTCATCATGTACGTGTCGGGCTTCAGCATCAACATCCTCACGCTGCTGGGCATCGTGCTCGCCACCGGCATCGTGGTGGACGACGCCATCGTGGTGCTGGAGAACATCTACGCCAAGATCGAGGGCGGCATGCCGCCGCTGCAGGCGGGGCATGAAGGCAGCAAGGAGATCACCTTCGCCATCATCAGCACCACCATCACCCTGGCGGCGGTGTTCCTGCCCATCATCTTCCTCAGCGGGCTCACGGGCCGGCTGTTCCGCGAGTTCGGCGTGGTGGTGGCGGGCTCGGTGCTGATCTCCGCCCTGGTGTCGCTCACCCTCACGCCCATGATGAGCGCGCGGCTGCTGAAGCACAAGGAGAAGCAGAGCGCCTTCTTCGAGCGTACGGAGCGGTTATTCGTGGGGCTGGGCAACGGCTATACGAACGCGCTCACCCGCTTCCTGCGCACGCGCTGGCTTGTGTTCCCCATTATCGCCGTCTCGTTGGGCGCCATCCTGCTGGCGGGCTTCAACACGCCCAGCGAGCTTGCCCCCATGGAGGACAAGAGCCGCTTCCAGATCATGAGCACCGCGCCCGAAGGGACCAGCTTCGACCTCATGGACGCCTACGAGAAGAACATCATCGCGCTCACCGACACGATGAAGGAGAAGCAGACGCTCATCGCGGTGATCGCGCCGAGCTTCGGCACAGGCTCCAACACCAACGCGGCCTTCGTGCGCGTGCAGCTCGTCGACCCCGAGGAGCGCACGGCCACGCAGGACCAGCTGGCGAACAAGGTGGCCGCCGACGCGCAGAAGTACAACCTGGCCCGCACCTTCGCCATACAAGAGCCCACCATCGGCGGCGGCCGCAACAGCGGCCTGCCCGTGCAATACGTCATCCAGGCGCCGGACTTCGAGCGCCTGCGCAAGGAGCTGCCGAAATTCCTTGAAGCCGCCCAGAAGGACCCGGCCTTCTCCGTGGTGGACGTGAACCTGAAGTTCAACAAGCCCGAGATGAACATCGAGATCGACCGCGACCGGGCACGGGCCATGGGCGTGAGCATGCTCGACATCGCGCAGACGTTGCAGCTCTACTTCGCCGGGCAGCGCTATGGCTACTTCATCTACAAGGGCAAGCAGTACCAGGTGATCGGCCAGGCCGCCCGCGCCGACCGCAGCGCCCCGCTGGACCTGAGCAGCGCCTACGTGCGGAACGCGCAGGGCGGGCTCGTGCAACTGGACAACCTGGTGCGCATGGTGGACCGCAGCAATCCACCACAGCTCTTCCGCTACAACCGGTACGTGAGCGCCACCGTGAGCGCCAACCCCGCGCCAGGCAGGACGCTGGGCGATGGCATCGCCGCCATGGACCGCATCGCCAAGGAGACGCTGGACCCGAGCTTCAGCCACGCCCTGGCCGGCGTGAGCAAGGAATATTCGGAAAGCAGCAGCAGCCTGCTGTTCGCGTTCATCCTTGCGTTCATCCTCATCTTCCTCATCCTGGCCGCGCAGTTCGAGAGCTGGATCGACCCCTCGATCGTGATCTCCACCATCCCACTCGCCCTCGCCGGCGCGCTCATGAGTCTGTGGATCGGCGGGCACACGCTGAACATCTTCAGCGAGATCGGGATGGTGGTGCTCATCGGCCTGGTGGTGAAGAACGGCATCCTCATCGTGGAGTTCGCCAACCAGCGGCAGGAGCATGGGCTGAAGAAGCTCGACGCCGTGATCGACGCGGCCCGCCAGCGCTTCCGCCCCATCCTGATGACCTCGCTGGCCACCGTCCTCGGCGCGCTACCCATCGCGCTGGGCCTGGGCGCCTCCGCGAAAAGCCGTGTGCCCATGGGCGTGGCCATCATCGGCGGGCTGCTCTTCGCATTGATCCTCACGCTCTTCGTGGTACCCGCGCTCTACAGCTACATGGCCAGCAACAAGGAACAGGCGGCGGACGAAGCCTCCGCAACATCCCCGCACGCATGAGGACATCGCTCGCCTGCTGCGCCCTCCTTTCCGCGCTCGGCGCCTGGGCGCAACCCCTGCTCACCGCCGAAGAGGCCGTGCGCATGGCCGTGGAGAAGAACCACGGCATCCTGCTCGCCAAGCTCAACGCGGAAAGCGCGCAGGTGGCCAACAACGCCGGGGCCGCTGGCATGCTGCCCACCCTCGATGGCACGGGCCTCTACTCCATGGACCATGCGAGCACGAAGCAGCAGCTGTTCAGCGGGGAAACGCGCAACGCCAACGATGCCAACGCACAGACCGTCTCCGCCGCGCTCACGCTGAACTGGCGCCTGTTCGACGGCCTGGGCATGTTCGCCGCCAAGGACCGGCTCGAAGCCTTGGAGCGCATCGGCGGAACGCAACTGCGGCAGCAGGTGGAGGCCACAGGCTACGACGTGCTCAGCAACTACTACCAGCTGGTGCAATTGGAGAAGGCCCTGTCCGTGCAGCGCAGCAGCGTGCGCCTTTCGCGCGAGCGGTACGCCATCGCCGGAACGGCCAAGAGCGTCGGCACCTACTCCGGATTGGACGTGGTCCAGGCCCAGCTGGACCTGAACGCGGACAGCGCGCAGGTGGTGGCGTTGCAGCAGCAGATCGCCGAAGCACGGAGCGCCCTGAACCAGTTGCTCGCGCGCGAAGTGTCCACGCCGTTCCGTGTGGACACCGTGATCCCCGCCGCTCCTCCCTTGGAATACGAGCCTTTGCGCCAGGCGGCCCGGGGCGCCAACAGCGCCCTGCAACTGGCGCGCGAACAGCACCTGGCCGCGGACCTGGCCGTGAAAAAGCTGAAGAGCGCGCTATGGCCCACCCTTGACGGCTATGCCGACTATGGTTACTCCAAGACCACCAGCGCCGTGGGCCTGCTTCAAAGCAGCCAGCGCACCGGTCCGGACTACGGCCTGCGCCTGAACGTGCCGCTGTTCCATGGCGGCGTCACCGACCGCGTGGCCAAGCTGGGGCGCATCGCGCAACAGCAGGCCGCCACGGCCGAGGAACAGGTGATGCTGGACGTGGACCGCCAGTTGCTCGATACCTGGAACCGCTACACGAACGCCCGCCAACGCGTAGCACTGGAAGAGGGCAACCTCACCGGCGTACGCACCCAGGTGAACGTCGCGCTCGAGAGCTACCGCGTGGGCGTGATCACCGCCATACAGCTGCGCGACGTGCAACGCTCCCTGATCGACGCGGAGAACCGCCTGCTGCTGGCGCTCTTCGATGCCAAGCAGGCCGAACTGCAACTGGAGTGGCTTGCCGGACGCCTGCTGTGACGGACGGACCCGTGATACCGATATTCGTACTCTCCTGATGCGCCTTGCCACCGACCACCTCGCCGTGGCGCTCGCCACGGTGGCCCTGCTCTCCTGCGATCGGCCCGTGCCACCGTCCATCGGGGCATTGGACGGTCCAAGGGACAGCGACCACGTCCACCTACCGGACACCTCCGGCCCGCGCACGATCACGGGGGTGAAGGGCAGCGCGCTGGTGTTCTCCGACGGCAGCACCTTCGAGACGGGACTGAAGCATCTCACTTATGTGGGCAGTGTGGATCGCGGCGATGGCCGCACCCACGTGCTGCTGCTCGCCGACAGGGACGTGGACAGCCTCACGGAAAAGGCGCTCTACATCATCGATCCGCAGGACACCGTGCCGCCCAAGGCCGACCGGGAGCATTCCTGGAACGCGCCCGGCCGCAAGCTGGACGGCGAGACCGGCGAACCCTTCCTGACCACGGAGGTCTATTACGGCATGGTGCTGCCCGACACCATGGGCGTGATCTGGTACGAGACCGCCGTGATGCCCGACGGACAGAGGAAACTGAACACCACGCTGCTGTGCGACGGCCCTACCGGGCTGGACACCCTGGTGTTCTTCGGGCAGGGCCGCCTGGCAGCCACCAATACGCTGGCCTATCGCGGCAAGTGCCAGGGCCTGAAAGGAACGGACGAACGGCAGGCGCCGTAGGTCGAGCCAGCAAAACCCTCAGCCCCGCCGTGCCGCCTCGATGGCCGCAACGTCGATCTTCCGCATCGCCATCATCGCTTTGAACGCGCGCTCCGCCTCAGCGCCGCCTTGGGCCATCGCGTTCATCAGCACCCGCGGAATGATCTGCCATGACAGACCCCAGCGATCGCGGCACCAGCCGCAGGCGCTCTCCGCGCCGCCATTCTCCACGATGGCGTTCCAATAGCGGTCGGTCTCGGCCTGGTCATCGGTCAGGACCTGGAAGGAAAAGGCCTCACTGTGCCGGAACTCCGGGCCGCCATTGAGGCCCACGCAGGGAATGCCGCACACGACGAACTCCACGGTGAGCACGTCGCCCTCCTTCCCGCTCGGGAAGTCGCCCGGCGCCCTATGCACGGCGGTCACCTTGCTGTCCGGGAAAGTGGCCGCATAGAAGCGGGCTGCGTCCTCCGCATCCTTGTTGAACCAGAGGCAGATGATGGTCTTGGGTCGCATGTGGGGTGAAGTTATCCCTGGAACAGATCGACGTCCCACCGGGTTCGGCCGGCCCGGCCCAGCACCACCCCGCCTGGCCTGACCAAGCAATTTGACGATCCGGTTTGACCAATTGGTCAAACCAACTTATATTTGCGCCCGTCATGGAGATTACGGATCCCGAAAAGCGCATCCTCGAAGCGGCCCGCAAGGTGTTTGCGAGCGACGGATACGTGGGTGCGCGCATGCAGCGCATCGCGGACGTGGCCGGAATGAGCAAGGCCTCGCTCCACTACTACTTCCGCAGCAAGGAGAAGCTGTTCGACCGGATCTTCGAGGAGTACATGGACCGCATCGTCCCCCTGCTCAGCACCTGGCAGGACGACAGCGACGACTGGCAATCGAAGGTCAAGCGCTTCGTGCATGACCTGATGCAGGTGTTCCGCGACACCTCGATCCTCTTCCTCGCGCAGGAACTGCGCCGCGATCCGAAGAAGCTGGAGGTACGCCTCGCCGCGAAGCGGAATAGCCCCAACATCTTCATCAAATACTACGAGCGGCTGCAGGCCAGCGGATTGGTGCGCCAGCAGGACCCCCGTGTGCTGGCCGTGGCGATGCACTCCATGTGCGCCTACCCGCTGATGAACGCACCGATGATGTGTGGGGCCCTGCGCATGAACGCCAACGACTACGACAAGTTCCTCACCACGTACGCGGAACAAGCGGCCGACCTGCTGATCCGCGTCATGAAGAAATGACCATGCGACCCATCGCTGTCCTGTTGTCCGCCACCGCCGCGCTGGCCCTTGCCGCGCAGGAGCGCACCCTCACGCTTGAAGAGGCCCGGTCCGCCGCCCTCACCCACTACCCCGTCAGCACCGACAAGGCGCTCTACCTGCAAGCCGGTGAGCTGGCCGCCAAGAACGTCGGCAGCGCCTGGCTGCCCCAGGTGAAAGGCACCGCCAAGGCCACCTATCAATCCGAGGTGACCGAGTTCGACCTCAGCGCGTTCGGCATGCCCGGGATCGTCATCAGCAAGGACCAATACCAGGCCGGGCTGGAGGTGCAGCAGACCATCTACGAGTTCGGCACCACGCACGCCCGGCGCGAGATCGAGCTGACCAAGGCGCAGAGCCAGGCCGCCCAGGCCGACGTGGACCTGCTGAAGGTGCGCGAGAACGTGGACCACCTCTACGGCAACATCCTGCTACAGCAGGAGAACCTGCGCATCCTGCGCAGCCGCGCCGCCGAGATCGCCGCACGCCAGGGCAAGGTGGAGAGCGCCGTGCGCAACGGCGTGTCGCTGAAGAGCAACGCGGAAGTGCTGCGCGCGGAGGCCCTGTCCACCCAGCAACGCATCGTGGAGGCACAGACCACCCTCGCGCAGCTCACCAACACCCTCGGCATCCTCATGGGCCAGCCGGTGGACACCACGATGACCTTCCCGCTGCCCGCCGCACCGGGGCTCAGCGCAGGCGCCGCCGACCAGCGGCCCGAGCGCCAGCTCTTCGCCCTCCAGGCCGCGAACACCGAACTGATGAGCTCGCTGACGAAGAAGAAGAACCTGCCCCAACTCTTCGCCTTTGCTGACGGCTACTACGGCCGCCCCGGCTTCAACTTCCTCAACAACGACCTGCGCACCTACGGCATCATGGGCGTGGGCCTCAGCTGGAACATCGCCGGCTACTACACCCAGGGCCGCGAACTGCGCCAGCACGACATCCAACGGCAGCTCATCGACGACAAGCGCATCGCTTTCGACCTGCAACAGCGCAGCGACCTGAGCAAGCAAGAGCTGGACATCGCCAAGCTGGACCGGCTGGCCGCGCTGGACGAGCAGATCGTGGAAAGCAAAACGGCCATCCGCACCACCGCCGCCAGCCAGCTGGAGAACGGCGTGATCACCGCGCAGGACTATGTCACCTACCAGAACGCGCAGGACCAGGCCAAGCTCGACCTGCAACTGCACCGCATCCAGGCCGTGATGGCCCGTATCGACCACGAACGCACCCTGGGCCACTGAGCCCACATCGCCTCCGAACAGAACATGGAAAAGCAGAACCACAACGCCGCGGAAGCATCCAGGCCGGCCAACAAGAAACGCCGCAACATCGCCATCGTGGTGGTGGTGGCGCTCGCCCTCATCGGCACCGCCTTCGGCCTCTCCTCGATGGGGCATGAGACCACGGACAACGCCCAGCTCGACGCCAACATCGTGCCCGTCCGCGCCAGCGTGGCCGGTTACGTGCGCGAAGTGCGCTTCGTGGACAACCAGCGCGTGCGCAAGGGTGACACCCTCGTGGTGATCGAGGACAAGGACTACCGCGCTCTGGTGGAGCAGAGCGCCGCCGCTCTCGCCAGCGCGCAAGCGCAGCTCGAAGCCGCACGGTCGGGCCTCAACACGGCCGACCTCAACGCCAGCGCCAGTTCGCTGAACAGCCTCGCCATGCGCGAGAACGTGGCCAGTGCGGAAACGCGCCAGTGGAAGGCCCAGCGCGAGCTGGACCGCGTGCAGAAAATGGTGAAGGACGGTGCGGCCACGCCGCAACAGCTCGATGCGTCGGAGGCGGAGCTGCGCATGGCCGACGCCATGGTGCAGATGGCCCGCCAGCAGGCCAACGCCAGCAACCAACAAGCCGGTGGTGCGCACGCGCAGGCCAAGGGACAACAAGCGCAGATCGCCCTGGCCGAAGCCCTGGTGAAGCAGCGCGAGGCCGAACTGCAACTGGCGAAGATCCGCTTGGGCTACACCGCCATCCTCTCCCCCTACGACGGTACCATCAGCAAGAAGGCCGTGGAGCCCGGCCAGTACGTGTCCATCGGCACGCCCGTGTGCAGTGCGGTGGATCTGAAGCACCTGTGGGTGACGGCGAACTTCAAGGAAACGCAGATCACCCACATGCGCCCCGGCCAGCCGGTGGTGGTGGAGTTGGACGCCTTCCCCGGCATGGAACTGAAGGGCCATCTTTCCTCGCTGAGCGGCGCCACGGGCGCGCGTTTCTCCCTGCTGCCGCCGGACAACGCCACGGGCAACTTCGTGAAAGTGACGCAGCGCATGCCGGTGCGCATCGACCTCGACCCCATCCCCGCGCAGGACAGCGCCTTCTACCTCGCTCCCGGCCTGAGCGCCACCGTGAACGTCACCACCAAAGGCTGAGGCCATGGCCGCTGAACGCAAGGCGGAATATCCCGCGGGCATAGAGCGCACCATGGTGGTGCTCGCGGCCATCATCGCCGCGATGCTCCAGCTCATCGACATGAGCATCGTGAACGTGTCGCTGCGCGAGATCGCCGGCAGCATCGGCGCCACCACCACGGAGATCGCGTGGGTGGTGACAAGCTATGCCGTGAGCAACGTGATCATGATCCCGCTGGCCGGCATGTTCTCCGACCTCTTCGGCCGCAAGAACTACTTCACGGCGAGCATCCTCATCTTCACCGTGGCCAGCTTCTTCTGCGGCATGGCGGGCAGCCTCACCAGCCTGGTGATCTGGCGGTTCATCCAGGGCTTCGGCGGCGGTGCGTTGCTCACGTCCGCGCAGACCATCATCGTGGAAGCTTATCCGCCGGAAAAGCTCAGCACCGCCAACGCCATCTTTGGCATGGGCGTGATGATCGGCCCCACCCTCGGCCCCACCCTCGGTGGTTTCCTCACGGACCACTACAGCTGGCACTGGATCTTCCTGGTGAACATCCCCGTGGGCCTCGCGGCCACTTACCTCTCCTGGACCTTCGTGCACAACCGCCGTGGCGCGAAGAAGCCCGAACGGATCGACTGGTGGGGCATCATTTTCCTCGTCATCGGCATCAGCTCCCTTCAGTATGTGCTGGAGGAAGGCCCGGCCGACGATTGGTTCAACGACCCCTTGATCACAGTGCTGAGCATCGTGGCGGCAGTGGGGCTGATCGCCTTTGTATGGTGGGAATGGACCACCAAGCATCCGGCGGTGAACGTGCGGTTGCTGAAGCACGGAAATATGCCCATCGGCGCCGTGCTGAACGCCGTGCTCGGCCTGGTATTGATGGGCACCGTGTTCGTGTTCCCGCTGTTCGTGCAAGTGGGCCTGGGCTGGACCCCGACGATGACCGGCAACTTCCTCATCCCCGGCGCGCTGGCCACCGGCGTGGCCATGGGCTTCGTGGGGCGCGCCTTGGGCAAAGGGACCGATCCAAGGCACATCATGGGATCGGGCATCATCCTGGTGACCCTGTTCGCCGTGCTGATGACCTTCAGCTCACCGGGCAGCGGGGAGAAGGATTTCTTCTGGCCGTTCATCATCCGTGGAGTGGGCATGGGATTGATGATGGGGCCCATTCTCACCGTGTGCCTGCAAGGCCTCCGGGGCTCGGACGTGGCACAGGCCAGCGGCCTCACCAACATGATCCGCCAGGTGGGCGGCGCCATCGGCATCGCGCTACTGAACGTGTTCCTCACCAACATGGGCGTGCAGCACAACACGGACCTGTTGGGCAGCGTAACGATGTACGATCAACCCGCCCAGGAGCGCCTGAGCACGATGACCGGCGCCATGGTGTCCGCCGGCTACAGCCCCGACCAGGCCGCTCCCATGGCCGACCGCCTGTTGAGCGTCTCCATCATGAAGCAATACAGCCTGGTGGCCTATAACAACGTGTTCTGGCTGGTGGGCATCCTCACCATCATCTGCCTGCCGCTCATCTTCTTCGTCAAGTACACCAAGCCCGCGCCCGGTACCAAGGTGGAGATGGCGCACGAGTGATCGTGCCCGTACCTGTTCGGTCGAAAGGTCCCACGTCGGGACCTTTCGCTCTTCCAAGGCGGCGTTCAGCGCGTTGAAGGCAGCCCCTTCTCCTGTGTTGCGGCCACATCCGTGGGTTCCACGAACAGTTCGTTGGCCAGCTTGGCGTCGTTGCCGTAAACGTCATCCCGGAAGTTCAGGCGGCCATCGGCATCCACCCATGCGGTGAAATAGCCGATGATCACCGGCACCGGCGTGGCCAGCTTCACGGTGGTCTCCTTGGTGCCGTTCATGGCCTGCTTGATCTTCGCGGGCGTCCACGTGCTGTCGTTGCGCAGCAGGTAGTCGGCCAGCCGGGGCGGATCGCTCAGGCGGATGCAGCCATGGCTGAAGGCGCGCTTGTCCGCCAGGAACTTGTCCTTGCTGGGCGTGTCGTGCAGGTAGATGCTGTATTCGTTCGGGAAGAGGAACTTCACCTGGCCGAGCGCGTTCTGCCTGCCCGGCCGCTGGCGGATGGTGAACGGCACGCCCTTGCTGTACTTGCTCCAATCGATGCTGCCCGCAGGCACCACGCTGCCTCCCTGCACCACCTCCATGTCCTTCCTGGCGAGGTAGCCTGCATTGCGCTTCACCGCCGGAAGGATCTCGCTGCGGATGATGCTCTGCGGCACGTTCCAATACGGCGCGAACACGATCATGGACAGGTCGCCGCTGAAGATCGCCGTGCGCGTGGCCGTCGCTCCCACTACAACGTCCATGGCCCATGCCTCCTTGCCGCCTTCATACACGTGCAGCCTGTATTCCGGGATGTTCACCAGGATCATGTCCGCCGGGGGATGCGGGTCCACCCAGCGCAGGCGCTCCATGTTCACCAGGAGCTGACGGATGCGCTCCTCCGGCGCCACGCTCAGTTCACGCGCGAAGGCCGCATCGATGATGCCGCCGGGCTTCTGGCCGAAGCGCCGCTGGAAGGTCTGCACGCCTTGCACCAGCGTGGTATCGAACCGCGCGCTGCTGTCGTTCGCGGCCAGGTCGCCCAGGCGGAAAAGGCGATCGCGCACGGTGGCGAGCAGCGCCGCCGAGTCACCGAGGGCGTAGGTCTTCTTCTCCAGGATGATCGGGGCCCATGCACCGGCCTGCCGGAGGACGTAGTAGCGTTTCAGCTCCGCCTTCAGCGCCTGGTATTGGGGATGCACGGGCTCATACGCGCTCAGGTCCATGCGGCCGGCCGCCAGGGAATCCAGCAACTGGTCCAGGTCCTTCTTGCGGCGGGGGATGAACCAGTCAAGGTCCCGCACGTCGCGCTGCACGAAGCCGCCATAGTTCTTGTCCGCGAAGCGGAAGAACTGGCTGGTGAGGGCCAGTTCGGCATCGCGCAACTGGTCCTTCGGCACCGCCACGGTATCACCGCTCTGGAAGGCCTGCACCAGATCGCGGACGCGCTCGTGGTCCGCCTGCCCTGCGCCGAGGAGCGAGTCGGTGCTCATCAGGCCGAGCAGGTTGCCCGCTGCGGCGGAGATCCGATCGTTCACGAACCAGGCGTACTGGTAGCCACGGCGCTTGTAGAAATCGACGATGGCGGCGGAATCACCGTGCGCATCGGGGTGGGCGGACAGGAAGTCCTGCACTTCGGCGCTGTCCAGGTGATGCACGGTATACTCCACCTTGGTCTCGAAGACCTCGGCGATGGCGTGGGCCTCTTCGGCCTTGGTAGGCGCGGGCTTGGGCTTTTCGCCACAAGCGGCTACGAGGATGGCTGCGAAAAGGAGAAGGTGGGGCAGTGCTTTCATGCGTTGCGAAGATCGTCCTTCGGGTCAGAAGGACGCGTTACAACGCCAACGCCTGGCCAGGAACGCACGAAAGGGGTCTACTTCGCGTGTACGTAGAGCAGCCCGCCACCAGCCAGCAGCTCGATCATGCGGGGCATCAGTTCCACCGGCACGGCCGGGCACCCGAAGCTGCGGCCCAGGCGGCCATGCTCGGCAATGAACCCGGCGCTCACGTACTCGGCGCCGTGGATGATGATCTCCCGTTCCTCGGCCTTGTCGTTCACCCCGCGGTCCAGGCCATGCAGCAACAGGGCGTCGCCATGCTTGGGGCTGATCGATCCGCTCTCCCACGCGGTACAGGCCGCGGCTGGTCTGGAGGGAACCCGAGCAGTTGCTGACGCTGGTGCAGTAAAGCTCGCCGCTGTTCTTCCCGTGGGCCACCCAGGTACGGAGCAACAGCTTCTTCGCCTTCAGGTCGATCACGTACAGGCGCTTCTCGGTGCTCGGGCGGGTCATGTCCGCCACGGCGAGCACCTTGGCCGGGGTAGCATGGTGCTGAAGGCTCGCATAGGCCTTGCGGAACGCCTCCGCGTCCATCACACCCTTGAGGCCGCATTCGGCATAGACCGCATCGGCCTTCGCTCCAGCAGCGTCAAGCGCTTCCGGAGCGGGTGTCGCGGCAACGAACGACCCGAAGATCAGTAGACCGATGAGGAGCTTCAAGGTTCTCTTCCGTGCAGGTGGTACGAAGGTAACGCCAATTCGCCTCCGGGCCGTGTGTACGGACTTCGGGCTCAGGCGGTTCGATGGCACTTATCAACGATCCCGTGGATGAGCATCCGGATATGCCCGGCCGATCGTGCAACTACCTCCGAGGAGAACGAGCGGAAAGGGTGATCAGGCCTTGACCTCCACTGGCGCGAACACGCGCTTGAGCACATCCACCACGCGGTCCACTTCAGCGGCGGTGTTGTACTTGCTGAAGGAGAACCGGATGTTGGCTCCCATTTGGTCGGGATAGAGGGCGGCCAGCACGTGGCTCCCCTTGTTGCTGCCGCTGCTGCACGCGCTGCCGCCGCTGCAAGCGATGCCTTCGATGTCCAGGTTGTAGAGCAGCATCTCGCTTTTTCCGTCGTCGGGGAAGTTCACGCTGAGCACCGTGTAGAGCGCATCGGCGCTGCTATCACCATTGAAGCTGATGCCTGGGAGTTCTTCCACCAGGCGCTTCTTCATGTGTTGCTTCAAGCCGCTCACGTGCCGCTCGTGGTCATCAAGGTCCCGGTAGGCCACCTCCATCGCCTTGGCCAGTCCTACGATGCCGTAGACGTTCTCCGTGCCCGCGCGCATGTTGCGCTCCTGCGCCCCGCCATGGATCATGGGCTTCAGCCGGATGGTGTCGCGGATGTAAAGGAATCCGACGCCCTTCGGTCCGTGGAACTTGTGTGCCGCACAGGTGATGAGATCCACCGGGATCTCTTGCAGGTCGAAGCGGTAGTGCCCCATGGTCTGCACCGTGTCGCTGTGGAAGAGCGCGCCGTATCGGCGACAAAGCCCTCCCACCTTCATCAGGTCGATGCGCGTGCCGATCTCGTTGTTGGCGTGCATCAAACTGACCAGCGCGTTGGGCGTGCGCTTCAGGATGTCCTCCAGATGGGCCAGGTCCGGCTGACCGTCCGGCAGCAGGCGCACCCAGTGCAGACGTACGCGCTCGCCGTCGCACAGCAATTGGGCGGTGTGCTCCACCGCATGGTGCTCCGTGGGCGAGGTGATGATGTCGCGGATGCCCAGGTCACGCGCCGCACCCATAAGGGCCATGTTGTCCGCCTCGGTGCCCCCGCTGGTGAACACGATGTCGCCCGGGGCGCAATTGAGCAGCTCGGCCACCTTGCGGCGGGCCTGTTCCACACCGGCGCGGGTCTTCCGCCCGAACCCATGCACGGCGCTCGGGTTGCCGAAATGCTCCGTCATGTACGGCAGCATGGCGTCCAGCACTTCCCGGTCCAGCGGTGTGGTGGCGGCGTTGTCGAAGTAGATGCGGTCCATGTGCAACGGCCGCGAATTTACCGGGAAGCCGCGGGCGCCGCGGATAGTTCGGCCATCTCGCTCAGGATCCTGCGGGCCAGGGCATCGGCCTTTTCGGGGCTGCCGCTCTCGGCATAGATGCGCACGATGGGCTCCGTGTTGCTCTTCCGCAGGTGCACCCATTCCCTGCCGAACTCGATGCGCAAGCCGTCCACCGTGCTGTGGGGTTGGGCCTGATAGCGGGCCAGCATGCGGTCCACGAGGGCTTGCACATCCATGCCGGGGCTCAGCTCGATCTTGTTCTTGCTGATGAAGTAGTCCGGGTAGCTGCGGCGGAGCTGCAGGGTGCTCATCCCGCTCTTCGCCAGCAGGGTGAGGAACAGGGCGATACCGGCCAGTGCATCGCGGCCGTAGTGCAGTTCGCTCAGGATCACCCCGCCGTTGCCTTCGCCGCCGATGGACGCACCCACCTTCCGCATCAGTTCCACCACGTTCACCTCCCCTACCGCGCTGGCATGGCGCCGGCGGCCGTGGCGCTCCGCGACGTCGTTCAGCGCGCGTGTGCTGCTGAGGTTGCTCACCGTGTCGCCGGTGCGGGTCTTCAGCACGTGGTCCGCGCAGGCGACCAGCGTGTACTCCTCGCCGAACAGGCTGCCGTCCTCGCATACGAGGGCCAGGCGGTCCACGTCGGAATCCACGCTGATGCCCAGGTGCGCGCCCTGCTTCCTTACTTCCGCGCAGAGGTCCGTGAGGTGCTCCGGCAACGGTTCGGGGTTGTGCGGGAAACGCCCCGTCGGCTCGCAATACAGTTCCACCACGTCTTTCACGCCGAGGGCCTTCAGCAGCTGCGGCACGGCCACACCGCCCACGCTGTTCACGGCATCCACCACCACCTTGAAGCCCTTCGCGGCGATGGCTTCAGCGTCCACCAGATCAAGGGCGAGGATGGCCTCGATGTGCTTCTTCGTCCAGGTATCGTCGGTGCGGACCGAGCCCAGGTCGTCCACTTCAGCAAAGTGATAGCCGTCCTTTTCGGCCAGCCGCAACACTTCGGCCCCATCGGCGGCGCTGATGAACTCGCCCTGGCCGTTCAGGAGCTTGAGGGCGTTCCACTGCTTGGGGTTGTGGCTGGCGGTGAGGATGATGCCGGCATCGGCCTGCTCGCCCGGAACGGCCATCTCCACGGTGGGCGTGGTGGCGAGGCCCAGATCGATCACCTCGAAGCCGAGGCCCACGAGCGTGCCGCGCACGAGGTCGGCCACCATGGGACCGCTGAGGCGGGCATCACGGCCCAGCACCACGCGGGGATGCTTTTTGCCGGAGCGCTGCTTTATGATGGTCCCGAAGGCCGCCGTGTAGCGGACCACATCAAGGGGTGAAAGGCCTTCACCGGGCGCACCGCCGATGGTGCCACGGATGCCGGAGATACTTCGGATGAGTGTCATGTGCTCATATGCTCATGTGGCCATGTGCCCATTGGCTCCGGCCCCATGTGTTCTGCTATCACGGTCCTTTCATGGTCCCATGGGCAAATGAGCACATGGTCACATGTTGTGATCCGGGGGCGCAAAAGTACCTTCATTCCCAGTGACTTCACGGCGGGAACATGCACCGGCGGCTGTTCACAACAAGCCTGTGTGAAGGGCGCATGACCGCGTGGTTGTCTACCTTTGGAGGGCCAGTCCCATTTTGACCGAATGAACGAAGGCCCCCGACCCGGCACGGAGCGCAACGACGACCAGCAAGCCTGTGTCCAGCGCTACGAGGCCATGATCGACCGCAACGACCAGCTGTTCTTCGACGTGGAGGAGTTCGAGCTGATCATTGACCACTATTTGGAGCGCAACGAACCGAAGAAGGCCGAACAGGTGCTGCGGTTCGCCAAGCGCCAGCATCCCGGATCCGTTGACATCACGTTCTGCGAGGCCGTGGTGCTGCTGGGCCTCGGAAGGCTGAGCAAGGCCATGGAGCTGTTGGACACCATCGAGAAGGTGGAGCCCTACAACGAGGACGTGCAGCTGCACAAGGCCAACATCTTCAGCCAGCAGCGCAACTACCGCCGCGCGGTGGAGCACTACAAACGCGCGCTGGAACTGGCCGACGAGGCGCTGGACGACATCTACCTCGACCTGGCCTTCGAATACGAGAACCTGGAGGAGTACGAAGAGGCCATCAAGTGCCTGAAGAAGGCGTTGGAACTGAACCCTGAGAACGAGGCCGTGCTGTACGAGCTGGCCTACTGCTACGACCTGGGCGAGGCCGAGGAGGCCAGCGTGGTGTTCTTCCGCTCGTTCACGAACGAACACCCCTACTCCAGCGTGGCTTGGTACAACCTGGGCAACGCGCTGGCGAAGCTGGAGCGGTTCGATGAGAGCAACGAGGCGCTGGACCTCGCCATCGCCATCGACGAGCGGGCCAGTTCCGCCTACTTCAGCAAGGCGCGGAACCTGCTGATCGCCGGGCGCTACAACGACGCCATCGCCTGCTACGAGGAGACCCTGGCCTTCGACGGCCCGCAGGCTATCACCTTCAGCTTCATCGGCGAGTGCTACGAGAAGATGGAGAAGTACGAGCAGGCGTTGATCCACTACGACCAGGCCCTCGCCCTGGACCCCACTTGGGTGGACGCCTGGATCGGCCGCGGCGTGGTGAAGGACATCCAGAACCGCCTGCCCGAGGCCTTGAAGGACCTGGAACAGGCGGTACACATCGGGGCGGACAACCCGGATGCCTGGTACTACTATGCCAACGCGCTGGGCCGCGCCGGCCGCTACGAACAGGCGCTGCGCTCCTACGAGAAGCTCAACACCATCGAACCCCAGAGCCTGGAAGGCTGGATGGACCATGCGGACCTGCTCCTGGAACTGAAAGGGCCCGAGGCCGCGCTGAAGAAGTTCCGTGAAGGCGAGCTGGTACACAAGCTGAACCCCAGGTACAAGTACCGCCTGGTGGGCTACCTGCTGCGCAACGGCAGGGAGCAGCAGGCGCTGCTCGAACTGGAGGAGGCGCTGATGGCCGACCACGCCGCACACACCCAATTGCTCGAACATTACCCGGAAGCCACAGGCATGCCCCAAGTGATGCACCTGCTGGAGCTTTATCGCCGATGAACTACGATCTCTCCCACATCCCCGCGCGCAGCGCCAAGCCACGCGAGGAAGGTCTCACCATGGTGATGGACAAGGGCCTGAGCCTGCGCCAATCCGAGGACCTCGTTGACGGCTCCGGCCATTTGGTGGACCTGGTGAAGCTCGGCTTCGGCACCAGCTACGCCATGCCGCGCCTCAAGGACAAGATCGCACTGTACCAGGGCGCGGGCATCAAGGTGTACCTCGGAGGCACGCTGTTCGAGGCCTTCATCGCCCGCGGACAGTTCAACGCCTACCGCAAGTTGATCGCCGATCTGAAGGTGGAGGCCGCGGAGGTGTCCGATGGCTCCATCAGCCTGGAGCACGACGAAAAATGCAAGTACATCAGCACGCTGGCGCAGGACCTGACCGTGCTGAGCGAGGTGGGCAGCAAGGAAAGCGGCATCCTCATCAGCCCCGCCAAGTGGGTGCGGATGATGAACCAGGAACTGCAGGCCGGCAGCTGGAAGGTGATCGCCGAGGCGCGCGAAAGCGGCACGGTGGGCATCTACCGGCCCAACGGCCACGCGCACACCACCCTCGTGAACCGCATCGTGGCGAAGGTGCCCGCCCAGGACATCATCTGGGAGGCGCCGATGAAGAACCAGCAGACCTGGTTCATCAAGGAGCTCGGTGCCAACGTGAACCTGGGCAACGTGGCCCCCGATGAGGTGATCGCGCTGGAGGCCCTCCGCCTTGGGCTTCGCGGCGACACCTTCTTCCAATACCTCCCCGAAGAGGTGGCCGAGAAGCTGCGCCAGGTGAAGGAGGCTTGATACCCTCCCCTTTCCGCCGCACACGTTCAATGGTCGGACGCTCCTTTGCGATCCGCGATGGGTTGTGCGCGGAATGACCAGTTTTGCACCCATGAAGGAGATCACGCCGCAGGAACTGAAGCGTATGCGGGACGCCCATGAGGACTTCCAATTGATCGACGTGCGCGAGCCTTACGAAGCGGAGGCCTGCACCATCGGCGGCACGCTCATCCCGCTGGGCGAGGTGGTGGACCGGCTGGCCGAGATCCGGAAGGACGTGCCCGTGGTGGTGCATTGCAGGAGCGGTTCGCGCAGCGCCGCGATGATCAACGCCCTATCCGCGCGCTATGGGTATGCCAACCTCATCAATCTGAAGGGCGGCATCCTTGGCTATGGTCGCGAGGTGGACCCCAGCCTCCAGTGCGATTAGTCCTTTCTCCCCCTATACCGCAACGACCTGACCCATGGAGACCCTCCAGTCCTTCTGGCATTTCATCACGCACCTCAACGAAAGCCTCCCGGCGTTCATCGCGGTATACCACGAGTGGGTGTACCTGCTGCTGTTCACCATCATCTTCGTGGAAACGGGCCTGGTGGTGATGCCCTTCCTGCCCGGTGATTCGCTGCTTTTCGTGGCGGGATCGCTCGCGGCCGGTGCCGCCCCCTCGCTCCACCTCGGCTACCTCTTCGCGCTGCTCTTCGCCGCCGCCGTGCTCGGGGACAACGTGAACTATTGGGTCGGCCGCTTCTTCGGCGGCCGCATCGTGAAGTGGCGCACCTTCGGCCGCGACCTGGTGCAGCAGAAGCACCTCGACAAGACGCACGCCTACTTCGAACGCTACGGCGTGAAGACCATCATCATCGCGCGGTTCGTACCCATCGTGCGCACCATCACGCCCTTCGTGGCGGGCATCGGCGCCATGGATTACCGCAGGAAGTTCCTGCCCTTCGACATCGCGGGCGGGGCCTTGTGGATCGGCACCATGCTGCTGGCGGGCTATGCCTTCGGCACGCATCCGTGGGTGCAGAAGCATTTCGAGCTGGTGGCGCTCGCCATCGTGGCCATCAGCGTGCTGCCCATGGTGGTGGCCGCCTTGCGCCAACGCGGCAATAGATCACAGGCCTGATCGTTCGGGAACGCGTGGCACGTTATGGTTTGATCGGCCGCCCGCTCGGCCACTCGTTCAGCAGAAGTTACTTCACGGAGAAGTTCACCCGCGAGGGCCGGAAGAACGACCGCTATGATCTCTTCGAGCTCGAAGCGATCGAACAGCTCCCCCGGCTCATCGCGGACACGCCCGGCCTGCGCGGCCTGAACGTCACCATCCCCTACAAGGAGAGCGTGGTCCCGCTGCTGGATGAACTGGACCCGCTCGCCGCCGCCGTGGGCGCAGTGAACACGATCCGCATCGCGGACGGACGGCTGATCGGCCACAACACGGATGTATTCGGCTTCCGCAGCCTGGCCGGCCCCGTCGCCGCCTCGTTGAAGGAGCCGGGCAGCGACATCCGGCCTCGCGCGCTGGTATTGGGCAGCGGCGGGGCGAGCCGCGCGGTGGCCTTCGTGCTGCGTGAGCTGGGCATCCGGTTCCGCGTGGTGGGCCGGGACCGCACGAAAGGCGATCTCACCTGGGACATGCTGGACCGCACCGTGATCAGCGTCTGCAAGCTGGTGGTGAACGCCACGCCCCTGGGCATGCACCCGCACGTGGACGAAGCCCCGCCCCTGCCCTACGCAGCGCTCACCCCCAAGCACGTGCTGATCGACCTGGTGTACAATCCGGAACGCACGCTCTTTCTGGAACAGGGCGCGGCGCAGGGCGCCCGCACGATCGGCGGGCTGGGCATGCTGCATGCGCAGGCGGAAGAGGCCTGGCGGGTGTGGAACACCTGATGCTCGTCGTCAAGGGCCGGATAGCGGAAGCATAAGCAGGACCATTCCTGCCGACCGATAGCGGAACCCGACGATCGGATTCAGCGCAGGCACGCCCGCAACGCCATCACGGTAAGGCACACCAGGAAGACCAGGATGCTGATGCGATTGATCCCGTGCATGAAACGCAGGTTCACGTTCGCGTTCCCCTTGCCGAAGAGCGTGGCGGGGTTCAGGTAATAGAGCAGGCGCTTCAGGAACATCCGCCCGAAGATAGCAGGCGGAGCCCTCCTTCTCCGGTCGGCCCGGCTATGGGGGCGGCTACTTTTGCACCCTTCCTCCCATGCCCTTCGAGCTCATTTCCGAATTCAAGCCCACGGGCGACCAGCCTGAGGCCATCCGCCAACTTGTCGAGGGCGCCCGCGCGGGGATGCCGTTCCAAACGCTGCTGGGGGTCACCGGCTCCGGCAAGACCTTCACCGTGGCGAACATGATCGCGCAGCTGGACCGGCCCACGCTGATCCTGAGCCACAACAAGACGCTCGCGGCGCAGCTCTATGGCGAGTTCAAGCACTTCTTCCCCAATGACCGGGTGGAGTACTTTGTGAGCTACTACGATTACTACCAGCCGGAAGCCTACCTGCCGGTCACCAACACCTACATCGAAAAGGACCTCTCGATCAACCAGGAGATCGAGAAGCTGCGATTGAGCACGACCAGCGCGCTGCTGAGCGGCCGCCGCAACGTGATCGTGGTGGCGAGCGTGAGCTGCATCTACGGCATCGGCAACCCGGCGGAGTTCCACAAGAGCATCGTGAACGTGCAGGTGGGCCAGCGGATCCCGCGCAACAAGCTGCTGCACCAGTTCGTGGAAAGCCTCTACAGCCGGCGCGACGACGACCCGGCGCGGGGCAACTTCCGCGTCCGCGGCGACGTGGTGGAGGTGTACCTGGCCTACGCCGATGAAGGCGTGCGCATCCATTTCTGGGGCGATGAGATCGAGAAGCTCGAGCGCTTCAGCATCGAGAACGGCCGCACGCTGGAAACGATGGACAGCACGGCCATCTACCCGGCCAACATCTTCGTGACCAGCCGCGACACGATGAAGGGTGCCATGGACCTGATCAAGGAGGACATGGAGAAGCAGGTGGCCTTCTTCAAGGAGATCGGCAAGCACCTGGAGGCGAAGCGGCTGGAGGAACGCACGCTGTACGACCTGGAGATGATGCGCGAGCTCGGCTATTGCAGCGGCATCGAGAACTACAGCCGCTACTTCGATCGCCGCGAGCAGGGGCAACGGCCCTTCTGCCTCATCGACTACTTCCCCGACGACTACCTGCTGGTGATCGACGAGAGCCACGTGACGGTAAGCCAGGTATCGGCCATGTACGGCGGCGACCGCTCGCGCAAGAAGAACCTCGTGGAATATGGCTTCCGCCTGCCCAGCGCCATGGACAACCGTCCGCTGAAGTTCGAGGAGTTTGAGGACATGATGGGCCAGACGGTATTCGTGAGCGCCACCCCGGCCGATTATGAGCTGAAGCGCAGCGAAGGCATCGTGGTGGAGCAGGTGGTGCGCCCCACGGGCCTGCTGGACCCTCCGATCGAAGTGCGGCCGAGCAAGGACCAGATCGACGACCTGCTGTACGAGATCCGCAAGCGGGCCGAGAAGCAGGAGCGCGTGCTGGTGACCACCCTCACCAAGCGCATGGCCGAGGAACTGAACGACTTCCTGGCCAAGAACGGCGTGAAGTGCAAGTACATCCACAGCGACGTGGAGACCCTGGAGCGCATCGAGATCCTGCGGCAGCTGCGGCTGGGCCTCTTCGACGTGCTCGTGGGCGTGAACCTGCTGCGCGAGGGCCTGGACCTGCCGGAAGTATCGCTGGTGGCGGTGCTGGACGCGGACAAGGAAGGCTTCCTGCGCAGCAATCGCTCGCTGACGCAGACCGCCGGCCGCGCGGCCCGGAACGTGAACGGCCTGGTGATCTTCTATGCCGACCAGGTGACCGACAGCATGCGGCGCACCATGGAAGAGACCGACCGCCGCCGCGCGAAACAGATGGCCTACAACGAAGCGAACGGCATCGTGCCCACCCAGATCCGCCGCGACCGCGAGAGCGTGATGCGGCAGACATCGGTGGTGGACGACGTGCGCGGTGGCGCGCCTCCGGGCGCATACGTGGAACCGGAGGCCCTGAGCCTGGCGGCCGATCCGGTCGTGGGCTACATGAGCGTGGCCCAGCTCGAGAAGAACGCGACAATCCTGGAGGAACAGATGAAGAAGGCCGCCAAGGACCTGGATTTCATCGCTGCGGCACAGCTGCGCGACGAGCTGTTCGCCATGCGCAAGCTGATCGACGAACGCGGCAAGGCCTCCAAGGAAAGCTGAACCGTGGCCCGGCCCGCCCCTGCTCCACCCCACAACTTTGTGGGAGGAACCGTCCAATCCCATTCCATGTCCCTTCGCACCCTGACCGTTCTGCCGATCGGTCTGCTTGCCGTTCCGCTCTGCGCCCAGATCGCCTTCGGCGGCCGGCCCTATGGTGAACACGCCGTCGAACTGGGCCTTCCCGCCCCGGCCGTACACCACTTCCCCGCCTTGGACGTGCCCGCATTTCTGGCGGCCGACTCCTTGAAGAACCTGCAGCATGCCAAGGGGCCCTACCATTTCGGCTTCACGCACGCCTGTGCGCTCGGCCTGCACAACAGCGGCACCTGGGGCACGCTCGCCAACGGCGATCACGTCTGGCGCATCGTGCTGGCATGCCCCGAAGCGCTGGGGATCAACCTGGCCTTCAGCGAATACGTGGTGCCGCAAGGCGCGCGGGTGTTCATCTACAACGCGGACGGCGACGTGCTCGGCGCCTACACGGCGGAAAGCAACGGCGGCGCGCCGGAGATGGGCGTATCGCCGATCGCCGGTGAACGCGTGGCGGTGGAATACATCGAACCACCGGCGGTGTACGGCCAGGGCCGCCTGACCATCGGCGCCGTGACGCATGAGTACCGCGACGTGTTCGGGGGACAACGGAAGAACTTCGGGGAAAGCGGCAGCTGCAACGTGAACACCATCTGCCCGGCCGGGGACGACTTCCGCGACCAGATCCGTTCGGTGGCGCGCATCATCTACGGAGGGGACTGGTGTACCGGCCAGCTGATCAACAATTGCGCACAGGACGGTACGCCTTACTTCCTCACGGCCAACCACTGCGTCAGCAACGTCTCCAGCTTCAACAACTGGGTGTTCCAGTTCAACTGGGAAAGCCCCACCTGCGCCACCACCACCAACGCGCCCGTCAACCATACCCTGAGCGGCGCCACGTTGCTGTTCAACAGCACGGCATCGGACGTGGCGCTCCTGCGCTTGAACACCACGCCGCCGTCCAGTTATCGGCCGTTCTATACGGGCTGGGACAAGAGCGGGGCCGTTCCCCAGGGGCAGACCTGCATCCACCATCCCGCCGGTGACATCAAGAAGATCTCCCACGACAACGATCCCCCCGGCTCCTCCGTGGAGAACTTCGGCACCGGCAACGCCCAGTGCTGGCACATCTTCAACTGGGACAGCGGCACCACCGAAGGGGGCAGCAGCGGCAGCGGCCTGTGGGACCAGAACGGCCGCCTCATCGGCCAGTTGTACGGAGGGGCCGCTTCCTGCCAGAGCAACGTGGACGACTACTTCGGCAAGTTCAGCGTGAGCTACCCGCTGCTGCAAAGCTGGCTGGGCACCTGCGGAACAACGCTGGACGGCTATCGACTCCGCCCACGGGCATCGCGGACCGTGCCACGGCCACCGATGCGCCGATGGCCGCCCCGAACCCCGCGGATGATCGGCTGACCGTATCCCTGCCCGCCGGGGCGGGTGGCAACACCGTGGTGCGCCTATTCGACGCCACGGGCCGCGTGGTGAGCACCTTGCGCCCTGCCGCGGGTGCGTTCCGGGCGGAGATAGCGACCGCCGCGCTCGCGCCGGGACTGTACGTACTGGATATGGAGCTGGGAGGCACGCGCCGCACCGAACGCGTGGTGGTGAAACACTGAGATCCTCACGTCGGAAGAGGCGATCGCGTCCATGGAGGGCGCAGGTGAGCATGGTGTTAAGCGTGGCCGGGCCTTCGCGCCACCTCTAGCATCTTCACCACCTGCTCCACTCTCACCTGGAGGGCGGACCTTCAGGGCCGCATCAGTATTTCAGGTGGTAATAGAGCAGCTTCATGTACTCGTTGTTCACCATCAACAGGCCTTCCTCGCTCTCCCACCAGCGGTCCTCGTCATACTTGGAGCTCGGTGCGCCGTGCAGCAGCACGGTGATCCCGGCCTCGGCGAAGCGTTCACGGAACACGAAGCCGATGCGGCGCAAGTGGAAGGGCGTGGAGATCACCATCACCGTGTCCACGCGATCGGCGATGGCGCGTTGAAGGAGCGCATCGGCCTCCTCCTTGGTGCTCGTTCCAACGCGGAGCGATATGGCCGCTGCCTCCGAAAGACCGTTCTCCACGGCCACGCGCCGCGTGCAGTCGCTTTCCGTCATGTCGATGCCCATCGCCTCCAGGTCCGCCGGTACACTGCCGCCGGTGAAGATGTAGGGAGCATGCGATCCGCTCCGGTGGATGCGCGCCGCCTCCATGCCGCGATCAAGCGACGAGCCGCCCAGCACGTACACGGCATCCACGTGCACCACCGGATCCTCCGTGATGAGGAAGCGTCCCAGCCCCCGCAGGATCGGCACACGCAGGCACCATCCCAGTACGAGCAACACGGACAGCACCACGGCCCAGCGCACCCAGCCCCACCGCCAAGCCCGGCGAAGGACGCCCGCGCGGGGCTTCGCGTTCCTGCCGTCCTCCATCAGTAGCTGCCGTTGCGGCGGCGCAGCACCCATTCCAACGTAAGCAGGCCGAGCAGCACGAAGAAGAGCCAGCGCAGGCCGATGAGGTCGCTGAAGCTGGCGTGCGCGTAGGAGCGCGGCACCAACGCCTTGCGTTCGCGGATGGCCGCGGCGATCCGTTGCACGTCCGTGGGCGGCACGGAGATGCCTTCGGTGCGCGCCGAAATACCCTGCCACAGCGCATGGTCCGCCACGGCGGTCAGTTGCTCGGCCACCATCGGCTTCACCAGCAGTTCGCCTTTCGCGGCGAGGCGTTCGCCATTGAGCGTGGCCGCCGCCGTCCAGGTGTAACGGCCCGCAGGCAGCACCCCGGCCTCGAGGTGGTACGCGTCGGTGGTGCGGCTGAAGGTGTAGGCCAGTTCCTTGCCCTCCTCATCCTTCAGCGTGATGGTCGCTTCGGGCGCGTTCACCCGTTCGTAGCTGGCATTGTACAGTTCGGCGTCGAAGGCCACGGGCTCGTTCTGTGCGAACTCCTGCGGATGCCGCACGCGGAAGCGGCTCTTGTCCTGCTTCAGCGCCAGGTACTGCACGATCTTCCGCACGAGCTTGTCGAAGTGCGCATTGGTGTTGTTCTGCTGCTGGTCCGCCAGGCGCCAGCGCCAGAGCCCTTCACCGCAGGTGATGGCCGCGTGCCGTTCCCCCTGCGGCTGGATGGCGATGAGCGGGTACGACGTGCGCACCACACCGATCTTTTGCGTCATCACCGCCACCGCGCCCCGGCCAAGGGCATATTGGCCGAACGGCACCTGCAACGGCGGGAATCGTTCATAGGTCCGGACGTCCTCGGGCTCCAAGGTGAAGAGCGCCAGGTCCGGCGCCACCGCGGCCTGGGCATCGGTATAGGTGCGTTGGCCACCGCTCACCTCCACCCCGCTGCCCAGGTCGTTCACCTGCGAGAGGTCGCTGTTCAGGCCCAGGATCGTCCACGTGGGGATGTTCTTCTCCACGATGCGCTGAAGGATGGGCTGGATCGCGGAACGCGTGGACGGCAACTGGTGCAGCACCACCAGGTCGTACTCCTCCACCTTGCCGGTGAAGGCGCCCGCGTAGGCCACGTCGGTCACGTACCCTTCAAGGCCGTCCATCGCCGCACGCAGGGCGGCCACGTCCGGGTGCGGGCTTTGCGCCAGGATGAGCACCTTCTGGCGGTCATCGAGCACGTCGATGTAGATCGTTTGCGCGTTGTTCGCCTCGGTCACCTCTCCCTCCACCGGACGGAGGCGTACCGTGTAGCGTTGCAGCCCGGCCGCGGTGGCCTTCACCATCAGCGGCACTTCGGCGATCACCGGATCGCCGGTCACCGCCACGTCCTTGCCGGCCACTTCCTGCCCATCGTGCAGCACGCTCACGCGGGTGCCCTTGCCACGCAGGTGGCGCGCCTCCACGCGGGCCACCACCGGAAACTCGTTGCCGAGGTAGGTGATGCGGTTGTGGTCCACATTGCGCAGCACCAGGTCGGGCCGCACGGTGGTATCGCCCAAGGCGATGGTGAACACCGGCACACCGAGGCGTTCGGCGGCCAGCCGTGGATCGCGGCCGCGGTTGTAGATGCCGTCGCCATCGATGATCACCGCGCCGAGGTCCGGCCCGGCGAAGCGGTCCTGCACCGCACGGAAGAGCTGATCGATGTCCGTCTGCGCCTCGCGCTGCGCGAAGTCCAGGCCATCGGTGACCGTGCTGCCGTAGGTGAACGGCCGCACATCATAGGCCTCGCCCAGTTCAGCGGAAAGGCCTTCCAGCGCCTTGGCGTAGGCCGTGCGGAAGGCCACGGTATCGCCGGTGGCCAGCAGCGAGGAGGAACCATCGTGCGCCAGCACGATCACGGGTTTGCGCACTTCGCGAACGAAGATGCGCACCATCGGTTCCAGCAGGAAGAAGGCCAGCAGCGCGATGACCGACGCGCGCAAGGCGCCCATGGCCCATTGCAGGCGCGGCGGCCAGCCGTTCGATGCTCCTGTCCGGCGATACAGCGACCACGCGCAACCGATGCCGAGCAGCACGCAGAGCGGTGCCAGCCAGAGGGAGTGCGCGGTGGTGAGGGTCATGCGGGGAGCGAAGATCGGGAGCGGTCACCCTTCGACGGGCTCAGGGTGACAAGTAAGTTCCGATCAGAAGATCGGACCATCATCTGATCGACGGATCATCTGATCTTCTGATCCGTTCAGGTGAGCATGCCGCCACAGACGTTCAGCGTCTGGCCGGTGATGTAGGCGCTGAGGTCGCTGCCTAGGAAGACGCAGGCGTCGGCCACCTCTTTCGGGGTGCCGCCGCGCTTGAGGGGGATGCCTTCGCGCCAGCCTTCCACCACCTTGGCGTCCAGCGCGCCGGTCATTTCGGTCTCGATGAAGCCCGGGGCGATGGCGTTGCTGCGGATGTTGCGGCTGCCCAGCTCCAAGGCCACGCTCTTGGTGAAGCCGATGACGCCCGCCTTGCTGGCCGCGTAGTTGGCCTGACCCGCGTTGCCCTTCACGCCCACCACGCTACTCATGTTGATGATGCTGCCGCTGCGCTGCTTCAGCATGGTACGCAGCACGGCCTTCGTCATGTTGAAGACGCTTTTCAGGTTGGTGGCGATCACCGCATCGAAATCGGCTTCGCTCATCCGCATCAGCAGCTGGTCCTTGGTGATGCCGGCGTTGTTCACCAGGATGTCGAGCTTGCCGAAGGCGGCCACCACCTGGTCCACCGTGGCCTGTGCGCCGTTGAAGTCGCCCGCATCGCTTTGGATGGCGAGCACCTTACGGCCGCCCTTGCTCAACTCGGCCGCGAGCGCGTTCGCCCGGTCGGGACTGCTCACGTAGGTGAACGCCACGTCGGCGCCCTCTTCCACGAAGCGCTCCACGATGCCCTTGCCGATGCCGCGCGTGCCGCCGGTGACCAGGGCGGTCTTGCCTGCTAGTAGTGTCATGCGGACAAAGTAAACGGACCGCTTGGTTCGTACGCATGGTGGCCCGCCGCTTCGCCTGATCTTTGGCAACAGCCGTGGACCACGGCCAACGCCATGCCCGACCGCTTCGCCCCGTCCATGAAGAAGCCACTTTCCCTATGGGCGGTGGTGCTCCTCGGTGCCGTGCTGATCTGGACCCGGCTCGAATACACCGAACTGCGCGGCTGGGCCCGGCTGCAAGTGACCACGTGGGACGCTTTCGGGTATTACCAGTACCTGCCCGCGGTCTTCATCCACCACGACATCGAACGGCAGGATTGGGTGGCGGCGGTGGACAGCACCTATCACGTGGTGGGAACGGGTGGGCTGTACCAATTGATGGACCTGGAGAACGGCAACAGGGCCACCAAGTACCTGTGCGGTACGGCGCTGCTGGAAACGCCGTTCTTCCTGCTCGGCCACGCCATCGCCGGCCGCACGGGGCATCCGCAGGACGGGTTCTCGCCGCCGTACCAATGGGCTCTGGCCTTCGCGGCCTTGTGCTATTGCCTCCCCGCGCTCTTCCTGCTCCGCGTGGTGCTCCTGCGGTCCTTCAGCGATACCATCACTGCACTTGTGCTGCTGCTTATCGTACTCGCCACGAACGCGATCCAGTACATCAGCGTGGACAGCGCCCAGACACACGGTTTCCTCTTCGCGCTCTACTGCCTCATCCTCTGGGCCACCGTGAAGTGGCATGAACGGCCGCGCGTGCATTGGGCCTTGTTGATCGGCATCACCATCGGCCTGGCCACCGTGACGCGGCCGACGGAGCTCATCATGCTCTTCATCCCGCTGCTTTGGGACACGCGGTCGCCCGCCGCCGCGAAGGCCAAGTGGGCGCTGGTCCGTTCGCACCGTGCGCACCTGGGCTGGGCCATCGCAGGCGCCGCAATGGCCGCACTCCCGCAACTGGTCTATTGGAAGATCGTCACCGGCAGCTGGGTGTTCGACGTGGGCAGCAAATGGGACTTCGTGGACCCGCACTGGCGGGTGCTCATCGGCTGGGAAAAGGGCTGGTTCATCTACACGCCCATCACGGTGCTCTTCATCGCCGGGCTGTTCTTCATGCGCGGCCGTCCCTGGCGGAAGAGCGTGCTCACCTTCACGCTACTGAACATCTGGATCGTGATCGCCTGGCACGACTGGCGCTATGGAGGCAGCTACTCGGCGCGTGCGCTGGTGCAGAGCTATCCGGTGCTGGCGCTGCCGTTCGCGGCCTTGCTCGAACGTGCGCTCGCCACGCGCTGGCGCTGGCCGATGCTGGTGCTATGCGCCTACCTCCTCTGCGTGAATTTCTTCCAGATCAAGCAGTACAACAACGGCGTGATCCGCTTCGATGGCATGGACCGTGCGTCATACGGCGCGGTCTACCTGAACGCACATCCCGATCCCGCGAGAGCGGTGCCGGAACGGATCGAGTGATCGGTCCGCCTGCCCTGCTGAAGCCTCAGCGCTTCAGCACCTCCTTCACCTTCGCGCCGATCTGCGCCGGGCTGTCCACCACGTGGATGCCGCTTTCGCGCATCACCTTCTTCTTGGCGGCAGCGCTTTCATCGGCACCGCTCACGATGGCACCCGCGTGGCCCATGGTACGGCCTTTCGGAGCGGTCTCCCCGGCGATGAAGCCGATGACCGGCTTTTTGCAGTTGGCCTTGATCCACTTGGCGGCCTGGATCTCCAGGTCCCCGCCGATCTCGCCGATCATCACGATGGCCTCGGTCTCGGGATCGTTGGCGAAGAGTTGCACGGCCTCCAAGGTGGTGGTGCCGATGATCGGGTCGCCGCCGATGCCGATGGCGGTGGTGATGCCCAGACCCGCCTTCACCGTCTGGTCGGCGGCCTCGTAGGTGAGCGTGCCGCTCTTGCTCACGATGCCCACGGAGCCCTTCTTGAACACGAAACCGGGCATGATGCCCACCTTGCATTCGCCGGCGGTGATCACGCCGGGGCAGTTGGGGCCGATCAGGCGGCAGTCCTTGCCGCGGATGTATTCGCGGGCGGCTACCATGTCCTTCACGGGGATGCCTTCGGTGATGCACACGATCACCTTGATGCCCGCCTCGGCGGCCTCCATGATCGCGTCCGCTGCGAAGGGGGGCGGCACGAAGATGATGCTCACGTCCGCGCCGGTGGCCTTCACCGCGTCGCTCACCGTTTCGAACACCGGCCGGTCCAGGTGCTTCTGGCCGCCCTTGCCCGGGGTGACGCCGCCCACCACGTTGGTGCCGTACTCGATCATCTGCGTGGCGTGGAAGGTGCCTTCGCTACCGGTGAAGCCTTGCACGATGACCTTGCTGTTCTTGTTGACGAGTACGCTCATGTTCATGCGCCGAAGCCTCGGCGGAGGTGATTGGGATGTCGGGCCTTTTTTGCGGCGGCTAAAGTAACCGGCTGCGCTTTACACCACCCCGGCCTTCACCTTGGCCTGTTGGTAGGCGTAAACGTAATAGAGCGCGCCGGCCATGATGAGGCCCGAGGTGATGTACGGCAGGCCGTGGTGCAGTTCATACAGGCGCCCACCGGCGGCAGGGCCCACGATGCGCGCCAGTGAACCGAAGCTCTGGTTCATGCCCAGCACCTCGCCCTGCTCCTGCTGACCCGCGTTCTTGCTGAGCTGCGACAGCAACGAGGGCGAGAGGCAGCCGTTGCCCAGCGAGAGCAGAGCGATCGACAGCAGCGACAGCGGCAGGAACCAGCTGCTGTTCGGGATGAAGGCAATCATGCCCAGGCCGAGGCCCATCAGGATGCAGCCGTAGATCATCAGCCTGCGTTCGCCGAAGGTGCGTTGCAACCAGCCGATCAGGCCGCCCTGCACGATGGCGGAGGCCAGGCCCACCGCGGCGAACATGTAGCCGATCTGCTCCTTGGTAAGGGCATAGTCATCCGTCCAGAAAAGCGCGATGGTCATCTGCATCATGCTGAAGGCGGTGATGAAGATGAAGCTGATGATGTAGAGGTCACGGAAACGCTCTTCCTTCAGGGCTTTCCACGCGCTGCTCACCGGCTTGATGCGCACTTTCCGCCCGGCTACTTTCTCCTTCAACGATTCCGGCAGGAAGGCCCACACGCCGATCAGGTTCACCAGGCAGAGCAGCGCCGCCACGTAGCCCACCCAGATGACCCCGCCGGTGTACTGGAAGATGAAGCTGCCCAGCGGCGGACCGAAGATGAACCCCAGGCCGAAGGCGGCTCCGATGAGGCCCATGGCCTTCGCGCGCTTCTCGGGCGGCGTGATGTCGGTGATGTAGGCCTGCGCCGCCGTGATGTTGCCCGAGCCGATGCCGGTGAGCATGCGGCTGATGATGAGCACGGTGAGCGTGGTGGCGTGCGAAAAGAGCACATAGCTGACGCCGGAGAGCGCCACCGCGATCAGGATCACCGGGCGGCGGCCGAACCGGTCGCTCATGGTGCCCCAGAACGGGGTGAAGATGAACATCATCAGGGAGAACAAGGCGCCCGTGTCGCCGATCAAGGCCTCGCTGGCGTGGAGCTCGCGCGCATACAACGGCATCACCGGAATGAAGATGCCGAAGCCCACCAGGTCGATGAAGATGGTGAGGAAGAGGATGACGAGGCGGCGGTCCATGCGGGGGCGCGAAGCTAGGTCCATGTGTCCATGTGCTCATGTGGCTATGTGCCCATGCCCGTGGACGGAGGAGCATCAGGACTGCGCCGCCACTTCCTGCTCGGTCACCGTGGCCTTGCGGACGTACGGGCGGATGATGAGGCGGATCGTGTTCTTCCAGCTAAGGTACTTCCAGGCCCAGTTGAAGAGCACCATCACGCGGTTGCGGAAGCTCACCAGGCTCATCACGTGGACGAAGAGTCCAGCCGAACCATGCGATGGCCCCGCTGATGTGGACGTTCCCCACGTCCACCACCGCCTTGTAACGGCCGATCGTGGCCATGGAACCCTTGTCGCGATAGCTGAACGGCACGCGTTCCGCAGACGGCCGGAGCAGGTTCTTCGCCAGGCGCCTTCCCTGTTGGATGGCCGCCGGAGCCACCTGTGGGTGCCCTTGCGGCCATTTCGGATCGGTGGTCATCAAGGCCACGTCGCCGATGGCATACACATCGGTCATCCCTTCCACCTGGTTGAATCGGTCCACCCTCAGGCGGTTGGCCCGCGTGTCGAACGACGGCTCGAGGCCCAGCAGGCACAGGCCCTTCACCCCGGCCGCCCAGATCACCGTATTGGTATCCATGGAACTGCCGTCCTGGAAGGTCACCTTATCGCCATCGTAACCCACCACCCGCGTGCCGAACTTCACCTGCACGCCCATCCGTTCGAGGTATCGGAGCGCGCGCCGCTGGGAGACCTCGGAGAAGGTGCGGAGCACGGCCTCGTTGCTGTCCACCAAATGGATCTGCATGCGGTCGCTCTCCATTTCGCGGTACTCGTGCCGGAGCACCGTTCTGCGGATCTCGGCCATGGCACCGGCCAGTTCCACGCCGGTGGGCCCGCCACCGACGATCACGAAGTTGAGCTGGCGGCGCTGGTCCGTTTCCTTGTCCAGGTAGAGCGCCGCCTCGAAATCCTGGAGGAAATCGCTGCGGATGTCCAGCGCCTGGCTGATGCTCTTGAGCTGCATGGCCTGGTCCTCTACGCGCTGGTTGCCGAAGAAGTTGGTGGTGGTGCCGGTGGTGATCACCAGGATGTCGTAGGACACATCGCCATCGATCCGTCATCACCACCTTGGCATCGGCGCGCACGCCGGTCACGTTCGCCATGCGGAAGGCCACATTGGGCATGGGCGCCACCGTGCGGCGGAAGGGATGTGCGATGCTGTCGGCGCTGAGGCTGGCCGTAGCCACCTGATACAGCAGCGGCTGGAAGCAGTGGTGGTTCTGCCGGTCCAGCAGCAGCACCTTGAAAGGCTTGTTAGCGAGGTGGTTCACCACTTCCAAGCCACCGAAGCCGCCACCCACCACCACCACCTTGGGGTAAGGCAGGCTGTCGTAGTTCATCTGCTCCTTCGTGGCCATGCGCACTGGATCGATGGGGCAAAGATCGAAGATCCGGGGGAACCATGTCCCACTTCGCTCGGCATGACAGGATCTCGATCGCGCTCGATATGATAGGGATACTGGACTTCGATCGATTAAAGATCCGTGTCACGTCGAGCGAAGTCGAGGCGCCGAGCCGATCTTTCTTCCCATATTCGTGATCATGCAACGGTACTTCGTTTACATCCTGCTCTGTGCTGACGGAAAGTATTATACCGGTGTGACGAACAACATCGAGCGGCGCTTCGCGGAACACCAGAACGGTATCGATCCTGATGCGTTCACATATGCGCGACGTCCGCTCCAACTGGTCTATTCCGAGGAATTCCAGTGGGTCCAGCAGGCCATCGCTTGGGAAAAACAAGTGAAGCGCTGGTCAGCGGGTAAAAAGAAGGCCTTGTGCGACAGGAACTACGATGCGATCCACGAACTAGCGAAGTGCGTGAACGCAACGCATCATGACCTTCGGAAGCATGATCCATAGAGGGCGAGCGCGCTAGAGAGCGATCATGTCTCGACTTCGCTCGACATGACAAGGGATACTGGACCTCGCTCGAAATAATTCCCTGTCACGTCGAGCGAAGTCGGGACGCTAACGCACGAACGCCGCTCCCGCACCCATCTTTGCGCCCGTGCTCGAACAGGACACCATCTGCGCCATTTCCACGGCCCCCGGCACCGGCGCCATCGCCGTGGTGCGCCTCAGCGGGCCGGGCACGCCGGCCTTGCTGCGCGCGCTGGCCCCATCCCTCCTGCTGGCGCCACCTGCACGCGAGGCCGTGTTCGTGCGGCTGAAGGATGGCGACGGCGCGATCGACGAAGGCCTCATTACCTATTTCCCCGGCCCGCACAGCTACACCGGCGAGGACGTAGCGGAGATCTCCGTACACGGGTCGCCCTACATCCAACAGCGGCTGCTGGAAGCCTTGATAGCCGCGGGAGCACGGCTGGCACGGCCCGGCGAGTTCACCCAGCGCGCCTTCCTCAATCGCAAGCTGGACCTCAGCCAGGCCGAGGCCGTGGCCGACCTCATCGCCAGCCAGAGCGCGGCCGCGCATGCCCTCGCCCTGCAACAGCTGCGCGGCGGCTACAGCCAGCAGATCGAAGGGCTGCGCGAACAGCTCATCAGCCTCAGCGCCCTGGTGGAGCTGGAGCTCGACTTCGGCGAGGAGGACGTGCAGTTCGCCGACCGCACCGAGCTGCTGCGGCTGCTGGCCGAGATCGTGCGCATCTGCGACCACCTCATCGGCAGCTTCCGCTACGGCAACGCGGTGAAGCGCGGCGTGCCCGTGGCCATCATCGGCACGCCCAACAGCGGCAAGAGCACCTTGCTCAATGCCCTGCTCCAGGAGGACCGCGCCATCGTGAGCGACATCCCCGGCACCACGCGCGACACCGTGGAGGAGACGATGACCATCGAAGGCGTGCTCTTCCGCTTCATCGACACGGCGGGCATCCGCAGCACCACCGATGAAGATCGAGAAGCTCGGCATCGAGCGCAGCTACAAGAAGGCGAAGGAGGCCAGCATCGTGGTGCTGCTCGGCGACTCAACGGTGCTGAGCGAAGGCGCCTTCCGCACGCAGGCCACCATGCTGCGCGAGCGCATCGGCGAGGGGCCGGTCATCATCCCCGTGCTGAACAAGAGCGATGCATCGCGCCAAGCCTCGAAAGGCGGCGGCATCCTGTCCATCTCCGCGAAGCGCGGCGACGGCATCGGCACGCTCAAGCAGGCCTTCATCCACCACGTGAACGCACTGAACGCCGGCCACAGCGACATCGTGGTGACCAACGCCCGCCACGTGGAGGCGCTCACGCATGCCCGCGCCGCGCTGCTGGCCGCCCGCAAGGGCATCGAGGACCGCATCAGCGGGGAGCTGCTGGCCACCGACCTCCGCCGCGCGCAACACCACCTGGGCGAGATCACCGGCAAGATCACCCCGGACGACCTGCTCGGCAGCATCTTCTCGCGCTTCTGCATCGGGAAGTGAGCATACCCATTTGCAACTTACTTCTTTATAAGTTACTTTTCGCTCAGTTCATTCCTGGCCATGGAGGATCCCATCAGTCCGTTCCCGTTCGGCAAAGTGGCCTGGGCGGACACGTTCATCGATCGCACCGACGAGCGCAAGCGCCTGGCCACCAATGCCCGCAGCCGGGTGAACACGGCCCTGATCTCACCGCGCCGCTGGGGCAAGACCTCCCTGGTGAGGCAGGTGGCCCACGACCTGCGCCGCGACCGGAAGGTGCGCTTCTGCTTCATCGACCTGTTCAAGGTGCGCACCGAGCAGGCCTTCTTCGAGACGCTGGCCGCGGAGGTGGTACGGGCCACGAGCGACAAGTGGGAGGAGCGCCTGCGTACGGTGAAGGAGTTCCTGAAGAATCTGGTGCCCTTCATCCAGTTCGGCACCGAGCCCACGAGCGAGATCACGCTGAACATCCGGTGGGAGGACCTCCAACGCTCGAAGGACGACATCCTCGCCCTGCCGGAACGGATCGCCGGGAAAAGGGGCATCACGCTCGTCGTTTGCATCGATGAGTTCCAGAACGTGGAGCGTTTCGGCGACCCGCTGGGCTTCCAGAAGTACCTGCGCGCCACCTGGCAGCACCAGCGGCACGTGGCCTACTGGCTCTACGGAAGCAAGCGCCACCTGATGATGGACATCTTCACCCGGTACGACATGCCGTTCTATCGCTTCGGCGACCTGATGATGCTGGGGAAGATCGGCCGAGCACACTGGGTGACCTACCTACAAGAACGCTTCCGGAGCGGCCGGAAGACCATCTCGCCGGAGCTGGCGGACCGGCTCGCGGCCACCATGGACGACCATCCGTACGGCGTGCAGCAATTGGCCTACGGAACCTTCATCGAAAGCGGGAAGCGCTGCACCGGAGCCGACATCGACAACGCGCTACAGCGCCTGCTCGACCACCACGGCATGCTATACCAGCGCATCGTGGACGACCTGAGCAACCCACAGCTCAATTACCTGCGGGCCCTGCTAGCCGGAGAGCCCAAGCCCAGTTCCAAGGAAGCCCTGCGGCACTACGGTCTGGGCACCTCCGGCAACGTGAACCGCATAAAGGCGGCCCTCCAGGACAAGGACCTGCTGGACCTCACCGGAAAAGAGCCGGAATGGCTGGACCCGTTGTTCCGCATCTGGTTGCGCGAACGCTATTGGACGGCCCACGAACTCCGTCCTCTCGAGCGCACGCCTAAGGGCACACGTTGAGCACGCGCACCAGCTTCTTCGGGAACACGTACTCGTCCTTCGCCGCGCCCTCCTGCGCCTCGGCCGTGCCCACGGTGGCCTCCAGTTCCACGTACAGCTTGTCGTCCTTCTTCTTGAAGCGCTTGGTGTAGAGCTTTTCCAAACCCAGGTCCCCGCCGCTCACCGCCAACGGGAATTCCCGGTAAGAGCCGCAGGGCGTGAAGCTGTGCGCACCTTCATGGAAGACATAAGCGCCTGTGACGCGCATCACCGGGATCTTCGCGGAAGTGCCCTGACGATCGAGCGCCATCTTCGGGGCGAGCGCCCATTCCTGGCCGTTCTCGTCCACCTTCACCAGGCCCTTCGGCGTCTGCTTCCAGAGATCCGGCTTGTCGGTGCCCGAACCCACAGCGAGCCGGCCGTTCACCACGCGCCACTTGCCGAATTGCGCGAAGGCCATGCTGTCGCGATCGATATAGCGCTGGCCCAGGATGAAGGTGCTGTCGGGGCGCACCCACAGTTCGGTGCGGATGCCGGGGCAGTCCGCGCAAGGCAAGGTGCCCGTGAAGAATCCAGTCCATGCTGCAGCGGTCTTCTCCGTGGCCTTTTTCGGCTTGGCCTCCTGCTCCTTCCGCCCGCGCTGTTCCTCTTTCTTCGGCGTGTCCCCCCCTTCCAGCTCCGGCGGCACCGGCGGGTTGCAGGCAAAGAGCAAAGCGATGGGCAGCAGCCAGGAGGAACGGGACCGGGTCGGACTCATGGTACAAAGCAACAACTCTCCGCGTGCCCGGTCCGGGGCCACGGTCCGTCCATGCTCCAACCGTTCACCCGGATCGCGCTGGATACCTGATCCCACGGGTCTATTTTCGTGCAGCAACGCTCCGACCATGACCAAGCGCAGCTTCCTCGGCACCAACGAGCCCAAGATCCTCATCGGCATGATCATCTTCTTGTCGGCGGTCTTCATCGCATGGAACGGCTACCGCTTCGGCCAATACCTCCACGGCATTCTGAACTGATCGGCCCGAAGGCCGGGACCATCGCATCGGCTCCTCCGGCGGGAAGCAGAGCCTAGCTTCACCGCCGCATGGATGCACCGATCCTCCCCGCCTTCTACTTCGGCAGCGTGGAGCACTACCGGCTGCTAGCACAGTACCCGCGCGTCGTCATCGACACCGGCGAGCACTACGTGCGGCAGAGCTACCGCACCCGCACGGCCATCCTCGGCCCCAACGGACGGCAGGGCCTGGTGGTGCCCATCGCACGCCGCTCCGGGGAAAAGATGCCTATGCGCACCGTGGGCCTTTCCTACGAGGAGACCTGGCCGCAGCAGCACCTGCACGCCATCCGCACGGCCTATGGACAAGCGCCCTGGACCCTGCATTTCATCGACGACATCGCCGCGGTGCTCCTGCGCCGGTACGAGCGGCTGATCGACCTCGACCTGGCGACCATGCGGCTGGGGATGCAGTGGCTGGGGTTGAAGACGGAATTGGTGGTCAGCGAGGAGTACGTGGAGGAGGCGAATGGCGAATGGCCGATGGCGAATGGTGGGCTTCCCTATCGCTCTTCGCCATTCTCCACTGACCATTCGCCATCCGCCGGTAACCATTCATCCTTCACTCATCAGTTGCTCGATCTCCGCACCACCCTTTACCCCAAGAAGCCCTTGCCAGCGGAAGTACCCGCCGTGCCGCACTATCCGCAGGTGTTCGCTGACCGGCATGGCTTCACCCCACGGCTGAGCGTGATCGACCTGGTGTGCAACTGTGGACCCGAGGCGCAGCACCATCTGCTGGCCTGAAATACGAAAGCCGCCCCCGCCCGATGGCGAAGAACGGCTCTCGGAGAACCGAGGGTGGCTACTCCCATCCCCCGCCTTGCCATCGCTACGACCTGCACTCGACGCTGACGCGTTTTCGAGCACGGGCGTTCATGTCTCGACTTCGCTCGATAGGACACGGTTCGACAAGCGTCACGGTTCGGCAGGCTCACCGTGACATGGTTCGGCGGGCGTCCGACAGGACCAAAGAGGACACCAAGGAGCACATTATCTGATTATCTGATCCTCTGATCATCTCATTCTCTAATCGTCAGTGTGACGGAAAAGCGGGGAGCTCCGTGAAGTGCTCCCCGCTCCGTCCTGCATGGCGGACCATGCGGCGCCGAACCTCCCCATCACCTCCCGGACGAACGGCTTGCTGGCGCGCCCGGGATGCCGCACCACTTCTTACCAAGTGCCTGCAACGCCCGTCGGCGATGCGGGTCGCGGCGCCCGTGTCCGGAGGTTGGAGAATCCTTCGGCCGGCCGAAAGTACCCGGGCACCTCCTTGGAGGAGGTCCCATTGTTTCAACAAATTCCTAACAGCCAGTGCTTTATGGATATATCCACACCCTCGACCCAGCGGTCCAATGATTTTTCAACAGATCGATAACATGAACGCCTGTTTTGCCCAACTTTGGTTCTCTTGCTTTGCTCCGATCCAAAGAACCAACCCCGATAGACACATGGACACAAGACGATTACTACACGGCCTTACCCTGGCAGTAGCCACCGGGCTGCTGAGCCTGGGGGCTCAAGCGCAGGTGAACCACTTGGTCATTAGCCAGGCATATGGTGGCGGCGGGAACGCCGGTGCAACATACAATCGTGACTTCGTTGAGCTCTTCAACCCTACGGGTGCGGCGATATCGGTCACCAGCTATAGCGTGCAGTATGCCGCTACTGCTGGCACTTCTTGGACCAGTACAGGTGCTTTAACCGGGAGTGTTGCTGCTGGGGGCTACTACCTCATCCAGATGACCCTCACAGGCGCTACGGGCGCCGCATTGCCCACACCGAACTTTACTGTCAGCTCGGCGATCGACATGGCAGGGGCCAATGGTAAAGTGGCACTTTGTAGTTCGGTTACCGTCCTGAGCGGTGCGCAAACGACCGGGAGTGGCGGAGCGATCGTGGACTTCATCGGCTATGGGACCGCAAATGGAGCCGAGGGCAGTTCTGCGGCACCCGCTCTTAGCAATACTACGAGCGCTTTTCGGGCAGGTGCAGGTTGCACGGATACCAATGTCAACTCCGCAGACTTTACTGCTGGAACCCCTGCTCCTCGCAACAGCTCCACCACGGCGAACTACTGCTACGCGACCAAGTTGGTGGTGACCACCATCACGCCGAACCCGCCATCGTCCGGTTCCGGCTTCAACGTAACGGTGGTGGCGCAGGATGCGGGCAGCAACCTGCACAACGTGACCGCCACCACCGCGTTCTCGCTCACCACGAACGGCAATGCGGGCGTCATCGGCGGCACCACCACCGGCTCGATCACGGCCGGTTCGAACTCCATTACCGTAACGGGCGTCACGCTCGCCACGGCCGGAACGGGGGTCACCGTAACGGCCACCCGCACGTCGGGTGACAACCTCAGCGCTGGCACCAGTTCGACCTTCAGCGTATTGGCCGGGGGCACGCCTTCGCTCAACGCCGGTACCATCAGCGCGGGTTTCGGCAACGTCTGCGTCAATACCCCGGCAGGCCCGAACACGTTCAGCATCAGCGGCATCAGCCTAACAACGGCGGACGTGACCATCAGTTGCCCGGCCAGCCAGTACACCTTCGCTACCGACGCGGGCGGCCCGTACAGCAACCCGCTGAACATCACCCAACCGGGCGGTACCCTCTCCAGCACGACCATCCACGTGCTGTTCACGCCGACCGCGGTGACGGGTTATAACACCAACATCGTTGTAGGCGGTGGCGGAGCCGCCAACGTGAACGTGGCCGTGACCGGTGCGGGCATCAACACCGCGCCTTCCGTCACCACCGGCTCTTCCTCGAACATCGGCCTGAACGCCGCTGACGTGGCAGGCAACATCGATGCGACCGGTTGCGGCAGCATCACTGCCTACGGCATCGAGTACAGCACCACCGACGGTTTTGCGAACGGCAGTGGCACGCAGGTGGCGGGTGGCACCCTGAACGTGGGCGCCTACACGAGCAACCTGACCGGCCTGATCGCCTGCACCACCTACTATGTGAAGGCCTACGCCACGAACAATGGCGGCACCACCTACGGTGCGCAAAGCAGTTTCACCACCAGCAGCATCGGCACGCCGGTGGCCACGGCCGCTTCATCTGTGAACGCCAATGGCTTCACCGCGAACTGGGGAGCTGTAACGGGCGCGTCAGGTTATCGGTTGGACGTAAGCACGCTCGCCACGTTCGGTACGACAGCTTCGGGCAGCATTACCGAAGGCTTTCCCAATGCTCCGACCGCTCCGTCCGGGTGGACCTTTACTGGGATCAGTTCGTACACCGGGGGCAACAACTCTGGCGCTGCCAGTCCTTCCCTACAACTCTCCGCGGCAGGGAATCAGGTAATGACCCCTGTTCTTCCGGGCGGCGCCACGGCCACGCAACTCAGTTTCTGGATCAAGGCCCAAGGCAATTCCGCCAGTACGCTGTTGGTGGAAGGCAAGGATGCAACGAACACCTGGAGCACGATCGAGAGCTTCGTGCCTTCAACAACGGCTTCGACGAAGACCTACAATGACGGAGGCTTTGTCGCCAACCAGTTCGTTCAGTTCCGCATCACCATGTCGACCAAGGTCTCGGGCAGCAACTTCGCGCTTGACGATGTGTCGATCAACTATTCGTCGTTCACGCCTTCGCTCGTGTCCGGCTACAACAACCTGGCGGTCGCCGGCACCTCACAGGCCGTAACGGGCCTTACCACGGGCACCACGTACTACTACCGCGTGCGCGCGGTGGGCGGCGCCTGCACCACGGCCAACTCGAACACGATCAGCGCCGTGCCGTGCGCGGGCGCCAGCATCAGCGCCACCACGGGCGCGGGCACCTATTGCAGCGGCGACGTGATCGCCTTGGGCGTAACGGTGAGCGGCACGGCCCCCTTCCTGTATGAGTGGACCGGCGCCGGCACGATCACCAACGACGACCAGGCGAACGCCTCGGTAACGGCCTCGGCCAGCGGCAACTACCACATCACCGTGGTGAACGATTGCGGCAGCGCCGAAGCCGATGTGGCCGTGCTGGTGAACACCCCCACGACCTGGTATGACGACAACGGGGACCACGATGGCTATGGTGACCCGAACACCTCGGTGGTCGCCTGCACGGCCCCTAGCGGTTATGTGGCCGATAACACGGATGATTGCCCGACAGTGAACGGCCGCCAAGGCGATAGCTGCAACGACAACAACCCCTTCACCACGGATGACGTGCTCAATGGTTCCTGCGTGTGCGCAGGTACGCCGGTGCCGTCACACACCTGGAGCCTGAAGCTGAGGACCGACCACGGGACGGAGACCACCTGGGAGATTCGCGACCTGAACACCAATGAGGTGATCGCCAGCGATGGCCCGTACGGATCCTCGGGCCCCATGGAAGTGACCACGCCGGTGACGATCCCCGATGCAGGGCACTTCACCCTGCGGGTGCTGGATAGCGGCAACAACGGGATGGGCGCCGACGGCGGTTACGTGCTGTATGACCACAACGGGAAGCGGGTGATCGACAACTGGGGCAACGGAGGTGGCTTCACCAGCGTGAGCGAGAGCCCTGAGGGCTTCACCACGCCGGTGGGCACCGATGGGTTGACGGCGGCGCAGTGCGACAACGTGGAGCGCCTGGCCAACGAGATGATCATCTGCAACGTGAACCCCTTGGTAAGCGCCAAGTGGGGCGTGGGCGATCAGACCACCAGCGGTTACGAGTTCTGGTTCTTCGACCCCAACGGGAGCTACAGCCGCCACATCCTGCGTCCGCACGCCACCAGCGGTGGCTACGCGCCCGCAGATGCCACCCGTGCGGCCAAGCTGGGCCTGGCCTCCTGGTCGGTGAACCCGCTGCCGGCCAACACCCTGCTGAACGTGCGGGTACGTGGCCGTGTGGAAGGGGTCAACCTGCCCTTCGGTCCGGCGTGCCGCCTGAAAGTGGACCCTGTTGCGGCGGAATGCCACACCACGCAACTGGAGAACCTCCCCGGGTCGAACCTGAGCTGCGGTGTGACGGGCCTTCGCACCAACGGGAGCAACGCGATCTATGCGAAGCCGGTGCGGCGCTACATCGCTGCGACCAACACGTACGTGTCTGCGAACCGGTACAAGTTCCACTTCGAGAACACGGGCGAGGGCCAGCACTTCGACATCGTGCAGAGCACCTACCCGATGGTGATCTACTCGAACATGCCCTTCCGGTTGGGAGCGACCTACGACGTGACGGTGCAGGCGAGCATGGACGGTGGTGTGAGCTACTGCCCGGTGGGGGCGACCTGCCAGATCTCCTTCGCCACGAGCAACGCGCGGATGGAGGAAGTGGCGGGCACCAGCCCGAGCGACCTGCTGCTGTGGCCGAACCCGAACCGAGGGGATGAGCTGTACCTGAGCATGGGCCAGCTGGAAGGGACCAACGGGAAGGTGACGGTGGACGTGGTGAACATGTTCGGTGAGCGGGTGCTGGGCACCACGGTGGCCGTGAACGGGACGAGCCTGAACACGGTGCTGTCCTTGGACAAGGACCTGGCCAGCGGCCTGTACCTGGTGAACCTGACGGCCGGTGATCGGGTCGATCGACCAAGCGGTTGGTGATCCAGCACTGAGCACGAGCCTGAACGATCAAGGGACCGCCCCCGCCTCATCCGAGGCGGGGGCGGTCCGCGTTCGGACCGTTCCCGATCAGATGATCAGAAAATGAGAGGATCAGATGATGTGCTCCTTGGCGCCCTCCTTTGTCATGGTGAGCCTGCCGAACCGTGTCATGGTGAGCTTGCCGAACCATAACGTCCGTGCGCTGACGCGCCTTGGTACCTTACTCCGCCGTAGCGGCTGCGCGAAGGCGCTGTGGGGCACCCGGACCGTGTCCTTCACCCCGGCTGTCATGGCGAGTTTGTCGAACCATGCCACGGTGAGCTTGTCGAACCGTGGCATGGCAGCCTTGAGCCGCCATCGCAAATAAGAGCCACCCGGGATCCTCCCCGCTCCTGTTCGCGACTGCGGCTCAAGGCCGCAGTGGTAGCGTGCTTTGAGGGCGGGGGCAGGGAATCATCTGATCACCTCATTTTCTGATCATCTGATCGCGAATGTCTCGACCTTCGCCCCCGATATGAGCACCACCTCCCCCATCCTCACGCGCTTCCGCTGGTTCGCCATCGCCGAGGGCATCAGCTTCCTGGCCCTGCTGTTCGTGGCGATGCCGCTGAAATACATGGCCGGCCAGCCCTTGGCGGTGAAGTATACCGGTTGGACGCACGGCCTGCTGGTCATCGGCTACATCATCACCGCCGTTCCGCTCTTCACGAAGCTGAAATGGGCCACCGAACGCCTCTATGGCGTGGTGCTGGCGGCTTTGTTGCCTTTCGGCACCTTCGTGCTGGAACGGAAATGGCTGCGTTGAGCCGCGCTCAGCGGGCGAGCTTCAGGCCCGCACTGGTGTACTCGAGCATCACCGCGTTCTCGTTGCGGTAACCGTTCTCCGGGCCACCGGCCTTTTGGAACCGGAAGGCCATGTGCAGGGGGTGTGTGCCTACTTCCGTAAAGTGCGCAGGGAAGCCGCGGCCGTATCCCATCAACGCCGTGACATAGAACATCGTGACATCGTACCCAAGGAAGGCATAATCCCCAGGCTCGTTCTGGAACCGGTCGCGGTAGCGGCCGACGAACGCTTTCACCTGCGGATCGTCATAGTCCACGAAGGTGCTGGCGGGTATGTGGGTGCCTAGCTTCACGAGGTCGGTCACCTCCAGGTTGTCCATCGCCAGCCAGCTGTTCAGGCCGAAGACCTCGATCCGGAACTTGCCCACCTGCCCGGCGAGCTTCGTCACCAGGGACGTCACGAACTCCACGTCCTCGCTGGGCACCACAACGATGTTGCGCTGCGACGCGCTGAGCTTGCCCAGCACCATGCCCGCGTTGCGGCGCTCGGGCGCCACCACCGACACGGAATCGCGAAGCCGGTCGCGTTGGTTGCTGAGGGCCGCCTGGAGCGCGCGGGCCATCTGGTCCTGCACTTCCTTTTCGGCGGGTATCACCGGCTTGCACAGGATGATGTTGTCGCGCCCGTGGTGGTAGGCGATATAGCGAGCCATCTGTTGCAGCTGGTCCGGGCGGCCGCTGAGCACCTTGCTGACACCGGGGTTACCGAGGATCACCTTGTTGCTCTGGGGCACGGGACATACGATGTGCGCATCGCCGGACACCCTGGTCAGCGCCTCGATCGCGTTGCGATGGAACGGACCGATGTACAGGTCCATGCCACGGATGGCATCGCTCTTCGTCACGGGGATCCAGGTAGCCGGTGTCCCACCGACATCGAATACCTGCACGTCCACGCGCAGGCCCTGGGCCTTCAGCGAATCCAGCGCCAATTGGGCACCCGCATAGAACTGCACGGCGGCGTTGGTAACGGTGTGATAGCCGTGCTCGCCGCCGTCCCTGGCCCGCACGCTGTCATTCGCAGCGATGCTGAACGGCAGTAGGTAGGCTACCTTGAACAAGGCGCCAGGCGCGGGTTTGGCAGGCTCCACCGGTTCCGCTGGCTCCACGGCCTTGGGTGGTGCGGGAATGCGGATGTACATGCCCACCTTCAGCCCTTCCGGCAGGCCACCGTTGGCGGCCTGGATGGCCTCCACCGTGGTGCCGTATTGCTTACCCAGAGAGAAGAGCGTTTCCCCAGCGGCGACCAGGTGCGCCTGGGAACCGTCGGCTTCCGCGGGCTTCACCACGGCAGGCGCCACGTTGAGCACCTTGGCCGTGGGGATGATCACGGTCATGCCTTCGCGGACGCCATTGGTCAGTTCGGGATTGCGCGTGAGCAGGTCCTGCTGGTCCACGCCGTACTTGCGTGCGATACCGAACAGGGTCTCCTTCTTCGCCACGGTGTGGGCGAGCTCGCCGTCGCGCAGCGCGGGGGCCGCTTTCAGGTCCTTTTTCACCTGGGCGCTCTGCGGGATCAGCAGCACCTGGCCGATGCTGAGCCCCTGGTCCGCGCCGGGGTTGGCCTGGGTGATGGCCTCGACGGGCACCGCGTAGTGCCTGCTGATGGCGAAGAGGGTCTGCCCCTGCGCCACGGTGTGGGCGATGTACTTCTGCCCGTTCACGGTGCGCATCTCCTGCGCGGAGGCGGCCATGCCAAGGCACAGGAGCAGGCCAAGGAGGAAGCGGCGCATCATTCCCATTCGATGGTGGCGGGCGGCTTGCTGCTGATGTCGTACACCACGCGGTTCACACCCCGCACCCGGTTGATGATGCTGTTCGAGATCCGTGCCAGGAATTCGTGCGGCAGGTGGCACCAGTCCGCGGTCATGCCATCGGTGCTGCTCACGGCGCGCAGCGCCACGGCGTTCTCGTAGGTGCGTTCGTCGCCCATCACGCCCACACTGCGCACCGGCAGCAGGATGGCACCGGCCTGCCACACCTGATCGTACAGCCCGGCCTCGCGCAGCCCGTCGATCCAGAGCGCGTCCACCTCCTGCAACAGCGCCACCTTTTCCGCGGTGACCTCACCGAGGATGCGGATGCCGAGCCCGGGACCGGGGAACGGATGGCGGCCCAGGATCTTCGGGTCCAGGCCCAGCTCCTTCCCCACGCGGCGCACTTCATCCTTGAAGAGCAGCCGCAGCGGCTCCACCACCCGCAATTTCATGCGTTCGGGCAGGCCGCCCACGTTGTGGTGGCTCTTGATGGTGACGCTCGGTCCGTTCACGCTCACGCTCTCGATCACGTCCGGGTAGATCGTGCCCTGGCCGAGCCACTTCACGTTGCTGATGCGGTGCGCCTCGCGGTCGAACACTTCGATGAAGGTGCGGCCGATGGCCTTGCGCTTCGCTTCGGGGTCCTCCAGGCCCTTCAATGCGGCATAGAAGTCATCGCGGGCATCGATGCCTGCGATGTTGAGGCCCATGTGCCGGTAGCTGTCGAGCACCTGCTGGAACTCGTTCTTCCGCAGCAGGCCGTTGTCCACGAAGATGCAGTGGAGGCGGTCGCCGATGGCGCGCTGTAGGAGCATGGCCGCCACCGAACTGTCCACACCGCCGCTGAGGGCCAGCACCACGTGGTCCTCGCCCAGTTGCGCCTTTAGCTGCGCCACGGAATCGTCCACGAACGAGGCCGGGGTCCAGTCGGTGCGGCAACCGCAGATGTCCACTACGAAGTTCCGCAGCAGCTGCAAGCCGTCGGTGGTGTGGTACACTTCGGGGTGGAACTGCACGGCATAGGTCGGCTCAGCCTCCAGTTCATAGGCCGCCACGGGCACGGCATGGGTGCTGGCGCTCACGCGCATGCCACCGGCGGCGCTGGTGATGCTGTCGCCGTGGCTCATCCACACCTGCGTGCCGGGATGGATGCCCGCGAAGAGCGGGGCCGCGATGTGGATGTTGTCCAGGTAGGCGCGGCCGTATTCCCGCACGGTGCTGCGCACCACGGCAGCACCCGAACGTTTCGCCAACAACTGGGCCCCGTAGCATACCGCCAGCACGGGCACACGCCCCTGGAAGCCGGTGATGTCGGTGTCCGGCGCACCTTCATCGTGCACCGAGGAGGGGCTGCCGCTGAGAATCACCCCCTTCACATCGGGGTCGTGGCGGAGGTCCTGGGCCTTGTTGAAGGGATGGATCTCGCAGTAGACGTTCAGTTCGCGGACACGGCGGGCGATGAGCTGGGTATACTGCGAACCGTGGTCGAGGATCAGGACCTTCTCAGGCAAGGCCGGGGGGTGATGGATGATGGGCAAATGTAGCCGCCTGCCCCGACCTGCTCCGGGCGCACCGCAGGCGGAAAAGACCGATCAATGCTGACGCTGCGCTAATGCAGACCTTACAAGGGCCCGGGACCTTTGCGGCTGTCCAATGGAACGCATGGCCCGCTCCCTTCCGAAACTCGCCTTGGCACTGCTGTGCGGCTGGTCCGCGCACCTGTTGCCGGCGCAAACAACGGTCTTTTTCCAAGGCTTCGAGACCGGCACCGTGTGCAACGCCTGGGATTACGTCTTCAGCGGAGCGGACGGAACGAACACGGAACTGGTACGCACCGGTTCACGCTCGGCGCGGGTCGGTCGCCTGGGCGGGTCGGCATTGCTCACCTTCTCTTCCAAGGACATCTCCGGGCTGTCGGGCGTGACCTTGGAACTGTACCATGCCGTGCGCGGCGGCAGCGGCCCGGGCATGGACTGGAGCAGCACCGGCGGCTACGAAGGCGCGGTGGTGGAAGTGCAATTGAACGGTGGCGCCTGGACGGCGATCGGCCGCGTGAACGGCGGCAGCGACGCGACCTGGAGCTATTCCCAGACCGGCGGCAACGCCAGCGCAGGCTGCAAATACACCATGCCGAACCCGCTCACCTATGCCGTGCCCGCCGGCACGGACCGGATCGCGTTACGGGTCTATTCCACCAACGCCAACGCCTGCCCCAGCAGCACGCCCGCCACCTATGACCGGAACGACGAGGGCTTCTTCATCGACGACGTGCGGCTGACCACCACCACGAGCCCCGTACCCGCGGTATGGATGGGCAGCACGAACACCGACTGGCACACCTGCACCAACTGGCTTTATGGTTCGGTGCCCACCACCACGCTACCGGCCATCATCGACCAGCGCGCGGTGAGCGATTGCGTGATCTCCACGGGAGCGGCCACCTGCAAGTCCCTGGCGGTGTCGTCCAACACGGCCACTTCGCGGAATCTCACCATCCAAAGCAGCCGCAAGCTCACGGTGGTGAACGATGTCACGGTAATGCGGACAGCAGCCGGGCCGGAAGTGGGCATCACCCTGCTGTCCAGCGGGCAGTTGGAATGCGCGGCCCTCACCCTCACGGGCAGCAGCGCCGGAGCGCGCAACGCGTTCCTCCGGGACGAATCGGCCCTGAACACCGTGCTGGTAAAGGCCGACCTTACCCTGAACGCCGGTGCCCTGCTGGACCTGGAAGGAACGGCCGCAGGTGGGACACTGCAACTGCAAGGCAACTACACGAACAACGACCAGGAGAGCGCATTCGACGAGGGCTTCTCGACCGTGCAGTTCCAAGGCAGCAGCGCGCAGACCATCTCCACGCCCGGCTTCGAGGAGCGTTTCCATTCGATCCGCCTGAGCAAGAGCGCGAACGACCTCACGCTCAGCCGGGCCGTGCGCATGGGCGGCATACTCTCCTGGACCACGAACGGCCTCCTGATCACCAACGCCACGGACCTGCTGACCATGGAGGCCACGGCCACCGTGACCACCGCCGCGAACGGCCGGTTCGTACACGGCCCCGTGCGCAAGCTGGGCAACGCGGACTTCACCTTTCCCATCGGCAAGGGCACGGCATACCGCGCGGCGCAGATCAGCGGGGGCACGGACGTGAACAGCGACATCACCGCGGAATACTTCCCCGCTTCGGCGCAGCTCACGTTCGGCACCTCCCGCGACCTTTCGCTCCACCACGTGAGCGATTGCGAATACTGGTCCATCACCCGCGCCAGTGGCACGGGCACGCCCTACATCTGGCTCAGCTGGGCCTCGCCCAACAGTTGCGGCGTAACGGCCCTGCCCGAGCTGCGCGTGGCCCACTGGAACGGCGGCGTCTGGACGGATCGCGGCTCGGGCGGCACCACGGGCAACACCACGGCCGGCACGATACGCACCGAGGACTACCAAAGCGCGTTCGGCTACTTCACGCTCGCGTCGACCACCGCAGGGAACCCGCTGCCCATCGAGCTCCTGCGTTTCGAGGCGGTACCCGGCGGCAAGGTGGTGCGCTGCACCTGGACCACGGCCGTGGAGGCCGATAACGATCGCTTCTTGGTGGAACGCGGCGCCGATGCGGTGGCCTTCGACCCGGTCGGCATCGTGCCCGGCGCGGGCAACAGCCAGCACCTGATCGACTACGCCTTCGATGACCCAGCCCCGCTGGAAGGGCTTTCCTACTACCGCCTGCGCCAGATCGACCGCGACGGAACGAGCACCGTATCCCCGGTCGTGCCCGTGCTTTTCCAAAGCGATCCCGGCCTGGTGATCACCGAGGACGGACAGGTGTACCACCACATGGCCGCAGGGAGCCTCTGCACGGTGTTCGATGCCGGAGGCCGCTCCCTGTGGGATGGCAGGGCCGACGCGCCCACCTTCCGCTTGCCGGTGGAACGGTTCAACCAAGGGGTGTACATCCTGCGGATCTCCGACGGCGCCATCGTGCGCACACAGCGGTTCATCCGCTGAACCCACCTGGCCCCATCGGATCATGGGGCGGAAGGTGAGCGCACCGGCACCTACGGCCCTCAAGTTGCTTATCTTGGTAGGCGATACCCGCCGAGCCATGGTCATAGTATCCGATCATCGACCATTGTCGGAACGCCATCTTCTCCACGGCATCCACGACGAACAACGCCCATTCCGATCATCTGGCCGCAAGCTCCTGCGCAGCGTATGCGGCCTGCTCGTGCTCGGATCGGCCTTGCTGAACGCGCCGATGGCCCTGGCGCAGGCGGCGACACTCAACCCTGGTGATATCGCCATCGTGGGCATGGCCGCATGTCCCTTGGGTACCAATGATCAGATCAGCTTCTTCTGTTTCAAGGACATCACGGTAAACACGGTGATAGATTTGACCGACAACGGCTATGAGCGCTGTTATGCTGGCAAATTCGGTAATACCGAGGGTACCGTGCGCTTGGTGCGTAAGACCTCCACCATCCTTGCGGGTAGGGTTATCACACTGAAATTGAGTTCGACGGGCCTGCCCACTGCGACAGCTCCGGATGCTAACTGGACCATATCTTCGTTGAACGGTAGCACTAACTATCTCTCCTTCAACAATAATGGGGATCAATTGATCTTCATGCAAGGCGGCACATGGAATTCAGGCACCGTCAATGGCAACGACGCCACTTATGCCAACGGGCGGTTCCTCGCTGCATTTTCCTCTAACCCCGACTATCCGTGGAGCGCCAGTTGCCCGACCGTGACCAATAGTTCGAGCAGTGGCTCTTCCCGATCCAACGCTCCTCCGGGAACGGGCTGCCTGGCTTTACAACCGCTCTCGGCAACCGCGTGGAACAAGTATATCGGGGATACCGCGATCGCTACGCAGAAGGAATGGCTTCTTCGCATCGCAAATCCTGCCAATTGGCAGGGATATGTCGATTGCTCAGCATATACTACAGCGGGGATCAATTGGCCCTCGCTTACTACCAGGCTAAGGATCAAACCGCCGGACCCCATGACGAACGGGTTATGGACCGGCGCCCAGAACACCGATTGGTTCAACCAATGCAACTGGGACGATCTCTCCGTGCCCATCATCACCAGCGATGTGCAGATCGACCAAGGCGCCGCGAACGTTTGCGTGATCGGCCCCAGCGTGCTTGTACCCACCACCACCGCTGCACGCTGCAAGACCTTGACGATCACCTCGAACACGGTCGTGAACAACACCCTCACCATCAGCAATGATCGTACGCTCAATGTGACCGGGCAGATGCTGGTGACCAAGGCTTCGCCCGGCACGGGATCGGTGGGCGCAACGCTTTCCGGAGGCAAAGTGGTCTGCGGTTCGTTGATCATCGACGGAACGACGGCAGGCACGCAGAACGGGTTCTACCGCAGCGAATCCTCTCTCGATACCACCACGGTCAGCGGGAACGTCACCATCGAGACCGGTGGCCTGCTGGACCTGCAGCCGACGAGCGGCACGGGCGGCGTATTGCGGGTGGGTGGCAATTGGACGAACAACGATGCGGAGGCCGCCTTCCAGGAAGTGGGATCCACCGTGCAGTTCAACGGGGCCACGAGCGACCAGACGCTCAACACCGTGGATACACGGGAACGGTTCCATAACCTGACCATGAACAAGCCTGCGTTCGACCTGGTGCTGAACGATAGCGTGACCATGGGCGGTGCCTTGTTGCTGACCAAAGGACGGATCACCGTCCCCACTCCCTACGCGTTCACGGTGGAAGCGGGTGGAAGCCTGCCCAGTCCCGGCACGGACGCCAGCCACGTGAACGGTCCCATGCGGAAGACCGGCAACACCGCGTTCGACTTCCCCATCGGGAAAGGCGGTGAATGGCGGCCCATCGGCATCAGCGGCATCACGGCGTCGAGCACCTACACGGCCGAGTACTTCCCGCAGAGCGCACGCACCACCTTCGGCACGGCCACCGATGGTACCCTGGACCACGTGAGCGACTGCGAATACTGGACGCTTGCGCCCAGCGGCGCCTCCACGGCAGTAGTTAAGATGTGGTGGGACACTCCCAACAGCTGCGGCGTGGACGCGCCCGTCAACCTGCGCATCGCCAACTGGAGCAGTTCGCAATGGAACGACCGCGGGAATACGGCCACGTCCCCCATGGGTGCCACCGGCAGCTTGAGCACGCCCAGCGCCCAGAGCACGTTCGGCCCGTTCACGCTGGCCTCGGTGAGTGCGAACAACCCCCTGCCGATCCAGTTGCTGCATTTTGGCGCGGTGCCCGATGGCCGCGAGGTGGCGCTGGACTGGACCACGACCACGGAAAAGGACAATGCCTACTTCACCGTGGAACGCAGCAGCGATGCCTGGGTCTTCACGGAACTTTTGCGGATGCCCGGCGCGGGCAACAGCCAGAAGGTCTTGCATTACACCACGCGGGATCCCACCCGCTCCCAGGCGTTAGCTACTACCGCCTGCGCCAAACCGATCACAACGGCACCAGCACGGTCAGCCCTGTCGTGCCCGTGGTGATGCGCACCGGCGCGGCCGGCACACTCACTGCCGTACCGACAGGTGCCGGCTTGTGGATTACCCACGATCTGCCGCCGGGCAGCCTCGTGGACATCCTGGACGCGACCGGGCGCGAGCTGTGGAACGGACGCTCAAGCACGACCGGCTCCGAACTGCTGCCCGTACCCGTATTCGGTACCGGGGTATACATCCTGCGGCTGAGCAGCGGCGAACGCGTGGAGACCACGCGCTTCGTGGAGTGAACGCTATTCCCCTGTCGCACACGCCTTCTCTCTGTCACGGTGAGCCTGCCGAACCGTGACACCGATCGCCTTGGATCAGATGATGAGAGGATCAGACAATGCGCTCCTTGGTCCTGTCGAGCAAAGTCGAGACAGAGCCCCATGCTTGAAAGGCGTTAGCGTCCCGACCGGGCTCGACATGACAACGTGTACTGGGTAGCAATGACCGCTATATTCGATATTGGACGCTCCCTTGTGTACCCACAGGACAAATAACATGGCATCCTCCCCGCTCGACGCCGGCTACTGGAAGGCACGCTACGACACGGGCGGCACAGGCTGGGACCTGGGGACGTGCAGCACGCCGCTTCGCTCTTACTTCGACCGCATACCACGCAAGGCTCTGCGGTCTTGATCCCCGGCGCAGGGCGTGGATACGAGGCGGAACACTTGCACCGCTCCGGCTTCTCGCAGGTGTTCGTGCTGGACATCACCGATGCGCCGTTCGCCGACCTGGTGCAGCGTTGCCCGGACTTCCCACGTCCGCACCTGCTGGTGGGCGACTTCTTCACCCATCGCGGCCGCTACGACCTTATCATCGAACAGACCTTCTTCTGCGCCCTCGCTCCTGGGCTCCGGCCTGCATACGTGCAGCACATGCATGACCTGCTCGTGCCGGGTGGCAAGTTGCGAGGCGTCCTGTTCGATACCGTACCGCCCGGTGAAGGCCCGCCCTACGGCGGCTCGGAAGCCGAGTACCGGCAGTTGTTCGGTGCATACTTCCCGGCCCTCACACTGGAGCGTTGCTACAACTCGATCCCTCCGCGTGCCGATCGGGAGCTCTGGCTCCGCGCTGACCGGATGACGTGATACCCATCCTGATCGGACGCATCGTCTTGAAGTGTGAAGTATGAGGGCTGAAGGTTGAAAGGATGGTCAGGGGGCGGGGAACCTCACACTTCACCCTTCACACTTCCCACTTCGACCCTCCCACTTCACCCTTTCAAGACCTCCGTTCCTCGTGGCATCCTCTCTACCACGCTGTTGCGCGTTTACCTTCGCCCCCTTCACCGATGCGCGCATTGATCCGCAAAGAGGTCAGGAGCTTTCTCGGCTCGTTGATCGGCCACATCGTGATCGTGGTGTTCCTCCTCATCACCGGCCTGTTCCTGTGGGTGTTCCCGGACAACCTGCTGGACCTGGGCTACGCGGACCTGGCGCCCCTCTTCTTCATCGCTCCCTGGGTGTTCCTGTTCCTGGTGCCCGCCGTCACCATGCGCAGCTTCAGCGATGAACGCCGCACCGGCACCATGGAACTGCTGCTCACCAAACCCATCACCGAGCTGAAGCTGGTGCTGGCGAAGTACTTCGCGGCCGTGCTGCTGGTGCTGCTGGCGCTGCTGCCCACCTTGGTGTACTACTGGAGCATCGGTGAGCTGGGCCTGCCGAAGTGGAACATCGATACCGGCGGCACATGGGGCAGCTACATCGGGCTGTTCGCGCTGGCGGCCTGCTTCACCGCGATCGGCGTGTTCGCCAGCGCGCTCACGGACAACCAGATCGTAGCCTTCCTGATCGCGCTGGTGCTGTGCTTCATCACCTTCATCGGTTTCGACCTGGTGGCCGACTTCAGCCTGTTCGGCACGCTGGAAGGGCCGATCAAGGCTATCGGCATCCAGCAGCACTACCAGAGCATGAGCCGCGGGGTGATCGATCTGCGCGATGCATTCTACTTCCTCGGCATGATCAGCATATTCCTGCTGCTGACGCGCACTGTCGTTCAAAGCCGGAAGTGGTGATGATGGCCACTTTTTCCCAGCGTCTTCCGGGCCCTGCGGTCCTCTTCGGACTCATCGGGATCCCCCTGCTTTGCGTTGCGGTGTTCGCGATGATCGTTGTAGCGGATTCCGCGCTGGATATACCCATGCACGACACACCCTCTGCGATCTCGACCACCGGCACACTTCGCTGGACGATCGCCTTCTTGGCGATCGGTCTTCTTTACTGGTCGATGTTCAGGTTTTTCGGAAAACCGCTACGACGAGAGCTGGGGCAACTTCATTTTATGCTCACGCTTTTGGGCTTGCTGATGATGATGGCTCCTATCGTTGATCCGATCATTCTGATGCTGAAGCCAGGAGCGATGCAAGAATGCATGGCATCCCGTCATGTGCCGGTGGTAGCTCCATGGACCATTTTAGGGGAAGTCGTCCTGATCCTCGGTCAATGCGTCTTTTTGTTCAATCTCATCCGCACGTTGATGCGGCCCAAAGCTGTATAGTGTTCCGGCTTCGCTCGACGTGACAATGCGATGAAAAGAAAACGCAGCCCCCGCACCGGCGACCTGATCGAGCTCGGCATCGGCATCGGCATCGTGCTGCTCGTGCTGTTCATCGGTTCGTTCACGCGCGTTCGTGCCGACCTCACCACCGAGAAGCGCTACACGCTGACGGCCGCCACCCGCAACCTGGTGGACAGCTTGAAGGACGTGGTGTTCGTGCGCGTGTACCTGGCCGGTGAACTGCCCGCGGACATGCGCCAACTGGCGCAAAGCACCCGCGACCTGCTGGACGAGATGCGCGTGCGCGCACCCGAGAACGTCCAGTACGAGTTCGTGGACCCCAACGAAAGTCCGGATGAGCAGACGCGCCGTGGCGTGTACGAGCAGCTGGAGAAGAAGGGGCTCGAATACTCCAGCATCCGCACGCGCGGCAAGGGCGAACGGAGCGAGCTGATCGTGTGGCCCTGCGCTCTCCTCTCCTACCAAGGCAAGGAAATGCCCGTGCAACTGCTGCGCACGCCCTTCGGCAGCACCGGCCCCGAGGTGGTGAACCGCTCCATCAACAACCTGGAGTATGAGCTCACCAGCGCCATCCGCCAGATCACCACGGAGTTCAAGCCGCGCATCGCCTTCCTGGAAGGCCACGGCGAGCTGGACCAACTGTCCGTGCAGGACCTGACGAACGCCCTGTCGGAGCAGTACAGCGTGAGCCGCGTACGCATCAACGGCCGCATCGATGCCTTGAGCACCAAGCCCGAAGGCGCCGCCCACCGCGCCAACAAGTTCGAGGCGCTCATCATCGCCAAGCCCGACTCCGCCTTCAGCGACAAGGACCTCTACATCCTCGATCAGTACGTGATGAACGGCGGCCGGGTGCTGTGGGCCGTGGACGCCATGGATCCGCACCTGGACAGCCTGCGCGCGCGCCAGTTCTCCATCGCCACGCCATACGAGCTGCGGCTGGATAACCTGCTCTTCGCCTACGGCGTGCGCCTGAACAAGGACCTGGTGCTGGACAAGCAGTGTGCGCCCATCCAGCTGCAGACCATGCCTTACGGCGGCCAGCCGAAGACGGAGACGCTGCCGTTCCCCTTCGAACCCATCGTGGTGCCGCGCAGCACGCACCCCATCGTGAACAACCTCGATCCGGTGCATCTGAAGATGGCCGGTTCCATCGACACGATCGGTACCGACAGCGCCCGGGCCACCATCCTGCTCACCACCTCACGATACACCTGGGTGATGAAGAACCCGGTACGCATCTCCCTGGGCATCGTGGACAATCCCCCTCCCTTCGAGCGAAGCACCACGCCTGAACGTCCGGTGGCGGTGCTGGTGGAAGGCCGCTTCCGCAGCGCCTTCGCGGACCGCGTGGTGATGCCCGACAGCGTGCTGAAGGCCGTGGGCGACCGCGAATGGGGCCGGCGCAGCGCCCAGGTGTTCATCAGCGACGGCGACGCGCTGGAGAACTATGTGGACCGCGCCAAGGGCCGCTTCGCGCCGCTCGGCTACGACCGCTATGCGCAGGCCCAGGTCTACGGCAACAAGGCGTTCTTCGTGAACGCGATGAACTACCTGCTGAACGACAACGGCCTCATCAGCATCCGCACCCGAGCCATCACCCTGCGGCAGCTGGACACCGGCCGCATCGAGGCCGAACGCTCCACGCTGCAGGTGGTGAACGTGGGGCTCCCCATCCTCCTCAGCATCGCCGGCGGCACCGTGTTCCTGCTGCTGCGCCGCCGCCGTTACGCCCGACCCGCATGAAGAAGCGCTGGCCCCTGTTCCTCCTGTTCATCGCCCTGGCCGGTGCCGCCTTCTGGCTCTGGCGCGGCGACCGTGGCAACACCCTGGCCGTATCCGACACCAGCTTCGCCGTGCCGGACACCGCGAAGATCGATCGCATCTTCATCGCCGACCGCTCCGGTAGCGTGGCCGACCTGCGCCGCACTCCGAACGGGTGGACGGTGAACGGCCTGCCCGCCACCCCCGTGCCGATCAACCTGCTGCTGCGCACCTTCCGCAACGTGCAGGTGCGGTCGCCGGTACCCAAAAGCGCCGAACGCCAGGTCTTGAAGCTGATGAGCAGCACCGCCTTGAAGGTGGAGATCTACCAGGGCGGCAAGAAGCCGGCGCGGATCTGGTGGGTGGGCCATGGCACACAGGACCACGTGGGCACATACATGCTGCTGGAAACACCGGAGCACGGCAAGTCCGATTCACCTTACGTGCTGGACATGGCCGGCTTCACCGGCGTACTGAACACCCGCTTCCATACGCGCCTGGACGAATGGCGCGCAACGGTGGTGACCAACTATCCGGACCTGAACAAGGTGAAGCGCATCGCGGTGCGCCACCCCTCCACCGACAGCACGGGCTTCGACATCACCTTCGACGGCGGCAGCAACCTGCACCTGCTGGACACGCTGGGGAACGAGGTGCCGATGGACAGCGCGAACGTGAAGGACCTGCTGCTGCTGCTGCGCGACGGCCACTTCGAGTGCTTCGAGCGCGGGATCACCAAGGCGCAGCGCGATTCGGTGCTCGCCACCAAGCCGTGGCACGTGCTCACGGTGACCTCGGACAAGGGCACCCTGCGCATCCCCTTCTGGAAAAAGAACCCGCGGCCGGGCGAGAAGGACCTGGAGTTCCGCCTGCTGGTGGACGACATCAACCGGATGTACGCGGTGGTGGAGGACACCTGCCTGGTGGTGGTGCAGCGCTACTGGTACGACCGGGTGGTGCCGCCGTTGAGCCGGTTGCGGGCGCATCCGGCCCCGGCGGAACAGCCGCCTCCTCCGGGCCTGCACTAGGTCTTTCGAGTGTTCAAAAACCCGCGCCGTTGTTGAAAAACAGCCCGGACCGTGGGAAGGGCGCCGGGTATATTTGCCCACGTACGGGGCTGCCACATCGGCGGCCCTGCGCATCCACAGAAACAGACCCTTCCCTACCACGATGAAATTCATTGTGTCCAGCAGTGCCCTGCTGAAGCAGCTCCAAACGCTCCAGGGCGTGCTCGCCAGCAGCAACACGCTGCCCATCCTCGACAACTTCCTGTTCGAGATCGATGGCAAGCAGCTCACGGTGACGGCCAGCGACCTGGAGACCACCATCACCGCCACCATGCCGGTGGAGGCCAAGGACAAGGGGAGCGTGGCCATCCCCGCCCGCCTGTTGCTGGACACCCTGAAGGCCTTCCCCGAGCAACCGCTCACCTTCAGCGTGGACACCAAGCATTTCGGCATCGAGATCAGCAGCGACCAGGGCAAGTACAAGATGACCGGCTTCAACGGCTCGGAGTTCCCCAAGAGCCCGATGCTGGAGAACCCCAGCACCTTCACCCTGCCCGCCGGCACGCTGGCCACGGCCATCAACAAGACCATCTTCGCCACGGGCAACGACGACCTGCGTCCGGTGATGAGCGGGATCTTCTTCGAGCTGGCCGACGACGGCGTGCGCTTCGTGGCCACCGACGCCCACAAGCTGGTGCGGTACACCCGCACGGACATCAAGGCGCCGAAGACCGCCAGCTTCATCGTGCCGAAGAAGCCGCTGAACCTGCTGAAGAACTCGCTCTCCAGCACCAACAGCGAAGTGACGGTGAGCTACAACGAGAACAACGCCTCGTTCACCTTCGACAACATCAGCCTGGTGTGCCGCCTGATCGATGGGAAGTACCCGAACTACGAGGCGGTGATCCCCAAGAAGAACCCGAACAAGCTCACCATCGACCGCGCGAGCTTCCTCAGCTCCATCCGCCGGGTGGCCATCTTCAGCAACAAGACCACCCACCAGGTGCGCATGAACATCAACGGCAGCCAGCTGGCCGTAAGCGCCGAGGACCTGGACTTCGCCAACGAGGCGAACGAGAAGCTCACCTGCGGCTACGAGGGCGAGGACATGACCATCGGCTTCAACAGCCGCTTCCTGATGGACATGCTGAACAACCTGAACAGCGAGCACGTGGTGATGGAGATGAGCGCGCCGAACCGCGCCGGCATCCTGCTGCCCGGCGAGGGTGGCGAAGTGGGCGAGGACGTGCTGATGCTCGTGATGCCCGTGATGCTGAACAATTGAGCCGATCGGCAGCATTCTTGGAGCAGGGTCCCGGCACATCGGGACCCTGCTTCGTTCCCGCCCATTACCTTCGAGCAAAATGATCACCCGCCTACGCCTTCCACTGGCCGCGATCGCACTGGGCCTCGTGCTCAGCGCCGAGAAGTGCGCCGACAACAAGACCGCCATGACCTCCCTCGGCAACACCCGCTGGGACCTGAGGTCGCTCGCCGGCAAGGCGATCGAGCTGCCCGCCGAACGCAGAACACCCTACCTCACGCTGAACACGGATTCCAGCGAGGTGAGCGGCTTCGGAGGTTGCAACACGCTGAGGGGCGGCATCAAGCTGCACGGCACGGCCCTGTCGTTCGACCAGGTGATGTCCACCAAGATGTACTGCGAGAACGTGCAGCCCATCGAGAACGGCCTGCTCGATGCCTTGCACAAGACCACCGGCTACAAGCTGGATGGCAACACCCTCACCCTGCTGGGCGGCAGCCAGGAACTGGCCACGCTGGTAAAGCATCCGTAGGAGCCTGTTGGCTCATTCCCAAGGGAACGTGGAGCTGGTCCGGAACGGATCGTAGTCCGCGCCGTCCGGACGTTCTTGTTCGGGTGGCGCGGGTGGTTGCTCATCGGCCTCCCCATCGCTGGGCCGTATATCGTAAACGATGGTGACGGGCGACCGTTCCGCAGGCTCGTCCGGGCCATCCTCCAGCACGATCGGTGGCGGCACGTGCGCGGGCGGCACGTTGCGGTACACCCACGCCATGATGGCCCCGGCCAGCCCGCCGAACAGGTGGCTTTCCCAACTGATGCCCGGCACCAGCGGCAGCACGCCCCACCACATGCTGCCATAGAGGAACACCACGATCAGTGAAACGGTCATCAGCGCCACGCGGCGGCGGATGACGCCGCTGAAGAACAGGAAGGCCGCAAGCCCGTAAACGATGCCGCTGGCTCCGATGTGGTGGCTCTCCCGCGCCGCCACCCATACCCATGCGCCACCGGTGAGCCAGCTGGCCAGCACCACCCGCCAGGCGGCCTTCGGATAGAAATACACCAGCAGCCAGCCCAGCACCAGGATCGCCGCGCAGTTGTTCGCCAGATGATCGAAACTGCCGTGTACGAACGGGGACACCAGGATCCCGAACAACCCCGGCAGGGAACGCGGCCACACGCTGTACCGGTACAGGTCGAGGTGGTAGATGCGGTCGAAGGCGAACACGATCGCCAGCACGGCCACGGCGGCCCCGGGCGGTATCAATGCCGTGACCAGGCGGCGGCGGCCATGGTCGATCGCGGGTGGTGGGGCCTCCATTGCTCTTTCGATGGCGATCTTCGGGCCGGATCCCGATCCGGCCACCTTGGCAGGATATCAAACCTTGCGAGGAACGGCGCGTCCTACGCCAACAAAAGTCCCCATGCGCCTTTCATTCTGCTCGGCCGCCGTGGCCTGTGCCCTGGCCGCATCGGCGCAGGAGCCCTTGTATTTCCCGCCGTTGAGCGGCACCAACTGGGCCACCACCGATCCTGCCACACTGGGCTGGTGCCCGGACCGCATCGATTCGCTGTATGACCTCCTTGAGACGCGCCACACCAAAGCCTTCCTCCTCCTGAAGGACGGGCGGATCGTGCTGGAGCGCTATTTCGGCACGTTCACGCAGGACAGCCTTTGGTACTGGGCCAGCGCGGGCAAAACGCTCACGAGCACCCTGGTCGGCATCGCGCAGGAAGAAGGGTTGCTTGACATCCACCATCCCACCTCGGAATACCTGGGCACCGGCTGGACCAGCGAAGCACCGGACAAGGAGGCGTTGATCACCGTGCGCGATCAACTGACGATGACCACCGGCCTGGACGATACCAGCGGCGACGCGGATTGCACCCTGCCCAGCTGCCTCAGCTACCTCGCCGATGCGGGCACGCGCTGGGCCTACCACAACGCCCCATACACCCTGCTGGACCACGTGGTGGCGAACGCCACCGGCACCACCTTCAACGCCTATTTCAACAGCCGCCTCCGCAGCCGCATCGGCATGGACGGCACCTGGCTGAACCTGCCTCCCTCCTACAACAACGTCTATTACAGCCGGGCACGCAGCATGGCGCGCTATGGGCTGCTGGCGCTGAACCACATGGTATGGGACCAGGACACCATCCTGCACGATACGGCCTACTTCCACGCGGCCACCACGCCCTCACAGGAGCTGAACAAGAGCTATGGCTACCTGTGGTGGCTGAACGGGCGACCTTCTTTCATGCTGCCCACGTTGCAGATCGTGTTCCCCGGCCCGCTGATGCCGCACGCGCCACCGGATACCTATTGCGCCCTCGGTAAGAACGACCAGCTCCTGAACGTGGTCCCCAGCCAGGGCCTTGTGCTCGTGCGGATGGGCCAGCCCGCGTATGACTCGCGATCCGTCGCGGTCGTCCTGAACGACGAGATCTGGGTGCGCATCAATGCCTTGGATTGCTCAAGCACGGGCATCGCCGATCGGAACGCCGGGAATGTTCCATCGCTCTTCCCCAACCCCTGCACGGACCGGTTCACCGTATCCCTGCCCGGCGGCACGGCCGGTTGGCGGCCCACAGTACTGGATGCCGCCGGACGCGTCGTGCTCACGCCACCGGCCGCAGCGGCCATTGATGTTTCCGCCCTCCCCGCGGGCCTTTACGCCTTGCGCTGCGTCAAGGGCGACACGGTGCGCACGGTGCGTTTCGCCAAGCAGTGATCGGCACGTGTGAACATCGGCCGGGGCTTCTATATTTGCGCCCCCTCCACGGGAACACCTGCCCAGGTGGTGAAATTGGTAGACACGCTACTTTGAGGGGGTAGTGGCCGAAAGGCTGTGCTGGTTCGAGTCCAGTCCTGGGCACTTGATCGATCAAGCCCCGCCGCAAACCGGCGGGGCTTTTTCGTAGCCACCCGGGCCGAAGCGCTAGGAGGTACGAAGCAGTTGGACCGAGGCACTTGCGACAACAAGGGCATGACACCATCGCGGCATGCGGTTGTCCAGGTCTTTTGATCACGCGTCGGATGAGGTGTTCGGCCCACTACGCCGCCTCAGCTTCACATCTTTGTCCTCACATCATGGAGAGCGCATCCTTCCGATACGGCGATCTGCTCAGCCCTTCCACCCTGCCCGGCGTTCTCTTCTGCGGAGTGGCCTGCTTCGCCGTAGCCTTCGCCATCACGTTGTCGATCCGCCGGATCACGCGTCATATGAAGCGCCACCTCACGGATGTGACCGCGCTGGGTTTCATCAGTGCCTTCGTCCAGGCGCTCACCTGGCTGTTCGCCTTCATCGCGTTCGCCCATGTGGTGCCGGAGCTGCGGGCGCTGGGCACGGCCCTGCTCGCGGGCGTCAGCGTGGTATCGCTTGCCGTGGGCATCGCTGCACAGAACACGCTCGGCAACTTGGTCGCCGGGTTCTCGCTGGTGCTTTCGCGCACCCTACACGTGGGCGAGCACGTGCGCCTCGGTTCTTCTGTGGGGGTCATCACGGGCACGGTGAAGCTCATTTCCCTTTCCACGACCATGTTGGTGGATGATGCCGGGATGGAGGTGAACGTTCCCAACAGCGTGGTGATGGGCAGCACGGTGACACGCATCGCTGGACCCACCGCGCACGTCGGCTGATCGATGGCGCGCTGCCCGGCGTATCGAGCGCACATTTCGAAGAGGAGATCTGTAGGAAGACCAGGCCAGCTACTGGAGGATCTCTTTTCGCCTGCGAAGTACCCATCTATCAGCGGCTACTTTCGTGGCCGTTGCCGGTGCGTCACATCGCCCGCATTCCCGTGCTGCAGGACCTGATCGTGATCGAGACCGCCGGTGTGCTGGCCGGACCCGCCGTGGGGATGTTCTTCGCGGAGCTCGGTGCCCGCGTGATCAAGTTGGAGAACGCCCGCTCCGGTGGCGATGTCACCCGCAACTGGCGCACCTCCGAAGAGGATGCATCTTCCTCCGTGAGCGCCTACTTCAGCAGCGTGAACCACGGGAAGGAGCATCGGCTGGTCGACCTTTCCACGCCCGCGGGGCGAGAAGAGCTCGATGCGCTCCTGCGCACGGCGGACGTGCTGGTGACCAACCACCTCGCCGCCGATGCGGCCAGGCTCGGGTTGGACCGTGAGCGCCTGCGTGCCGTGAACCCGCGCCTGATACACGGGCACATCCGCGGGTATGCGGACGACCCCGCCCGCCCTGCGTTCGACGTGGTGCTGCAGGCGGAGACCGGCTACATCAGCATGACCGGGAGCGATGCCGATCATCCAGCGAAGCTGCCCGTGGCGATGATCGACGTGCTGGCGGCGCACCAGCTCAAAGAAGGGCTGTTGCTCGCCCTGCTGCACCGCGAACGCACCGGGCGCGGCGCCTACGTGGAGGTGTCCTTGGAGGAGGCCGCGCTCACCGGCCTCGTGAACCAGGCCAGCAACTGGCTGATGGTGCGGCACCGCGCGCAGCCCATCGGCACGTTGCACCCGAACATCGCGCCGTACGGGGAGCTCTTCACCTGCGCGGACGGCCAGCGCATCGTGCTCGCCGTGGGCAGTGACGCGCAGTTCCGCGCGCTGTGCAACGCGCTGGACCTGGCTTCCCTGCCGGACAGGGCCGACTTCGCCACCAATGCGATGCGCGTGCGCAACCGCCACGAACTGGCATACGTGCTGGCCCGATCGATCGCCGGCGTGGGCCGGGCCGAGCTCCTGGATCGGCTTCAACGGGCACGGGTACCGGCCGGTGCGGTGAACACCATCGACCAAGCCCTGGCCACGCCCGCTGCCCAACGCATGACGCTGGCTTCCATGATCGACGGGGTCAGCACGCTGAGGATCAGCGGCAACGCCTTCCGGATCACACCCTACTGAACGGCCGCCTTGCGGACCCTTTTCAGTTCCCGCGCCAGCACGTCGGCTACGCGCTGCGCCTCCACGCGGGTGAGCCCTTTCCCGAAGGCCACCTTGCGCCCCTGGTACTCGAAGCCGAGACGTTCGCCACCGCGCGTCCAGAAGGAATCCACCAGCTGCCACTTCCACGAGGTCTCGTCCACGTTGATCGGCCCGAACCGCTGGATGTTCTCCACGAAGTAGTCGTTCGCCTTGCCGTACCGGAACAGGCTGTCCTTGACGGTGAACGTGGCCCCTTGCACGCGCAGCAGCTCGAAGCCTTTTTTCCGCCAGAGCAGCACGCGCCCGATGCGCAGCTCGAAGTAGGTCCAGAAGGCCACCATCACCAGCAGGAGCTGGCGCATGCCCGGCTGTTGCGGCTGCGTGAGGCCGTGGATGAAGGCGATGCCGCAGCACGTCCACGCCAGGAACCAGGCCACCAGCAAGGCTTCCTGCCCGCGCGACAGCCGCGCGCTGATGACCACGCTCACGCCGTCCGGACGGCGCTGCATACTGACACGTTCACTGATGAGATCCATTCGTCGTTACGGCATCGATCACTTCATGGTACAGCGCCTCATAGCGCGGGAGGATGTACTGCACGTCGAACTTGCGGGCCTCGCTCAGGGCGCCTTCATGGAACCGTTGCCAGGAAGCATCGTCCTTCAGGATGGTGAGCGCGTTCTTCGCCATGCCGGCCACATCCCCCACCGGGCTCAGCAGGCCGCTTACGTCCTGCCTGTTCACCTCCGGCGTGCCGCCGGTGTCGGTGCTGACCACCGGCACGCCGCAGGCCATCGCCTCCAGCGCCGCCAATCCGAAGCTTTCCGTTCCGCTGGTGAGCACGAAGAGGTCCGTGCTGGCCACGATGTCCTCCGGCGCCACCATCTTTCCGAGGAAGCACACTTCGTCGCAGATCCTTTCCATGCGGCAGATGGCCTCCAGGCGCTGTCGCTCCGGGCCGTCGCCGATGAGGAGCAGGCGCGTGGGCAGGTGCTTGCGCACCTCCAGGAACACCTTCAGCACGTCCTCCACCCGCTTCACCGGGCGGAAATTGCTCACGTGTACCATCAGCCGTTCGCCTTGCGGCGCGAACCGCCGGCGCAGGGTCTCGTCGCACGCCGGATAGGCCTCCATCCGGATGAAATTGGGGATCACGTGGATTCTCCCGCTTCAGCGGGAAGTTCAGGTAGGTGTCGTTCCGCAGGCTCTCGGAGACCGCGGTGACCGCCGTGCTGCGCTCCATGGCGAAGGTGATCACCGGCTCGAAGCTCGGATCGCGCCCCAGCAGGGTGATGTCCGTGCCGTGCAACGTGGTGATGAAGGGGATGCGGATGCCCTGCGCGGCCAGGATCTGCTGGGCCATCCATGCGGCGCTCGCATGCGGGATGGCATAATGCACGTGCAGCAGGTCGAGGCGCTCGTGCTTCACCACGTCCACCAGCTTGCTGGTGAGCACCAGTTCGTAGGGCTGGTAATCGAAGAGCGGGTAATCGCTCACGCGCACTTCGTGGTAGAACACGTTCGCCGTGTGGTGGTCGCCCATGCGCACGGGCCGGTCGTACGTGATGAAATGCACCACGTGCCCCTCGCGCGCCAGCGCCAGGCCGAGCTCCGTGGCCACCACGCCGCTCCCACCGAACGTGGGGTAACAAACGATGCCGATCCTCATGTAAGCGGGTCCGGTCCCTGGGAAGAAAGCCGGAAGGGCCGCAAAGTTCGCTTCTTTGCACTCTCCGATGGCACGCCTGCTGATCAAGAACGCGAAGGCCCTTGCAGGCACGCACCCTGCGGGCACCTCCCTCCTTCCCGGCGCGGCCATGGCGCAGCTGCCGCAAGTGTCCGAGGGCTGGCTCCTGGCGGAGAACGGCATGATCACCGCGTTCGGCGGCATGGATACCTGGCCCGGCATCACCGATTGGAACGACCTGGAGGTGATCGACGCCACGGACCGTTTCGTGCTGCCCGGCTGGTGCGACCCCCACAGCCACGCGGTGTTCGCCGCCCCGCGCGAGGGCGAGTTCGTGGACCGCATCCGGGGCCTCACCTACCAGGAGATCGCGGCCAGGGGCGGCGGCATCCTGAACAGCGCGCGGGCACTGCGCAGCATGTCCGAGGACGCGCTCTTCGCCCAGGCCGAACAACGGCTGAAGGAGCTGATGCGCCTGGGCACCGTGGCCATCGAGATCAAGAGCGGCTATGGCCTCACCACCGGAAGCGAGCTGAAGATGCTCCGCGTGGTGAAGCGCCTGAAGGAAGCGCTGCCGTTGCGCATCAAGGCCACGCTGCTGGCCGCGCATGCCATTCCCGAAGAGTTCAGGCAGGACCGTGCGGCCTACGTGGACCTGATCGTGAACGAACTGGTCCCGCAGGTGGCCGCCGAAGGCCTCGCCGACTTCGTGGATTGCTTCTGCGAAACGAACTACTTCACCGTGGCGGAGCTGGAACGCGTGCTGGAGGCCGGAGCGAAGCATGGCCTGCGCGGCAAGGTGCATGTGAACCAGTTCACCAGCATCGGCGGCATCGCCGCGGCGGTGAGGCACAAGGCCCTCAGCGTGGACCACTTGGAAGTGATGGAGGCCGCGGACATCGAGGCCTTGCAGGGATCGGGCACCATCCCCACGCTGCTGCCCTCCTGCTCGTTCTTCCTGCGCATCCCCTACGGCCCCGCGCGCGATCTGGTGAACGCCGGTCTGCCGCTGGCCGTGGCCAGCGACCTGAACCCCGGCACCACTCCCAGCGGCAACATGAACCTGGTGCTCTCGCTCGCCTGCATCCAGCTGCGGCTGCTGCCCGAGGAGGCCATCAACGCCCTCACGCTGAACAATGCCGCGGCCATGGCCCTTGCCGGCGAGCTCGGCAGCATCGCCGTGGGCAAGCGCGCCAGCCTGCTCATCACCAAGCCCGTGCCTTCCCTGGCCTACCTGCCGTATGCCTTCGGAAGCGACCACCTCGACACCGTGATCATCGATGGAGCCATCATCCGAGCCGGAGAAGCAGTCGCCTGAACCTTCGTACATCCGCCCGCCCGGCCTGGAGTTCGGCCGCGGACTGGCGATCTTCTCCCTGGTCTTCATGGCCTTCTTCGGCGCGCAGATCGTGTTCTTCATCGAGCGCGTGATGCGTCTCACTCCCGACCTGCGTGTCCAAGGTTTCTCCTTCCGGTTGCTGGAAAGCGAACGGTTCCGTGAGCGCTGGCTCGAACTGTCCTCGAACGGCGACGCCCTCTCGCTCGTGTCGCTCCTATCCGGAGCGATCGGGATCGTGCTCCTGTTCATCCTCGTGCGCTCCTGGAAGAAGGGCCGCACCGCGCAGTTCCTGGCCATGCGCCTGCCCGACCCGAAGGCCGCCCTGGCCTGGACCGGCCTCTTCCTCCTGGTGTTCACCGTACTGGAGACCATCGCCTACTTCTTTCCGGCCATGGACAGCGAGTTCATGAAGAAGGTGCTCGCCTCCGTCACGAACTACCCGATGCTCGTGCTCGGCGTGTGCGTGCTGCCCGCCTTGTTCGAGGAGTTCCTGCTGCGCGGGCTGCTCTATGGCTCGCTCCGGCACCTGCTGGACAAGCACGTGGCCATCGCCTTGGTGGCCGGGCTCTTCACGCTGATCCACCAGCAGTACGAATGGTACGTGCAGCTGTTCTATGTGCTTCCCCAGGGCGTCTTCCTTGGCTACGCGCGGGCGAACACGGGTTCCATCTGGACCAGCGTCTTCCTGCACCTGCTGAACAATGTGCTGAGCATCGTCCTCCCGCAGTTCCTCTAGGGCCAGGAGGCAGGAGCAGGCGGCAGGGCAGGTCGGCCCTTGAAGCTTGATGTGTCTTCACCCCTCATACTTCAGCCTTCACACTTCCCACTTCACATTTCATACTTCTCCCTTCAGCATTCAAGGGACCGGCCCTTCCCCAGCACCTAGCTTTGGCCCCCAAACGAGACGAGGAAATGCGCATCATCGAGTGTGTCCCGAACATCAGTGAAGGCCGCGACCGGGCGAAGATCGACGCCATCGCCAGCGTAGTGGAGACCGTGGAAGGCGTGCGCCTGCTGGACGTGGACCCCGGCAAAGCGACGAACCGCACCGTGATCACCTTCGTGGGCGGGCCGGAAGCCGTGTGCGAGGCCGCGTTCCGGCTGGTGAAGAAGGCGCAGGAGCTGATCGACATGCGCACCCACCAAGGCGAGCATCCGCGCTTCGGCGCCACCGACGTGTGCCCGCTGGTGCCCATCAGCGGCATCACCATGGAGGAACTGGTGCCCTATGCGCACAAGCTCGGCGAACGCATCGGCAAGGAGCTCGGCATCCCCGTGTACGCTTACGAGGCCGCCGCGAAGGAGGAAAAGCGCCGCAACCTGGCGAACAACCGCGCCGGTGAGTACGAAGGCCTCGCCAAGAAGCTCGTGGACCCCGCCTGGAAGCCGGACTTCGGCCCCGCCGCCTGGAACGAGAGCGTGCAGCGCAGCGGCGCGGTGGCCGTGGGCGCGCGCAAACTGCTGGTGGCCTATAACGTGAACCTGAACAGCACGAGCACGCGCCGCGCGAACGCCATCGCCTTCGACCTGCGCGAGGCCGGCCGCGTGAAGCGCGAGGGCGATCCGCTCACGGGCAAGATCGTGACCGACGCCGGCGGCGAACCCGTGAAGATCCCCGGCAAGCTCAAGGCCGTGAAGGGCATCGGCTGGTACATCGAGGAATACGGCATCGCCCAGCTCTCGCTCAACCTGAACGACATCGACATCACGCCCGTGCACATCGCGTTCGATGAGGCGTGCAAGAGCGCGGCCGAGCGCGGCATCCGCGTTACCGGCAGCGAGCTCGTGGGCCTGATCCCGAAGAAGGCCCTGCTCGATGCCGCCGACTTCTTCCTGGCCCGCCAGGAGCGCAGCCTGGGCATCCCCGAACGCGAGAAGATCAAGATCGCCGTGAAGTCCCTCGGCCTCGATGACCTTGCGCCGTTCGACGCGGACAAGAAGGTGATCGAATACATGCTCGAGGATCCCGCCAGCACGCGCCTGGTGCGCATGAGCCTCACCCGCTTCAGCGAGGAGACGGCCGGTGAAAGCCCCGCCCCCGGCGGCGGATCCGTGGCCGCCTATGTGGGCGCGCTCGGGGCGGCCCTGGGCGGCATGGTGGCGAACCTGAGCGCGCACAAGCGCGGCTGGGACGAGCGCTGGCAGGAATTCAGCGACTGGGCCGTGAAGGCGGAAGGCTACCGCACGCACCTGCTGCGTCTGGTGGATGAGGATACGCGCGCCTTCAATCGCATCCTGGCCGCCATGGGCCTGCCGAAGGACGGACCCGAGCAAGTGGCCGCCCGCAAGGAGGCCATCCGGGAGGCCACGAAAGGGGCCATCCGCACGCCGCTGGAGACCCTGAAGGTGTGCGTGGAAAGCATGGAGGTGATGCAGGCGATGGCCGCGAAGGGCCTGCCCGCCAGCGTGAGCGACGCGGGCGTGGGCGCCATGTGCGCGCGCACCGGCGCCCTGGGCGCCTACCTGAACGTGCGCATCAACTGCGCCGGGCTGGACGATGAGGCGTTCAAGGCCGGCGTGCTCAAGGAGGCCGAAGCCCTCAAGACCCGCGCCGAGCAGCTGGAGGCCGAGGTGATGGCCGCCACGCTCGCCAAGGTCTGATCGTTGATCGTTCGCTCATGGCCGGGCAACACCGGCTTCATGCGTGCGTATACCTTGCACGCACGGGATGGTGACCACGCTTTCATACCGGCAATACGTCCGCCGGGTACTGTATTTCTTCCCGTTCCAGCTGCTGGTCCTGCACATCAAGAAGAACCACCTGCTGCTGCTCTGCTGGCTGGTCTTCTTCGGATACATCACCGAGAGCATCGGCGTCAAGTACGGCATCCCGTACCTGTTCCTCTACCCCGAGTACTTCGGTGAGGTCACCTTCTGGTCGTTCCTGATCCTGGGTTTCGCGCTGGGCGGGTTCATCACCGCGTACAACCTGTACAGCTATACCACGCACGCCTACCGCTTCCCGTTCCTGTCCACGCTGGCGCGGCCTTTCCTGAAGTTCAACATCAACAACGCCATCATCCCGGCGGCGTTCACGCTCACTTATTTCTGGTGCTCGGCACGGCTGCAGCTGCACCGCGAACTGGTGCCACCGGGCGAGGTCTTCGTGAACCTTCTGGGCTTCGCGGTGGGCTTCGCGCTGTTCCTCGTGATCGCCTTGCTCTACTTCACCCGCACCAACACGGACATCCACAAGCTCCTGGGCAAGGAGGCCGAGCACTACCGGCCGGTGGAACCGATGGCGGACATCGCCCCGCCCCGCCCCATCCCCCACGTGCGGCAGGAGCAACGCAGGGCCACGCGCTGGCTGCGCCGCGAACAGCGCACGCACAAATGGCGGGTGGAGACCTACCTGACGCCGCCTTGCCGCATCGCCCTGGCGCGCAGCGCCGCGCACTACGACAAGGAGCTCCTGCGCAGCGTGCTTTGGCAGAACCACATCAACGGCAGCATCTTCGAAGTGGCCGTGGTGATCACCTTCATCGCCCTCGGCGCCTTCAACGGCATGCCGCTGTTCGCCATCCCCGCCGGCGCCAGCGTGTTCGTGCTCTTCACCATGCTGCTGATGCTCTTCAGCGCGCTCAGCAGCTGGTTCCCGGGCTGGACCATGACCCTGCTGCTCACCGTCAGGATCACCCTGAACCTGATCAGCATCCACACCGAAAGCTTCCTCTACGACGCCGAGGCCTACGGGCTGGATTACGATGCGCCACCTGCGCGGTACGACCGCCCCACCATCGCCGCCATGGCGAACGACACCGCGCAGGCGCGGCGCGATGCGGAGGCCATGCGCCCCATGCTGGAACAGTGGCTGGCGAATAACGCGCGCCTGCCGCAAAGCGGCGCACGGCCCAAGCTGGTGATCGTGAACACCAGCGGCGGCGGCTCGCGCGCCATGCTCTGGACCTTCCGCTGCCTCCAGGTGGCCGACAGCCTGCTCGGCGGCGACCTGATGACGCGCACCGCCTTGATGACCGGCAGCAGCGGCGGCCTCATCGGTGCCACGTACTACCGGCAACTCGCCTTCCACGCGCGCACGTCCGATACACTGCCGGCGAGCAGCCCCGAACGCCAGGAGGAAATGGCCAGCGACCTGCTGAACCCGCTCGGCTTCAGTTTCGTGAGCAATGACATGTTCATACGCTACCGCCATGTCGTTGACCGCAATCACCTCTACACGCTCGACCGCGGCTACACCTTCGAGCGCCGCATGGATGAACTGACGCACGGCCTCTTCGATGTGCGGCTCAGCGACATGCAGGAGGCCGAACAACGGGCGGAAACACCGCTGCTGGTGGTATCCCCCGCGAGCATCAATGATGGCCGCCGCCTGGTGATCTGCTCGCGGCCGGTGTCGTTCCTCACCAACATCACGCCCACCGGGCACGTGTTCAGCCAGGGCCAGCCCGAGGCCATCGAGTTCTCCCGCCTTTTCGCCGGCCAGGATGCGCTCGAGCTGAAACTGTCCAGCGCCCTGCGCATGAACGCCTCGTTCCCCTACATCACGCCGGTGGTGACGCTGCCCAGCGAGCCGAAGATGCGGGTGATGGACGCCGGCGCCCGCGACAACTACGGCTACCGCACCACGATGATGTTCCTCTACACGTTCCGCGAATGGATCGAGCAGAACACCAGCGGCGTGGTGATCGTGCAGATGCGCGACAAGCAGAAGGAGCTGGAAGTGAAACCTGTGAGCGGCTCGTTGATCGCGCGCCTGATCGATCCGGTGGGCAGCGTTTACGGCAATTTCGTGAAGGCGCAGGACCAGGATTACGACCTGATGCTGAAGCAGGCCAGCGCCTGGGTGCCCTTCCCCCTGCACGTGGTGGACCTGCAACTGCGCCACGATGACGACGACGAGATCAGCCTGAGCTGGCACCTGACGGCCGTGGAGAAGAAGCAGGTGCTGCGCACCGTCCACGCGGTGGACAATGAGAGCGCCTTCACGCTATTGCGCCATCTCGTGCTGGGCGATGCGCCCAAGATCACGGCCGCGGCCAGTGATAGCGTACCAGGCCCGGCAGCGGATCGCGCGTCACGGCGCTGAGGTACATGCCGTGCTCCGCCAGCGTGCCGCGCAGGAGCGCCTCAAAGGCGAAGGCGACCGAACCCGTCGCATGCACCACGGCCCGCTGCGCTTCCGGAAAAGCACCGGCGATCGATCCCGCCAACGCGCTGAAGCGGCCTTGGAGCAGCTGCCGTACGTAAGGCTCATCGAGCGCCTGGTCCAACCGGCCGGTGAAACCGGCCAGGTAGCGTTGCGCGCCGGGTTCGCGGTATACGCATTGCACCACGTCACCCAGCGCAGGGCCATCGGGGAAAAGCCGGTCGCGCAAGGCCGCGGGTATGCGGTCGTGGAAAAGGTCCGCCAGCAGGTGCTTGCCGATGTCCGCCCCGCTGCCCTCATCACCGAGGATGAAGCCCAGCGAAGGCAGGGGCGTTCCCAATCCGGCCCCGTCGTAGTACCCCACGTTCATGCCCGTGCCGAGGATCAGCACCAGCCCGGGCTGGCGGCCGCATAGGCCACGTGCGGCACCGAGCAGGTCCGTCCATACATCGATGCGCGCCGCCGGCCATACTCGTGCCAGGGCATTGCGCATGCGCTCCGCGCGTTCCACCGTGCCACAACCGGCGCCGTACACCTCCACGTTCGCGGGATCGTCCACGCCGGTGGGTACCAGCTTCTCCCGCAAGGCGTCCATCAGCGCCGCGCCATCGCCCGTGGCGGGGTTGAACCCCGGCAGGTCATTGGTCAGGTGCGGTCCGCCGGCAGCATCCGAACACCACGCCCAGCGCGAACCGGACTCCGCCGATATCGGCGATGAGCAGGCCTTTTGACATGCGGGAAAGTTAGCGCGCCTCCGGCCCTGCCCGTCGGGAGCAAGCGCCAGGGCCTATCTACCCGTTGAAGAGGAAGTGGTTCGGGCTCACCAGGCCGTTCTTCACGGCATAGAGCACCACGGCGGCGGTGTTGTTCACGCCCAGCTTCTGCATGATGTTCTTGCGGTGCGTGGTCACGGTGTGTGCGCTCAGATGCAGGCGGTCGGCGATGCGCGTGTAGGAACAGCCTTCGGCGATCAGGGCGATCACCTCGCGCTCGCGGTCGGTCAGCGTCACCGGCTCGCAGCTGTACGACTGTTCCAGGATGCGTTCCACGTCCAGCGACGTGCGCTTGATCGTCTCCAGGATCTTGCCGCAGAAGAACTGCTGGCCGTCCGCCGTTCGCAACACGGAGTCGATGATCTCCTCCACGCCGCAATCCTTCTTGATGTAGCCCGATACCCCGCCCCGCAGCGCGCTGGCGATGGTGGCCGGCGAAGGATCATCGGTGATGGCCACGAAGCGCGTGCGCTTCGAGCGGCGCACGCCGTCGCGGATTGCGTCGGCGCCGAAGGTCTCCCCGGTATGGTCAATCAGCACCACGTCCGGACGGAGGCGCACCAGTTGGGCCTGCAGTTCGATGCCGTCGTGGGCCTCGCCCACCAGCTCCACCCGCGGCACGTCCGAGAGGATGGCCCTCATCCCGATGAGGGCGAGGGGACTGTTGTCGGCGATGAGGGTCCGGATGCGCATCTTGTTTAGAACGATCCTAAACAGCCGCGAATGTAGGGCATGGGATCGATACGCGCCCGCCTTCGTTTCAAACCGATGATCGTTGATCGATCGGGAACGTCATCCCTTCCTGCGCCGCCCGCGTGCGCGGGAACACCGCGAGCGCCTCGGCGAGCAGCTCGTCCACGCTCTTGTAGCGCGAGCTGAAATGCCCGAGCAGCAGCCCCCCGGCACCGGCCGCCCGCGCCAGTTCCGCGGCCTGGCGTGCGGTGCTGTGCAGCGTCTCCTTCGCCCGGGCGGCAAGGTGTTCGGTGAACGTGGCCTCGTGGTAGAGCAGGTCCACCCCTTGGAGGAACGGCACCAGCTCGGGGGCATGGGCCGTGTCCGAACAATAGGCGTAGCTGAGCGGGCGGGGCGGTGGGTAGGTCAATTCCCCGTTCGGTATGATGGTACCATCAGGAAGGTGTAGGTCCTCCCCTGCCTTCACGGCCGCTCGCGCGAAATGCGGGATGCGGGCCACCGCCTCGGGCCTGAGCTTCCGGGGCTGCGGCCGCTGCCGGAACAAAAAGCCCGTGGTGGGGACGCGGTGGCGCAGGGCCAGCTCGGTGACCTCCATCCGGGCATCGGCGAAAATGAGGGCACCGCTCCGGCCTTCCGTGGCGTGGAACGCGAGCGGATAGCGCAGATAGGTCCGCGAGGCGCGCAATTGCAGGTCGATGATCTCCCGCAGGTCCGCCGGGCCATGCACGTGCAGCGCCGCCGAGCGGCCCTGAAGGTGCATCGAGCTGATCAGCCCCATCAACCCCAGGTAGTGATCGCCGTGCAGGTGGCTGATGAGGATCCGCTCGATGCGGTTGAAATTGATGCCGGCCTGGCGCAGCCGCTCCTGCGTGCCTTCCCCGCAATCGATCAGGTACAGCGTTCCGTTCGCGTTGAGCAGCTGGGCCGACGGGAAACGGCCGCGCGCGGGCAACGCGGCCCCGGTGCCCAGCGTGGTCACCTCGAACAGCATGGCCGGGGCCGGATGCGGAAAAGCCCCGGTCCCGGGGCCTTTCCAAATGTGTCCAAGACGTGGATCGACCGGTTCACGACCATGCGGCCGGTGAACGTGCGCGCACCAGCCTCCACCTTGTAGAGGTAGATGCCGCTTTCCAACCGGCTGCCATCGAAGGGCACGCGGTTCATGCCGCTCTTGCCCTGCACCGTTTCCTTCCACAGCTCTTCGCCCACCAGGTTGAACACCTTCACCTTGGCCAGCGAGGCCGAGCTCAGGAAGAACTCGATGGAGGTGCGCTGGCCGAAGGGGTTCGGCACGTTCTGCACTTGGCCCAGGGTCACGGGGACCATTTCCCCGATGCCGGTGGGATCCGCCGCGATGGTGATGACGTAGCCCCTGAACGAATACGGGACCGGCAGCACATTACCCAGGAAGGTCGTGTAGGCCGTCACGTTGATGGTGAGGGGATAGGTGCCCGCCTGGGTAGGCGTTCCGGCGATCAGCCCGCAACCGAGGTGCCCTGGCAGCAGCGTGCAGGCCCCGGCCGTTTGGGAATTGCATTGCACGGAAATCCCCGGCGGCAGGCCGACGATCCTGTTGAACACCACGGAATCCAGCATCACACCGGAGAAGGAGGAGTTGATGACCCCGGCATCCCCTGGCACGATGATGTTCAGGGTATCCGAGTAGGGCACCTGCACGATGCCGCTGGCGAAGTTCTCCAACGTGTCCGGCCACACCCCGAAGAGGCTGTCCCGGTACAACGGGTCCGGCGTGCATTGCGCGGATGCACCGGTGACGAACGTGAGGGCTGCCGTGACGAGTAGTGTACGCACCATGCGCTGCCAGGTCATTGGTCCTTTTTCACGTCCTTTTCGATCTCCTCCATGAACAGCAGGTCGACGGCCTCGCTCATGGTGGGGGTGATCGATAGCACACTTTCGAGCTGGCTGATCTGCACCAGTTTCAGCACGGGGTCCTGCAAAGCGCATACCACCAGGGTGCCGCCCACGCTCTTGCAGAGGCGGTTGGCCACCAGCAACGCGCTGAGCCCGGAGCTGTCGCAGTAACGCGTGCGCTCCAGGTCCATGATGATGTTGCGGACGCCCGTTTTGTTCAGGTACACGAGCTCGCTCTTCAGCTCCGGCGCGCAGGCCGTATCCAACTTGTCCACGCCGCTCTTGACCAGCGTGTACTTGCCCTTGTCCTCAATGGTGAAGTTCATGCGGTAGCCCCGCTAACAGGAGGGTTCCGGTCAAAGATAATCACGGCGTCGAATGCGGATGTAACAGGCATGACCCTCCGTTTTCCAACGACCGATGGTGTATTACGTCGCTCCCACCCTCTCCCGGTCCGCTCGCGACGAAGCGTGGTGCGGCACGGGGACGCCGCTCAGTGCTGTTGCATGCGCGGGATCCGCGCCGCGAGCAGGTAGAGCACCGCCATGCGCACGGCCACGCCGTTCTCCACCTGGTCCAGGATGATGCTGGAAGCGCCATCGGCCACCTCGCTGGTGATCTCCACGCCGCGGTTGATCGGGCCGGGATGCATGATCACGATGTCCTTGCCGATGCGGTCGTACCGCGCCTTGTCCAGACCGAAGAGCATGGCGTACTCACGCAGGCTGGGGAAGTTGGCGATGCCGTCGCTCCCCTGCCGCTCGAGCTGGATGCGGAGCATGTTCGCCACGTCGCACCACCGCAGGGCCTTGTCCAGGTCGTGCTCCACCCGCACGCCGAGCGCTTCCACGTAGCGCGGCATCAGCGTGGTGGGACCGCAGAGCATCACTTCCGCGCCGAGCTTGTTCAGGCACTGGATGTTGCTCAGGGCCACGCGCGAATGCAGGATGTCCCCCACGATCAGCACGCGCACGCCTTTCACCCGGCCCAGCTTCTCGCGGATGCTGTAGGCGTCCAGCAGGGCCTGCGTGGGATGGGCGTGGGTGCCGTCGCCGGCGTTCACGATCCGCGCGTCCACGTTCCGGCTGAGGAACAGCGCCGCGCCGGGGTCGGGATGGCGCATCACCACCATGTCCACCTTCATGGCCAGGATGTTGTTCACCGTATCCACGAGGGTCTCGCCCTTCTTGGTGCTGCTGCTGCTACTGCTGAAGTTGAGGATGTCCGCGCTCAGGCGCTTCTCGGCGATCTCGAAACTGATGCGCGTGCGGGTGCTGTTCTCGAAGAACAGGTTGGCGATGGTGATGTCGCGCAGCGAAGGCACCTTCTTGATGGGCCGGGACAGCACTTCCTTGAACCCATCGGCCGTGCGGAAGATGAGCTCGATGTCCGCCGTGGTCAGCTCGCGGATGCCCAGCAGGTGGTCGGTGCTCAGCTGGTCGCTGTGCGCGTCGGCACCGGTATGTGGCTGGGGGCTCATGCGTCCTGGGTGTGCAGCAGGACGCGGTCCTGTCCCTCGGTCTCTTTCCATTCCACGCTCACGCGCTGGCCATCGATGCTGTCCACCCATTTGCCCACGTAGTCGGGCTGGATGGGCAGCTCGCGGCTGAAGCGGCGGTCGATCAGCACCATCAGCTGCACGGTGCCGGGGCGGCCGAAGCTGAGGAGCGCGTCGAGCCCCGCGCGGATGGTGCGGCCGGTGTGGAGCACGTCGTCCACGAGCACCACGCGGCGGCCGTCCAGGCTGAAATCGATCTGCGTGGAGCTCGCGGCCGCGGTAACGGCACGGTGGCGGAAATCGTCGCGGTGGAAGGTGATGTCGAGCTCGCCGTAGGTGATCCGCTCGTCACCGGTGATGCGCAGGAGCTCCTTCTTCAACCGGCGGGCGAAGAGCACGCCACGCGGTTGCAGGCCGATGATCGCCGTTCCGCCCAGGTGGCCGTGGTCCTCGATCAATTGATGGCAAAGGCGCTGTACCGTCAGCTCGAAGGCCTTGTCCGCCAGCATCGTGAGCGCCCGCATCGCGGCGAAGATAGCCGGACGTTGTGGATCGACGTGACAACTTGAACGGTGAGCGAGGTGGGAACGGGCCGAACGGATGGGCTCAGCGCAACAGCACGTTCGTCGCCCAGAGCACCCACATCACCAGTGCTGCGACCGTACCCGCGAGCGCGAGCCGGAAGCCGAGCAGCGACCACTTCACGCTTTGTGGGGAATAGCCCCCTGCGCGCTGCCTGCGCCACCCCCACAAGTGGAATGCGATGGCCAACACCCCCATGATCGTTGCAGGCACGCACAGCTGCCGCACGAAAGCGAGCACAAGGCTCAGGACGCCGAAGACCAGCGTGACCCGCGAGAGCGGAAGGCGGCGTTCGTTCATCGGCCGGCGAGCGAGAGCAACCACTCGTGCAATGCGAGCACTTGCGGGATGACCAACGTACGGCCATCGTTCACGATCACGGAATCCGCCTTGGCGAGCCGCTCCTCCTCACCCGATTGGTTGCGCATGCGGGCACGCACCTGCTCCTCGGTCGATCCGATCGCGCTTCATCACGCGCGCCAGCCGCTCCCCCTCCGGCGCGCTCACCACCACCAGATGATCCATGTGCGCGGCCGCCCCGCTCTCGATCAGGATGGCCGCCTCGTTCACCACGTAAGAGGCCTGTTGTGCGTCCGCCCAAGCGCTGAAGGCCTTGCGCACGGCGGGATGCACGATGGCGTTCAGTTTCGCCAAGGCAGCCCCGTCGTTGAACACCCGGCCGGCCAGGGCCTTGCGATCGATACGGCCTTCCGGGTACACCTCCGTTCCGAACGCCGCGATCACGCGGGCGCGCACATCGGCATCGTCCTGTAGCAGGTGCCGGCCGGCTTCATCCGAGGAGAACACCGGAATGCCCAGCACGCCGAACATCCGTGCCACCACGGATTTGCCGCTACCTATCCCACCGGTGAGGCCTACGCGCAGCATGTGTCCATGTGTCCATGTGTCCATGTGCTCATGCTGATCGAGCAGGCCGGAGCTCATGGGCACATGGAAAAGGTCAAGCCGTTCTTGCCGTCTCCTCGTTGAGCTGCATGGTGTTGTCCATGGCGATGGCGCTCTTCTCGAAACGCAGCTTCACGCCTTCGGCGGCTTCGATGAGGATGGTCTTGTCGCTGACCTCCACCACCTTGCCGTGCAGGCCGCCGATGGTCACCACGCGGGCGCCTTTTTGCAGGTTGTCGCGGAACTTGCGCGCATCCTTGGCCTTCTTCTGCTGGGGACGGATCATGAAGAAATAGAAGACGATGAGCAGCAGGCCCATCATGATCAACATCTGGTAGCCGCCACCTTGGGCGGGCTGTGGTTGAAGGAGTACGGCAAGCAGGTCCATGGGTTCCGGGAATGGGGTTATCGGGTTCAGGGGACGGGTGGCGCGATCACTTCACCCTCGATGGTCAGCAGGGTGGCCATCGGCTGTGTATTGGCGGCGACGGTCACCCTTTTGGTCACCGCACCGCTGATGTTCTCGCTGTTGAAATGCACGGTGATGCGGCCTTCGTCACCGGGATGCACGGGGCCTTTCGGCCAGTCCTTGCCCACGGTGCAGCCGCAATCGCTGCGGACGTCCGTGATCACCAGGTCGCGGCGGCCGGTGTTCACGAAACGGAACACCTTGTCCACCTGCACGCCTTGGGCGATGCGGCCGATCCGCACCGTGGCGCTGTCGAAGGTCATCTGCGGCAGGTCCGCGGGGTCGCCTTTGTCATACCCGGAGGCCGGGATGCTCAGGTCGTCCGAGGTGATCGCGTTCGGATCCTTCTTGTGCTGGCCGCCGCACGCGGCGAGCAGGGCGGCCATGAACAGTGCGGGGATCGGCAGACGTGGCATGGCGGTGGATCAGTTCTCGAGCAGGCCGCGCCCCACCTTGCGGATCGCCCCGCTGCCCTTCATCTCGGCGAAGAGCTTGTCCAGTATGCCGTTGATGAAGTTCTTGCTCTTGGGCGTGCTGTAGGCCTTGGCGATCTCGATGTACTCGTTCATCGTCACCTTCACGGGGATCTGCTCGAAGGTCTGCGCCTCGGTGATCGCCATCTGCATCAGGATCATGTCGCTCAGCGCGATGCGGTCCGATTCCCAGTTGGCGGCCTTCGCGGCGATGGCCTTCTCGTGCGTCTCCGCCTGGTCGATGCTGCTGCGGTAGAGGGTGCTCACGAACTCGCGCTCCTCCACCGGCTCGCGCGTGAGATCGGTGAGCGCCAGGTCCGTGTCCTCGGCGCGCAGCGTTTCGATGCTGCGTTTCACCAGGCTGCAGGCCAGGTCGAGGTCCTCCAGCCAATAGATGCTTTTGCCCTCGCAGTAGTCGTGCAGCGGCTCGAAGTCGGCCACCTGGTCCACGAAGAACTGGAGGATGAAGTGCTGGTCCTGCGCGAAGGTGGGCTTGGGCGCGGCCACGTAGGCCTTGTACAGCTCGCTGGCCTCCAACTGGCGGAAGAGCTTGTTCAGCATCTCCCCCTCGCCCATCCAGCCCAGCTTGCGCTTGCTGCTCTCGGCCAGCAGGCGCGGGCTTTCGCTCAACAGCACGAGCACCGGGTTGTCCACGAAGCGGCGGTCGGGGTTCAGGTCCTCGGCGCTGGGCAGCCGTTTGTTCTTGCGCTCCTCGATGCGGTTCTCGGCGATGCGGCGCATCTCCCCGAAGAGCAGCATCAGCTGCACATAGAGGTCGTAGGTGCGCTCGATGCTCAGGAACAATTCCTTTTCGACCTTGGCCGCACTGCCCCCATCGCTCTGCCAGAAGGCGTACAGCGCTTGGTAGACCTTGATGCGGAGGTAGCGGCGGTTCAGCATGTATGGTGGGGCCGGGGCGTGCGGGGGGTCAGAAGCTCAGGCGTGCCTTTCGCATGCTCTCCACGCGGCGCTCGGCCTCCTGGTTCGCGGCCAGGTAGGTGGGGATGTTCTCGGTCCGGCTGCGCTTGAAGATGCGCAGGGCCGTGTCGTAGATGCCTTCGGTCTGCGTCATTGCGGCCTTGCGGTCATAGCCTTTCCGCTCCCACGCGCAGTTGATGATGCCACCGGCGTTGATCAGGAAGTCCGGGGTGTACAGGATGCCCTTCGCCATCAGCGCCGGGCCATGCACGGTCTCGTCGGCGAGCTGGTTGTTGGCCGCACCGGCGATCACGCTGCACTTGAAGGTCTTCAGCGTGTCGTCGTTCACCACCGCGCCGAGCGCGCAGGGCGAATAGATGTCCACGTCCAGCGCGTATACGCCGTCCGGCTTCACGATCTCCACCGCCGGGTATTCGGCCTTGATGGCGGCGAGCTTGTCGTCATGGATGTCCGTGAGGAACACCTTGGCGCCGGCCTTCAGCAGGTGGCCTGTCAGGTGGCGGCCCACGTTGCCCGCGCCCTGCACGGCCACTTTGCGGCCGCTGAGGTCATCGGTGCCGTAGGCGGTCTTCGCCGCCGCGCGGATGCCGCAGAACACGCCGTAGGCCGTTACCGGGGAGGATTCGCCGCTGCCCCCCATCTCCTCGGGCAGGCCGGCCACGTACCTCGTTTCCTTGCGGATGTTCACCATCTCGGCGGTGCTCATGCCCACGTCCTCGGCGGTGATGTAACGGCCGTTCAGGCTGTCCACGAAACGGCCGAAGCGGCGGAACATGGCCTCGGTCTTGTCCGTGCGCGAGTCGCCGATGATGACGGCCTTGCCGCCGCCTAGGTCGAGCCCAGCGAGGGCGCTCTTGTAGGTCATGCCGCGGCTCAGGCGCAGCACGTCGTTCAACGCTTCGGCCTCCGTGGCGTATGGCCACATGCGCGTGCCGCCGAGCGCGGGGCCCAGCGTGGTGTCATGCACGGCGATGATGGAGCGCAGGCCCGTGGTGCGGTCCTGGCAGAAAAGGACTTCCTCGTGGCCATGCTCCTGCATGCGCTCGAGCAGTGGGGCGGCCATGGTGGCCTTGGCGGTTGCGGTCGACATTGTCTAGGAGACGTTCAAAGGGGAGCGAATGTTCTACAACGGTGCAACGGAGGATGGTGCGGGACGAGCAACGGTAAGTCCTGAACAAGGTACCGGCAACGCCGCGATCAAGGGGCGTGGCACGGCATGTTGGTGAGCCTACTTTTGCGACCGTTGTCCGCAGCCTTTCGTCCAAGGCGGCGCAAATGTAGCAAGCTCCCACTCGCCCGCATGCGATCCCTGCTCTCGCTCAATCCCTATTTCCGGCGTTATTGGGGGCGCATGACCCTGGGTGTGCTCTTCGTGGTGCTCAGCAGCCTCTTCTCGGTGTTCTCCCCCCAGGTGGTGCGCGAGGCCTTCGACCTCATCACCACCGGCGTGCAACAGCGCGGGCTGCCGGTGGACCAGCGCCACATCGACGTGCCCCAGCAGCTGCAACAGTGGGTGGGCTGGACCGGCATCGACCTGCAAAGCCGCCTCAGCGGCCCCATGGACGATCACGCGCTGGAAGGGAAGATCATGTGGTTCGCGGCGTTCTATGCGGGCCTGTTCATCGCCTTCACGCTGTTGCAGGGGTTCTTCATGTTCCTGATGCGGCAAACGATCATCGTGGTGAGCCGCCTGATCGAGTACGACCTGAAGAACGACGTGTACCGCCACTACCAGAAGCTGGACCGCGCCTTCTACAAGCGCAACAGCACCGGCGACCTGATGAACCGCATCAGCGAGGACGTGGGTAAGGTGCGCCTGTACATCGGCCCGGCGATCATGTACGTGCTGGGCCTGATCGTGCTGGCGATCATGTGCATCTGGGTGATGCTGGACGTGAACGTGGAACTGACCCTGTGGGCCCTGGCCCCCCTGCCCCTGCTCACCATCGCTATCTACTACGTGAGCGACACCATCAACAAGCGCAGCATGGACACGCAGCGCCAGCAGAGCCGCCTGAGCTCGCTCGCCCAGGAATCGTTCAGCGGCATCCGCGTGCTGAAGGCCTACGCGAAGGAACCGCTCGCCGTGCGCCGTTTCCGCGCCGCAGCGAAGGACTACCGTGCCAGCAGCCTGGCCCAGGCGAAGGTGGATTCCATGTTCATGCCGGCCATCATGCTGCTCGTGGGCTTGAGCACGGCCCTGGTGATCTTCATCGGCGGGCTGATGATCGTGCATGGCGGCAACGCCGTGACGGTGGGGAACATCGCCGAGTTCATCATCTACGTGAACAAGCTCACCTGGCCTTTCGCGAGCCTGGGCATGGTGACCAGCCAGGTGCAGCAGGCGGCGGTGAGCATGACGCGCATCAACGAGTTCCTCGACACGCAACCGGCGATCGCCGCCGAGGGCGATGAACTGGACCAGCTGCAAGGCACAATCGAGTTCAGGAACGTCGGCTTCACCTACCCGGAAACGGGGATCCAGGCGCTGCGCGACGTGAGCTTCAAGGCGCCCGCCGGCAGCACCCTGGCCATCGTGGGCCACACGGGCAGCGGCAAGAGCACCATCGCGGACCTGATCGGGCGCCAGTACGACGCCACCTCCGGCACCGTGCTGATCGACGGCGTGCCCATCCGGCGGATCGCGCTGGGCACGCTGCGCTCACAGCTCGGGTACGTGCCGCAGGAGGTGTTCCTCTTCAGCGACACCATCCGGCGCAACATCGCCTTCAGCCTGGACCCGGACACCCCGGACCTCGACGCCCGCGTGCAGGCGGCCGCCCACGTGGCCCACGTACACCACAACATCGTGGACCTGCCGAACGGCTACGACACGCTGCTCGGCGAGCGCGGCGTGACCCTCAGCGGCGGGCAGAAGCAGCGCGTGAGCATCGCCCGCGCGGTGGTGCGCCGGCCCAGGATCCTCGTGTTCGACGACCCGCTGAGCGCGGTGGATACCGCCACGGAGGAAGCCATCCTGCGGCAGCTCGAGCACGAGATGAAGGGCCGCACCACCGTGATCATCAGCCACCGCATCAGCGCGGTGCAGGCCGCGGACCACATCCTGGTGCTGGACCACGGCCGCGTGGTGGAGGAAGGCAGGCACCACGACCTGCTCCGCATCGGCGGCCTCTATGCGCAATTGCATGAGGAGCAGTTGCTGGAGGAAGCACGCAAGGCGGAAAAGGCCTGAGTAACATCTGCGGAAGTCCCTGCGGCGCTGAGAGGCCTGCAAACTTCTCCGAACGAAGAAGCCCCGCTTGCGGCGGGGCTTCCGGATCATCGTTCGCAGGGGATCACTTGCCGTCCTTCGGCAGGATCTTCAGCAGTTCAAGGTCGAACACCAGTACGCTGTTGGCGGGAAGGTCCTCGCCGCGCGCTTGCTCGCCGAAACCGAGGCCGCTGGGGATGTACACCTTCCATTTCGAGCCTACGGGCATCAGTTGCAGCGCCTCGGACCAACCAGCTATCATCCCCTCTTGCACGGAGAGCTTCGCCGGCTCACCACGCTTGTAGGAACTATCGAACTCATGGCCGTCGATCAACGTGCCGCGATAATTGACCTCCACCTGGTCCTGCGCGGTCGGTTTGGGCCCCGTTCCCATGGTGATCACTTCGTACTGCAGGCCGCTCGCGGTGGTGGTCACGCCGGGTTTCTTGCCGTTCTCCACCAGCCAATCCTGACCTTTCTTCAGGTTCTCTTCCGCTTCGGCGTGTTCCTTGGCCATTTTCCTGTCGCGCTGCTTCATCATGTAGGCGCGCACGGCGGCGTCCAGCTTCTCCTGCGGTACTTTCACCGCGCTGTCCATACCATCCTGGAAACCCGCGAGCAGCAGCTTCACATCCACCGAATCCAGTTCGGAGCGGTGCAGGTCCCCGCGCACGTTGGACCCGATCTGCGCGCCGATGCCGTAGCTCAGCGAGTCCATCGTGGTCTTCAGGTCAACAGGGCTTTTCGAGGCACCTCCCTTGTTGCACGCGCCGAGCAGCAGGGCCGCGGCCGTCAGGGAAAAAAGGCTGGTCTTCATGGATGCGTTTTGAGGGCGGCGAAGATAGGCGCCCACCCGTTCGCTCACTTCGCGGTGCCTGGCTTACTGTTGGAGAGCACCTTCAGGAGCTCGAGGTCGAACACCAGCACGCTGTTGCCGGGGATGTTCTGCCCATTGCCCCGCGCGCCGTAGGCCAGTTCGCTGGGGATATAGACCTTCCACTTGGCCCCTTCGGACATCAATTGCAGCACTTCCGTCCACCCGGGGATCACCTGGTTGAGGCCGAAGTTGGCGGACTGCCCACGCTTGTAGGAGCTGTCGAACTCAAGGCCGTTCGTGAGGGTGCCGCGGTAGTTCACCTCCACCTGGCTGTCCGCCGTGGGCATGGCGCCGCTCCCTGGGATGATCACCTCGTACTGGAGCCCGGTGGACGTGGTGACCACGCCCTTCCGCTTGCCATTTTCCGCCAGCCAGGCCTGACCGGCCTTCAGGTTGGCCTCGGCGGCGGCGGTCTCCCGCTCCTGCTGCTCCTGCTGGTGCTTCATCATGTAATCGCGCAGCACGGCGTCGAGCGCCTCCGCGGAAGCCTGCATGGTGCTGTCCGAACCGTCGCGGAAACCCGCCTGGATCAACTTCATGTTCAACCCACCGAGGCCCGCCCGCGCAAGGTCCCCGCGCACGTTGGTGCCGATCTGGCTGCCGATGCCGTAGCTCAGCGAATCATTGAGGGACTTGAGCTCGACCTTGCCGTTCTTCTGGGCGCAGGCCGGGTGGGCGATGCCGGCCGCCAATGCGGCCAGCGCGAGGATACCGAGGCTGGACTTCTTCATCGTGTTCGTTGGAATGGCCGCCAAGATACCCGCGCACGCCCACGCGGCAGGCGCCTTGACGATCGTTAACGCACCATGCCCGGCTCCACGGGCGCCACATCGCCAAGGATGGCCCGCAGCTTCCGGTGGAAACGGGCGTAGCCGCCCAGGTCGCTGTGGTACCCTTTGGCGAAGCTGATCATCTCCCGGTGCACGTCGCTGGATACGGTGGCATACAGCCGGAGCGCACTGCTGTAGGGCACCACCGGGTCGCGCTTGCCATGGAAGATGAACACGGGGCACTTCACGCGCAGCATGGCCTTGTCGCTGCGGAACCGGTAGCGCAGCAGCCAGCGGTACGGCAGGATGGCCAGGTAGTGCCGCGCCACGTCCGTGAAATTGGCGAACGGCGATTCCAGCACCAGCGCGCGCGGCGCATGGGCCGCGGCCACCGGCACGGCCATGCCCGAGCCCAGCGAACGGCCGTACACGGTGATGCGCTCCTCCGGCCAGCGTTCGGCCAGCCAGGCGTACCACAGGTCCGCATCCGCGTGCAGGGCGGCCTCGGTGAGCGCTCCCCTGCTCTTGCCGTAGCCGCGGTAGTCGGGCATCAGCACGTCGTGCTGCAGGTTGGTGAAGCGCGATGCGCGCTTGCCCCAGCGTCGCAAACTGCCGGTATTGCCATGGAAATAGAGCACCGCGCCCCGCCCCTGCTTCGCCCGGAAGTACAGGCCGTGCAGCTGGGCGCCGTCAGTGGTGCTCAAGCGCACCTCTTCGAAAGGCTGCTTGAACCGGAACACATACCGGTCCGGCACGCGGAACCGCACGAAGATGAACCGCTCCTGGAACCACCAGTAGAACAGGCACACGCCGGCGTAGACCGCCAGCAGCAGGCACAGGGTGGTGATGACGAAGAGGAACACGCGACGAATTTACCGGGACATGCTCCGCACGTCCACCAATGCCGTGCCGTTCCAAGGGCGCTAGCGCAGCCCGGCGAGCGGGATGGACGTTTCCCGCGTGAACACCCATTCCGTGCCGGTGCTCAGGTCCTTGCGGAAGCGGTACCCGTGCGCATCATAGGCCTTCAGCTTCTCGGGATCGGCCAGGCGGTGCTCGATGATCCAGCGGCACATCGCGCCGCGGTGATGCTTCGCGAAGACCATCACCACCTTGTAGCCGCCGGGGCGCCGGTCCTTGAACACCGGCGTGATCACACGGGCCTTGAGCTTGGCCGGGCGCACGCTCCTGAAATACTCGTTGCTCGCGAGGTTCACCAGCACGTCGCTGCCGGTCCCGGCCAATGCGGCGTTCAGGTTCTCCGTGATGCGGTCGCCCCAGAAGGCGTAGAGGTCCTTCACGCCGCGCCTGGGGCTGAAGGGCGTGCCCATCATCAGGCGGTAGGCCTGCATCAGGTCCAGCGGGCGCAGCACGCCATAAAGCCCGCTCAGGATCCGCACGTGCTGCTGCGCGAAATGCAGGTCCGCCGGGGAGAGCGTGGCGACCTTGAGGCCCCGGTAGACCTCGCCGTTGAACGCGAACGCCGCCTGCTTGGCATTGGAGGCATCGAAGGGCGGCGACCATTCCTGATAGCGCGCGTGGTTGAGCTCCGCCAGCTTGGGGCTGAGGTCCATCAATGCGCCGATGCGCTTGGCCGGCAACGTGCGCAGCCTGGCCACCAGCTCTTCGCTCGCGTCCAGCAGGCCGGGTAATGTGGTCCCCTTCATCGCCGGCATGGGCGACATGTCGAGGTCCTTGGCGGGTGAGAGCACCGTGAGCATGGTCCGATCGTTCCGGGCGTAAAGGAAACCCAGGACCGGTATCCAGGAACAGATGGCGATCGCTCCTGGCGCCCGCCGTGTAACTTGCCCCCATGCCCACGGAGCGAACGCAAGTGCTCGACCATGATCGCGTGCAGCGGAAGCTGCGGCGCATCGCCATCCAACTGTATGAAGAGAACTGCGCGGAGCCGGGCCTCGTCGTGGTGGGCATCGCCCCGCGGGGGCACCTGCTGGCGCGCCGCCTGGTGAAGTTGTTGGGCGAGATCGCCCCCTTACAGGTGGAACTGCTGGAACTGACGCTCGACAAGAACGATCCCTTGAGCGGCCCCGTCGCGATCGGCGTGGACATCGCCACGCTGCGCGACCGCACGGTGGTGCTGGTGGATGACGTGCTGATGAGCGGCCGCACGCTGATGCACGCCGCGGCCGCGCTGGTGCAGGTGCCCTTGCGCAAGCTCACCACGGTGGTGCTGGTGGACCGCCGCCACCGCACCTACCCCATCCGCGCGGACATCGTCGGGCTTACGCTGAGCACCACCATGCAGGAGCACATCAGCGTGGAACTGGGCCGGCAGGACGCCGTCTACCTGTCCTGAACCTTCAGCCGTTCCGCGATCCGCTCCGCGATGGCCGTGGGATCGTCCGCCGCTTGCACGTGCAGGTGCGCCCGCCGGTAGGTGGGCAGGCGCTCCGCCAGCAGCCCTTTGATCCGGGCGCACAAAGCGGCATCGTCCAGGCCGAACAGCAACGGGCGGTCCCGCCCCACGCGGGCACAGCGATCGATGAGCACGTCCAATGGCACGTCCAAGTACACGACCGTGCCCGCGGCCCGCATGCGTTCCATGTTGTCAGCGGACATCGGCGTGCCGCCACCGCAGGACACCACGAGGCCGTCCTGCTCCAACAGTTCCAGCAGCACCTCGCGTTCCACGGCGCGGAAGGCGGCCTCCCCTTCCCGCAGCACCCAGGGGGTGATGGGCCCGATGCGCTGCTCGATCACGCGGTCCACGTCGGCCCATTGCAGGCCCATCAAGGGCGCGAGGGCACGGCCGATGCGGGTCTTGCCGCTGCACATGAAGCCGATGAGGAACACACGCACGGTGGCAAGGTATGCCGACCTTCGCGCCGCCGCCGGCCAGCGCCGCGGCCGAACGCATGAGGATCGCCGTTGTGAACGATGCCCGCACGCTGCGCAAATGGACGCAGCTGCCCTGGCGCATCTATGCCCAGGACCCGAACTGGGTGCCCCACTTGAAGCAGGACGTGGAGAAGGTGTTCGACCCGGCAACGAACAAGCTGCTGCGCCCGAAGCCGGATGCCGCACCCGGCTCGCCGGAGGCCAGGGGCGGCGCCATCGAACGGTGGGTGCTCTACGATGCCCAAGGCACTCCCATCGGCCGCATCGCCGCCTTCGTGAATCCGAAGACCGCGTGGACGGACAAGCAGCAACCCACCGGTGGCTGCGGCTTCTTCGAATGCATCGACGATCAGGCGGCCGCGGACCTGCTCTTCGACACCGCGCGCGATTGGCTGAAGGCGCGCGGGCTGGAGGCCATGGACGGGCCGATCAACCTGGGCGAGCGCAACATGTTCTGGGGCCTCTTGATCGAGAACTTCACCGATCCGCCCATCTACGGCACCAACTACAACCCGCCCTATTACGTGCGCCTCTTCGAGCGCTACGGGTTCCAGGTCTACTTCAAGCAATTGTTCTTCAAGCGCGACGCGCAAGCGCCCATCCAACCCATCTTCCTGCGGAAGTACAACCAGTTCAAGAACGATCCCGACATCGAGGTACGCGACGCCCGGGGCATGGATCAGAAGAAGCTCGCCGAGGATTTCCGCACCGTGCTGAACGAAGCCTGGGTGGACCACGAGAACTTCAAGCCGATGCCGGCGGAGGTGGCGCTGCGGACCATCAGGCAGATGAAGCCGGTGATGGACCCGCGCATCATCGTGTTCGTGTACCACAAGGGGAGGCCCATCGCCTTCTACATCAATCTGCCGGAGCTGAACGAGATCTTCCGTCACGTGAACGGGGACCTCAACTGGCTGGGCAAGCTGAAGTTCCTCTACCACAAGTGGAAGGGCACCTCCCGCACCATGACGGGCATCGTGTTCGGCGTGGTGAAGGCCTGGCAGGGCAAAGGCGTGGAAGGCGCCATGATCGCGTTCATGGGCGAATGGCTGCAACGCACCAAGCGCTATGGGGACACGGTGCTCACCTGGATCGGCGACTTCAACCCGCGCATGCTGCGCGTGTGCGAGAACCTGGGTGCGGCGAACTACCGCACGCTGGCCACCTACCGCTACCTGTTCGACCGCTCGAAGCCCTTCGAGCGCCTGCCGATCATCGAGAAGAAGGCCGGGCCGGAGCCGTCAACAAAAGCGGTTTGAAAAACACACTTGGAGGGGATCGGATGATCGCTACTTTTGCGCCCTCAATTCGCGGACCGGGTAACACCGGTACATGAAAAGAGGATCCTGTAGCTCAGTTGGTAGAGCACAACACTTTTAATGTTGGGGTCCTGGGTTCGAGCCCCAGCGGGATCACTAAGAGGGGTGCGGCGAAAGCCGCGCCCCTCTTGCTTTTCCGAGGTTTGGCGCGGCTTGCAGCCAAGACCGAGACTACCGAAAGCTACCGTTATCTACCGTTAAGAACCGCCAATTCTTTTGATCTACTCTTGATCGAGCCCGCCGCCCATTGAAAGTCAAGGTCATCCTCTGGACGTATGGCTACCCGAAGGACGGGCGGCATCCGCTGCCTGCTCCGGCCGGTCGTAGATCGAATACGGCTGGATGGACCGCGCGACCAGGTAGGTGAGCGACGATGCCACCATCAGCGGCACGAAGAGCGCGTAGCCGCCGGTGATCTCCGCGATGAGGAAGATGGCGGTGAGCGGCACGTGGATCGTGCCGCTGAGCACGGCGGCCATGCCCACCACGGTGAAGTTGATCTCGTTCAGGTGGGCCACCCCGGCCAGGTTCAGCGCATGCGCGAAGGCATAGCCGCACATGCCACCGATGAACAGCGCAGGCCCGAACATGCCGCCGTTGCCCCCTCCGCCAAGGGTGAGCGAAGTGGCCACCACCTTCAACACCATCAGGCCGATCACGAGGGCCTCGATATTCCAGTCCCCCAGGTGGAGCGAGAGCGGCGCGAACTCGGCCAGCCGGCCGGCCTCCCCGTGCAGGAGGTGCTCCACGCTGTCGTACCCCTCGCCGAGCAGCGGTGGAAAGAAGAGGATCGAACACACCCAGCAGGGTCCCTCCGATCATCGCCTTCGTCCACGGCGAACGCAACCGTGCGAACCAGGTCCCCACACGGAAATACACCTGCACCACATATACCGACAGCAACGAGGCGAAGAACGCCAGGCCGACGTAGAACGGAAGCGCGTACCGGTCCCACGAATCCGTGATGGGCACGAACGGCTGGCCCGAATAGATGATGGACGACAGGAAGGCCGATGAGGCCGAAGCGATCAGCACCGGCACCACCATGGGGATGGCGATGTTCAACAGGATGGCCTCCAGCGCGAAGATGGCCCCGGCCACCGGCGCATTGAACACTGCGGAGATGCCGCCCGCCGCGCCACAGGCCAGCAGCAGGATGCGCGTGTCGCGATCAAGGGCCAGCCGGCGGGCCACGTTGCTGCCGATGGCCGCACCCGTTGACGCGATGGGCGCTTCCAGCCCGGCGGACCCACCGGCCCCCATGGTGAAGATGCTCGTGAGCACCTGGGAATAGACCTTGTGCAGCGGCATGAGGCCGGCCTGCTCGCGCACCGCTTTCAGCACGCCCGGAAGGCCGCGGCCCAGATCGCCCTTCAGCCACACCTGCGTAAAGAGCACGCTCAACAGGATACCGCCGGTGGGGATGATCAGCACGAGCAGCGAACGGCGCGACCCGAACAACCAGCCGTGCAGGACGTGGGTAAGCTCGTTCACCCCCTTCTTCAACGCCACCGCGGCCAGCGCCGCGAACAGGCCCACGGCGATGCTCGCCACCGCCATGGACGTATGCGGGCCGAAGTAGCGCCCGGGCCAGTATGGGTCCTCATCACGCCGCGATCATACGGCTATTTGCCAAGGACCGGGCCGGAGAACACCCGGGACCGCCAACGGCCACGAAGGCCGATCAGCCGCGCGTGGACCGGCGGAACGCCAGCGCGTACAGCAAGCCGATGCAGGTGAGCACGCAGAAAAGGGCGACAACGATGGCCATGGTGGTGGCTGATACGAAGGCCGTGCCGAAAAAGTGACGGATGCTCCGATCCAGCGCAAGGCATCGCGCTGGACCTGAGGTCCGGCGGTCCCAAGAACGGAGCCGTAGGGGCTAGCTCTTCTCCGGCGCGGGCGTATCGGTAGCGGGCTTCTGCTCGTGGCCACCGATGGCCTCGGCGATGTTGGTGAGGACCTCCTTCACCTTCATGCTGGCCTCGCCCTGCATGGCCTTGTCCACGATGGCCTTCACCTTCTTCTCCACCTTGCGTTCCACCTTCTTCACGGAGCGCACGGCCTTCTTCGCCGTGCGGGCCGCCTTCTTCTCCACGCGAAGCACGGTACGCTTCGCTTTCGCGAGGCCCTTTTTCACGGCACCCTTCTTCGGGGCCGCCTTGCGGACCACCTTCAATACGGCGCGCTTGGCGGCGGCCTTCTTCTTCGGCATCGCCATCTTCTTCGGAGCTGCCTTCTTCTTGGGTGCTGCTTTCTTTTTCGGTGCCGCCTTCTTCATCGCCGCTTTCTTCCGGGGAGCGGCTTTCTTGGTGGAGGGGCGCTTCTTCGGGACTGCTCGCTTGGCCATGATCGATCGGTTTGGATCGTTGAAGTAACAACGATCGCAATGGAAAGTTCAAACGCTCCCCTCGATCACGCACCGATACGACGCAGCCAGCCCAACGCCTCCGCAGGCGTGAGCGTTCCCCGTTCGTGCGGAAGGCGCAAGCGGTCGAGCAGCCCGCGCAACACCTCACCATGGCCCGGCTCGTACCGAAGCTCCCCGATGGAACCGAGGTGGACCGCTATTGCTCCCAGCTCGTGGGGATCGATCTCTCGATCAAGGAGGCGTTCCAAGAAATTCCGCATCACCGCACGCGTCAGGTGCACGTGCAACGGCCGGGGCCCTGGACGAATCGCTTCGATCTCCGCGGCCCTCTCCCACCCGGTGGGGGATACATCGAGATGCACCTGTAGCAGCTCCTTGCGTGTCCGTTCCAAGGACCATGCGTCGTGCCGCGGCATGGCCAGGGAGAAGATGGCGCTACCGATCTCATCCTCGCTGCCGGGTTCATAGGACAGGTCCGTTCGAGCCTCCATCAGGCTGGTGATGCCGAACAGCGCCATGTCATCCAGATCGCCTGCATCGTACCTGTCCATGAGCCTCAGCAGCGTAGCACGCGTCACATGCCAACGCGATCCGGACAACGCGCGCAACCGCACTTCGTCCTCTTCGCCGGTGAGCGTTACCACCTCACTCCGGCTCATTTTATCCTTCGGAATTCATCGGAGGCCACCTTTGAACCCCACCGGCACGAGATAGAAGCGCAACGTATCCAGATCAGTACCACCGCTGAGGTGGATATCGATGCGACATGGTTGATACGCCGGATGGGCCGCTTTCATTCGGACCATTGATGCTCCGCTCAATGTCAGTTCGGCATGGCCCATTGGATCCGTTCCCATGGATGCTCTGGGGTTCGATCCATCCGAAACGATCGCCTGGGGGATCGGAGCATTATCCAGCATGTCCCGGACCTCGATATGGACGGTGGTTTGGGCATGGATGATAGAAGGCAGCAGCACGATGGCAAGGGTGATCCGGTGCTTCATGATGTGTGAACGCGAGGATGGAAGGCATATTCCCTTTCGACCATGAACGCAGTCCTGCATCCTCATTGCGGGACCTTCACTCCGGCTCCACGCGTCCAGCGGCCTGCTTGGCCATCTTTATCTGCTCCTCCTCGGCAGCAAGCACGGCCTTCAGACTGTCGCTCACGTCCTTCTGCTCGAAGCGGTCGAGGTCCGGCTGGCCGGCGTCCACCCAGGCGGAGTACCAGAAGCTGCCGAGCGTGATGATGGCGGCGTTCATGCGGCGCTCCACCATGCCGCCCATGCTTTCCTCGTAGGCTTTGGTGAACTCCTTCGAGTAGAAGCGCATGGTGCCGCGGCCGCGGTCCTCGAATACGTACTTCCGGTCCTCCGGGAAGGTGGCCTGCAATTCCTTCTCCTTGCTGAACACGGTATCCAGGGCCATGTGGCTCTCCTTCACCGCGGCCCAGGTGGTGGCCAGCTTGTCGTCCAGGTAGCGCGCGCGGCCCACGAAATGGTCATAGCCCTCGGCGCTCAGTTCGGGGATGCGGCTTTCCCAGAAGGCGTGGATGCCGTGCTGGTTGGTCATCTGCCCGTTGTAGTTCTCCGTGGTGTGGAGCGGCACGTGCGCATCGCCCACGTAGTGGCCCAGTTCGGCGCTGTAATAGAGGATGCGGTCCAGATCGCCGCGGCGGAGGGCGTTCACCAGGCGGCCGTACTCCACCTGGATGTGCCACGGCACGATGCCGTAGGCCTGCAGCGTGTCCTCGGTGAACTTCTTCACGGCCATGTCCCATTGCTGCGGCACTTCCCAGAAGGGGTCCTGCCCCTGCGCCGCATAATGGTCGATGTCGATGTAATGGCGCGGTGCCTCCGCGGCCACGGCGTAGCGGCGGCGGTCCGGGTCCACGGCGTGGTCGGTGAGGTAGTCGATGTGCCGCTTGTAGAAGCCGAAGAGCTCCGGCGGCAGCGTGAAGCAGGCCATGCGGTTGATGCGCTGGTGGCCATAGAAGCCCCACGCCCCTGCCTCCTCGTTGTCCACCGCGGGCCAGATCGCCCCGGCGACGGCGAGGAGCGCGAGGGAACGGACCAGGAGGCGGCGCATCGGGCGGCTGTTCAGGTGTCCATGCGCACCAGCACTCCGTTCCGCAGCACGGGGATCACGCGGCTCTGATCGGGGGTGAGGCAGTATTTCACGTCGTCCAGGAGGTTCAGCTTCTCGAGCCGTTTGCGGCGCGGGGCGGCCTTCAGGATGCTCATGAAGTTATCGCGCGCGGCCATGTAGAGGTATTTGCTGGCGATGCTGCTGTCCTCCTCCACGCCGAACTTGCCGCTCTCGAGCAGGCGCTCCATCACGGCACCGGCGAACACGCTGTCCTCCAGGCTGAACTTCTCCTTCCAGCCGCTGCAGAGCAGCAGGATGTTGTCGTCCTGCGCGATCAGCCAGTCGGTGAGCGCGGAAAGGTTGACGAAGGAGCCGACCACAAGCTGCCGGGCGTTGCGGGCCAGGTTGATGGCGCGCGTGCCGTTGGTGGTGGTCATCACGATGGTGTGGCCCTTCAGGTCCATGGCCTTGAAGGCGAGCGGCGAATTGCCCACCGCGAAGCCGTCCACCACCTCGCCGTTGCGTTCGGCGGCGGCGATGAAGCCCGGACGGCCGATGTACTGCTGGGCCTCCTCCACCGTGCTCACGGGGATGATGCGGTCCACTCCGCCATCGAAGGCGGCCACCATGGCGCTGGTGGCGCGCAGGATGTCGATGATGACCACGATGCCCATGTCCTGTTCGTACAGCGGGAACTGGCCCGGCACGAAGCAGGTCTCGACGCGGAACCTGTAGTCGGTGCTGCTGCTGATCGCCCTCATTTCGGCGCCTGGTAGAAGGGCAGTTTCACCACCACGCCTTCCAGGTGCTTCCCACGCACGTCCACGCGGATGCGGCTGCCGGGCGCGCTGTGGGCCGTGGGCACATAGGCCAGGCCGATGGGCTTTTGCAGACTGGGGCTCATGGTGCCGCTGGTGACCTTGCCCACGGCCTTGCCATTCTCGTCCACCACGGGACAATCGTGGCGGGGAATGCCGCGCTCGGTGAGCTCGAAGCCCACGAGCTTGCGCTGGGTGCCACCCTCCTTCTGCGCCTTCAGTTCCGGGGCGTTGATGAAGTCCTTGGTGAACTTGGTGATCCAGCCGAGGCCCGCTTCGATGGGCGAGGTGGTGTCGTCGATGTCGTTCCCATAGAGACAGAAGCCCATCTCCAGGCGCAGGGTGTCGCGCGCGGCGAGCCCGGCGGGCTTGATGCCGTGGCCGATGCCGGCGGCGAAGACCTTGTTCCAGATGTCCTCGGCCACCCGGTTGGGCATGTAGATCTCGAAACCGCCCGCACCGGTATAGCCCGTGGCGCTGACGATGATGTGGTCGTGCCCGGCGAAGGCGCCCACCTGGAAGGTATAGTACTCCATGGCCTTCAGGTCGATGGCCGTGAGCGCCTGCATGGCCTCCACCGCTTTCGGCCCCTGCACGGCGAGCAGCGACATGCCGTCGCTGATGTTCTCCATGTGCACGCCGCCGGTGTTGTGCTTCTGGATCCAGTTCCAATCCTTGCCGATGTTGCTGGCGTTCACCACCAGCATGTATTCATCGGCCTTCTTGCGGTACACGAGCAGGTCGTCCACGATGCCACCGGCGCCGTTGGGCAGGCAGCTGTACTGCACCTTGCCGTCCACCAGCTTGCTGGCATCGTTGCTGGTCACGCGTTGGATCAGGTCCAGCGCGCCGGGCCCCTTCAGGAGGAATTCGCCCATGTGGCTCACGTCGAACACGCCCACGGCGTTGCGCACGGTGAGATGCTCGTCGTTCACCCCGGAATATTGCACGGGCATGAGGTAACCGGCGAAGGGCACCATCTTGGCCCCGAGGGCCTCATGCACGTGCGTCAGCGCGGTCTTTTTCAGTTCGGTCGTGGTCTCCATCGGTCAGGTGCGGGTTCGGTATGTTTGGAAGCATCAAGTACGCTTCCGGCGGATCAAGGTGTTGAAGATCTCAAGGTACGCGTCGCGCCACGCGGGCACGGAGTACTGCTGTTCCACCGTGGCGCGGGCGGCGCGGCCCATGCGGCGGCGAAGTTCGTCATCGGCGATGAGGTGGCCGAGCTTTTCCAGCCATTCGCTGTCGGTGCCCGCCAGGAATCCGTTCTTGCCGTCGCACACGATGGTTTTGTTCACGCCTACGCGGCTCAACACCACAGGACGGCCCATTCCCATGTACTGCAGGCCCTTGAAGCCACACTTGCCTCGGCTCCATTCGTTATCCGGCAACGGCATGATACCGATGTCGATGGCCGCCAGGTCCTCGGCCTCGGTGGCGGCGCTCCAGCGCACGTTCTCCACCTCCAGGCCCGGCGCATACAGATCGCGGTCGCTGATCACCCGGAACACGAGCTTCTCCTTCCACGCTTCGTTCAGACGGCGCAGCAGGGGTAGCACCTGTTGCAGGTGCGCGAGGCTGGTATAGCTGCCGGTCCAGCCGATAGTGAGCTTGCCATCGGCGCGCCGCACCGCTGGCAGCGGGCGGTAGACATCCGTGTCGATCACCGTGGGGATAGTGACCACCACCGGGTTATAGCGCCTGGCGTGATCGGCCAGGTAGTCATTACCGGCAATCACCTGATCGGCCAGACCGATGATCTTGGCCGTTTTACCGGGGGCCTTCAACCAACTGAGCCTGCGGTTAGCGGCACTCACATCCAAGTGCCATATGGCATCATCGAAGTCGAACACGAAGGGCTTGCCCGTGCGGGCGAGGGCGCGCTCGAAACGCGTGGTGCCGGTCATGAACGCTTCGCGCTGTACCAGCACCAGATCCGCCTGCGCCGCCCGTCGTACGTGCTCTGTGCGGCGTTTGAGGCTCTTGAGGAAGATGCCGGCCTTTGCGCTGAGGTTACCGGGCGCATAGAAGCGCTTGTCGTCCTCCGCATCGATCAGCCAGGCATAATCGAACGTGTAGCCGTGCCGTTCCCAATAGGGAACGAACTGCTCGAAGCGATAGCGCTGGCTGGGCGACCGTCCGGGACGGTGGGCAGCGATGAACAGAATCCTCGGCATTAAACGATGGATACGACCACCGCAAAGATGGCTGCGCGGCAGGAACCGTGGCGACATAAGGCTGATCGAAGAAGGCTAAACCACTGGGGCCCACTTCCGCTCCCCGTATGGACCCACCGAAGCGGATACCTTCGCCGCGATGGCGTTCTACCTCCGCTCATTGCCACGCTGGGCCGTGGTGCTCATCGACCTGGCGATGTGCATGCTCGCCTTGCTCAGTGCGTACCAGCTGCGGTTCAACTTCCACGTGCCGCCACATGAGTACGCCCTGCTGTGGCCCGTGCTGCCCGTGTTCATCGCGGTGCGGCTGGCGTGGTACCTCGGCTTCGGCATCCAACGCAGCATGGTGCGCCACACCAGCACGCCCGACGCGAAGCGCATCTTTCTCGCCATCCTCGGCGGCAGCGCCACGCTGGCCCTGCTCGGTCCTCTGCGCTACTACCTGGTGGACCAGAAGTTCCTTCTGCCCTACTCGGTGATCATCATCGACTTCCTGGCTGCGGCCATGCTGTTGATCGCCTCGCGCATCGCCTTCAAGCTGCTGCACCTGCGCGCGCAGGGCGAAGGCAAGGACGAACAGCGCGTGGTGCTCTTCGGGGCGGGCGAAGCGGGCTCCATCACCAAGCGGGTGCTGGAGCGCGAAGGTTCGGTGCGCTACACGGTCTCGGCCTTCCTGGACGACGATCCGGGCAAGATCGGCAAGCGGCTGGAAGGCGTGCTCATCCACCCCACCACGGAGCTGGAGGAACTGCTGGCCGGCGGCGACGTGGACCAGGTGATCATCACCGTGCAGCAGCCCGATCCGAAACATCGCCGCCACGTGGTGGACACGGCGATGGCCGCGCGCGTGCAAGTGCTCACCGTGCCACCGGTGCAGGACTGGATCAACGGACAGCTCAGCAGCGGACAGATCCGCGAGGTGCGCATCGAGGACCTGCTGGGGCGTCCGCCGATCCAACTGGACGATTCGCTGCTCCAGGAACGGTTCGCCGGGAAGCGAGTGCTCGTAACAGGCGCCGCCGGCAGCATCGGCAGCGAACTGGTGCGGCAGCTGATCGCGCTGCAAGCGCGGGAGACCGTGCTCCTGGACATCGCCGAGAGCGCGCTCTACGACCTGGAGATGGAACTGCGCGGCAAGGGGCGCACGGCGTTCCGCTGCGTGGTGGGCGACGTGCGCGACCGCACCGCGATGGACGCCCTGCTGCGCGAAACGGAGCCGGAAGCGATCTTCCATGCAGCCGCCTATAAGCACGTGCCGCTGATGGAGGCGCAGCCGGAGCAGGCCATCACCACCAACGTGGGCGGCACCCGCAACCTGGCCGACCTCGCCGTGGCGCACGGCGTGCAGGAATTCGTGCTCATCAGCACCGACAAGGCCGTGAACCCCACCAGCGTGATGGGCGCCAGCAAGCGCGTGGCCGAACAATACGTGCAGGCGCTGCGCGGCGGCGGCACCCGCTTCATCACCACGCGCTTCGGGAACGTGCTCGGCAGCAACGGCTCGGTCGATCCCCCTCTTCCGCCGCCAGATCGCCGAGGGCGGGCCGGTGACGGTGACGCACCCCGAAGTGACCCGCTTCTTCATGACCATCCCGGAAGCCTGCCGCCTTGTGCTGGAAGCGGCCACCATGGGCAAGGGCGGCGAGATATACGTGTTCGACATGGGCGGTCCGGTGCGCATCGCCGACCTTGCCGAGAAGATGATCCGACTCAGCGGCAGGGAGCCCGGCCGTGACATCGAGGTGCGGTACACGGGCCTGCGTCCCGGCGAGAAGCTTTACGAGGAACTGCTGGCCGATCAGGAGGCCACCCTGCCCACGCACCATCCGCGCATCCTCATCGGCCAGGTGCGCGCGGTGGACGCGGGCGCCGTGCGGGCCTCCATTGAAGCATTGCTGACCATGGCCGCGCGCGGCGATGCCGCCGGTTGCGTAAAGGGCATGAAGGCCCTCGTCCCCGAATACCGCAGCCAGAATTCCACCTACAGTAACTTCGATGCCCCTTCGCTACCCCGCGAAGGCATGAACACCCCCGCAGGAGCATGACGCGAGACCGCAACGTGGAGATCGCACAGTTGCAACAGGAGATCGGCAACCACATCGGCGTGGGCGCGGATAGCCTGATGTTCAACTACGTGGAAAAGGAGGGCGCACCGGCCAAGCTGTACCTCATCACACTGAACCCGCGCCACAACCAGAGCTTCCTCTTCCACGCCACCGAAGGCGTCGACAAGCTGGACGCCCTGCGCCAGATGCTCGAGTACGTCCGCACCTACAAAGAGCGCACGAGCAGCTACACCATCCAGTGGAGCGCCCGCGGGGAGAACGTGCTCCACACCTCCTACTTCCGGGCGAAGAACGTGCTGGAGGCTCTGGACAAGCTCTTCTACGACCGCGACCCGAACAGCATCACGGTCTTTTCGGTGATCCTGAACCCTATTTCCTAGCCGATTAGCTGGCAGCGTACAGAAAGGGAACACGGAAGGCACCCTCCTTTCCCGATATGCTTCGCTTCCCCACGCATCACGGCCATGACCACTGCCACCGGATCCTTCATGGGAGCTCCAGTTCCTTGAGCAAGAAGGATCAGAAGAAAATGGAAACCAGGGTCAACGTCTCCACGATCTATAACTGTTCATTGGAGCGAGCGTTCAAGACGCCGCTGCTCTGCGACGTTTCAAAGGTCCACACCGGCTATGGCATAATGCCCAGGATCACACACAGCACGAACGATGAGGACTGGGGACAGGTCGGAGCAAGCAAGAAAGTACATGCCGCAAGATCATTGACCCAGAAAGGCGGGTTCGTATCCGTGGACAAAGTGATCGAACGCAGTGAAAACAAGTATTGGAAATTTGAAGTAAGCGAATTCCAGTCCTGGATGTTGGGTTTCTCAAAATTCACAGGCGAGTGGCGGACCACTGAAATTAAAAAAGATAGCATATTGATCGAATACACCTACACCCTTCACTCCGATATTGCCTTGCTCTATCCGATTAATTGGCTGTTCGCCAAGACGTTCTGGAGATCATACATGGAACGCGTGTTGAAAAATGTAAGGCAGATGGCATACGATCATGAACCATACCAATATGCATGAAGGCGGCCGGACCACCGGCATCATCGACCAAGGGTTGCTTGCTGCCAGACCCCTACTTGACCGATGAGAACAACGACCTCCATTCAAGTAAGGTTCAACGACATCGACATGGCGGGGCATGCGCACAACGCCGTGTACCTGTCGTGGTTCGAGCTGGGGCGGATGGACCTTTTGCGCACGTTCATCCCACCGGAACACGACTGGCAGCACCAGGGGCTCATCCTCGCGCGCAACGAAGCGGATTACCGCCGGCCCGTGCACCTGGGCGACCACGTGGAGGTGGTGACATGGTGCAGCGCCATCGGCGGCCGGAGCTTCGACCTGCGGTACGCGCTGCACGTGACGAAGGGCGCCGAGCGCGTCCTCTGCTGCGAAGGCCGGAGCGTGATGGTCTGCTTCGACTACACACAAGGTGCCAGCATCCCCGTGCCGAATGCATGGCGCTCCGCTTTGGCACGAATGATGGAAGCCTGATGCAACGCACCCTCAACACCATGAAGAACCTCCTGCTGCTCGCCCTCGCCGTGGGCCTCAGCGCCTCCTGCACCGCACAGTTCCCCAAAAGCCTGAAGGACGCGGCCGACCGCGTGAAGACCGCCACCGGCAACGCTGGCCTGAGCAACGATGAAGTGATCGCCGGCCTGAAACAGGCGCTGGAAAAGGGCACCGGGAGCGCGGTGTCCCTGGGCTCCATCACCGATGGCTTCTGGAAGAACGACCGCATCCGCATCCCCTTCCCGGCCGAAGCGCAGAAGGTGAAGAACACGCTCACCGACCTCGGCATCAAGAAACCCGTGGAGGACTTCGAGCTGGCGATGAACCGCGCAGCGGAGGAAGCGGTGAAGGAGGCCACGCCGGTGTTCGTGGATGCCATCACCAGCATGAGCATCGGCGATGGTTTCGCGATCCTCAAGGGCGGCGATAACGCGGCCACCACCTACCTGAAGGACAAGACCACCTCCACCCTCATCACCAAATTCCGGCCCATCGTGGAAACGGCCACGAAGAAGGTGGCCCTCACCAACTACTGGACGCCCGTGGCCAACGCCTACAATTCCGCGTCGCTGTTCACCGGCGGCAAGGCCGTGGACCCGGACCTGGACGCGTACGTGACGCAGAAGGCCATCGACGGCCTGTTCACGCTGATCGCGGACGAGGAACTGAAGATCCGCCAGGACCCTGTGGCCCGCACCACCGACCTGCTGCGGAAGGTGTTCGGCGCTCAATAGCCAGGTAACAGGAGCAGCTGGCAGGAGGCAGGAGCAGTTGGTGGAATACCTGCCACCTGCTTCCTGTTACCTTGTCGGTCCCTACGAGCACCATGCGTCCCATCCTCCTCACGGAACCCGGCACCATCCTGCCGGAAAGCGAACTGATCCTGAACCCCAATGGCAGCGTGTACCACCTTGCGCTGCGTCCCGAGGAATTGGGCGACATCGTGCTGGTGGCCGGTGATCCGGGCCGCATCGCGCTGATCAGCAAGCGGTTCGACAGCATCGAGCACCGCTCGCAGAACCGTGAGTTCGTGGCGCATACCGGCCGGTTGAACGGCCGCCGCATCACCGCCCTGGCCACCGGCATCGGTCCGGACAATATCGACATCGTGCTGAACGAGCTGGATGCCCTGGTGAACATCGACCTGCAGGCGCGCACCCCGAAGCGCGAGCACAAGGCGCTCACCATCGTGCGCATGGGCACCTGCGGCGCGCTCCAGGAGGACATCCCCGTGGACCAGTTCGTGGTAAGCCACAGCGCGCTCGGCCTCGACGCGATGATGCACTTCTATGCGCACGAACAGACCGATGCCGAACTGCGCCTGCTGCAGAAGTTCCTCACGCACACCGAATGGCCGGACGGACTGCCCATGCCCTACCTCGCCACCGGCGATGAGCAGCTGGTACATGCCATCGGTCACGACAACCACGTGGGCATCACGGCCACGGCGGGCGGGTTCTATGCCCCGCAAGGGCGCCAGTTGCGCGGCATCCCTGCCGTGGAAGGGCTGAACGACGCGTTCACCAGCTTCCGCTACGAGGACCTGCGCATCACCAACTACGAGATGGAGACCAGCGCCCTTTACGGCCTCAGCGGGCTGCTGGGGCACCGCGCCTGCACCGTGTGCGCCGTGGTGGCCAACCGCCTGCGCAAGGAATACAGCAAGGACCACCATGCGGCGATCGAGCGCATGATCGACCTGGTGCTGGATCGCGTGGCGGGATAAGGCGCGTTCAGGAGCCTGGGAAAGAGCGTGGGACCAGGCTTCGGGCGCCTGCGCCAAAGCGCTTCGGCGTCGGCGCGCAGGCTCAGCCTGACATGCATGTAGCGCAGTTATCCTGTTGGACCTGCCGAAACGTGGCCGATCCTTGATCGAAGCCATGCTTCGCTGTCGTGCTGAGCCTGCGCGCCGACGCGCCGTCGCTGAAGCTATGGCGCAAGAGACCGAAGCGCTTTGGCGCAGGCGCCCGAAGCATGACACCCTTTGTTCCAAGCGCCTTCCCTGCCATCAACAGCCCGGTGGTTGAAAGATGGGCCACGCACCGCCACCCTCCTCTTCACGCCCCGATACTTTCGCCATCGTCACACCACCGCGCAGTGACCACGCCGATGAGCGAGACCGAGATCCAAGCGTTGATCAACCTGATCGACGACCCCGACGAAGGGATCTACCAACAGATACGCGATCGCATCGTTTCCATCGGTGGCCCGGTGGTACCCGTGCTGGAACGGGCATGGGAAGTGGATGACCTCGGGGACCTCTTCCGGAACCGCATCGAGGACATCCTGCACACCATCCACCTCGATGCAGCTTATGAGCGCCTGAAGCGCTGGCACGCGAGCGGCGGCGAGGACCTGCTGGAAGGCGCGCTGGCCGTGTGCCATTACCGCTACGCGGAGCTGGACGAACCACGCGTGCGGGCCCGGCTGTCCGCGTTGCGGCAGGACATCTGGCTGGAACTGAACGACAACCTCACGGCCTTCGAGAAGGTGCGTGTGTTCAACCACATCTTCTTCCAAGTGCATGGCTTCCGCGGCAACAAGCGCAACTACCACGCGCCGCAGAACAGCTACATCAACGAGGTGCTCGACACCAAGAAGGGCAATCCCCTGTCGCTGGCGATCATCTACCAGGTACTGGCCGAGGAACTGGACCTGCCCATGCGCGGAGTGAACCTCCCCAACCACTTCGTGCTCGCCTACATGGACGAGACCGGCGTGGGCGCCAGCGAGCTGGGCCACGGTGACGTGCTGTTCTATGTGAACGCCTTCAGCCAGGGCGACATCTTGGGCAAGAACGAGATCGACGAATTCCTGAAGAAGCTGGACCTGCCCGTGCGCGAGAGCTTCTACCAGCCCTGCAGCAACATCGACATCATCCGGCGCCAGCTGAACAACCTGCTGAACAGCTACGAGAAGCTGAACGACCCGGACCGCGTGGAGGACTTGAAGCGGCTGCTGGAAGCGTTGCGCTGAAAGGGTACGAGGGTCGTGCTTCGGCTCCGCTCAGCAAGACGGCGACGTTGATCTGATCAGGCTGTTTTCGTGAGCACCGCTGGGGAGAGGAGATCTTGCCCCTCCCTGAACGCTCTGTCACCCTGAGCGAAGCCGAAGGGTGACTTCCCGGACCACTCACCGGAACCCACCGAACACCTTGCCGATAGTGACCGCGATGATACGCAGGTCCAGCGCAAAGCTGCGCTCACGGACGTAGCGCAGGTCCAGCGCCAGCTTGGCGGGCATCACTTCTTCGATGTAGGCCTTCTCAGGATCAGCCGCTTTGGCAAGCAATTCGTTCTCGTCGATATAATCCAGGCTGGCCATGCCCGTGATACCGGGGCGGACGCTCAACACAGCGCGCTGCTCAGGCGTGTAAAGGGCGACGTACTTCGGCACCTCCGGCCGGGGGCCCACCACGCTCATGTCGCCCACCAGCACGTTCCAGAGCTGCGGCAGTTCGTCCAGTTTGGTCTTGCGCAGGAAGTAGCCCACACTGGTGATGCGCGGATCACGCCCGCCGATGGTGAGCTGCCCCTTCGCTTCGCTGCCCGGCCGCATGCTGCGGAACTTCAGCAAGGAGAAGGACCTCGCTCCTTTCCCGACGCGCTGCTGCCGGAAGAACGCACCACCCGGGGACGTGAGCGCCACGGCCAAGGCGAACACCACCAGCAGCGGCGACAGCAGCACTAGGAGCGATAGCGCAAAGGCGATATCGAACGAACGCTTGCCCATCAGCTGATCAGCACATCATCAGCCCATGATCTCGGTCACCGCATCCTTCACGGCCTTCACCACGGCATCCACTTGCTCGTCGGTGAGGTCGTAATACACCGGCAGGCTGATCTCTCGGCTGTAATGCTGGTATGTGTTCGGATAGTCCTCCATGCGGTAGCCCAAGCCTTTGTAGAAGCTCAGCATCGGCATGGGGATGAAGTGGACGTTCACGCTCACCTCGCGCTTGGCGATGGCGCTGATGATGGCGTCGCGCTGCGCTTCGGTGGCCTGCGCCACGCGCAGCATGTAGAGGTGGTACGATCCTTCGCGGCCGGCGTCCTTGAACGTGGGGGCGATGAGGCGTGCATCGCCGGCAAAGCTCCGATCGTAGCGCGCACAGATGGCCTTGCGGCGCACCAGTGTATCGCTGTCGTAGCGCTCCAGCTCAATAAGGCCGATGGCCGCTTGAAGATCGGTCATGTTGCACTTCCAGCCGAGCAGCGTCACATCGTAGCGCCAGGCGCCGGGCTGCGTCTTCGCCAATGCGTCCTTGCTCTGGCCGTGCAGGCTCATCACGTTGAAGAGCCTGTAGATCTCCTCCGCGTCGAACCCTTGCGGCAGGTGGAACGCGAGCGCGCCACCTTCAGCGGTGGTAAGGTTCTTCACCGCATGGAAGCTGAACCCGGTGATGTCCGCCTGCGCCCCCACTTTGCGGCCCCCGATGGTGGCACCGAACGAATGCGCCGCATCGCTCAACACCAGCGGACGGCCGAGCAGCTTCTGTACATCGTTGCTGGGCGTGAAGGTTTCGCGCGCTTCTTCCGCCAGGCGCATCACAGCCTCCACATCCGCAGGGAGACCGCCGATATCCACCGGGATGATGCACTTGGTGTTGGCGGTGATCGCCGCGCGCGCTGCCTCCACGTCAATGGTGAAGTCGTCCTTCACGTCCACCATCACGGGCTTCGCGCCCACGTGCATCACGATGTTCGCCGTGGCGCAGTAGGTGTAGGCTGGCACGATCACCTCATCGCCCGAGCCGATGCCGTACCAGCGCAGCACCAGTTCGCACGCGTTGGTCCAGGCGTTGAGGGCGATCACCTTGGGCACGCCACAGTAGGCGGCCAACTTTTGCTCGAAGGCCTTGGTGCGTGGGCCAGTGGTGATCCAGCCGGAGCGCAAGGCGGCCGTGACCTCGGCGATGGTGCGCTCATCGATGCGTGGGGGGGAGAACGGGATCATGCGGTACGGCGAAAGTAGCCACGCCCCTTCAGCCCTTCACGGTCCGGCCACCGCGCAGAAAAAGCACCAATGCTCCCCAGACCAGGAAAAGCACCCCGGCCTGTACCTCCAACATCGACTCCACCGCCCAGTTCACCGCGCATAGCGAAAGGAAAAAGATCAGGAGCCCATCGCGCTGCCGCACCGCCCCGATGAGCGGTACCAGCACAAGCAACAGCAGCACCGATCCTCCAAGAACACCCAACGTGAGCGTGGTCTGTAGGAACTGTGAATGCGCGTTCAACCGTTGTTCCGCAGCGTGCGTGTATCCCAGTTCGGTGTAGCGCTGAACAAGAGCATCTTTCACATCACCGGTGCCCGTGCCTCGGCGCCAATGCGTGCGGACAAGGTCGCTCCCGGCGTGCCACACGAGCCGCCGCACATCCGAACTGCTTTGGGCATCCGGTGCCACCTCATCGGATCGCATCGTATGTACCACTTGCGTCAAACGATCGCGCATGTAGGGTGAAACAGCCATCAGCCCCACGAACACGAGCACCGCGGCCAGACCGAGGCCCAACAGCAGCCTGCGGCGTTGGCGCTGGGCGGGCAAAAGCAATGCTCCCAAAAAAAGGAAGGGCAGCACCACCCAACCCACCTTCGATGCACACAGCACCACGCCCAGCAAGAGCACCGGCACAATGACCTTGCTCCATCGCGCAAGCCACGCTTCTATGCCGCCGAAGGCCATCACACCCAAGGCGAAGCACAGGTACATGGCGGCATAACTGGGGTGCAAGAACAACGAGAAACGCGAGGCGATGAGGTTGCCCATGCCGTACGCTCCCTGCGGCGAGCCACCGGCTTCATGCACGAGCCGCCACATGGCCACTGCAATGCAGCAGCACACGGCCGCCACGTTCGCCACTACAAAGGCCGCGAGCATCGCTCTCCCACCCTTGCGCGCAGGACCCGGCACGGCCCATGCCATCAGCGGCCCCAGGGCCATGGATGCCTTGATGCCCAGATCGAGGCCGGCGTAGTCGAAATTGGTGCTCCACCCCAGGCCGACGAGGTAGAGCAGGTACAGGAGGAACGACCACGACAGCGGGGACCTCAAGGAAGGGAATGTGCGTTGGCCGATCGTGTGGCGATGCGCCAGGGTCACGAACACCGCAGCGATCACCGCCAGCAAAGGCACCAGCAGGGGGGCCAGTGGCAGTGCAACGGAGAACGCCAGAAGGGCTGTTCCACCCCATCGGCCATGCGTCCGGAAAAGACCTCCCTCCTCCTCCATGCCCACGCGCTGCGTTGTCCCACGAGTGAGCCGCATACTGCGCTCACCAGGCCGTTGACGCAACAGCATCAACAAGAACAGGCCGCGCAGGTAGCCGATGCCGTAGCCTGCGTGCAGGATCAAGAATGCGTACAACACGCCGGGCACATCGGTCCATGACGGGGCCGCACGCACCGCGCAGATCAGCGCCACCGTGGAATACAGCACTACACCCGCGGCATACAGGCCCGTGGCCCAAGGCCACCAACAGGCCAACGGCGCACCCAGGAAGAGAAAGGCCATCCACAACGCGGGCACCAACTGACGCAACGTGGTGATGGTCCCGAGCTTCCGGTTCACGTATACCTTCCAGAAACCGTATTGGTCGTATTGCCTATAGAGCCTGCCATAACTGGCACGCACGAAATAGCGGCTGCGGATGGCAGGGTCCAGCAGGATGCGGTACCCCGCCTTGATCACCCGGAAGTTGAACTCATCATCCTGGTTGCGCGCCAGCTCCTCATCGAACCCGCCGAGCTCCTGGACCACTTCCCGGCGATACGCGCCGAAGGCCACCGTATCCACATACCCGCTCTTGCGGCCCGTGCGGAAATAGGCGCCGCCCACGCCGAAGGGATGGCCCATGGCCGCACCGATGCGCCGCGCCACGGATGTGGTGTACACGTTCTCGATCACCCCGCCGGCGCACCCCACGGAAAGATCATTGCGCAAGGCTTCCACGCTGCGCCGTATGAAGTCCGGCATCACCTCCGCATGCGCCCCGAGGATGATGACCACATCGTAGCTCCCTGTTTGGAGCCCGATGTTCAGCGCATGCGGCGTGGTGCGTTGCGGGTTGTCCACCAACCGGATGAAAGGACGCCGCCGCGCCTGCCCGGCCACGATGGCACGCGTGCCATCATCGCTCATGCCATCGCACACCAGCACTTCCAACAGGTCCAACGGATGATCGGACGCGGCCAGGCTGTCGAGCAGCGCCCCGATGTGCTCCTCTTCATTGCGGCATGGCACCACCACGGTCACGCGGCAGCGTTCCGGCAATGGGGCCAACGGCTGGTGTGGAGAGGGATCAGCGTTCACGTCCGTTGGGCACGAGATGGGATTTGAAAGGCCACGGCAATACAGCAGCCAGGAAGAGGATGAGGAGCGGGATGATGCACCCTTCCACCACCAGGGCGCGCAAGCCTTCCGGTCCGCTGCGCACCACCGGCGGCAAATAGGCTACGAAAAGGTAGGGCAACAAGTCCCAGGCCACATGGCTCGTCCGCAGCGGACGCATGCGCAGGCGAAGCAGCCACGCCCAGATGGCGCCCAATACCGCACCACCGATCGGCAAACCCGCCCAGCCCAGGTTCAGGTACCAGCCCGCCGCCGCATGGATGGTGTATCCCTGTCCCGGGACGAGGTGTGCGGCTTCGGCGTAGTGATCGTACACCGTGGGCGGCGTGCTGGTGCGCAGCGGTGTGGGCACAAGCGTGGCGATCAGGTACTTGAAGCTGATACCCGGCGCCACAGGCACCCGCTGCTCCAATATGCCGTACATCGAAAAGTGCGCGGCAAAGAGCTCATTGCCGAACACCGCATTCCCTGCTTTCCGGAGGGGGCCTTCCTGCTGGCGCGGCACGTGCGCGATGGCCGACAAGCTGAACGGCGACCGGTCCGGCTCCGGACGGGTGCCTTGTGGCGTGAAGCCACGCACCCAACCACCGAACGCCAGGATGCATACGCACGTAGCGATGAGGAAGCCCGATCGGCGCCACGCTGCACGGCCCATGCATCCAAAAAGGTACACCAGCGCCAGGATGAGCACCGTGAACAGCGTATGCCGGTCGCCGAGCAGCGAGAGGTAGGTACCCAGGAGCAAAAGCGCGGCCGGATAGTTCCAGCGGTGCCAAGGCCCGGAACGCTGCGCAAAGAGCGCGTTGCTTCCGGCAGGCACGAGGAAAATGGCGTACCCGAAGAGGAAGCACAGCGCTGCCGCCCGATCGGCCCAGGAACGCACGGAGGCCAAGACACCGGTCTGTTCATGCATCGCCAGGTATATGGATGCGCCATGCGCAGCGGCATACTTCACCACCGGCCAGGCCATGACCATGGAAACGGCCATGCATAGCGCACCGCCCAGCAACATATAGCGGTGGTCGATGGCCACGGTGCGCCGAAGCGGCTGGTACGGGCGTGGCACCAACAGGAACAGGCTGCCGAACATCGCCCCCATGAAGAGCGCATAGCATGCGAGGGAGAGCAGATAGTTCCCGTCCAGCACGAAGGGGAACATCTTCTCCATGAGGTAGTAATAACCCAACCCGATGCGAAAGCCGGGAAAACCCAGCGCGGCATCACCGATGAAGAACCAGGCTCCGGCGAAGGTCCAGAGGAAAAGCACCACCGCCCCCACCACCACGCTCACGTCACGCGTGCGCCGATAGAGCGCACGGACGCACCATGCGTACCCCGCAGTGATCGCGGACAGCAGCAGGTATCCCCAAAGCGCCATCATCCAGGCAGGGCCATTTCGCGCAGATGTTCGAAGGCCCGCGCATCCTGGACACGGGCGTCCGCTCCGTTGCGGGCGAGCAGGGCCGGCCCGTTGGAACGCCGGCCATCGGCCAGTATCTCCATCAGTGCGGTGGCGAGCTGTGCCGGGTCCTGCGCCACCACGGCACCGGGCGTCACATCCCGCGTCCGCTCACGCACGTCCCCCACGTCGTTGGCCACCACCGGCAACCCGCAACCCATCGCCTCCTTCACCATTGTGGGACTGCCTTCGGTATCGCTGCATAGCAACAAGGCATCCGCTGCGTTCAGCAACAGGGGTATCCGATCGGAATCCACGGAACCTTTCAAGGCCTTCAATGTAGCGGGCATGCCTTGCGCGGCCATGTGCGCCATGGTGGCCTCCGCGATGTCCAGGCGCTTCACGCCCGGATTATTCGCGTTGAAGAGAACGATGTGTTCCGTTCCCCACCCAAGCTCTTCGCGGCATTGGGCACGGTCCATCGGTTCGAACACCTCGGGGTCCACGCCCAAAGGAAGCACCACGGCTTCCTCGCGCCGCCACCACAACCGTTCACGCAACCGTTCGCTCACGCACGTCATACCGGCGCAGAAGAACGCCGCCATCTGGCTGAAGAAGCGGCCGAGCAGGTCGCGCAGGAAACCATCCTGCGGCGTGCGGTTCAGATCGCTTCCGTGGAAGGCTATCACCACGGGCACCGAGCTGGACAGCACCGTGAGCAGGCCCGATACCGACCCGTAGTGCGCATGCACCACGTCCGGCCGCACGGTGCGCAGCAGGCGTTTCAACCGGCGTCGTTCCATCAGCAGCTTCAGCGGGGAGGTGCGTGAAGCGAGGTAGAACAGATGCACATCCGCTCCATGCCGTACGCGGAACGCTTCGGCCTGGCGACGCGCAAAGGGATAGGCCGTTACTTGTTCTTCCAGCGCGGGAATCACCACCACGATGCGCAAGGACCGATCGCCGGACGATCGCCGCTCCAGTTGCAGGCGGATATTCCCTACGTCGCGCCAAGTAAGCCATCCCACCACGTACAGCACGGCCACCAGCCCCGCGCCCACGAAGAACGGGGACGTGTGCAGGAGCAGGTGCGCCGCGCACACCAATGCGAGCAGCAAGAACCCTGTCATCAGGTTGATGCCATTGCGCGGCGTGCGGTAGTAGGCATCCAGCACGCTGCGCATGCCGATGAAGAACCCGAACGGCACGGCGCCCAGGAACATCAAGCGCCCCATCGGTACGTATTCCTCGTAGCCATCGCCAAGCTGGGCGTGCATCAAGGATCCGCAAGCAGCTCGAACAGGACGGTGATGCCCAAGGCCGTTCCCAAGGTGAGCAGGCTTGACCAGCGGATGCGCTCGGACAATCCGCTATGATCGCCCGCCGCGAGCTGCGCCGAAGAGCGTGGCAGCAGCAACAGGGCGAGCGGTGAAAAGACCGTGGCGGCGAGGTTCAGCAGTGTGGCCCCGAAGCCCAGCGCACCGCTTTCCGACAGACCATCCGATAGCGCCACTACGTATACCGGCAGGGCCAGCAGGCCACCCAGGGCCATGTCGCCAGGCAGGCGCGGCAATCCATAGCGCAGCAACGCCCATCGCTCGCGCACGGCCTTCTCACGCGCCGTGCCGATCAGTGCATACAGGATCAAGGCGGTGCTGGCCACCATCCACGCGACTCCCATGGCCCAGAGCGCTTCACGCAACCCATGGAAGACCAAGAACGCGACGCACGGCACGATGGCCAGGGCCAATACTTGCAGGCCGTTCGCCAGCACCATGCGGTGCTGGCCCCGCAGGAAGGCATAAGCGATGCTGTGCAAGCTGATGCCCGCCACCATCAAGGCCAACGGCGGGACCAGGGCCGCATACGCCGAACTACCGAAGACCGGCCACGAGATCGTGTCCGGCAGGCAAAAACCAACGATCAACAGCAGGCCCATGATGGGCAGCACCCACGACAGAGCCCCGCGCAAGTATCGCACCTGGGCGCTCCGCTCCTTTTCCATGGCCACGAAGCGCGTGAGCCCCACCACCGCTCCCACCAGGATCAAGGGAGAGATGAACGAAATGGTGCGCCGGACGATGACGTAGAGATCGAACTCATCCTTCCCGGCTTCCTTCGCGAAGCGGTAGGCCAAGAGGACGCCTACCAAAGAAAGTCCTTCGGCAGCGTAGGTAAGGATCGTATCACGGCCCTCGCGGGAACGGATCATGCCTAGCAGCCTGGCCAACATGGGTGCCGAAGGTAGCCGCTTCCCCTTAGAGCCTGTTTGGGATCTCTTCCAGGATGGCCTCCGAGACTATTTTCTGCTCGGACGATGCCGGAAAATGTTCGCGTAGCGGTGCCTACGGGAACACTTTTCCGGGGAAGTCCGAGCGAAAAAGAGGCCGGAGGGCGCCTGCGAAGAGATCTTAAACAGGCTCTTACGTGGTGGCCAGGGCGTCCTCGCCGCTTTCCGTCCGGTGGAACGCCACCGATCGCAGATGGTCCAGCGTCTCGCGCGCATGCGTGGTGCCATCGCCGTCCAGGGGCAGCACCACGGCATCGTCCTGCCGCCACCACAGGTGCTCGCGCACGCGCTCGTCGGAACAGATCAGCCCCGCGGCGAAGAAGGCCGATACCTGGCTGAAGAGCCCGCCCATCCAGGGCCGCATGATGCCGCGTACGGCGCTGCGATCCAGATCATCGCCCATGAAGGTGACCACCACCGGCACCGGGCTCGACAGGACGGTGAAAAGCGCGGCCACCGAGCCGAAATGCACGTGCACCACGTCCGGACGCCGTTGCTCCAGCAATTTCTTCAAGCGGCGTCGCGCGCGCAGCAACCGCAGTGGTGAGGTGCGGCTGGTGAGGTGGAAGAACGTGAGCCGGGCGCCTTCCTGCACGAACGCCCGGGCCTGCGCCTTGGAAGCGGCATAGGTCTGGCCGTCCTCCTCGTCCGGGATAACCACCAGCACGTTCAGCTCATCGGCACCGCGTTCCGCCAGGCGATCCAGCTCGCTCACCACATGGCGGACATCACGCCAGGTGGCCCAACCCAGATAGGTCAGTGCCAGCACCAGCACCACGCCCATGGTGTACCATGGCGTGCGAATGAACAGGTGTACGATACTGCCCGCCAGCAACAACAGGAACGACACCACCAGGTTCACGCCGTTGCGCGGGGTCCGGTAATAGGCATCCAGCACGCTGCGCATGCCGTTGAAGAACGCGAAAGGCAGCGCGCCGAGGAAAGTGATGCGCGCCATCGGCACATATTCGGAACCCGTGGGACCGAGGTAGATGTCCAGCAAGGGATCGGCGAGGACCTCGAACCCAAGCGTGAGCGCGATGGAAGCAGCCAGGATGATCCACGTCATCCGCCGGATACGCACGGCAAGTCCGGCGTGGTCCCCGGCGGCCAGTTGGGCCGATGCCGCTGGCAGCAGCAGCAGGGCCACCGGTGAGAAGACAGCGGCGGCGATGTTCAGCAAAGTGGCGCCGAAGCCCACTTCCCCGCTCACGGCAAGGCCGTGCGTGCGCAGGGCCACGTATCCGGGCACGGTAAGCAGCGCGCCCAGGGCAATATCACCCGGCACGCGCGGCAGGCCGTAGCGCAGCAATTCACCACGCTCGCGGCGGACGGATCCGCTTCCCTTGGCCACCAACGAAGGCAGCACGGACAGCAAGGGCCCGAGCGTCCAGGCCCAGCCGGTGGCCCACAACACGTCGGACAGGTCCTTGAACAGCAGGAACGACACGCAGGGCGCCACCGCGAGCACGAACAGCTGCACTGCGTTCGCAGGCACCATGGCGCGGCGGCCGCGCAGGAAGCCGTAGGCCACCCCATGCAGGCTGATGCCCAGCGTCATCACGCCCAAGGGAGGCAGCAGGGAGGCGCGCGCATGGTCGGCGAACACGACCCAGGAAAGGGGTTCCGCGAACACCCAGCTCAGCAGCCACGCCAGCAGACCCAGGGGCAATATCCATCCGAGCGCGCCGCGCAGGTAGCGGCGTTGCTGGTCCGCCGCGCTGCTCATCGCCACGAAGCGCGTGAGCCCCACCATGGCGCCCATCAGCACCACCGGGAACACGAAGGAGACCGTGCGCCGCACGATCACATACAGATCCAGCTCCTGCTTGCCGGCGTTCGCCGCCAGGCGGTACGCCAGAATCATGCCCAGCATGGAAAGCCCCTCGGTGAGATAGGTGAGCAGGCTGTCCCGTCCCTGGGGGGAACGCAGCAACTGCTGAAGCTTTCCGGCCATGGGGCGCGAAAATAGGCCGCTTCCCATCAGCGTGCCGTGCTCATCAAGCCGGAGCGCCGTTCATCCCTATCGGTGGGGACCGGGCCGGGACATCCGTCTATCTTCAGCCCATCGAGAACGAGATGGACCTGTTCCAGTGGCACCTGTGGGCCGTCGCGGCCCTGCTGATGTTGATCGCGGAGATCTTCATCCCCGGCTTCTTCCTGTTGTGCCTGGGCATCGGCTGCTTCGGTGGCAGCGCGGCAGCGGCGCTGGGGTTCGGCCCGGCCGTGCAACTGGCCACGTTCTCGCTGCTGTCGCTGGCGGCGTTCTTCACCGTACGCCCGCTGCTGATGGAACGCCTGTGGAAGAGCGGCGATCACAAGACCAACACCGACGCCCTGATCGGCCGCAAGGCCCGGGTGACCCAGGAGTTCGATCCGGGGCTCCGCCTCGGGCGCGTGGCCATCGATGGCGACGACTGGCGCGCGGAATGCCTCAACGACCGCCCCCTGCATGTCGGGGCCATCGTGCGCATCGTGCGCGTGGACAGCAACACCTTGATCGTAGAACCCCTCGAACCCTGAACCCATGTCGGCCATCACCATCGTACTGGTCCTTTTCGCCGTTTTCGTATTCTTCCTCATCGCCAAGGGCGTGCGCATCATCCAGCAGAGCGAGGCCATGGTGATCGAGCGCTTCGGGAAGTACCGCGCCACCCTCACCGCGGGCTTCAACATCATCATCCCGGTGTTCGACAAGCCCCGCGAGATCATCTTCCGCTTCACCCGCGAACTGCCCGATGGCAACAAGTACGTGCAGTTCCTCAAGCGGGAACGCATCGACCTGCGCGAAACGGTCTACGACTTCCCCAAGCAGAACGTGATCACCAAGGACAACGTGATGACGGAGATCAACGCGCTGCTCTACTTCCAGGTGGTCGACCCCTTCAAGGCCATCTACGAGATCGAGAACCTGCCGATGGCCATCGAGAAGCTGACGCAGACCACGCTCCGCAACGTGATCGGCGAGCTCGACCTCGACGAAACGCTCACCAGCCGCGACACCATCAACGGCAAGCTGCGCACCATCCTCGATGAGGCCAGCCACAAGTGGGGCGTGAAGGTGAACCGCGTGGAACTGCAGGACATCAATCCGCCGCGTGACATCCGCGAGGCCATGGAGAAGCAGATGCGCGCCGAACGCGACCGCCGCGCCCAGATCATCGACGCCGAGGGCAGCAAACGCGCCGCCATCCTACAGGCCGAGGGCGTGCAACAGAAGCAGATCAACGAGGCCGAAGGCCAGAAGCAGGCACAGATCCTGGAGGCCGAGGGCGATGCCCAGGCCCGCATCCGCCGCGCGCAGGGCGAGGCCGAGGCCATCCGCATGGTCACCGAGGCCATCAAGGGCACCAACGCCGACCCGGCCAACTACCTCATCGCCATGAAGTACCTGGAAACGCTTCAGGAAATGACCAGCGGCCAGGGCAACAAGGTGGTCTACATCCCCTATGAGGCCACCGGCATCCTCAGCAGCGTGGGCGGCATCAAGGAGATGCTGGACGTGAACAAGGCATTGAAGTAGTTCCGAACTTTACGGGACCATGTCCAGCTACTCTACCCTTTCCGCCGCGGTGGATGGCCTGCGCAACCGCGGCTACACCACCGACCTCACCTTGGAAGAGACCGGCGTGCGTTGCGCAGGGCTTGAACTGCTGCTCCATCCGGAGGATTTCCAGATCGACGAGTTCCACCGCTTCGAGGGCGATACCGATCCTGGGGACGAGAGCATCGTCTACGGGATCTCGGCCCCTTCGCGCAATATCAGAGGCATTCTGGTGAACGGGTTCGGCATCTATGCGTCCAGCCTTACCCAGGCCATGGTGGCCAAGCTGGCCACTCACTGAGGGAACCAGGGCCACCACCACCTCCCACGCACTACCGGGGACGCTGCCTTCGTTCCGATAGCACGGACCGGCCGAAGGTCCTGCCCTATGTCCTCCCTTTCGCGTTGCGCCGCTTTTGCGGCCCTGATACTCCCCCATCTTCTTCACGCCACCACCCGAAGCCAGGACCGTTCCCTCGTGGATGTACCAGATGCGACCCTGCGCGCGGAGATCGGCCAGCTCGGCTATTATCCCGAGACCCTGGGCTACGACACCATGGTGCCGCTCGCACGCCTGCCGTTGCGTAGCTGGTCCGAAAGGCACGTGGAATTCGCTGATGAAGGCGTGCGCGTACGGATCGAAGCACAGCCGTTCCACGGAACAGGGACCGTGAAGCACAGGCCATGCGGATACGCCATCGAAGGCCGCCCCATCACCGGATGGACGTGGGCATGGAACACCGCCGGGTGGGCCGCGTGGAACTGGTGCTCGATGGCCGCGTGGTGGATATGCCGGTGGACGCCTATACCGACCTGTTTGATCCGCACCTCTGCGAAGCGGGACCGGCCTCCCCGCTGCTTTATGCCACGGCTGCACGCAGCTTGGACGGCTGGCGCATCTACGTGCTGGCGCAGATGGGCGAAGGCGCGGAAGCACGCATGGTCACGTGGGTGTTCGAGGACGGCCGCTACCTCTGCCGCGTGATGGATGCCTTCCGGGTGAACGGATACTGATGCGGCACTGAAGATCCGTGAGCATAGTAAGAAAGTAAGAATGGCCGGTCTGCTCACCACGCTCACCATTCGCTCCACTTTCACCACCTCCACGCTGCGCTCATCCGTGGCGCATCAGCCGCTATTTTAGTGCCCACACTCCGCCTTACGATGTTGTACGACCGACTGCTTCCGTTAGCCCTGGCGCTCACCCTTACTACCGCTTGCCGGCCTGGGGCGGGTGCCCAAACGCCTCCGCCGCCTCCCGTCCCTGTCAAGCAAGCACCGCCTGCGGCCATGCAACGGGTGCAACTGCCCCGCACCGCTGATGATTGGCACGCCACCGATTCCATCTTCAAGGACATGGGCGGTGTGAAGGGGCGGCTCATCGCCCACCTGACCATGGACGACGTGCACTACACGTGGAAATTGCTCGAGGCCGGAGCCAATGTGCTCGTAGTCTCCCCGAGCGCCACCCTGCTGAAGGACATCGAAGCGAAGAAGGCCGGCCTGAAGCTGCCGGACGGCCAGTTGCGCACCCGCTTGGCCCCGGCGGACAGCGTGGGGCTCCATCCGGCAGAGGTGGATGCCGTGCTCTTCACGCGCACGTTCTCGCAGGTACGGGAGCGCCGGACGTTCTTCACCCGGCTGCGGCAAGCCACCAACGGCTACCACCAGGTGACGTTGGTGGAGTTCCTCCAACAGCAGACCCCCATGGGCCCGCCCCTCGCCCAGCGCATGGATCCGGAGGCTATCATGGACGAGCTCGGCAACTGCGGTTTCGGCGACGTGATGGCCCTGAGCAAGCAGATCCCCTACCGCGCGGTGATCGTGGCGCAGGATTTCGTGGAGATCCCGGGCCAATAGCCCTCCCGTAGGACGGTCTTGACAAGTCACCTAAAGACCGGGTAAAAGCATTCACGTCCTCAGGGCTAGGAGGCTTGAGCAGTGCGGAGCGAGAACATCGAGTTCGATAGCTACTTCGCACGAACCCCGGGTTGACGATCACCGCCAAGACAGCACCCGAACACAACGCATCAACAAGGATCTTGGCGAACAACGGCTTCGTGTTCACCGGGATCGTGCAGGATGAGGAGATAGACGACGCGTGGCTTTGGACAAACCGAAAGTGACAGGCGGGATACGCCCACACCATCATCGGCCCTACCCCACCGTCCACCGCACTCCGAGGAACCCACGGATACCTTGGATCGGCGCATAGATGTAGGCCGTATCGAAGGTGTAACCGTTCGGGTTGGCACCGAGGTCGCCAGCGGTCTTGTTGAAAGGATCGAAGGGGCGCATCAGCGGATCCTTGGGGATGAAGTCCAAGAGGTTCTTCGCGCCGCCATAGATCTCCCAGCGCTCGTTGATGGTGCGTTTCAACTGAAAATTGAGCAAGGCGTACGTGGGCGAATACTCCGGACGGAAGTCGTTGGGCAGCACGGGCAGACGCATGGGGCCATACACCTGTCCGGTAAGGTCAATCGTCCATTGCTTGGGGAAAGTGTAGCTCACGGTGAAAGTGCCCGACCAGCGCGGCGCGAAGTAGAGAGCCTCCTTCACGCCATGCTGCTGCTTGAACACTTCCATGTACGTGGCCCCGGCCAATAGTTTCAAGGGTTGCCCGATGCGGGCCTCGGCGTTGAGGCTGGCACCGCGCGATACCGCGTGCCCATCCAAATTGCTATAGATGATCAGGTCCGGGTCCGTATCATAATCCGGGACGATCTGGTTGGTGAAGTGCGTGTAGAAGAGCGTGGCATCGAGGCCGAAGAAGCGTTTTTCACCCGGCCACTTGCACACCACATTGATCGCGCCGTTGAGGGAGCGTTCTGGCTTGAGCTCCTCGGCGATCACCACGGCGCGCGCTCCGGTCAGCGCTGCGTGGTCCTCGGTGAAGAGGTTCACCACGCGGAAGCCCGTACCGAAGTTGGCGCGCACGGCCCACCGGCCGGTGGGCGCCCATTTATAGGCCACGCGCGGCGAATGCACCAGGCCATGGTCCCTGTCATGATCGAGCCGGTACCCTAGAAGAAGCTTGTGCATCTCGGTGATGCTCCACTCGTCCTGGAGGAACACACCGGGGAGCGGACGTTGGTCCGGATGGGTGCGGACGAACACGCCGTCGGCGTTGAAGTCGGCGGTGGCAGGCGTGTTGTCATCATACCAAGTGTACCGGTACGCCATGCCCGCGAGCAGGTCGTGCCGTGCGCCGAGCTTTCTGGTCCAGTACAGCTGCCCGAAGTACACGTACTGGTCGGCGTTGTAGGGCGTGGTGCCGTAGTGGGAACGCTGGTGGTGCCCGTTGGCGCTCATCTGTAGCATCACCTTCCCCGGCACGGGTAGTTGGTATTGGCCTATCACTTCCCAGCGGTGGGTCTGGATGGTTTCGCCATAGATACTGTCGCTGCCGGCGAAGGCCGGGGTCCAGTCCATCTGCCCACCCCAACGGTCCTCCTGCACGTAGCGCGCGGCCATGCTCGCCACCTTGCGTTCGGGCCTGCGCAACGTAATCTTGTTGAAGACGGAGACGCGCTGCTGCAGGGTCACATCGGTGAAGCCATCGTTGTTCTCGTCGCGCGGGCTGTCGTAGTGGAACACATTGACGCCAAGCAGGTCGTTCACCTTCTTCCGGCCGAAGCGCACGCCCACGTCGGCATTCAGCTCGCCCCACGTGGTGCCCATCACGTCCGCCGAGGCCAGCGGGGCCAGCACGGGGTCTTTCGTGATCACATTGATGATGCCGCCCATGGCCTCGCTGCCGTAGAGCGCGCTGCCCGGCCCCTTCATCACCTCCACGCGCTCGATCATGCTGAGGGGAATACCGCTGAGGCCGTAGACCGTGCTGAGGGCGCTGACGATGGGCATGCCGTCGATCAGCACCAGGGTGTATGGGCCTTCCATGCCGTTGATGTGGATGTCGCCGGTGTTGCACACGCTGCAATTGAGCTGCGAACGCACGCCGTTCACCATGCCCACCGCATCGAAGAGCGCGGGGCTGGGGTTCTTGCGGAAAAGCGCGGGCGTGATCAGCTCCACCGGAACGGGGCTTTCGCTGCGCGATACCTCCTTCAAAGTGCCGGTGACCACCACTTCGTCCAGTTCGGCATCGGCCCGTTCAAGCGGGATATCGCCCAGCAGGAGGTCTTCGTGCTCTTTCACTGTGATGGAACGCTCCATGCGGATGAAGCCGATGGCGCTGATAACGAGGACATGCGTGCCGGCGGCCACGCTGTCCAGCCGGAAACGGCCACCCTCATCACAAGCCATGCTGTAGGGCGTGCCCTTCAGCGCCACCTGGGCGAAGGGAACGGGCCGGCCGCCGGAAAGCACGCGGCCTGAAACCGTGGAGGCCCCATGTGCATCGGGCTGGGCAAGACCGGGAACGGGAAGCAAGGCTACCGCAACGAAGAGGGTCATCAGGTAGTTCATGGTTCAAATGGAGTACTTTTATTTTAGATAAGACTAATTTTTAATTCAACACATATCAATATCATTACATTTGCTTTCTCTATACAGCGATGCTGACCCGCAGCGAAGAGGACCACCTGAAGGCCGTGCATGCCTTGCTGCAGGACGGCATGACCGCCTCTACGAAGGACATCGCGGACCGCTTGGGCACCAAGGCCAGCAGTGTTACCGTGATGCTGAAGAAGCTCGCCGAGAAAGGCCTGCTGAAGCATGAGCCCTACTACGGCGTGAAGCTCACGGCGAAGGGGATGTCGGCCGCCCTGCGGTTGGTCCGCAAGCACCGGCTGTGGGAGACCTTCCTGGTGGAGCGCCTGGGGTTCCGCTGGAATGAAGTGCATGAGGTGGCCGAGCAGATGGAACACGTGAGCAGCGACAAGCTCACCGATAGCCTGGACGAGTACCTCGGCCACCCCCGTTTCGATCCGCATGGGGATCCCATCCCCGACCGTGACGGAAAGGTGCTGGCCCGCACCACGCGTACCCTTACGCAGTGTACCATCGGTGAGCGCGTGCGCATCGTGGCGGTGAAGGATCCGAGCGACAGCCTGCTCCACCTGCTGGACCAGAAAGGCATCGGCATCGGGATGGTCTTCAATCTGCACGCCCGGCAGTCCTTCGACGGCAGCCTGGAACTGCGCAGCAGACAAGGGCACTCCTGTTCCCTTTCCGCCCAAGTGGCCGCCCAGCTGCTCGTTGAACCCGTGAAGGCATGAGCGAACACGCCCATCGGTCGCTGAGCGAGGTGCATGGCTCCGTGGCCATTCCCAGTGGCACAGGCCGCTGGCGGCGGTTACTGGCGTTCCTCGGTCCGGCCTACCTCATCAGCGTGGGCTACATGGACCCAGGCAACTGGGCCACGGACATCGCGGGCGGCAGCGCGTTCGGTTACCAGCTGATCTGGGTGCTGCTGATGAGCAACGGCATGGCGCTGCTCCTGCAATCGCTGAGCGCGCGGCTGGGCATCGTGCGCGGGCTCGACCTCGCACAGGCCTCGCGCCACACCTACCCGCCGCTGATCAACGTGCCGCTCTACATCCTCGCGGAGATCGCCATCGCCGCCTGCGACCTCGCCGAGGTGATCGGCATGGCCATCGGCCTGCACCTGCTCTTCAACGTGCCGTTGCTGTGGGGCGTGCTCTTCACCGCGCTGGACACGCTGCTGATCCTGTTCCTGATGAACCGCGGCATGCGGGTGCTGGAGATCTTCATCCTCTCGCTCGTCACGCTCATCGGCCTCTCGTTCCTGGCGGAGATGTTCATCATCCGGCCCGCGCCAGGCGAGGTGCTCGCCGGACTGGTGCCCTCCCGCCTCACCGGCGAGGCGCTCTACATCGCCATCGGCATCATCGGCGCCACCGTGATGCCGCACAACCTCTACCTGCATTCCTCGCTGGTGCAGACGCGGCGCTTCACGCGCGATGAGCATGGCATGCGCGAGGCCCTGCGCTTCAATTTCATCGACACCTCGGTGGCGTTGAACATCGCGTTCCTGGTGAACGCCGCCATCCTCGATCCTCGCTGCGGCGGCCTTCCACACGTCCGGCCATACCGAGGTGGCGGAGATCGACCAGGCGCACCACCTCCTGGGCTACCTCTTCGGCGGGCTGGCGCCGGTGCTGTTCGCCGTGGCACTGATCGGTTCCGGACAGAGCAGCACCATCACCGGCACCCTGGCCGGGCAGATCGTGATGGAAGGCTACCTCGACCTGCGGATCCGGCCGTGGCTGCGCCGGTTGATCACGCGCTTCATCGCCATCATCCCCGCCGTGGCGTGCATCGTGTGGTTCGGCGATGACGCGCTGGGCCGCCTGCTGGTGCTCAGCCAGGTGGTGCTGAGCCTGCAGCTGGGCTTCGCCGTTGATCCCGCTGGTCCATTTCTGTTCCGACCGCGCGCGCATGGGCCGTTTCACCATACCGGTGTGGATGCAGCTGCTGGCGTGGGCCAGCGCGCTGGTGATCGTGGGGCTGAACGGCCTCCTGGTGTGGCAGGGGACCACCGGCTGGATCGCCGGGCGCGGCGGCATGGACCTGTGGAGCAGCCTCGTGGTGGCCGTGCTGGTGGCCGCGCTCCTGCTGCTGCTCTATATCGCGCTGGCACCGTTCGTCCGCCGGGCGCGGCCCGCCAAGCACCACATCGACAGCGTGGTGCGCCCGCTGGAACTGCGGCCGGTGGCACCTTACCGGCGCATCTGCATCACCGTGGATTTCAGCAAGCACGATGAACGCACCATCGCCTTCGCCCTCGCCCAAGGCGGCAAGGGGACCGAGTACATCCTGCTGCACGTGACGGAATCAGCGGCCGCGCGCTACCACGGCGGCGAAAGCGGCGACCGGGAGAGCCTGGACGATGAGGCGAACCTGGAGAGCTACGTGCAACAGCTGCGGCTGATGGACCATGACGTACGCGGCGCCACGGGACGCGGCCATCCGCCCACCGCCATCGCGCAACTGGTGAACAGCAGCGGTTGCGACCTGGTGGTGATGGGCGCGCACGGCCACCGCGGCCTGAAAGACATCCTGCTCGGCGCCACGGTGGATGCCGTGCGCCACCGCGTGAAGGTGCCGGTGCTAATCGTGCAGTAGACCGCTTTCGCGCCCCGAAGTAGCACCCAGGCCGCGTAGTTTCGCGCCCCATGGCCCGTGCCGTCCCCACGATCGAAGTGAAGAACCGCCGCGCCGGGTTCGAGTACTTCCTGCTCGACCGGTTCGAATGCGGCATGGTACTGATGGGCTCCGAGATCGAAGAGCATCCGCGCGGGCGGCGCGAACATCAACGAAGCCTTCTGCACGTTCGATGGCGATAGCCTGGTGGTGCGCAACATGCGGATCATGCCCTGGGGCACCTCGGTACACTACGTGCATGAGCCCGTGCGCGATCGGAAGCTGCTCCTGCACCGCACCGAGCTGGCTAAGCTCCGGCGCAAGCTGAAGGACCAGGGCATCACCATCGTGCCGGTGCGGCTGTTCATCAGCGAGCGCGGATTCGCCAAATTGGAGATCGCATTGGCGAAGGGCAAGAAGACCTACGACAAGCGCGAGAGCATCAAGGAACGCGACGTAAAACGCGACATGGACCGTGGGAACTGACCCCGCTCCCTCCTGGCGTGCGCAGGTGGCCGAGGCCGCACGCACCCTCCTGCCCGGCACCGCCGTTGAACGGATGACGCTGGCGGCGCTGCTGCTGCTCGCCACCGTGCTGCGCTGCTGGGACCTCCCGCACATCCCCTACACGCACGACGAGCTCAGCGCCCTGCTCCGCGTGGACTATCCATCGTTGGGCGAAGCGATCGGCAAGGGCGTGGTGGGCGTGGACACGCATCCGCCCGGCGTGCATGCCTTCACCTGGGCCTGGACCAGGCTCTTCGGCTACGGCGAGGGCTTGGTGAAGCTGCCGTTCATCCTGATGAGCCTCCTGGCGATCGTGCTGTTGTACCGGTTCGCATGGTCCTGGCTCGGTGGCTCGGTGGCCTTGGTAGGCACGGCCTTGCTGGCAACGCTGCAATACACCGTGATGTATGGGCAGATCGCCCGGCCCTACGCCTTTGGCCTCTTCACCACGGCCCTGCTGGCGGACCAGCTCACGCGCTACATCGGTTCCGGCTCGCGCCGCGCATTGGTCGGCATCACCACCGCAGCGGTCCTCAGTGCCTGGACGCACCATTTCGCCCTGATGCTCGCCACCTTCATGTACGTCACGGGCCTCTTCCTGGTGGCGCGCGAGCAACGGAAGGCCTACCTCATCGCCGGTGGCGTAGCGGTGCTGCTCTACCTCCCGAACGTGCCGCTCTTCATCGCCCAACTGGGCTGGAAGGGGCTGGATGAATGGCTCACGGCCCCGGGGCCGGGCTGGATCCTCGACTACGCCTGGTGGATCGGCGCATTGCTCTCCCCTCTTCGCCGCAGTGCTGCTGGGGCTCATCTGCACGTCCATCGTGCTGCGGATGCGGACACCGGGAGGATTCGGTCCGGTGTGGACCATCACGCTGGTCTGGGGCCTGCTTCCCCTGGCGATCGGCTTCGGCTACTCGGTCCTGCGCGCACCGGTGCTCCAGTATTCGGTGGTGCTGTTCTCCTTCCCTTACCTGATGCTCGGCATCCTGGCCGGACTGCGCCACCTGCGTACGGGGCGTGCCCCCATGGTCACGGGCATCGTGGCGGCCGTGGCCGTGCTCACCCTGGTGACCGTACGGCGCCATTATGGGACCTTCTACCGCTCGAAGTACGAGGCCATCGCGCGCGGCGTGGTGGAAGCCTCCACGAGCCATCGCCTCACCCTGGTGGATGCGCCCGATCGCATCATCCCGTTCTACCTGCGCCACTGGGGCATTGACAGCGCTGCCGCCCCGTTCGTGGATGTGCACGACCGGCCGCAGGCTTTCTTCGACAGCGTGGTGGCCGCATCCCAAGGCTTGGTGTTCTATGGACAGAGCTCCGGCGGGACACCGGAGAACGTGGGCCGCCTGCAACGGCTCCTGCCGTTCATCGCGGAACGCCACGACTTCGTGGAAGGCCAGACCTTCCTCTTCTCCCCCATGCCCAGCGGCCACGCTGTCCTGCACGACCTGCGCCGGCAGATCGTGACCACCCCACAGGGCGTTGAAGGAATGGGCTGGCAGGTGGACGGCGCCCTGCCGCTCTGGCGCGACACCACGATGATGGGCGCACCGGCCCGATGGGACTTCAGCGGCCGGGAATGGGGCGCGACGTTCGAGGCCCCGGTGAGCGATCTGTCGGAGATGGACAACGACGTGATCGAGATCCTGGCGGACGTGGACGGCACCGTTCCCGAGAGCGGCCTCCGGCTCGTGGCGGAACTGCACCAGCAGGACAGCACGGTGTTCTACCGGACCGACCTGATCGCACCGGGCACCGGGCACCGCACGCTATGCGTGGCCGTGAAACTGGCGGACATGACCGATCACGGCCGGGGCATGACCCTGAAAGCCTACCTCTGGAACGACCGCATGGCAGCCGCCCACGTAGCCTCCCTCACCCTCCAGGTGCGCCAAGGCGATCCGTGGCTTTACGGCTTCTATCAGCCTCTCAAGGGACCGCTGGATTTTCCTTGAGGCAATAGGGTCTGCTTCTCGATCCCCACAGCGCTCTGTGGGCCTGCGAGGCAGGTGATCTTGCCGAACCGGAAAGGTTCACCGGGACATTACGCTATTGGCCTTGGGATGAAATGGCATAAAAGGAAGCGGTCCGAATCATCGGGCAACTACCCGATGATCGGACCGCAACGATGTCCTGACCTCAGAGCTTGACCCGGATGCCCAGGCCGATGGCCTCCTTGAACTGGGTGCCTTTGCCCATGTAGAACTGGTCGGTATCGCCCCATTTCTTGGAGATCTCCGTGTCATCGTCATAGATCAGCATGGTGCTGAGCGTGGCGGCGAACCACTCGTTCACCTTGAAGGTCCAGAGGGTCTCCCAGTTCACGTCGATGTTCTGCGGGTTCTTCAGGTAGTTGCTGAAGAAGTCGGCGCGGGTGAGGAAGGTGATGTTCTTCGCGAGCTCGCGCTTGTACATCATCTTTACGTAGCCCCCGAACTCGAACAGGCTGTTCTTGCCCTTGGTGATGAGCGCTCCGGCGTTATCGTACGTGGCGGGATCCACGCCGAAGGCCCCCGCATTGGCCAGGCCCTGGTCGCCGACGAAGGTGAACTTGGCCGTGGCAGGCGAGATGAAGAGGGAGAAGTTGTCGTTCGGACGGTAATCGAGACCCAGGCCGAGGATGAGGTAACCGGGTGCCATGAAGTTGGAGATGCGCTGGCCGCTCGCCGCATCCAGGCCCTCGGTGAACTGGGTCTTGAACTGCCCGAGCAGCGACAGGTACCAGGCTTTCTTCAGTTCATAGCCGTATTTGCTGTTCAGTTCCAAACGGTCATCCGTCTTCACCGTCCGCTGGCCGTCCTGCGCGAGCAAGCCATAGGCCATCACCAAACTATTATCCCACGCATGGCGCCCCTGGTGGCGGTTGGCGAAGCCGTTGAACAGGCCGATCCCGCTGACGGAGCTGAAACCACCAGCGGCCCAGTTGGTCAGGCTCACCTGGCTCATGTTCAATTGGAACACGCCACCGCGTGTCCAGACCTTGCCGGTGGTGTCGGCGGCTGTCCGCGCCTGCATCGCTGCTGCGGCGGCATCCCGCTGGGTCTTGTCCTCTTGGGCGGTGGCGGTGGCGGCCATCAGCACGCCCAGGCCGGTGGTGATCAGGATATGCTTCATGTGTGTCGGGGGGACCGGAAGTTGGCCGGTCAGTTGCGGTTGTTGACGGTGATGGAGGGTTGCGGGCCTTTCACGCCAGCCTTGCGCAAGGCGTCCTGGCCGCGTTCATAGACGCCGAAGTATACGTCCCAGTAGTCCGCGGGATCGCAGTAGGGGCGCACGGCGAGCTCGATGCCTTCGGGGTTCAGCTTGCTCACCGTAACGGACGGCGCAGGCTCGGCCATCACTTTCGGTTCCGCACGCATCACCTCGGTCAGGATGCGGCGCACCTCGCTGATGGAAGTATCCCCGGCCACGCCGAAGGTGAGGTCCACGCGGATCCGGCCCTCGGCGGAGTAGTTCACGATGTTGCCGTTGGCCATGGCCCCGTTGGGGATGATGGCGGTCTTGTTCTCCGGCGTGAGCAGCACGGTGGTGAAGATCTGACATTCCTTCACATGGCCGGTGATGCCCTGCGCCTCGATGAGGTCGCCCACCTTGTAGGGCCGGAAGAGCAGCACCAGCACGCCCCCCGCGAAGTTGGCCAGGGTGCCCTGCAAGGCGAGGCCCACGGCCAGGCCGGCGGCGCCGATGATGGCCACGAACGACGTGGTGGCCACACCCAGCATCTGGATCACGCTGATGAAGAGCAGGATCTTCAGCCCCCACCCCACCAGGCTCACCAGGAACTTCTGCAGCGTGTGGTCCACGGCGCGGGCGTTCATCGTGCGGTTCACGCCGCGCATCAGCAGGCGGATCAACACCAGGCCGGCCCACAGGACCAGCAAGGCCATCACCACCTTCGGGGCATAGTTCATGATGGCCGAGCCCGCAACGGCCAGCCACCGGTCTACCTGGATGTCCATGTTGTCTCTTGGTTCTGGGTGTTATGGTCGGTCAAAGGTCGCTCGATCGGCCGATCCGCGTCGTGGTCGAGCACTTCAATGCGTTCGGTGATGAGCTTGCTGGCGGGGATGAGGATGATGCGGTCCACCGTGCGGATGGTCATCGACACGCTGTCGATGCGCTCAATTACGCCGGTATCGTTGCCGATGCGCACCACCTGCCCCGGCTCGAAGCGGTCCTTGCCATAGTAGCTGCCGAGGATGCTGGTGAGGATGTCCTTCGAGGCCATGCCGTAGGCCACGCTGAAGGCGAGCAGCACGCCGCCCAGGAAGAGCAGGATATTGGAGGTGATCAGCGTGGTGTCGATCCCGGCCACGTTCAACGCGGTGATGCCCATGAACACCACGATGATGCCGAAGATGATCTGCCCCACCACCTTGCCACCGGCCAGCCCCATGGAGCCGCTGAGGCCGTTGGCCACCCCGCGCACCTTCTGGCCCAGCCAGATCCCGGCCACCAGCACCGCCAGGGCGGTGAGCAAGCGGGGGATGTAGCCGAAGAACCGGCGCAGCGCATCGGTGATCAGCGCGATGTCCATCACCTCCGCAGCGGCCAGCACGAAGAAGATGAACGTGATCCAGTACATGATCCTCCCCGCCACGAACGCGGTACCGCCCAGGCGCTTCAGCACGCGTTCCAGGCCGTTGCGTTCCGCCACGCCCTCCAGTCCGGTGGAGCGGATCACCCGGCGCGTGATCCATTGCAGCAGTTTCGCCAGGCCGTAGCCCAGCGCCAGCACCACCAGGCCGCCGGCCACGGCGGGCAGCGTATTGAGGGCATGCGCGAAGTACACGTCGAACGCGGCGATGAGGCGTTCCTTGAAGGGAGGAAAGGCCATGGGCATGTCGTGTCAGTGTTGTGTGCGGTCGGGTTTGCGTTCACCGTTCTCCCCCATCACGCGCACGCTCTCGAACAGGGCGTTCGCGTAATCCGCCAGGAACAATTGCAGGAACCGCATGAGCAGCATCACGAACTTGACGCTGCCGATCACCTCCTTGCGAAGGTGTTCCGGCGGCTGGTCCGTGGGACGGATCGATCTTGAACGGGTTCTCGTTCATCGCTCATCCGGATAAAGTTCGCGGAACTTCGCCAATGCGCGCTCGCGGGCGCGCATCGATCCGCATCTTCACCGCGCTCTCGCCCAGGGACATCATCTCCATGATCTCCTTCACCGAGAGGTCGTCCTGGTATTTCATCAGCAACAGCGCGCGTTCGTCGGCGCTGATGCCCGCCAGCACCACTTCCAGGTGCTCCGCGCGCATGCTGAGCAGCTCCGCCTCGTAGGCATCGGTGTCGTACGTGCTGGCCTCCACCTCCTCGTCCAGGTCCTCGCTGCGCCTGCGCTGGGCCTTGCGGAGCTGGTCCAGGCAGTAATTGTAGGTGATGCTGTAGAGCCACGTGCCGAAGCGGCTGCGGTGGTCGAACTTCGGCAGGTTCACGAACGCCTTTAGGAAGATGTCGTGGGTCAGGTCCTTGGCCAGGTCGCGGTCGCGCGTCATGCCCAGGCACTTTTGGAACACCTTCGTGGCGTACCGGTCATAGAGCACCCCGAAGCGGTCAGCGTCCATGTGGCGCTGCAACGCTGCGACGAGCTCCTCATCGCTGAGCGATGGATCTTTCCCTCTCCTCTTCGAGAACACGGATGGATCATGCCGACCTTTCGACGGAGAGGGTGTCGATCAGGTCACGTTTTGGTGGTCAGGCGATCGGCTGGTGTGGGGATTACGGGCCGGTGTCGTTCAATGGAACATTCCTGGGTGCGGTACACGAACGGCCGTTCCGTTGCCGGGGCGGCCGTGGTGGGCATTACCGGATTCGAACCAGTGACCCCTACTCTGTCAAAGTAGTGCTCTGAACCAGCTGAGCTAAATGCCCGATAAGATCCCTTCGTTCCGTGGAAGAAGGGGCGCAAATGTATACGCTGTTCCCGACCCTGGTGTGACTAACTTCGTCCCCGCATTAACGACCATGGCCGCTGCCCCCAACACTACTGGTTCCGGACGCATCTTCAAGAACCCCGTCCTAGAAGCCCTTACCAAGACCCACATCGCCATTCCGCTCACGCTCTTCTGGGGTGCGGGATTGCTGACCCTGTGGTACAGCATCGCCAAGCTGGGCCTCAATTGGTGGTCGTGCCTCGTGTTCTTCCTGTTCGGCGCGCTGCTGTTCACCCTGGTGGAATACCTGATGCACCGGTTCATGTACCACATCCCGGCGGATACGGAGAAGCGGAAGCGCTTCCAGTACGTGATCCACGGCGTACACCACGACCATCCGCGCGACAAGACCCGGCTGGCCCTGCCGCCCACGCTCAGCGTGGTGCTGGCCGTCCTGTTCATCGCCTTGTTCCGCTTCATCATCGGCCCTGAGGGCTATTCCTTCGGCGGCGGGTTCCTCTTCGGCTACAGCACGTACCTGCTGGCCCACTATGCCATCCACATGTACAAGCCACCGAAGAACTTCCTGTCCATCATCTGGAAGCACCACAATCTGCACCACTACGTGGGTGACGACGGTGCCTTCGGCGTGAGCTCGCCGCTGTGGGACTACGTGTTCGGCACCATGCCGCCCGACCCCAAGAAGCGGGCAGCTTCCCAGCAGAACCTGCTGTGAGCACCCTTGGCGCGGACCAGCGCGCCATGCTCCCCACCGTGTTCAGCGGGCATAGGGGCGCGGTATATGCGCTGCATGCCGTCCCGGGCGCATCCGGTTTCCTGAGCGCAGGCGGCGATGGATCGATCGTGCGGTGGCACGTCCAGCGGCCCGATGCCGGTGATCTCCTGGCCGATGTGAAGGCTGCGGTCTTCACCTTGCACAGTGCTCCGGACGGACGCTCCCTCTACCTGGGCGATGAGCACGGCGGATTGCATGTGCTGGACCTGGAGCAACACCGCGAGGTGTTCCTGGAACAGCCGCACCGCAAGGGGATCTTCCGCGTGGCCACGTTGCCGGATGGGCGCCTGCTATGCGCCGGCGGAGATGGCGTGCTCAGCGTATGGACGCACCACCCGGATGGAGCGCTCCGCGAGCAGCGGCGCATCCCCTTGAGCGACGACAAGCTGCGCGACCTCGCGATCAGCCCCGACGGAATGTGGATCGCCCTGGCCTGCGCGGATGGCCAGGTGCGCGTGCTCGATGCCGTGGACCTGAACGAACGCTACACCCTGCCCGGCGCGGCTGAAGGCATGTCCGCCGTGGCCTGGCACCCTCGGAAGCCGGTGCTCCTGGCCGGTGGCAAGAACGGGCACTTGCACCTCTGGCACGCGGGGGAAGGGTTCCGTCCGCTGCACGCCCTGGCCGTGCATGGCGGCACGGTCTACGCCATCGCCTTCAGCCCGGATGGCCTGCTATGCGCCACCGCCAGCCGGGACAAGACCGCGAAGCTCTGGGACGCCGGTTCCCTCGACGCCATCGCGCGCCTGGACCGCATGGCCGGGGGGCATACGCATTCGGTGAACGCGGCATGCTGGCTGGGCGAACGGCTCATCACCGCCGGTGATGATAAGCGCGTGGTGGCGTGGGGCTCCCCTCAAGCCTCCGGCCGGTCAGCAGGCTGACAGGGCCACCCCGGCCTCGTGCCGCTTGCGCACCGTTTCCCCGATCGCCGTAGGTGTGCCGTCATCGTCGATGCGCACGAAGGTGATGGAGGTGGAACAGACCATGGTCTCCTCACCGCTGTACAGGTTGTACTTGGTGGCCTCCACGTCCAGCGTGATCGAACTGGTGCCCAGGCGGGCCACCGATCCATAGAGGCGCACGTGGTTGCCCGCGCGCAGCGGCTTGCGGAAGATGAACTCGCCCACCTTCACGGTGACCATGTTCGGCGTGCAGCAATACTCGGTGGCGAAGGACGCCGCCGCCTCATCGATCCACGCCATCAGGGTGCCTCCGAACAGGTTGCCGTGGACACCGATATCACGCGCCATCACGATCTTCTTCGCGATCAGCTGGCGGGCGGACCTGTTCGGCGGCGCTCCGGACGGGGGCTTCATGCGGGCTGCGGGGTGAAGCGCAGGTACGGCTTCACCTTGCGGTAACCGGCCTTGAACTTCACATCGGCCTCGGCATCGCTGATGGCGGGAGCGATCACCACGTCCTCACCCTGTGCCCAATCGGCGGGGGTGGCCACGCTCCAGTTGGCGGTGAGCTGCAGGCTGTCGATCACGCGGAGGATCTCCTGGAAGTTGCGGCCAGTGCTGGCCGGATAGGTGATGATGAGCTTGATCTTCTTGTCCGGCCCGATCACGAACAGGGAACGCACGGTGGCCTTCTCGCTCGCGTTGGGGTGGATCATGTCATAGGCCTGGGCCACGGCGCGGTCCGGATCGGCGATGATGGGGAACTGCACCTTCACCCCTTGCGTCTCCTCGATGTCCTTCACCCATTCGTGGTGCGAAGGGAGCGGGTCCACGCTCAGGGCGGCCACCTTCACGCCACGCTTGGCGAACTCCTCCTTCAAGCGCGCGGTGGTGCCGAGCTCGGTGGTGCATACGGGCGTGAAGTCGGCGGGGTGCGAAAAGAGCACGCCCCAGCCCTGGCCCAGCCATTGGTGGAAGTGGAGGGGACCTTCGGTGCTGTCGGCATTGAAATCAGGGGCGATGTCACCCAAGCGTAGCGTGGCCATTGATCGGTGTTTGGTGGCGCGAAGTAAATAATTCCTACTTGATAAGTGGGATTATTTTTTCATCCCCCGTGGAGCTGCCTTGCGCAGCCGGTCCTCGCGCTTCAGCAGGTCGGCCAGGGTGGCGGCCTTCAGCATCCTCACCGTGGCCACGCGGATCGCCAGGAACACGTCGCGCACCGCGCAGGTGGCCTCATCCGCGCACTCCTCGCACCGCGCGTAGAACTTCAACGAGACGCAGGGCACCAAGGCGATGGCCCCGTTGAACAGGCGCACCACCTCGGTGGTCTCGATCTCCGCGGGCCGTAGGCGCAACTGGTGGCCGCCGTGCCGCCCTTTGATGGTCTCGGTCATGCCCGCCTTGCGCAGGTCCAGCAGGATCGCCTCGAGGAACTTCACCGGCACGTGGGCCCGCTCCGCGATGGTGGCGGCGGACAACGGGCCTTCGTCCTGCGCGCGCGCCAGCACGAGCAGGGCATGCAGCCCATACTTGGTGCGCATGTTGAGCATGGGACGAAACTAACCGGCCGGGCGTTCGGCCGGATGCGCCTGGGCGGCATACCACGGCACCACGCGATCGAGCCCCTGCGCCAGGCTGTACCGCGGATCGAAGCCGAGCAGACGCCGCGCCTTGCTGATGTCCGCAAGCGAGGCCCGCACATCACCGGCGCGTTCGGGCGCGTGCTCCACGCCCACCCCGGCGATGGCCGGGTCGATCCCCACCAAGCGTTCCTTCAACTGCTCCACCAGCGAGAGCAGGTCGCAGGTGCTGCCGTAGGCGATGTTGAACACCTTTCCCAGGGCCGCGGGATCCGTGGCATCCAGGCTGCAGCGCACGGCCTGCACGGCATTGCCCACGTAGGTGAAGTCACGCGTCTGGCGGCCATCGCCGTTGAGCACGGGTGGCTGGTGTTGCAGGAACGACCGGATGAACTTCGGGATGGCAGCGGCATACGGCCCCTCGGGGTCCTGGCGCTCGCCGAAGACGTTGAAGAACCGCAGGCCGATCACCTCCAGGCCGTGCTGCTCGAAGTAGAGCCGTGCATAGGCCTCGTCCATCACCTTCGTCACGGCATAGGGCGAAAGCGGGTTCCCCTCCTGCCCTTCCTTCTTGGGCAGTGCAGGGCTGTCGCCGTAGACGCTCGAACTGCTCGCGTACACCACGCGGCGAACGCCTGCGCGGCGGCAGCTTTCGAACAGGGCCAGGGTGCCGGTGAGGTTGGCGGCTTCGGTCGCGAGCGGGTCCGCGATGGAGCGCGGCACGGAGCCCAGCGCCGCCAGGTGCACCACGCGCTGCACGCCTTCAAGCGCCTTCGCCAAGGCGTCCAGGTCGCCGATGTCGCCTTGCACGAAGGCAAAGCCGGGCTTCCCTTCCAGGTGCGCCACGTTGCCGGGCTTCCCGGTGATCAGGCTGTCGAAACAGCGCACGCCAAGGCCGGCGGACAACAACGCTTCGCACACGTGCGAGCCGATGAAGCCCGCACCGCCGGTGACGAGGATGGTCTCCATGATGCGGTGGTGAAAATAGAAGCGGGACGATGCGTCCCGCCTCTATAAAGGTGTGCTGTGGTGCCGCGCCTCATTTCGCGACCGCCGTGGAACGGCGCTCGCGGATCGACGGTGATCTTCACCTGCCCGGGATAGGTCATTTCGTTCTGGATCCGCTCGGCGATGCTCATGCTCATGGCGTCGCTCTGCTGGTCGCTCACGCGTTCGCTCTCCACCATCACGCGCAGTTCGCGGCCGGCCTGGATGGCGAAGGCCTTGGTGACGCCCTGGTAGCTCATGGCCAGGTTCTCGAGGTCCTTCAGGCGCTGGATGTACTGCTCCACAGCCTCGCGGCGGGCGCCGGGACGGGCGCCGCTGATGGCGTCGCAGGCCTGCACGATGGGGCTGAGCAGCGTGGTCATCTCGATCTCGTCGTGGTGGGCGCCGATGGCGTTGCACACGTCGGGCTTCTCGCCGTATTTCTCGGCCAGCTTCATGCCCAGCAGGGCGTGCGGCAGTTCGGGCTCCTCATCGGGCACCTTGCCGATGTCGTGCAGCAGGCCGGCGCGTTTGGCGGTCTTCACGTTCAGGCCCAGTTCGGCCGCCATGGTGGCGCTGAGGTTGGCCACTTCGCGGCTGTGCTGGAGCAGGTTCTGGCCATAGCTGCTGCGATAGCGCATGCGGCCCACCATGCGGATCAGCTCGTTGTGCAGGCCGTGGATGCCCAGGTCGATGCACGTGCGTTTGCCGATCTCCATGATCTCCTCCTCGAGGTGCTTCTTGGTCTTGGCCACGATCTCCTCGATGCGGCCCGGGTGGATGCGACCGTCCTTTACCAGTTGGTGCAGGGCCAGGCGCGCCATTTCGCGGCGCACGGGGTCGAAGCAGCTGAGGATGATGGCGCCGGGGGTGTCGTCCACCACGATCTCCACGCCGGTGGCCTCCTCCAGCGTGCGGATGTTGCGCCCTTCGCGGCCGATGATGCGGCCCTTCACGTCGTCGTTGTCGATCTGGAAGGTGCTCACCGAGTTCTCCACGGCATGTTCCGTGGCCACCCGCTGGATGGTCTGGATCACGATGCGCTTGGCCTCCTTGTTGGCGGTGACCTTGGCCTCCTCGGTCACTTCCTTGATGTGGGCCATGGCGGCGGTGCGGGCCTCGTCGCGCAGGCTGTCCATCAGCTGCTTCTTGGCCTCTCCGGCGTTCAGGCCACTGATCTTCTCCAGCAACAGCACCTGCTTCTCGTGGTTCTTCTCCACCTCCTCTTTGCGGCGCTCGATGCCTTGGAGCTTCTGCTCCAGGTCGCGCTTGAGGTTGTCCAGCTGCTTCTCCTTGTTGCCCAGGTCCTGCTGCTGGCGGCTGAGCTGCTGCTCACGCTGCTTGCTCTTCTCCTGGGCCTGCTGCAGGCGCTTGTCGCGTTCGCGGGCCTCCTTCTCGTGCTCCTCCTTCAGTTGCAGGAACTTCTCCTTGGCCTGCACCATCTTCTCCTTCTTGATGGCTTCGCCTTCGGTCTCGGCCTCCCGCAGGATGGCCTCGCGCCGTTTCTTCATCACGTTGTTCAGCAGCACATATACGGCGCCGCCTCCTACGATGAGGCCGACCACGGCCCCGATCAGTGCTACTACGATGTCCTGGTCCATTGCTCCACTCTGTTTTAGTGGACCATGCGGGCCTCCGGGACGAAAGGACGTGGATCAGCCGTTGAGATCGGAGAGCAGGCGCTCCAGCTCCGCCAGCATGGCCTCGTCGGCTGCCGCTGTCTTCGACCTGGATGCGTTCAAGGCGCGGGTGGTCACCTCCAGGGCGGCCATGGCCAACAGGTCCTGCTTGTCGGTCATCGGGTAATGGGCCTTCAAGCGGGCGATGCTCTCGTTGATCTCTTGGGCGGCCTGGCGGATGTTCGCCTCTTCATCCGGATGGATGGTAAGGGGGTAGGCCCGGCCGGCCAGCTCGATCCTGATCGATAGTTCGTCCATGGTGAAGTGAGGGCTGCGGCTTATGTGTGCAACAAGGCCAGGCAGCGATCGATCTCGCTCACCAGTTCATCGATCCGTTCCTTCGTTCCTGCACGGTCCGCGGCCGTGGTGGCCGGGCGTACCGTTCGGAGGACCTCGTTCTCCCGTTCCAGTTCAGCGACCCGCGCCTGCAGCACCTCGGTGGCGCGCTGGCGGTCACGCAGCTCGTTCTCCAGTTCGGAGACCGATGCGGTCAGCCGGCCCTTATCACGCAGCAAGCACCCCAGGTGGGTGCGTGCATTGCGGATACGTTCGGCCAGGTCGCTCATGGTTGGAAAGGAAGACCTACACGGTCCGAGGCCAAAGATAACCGGAGGGTGCGACCGAGCACGGTGTTTGTTTGAACGTGCCGGTGTTGATGTCCCACCCTTCCAGAAGGCCCGGCGCGCCGACCACCCGGATAGCTTGCGCCCTGCGCTCCACGCTGTCTCGTTCGCGGAACGCCCACCGATTCAATGCATCGAACGAAGTGAAGAAGAACATTCTTTTCATTTTCAGTAGCTTGTTGAGCCTTTCTTCGATCGCCCAACAAGGCACTGCCCTCCCCCGCTTCGCTCCACCGATGGACCTGCCGATCAACCTGGCGGGCAACTTCATGGAACTGCGGAGCGACCACTTCCACTCGGGGTTGGACATGAAGACCGAAGGCCGGGAAGGCATCCCGGTGAAAGCGGCGGGCAGCGGTTGGGTCAGCCGGATCAAGATCAGCCCCTGGGGGTATGGCAAAGCGGTGTACATCGATCACCCGAACGGCTACACCACCGTTTACGGGCACCTGAGCAGCCTGGAAGGCGCCGTGGGCAAAGCCTGCCTGGACGCCCAGTACAAGGCCCGCAGCTATGACGTGGACGTGACCTTCGAGCGCGGAGAAGTGCCTGTATCCCAAGGACAAGTGATCGCCAAGAGCGGCAACACCGGCGGCTCCAGCGCTCCGCACCTGCATTTCGAGGTACGCCGCACCAGCGACCAGCATGCTTTGGACCCGGAAGCCTACGGCATCAAGGTCGCCGACACGATGCCCCCGATCTTCAGCGGCCTCCGGATCGATCCGCTGGACAGCCTCTCGCGCAACAGCCCGTACCCGGAAAAGGCCAAGGGGTTCGCCGTGACGGCCACGAACGACTCCACCTACGTCCTGAAAGCGGGGTCGCTGCCGGCGGGCTTCGGCACAGTGGGCCTGTCGGTGAACGTGATCGACCGCTACAACGGCAACTGGAACACCTGCGGTATCCGCAAGCTGGCGGTGAGCGTGGACGGCGCGGCCGTGTGGAGCGCCACCCTGGATGAGGTGGACTTCGGCGTGCAGCGGTATGCCGACGCCTACATGGACTACCGCCTGTTCAAGGGTAGCGACCTGCACTACAACCGCTGCTACAAGCTGCCCAACAACAAGCTGGCGATCTACGGGAAAGAGCCCGCCCAGGGCCGCATCGCCCTCTCCCCCGGCAAGGACCATGCGGTACAGGTGGTGGCTACGGACGCCAATGGCAATCGGAGCACGCTCACTTTCGTGCTGCGTGGGGCCACCGCGGAGGAGTCGGCCAAGTGGAAGGTCCCCGAGGCCGCCGGTGAACTGTTCCGCTACGACCGGGAGAACACCTTGGCGCGCGAAGGACTGCGTTTCACCCTGCTGCCCAATGCGTTGTACATGAACGAACGCCTGCGGTACGCCGTGGGGGCCGCCACCAGCACCACCTGGGCGCCGGTACATAAGATCCACGACCCGCTCACCCCGCTCCACCTGGCGAGCGAGCTGTCCATCCAGGTGCCGAAGCCGCCTGCGGCCAACCTCACCTCCAAGCTTTTGATCGTGAAACTGGACGGCCACGGGCGCCCCACCGCCATCGGGGGCACGTATGCCAATGGATGGGTCACGACCAAGGTGAAGGCGTTCGGGCATTACACGGTGATGCTGGATACGGTGGCCCCCACCCTTACGCCCCTGAACATCAAGGCGGACATGAAAGGTCAGGCGAGCTTCAGCCTGCGCGTGGGCGACAACCTGAGCGGACTGGACCAATGGAGCGCGAAGCTGGATGGCGAATGGATCCTGCTGGAATACGAGCCGAAGAGCCACATCCTGAAACACACGTTCGATGCGCATTTCAGCGCGCCCGGCAAGTACACCTTGGTGGTGGAGGCCCGCGACGACCGGGGCAACCGCACCACGCTGACCCGCACGTTCACCCGATGACCTGCTAATTTTCAGCAAGTTGAACCTCTGCTCGGCCCAAGCGAGCGGATGCACTTGAAACGTAGCCGGGACGAATGGCGTAAGAGCGCCCACCACCGCTCCTCCGTATGCGCCCATCCGCACGTCCCGTCCTCTGCCTTCTGGCGATCCTGCTCCTGCTGGTACAGACAGGCTGCTCGCGCGACATGCTGCGCTCGTCGGTGAACGAAGGCACCATCGAATACGCGCTGGACTTCCCCGACTACGACCCCAATGGCCTGATGGCCGGGATGTTGCCGGAGAAAACGACGCTCAGTTTCACGGAAGGCAAACAGGCGGTGGACCTGAGCGCCGGCATGGGGGTGTTCCGCACCAGCATGGTGGTGAACACCCCCGAGCACATCATGGACTATCACATGAGCGTGATGGGCAAGAAGCTGGTGGCCGAACTGCATCCCGGTGACCTGCGGCAGTTCAACCGCGAGAGCGAGACCCTGTCCATCCGCTACACGAACGACACCTGCACGATCGCCGGCTATCCTTGCAAGAAGGCCGTGGCCACCTACAGCGGCGCCGGCCATCCCGAGGCGGAGATCTGGTACACCACCGGCATCACGATGGAAAGCCCCAACTGGTACGGCCCCTACAGCGAAGATCCCCGGCGTATTGATGCAGTATGAGATGATCCAATACGGCATGCGCATGCGCCTGACGGCCACGGCCGTGAAGCCCGGCCCGGTGGATGCATCACGCTTCGCCGTACGGCCGGACCACGAGCACGTGACGCCCGAAGTGCTGCACCAGGAATTGGCCGAGGTGCTGAGCACCTTCACGAACTGAGCCAGCGCAGAGGCCCTTCGGCAGGCTCAGGGCGACACCAGTTGTCATGCTGAGCCTGTCGGAAGCGTCACAACATCCATGTCCAAGGTGTCATGCTGAGCCTGCCGAAGCATGACCATCCGTCCCTTCCAACCACAGCTCCCTGTTGATAATAGCCCGACACCCCGGGCCGTTGCTGCTACGGGGGCCGGGTAGCTTTGATCCGAACGCCTGCGCGTGCGCGGGAACTCCTGTGGATCGGAGCGGAGGCGTCGCCCCTTATCACCCCGTCGACGTTGGCCAGCGAACGCAAGAACAAGGTGCGCGAACAAGCGCCCGAGGAAGCACCGAAGAAGGAACGCAAGTCCCGCAAGAAGGCCGAAGGCGCTTCCGGCGAAGGCCGCTTCGCGCGCTTCAAGGCCTTCCTCGGCGATGAACGCACGCACAAGGTCACCGGCCTGTTCCTGGTGCTGCTGTCCGCCTACCTGCTGGTGGCCTTCACCAGCTACCTGTTCACCTGGCGCATCGACCAGGACCTGATGAACCGCCCGTGGAGCGAGATCTTCTCCCCCGCCGTGCGCGTGGAGAACTGGCTGGGCAAGATCGGCGCGCTCATCAGCCATCGCTTCATCTACCAATGGTTCGGCGTGGCGGCCTTCGTGTTCGTGGGATGGAGCTTCCTCGGAGGCATCCGCATCCTGCTGAACACCTGGCTGATGCCGCGCAACAAGACCTTCCGTTGGAGCGTGATGGCGCTGTTCTGGCTGCCCACGCTGCTCGGCTTCTTCTTCGCGCAGAGCGAACTGATGTTCCTCGGCGGCGGCATCGGCTACGCCATCAACGCGCACCTGAGCACCTGGCTCGGCACGTTCGGCGCCGGCGCCTTGATCCTTTTCGCCGCAGGCGCCTTCGCGGTGGCCACGTTCAACCCCTCGTTCGCGTTCATCAGCGAATGGATGGAGCGCAGGAAGGAGGCAGCGGCGGCCGATGAGGCCCACGACGGCCAGGAGGACGTGGAGCCGGAACCGACGGGCAACCGCTTCCGCGAGGAAAAAGCCGAGGAGGAGGAACTGGCCGAAGCGGCCGTGGAAGAAGCACCGGAACTGGAAGCCGTAGAGGCTACCGAAGCCGAGGAGGAAGCAGCGCCTTGGGAAAGCGTTGCACCGGTGGCCGCCATTGTACCGCCCGCCGCGCCGGTGATCGAGATGGAGACCGAAGGCCTCGTGGCCGATACCGCTCCGGCCGAAGCGGCCGCAGAGGCGATCAATGCCGCCGGCAACGGGTTCAGCGTGCAGGTGGCGAAGAGCAACGAGGAATTGCTGACCGAAGCGGAGATCGAGCGGAAATTGCAGGAGTTCGGCGAGTACGATCCGAAGCTGGACCTCGCGAGCTACGAGCTGCCCAGCCTGGACCTGCTGGTGGACCACGGCACGGGCGAGCTGACGGTGACCAAGGAAGAGCTGGAAGCGAACAAGGACCGCATCGTCCAGACCCTCTCCCACTACAACATCGGCATCGACAAGATCAAAGCGACGATCGGCCCCACGGTGACGCTGTACGAGATCATCCCGCAGGCGGGGGTGCGCATCAGCAAGATCAAGAACCTGGAGGACGACATCGCCCTCAGCCTGGCCGCGCTGGGCATCCGCATCATCGCGCCGATCCCCGGCAAGGGCACCATCGGCATCGAAGTGCCCAACAGCAAGCCGCAGGTGGTGGGCATGCGCACGGTGATCGCCAGCGATAAGTTCCAGAACACCAGCATGGACCTGCCGCTGGTGCTGGGCAAGACCATCAGCAACGAAACGTTCGTCACCGACCTGAGCAAGATGCCGCACCTGCTGATGGCGGGTGCCACCGGCCAGGGCAAATCGGTGGGCCTCAACGCGATCCTGGTCTCGCTGCTCTATAAGAAGCACCCGAGCCAGATCAAGTTCGTGCTCGTGGACCCGAAGAAGGTGGAGCTCACGCTCTTCAACAAGATCGAGCGGCACTTCCTGGCCAAGCTCCCCGGCAGCGAGGACGCCATCATCACCGACACGAAGAAGGTGGTGGCTACGCTGAACAGCCTGTGCATCGAGATGGACGAGCGCTACGAACTGCTGAAGGATGCGCAGGTCCGCAACATCAAGGAGTACAACGCCAAGTTCATCCAGCGCCGCCTCAACCCCGAGAAGGGCCACCGCTACCTCCCCTACATCGTGCTGGTGGTGGACGAGTTCGCCGACCTGATCATGACCGCGGGCCGCGAAGTGGAAACGCCCATCGCCCGCCTGGCCCAGCTGGCGCGCGCCATCGGCATCCACCTCATCATCGCCACGCAGCGCCCGAGCGTGAACATCATCACGGGCACGATCAAGGCCAACTTCCCCGCGCGCATCGCCTTCCGCGTCACCAGCAAGATCGACAGCCGCACCATCCTCGACGCCGGGGGTGCCGAGCAGCTCATCGGCCGCGGCGACATGCTCCTGAGCACCGGCAACGACCTCATCCGCATCCAGTGCGCCTTCGTGGACACCCCGGAAGTGGACAACATCACCGAGTTCATCGGCGGCCAGCGCGGCTACCCCGAGGCCCTGCTCCTACCCGAGGTGCCGACGGAGGACGGCGGCGAACTGGAGGTGGACGATGGCGACCGCGACCCCATGTTCGAGGAAGCCGCCCGCATCGTGGTGCAGACGCAGCAGGGTTCCACGTCGCTGATCCAGCGCAAGCTGAAGCTCGGATACAACCGCGCGGGCCGCATCGTGGACCAACTGGAGGCCGCCGGTATCCTCGGGCCTTTCGAGGGCTCGAAGGCACGGCGGGTGATGGTGCCGAACGAAGCGGCACTCTATGCCTATCTGAACCCGGGTGCCCCCGCTCCCACCCCAGCGGGTGGGCCAGGGATGGGGGGATTTTAGCGGATTATTGACTTCTAAAAATGGAACCGGGGATCTAAGCGGTCGGGTGTGCCGCAGAATGCGGAGCTCTTGGATACGGCCCGCATGGACATGGCGTGCATGGCATCAGCAGCGCTGCCCGAAGGTAAGCAGGTTGTGGTCGGAATCCAGCAATGCGAATTCCCGTTGCCCCCACGGCTTGTCCGCCAGCGCGCCGTTGGGGTGGATGGCTACGCCACGTGCCTGGAACGCCCGGTACAGTTCGTCGATGGCGTCGGTGCGGAAGTACACCTGTCCGTCGTTGGCCTTCGGGTCCAGTTCGCGGAACAGGAAGAAGTGCAGTTCGATCGCATCGTGCTGCACGATCAAATAGTCGTCGTACTCCGCAGCCATCCGGAAACCGAGGCCGTGTTCGTAGTACGCCCGCGTGATGGCCTTGTCGCGCATCGGCAGCTTGGGGTGTACGGATAGGATCATCATGCCCGCAGTTCAGTCATCCAGCCCCTTCCCCGCCATGATCCGGTCCACGTGCTTCGCTATCCGTGCCTCGCGTGTCTTTGCCTGCTTTGCCGATGCGAAGTGCAGCAGATAGCCGCGCTGCCGTCCGGGCGTGAGGGCTTGGAACGCCTTCTTCAAGCCGGGCATCTCCTTCAGCGCCTGCGTGAACTCCGGCACCATCTCGAACTCGGCGGTCTTCTTCAGCTCCACCTGCTTCCCTGCCTTCTCCAGCGCGATGGCCTCGCGGATGTAGCTCTTCAGCACCGGCGTAAGCTTCTCGATCTCCTTGGCGCTGGTGAAGCGGACTCTGCCGCCCGGCCTGCACGTTCGCCGTCTGTTGCACCAGGATGCCCTTCGGGTCCTTCAGCAAGGCCCCCTTGTGGAAGAGCAGGGCGCAATAATCCTTGAAACCGTGCATGAGGAAAACGTTCTTCCCGTTCAGCGTGTAGCACGGATGGCCCCACTTCAGTTCTTCGGTGAGGCCGCTGTCCAGCGCGATGTCGCGGAGCAGGCCGTAGGCCTCCTGCCACGGGGTGGCCTTGGCGAAGAACCAGTTGACGACGGGGTTGGCGGGGGATGCAGGCATCGGTGCGGGGACGGTCGTGGGTTCGAAGATCGGATGTCTTCACGCGATCAGCACATAGTGCGTACTCCGTCCACCGGCCTTTCCCTTCTTCAGCACCTTTTTCGCCATCAGATCGGCGATGTCGCGCGAGGCGGTATCCTGCGAGGTCTTCGCCAGCTTGGCGTATTTGCTGGAGGTGAGATGCCCCTCGAACCCCTCGAAGAGCCTGTTCAGCACCTTCAACTGGCGCGGGTCCATTGCGGTCTTGGCGTGGGTCTGCCAGAAGCGGTGCTTGGCGAGCACGGAGGCCAGCGTGGTCTCCGAGGCCACCAGTGCCCGTTGCAGGCAGGCCAGGAACCAACTGAGCCAGGCGGTCACGTCGAGGTCGCCGCGCTGCGAACGTTCCAGCACATCGTAGTACTTCTTCCGTTCGTTGCGGATCTGCGCGCTCATGCTGTAGAAACGCTGGGGCGATCCGTCGGCACGGGCCAGCAGCAGGTCGGCGATGGCCCGCGCCATGCGACCGTTGCCATCCTCGAAGGGGTGCAGCGTAACGAACCAAAAATGCCCAAGCCCGGCCTTGAGCAGCGGGTCCAGCGGGGTCTTGCCGTTCACCCATTTCAGGAAGGCCGCCATCTCCTTCTTCAGCCGGGGCGCTGCCGGGGCTTCGTAGTGGACCTTCTCCCAGCCCATCGGCCCGGAGACCACCTGCATGGGGCCGGTGGAGTCGTCGCGCCACTGGCCCACGAGAACCTTCAGCATGCCACTACGACCGGTCGGGAACAGCGCCGCGTGCCACCCGAACAGGCGGTCGGCGGTGAGCTTTTCCTGGCAACGCTGCGTAGCATCCAGCAGCATCTCCACCACGCCATCCACATGCCGGTCCACGTGGGCGGCGCCCGAAACATCCAGTCCGAGCCGACGGGCCAGCGACGACCGCACCTGCTCGGGATCCAGCACCTGGCCCTCGATCTCGCTGGTTCGCAGCACGTCGGTGGTCATGGTGGTGAAGTTGGCCTCGGTGCGCAGATCGAACCCCACGGCGGCCATGCGGCCCAGCAGATGCCCAAGGCGCTCATGGGCCTGGGCCAGGGCGGGTGCCAACGCCTCCGCATCCCAATGGAAGGCGGGCCAGTCGGGCAGTTCGTGGATGTAGCGGGCCATGGCCGAATCGCTTTCTGCGGAGAAAGGTACGGCTATTATCCGCAAATGTTGCGGATAATAATGGAGCTATTCTCCGCAAGCCTACAGTTTTTCGCCCGGCAGCTTTGCCGCCTGCTTCACCCAACTGGTGAACTGCTTTTCGTCCAGCTCATCGTCCTCGTGGATGTCGAGGTAGCGCACGTGCTGCTGCTTGCTGGTGCCCGGTGGGGGTGGCTGGATGTGCGCACCCATGGAAAAGGCCACTTTCACGTACCTGGTCAGGCAGTGGAAGCCGAGGAACCAGGTGCGGCCATCCGCACTGTAGAACGGGGTGTTCCATTTTACGGCCTTCTGCACCTGGGGCACGGCCTTGGTGACCAAGGCATCCAGCCGTTCGCCCACGTGGCGCTTCCATCCAGGCATGGCGGCGATGTAGGCCTGCACGGGAGCATCGCCGTGGCCTTTCGCGATCTGCGGGTTGCCGCCGGAAAGAAGTCTGGTCATGCGGGTACAGCCTGGTGCTGCCCGAAAATAACGTTCCGGGGTACCGGCCTGCGCCCCACCGCCTGCCGTACCGCATCGGTCGAATACTTCCGATGGGGAACCAGGGAACATGCCATCTTCGGTACAAACCTTTCCCCATGGACAAGCGTGGATTCCTCCGCACCAGTGGCCTGCTGGGCATGGCCGGTCTCTTGCCGGTGAGCAAGCTATCCGCACTCGCTCCCACACCGCCACGAGCGGAAGGGAGCTGTGTGCTCATTCCCACCGAAACGGCCGGCCCTTTCCCGCTGGACCTTACCGCCAATTCGCTCTACTTCCGCCAGGACATCCGCGAGGACCGGAGCGGAGCCCCGCTCCGCCTGCGGCTGCGCATACTTGGCCTGCAGAACTGCGAGCCCATGAACAACGTACGGGTGAACATCTGGCATTGCGATGCGGGTGGCGCCTACAGCGGCTATACCAACCAGCAAGGCGGCCTGAACACCACGGGCCTCACCTTCCTGCGCGGCTACCAGTTCACGGATAGCGACGGCCGCGTGGAGTTCGTCACCATTTTCCCGGGCTGGTACAATGGCCGCGTGTGCCATATCCACTTCCAGGTGTACGTAAGCTCCAGCTACTCCGCCATCTCGCAGCTTACGTTCCCCATCACGGAAAAGCAGGCGGTATACACGAGCAACCCCACGCTCTACCCGAGCGGCACCGATCCGCTGACGCCTTCACAGGACAGCATCTTCAGCGACGGCTACCAGTACCAGTTGTCCACGCTCACCTATAACGAGCAGACGCAGGAGTACGAAGCGTTCCTGGAAGTGACGGTGCAAGGTTCGGGGATACCTACCGGCATCCTTGAGCGCAACACGGCGGAACAGTTCGAGGTGGGCCAGAACATGCCGAACCCCTACAGCGGCAGCACCACGATCCCCGTTATGCTGAAGCAGGCGGGTGATGTGCTCATCGACCTGCACGACCTGCAAGGGCGCAAGGTGGGCATGGTGCGCAAGGATGGCCTTCCCGCCGGCAGGCACGCCATCCTGGTGGATATGGAGGCACTGGGCCTGCCCACGGCCAACTACGTGTACCAAGTGCAGATAACGAATGCGAACGGCGTGTGGCGTACGTGCAAGATGATGACCGCCATGCGGTGATCGCGGCCGATGGTGAGGAAATAGCTCAAGGTCCCGTGAGCTTGTCGGACCGGACAGGCTCACGGTTCGGCAAGCTCACCGGGACACTTTGGGGGGCCTGAAGGGGGCCAATGAAAAGCCCGGGGAGTTCCCCGGGCTTTTCATTCGGTGCGGGCAGCCTTACTTCTGATCGGCCTCGGATGCCTTCTTCAAGCCGTCCTCGATCATGTTGTAGAACTGGTCCATCTTGGGCAGGATCACGATGCGGATGCGGCGGTTGATACTGCGGCCATCCGGCGTGTCGTTGCTCACCTTCGGCACGTATTCGCTGCGGCCGGCCGCCGTGATGCGGGAGGAATCCACCTTGTAATCGTTCTGCAGGACCCTTGTGATGGTGATCGCCCGTGAGGCGCTCAGGTCCCAATTGTCCTTGAAGCAGTCGCGCTTGATCGGCACGTTGTCCGTGTGCCCCTCCACGAGTACTTCCTGGTCAGGCTTGCTGTTGAGCACGGTGGCCACCTTGCCCAGCACATCCTTGGCGCGGGGCGAAAGCTCGGTGCTGCCGCTCTTGAAGAGCATCTTGTCGCTGAGCTCGATGAACACCACGCTCTTCTCCACGTTCACCGTCACATCCGTGTCGTTGAGATTGCCCAGGGAACTCTTCAGGCTCACCACCAGGGCCAGCGTGATGGAATCCTTCTTGGTGAGCGCATCCTGCATGGTGCGGATCTGCAGGTCCTTCTCCTTGATGCTTTCGAGCGACTTCTCCAGGTTGGCTGCCTCTTTCGCAGAAAGCGTGGCCATGTTGCCCACGTTGTTCAGCAGCGCCTGGTTCGTCACGCTCATCTCGGCCACCTGCTCTTTCAGGTGCTGATTGCTCGTCTCCAGGTTGGAGATCGTTGAGTCCTTGGAGGTCTTGTCCGCATTGCAGGCGTCCAGGTCATGCTGCAACTGGCCGTTCTTGTCGAGCAGCGTCTGGTTCGAGGCCTGCAGGGCCGTGTACTTCTTCTTGGACACGCAGGAGGAAAGCGCCCCGGCCAGGAGCAGCGTGTAGAGCAGGTATCGCTTCATGCGGATGGGGTGAGATCGTGCGCCGAAGATAGCGAAGGCCATGAACGGCGCCGCTGCGCTCAGGAGCTACACGGGCCGCAACGCACCGTCCTTCACATCCCGTTGTTCACCACCACTGTCCGCCGGGCGATGAACGGTGGCCTTCCCGCCGCTGCTTTGTGCCATGGCCCTCAGTCGCTTTTGGACGTGTATGCTCCTGCTGAGCATCGGTTTCGCGCTGTACATGCTCGCGAGCGGCCGGATGTATTCATTGGGCGTGCTGGCCAATGGCGAGCAGGGCCGGCCATTGGTGGTGCTGGAAAAGGACACGATCCAACTGCGCGGCACCCAGCTGCTGCGCGACCTGCGCGCGTCCGATCATCCGATGCTTGCCGATGCGCCGCCCGTGATGCGCGGCGACACGGCATTCACCCTTACGGACAGGGGCATCGTGCGGGGGATCAAAGGCTCGGTGCCGGCGGACGGCCTCTTCCCCACCTGCAAGAACACCATCACCGACATCTGGCTGCCGCTCATCGGCTACCTCACGTTCTTCTGCGGCCTGTTGAACCTGCTGGTGGACGCCGGTGCGATGGCCAAGCTCGCCAACTTCCTCTCCCCCGTCTTCCACCGCATCTTCCCGGAACTGCGCAAGGACCATCCGGCCTATGGCTTCATGACGTTGAACTTCGCGGCGAACTTCCTCGGCCTGGACAGCGCCGCCACGCCTTTCGGCCTTCGGGCCATGGAGAGCCTGCAGGAGGACAATCCGCAAAAGGACCGCGCCACCAACAGCCAGATCATGTTCCTGTGCCTGCACGCGGCGGGGCTCACCCTGCTGCCCGCAAGCATCATCGGCTACCGCGCCGCGAAAGGCGCCGCGAACCCGGCGGACGTGATGGTGCCGCTGATCATCACCTCGTTCGTGGGCACGCTGGCCGCGATCGATCCTCGTCGCGATCCGCCAGCGCATCAACCTCTTCAAGCTGCCGGTGGTGCTCTTCGTGGCGGGCATCGGCGGGCTGATCGCCGGGCTGATGGCCTACCTGATGACGCTCACGGGGCTGGGCAAGTCGCACTTCACGGATAACCTGAGCAACGGGTTGCTGCTGCTGATCATCGCACTGATCGTGGGCTACGCGTTCTGGAAGGAGAAGCTGTTCACAGAAAAGGGAACGAACCTGTTCGACTCCTTCATCCACGGCGCGAAGGACGGCTTCACCACGGGCCTGCGCATCCTGCCCTACATGATCGCGATGCTGGCGGCGCTGAGCATCTTCCGCAACAGCGGGCTGATGAGCGTGGTGATGGATGGCGTCACTTGGGTGATGGATAAGCTGGGCATGAGCCGGGAGGTGATCGATGCCTTGCCCGTGGCGTTGATGCGGCCGTTCAGCTCCGGCGGAGCGCGGGGGTTCCTGCTGGACGCGATGCAGACCTACGGCGCGGACAGCCTCACGGGGCGGCTGGTGTGCCTGTTCCAAGGCGCGGCGGAAACGACCTTCTACGTGGTGGCGCTCTACTTCGGCAGCGTGGCGGTGAAGAACACGCGCTACGCGCTGGGCGTGATGCTGCTGGTGGACCTGGTGTGCGTGATCACCTCGGTGATCGTGTGCAAGGCCTACTTCTGAAACGACCGGCCCTGCCACACCTTCGTTCCTTCTTATCGCACCTTTGCCCCCCTCATGACCGACAACTCCTTCGACGTCAACCGCGCGTTCTGGAACGAGCGCACGAAACACCACGTGACCTCCGCCTTCTACGACACCGAAGGGTTCGTGGCGGGCCGCAGCTCCCTCACCGCCAAGGAACGTGAACTGCTCGGCGACGTGAAGGGCAAGCGCGTGCTGCACCTGCAATGCCACTTCGGGCAGGACACCATCTCGCTCGCCCGCATGGGCGCGCACGCCACGGGGATCGACCTTTCCGATGCGTCCATCGCCGAAGCGCGCAAGCTGGCGGAACGTTGCGGACAGGACGTCACCTTCATCGAAGGGAACGTGCTGGACCTCCGACCCGAGCTCACCGGCATGTTCGACATCGTGTTCACCAGCTACGGCGTTCTCGGCTGGCTGCCGGAATTGGACGGGTGGGCCCGGAACATCGCGCGATACCTGAAGCCGGGCGGCCGCTTCGTGCTGCTCGAGTTCCATCCCGTGGTGTGGATGTTCGACAACGATTTCGAGCGCGTGGACTACTCCTACTTCAACCGCGAAACGATCATCGAGGAAGAGGAAGGCACATACGCGGACCGCTCCGCGCCGATCCAGCTGCCATCGCACGCGTGGAACCACGACCTGGGCGAACTGTTCACCGCGCTGCTGGGCGCCGGCCTGCGGATCGAACGCTTCGAGGAGCTGGACAGCTCGCCGTTCAACTGCTTCAACAACACCGTGCGCGGCGAGGACGGCCTCTACCGCATCCACGACCTGGAGGGCAAGTTGCCGATGGTGTACGCGCTCGCGGCGGTGCGCCCAAGTTGAAACGTAATTTCGCGCCGCCTTCGCCGAGCGGGGGCGATCATCCTTTCCGCATGTCCAAGAAGATCGAGCAGCGCACGTCGAAGATCCATGGCAACGGCGTGTTCGCCACGGCGCCCATCAAGAAGGGCGGGACCATCGTGGGATACACCGGCCGCCTCCTGTCACACGACGAGGCCGATGACATCTACGGCGGCGCCGACACCGGCCACACCTTCCTCTTCATCCTGAACGAGGACTGGGTGATCGATGCCAACGTGGGCGGCAGCATCGCGATGTGGATCAACCACGGCTGCGCGCCCAACTGCAAGGCCTGGGTGATCGCACACAAGAGCGGCGACCTGAAGAAGGACAAGGTGGAGATCGAGGCGCTGCGCGACATCGCGCCGGGCGAGGAACTGACCTACGACTACGAGATCACCGTAGACCGTCGCATGAGCGCCGCCGAGAAGAAGCTCTGGGCCTGCCGCTGCGGGGCGCCGAACTGCACCGGCACCATGCTCCGCGAGAAGCCCGTCCGCACGAAGGCAACGGCGAAAGCCAAGGCCAAGCCCGTGCGCAAGCGCGCCAAGGCGACCGCCTGACCATGCCACGCCTGATCGCCGCGCGGCGCTCGCCCATCCACGGCAACGGCGTGTTCGCGCTGTTGGACATCCCCGCGGGCACCGAACTGATCCAATACAAGGGCCGCCTGATCACGCGCAAGCAGGCCGACGCGTGGTACGACGAGATCTACGCCGGGCACACCTTCCTGTTCACGCTGAACGACCGGTGGATCATCGACGGCAACGTGGGCGGCAACACCGCGCGGTGGATCAACCACAGCTGCGCGCCCAACTGCATCCCCTACCTGCACGCGCATCCCACGGACGACCGCAAGGACAAGGTCATCATCGAAACGCTGCGCGACGTGAAGGCAGGCGAAGAGCTCACGTACGACTATGGCATCGCCTTCGACATACCGTACACCAAGGAACTGAAGCGCATCTGGGCCTGCCGCTGCGGAGCACCGAATTGCACAGGCACCCTGCTGAAGCCCCGCACGCACGAGCGGGCCACGCACGGATAGCCCAGTTGGCAGGGGCAGGAGCAAGAGCAAGAGGCAGCATGCAGCTGACAGCTACTTGCTTCTGCCTCTTGCCCCTGCCAACTGCCCCTTGCCCCTGCTACCTGCCTGCTGCATCCTGCCTTCTGGCACGCCTCTTGCCAAAGCCCCAAGGCTACCTTTGCCCGCCATGAAGAAGCACCTCCTGCTGTTCGCCACGTTCCTGCTCACCCTCGCCGCCACTGCGCAGGACGATCCCAAGAGCAAGGCCATCGTGGACAAACTGATCGCGAAGAACAAGACCTACACCAGCTTCGACGCGGACTTCAGCAGCCGATTGGTGAACACGGCCAGCAAGCTCAACGTAGTGCAGGACGGCAACATCAAGGTGAAGGGCCGCAAGTTCCGCCTCACCATCAAGGACAACACGGTGATCAACGACGGCACCGCGCTCTGGACCTACAGCAAGCAGACCAATGAGGTGAGCATCAGCGATCCCAAGGAGATGGATGAAACACTGGACCCCGCCAACCTCTTCAACGTGTACGAAAAGGGCTTCAAGAGCCAGTTCGTGAGCGAGAAGGCCGATGCCGCCGGCACGGTGCTCCAGACCATCAAGCTGTTCCCGCTCGATCCCGCGAAAAAGCCCTACCACACGGTGGTCCTTACGGTGGACAAGAACAAGGTGGAGCCACGGACCGTGCAGATGCTCTACAAGGACGGCAATGTGGTCACCTACGACCTGAAGAGGTTCACGCCCAATGCGGAGATGGTGGACGCCCTGTTCACCTTCGACAAGAGCAAGTACCCCGGTGTGGAGGTGAACGACATGCGCTGACCGCACCGCCGCGGACACGGGCATAGGAACGCCATTTTGCAGCCGAATACGCTGCCCGCAACGGCATTAGAGCTGCGGGGCGATCGGTACGTCCGCCTACATTTGCCGCCCAGCCCACGGTCCTGACCCGCCCGAACGGACGAACCCCTTTCCCTGTGCTCGCCGTTCAAGTCCTTTCTTTCCGGTCCCTCCCCTTTCGGCCGCACGCATGAACAAGCACCAAGCGCATCCGCTGTCGTGGGCCGGCCTGCTGGTCACCCTGGGGATCATCTATGGTGACATCGGCACCTCGCCGCTGTATGTGTTCAAGGCCATCATCGGCGAGCACCGCATCACCGAGCAGCTCGTGCTGGGCAGCATCAGCTGCGTGTTCTGGACGCTCACCATCCTGGTCACCTTCAAGTACATCCTGCTCACGCTCCGCGCGGACAACCGGGGTGAAGGCGGGGTGTTCTCCCTCTATGCGCTCGTGCGGCGTTACGGCCTGTGGACCTTCATCCCGGCCATTCTCGGTGCCGCCACGCTGCTGGCCGACGGCATGATCACGCCGCCGATGTCGGTATCCTCCGCAGTGGAAGGCCTGAGCGGCGTGCCGCTGTTCGCCGGCCACATCGTCCCGGGGAACAACCTCACCATCGCCATCGTGGTGTGCGTGCTTTCGGGCGTGTTCATTTTCCAACGCTTCGGCACGCGCATCGTAGGGTCTGCGTTCGGGCCCATCATGCTGGTGTGGTTCTCCATGCTCTTCATCCTGGGCGCCGTACAGGTGGCCCAGCACCCGCTGGTGTTGCGCGCGTTCAATCCGTGGTACGCGTACGACCTGCTGGTGAACTACGAGGGCGGTTTCTGGTTCCTCGGCGGGGTGTTCCTGTGCGCCACCGGCGCGGAAGCGCTCTACAACGACCTCGGCCACTGCGGCCTGAAGAACATCCAGGCGAGCTGGAGCGGGGTGAAACTGGCGCTCGTGACCAACTACATGGGCCAGGGCGCGTGGCTGCTGAGCCAGGGCGAGCCCTACCTCAACGGCCGCACGCCGTTCTATGCCATCATGCCCGAGTGGTTCCTGCTGGCGGGGGTATGCATCGCCACCCTGGCCACCGTCATCGCCAGCCAGGCGCTGATCAGCGGCTCGTTCACCCTCATCAGCGAGGCCATCACCATGAACTTCTGGCCGCGGGTGAAGGTGAAGTTCCCCACCGAGGTGCGGGGGCAGATCTACATCCCCAGCGTGAACTGGCTCCTTTGGGCGGGCTGCATCGGGGTGATGTTCTTCTTCCGCCAGAGCAGCGCCATGGAATCGGCCTACGGCTTCTTCGTGCTGATGGCCATGCTGATGACGACCACGCTCATGTTCGGCTGGCTCCGCTACGTGCGCAAGTGGCCCCTGCTGGCGGTGCTGGCGACGCTGGGCGTCTTCTTCACGGTGGAAAGCGCCTACTTCGTGGCCAACACGGTGAAGTTCACCCAGGTGGCCTGGTTCAGCCTGGTGGTGGTGGTGCTGTTCGGCATCATGTACGTCTGGCACCGCGCCCGCAAGATCACCAACCGCTACCTCGATTTCGTGCCGCTCGCCAGCCACGCGCAGGCCCTCAGCGAGCTCAGCGACGACCGCGAGATCCCCAAGTACGCCACGCACCTGGTGTACCTCACCAAGGCCGACAGCCCCCGCAACATCGAGCAGCGCACCATCGACAGCATCCTGGCCAAAAAGGTGAAGCGGGCCGACATCTACTGGTTCGTGCATGTGAACTGGACCGATGAGCCCTACACGATGAACTACCGCGTGACGGAGCTGATCAACGACAAGGTGATCCGGGTGGATTTCGACCTTGGCTTCCGGGTGCAGCCCCGCATCAACATGTTCTTCACGCGCGTGCTCACCGACCTGGAGGCCGATCACGAGCTCGAGTTCAAGAGCAAGTACGAGTCCATCAAGAAAGGCGATTTCCATACCGACATCTGCTACGTGCTCACCGAGCGCTTCCTGTCGGTGGAGAACGAGTTCAGCCTGGTGGACGATGTGATCCTCGACAGCTACTATTTCGTGAAGCGCCTGGCGCTCACGGACCGCGAGGCCCTGGGCCTGGACAGCAACATTACGGTGGTGGAGCAGGTGCCCCTGGTGATCCAATGCCAGCAGGAGCTGCCGTTGCGCCGGCTGGGCCGTCCCGCCTAGTCCCTTGATCGTTCTCCTCTGAATTGCCGTTGGCCGGGCCTTTGAGCGCGGGGTAGATCAGATGGTCAGAAAATGAGCGGATCAGATCGATCTTTCGATCCCATGTTGTCACTGCGGCCTTCGGCCGCCATGACAGCGCGTTGGCAACGCAGATCGTTACGTCGAGCGAAGCGGGACGCTATCGCGCTTTCGAGCACGGGGGCCACGGTCCGGCAAGCTTACCATGACAAAGGAGGACGACAAGGAGCCCATTTTCTGATCATCTGATCCTCTAATTTTCTGATCGTCCGATCCGCATTACTTGATCCCGCGCTCGAGGCTTATCCGCTCCCACGCCTCCTGCACCTTCTTGAACTTCTCGGAAGCCGCGCGCTGTACATCCTCGCCCAGGTGGGCCACCTTGTCCGGGTGGTGCTTCATCACGGCGCGGCGATAGGCCTTCTTCAGTTCGTCATCGGTGGCCTTGGAATCCACTTCCAGGATCGCGTAGGCCGTGGACGGAGCGGTGCGCTTGAACATCGCCTCCAGCGAGGCCATGTCGTTGGCGGGGATGCCCAGCAGGCCGGCGATGCGGTGCAGCACACTGCGTTCGGCGGCGTCCATGCCCCCATCCGCATGGGCCAGGCCCACCAGGTAGTGCATCACCTGCAGACGCTCAGCCTGGTTGAGGTGGCCCCGTACCTGGGCGCATACGTCGGCGAGCGGGATGTCCCGCTTGAGCACATCGCGCAGCAGGCGCAGAAGCTCAGCGCCGTGCTGAGGGCCGAACTGGCGGTTGAAGAACTGGCGCACATGGCCCAGCTCGCTCTTCGTGGCCCGGCCATCGGCCTTCATCACCGCAGCGGTGAGCACCACCAGGCTCAGGGCCAGGTCCCCGGCGGTGGTCTGTTGCGCGCGTGGCTGTGGGCCATGCGGCGCAACGGGCTCGGCCTCGCCGCCTTGCACGTTGTCCACCAACGCGCCCACGGCAAAGCCCACCAAGGCACCGATCGGCGTTCCGCTCAAGGCGAACCCGATGCCTCCCAGGATCCATTTGGTGAACCCCATGCTACCAGGAACCGCCGGCGCCGCCGCCACCAAAGCTGCCACCACCGAACCCGCCGAAGCCGCCCCCTCCTCCACCACCGGACCAGCCGCCGCCACCGCCACCTCCCGTGAACCCGCCCCAGCTGCCGCCGTGGTGGCGCGAAGCCTGGTTCATCAGCCAGAAGGCCGTCCAGAAATCGATGTTGTTGGTGCGGGCATAGGTGCGCACGCTGTTGGCCCTGATCCAAAGGAAGAAGAGCAGGAACAACCCGGCGACCAACAGACCGCCCCAGGGGAACGGCTCCTCGCCATAGCTCTTGGCGTCGATCTCGCCCTTCGCCAGCGCCATCAACACGTCGGTGCCCTTGTCCAGGCCACCGGCATAATCGCCGTTCTTGAACCGCGGGATAATCTCGTCCTCCACGATCTGTTTGCACGTGGCATCCGGAATAGCGCCCTCCAGGCCGTAGCCGGTGGCGATGAAGACCTTGCGCTGGCCGGGCGGACCCGTGGGCTTCACCAGCACGATCACGCCATTGTCCACGCCCTTCTTGCCCACTCCCCAGGCCTGCCCCAGCTCGGTGGCGAACATGGCGGGCTCCATGCCGCAGAGGTCGTCCACCACCACCACCAGGATCCGGTTGCTGGTCTCTCGGGCGAAATCCACCAGCTTGGCATCCAGCCGTTCGGCATCCGAACTGCTCAGGAAGTCGGTGTATTGGAACAGCAGGTGGTCCTGGTCCTTCGGCTTGGGCGGCAGGCAATCCCCGTCCGCGGCCCTCGTGAGGAAGGGCAGCAGCAGGCCGAAGAGCAGCGGGAGTATCCGCAGGTTCATCGTTTCTTCCCGTAACTGATGTCGTCGCTCAGTTCGTTGGTATCGTCCGCCTGGAAGGGGAAGTGGGTGCGGAGCTGCTCACCCAGGTGCGCGATGCCCTTGCACAGCCCTTCGCAGGCCCGGCCCTCGCGGAAGTGCTTCAGCAGGATGCCGAGCACGTCGTGCCAATAGCCGTCGCCGAGCCGGGCGTGGATGTTCGTATCCCCGATCACCGCCACGCGCTGGCTGGGCACGCTCACGTAGATGAGCACGCCGTTGCGGTCCTTGGTGCGGTGCATCCCCAGTTCCTGGAAAACGAAGGCCGCATGGTCCAGCACGCCTTCCTCGATGGCCTCGTCCAGGTGTACCCGGATCTCGCCGCTGGTGCGTTGCTCGGCCTCCCGGATGGCCTCCTTTACCCGCAGGCGTTCGGCCTCGGTCAGGAAGTCCTCGGCGGCCAGGCGTTCGCTCACTTGCTGAAGCTGATGTCAGGCGCGTTCTCCGTGCCCGCCTGCGCCGTGAAGCCCGCCTTTTCCTTGAAGCCGAACAGGCCGGCGAACAGGTTGGCGGGGAAGGTCACGATGCGGCTGTTGTAGGCCGCCACGGCCTGGTTGAAGCGGCCGCGTTCGGTGGCGATGCGGTTCTCCATGCCTTCGTATTGGGCCTGGAAGTCGCGGAAGCTCTGCACGGCCTGGAGCGTGGGGTATTGCTCCACGAGCAGGCGCCCGATGGCCCCGCCCAAGTTGGCCTGCGCCTCCTCGAACTGCTTGATCTTCTCGGGCGTGAGGTCGTCGCCGGTAAGCTTCACCTGGATGGCCTTGCTGCGCGCCTCGATCACATCCTTCAAGGTCTGGCTTTCATAACCGGCCGCGCCCTTCACGATCTCCACCAGGTTCTTGCTCTTGTCCGCGCGCGCTTGGTAGGCCACCTCTACTTGGGCCCATTGCTGCTGCACGGCCACGTCGGCCTTCTTCACGCCGTTGAACAGGGAGATCGCGTAGATCACCAGCACCGCGAGGATGCTGAGGAGGATGATGGTGGAACGTTTCATGTCCGGGCCTGATGTTGGGTTCGGTCCCACAAAGATGCACGGAAGCACGACGCTGCCGCAGCGGCATGGATGAGCGGCGCCTGCGCTCCACGATCAGCAGGGCACCTCAGCCTACGAGCACATACAGGCTCAACAGGCCCACCATCAGGCACACCCACCAGGGATCGGCGGCACGGGCGCGGCGCGGGAGGGAGCGTTCCATGGTCACGGGCGGATAACGACCTCGTCGGCCTGGTAGCGGCGGGAACGGATGGCGAGCACCTGCTGGCAGGCCTGCCATTTCGGATCGGTGCCACGGGTGCTGGGGCGGGTATGGGAAGTGGAGCGACGGGCCATGACAGGAACTTTGGGCTGCCATCAACCAACCGCGTGCCGAACGGATCGGCGGGCCGACACGGCCACCGTGCGGGGCGGGCGGGACACATCCGGTGTGGAAACACGTTCCGGCCCATGTTCCACGGATGAACGGAACGTGGCACCTTCGCAGCCGCTCCCGTAACGCATGCCCGGTCCCTCCTTCCCCATGACGGCGCAGACCATGTTCGGTCTGGAAGAGGTGCTGGCGCGCGAACTGGAGGCCATCGGGGCGCAGCACATCGAGGTGCGCAACCGCGCGGTGCGGTTCACCGGCGACCTGGCCTGCCTGTACCGCGCGAACCTCTGCCTGCGCACGGCGCTGCGCATCCTCATCCCGCTGGAAAGCTTCCACGTGCGGCACGAGGAGGACCTCTACAACGGCATCCGGCGGATGCGGTGGGAGGAGCATCTCGGCGCGGACGACACGCTGGCGGTGGGATGCACCCTGCATTCGGACCGGTTCAACCACTCCCAATACCTGGCGCTGAAGGCGAAGGACGCCATCGTGGACCGCTTCCGCGACCGGACCGGACGCCGGCCATCCGTGGACCTGGAGCGGCCCACCGTGCGCATCCACCTGCACGTGCATGGCGATGCGTGCCTGGTGTCGTTGGACAGTTCGGGCGGCTCCTTGCACAAACGCGGCTACCGCGACCACACCAACCTGGCACCGATCAACGAAGTGCTGGCCGCAGGGCTGGTGCTACTGACGGGCTGGGACGGCAGCAGTCCCCTCGTGGACCCGATGTGCGGCAGCGGCACGCTGCTGATCGAGGCGGCCTTGATCGCGGCGAACATCCCGCCGGGCTCGTACCGTGAAACGTTCGGCTTCCAGCGCTGGCACGACTTCGACCAGGCGCTCTGGCACCGCGTGAAGGAAGAGGCCATGCGCCACGTACGTCCGGACGGGCCGCTGATCCTGGGTGGGGAATTGTCGCCGCACGTCGCGCGCAAGGCGCGCAGCAACATCGCCAGCGCGGGGCTGAAGGAACGCGTGGAGATCCGGAACACGCCCTTCCAGGAACTGCTCGCACCCGCGGAGCACGGCACACTCATCCTGAACCCGCCCTACGGCGAGCGCATGGACAACGAGGACATCGGCACGCTCTACAAGTCCATCGGGGATACGTTCAAGCAGCACTGGGCGGGCTGGACCGCGTGGGTGATCACCAGCAACATGGAAGCGGCCAAGCGGATCCACCTTACGCCCAAGCCACGGATCAAGGTGTACAACGGTTCGTTGGAATGCCGCTTCCTGCGGTATGAACTGTATGCAGGGACGCGGCGGAAGGACAAGGCGCCGCCCGAGGCATAGGGCCACGAACAGGGGCACCGCTTCCCCACCCGGCCGCGTTCGCACCGCGCGCAGGAAGCGCGCCATCGGCCACGCCCAGCGGGACGTGCATGCGCAACGAGCGCCTCCTGGGCCTTTCCGGGCACAGCCTTCGCCAAGGTGCGGGCATGAGAACGATCACTCCCCACTCCGTCGCGCTCGGTATCGCTTTGGTACTGGGCATTTCCGTTCAGGCACAAGGCCCCGCCTTCGGCATCAAGGGCGGCCTGAACGTGAGCAACCTGCACGTGAACGATGCCAACAAGGAGAACAGCCGCCTTGGCTTCAACCTCGGCGTGTTCGGCCGCACCGATCCGGAAGGGCCCGTCGGCCTGCAGGTCGAGCTGCTGTACTCCACGAAGGGTACGCACACCACCTACAACGCCTTCTTCGGCCTGGTGGACCAGGACGTGGACTTCAACCTGAACTACTTGGAACTGCCGGTGCTGGTGGGCTTCCGGCTCGGGCCGGTGCTCGAGCTACAAGCGGGCGGCTATGCCGGCTACCTGCTCTCCGCGAAGGTGAAGACCTCCGGCGACCTGGGCAGCGGGTCGGATGAACTGGACCGCGACCACTTCCGTTCAGCGGACTTCGGCGTCGTGGGCGGGGTAGCCCTGAACTTCGGCAACGCACAGATCGGTGCGCGCTACAACTACGGCCTTACGGAGATCGCCGATAGCAACGGCGCGAAGGCCGTGCTCGGCGATGCGAAGAACGCCTGCGCGCAGCTGTACGTGGCGATCGGGTTGGGCCGCTGACGCCGGGCGCACCGGCGGCCATCACCCGATCGACCGGCCACGGTGCTGATACTTTCGCGGCACCGGACGCATGCTGCACGCGAACATCCTGAGCCACGAGGGTTATGAAGGGGCCGATCTGGTCCGCGCACAGGAAGCCTTGGGGCTGCTGGAGAACGTGATCAACGGCGGGCCGTTCCAACGCGCCGTGCTCGCCTTCGATGCCTTCCAGTTCGATGTGTTCGAGGCCGCTCCGGCAGGTTATATCCGTGAGCACCGCCCGGCACGAACGAACCGGGAAGTGCTGGATACGCTGCTGAACGGCATGCGCAGCGCTGGCACGGACACCTACATGGACCTGCATCTGCGGTTGGTGCCCGGACGCCACGGGCACGTGGTGGGCGAGGAACTGCACGGTGTGATCACCACGTTCCGCGAGGACTTCGAGGCGTTATCCCCGGGCGAACGCGCGGGGCATTACCTGCACGAATGCGCGCATGCGCTGGGCTTCCACCACTCCAAGAGCCACGAGGGCGACCCCGGCCGCAACTGCTACTCCGTGCCTTATGCCTTGGGCAATCTGATGGTGTATCTCACCACCGGCCGCATGCCGTTCAAATGCGACTATCCCTTCCTTACGGCACTAGGGGCGTGAACCCGTCCGGCGCGCCGGGCCTCAGCACCGCATAGAGGCGTTCCCACCCATCGCCCTCCAAGGTGCGCCAACTGTGGCCGCTGCCGTGTACATCGGTGGCCAGCAGCACATCGCCGGGTCCCAGGATGAAGATGCTGCCATCGGTGACGATGAACTCCAACCGGCCTTTCAGCGTGATGACGTATTGCCTGCGCGGCGCGGGGTGCAGCGCATAGGTGGCCTGCGGCGCGGTGGCCTGGAAGATCACGTGCTCCACCTGCAGCTGCTCCAGCTCAGGCACGGTGCCTTCCACGAAGGCCGATCCGCCATCGGGCGTGTTGTAGAGCTTGATGGCGCGGATCATGCGGCGGGCACCGGTGCCAATTGCAGCACGCGGTGGCTATGGGCCCGCACTTGCCGGGCAAGCGCGGCATCGTTGGCGAGCGAGCGTCCGTACGAGGGGATCATCGACCTCAGCTTCTCCTGCCAGGCAGGCGTGGCGAGCCGCTCGGGGAAACAGCGCGCCAGCAGGTCCAGCATGATGGCGACAGCCGTGCTGGCGCCGGGTGAGGCTCCCAGCAACGCCACCAAGGAACCATCCGCCGACGCCACGAGCTCGGTGCCGAACTCGAGCACGCCCTCCCCGTTCGCATCGCGCTTGATCACTTGCACGCGCTGACCGGCCACGGCAAGTTCCCAATCGTCCAACTGCGCGGTGGGCATGAATCCGCGCAAGGCGGCAAGCCGTTCATCGGGCGTGAGGCGCACCTGTTCCAGCAGGTACTTGGTGAGGTCCATGTTGTCCCAACCCGCCTGCATCAGCGGCAGGATGTTGCTCCAGTTGAGCGAGGCGGGCAGGTCCAGCCACGAGCCATGCTTGAGGAACTTGGTGCTGAAGCCCGCGAACGGCCCGAAGAGCAGGGCGGGTTCCTCACCGATGCTGCGCGTATCCAGGTGCGGCACGGACATGGGCGGCGTGCCGGTGGCGGCCTTCCCATACACCTTGGCGTGGTGCCGCCCAATGACCTCCTTGTTGAGGCAGCGCAGCCACTGGCCGCTCACCGGGAATCCCGCATAGCCCTTCGCTTCCGGTATGCCCGAGCGCTCCAGCAAGGGCATGGCGCCGCCGCCCGCACCGATGAACACCGTGCGCGCCAGCACCACTTGTCGCTCGTCCGTGACCAGATCTTTCACCTCCACGGCCCAGAGGCCGCTGTCGCGGCGAGCGAGGTCGCGCACCTCCGCGCTGAGCTGCAGATGCACATCGGGCAATGCCGTGAGGTAGGCGAAGAGCGCCCGCGTGAGCGCACCGAAATCGAGGTCTGTGCCGAGCGTGCTGCGCGTGGCCGCAATGGGCTCTCCGGCGTCCCGGCCCTCCATCAACAGCGGGGCCCATTGCCCGATGGTGGCCGGATCATCGCTGAAGGCCATGCCCGCGAACAGGTGATGCGCGTTCATCGCGGCATGGCGCCGCCGCAGGTAGTCCACGTCCTTCGCACCGCGCACGAAGCTCATGTGCGGCACCGGGTCGATGAAGGTCCGTGGCGCGGGCAGCTTGCCGCGTTCCACCAGCCAGGCCCACCATTGCTTGCTGAGCTCGAACTGCTCGTCGATCTTGAGCGCTTTGCTGATGTCGATGGAGCCGTCGGGGCGCTCCGGGGTGTAGTTCAGCTCGCACAACGCGGCGTGGCCGGTGCCTGCATTGTTCCACGCATCCGAGCTCTCGGCGGCCACTTCGGGCATGCGCTCGATGATGCGGAGGCGAAGCGTGGGATCGAGCTCCTTCAGCAACACGCCGAGCGTGGCGCTCATGATGCCGGAACCGATCAGGACCACATCGGCGTGGGCCACGGATGTGTTGGACATGACACCGAAGTTACCGGCGGCCATTATTCATGTGACCATGCGACGATGTGCTCATGTGGCCATGCATTCAATGGGCACATGGACGGATGAGCACATGGCCACATGGACCTACCGGAAGATCGCAGTGAACACCTCGCCGTCCGTGCCGATGCGGCCGCGGTACATGCCCGGGCAGTTGAAGTCCAGCACGATACGGCCGGTGCGATCGATGGCGATAAGGCCGCCTTCCCCATCCAACGGGGGCAGCTTCTCATGCACCACCACGCGCACGGCCTCTTCCAGCGGAAGGCCCTTGTATCCCACCAGCGCACTGACGTCGTAAGCGGCCACGGCGCGCAGGAAGCTCTCCCCATGCCCGGTACAGCTCACCGCACAGGTGTGGTCGTTGGCATAGGTGCCCGCCCCGATGATCGGGCTGTCGCCGATGCGCTGCCAGCGCTTGTTCGTCATGCCGCCCGTGCTGGTGGCGGCGGCGAGGTGGCCGTGCGCGTCGAGGGCCACGGCGCCCACGGTGCCGAACTTCCGCTCGCCGGTGCTGTGGTCCAGCATCGTCTTCTCGGAGCCCTTCACCTGCTGCCATTGATCGAAGCGGTATTGGTCATAGAAGTACTTGTCATCTTCCAGTTCGATGCGCTCGCGGTGGGCGAACTCGAAGGCGCCATTGCCGCTGATGAGCACGTGATCGCTCTTCTCCATCACGCGGCGGGCCAGGCGCACGGGGTTCTTCACGTTCTGCACGCCCGCCACGGCACCGGCGCGCAGGTCGCTGCCGCTCATGATGGCGGCATCCATCTCGTGCTGTCCGTCGGCGTTGAACACCGAGCCCCGCCCCGCGTTGAAGAGCGGCGTATCCTCCAGCACCCGCACGGCCGTTTCCACGGCGTCCAGGGCAGTGCCGCCTTCCTTCAGCGCCGCGTGGCCGCGCCGCAGCGCGTCCTCCAAGGCTTGGCGGTAGGCTTTTTCACGCACCGGCGTGAGCTCGGAGGGAAGAATGGTGCCGGCTCCGCCGTGCACCGCGATGGCGATGGGGTTCATGCGCGAGGCGTTGGGATCACGACCCGCAACCGCCTCCTTCAGCAAGATCAGGATGCCGTTGCAGATGGATCAAAGGGCGGGCGAAAGTAGCTGCCTGCCCTAGAGCGCACCTGAACAGAACGGAAAGCTGCCAACAACGAAGTAGCAACCCGTGGAAAGGGAACGCGGGGATCGCGCATCCAGGATGAACGCACGGAGCGAGTTGGCCTGCATCTTTGCATCCTGACGAGGCCCCCTTCCGGGGCCGTTCCCCGCATGAGCGACATCATCCGCCTGCTACCCGACCACGTGGCCAACCAGATCGCGGCCGGCGAGGTGGTGCAACGCCCGGCGAGCGTGGTGAAGGAACTGCTGGAGAACGCGGTGGACGCAGGTGCGCAGCGCATCATCCTGGTGGTGAAGGATGCTGGACGTACCCTGGTGCAGGTGACCGACGACGGCAGGGGCATGAGCCCCAACGACGCGCGGCTGGCCTTCGAGCGGCACGCCACCAGCAAGATCCGCGTGGCGGACGACCTCCAGGCGGTACGGACGAAAGGCTTCCGCGGGGAGGCCCTGGCGAGCATCGCGGCCATCGCCCAGGTGGAACTGCGCACGCGCCAGGAAGTGGATGAACTGGGCACGCGCGTGCTGATCGAAGGCAGCCGCGTGCAGGCGCAGGAGACCATCGCCTGTCCGAAGGGTTCCACCATCAGCGTGCGCAGCCTCTTCTTCAACGTGCCGGCCCGGCGCCAATTCCTGAAGAGCGACCAGGTGGAGCTGAAGCACGTGATCGACGAATTCCAACGGGTGGCGCTGGCGCATCCGGGCATCGCCTTCCAGCTCATCAGCAACGACCAGGAGGTACACCAGCTGCCGGTGGCCAACGTGCGCCAGCGCATCGTACACGTGTTCGGCCGCAAGTACGATGAGCGCCTGGTGCCGGTGGAGGAGGCCACGGACTTCGTGAAAGTGGACGGGTTCATCGCCAAGCCCGAGTTCGCCAAGCGGTCGCGCGGCGAACAATATTTCTTCGTGAACCAGCGCTTCATCCGCAGCAACTACCTGGAGCACGCGGTGCGGCGCGCGTACGATGAGCTAATCGCGCGGGACAACTACCCGAGCTGGTACCTGTTCCTGGAACTGGACCCGGCGCAGATCGACATCAACATCCACCCCACCAAGACCGAGATCAAGTTCCGGGACGACCGCACGGTGTATGCGATCGTCCACGCCGCGGTGCGGCGCGCGCTGGGGCGGCACAACCTGACGCCAAGCCTCGACTTCGAACCCGAACCGGCGATGCTGGCCGCCTTCAGCGGCATGCCCAGCGTGCAACCCGTCGCGCCCGTGACGCCCGCTCCCTGGCGGCCGCACGACCTGGGGCAGCAACGGCCCGACCCCTCCGGCTGGCAGCAGCTGTTCGACGCCCCCCGCGACGTACAGCCCGCACCGGAGGGAACGATGCCAGCGCAGGCCCGCACCATGCCCTCGCACGAGCCGGACGACCACGTGGGCGACCGGCCCGTGTTCCAGCTGCACGGCCGCTACATCCTCGCGCAACTGAAGAACGGGTTCGTGGTGGTGGACCAGCAGCGGGCGCAGGAGCGAATCGTGTATGAACGCGCCTTGCGCGCGCTGGAACAAGGCAGCGGCAGCAGCCAGGCCCAGCTCTTCCCGGTGACGGTGGAACTGAACGCGACCGACCACGCGTTGGTGCTCTCCATCCTGCCGGACCTGGAGGCGATGGGCTTCCAACTGGAGCCCCTGAGCGGCCGCAGCCTGGTGGTGAACGGCATGCCCGCGGAAAGCGGTGACGATGACCCGGCCGCCCTGATAGAGGCCATGCTGGAACAGGTGAAACACGAGAAGGGCGCGCTGCGTTCCGAACGGCACGCCACCCTGGCGCGCAGCATGGCGCGGAGCGTGACGAAGCGCCCGGCGAAGCAACTGGCCACCGCGGAGATGCACGACCTAATCGACCGGCTCTTCGGCTGCGAGATGCCCTACTTCACCCCCGGCGGCAAGCCCGTGCTGATCACTTACGGCTTGCAAGAACTGGACGAACGCTTCGAACGCTGATGCGCTACGGCATGAGCCCGGCCCAGGGCCTCCCCACAGTGGTGAAGAACCTGCTGATCATCAACGGGATCATGTTCCTGTTGAAGGTGGCACACCCGTTCGGCCCCTCTGCGGACGGGCTGGACGCGGTGCTGGGGCTGCACTTCCCTGGTTCACCGCTGTTCAAGCCGTGGCAATTGATCACGCACATGTTCATGCACGGCGGCCTCATGCACTTGCTGCTGAACATGCTGGCGCTGTTCATGCTCGGACCACGGGTGGAATACCGCTGGGGTTCCCAGCGCTTCCTCACCTACTACCTCCTCTGCGGGTTGGGCGCCGCGGTGATCTACCTGGGCTGGCAGTGGTACAACGCCCACGATGCATTGGCCGCGCTCACGCCGGACCAGTTGACCGACGTACGCCAGCAGTTGCTGCGCATCGTGAACGACGGCGACACGCGCGGCTTCCGGGACGAGACCATGAACGAGGTGCTGCTGCTGTACTACTCACCGATGGTGGGCGCGAGCGGCGCGATCTTCGGGGTGCTGCTGGCCTTCGGCATGCTCTATCCCAACGTGGAACTGATGACGTTCATCGGGCTCTTCCCCATCCCCATGAAGGCAAAGTGGTTCGTATTAATGTACGGCGCCATCGAGCTCTTCACGGGATTGCAGAACAACCCATTGGACAACACGGCGCACTTCGCGCACCTGGGCGGCATGCTCATCGGCTTCTTCCTGGTACGGCATTGGGAACGGCGACATATCTTCTAGTGCGGGCGAACGATGGCGATGCGCGATGAACTGAGGGCCCAATGGCGCCACGGCGGAGCGGTGAAACGCCTGCTGCTGGTGAACATCGGCGTGTTCCTGCTGGTGACCCTGGTGGGCCTGGCCGGCTGGCTATTCGGCCGGAACGACCTGGACGACCGGCTGCTCCCCTACTTGATGGCCTCCGGCGATCCCATCTGGCTGCTGCACCGGCCGTGGACGGTGGTCACCTACATGTTCACCCACCAGGCGGTGATGCACCTGTTCTGGAACATGCTCATGTTCTGGTTCAGCGGGCAGCTCTTCCAAGGGTTGCTGGGCGACAAGCGCCTGGTGGGCAATTACCTGCTCGGCGGCCTGTCCGGCTTCGCGTTCTACCTGCTCGGCGGGTTCCTGCCGGCGCACCTGGGCCTGGCCAGCGCCTACCCCATCCTGGGGGCTTCTGCGGCCGTGATGGCCATCTTCGTGGGCATCGCCACATACCAGCCGAACATCGAGGTGAACCTGTTCTTCCTGTTCACCGTGCGCCTGAAGTACGTGGCCTTGGTGGTGGTGCTGCTGGACCTGGTGGGCGTACGCGCGGGCGACAACACCGGCGGCCACATGGCCCACCTGGGCGGCGCACTCTATGGCTTCCTCGCCGCAAAGCAGTTGATGCAGGGCCGCGATTGGTCCGGGAACTTCATCGAAGGCCTGGAACGCATCGGGGACCTCATCCGCGGCCGCAAGCGCGCCCGCCTGAAGGTGGCGAAAGGGCCCGCGCGCCGCACTGTGCGGGTGGTGCATGACATCGATTACAACGCCGCCAAGCGCGACAAGCAAGAGCGCGTGGATGCGATCCTGGACAAGATCTCCCGGTCCGGTTACGACAGCCTGAGCAAGGACGAACGCGACTTCCTTTTCCACGCCAGCCATGAGCAATGACCCGGAGCTGCCGCAGGGGCGGAAGCGGCCATCGCGGTGGCACCTGCCCATCTGGTACCTGAACCTGCTGGCGGTGGCGGCCCTGCTGCTGGCCTACCTGAGCGTGCGCGTAAGCCCGGTCACCTTCTGGCCGCTGGCGCTCTTCGGCATCGCCTATCCGTACATCCTCTGCGCGAACCTGCTGTGCCTGGTGTGGTGGCTGCTCTTCCGGCGGAAACGCATGATCCCCTCGCTGGTGGCCATCCTCCTGGGCTGGGGCCACGTGGGCGAATACGTGCAGCTCTTCGGCGACCGCACCAAGCCCGACAACGCGCAGACCCCTTTCCGGGTGATGAGCTACAACGTGCGCCTGTTCGACCTGTACAACTGGACGCACAACAAGCGGACGCATGACCGCCTCCTCACCTTCCTGAAGCAGAAGACCCCGAACGTGCTCTGCATGCAGGAGTTCCTGAACACGAAGCCGGACGACCCGATGAACGTGCGCGACACCTTGCTGCACCACTTCGGGTTCATCGCCTCCACCGAGGCCTACACGGCGCACACCCGGTGGGACCAACACTTCGGCATCGCCACCTTCAGCACCTTCCCGATCATCGCCAAGGGCAGCATCCACTTCCCGGACGACCTGAACAACCTTTGCATCTGGAGCGACATCGTGATCGGGCCGGACACGATCCGCGTATACAACGCCCACCTGGCCAGCCTGCGGTTCGGCGACCTTGACTACCGCTTCATGAAGGAGATCGAGGGCGGCGGCGGGCGCGACTCCATCAGCAGTGCGGCCCCGCGCATCCTGGGCCGGTTGAAGAACGCGTTCATCCGCCGGGCCAATGAGGTGGCGCTCATCTCCGCCCACATGGAAAAGAGCCCCCATCCCGTGCTCTACTGCGGCGACATGAACGACACGCCGATGAGCTACAGCTACCACGAACTGCGCAAGGCAGGACTGACCGACGCCTTCGTGGAAAGCGGCCAGGGCATCGGGCACACCTACATCGGCGAGTTCCCCAGCTTCCGCATCGACCACATCTTGCACGGCCCGGGCATGCAGACCTGGGATTTCCGCACGTTGCCCGACGAACTGAGCGACCACCGCGCGATCACCTGCGAGATGGCGATCACGCGGCCGCGCTGACCGCGCGTGGTGGCCGCGCATCTTTGGACCGATCCGTAACGCAAGATGGTATAAGCCGAACTCGCGCTAAGGTGCGACCACCGGTTCCACCCGGTAGCCTTTTTCCCGCAACAAGGCGATCACGCCGGTACCACCAGGCAGGTGGGCCGCGCCGATGGCGAAGAGGCATGCGCGCCCGCCGGCCATCAGGTCCGCCATGCGTTGGGCCATCACGCGGTTGCGGCTGTCGATCAGTGTGTGCTCCAGCAATTGGCCCGCCCGATCGTTGGTCCTAGTGAGCGCGAGCAGCCGATCGAGGTCCTGCGCCTCGTAGGCCAGCAGCAACGGGTCCGTGCCCTTGCGGTGGAACTCTTCGCGCACGGTCCGGTAGAGCATGTCCGCCTGCTCCTGCAATGGCAGCGCATCGATCGCCGCCAGCTGCTCCTCGGCGCTCTCGATGCCCATCACCTCCCGGCCCGATCGCTGCGCACGCTCTTGCAGGTATTGGTCCAGCACGAGGGCGCTATCGGCGCGTTGCGCCTTCTCGCTCAGCATCATGGCAAGGTAGATGGGCCGGAAGCGGGCGAACATGCCTTTCATCGCGCCCAGCTCCTCCTTCAAGGCGGCATCCACGCGCTTCAGCTTCCGCTTGGGCAGCAGGTCGGCCAGGCCGGTGCCGGGCGGCATGAAGAGCTTCGTGCGGAGGCGTTCGGCGTCGGCGCCCAGCGCGGAGAGGTCCAGTTCACCGGCCACCACATCGCAGGAATCGATCGCATCCAGCATGGGCCCGGCATGGGTGAAGGCCCGGGAGTCGCGGCTGTGCATGGTACCGGCCAGGTACGAGGACCGGGCAAGGCCGGGGCCTTGGATCCGCCAGAGCAACGCCTTGGGCGTGCCCTGCGCGTGCAGCAGGAAAGGGAACAGGAAGGACGCGAGAACGAGGGGACGCATGCCGCAAAATAGCGGCCGTCGGCTAGGACGCGTATGCCAGGACGAAAAGAGCCACCGCCAGGGCCGCGCTCACGATGCCGCTGGTAAGGATCAAACGGGAACGATCCACGGTGGAGGTGCGTTGCATGTTGCGGCTGCGGTTGTTCACAGGAATGTAGACGGCGACTTCCGAAAAGGTTGCCGCCGGGCCGGAAGGGAATATGCACTCCCTGTCAACATACCTGCCGATCGCCCCGGCACCCGTTGGATCTCCCCTCTCCTGCCCCTTGGGTACATTCGCAGCCCCGTAGCACCTACGGGTCCCATGGGTACGTTCCGCACCGCCGCCTACCACACCCTCGGCTGCAAGCTCAACTTCGCCGAGACCAGCACGCTGGCCCGCTCACTGGCCGAGGCGGGCTATGCGCGGGTGGCGGTGGAGGAGCGCCCGGACGTGTTCGTGCTGAACACCTGCAGCGTAACGGAGAACGCCGACAAGGAATGCCGCCGCCACGTGCGGCGCTTCAAGGCCATCAACCCCGAGGCGTTCGTGGCGGTGATCGGCTGCTATGCGCAACTGAAGCCGAAGGAGATCGCGGCCATCCCCGGCGTGGACCTGGTGCTCGGCGCCAACGAGAAGTTCGACCTCGCCGCGCACATCGAACAGCGGATCGATGCCGATGGCCCCGGAGGGGAAGTGGTGGCCGGCGCGATCAAGGAGGTGAAACGGTTCATCCCCAGCTGGAGCGCCGCGGACCGCACGCGCACCTTCCTGAAGGTGCAGGACGGCTGCGACTACTTCTGTTCCTTCTGCACCATCCCGCTGGCGCGGGGGCGCAGCCGCAGCGGCACCATCGCGGGAACGGTGGCCCAGGCCGAGGCCATCGCCGCACAGGGCATCCAGGAAGTGGTGCTCACCGGCGTGAACACGGGCGACTTCGGCCGCGCCCACGGCGAAGACCTTCATGGCCTGCTGCGCGCGCTGGAACAAGTTCGAGGCATCGCGCGCTTCCGCATCAGCAGCATCGAACCGAACCTGCTCACCGACGTGATCATCGACCACGTGGCGCAGAGCGGCCGCTTCGCGCCGCACTTCCACATCCCCCTGCAAAGCGGCAGCGACGCCATCCTGGAACGGATGCGCCGCCGGTACGACACTGCACTGTACGCGGAACGCGTGGCGCATATCAAGCGCGTGCTGCCGCATGCCTGCATCGGCGCGGACGTGATCACCGGCACGCCCGGCGAGACCGATGCCGAGTTCCAGCGCACGCATGCCTTCCTGCGCAGCATCCCCGTGGACTACCTGCACGTGTTCACCTACAGCGAACGCGCCAACACCACCGCCGTGCGCATGAGCGACAGCGTGCCGATGGAAATGCGCCGCGAACGCACGCAGCAGCTGCGCATCCTCAGCAACAGGATCCACCGCGCCTTCCAGGAGCGGCACCTCGGCACCACGCGGCCCGTGCTGTTCGAAGCGGAGGAGCACGAAGGCCGCATGCAGGGCTACACGGACAATTACGTGCGGGTATCGATGCCCTTCGATGCCGCGCTGATCAATGCCATCGTGCCGGTGCAGCTCGGGCACATCGACAGCGAAGGGCACGTGACCGGAACGTGTCCGGCGTTCGAGCTGGCCGACCGCTCATCATCTGATCATCCAATTATCTGATCATCTGATCACCCATCGCCCGATGTACCCCACCCTCTACCACGCGCTGCTCGACCTTACGGGGATCGATCTCGTGGGCCTGAAGTTCCTGAACAGCTTCGGGTTCTTCGTGGCGCTGGGCTTCCTGGCCGCGTACCTCATGCTCGCCAGCGAACTGCGCCGCAAGACCGCACAAGGGTTGTTGAAGCCCACGCGGCGCACGATCGTCATCGGCGGACCGGCGGCCCCCGGTGAGCTGGTGTTGCAAGGCCTCGTCGGCTTCCTCATCGGGTGGAAAGGGCTCTACCTGCTCTTCAACCTGGCGGAGACCACGCAGGACCCGCCCGCCTTCCTGCTGAGCGGGAAAGGCAGCTTCCTGGGCGGCATCGCCGTCGCCGCCCTTTTCATATGGCTGCTGTGGCGCGACAAGCAGAAGCAGCGCAAGGCCGAACCCGAAACGCGCGTGGTGACAATGGCGGCCGTGGAGCATGCCGGCAACATCACCATGACGGCGGCCATCTGGGGCTTCATCGGCGCCAAGGTGTTCAGCTGGTTCGAGGGGGCGGGCGACTTCAGCTGGACGGCGTTCACGGCCTGGTTCGCGCATCCGATCGACCACCTGCGGGCCATCCGCGCGGCGGACATCGTGTCCGGCCTCACCATGTACGGCGGCCTCATCGTGGCGGGCATCATGGTGATGCGTTACTTCCGCAAGCACGGCCTGGCGTTCTGGCCCTCGGTGGACGCTGCCGCGCCGGGCGTGCTCCTGGCCTACGGCATCGGCCGCCTGGGCTGCCAGGTGAGCGGCGACGGCGACTGGGGCATCGTGAACAACGCCCCGGCCCCTTCCTGGATGCCGCGCTGGCTCTGGAGCTACGACTACCCGAACAACGTGAACAACGCCGGCGTGGAGATGCTCACCGGCACCCGCTTCGAGGGCTACGGCCACCACCTGCCGGAACCCGTCTTCCCCACCCCGCTCTATGAGGTCATCGCCTGCGTGCTGCTCTTCGCCGTGCTGTGGAAGCTGCGCAAGCGGATCGCCACGCCGGGCATCATGTTCTGCCTGTTCCTGGTGTTCGATGGCGTGGAGCGCTTCCTGATCGAGAAGATCCGCGTGAACAAGCTGCTGATCGGCAGCTGGACGCAGGCGGAAGTGATCAGCCTGGTGCTCACGATCGGCGGGCTGTTCGGCATCTGGTGGTTCACCAAGAACAAGAAGAAGACCCATGGACCTGCGGAAGCTCACGGATGAGGTGATCGCCCTCAGCGGCACGGTGGCGGACCTTATCCGCCGGGAAAGCGAACGCTTCACCGACGCGAACGTCGAAAGCAAGAGCCTGAACAACCTCGTGTCCTACGTAGACAAGGAAGCGGAGCAACGCTTCGTGGACGGCCTGCGCGCCCTGCTCCCCGAAGCGGGGTTCATCGCCGAGGAAGGCACGGGCGAAAAGGCGGACGGCCTCAACTGGATCATCGATCCGCTGGACGGCACCACCAACTTCGTGCACGGCATCCCCTGCTACTGCACCAGCGTGGCGTTGGTGCGCGGCGAAGAAGTGCTGATCGGCGTGGTGCTGGAAGTGACGCGCAACGAATGCTTCAGCGCCTGGAAGGGCGGCGGCGCCTGGCTGAACGGCAAGCGCATCCACGTGAGCGAGCGCGCGCACCTGTTGGAGAGCCTGCTGGCCACCGGCTTCCCCTACGACGATTTCACCTACGAGGCCGCCTACATGGACCTGCTGCGCGACCTCATGCACCGCTCGCGCGGCATCCGCCGCCTCGGCAGCGCCGCGGCCGACCTGGCCTACGTGGCCGCCGGGCGCTTCGAAGCGTTCTACGAATACGGGCTCAACGCCTGGGATGTGGCCGCGGGCATCCTGCTGGTGCTGGAAGCAGGCGGGCGCGTCAGCGACTTCCGGGAAGGCGACCGGTTCCTGTTCGGTGAGGAGATCGTGGCCAGCAACGGCCACATCCATCGCGAGATGCTGGACGTGCTCGAGCGCAGCTTCTCGCCGCTGGACCAGAGCTAGGCCCCTATCTTGGGCCCATGCGTTCCCTCACGATCGCGGCCCTGCTGTGCGCCGGCGCGCTCCACGCCCAGGACTGTTCCCTCTCTTTCTCCACGCCCCGGTTCCGCACGCAGCTCGATACCGGGATCATCTACGGTACCGCGCCCCGCTTCGACGGCGGCACGGACACCCTGCGGCTGGACCTCTACAAACCCATCGGCGACGGGCAGCTCGAACGGCCGCTGGTGGTGATGGTGCATGGGGGCGGTTTCACGGGCGGCGATCGGTCCGACCTCGACCCGTTGTGCGTCGCCTTCGCCTCCGCCGGTTACGCCACGGCCACCATCAGCTACCGGCTGGGCTTCCATGCGCCGCCCGGCCTTTCGGAGCCGTGGAGCTACGATGAGGCGGAAGTGGTACGCACGGCCTATCGCGGCATGCAGGACACCAAAGGTGCCATCCGTTTCCTGAAAGGGCGGCACCTCACGGACAGCACCAGCCTGCAGAACGTCCTCCTCATGGGCTTCAGCGCGGGTGGCATCAACGCACTGCAGGCCGCCTATCTCCGCGCGGCAGCGGACAAACCCACTGCGGCCGGTGCCATCGCGCCGGTGGTGCGCGGCGCCGATACCTGGCAGCGGCCGGACCTCGGCCCGGTGGACGGTGAACTGGCCCAGAACGGCATGGACGCTTCCGTGCTCGCCGTGGTCTCCTACTTCGGAGGGCTCATCGATACCACGCTGTTGCGCTCCAGCAGCGACCCGGCGCTGTTCATGTACCACCAGAGCGGGGATCCCGTGGTGGGCTGCGGCCACGAGCGGGGCCTGTGGGGCATGCCGCTCGGCGTGAGCGACAACTATCCCTACCTCTTCGGCAGTTGCATGATCGATCAACGGGCCCAACACCTCGGCCTCACGGCGCCGCGCTACCGCTTCATCGAATACGCAGGTAACGAGCACAGCGTGCATGATCCCTATGGGATGCTCGCGGAAACGCTGGCCTTCATGCGCGCGCAGTTCTGCACGTCCACTTCCGGCGTGGAGGAACACACCGCCGCAGACGGCCTGCAGGTCTGGCCGGCACCTTCCGATGGCCGTTTCCAGGTCACGCTTCCGCAGGGGATGCCACCGGGCGGACGGCTCACGCTCATGGACATGCAGGGGCGCACGGTACTGGAACGGTCCATCACCGGCACCACACTACAACTGGAAGTGCCCGGCGCAGCGAGCGGCACCTACGTGCTGCGCTACATGCGTCCGGACGGCCGGGCCTTGCAGGAACGCATCCAAGTGGTGCGCTGAGGGCGCTACGCCGCAACGGGCTTCCGCTGCCCGATAAGCGCCAGGCCGCCCATGGTGAGGACCGCGTTCACGATGAGCACCTCGAAGCCCATCCGGTAACCGAAGAAGAGCTCCTTGCTCCACGTGTGCAGCACGAACGTGAGCAATGGCGCGGCAACGCACACCACAGGCACCAAGGCTTCCTGCGGGCGCCCCTTGAAGAAGATGCCGTAAGCGAAAAGGCCCAGCAGTGGCCCGTAGGTGAAGCCTGCGATGTCGAACAGGGTCTTGATCACCGTGGGGCTTGCCAGCCAATGGAAGAACAGGATGAACAGCAGGAACACCACGGCCATGCCCAGGTGTACGCGCTGCCGTACACGCTTCTGGCGCGCCTCGCTCCAGCCCCGGTCGCGGATGCCGATGAGGTCGATGCAGGTGCTGGCGGTGAGCGCCGTAAGCGCGCCATCGGCGCTGGGAAAGAGCGCGCTGATGAGGCCGATGATGAACAGCAGCCCGAGCCACGCCGGGAAGTGCAGCAGCGCCAGCGTGGGGAACACATCGTCCGATCGCTGCGGCAGCGTGATGCCATGGTCCTGCGCGTAGAGGTACAGCAGGCCGCCCAGCAGCAAGAAGAGCAGGTTCGCCCCGAGCAGCACCACGCTGAAGGTGCGCATGTTGCGCTTGGATTCCTCCACGGTGGCCACGCTCAGGTTCTTCTGCATCATCTCCTGGTCGAGGCCCGTCATGGCGATGGTGATGAAGATGCCCGCGAGCACCTGCTTCAGTAGGAAGCCGTCGCTGCGCCAATCAAGGTCGAGCACCCGCGTCATGCCGCTGCCTTGCAGCCGCGCGCCCCAACCCGCCATCGCCGGTTCCCGCGTGATGAAGACGATGGTGCCCGCCAGCGCGCCGAGCATGAAGAGCGTCTGCAGCGTGTCCGTCCACACGATGGTCTTCACGCCGCCCTTCAAGGTGTAGCCCACGATCATCAGCATCACGGTGAAGGCGGTGACCTCGAACGGCACGTGCATGGCATCGAGCACGAACAACTGGATGACGTTGAGCACCACGTAGATGCGGATGGTGGCACCAGCCAGGCGGGAAAGGATGAAGAACGACGCCCCGGTACGGTAGCTCGTGGGGCCGAAACGCTCCCGCAGGTAACCATAGATGCTCGTGAGCTTCATCCGGTAATACAATGGCAGCAGCACGCCGGCCACGATCCAGTAGCCGATGGCGAAGCCGAACACCAGCTGGAAATACGTCCACCCCTTGGCCGCCACCTGCCCGGGCACACTGATGAACGTGACCCCGCTGAGCGAGGTGCCGATCATGCCGAAGGCCACCACGTACCACAGGCTCTTCCGTTCACCGCTGTAGAAGGCATGCTCACCGGCGCCACGCGAGGTGTACCAGGCAATGGCGAGCAGCAGCAGGAAATAGCCGAAGACGATGGACAGGAGCAACGCGGGGGCCATGACGCGAAGGAACAGGAAGTCCGCAGCGTGCCCACGCCCGGGAAGGGCCGAGTTCTCCCGGTGCGGTTGTGCATGCAGCCGTCCCTGGGCGTTACGTGACCCGATAAAAATAGCGCCCTTGGGCATCGGCCTCCTCCGGATGTTGCCGAACTTCGATCATCCCTTACAGCCATGGAACAGCCCTCCCTGCGTCTTCCGCTCTATGCAAAATTGAGCTTGGTGACCGTAGGCCTGGTGGCCTCCTTCTTCATACTCTGGATCGGGCAGGACATCATCGTGCCGCTGATCTTCGCCACCATCCTGGCGGTGCTGATGAACCCGGCGGTGGTGTGGCTGGAGCGCCGGGGACTGGGCCGGGTGCTATCGATCCTCATCGCGCTGATCGTGGGCTTTGCGTTGATCATCGCGCTGCTGTACTTCCTCGCCTCGCAGATCTCGCTCTTCAGCAGTTCGCTGCCGCAGTTCAAGGAGAAGCTGGGCGTGCTGTGGCATGACACCCTGGGCTGGCTGAACACGCACCTGCACGTGGACGAACAGCGCGTGCGCGGATGGTTGCAGCGCGCACGGCAGCAGGGCCTGGACCAGGGCGGTGCCATGCTGGGCAGCACGCTCAGCACCATCAGTAGCCTGGTGGCGCTGCTGTTCCTGCTGCCGGTGTACATCTTCATGATCCTGCTGTACAAGGACCTGCTGATCCGCTTCATCCTGATGCTTTTCGGCGATGGGCACAGGCACGCGGTGAGCGAAGTGCTGATGCAGGTGCGCAGCGTGGTGCAGAGCTACCTGGTGGGCCTGCTGGTGGAAGCGGCGATCGTGGCGGTGCTGAACTCGGTGGGCCTGCTGCTCATCGGCGTGGACTATGCCATCCTGCTGGGCGTGATCGGGGCCTTGCTGAACGTGATCCCCTACGTGGGCGGACTGGTGGCCATCGCCTTGCCGATGCTGGTGGCCTTCGCCACGCAAACGCCCACGGCCGCGCTATTGGTGGTGGTGGTGTACACGGTGGTGCAGTTCATCGACAACAACGTGGTCGTGCCCCGCGTGGTGGCGGGCAAAGTGGAAGTGAACGGCCTGGCCTCCGTGGTGGTGGTGCTGATCGGCGGCGCGCTCTGGGGCGTGGCCGGCATGTTCCTCTCGCTGCCGCTCACGGCGATCCTCAAGGTCATCTTCGACCGCGTGCCTGAACTGGTACCTTTCGGCTACGTGCTCGGTGAGGGGGACGACAACGGCAAGCCCCGCGGTCGCAAGACCGCCATGCGCCTGCCAGCGCGGAAGAAGCGGTAAGGCGGGCACTGCTTGCCCTCAGATCCGTGGAGATAGCGACCTGTCGGCCGTTAAGCTTGCATACTCCCGGAGCATGGGCTGATCAGAAATGCAACCATACGATGGGTAGCAGTGCCGCTAACCCGATCCAAATTGCGATAGTCAATATCCATTGATACCGGCATGCCCTGCTGCTCATTTCAGGCTCAATGAACGGGAACCAGACAAGGATACCGGATAGGAGCATGAGGGCTGTGGTCCGCAATGGTCGGCCCCAATAAGCCCCCCAGGTGAACATGCGCCCCCAGAGAAAAAACAGTTTCAGGGCATAAGCCAGTCCCATGATCCCGCTCGCTGTGATCACATACACAGGTGAACGGAAGAGTTCGGCCATGGAGCGATCAGAGCTTCACCACCTCCGCATCGGCCATCGCGCCGTAGATTCTTCTTGGCGGTGGCCTCGCTCACGTTCACCAGCGGCAGGCGCAGGTGCGCCTCGCACAGACCGAGCACGCGCAGCGCCTCCTTGATGCCGCCCGGGTTGCCTTCCGTGAAGAGATACGTGATGAATTCGAGCAGGCGCAGATGCTCCTTGCGGGCCGTGGCAAGATCGCCTTGCATCGCGCTTTTCACCAGGCGGCTGAACTCCTCCGGCAGGGCGTTGCCCACCACGCTGATGACGCCATCGCCACCCAGCGCGAGGATGGGAAGCGTGAGCGCATCATCGCCGCTGATCACGAGGAAGTCCTTCGGGCGGTGCTTCAGGATGAGGCCGATCTGGTCCAGGTTGCCGCTGGCCTCCTTGATGCCGATGATGTTCTTGAAGTCGCGGGCCAGGCGCAGCGTGGTCTCCGCGGTGATGTTGCTGCCGGTCCGGCCGGGCACGTTGTAGAGCAGGATGGGCAGCATGCTCGTTTGCGCGAGCGCCTTGTAATGCTGGTAGATGCCTTCCTGCGTGGGCTTGTTGTAGTAGGGGCTCACGCTGAGGATACCGTCCACGCCGGTGAGGTCGTAGGCGCCGAGCTGCTGCACCACCTCGGCGGTGTTGTTGCCGCCGATCCCGAGCACGACGGGCACGCGGTTGCGGTTCACCTCGATCACTTGCGCGAGCAGCTGCTTCTTCTCCTCAGGCGTAAGCGTGACGCTCTCCCCGGTGGTGCCCATCACCACCAGGTAGTCGATGCCGCCGGTGATCTGGTGCTCCACCACGCGCTGGAGACCGGCGTGGTCGATGGGCCCATTGGGCGTGCGGAAAGGCGTAACAAGAGCGACCCCGAGGCCGCGGAACTGATCGTGCATGATCGGGAGGCGTTAGCGGCGCGAAACTATCACGCGCCGGAGGATCGCACCAGTTCCCGGCACATACCGAGCACGTCAGGCAGTTCGAGGCCCTCTGCAACCGCTTGACGGATATCATCGAGCGGCATCTGGGGAAGTAAGCGCACCTAATTCAACGAAGGCTCGGTCTTCGCGTTGATCATCAGCAGGTAGCGGTCCATATTGGCGATGAACTGCGGCAGGCTGTGGGCGCCGGCCGTATCGATCATCATGTCCAGGAAGCGCTTGTTGCTGTCGCTGAGGCGGCCCACCTTGAAGCGGGCGCGGCTCTTGGCCACGATGTATTGGATGGGCAGGTAATCCTCGAGCGTGAGGTCGATCAGCACGTCGTGCTCCTCGGCGATGAAGTTCTGCACCGTGTTGCCGTGCGGGATGCGGTACCAGTTCACATCCTTCTGCGTGAAGGCGTCGAAATTGAGCTTGGAGTGGAGGTAGAACGGCAGCACCTTGTCGTCGTGGTAGCCCAGGGCCATGATGCGGTGGATGCCCAGCTCCTCCTTGATCTTCTTCACGTAGTTGCGCACGTGGATGTGGGCCTGCTCATCGGTGACCAGGTACACGATGCCCACCTTGCGGCATTGGGAGAGGTTGCGCGCCACGGGCCGGCGGTCCGGCATGGCCTCCTTCAGCAGGGCGCGCCTGCCGAGCCATTCCTTGATGCGGTCGAACAGCTTCATTCCTCGATCATCCGCTTGAATTCCGCCTCGTCGATGATCCGGACGCCCAGTTCATCGGCCTTGGCCTTCTTGGCCGGTCCCATGTCGGCACCGGCCAGTACAAAGCTCGTTTTCTTACTGATCGATCCGCTCACCTTGCCTCCGTTGCGTTCGATGGCCTCCTTCATCCCATCGCGGCTGAAGTGCTCGAACACGCCGGATACTACGAAGGTCAGGCCTTTCAGCTTATCGCCCACCGCTACCTGCCCGGCCGCATCGATCTCGAATTGCAGGCCCGCCGCGCGCAGCCGCTCCACCACCCGCCGGTCGCTTTCCACGGCGAAGAAGTCGATGATGCTGTCGGCGATCACGCCGCCCACCTCGTCGATGGCGGCCAGTTCCTCGCGCGACAGGGCCATCAGCCGGTCCATGCTGAACACCGCCCGCGCGATCTTCTTGGCCACCGTCTCGCCCACGTGGCGGATGCCCAGCGCATAGAGCACCCGGTCGAAGGGAACGGCCTTGCTGGCCGCGATGCCGTCGATCACCTGTTGCGCGCTCTTTTCGCCCCAGCCCTTGCCCAGGCCCAGCAGCTGCTCCTTGGTCAGGTCGTACAGGTCGGCCACGTTGCGGATGAGGCCCGCCTCGAACAGTTCCTGCACCGTTTCGCCGCCCAGCCCTTCGATGTCCATGGCGCGGCGGCCCACGAAATGCTCGATGCGCCGCGTGATCTGCGGCGGACAGCCATGCTCGTTGGGGCAGTAGTGCTGCGCCTCCCCCTCGTAGCGCACCAGCGCTGTGCCGCAGGCCGGGCACGTGCCGGGGTAGATCACCGGCTGCGCGCCTTCGGGCCGCCGGGCCAGGTCTACGCCCACGATCTTGGGGATGATCTCGCCGCCCTTCTCCACCCTTACCCTGTCCCCGATGTGCAGGCCGAGCTTGGCCACCTGGTCGGCATTGTGGACCGAAGCGCGCTTCACGGTGGTGCCGGCCAGCAGCACGGGTTCCAGCAGGGCCACGGGCGTTACGGCCCCGGTGCGGCCCACATTGAACTGCACGCCATTGAGGCGCGTGATGGCCTGCTCCGCCTGGAACTTGTAGGCGATGGCCCAGCGCGGGCTCTTCGCGGTCATGCCCAGTTCGGCCTGCACGTTCAGGTCGTCCACCTTCACCACCACGCCGTCGATGTCCATTTCCAGGTGGTGGCGGGCCTTGTCCCAATGGTCGATGAAGGCCATGATGCCCTCCACCGAATCCGTGCGCTCGATGAAGCGGCGCTTCACATCAGGTGTCTTGAAGCCCCAGGTATGGGCCTTCTGGATGTTCTCGAAATGGCTTTTCGTGGGCAGCTGCGGGCCTTGCAGCGTGTAGATGAAGTTGTCCAGCTTGCGTTCGGCCACCAGCTTCGGGTCCTGGTTCTTCAGCGTGCCGGCGGCGGTGTTGCGGGGATTGGCGTAGCGCTCCTCCCCTTCCGCATCGCGCGCCGCGTTGAGCTTCTCGAACTGCTTGCGCATGAAGAGGATCTCGCCGCGCGCCTCCAGCTCGGCGGGGAAATCACCGCGCAGCTTCAGCGGGATGGTCCGTACGGTGCGCACGTTGGCCGTGATGTCCTCCCCCTTCTCACCATCGCCTCGCGTGACACCGCGCACCAGTTCGCCCTGGGCATAGCTGAGACTGATGGCCACGCCGTCGTACTTCAGCTCCATCACGTACATCGTCCGCCCCACCTCCCGCTCCACGCGCGCCACGAACTCGGCCACTTCCTCGCGGCTGTAGCCGTTGGCCAGCGACAGCATCGGGTACTTGTGGACGATGGTGGCGAAGTTCTTGGTGATGTCGCCGCCCACGCGCTTCGTGGGGCTGTTGGGCGATGCCAGGTCCGGCCATTCGGCCTCCAGTTTTTCCAGCTCCTTCAAGAACCTGTCGAAATCCTGGTCGCTGATGGTGGGCTCCGCCAGCACGTAATAGCGGTGGTTGTGCTCCTCCAGCTCCCGGCTGAGGGCGTCGATGCGGGCGGCGGCTTCCTGCTTCGTCATGCGTTCACGGTGCGGGGCTAAAGTTCGCGATGGAAGCGCGTAGATCGAAGCGGGAGAGGTCATACCATCATGAACCACGGATCGGTCCGATCTGCTTGCCCTTTTTCCGCATGGCTTCTCCGAGGTATCCCGCTCCGTAGCTCCGCTACGCAACGGCTCCCTCGTATCGCCCTGCGAAAAAATGGCTGCGCATCTTTGGACCGATCCGTGATCCAAGATGGTATCACGCCTCGGCAGGCTCAGCGTGACAGGTGGTGCAGGACAGGCGATCCACGGCCTGCGCAGCGGCACCGAAGCACTTTGGCACAGGCGCCCGAAGCACGACCGACCGCTATCCTTCCCATTTCCCCCGGATGATCCGCGGCTGCCCGCTCAGGTCGGGGAACACGTTCACGCTCCCGTAGCCCAGTCCGCGCAACAGTTCCGCCACGGCGGGCGCGTGCAGGAAATGCCCCTCGAACCAGAGCTGCCCCCCAGGCGGCAGCGCCACCAAGGCTTTCCGGGCAATGGCGCGGTAGAACAGCAACGGATCGGCATCCGGCACGAACAGCGCCAGGTGGGGCTCGTGCTCCAGCACGTTGGCGTGCATCGCAGCCTCTTCAGCCTGCGGGATGTAGGGCGGATTGCTGATCACCAGGTCCGCTGCGGGCAAAGCCACTTCCGGCGAAAGGATGTCCGCTTGCAGCCAGTGGACGTCCAGGCCCAGGTCCTTGCCGTTCCCACTGGCGCAGCGCAGGGCTTCTGCGCTTACGTCCATGCCGGTCACTTCCGCCGCAGGGAAGGCCTTCTTCAGCGCCAGCGCGATGCAGCCGCTGCCCGTACCGATGTCGAGGATGCGCCGGGGCGGCGCTTCCTGCGCACGGATGGCCAGGTCCACCAGCTCCTCCGTTTCCGGACGGGGAATGAGGACATGGCGGTCCACGCCGATGCGCAAGCCATGGAAATCAGTGCTGCCCAACACGTATTGGAGCGGTTCTCCTTTACGGAGACGCTTCAGCGGCAGGATCACTTTGAGCAGTTCCGATTCGCTGAGCGCCGAGGCCCTGTTCACCATCACCTCACCGGCATCCCAGCCCAGGCGATCGAAGAAGACCGAAGCAGCGATGGCGCGCACTTCGCCCCGCTCATAAAGCGTCCCCAGGTCGCGCTGGTATTGCTCCAGCACGGCTTCCACGGTGTTCGAGGCAACACGGACGGACATGGGACGAAGGTATCGGGAAGGTCACCCTTCGGCTTCGCTCAGGGTGACAGGCACTTGGCACTACATCCGTTCCGGCACCTCGATGCCCAGGCACCACATGGCCTTCTTCGTGGTGGCGGCCACGGCCTCGCTCAAGGCCAGGCGGAACGCACGTTTGGCGGCGTCCTCCTCCTTCAGCACGGGCACGGCCTGGTAGAAGCCGTTGTAGATCTTCACCAGTTCATAGGTGTGGTTCGCCAGCGCGGAGGGATCGAGCTTGTGCGCGGCCTCGTTCAGCACTGCCGGGAAGTGGTGCAGCAGCTTCAGCACTTCCTTTTCCTGCGGCAGCAGGATCCATGTGCCCATGTGCTCCTGTGGCCATGTGCCCATAGTTCCCGACTTGCGCAGCAGGCTGCGGATGCGGGCATAGGTATACTGGATGAACGGCCCCGTGTGCCCTTGCAGGTCGATGCTGGCCTTGGGGTCGAAGAGCATGCGCTTCTTCGGGTCCACCTTCAGCAGGAAATACTTCAGCGCGGCCAGGCCGATCATCTCGAAGAGCGCAGCCTTCTGCTCGTCCGTGAAATCATCGAGCTTGCTCAGTTGCTCGCCGGTGGCGCGGGCCTCCTGCACCACTTCCTCGATCAGGTCATCGGCGTCCACCACGGTGCCCTCGCGGCTCTTCATCTTGCCGCTGGGCAGGTCCACCATGCCGTAGCTGAGGTGGAACAGCTCGTTCGCCCAAGGGAAACCGAGCTTCTTCAGGATCAGGAACAGCACCTTGAAGTGGTAGTCCTGCTCGTTGCCAACGGTGTAGATGAGCTGCGACAGCCCCGGGTATTCCTCGAAACGCCGGATCGCCGTGCCGATGTCCTGCGTCATGTACACGCTGGTGCCATCGCGGCGCAACAGCACCTTCTCGTCCAGCCCTTCCTTGGTGTTGTCCACCCATACGGCACCGTCCTTTTCGTAGAAGATGCCCTTGGCCAGGCCGTCGAGCACGTCCTGCTTGCCCAGCACGTAGGTCTCGCTCTCGTAGTAGTTCTTGTCGAAGTCCACGCCCATGCGGGCATACGTGGCGTTGAAGCCGTCGTAGACCCAGCCGTTCATCTTCTCCCACAGGGCCCGCACTTCGGGGTCGTTCGCTTCCCATTTCCGCAGCATCTCCTGCGCTTCCAGCAGGATCGGCGCCTGCTTCTCGGCCTCCTCCCTCGCCACGCCCTTCGCCTCCTGCACCTGCCGCCTGAATTCCTTGTCGAACTCCACGTAGTACTTGCCCACGAGCTTGTCGCCCTTGAGCCCGCTGCTGGCCGGTATTCCGCCGTTCCCGAACCGCTGCCAGGCCACCATGCTCTTACAGATGTGGATGCCGCGATCGTTGATCACCTGCACCTTCACCACCTCATGGCCCGCAGCCTCAAGGATGTGGCTTACCGACCATCCGAGAAAGATGTTCCGCAGGTGGCCCAGGTGCAGCGGCTTGTTCGTGTTCGGCGAGGCGTACTCCACCATCACCTTCCTGCCGCTGGCCGGGAATTGCAAAAGGTCCTTCCCCACCGCTTCGCGGAGGAAGCCGAGCCAATAGCCGTCCGCAATCACGATGTTCAGGAAGCCTTTCACCACGTTGAACTTCTCCACCACGTCCACGTGGGCCTGGAGGTGTTCGCCGATGGCCTTCGCCGTGGGCTCCGGGCCTTGGCCGCTGAGCTTGAGGAAGGGAAAGACGTTGATGGTGACGTCGCCCTCGAACTCCGGCCGCGTGGCCTGGAACGATAGCTGCCGTGCATCGATGGACGCGTTGAACCGTTGCTGGAACGCGGCTTGTAGCGCGGGAACGAGAAGGGCTTGCAGTCTGTCCTGGAACATCGGACCGCAAAGGAAAGGGTTGGCGGTGGTCCGCCATCCAGAACAGAAGGTCAGCGCGCCCGCAGGATGGGGAACAGCGGCTCCAGCACGGTGAGCACGTTCTCCGCCATCGCGTTGTTCGTGTCCAACGCCGGGTTGATCTCCACCACGTCCAGCGTGCAGGTCTTGTGATCGCTGCACAGGCCGCTGAGGAGGGTGCGCGCCTCGTCCAGGAACAGGCCGTTCTCCACCGGCGTTCCGGTGCCACGGCTGATGGTGGGGTCGAGGCTGTCCACGTCGAAGCTCACATGCACCTTGTCACAGGCGGTGAGGTGTGCCAGGGCCGCTTCCACCGCAGCTTGCGCCCCCTTTTTCCGGATCTCATCCACGGTGATCACCTTGATGCGGTGCTCCTCGATGATGGCGCGCTCCTCGGGCTCATAGTCGCGCAGGCCGATGAACACCAGGTCGTTGGGCAGGAGCTTGGGGCCGTTCATGCCGATCTTCCGGAGGCGGTCCCAGGTGTCCATGGTGAACACGCGCGGCCGGTTCTGGCCCTTCTTCTCGATGTTCATCAGCAGCGCCAGGGGCATGCCATGCACGTTGCCGCTGGGCGTGGTCCACGGGCTGTGCAGGTCGGCATGGGCGTCGATCCACACCACGCCGAGGCGCTCCTGCGGAAAGGCCATCTTGGTGCCGGAGATGCTGCCGATGGCGATCGAATGGTCGCCACCGATCACGACGGGGAATACATTGCTCCTCAGGTATTTGTACACCTCATAGGCCAGGTCGCTCTCGAAGCGGATGAGGCCGTCGATGTGGTGCGCGTTCGGGCTCGTATCGTCCTCGTACAGCACATCGTTCTCATCGCGGAGGATGCTCTCCTCGGCATGCCCGAACAGTTCACTGCCCAATTTCCAGGCGGCCACGCGCAGGGCGCTCATGCCCATGCTCGTGCCGCGTGTGCCCGCCCCGATCTCCGAGGCGGCTTCGATCAATCGTACATCCATTCCATGGCGCTAGTGCGCGTTCAGCGAAGGTAGGTGGCCCGATCCTGAAGGCCGAATGCGGGAGCGAACACCCACACCTCTTCCCCCCTCAGCGCGCGGCCTTCTCCCGCTTGGTCAGCACCAGCCGCAGCACGATCGTGCCCAGCAACCCGGCCAGGAGCGACCCCACCAGGATCGCCGCCTTCCCTTCCGTGATGTGCGTTCCGTCCGTGAACGCCAACAGGGTGATGAAGATGCTCATGGTGAACCCGATGCCGCCCAGCAGCCCGACGCCCAGGAGCATCTTCGCGTCCATGTCCTCCGGCAGGGCACACCAGCCCAGCGCCACCGCCGCCAATGCGAACAGCGTAATGCCCAGCGGCTTGCCCACGACGAGCCCGAGGATGATGCCCAACCCGTTGGAGGAGAAGAGGCCCTCCGTCCACCCCGGCGCCAGCACGATGCATGTGTTCGCCAAGGCGAACAACGGCATGATGCCGAAGGCCACCGGGCGGTGCAGCGCATGCTGCAACCGGTGGGAAATGCCACGTTCCCCCGCATCGCCGAAGGGTATCGCGAAGGCCAGCAGCACCCCGCTGATCGTGGCATGCACGCCGGAGCGCAGCATGCAGTACCACATCGCCACGCCGAGCAGCAGGTAAGGCAGGAGCACCCGCACCCCGCTCTTGTTCAACAGCAGCAGCACAGCGAACAGGCCGAGCGCGGCGGCCAGCCACCCCCACGCCAGCCCATGCGAGTAGAAGAGCGCGATGGTGAGGATGGCCCCCAGGTCATCGATCACCGCGAGGGCCATCAGGAACACCTTCAAGCCTGCGGGAACGCGATCGCCCAACAGGGCCAGGATGCCGACCGCAAAGGCGATGTCCGTGGCCATGGGGATGCCCGCCCCGGACGCCGTGGGGGTACCGGCGTTCAATGCCGCATGGATCCCCGCCGGCACCAGCATGCCCCCCAGGGCCGCGAGCACGGGGAGCAGCGCCTGCCGCTTGTCGGACAGTTCCCCGGCGTATACCTCCCGTTCCAGTTCCAGCCCGATCATCAGGAAGAACACCGTCATCAGGCCATCGTTGATCCAGAATTCCAGCGGGTGCCCCGCCAGGTGGACCTCCCACAGGCCGGTATAGGCGTCGTGCGCCGCGGAGTTGGCCAGCAGCAGGGAGATCGCCGTGCACAGCACCAGCAGCACGCCGCTCGTGCGCTCGTTCTCCAGCAGGTCCGTGAAGAGTTTGGTGAGGCGCATGGGCGCAAAGGTCTTCACGGCGTGCCCATGGGAAGAATGCAGCGGCGGAATCCCGGGCCGATCCCCACCTTCGCGCCATGCTGAAGGCCCGTGCCCACATCCGCCTGCAGGCGATCGTGCTCGTGGTGGGCGTGGTGCTGATGGGCCTGAAGTTCTGGGCCTGGCGGATAACGCACAGCAACGCCATCCTCAGCGACGCGCTGGAGAGCATCGTGAACGTGGTGGCCGGCGTTTTCGCGCTGTACAGCCTCGTGCTCGCGGCCAAGCCGCGCGACCGGGAGCATCCGTACGGCCATGGCAAGGTCGAGTTCATCAGCGCGGGGATCGAGGGCACGCTCGTTGCCCTGGCCGGCGTGGTGATCGTGTGCCGCGCCATCCGCGCATGGATCGCCGGGCCCACCGTACACGACATCGAGCAGGGGCTGGTGCTGGCGGGCGTCGCGGCGCTGCTGAACCTGGTGATGGGCCTGGTGCTGGTGCGCCGGGGGCGACAGGCGCATTCCATCACCATGCAGGCCAGCGGCACGCACCTACTGAGCGATGTCTGGAGCACCGCCGCCATGCTGATCGGCCTGCTGCTGATCCACTTCACCGGGCAGGCCTGGCTGGACAGCCTGTTCGCACTGGGTTTCGGCCTGTTCATCCTCGTTCAGGGGACCCTGGTGGTGCGCCGCAGCGTGGCGGGCATCATGGATGAAACGGACATGAACGTGGCGAAGGACCTGGTGCGCATCCTGGACGAGCACCGCCACAAGGCCTGGGTGGACCTGCACAACTTCCGCGTGATCACCTTCGGCAGCACCCTGCACGTGGACTGCCACGTGACCCTGCCCTACTACTATTCGCTGGAGCAGGCCCACGACGAGATCTCCACGATGGATTCCCTGGTGAACGACCGGTCGGGCCGCGAGATCGAACTGTTCATCCACATGGACCCGTGCGTGCCCACTTCCTGCCCACTATGCCTGTTGGCGGAATGCCCGGTACGCAAGGCTCCGTTCGTGCGCCGATTGCCCTGGACCCTGGGAACGGCGCTGACCAACAAGAAGCATGGGCTATCGGAGGACTGACAACGAAAAAGCCCCGCTTTCGCGGGGCTTTCGGGTGGAAGACCGGGCTTGAACCGGCGACCTCCGGAACCACAATCCGGCGCTCTAACCAACTGAGCTACATCCACCATCTCCGCGTCCTTGCGGCAGCAGGGGCGGCAAATATAAGCGGAGCGGCCTGTCCACCTTACTTTGCCGTCTGGATGCACATACTTGTCCTGCCCAAATGGTATCCGGGTCGCCGGGACCCGCAGTTGGGCGATTTCATCCGCAAGCAGATGCTGGGCGTGGCGCTGGCCCACCGCGTGAGCGTGGTGGCCGTGGCCCCTTGGAGCGGCGAGGGCGAACGCGATGAGCTGGATACGGACGGCGGCAACCGCTGGGAACTGCGCTGCCACTACCCGCCCAGCCGGTCGGCGTTCGCGCCCTGGCGCAAGGCGGTGAACCTCGTACGCTATGTGCGCGCAAGCCTGCGCGGCATCCGCCGTGTATGGGCCGAGCGCGGCCGGCCGGACCTCACGCACGTGCATATCCTCGTGCGGCCCGCGCTGGTGGCGTGGTGGATCGAACGCACGCGGGGCGTGCCGTACATCCTCAGCGAACAGAGCAGCGAATACCTCGACGGCTCCTGGGCGCGCAAGAGCGGCCTCTTCAAGGCCATCAACCGGCGCCTGTTCCGAGATGCCGCGGCCGTTACCGCCGTGAGCGCCCACCTGGGCGATGCCTTGAAGCAGCACGGCCTGGTCCAACACTATGCCCTGGTGCCCAACGTTGTGCCCGGCATGGACCGTCCCCTGCCCCCTACAGGTCCGGCCGGGCATTTCATGGTGGTGGCCGACCTGGTGGACCGCACGAAGAACGTCAGTGGGGTGCTGCGCGCACTGGGCATGGCCCGGCACCGCGGTCTGGACCCGCAACTGGACATCATCGGCGACGGCCCCGACCGCGAAGCGCTGCAGGAGCTCGCCCATTCCCTGGGCATCCAAGGCAGCGTGCGCTGGCACGGCCGCCTGCCCAATGCCGAGGTCCTGGAGCGGATGAGCCTCACCGGAGCGGTGATCATCAACAGCAACGTGGAGACCTTCAGCGTGGTCACCGGTGAAGCGCTGGCCCTCGGCAAGCCCGTCATCGCCACGCGCTGCGGGGGACCGCAGGCCTTCATCACCCCGGAGAACGGCATCCTGATCGACGTGCGCGACGACCACGCCCTGGCCGATGCCTTGATGGAGTTGACCGGGCGCAAGGCCGGATACAGGCCGGAGGCCGTGCGGGCCACGGTGCATGCGCGCTTCAGTCCCCTGGCCATCTGCCAGGCCCTCACCACCGTATACACCGAAGTGCTGACGCATGGCTGAACGCGTGCTCCGCGTGGGCATCCTCTGCAACGGCACCGTGTTCCAGCGGTGGCAGGCGGAATGCATCCGCCAGGTGGCGGCCGTTCCGGGCGTGCAACTGGCCGTGCTGGTGGTGAACGCGGCCACCAACGAGCCATCACCGGGCTGGCCTGCGCGGCTGATGCGTTATCCCTGGCGCACACTGCTCTACCGGCAGTACCGGAAGCGGTGGGGCAAACCCGCCGCGATGGCCGAGGAGGACCTGAACGATCTGCTGGAGCACGTCCCGCGCGTGATGTGCCGCACCGTCCGGAAGAAGCACGCGGAAACCTTCACCCCCGCCGACCTCAAGGCCATCGAAGCGCATGCCCCCGATGTGCTGCTGCGGTTCGGGTTCAACATCCTGCACGGCCCCATCCTCGAACTGCCGCGCCACGGCGTGTGGAGCTACCACCACGGCGACGAAGAACACTACCGCGGCGGCCCGCCCGGCCTGTGGGAGATCCTGGACGATGAACCCGTGATCGGCACCATCCTCCAACGCCTAACCGAACGCCTGGATGCGGGCCTCGTGCTGCGCAAAGGCTGGTTCGGCGTGGTGGACCATTCGCTCACGGCCACCCTGGACCGTGTGCTGATGCACAGTTCCGGCTGGGCCGCCCAGATATGCCGGCAACTGCTCAACGGCGACACCCGGGTCGCCATGGGCACGCCGAGCCACACCCACGCCCCGGTGCTGAAGTATCCGCGGAACACCACCTTCCTGCGCTTCCTGCACAAGCAGTTCAACAACAAGATGCGGTTCCACCGCCGCGAGCTGAAAGAGCACGAAGAGTGGAACCTGGGCATCCTGCACCAACCCATCCACACACTGCTGCAGGAGCGCCCGAACCTGAACGTGCGCTGGCTGCCTGCGCCGGGCAAGGGGCAGTACCGCGCGGATCCCTTCGGGTACACGCGCGAGGAACAGTTGGTCCTGTTCTACGAGAAGTACGACTATGCCCATGGCCGCGGCATCATCAGCAGGCTGCGCCCGAGACCGGACAACATCCTGAAGCGCTCCCGCACCATGCTGGACGAGGGAGACCACCTCTCCTATCCGTTCGTGGTGGAACGCGAAGGCAGCGTGTACGTCATCCCGGAACAGGCCTCCACCGGGCGCGTGGACCTTTACCGCGTGACCGATGACAACGAAAGCTTCGAGCGGATGACCACATTGCTGCACGAACCGCTCCTCGACCCCACGCTCGTGGAGCACGGCGGGCGCTGGTGGCTGTTCGGCACGAAGGCCCCGTTGACCAACGAGGAACTGTTCATCTACCACAGCGACCGCTTCGAAGGACCGTACGTACCGCACACGTTGAACCCCGTGAAGACGGATATCCGCTCGGCCCGGCCCGCAGGCACTCCCTTCCGGCATGAAGGCACGCTCTACCGCCCCGCGCAGGACAGCAGCCTCACATATGGCGGCCGCGTGGCGATCAACCGGATCATCACCCTCACACCGGATACGTTCCAGGAGGAAGTGGTGCGCCACGTGGGTCCGTTGAAAGGCACGGCCTGGTCGAAGGGCCTCCACACCGTGAGCGCGGTGGGCGGCTCCACCCTGATCGATGGCAAGCGGTTCGTGACGGACACCTCGCAGGAACGGCGCATACGGCAACGGAAGATCGCCCGCCTCGCAGGCCGCAACGAACCCAAGGACGAGGACCGATGCTGAAGCAGATCACCGGAACGATCGCCGCGCGCGTGGCCATGGCCGCCAGCGGATTGCTCGTGTCGGTGCTGGCCGGGCACCGGCTCGGGGCCAACGGGCTCGGCGTGATCGGCCTGGTGGTGCTGGGTATCTCCTTGATCGGCCTTGCTGCGAACCTGCTCGGTGGCGGCGCGCTCGTGTACCTCGTTCCGCGCGTGCCCCTGCGCCGCCTGCTCGGGCCTTCCTACGCTTGGGCGGTGGTGGTATGCGGCCTGGGCTACGCCGTTGTGGACCTGTTCGGGTTGGTCCCGGAAGGCTATGCCCTGCACGTGGCCGTGCTGGCGCTGATGCAGGCCATCTACAGCATCCACCTCAACGTGCTGGTCGGCCAGGGACGGATCGGCGCGTACAACCGCATCGCCGTGCTGCAAACGCTGGTGCTGCTGGGCGCCTTCGCCGCGCTGTTGGCAGCGCGGCATACGGACCCGATGAGCTACGTCCGGGCCTCCTACCTCGCGTTCGGCACCACATTGCTCCTGAGCACGCTGCTGCTGCGTGCGCATCCGCCGCGCCTGCCCTGGAACGAAGGCTCCGTGCTGCGGCTGATGCTGCGGCAGGGTGTCTTCGTGCAATCGGCCAATGCGATGCAGCTGCTCAACTACCGCACGGCCTTCTGGCTGATCGATCGCTTCTGGGGCAAGGCGCCACTGGGCATCTATGCGGTGGGCACCCAATTGTCCGAGAGCGCATGGCTCGCACCGAAGAGCCTGGGCTTGATCCTCTACAGCCGTGTGAGCAACACCGCACACCCCGGTGAACAACGAGACCTTACGGTGCTGCTGCTGAAAGCGGCGGTAGGGAGCGCGCTCGCGGTGCTCGTCGTGCTGTTGCTGCTACCGGCGGCCGTGTTCCAGTGGGCCTTCGGCCCCGAGATCACGGGGTTGGGGCCGGTGATGTCCGTGCTCGCACCGGGCATCCTGGCCATGTCCGCCTCGCAGGCGTTCAGCCATTTCTTCAGCGGTACGGGGCGCAATCGGCACAACGTGATCGGTTCCGGCACCGGCCTCCTGGTGACGCTCGTTGCCGGCTTCCTGCTCGTGCCGCATCATGCCCTGTTGGGCGCAGCGGCCACCGCTTCGCTCGCCTATACCGTGAACGCCACGTACCAGGCCTTCATGTTCATGCGGATCACCGGACTGCCCTGGCATGGATTGCTGCCGGGCATGGCCGATATGCGACGCCTGCGACGCGCGTTCAGCGCTGTGGCCGGAAGCCGTCCGTGATCCGCAGGCCACGCGGCGCGATGCGCTCCAGCCTGTCCGCGGGGATACAGGGCGGGGCCGCTCCCCAGCAGAAAAGATCTGTCACCCGCACCGGATGACCGTGCCACTTCTCCTCCGGGAAGTCCGGCGAGGCCGTCGGCTCCGGAAGCACCGCATGCCTCATGATCACCGACCGGCCCTCTAGCATCGTCTTCGCCACGCTTTGCAACAGGAACACGCCGAAAAGCCCCAGGGCGAGCACGCGTCCCCAACGTTCCGCATGAAGAAGGCTGAAGAACGCGTGGAACGCGAAAGCCACGAACACGATGGCCCAGGCCCAGCCGAACCGGAACGCAGGGTTCTTCAGGAACCACACGGCAAGCAACACCCACAGCAGCAACACGAAGAACGAACGGTCCACATCCGGGAGACCACGGCGCGAACGCCAAATGCTCCCGATCAGCATGCCGATGGTAGCGAGCACGATCGCCAACGCCATGCCCTTGTTGAACGCGTTCTCACGAGCGAACCAGTCAGGCACCCACTCCGACAGACGACGCTTGGCTAATGCGACGCTCTCCTCCGGCTTCGCGTTCGTCTTAGCGAACTCGCTCACGTAGTGGTATTGCCGCACAGCGATGGAACGGGGCACTTTCCAATCCGGCGCGAAGGAATCGACCTGATAGAGCGGGTACACCAGGTAGCCGCTCAACTGGTAAGAGCGCACCAGCCAGGGGACCAGCAGCACCACCGCAAGGCCGATCACCAACGGCCAGCGCACCGGCATGCGTACCAGCAATGCACGCATGATGAGGTACGCGGGCACCAGGAGAAGCAACAGCGAGCTGAACTTGATCGTGGTCACGAACAGCGCATAGACCAGCAGGATGTACGGACCACCATCCGCCCGCAGCACGTTGCGGCGTTCGATGCGCTGCATCAGCAGCATCAACACCACTTCACCGAACAACATGTTGCTGAGGTCCGCGGCGGGTGTGGTAAGAACGTTCCGCATCAAGAAGAAAAGGCCGAACGTGCGCAGCACCGCGCTAGCGGTGAAGCGGTGGCGTACCACGGCTTCGACGCCGCCCAGGAACCAAGTGCCTACGACCACCAGCAGCAGACCATTGAGGTCGTATGCGCCACCGGGCACGCACCAGGCCGATCCGAACAGCGCACTCGCCATGTGGAACGCAGAGTTGAAACCCATCCGGTCCTCGATGTTCGCGATGCCCGGTACAAGCGGGAACCGCTCGATCCAACGGATATACGGCAGATAGTAACCACCCTCATCCACGATCTCCGAGGGAGAGGCCGATTTCACCAGGGCGATCAGCACCAGCAACAGGCCGCACAAGCGTACCGGCCACGATACGGTGCGCCAACGTTGCCAGGCCCCCATTGCCAATGCGAAAAGCGCATGCCACCGAACGATCAGTAACACCAGCGAAAGACCTGATAGGACCAGTGCGCACACGGCATCCACCGCACCGAAGAAGGACCATACTGTGGCATATGCCGTACATGCGGCCAAGCCCAGAAGCACGGCATGCAGCACGGCATCACCGATGGGATCATCCTCCGCACGGAACAGCCGCGCATGCAGCCAATTCCCGACCGGCAGCAGACAGGCCAGGGTGAACAGCCATTCGCAAAGAATCAGCAGCATGTAGCGGACGAATGTAATCGGCACTGAAGAACCGGAAGGCCGCCCGTAGGCGGCCTTCCTTCCGTTCGGCGGTATCCGTTCAGTGCTCGCTGTCCAACGCGGCGGCCAGGTTCCGGACCACTTGGCGGGTACCGGTCGTCGCGCCCATTTCCATCGGATAGGACAGGAGGTTCATGCCGTTGAACAACTGGTCCATGTGCACCTGAAGCTGCACCGTGAAGACCTCCCCTTCCACCAAGGTATGATGCACATGCGCGGTATCGGGCGTCAGCAGGGCATCACCGGCGCAATGGAACAGGAATCCCGGATCCGCATCATCCACCACGCCATCCCCGTCATCATCGACCAGGCCCTCCAGCTCCACGAACTTGTAGCCCACGTCGGCGTTCCAGCTCCAATGCATCGAGGCGTCGTTCAACGGGAACGTGGTGTATTGCGTGGGGTCGCTGTGGTTCGTGGCGCTGTCCAGGCCGATGGCGAACACCAAGGCATGCACGTGGCCTGCCTCTATTTCGCCCAACTCGAACGTGTTGTCATCCGTGCTCGCGCTCGCGAGGATGTACGTATGCGGGAATTCGCCCACCGTCGCGTCCGCATCGTCGATGGCGTAGGCATTGCTCAGGAAGAAACGGGCCTTCGTCAGTTTCAGTTTATGTCCATCGCCGTCGGTGAGCACCGAGTCCAGCGTGAAAACGTTCCCACCCGTGCGGAAGGCGATGCCCACTTTCACGGTCGCGTGGTGATGCTCGTGGGTGGGCGAAGGCGTCACCGAATCATCGCTGTCCTTCTTGCAGGCGACGAACGCCAGGGCCACAAGGCCCAGGGCCGTCCATTTGGTCGTATCGATCATGTTCGTTCTGTTCGTTGGTTTGTTCAATCCATCGATCGGATGGCAAGCGAGAGGTTCTGCAACACGCGCTGTCCCACGGGTGTTGCGCCAAGGACGCTGGTATCGGCCAGCACGTCCACGCCGTCGAACAGCCGCTGCACCTCCACGGCGGCGTTCGTCACATGGCTTTCGCCAGGGACCAGATCGTAGTGCGCATCGATCTGGCAATAGGTGAGCATCGTTGCACCGGCGCACACGATGCGGAACGTGGGATCGGCGGTCCCCACGGCATCGTCCCCACTCCCATCCACGCGTCCGCACAGCTCCAGAAAAATGGCACCACCCTCCGGCCCCTGCCAGCTCAACGAAGGGTCGTCGTTGAGCAGCGCCGAGCCTGACGCCGTCGGGGCCAGCCCCAATGCGAAGGCGACGCCGTGCAGGTGCCCTGCCGGCAATGGACCCACCGCGATCGTGCGATCGCCCGGCTGCGCCGCATCCACCAGCCCTGCCACCGCGGGGAACTCCGCGATGAGCTTGTGCGCATCGTCCTGAACCCAGGGGGCGCTGACCAAGAAACGCAGCCGATCGATGCGGAGCACGTGGCCCGCGCTATCGGTGAACGTGTCGTTGATGGAGAACGGCGCGGCACCATTCATGAAGTGGAAAAACAAGTGCTCCTGACCACTACCGGTCGGGACCGGCGTAGGATCCACACTGTCCTTCCGGCAGGCCGGCAGGCACATCAGCAAGACGAGGGACGCGCAACACGAAAGCGCCCTCCGGGAACAGGGAGTTCGCATGGAACGGATAAGGTGAATGGGAAGGACGATCATTCCTCTTTGGGAGGAGCGTGACCCTAGGCCCACGGCACCGGATCCTGCAGGAAGCGATGCCCCACGAGCAGCCCTTCCGTTCCTTCAGGATGCATCGGCAAAGCGTGATCGCTGGTACCCACCAGCGTGATCGGCCGATCCGCACGATCCATGTCGTCCAAGTGGAACGCCCGGAGTTCCACGGACATGTCCTTCTCCCGCTGATCAACCTTGGCTAGTTGGCGCATCACGTAGCATTGTCCGTGGCACGTGCGCACGGCCTCCGGCACCATGCGCTGCACGCACAGGTCCCGCTCGATGTGGCGGCGTTCCAGCAGGAAATCCCCCACCACAATGCCGGGTGCCAGCAGCACCAGCAGGAAGTGGCATAACAGGAGGATCGCCGCGACGCGCATGCGCGGCAAAACTAGGTCCAGTGCGGCCCGGAACCAACCGCGTGAAGCTTCCGGATCAAGCAAGGTCCAGCAGGTCGCGCACGCCGGGCGGGCGGGCGCAGGTGAAGCCCTCGCCGAACGTGGCCCCGATGAGGCGGCCCATGTCGCGGGCGCGGCCCTCAAGGGTGGGCAGGAAATCCGGTGTGCTGATGGGCGATACCGGCTCCGTGCTGGCCGGATCATGGAACTGCGAGCGGAAACACGCCAGGGCCTGCCATTTCACCGGCCACGTAGCGGTAACGTCGACCACGATATCCGGGTCGATCCAGCGGTCCTGGATGGCATGCAGCATAGTGCGCGGGCGGTGGGCGGCCTGTTCCGCGCCGTTCCACAGGGTGACCACGCGCCGGAGGCCGCTCAGGAAGGCCGCTTCGGCCACCAGCGCGGCCGCGCGCCCATGATCGGGGTGACGGTCGCGCACCGCGTTCGTGATCAGCACGGTGGGCCTGTGCCGGCGGATAGCCTGCACCACGCGCAGCAAGCTGTCCTCATCGGCACGGAAGAAACCGTCGCGCAGGCCGAGCTGGTAGCGGAAGGAGGCGCCGAGCACCTGCCGGGCCGCTTCGGCTTCCTGCTTGCGCACCTCGGGCGTGCCCCGCGTGCCCAGTTCCCCCACCGTCAGTTCCACCAGGCCCACGGATCGGCCGGCATCGATGTGCTTGCGCACCGTGCCGGCACAGGCGATCTCCACATCATCCGGGTGGGCCGTGATGCAGAGCAGGTCGACGTGCTCGGCGCTCATTTCCCGTCCAGCCATGCCAGCACCCGCGCGCTCGTGGGCTCTTCCGCACTCGGCAGCACGTCCACCAAGCGGCCCTCCTCGTCGATCAGGTATTTCTGGAAGTTCCACTTCACCTCGCTGTCGGCCTTGCCGTTCAGCGCCTTCTGCGTCAACCAGGCATACACCGGGGACTGGCCCTGGCCGTGGGTGACGATCTTTCCCATCATCGGGAACGTGACGCCGTAGTTCTTCTCGCAGAACGCGGCGATCGTGCACTCATCGCCGGGCTCCTGGCCGCCGAAATCGTTGCTGGGGAAGCCCACGATGAGGAAACCCTTGTCGCGGTACCGCTCATAGAGCTCCTCCAGTTGCTTGTACTGCGGCGTGTAGCCGCATTCGCTGGCGGTGTTCACCACCATCACCTTGTGGCCTTTCAACTGGCTGAACGGATAGGGCCGGCCGTCGATGGTGGTGGCTGAAAGGGCGTGGAAGGCCGCTGTGGGTGATTGTCCGGTCGTGGTCATGGTCGGGGAAGGGTTCGTGCCCTGCCCAGTGCAGGCCAGGGCGATCAGCATGGACAGCAGGGCGAAGGGCAGGGTCCGCATGGGGCGAAGTTCCGAGATCGGCCGCCCCGATCGACACCGTGTGCCGCTTCCGCGATGCAGCAGGATCCCAAGCCTGCCGATCCAGGCGGAGCGGGAGGGTACCCTTTGGCCCGGGATACCGTAGAAGGATCCCGTCATGCGCACCTTCGTTCTCCCCCTCGCCCTATCCTGTGTGCCGATCGTGTTCGCCCAACGCCCCCTACACCTCGCCGTGCCGGACGCCTTGGAACAGGCGCCCGACGTGCGCGAAGGGAAAGGCCTGGCAACCGGGTTGGCGGCCGCCGGCGTTCCACAACAGAAGCAGGACAAGCTCTACGGCTACGGCGATCGCGCCTTGTGGCCCATCGGCATTTCGACCGACAGCGCACGCGCGGCCAACGCCTCCCGCATCGCCAACTACCGCTTTTCGAAGGTCTGCTCCTACCTCCAGGACTCCGTGCCGATGGCCGTGGTGGAACTGGCGCTGAAGAACAACATACACATGCCCGAGGACCTGCTCCCGGTGACGGACCTCTACCTGCTGCTCCCGGAGAACGCCCTGGCCGAGGAGGCCGCCCAGCGGCCTGCACCCAGCAAGGGTCCCCGCTGGAACGGCCTGCCCGCTGCGCGCATCACGAAGCCGGACGAGATCTACGCCACCTACGACATCGCCGCGGACAGCGTGGCCCGCGCGGCCCTGGTCCGTTACGGCATGAGCGACCCCGAGATCGACGCAGTGGTGTACCGCAGCCAGGAACGCAATTGGCCCGAAGGCATAGACACCTTCGAGGAACGATGCGCGCACATCAAGGACTTCAAGAAGTATAAGGCCCTGGTGGGCGCCCGTTGGGACGACAAGGTGCTCCTGATCGTGCCCGCAACGGAGAACAAGAAGCTCCCCACGCGCTTGCGGCCCTATGTGGACATGTACTTCGTGTACGCCGGGTCGGCCATACAGGAGAACGGCCGGAAGTGATCCCGCCGCTCCACTGGACGCATAGGCTCAGTGCGCGATGGTCACGCGGCGCGTGACCTCCACCCGTCCCTGCGCATCCCGTATGCGCAGCAGGAAGAGCCCGTTCGCCACGTTGCCCGTGTTCCACACCAGGCGGCCGGTGCCGCCGATCCATGTTGTGTTGGCCGCCTTGCGGCCCATCGCATCGATCAGCTCCACGGTCCACGTGCCTTCGCGCCCTCCGGGACCTTCCACCACCAACTGCGTGGCTGCGGGTACCGGATACACGCGGAAGGCATCCTGCGCATGCTCGCCCACGCCCACCGTCAGCAAGGTGATCGAAGCGGTGCGCAGGGTGCAGGGGGCACCGAAGTCCACCACGGCGTGGTAGGTACCGTTCACCACGGGCACATGGGTCCGCTCCGTGGCGTTGGGAATCGCCTCGCCATCCAGGTACCATTGGTAGGCCTGTCCTTCGTCCGTAAACAGTGTATCGTTCGCGAAGGTCACTGTGGGATCATCCATCGGACACGCATCGTAGAGCTTGTCCACGATCCTGCCATCCACGTTCACCACATAGATCTCGCCGTTCACGTCCTCCCCCATGCCGGAATATCCCGTGGTAGTGCTCAGGTACAAGGTGTCCACCTCGTAGTCCGGGGCGCTCAGGCCGATAAGGTCGCCGGAGCAGTAGTCCGTGAAGATGTAACGGCCGGTGAGGTGGGGATAGGAAGGACCACGGTACACGTATCCGCCAACGATGGCGCACCACCCTTGCGGCGTGTGGCTGAAGGCGCGTACCGGAAACACATACCCCGCGGCATCCTGGCAATCGGTCTGGTCCACCTCCGGCGTGGCCACGAAGCCTTCACGGCAACGCCAGCCGAAGTTCGGGCCGCTGTTGTCCCCTGCCGGCCAGCGGTCCACTTCCTCCCAGGCGCCCTGCCCCACGTCGCCGATCCACAGATCACCACGCTCCCGGTCGAAGCTGAACCGCCACGGGTTGCGCAACCCACTGGCCCAGATCTCCGGCAGCGTATCGCCGGTCACGCCCACATATGGATTCGTCGGCGGCACCAGGTAGGTGTCGTCGTGGGCGCTCACGTCGATGCGGATCGATGTCGCCCAGCGGATCGGCCAGTGTTTGCGCATGGCCCTCCGGGTCATTGGACGAACCGCCATCGCCGAAGCCGCAATACAGATAGCCATCGGGGCCGAACTGCAGACAGCCGCCGTTGTGGTTGGCGTAGGGCTGGGGCCAGGTGTAGAGCACCACTTCGCTCCCGGCGTCGGCGCTGTCCGGATCGGACGTCACCTGGAACCGTGAGATGCGCGTGGCGCCATTGCCTGCGCCGAAGATGTAGTTCACGTAGAAATAGCCGTTCTCGGCGTAGTGGGGATCGAACGCCAGGCCCAGCAGACCCTGCTCACCGCTCACGGAGTTCACCCGCGACCGGATGTCCAGATAGGGCCGGGCGGCCACCTGCATGCTGTCGGTGATGATGCGGATGCGTCCGGCCTCTTCCACCACGAACAAGCGGTCGTCGCCCGCATTGGTGATGGCCACCGGGCGGTCGATGCCGTTCGCCCAGCGGTGCAGGCCCACGCGCGTGGGGTTGAGGCCTTGGGCGCTGAGGGCCACGCCCTGGAGCATGATGGAAGCAAGCACGATCGTTCGCATGGGTCCTTGGGGCTTGAAGATCCGCTGAAGCTACACGTTACGGCACTGCCCACGATCATACGGACGAACATCGGCCGCCCCCGCAGCGGCTACATTCGCGGCCGAAATGGGCCTCCACGAAGAGATCGCCAGGCGCCGCACGTTCGCCATCATCAGCCACCCCGACGCCGGGAAGACCACGCTGACCGAGAAGTTCCTCCTCTACGGCGGGGCCATCCAGACGGCCGGCGCGGTGAAGAGCAACAAGATCCGCAAGGGCGCCACCAGCGACTTCATGGAGATCGAGCGCCAGCGCGGCATCTCCGTAAGCACCTCGGTGATGACCTTCGAATACGGCGGCGCGCTAATCAACCTGCTGGACACGCCCGGCCACAAGGATTTCGCCGAGGACACCTACCGCACCCTCACCGCCGTGGACAGCGTGGTGCTGGTGGTGGACTGCGTGAAGGGCGTGGAGGCGCAGACCGAGCGGCTGATGGAGGTGTGCCGCATGCGCGACACGCCGGTGATCATCTTCATCAACAAGCTCGACCTCGAGGGGCGCGATGCGTTCGACCTGCTGGACGAACTGGAGGAAAAGCTCTCCATCAAGGTGCGGCCCCTGAGCTGGCCCATCGGCATCGGCGCCACGTTCCAGGGCGTATACGACCTCTACGACCACGACCTGCGGCTGTTCGAGGCTGGCAAGACCAAGGTGGAACGGGAGTCCGTCCGCATCGAGGACCTCATGGACCCGCGCGTGGACGCGCAGCTCGGCGGGGACGCCGCGGGCACGCTCCGCGAAGAAGTGGAACTGATCAACGGCGTGTACGATCCGCTCGACCTGGGCGCGTACCGCGCCGGCAAGGTGGCGCCGGTGTTCTTCGGCAGCGCCTTCAACAACTTCGGGGTGAAGGAGGTACTGGACACCTTCGTGCGCATCGCCCCCCCGCCCATGCCGCGGCCGAGCGACCACGGCATCGTATCCCCGGAAGACCCGCTCTTCACGGGGTTCATCTTCAAGATCCACGCGAACCTGGACCCCAACCACCGCGACCGCATCGCCTTCCTGCGCGTGTGCTCCGGCCGTTTCCAGCGCAACACGTTCTACCACCACGTGCGACTGGACAAGGACGTGCGCTTCGCCAACCCCACCTCATTCCTGGCCGCGCAGAAGACCCTGCTGGAAGAAGCCTGGCCGGGCGACGTGATCGGCCTGTTCGACACGGGCAACTTCAAGATCGGCGATACCCTGACGCAGGGGGCCGAGCTCAACTTCGGCGGCATCCCCTCCTTCTCACCGGAGCTTTTCCGCGAACTGGTGAACCTGGACCCGATGCGCAGCAAGCAGCTGGAAAAAGGCATCCGCCAGCTCACGGACGAGGGCGTGGCGCAGCTCTTCACGCAGCAGCCCGGCAACAAGAAGGTCGTGGGCTGCGTGGGCGACCTGCAGTTCGACGTGATCCGCTACCGCCTGGAGCACGAGTACAGCGCCAACTGCTCCTTCCAGCAGATCCAGGCGCACAAGGCCTGCTGGCTCACCAGCGAGGACCCGGCCGCGCTGGACGCGTTCATCCGCATGAAAGCGCAGCAGATCGTGCAGGACAAGGACGGCAACCCCGTGTTCATGGCCCCGAGCGCCTACATGCTGGACCTGGAGCGCCGGAACAACCCGGGGATCGTCTTCCACACCACCAGCGAATTCAAGACCCAACAAGCCTGAGCGGCGGCCGTTCCGAAACGTGAACGGATCGTTAACGGGCGTGGGCCGGCCGGGCCACCGTTTATTTTTGGGCACATGCGAACCTTCCTCCTGTCCCTCGTGGTGGCCCTGCCCGCGATCGCTTTCGCCCAGCCCAAGCCCACGGACAAGATCCCGCACAGGACAAACGCCGCCTCGAGATCCACATCAACGGGGTCCGAAAGGACACGATCTACCTGGCCAACTACTACGGGAACAAGCTCTACTACTGCGACACCACTGTCGCCGACGCGAAGGGCACCGCCGTGTTCGAGCGCGCCAAGGGCTACAAGGCCGGCGTGTACGCCGTGGTGGTGCCCGGCCCCAAGTACTTCGAACTGGTGGTGAACGAGCCGCTGATCGTGCTCGAAACGGACACCGCGGACCTGGGCGCACACCTCGTCGTGAAGAAGTCCGCGGAGAACCAGCTGTTCCTGGACTATGTGCGTTTCGTCACCGACAAGCGCAAGACCGCGGAAGAGATCAGCAAGAGCGGCGGCGAGGACCCCATCTCCAAGGCGGCGACGAAAAAGAAGCTGCAGGACCTGGAGCGGGAGATCAAGGACTACCAGGTGGCATTGGTGGCGAAAGCCCCGAACACGCTCACCGGCATGATCGTGAAGATGAGCACGGCGGTGGACGAGGTCGAGGTGAAGAAGCCCGACGGCTCCATCGACAGCCTGGCAAGCTATTACGCGTACCGCCAGCATTTCTGGGACAACACGGACCTGACGGACGAGCGCATCCTGCGCACGCCGGTGTTCCAGAACAAGTTCGATGAGTACATCGGCAAGGTCATCCCACAGGTGCCGGACACGATCAACAGGTGGGCCGACGACATCATCCGCCGCATGGACCAAGGCGACGAGCTCTTCAAGTTCGCCGTGCACACGATCACCTACAAATACGAAACGAGCGACATCATGGGCATGGACGCCGTGTTCGTACACATGGCGCAGACCTACTACTGCCCCGGCCCGAACGGCAAGGGCCGCGCCACGTGGATGCCCGCGGACAAGTTGAAGCAGATGTGCGAGCGCGCCGAGAAGTGGGCGCCGTTGATCATCGGCAGCAAGGGCAAGGACATCATCCTCCCCGACACCACGGAAGAGCGCTGGCTGGACTACTACCGCCTGCCGCAGGAATACGTGCTGCTCGTGTTCTGGGACCCGCACTGCGGCCACTGCAAGAAGGCGCTGCCGGAGCTTTACGAAGAGTACAAGACGAAGCTGAAACCCCTGAACGTGGAAGTGTTCGCCGTGGCCAATGCAAGCGACAGCGTGCTCTTCAACGATTGGAAGGCGTTCATCCGCGAGCACGACCTGCGGTGGGTGAACGTGGGCACCACCTGGCACATGTACCAGGATGCGAAGAAGGCCTCCTACAAGTACGTGCCCCGGTACACGACGATCGAAAGCCTGAACTACGCGAGCACCTGGGACATCTACAGCACGCCGCGCTTCTTCCTGATGGACGGTGACCGGAAGATCGTGGGTAAGCAGCTAGCCGTGGACCAGATGGTGGAGCTGATCGGCGCACTGAACAAGCGGAAGGCAACGAAGGAGCCCCCGAAACAGCCGTAGCTCCGGCTGCTCCCATCACACTGTCCGCCCCCCCGCCCTCAAAGCACGTTGTCACTGCGGCCCTGAGCCGCAGTCGCGAACAGGAGCAGGCGATCCCGGACGCTCCTACTTGCGATGGCGGCTCAAGGCCGCCATGACAGAAGGGGACGTCATGGTTCGGCAAGCTCACCATGACTCGGTTCGGGCGCCTGCGCCAAAGCGCGTCGGCGCACAGGCTCACCGTGACAAGGCCATGGCACTCGACAGGACAAGAGCAGTTCCGATCAGAAGATCAGATGATGAGAAAATGAGATGATCTCAAAACGGCTGTCACCGCGGCCCTGAGCCGCAGTCGCGAACAGGAGCAGGCGATCCCGGATGTCTCCTACTTGCGATGGCGGCTCAAGGCCGTCATGACAGAAGGGACGTCATGGTTCGGCAAGCTCCCCATGACACGGTTCGGGCGCCTGCGCCAAAGCGCTTCGGCGCACAGGCTCACCGTGACAAGGCGAGGGCACTCGACAGGACAAGAGCAGTTCCGATCAGAAGATCAGATGATGAGAAAATGAGATGATCTCAAAACGGCTGTCACTGCGGCCTTGAGCCGCAGTCGCGAACAGGAGCAGGCGATCCCGGGGGGCCTCCTACTTGCGATGGCGGCTCAAGGCCGCCATGACAGAAGGGGACGTCATGGTTCGGCAAGCTCCCCATGACACGGTTCGGGCGCCTGCGCCAAAGCGCTTCGGCGCACAGGCTCACCGTGACAAGGCGAGGGCACTCGACAGGACAAGAGCAGTTCCGATCAGAAGATCAGATGATGAGAAAATGAGATGATCTCAAAACGGCTGTCACTGCGGCCTTGAGCCGCAGTCGCGAACAGGAGCAGGCGATCCCGGGGGCCTCCTACTTGCGATGGCGGCTCAAGGCCGCCATGACAGAAGGGGATGTCATGGTTCGGCAAGCTCACCATGACAAAGGAGGACACCAAGGAGCACATCATCTGATCATCTCATTCGCTGATCATCTGATCCATCGGGGAAAGGGCCGAGAGGCTATTCCTCGGTATCGCGATCCCAGATCTGCTCGCTGATGCTCTGCCCGTTCTTGAAGTAGAACGTGCCCCACTTGGCGATGACCTTGCTGTAGTCATCGGCCTTGTTGCCCTGGACCACCACACGGCGGATGATCACCTTATTGCCCTCCGTGTAGCTCTCCTCGGTGACGCCCTGCGGGTATTCGCCGGCCAGCTTGCTGCGGTTGTAATCCGCGAAATCGCGGGGCTGGTTCAGCGGCGTGCGGGCCAGTTGCTCCTTGGCGGCCAGCCGTGAGTCCTGGGCACGGTTCACCAGCTGTCGTTCGCGATCGGCCTGTTGTTCCTTGTCCGAAGCGCTACGATCGCGCAGGCCCTGGTGCAGGGCCTCGCCACGCTGGGCCATGGCGGCCAGGCCCTCCTGCGTGCTGGCCTTCTCCTCCTGGGCACGCTTGGCGCGGTCGGCCCCCGACCGGGTGAGCTCGCTCTGCCGTTGCGCGAGGTCGCGTTGTTCCTGCTGGCTCGCCTCCACGCTGGCGGCGTGCTTCTGTTGCAGTTCCTCGCCACGCTGCGCCATGGAAGCCTCGGTCTGCTTCATCTCCGTGTGCATCTGCCCACGCACTTCGAAGGCCTTCACCACCACCCGCGCATTGCGTTCATCCAGCCCCGCGCGGAAAGCCGCCAGCTCCTCCTCGTTGCGCTTGCGCAGGGCATCGTTCCCCTGGTACAGGCTGCCCCCTTCGGACAGGTGGTCCTTGTTCTGCTGCACGACCCCATCGCGGCGCACGGTGGCCTTCGAGGCATTGGTCGCCTCTTCGGCGGACACATCGTTCTTCAACTTCTTGATCCGCTCGTACTTCTCCGCTTCCTCCCGCTCGCGCGCTTCGCGCATGAACTGCTCGGCCTCCTGCTCCTTGCGGATGTCGATCGTGGTGCTCGCGGGCCGGGCCTTCACCGGCTCCGGTTCGGGCGCGCGCCGGGCGGCCAGTTCGGCCTCCTTGCGGGCGCGCTCCAGATCGGCCAGCAGCTTGTCGATCTGCTCGATCTTGCTCTGGGGATAGACCTCCGCCGGACGGATGTCCAACGCTTGCGTGTACAGGTCGCGCGCGCCGCCGTAGTCCTTGTTCCCGAAGGCCGCATCCGCCTCGGCGATCGCCTTCCGGTAACGTTCCTCCAATGCCTTCGCGCTGGCGATGCGCTCCTGTTCGCTGGCGGCGGCCTCGGCTTCCGCGGCCTCCTTGCGGCGGCGCTCTTCATCCGCACGCCGCTGTTCCTCGGCCAGGCGTGCCGCATCGGTCTGGGCCTTCGTGTGCTCGGCGAGCGCCCGTTCAATGGCGGCGAGCTGGTCCTTCGGATATTTCTCCCCGGGCTTCACGCCAAGGGCTTCCGTATATTTCGTGCGGGCCTCGTCATATTGCGCGGCCTTGAACGCCAGATCAGCGGCGGCCAATGCATTGCGGTAGCGCGTGTCCAGCTCGGCGGCATCGGCCTCCTTGCGTTTGCGCTCCTCTTCCAGACGGGCGTGTTCAGCGGCATCCTGATCGGACTTCAGGCGGTCCGCTGCATTCTTCGCAGCCTGCTCGTCCAGCAACCGCTGGATGGCAGCGAGCTGATCCTTGGGATATTGCTCGGACGGTTTCAGCCCCGACGCATCGGTATATCCCGAACGGGCGGCATCGTACTGCTTGGCCTGGAAGGCCTTGTCCGCCTGCGCGAGCAGGCTGGCATAGCGTTTATCCTTCTCCTGGCGCTCACGCTCCAGACGCTCCTGTTCGGCCTTAGCCTGAGCGTCCGTATCCATGCGTTGCTGGATGGCGGCGATGCGGTCCTTCGGATACTGTTCGGCCGGCTTCAAGGTCGAAGCATCCTTGTAATCGTTCAGCGCCTGGGCCAGCTTGTTGCCATCGAAGGCCTTGTCCGCGCTGGCGATGAGCGCGGTGTACTTGGCCTCCATCTCGGCGCGCTCCTTCTCCGCTTTCTCCTTGCGGGCCAGATCGGCGAGTTTCGCATCGATTTCCACAATCCGCTCCTTCGGGTGGTTCTCGTCGGGCTTCACGCCGAGCGCCTCCTGGAACTTGGCCTTGGAGGCCGCGTATTTCTCCTGACCGAAGAGCGCTTCGGCCTCATCCACGATGCCTTTGTAACGGGCATCCAGTTCCGCGCGCTTCTTGTCCTCCTCCGCCTTCTTCGCCGCGGCGGCAATGGCCTTGTCGATCGCCGCCAACTGGTCCTTCGGGTATTTCTCGGACGGCTTCAGGCCGCTGGCCTCGGTGTACCGGGCCTTCGCATCGTCCCACTTCGAGCCCTGGAACGCGGCATCACCCGCAGCGACGGCAGCGTTGTACTTATCGTCGAGCTCGCGCTGCTTCTTTTCGTCCTCGGCCTTCTTGGCGGCATCAGCAATGGCCTTGTCGATGGCGGCCAATTGGTCCTTCGGATACTTCTCCGCCGGTTTGAGGCCGAGGGCTTCGGTGTACTTCGCCTTGGCCGCATCCCACTGCTGGCCCTGGAAGGCAGCGTCGCCCGCAGCGATCGCCGCCTTGTACTTCTCATCCAGCTCCCTGGCCTTCTTGTCCTCTTCTGCCTTCTTCGCCGCCTCCGTGATGGCCGCCAGTTGGTCCTTCGGGTACTTCTCCGCCGGTTTGAGGCCGAGGGCTTCGGTGTACTTCGCCTTGGCCGCATCCCACTGCTGGCCCTGGAAGGCAGCGTCGCCCGCAGCGATCGCCGCCTTGTACTTCTCATCCAGTTCCTTCGCCTTCCTCTCCTCCTCCGCCTTCTTCGCGGCTTCGGCAACAGCCTTGTCGATCGCCGCCAACTGGTCCTTCGGGTATTTCTCGGATGGCTTCAGGCCGCTGGCCTCGGTGTAACCGGACCTCGCCTGATCGTAGTTGGCGGCCTTGAAGGCGGCATCAGCGGCCACGATGGCGGCCTGGTACTTCGCATCCAGCTCCTTCTGCTTTTTTTCCTCCTCCGCCTTCTTGGCAAGTTCGTCCAGCTTCTTCGCGATGGCCGCCAGTTGGTCCTTGGGATACTGCTCCGCAGGCTTCAGGCCGCTGGCCTCGGTGTACTTCGCCTTGGCATCCTCGTACTTCCCGCCCTTGAAGGCGGCATCGCCTGCGGCCAGGGCCGCCTGGTACTTCGCCTCCAGTTCCTTCGCCTTCTTCTCCTCTTCCGCCTTCTTCGCGGCATCGGCGATGAGCGTATCGCACTCCTTGATCTTCTGCTTGGGATAGGCTTCTTCTTCCTTCACGCCGCTGGCCGCCTGGTACTTGCTGCGGGCGCCTTCATAATCCTTCTTGCCGAAGAGCCCATCGGCCTCCTTCACCAGCGCCGCGTACTGCTCCTCCTTCTTCTTGTCGCCCTCCAGCTGGTCGAGCTTCATCTTGGCATCGCTCAGGCGCGCGGTGGCCTTGGGATCGCCGGCCTTGAGGTTCAACGCCGCGGTGAAGCTGTCCACCGCCTTCTTGTAGTCCGCTGCGGACATGGCCGATTCGCCCTGCGTCATCAGCTTGGCATAATCCGCCGCCGCACCGGCTTCCCGCTTTTTCTTCTCCTCGTACTCCTTCATCAAGCGGTCCACTTCGCTGCGGATCTGCTGGGTGTACTGGAGGTCCCACGTCACCTCGTTGGTGCCGGGATCGAACTTGGCCTTGCCGATGGGCTGTTGCAGGATGGAGAAGTCCATGCCCGGAAGTTCCGGGAACAAGGTCATCTCGATGTTCATGCCATGCCCCCCCACGCGTTCCTCTTCCGGAATGTTCCGCGTGTCGATGGAGATGTTCTTGCTGACGATGCCCGCCTTGGTATAGACGACCTTGTACTCGCTGCCGTAATCGAGGTTGAACTCGTACTTGCCGCTGGCGTTGGTGACCGTTTCGGCCAGCTTCGCACCGTTCTTGAACACGGACACGGTGATGCCGTCCAGCTTCTTGGCGCTGGCATAGTCCTTCACCGTGCCATAGATGTACACGTTATCCACCTGGGCCTGCAAGGCCACATGGCCCAGGGCCAGGAGGAACAGCAGGGTGAGGAAGCGGAGCGGTCGGATCGTGGTTGATACGGCCATGCGGTCGGTTCGGTCGGTCCCCTTGCAGTACAGCGTGGTGCAATTTACGACAACTTTACCGCCCCCTCATGGAAGGGTCGCGGATATGCTGAGCATTTGGGAACGGACGGGCTTCCAGGCCTCGCCGCACGTGGCGGTGGTCGGTGGCGGTATCGTGGGGTTGTTCACCGCGCTGCACTACCAGCGCCGCCACCCCGATCACCGGGTGCTGGTGCTCGAGGCGGGCTCCTTTCCCGCAGGCGCCAGCGTGAAGAACGCCGGGTTCGCCTGCTTCGGAAGCCCCAGCGAACTGCTGCATGACATCATCGAGGAGGGCGAGGACCGGGCCGTGGCGCGCGTGGAAGAGCGCTGGAACGGGTTGCGGGAACTGCGTGCCGAACTGGGCGACGCAGCGATCGGGTTCGAGGCCTGCGGCGGGCATGAGCTGTTCCGGGCGGACGATCCCCTGTATACGCGGGTGGCCGGGCGGTTCGACGCCCTGAACGCAGCGTTGCGCCCCATTTTCGGCGCGCCGGTGTACGCCTGGCGGGATGCCGACATCTCCCACTTCGGCCTGCAGGCCGGGCACCTGGCCCATACGCCGCTGGAAGGGGCCGTGGACAGCGGGCGGCTGATGCGCACCCTGCTCGCCAAGGTGCAGGCAGCGGGCGTGCTGGTGCGCACGTGCGCACCGGTGCGCAAGGTGACGGAGGATGCGAGCGGCGCCACGGTGGAACTGGGCGACGGATCGCTCGTGAAGGCAGGCCAAGTGGTGCTGGCCGTGAACGGCTACCTGCGCCACCTGCTCCCGGATGCGGACGTAATGCCCGGCCGCGGGCAAGTGCTGCTCACAGCCCCGATCGCGGGGCTTCGGCTGCGCGGCACGTACCACGCCGACGAGGGCTACTACTATTTCCGCGACTACCAAGGCCGCGTGCTGCTGGGCGGAGGGCGGCACCTGGACAAGGCCGGGGAAACGACCACGGAGAACACGGTGACCCCGCGCATCCAACAAGCCTTGGAGTACCTTCTTCGGAACGTCATCCTGCCGGGGCAGCCCTTCACCATCGAACAACGGTGGAGCGGTGTGATGGGCTTCCGCACGCAGGGCAAGGAGCCGCTGGTCGAGCGCCGCACGGAACGTACGGTGGTGGCCGCGGGCCTCAGCGGCATGGGCGTGGCCATCGGCATCCGGGTGGCGCGGCGGGCCGCAGCCCTGCTCGATTAAGCATCGCGTGCCAGCGGTTCGGCGGGGTGCGTTACATTTGTGCCGGGGCAAGTCTTGTACGTCCAGCTCCTGCTGAACCCCCCAGGGCCGGAAGGCAGCAAGGGTAGGCGGTCGTAGCGGAGCGATGCGAGGAGCTTGCCCCTCTTTTTTTGCCCCTATCCATCCCAGTCCGCACGATGGCAACGCCCAAGGTCATCCTCATCACCGGAGGAAGCAGCGGACTGGGCCAGGCCATGTGCCGGCGCCTGGCCGAAGCCGGTCATCTCGTGGTGGGCACGGCCCGCAAGCCGGAAGGGGCACCGGCCAACTACACGCTGCAGGCCATGGACATCACCGATGAGGCGAGCGTGCAGCAGGCCGTGGAAGCGGTGATCGCCCGGCACGGCCGCATCGACGTATTGATCAACAACGCTGGCATCGGCATCCAGGGCCCCGCCGAGGACATCCCGGCCGACCTGGGCCAGCGGCTGTTCGACGCCAATTTCTTCGGCCTCCACCGGGTGTGCCGCGCGGTGCTTCCCGGCATGCGCGGCCGAAAGAGCGGCCTCATCATCAACATCAGCAGCATCGCGGCCAACTTCGGCCTGCCCTACCGCGCGTTCTACAGCGCCAGCAAGGCCGCCGTGGACCGCTACAGCGAGGCCCTCAGCATCGAACTGCGCCCGTTCAACGTAAAGGTGGTGGTGGTGCAGCCGGGCGAGTTCAACACCGCCATCGCCAACAACCGCCTACGCCCGGCCACCATCAGTGAGGCTTACGCGAAGAGCTACGCCCGCGCCATGGAGGTGCTGGGCGGCAGCATGCACGACAGCCGCGACCCGGACGAACTGGCCGTGGTGGTGGCCCGCATCATCAACGACCCCGCCCCTGCCCTGGTGTACCGCGTGGCGCAAGGCATGCAGAAGCTGTCCGTGCTGCTGAAGAAGCTCCTGCCCGGCCGGCGCTTCGAGCGCATGGTGGGGAAGCATTACGAATAAGCAGGTCCGCCGAAGGACGATCGTTCCCCGGTGCATTCGGAAGCTTCCTGCCCTAAAAAGGTGAGAAAGTGAAGGAGTGAAGAGGATGCAAGAAGGAGCGCTCCATAGCACACGGAGCAACCATTATCCGATCCTCTCATCATCTGATCTTCTGATCGATGCGGCAAGGGCCATCTGAGTACCTTCGCGACATGAAGTTCTTCATCGATACCGCCAGCCTGGCGCAGATCAAAGAAGCCCAGGAACTGGGCGTGCTCGACGGTGTGACCACCAACCCCTCCCTGATGGCCAAGGAAGGCATCAGCGGCACCGACGCGGTGCTGAAGCACTACGTGGACATCTGCAACATCGTGGATGGCGACGTGAGCGCCGAAGTGATCGCCACCGACCTCGATGGCATGATCCGGGAAGGCGAGGACCTCGCGGCCCTCCACAACAACATCGTGGTGAAGGTGCCGATGACGCGCGACGGCGTGAAGGCGATCAAGTACTTCACCAGCAAAGGCATCAAGACGAACTGCACGCTGGTGTTCAGTCCCGGCCAGGCCTTGCTGGCCGCCAAGGCCGGTGCCACCTACGTATCGCCGTTCGTCGGCCGCCTGGATGACGTGAGCACCGACGGCGTGCAGCTGATCGAGCAGATCCGGACGATCTATGACAACTACGGGTACGACACGCAGATCCTGGCCGCGAGCATCCGCCATCCGATGCACATCATCCAGTGCGCGGAGGTGGGCGCCGACGTGGCCACCTGTCCGCTGAGCGCCATCGTGGCCTTGTTCGATCATCCCCTCACCACCATCGGACTGGAGAAGTTCCTGGCCGACCACAAGAAAGCCGCGCAGCAGAAGGCCACCGCCAAGTAATGCTGCTCGCCATCCATCCGAAGGATCCCGAGCCACGCAAGATCAAGAACGTGGTGGACCGCCTGAACGATGGGGCGGTGATCGTGTGCCCCACGGACACGGTATACGCCTTCGTTTGCAGCGCCCATCAGCCGCGCGCCATCGAAGCCGTGGCCAAGCTGAAGAACAGCAAACCCCACCGTGCCGACCTCTCGCTCATCTGCAAGGATCTCAGCCAGTTGAGCCTGTACGCGCGGGCCATCACCACACCGGCGTTCCGCACCATGAAGAAGGCCCTGCCGGGACCCTACACCTTCATCGTGCCGGCCAGCAGCGAGATCCCCAAGCTGTTCAAGAACAACAAGCACACGGTGGGTATCCGCGTGCCGGACCATCCGGTACCCTTGGCCATCGTCGAGGCATTGGGACATCCCTTGGTCGTTACCAGCGTACACGACCCCGACAAGGTGGTGGACTACACCACCGACCCCGAGCGCATCGACGAACACATCGGCTTCCGCGTGGACCTGGTGATCGACAGCGGCATCGGCGGACTGGAGGGTTCCACGGTGATCGACCTCACGCACGACCAGCCGGAAGTGATCCGTCAGGGCAAAGGCCCGGTGGACGACCTGTTCTGATCGCCGGCCAAGCGCTTCCATGCTTGTGGCAGGTGCCGCGCCAGGTCCGAGGAGGTCATCCCGGCCATGCCCAGTTGTTCAGCCGCCAGGTCCCCGGCCATGCCGTGGAGGTACACCCCGAGCAGCGCCGCTGGCTCAGGCGCCAGCCCTTGGGCCAGCAGACCAGTGATGAGCCCCGTGAGCACATCCCCGCTCCCGCCTTTCGCCATGCCGGGGTTCCCGGTCGGGTTGAAATAGACCCTGCCGCTCGGAACGCACGTGGCCGTGAAGGCCCCCTTGAGCACGATGATGAGGTGGCGGCGCTGGGCCAGGTCCCGCGCTTTCATCAGCCGCTCATGGCCGGAAGCAGAGGGCCCGGCAAGCCGGTCGAATTCCTTCGGATGTGGGGTCAGGATCGAAGTTGCAGGCAAGAAGGCCAACCATGTCGGGTTGGCACCCAGCAGGTTGATCGCATCCGCATCCAGCACCAACGGTCCGGCTGCTTCCTGGATCAAGCGTTTCAGCAAGCGCGCCGTGGTATCGGCCGTGCCGATGCCGGGGCCGATGCCAATGGCCGAGTAGCCGTCCAGCTTGGGCAGGTCGCTTACCAGGGCCGGATCAGGGTTCGCGCTCACCATCACGGGCGGCAAGACCGCATGCATCACCGGCTGAAGATCAGCCGGAACATGTACGGTGATCAACCCGGCACCAGAAGCAAGGCTCCCTTCCCCGGCCAACAGGGCAGCCCCCATCCGGCCTGCGCTCCCCGAGATGAGCAACGCATGTCCGAACGTTCCCTTGTGCCCGAACCGCGGGCGCTGCGGAATCAGCCCGGCCATGTCCGGCGCCTGGATGACATGGAAATGCGTGTGCTGTGCTTGGCTCGCCTGCCTATCCGAACCAATGGGCAGCAGTTCCCACCGGCCGACATAAGGCGCATTCTCCGGCAGCAGGAAGGCCAGCTTCGGCACCTCGAACGACAGCGTATGCGTAGCCCGTATGATCGCAGCGGGATCATTGCCACTGTTGTCCTCTGCGAACAGGCCGGTAGGCATGTCGATCGCCACCACTTCCGAACGCCGGTCGTTCACCGCCTGCACCACCCGGCGCAGCAGGCCCTCCAGCGGCCGGGCCAACCCGGTGCCGAGCAACGCGTCGATCACCACTTCATTGGGAACAAGCGCAGGCATCTCCTCACCCTCCCTGAGCTCGGTAACGGACAGGCCCGATGCCACCGCCCGCTCCCGGTTCACCAGCAGATCGGGAGTAGCCTCGCTGCGGTGCGCGACCACCACGGCCTCCACGCACCGTCCGGCCTCCCGCAATAAGCGCGCGATAGCCAGCCCATCCCCGCCGTTGTTCCCCATGCCCGCCAGCACCAGGAAATGGCGGTCCGCGCCGTAACGGGCCAACAGCCGGTCCACGCACCGGGCTGCGGCCCGTTCCATCAGGTCGATGGAGGCGATGGGGGTGTTCTGCTGCGTGGCCTCATCCACCGCGCGGGCTTGTTGGGCGCTCAGTACCGGGATCATGGGGGCCGAAAGTAGCGGGGAACGAAGGGTACAAAAAGCGAAAGCCCCCGTTGCCGGGGGCTTTCTGTCAGTTGCGGGGTTCCGCTTACTGGAAGTAGAAGTTCACACCGATGCGAGCACCGCTCACACCCGAATCCAAGCTGAAGCTGCTGCTCTTGTCCACGTTGCCGGCTTGGGGGTTGCCGTCCACGGTCGTGGAAGAGGTGGTGCCACCATTGTTGGTCTCCGTGGTGGTGCTGCCTACGCCTTGGCTCGAGAGAGCCAAGCCCCAGGTGTACTCACCGCTCAGGGAAATCTTCGGAGCGCAGAACCATTCCACACCAACGAAGCCGTTCAGGCCTACGCCGAAGTTGGAACCGTTCTTGTTCTCGGTCGGGCGGCTGGCGTTGTTGGCCAGAGCGTTGCCGTATTCGAAGGTGGTCTTGCTGTTGCCGAAACCAACGTTCAGTTCAGCACCGTACACACCCACCACACGCGTGCTGCCCACGCGCTTCTCCAGGCCGAAGCCCAGGTTGATGCCCATGTAGCTGGTCTTGGTCACGTCGTCCACCGTGGAGTTCGGATCGGTAGCGCTGGTCACCATGTCGGTTTCCTTGGTGCTGCCGAAGCCGATGCGCACTTTGCCGCGGTAGGCCGTGTTAGCATCGATCAGCTTCTTGCCGCCGATCACCACGCCTTGCGTGCCACCGGTCCACAGGCTGTTCAGGGCCACGCCACCATTGTTGGCGTTACCGTTGAACAGGTTGCCGGCGTAGTTGAGCAGGGGGGTAGCCTCGAACGTGAGACCCCAATCCCCATCTTGCGACAGCCAGTTCTCGCCACGGTTGCTGGTGATCTCACCCGTTTGGGCGGAAGCAGCCGTTACGGCGAAGAGCGCTGCGGCGAACAGTACAGTCTTCTTCATGACGTTTTGGTTTGACGTGTGCTTTTCTGTGTGGTTGTTCCTTGGCCTTATCCGGTCAAAGGTATCTGTTGCGGGCGGCAAACTTATGAACATCCATTCGACATATCAACCATATTTTGTTGATCGCCGATCGTCGTTCACTCACCGCTGACAGGATCGTCCCCTTGACCAGTGAAACCGGCGGCAAAAATAGCACCTTCCTCGAAATCACAAAGAATTTCCTCCGGCTTCCTTCTCGGCCAACATCGGCACGAAGCTGAAGGCGCCGTGCTCTTGGGTGTCCCAAGTGGCCGTGCCCGTGCGGGTGATGCGGAGCATGCGCTGCACGGCCCCCGCTCCCACAGGCACCACCAGCACCCCGCCTACCCGCAATTGCTGCAACAGGGCCTGGGGCACCTCCGGCGCTCCGCATGTAACAATGATGCGCGCGAACGGCGCTTCCACGGGCGCGCCCTTGTACCCATCCCCGTAGATGAGGGTGGCACGATAGCCCAGATCGCCCAGGCGCCGCTTCGTATCCATGTGCAGGAGGCGATGGCGTTCGATGCTGAACACGCGCGCACCCAGCTCGGCCAGCACGGCGGTCTGGTAACCGCAGCCCGTGCCGACCTCCAGCACCTTCTCCCCTTTCATCGCCCCCAATAGTTGGGATTGGAAGGCAACGGTATAGGGCTGGGAAATGGTCTGGCCGCAGCCGATGGGAAAGGCCTGGTCCTGATAGGCCATGGCCAGGAAGGCGCTGTCGTCGATGAACCGGTGCCGGGGCACCTTGCCGATGGCGGCGAGCACTCCGGGATCGGAGATGCCTTTGCGTTTGATCTCTTCCACCAGACGGCGCCGCAGGCCCTGGTGGCGATAGTCGTCCACGAGCATGTGAAGGGAGGAGCCAAAGCTACTCCCCCACCAACCGGCCGGGTAAGCCCCTTCGGCTACTTTTGCACGCCTTCCATGGGAAAACCGCTCCGCATCGGCGTGCTAGGCGCCGGCCACTTGGGACGCATCCACGTGCAACAGCTGCGTGAGGTGCCCGACTTCGACGTCATCGGCTGCTACGACCCCCATTCCGAGAAAGCCCAGGCGTTGCAGGCCGAGTTCGGCGTGGCGGTGCTGGGCAGCGTGGATGAACTGATCGCCCGATCGGAGGTGGTGGACGTGGTGACGCCCACCGTGGCGCATTCCGCCTGCGCGGAAAAAGCGTTGCTGGCCGGGAGGCACGTCTTCATCGAAAAGCCGCTGACCAACACCCTGGCGGAAGGCCGGGCCCTGGTGGACCTGGCCGCCCGCACCGGCCTGCAGGTGCAGGTGGGGCACGTGGAGCGCTTCAATCCGGCCTTCACGGCGGTGCGCGACGCGTTCGACCGCCCGATGTTCATCGAAACGCACCGCCTGGCGCAGTTCGACCCGCGCGGCACGGACGTGAGCGTGGTGCTGGACCTGATGATCCACGACATCGACATCGTGCTGCACGTCACGGGGTCGCCCGTGGAGCACATCAGCGCGAGCGGGGTGGCCGTGGTGAGCGACACGCCGGACATCGCCAACGCGCGGCTCGAGTTCGCCAACGGCTGCGTGGCCAACCTCACCGCCAGCCGCATCAGCCTGAAGAAGATGCGGAAGAGCCGCTTCTTCCAGAAGGACGCCTACATCGCCGTGGACATGCTGGCGAAGACCTCCGAAGTAGTACGGATGCGGCCGGTGGAACAGCCCGATCCCTTCGCGGTCACCATCGACCTGGGCCAGGGACGCGGCCACCGCGAGATCGGCTTTGAACGGCCGGAGATACCCGCCCACAACGCCATCCGCGAGGAGCTCCGCTCCTTCGCACGGGCGATCCAGGAAGGCCGCACGCCCGAGGTGCCCGCTTCGGACGGCCTCGCCGCATTGGAAGTGGCGCACCGCGTACTGGACGCCATGGGCGTGGCCCACGCATGAACCCATGGGCATACTGATCGGCGCCACATACCGTTATGAGCCATAGCCCCCTGATGACCCGCGCCCTACGGACCGCGCCCCTTTTCCTTTTGTGCCTATCCGCCTGCAAGAAGGACGGAGGCACGCCCGCATACATCCAAGTGCTGGAGCCGAAAGTGCTGGAGGCCACCGGCAACACCCCGGTAAGCTCGAAGATCACGGATCCTCTGGGTGTACGCGAACGACGCGCCCGCAGGCGTATGGGAGCCGGGCAAGCGGATCCCACTGCTGGCATCAGGCACCACCACGGTGAAGCTCATCGCCGGGATCCGCAAGAACGGCGTCACCGACGACCGGATCCAATATCCGTTCTACGCCACCTACGTGGCGGACATCACCCTGGCGGAGGAGCAGGTGAAAGAGGTGCGTCCAACGTTCCGCTACTACCCGAACCTCAACATCTGGTCCGAGGATTTCTCGGGAGGTGGGGTGGCCCTGGACACCATAGCCTCCCTGGCCCCGCTGGTGCGCTACAACCCGCACGACAGCGCCTACGGGGGCTGCGTGCTGGACCCAACGCACGCCGCGTTCCGCTGTGTAAGCGGCGGGGACCCGCTGGCCGTGGGCTATGCCCTTCCCGCCTTCCTTGAATTAGACCACCGGAACGACATCCCTTTCACCGTTGGGGTGCGGTACAAGGTGAGCGGCATCCAATACCAGGTGCCGTACGTGGTCATCACGCCATCGCCGTGGGGCGTGAACGGCCGCCTTTGGAACAAGGTGTACATCGACCTGGGCACACCGTTCACCGTGGCCGGTGCCACCGACGAGCGCTTCTACATCGAAGCATCGCTCCCCAGCGGGGCGGGCAGCGCCCGCCTGGACCTGGACAACATCCGCGTGATCCAGTAGCCCATGGACCGCCGCCGCCAGCGAACGAAGTACGTGATCGCCGACCTGGCGGGCGCGGCCGTGGCGTGGACGCTGTTCTACTTCTTCCGCAAGGCCTACCTGGAGCCCATCAAATACGGCTACAAGGTCCCCCTGCATCCCGACCCGAACTACTGGATCGGGCTGGTGCTCATCCCCCTCTTCTGGCTGGGACTGTACACGATCATCGGCGGCTACGCGGACATCTACCGGCGCTATCGGATCAAGGAACTGGGGCAGACCTTGCTGGTGGTGTCGATCGGCTCCATCGTGATCTTCTTCGTGCTGCTGCTGGACGACGAGGTGGCGAACTACCGGTTCTACTACCGGTCGTTCCTGACGCTGTTCGCGCTGAACTTCCTGCTCCTGTTCATCCCCCGCTTCCTGCTCACCAGCGCCACCGTGCGCCGCGTGCACCACCGGCGGATCGGGTTCAACACGGTGCTGGTGGGCGGCAACGAGCGCGCGGTGGCGATCCACCAGGAGATCGAGAGCATGCCGAAATCACCGGGCAACCGCTTCGTGGGCTTCGTGAGCGTGAACGGCGGTGACCAGCAGCTCACCGGCGTGGGGTTGGCGCGGCTCGGCAAATGGCACGACCTGCGCACGCTGATCCCCCAGCATCAGGTGGAGGAAGCGATCATCGCCGTGGAAAGCGGCGAGCACGAGCACATCAGCCGCATCCTGAACGAGCTGGAGGGCACGCAGGTGCGGATCAAGATCATCCCCGACATGTACGACATCCTCTCGGGGAGCGTGAAGATGACGAGCATCTTCGGCGCACCGCTGATCGAGGTGAACCCGCAGATCATGCCCGCGTGGCAGTTCGCCCTCAAGCGGCTGATCGATGTGGTGTTCAGCGGCCTGGCGCTGGTGCTCCTCTCCCCCGTGCTGCTGGTGATAGCGCTGCTGGTGCGGACCACGTCGCCGGGGCCCGTCCTCTTCCGCCAGGAGCGGATCGGCCTGCACGGCCGCCCGTTCCGCATCATCAAGTTCCGCAGCATGTATGCCGACGCGGAGGCCAAGGGCCCGCAACTGAGCAGCACCACCGATCCGCGCATCACCCGCGTGGGCCGGTTCCTGCGCCGCACGCGCCTGGACGAGCTGCCCCAGTTCTGGAACGTGCTGAAGGGGGAAATGAGCCTGGTCGGGCCACGTCCGGAGCGCCAGCACTTCATCGACCGCATCATGGCCGTGGCCCCGCACTACCGCCACCTGCACAAGGTGCGCCCCGGCATCACCAGCTGGGGCCAGGTGAAGTTCGGCTACGCGGAGAACGTGGACCAGATGGTGCGCCGCCTGAAGTACGACATCCTCTACATCGAGAACATGAGCCTGGCCGTGGACCTGAAGATCCTCGCCTACACGCTGCTCATCGTGGTGAAAGGCGACGGGAAGTGACGCAAGGGCGGCACGGCACCGCCCTATTACATTCGTCGCCCTTCCGGATCACCCATGAAGAACATTTCCGTTATCGGCGCCGGCCAGATGGGCAACGGCATCGCACACGTCCTCGCCCAAAGCGGCTGTTCCGTGACCTTGATCGACATCGCGCAGGACCGCTTGGACAAGGCACTGGCGACCATCGGCAAGAACATGGACCGCCAGGTGGCGAAGGGCGCCTTGAGCGAAGAGCAGAAGGCGGCCGCCCTGGGCAACATCACCCCCTGTACGGACCTGGCCACTGGTGTGAAGCAGGCGAATCTGGTGATCGAAGCGGCCACCGAGAACGTGGACCTGAAGCTCAAGATCTTCAAGGACATCGATGCCGCCGCACCCGAGCGGGCGATCCTGGCCACCAACACCAGCAGCATCAGCATCACGCGCATCGCAGCCGCCACGGGCCGTCCGGCGCAGGTCATCGGCATGCACTTCATGAACCCTGTGCCGATGATGAAGCTCGTGGAGGTGATCCGCGGCTACAACACCACCGATGCGGTGACCAAGGCCGTGATGGACCTGAGCACGGCCATCGGCAAGACGCCGGTGGAAGTGAACGACTACGCGGGTTTCGTGGCCAACCGCATCCTGATGCCGATGATCAACGAGGCCATCGAAACGCTCTTCCAGGGCGTTGGCGGCGTGGCGGAGATCGATACGGTGATGAAGCTGGGCATGGCGCACCCGATGGGCCCGTTACAACTGGCGGATTTCATCGGGCTGGACACCTGCCTAGCGATCCTGCGCGTGCTCCACGAAGGCTTCGGCAACCCGAAGTACACTCCCTGCCCCCTGCTGGTGCAGATGGTGACCGCAGGCAAGCTCGGCGTGAAGAGCGGCGAAGGCTTCTACCGGTACACCGCCGGCAGCAAGGACCTCGTGGTGGCGCCTGCTTTCCTGAAGTAGACCGGGCAGCCCGGCTTGCCGTTCCTTTGCCGCCCCCATGAAGAAACAGAAGGAAGCGGTCATCTGGACGGACGTGCCCATTACGGGCTGGGCCGCCAACGGCAAGGCGATCGCCCGCGTGAACGCGTCCGACGAGCAACCCGGCGGTTTGGTGGTGTTCGTCACCGGCGCAGTGCCGGGCGACGTGGCCGACCTGCGGGTGACGCTCAAGAAGAAAAGCTTCGCCGAGGCCCAGGTCCAGCGCATCATCACCCCATCCGCGGATCGTGTGGAACCCTTCTGCATGCACTTCGGCACGTGCGGCGGCTGCAAATGGCAGGACCTCGCCTACCCCATGCAGCTGCATTACAAACGGCAGCAGGTGGTGGACAACCTCGAGCGGCTCGGCGGGCTGGAACTCCCCGAAGTACCGGGAGCCCTGGCCTCACCGCACCTCACCCACTACCGCAACAAGCTGGAGTTCACCGCCACCTCCGCGCGGTGGTTCACCAAGGAAGAGCTCGGCACCCTCGGCGAGATCACCGACCGCAATGCGCTGGGCTTCCACATCCCGCAGCGGTTCGACAAGGTGTTCGACGTGCATACATGCTGGCTGCAACCCGACCCGAGCAACGCGGTTCGGCTCTTCATCCGCGAACACGCCACGCGCCATGGGCTCTCGTTCTATGACATCCGGGCGCACCAGGGGTTCCTGCGGAACGTGACCATACGCACCACCACCACCGGCGCCACCATGGTGCTGGTGGCCTTCGGGCACGAGGACACGGCCGCCCGCGAAAGCCTGCTCGTCGCCGTACGCGATGCCTTCCCCGCGCTCACCGCGTTGCTGTGGTGCATCAATCCGAAGAAGAACGACACCATCTGGGACCTCGACGTACACACCTTCCACGGCGCGGACCATGTGATCGAGGAGTTGCCGGACGGTCCCGGCGGAAAGCCCCTGCGGTTCCGCATCGGCCCGAAGACGTTCTTCCAGACCAACCCCGAGCAGACGCAGGCGATGTACCAGCTCACGCGTGAATGGGCCGGCCTCACGGGGAACGAACTGGTGTACGACCTCTATTGCGGAGCTGGCAGCATCTCGCTCTATGTGAGCGGCTCCGCCAAGCGGGTGATCGGCGCGGAGATCGTTCCCGAAGCGGTGCAGGACGCCGAGCGCAACGCCGCCTTGAACGGCATCACCAACTGCACTTTCGAGGCGGGTGACCTGAAGGACCTGCTCTCTCCGGAATTCGCGGAGCGGCATGGCCGCCCGGACGTGGTCGATCACCGATCCCCGCGTGCCGGCATGCACGAGGACGTGGTGATGCGCCTGCGCGAGCTGGCCCCCAGGCGCATCGTATACGTAAGCTGCAACCCCGCCACGCAAGCGCGCGACCTGGGCCTGCTCAAGGACATGTACGCCATCACCGCCGTACAGCCGGTGGACATGTTCCCGCACACCTATCACGTAGAGAACGTGGTGCGATTGGACCGCATGGCTCAATGAGCGCGCACGCTCTCGAACGTGCGTTCGGAGCAAGAGCCACCGTTCCGGAAGAAGAACACCGCACCGTAAGCATGCGCCACACGGCGGTATTCCGTGGTATGGCCTTTCTGCGTGAGCCGGATGATCGTGGTCACGCGGAGCGGCTCCACGATGAGCTGCTCCTGGCGTTCGACCCCATCGATCACCGGCTCCACCATGGCCGTGGCGGAAGGCGCAGGGGATGATGCGCTTGCACGGGGAGCTTCCGGCACGGGATCACGCTCCACCTCCACCGGAGCAACGGGTTCCACGACCATCACCGGATCGGCGGCCTTCGGCACGACCACCGGGTCGGTACCGGTGTTGTGTACCAGCGGCGGCACATCCGACAAGGTCGGAGCCAGTTCCTCGAACGCGCCTCTGGGGGCATCGGGATCCGCAACGGGTGCAGGCAAGCGCGCGGCTTTCGGTCCGGGCACGACCGACGCCGGGCCCGATCCCTCCTGCCGGATCCGGTCCAGCCGTTCCGCCAGCGCCTGATCCCGCGTGATCCGGTAATCGACGTCGTACCCGAAGTCGTGGATGTTCTCTTGGAAGCGCACGAAGCCGACCGGACCGGCATAGTTGAACGGGGCGCTCGTTGGCGGCGGCTCCAAGGTCACTTGGAAGGGGAACGAGAACGGCGCATCACCCATGTAACGGCCGGGGACGCGCGTATCGAACAGCAACTGCTTCGTCACGCAGCCTTCCCGTTCGAACGACAGGAGATAGGTGCGATCCAAGGACAAGGGGAGCGTGAAATGCCCCACGCTCTCGCTGATAATGGTGCTCGGGCCGTCGCGATCCACCACGATCACGCGCGTCCCGGCCAACGGCATCTTCTTCACGATGACGACGCCGTCCAGATGAAGCTGGGCCTCGTTCCCCCGCATGTCCATGCTCAGGACCATCGCCGCCACGAGCAGCAGCGCCGCTATTGCCCGGTCCGTTATCCTGCGTGCCATGCCTGCCCTCACTCCAGATCCGTACCGATCCTGCATCAACGCCCTTTCACCTGCTTTCATCCTCGCCCTGAACCTGTTCCAAGTCCCGTTCATCACGGCCGGTAATGTTCCTTCTGGAAGCACCTGTGGAACGGCCACCTCAACAGCGTTGAAATGCAGCGTACTGCCGAGCGCGAACGATCACCTCAGCAATATAGCTGGATCGTTACGATTCCACAATGGATCGGGGAACGAACACCCCTTGCCGTGCGGGCGTGCGCATGGCTTTCCAGACCGATGGGAGCCCACGCCGATCCTGGCCCCGATCCGGCCCGGCCGTGGCATCTCCGGCCGACGGCCGGGAAATTGCGCGGCTCGTGCAAAACGGAACGGCATGCGTAACGCGATCCTCACCCTGTCCCTGGGCCTGTTGGCCCTGAATGCTTCCGCACAGGAATTCCGCTTCTCCGGCGGCTACAACGGCTCCAACGTCAGCGACGCCGGCAACGAGCACTGGGTCGGCAAGGCCGGTTACCAGTTCGGTGCGGACCTGGTGCTCGGCCAACGCTGGTTCGTGCGACCCGGCATCCATTTCCTGGTGCGCAACGTGGACTACACCTATTCCAACGGCACGAACGTGACCGCGCAGGACTTCACCTACACCAGCCGCGCATTACGGGTGCCGGTGGTGCTCGGCTTCAACCTGCTGGACGCCTCCGATGATCCCCCGTTCAACGTGAGCGTGTTCGGCGGCCCTTCGGCCTTGATGAACCTGAGCGCGGACCTCGACAACAGCTCACTGGACGTCCGGACCCGCGACACGCAGTGGTACCTCGGTTTCGGCGCGGACGTCACCCTCGGTTTCCTATTCGTGGAAGGCGGCTATGACGTGGCGATGAGCAACGTATTCGCCGGCGACGCGTTCCGCACCAATCCGAAGGTGAACTTCCTGCACCTCTCGGCAGGAATCCGGCTGCAGTTGGCGCACTGATCGCGCCGGACGGCCCATCAATCGGCAGGGCCTTCGGGTATTTCCAGCCCGTAACGCCTGTAGAGGCGGGCCTTGCGCTTATCGAGGCGCGCCTGGGCCTTGGCGGTGCGGGCGGCCCGTGGCGCGGTGGCCAGCTCACCGCTTTCGATGCGGCGCACGATGCTCTCCACGAGCACATCATCGCCCTCGGGATCGTAGTCGTCCTTCAGGTCGTTCCCGAAGAGCTTCGCCACGCCCTGCCACATCCAGGCCTGGAAGGAGCCGCGCAGCTGCTTCACCAGGTCGTAGCTCGTGTGCCCCGTCTCTCGATCGATCAGCTTGATGAGCACGCGGCCCTGGCTCATGGTCATGCTCTTCACCTCCTCCTCGAACTCGGCGCGCAGCTCCGCCTCGGCCAGCTTCATGTAGAGGTCGCGGTCCTTCGCGCTGGCCATGGCGGCCATATCGTGCTCATATTCGTTGAGCAACTGCGCCGTGACCCGGGCGTAGGGGTAGACCTTGATGACGTTGCGGGTGAGCTTGTCCAGCTTTTCCGCGCGGCGGCGGTGCTTGGCGTCCATCACGGCCTCCACCTGCACATCGCCGAGCAGGTATACGGGCATGGTGTCCCCTTCCTCCACGATCACCGGCACGAGCGCGGGCGGCCCTTGCGCACGCACCACCGCACACAACAGCAGGGCCGTGATGAACACGGGGATATGGCGCCAAGCGGCCACGCGAACGTCCTGATGTCAGTACGAAGTTACGGGATCACGGAGGGCCAGGGGCAGGAACAGGGGCGTGCCTGCCCTGCCTCAGCCCCGGCGGAGCTTCCAGCGTGAAGGCCCTTGGGGAACTTCAGGCACCACCGAGCTGGTACGCTCCTGCAACAGATGGCCCGCCACCAGGGCGGCGGCCTCCGCTTCAGCGGGATCGTTGCCGGCCAGGCGCTCCGGCGTGAAATGGTCGCGCACGAAGTGGGTGTCGTATTTCCCGCTGCGGAACGCCTCATGGCCCATCACGTACCGGCAGAAGGGCAAGGTGGTCTCCACGCCCGCGATGGCGTAATCGTCGATAGCCCGCTCCATGCGCTGGATCGCTTCCTCGCGCGTGGCCCCGTGGGTGATGAGCTTCGCGATCATCGGGTCATAGAAGATCGGGATGGTCATCCCCTCCTCGAAGCCATCGTCCACCCGCACGCCCGGGCCCTGCGGCGGGCGGTAGGTGGTGAGCGTGCCGATGTCCGGCAGGAAGTTGTTCGTGGGGTCCTCGGCATACACGCGCACCTCGATGGCGTGGCCCTGGATCTTCAGGTCGTCCTGGGTGAACGCGAGATTTTCGCCCCGCGCCACCTTGATCTGCTCCTTCACCAGGTCCAGCCCGCTGATCATTTCGGTCACGGGGTGTTCCACCTGCAGGCGCGTATTCATCTCCATGAAGTAGAACGCGCCCTGCTCATCGAGCAGGAACTCCACGGTGCCCGCGCCGACGTACCGCACGCTCTTCGCCACGTTCACCGCGGCCTCGCCCATGCGCTTGCGCAGCGCGGGGGTGAGCACGGCGCTGGGGGCCTCCTCCACCACCTTCTGGTGCCGCCGCTGGATGCTGCACTCGCGCTCGAACACGTACACCGTGTTACCGTGCATGTCCGCCAGCACCTGCACCTCGATGTGCCGCGGACCGGTCACGTACTTCTCGATGAACACGCTGCCATCGCCGAAGGCGTTCTGCGCTTCGCTGATGGCCCGTTCGAGCCCTTCCTTCAGTTCGCTCTCGGCGTTCACCACGCGCATGCCCTTGCCTCCCCCGCCGGCCGCGGCCTTGATGAGGATGGGGAACGTGATGCTCTTCGCCACGCGCAGCGCTTCGTCCAGGTCGCTCACGGCCCCTTCGGTGCCCGGCACCAGCGGCACGCCGAAGCCCTTCACGGCCTCCTTGGCGGCGAGCTTGTCGCCCATCACGTGCATCGCCTCCGGCGAAGGGCCGATGAAGAGGACGCCCGCCTGTTCCAAGGCCCTGCAGAAGTCCCCGTTCTCGCTGAGGAATCCGTAACCGGGATGCACCGCGTCCACGTTCAGGTCCTTGCAGACGCCGACCAGCTTGTCGATCACGAGGTAGCTCTCCTTGCTGGGCGGCGGACCGATGTGCACGGCCTCATCGGCGAAGCGCACGAAGGGCGCGTTGCGGTCCGCATCGGAATACACGGCCACGGTGCGGATGCCCATTTCGCGGGCGGAACGCATCACGCGCAGGGCGATCTCGCCGCGGTTGGCGACCAGGATCTTCCTGATCGGACGTACTGGGCTCTTGCTCATAGGCTTCCCTCGGGCGGTCCTTGCCGCAGAGGCCGGACCGGGGGCGAAGATGCGGAACCCACCGGATCCGGATACACCGGGCAGGGGTATCTTAGCGACCGCCGCGTGCCCGGCCAGGGGCACATGGCCGCCGGATGCGGATCGTACGCGCACGTTCCTCCGGCCTTTCCATCGGACCTGATAGCCTCCCCGACGCATAGATGACCCACCTCCCCTCCCTAATCGCTGACCTTGGTCTGATCCTTTCCGTGGCCGCCGTGACCACGCTGGTGTTCAAGAAGATCAAGCAGCCGTTGGTGCTGGGCTACATCATCGCGGGATTGCTGGTGGGGCCGCATGTGGGGTTCATCCCCACGGTGATCGATGAGGCGAGCATCAGCGTGTGGTCCGAGATTCGGGGTGATCTTCCTGCTGTTCAGCCTGGGACTGGAATTCAGCTTCAAGAAGGTGGCCCAGGTGGGCGGCACGGCGAGCGTCACCACGATGACCACGGTGGTCTTCATGCTGGCGGCGGGCTACTTCACCGGACAGCTGCTAGGCTGGGGCACGATGGACAGCATCTTCCTCGGCGGCATCCTTTCCATTTCCTCCACCACCATCATCATCCGCGCGTTCGAGGAACTAGGCTTGAAGACGCAGGGCTTCGCCGGCCTGGTGTTCGGCGTGCTGGTGATCGAGGACCTGGTGGCCATCCTGCTGCTGGTGCTGCTGAGCACGGTGGCGGTGAGCCAGCATTTCTCCGGCGGGGCCATGCTGATGGAGCTGGGCAAGCTGGGCTTCTTCCTCATCCTCTGGTTCGCGGGGGGCATCTTCCTCATCCCCACCATCCTCACCCGCACCCGGAAGCTGATGAACGATGAGACCCTGCTGGTGGTGTCCATCGCGTTGTGCCTCACCATGGTGTTCCTGGCCGTGGAGGCCGGGTTCAGCGCGCCGCTCGGCGCGTTCATCATGGGCTCGCTGCTGGCGGAAACGGTGTTCGCCGAGCGCATCGAGCACCTGGTGAAGCCGGTGAAGAACCTGTTCGGGGCCATCTTCTTCGTGTCCGTGGGCATGCTGATCGATCCGGGCGTGCTGGTGACGCACTGGCTGCCGGTGCTCGTGCTGTCCCTGGTGGTGCTGGTAGGCCAGCCGCTGAGCAGCATGGCCGGCTCCCTGCTCTCCGGCCAGCCGCTGCGGCGCTCCGTGCGGGCGGGCATGAGCCTCTCGCAGATCGGCGAGTTCTCGTTCATCATCGCCACGTTGGGCATGTCCCTGGGCGTCACCAGCGACTTCCTCTACCCCATCGCGGTGGCGGTCTCGGCCATCACCACCTTCACCACACCCTACATGATCAAGCTGTCCGCCCCGTTCGCGGACACGCTGGAGCGGGTGCTGCCGCAGCGCTGGACACAGGCCATCGAGCAGTACAGCAGCCAGGCCGATCGCGTGAAGGCCACCAGCGACTGGCGCACGCTGCTGCGCTCCTACATCGTCAACGTGGCGATCTTCTCCGTGCTGTCGCTGGCGATCATCCTGCTCGGCGGCCCCTACCTCGTCCAGCTCTTCGGCGACGGGTTCGTGGGCTTGAGCGGCCGCGTATTGACGGGACTGATGACGCTGGTGCTGGTGCTCCCCTTCATCTGGGCCATGTCCTTCCGGCGGATCAAGCGGGCCGCCTACCGCCACCTGTGGCTGAACAAGCGCCAGCTGCGCGGTCCCCTGGTGACCATCGAGCTGGTGCGCGTGCTGGCGGCGGTGCTGATGCTGGTGCTGCTGGTGAACGAGTTCTTCAGCACGGGCTGGGCCCTGCTGGCGGCCGTGGTCTTCACGGTGCTGGTGGCGATCATCTTCCGCCGCCGGCTGCACGCGTTCTACCTGCGCATGGAGGACCGCTTCTTCACCAACCTGAACCAGCGCGAGCAACAGAAGAAGCGCACGGACCTGGCCCCCTGGGACATGCACCTGGCCGAGCTGGAGGTGAAGCCGGAGTCCATCGTGGTGGGCCGCAGCCTGCTGGAGCTGGGGCTGCGCGAGAAGCACGGCGTGAACATCGTGCTGATCGAGCGGGGCGATCGCACCATCCCCGCCCCCAGCCGGGACGAACGCCTGCTGCCGGGCGACAACCTGCTCATCATCGGCACCGACGAACAGCTCGTGGACCTCAACCGGACGCTGGACACGATGATCCCGGACGACACGCCGAAGCCGCTGCAGAAGGAAAGCATCCGCCTGGAGAAGTACCGCGTGCTGCCCCGGTCGCCCCTCATCGGGCGGACGATCAGCAGCACGGGACTGCGCAAGAAGGGCGGCGCCCTCGTGGCCGGCATCGAACGGGGCGAACAGCGGATGATGAACCCCGAGAGCAGCCTCACCTTCGAACAGAACGACCTGGTCTGGCTGGTGGGCGACGCGGACCACATCCACGGCTTCATGGAAGGGAAGGCGGCGCGGGAGTAGCGACGCGCCATATACGTAACGGCCCCACTTCTGTTTGCAACTGCGGCCCAAGACCGTAGTGACAACGTGCGGTGCAATGCGGGTCGGATCCGCCAGCGCAAGAAGAGCCATGCTGATCCTTTGCGGGGACGCCTCCTACTGCCGCAAGTTCCCGGCCGACCGTATGGGCTGGGGCATAGGGTTGGTCCACCGGGAAGGCATGTGGGAGGCGGAGAACCGGCCCGCGCTATATTCAGCCCCTGCCGGGGCATGCCAGCAGCAAGACCACAGCCCCATGTACGTCAGCACCGCTGCCTACGCTGTCCACCAATTATTGGCAACAACAACCCGAAAAAATCAATAATACATATATAATGAACATCAATTCGCAAAACGCAATAGGCTATCCGAACACGAACACCATTTTCATGGTATGGGTTTTCAAGGAAAATGACGCCATAAAGCCCATTTTCAAGCGTATTTGTGCACTAATGGGCAATCTCAATAACTCAGCCCAGGTGCGCACCATAACATCAAGGGCAAGCGTAGTGATGGGGATCAGCCATGAAGCCTGGAGAAAACTGGACTTGCCCGGACCGCTCCCCAGGGAATTGGCCGATTTCGTTCCTATCGTAGGGCCGAAACATACGGCTGTTGCCACTCCTGGTGATCTGCATTTCCATATCCGCGCGGACGAAAAGGGTTACTGCATTGATATGGCAGCGGCTATTTCCGAAGTATTATCGCCGGTGGCGGATTGCATGGAGGAGGTGCACGGATTCCGGTATTGGGACGGAAGGAGCATTCTGGGATTCGTGGACGGTACCGAAAATCCCAACGGAAAGGACAGGGAATTTTTCGGAATCATCGGCGATGAGGACGAACCATACAAAGGCGGAAGTTATCTGTTCGTGCAGAAGTACATCCACGACCTGGTGGCCTGGAGGGCTCTGCCTATTGATGAGCAGGAGAAGGTCTTTGGCAGAAGCAAGGCGAACGATATTGAAATGCCCGATGATGTGAAGCCGTCCAACTCACATTCGGCCCTGGCAAATGTGGGCGATGATAAAAAGATCGTACGGGACAATATGCCGTTCGGCAATATGGCCAGCAATGAAATGGGGACCTATTTCATTGCGTATGCAAGTACGTTCAGTACGGTGAAGGAAATGCTTACCAGGATGTTCAAGGGAGAACCCGAAGGCAACTACGACAGGGTCTTGGATTTCAGCACGGCCAAAACAGGCACGCTGTTCTTTGTGCCGACCTTTGGAATGCTGGACGACCTTGGATCATAGAATGGGACCACAGGGTGAACGAACCATTTATACCATAGGGCATTCCACGCACAGCATGGAGGACTTCATCCTGATGCTCCGATCCTTCAGCATCAGGACACTAGTGGACATCCGGCGTTTCCCCGGATCGGCAAAACATCCTCAGTTCAACAGGGAACATCTCCAGATGGCACTGCAGGCGGCCGGCATTGGATACGTACATCTGGAAGAGCTGGGGGGCAGGAGAAAAGCCGAAAAGAACTCCAAGAACAGCCGTTGGCGGAACAGTTCTTTTCGGGGCTATGCGGATCACATGGGAACGGAAGGATTCCAACATGCGGTCCAAGAGCTGGAACGGATCGGCGAAGCCGGACCTACGGCCTATATGTGTTCCGAAGCCGTTTGGTGGCGGTGCCACCGCTCCATGGTATCCGATCACCTCAAGGCACAAGGCTGGACCGTGCTGCACATCATGGTAACGGGCAAGGCGGAAGAACATCCCTACACCGCTCCAGCGAGAATAGTGAGCGGCCGTGTTCTGTATTCCGATGAAGACCTATTCAATCAATAGCGGAATATTAACATGACAACAAATCATTTTTTGTTTTTAGATTGAAAGTAATTGAACCTGAAAAAATTGTTTTAAGATTCAATTATCCAGTGATGTGGATATGCTTGATCGGCTATTGCACGATGACCTGATCACCGTTGTTCCCACAGGACAGATCGTGACCAAGGAAATGGACCGGAGCTCACATTAGACGAAGACCATGACCATTGAGCATGCGTCAACGGAGATCGATGACATTAAGATCACGGACGACATAGCCCTTTCGATCATGACCATGACAGCGAAAGGGAAATGATGGGAACGCCCCTGGAAGGGAAATTCCGCTATTTCAGGGTATGGAAGCGCTTGGGTGATACCTTGAAGGTGATCGGCGCAAGTTTCATGCAGCTGCCATAGAGGGCTCCAGTCACCAATGCGGACCGGTGTTAGGCAGACCGACTTTCACTTGGGCGAAAATGCCCTGCTGGAACTTCCCCAACACCTCGACCCTACCACCTCCCTCTTCAGATCCACAGTAACGGAGCAGCCGGGAAGCTACACCACCTCCCAGTCCTCCACTCCCCCCTTCACCACCTTGAACAGGGGGTGCGCCTCCAACGTGCGCAGCTTCTTCAACTGCTTGTGCCGTTCGGGGTCGCGCACACGCAGCTTGTTCAGCAGGTGCCTGGTCTCGTAGGCCAATTGGCCGTCGTGTACCGGCAGCGGTGCGTGCTTGGCGCGGGGATCGAACTTGGCGGGGTCGAAACGGTAGCCTCGCTTCGTGGCCTCGGCATGCACCACGACGAGGTAGGCGTTGATCGCCTGCACCGGATCCTTCGCCGCCTTGAACCGCATGAGCTGCGGATGCTTGGTATAGCCTTTCGTACAACCCTCCAGCACGTGCTTGGCCAGTAGCGCTTCGCGCCACAGGGCCACCAGCCCTTTCGTGTCGAGGTGTTCGGGGTGCAGGGACCAGATGCGCATGGGACGAGGACAGCCTGCGACGATGTTCCTTACAGGAGCCACACGGTCGATCCGGGGGATCGACGCTACAGACGTCCGATCATTTCAGGACATCCCGAACGCGGTCGGCAGCCTCTTGCAGGGCCACTGCGCCGAGCACCTTCAGGCCGCTGTTGTCGATCAGTTCCTTGGCCTCTTTGGCGTTGGTGCCTTGCAGGCGCACGATGATGGGCACCTGGATATCGCCGATGTTCTTGTAGGCGTCCACGATGCCCTGGGCCACGCGGTCGCAGCGCACGATGCCGCCGAAGATGTTCACGAGGATGGCCTTCACAGTGGGGTCCTTCAGGATGATGCGGAAGGCCTTTTCCACGCGGGCGGCGTCGGCGGTGCCCCCCACGTCGAGGAAGTTGGCGGGTTCGCCACCGCTGAGCTTGATGATATCCATCGTCGCCATCGCGAGGCCCGCGCCGTTCACCATGCAGCCCACGTTGCCGTCGAGCTTCACGTAGTTGAGGCCCGCTTCACCGGCCTCCACCTCGGTGGGGTCCTCCTCGGTCTTGTCGCGCATCTCCACGTAGTCCGGGTGGCGGTAGAGGGCGTTGCCATCCAGGCGGACCTTGGCGTCCACGGCGATCACCTTGTCGTCGCTGGTCTTCAGCACGGGGTTGATTTCGAACATGGCGCTGTCGCTGCCCTCGTAGGCGGCATAGAGGGCGGCCACGAACTTCATCATTTCCTTCTTGGCGGCACCGGTAACGCCCAGGTTGGTGGCGATCTTGTTGCACTGGAAAGGACGCAGGCCCACACGGGGGTCGATGCTTTCCTTGAAGATCTTGTCCGGGGTATGCTCGGCCACCTCCTCGATGTCCATGCCCCCCTCGGTGCTGTACATGATGATGTTGCGGCCGCTGGCGCGATCGAGCAGCACGCTCATGTAGAACTCCTTCGTGGGGTTGGGGCCGGGGTAGTATACGTCCTCGGCGATGAGCACCTTGTTCACCTTCTTGCCGGTGGGCGGCGTCTGCGGGGTGATGAGCTGCATGCCGATGATGGCATTGGCCTTCTCGCGCACCTCATCGATGGTCTTGGCGAGCTTCACGCCGCCGCCTTTGCCGCGCCCGCCCGCGTGGATCTGGGCCTTCACCACCCACCATTTGGTACCGGTCTCCTGGCTGAGGCGCTTGGCCTGGTCCACGGCCTCGTCGGCGTTGTAGGCCACCAGGCCACGTTGCACGGCCACGCCGTATTTGCTGAGGATGCTTTTGCCCTGGTACTCGTGGAGGTTCATTGCGTTGCGTCGATGGAAGTGGGGGCGAATGTAGTCGGCTTCCCTCAGTTGACAGGGGTAGGTGCGGGACAGGTGGCAGGAGCCGTGTGCGGCAGCGCTGCTCCTGCCAACTGCCCCTGCCGCCTGGATCAGATGGCCTTTCTTTGCCGCTCATGATCCGTGCCTCCTCCATCCGCAAACGCTTCGGCGAGCTGGACGTGCTGAAAGGCGTGGACCTGCACGTGGCGAAGGGCGAAGTGGTGAGCATCGTGGGCGCTAGCGGGGCCGGCAAGACCACCCTGCTGCAGATCCTCGGCACGCTGGAGCCCGCGGACGCCGGTTCCCTGCTGATCGACGGCCAGGAGGTGACCCGCATGGGCGGACGGAGGCTGAGCGCCTTCCGCAACAAGCACATCGGCTTCGTGTTCCAGTTCCACCACCTGCTGCCCGAGTTCACCGCGCTGGAGAACGTGATGATGCCGGGCTTGATCGCCGGGCGCAGCATGAAGGAATGCGCGCCGCGCGCCGAGGACCTGCTCGCCCGATTGAACGTGCTGCCCCGCAAGGAGCACAAGCCCGCGCAACTGAGCGGCGGCGAACAGCAGCGCGTGGCCGTGGCGCGGGCGCTCTTCAACAACCCCGGCGTGGTGCTGGCCGATGAACCCAGCGGCAACCTCGATTCGGCCCATGCCCGCGAACTGCACCAACTCTTCTTCGACCTGCGCAAAGAACTGGGCCAGACCTTCGTGATCGTGACGCACAACGAAGAACTGGCGGACATGGCCGACCGGAAGCTGGTGATGCGGGATGGGGTGATCTGAACGATCGGCGATCAGATAATGAGATGCTCAGAAGGCCGCTGAACGGCAGCTATCCCGCCTACCCTCTTCTTCTGTTCGTCACTTTCCACCGCACTTCCCCTGCCTTGGTCCACAGCAGACGCAATGCGTGATGGGCTGACGCCATGAGCACCCGTCGGGATTTCTTCATCCACACGATCGGGAACGAAAAGGTCTTGGAGCGATCCAAGAGCAGCTTACCTTGGTGCTCCCTAAGACCACACCATGCGCCTCCTCTTGCTTTCCCTCAGCACCGCGATCTGCTGCACCACGCTCACGGCCCAAGTGGGCGTTGAGCAGATGACCCAGGAACGAATGGCGCGGCCGGGGCGCGGCATGGAGGGCCTGAAGGTGGAGGACGACAACGGTCCCTTCGTGCCGAACACCTTCATCGGCAGCTTCCGCATGGAGATGCATCGCTTCAAGGGCAACGTGGAGGACAAGGACGTGACGAACCTGCACTACTGGAGCAGCAGCGACAAGACGCTGAGCCAGCTGGAATTGCCGAGAACACAGGGCCGCACGATGAAGACGCTGACCGACCTCAAGGGCAAATGGAGCTACACGCTGGTGAGCGATGAGAAGGGCAAGCGCACGGCCATGAAGAGCCACAAGAAGAAGGTGACCTACACGGACGAAGCAGGTGAAAAGAAGCCGGAGATCACCGTGACGAACGAAACGCGGACGATCGAAGGGCACACCTGCACCAAAGTGATCGCCAAGAGCGAGAACGGCCTTTGGACCGGTTGGGTGACGAAGGACATCAACATCCCCTTCTCCGACATGATCCAAGGCGTGAGCGGCCCGCGCCGGAACGATGATGCCCGCCAGTGGAAGGATGTCCAAGGGTTCCCGCTGGAATACGAATGGGTGTACAACAATGGCACCGACAAGATGGTGGTCTACGTCAAGGACCTGAAGCCGGGACCGATGGAAAACAGCGTGTTCTCACTGGACGGGTATGAGGTGATGGAGATGCCGAGCTTCGGGCGCTGAACGGAATGGCGCCTACCGGTCACTCCATAGCGGCGTCATAATGGCAGGGACGACCGCTCCCCGAACCCGGGCAGTGGCGCGCAAAGCCATGCGCCTTGCGGAGATCAAGGAACTGCTGGACGAGGCTTACGAGCGCTACGCACACCCCGGCTTCATTGCGGAGGATTCCCTCCGCATCCCGAAAGCGTTCGCCGATCGCAGGGATGCAGAGGTGATCGGGTTCATCGTGGCCACCATCGCCTGGGGCCAGCGCAGGACGATCATCGCCAACGGCGAGCGCCTGGTGCGCCTGATGGACGAAGCGCCGCACGACTTCGTAATGCACGCTTCGGAACAGGAGCTGCAACGGCTGGAACACTTCGTACACCGCACGTTCAACGGCACGGACCTGCGCCATTTCATCCGCGCGCTGCGCCACCTCAACACCGCGCACGGCGGACTGGAGGACGCGTTCCTCGATCAGGGCCGGTTCGGCGATGCCTCGGAGGCCATCGCACGGTTCCGCACACGTTTCTTCGAACCCGCGCATGAGGCTCGCACGCGCAAGCACGTGGCCGATCCGCTGCGCGGCAGCAATGCGAAGCGCATCAACATGTACCTGCGCTGGATGGTGCGCCCGAGCAACCGGGGCGTGGACCTGGGCCTATGGAAGCGCATCTCTCCCGCCGATCTGCACGTGCCGCTGGACGTCCACACGGGCCGTGTGGCGCGCGGACTGGGCCTGTTGAAGCGTACCCAGGACGACTGGAAAAGCGTGGTGGAACTGACCGCCGCACTCCGCCACTTCGATCCCGTGGACCCGGTGCGTTATGACATCGCACTTTTCGCCCTCGGCGTGAACGCGCGCTGAGTGAAGCGAGGTCCGCTGGCGAACCTCTTTTTGCGCCCCCGATCGTCACGGTTCGGCAGGCTTACCGTGACAATGGTCTAATGATGGCTGTAGTTCGGGGCCTCCCGCGTGATGAACACGTCGTGCGGGTGGCTCTCCTTCACGCCGGCCGTTGTGATCCGGATGAAACGTGCCTGCTGCAATGCCTCGATGTCCGGAGCACCGCAATAGCCCATGCCCGCCCGCAGGCCGCCCACGAGCTGATGCACCACTTCCTGCAACGGACCTTTATAGGGTACGCGGCCGCTGATGCCTTCCGGAACGAGCTTCTTGATGTCGTCCTCCATGTCCTGGAAGTAGCGGTCCTTGCTGCCGTGCTGCATGGCCTCGATGCTACCCATACCACGGTAGCTTTTGAAACGACGGCCTTCGTAGATGATGGTATCACCCGGGCTCTCCTCCACACCGGCGAACATGCTGCCGATCATCACGGTGCTGCCACCGGCGGCGAGCGCCTTCACGATGTCACCGGTATAGCGGATGCCTCCGTCGGCGATCACCGGCACGCCGGACCCTTCGATCGCCTGCGCGCAGTCGAACACGGCCGTGAGCTGCGGCACACCCACCCCCGCAATCACGCGGGTGGTGCAGATGCTGCCCGGGCCGATGCCCACCTTCACCGCGTCGGCACCGGCCTCCACGAGGGCGAGCGCGGCCTCCGCCGTGGCGATGTTGCCCACCACCACGTCCACCTTGGTGAAGCGTTGCTTCACCTGGCGCAGCATGTCGATCACGCCGCGCGTGTGGCCATGCGCCGTGTCGACCACCAGGGCATCCACGCCGGCTTCCACCAAGGCGGCCGCGCGCTCCATGGTGTCGGCGGTGACACCGATGGCGGCGGCCACGCGCAGGCGGCCCAATTGGTCCTTGCAGGCGTGCGGTCGCTGCTTCAGCTTGATGATGTCCTTGTAGGTGATCAGTCCGGTGAGGATACCGGCCTTGTCCACCACGGGCAGCTTCTCGATCTTGTATTCCTGCAGCACGTCCTCGGCCTGGGCCATCGTCGTATCCGGCGAGGCGGTCACGATGCGGTCCTTGGTCATCACCTCGCTCACCGGGCGCGCCATCTTCTTCTCGAAGCGCAGGTCGCGGTTGGTGACGATGCCCACCAGCTTGTTGGCGCCATCCACCACGGGAATGCCGCCGATGCGGTGCTCCGCCATCTGCTTCAGGGCATCGCCCACCGTGGCGGCGGCATCGAGCTTCACGGGATCGACGATCATGCCGCTCTCGCTGCGTTTCACGCGGCGCACCTCGTTGGCCTGCGCGGCGATGGGCTGGTTCTTGTGGATCACGCCGATGCCGCCCTGCTGGGCGATGGCGATGGCGAGCTCCGAGCCGGTCACGGTGTCCATCGCGGCGGACACCACGGGCACGTTCAGCCGGATGTTGCGAGAGAACTTCGTACTGATGTCCACCTGCCGGGGCAGCACTTCGGAATAGGCGGGCACCAACAACACATCGTCGTAGGTGAGGCCTTGGGCAGCGAACTTATCGGGGGTGTGCCGTCCGTTGGACCGGGCTTCGGCACCCGGCGTCCGGGTGGCGGTGGAAGAGGATCGTTCCATGCACAAAGGTAAGGAATGAGCTGATGCGGCTCATTCCCTCCCCCACAGACAGGTGACCGTGCCCCGCCGTTCGATGCGTTTGCCCGCGCCGTTGTTGAACGCACAGTAGTAGGCGTACACGCCCTGGGGCACGTAGGTGCCGTCCACCTGGCCGTCCCACGGCTTGTAGGGATCGTTCGTGGTCCAGATCAGCTGCCCCCACCGGTTGTAGATGGCAAGCTCGTAGGTGGTCACGTCCACGTAGGCCAATACCGGCAGGAACACGGGGTTGTGGCCGCCGATGATGAAGGCGTTGGGGATCCACACGGCCTCCTCCTGCACCGCGCATGCGGTATTGCTCTCCGATACGGCATCCAGCACGGGATTGCCTGTTTCGATCGCCTGCACGTAATAGCAGAAACGCCCCTTGCCTGATGCGAAGGCCGTGACGGTATCGTCATAGGTCCATTGATCGGGGCCGTTCACCCGGAGCAGGGCGTAGGGGCCGCTGTCCACACTGCGGAAGATCGCATAGCCCAGCACGGACCCGGCCCACTGGACGTAGCCGTTCCAACGCAGGTGGTTCGTCCCATCAAGGCCCGGCTGCGCCACCAGCCACACGGAGTTGCCCTCGTTGCTGGTGATGGCATGCACGCCGCAGCTGTCGTCCACCTGCACCCGGTAGGTGTAGCTCCGCAGGCCCGTTCCCACGTCCGGATCGGTGAAGGTCGATCGACCGGGCCGCCCCCGCCCGGCACGCTGGCCACCTCCTGCCAGTCACCGCCGTTGGTGGTGCGCTCCAAGCGGTAGCGGCCGGCCTGGACGCTCATATCCACACTGTCCACCACGGTGATGACGTTCTCCCCCGCCACAGTGGCCACGCGGATGTAGTTCCATTGCGGCATGGCCGGATAGGCCGTGTTGCGGCACGTGACATTGGACAATGACACGTGCGCCGGGTCGGACCCGATCGCCTGCACCACGTAGCAGTAGGTGGTGAACGGATGCACGGGATGCACGAAGGAGGATGCGCCCGCGGACAGTTCTGCGAGCAGCACGGAAGGCCCGTTGTTCTCCCGCACGTACAAGCGGTACGCCTGCACCGGCCAACCCGCATAGGGGCTCCACTGCACGGTCACCGTGGCACCGCAGCGATCGTAGGTGGTGGTGGCGAACACGGTGGTGTGCGGCGTACCGGCCGCGCTGGTGTTGGGGTGGGCCGGCACGCCGTGCCAGCAGGTGTCGATGGCCGCGATGGTGTAGGATTCAGCCCTCGCGCCCGGATCGCTCGATGACCAGACGTACGAGGTATTGAGGCGGCCGTAAATCGTGTCGATCACCACGTTCCCGCCACCGTCGATTAGCACCACGATGTAGCCGTCGGTGTCCAGTTCGGGGCTCGGGTCCCAATCCACCACCGTTCGCCCGGCGACGGTATCCACGCTCACCGTAACGATCTGCGGGATGGTGGGTGGCGTGACATCATGGAACACCGCCCCGTGCAGGCTGCTCACGGACACGCAACCACTGCCCGGCTGCCCGATGCGGAACGTGAGCGAATCGTCGCAGATGTCGATCACATGTGTGTAATGCCGCGTCGTGTTGGATACGCTGTCCAGGAAGGTCCACGTGCCTTGCGGGTATTCCAGGAAGATGGCCGTGGAATCGCTCGTGCCGGGCAAGGGTGGCGTATGCGGCAGGCCCCAGTCCAGCACGGCCCTGCCGAGCGGGCTGCTTTGCGTCACCTGCAGGAAGATCGTGGCCACTGTATCGCTGGGCGCCGACTCGTTCGGCATGCCGGAGGTGGAGACCGTGGTGATGTAGTAGTAGCGGGGACCGGCATTCGCGCCGCTGGAGGCGTGCGTCCATCCTCCGGCGGCATAGAGAGGCTCGTTGCCCACCAGCGCATAGGGCCCGCCGATGGCCGGTGACTGGTAGATGTTGTAGCGCAGGAACTCACCCGTGGGATCCGGCGGAGCCCCCCAGGTCAACTGCACGGCATCCGTGGACGCATCCAAGGAGGCGCACCGCAACACCGGCGGATCGAGCACGGTGGCCGCCGAACGGCCCGCCCAGCAACAGAGCAGGGCGAAGCCCAACAGGCGCATACGCGTATAACGGGACATGCCGGGGATCCTTGCCGGGGGGAAGACGTGCGAGGCGCCCGTGTTGTTGCCGCTCCGTTCCACGATCATGCCTCCAATGCCGCCATCCGCTGCCGGGTCTCTGTGTATTCGGACATCACTTTCCGCACAATGTCACCCGCAGGCAGGATCTCCCGCACCGCGGCTCCCACTTGTCCGATCTCCAGCTCCCCTTCCTCCAGGTCGCCTTCGAACATGCCGCGCTTGGCGCGGGCGCGGCCCAGCACCTGCTTCAATTCGTCCACCGATGCGCAACGGGCGTAGGCCGCCTGCACGTCCTGGAAGAACTTATTGCGCATCAGGCGCACCGGGGCCAACTCCTTCAGGGTGAGCTGGGTATCGCCTTCAACACTGTCCACGACGTGCTGCTTGAACGCGTCGTGCCCACTGGATTCCTCCGAGCACACGAAGCGGGTGCCCATCTGTACGCCATCCGCGCCCAAGGCCATGGCGGCGAACATGGCCCGGCCATCAGCGATGCCCCCTGCGGCGATCACCGGCACTTGCACGGCATCGCGCACCATCGGCACCAGCACCAGGGTGGTCGTTTCCTCCCGCCCGTTGTGGCCGCCAGCCTCGAAGCCTTCGGCCACCACGGCATCCACCCCGGCATCCTCCGCCTTGCGGGCGAACTTCACGCTGGCGATCACATGCACCACGGTGCGACCCTGGTCCTTCAGGTACTTGGTCCAGGTGGCCGGGTTGCCCGCGCTGGTCATGACGATGGGGACCTGCTCCTCCACGATCGTGGCCATGTGCTTGTCCACGTCGGGGTACAGCATCGGCACGTTCACCGCGAAAGGCTTGTCCGTAGCGGCCTTGCACTTGCGGATGTGCTCGCGGAGCACCTGCGGATACATCGAACCGGACCCGATAACGCCCAGCCCCCCGGCGTTGCTCACCGCGGCCGCCAGGCGCCAGCCGGAACACCAGATCATGCCGGCCTGCACCAAGGGATGGCATACGCCGAAAAGGGTGGTGAGGCGGTTGGTCACGGACGCAGGAACGGCGGCGAATTTAGGTTCTGCACGATCGCAGAGCGATCGTTGATATCCCGTGGGACGGGGTGGTGTGCCACGGATGGCGACTTTTCCTAAGTTTGTCAGACATTACCGAACAGATCGACTGAACAAGATGACGCCTCGGTTCATGAAAGGAATCCTGGTGCTGGCGACGGCAGCCATGGTCACGGGCGCCAAAGCCCAATATGCCTGGGATGTGGGCTTCCACCTCGGTGGGGCCAACTACCTGGGCGAATTCGGCGGTAAGGAGAAAACGCGCCAGGACTTCATCTGGGACCTGAAGCTGGGCCAGACACGCTGGGCCGTGGGCGGTTTCGCCCGCCGGAAGATCAACCGGCTGATCTCGGTGAACGCGGGCATCATGTACCTGCGCATCCAGGGCGGCGACTACCTGAGCAGCAACCCGGAACGCGTCGGGCGGAACCTGAGCTTCCGCAACGACATGTTCGAGCTCTACCTGCGCCCCGAGTTCACGCTCTTCCAAGACAATGACCTCGGCGGCCGTGGCCGCTACCGCACGGATTTCCGCCTGTTCGCCTACGTGGGCGGCGCCCTTTACTATAGCAATCCCAAGGGGCAGCTGGACCACACCGGGACTCTACTCCCTGCGGGAGATGAACACGGAACTGGCGAACTACTCCAGCTTCGGCGTGGCGGTACCGGCCGGCGTCGGCTTCCATTTCACATTCAAACGCCGCCACCGCATCGGCTGGGACTTCGGCTGGCGCACCACCTTCAGCGACTACCTCGACGATGCCAGCACGGTGTATGCCGACCCCTCCTCGCTGCCGAATACCCAAGCAGCCGCCCTTGCCAATCAGACCGGCTACGTGGACCGTGTGGACAACCCGGACATCCCCCACCCGAACAACTATGCACCGGGGGCCAAGCGCGGCGATCCCACGCACAACGACAGCTACCTCACGGCGACATTCACTTACAGCTACGTGCTGAAGGGACAATCCAACTTCTACCGCCAGCGCTACAGCTGGATGCGGGGCAAGAAGCGCATCGGGCGCAAGAGCCGCGCGAAATTCTAAGGGAAGGTCATCGCAACAAAAAGGGGATCACGTGATTCCCTTTTTGTTGTTGAGCATGTCCCAATTCCCATGGGCGGATGACCGCTGCGGGAAAGGAGTCTGATAACGGAACGTTATAGCCGTTCGGTCCTACCCCACCTCGTTCCGTTCCAACCAATCGGCCAGCACCACCAGGTGCCAAATGCGGCTCCACGGCATGCGCGGATCACCGGCCAGGAAACGACGCCACAGGTGCTGCACGGCGGCATCCGAAAGCGGCGCGCGCTCTGGCAAGGCCACCAGGCGCTCGGCACAGAAGGTCTTCAGCGCGCCCCGCATCCAATCGGCCCATGGCAGGGTGAAACCCATTTTCGGGCGGTCCACCACCTCGCGGGGCAGCAGATCGCCCATGGCTTGCACCAACAGCGGCTTCGGGGTATGCGGGTATTTCAACCGATCGGGAACGCCCAGCACGTATTCCACCAATCCATGATCGAGGAAGGGCACGCGCACCTCCAAGGCGTGGGCCATGCTCATCTGGTCGGTATCCCGCAACAGCACGTTCTGCAGGTAGGTGGCCAGTTCCGCCAAGGAAATCTGGGAAAGCACTGGAAGGGTATTCCCACCCTCCCGATCAAGCAACCGGTGGACGATCGCCTGCACCGCGTTCGGCGGCAATGGCCGCCCATGCAGCAGTTCCCGTACCTGTGGGTCGGTGAATACGGCACGCGACAATGGATAGGTATGCTCCAGCCGGAAGGACGGGCCACCCAGTAGCTCCACGGCCTTATCCATACCCGCGGACGGGCGCAGGGCTGCCAGCAGGTGGCCGCCAGCCTTGCGGAGAGAGGCTGGCAATGCGGTGAGGGCATTGCGTTCCATTAACCGCAGGCTGCGCGGGAACACCTCATAGCCCGCGAAGATCTCGTCGCCTCCAAGGCCGCTGAGCGCCATGGTGATGCCCGCCTCCTTGGTGACCTTGCTGACCACGAAGGTATTGGGGCCATCGGCGCTCGGATGGTCCATGGCAGCAAGGGCATCGGGCAGCAGGCGCAGCATATCCTCCGGCCGCAGGCGGATGGCGGTGTGCCGGGTCCCATACTTCTCCGCCACCAAATGGGCATACCGTTCCTCGCTGAACCGCTCCTCGTCGAAGACCACGCTGAAGGTGTGTACCGGCTGGGCCGAGGCCTGCGCCATCAAGGCCACCACGGCGCTGCTATCGATGCCGCCGCTGAGGAAGGCCCCGAACGGCACATCGCTCACCAGGCGCTTTTTCACCGCAGCACCGAGCAGCTCACGCACCTGGGCCTGTGCCTCCGGCGCCGTCACGTTCGCAAGATCCTTACGGGCATTCGCCACCGGGTTCCAGTAGCATTGTTCCGTAATGCGTCCCTCCTGCCAGCGCAGCCAGTGGCCGGGCATCAGCATGCGCACGTCCTTCAGCAGGGTGGCCGGGGCATGCACGGTCTGGTAACGCAAGTGGTCCACCAAGGCATCGGAATCCAGCTGCCTTGGCACCAGGCCCGTGGCGAGCAATGCACGCACCTCACTGGCGAAGAGCAGGTGTCCGTCCTGTTGCCACAGATAGAGGGGCTTGATGCCCATGCGGTCGCGCACCAGGTACAAGGAGCGCTCGCGATGGTCCCACAGCGCAAAGGCGAACATGCCCTCCAAGCGGTCCAGGCAGGCGATGCCCCAGGTGGCGAAGGCCGCCAGCAGCACTTCCGTATCGGACGCCGTGCGGAAGGCATACGTGGCCTCCAACTCCTTGCGGAGCAGGCGGTAGTTATAGATCTCGCCGTTGAAGGCGATGCTGTAGCGGCCATCCGTGCCATGGAACGGCTGATGGCTCTCCGGGCTGAGGTCGATGATGCTGAGGCGGCGGTGGCCGAGCACCACATCACCGTCGCGCCACACGCCTTCCGCGTTCGGGCCACGATGCGCGATGGCATCCGTCATGCGCTTCACCAGCGCTTCCGGTGCTTGCAGTCCCGCTGTTCCGGCGATACCGGCGATGCCGCACATGGGCCCGTCAATCCAGGATGAAGCGCGTATCGGCCAGCACGCGTTGCAGGCCTTCACGCAGGGGCAGTAGCTCGCGGCCCAGCAGTTCGCGCATGCGCGTGATGTCCGGCATGCGGCGCGTCATGTCCCCTTCCTCGAGGGGCGGCAGGTGCACCACCTTGCTGCTGCTGCCGGTAAGCTCGATCACCAGTTGCGCCAGGCCGAGGATGGTGGTCTCGTGGTCGCTGCCGATGTTCACCACATCGTTCAGCACCTTGTCCTGCTCGAAGGCGTTGAGGCAGGCATCGATGTTGTCATCGATGTAGCAGAACGTGCGCGTCTGCCTGCCGTCACCATAGATGGTGATGTCCTGGCCCTGCAAGGCGGCGCGGATGAACTTGCTCACCACGAAATCCTTGCTCTGGCCGGACCCATAGGTATTGAAGAAGCGGAACACGGTGTACTGGAGACCGTATTCCTTCTGGTAACTGCGCAGGAAGGCCTCGCCGATGTTCTTCACGATGGCGTAGGGCAGTTTGCTGTTGAGCGGAGTGGTGCGCTCGTTCTGGGGGATCTCCACCGGTTCGCCGTACACCTCGCTGCTGCTGCTGAACAGCACGCGCTTCACGCCGGTGTTCTTCGAAAGGTCCAGGACGTTGCGGATGCCGTCGATGTCGCGCAGCACCATCACGGGGTTGTCCGTGGTGCGTTTCACCCCTACGACCGCGGCATAGTGGAACACGTAGTCGAAATGGTAGGCATAGAACACGCTGCTGATGTCCTCGAAGCGGTTGACATCGCATTTGATGAAATGTAGGCCGGGTGTGCCGGCGGGCGGCAGCTTCCGCAGGTCGCCGGTGAGCAGGTTGTCCACCGCCACCACTTCATGCCCCCTGGCGGCGAGGCGCGCGGCGAGCACGCTGGGGATGAAACCGGCGCCGCCGGTGACAAGGATCCGTGCCATTGGGAGATTCTGCGGCGAAGCTAATGCGCGCCGCCCGTTGCGGTCAGCGCGCGGGCAGCACCAGTTGCGGCACTTCCGGTACGGCCTCCACCTCTTCCGGTGGATCTTCGTTGCCTATCACGGGCTGTATCTCCTCTTCGGAGATGAGGGTGATGATCAGCAGCAGCACGATGGTGAACGGATTGAGCGAACCCACCAGCCAGCTCTCATACATGCCAGAGAACAACACCGAGAGCATGATGGCGAAGGCGGACGCCACCCGCTTATTGCTTTTGAAGAAGAGCAGGAAGAAGCCGCGCATATACAGTGCAAGCCCCACGATACCGGTATTGAACCAGAGCGTGAGATAGCTATTGTGGATGCCACCCTGGTGGCCCATGCTGTTGAGGTACTCGTGGTAGCTCCACATCACTTCCTCATCCGTACCGAATCCGCCGCCGAAGAAGAAGAAGCCCATCTCGTTCAGTTTCTCCCATGCGAACTCCCATGCGAAATAGCGGCCGGAACCGTCCTCGATGCTATCCACTCGCAGGTAATTCTCCAGACCCAAGTAGGAAACAATAGCGGTGATGTTGGACGAAACCAGTTCATATGCCCCCACCATGGAAATGAACGACACAAAACCGAGGATGGGCGAGATCCGAAAGAACCGTACCAGTGTGAGGAACATGAGCGTAGAGACCACCGAAGTGCGCGAACCTGCCTTGATGAGCAGGAGTCCGATGATCGCATAAGAGAAGACCCTGGTCGTACGACTGAACAGGCGCGGGTTCATCTGGTTGGCCGTGAAGAACAGTACGGTGAACAGGAACGAGAAGATGGCCAATGCGTTCGGGTTGCCGAACGTACCCCGATAACGCCCTCCGATCAAGGTCTGGTAGCTTGGTGCCAGGTACGGGATCAATACCTGCAACACCAGGATGAACAGGAAAAAATGAATGAGGTTGCGGATAAAATCCCATCCTTGTCGGCGGAAACAGTAGATGAAGTAGTTGGGGACCACCATATAGAGAAGGATGTATGAAATGGTCTTCTGCACCGTAACAAAGACCGGGACGCCTTCCACATTAGCGGCCTTCATGATCGGGAATAACGAATAGATGAAGAAAGGAGTGAAGAGCACCCAAACCCTGGCGAAAGGCGCGAAGCGATCGCGTTCCATCAAGAAGATCAGTGCAAGCACGATCACATAGCCAAGCTTGGCCGACTTGACCACACGCATGAACACGATGGCATTCTCCACATCCGAAGCCACCAGCACCATCAGGAAGCCCATAAGCATCTCGGGCCACAGCTCGCGAGAGCGGAAGAACAGCACACTTAACGGCAGCAGCAGGTAGAGCAATGGCCCGGCCACCACTGCAGTGATGAACCACAGCAGGATCATCCCGAGCAGGGTGCGATTCGTGCGCAGGAAGTCCTTCATATCCGGCTCAGTTCATGCGCGAAGATCGAACCATCCACATACGAGCCTTCTCCTGGGGTAGCGGCCTCCGCCGCCCGCTGCCACGCCTTCATGGCCGCTTGCACCGAACGCACGAGATCTTCACTTCGCATCATGCTCCCGACCGGGCCGGCATCCACGGTGAACCGTGACGGACCATCGGCATACAACAAGGCAAGGATGTGATCGGCCAGCTCATTCACATGTACCAAATGGAACGGGCCGTCCGAGAGCTCAGGCCGACCATGGCGCAACGCGGCAGCAGTACGAGCCACCACGCCACCCGCTGATTGACCAGGTCCGTAGACCTCGTGGGCCTTTATCCAGGTGATACGCGACCGGTGCAGCATCGCATGCACTTCCGCAAAGCGGCGCGCCGCCGAACGGGCCACCTGTGCGTGGCTTCCCGGCCGTTCATCCATGCCGCCATGCAAGAGCACGTGCTCGACACCGTGGGCACGTGCGGCTTCGAGCACCGCAAGTGTACCCCGTACCTGTGCAGCATGTACCTCCAAGGGACCCGCGCCCTCGGCCGGTGCGGCAAGGTGCGCAATGGCCGTTACCGGACCAGTTGCAAACGCAGCTGTCAATGCATGGGGATCGCGCGCGTCACCACGCACAGCCCAGAAGGCAGGATGCCCGGCCAAGGGTGCCAGGACGGGATCACTGGCCGGATCCACATCGTCCAAAAGCGTCACCCGGTGACCAGCCCTGACCACACGTTCACAGAGCCGGCCTCCGATGAACCTACCCCCTCCACTAACGAGAACGTGTAACAACATGGACATGCGTGCCGGGCAAAGCTATCCTTCCCGCGTTCTTCGGGCATTCGCCCCCTGCATGGCCACGCCAAGCAACCCCGGCCGCTTTTCCGATACCTTCGCCTGCACATGGCAGGAGCACGCCCACCGATCCTCATCGTGTGCTACACGTTCCCGCCCAGCGCCGGTATCGGAGGCCGCCGCTGGGCCAAGTTCGCGAAGGCGTTCGCGCGAAAGGGTCATCCCGTACATGTGATCTGTGCCGAACCTCCGAAGAACAACAAGCCCTCCTATTGGACCAACGATGCGGCGACACTGGGCATCACCACCCATCCATTGCCGCGCCGCTACCCGATGATCGTCCATCGTTGGCCGTTGATCAACACCATCGACAGGGTACGCTACCATTTCTGGCTCCACGTACTACCCCTGCTCACTTCGGGCAACTCCTTGGATGCGACCGTGTTCTGGCGCAAGCCCTTGCTGCGGAAGGCCAATGCGCTTATCCAAGTGCATGGCATTCGACACGTGATCATCAGTGGCGCACCGTTCCGCTTGTTAGTACATGGCTTGGCGCTGAAGGAGCAGCATCCGGACATCATGCTCCTGTCGGACCTGCGCGACCCGTGGACGTGGTGGGACAATTACGGGCATGGGTCGCTCCCACGGGAGCGGTTCGCGCAAGAACAGGCATTGGAGCGTTCAGTGATGATGGGGTCGGACCTGATCGCCACGCCTCACCAACCGGTGATCGACCACATCCAGAGCAGTTATCCCAAGACGGCCGGGAAATGCCTACTGGTGCCCCATGCGATCGACAGCGATGAGGTACCGGTGACCCCTCCCCCGGATCGCGCAGAAGGCTTCCGCCTCATCTATACCGGCACGCTGTATGGCGCCGCCGAAGCGGAGGACTACATCCGCGCGTTGATCGAAGCGTTCCGTGTGCTCGAACACCAAGCGCCGGAACAGGCCCGCCGCACCACGATGACGTTCCTGATCACCGCCAACGACGAACGGAAGTATGCGCGCATGGTGGAAGAAGCCGGGATGCAGGAACGCATCCGTTTCGAACCACCCGTGGAACCGAAGGAGGTCTTCGCCCGCATCGCTGACGCCCATGCCGCGCTGGTCTTCATCCCTTCCAAGAACAGCGACCTGATCGGGACGAAGTTCCAGGAGCTTTTCTACATGGGCCGCCCGGTGATCCACGTGGGTGAGCCGGGCGCGGTGAGCCGCGCCATTGAACAGGACCACCTCGGCATCTCGTTGCGCGTAGCAGAGCTCGCGTTGGAACTGCCGCGCATCATCCTGGGCGAACGCCCCTTCCCCGCCGATCCAAAGTTCGACCGTTCAGCGGTGGACCTTACAACCAGCGCCGACCACCTCCTCACGCACCTGGGCCTCTGATCGGACCTAGGCCTGCGGAAACCCGCCCAAGACGCGCGCGGCATACGCCCGCCAATCGGAGCGCAGTTCGAAACGCCGTTTGAGCTTGTCCAACAAGCGATCGAACGTGCTCAGGTGATGCGGCGAGAACATCTTGGGGTGGCTGATGAACTGTGAGAATGCATGCTCCTCCACATGCCGTACGAAGGAGGGAAGGCGGATGAGGTTCAACAGTTCAATGGACAGCATCACGCGGCGCCGGTCGGTATCCGAGGAGGCTTCCTCCAGGTCCACGAACAACACGCCTTTGCCATCACCCGCCTGGTGGCCCTGCGGAATACGCCAAAGCACCTTGTTCACCAGGTCGTCGAGCAGTGCGTTGGCGCGCAAGTGCACCCTGGAAATGGCGAGCTCGATGAACGGGCCGTCCAACTCGGGCTGCATCACATCGTCGCCAAAACGGTAGATGGGGCCGGGTACGGGTGCCGTAAAGTCGTAACGGAGCGTTCGGGTGGAGCGCTTGATACCAGCGAGCACGCTCATGTCGCACCGGATACCATGGTGCTCGAAGAACGGGCGGAAGTCCATGAACGGCTGGATGCACCACCCACCAGCCCTGAACGCATCGATAGGATGAGCGCTGCCCGCCTCACCCAAGGACCGCTTCAAGACCTTCATGGCCCCGGCGAAAACCGCTTGCCGTTGCGAGCCGTCCAGCACCGCAAAGCGATATTTCGTGCTGTTGCTCAGATCCCAGGTGTTCGTCCGTTCATCATACACGGCATCCATCCAATGCGGATGGATGTGGGGATGGACCTCGTGGCCTCGCTGCACGAAGGAGCGCAACTGGGCATCGATCCGTCCCAGGTCGTCCGCCACACGCGCATACTTCGGGGCGAGCTCCTCCATGCGCATGAGGTAGGTGGCATCCACGAAGAACACGCCCTTGAGCCCGTAGCGCTCCATGATCGTGGCTACTGCTTCGGCCGGCTGCAAAAGGCAGCGCTCCGGCGTACCACTGTTGCTCCCGAGGAACAGTTCGTGATCGAACGTCAACAGCAATTCCCGGGGGCTCATCGTGTAAGGAGGGTTACACCTTGTTCAGTCCCGGAACGGCCATGCATACCTCCTCCACGTGGATACCCCATAGGACCATGTACATCACGGCTGACGACCGGCAGCGTACATGCACTGGACAAGAAAAGAGCGATCGGTGGCTTCCAAATGGATCTCATCCAGCGCACCAATGTAAGGCGTACGACCCTTCCATGCTGAGGCTGGGTGACCAGGCTATCTTGCGCACCGATGGCAGGCGGTACGCACGTTCTTTTCATCACGTATCTGTTCCCTCCATACTTCGGCATAGGAGCCCGGCGCTGGAGCAAGTTCGCCAGAGCGCTCGCCCAACGCGGGTATACGGTGCATGTGATCCACTCCCGGCTACCGCAGGACCTGAACGGGTCGTTCTGGACCGCGGACGTACAACAGCCAGGGATCCACACGTACGAACTCCCTCAACGCTATCCTACCGTACTGGTGAAACGCACGTTGGACACTTTCCTGGACAAGGTGGGCTACCGCTTTTGGATGCGTGCAGTGAGGTGGCTTGCGCCCGGGAACCCACTGGATAAAACGGTATTCTGGCATGACCAACTGCTGCGCAAAGCGGGTGAACTGATCGGAACCCACAACATCCGGAACGTGGTGGTGACCGGTGCACCTTTCCGGCTGCTGGCCTTCGGCGTAGACATCAAACGCAAGTAGGAATCCACCTCACGAGCGATCTGCGTGATCCGTGGACGTGGAGCAATGGCTATGGGTCCGCACAGCTCAGCCAGCGGCGGCGGACCTATGAGAAGCAGTTGGAACGCACGATGATGGAGGGCAGCGACCGTGTGGTGTCACCACACCACAGCGTGATCGAGCACCTGCGGAAAGCTTATCCGGAGCGTGCATCCAAATGCATCGTGCTGCCCCACACCGTGGATCCTGATGAACTGGGAGGCCCAAGTGGCACACGCACTGATGACGAATTCCGATCAATTTATGCGGGTAGCCTCTATGGGGCAAGGGAAGCCGATGCCTACTTCGAAGAGGTATTGAAGGCCTTCCTGGCCCTGCGCGAACAGACACCGGAGTGTTACCGCCGCGCGCGACTGGATCTCTACATCACATGGACGGATACACGGGCCTACCAACAGCGCGTCGCACAAGTTGGTCTACAGGACCACATCCGCTTCCATGAGCCGTTGCCGCCCAATGAGATCGCCGAGCTGATACGCCGTTCGGACGCGATCCTCGTGTTCATCCCCAGCTTCAACAAGGATCTGCTGGGGACCAAGTTCACGGAGATCTTCCACCTTCGCTGCCCGGTGATCCACGTGGGCGAACGCGGCGACGTGAGCGATCACATCCTGAAGCACGATCTGGGCATCTCGCTTGCCGTGAGCGAAGTGTCCACCGAACTGCCTCGCATCATGCGAGGTGATCGCGTGGTCACCATCGATCCGCACCACGACCTCAGCGCGCACATGCTCGGCCACATCACCACGCAACTGGAACGCGAGAATCCTGAGGACGATCGAATGACCCTGCAACGCACATGCGCATTGCAAGTTCCCGATCCACCGATCAGCGTGCCGCCAACGTGCGGAACACGTCCAGGAAGCCCTGCGTGACCGCGGGCCAGCTGAACCGCTCCGCAGCACGCTCATAGGAATAGCGCCCCATCTTGGCATGCACTTCAGGGCTGCGTTCCGCGAAGGCGATGATCGCGTTGTAGAGCGCATCAGCATCGCCGGGCGGAAGCAGGTAACCGTTGTGCGGACCCACCAGTTCGGCCGTGGCACCCACGTCGCTCACGAAAATGGGACGGGCCTGCGCCATGGCCTCGAGCACCACGGTGGGCATGCCCTCGAAACGTGTGGGCAGCACGAAGGCGTGGCACGCGATATACAGCTGTTGTAGCCGCGCATCGTCCACCCGGCCGAGCAGACGGATGTTGGCCGGCAGGCCCTTCGCTTGGTAGTCCGCCAGCAGGGGCCCATCACCGGCCAGGCTGAAACGTACCAAGCCGCCCCTCCCTTCCTTCACGAGCCGGTCAGCCACGGCCACCAGCACGTCGATGCCCTTGTTGAAAGCGAAGCGCCCTACGAAAAGCAGGTCCAACGGACCATCCACCGGCGGGAACGGCGCCGGTACCGCGGGCACTTCCACGGCGTTCGGCAGTACCACCACGCGGCACGCCGTGCCTTTCACCTGTTCGCGCAGGATGTCCGTGAGCTTGCCGCCCAGCGAGATGCATGCCGAGGCCTGGCGCAGCACGCGCCGCAGCGCCCATCGGAAAGGCCAGCCCAACAGACGTTCCTTGCGCGTAAGGCCTTGGAACATCTCCAGCCCATGCGGATGCACGATCAAGCGGTCGTGGGAACGCTCACCGCCCTTCCACACGCTGAAGCCTTGCGCCAGGACCACGTCCGGACGGATGCGGTCCAGTTCCGCCGCCACGCGACCGCTGTATCGCCAAAGCTCGCGCAAGTAGAGCTTGTCCGTATCGATCGGCGCCACGGGCACTTCAATGATGCCCAACGACGGGTCGAAGACACCCGGCGCATGCGGATGCAGCACCACCAGTTCCACCTCTCCGGTACGGGCCAGGTGCTCGGCCAGCAGCCGCGAATGCCGCTGCATGCCCCCCATGGCCTGGGGGAAGATCCCGTCCGTGCAGAGGGCTATGCGCATGGCTCCCATATATCTGTGGAAGCGTGTATACTCCTAGGGCACAGCATCGTTCGGCCACCACCTCCGGCGCAGCGTTCAGCGTCCGGTGATGGTGGTGAAGAGGGCCACTGCTCCACGGGCGAACGATCAGAAAGCCGGCAATTCCTCCTTCAGCAGCGTAGCCACACCCTGATCGATGTCCCACGCGGGCTCCCAACCGGTAAAGGCCTTCAACTTCGATACGTCGGCCAGCAGGTGCATGCGTTCCACTTTGCGGACACGCGCCGGATCCACGTCGATCGCGAGGGGTTCGCCGAGCTGGCGTTCGAAGGCGGCCACGATCTCGCGCACGCTGTACTCGATGCCACGCCCGATGTTGAAGAGGCCGAAACCGCTGGTGTGGCGCTGCATCAGCGCGCTCATGGCGCGGCCCATGTCGTGCGTGTGGATGAAATCGCGCTTGGGATCGAGGTTGCCGAGCTTCAACCTGCGCTGCCCGGCCAGCACCTGGCGCTGGATCTCCGGGATGAGGTGCGGATTGGTCTCGTTCGGGCCGAATGCGTTGAAGAAACGGCCCACCACCGTGGGGATCGATGTGCGCAGATGGAACTCGCGCGCCAGCCGCTCGGTGGCCAGCTTGGTGATGCCATAGATGTCCAGCGGACCGGTGGGATGCTCCTCGCTGATGGGGCCATCGGCGATGGGATACACCGCGGCGGTGCTCGCCACGAAGACGCGTTCCGCGCCGCCGGCCGCTTCGATGGCATCGAGCACGTTGATCGTGCCGGAGATGTTGATGTCCGCCGCTTCGACCGGATGCTGGTTGCAGTATGGGATGAAGTGGATCGCCGCCAAGTGCAGCACGTATTGCGGGCGCACCTCCCGCAGCACCCGGAAGGTGGCCTGCCGATCGCGGATGTCGCAGCGGTGGAAACGATCGTCCGGAACGCCCGCCAGCTCGCGGCGGCCGAAGGACAGGTCGTCCAGCACATGCACGACATGGCCTTCGGCCTGTAGCAACGCGCTGAGGGCCGAACCGATGAACCCCGCGCCACCCGTGATGAGGACCTGCTTCCCTTGTGCCATGCGACGGTCGCGAAAATAGGGTCTTGCGCTCAGGTGGACAGGACGTTCAACAACCGCCGGTACTCCGCATCGAACGCGGACTTGCTCAACCGCTCGCGGGCATAGCGCTGCAGGCGTTCGCGTTCGTGCGCCGGTGTGGGGCCCGGAACGGGTGAGGTTTCGCCTGCGCGCACCACACGACCGAGCCTCTCCCGCTCCACCAGGGCGGAGAAGTCCCCGATGCCTGGTGAAACGATCACCGGAAGGCCGGCGGCGAGGTATTCGGCGAACTTGGTGGGTGATGACACGCGGTTGGTGAGCGTATCCGCCCGCAGCAGCAGGCCATGATCGCAGGCCTCCAGCAGGCCATGCACCTCCGCAGGCCGCACCCAGCGGTCGAACACGCGGCCGGGATAACGCGCCTTCAACGCCTCGATCTCGGGGGCTTGCGCGCTGAGGAAAAGCATCCGCACACGGGGATCGGCGGCGAGCCAGCCGTCCAACAGGCCGCGCAGCACGGTGAACGATTGCCACCCGGCCACGGACCCGGCATAGACGAGCAGGACATCATCAGCACCCACGCCTAGTTCCTTCCGCAAGGCTTGCCGTTGCTGCTCGGATCCACGCGCGGCATGATCGCGGCCCAAGGCGCAGGGTACCACCACGTGTTCGCGGCCGGTGTAGCAGTAACGTTCGCGCCAATGCTGTATCAGGGCCTCACTCACCGCCAGCCGGATGTCGCTGCGCCGCACGGCCTCCTGTTCGGTGGGCCGGAACTGGGCGATCAGGGCATCGTTGTCGATCAGGCGGTATTCCTCCCACTCGGCGGCGTAGGCGCCACGGCCATCGAAGCACACGCGCTTCGTGAGGCCCTTGTCACGCGCGCGCAAGGCCATCCACGTGGCGAAGATCCCGCGGCAGATGATGCCCTCGGGCCGCAACAGGCGGCAGAGCCCCGCCACGATCGCCGCATTCGCGCGCCAGCGTTCCATGCGCGGCACCATGGGCAGCACGAGGGCGTCCGGCGCATGCGCCCGGATGCTCCTGCGGGTGCGCAGGAAACCACGCGCGGACACCAGCGCCACCAGCCGCACGCGCTCGCCGCCGAGCGTGTTCAGGTGGGCTACCACGTCGGTCACCTGGCTCCAGTAAACACCACTGGGCTGATCGTTGTGGGTGAGGTAGAGGATCACAGCACGCGGTCGAGCGCCTCGAAGACCCGTTCCGTGGCATGGCCGTCCCAAAGCGGGGGCACCTCCCCTTTCTTGAAGGTGCCATCCTGGATGCGGCCGATGGCGGCGCGCAGGGCGACGGCATCCAGGGGCAGCAGTTCATTGGTGCCGAGCGTCACGGTAACGGGGCGTTCGGTGTTCGGACGCAGGGTGAGGCAGGGAGTCCTGCGGAAGGTCGTTTCCTCCTGGATGCCACCGCTGTCCGTGATCACGAAGGCGCAGGTGGCGATGAGCTTCTGGAAACCGAAATAGTCCAACGGCTCACCCAGGTACACGCGTGGGATCGCCTTCAGCCGGTCCATCAGGCCGAAGCGCTGGAGGTTGTTGGTGGTGCGCGGATGCACGGGGAACACCACCGGATGATCGGCCGCCACGGTGGCGATGAGGTCCACCAACAGCCCTAGCTGCCCGGGTGAATCCACGGTGGCCGGGCGGTGGATGGTCATCAGCACATGGCCCTTCGTGACGCCCTGCGGCAGCGGCGCGGCCTGGATGGCCTCCTCGAAGGCCACCAGCGTATCGATCATAGTGTTGCCCACGAAATGCAGGCTTGCCGGGCGGGCCCCTTCCGCCAGCAGGTTGTCCGTACCGCTTTGCTCGGTCACGAAGAACTCCTGGGTGATGCGGTCGGTGAGGATGCGGTTGATCTCCTCGGGCATGCCCATGTCGCGGCTGCGGAGGCCGCTTTCCAGGTGCGCCAGGCGCAAGCCCATCTTGTTGGCCACCAGGGCCCCGGCGAGGGTGCTGTTCACGTCGCCCACCACCATCATCAGGTCGGGGGCCACCGTGCGGGCCACACGCTCCAGTTCCACCATGATGTGGCCCATCTGGGTGGCAGGGGTGGTCGCCGGCGTATCGAGCCAGTGGTCGGGCATCAGGCCGAACTGCTCGAAGAACACGGTGCTCATCCGGTCGTCGAAATGCTGGCCGGTATGCACCAGGTCCACCACATAGCCGCCGTGGGCGCGGGCCACTTGCTTGAACCGGGTGACCTTGATGAAGTTGGGACGCGTACCGACGACCAGGAGGAGCTTCTTCATACGGAACGATGCCGGCAGGGGAACGCCTTCCGCCGGGGTGCCGAAAGTAGGCAGTTGCTGCGTTGGGGGGGCTGAAGGAGCGGCCAGCCCAGCGACGGGTTCGCTATATTCGCGGCCCCACGATCCGCCCCCTGCGGGGCGGCCCGCCGGTAAAGGGGGAAGCACGACGACCGATCACATGGCAGCAGCGGCTGGCCCGAAGGCGGGCATCATCGACGTCAAGGACCTCCGCTATTTCCTTCGGATCTTCTCGAAGAACTGGTATTTCGTCGTCGTCGCCATCATCCTCTCGGCGGTCCTCTCCTACCTCTACTCCTACAAGATCGCCGATGTGTACGGCGCCACCACCCGCATCCTGCTGAAGGACAACAAGGTATACGATTACCAGAGCCAGGTATACAGCCGCATCGGTTACGTGAGCGCGTTCGGCGACCTGGGCAACCAGCGGCGGGTGCTCACCAGCTATGACCTGGTGGACCAGGTCCTGAGCAAGGTGAATTTCGACGCTTCCTACTACATCATCGGCCGGTTCAAGACCTCGGAGGTATACGGAGGGATGCCCTTCACGGTGACCATGGAGGTGCTGAACCAGAAGCTCTATGAGAAACCGTTCGACCTGCACATCCTCAGCGCGGACAAGTTCGAGCTGAGCTATGACCGCGGGACGGGGTTGGTGAGCAAGGAACTGCCGTTCAATACGGACATCGCGGACCCGGACTTCATCCTGCGGGTCGATCGGTCGGCGGAGGTGGCGCCGGGGAACATCGCCAAGTTCACCGGCAACGATTACCGCTTCGTGCGCCACAGCCGGCCCTGGCTGGTGAACAGGTACACGACGGGCATGACGGTGAACAACCCGCAGGGGACCAGCATCCTGGAAGTGACCGTGGAGGACGAAATCCCCGCGCGGGCCAAGATGTTCCTGGACACGCTCAGCCAGTCCTACATCAATTACACGCTCCAAAGCGAGTTCGACATCAACGAGAATACCCTCCGCTACATCGACAAGCAGATGGATGAGGTCTCGGTGATCCTGAATAAGAACGAGGACGATCTACAGAACTTCCTGCTGACGCGCAACATCTTGGACCTGGACAAGGAGAATAACCGCTATTACACCGAACTGGTGGGCTACGATGCCCAGAAGCGCCAGTACGAGCTGATGATCCAGAGCGTGGACGACCTGGAGAAATACGTGCTGAACAGCGGGGATGAGAAGCTCCTGCCCCCTTCCTTCTATGTGCTGAACGACGATGCGTTTCTGAAAGCGGCCCTATCCGAGCTCTACACCCTGCAGATGCAGCGGAACGACATGCTTTATCCAGCCACCGAGGCGAACGCGGCCATCGGCCGGATGGACAACTCGATCCAATTGAACAAGGCCAACCTGCTCATCTATCTGAAGAACACCCGCTCCGCGATCCAGGAAAAGATCGCTGACGTGACGCACCTGATCGGCGAATACGAGGGACGCCTGCGTTCCGTTCCGCAGACGCAACGCGATGTCCAGAACATCCAGCGCCGAGTGGACGTGAACGAGAAACTGTACGAGTTCCTGCTGGAGAAACGTGCTACCACAGTGATCGCACGGGCCGGCATCGTGCCGCAGACCAAGGTGATCGAGATGGCGCGGATCACAGGCATCGTACGGCCGGACAAGGTGAAGATCCTCTATACCTTCATGATCGGCGGGGCCATCATCTCCTTGTTGCTGGTGTTCGTGCGGGTGCTGTTCTATGACCGCATCGAGAACGCCGATCAGCTGCGTGACGCCACGAACCTGCCGGTGTTCGGGGAGATCGATTTCCAGCGAGAAGGCGGAAGAGAACTACTTGGTGGTAGACAGCGACCCGAAATCGGCGATCACTGAGAGCTTCCGCACCATCCGGACGAACCTGGAATACCTGCCACAGACCGAATCCGGGAAGGTAGTGATGGTGACCAGTTACCGCCCGAACGAAGGCAAGACCTTCTGCTCGGTGAACCTGAGCGCCATCCTGGCGAAGGCCGGCAAGCGCGTGCTGCTGCTTGAACTGGACCTGCACAAACCGAAAGTGGGGACCAACCTGGGCATGTCCGCTCAGAAGGGCCTGAGCACGATCCTGGTGGGCAAGGCGGGCTTCGAGGAATGCGTGCTGCCCACGCAGATCGAGAACTTCCACGTAATCCTCTCGGGTCCTACGCCGCCCAACGCATCGGAGCTGGTCTTGAGCCGCTACCTGACCGAGCTGTTCGACTACGGCCGCCAGCATTTCGACTACGTGGTCGTGGATACTCCACCCGTAGGCCTCATCACCGACGCACTGCTGATGATGCGCCACGCGGACGCCACCCTCTTCGTAATCAACACCCGCTTCGCCAGCAAGGACCACGTGCAGAACGCGATGGAGGTGCAGCGCGCCAATGTGTCCAAGACCTTCGGCCTCATCCTCAACGGTGTACGGATGAAGAAGAGCAAGTACTATTACAATACCAACTACGGATATGGGTATCGCTATGCCTATGGGTATGGCGGTGGTTATGGTTATGGCTATGGGAGCCGTCAAGGGGGCAATAAGAACAAGAAGGACAAGAACGATCGAGCCACATGAGCATGGCGATCCCTGAAGCGCACGATGCACGGCCGGCCCGCTCCACGGATGCTCCCCAGACCGATCGCATCACCGTCTATTCCCACGAAGCCGCCATCCGCCAGCCCGGCCGGATGCTGAAGGACATGTGGAGCGACCTCCGCGCTTCCAACGGACTTGCCTGGCAGCTCGCCATGCGCGACATCCGCGCGCAATACAGGCAAAGCTATCTGGGGTACTTGTGGGCGTTCATCATGCCTCTGGCGAACACCGTGGTGTGGATCGTCCTCAACTCCACCGGTGTGGTCCGCGTGGCGGACACCTCCATCCCCTACCCGGCCTATGTCTTCACCGGCACCATGATCTGGCAGTTACTGACCGAGGCCGTGCAAAGCCCGCTGCAACAAGTGAGCATGTCGCGGAATTTCCTCACCAAGCTCAACTTCCCCCGTGAATCGCTGGTGCTTTCCGGTGTCTTCAAGCAGTTGTTCGGCCTCGCCATCAAGTTGGCGATCCTGGTGCCGGTGGTCATGCTGCTGGGCGTGGTCCCCGACCTGCACCTGTTGCTCGTGCCCTTCGCCTTGCTGGCTGTGGTGCTCACGGGGATCTCCGTGGGCCTGGTGATCTCGCCGATCGGCCTGCTCTATACGGACGTAGCCCGGGGGATCCCCTTGGTGGCCCAGTTCGCGATGTACACCACGCCGGTCATCTTCGCCATGCCTTCGGGGGGATCATGGCCCGGATCTTCCACCTGAACCCGGCCACGCCGCTCGTGCTCACCTGCCGCGCATGGCTCACCGGTGGGGAAAGCCCAATGCTGGGCGCCTTCCTGGCCATTATCGCGGCCGCACTCGTCCTGCTGCTGATCGGCCTGTTGCTATACCGGCTGGCCCTGCCCATCCTCATCGAACGCCTGAGCACATGAGCGGGGAAGCACCCTTGATCCGGGTGGAGGGCCTCTCCAAGAAGTTCTGCACCGACCTACGCACCTCCCTGAAGTATGGTGTGCGGGACCTGGCCTCCGAACTGTTCGGCAGCGAACGGGACACACAACTGCGCCCCAAGGAGTTCTGGGCGCTGCGCGACATCGGGTTCGAGCTGCGGCGCGGGGAATGCCTGGGGTTGCTGGGCCGGAACGGCGCGGGGAAGACCACCCTGCTGAAGATGCTCAACGGCTTGATGAAGCCCGATGCCGGGCGGATCGAGCTGCGGGGCCGTATCGGGGCATTGATCGCCTTGGGGGCAGGCTTCAACCCTGTCCTCACGGGCCGTGAGAACGTTTTCGTGAACGCCGCCGTGCTGGGCATACCGCGCAGCACGGTACGTCAGCGCATGGCGGAGATCATCGACTTCGCGGAGCTCGATGAGTTCATCGACATGCCCGTGCAGAACTACAGTTCGGGCATGAGCGTACGCCTAGGGTTCGCCGTGGCCGCCGTGCTGCTGGAACCGGACATCCTGTTCCTGGACGAGGTGCTCGCCGTGGGCGACATCGGCTTCACCATGAAGTGCCTCAACCGCGTGCGGGAACTCATGGCACGGTCCGCCGTGATCTTCGTGTCGCACAGCATGCCGATGGTCTCCGCCTTCTGCACCCGCGCACTGGTGATGCAGCGCGGGCAGGTGATGCTGGACACCACCGACATGGGCGAGGCCATCAACCGGTACATGCAGGACTTCGCCATGGAGCACCGTGTCACCGGCATGGGTGGCGCCCAGGTCGAGGCCGTTTCCCTGGTGGCCGATGGCGCCGCTGTGGAAGGGGTACAACCCGAAGTGCGGCAGAACGCGGAGGCGTTCGTGGACCTGTATGTGAACGTGGACACGGGTACGGACCCGGTCCATGCCAACGTGTTCATTGACGACATGGCGATGAGCCAAGTCCTGGCCGTGCCCTTGAAGGACGAGCACGGCGAGCGCCTTTCGCTGCACAGTGGCAGGCATCGCCTACGGGTACCGCTGGGTCGGCTGGAGATGAACATGGGCACCTATTCACTGCTCGTGTCCCTCAATTCATCCCGCACCGGGCAGAACATCTGCCGGGCCCAAGGCCTGCGTCCCTTCGTGATAAAGGCCGACGCGGTGCTCTGGTCCAAGATGGTCCGCGAGGGGGTCACCCAAGTGATGCCTCCGCACTAGAGCGATCTTGAGATACGCTCTAGGGAACATCCGTGGCCACCGAGCCGTGGAAGGCCCTTTACAACGACCGGCATTCCCTTATTTTTGACACATCCGATCGACGTGACACGCCCCGACCAACAGGCCATCCCGGCCGGCACCGCCAACCCTGTTCCGCAGCGTCCGTTGGGCCGCATAGACGTCACCCGCGCTTTTCTTCCTCCCTTGGAGGCGTACCATGCCCTGATGCAAGAGGTATGGGGGTCCCGGCAGCTGACCAACAATGGCGCATTGGTGCAGCGCTTGGAAAAGGCACTGATACCGTACCACGGCTCGCCGCATGTGCTCTTCACGGGCAATGGCACCATCGCCCTACAGATCGCCTTGCAGGCCTTGGAGATCACGGGAGAGGTCATTACCACTCCCTACTCGTACGTCGCCTCCACCACCGCCATCCTGTGGGAGCACTGCACGCCGGTGTTCGCGGACATCGATCCAGGAACGTTCTGCCTGTCCCCAGATGCGATCGAAGCCTGCATCACTCCCCGCACACGGGCCATCCTGGCCACGCATGTCTACGGTCTTCCCTGCGACGTGGACCGGATCGGCGCCATTGCCAGGAAGCATGGCTTGCAGGTGATCTATGATGGGGCACATGCCTTCGGCACCATCTACCGCGGCAAGTCCCTACTGTCCTATGGTGATGCCAGCACGTGCAGCTTCCATGCCACCAAGCTCTTCCATTCCGTGGAGGGTGGCTCGATGGCAACGCCGCACGCACCGGTGTATGAACGGATGCGCCTGCTGCGGGCCTTTGGGCACGTGAAGGACGAACACTTCCTTCCCGGCATCAACGGGAAGAACAGCGAGTTGCACGCCGCCATGGGCCTGCTGGTGCTGGAGCACTTCGCCGCCATCCAGGAGCGGCGCGGCCAGCAGTGGCAACGATACCACCGGCTGCTCAGGGGCAGCAACGTGGGCCTCGCCACCGTGCCAGCGGACACCGACCACAACCATGCGTACTTCCCCGTGGTGCTGAAGAACGAGGCCACGCTGCATCAGGTTCTGGCGGTGCTCGCGAAGGACGACATCCATCCCCGGCGTTATTTCTACCCCTCGCTGTCCACCCTGCCCTATCTCGCAAGCGGCGGATCATGCCCGGTCGCGGAGGACATCGCCCGGCGGGTATTGTGCCTGCCGCTCTTCCATGACCTGCCGGAGGAGGTGATCGACCACATCGCAGCCCACGTGCTCCGCGCCAACGAACCGTGACCGGAAGGATTCCCGCCACGGAGCAAGCCGCACGGGGGATCGGGTTACATTCGCGAGCGCTGCCCCATCCTAACAGGGACCGGAGGCTTCAGCAACCACCTCGCAGCGCTTGGAAAGATACCTACGCATGAAGATCCTAGTCATTGGTCAGTGTACGCTGCATTGGGGCCGGATGGAGTTCGGCAACATCGGGAACTACTACATCATCGAGCCGTTCTTCCGTGAACTGCATCGTGCTTTCCCCGGCTGTTCCATCGCCACCACGTTCCAACTCTCCGAGGGCTTCCGTGAGCGCGAACGCGTCTCCGTGCTCCCGATGGAGCTTTACTACGGCTGGACCGGTCACGACCTGGCGGACGCGCAGGCTGAACTGTCCATCGCCGAGGAATTCGCCCGTTCAGGCACGCTGCGTTCCACCACGCCCTATATCGATGCCGTACGCGGCTCGGACCTGATCATCGACTTCAGTGGCGACATCTGGGGCGACAATGCGGACCTTCTCGGTGCCGATCGCTTCCACGTGGGCCTATGCAAGGACCGCACGGCCCAGCTGCTGGGGAAACGCACCGCCATGATCGCGGGCTCCCCCGGCCCCTTCAGCGAAGGCAAGAACCTGGACCTCGCACGGCAGGTCTTCGCGGCCTTCGACCTAGTGACGGACCGCGAGCCGGTGAGCCGTGGCGTCCTTGAGCACATGGGCTTCGACCTATCGCGCCTCCAGGACCTGGCGTGCCCGGCCTTCCTTTTCGAACCCGCCCAGGGCCCCGCCGTGGACGCGCTGATCGAACAGGAAGGCCTCAACAGCGATCGCCCGATCGTCGGTTTCATCCTTTGCGGCTGGAACTTCCAGCAAGGCCCCTTCGATAAATGGCCCCGGAACGATTCCGACTACACCGTGTTCGCGGAAGTGATCGAGCACATCGGGTCGAAGCTGGGGGCACGCGTCTGCCTGATGTCCCACTCCAACGGTTTCCCCATCCCTCCCCGGCCGTTCGAGCTCCAGCATGGCCGGGACTATCCAGTGATCAAGCAACTGGCATCCGTGATAGCGGCCCGGGGCAAGGCCAAAGGGGTGTTCACTCTGGACGGGGTCTATGACGCATGGACCACGAAAGCGCTGATCGGACGGTTCGACATGCTGGTAAGCGGCCGCATCCACGCGGCCGTCGCAGGGCTTTCCCAACACGTTCCAACGGTGATCATCGATTATGGACACGAGCCGAAAGCACACAAGCTGCTCGGCTTCGCCACGGTGGCCAGTGTATCGGATCTCAGTGGCGGATCCGGCGGAGCCGGGGGACATCATCGCGAAGGTGGACCAGTGCTGGCAACACCGGGATGCCATGCGACAGCGCCTCGAGGAGCGCATGCCGCAGGTGCGGGACCTGGCCCGTGCGAACTTCAAGGCCCTGCAAGGGATCATACGCGACTGAACAGCCATGCGAGTGGCGATCATGCAGCCCTATTTCCTGCCGTACATAGGCTATTTCCAGCTGATGAACGCGGTGGACCGCTTCGTCATCTATGACAATATCGAGTACACGAAGAAGGGGTGGATCAACAGGAACCGGATGCTCGTGAACGGGGAGGCCGCGTACATGACCATCCCATTGAGCAAGGCCCCGGACGACAGTGCGGTATGCGAACGATATCTTTCTGATACATTCTCCGAGGAACGAGCAAAATTGCTACGACGCATTGAAGCAGCATATCGCAAAGCCCCTTACTTCACCAATACGTGGCCCTTACTACAAGAAGTGCTTGGTTATGCAGGCACCGACCTTTTCGGATTCCTACATCGTTCCATCACACTTGTGGCCCAATATCTCGGTATCTCAACGCCCATTGTGATCTCGTCCAGCATCAATGCCGACCATACATTGAAAGGCCAGGAGCGTGTGATCGCGATCTGTCAAGCAATTGGGGCCACGGCATATCTCAATCCTCCGGGAGGAATGGATCTTTATGATACAAATCGCTTCAACAAGCAAGATATTTCCCTTTATTTTTTGATCCCTAATGACATTGATTACATCCAATTTGAACAACCTTTTGTCCCTCAATTGTCGATCCTCGATGTAATGATGTTCAATTCGTCAGATCGGATCCAGATCCTATTGGAACAATATGCGGAACGGTCTGTTTGAATTCAGGACCAGGACCGCTAGATCCGTGGACATCAGGATCCACTTGGAATCCTGCGGGCCATCGTTCATACCACCATTATCCACTTACGTTAACATAAGTGATTATGCAAGACGCCTAGCAGATCGCGCATTTACATTGGAATATTGGCACAATAATATCCTTATCGCATTAGTGGCGATGTATATGAACGATACAAAAGAGCGCATTGCATTCATATCCAATATCAGCACATTATCCAATTATCAAGGGCAGGGACTCGCCTCCGATCTGCTCCATAAGGCCATCGCTCACGCTCGTGATCTTGGATTCACGCAGGTCGCTTTGGAAGTGAATGAACTCAATACCCCAGCCATCAAGCTTTATGAGCGCAACGCGTTCGTACGTGTTGCGGCCATGGATGGACGGTGGACGATGCACCTTACCCTGACCCTATGAAGGTCTCGATCTGTTGCATAACATACGATCATGGGCCATACATCCGCCGTGCTATAGAAGGGTTCCTGTCGCAGCGAACGGACTTCCCGTTCGAGATCATCATCCATGATGACGCCTCCAAGGATGGTACAGCAGCGATCGTGAAAGAGTATGCCGACCATGATCCCCGGATCAGGGCGATCCTTCGTGAGACCAACATCAAGTCGACCGGCGTACCCGTGTTCCCTATTCTGTATGGAATGGCCAGGGGCAAATACATCGCCCTCTGCGAAGGTGATGACCACTGGACCGACCCACTGAAGCTCCAACAGCAGGTGGATGCGCTAGAGGCCGATCCACAAGCTGTAGGCTGCTTTACCGATGCGTGGAATGAGAGGGATGGTATGCGCACCTCATACATGGACGGTATCTATGCACATCCTCCGGTCTCGCGCACCGTGGAGCAGCGGGAAATGGTAATGGGACAGAACATCCCTACCTGTACCTTCCTGTTCCGCCGGGAGCATCTTCTCCCATTGCCTGAAGCCATGTACAAGGCTCCAGTGGGCGATACGGTGCTCTACACGCATCTTACGCGCAACGGCCATTTGCTCTATCTGCCGATACACACCAGTGTAAGGACCATGCACGCAGGCGGGATACACTCGTTGAAGACCAAGCTCTTCAAGCTCGAAGTGCAATGGAAGCTCCTTCCGATCTTGGATGGGATGACCGAAGGTCGCTACACTGCGGATGTGCAGCGTAAGATCACCCATGTGGCCCTTGCCAGCTGGGCAGAGGCGGTGGAAGCCGGTGATCGCCATGCCATGAGGCGTTGGTGGAAGAACGTGAGGGGAAGGCGAGATGCTGGTTGGAACAGGACAACGACGTGGCGCAACTGGATGAAAGGACATGTTCCGCATTTGGAACGGCTATATGCAATGCTTCGCGGTGCCTGAGGGCAACTGAATGGGAGCCATTGCGCAAGAATGCGGAAATTTGCGACCAGTTCCATCCGTGGCATGCCCAAAGTAACCGTGCTCACAACCCTTTATAATAAGGGAGGCTTTGTGGAAGAGGCCGTGCTCAGCATACTTGCCCAAACTTTTACAGATCTTGAACTTCTAGTGGTGGATGATGCCAGCACGGATGGTGGGCTTGAGAAGGTGAAGGCGATCGAACGATCCGCGGATCCGCATCCTGGAAAGCCCGGTGAATACGGGACGGGCCGCCGCAGCAAACCGGGGATTCGATGCGGCAGGCGGAGAATTCATAGCCGTGTTGGACGCCGACGACCGGATGCCACCGGAGCGGTTGGCCAAACAAGTGGCATATATGGACAGCCATCCGGATACCGTGGCCTTGGGTTCCTGGGGAACTGTGATGGGCGACACACATCAATTGCTCCCCTTTCCTCCGAATGATGAGGGCTGCCGTACCGGGATGTTATTCGGTATGCCAGTGCTCTATCCAGCAGCCATGCTGCGACGCAGTATTATAGAACAGCATGGGATACGCTGTCCCTCGGAATGGCGGACCCCAGGCATGGACTACCTTTTCATGCTGGAAGTGGGTCGCTACGGCCAATATGCCAATTTGCAAGAACCGCTTTTGCAATACCGCCAAGGAGACAACAATATGCGTCACGGGCGGAACGAGCTGCATGACCGGCTCTTGCTGGACAGGGAGGCCTTCCGCTTCTTCGGCCTACAGGCCAGCGAAGCCGAGCTGGAATTGCACATGGCCCTCCACGGCCTATGGCGAAAGCCGTTGGACCGCACCGCCGTGCATGCCCTCCAGGCCTGGAAGAACAATTTGATCACGCAAAACCGTAAAAAGGGACTATTCCCCGCAGACCCTTTCGAGGCTGAACTGGATCGGCGGTGGGCACGCCTTTTCCATCGCTTCGCCGATCATGACCTGGGTGCGGCCTTGGCCCATTTGCAGCTTTCAGGCCATTGGCCCATTGACCGGTTGGGCTATTTGTCCAAGACCACCCTTCGCCGCTGGAACATCCGCCTACGATGAAGGTCTCGGTCATCATCCCGGTCTATAACAAAGGACTATACGTCCAAGAGGCGGTCGAAAGCATCCTTCACGGCACGTTCACCGACCTGGAAGTAATCGCCGTGGACGATCGCAGTACGGATGACAGCCTTTTGCGCCTACATGCTTTTTGCGATCCGCGCCTGCGCATCGTGCAAATGGAGAAGAACGGAGGCCCGGCCGCCGCAGCCCAACGTGGCATCGATGAGGCACATGGCGAGTACATCGTGCGCATGGATGCCGATGACATTGCCGTTCCGGACCGTATCGCCAAGCAGGTAGCCTTCATGGATGCCCATCCGGACATCGGGGCGAGTGGAGGGCGGCTGCAACTGTTCGGCGACGATCACGGACAGCAGCCGTTCCCCATCAACTCCGAAGCATGCAAAGCCAGGCTTGTGTTCGGCGTACCCATCTCCCAAGGGGCCTCCATTCTGCGGCGCAGCGTGCTGCTGATGCATGGGCTGCGCTTCGATCCGGCCTGGCCACGGATCGGCGAAGACTGGTTGTTCTGGCTGAATATGGCGCCTCACACTCGCTTTGCGAACCTGCCTGAAACCCTGATCCACTATCGGCGAAGCTCCTCTAACATTACGCACAAGCGCGACCGGACAGCAGAAGGCACCGGGTTGATCCAAACGATGTTCAGTACATTGGGCATTCCATTTTCCCAGGAAGAACTGGCCCTATACTTGCTAGGGACCTTCACCTTCAAACGTGGTCTTGATGCCCGCATGGTCTCCAAGTTGCGAACTTGGTTCGACCGGTTGATCCAATGGAATGAGACCACAAGGTTTGCCGAAAATCAAGCTTTCCGTTCCGAGATCGAGGATCGATGGAATCGGTTGTTCTTTTATCTCCCCAGATACAGCTTGGTCGCCACGATGAAACACATGCAGTTAAGCAAGGATTGGCGATGGACCCGCTTGACCTATGCCATGAAATATTATATCAGCACACGTCTCACAAGCTGACCATCAATTGATCCAAAGTCTATCCTTCCATGTTTCCTTATCTACTCTATTCCCGCACAACAACGGACCATCATTCCCAAGTGATTTTTGAACGCCCAAAAGGCCATGGAACTGAATTAAGTTGGAAGATCATACGAGGATGACAAGTGAACCGTTGATCTCCGTGATCATTCCCAGTTACAACATGGCGCCTTGGGTGGAACGCTGCGTCCGTTCGGTGCTGGGACAGGCACACGCACGGCTGGAGGTCATCGCCGTCAATGACCGCTCCACAGACGATACGGGTACTTTACTGGACGCTCTGGCCGCCAGCGACCCGCGCTTGAAGGTGCTCCACCTGCCGGTCAATTTAGGCCTGCACGCCGCACGGCGTGCAGGTTTCGAGGCGGCACAGGCAGACCTGATCGGTTTCGTGGACAGCGACGACCATGTCCCCGCCGATTTGTATGCGCTGCTGGCGGAAGCGCTGGCACGTACCGGAGCCGACATCGCCTTGGGCGGATGGCGAGCGGTTGGGGAAGACGGGCGGGCGGAGAGTGAATTCACCTATTCCGACGAACAGGTGTTCACGGACGACCTGCCGGGCCGTTTTGCACGCTTGGAGTTCAGCAAGGGTGTGGTATGGAACAAGCTTTACCGGCGAGAGATCATCGCCCCGGCGATGGCCATGAAGCTGGACCGGGCTGTGGACTCCGGCGCGGACTACATCATCGGTCTTGGCAATTTCATGCGGGCCCGGAAGGTGGTCACGGTGCCCGGAGCGACCTACTTCTACGTGCAACGCCGGGCCAGCATGTCAAATGGCATGGACCGGGCCAAGGCATTTGCGCATCTGGTGCGATGCCATGCCACTGCGATCAGCCAATATGCGGCCGACGGGGAACAGATCCTGGCGGCCGTTGATGAAAGCTATCGGCGACAGCTCCGCTTTTCCTGCTATACAATGGATAACCAAAGCGACCTACTGCCATACCGCGACGAGTTGTCCCAGGCCCTGGCCCGAATCGCCGAGGTCCGGCCACAAGCCATTTATCCATTGATCCATACTTTCGATCGGTCAACGGAGGCTGACCCCGTCCTGCCCCTGCGCTTTCATCTGGGGCAAATCCGGATCTCATTGGGCAAGGTCTTGACCACCCTGTTCAAAAGAACCACGCAAGGCAGGTGAAGAAGGAGCTTTGGTTGTTCACCATGCACTTCCCTTATGGCCAAGGGGAAGCGTTCCTGGAGAATGAACTACCGGTGCTCTGTCAACGCTTCGATCGTGTGCGCCTGTTCCCACAGGAACAAAAAGGTGAAGCGCGACCGCTCCCACCGAACGCCGAAGCATCCATCCTCTGGCCAGACCCTTACGTCCGCATAAACCTTCTTGGCCTGCTGCGCCATCAACGGTTGTTCCGGCGTATGGTCAGTTCGCTGTGGGCAGAAGCGCCTTCATCAGCGGTATTTCGTGCGCAGTGGCCCGAACTGCGCAGCCGGATCCGGCAACTCCTCCAGCGGGCAGTAGTGCTAGGGCGTGAACTGCGAGCACACTATGATCCTGCCACCACGCTGCTATACTCCTATTGGACGCACGACCAAGCCACCGTGCTGGCGATGGCGCGCATCCGTGACCCACGCGTCCGGTTCATTTCCCGCGCACATGGTTTCGACCTGTATCCCGATCGCGCCCCCAACGGCTGGCTGCCTTTCCGCACACTGCAATTGGAACAGTTGACCCGACTTTTTTGCGTTTCACAAGCGGGACTGGACCATCTGCGTGCGCAGTATCCGCACCATGCACGGATGTTCGAGCTGGCACGATTGGGCACTGCCGACCGCGACGTCGCGCCATGGTCCTCGTCGGACGTACTGCGGTTGGTCTCATGCGCCCACCTGATCCCCTTGAAGCGAGTGGAACTGCTGATCGAAGCCTTGCGAGGTCTGCACCAGCCGGTGGAATGGACCCACTTCGGCGGTGGGCCGGAGCAGGAGCGGTTGGCGGCGGCCGCCGCCACGCTGCCCACACACATCAAGGCAACACTGCATGGCCCTATCCGCAATGCGGACCTGCTGGAATGGTACCAGCACGATCCGGTGGATCTGTTCGTGCATACCAGCTCTTCCGAGGGAGGCGTGCCCGTGGCGTTGCAGGAAGCGGCCAGTTTCGGCATCCCGTTGTTGGCCATCGACGTAGGCGGCGTGCGGGAGATCGTCAATGAGCGAACGGGTGTACTACTACCTTGGAATGCCACAGCTACCGAGCTCCGTGATGCGCTGGCCGCTCACAGGCACACACCGTTCGCCACGGAGAAAGGTCGTGCCGGCGTACGTGCGTTCTGGAACGCGAACTTCCGGGCGGATGTGAATTTCCAGCACTTCTGCGATCGAGCGGTCGCCATAATGGAAGCGACCATTCCAAACTGAGCCGATCTGGAAGACCTTGCTGTTCAACCCGTTCACTTGCCTCTTCTTTTCGCTGGTCGCAAGGTTCTACTTCGTGCCGCCACGCTGGCATAGGCCGGCAAAGTGGACGGCCATGATCATTTATACGACCATAACCACCTGAACGCAGCAGGGGCAAGATCTTCAACACGCAACTTTTCGATCCGCTGGCCGCGTACAGCATGATGCCGCGGTGAGGCCGGTGGGATACTTTCGCACCGCGCCGTCACGGGCGATCAACCTCCAACACGCACCATGCAACGCGACCAGGAACTGTTCGACATCATCCAGAAGGAAACGATCCGCCAGACGCACGGGCTGGAACTGATCGCCAGTGAGAACTATGTGAGCAAGCAGGTGCTGGAGGCCATGGGCTCGGTGCTCACCAACAAGTACGCGGAAGGCCTTCCCGGCAAACGCTATTACGGCGGCTGTCAGTTCGTGGACATGGCGGAGGACCTCGCGATCGACCGCGTGAAGAAGCTCTTCGGCGCGGCCTGGTCCAATGTGCAGCCGCACAGCGGGGCGCAGGCCAATGCCGCGGTCATGCTGGCGTGCCTGAAACCCGGCGACACCATCCTCGGCTTCGACCTCAGCCACGGCGGGCACCTTACGCACGGCAGCCCGGTGAACTTCAGCGGCAAGCTCTACCGCCCCACGTTCTATGGGGTGAACAAGGAGACAGGCCGCGTGGACATGGACCTGGTGGCCGAACAGGCGCGCAAGGAACGCCCGAAGCTGATCATCTGCGGCGCCAGTGCCTACAGCCGCGATTGGGACTACGCGCGCTTCCGCGCCATCGCCGACGAAGTGGGCGCGCTGCTCATGGCGGACATATCGCACCCGGCGGGCCTCATCGCCGCACGCCTGCTCAACGATCCCATGCCGCACTGCCACATCGTGACCACCACCACGCACAAGACCCTGCGTGGTCCGCGCGGCGGTCTGATCCTGATGGGCAAGGACTTCGAGAACCCCTGGGGTTTGAAGACGCCGAAGGGCGAAACGCGCATGATGAGCGCGATCCTGGACGGGGCCGTGTTCCCCGGCACGCAGGGCGGTCCGCTGGAGCATGTAATCGCTGCAAAGGCCGTGGCCTTCGGTGAAGCGCTGCAACCCTCGTTCGCCGAGTACGGCAGGCAGGTGGTCAGGAACGCGGCCACCATGGCCCATGCGCTCGTGGCGAAAGGCTATGGCGTGGTGAGCGGTGGCACGGAGAACCACTGCATGCTGATCGACCTCCGCAGCAAAGGCCTCACCGGCAAGCAGGCGGAGCAGGTGCTGGGCCAGGTGGACATCACCGTGAACAAGAACATGGTGCCGTTCGACACGCAGAGCCCCTTCGTCACCAGCGGCATCCGCATCGGCACACCGGCCATCACCACACGGGGGCTGAAAGAGGCCGAGTGCCAGCAGATCGCCGAGCTGATCGACGCCGCGCTGATGGCCGCGGGCAACACCGCCGAGCTGGACCGCATCCGCTTCCAAGTGAACGGCATGATGCGCCTGAAGCCGCTCTACGCCGAAGCCTGACGAGAAAGAATGCCGCTCGGCTATGCCGTGACCGCGTTCTTGCGCAGCACCACGGCATAGCCGAGCGGGAAGTCATCGGACGTTCTGCGGGAGAACTTGCGGCCCAGACCGCTGCCCACCAGCCATGCCGTGAAGGTCTGCACGAAAGCGGCCATGGGCCGGCCGATGAGCGGGACATGCACGGCCATCTTCGCCACCAGGTCCGCCAAGATCTCCGGCACACCACCCACCGCCGTGAGCGACACCACCGTGAAGCCCGCATCCTCGGCCATGGAGGTCAAGGCGAACCGGGTATAGCGGTAGAAATCGAAGGGCTGCTCGTGCAGGCGGTAATAGAAGGGCACGTTCATGATCACGTGGCCACCATCGGCCAGGATCCGGTGCATCTCGCCCATCAACCGCTCGGGGTGGCGGATGTGCTCAAGCACATCGGAAAGGAGGATGGTATCGAACGCATCCGCCCCAAAAGCCAGCGGACGGCCCAGGTCCTGCTCCAGGTCCAAGTAGGGATTCCGGTGCATGCTGTTGCCCCAGTCCACGCAGGTAACGCTATCGACATGGTCCTTGTACGATGCGTACAGCGGCACATGGCCGCACCCCAGATCGATCAGGCGCCCGCGGGCATAAGTGGGCAGCGCCTCCTGGTAGAAGCGCGCCACCAGGTCCGCCATCAGCCGGGATCCCAGCGCTACCATCCGGCGGTCGCGGGAACCCCGCAAACGCTCGTTGTGCATGACGAACTTGGTCGGCGACCACTGCTCCGCGTTACGCATCACCGGCGAAATAAGTGCGCGCAGCGCCCCGGACGATGCGCGCGATAGATTTGCCGGGCCGGGAACAAACGGCATCTGCCATGCGCACTTGGCGCATCCTGGGCCTTTCGATCTTCCTCTGGGGCGTGGCGCTCGTTGCGAGCGCTCAGGAACCCACCGTGCCGCATCTGAGAGGCCGTTGGTTCCTCTACTGGGGATACAACCGCGCGCAGTTCACCACGAGCAGCATCCACTTCACCGGTCCGGGATACGACTTCATCCTGCACGACGTAACGGCGGTGGACAAGCCGGAACCCTTCTCCCTCGGCAATTACTTCAAGCCGAAGAACATCTGGATCCCACAGTACAACTACCGGGTGGGCCGCTTCTTCAGCGAGCACTGGGCGTTCTCCCTGGGATTGGACCACATGAAATACGTGGTGCGCCAATACCAGGACGTGCGGATCACCGGCTCCATCAGCACCGGGCGCTCCGCGACCTATGCCGGCAGCGAGACGCACATGGTGGAACTGCGTCCGGACCTGCTGCGCTATGAGCACACCGACGGCCTGAACCTGCTGAGCATCGATGCCGACCACTACGACAGGCTCTGGCATAGCACCAACGCGAAGCAGGCCTTGTACGTTACGGAAGGCGCGTTCATCGGTCCGGTGATCCCACGCTCCGATGTGCGGCTCTTTGGCGAAGGCCTGAACAACAAGTTCCACCTCGCGGGCTATGGAGCGGGCGCGCAGGTGGGCGCCACCTTCGTGGCCTTCGATCGCGTATTCGCCCGTGCGCAGGTCCGGGCCGGGTACATCGAGCTGCCCAGCGTGCTCACCACCGGCACCAGCGAGGACCGCGCCAGCCAACATTTCTGGTTCGTGCAGGAGAACCTGGTGTTCGGCGTGTTGATCGGCAAATAGCGCAGCCACGGGACCGTTCACTGGTGAACAGCCCGGATTCGAGACCTTCGCGCCGATGAGCGCTTCCATCCCATCCAACTCCCCTGCCCTGCGCAGTTGGGTACCCGTACCCGCCGGCAGTGATTTCCCCATCCAGAACCTTCCGCTCGGCATCGGCTCCGCGGCCGACCGCTCGCCGCGCCCCTGCACACGCATCGGCGACACGGTGGTGGACCTGCGCATCCTCGCGGAAGCAGGCCTGCTCACCGGCACCGGCCTCAACGTGGAGGTGTTCCAAGCGGCTGCGCTGAACCCCTTGCTCGCCTTCGGGAAGAATGGCTCACGTCGCCTGCGTGAGCGCCTGAGCGCCCTGTTCCAGGACGGCAACGGCGAACTGCGCGACAACGCGGCGCTGCGCGCGAAGGCCCTGTTGCCCATCTCCGCCGTAACGATGCACCTGCCGGTGGAGATCGGCGACTACACCGATTTCTACAGCAGCCGCGAGCACGCCACCAACGTGGGCAGCATGTTCCGCGACCCGGCCAACGCGCTGCTGCCGAACTGGCTCCACTTGCCGGTGGGCTACCACGGCCGCGCATCAAGCATCATCCCCAGCGGGGTTCCCGTGCGGCGCCCCATGGGCCAGATGCGCCCCGACCCCAATGCAGCGCCGGTCTTCGGCCCCACGAAGCAGCTCGATCTGGAACTGGAAGTGGCCTTCATCACCTACGCCGGCAAACCGTTGGGCGAGCGCATCACCACGGCGGAAGCGGAGGACCGCATCTTCGGCCTCGTGCTCTTCAACGATTGGAGCGCGCGCGACATCCAGAGCTGGGAGTACGTGCCCCTGGGGCCCTTCCTCGCGAAGAACTTCGCCAGCAGCATGAGCCCCTGGGTGGTGTTGCTGGACGCGCTGGAGCCCTTCCGCGTGGCCGGTCCACCGCAGGATTCCACGCCCCTGCCCTACCTGCGGACCGAAGGGGACCACAGCTTCGACATCGTCCTGGAGGTCGGCCTCGCACCGAAAGGCGGAGCGGCCACCACGATCTGCCGCAGCAACTTCAAGCACCTGTACTGGAGCATGGCGCAGCAACTGGCGCACCATACGGTGAACGGCTGCAACGTGCGCGCCGGCGACCTCATGGCCAGTGGCACCATCAGCGGCCCCACGCCGGACAGCTACGGCAGCATGCTGGAACTGACCTGGCGCGGCACCAAGCCCCTGAAGCTGAGCGACGGCAGCGAACGCAAGTTCATCGAGGACGGCGACACGCTCACCATCCGCGGCCACGCGGAGAAGGACGGCGTGCGCATCGGCTTTGGCGAAGTGAGCGCGGAGGTCCTGCCGGCGCGGTAGGTACCGGAGGATCCCTTCCCTGCATCGATGTTATAGTGCCATGCCGGACGGGAGCAGAACGTAGCGCCGTTATTTTTGGGCGGAATGTCCACCCCCGCTGTCAAAGCGCCCGCAATCGACCTGGTGAAGGAGAAGGAGGAGATCCTGAACCGCTACAAGGGACTGCTGCGCGCACTGCCCACCACGCGTACCATCGAGGATACGCGCCTGATCCGCAAGGCCTTCAACATCGCCGTGGAGGCGCACAAGGAGCAGCGCCGCAAGAGCGGCGAGCCCTACATCTACCACCCCATCGCCGTGGCGCGCATCTGCGCGGAAGAGATCGGCCTGGGCGTCACCAGCGTGGTGGCCGCGCTCCTGCACGACACCGTGGAGGACACCGACCTCACGCTCGACGAAGTGCGCGACCTCTTCGGTCCCACCGTGGCCACCATCATCGACGGGCTCACCAAGCTGAGCGGGGTGAACTGGCAGACCGACAGCATGCAGGCGGAGAACTTCCGCAAGGTGCTGCTGACGTTGAGCGACGACGTGCGCGTGATCCTGATCAAGCTCGCGGACCGGCTGCACAACATGCGCACGCTGGACAGCATGGCGCGCGACAAGCAGCTGAAGATCGCCAGCGAAACGCTCTTCCTCTATGCACCGCTGGCGCACCGCCTGGGCCTGTACAACATCAAGAGCGAGCTCGAGGACCTGTCGCTGAAGTTCAAGGAGCCCGCGATCTATGCGGAGATCCAGGGGAAGCTGCAAAAGGGCGAGGCCGTGCGCAAGCGCTTCATCAGCCGGTTCATCCTGCCCATCCGCGAGGCGCTGGACCGCGAAGGCTTCACCTACGAGATCAAGGGCCGGCCCAAGAGCATCCACAGCATCTATAACAAGATGCTCACGAAGCACGTGGCCTTCGAGGAGGTGTACGACATCTTCGCCGTCCGCATCATCATCGACACCAAGCACGAGCTGGAAAAGGCCGACTGCTGGAAGGTCTACTCCATCGTCACCGACTTCTACCAGCCGAGCCCCGACCGCCTGCGCGACTGGATCAGCCTGCCGAAGGCCAACGGCTACGAGAGCCTGCATACCACGGTGATGAGCCCCGGCGGGCGCTGGGTGGAGGTGCAGATCCGCAGCCGCCGCATGGACGAGATCGCCGAGATGGGCCTGGCCGCGCACTACCGCTACAAGGGCGACGAGGAGCACGCCAATGCGCTGGATGCGATGCTGAACAAGATCCGCGGGATCCTCGGCGATCCCGGCAGCAGCGCGCTGGACTTCGTGAACGATTTCAAGCTGAACCTCTTCAGCGACGAGATCATGGTGTTCACCCCGAAGGGCGAGATGCGCAACCTGCCCACCGGCAGCACCGCGCTGGACTTCGCCTTCGACATCCACAGCCAGATCGGCCGCCAGTGCATCGGCGCCAAAGTGAACCACAAGCTGGTGCCCCTGAGCCAGCCCCTGCGCAACGGCGACCAGATCGAGATCATCACCAGCAAGAAGCAGCAGCCCAAGGAGGACTGGCTGAACTACGTGGTGACCGCGAGGGCCCGCCACAAGATCAAGCAGGCGCTGCGCGAGCAGAAGCGCAAGCTGGCCGTGGTGGGGCGTGAGGCCGTGCAACGCAAGTTCCGCGCATGGGGCGCCAAGGCCGACACGGCGAACCTCGCCGCGCTCATCGAGCATTTCAACGCCACCAGCGCCACGGACCTCTACTGGCAGATCGCCCGCGGCCGCCACGACCTGGAGGCCCTGGGCACCCCCACCGTGAAGAACGGACGGCTGGTGCTGCCCAAAGTGAAACGCAGCGAGGATGAGCGCACCTTGGAGGAGGTGGTGAAGGAGATCCGCGGCAACGAAGGTGGCGCCCTCACCCTCGGCGACGAACTGCAGCGCATCGAATACAAGCTCTCCTCCTGCTGCAACCCCATCCCGGGCGACGACGTGTTCGGCTTCATCACCCCGCACGAGGGCATCCGCATCCACCGGGTGAACTGCCCCAACGCCGTGCAGCTGATGAGCAACTTCGCCTACCGCATCGTGAAGGCGCGGTGGAAGGGCAAGGACAGCGTGGAGTTCCTCGCCGGCATCAAGTTCAGCGGCATCGACGCGGTGGGCCTGGTGAACAAGATCACCACCATCATCAGCCACGAGCACAACGTGAACATGCGCAGCATCAGCTTCGAGAGCAACGACGGCATCTTCGAAGGCAAGGTGATGGCCTACGTACACGACGCCGAGCACCTGCGCTCGCTCATGGACAAGCTGCGGCGCGTGCGCGGCGTCCGCCTGGTGGAGCGCATCGAACATTAGGGCTTCTTCATGTGATCATGGGTCCATGCGGCCATGTGCCCATGAACGTGCGCCTCCCACGGGCCAGCAGCAGCCATCCCGTCCATGCATGTCCATAAAAGGGGGGGGACATGAGCGCACGGGCACTCCCCAAGCAGCACACCATCTTCTGCGGCTCGCATGCAGGCCTTACCTTCGCGGGGTCATGATGGCGGCCGAGATCCAGCAGAGCGTACACCGCATCTTCAGTGAGTACCTGGAGAAGCAGGGGCACCGCAAAACGCCGGAACGGTTCGCCATCCTGAACGAGATCTACACGGCGGACGGCCACTTCGACATCGAGCACCTCTACACCCGGATGAAGCACAAGAAGTACCGGGTGAGCCGTGCCACATTGTACAACACCATGGAGCTGTTGCTGGACTGCAGCCTGGTGCGCAAGCACCGCTTCGGCACGGCCCAGGCCCAGTTCGAGCGGGCCCACAGCTTCAAACAGCACGACCACGCCATCTGCACCGGCTGCGGCAAGGTGATGGAGTTCTGCGACCCCCGCATCCAGAGCATCCGCAGCACCGTGGCGGAAGTGATGGACCTGCAGGTGACGCACCACGCCCTGCAGATCTACGGCCTTTGCCCCGCCTGTCGCACCGAACCTGAACACGCATGACGACCACGACCGAACGCCCTCCCTTCGACCTGAGCGTCTCTGAACGCGACGGTGCCAAGGTCTTCCACCTCAAAGGCCGTTTGATGGACCAGCAGCAGGCCGACCACCTGATGCAGGTGCTGGACGAGCAGCTCGCCGGCGAGCGGATCAATGTGGTGCTCGACATGAGCGAGCTCCAGTACATGAACAGCACCGGGCTCAACATCATGATCAGCGTGCTCACGCGCACCCGCAAGAGCGGTGGCGAAGTGGTGCTCGCCGGCCTTTCCATGGGCGTGCGGCAGTTGTTCATCGTCACCAAGCTCGACACCGTGTTCCGCATAGCGGCCTCGGTGGACGAAGCACTGGCCCAGTTGCGCGCCTGACCGTGATGGCGGCCAAGGTGGATGTGCTGCTCGGCGCCCAGTGGGGCGATGAGGGCAAGGGCAAGGTGGTGGATGTGATCGCGCCGGCCTATGCGGTGATCGCGCGGTTCCAAGGCGGCCCCAACGCGGGCCACACGCTCATCTTCGACGGGAAGAAGCACGTGCTGCACACCATCCCCAGCGGGGTGTTCCGCGAAGGCGTGTGGAACCTCGTCGGCAACGGCGTGGTGATCGACCCGGTGATCTTCATGAAGGAGGTCAAGGAACTGGAGGCCACGGGTGTTGATGTCCGCCGGCGGTTGCTGATCGGCCACCGGGCGCACGTCGATCCTGCCCACCCACCGCGCACTGGACGCCGCGAGCGAAGCCGAAAAGGGCGCCTCCAAGATCGGCAGCACCCTCAAGGGCATCGGTCCCACCTACATGGACAAGACGGGCCGCAACGGCCTGCGCGTGGGCGACCTGGCCCGCAGCGACCTCCGCCACCGCTATGACGCGCTCGTGCGCAAGCACGAACGCCTCCTCGCGCATTACGCACACCCCACCACGTGGAAGGATGCGGAAAGCGAATGGCTAGATGCGGTGGCTCAGCTGCGCACCTTCCAGCTGGTGGACAGCGAGCACTGGCTCGATGAGCAGCTGAACAAGGGCCGCGCCGTGCTGGCGGAAGGCGCGCAAGGCACGATGCTCGACATCGACTTCGGTACCTACCCCTTCGTTACCAGCAGCAACACGATCTCCGCCGGTGCCTGCACCGGGCTGGGTATCCCGCCGAACCGCATCGGCAAGGTCATCGGCATCTTCAAGGCGTACTGCACGCGCGTGGGCGGCGGCCCCTTCCCCACCGAACTGGACAACGAGGTGGGCGAACGCATCCGCCAGGCCGGCAACGAGTTCGGCAGCACCACCGGCCGCTCGCGCCGGTGCGGCTGGCTGGACCTGCCCGCCCTGCGCTACGCGGTGATGATCAACGGCATCACCGAGCTGGCCATGATGAAGGCCGACGTGCTCAGCGGCATGCCGCACGTGGACGTATGCACGCGCTACCGCGTGGACGGGCGCGAGACCGATCGCCTGCCCTACGACATCAGCACGGGCGTCGAGCCGGTGTATGAGCGCATGCCCGGCTGGGGGCCTCTGGACGCATCAAGCACCCTGCCCGCCGAACTGGAGCACTACATCGGCCGCATCGAACAGGCGGTGGGCGTGCCCATCCGCATCGTTTCCGTGGGACCCGACCGCGCCCATACCCTCACGCGCACCGCCGCGCTCGCCTGATCCGTTCGCGTGGCCAGGGAACGTGATCGCCGGGGTGCCGCGCCACCGATCGCCGTTCCGCCCCACGTGGCCGCCCTGCTGGGGGAAGAAGCCCCGGCCTTGCTGGCCGCGCTGGAAGGCCCCTCACCCATCAGCATCCGCCTGAACCGGCGCAAACCGGTCCCGGACCGCGGCTCGCCCGTCCCTTGGTGCGGCATGGGCCGCTACCTCCTGGAGCGGCCGGTGTTCACGCTGGACCCGCTCCTGCATGCGGGATGCTACTACGTGCAGGAAGCCTCCAGCATGCTGCTGGAACAGGCGGTACACGCCGCAGGCCCCTGGCCCGCGGACACCGTCGCCCTGGACCTCTGCGCCGCGCCGGGCGGAAAATCCACCCACATCGCGGACCTGTTGCCGGAGGAAGCCCTCCTCATCTGCAACGAGCCGGTCCGTCCACGGCAGGCCGCCTTGCAGGAGAACCTGCTGAAATGGGGGCGCACCGGAACGGTCATCACCGGAGCGCGGCCGGAGGCCTTCCTCCCCCTGGGCGCTTTCGCCGACCTGATCGTGGTGGATGCGCCCTGTAGCGGCGAAGGCATGTTCCGCAAGGAGCCCTTCGCCCGCACGCAGTGGAACGACGGCCTGGTGGAGCACTGCGCGTTGCAGCAGCGCGCCATCCTGGAGGTGGCGTGGGAACTGTTGCGCCCGGGCGGAACAGTCGATCTACAGCACCTGCACCTGGGAGGAACGGGAGAACGAACAGCAGGTGCAGCGGCTGATCGACAAGGGCGCACGGCCGATCCCGCTGCCGATCGATCCCGCATGGGGCGTGGTGGGCGGCGAACGCGGCTGCCGGTGCTATCCCCATCGCCTCGCGGGGGAAGGGTTCTTCATCGCCGCTGTATGCAAGCCCGGCGAACGGAGGCCGCATCCCCTCGGCCTGGGCACCGCGCCATCCCCGGAACAGGCCGCATGGTGCTCCCGGCCTGAACAATGGAGCATCACCAGCATGGACGAGGTGCAGCACCTGCACGGTGCACGTTGGTCCGCTTTGGTGGGGGCCTTGCTGCGTACCGTGCCGGTACCATCCCCAGGAACCCCCTTCGCGGAGCGCAAGGGCGATGCGCTGCGGCCGCACGCCGCCTGGGCCCTGGCGGACGGGCTGCGGCGCGCTGCCTTCCCCGCACTGGACCTCGGCCACGCGGACGCGCTGCGCTACCTGCGCGGCGAAGCACTGAACGCCGGAACGGCCGAAGGCGCATCACTGGTGACCCATGCGGGCCACGCGCTGGGCTGGGTGCAGGGCGCCGGGCGCCGTTGGAACAACCGCTGGCCCACACCTTGGCGGATCCGCATGCGGTAGCTGGAAGTAACTTGCCTCACCCATGTTCGACCGCTTCCTCGACTGGTTCGAACGCCACAAGTTCGGCGTGGTGGGCGCTTTGATGCTGCACACGCTGATGCTCTTCGCCATGGCCATGGTCAAGCTGGACGGCGGGGAGCGGCCCGAACCGCCATCGGAGATCGCCTTGGAACTGAAAGCCCCACCCGAGCCGCCAACCACGCCCGAAGAACGATCGCTTCAAGAGCAAGCGGCCGCGCAGGACGTGCAGAACCGCATCAGCGACCAGAACGCCTCCCCGGAACACACCTTGTCCCGCTCAACGCGGGAGCGGACCTCCGACCAAGTGGCCGAGGACCTGAAGGCCATGGAACGGGCCGAGTTCCAGCGGCTGGCCGAACAACGCACGGCCGAGGGGCGCGACATCGTGCAACCCACCCTCGACCCGAGCAAGTTCGACCCGAAGAACTACATGGAGCAGCAGGCCAAGCCGGTGAAGGTGGAAGGCAACGTCACCGTGAAGATCGATGTACCCGGCCGCATCAACACGGCGGTGGACGTGCCCGCCTACCTCTGCAAGGGCCGCGGACAGGTGCGTGTGCGCATATCCGTGGACGGCTCGGGCAACGTGGGCAAGGCCGAGGTGGACACGTCCGGAACGAACACCACCGATGATTGCCTCCTTGGTCACGCCTTGGAGAGCGCCAACCACGCCCGCTTCCAAAGCGGTCCTGCTAGGTCCCCAGGCACGATCACGTACACGTTCCTGGCCCAATAGGCCATTCTGGCATCAAATTCCAGAGAAATAGGCCATTATGGCATTAAAAGGCGGGCTTCATCGGTAGGAGTGGCACGAAAAGCCCGGTGGCACAAGGTTCGTTCAGCGGCATGCGCACATGCACAACAACCGCAACGACCAACACAACAACGCCATGACGATCGTGAAACATCGCCCGCAAGCTTCGTTCGTCAGCCCCTTCGACGAACTTTTCAGCGGCTTCTTCGGCCGCGACATGTCCCAGTTCATGGGCAGCGATGAACTGCACCGCAGCCATCCCCGCGTGAACATCGTGGAAGGCAAGGACGGCTTCAAGCTGGACCTGCTGGCCCCCGGCTACACGAAAGAGGACCTGAAGCTGAACGTGGAGAACGACATGCTCACCATCAGCGCGGAAACGAAAAGCCGGTCCTTGGACGAGACCGAGCGCTGGACGCGCCGCGAGTTCGGCCACAGCGCCTTCAAGCGCAGCTTCCGCCTGCCTGATAACGTGAGCGTGGACGGCATCACCGCCGACCATGTGAACGGCGTGCTGAGCATCAGCATCCCGAAAACGGAGGAGAGCAAGCCCAAGAGCCGCACCATCAGCATCGGCTGAGGAGCGCCGATCCATCGAAGCAGGAAGGCCGCCCATGGGCGGCCTTCCTCTTTTGGCCGAAATGCATGAACCCGGGCCGGAAGGCCGCGTAGCACCCCCATCAACCTCTCCCACCATGGCACGCACCGCGCTGGAGTACTACACCGAACTGTTGGGGGCCATCAGCTTCGCCGACCGGACCGTGTTCCGCAAGGAACTGCGCAAAGCCTTCCGCCGTCTATTGCCGCAGGAACGCGAGGAATTGAAGCGGTGGTTCCGCCAAAGCTGCGTGTGCGCCGTACCGGCGACACGCCATCTTCAGTGATCAGCTGAAATACCGGCTGTTCCAGCACTGGGTGCTGAATTGACCGAAGAAGGTCATCCAGGCGAAGGAGGTGCATCCCGCCAGGAACAGCGTGCCCCACACGAACATCAGCAACCGATGGGCGTTCCACCACGGCGCGGCCGCGGAGGCACCGATCCAGGCATTGGGCATCATCAACGCCAGCAGGACCGCGGCCATGAGCACGGTGCAGGCCAGTTGGAGCGGCCCCCGCTTCGGCCAGGCGAATAGCGCCCGCCAGGGGGACAGATCGCTCCCCCACTTGTGTACGAGGTAGTAGTGCTCCGCACCGACGGGTACGAAGAGCAAGGGATCGGCGTCGGGATCGCACAGCTGGAAACAGCGCGCGGGGGCCATCACCTTGAACCCGACGAGCGGGGCCGCCGCGCGGGCCTCCAGCCGGCGCAGCTCGTACAGCGCGCGGGATGGCAGCTCGCCCTTGTAGCGGCCGGCATCCAGGAACCGCAGGTCGTAGCGGATGCACAGGCGGCGGATGGCCGCCACCGAGAACACGCGGCCGGGATCCAGGCGATGGATGCGGTTGGCGCTCTTGCGGGGCGTGCCCCGGACCACGGCGCGGAGGACATCGTCCTTCTTCTGCTCCTCGGCCAGGATACCCCGCACCTCTTCCAGGAACCGTTCCTGCCCCAGGAGCAGGCGTTGGAGACGTGCATCGTCGGCCGGCCGCATCGCTAACCTTCGCTTTGGCCGCCGGCGCTCACCGCGGCTACTTCAGCCTCATCGATCCAGGCTTGGGCCTGGTGGTGTGCGGGCGCATCGATGGCGACCGTGCTCAGCACGTCGCGGTCGGGCCCCTTCAGGCGGGTGCGGGCGCTGCGGGGATCGCCCGAGGCGTCGCGCTCCACCACCACGTGCCAGATGCTGTCGAACGGCACCACGAAACGCACGGGCGTATCGTTGAACCGCCCCCCATAATAGGTATGGGTGCGGGCGTTGGTATAACGCTTGAACTCCGACGCGGTCATGAACTTCACACGGGCGGGGCCGTCGATTTCGACCTCGACGATCTCCTTCTTCTTGGCCGGGTATGACTTGTACAGGAACTTCATGGGCTGCCTTGGTCCGGCTAAGATAGATGGTGGTCCATTCCGATCCTGCTCCTCCGATCAAAGTTTCACGCTCAGCACCGGGAAGGTGGTGTGGTTCACGATGTCCTCCGTGAGGCTGCCGTTCACCACGTGGAAGAACCCGGTGCGGCCATGGGTGGCCATGGCGATCATGTCCGCATCGATGCCGCGCGCGAAGTTGAGGATGCCCTCCTCGATGCTGAGGTCGTTGTAGATGGTGGTGGTGAACTTGCGCAGCTCGTGGCGCTGCAGGAAGGTGTCGATCGCCTGGTACGTGTCCTCGCTGCGCTCGAAGTTGTTGGGCGTGTTGATCTTCAGCAGGTGCACCTTCGGGTCGAAGAGGCGGATCACCGGCAGGAAGGCCTCGAACTTCTCCACGTCCGTGGCGGTGAAGTTGCTCGCGTACACCAGGTCCTTCACCTGGAAATCATCCACGTGGTGCTTGATCACGAGCACGGGCATGGGCGCGATGCGCACGATGCGCTGGGTGTTGGAGCCCACCACGCCCTTCAGGCCCCGGGCGCCGTGGCTTCCCATCACCACCAGGTCCGCCTTGGCCAGGTGTTCGTTCCTGAACACCTCCGTGAGCGACATCTGCCGCAGCAGGAACTTGCGCAGCTCGATGCCTTCGAGGAACGGCAGGTGCGGCACCTGGTCCAGCTTCGCCTCGATCCCATCCCGCACCTTCTGGTTGCTGGTATGGAAATCGGTCATCTGCTCGTAGAGATGCACCACATTGATGCAGGCGCCGGTGAGGCGCGCGATCTTGGCGGCCACGCGCAGCGCGTCGGTGGCGCAGTCGGAGAAGTCATACGGAACGAGGAGCTGGTTGATGGCCATGGTGATAGAGCTGGGTTGGGCCTGAAGTTAATACGCCTCCGCGTTGCGCCACCTGCCGGGGCGGATAAACCGCCTGGCTACCTTCGCCGGCGATGGAACGCATCGAACTCTCCGCGACCGACAAGACGCCATCCGTCCTTTTCGATCCCCGGGAAGGGCTCATCGAGCTGCACGGCTGTTCCATCCATGAGAACGCCGACCGCTTCTTCCGCCCCTTGCTGGAGCAGGTGGAACGCTACACGCAGCAGCCCGCGCCGCACACGCGCGTGCGGCTCTTCCTCACCTACTTCAATTCCAGCAGCGCCAAGTACGTGCTGGACCTGCTGAAGCTGCTGGACGACATGCACGGGGCCGGCACCGGCAAGGCCCAGCTGGAATGGCACTACGACGAGGACGACCTGGACATGCTCGAGGCCGGAGAGGACTACAAGGGCCTGCTGGAAATGCCGGTGAAGCTGATCCGCGAGTGAGGATCCGCTACGGGAACCGCTCGTTCCAGACGCGTTCGCTCACGGATATGCCGTCCTCGAAGAAGAACACCTGCCCGTGCGGGTGGGCCACGCGTTTGTAGACCACGCGGCGGCCATCCACGGCGATGGTGCGTTCGATCACGAACGCCTGTCCATCCCGATAACAGCGCTCCTCCATGCCCGCAGGGGGGGCCGTGCGGGCCTCCGTGGGGCGGGCAGCCGCTTGTGCCTGCCGTTGAGGGGCGGGTGAAGGAGCGTCCTCGCTGGGCGCTTTCGTGGCCTTACCATCCCCGGCCGGGCGGGCCGCTACCGGTGATGGCGGCGGTTGCGGGGGCGCTATGGGAACGGGCTCTTCCGTCACCGCTTCCCCCTCGCCTGGGGGCGCGGTGGCCTGCTCTTCCGCCCGGCGCTTCAACAGGGCCTGCAGGTCCTGGATCTTCACCTTCGGATAGATGTTGTAGGGCCGCTGCACGCGCGCCTTCCCGTACCCGGCTAGCGCATCCTCGTAACGCCCTTCCTGGAACGCCTGTTCCGCCTCGTGCATCACGGCCTGGTACACCTGATCCTCCTGGGCCTCGGCGGTCTCACGGGCGGCGATGCGGCTGCGCTCCTTGGGGCTGAGGTGGGGGAAATCCTTCGTGAGGCTGGGATCATCCTGGGCAAGCGCCACGGATGCGGCCGACCAGAGGATCAGCGTGAACGTTATGTGGACCGGGCAATGCCTTGCGTTGTTCATAGGCTGGACCGAACGAAATGCGGCCAGGACGCATGCAGGTGCGCCGGGCGTGTACGTAATTTCGCGGCCGTTCGTTCGCACCCATACCGAACACCTACCTCCGCACAGACCATGAAGAACCTCCTCACCGCCGTACTGGCCACCGGACTTTTGTTCCAAGCCTGCCAGAACGACCCCACCCAGAGCGAGCAATACAAGCACCTCGAAGAGGAACGCACCAAGGTGGCCTCCGAGAGCAGCATGAAGGACTCCACGATCAATGACATGTTCGGGGCCTTCAACCGCGTGAGCGAGAACCTGCGCGCCATCCGCGAGAAACAAGGGCTGTTGAGCAAGGGCCGCGGCGTGGAAAGCGGCAAGAACATGGAAGAGACCATGGCCGCCGACCTGCACGCGATCGACTCGCTGCTGAACGAGAACAAGAAGATCATCGCCAAGCTGCGCCAAACGTCGAGCACGCAAGGCAAGAAGCTGAGCGAGCTGGAGAAGTCCATCCTGGAACTGGAGCGCACCGTGGGCGAGAAGGACACGGAGATCGCCTCGCTGAAAGAGCAGCTCTCCAGCACCAATGCCTCCCTGGCGAGCATGATCCAGATGTACCAGGACAAGGACCAACTGGCGATGGCCCAGAAGGGTGAACTGAACACGGCCTGGTACTGCGTAGGCACCGCGAAAGAGCTCAAGGACAATGGCGTGGTGACGAAGGAAGGCGGTTTCGTGGGCATCGGCAAAAGCACCAAGCTCAACACCCAGGGCATGAACCTGGGCTACTTCAAGAAGATCGACATCACGCGTTCCACGGTGATCCCCGTGAACGCGAAGAAGGCGAAGGTGATCACCTCACATCCGGCCGACAGCTACAAGCTGGTGGGCGAAGGCAAGGTGGACAACCTGACCGTAACGGACACGGCCGCGTTCTGGAGCGTGTCGAAATACCTCGTGATCCAAGCGGATTGATCCGCACCTGATCGTCCTGGAACGGCCGCCTCGACGAGGCGGCCGTTCTGCTTCAACCCTATCGGTATGATCAGAAGATCAGAGAATGAGATGATCAGAGAATGCACTCCTTGACGCCCTCCTTTGTCATGGTGAGCTTGCGTGCCGACGCTGAAACACCTTGGCGAAGGCATCTGAACCGTATCATGGTGAGCTTGCCGAACCATGACGTCCCCTTCTGTCATGGCGGCCTTGAGCCGCCATCGCAAGTAGGAGCCCACTGGAATCATCCGCTCCTGGATGCGACTGCGGCCCAAGGCCGCAGTGACAACGCGTTTTGAGCGCAGATCACCCGATCAGCAATGTGCTCCTTGACGTTCCGATCGCCTCTCTGTCACGGTGAGCCTGTCGAACCGTGACGCCTGAAGTCGGGACACGCCCCTGTACTCGCATACACCCGATCCTCTCCGGCCCTGGCAGGCTTCCAGCAATTCCCGAACCGCCACGGTATGCTACTTTCGGAACGTACCTGCTTAGCCTGGACTTCAAGGTGGGTCAGGAGGCTCCTCATGATCTCATCTTGTACCATGAACGCGTCAGGAACCGCCCCTTCACACGCTCCGCGCGATCATGGGCCATTGATGCTTTCTGTAGGCATGGCCGCTCTGGTGGTGGTGGTCCGCACCCTATCCCCGGGCGTACCTGATAGCGGGGACGGAGTAGCGCACTACATGCACGCGCGCTACTTCTGGCAGGAGCCGGAAGCAGCGCTTTCGCAATGGGCGAAGCCGATATTCTCCATGCTGGCATCGCCCTTCGCCCAGCTGGGCCTATGGGGAATGGCGGCGTTCGGCGCGGTGTGCGCGATCGCCACATGTGCCACGATCATGGCGTTCCTGGATGAACAGCGATCGCGCCAATGGAGATGGGCCGTTCCGGTCCTCCTGTTCTTCGTGCCCGTCTATGTGATGCCCGTACTGAGCGGACTGACCGAACCGTTGTTCGGGCTTGCCTCCGTCCTCGTGGTGTTCTTCCTCTGGCGCAAGCGCTATGTGGCCACCATGGTGCTGATGGGGTGTCTCCCCTTCGTCCGGCCGGAGTATGCGGCCTTCGCCCCGTTCATCCTGGCCTGGGTGGTATGGCGCCGCGCATGGCGCGCGCTGCCTTGGGGCTTGCTGGCCGTGATCATCTATTCCCTGGCGAGCTGGGTGCTTCTCGGCCGCCCCCTGGCCTTCTTTCTGGACCACATCTATGTCGGGAACGACCTCTATGGCCGGGGAGATGGGTGGTTGTTCTGTGACAACATCGATGCGATGTACGGGCTGCCGTTCAAAAGGGCGGTGGTGGTGGCCGCGGCCTTGTGGGGTGTACTGCTCTGGCGCGATCGGGAGAGGCGCGTGCAGCACCTGTTCCTGGGCACCTGCACGTTGTTGCCCGCCATCGGCATCTTCGCGCTGCACAGCTACGCTTGGTGGCACGGCGGCATGGCCTCATTCGGATTGTTGCGTGTCATCGCCACCACCGTTCCCTTGTTGGTGCTGTTCGTCGTGTACATGCTGGCGCACACCTGGGCCTTTTTCCTGCCGGAGGGGAAATGGGGACCCTGGGCAGTGGCAGGGCTGGTGCTCGTCTATGGCAATACCGCCTACCATGAATTGCGGCATCGGCAGATACTTCCGGTCCCTGATGACGACCTGCAACGCACCGTTCGCGAGGCTGCCGCGTACATCAATGCGCATCGGGAACCCGGGGAGAAGATCATCTATCTGCATCCTTACCTGGGCGCTTTATGCGATCGTGATCCATGGGACCCGGACAGTGCCCGTTCCCTTTTCGGCACAGGCTCGTTGACGGAAATGCACATCCACCACGGTGATTGGGTCGCTTGGGACGCTCACTTCGCCGCCAATGAAGGAGGACTGGAACTGGACCTGTTGCTGAACGATCCGCGATTCCGCCCCGTTGCCGAATTCACGCCGCCCCATGAGATCAAGACACTGGGCGGCCGTCCATACTCGATACACCTCTTCCAGCGCGACACGGCATGGACGCGAGCTGGCGAATACCGTTCTCGCCCCGAGCCACCCCGGTAATGTGCGACTTGGATCGTTCGAACCGTGTCCTTCGTCCCTCTCTGCCCCGGTGAGCCCGCCGGACCGTGTCATGGCGGCCTTGAGCCGCCATCGCAAGTAGGAGCCCGCCTGCTCCTGGTTGCGACTGCGGCTCAAGGCCGCGGTGACAACGCGTTTTGAGAGCGGCTCACCTAATCAGAGAATGCGCTTCTTGACGTTCCAATGCCCGCATTGTCACGGTGAGCCTGCCGGACCATGGCCCCCTCGAACCCTGCTAGTCGAGCGAAGGCGAGGCATGAACACCCTGCAAAATGGGAAAAGGCCTCTCCCGAGGCCTCTTTTCCGAACGGATGGTCAGTCGATCAATGCGCTTCCAGCTTGGGGGCCTCCTGGGTGGTCACCTTGCCTTTGCCGGAGCAGCAACCGGCTTTTGCACCGGCCGCGCCATGCCCGGCGCAACAGGCCTTGCCGCCACCTGCTTCAGTGCCGCAAGCAGCCAGCCTGCCATCCGCGCGCAACTGCTTGAACTTCTCGGCTTGTTCAGCCGTGAGGAGCCTGGCGATGCGATCGTAGGTGCGGTCATAACGCGCCTCGCCCTTCGCGGCCGAAGCGCCCTCCGCATGTTGGTGCGCCATCTGGCCTTCAGCGGCCGTGAGCAGTTCATCCACCTGCTTGTTCTGGTCGGCGGTGAGGCCCAGTTCCTTGTTCAGGAGCGCCGCCTTGGCCTTCGCGGGCGAGGCGGATGCAGCGGCATGATCGTGGGCGCAGCCTTGCGCGGAAGCGGTGCCGAGGGCCAGGCAAAAAGCAGCGGCGAGGAACAGGGAAAGGAACTTCATGCGTTGGGGATGGTACCCAAAAGTAGTACCAACACCGTGCCGGTATCTCAGCTTCCCTTCACCCCACGAACGGCTTGCGCGATCGCGTCCCACATCTCCGGCTGTACCTGATCGAGCATGCTGAACTGGCCTGCTCCCTTCAGCCATTCGCCGCCATCGATGGTGACCACTTCACCGTTGATGTAGCCACTGAACGGCGAGACCAGATAAGCCGCCAGGTCGGCCAGTTCCTGGTGGGTGCCCACGCGCTTCAGCGGCACCCGCTTGGCCAGGTCGAACCGCTCCATCAGCTCACCGGGGAGCAGACGGTCCCATGCACCTTTCGTGGGGAAGGGTCCGGGCGCGATGGCGTTGCTGCGGATGCCGTATTTCGCCCATTCCACGGCGAGCGAACGCGTGAGCGCCAGCACACCGGCCTTGGCGCAGGCGCTGGGCACCACGTAGCCGCTGCCGGTCCACGCATAGGTGGTGGTGATGTTGAGGATGGCCTTGTCGCGTTCGCCCTTCGCGATCCAATGCTTGCCGAAGGCGAGGGTGCAGTTCACGGTGCCCATCAGCACGATGCCGATGATCACCTCGAAAGCCTTCGGGCTCAAGCGTTCCGTAGGGCTGATGAAGTTGCCTGCGGCATTGTTCACCAGGCCGTCCACGCGGCCGAACCTGGCGAGGACCTCGGCGAGCAGGCGATCCACGTCGAGGTGGCTGCGCACGTCGCACGCCACTGCCAGCACTTGTCCACCGGTACTTTGCTCCAGCTCTCGCGCGGTCTTTTCCAGCACTTCCAGCTTGCGGCTGGTGATGCACACCTTCGCCCCGAGGCGCAGGAAATAGGCGGCCATGCTACGGCCGAGGCCGGTGCCGCCACCGGTCACCACGATCACCTTCCCTTCCAATGCGCCCTCGCGCAGCATGCCTTGCGTGTGGTCCATGGGATCAGGGGGCGTTGGTGCGTGGCGCGGGCTTGTCCGGAGCGTTCGGTGCCTTCGGCGCGTTGCGGTCCATCGGAGCGTTCGGCGCCTGTACCGGAGCGGCCGTGTTCTGTTCCCCCTGGCAATGCGCGGCCATGAGCTCCTCCACTTCACGGCCGAACAAGGCGGTGAAATCATAGTCCAGCGCACGCCGGAACTCCATGCAGGCCTTGGCCGTGTCCCCGCTTTCCAAGGCGATCACACCCAGGTTGCGGTACACATAGGGGTTGAAGACCTTCTTGTTCTTCGCGCGGCCGATGTCCTTCAGCGCCTTGTCCTTCTGCCCGAGCTTGTACCAGCTCCACCCGCGGTTGTTGAAGGCATAGCTGTAGTTCGGATTGATCTTGATCGCGCGGTCGTAGTCGGCGATGGCCCCCAGGTGATCGCCGAAGAACGCGTGGCCGTAGTAGCCGCGGCTGTTGTAGTTCACCGGATCCTTGGGATCGGCGGCCACCGCGGCATTCAGCGCGGCACGGGCCGCAGTGCTGTCGCCCATCTCGGCCAGGCATTCGCCCTTCACGCGCAGGATGCGTGCGGAACCGGCCGCATCGCCGGGACCAGCCTTCAACGCTTCGTCCAGTTCTTCCACGGCCTGCGGACATCGCCGGGCCAGGCGGTGGTTCACGGCCAGGCGGTAGCGCACATCGGCGGAAGGCCCCTGCGCAAGGACCTTCCGGAAATGCACATCGGCACTGTCGTAGCGCCCCTGCCCCTGTTCGGCCACGGCCAGTTGCAGCAGGGCCTCGGCGCTCGCCGGAGCGTGCTGCAAGGCGGCGCGGGCATCCGGTTCGGCCTTCGCAGCTTGCCCGATGCGGTTCAGGGCGTCCGCGCGCAGGACGAAGAACTCCGGATGCACTCGGCCCTCCAGCAGCATGTGGTCGCAACGCGTGATCGCCTTGTACGGCTTATTGTTGGCCAGCAGCTTGCGCACCCGCACTTCCTCCTTCGACATCGTTCCCTGCGCCATCAGGGCGGGAACGGAGCACGCCCAAAGGGCCAGGACCGACCAACGCATGCGGCGAAGATACCCGCCCACCCGCGGAATACCTTCGCGCCGGGCATGCGTACCGAATACCCCGCCAAGGTCCTGCTCGCCTGGTGCGAAGCCATCTCCGGCAACGTTCCCCTTCGCGACTGGCTGATCACGAACGGCTATCCCGAGCTGGGGCTCTTCACCTATGCCCTGCGGCTGAAGGCCGATGCGCGCAAATGGCTCATGGACAATGGGCACCCGCACCTGATGGCCCTGATCCGGGGGATCGAGGGGGACGCCACCGCGCTGGATTGGCTGGAACGCAACGGCATGAGCGTGCTGAAGCAAGTGGCCCTCGCCGGCGATGGCGATCGGGCAGCGTTCGACCGGCTGATCGCGCTCGGGCAACGCGAACTGGCCATGGCCGGCCATCGCATGTACATCGTGAAGAAAGGCATCGACGAGGACCACAGCGACCCGCACAAATACGCGCAGGACGGCTAGCAGTCGGACCTACGCTTCTTCGTCCTCCTCATCGTCGTCCGAGGAGAACACGGAGCCCATCACGTCACCGAAGCGCACGCTGCCGCCCAGCATGGACATGCCTATGCGGCTGTGCTCGGACAGCCCGTGCAGCACCAGTTCCTTCCACAACGCGCGTTCCTCACGCGGCAACGCGCCGGGGTAAAGGCGCAACACTTCATCCAGCCCGCCCACGGCATCGAGCGCGGCCTGGTAGCTGCGTTCAGGCGCATCGAGCAGAATGTCCGTCTCGTGGTCGTTGAACCAGTCCACCACCGCGGCATAAGGATCTTTTCCGCCCTTGGCCTTGCGGGCTTTCGCCGGATCGGGGAAGATCTCGGCGAAGGTGTTCCGCAGCGCCAGGCCCAGCAGGTGCAGGGCCACCTTCTCCGGTCCCTCCTGCTCGCCCTCATAGACCAGCTCGATCTTGCCGGTGATGGCGGGCACCACGGCATAGAGGTCGCTGATGCGCACGGTGGTAGCGTCCTCGCCGTTGCGCAATGCACGGCGCTCTGCGGCGCTGATCACGCTCTCGAGCGCGGAGATAGTGAGGCGGGCGCTCACGCCGCTCTTCCGGTCCACGAACTCGCTGCGCCGCGCTTCCACCGCCAAGCGCTCGATGAGCACACGGATGAGCTCGGGCACGCGTACGCGCTGCACCTGCTCCTCCGGCGAGCGCACCTCCTGCGCGGTGATGCGCATGCCCAGCTCGATCGTGGGCGGGTAGTGCGTAATGATCTGGCTCTGGATGCGGTCCTTCAAGGGCGTGATGATGGCGCCCCGGTTGGTGTAGTCCTCGGGGTTGGCGGTGAACACGAACTGGATGTCCAACGGCAGGCGCAGCTTGAAGCCCCGGATCTGCACGTCGCCCTCCTGCAGGATGTTGAACAACGCCACCTGGATGCGCGGTTGCAGATCGGGCAGTTCGTTGATGACGAAGATGCCACGGTGGCTGCGCGGCACCAGGCCGAAGTGGATCACCCGCTCATCGCTGTAGTCCAGCTTCAGGTTGGCGGCCTTGATGGGATCGCTGTCGCCGATGAGGTCGGCCACGGTCACGTCCGGGGTCGCCAGCTTCTCGGTGTACCGCTGATCGCGGTGCAGCCAGCTGATGGGCGTGCTCTCCCCACGTTGTGCGATGAGGTCCCGGGCATGGCGGGAGATCGGCGCGAAGGGATCGTCGTTCAGCTCACTGCCTTGCACCACGGGGATCCATTCATCGAGCAGTTGCACGAGGGAGCGGGCCATGCGCGTCTTCGCCTGTCCACGCAGGCCCAGCAGGTTGATGCTGTGACCGGCAAGGATGGCGCGCTCCAGCGCCGGCACCACGGTCCCCTCGTAGCCGTGGATGCCCTCGAAGAGCGGCTGCATCCTGCGGATGCGCTCCACGAGGTTCGCACGCAATTCCTCCTTTACGGAGCGGCTCTTCCAGCCGCTCTCCCTCAGTTCACCCAATGTCCCCGGTCGTTCCGCCATGGTGCGAAGTTCGCTCGGCGTTCGGCCTCGCCGACATCGGCGCCCCCGCGGGGGGATGAAGAAATTCCAATGGTATGCTGCCACCCACGGATCACCCCTTGCGCCCGCTGGCGTGGTCGCGGAACACCATGTCCGCGAGGCCTTTCAGCCCGGTGTAGAAGGCGCGGCCCTGGTTGGCCTCGGTGAACTTCTCGATGAAGCGCTGGAGGTAGCCGTCGCGCGCGATCATGAACGTGGTGATGGGGATGCCGGCCTTGCGCGCACGCACCGCTGCATCGAGCGTGCGTGACACGATAAGGTCGTCCAGGCCCACGCTGTTCATGTAGTACTCGCCTTCGCGCTTGATGCAGCTCGGCTTGCCATCGGTGATCATCACGATGCGGCGATTGCGCAGTTTCCGACGGCGCAGGATGTCCATCGCCAGCTCAAGACCCGCCACGGTGTTGGTATGGAAGGGCCCCACTTGCAGGTACGGCAGGTCCTTCAGGTCCACCTGCCAGGCGTCGTTGCCGAAGACCACGATGTCCAGGGTATCCTTCGGGTAGCGGCGCCGGATCAGCTCCGCCAGGGCCATGGCCACCTTCTTCGCCGGCGTGATGCGGTCCTCCCCATAGAGGATCATGCTGTGGCTGATGTCGAGCATGAGCACGGTGGCGCAAGCGCTCTGGTGCTCGGTCTCCATCACCTCCAGGTCGTCCTCGCTCAACCGCAGGTCGTCCAGGCCATGCTGCTGTGCGTTGCGGATGCTGTCGCTCATCGCGATCTGTTCCGCGCGGTCGCCGAAGCGGTAGTTGCGGCGATCGCCGGTGGGTTCATCGCCCTGGCCGTTGCGGCGCAACGCATGCTGGCCGCGGTCGCTCTTCTTCAGTTTCCCGAACACCTGCTCCAACGCACGCTGCCGGAGCAGTTGCTCCGCCTTCGCCGTGATGCCGGGCCCCTTCCCCCTTGTGGGCCGGTCGCCGATGATGCCATGCCTGCGCAGGTCCGCCTTGAAGTCGTTGAGCGTATACTCCTTGCTGAAAAGGCCGTGCTCCTTGTCGAGTTCCTTCATCCAATCCAACGCCTCATCCACGTCGCCGCTGGTGTGGGTGAGCAGTTCCAGGAAGAGCGGCAGCAGCTTCTCGAAGGGCGAGCGGTCGTCCTTCGGAGGCAGGTATTTCGCGAAGCGCACCCCGAGCACGGGGACAAAGCTAGGGGCGCACCAGGACGTGCCGAAAAGCCGAAGCCCCCATGATGCGGGGGCTCCGGGAACGATCGGAAAAAACAGGGATCAGCGTACCGTGAGGCGCTTCACCACGCTCCGGCCGGCATCGCGCAGGCGCACCAGGTAGAGGCCGGGCATCCAGCCGTCCGTATCGATGCGGGTGCGTTGGGCACCGCTGCCGCGGGTGCCGAGGTCGCGCTTCAGCACAAGGGCGCCGGTGGTGCTGAACACTTCGAGGGTGGTGGGGCTGCCATCAGCGGTCCAGCTCAGGTCCACCGGCCCATTGGCGGGGTTGGGCGCCAGGCCCACGCCCAGGTCCACCGGGGCCGTGCTGGCCACGCCAAGGGAGGTCTGCTGCAACCACTCGGTACCTGCGAAGAACTGGTTGCCGAGCGAGGACCACAGCGAATCGGCATAGGTGCGGAACACGGGGAACTTGGACCACGCGCCATAGTAGGAATCCACATGCCGCTTATGCGTGATCGTGATCGTAAGGATCGACACGGTGACGACGATGTTCTCGTTCACATAGGTGCGCACCCGGAGCACTTCGATGGGCGCGCCCCCTCCCGGCAAGGTCACCCAGCCCGATGCATCGGCCTCCCCGGAGATGGTGCCGGTACGCACGGCGGAGTTGCCATCCACCTGGAACGTGGCGGAGATGGCATCGTTCCACGTGTCACCATAGGCCAGCGGCATCTTCAGCTCCAGCGGGCCATCGCTGTAATTGGCATCCACGATGTACTGGCCGACCAGTGCCTGCCGCTCCGCCACGCGCTCGAGGCCGCCGTTGTTGCGGTAGTAGACGGTATCCGACCCGCCATCGGTGAGCGCCAGCGTGGCGGGCGCATGCGGCGAAGGCAAAGTGGATGCGGCGAGCCACTTGTAGCTGGCGGGCTGGCCACCGGTCAATGCCGAGAAGTCATGGGTGCCTCCCTGGCCCCCTGCGGGCGTAGGCGTGGCGGTGGGCAAACGCCACACCTGCACGTCCTGGCCGGCGGATGGCATGTTGGCCGCCACTGAGAGGGCGGGCGATTGTGCGAAGGCCGCCTGGGCGATCGCAGCGGAAAGAATGAACGAGGTGTAGCGTGCCTGCATCGTTTCGTGTAACGGTGGTGCAAGGTATGACGAGTACAGGAGGCAGAACGCTGCCCATGCCTTGGCCGGATCGCCCGTTCATCGTTCTCTTTGCGCCCCCTATCCCGTTCCCGACATGCGCCACAGCATCAGCGACATCACCGCGCTCATCCACGACCGCCGCACCATCCAGCCCAAGGACTACACTTCCCGCGAAGTGCAGCGCGACATCATCGACCGGGTGCTGGGCAACGCCGTATGGGCGCCGAACCACGGCATGACCCAGCCCTGGCGGTTCACCGTGTTCACCGGCGAGGGGCGGCAGCGCCTGTCGGAGTTCATGGGGGCCGAATACACCCGCCTGACACCGCCCGAGAAGTTCCTGCCGAAGAAATTCGAGAGCCACACCCAGCGGCCGTTGCAGAGCAGCGTGGTGGTGGCCCTGGGCCTGGCGCGCGACCCCAACCGCAAGATCCCGCTGATCGAGGAGCAATTGGCAGTGGCCTGCGCCGTGCAGAACATGCACCTCACCTGCACGGCCTACGGCCTGGGCGGCTTCTGGAGCACGGGCGCGGCGATCACCGGAGCGGGCATGCGCAACTTCCTCGGCTTGGGCGAAGAGGACCAATGCCTTGGCCTGTTCTACATGGGCTACCCCGCGGTGGAATGGCCGAAAGGATACCGCAAGCCGCTGCCGGACTTCGTGCGGTACGTGGCGGAGTAGAACTACTTCTGGAAGATCGAACGGCGGTCCTTCGGCCGGTCGGCGGCGTTCCACGTGAAGCCCTTCATGCGCATCTCGTCCGCCGGCGCCTTCTCCAGCGGATAGAGCGTGGCATCGGGCTGTGTGAGGAACGAGAGCGTGCTCACCTGACCGCTGTCCAGCTCCACGACGATGCGGCTGCAATCCGCGCGGTTCATGCCCACCACCTGCTCCACCCCATCCTTCTTGTCCTTGGCGAAATAGACGGTGCGCGTGTTGCCTTCGGCGAGGATGCGCACGAGCTGGTCGTTCTGGAAGGACCCGGTCATGGTGGTGCCGGTCACCTGATCGAAACGGGTGCTGTCCGCCTGCGAGGCCATGAAGGCATCCTCGTTCACGTAGAGCCGGTGCGCATGCCCATCGCGCAGCGTGATGCGGATGTGCTTCCCGTTGATCTGGTCCTTGCCGCTCCAGAGGTAGGGCGTGCCGATGAGGGTGATCGCGCTGTCGCGCTCGCTGTAGATCATGGTGTCGCACACGCCTTGCAGGTCCGGCTTGAACAGCCGCACCTTCCGCCAGGCCTGCACGAGCCGTCCGCCGCTGCTGTCGCGCGAAGCGAAGAGCGTATCGCCGTGGAGGAAGAGCGAATCCTTCCCCATCAACAGCACCAGTTCGGCATGGCCGGTGATCATGGAGCGGTCCTGGCCTTGCAGGTGGCGGCCGCGGTCGCCGCGCACGAGCAGGTCGTTGGCGGTGTCGATCACCGCCACGTGGCCCCAGGCGAGGCCCTCGCCGGTCCTGCGGTCGTAGTGCAGGCTGTCGCCCACCAGTTCCTGGCCGTCGTTCACGATGCGGCCGCCACGGGTGAACCGGCCGCGCTCGGTGCGGGTGTCGTACGATCCGCGGTCGGCGTACATCGTCGTCGTGCCTTGCGTGATGCGCGTGGGGCCGAAGAACTCGGCCACGCCGGTGCGGGTGGCGTAATGCAACGTGTCGGACCGGATGGTGCGCTCCGGATGCGTGAGCACCACGTCATCGCTGAAGAGGAAGCGGTGCTCACCGGCGAGGTAGGCCCCGTTCCGGCTGGTGAGCGTGTTGCCATCGCGCATGCTCACGATGCGCGCACCCGTGGAATAGCGCGCGGTTCGGCCCTTCAGGTCGTATGACAATGCCTCCGTGGTGAGCTCCATGCCGGGGTCGGTAAGGCGCACGTTCCCGGTGATCACCGCCAGGCGCTCCTTGCCGTTGTATTCGAGCCGGTCGCCGCTGATCTGCAGCGTATCTCCCTGCCGGATGCCGATGTGCCCGTATGCCTGCACGTGATGGTCCTCCAGGATGTAGGCGCTGTCGCAGGACATGATGGCGTCGCCATGCTTGAAGCGCGCGTTGCCGATCAGGCGCTGGGCGCCTTTCGCCAGCTTGTCGTCGAACTCCCAGCGGTCCGCGTTCAGGATCTCCACGCCTCCCTCGGGTGCCCCCGTCCGGTCCTGCGCAACGGCCAGGAACGGCAGCGCGAGCAGCAGGAAGGGAAGCAGCGAACGGATCGGCATCAGCGGACGGCGTACCACGAAGATCGGGCCAGACCGCCGATCACTTCTTGGCCGGTGCGGAAGCCGCCTTGGCGGCCCGGTAGCGGGCGTTCAGGCCGTCCACGATGTCGCCGGTGATGTCCAGGCCCTTGTTGCCCACCCAGATCTGCCCTTCGTCCTGGATGCTGAAGATGTAATCGAACCCGGCGGTCTTGTTGTATTCCTCCAGGTAGGTCTTCAGTTCCGAGGCGATCTCGCTCAGGGCCTTCGCCTGGATCTCGTCGAAGCTGTTCTGCATGTGGCCCTGGAGCTCCTGGAGGCTTTCCTGCAATTTCCGGAACTCCTTCTCATCCTGCTCCACCTCGGCTTTGGTGCTGTAGGTATGGTCCTTCGTGGCGAGCTCCTGCGCGCGGGCCTGTGCCTTCTCGTACTGGCGGCGGAAGTTGTCCTGCATGCGCTGGCCTTCGCCCTGCACGCGGTCAACGCTCGCCTTCACCAGTTCGTAGCGGCTCTTCAGCGTATCCATGAGGAAGAAGGCGATGCGCCCGCTCTTCAAGGCGGCCGTGTCGCGCACCACCGGCGTCACCGCCGTGCTGTCCGCCAGCGCCACGGACCCGGACGCGGCCGCCCCTTTGCGCCCCACGAGCAGCCACACCACCAGGCCGGTGAGCAGCAGGTTCCACAGCACGAAAACGATGGTGTTCTTATTGGACATGGCTTCTGGGATGCGGCGCGAAGGTCTCGACTCCGATCGACCTGACAAAGCCCCCGCCCACCACGGACCCCGTGAAGATCTCGGGGCGTGGACGGGTCAAAGGCTCATCAGTTCCTTGAACCGCGCGGCCTGCCTCCGGCTCACCTCTACCACCTCCCCGGTGCTCAACGTCACGTTCAATCCACCGCTGAACCACGGCTCGATCTTCTCCACCCACTTCAGGTTGATGATGTGCTTGCGGTTGGCGCGGAAGAACAGGTGCGGGTCCAGCCGCTTCTCCAGGTTGTTCAGCGAGCGCAGCACGAGGGGCTTCTGATCGCCGAAGCGGACGCGCACGTAGTTGCCCTCGCTCTCGAAGAGGCGCACGTCCTTCAGCGTCACGAACCAGCACTTCTCCCCGTCCTTCAGGAAGATCCGGTCGTCGGCTTGCAGCTGCTCGCGTTGCGCTACGTCCGACGTGCGGGGCAGCTTGCTCACCGCGGCCTCGAGCCGCACCGGGTCGATGGGCTTCACCAGGTAGTCCAGCGCGTTCACCTGGAACGCATGCACGGCATGCTCGTCGTAGGCGGTAACGAAGATCACGTGCGGCGTGTGGTCGAGCGCCTCCAGCAGTTGGAAGCCGTCGCGGCCGGGCATGTTGATGTCGAGGAACAGCAGATCGGGCTTCGATCCGGCGATGTGCTGCTCGGCCTCGTCGGCATTGGCAGCCTCGCCCACCACTTCGATGTGGTCGTATCGCTCCAGCAGGCCGGCCAGCTCCTTGCGGGCCAGGCGTTCATCGTCCACGATCAGTGCTTTCATGTTCGTTGGTCACAGGTAGTTCCACTTCTGTTAGCACCATGCCGGCATCGTTCACGATGCGCAGGCCGGCACCGCTGCCGTAGATGCGTTGCAGGCGTTCGCGCGTGTTGCGCAGGCCGATGCCCGTGCCGGGCGTGGCCTCCGGGTCGTACATGCCGCTGTTGCGCACGCTCAGCACCAGCCCGTTCGGTCCGCGCTGCGCGCCGATCACCACCTCCCCACCCTCGGTGCGCTTGGCCACCCCGTGCCGCACGGCGTTCTCCACCAGCGTCTGCAGCATCATCGGCGGCACGGGTTCGCGCTCCAGCGATGGGTCCACGTCGTAGCGCACACGCAGGCGCTCCTCGAAGCGCATGGATTCCAATGCGAGGTACGACTTCACGATGTCCAGTTCCTCGCCCAGCGGCACCGTGCGCCGCTTCACCGTGGCCATGGCGTTGCGGAGGATGGCGCTCAGCTGCGTGATGGCCTGCTTCGCCCGCCCCGGGTCCTCGTCGATCAACGCGCGGATGCCGTTCAGCGCATTGAACATGAAGTGGGGGTTCAGCTGGCTGCGCAGGTTCGCCAATTGGTTGTCGCGCTCGGCCGTTTCCAGGCGCAGCGAACGGATCTCCTCCCGCCGGCTGCGGATGAAATAGTGGTAGGCGAAGTACAGGATCGACCAGATGAAAAGCTGCACCACCCAGCTCAGCACGAATTCCAGCAGCCTCGGCGAGCCGCCCATGAGCACGGGATCGCCCTCGGGGAAGCCGACGTCGTGGATGCCGCCGTTGGCCAGGGACGTGAGCCCTCCCAGCACCAGCGCCGTGAAAGCGAGCCGCGGCAACAGCAGGCCGATGGAGAGGTCCAGCCACCGCCGTTGCAGGATGATGGCGCGGAACGCATGGCTCGACAGCACACCGAGCACCACGAAGATGACCAGCAGGGGTAGCAGCGTGGACCGCGTCCCTTCGCCCGCCGCCATCCAACTGGAGGCGCCCAGCAACACCGCCAGCAGGGACCACCCCACCACCTGTGCGGTCCAGTAGATCGGCAGATGGCGTCCGGCGGATGGCATGCGGCCAAGTTACCCGCGCCCGCCACGCGGAGCGGCGGGCTTCCACGAGCGGCAACAGGGCGGGGCCGGACGGAGCGATAACTTCCCGCCCCGCATGAACTTCCTGGGCCATTTGCTCGTATCCGGAGAGGACCCCTTGGTCATCACCGGCAATTTCATGGCCGATGGCGTGAAGGGGCGTGACCTGAGCGCCTACCCGGAGGCGCTCCAACGCGGCATCCGCATGCACCGCACCATCGACAGCTTCACCGACACGCACCCCCTGACCCTCCAGGGACGCGAACGGCTGCGCGCACACTGCGGGAAGTACGCCGGTGTGGCGCTGGACGTGTTCTACGACCACGGCATCGCCCGCTGCTGGCCGCGCTACGGCACCGGGCCATTGGAGGCGTTCACGCACCGCATGTACGCCGTGCTCACCGCCCACGCGCACCTGATGCCCCTTCCCCAGCAGCGCATGCTGCCGTACATGGTGCAGGGCGACTGGCTTACCTCCTACGCCACGCTGGAGGGCATCGGCCGCGCTTTGAGCGGCCTGGCACGCCGTGTGCCCCATGGCGCCGCCCTCGAAGGGGCCGAGACCGTATTGGCGACCCACCTCCACGCATACCTGGCGGAGACCGAGGCCTTCGTGCTTGCGCTCCGCGAACACCTGTGCCATGGGGAAGGCTGAGTGGCTGGGCACAGCGGCGTTCGCCGCACTGCTGGGGCTGCTGGCGTTCTCCCACCCACCCGCCGGCGCAGGCACGGAAGTGGAGCGGCCGTCCTGGTCGTACCCGCACGTGAAGCGCGACCTGAAGCAGATCCGCCACGACACCCTCCGCGTGCTCGTGCTCCGGGACCCCTTGAGCTGGGAAGAGCGCCCGAACGCCGTGACCGGCGTGGAATGGGAATTGCTCGAACGCTTCGCCCGGCAGGAGCACCTGTGCGTGAAGGCCGTGCCGGTGGACCGTCCCGACAGCATGCTTGCGATGCTGCAACGCGGGGAAGGCGACGTCATCGCCGCCCAATTGTCCCCCAAGGGCTGGGCCGCCCCGTACGTGGCGTTCACGCACCCCTACCGGCAGGTCACGCCGGTCCGCATGGGGCTGCGCCCGGACCCCCTGCTGCCAAAGGACCGCCTGGCGGAGGACACCTCGCACGTGCTCCACGTCAGCTATTGGTCGCCGTTCCTCGATGCCCATGGAGCACCAGTGCTGGCGGACAGCACGCTCAACATCGTAGTGGACAGCCTCCTGCCCGATGAGGTCGTCATACGCACGGCCATCGGCCGCTATGCTTCTGCGGTCATCAGCGATGCCTCCGCCATGTTGGAACGGCGAAGGATCCCGCAGGCGGACCTCGGCCCGCGGCTGGGCCCCAGCGTCCCGCTCGCTTTCGGCGTGCGCCAGAACGCCGTTCATCTGTTGCGCGCACTGGACGTCTGGCTGAACGCCCCCGCCGAGCAGGAGGCCCGCGCGCTGCTGCTGCAACCCAGCGACCTTGAACTGGCGCGCGGCACGCTGCGTTCGCGCTACGGTTCCGCACTGCGCGGGGACAGCACCGTATCGCCCTTCGACAGCTTGTTCCAAGTGCATGCCAGCGACATGGCCTGGGACTGGAAGCTACTCGCGGCGGTAGCCTTCAAGGAATCGCGGTTCGACACCAGCGCTTCGTACAAGGGGGCGGAAGGGATGATGCAGATGCTCCCTTCCACCGCCGCGCAACTGGGCGTGGATACGGCGGACGGCCTGCATGGGCACATCCGCGGTGCGGCCCTCTACCTGGCGGAACTGGACACTCTCTGGCGAAGCAGCGTGCGCGACAGCGACCAACGCATGAAGTTCGTGCTGGCCTCCTACAACGCCGGGCCCGGCCATGTGAAGGACGCCCAGCGGCTAGCCGAGCGCCTGGGCCTGGACCCGCACCGATGGGACGGCCAGGTGGAACGAGCGCTCGTGCTGCTGAACCGTCCGGCCATCTTCCTCTGCGGCGACGTGAAGAACGGCTATTGCCACGGCGAACTCACCTTCTGGTACGTGCGCGACATCATGGCAGCGTTCCGCGGTGCGGGTACGAAGAAGTAGGCCCCTTCGCGATGGCACTTCGCCCAATCCTCCTGTCACCTCAAGCATAGTCGAGGGACTGTCGTGTCGTGCGAAGTCGCTACGACCTCCCGTGATCGAAGACCCTCACTGCCGCAGGAAAATTCACCGCTGCTCCAGCGGCAGCGGCACATACCCGGTCTCCCCTTCGATCATGGGGAAGCGCAATGTGCGCCAACTTTCCTTGGCGGCCTCGATGCGCTCCTGGCTGGTGGCCACGAAGTTCCAGTAAATGAAGCGCTCCTCCGGGAATGGTTCGCCACCGAAGAGGTACACCGTTGTGCCCGGCGCCATGGTGAAGGCGCATAGCGAAGGATCCTTCGCCACCAATATCCGACGCGAGCCGATCGGCTCGCCGTCGGTGCCTTCGCGCACTTCGCCCTCGAGCACGTACATGCCCACCTCGCCGTAGAGCTGTTCGCCGATGCGGACGGCACAGCCCTCGGGAGAGTGGATCTCCAGCATGTATAACGGGCTGTGTACCGGCACCGGTGAACGGCGGCCCATCACCTCGCCCGCGATCAGCTTGTAGCGCGCGCCGTCCTGCTCCCATGCGGGCAGCGCCTCCGCTTCAATGTGATGGAACGAGGAATCCACCTCCTCCATCTCCTTCGGCAGCGCGACCCAGATCTGTAGCCCGTGCATGTGCTTGTCCACCTGGCGCAGGCAATCGGGCGTGCGTTCGCTGTGTACGATGCCGCGGCCGGCCGTCATCCAGTTCACGGCACCGGGCGTGATCTCCACAACGGAACCCAGGCTGTCGCGGTGCATCACGGCGCCCTCGAATAGGAAGGTAAGCGTACTGAGGCCGGTGTGCGGGTGCGGCCCCACGTCCATGTTCTGGTGATCGTTCATGGCCACCGGCCCCATGTGGTCGATGAAAATGAAAGGCCCCACCATGCGCTTGCTATGGAAGGGCAGCAGACGCCCCACCATGAAATTGCCGATGTCGCGCGGACGTTCAGGGATGATGATGCCGATGTTGGACATGGATCGAGTTGGACTTTTGCCACAAGATAACCGGAACGGGAGGTATGATCGTGGGGAAGACAGGGTCTGCCAGGCCCCATCCAAGTGCCTCCTGAAAAGGGTCCGTGCAGAACGCAGAAGCCGCCCCAGATGGGGCGGCTTCTGCGTTCTTAGGGCTGGCTTATTTGCCCAGCTTCTCCATTTCCTTATCGAAGGTCTGCTTGAACTTCTCGTAGTCGTAGTCGATGCGCAACTTGTCGTCCTTGCTCAGGCGTTCGTTGTAGGCGGCGAGCAGGTCCTGGGCGCTGAGCTCGATGGCCACGTAGCATTTGTAGTTGCCAGAGGCGTTCACCTGCATCATCTTCTCGCAGATGGTGCGAGTGCCGCTCAGGCGCTGATCGAGCACTTCGCGGGTGAGGCCCTCGAAGCGTTCGGCCACTTCCTCCTTGTTGTTCAGCTCGCGGCTGTTCACGTAGTTGTCGATCACGCCCTTCAGTTGGGTGTTGATGGCACTGGCCATGTCCGCGCGGGCATTGGCGAGGGCCTTCTTCTTGGCCGTGGCCTGGTCCATGCTTTCGCCCAGGTTGTTGGCACGGAAGGTCTTGTTGTCGGTGAAGTATTCCGGGCCGGAGCACATCACCTTCACCTCGGTCTCCCCGGCGGGCGGCTGGGCGGCTTGCTTTTTCTTGCTCTTGCAGGCGCCCAACCCGCCGGCGAGCAGCAAGCCCGTGAGGGCGATGGGGAACACGCGGCTGGTCGAAAGGGTCTTCATGGGGTGCGGCGTCAGGGTGGTGTCGTTGTTGCGGAGGGGCTGTCCAATGGTGTGCCAAACTTGGCGAATGCCCATCATTCCTACAAAAGCGCGTTGAGCATCGCGGGCACCAGTTCCTGGCGCAGGTCCTGGTCCGCCTTCTTGTAGGCGTCGAGGCCGGCCTTGGCGTACGTGAGCTGGATGCCCTTCACGCCCTGGCGGCCGCCTTCGTAGATGGTGTCGCCGGTGCGGCGGTCCTTGAAGCTGAAGCTCACGTCGAGGTAGGCGGTGTAGAAGCCGCTGGCCTCCCCGCCTTCGCGCGTGGAGGCCTTCAGGTCCAGGAGGAGGTCAGCATCGCTGGCGCGCTCCACGAAGCGGAAGCCCCTGCGGGTGAGCTCTTCCTTGAGGCCCAGCGCCGGTGCGGCATCCGGGACGGGCTGCCCCATGTTCGTCAGATCGCCCCGCAGGAACACGCGCGGCATCTCCCGGTCCATGGGCACGTGCAGTTCCGGCACGGTAAGGCTGCCGATGAGCGGCCTGGTGAAGGTGGGATCGAGGTCCTTGCTCACCAGGGCGTCCACGTCCAGGCGGATGAGCAGCTCCGGCGCGGGCGCATCAGGGTCCACGCGTTGCACGGTGCCCCGGATGCGGCCTTCGGCATCGGTGTGCTTCATTTCCGTGACCTTGCCACCGGCACCGGGATAGCTGAGGACCAGCGGCAACTGGGCCAGGGCGCGCGGCGAGCCCCCACCTGCATACGCCGCGCTTACCAGCATCTCCCGCTTGAAGCGGTTGCCATAGTTGAGCCCGCAACGCTCGGGCAGCGCGCTCAGGCGGACGCCGCTGGTAAGGCGCTGGAGGTCGTTGAAGACCTCGTTGGCGAGCGGCACCTGCCTGCCGTTGAGGGTCACCTGGTCGTTCTCGCCCCAGTAGTCCTTCATGACGATCAGCGCACGCAGGTCCTGGTCGAAGGCGCCCTTGAGGTCCCCCGCGGCGAGGCTTTGCTGCGCGCGGCCGTAGCCATCGGTGGCCTGGCCGATCGCGCGGGCCTTCTTCTCTGCCTTGATCCGCGCGTGTTCGGCCTTGCTCAGGCGGTAGTAGGTCCAGTACTCGCCGGCGTTCTCGTAGGTATCCACCAGCTCGTAGCCTTCGAGCTGCTCGCTCGTCCTGGTGTTGATGGTGCTGGTGAACTGCTCGTCGAACGCGTACTTGCGGTCCAGCGTGTAGAGCAGGCTGTTGCCTTCCACCTTCACGCTGATCTCGCTGGCGAGGTCGTTCAGGGCGTTCTTCTTGGCGCTCTCCTGGTAGTCCGGGCGCGTCTTGGGGCAGAGCCCGATGCCGATGTAATCACCGGCGCTCACCGGGCGCGCCTGCACCCAGGCCGGCCGTTGCGCCTCCGTGCTGACCGGCGCTTCCCCGGTCCTCACCACGGCCGCCCGGTGCTTGCATGCCACCGGCGCGAGCATCCCGATGACCAGGAACGCCCACACCGGGCGCCTCAGGGAAGTAACGGACGTGCGCATCAGGGGAGCCGGCCTGCCACCTCCTTCCGGATGGCGTCCGCGATGGTGCTGGTGGAACCGCGCAACACGTCCGCCCCCAGGGCGGACATGGACTTCACGTCATGCGGCGCGTTCAGCAGGGCGGCGAGCTCGCTGCGCCCCCGGCCGCTCGCGTTCACGGCGCCGTTCAGCATGGGGTAGAGCGCGCTCTTGTCGCCGTCATACCCGGCATAGTACGCGTGGTCGGCGCTCTGCTTTTCCACCACCTTGCTCAGCAGCACCTGCCCTGTTTCCAAGGAAACGAGCTTGTAGCTGAAGGACAGGAAGACCTTGTTCTCCTGGTAGTATTCGGTGTACTTCACGGGCTTGTACCGGGTCACGAGCTGGTATTCGTTCGTCTCCTTGTTCAGCTGTTTCACGCGGTAGGCCTCGAAGCCGTCCTTGATGGTGCGGCGCAGGTTGCCGGGTTCCTCGCAGTATTCGATCAGGGTGCCCATGAGCACGGCCTGCGCGCCCATCAGCTTGCCGGCGCTCACGGCGGTCTTCTCGTCCACCACGCCGCTCAGGCCCAGGCGTTGTTCGTCCAGGATCTTCTGGATGTCATCGCGGTCCACGACGCTCAGGAAGGGGTCGTTCACCCCCGTCAGCGCGGTGGTGGCATAGGCCTGCACCGCGGCGGCCTGGCCCTTGAGGTCGGGGGGAGCGCTGAACGGCAGCACGGCGATGGCGAACCGGCCGTCCTCCACGCATCGATCGCGGAGCGCGCGGGCATCCTTGTAGGCGGCGTCCTTCTGCAGCACCTGGCTGAGGTCGCCGTAGGCCTTGCGGTACTGTTTCGCATCCAGGGCGCTCTTGCCGGAGCGGTAGAGCGGTTCCAGGTAGGCCACGTTCTGCAGGCTGCCGGCATCCTTGTAGCCGGGCTCCAGCGCGCCGATGTGCGCGAACACCGCTTCAGCGCCCTTGAAGTCCTGCGCGGCCATCAGGTCCTGGCCCTGGGTGTAGAGGTCCACCAGGTAGCGGCCCTTCACCTCGTTGAAATCGGTGGCGTAGTGGCCGGGGATCTCCAGCACCACGCCCGCACGCTGCACGCGGTCCGCATAGGCCTTCGCGTCGAGATAGGCGTTCACGGCCTCCTCGCGGCTGTCCATGCTGAAGGCCTTGAAGAACGTGCTGAGCTTGTCGTTGAGGAGCTGCTGGCCGGTCTTCTTCAGGCCGATCTTGGCCTCCACGTTGCCTTGGTTGCGGACGGCGCTTTGCAGGTACATGTCCGCGGCCTCGGCGTACATGCCGCTGGCATCGAGCTGGGCGCCCTTCTTGGCGAAGGACCTCGACCCGGAGCACGCGCTGCCCAGCAGCATGGCGGCAACGCCGAGGGAAAGGAGGGGCGCGTGTCTCATCGGTGGGAACGGTGGCATGGAACGATGGCCCGGCTCAGCGCGAACGGATGTATTGGCCCAGCTCATCCACCGAGCTTTCGAAGCTGAACACGTCGTTCACCTTGTGGTAGTTGCCGATGTCGTAGGTATGGTCGTAGGCGAACTTGGCGAAGTCCAGCTTGCTGTCCTCGAAGCCGAAGAGCTGCATGATGCCCTTCACCTGCGTGGTGGTGAAGCAATGGTCGCGGCCGATCTGCTTGGCCACCGAGAGCTTGGCCTCCTCGAAGCCCTTGCTGCCGATGCTCCGCTTCGCCTCGCCGAACTCCCCCTCGCTCATGGGTAGGCCATTACAGCCGATGGGGCCGTCATAGCCCGGCAGGCGGTAGGCGGGCTCGGGCGTTGCGGTGCGCCGCTTCTTTTCCGCGGAGGGAACGAGACCGGCCTGCATGGCACCGCCGGTCATGCGCACGGTGGCGGGCTTTCCGGAGGCGGGGCCGTCGTTCACGGTCATGCCGCCCGCCAGGCCGTTGGCACCGAAGGCCCCGTTCGCGTTGTCCGGAGCGTCGCCGCCCGCTCCCGTGGTCCCGGGATCTTCCGGGGAGGCGTCCACGGCATCGGCCGGGACCGGCTTATCCGCAGGCGTGCCAATGGGTGTCCGGCCCTGCATGCGCAGCACGCGTTCGCCCTTCTTGTTCACCGTAAGGCGCAGCACGTATTCCTGGCCGGGTTCCATCCAGGCGTTCTGCTTCACCGGAGGAAGGGTGGCGTCCGCCAGGCGCACCAGGATCAGCGGGGTGGGGTTCCTGATGCCGGTGGCCACCACGCGCGCGGCCGGGGTGTCGTTCTTCACGTCCCCGTCGATCACCAAGGTGAACTTCTCGCCCAGCTCGGAAAAGACCACGACGTCGCTGGTCTGGGCCTGCAAGCCGCCGGAGCCAAGGATGATCGCTGTAAGAAAGGCGTAGCAACGTTCCATGGGTGGGCGGCGAAGCGTGGCGAATTTAGGTCCGTGGTGCGAGAGGCAAGCGGTATGCCAAGCACGGGAAGTCCGCGGATCGCCACACCTTTACGGCCGCCCGGCCGATCAACGGGTGCCCCGCATGGACCTTTCCGTCGTGATACCGCTGCTGAACGAGCGCGAATCCCTGCCCGAACTCACTGCACGGCTGCACCAGGTCATCGGCGGCATGGGGCTTTCCTACGAGGTCCTGCTGGTGGACGATGGCAGCCGCGACGGCTCCTGGGAGGAGGTCGAACGCCTGCATGCGCAGGACGGACGGGTGAAGGGCATACGCCTGGGCCGCAACTACGGCAAGAGCCCGGCCTTGAACGAAGGCTTCCTCGCCTCGAGCGGCGAGGTGGTGATCACCATGGACGCGGACCTGCAGGACGATCCAGCGGAACTGCCGGAGCTCTACCGCATGATCACCCGGGACGGGTTCGACCTGGTGAGCGGCTGGAAGAAGAAGCGCTACGACCCGCTCAGCAAGACCATCCCCACCAAGCTCTTCAACTGGACCACGCGCCGCGTGAGCGGCGTGCAGCTGCACGACTTCAACTGCGGGCTGAAGGCCTACCGGAAGGACGTGGTGAAGGCGATCGAGGTCTACGGCGAGATGCACCGCTACATCCCCTTCATCGCGAAGAAGGAGGGGTTCCACCGCATCGGCGAGAAGGAGGTGCAGCACCACCCGCGCAAATACGGCGTCACCAAGTTCGGGCTGGACCGGTTCATCAACGGGTTCCTGGACCTGCTCACGATCACGTTCGTGTTCCGCTTCGGCAAGAAGCCGATGCACTTCTTCGGGGCGATGGGAACGCTGGTCTTCTTCCTGGGCACGGTGGCCACCCTGTGGCTGCTGGGGTCCAAGCTCTGGCACGTGTTCCACCAGGTGCGGGCGCCGCTGGTGACCGACCAGCCGCTGTTCTACATCTCGCTTACCGCTATGATCATCGGCGTGCAGCTGTTCCTGGCTGGCTTCGTGGCCGAACTGGTGGCGCGCAACTCGCCCGAGCGGAACAACTACCGCGTGAAGCAGGTGCTCGGCCTCTGATCGCCGGGATCTACCACCTTCGGCCATGCGGAAGCCCGCCGGCATCGTGCTGGTCCTGTCCATCGCCGCGCTTGCGTTGCATGGAAGCATCGCCCGCTACGCGCACCCCGCGGCCGATGATTTTTGCTACGCGGCCAAGGCCCGTGGGCTCTCCGCCATCGCGTGGAGCATCGGCGAGTACCACGACTGGAACGGCCGCTACGCCAGCAACCTGCTGATGTGGCGTAACCCGCTCACCTGGTCCGCGGACTTCCTGCCGGGCTACCGGATGGTGCCGTTGCTGCTGCTGGCCCTGTCCGCACTGGCCTACCGGGGGCTGGTGCGCACACTGACCGACCGCACGCTGCGGCCGTGGCAGGAATGGTGCGGCGGGCTGACGCTGCTGGCGCTGTTCCTGAACGACATGCCCGCGATCGGCGAAGGGGTGTACTGGTACACCGGAGCGGTCACGTACCAACTGGCGAACATCCTCTGCACGCTGCTGGTCGCCTCGCTGATCCGCTTCGAGCGCGGGGCATACTTCGGCCCGAAGCCGTTGCACTGGACCCTGAACGCCCTGCTGCTGGCGATCATCGCCGGCATGGATGAACAACACCTGGTGCTCGCGTGCGCAGCGCTCCTCACGTGGTGCCTGGTGAGGTGGCGGCGAGGCGGACGTGCGCCCTGGGCGCTGCTCCTGGTGGCGGTGGCCGCTGCCGCCGTGGTGCTGTCCACGCCGGGCAATGCCGTACGGGGCAGCTATTTCACGGGCACCCATCGCCTGCTGCCGTCACTGGGCATGACGGTGTTGCAGACCGCGCGGTTCCTCGGCACGTGGCTCCTCGCCCCTACCCTGCTCGCGGCCTCGGTCCTGTACGTGCAACTGCACCTCCACCTGCGTGAGCGCGTGCCCCTGTTCGCCCGCAGCTTCGGTATCGGCCCGCTGGCGGCGCTCATGCTCATTGCTGGCGTTGTGGCCTTGTGCGTGTTCCCGGCCTATTGGGCCATGGGCATGCTGGCGCAGCACCGCACGCTGAACGTGGCCTACTGGATCATCCTGCCGCTGTGGTGCATGGCCTTAAGCTCCTTCCTGGAGCACCCACGCCTGCGCGGGCGCATCCCCGTGATGCCGCACACGCAACTGCGGATCGCCGTAGCGCTCCTGTCCATCGCGTTGTTCTGGACCGGGAACGGCGGTGCGGCCGTGGCCGACCTGTACACGGGCCGCGCCGCGCGCTACGATGCCGCCATGCAAGCGCGCTACCGGGCGTTCGCCTCACCCGGACCGGTGGTGTTGCAACCGCTGGCCGATCCACCCCGCACCCTAGCCCCGTTCGAGGAGCGCCGGCCGGACCAGCACTGGATGAGCCGCTGCACGGCGCGCTACTTCGGCGGCAACGAGGATCGCATACGGATGGAAGGCGTGCAGCCCTGATCGGCCGTCACGGATAGGTCTCCCGCCGGACCACCTTCCCGTCCGCATCCCATTCCGTCCACTCGCCGGTCCTCTTCAGCGTGCCGTCCGCGTTGTAGCCATCGAGCCGGCCCTTCACCCGGATGTTGCCGTTGGGAAAGAACTCGTGATAGGCGCCGTTCGGCACATCGCGCGCGGTGCTGTCCACCATTTCCACGAAGCCACCGCTGTTGAGGTCGAGCACCAAGGCGGTATCAGGCACCTGCTCCTGGTGGATATCGATGCGGCGGTAGAGCGCCTGGTCCGCGAAATACTCGTAGCGCGCCAGAGGATAACGTTGCACGGCCGGTTCCGATAGGCCAGTGGCCGGGTCCTCGTAATAGACCGTATCCACCACGAGGCTGTCCACGCAAAGGCCGTACGGGCCGGAGGCGCGGTTCTCCAGTTCGGCCTGTCCGGGCGTGGCTGCGAAGCGGATGTCCTGCGCAATGGCGCGAACGGACAGCAGCAGGGCCACCAGCAGGAACACCTGCTGTTTTCCGGGAACGGGAACGGGCATGGTCATCGGTGCACCGGCTGAAATTACGTCCCAGGGCCGCGCCGGAACACGCTCATGCCGCAAGGATGACCTTTGCATAATTCGCCCAGCTCATCGTCTTCGTGGCCTCCACCACGTGCTCGCGCGGGATGGGCTGTTCGATGCTGGCGTTCATCACGCGCACCATGTCGGCGAGGTCCTTGGGCGTGGCGAGGTAGCCGTTGAAGCCGTCGGTGATGGTCTCAGGAAAATGCCCCACGCGCGTGGCCACGGCGGGCAGCTTGAAGTTGTAGCTCAGGCTCTCCACCCCGCTGGGCGTGGCCGTTTCGTAGAACAGCACAATGGTATCGGCGGCTTGGAAGTAGGGCGGCACCTCCTCGTTGGGCACGAAGCGGTCCACCACCAGCGTGCGGTCGCCGATGCCGAGCGTATCCACCAGCGCCAGCGGATCGTAGTTCCGTTCGTCGTCGGCCTTCTTCAGGAACAGCTTCTTCAATGTGCCGAACACCGCGTTCTTCAACTTGGTGCTGAGCTTGCGCTGGTCCACCGTCTGCCAGAAACGCTCGCCCACGATCATCAGGCTCACGTCGTCGCGCCGCTTCGCCAGTTCCGCGAACGCCTCGATGCAGTAGTGCAGCCCCTTGTACTTGCGGATGAAGCCGAAGAAGAGGAACACGTGCTTCCGCAGGCCGTGCTGCGCCTTCCACGCTTCCTTGTCGAACGATGGGTCCGGCTTGAAGAGGGTGTAGATGGGGTGGTAGAGCTTGAGTATTGGGTGAATGGGAGTTGGTGAATGGTGAATGGTGGGACTTCCGGCCTCCCGGTGGCTTTCACCATTCACCAACGACCATTCGCCATTCATCCTTGCCCTCGCGCCATCCAACGTCACTCCGAACTTCACATCGGGCATCAACGCCTTCAATTCCTCCGCCGTCCTATACGCATGCACGATGAAGCTGTGCCCGTGCCTTAGCGCCATCCGCGTGAGCCGGGCGTCCAGCGAGCTCTGCTCCTTGGCGGCTACGAAGTGCAGATCGAAGAGGATCTCGGCCTGCGTGTGCTTGCGCAGGTACTTGGCGATGGTGTTCAGCGGGATGCCCTGCGTGGGGTTGTACCACTGGATGATCACCTTGTCGGGCTTCAGCGCGGCGATGGCCTTCGCGGTCTTCCGCCACGTGCCCGGCGCGTTCCAGTTGGTGAGGTAGTGGACCGGGATGTCGTAGCCCTCCAGAAACGTGCTGCGGCTGGCCTTGTCCACGAACTCGCGCGGGATGATCGCGGGGTACTGCTGCGTCCAGCTTACGATCGTGACCTCTGCGCCTTCATCCTTCAGCGCGCGGGCCAACGCGGTGTTGTACTGTGCAATGCCGCCCTTGAACTTGGGGCCGGGGCCGAAGCAGATGATGTGGGAGAAGCTCAATGCGAATGCAGATTAACCGCGACGACGCGGCGACGCGACGGATACGCGACGTGCGGCATGGAACGGCTTAGCGTGATCATGGCTGCAAGTTGTTCACCACACGACGCATACCGTTCTTCAGCAGCGCGCTATGGAAGTTGATGATCAATCCGAGCCTGTTCCCGGTGAGCTTCAGATAGGTGAGCATTTGGGCCATATGCACCGGATGGATCTCCTCGACGGCCTTCACCTCGATGATCATCGTCCGGTCCACCCACAGGTCCAAGCGATAGCCTGCATCCAGCTTTATACCATGATAAACAAGAGGCAGTGCAACCTGACGTTGCACATCGAAGCCCATGCTCATCAACTCATGAGCGAGACATGCCTCGTATGTGCTTTCGAGCAGACCGGGGCCGAAATGCCGATGGACCCTGAAGGCCGCATCCACAATGCCGTCCGCTATTTGGTTTTCGTGCATTGAACGTTGCGTTCCCGTCGCGTCGCCACGTCGTCGCGGTTCAAATTTTCCTCAACGCCGCCTCGTACACCCTCCGCATACCCTCTTCAATGCTGATCTTCGCCTTCCACCCAAGGTTCTCCTCCACCCACGTCATGTCGCAATAGCGGCTGTGGACGCCCACGGGTTTGTCGAGCAGCGGTTTGATGGTGGGCCTGTACCCCGCGAAGCCGGTGAAGACCTCGATGAGTTCAAGAAAGCTGGTGAGCCTGCCCATGCCGATGTTGATGGCGCGGCCGTCGCCGATCTTGTCCATGGCGAGGAGCGTAAGGTCCAGCACGTCGTCGATGTGGACGAAATCGCGGCCCTGTTTGCCGGTGCCCCACACCTCGAAGGGGTTTTCCTTTTTAGCCGCTCGTGCTGCGATGGCGGGCACGGGGTAGCTCAGGTCCTGATCCTCGCCGTATCCGCTGAAGGGCCGGATGCACGTGACATGCACGCCATAGTGCTGCGCGGCGATCTTCGCTAGGAACTCACCCGTGAGCTTGCTCCAGCCGTAGGTCATGTCGGGTTCACCCATCTTCTTGAAGTCGATGTCGCTCTCCTTCAGTTGCAGGGTGTTGCTCTCCGTTTGCAGATCGATGGGGTAGGCGGCGCTGCTGCTGGGGTACAGGAAGCGGCCCGGCTTGTTGCGGCACACGTAGAGGAACATCTCCGCATCGATGCTGAGGTCCTGCGCCACCAGCATGGGGTCGCCGTCGATCTTGCTGCGCCCACCCACGATGGCCGCGAAGTGGAAGATGTCGTCGAACCGCACGATGTCCAGTCCGTACGCCTTGCGGAACCATTCAGGATTGCGGTTCAGTTCGCGCAGCACGTCGCGCAGGTCGGCTTGGAGGAAGATCAGGCGCTCGCCGTCGCCATAGCTCCGCAAGCCCTTCTGTTCTGAGCGCAGGGGCTGGCCTAGCCACGTATCGGGGTGGGTGCCCACGCTCAGGTCGTCGATGAAGAGGACGCGGTCGCCCTTGGCGTATAGCCGCTTGACCATGTTGCGGCCCACGAAGCCGCAGCCGCCGGTTACGAGGTGTGTTCTCATGATCCGCTTTGTCCCCTGGACCTGCCGAAGGGAGTGTTCTAACGGCGGCAAAGATGGGACCTTGGCGCCGTCCGCGCCGGACCTGGGCTCAGGGCACGTTCTCCACGTAGCACTCGTCGTAGTCCGCGATCACCTCAAAGCCGATGCGCTTGTAGCATTGGATCGCATGCACGTTGTTCGCCCGAACGTTCAGGCCGATGACATCCACCTTGCCCCGTAGGTCGTGGCACAGGGCTTGGGTGAGCTTCGAGGCGATCCCCTGCCGCCGGTGCTCCGGGTGGGTGGTTATGTTACCCAGAGCGGCCACCTTGTAGGCCTCGGAATACACGTGAACACCCGCGGCCCCCACCAGATCACCCTCGCTGAAGAGGCCGAAATATCGGCCGGTCCGGAGCATCCGCTCATCGAACCAATTGTGCGGATAGGCCACCGCGAACAAGGCCCGCAGCGCGGGCAGATCCGCCGGGGTCAGCCTGCGGATACGTGAATCACCCGGGTCGTTCACAGGGCCGCGCAAGATCATCTTATGGCTTCTGCCATGATCGGCGAGCACGTGCTCCTTACCGAAATGCTCGACCAAGCCAGGGCTCAGGTGTACGTTGATCCGGCGCGGCAGCATTGCCTTGATCCCGGCCAGCAACCGGTCCGCCGCGCGTGCATCGGCACCCTGGAAAAGCAACAAGGTGGGCACCTCCATCCCTACGTAGAGCAATGCGATCGCCCGGATGGCCCCCATCTCCTTCCATGCGAACCAGATCGTGTGCGGCCAGAAGAAGTCGTCCAGGTCGCCCACGCAGAAGATCTGCGCTTCCAGGTCGGCCTTCAAATGGTCGTGGATCACTGACCGGTCATGCAGGATGTATACGCTCATGGGGCTTGATGGAACGCTTCAATGGACTTATGACCGATGCTACACCGTGTCGCCGATATGATGTGCGCGTGCTCCGAATGCCACTGCGGGCTTCGGCGAAGTGAAGCTCACGGGACAAAACTGAGAGAATAGTTGTCAGGCTGAATGAACTGACAACTCCGAACTGACACCTATTGGTCAATGAACCTCGCTCTCAACTCCGGCGTCGGCAGCATGCAACTTTCGCGCTGCCCGAACCACTTGTAGCGGTTGCGGGCTACCCAGCGGTACACGGCATCGCGCAGGAAGGGTGGCACGATGATGAAGCCATACAGCAGGCTCCACAAGCCACCGAGATCCTTCAGGATGTGCAGCACGGCGGTGGAGCGTTCCAGCACTTTCCCGTTCCGCACGTACAGCACGGTGCCGAGGTCCATGGGGCGCACGGGCTGGCCTGCCACAAGCTGCTGCGCCACCGGGCTTTGCAGAGCCCCGAACCGGAACTTCACCTTGGAATCGCGCGCGATCACCCATTGCACAAAGCCGTTGCACAGGTTGCACACGCCATCGAAGAGGATGGTACCTGCCGGGGCTGTGGCTGCGCGGGTCGGGGCAACGGTGGTGATCATGCGGAGGCTGCAAGGTACCGAAGCGGGGTCGGCGGCGGGACCTTGCTGTTCCCCGTTCGCGCGAGCTGCGATGGTGAGCAGAACAGCATCATTACGCTTGGCACGGAATTACCTTTGCACGCTTCATGTACACGCTCCTCCGCACGTTCCTTCCCGGCCTGCCCTTGTTGCTGGCCGCATCCGTCCTTGCCCAGCCTCCGGCCTCCATCAATCAAAAGGATGCGAAAGGGCTGAAGCAGGGCCGCTGGGAACGCACGTGGGCGGACCGCCAGCAACTGCGGTACGAAGGCCAGTTCAAGGATGACAAGCCCGTGGGACGGTTCACCTACTACAGCGTGGCCGGCAAGGTGGAGAGCGTGGTGGACCACTACCCCGGCAGCACGGCCTCGCACGCCCACCATTTCCACCCCAACGGCAAGGTGATGGCCGATGGCCGCTACGTGGGCGAGGACAAGGACAGCACCTGGAACTACTACGACGAGGCGGGCCGCCTACGGAGCACCGAACATTGGAAGGCCGGCAAGAAGAACGGGGAACAGACGCAGTTCTATGACGATGGCAAGGTGGCGGAACGCCTCTTCTTCGCGGACGGCGTGCAGCACGGAAAGGCCGAACAGTTCTTGCCCGACGGCAAGCCCAAATACACCGCCAACTTCGTGAAGGGCGAGCCGGAAGGCACCCTGACGTGGTATTTCCCGAACGGCCGCAAGGAGATCGAGGGCGGCACGGTGAACGGCGACCGCGACGGCTCGTGGTACTACTACAACGAGGACGGCACCGTGCAGATACAAGTGCTCTACCGCAAAGGCGAATACGTGAAGGACAAGAAGGAGAACGGCACCTTCAACGAGTACTACGACGACGAACGACCGAAGGGCACCGTTACCTACCGGAAAGGCCTCAAGGAAGGGCCGTTCACGGAATACTACAACAATGGCCGCTGGGTGACACGCCCCGTGAAGCTCGGGCCCGAGGGGATGGAGAAGGCGGACACCGAACGGGTGATCGAGGGGCAGACCAAGAAGCGCGAAGGCACCTACAAGAACGACCAGCTGGACGGCGTGGTGAAGGAATACGACGAGAAGGGCCGGTTGGTGAAGAGCACCACGTACACGAACGGACAAGCCACCACGCCATGAGCAGGCACGGACGCGTACTGGTGGCCATGAGCGGCGGAGTGGACAGCTCGGTGACCGCGTTGCTGCTGCACGAGCAGGGCTACGAGGTGATCGGCGTCACCATGAAAACGTGGGACTACGCCGAGAGCGGCGGTGGCAAGCGCATCACCGGCTGCTGCGACCTGGACTCGATCAACGATGCGCGGGAACTGGCCGTGAGCCGGGGCATCCACCACATGATCCTGGACATCCGGGAGGAGTTCGGCAGCGCGATCATCGGCAACTTCACCAGCGAGTACATGGCCGGCCGCACGCCGAACCCGTGCGTGCTGTGCAACACCTTCATCAAGTGGGAGGCCCTGCTGAAGCGCGCGGACATGCTGGACTGCGAGCTCATCGCCACCGGCCACTACGCCAACGTGCGGCAGACCGAGGTCGCCTCTCCGGACGGGATCGAGAAGCGATGGGTGGTGAGCAAGGGCCAGGACCGCGACAAGGACCAGAGCTACGTGCTGTGGGGGCTGGAGCAGGTGAACCTCGCCCGCACGCGCTTCCCCGTGGGCCATTTCAAGAAGAGCGAGATCCGCGAGATGGCGCTCAAGAGCGGCTTCCCCAACCTGGCGAAGAAGAGCGAGAGCTACGAGATCTGCTTCATCCCGGACAACGACTACCGCGGCTTCCTGAAACGGAAGGACCCGGCGGCCTTCGAGAAGCTGGCGCACGGCAGGCTGGTGGGCACCGACGGTGCCGTGCTGGGCGAGCACGACGGGTACCCGTTCTTCACCATCGGCCAGCGCAAGGGGCTGGGCATCGCCACCGGTTCGCCGATGTACGTGACCGAGATCCTGCCGGAGACCAACACGGTGGTGTTGGGCGCGAAGGAGGACCTCCAGAAACACACCGCCTGGGTGCGCCAACCCAAGTTCCAGAAGGTGGCCGCGCTCGTCGGCGAAATGGAGACCACCACCAAGATCCGCTACAAGGACAAAGGCACCCCCGCCACCATTTCCATGGACGGCGAACACGTGCGCGTGGACTTCCACACCACCGTGGCAGGCATCGCACCCGGCCAGAGCGCCGTCTTCTACGACGGAGAGGACGTGATCGGCGGCGGGTTCATCGACCGCGCTCCCCTCCGACCCTGACACACCACCATGCGCAGCGCCTTCCTCCTTCTCCTGTCCCTCGCCACCTTGGCGATCATCCCCGGCGGCTGCAAGAAGGACGATACGCCCGCGCGGATCGACCTGGGCTACGGCTACTTCCCCACGGACATCGGCCGGTGGATCGAATACGACGTGGACAGCAATTACCAGGATGCCCAAACGATCCGCGGCGACACGGTGCATCACACGCACCACCGGCTGCGCGAGGAACTGACCAATGCCTTCACCGATGGGGAGGGCCGGGCGGCACAGCGGGTCGTGCGCTACCGCCAGGACAGCACCGGCACCTGGCTGGCAAGCAACGTCTGGTGGCAGACGCGCACCAGCACGCAGGCCGAACGCAGCGAGGATAACCAGCGCCGCGTGAAGCTCGTCTTCCCCCCGCGCACCGGCCAGTACTGGAACACCAACGCCACCAACACCGATCCGGCCTTCGAGCTCACCTACGTGGAAGTGGACGCACCGTGGAGCGTGAACGGGATGCGCTTCGACAGCACCCTGCTGGTGAAGACCACCTACCCGAACAACCTCGTCCTCACGCGCACCTACTATGAGCGCTATGCCAAGCACGTGGGCCTCGTGTATCGGCAGATGGACAGCACCAGCACGCAATCCGGCAATGTGCGGGGCACCTGGTACCGGCAGGTGATCACCGGGTATTCGCACTAGTCATGGTGCGCGCGGGTGCTTTCCGTGGCATCCTGTGCGGCCTGCTGCTGACCGCCCCGTTCCTCCTGTGCGCGCAGACCGCGCCGGGCATCCATTTCGTCCGCTTCACGGACAAGGCGCACACGCCGTACACCTTGGACCATCCCGAAGCCTACCTGTCGCAACGGGCGCTGGACCGCCGGGCGCGCCAGCACATCCCCCTGGACACGTTGGACCTGCCGGTAGACCCCGCCTACGTGCGGGCCCTGTTGGCCGCAGGCCCGTTCGAACTGCTGAGCATAAGCAAATGGTCCAACGCCGTCACCATCCGTTCAGCGGACGACGACGCCGTGCAGGCCCTGGCCCGCCTCCCCTTCGTGGCATCCGTTCGCATGCTGCACGATGGGCATGTCCGGCCCTTGCGAAGGATGAAGTTCCCGGACGAAGCGAAGAGCTACACGGCGGCATACGGTGACGCACTGAGGCAGATCGCCATGATGAACGGGCACCTGTTGCAGCAGGTGGGCGGCGCACGGGGCGAGGGACTGCTCATCGGGATCCTGGATTCCGGTTTCGACCGCGCGGACGTGCTGCCCGCGTTCGAGGCGCTGCGCGCCCGCAACGGCATCGTGCTCACCCGCGACATCGTGCAGCCCGATGGCAACGTGTACACCGCGCACGGGCATGGCCGCTCGGTGCTTTCCCTGATGGCCGGTCACGTGAACGGCGTGCTCGAAGGCACCGCACCCGCGGCGGAATATGTTCTGGTGCGCACGGAGAACGCCGACTCCGAATCCATCGTGGAGGAGGACAACTGGGTGGTGGGCGCGGAGCTCTGCGACAGCATCGGCTGCGACGTGCTGAACACCTCGCTCGGCTATACCACCTTCGACGACAGCACACAGGACCACACCTACGCCGAAATGGACGGCCGCACCACCCGGATCAGCATCGCCGCCGGCATCGCCTCGCGGAAGGGCATGATCCCCGTGAACAGCGCAGGCAACAGCGGCAACAGCGAGTGGCACTACATCAGCGCGCCTGCCGATGCGTTCGGTATCCTCGCCGTGGGTGCCGTGGATGGCGACAGGGCCGTGGCGGATTTCAGCTCCCGCGGTCCCAGCGCGGATGGCCGCGTGAAGCCAGAAGTGAGCGCAATGGGCAAGGGCACCATGGGCCTGGATCTTGATGGGACCGGCTTGGTGCCCATCAACGGCACCTCGTTCTCCTCCCCGCTCGTGGCGGGCCTTACCGCCTGCCTGTGGCAGCTGCACCGCGACCGGTCCAACACGGAGATCATGGACGCGATCCGGCGCAGCGCATCCCGGTATGCCGACCCGGACAACGACATCGGCTACGGCATTCCGGACTTCTGGCGCGCACACCTGCTCCTGGGCGGCCGCGACCTCACGGGCCTGATCAACGCACAGGTGCTGGGCGTGATGCCTGTTCCGTTCAGCACCTTCCTCGACATCGAGCTGTTCACCGGTGCCTCCCCCACGCTGGACCTGGAGCTTTTCGACGTGGCCGGACGCTCCGTCTGGCGGTCCAGCACGGTGGTGGAGCCCCGTACCTATGTGCGCATCCGGTTGCAGAACGAAGTGCTCGCGGGCCTGCGCCCCGGCGCCTACGTGCTGGACGTGCGCGTGGGCGAAGCGCACCTGACGCAACGGATCGTGAAGGCGGGCTGATGCGACCACAGCGACCGGACCCGCCACGTCTCACGCCCGAACTGCTCCTGCGCGCCTACCGCCAGGGCCTCTTCCCCATGGTACACGAGGACGGCGCCCTCTACTGGCATGACCCGGATTCCCGCGCCATCATCCCGCTGGAGCGGGTACGCATGAACAGCCGCTTGCGGCGGGCCATCCGAAGTGCGGGCCTTGTCTGCACCACCGATCGCGCCTTCGAGGCCGTGATGCGCGGCTGCGCAGACCGCGATAGCACCTGGATCGACGCGGAGATGATCGCCACCTACACCGCCCTGCACGCCGAAGGGTACGCCCTATCCGCGGAAACGTGGCTGGGCGATGAGCTGGTGGGTGGCCTCTACGGCGTGCGCATCGGCCGGGCATTCTTCGGCGAAAGCATGTTCAGCCGGGTATCGAACGCAAGCAAGGCCGCCTTCCACCATGCCGTGGCTTGCCTGCGAGAGCAAGGCTTCCTCCTTTTCGATACGCAGTACATCAACGACCATACACGCTCGCTGGGTGCCATCGAGGTACCTCGCGCTGCTTTCCGGCGGCTGCTAGTTGCAGCGACGGCATAGAGATCCGAAGATCAGATAATGTGCTCCTTGGCGCCCTCCTTTGTCATGGTGAGCTTGCGCGCCGACGCCGAAGCGCTCTGACGAAGGCGTCCGAACCGTGAGTTTGCCGAACCGTAGCGTCTATGCGCCGACGCTGAAACGATGTCCCCGGCGTGGGGATCAGCGTGCGGCGGCGATCACTTGTGGCACCGTGACGTTGCGGGCCGCGAGGTACCGCTGGTAGACATCAGAATATGCGGCGCGGTGCTCGAGCACCGTGTGGAAGCGCTGGAGCAGTACCAGTAGTAGTTCCGTTGCCTCACGCAGGCCGTTCTGCCCCCCGCTCAGCGCCGTGGCGATGTCCACGCACCCGCGGGTGATGGCGTGTTGGGCAAAGGCATGGGCAGCGCGGTGGCGCATAAGAATGCGAAGGCCGCACCGATCGGCCACGGCCAGATCGATGGCGTCATCAAAGAAAAAAGCCACTTGTTCCGCCTGAAGGCCGTGCTTCGCCAGGAAGGCATCGAACACTTCGGGCTTGTGGATAAAGCCCATGAAGAGATCATGGAACTTCTCGCGCAGCGCGAACCGCTCCGCATGCTTGTTGTGCTGTCCTGTGATCACCCCGGCGAACGGAAGCGCTTCACCGTTCTCCAGCCACAGTCCGAAGCGCAGCATGTTGACGCCCATGCTGCCCACTTCGCTGAAGGGGCTGCCGCCCTCCATGTCCTTCCAGCCGTCGTTGAATACGCCGTCCCAATCAAAGAGCACGGCGCGGATGCCACCCAAGCGCTGGCGCAGTTCGTCCACGGGACGCACCAAGGTGGTACCGAGGTCGAGGAAGGGTCGAAGGTCGTCCACGGAACGAAAGGATCAAGGTCATCTCTCGGCTTCGCTCGAGATGACATGCGATACGGTATGATCAGCCTGCGATGGCCTTCATCAGGTCCTGGATATCCAGCATGCCCAGTTGTTTGCCGTTCTCGCTCACGCTCAGCGTATCCACCTTGTGCTCCTTGAACGCTTTCTGGGCCTCGTCCAGCAGGGCTTCCGGCGAAATGGTGAACGGCGTGTTGAACTTCAGCGTACCGAGCTTCTTGGTGAGGAACTTGTTGCCTTCCTTCTCCAAGCCACGGCGCAGGCCGCCATCGGTGAAAACGCCAACGTTCTTGCCTTTGCCGTCCACTACCATCACGGCACCGAAACCGTGCTTGGTCATCTCCACCAGCGCCTCGCTGACGGTGGCGCTGTCCTTCACCACGGGGTTGGTGCGGCCCAGGATGTCCTTCACCTTCATGGTGATCAGACGCGTGTCCACATAGAACTGCTTGGTGCCGATGGCGGTGAAGTGGTTGTCGGTCAGCTGCTTCATCAGCTTCCAGGGCACGGTAATGGTGTGTACGCCCAGCTCCACCGCATTGCGCACGTGCTCGATGGTGCGCACGCTGCTGAACATGATCTTGGTGTCGTAGCCATAGTAGTTCACGGCGCGCACGCATTGCTCCACGAGAACGAGGGCGTCGTGGCCCTGGTCCTGGAGGCGCCCCACCAAGGGGCACACGTAGCTGGCGCCGGCCTGCATGGCCATGTAGGCCTGTTGCAGCGTGTACACCAAGTGCACGTTCACCATGATGCCCTCGTTGCGCAGCATGCGGCAGGCGCGCAGGCCCTCCAGGCTCACGGGGATCTTGAAGACGGTGGTGTCCTTCTTCAGGCCCATCTTCAGCTGGCGCTTGGCCTCCTTCACCACGTCCTCGGCGGTCTCGCCCAAGGCTTCCACTTGGAGGATGGGCACCTTCTTCGCCAGGTCCAGGATCATCTTGTCGATGTCCGTGACACCACCGCGGTGCATGAAGGTGGGCGTGGTGGTGAGGCCGGTGAGGAAGCCGAGCTTGAAGGCTTCGTCGATCTCCTTGATGTCGGCGCTGTCGAGGTACAATTCCATGGTAGCGGGTAGGGGCTTTTTTCTTGGTGGGACTTTCGTCCGTTGTAACCGTCGCTGCGACCCATCGGGTCGCCTGTTTCGTTCTTGGCAGGCTCTTCGTGGGCACCGTAGGGCGACCCGGTGGGTCGCGGCTACGGTTACCCCGCTATGCTATCACGGGCGTTGCGGTATTTCACTTCCACGGCGTGCAGGTCCAGCAGGGGCTTCATGAACTCCTCCAGATCGTACACGCAGAGCTGGCTGGCAGCGTCGCAAAGGGCTTTGCTGGGATCGGGGTGCGTTTCGATGAACACGCCATCCACGCCTGCGGCCACACCGGCGCGGGCGATGGTGGGCATCACCTCCCGGTTGCCCCCTTTGGGGTCGGCGCTGGGGATGCCGTACTTCCGGATGCTGTGCGTGATATCGAACACGATCGGGTAGCCGGTCTTGCGCATGTAATAGAAGGAGCGTGGATCGACCACCATGTCGTTGTAGCCGAAGGTGTAGCCGCGTTCGGTGAGGATGACCTTCGCATTCCCCACGCTCTCGCACTTCTGCGCGGGTTTGATCATGTTCTCCGGCGCCAGGAACTGGCCGTGCTTCAGGTTGATCACGGCGCCCGTCCTCGCTGCCTCCACCACCAGCGTGGTCTGCATGCAGAGGTAGGCGGGGATCTGAATCACGTCCACCACCTCGGCGGCGGGCTTGGCCTGGCTGGGGTAGTGGATGTCCGTGAGGATGGGGAAGCCGAAATCCTTCTTGATGCGCTGGAGCATCTTCAGACCTTCCTCCAGGCCGGGGCCCTGGTAGAAATCGACGCTGCTGCGGTTGTCCTTGGTGAAGCTGCTCTTATAGATGATGGGCAGCTTCAGGCGCTCGCTCACTTCCTTCAGCTTCTCCGCGGTGCGGAGCATCACATCCTCGGTCTCGATCACGCACGGGCCGCTGATGAGGAAGAGGTCATCGCTGCCACAGGCGATGTTACCGACGTTGACGATCCTGGTCATGCTGGGGTTCCTTGTTCCGGGGCTCCGAAGGAGCGCGCGCAAAGTTACCCTTTCGTCACGGCCACGCTGAGCATGCGCTTGCCGTTGAGGAAGCCTTCCAGCTGATCCCCCGGGGCGATGGGCCCCACCCCTGCCGGCGTGCCGGTGAAGAGCAGGTCGCCGGGCTCCAGCGTGATGTACTTCGACACGTACGCGATGAGGTCCGCGATGTGGAAGAGCATGTCGCGCGTGGTGCCTTTCTGCACGGTAGTGCCGTTCTTCTTCAGTTCGATGGTGAACGCGTGCAGGTCCGTGGAGGCGGTCATGGGCAGTTCCACTTCGCCGAGCACGGCACTACCATCGAAGGCCTTGGCCTTCTCCCAAGGCAGGCCCTTGGCCTTCAGTTCGGCCTGGAGGGCGCGGGCCGTGAGGTCCAGGCCCAGGGTGAACGAGGCCACGAGGCCCAGGGCCATGCTGGATGGAACGTCCTTGGCGTAGCTGTCGATCATCACCACCAGTTCGATCTCGTGGTGGATTCTCGCCCAGGTGCTCCTTCAGCACGATGGGCTGGCCAGGATAGAGGCAGGCGGTGGTGGGCTTCAGGAAGAAGACGGGCTCCGACGGGGCGGCATCGCCCATCTCCTGGGCGTGGGCGCCGTAATTGCGTCCGATGCAGATGATCTTCATGCGTGCGGCCTGGCGGCGAGTGTAAAGGTGGCGCTCTTTGGACGCATGTCAGGCATCGATGTCCGCGAGCACGTTGCGCATCACCGCCAAGGTACTGCCGGGAAGCTCGGCCTTGGTCATCAGCCATTGCAGGTAGCCGGGGTCGTTGCGGCCGATGTGCTCCAACGTCCACCCTTTGTATTTGCCGAAGGAAAGGCAGATCTGTCCGCGGTCATCGAACAGGAGCTTGCCAGCGGCATCGGGAGGGCGCTGACGGTCGCCACTGAGCTCGCCCAGTTGGTCCACGTCCTTCGGAAGCCCGTCGTAGCGCTCCAGTTGGGCCAGCAGCACCTCCGCGGTAGCCTCCACGTCGGCCAGGGCGTCGTGGGCACCGACGTGCTCGCGGCCCAGGTAGAAGCGTACGGCGGCGCTCAGGTCGCGGCGCTCCATCTGGTGGTAGATGCGCTGCACGTCCACCACGCGCAGGCGGCTGGCATCCCATTCCACGCCCACCCGGAACAGTTCCTCCGCCAGGAAGGGCACATCGAACCGCAGCACATTGAACCCGCTGAGGTCACAGCCGGCCAAGTTGCCCAGCAGCTCATCCGCGACATCCTGCAGGCGTGGGGCCATCAGCACGTCCAGGTCGGAGATGCCATGCACGGCGGTGGCCTCGGGCGGAATGGGCATTTCCGGGTTCACCAGGGTCTGCCAGCTTTCGCGCGTGCCATCGGGCATCACCCGCACCACTCCGATCTGCACGATGCGGTCCTTGCCGATGCGCACACCGGTGGTTTCCAGGTCGAAGAAGGCGAGCGGTCGTTGGAGTTGCAGCAACATGCCGCCAAATTGGACATGAAAGAGCCCCCGGGGATGCCGGGGGCTCTTCAAGTTCTCAACACCTGACCGGCCTAGTGCACCTTCAGCTTGGCGTACTGGAACTTGCCGTACTTCTCGGTGTTCTTGTAGTCGCCGAGGTATTTCGGCCCTTGTACCAAACTGTTCACGGCCTCGAGCCTGAGCGCATTGGGATCCTTGCCGCGGGCCTTCACCGCTTCCACGAGGCGCTGGCGGGCGTCCTCCATCCGCTGGCGGCTCAGGTTCTCGTTGGTGCCGTAGGTCTTCGTGGGCACTTTCGAAGCACTGGCCTCGATCACCACACGGGCCTCACCGTTCTTCTCGATCAGGCCCACCACCACGTCCACGAACTGTTTCCAGCGCTGTTCACCCTGGTCGATGTCCTTCACGTTGTACGCATAGTACTTGGTGTACTCGTCCGCGTAGGAGGCATCCGGCACTTGGTGCTTCTGCCCTTTTTCCTTCAGCTGGGCATCGGTGAGCGCGGGCTCCTTCTGCTCCTTTTCCTTGACCGGCGTGGTGCCTTTGGCCTCCGTGGTGCCACCGGCCGGAACAGCGCCACCCGCCGGTGCAGCCTCACTGATCGGCGCAGCCTCAACAGGCGGCTTGGTGCCTTTGGCCGGTTTGGTGCCCTTGACCGGCTCGCCTTTCTCCTTGCTGCCCGGAGGCGACCCCTTGGGCAGGTCCACGATGCTGGCCGGTCCGGCCAGCGAAACGGGGTTCAGGTAGATCTCCTTGTTGATCTCCTGGTAGGAGCTTTCGCACTCCACGAAGATGTTCTCCGTGTGCACGGTCCTGTCGTTCACCCGGTAATCCAGGTTGTATTCCTTGCACGGCGGCAGGATGGCCACATACACGCCGTCGCGCTGGCGGGGTTTGTAGGTCTTCACCTCGCCGGTGGCTTTGTCGGTGACGTACAGCACCACGTTCGGCGGCAACGTTCCACCAGGGGGCGGCACGATGAAGCCTTTCAGCACGGTGAGGCCCTCTGCCTCCATCTCCTCGGGCAGATCGACGAAATAGATGTCCTTCTCGCCGTAGCCGCCGATTTTGTCGGAGCTGAAGTACCCCCGGCGGCCATCGGCCGTGGTCACGAAGAACACGTCATCGTCCACGGTGTTCAGCGGATAACCGATGTTCACCGGCTTGGTCCAGGTGCCATCATCCCGCAACTCGGTGCTGAAGATGTCGAAGCCACCCATGCTGTTGTGCCCCTTGCTGGCGAAGTACATCGTGCGGCCATTGGGATGGATGAACACGGCATCCTCGTCGTAGGGGGTGTTCACCACGTCACCGATGCTCTGGGCCTTGCTCCATTCGCCGCTGGGCAGTTTTACCACGCGGTAGATGTCACGGCCACCCGCTCCACCCTTGCGATCACTGACGAAGTAGAAGGTGTTCCCATCGGCGGAGAGGGCACCGTGCGTCTCCCAGGCCTTGGTGTTGATGTCGGACCCCATGAGCACGGGATCGCTCCACAATTCACCCACCAGCTTGCTTTCATAGAGGTTGCCGTCGCCGCCATCATCGCGGTAGATGATCAGGGTCTGACCGTCGGCGGCCACGTTCACGGTGGCCATGTGGCCCGTAGGAGGATTGATGTTGAGCAGTTCCGGCGCCTGCCAGTTGCCCTGGCGGTCCTTGTAGCTCACGTAGATGTTCTCGAACGGCAGGCCCGCAAGCTCGTCGATCGCGCCCACGTTACTGCTGTCCGGGCGGATGCGGCGGCTGGTGTAGAACATGGCGTTGCCGTCCACGCTGATCACGGGGCTGAAGTCGGGATATTCGCCGTTGATCACCGGCCCCACGTTGTTGACGAGGTAGGGCTTGGGGTCCTGTATCAGCAGGCGCGCGTTGGCAGTCTGCTCGATGTTGTGGCGGGCGGCGGCCTTCAGCTCGTGCTTATCGTCCACCTCATTGATGAACTTGTTGTAGAGATCGTCGGCCATGGCGAAGTCCCCGTTCAGGTGGTAGGCGCGTGCCAGCCAGTAGTCCACCTCCACCGGGGCATTGGTCTCCTTCGGGTCGAAGGGGTCGTAGCCGGCGGTGTTGAAGTTGCCATAGGCCTGGGTCCGCTTTTCGGCAGCGGTCTGCAGGTAGGGCAGCGCCTTGGCCTTCTGGTTGTAGGAGTTCATGTACGCATAGCCCACCTTCCAGTTCAGGTTGGCGTTGTTGGGCTGCGTTTCCTGGAGCTGCTTCCAGACCTCCACGGCTTGGTTGTAGAAGCGCTCCTCCATCAACTTGTTCGCTTCCTCGAACTTCCGGGTGAGGCTCGTGTTCCCCCCTTGTGCCATCGCCATGAGGGACAACAGGCAGGCGGCGACCGAAGCGATCCAGGTGGTGTAACGGGTTTTCATCATCTGCGACGCACGTTGTTTCGAAGATAGGAGGCGGCTAAAAGTATGGATCTTTCATTAGGCTGTTCTTCTGCCTCAGAACTCCTGGTCCAGCGGCCAGCTTTCGAGGATGTCGGCCACGCGCCGGACGAACCTGCCCCCGAGGGCGCCGTCCACCACGCGGTGGTCGTAGCTGTGGCTCAGGAACATCAGGTGGCGGATGGCGATGACGTCCCCGGTGGGGGTCTCCAGCACCGCGGGTTTCTTGCGCACGGCGCCGGTGGCCATGATGGCGACCTGCGGCTGGTTGATGATGGGGGTGCCCAGCACGTTCCCGAAGGTGCCTACGTTGGTAAGGGTGTAGGTGCCGTTGCCGATCTCGTCCGGGTTGAGCTTGCCTTCGCGGGCGCGCTTGGCCAGGTCGTTCACGGCCTTGGCCAGACCGGTGAGGTTGAGGCGATCGGCGTTCTTGATCACCGGCACGATGAGGTTGCCCGAAGGCAACGCGGCGGCCATGCCGATGTTGATATCTTTTTTCTTGATGATGGTGTGGCCGTCCACCTGCACGTTGATCATCGGCATCTCCTTGATGGCCTGGGCCACGGCCATGATGAAGATGGGCGTGAAGGTGAGCTTCTCCCCTTCCCGCTTCTCGAAGGCCCCCTTCACCTTGTCGCGCCAGAGCACCAGGTTGGTCACGTCGGCCTCGACGAAGCTGGTGACGTGCGGGCTCACGCTCTTGCTCATCACCATGTGGTCGGCGATCAGCTTGCGCATGCGGTCCATCTCGATCAGTTCGTCGCCGGGACCGGGTACCACCTTGGGCGCCTGGGGCTTGGCCTGGGTCGTGGGGGCTGGGGCAGCTAGGGTCGAGGTGGCAGGGGCAGGAGCAGGAGCAGGGGCAGTTGGCATGGGTTGCGGGCTGCTTCCTGCACCTGCCTCTTGCGTACTGGGGACGCCGCCACGGTTAGGCAAGTAGTCCAGGATATCCTTCTTCGTCACCCGGCCGCCTTGGCCCGATCCCGCCAGCGCTTCCAGCTCCTGCATGGAGATGCCTTCGCTCTGCGCGATGTTGCGCACGAGCGGGCTGTAGAACTTGCCGCTGGCACCGGTACGCTCGACCGGACCATTGGATGCGGCGGAAGCGGATGCCGGAGCTTGCGCAGGAACGGCCTTCGGGGCACCATTGCTCACCGCCGGGGCGGCGGCAGGCGCAGCGGGTGCCGCAGGCTTATCGGCCGCACCGATGTCGATGTGGGCGATGGGCTGGCCCACCTTCACCACGTCCCCATCGTTCACCAGGCGCTTCAGCAGGATGCCGTCCTGGGGCGCGGGCACTTCGCTGTCCACCTTGTCCGTGGCGATCTCCACGATGGGCTGGTCGGCCTCCACGTGGTCGCCTTCGTTCTTCAACCACTTGATGATGGTGGCCTCCGCCACGCTCTCGCCCATCTTGGGCAGCAGGATCCTCGATGTGCGCCATTCGTTGTCCGCCTCCGCTGGTGCGGAACGGAACGCCGGCGAAGTTACCCGTAGCGCTTCATCGGGCACAAAACGAGATCCGCTTTCGCCATTCGCCCTCCAAGGCCCAGGCCTATGGAGCGCCCAAGCCCGCGAAGCCGCGCCACACCAGGCGCAGGTCCTGCCACACGTGGTAATCCTTGGCGTAGGTCAGGTTCGCCCGTTGTACGGTGAGCGGTGTCGGCGCCAAGCCCTCGGCACGCACGGGGTCCAACACGCCCGGACGGATGCGCGGCAACCGCAGACGCTTGTCCACCAGGGATGAATAACCGACCCAACTGCGGCGGCCGCCGAGCACCCGGAAGAGGTTGCGGAAGTAGCCTGCCTTGTCCGCCACGAACCAGATGTTCACCGGCAGGGTGAGGAGCAGCGCCAGGGCCACACCAATGTCCAGCAGGCGCTTGCGGCGGTGTGCGGCGTTGCTGCTCACGGCGTGCCGCTCCAGGATCAGCAGGTCCTGCAAGCTCTCGATGGTGCTGGGGCCGATGATGAACTCCCGCCCTGGCTGGGCGATCTTGAACATGGGGCCGGTGCCTTTCAGCCGCTCCATCAGTTCGATGATGCGCCCCCAGCGTACATCCTTCGCGCAGAAGACCACCTCATCGATGCCCTGCTTGCGGATGCGCTGCCGGATGCGTTGGGCGGCCTGGGGCTCTTCGGCCTGCGCGGCATCCATGCGCTCCTGGCGGCCCAGTCCGAAGTGCGTCTGCCAGAGCAGACCCAGCGCGTGGCGGTTCTCTTCCGGACTGCCGATGGAGAGGATCCGCTTGCGGTCCAACGCGCGCAGGCTGAACGGCTTGATGCCCGCCAGGTGCAACAGCACCCGCACCACCACGCCGGCGATGGCGACCAGTCCGCCGACCACCGCGGCAAAGGCGAAGAGGCCGGGCACGTCATCGATCCGATCGGCCGTGGATACGCGCACCAGCATCACCACCAACCCGAAGAGCGCCGCCCCCTTGAACACGTTCCCCAAGCGAATGGGCACGTCGTAGGCCCCACCCAACCCGTAGCACACGAGCACGCCCATTCCCGGCACCAGCAACGCCAGCAGCAGGTGTGGCACATCCCCAAAAGGCAGCAGGTGGCGGAACACGAAGAGCGTGAAGACCACCACGGACAATAGGTCCAGCATGGGCAGCAGCATCCGGCGCAGGAAACGCATGACGATGGCGCCCGCGGCGCTGAGGTAGATGCTGCCGTTGATCAGCAGGCTGAAGAGGTCCGTGCCGCGCCGCGTGAAGTGCTTCTTGGCGAAGATGGCCATGGCGTTGTAGAACACGAACACGTAGTTCACGCTGCTCTTCTTGGTGCTCTCGCCCTTGTAGTGGATGATGCGCGCCTGCGGCAGGTACCAGTTCTCGTAGCCGCCGAGCGTGATGCGGTAGCTGAGGTCGATGTCCTCGCCGTACATGAAGAAACTTTCGTCCAGCAGGCCCACCTGGTCCAGCGTTCTCTTCCGCAGGAACATGCAGGCGCCGGAAAGGATCTCGATCGGGGCGGCCTCGTTCTCGGGCAGGTGGCCCAGGTGGTAGCGTCCGAAGACCTTGCTGCGCGGGAACAGGCGCGTAAGGCCGATAATCTTGTAGAACGCCACCGCCGGGGTGGGCAGTCCCCGCTTGCTCTCGGGCAGGAAGCGGCCCGTGCCATCGATCATCTTCACCCCCAGCCCACCGGCCTTGGGGTGCGCATCCAGGAAGTCGATCACCGTGGTGAAGACGTCCTCGCCCACCACCGTGTCGGGGTTCAGCAGCACCACGTACTCGGCGTCGCTCTGCTGGACGGCCTGGTTGTTCGCCCGGGAGAAACCGACGTTCTCCTGGTTGGCGATCAGCTTCACCTGCGGGAACTTCTCGCGCACCATCTCCACGCTGCCATCGGTGCTCAGATTGTCCACCACGAACACATCGCCGTCCACGCCTTTCAGGGCCTCGAACACCGTGCGCAGGCACTGCTCCAGGTAAGCCCGCACGTTGTAGTTGACAATGATGACGCTCAACTTCATGTGCTCATCTGCTCATGTGTCCCGCACACGTTCCCTCGCACCATGTGCTCATGCTGCCCGTCCCCTGATGGCACGTTGAAGCATGCCCGCCTATGATCCGCGCTCCAATGAGCACATCGGCACATGGGCTCATCGCTTCACGCTCTGCTCATAGGGTTTCCTGTCCGCGATGCTGCGGCCGAGCGTGATCTCGTCCACCTGCTCGAGCTCGCCGCCGATGCTGATGCCGCGCGCGATCACGCTCACCTGCACCGGGCCACCGGGTGAAAGTCCGGGTTCGGCGAGGCGGCGGTTCAGGTAGAAACAGGTGGTATCCCCCTCCAACGTGGCACCGAGCGCCAGCACCACTTCACGCACTTCCCCTTTCGCGATGCGCTGGAACAGTTCCTTCGTGTGCAGGTCGTCCGGACCGATGCCGTCCATGGGGCTGATGACGCCGCCCAGCACGTGGTACAGGCCGGTGAACTGGCGCGTGTTCTCGATCGCCACCACGTCGCGGATGTCCTCCACCACGCAGATCAGCGAGCGATCGCGGGCGGGGTTGGCGCAGATGTCGCACACTGGCCGGTCGCTGATGTTGCAGCATTCCTCGCAGTAGCGCACGTTCTCGCGCAGGTTGCGCACCGCCTCGCTGAAGCGGACCACCTCGTGCGTTTCCCGGCGCAGCAGGTCCAACGCCAGGCGCGTGGCCGTGCGGCGGCCGATGCCGGGCAGAGTGGCCAACTGGTCCACGGCGTTCTCCAACAGTTGGGAGGACAGGGTCATCGGGCGCAAAGATGGAACGTCGATCAGATGATCAGAGAATGAGGTGATCAGATAATGGGCGATGGCGGAGGCTTGGATGCGGCTACACGGGGGATCGGCAGGGCGATCACTTGATCTTCTCATTATCTGATCATCTGATCGTCCCGCTATTGATCGAAATTCGCGGCATCATGCGCAGCATCCTCATCCTCGGAGCAGGCCGTTCCGCCTCCTCGCTCATCGACTATTTCATCCGCCATGCCGATCAGCAGGAGTGGCGCATCACCGTGGCGGAACGCGACCTGGAGCATGCCCGCAAGCTGGTGCAGGGGGCCGTGGAAGTGGCCAAGGCCGTGGAGATGGACGCCACCGATGCCGGGGCCCGCGCCGCGCTCATCGCCCAGCACGACCTCGTCATCAGCATGCTGCCGGCCTTCATGCACATGGACGTGCTGAAGGACTGCCTGCGGGAGAAGAAGCACGTGATCACGCCGAGCTACGTGCCGGACGCGCTGTGGCCGCTGGACGCCGACCTCAAGAACGCCGGCCTGGTGGTGATGAACGAGATGGGCCTCGATCCGGGGATCGACCACATGAGCGCCATGCGCGTGCTGGACCGCATCCGGCATGAGGGCGGCGTAATGGAGGCCTTCGAGAGCTACTGCGGTGGCCTGGTGGCACCCGAAAGCGACGACAATCCGTGGGGCTACAAGTTCAGCTGGAACCCGCGCAACGTGGTGCTGGCGGGGCAGGGCGGCGCGGCGAAGTACATCCAGGATGGTGTCACCAAGTACATTCCCTATCACCGGCTCTTCCAACAGCCCGTGCAGGTGAACGTGCCCGGCTTCGGCACCTTCGACGGCTACGCCAACCGCGACTCGCTGAAATACCGCTCGCACTACGGGTTGGACGGCATCCCCACGCTGAAGCGCGGCACCTTGCGCAAAGGTGGCTTCTGCCCGGCTTGGGACGCCTTCGTTCAACTGGGCTGCACCGATGACAGCTTCGCGATGGAGCTGCCCGAACACGCCACCTGGCAGGACTATATGAACGCCTTCCTGCCCTACTCCGCCTCGCACGGCACCCGGGTGAACCTCGCCCACTACCTCGGCATCGACCCGGATGGCCCCGTGATGGCGAAGCTCGATTGGCTAGGGCTGTTCAGTAACCAAAAGATCGGCGTGCAAGGCTCGTCACCCGCGGCCACCCTGCAACACTTGCTGGAACAGAAATGGAAGCTGGGCCCGCAGGACAAGGACCTGGTGGTGATGTGGCACCGCTTCCGCTATACGGTGGATGGGGTACGCCGGGAGGTCCACGCATCGCTTGCGGTCGTGGGGCAGGACCAACTGCATACCGCGATGGCCCGCACGGTGGGCCTGCCCATCGCCATCGGCGCCAAGCTGCTGTTGAACGGCCAGGTGAGCGAGCGTGGGGTGCTGCTGCCGCTGAAACCCGAGCTTTATGTGCCGATCCTGGATGAACTGGAGGAACACGGGATCATCTTCCGGGAGAACGAGGTGGAAGCATGATCGGGACCATGCTCATCGACCAGATCGCCCGGTTCAGAACTTCAGCATCAGGTCACTGAGCAGTGCGCGGTACTTCGCGGAGTAGTCGAACGGCCCCTTTTCTTCCACGGTGATCCCGTCCTCTTCGATCGGTGTGTTGTTGGTGCGCCGCAGCTCCAGCAACACGCGCTTCGGTGGTTTGCTGGCGAGGTAGCGCACCGGGCAATGCCGGGATGCATGCAGCCCCACGCGTTCCGCCTCCTGCAAAAGATCCCGCTTACGGTCCATGGGGATGATCAAGGAAAAGCGGCCTTCCTCCGCCAGTAGGCGGGCCACCGTGTCGAGCAGTTCCGCGAACGAGAGCTCCCCGCCGTGCTTCGCCAGGCCCTTGCGCGCATCGGGCGAATCCATCTCCCCTGCATAGAACGGCGGGTTGCACACGACCACGTCGTACGGCTCGCTCGCGCGCAAGCGGCGCACGTCCATGCGATGCACACGGATGCGATCGGCCCACGGACTGGCGGCAACGTTCTCGGCCGCTTGTTCCGCGGCGGCATCATCGATCTCCACGGCATCGATGCGGGTGGTGGAGCTGCGCCCGCCATCGTGCAACGAAGGCGAGGTGCGTTGTGCAGCGATCAAGGCCAGCAGGCCGGTGCCCGTGCCGATGTCCAAGATCCGCCCGGCACCGCTCCAATCCGTCCACGCACCGAGGAGCACGCCGTCCGTGCCCACCTTCAAGGCGCAGCGATCCTGCCGGATGCGGAACTGCTTGAACTGGAAGAAGTCGTTCGGCATTTCAACACCCACCGATCCGGCCGCGCAAGCTCAGGACTTGATCGCATCCATCAAGCTCGCGTATCAAAGCCCGTCTAGGCATTCCGGTACATCTCGATCAACCCCGGCGGAGTGCGCACCACGAGGGAACGCTCCTCCATGTCGAGGTCCACGATCATTTCCTCGGCGAGGGGCACCATCACCTCCTTCTCTCCGTGCAGGATCACCAGCACCGGGTTCTTCTCCGTGCCCTCGATGCCGGTGACCTCCCCAAGCTCGCCATGCTCCTCGTCGCGCACGAGCAGGCCAATGAACTCCTCGGGATCCCAGCTTTCGTCACTACCATCCACCAGGTGTCCTGGCGGCGCGAACACGTCGCAACCCGTGAGGATGCTCGCGGCCTGCGGGTCGCTGAAGTCGTCGAACTTGATCAGCGTGAGGCGGCCCTGGTCGCGCAGGCCGGTGAAGAAGAAGGGCACCTTCTGCCCGTCGATGTCCACGAAAAGCGCCCCCATGGGTACGATCTCGTCCACGTCCACACCGTCGAGCTGAACGGTCAGTTCGCCTTGGTGGCCCCATGGCTTGCCCAGGCGGCCCAGATGATGGAGGCTTTCGGTATCCATCGGAAGCGCGTGAAGGTATGACCTTCCCTGCGCTACTTTGGGCGAATGCGCCTTGCTCCTGCTCTGCTCCTCCTGTCCCTGCATGCCGCCGGACAGCAACCCAAGCTGCCTTATGTGATCCCGGCTCCGGTGGAGATGGCACTATCCGGTGGCACCTGTTCGCTGGAATGCCCGTGGTCGGTGACCGCCCCCGCGCCGCTAGCGGGTACCTATCACGGACGAACTGCTCTCGCTTCATCCAGCGCAAGGGATCGAATGCGAAGTACCCGTCCCCATCCGGTTCAAGCTCATCCAGGCCGATACCATCCTGCCCGATGAATGGTACCGGATCGAGGTGAAACCCGACGGCATCACGGTAACCGCGCCCGACGAAGAAGGCCTCTTCCGCGGCAGCCGCACCTTGGTCCAACTCCTTGAACAAGGCCGCGGGTCCGCCTCCCTCCCCTGCCTCGCCATTACGGACTTCCCCCGCTTCCCCTGGCGCGGCATGCACCTGGACGTGTGCCGCCACTTCTTCCCCGTGGAGTTCGTGAAGAAGTACATCGACCTGCTCGCACGGTACAAGATGAACAGCTTCCACTGGCACCTCACGGACGATCAGGGTTGGCGCATCGAGATCAAGAAGCACCCCAAGCTCACCGAGGTGGGCGCATGGCGCAAGGGCAGTCAGGTGGGGCCGTACAGCCGGCGTGAATATGACACCGTTCCCTACGGCGGCTTCTACACGCAGGACGAGATCCGCGAAGTGGTGGCCTATGCGGCGCAACGGCACATCAACGTGGTGCCGGAGATCGAAATGCCCGGGCACGCGCTGGCAGCGCTAACGGCCTACCCCCATCTGGGCTGCACGGGCGGTCCGTACGAGGTGGAGAAGGGTTGGGGCGTGTTCGACGACGTGTTCTGCGCGGGCAACGACAGCGTGTTCACCGTGCTGGAGGACGTGCTCACCGAAGTGATGGCGCTCTTCCCCAGCAGCTACATCCACATCGGCGGCGACGAATGTCCGAAGGAGCGTTGGAAGACCTGCCCGAAATGCCAGGCGCGCATGAAGGCCGAAAAGCTGAAGGATGAGCACGAATTGCAGTCGTACTTCATCCAGCGCATCGAACGGTCCGTGAACGGCAAGGGCCGGAAGATCGATCGGCTGGGACGAGATCCTGGAGGGAGGGCTGGCGCCCAACGCCGCCGTGATGAGCTGGCGCGGCACCGAGGGCGCCATCGCCGCCGCCCGCAGCGGGCATTACGCCGTGATGAGCCCCGGCAGCTATTGCTATTTCGACCACTATCAGGGCGACCCAGCGAACGAGCCCCTGGCGATCGGCGGCTACACGCCGTTGCAGAAGGTGTACGGTTACGAGCCCGTTCCCAACGAACTGAAGCCCGAGGAAGCGCGCTACATCCTCGGCGCACAAGGCAACCTGTGGGCGGAGTACATCCTCACCACCGATCAGGTGGAGTACATGGCCGTTCCGCGCATGCTGGCCTTGGCGGAAGTGCTGTGGACACCGAAAGCGAAGCGCGACGAAGCAAGCTTCATCCAGCGGTTGGAGAAGGAGTTCCAGAGACTGGATGAGCTGAAGGTGAACGCGAGCAGGAGCTTGTACCAGGTGCGGATCAAGCCTGAACAGGGACCTCATTCCGGGAGAATCCAGATCGATACTGACCGGGACGAGAGAAGGAATGCCGATCAAAGTGATCCTCACAGACGATCCCCCAGAGCCTGATGGAAGTGAGATGATGGAGATCGGCAGCTCCACGAGTCAATACGATGGACCTTTTACCATAAAGGAGCCACTCATCGTTTCGGCCTCCCATTTCACCAAAGACATCTTCACGAACGAGAAAGAGCCCTTTCCCATTTCATCAAAGAAGTTCAATTTCAACCTCGCCACCGCCCACCCCATCACCCTGAGCGAACCGCCGAACGAACGCTACGCCGAAGGCGGCGCCTTCACCCTGGTGGACGGCATCACCGGGCAGGAGAAGCGGGTGAACACCGAATGGCTGGGCTGGCGCAAGGGCGTCACCATCACGGTAGGCCTAGATAGCGTGCAGGACATCCATTCCATGGGCATCGGGGCGCGCAACGAGACCTATAGCTGGATCCACCTGCCCAAGCGGGTCACGTTCAGCCTGAGCACGGATGGCCGCACCTTCCGGACCATCGGCACGGCGAGCCCGCCCACCGGCAGCGAGACCTGGCGCGATGAAGGCGGCCAGGAGCAGTTCCGTCCGTTGGTGCCGCAGGGGCGGTACCGGTTGGGGATCGATCGGGGCGGCCGGGGCCGCTTCGTGCGGATCGACCGTGGAGCACCCCGGGGCCATTCCGCAAGGCTATCCCGGTGCCGGAAGCCCCGCCTGGCTGTTCCTGGACGAGATCGAGGTGCGTTGACCGGGAAATAAAAAGCCCGCGCCGATGGCGCGGGCTTTTGCTTGCAGTGCTGTGCGCTTATTCGGCGACCGGTGCTTCGGCAGCAGCCTCGCCTTCGGCGGCAGGGGCGGCTTCTTCCACGGCGGGAGCAGCCGTGGCGCTGGCAGCGGCCAACTTCGCGCTGATGGAAGCGGCCTTCTCCTGCGCCTTCTTGGTCTCGGCGGCCACGCGGTCCTTCTGGGCAGCCTCTTCGGCCTGACCAAGCTTGGTGCGCTTGCCTTCGATCTTGGTGTTCTTCTCGTTCAGCCAGGCATCGAAGCGGCGGTCGGCCTCCTCCTGATTGAAGGCGCCTTTCTTCACCCCGTTCTGGAGGTGGTTCTTGTACACCACGCCGGTGTAGCTCAGGATCGCCCGGCAGGTGTCGGTGGGCTGGGCACCCTTCTGCATCCAGTCGAGCGCCTTGCTGCGGTCAATCTCGATGAACGCGGGGTTCTGGTTGGGGTCGTAGGCACCGATCCGTTCGATGTACTTCCCATCGCGCGGAGCGCGTTGATCAGCCACCACGACGTGGTAGTAGGGCTGGCCTTTCTTGCCTTTCCTCTGAAGGCGGATGCGAGTCGGCATGTCGCGTGGTTTGTGTTAAAAGGGGTGCAAAGATGCGAATTATCCGAACATCCCCCACATGATCGGCCAAGGCCTTGGGCCCCAAGGGGCAGCGGCGGTCCGGATCACGCCTTCTGAGCGCTTTGGCGGTAGCCGATCCGCTTGCGGGGCGTTCTGGCAGGCCCCACCAACGCGTGGATCTGTTCGTAGACCTCCTTGAACTGCTTGTCGTACTTCCCCTCCAGGCTTTTCAGCTTGCTCAGGACCAGGGAGAAATCCTTGGCCATCCGGCGCAGCTGCACGAAGGTCCGGACGATGGCGACATTCATGGCCATGGCCTTCCGGGAGTTCAGAACGCTGCTCAGCATGGCAATGCCGGCCTCCGTGAATGCGAACGGCGTGGTGCCACCCAGGCTCCGCAGCGATGGTATCACACCTTGTGATACCATCAGCACGGCCTCGTCCTTCGTAAGCTCGAACATGAAGTCCTCGGGAAAACGCACCCGGTTGCGGCGCACGGCTTGCTTCAATGCCCGCGTTTCCACTTCATAGAGCTCGGCTAGGTGGACATCCATCATCACGCGCTCGCCCCGCAATTGGACGATGCGGCGCACGATCCGCTCGTCCACCACAGGCTGCACGGCCTTACTGATGACGGCTTTGCTGGTGGGAGGCATACTGCCAAGATAGGATATGCGATGGTATCACGATCTGTGATACCATGATCCGGCCTGAACAACCCGATGGGATCATGAGTGCCCTACGGGGATACGGCTTTGTGATGGTATCACAGATCGTGATACCATTAGCCCGATCGCCCCTCCCGTCAATTGGATGGTGTTGCCGGAGAACCTGCGCCTGTGGAAAACTGACCGTCCCTCTCTCCTGCTTCCCCCGGTACCTTCGTGGCCCTTGCCATGTCCTTCTCGCACCTCCACGTACACACCCAGTTCAGCCTCCTCGACGGCGCCGCCAGCATCCCCTCTCTCTTCAAGAAAGCCGCGGCCGACGGCCAGCCCGCCGTGGCCATCACCGACCATGGCAACATGTTCGGCGTCTTCAAGTTCGTGGCCGAGGCCGGCAAGCACAAGAACGACGACGGCAGCTTCCGCGTGAAGCCCATCGTGGGCTGCGAGTTCTACGTGGTGGCCGACCGGCACAAGAAGTCCTTCACCCGCGAGGACCGCGACCAGCGGTTCCACCAGCTGATGCTGGCCAAGGACGCCGAAGGCTACCGCAACCTCAGCAAGCTCTGCAGCCTCGGCTACATCGACGGCTTCTACAGCAAGTACCCGCGGATCGACAAGGAGCTGGTCCTCCAATACCACAAGGGCCTCATCGCCACCACCTGCTGCCTGGGCGCCAGTGTGCCGCGCACCATCCTGCGCAAGGGCGAAGCCGAAGGCGAGAAGGAGTTCAAGTGGTGGCTCGACCTCTTCGGCGAGGACTACTACATCGAGCTGCAACGCCACGGCATCCCCGAACAGGACCAGGTGAACGCCATCCTGCTCAAATGGGCCAGGCAGTATAACGTGCCGGTGATCGCCAGCAACGACAGCCACTACACCGACCGCGAGGACAGCAACGCGCACGACATCCTGCTCTGCATCAACACCGGCGAAAAGCAGAGCACGCCCAGCGCCAAGGAGTTCGATGATGAGGAAGGCAAGCCCAAGGGTACCCGCTTCGCCTTCTACAACGACGAGTTCTTCTTCAAGACGCAGGCGCAGATGGCGCAGACTTTCAGCGACCTGCCCGAGGCCTTGGACAACACGAACCTGATCGTGGACAAGGTGCAGACGCTGCGGTTGAAGCAGGACATCCTGTTGCCCAACTACCAGCTGCCCGAAGGCTTCACCGACCAGGATGAGTACCTGAAGCACCTCACGTACCAGGGCGCGATCAGACGCTGGCTTGGGGGGAGTGGAGCGAATGGTGAATGGTCGATGGCGAATGGTGAGGGAGCCTCCCATTCACCAGTCGCCATTCACCATTCACCCGATACCGGCCTCACCGGATCCATCGATTCCCTCGACCCCAAGATCAAGGAGCGGCTGGACTTCGAGCTGTTCACCATCAAGACGATGGGGTTCGCGGGCTATTTCCTCATCGTGCAGGACTTCATCAACACGGGCCGCGACATGGGCGTGCTGATCGGGCCGGGCCGTGGCAGCGCGGCGGGCAGCGCGGTGGCCTATTGCATCGGCATCACCAACATCGACCCGATCAAGTATGACCTGCTGTTCGAGCGGTTCCTGAACCCGGACCGCAAGAGCATGCCCGATATCGACACCGACTTCGACGACGAAGGACGCCAGAAGGTGATCGACTACGTGGTGGAGAAGTACGGCCGCAACCAGGTGGCGCAGATCGTCACCTACGGCAGCATGGCCGCTAAGAGCAGCATCCGCGACGTGAGCCGCGTGATGGACCTGCCCCTGAACGAGGCCGACCGCCTGGCCAAGCTGGTGCCCGAACGGCCCGGCATCGACCTGGGCCGCTTGCTGCGCGCACCCCTCGATGGGGATGGCAGCCTGAAGTCCAAGGAGAACCTCAGCAGCGACGAGCTCACCCTCGTGAAGCAGCTGCGCGAGATCCTCGAAAGCGGCGAGCTCACCAGCGACGTGCTGAACGCCGCCGAAAAGCTCGAAGGCTCCGTGCGCGGCACCGGCGTACATGCCGCCGGCATCATCATCGCACCGAAGGACCTCACCGAGATCCTGCCCGTATGCACCAGCAAGGAATCCACCCTGCTGCTCACCCAGTACGACGGCAAGGTGGTGGAGGACGCCGGCGTGATCAAGATGGACTTCCTAGGGCTGAAGACGCTCACGATCATCCGCGATGCGCTGCGCATGATCGATGCAAACCACGGCCTCCGCATCGACATCGACGGCATCCCGCTGGACGACCCCAAGACCTATGCCCTCTATCAGCGCGCCGAGACCAACGGCACGTTCCAGTTCGAAAGCGCGGGCATGCAGAAGTACCTGCGGGAACTGAAGCCCGACCAGTTCGCGGACCTGATCGCCATGAACGCGCTCTACCGGCCGGGTCCGCTGGAATACATCCCCAACTTCATCAAGCGCAAGCACGGGCAGGAGAAGATCGTGTACGACCTGCCCGAAATGGAGGAGTACCTGCACGAGACCTACGGCATCACCGTGTACCAGGAGCAGGTGATGTTGCTCTCGCAGAAGCTCGCCGGCTTCACCAAGGGCGATGCGGACGTGCTGCGCAAGGCGATGGGCAAGAAGGACCGCGCCACACTGGACAAGATGAAGGGCAAGTTCCTGGATGGCACCTCCGCCAAGGGACTGGATCCCAAGGTGTGCGACAAGGTGTGGACGGACTGGGAGGCCTTCGCGCAGTACGCCTTCAATAAGAGCCACAGCACGTGCTACGCCTTCGTGGCCTACCAGACCGCTTGGCTCAAGGCGAACTACCCCAGCGAGTACATGGCCAGCGTGCTCACGCACTCGCAGGGCAGCATCGACAAGATCACGTTCTTCATGGAAGAATGTCGGCGCATGGGCATCCAGGTGCTCGGCCCTGATGTGAACGAGAGCGGCCTGCGGTTCGGCGTGAACAAGCAGGGGCAGAGTCCGCTTCGGCCTGGGCGCCGTGAAGGGCGTGGGCGAGGCCGCCGTGGAGGCCATCGTGGCCGAACGCGGGAGCGAGCGCGGCCCCTTCCAGAGCATCTACGACCTGATGCGCCGCGTGAACCTGCGCGCCGCCAACCGGAAAGCATTGGAAAGCCTGGCCTACGCGGGCGCCTTCGACAACTTCCCAAGGACGCACCGCGCGCACTTCTTCTTCAGCGCGGGTGAAGGCAAGCCCACCTATATGGAAACACTGGTGCGCTACGGCCAGCAGCACCAGGACGGCGCGGACAGTTCGCAGGTGAGCCTGTTCGGGGAGGCCGAGGAGGGGGCCGCCATCCCGGAACCGCCCCTGCCCCAAATGGAGGCGTGGAGCGCGCTGGAACAGCTGCACCATGAGAAGGAAGTGATCGGGTTCTACCTCAGCGGCCATCCGCTGGACGACCATCGCCTGGAGATCAAACACCTGTGCAACGCGCAGCTGCCCCAGCTCGCCGACCTGAAGGCCGTGGCCGGGCGCGAGCTCACCTTCGCCGGCATCGTCACCAAGGCCGAACACCGCATCGCCAAGAGCGGCAAGCCCTTCGGCAGCTTCAGCCTGGAAGACCACAACGGCAGCCACGACTTCATGCTCTTCAGCGAGGACTACATGAAGTTCAAGCTCTACCTCCAGGCCGGTACGCTGCTGCTGCTGAAGGGCCGCGCGATGGAACGCACCTGGGGCCGCGATGAAGGGCAGCTCGAATTCAAGATCGGCAACATCGACCTGCTCAGTGATGCCCGCGAGAAGTACATCACCAAGGTGAACCTGCGCATGGATGCGGAGCGCATCGCCGACGGGCTCGGGCACGAACTGGCCGAACTGCTGAAGACCAACCCCGGCAAGTGCAAGGTGAACATCACCCTTTACAGCGCCGCGGAGAACCTGGTGGTGGAGGCGGCCAGCAAAGCGATGAACGTCAGCGTGACCGACCAGCTCACGCAAGGGCTGGACGCCCTCGCGGAGGTGGAGTGGGCGCTGGGTTGAGCGCACCATCGCTCTGCGTGCTGACATCCCCATCCTTCATGTTCTGTTCGTGTTGAACGAGCAACCGAACGGGTATGGGACGTCTTATGCATCGAACCCCTCCCATGCGCCACCTACCCACCTCGCTCCTGCTCCTCTGTGCGTTCACGGCTACGGCGCAACGCGGACCGACCATCGACCAGAGCCAAACCGCGAACGCGGCATTTGATCGCGGATGCCTCACCGATGTGATGCGCCAACGAGCGCGTCCAGTGGACCCCGCATCGGTGAACGGGGAAATGCGGATGGACGCGAACATCCTGCAGGAACTGCGGCGCCGATCTAGCTCGGGTGGGGCGCGCGCCGAGCTCACGATCCCCGTGATGGTACACATCATCCACCAGAACGGATCGGAGAACATTTCCGACACGCAAGTGGTCCAAGGAATCCAGGACCTGAACGACGCGTTCAACAACGAAGGCCCGTATGCGACCCCGGACGGTGTGGTCACGGGCATCCATTTCTGCCTGGCGCAACAGGACTTCAGCGGCCAGTTCACGAGCGGCATCGACCGGGTCGAATCACCGCTGACCAACGTAACGCCGGAGACCCAGGATATGGCACTGAAGCAGCTCCCGGGCTGGATGCCGTTCACCTACCAGTACCTGAACATCTACCTCGTCCGCGAGATCACTTCAGAGAGCATGGGCGCCGGCGTTGCAGGCTATGCGACCATGCCGGCGTCGCATGGCGGCTACACCGATGGCATCGTGAACGAAGCGCGGTGGTTCGGCAGCACGCCGGACAATTCAAAGGTGCACATCCACGAAGTGGGGCATTACCTGGGCCTGTACCACACCTTCGAGGGCGGCTGCACCAACACCAATTGCCTGCTGGACGGTGACCGCGTGTGCGACACACCACCGGATGCCTCCACTGCGCCGGTGGGCTGCGGAGCCACGGTGAACTCGTGCTCCACCGACGCCGACGACGCCTCGGCCAACAATCCGTTCCGCGCCATCGCGCTGGGCGGGCGGGGCGATGTGCCGGACCTCTTCGAAGATTACATGGACTATGGCCTACAAGCCTGCCAGCACCTGTTCACCCAAAGGCAGGCCGATCGCATGAACGCGGCACTGACCGGCGTGCGCGGCAGCCTGCTCACATCCACCGGATGCCAAAGCAGTTGTGAAGGCGGGTTCTTGCGGGCCAGCTTCAGTGTGCGCCCGGACATCATGGTCGGCGGGCAGACCACCTTCACGAACACGAGCATCGCGGTACCGGCGCACTCCTTCGCCTGGTACGTGGACGATGTGCCCGCATCCACCGGCCAAAACCTCGAATGGACGTTCACCACGGCGGGGCCGCACACCATCCGCCTGCGGCTGTACAACACGAACACCGGTTGCTTCGTGGAACGCGAGAGCCGCATCGTGGTGCCCTGCAATGCGCAGGCCTCGTTCTCCATATCCCCGCCCGGACCGCAGCCTGGGGAAGCCGTCACCTTCACGTCGGCCTCCACAGGCATACTGGCCTACCAATGGTGGGTGGATGGTCTCCTCGCCGGACAGAACAGCACGCTGACGTCCACGTTCGCCACGGGCGGAGCGCACCATGTGCAATTGATCGTGGCCGGTAGCGCATGCCGCGATACATCCGCGCAGACCTTCATCCCCGTGGGCGATTGCACGACCGGCGAGAACAATACGTGGGTCGTGGGCGGCCACGACATCGTGTCGTTCAACAGCGGCGGGCCGGTCTCGCAGGACACCGGCAGCAATGTCCTGATGAACGGGATCGAAGGCCTTGCGAGCATCTCGGACCGGTTCGGGAAGCTGCTTCTCTACACCGATGGACAAGCCGTGTACAATGCCCGGCACGAGATCATCTCGGGCGGCCTTGGGGGCGGCGGTTCATCTTCGCAGGCGGCCTTGATCTTGCCCAAGCCCGGCAGCAGTAGCATCTTCTACATCTTCACCACCGACGATTGGGGGCTGGGCAACGGCGGCAACCTCAGCTACACGGAGGTGGACATGGGCCTGAACAACGGCGCCGGTGGCGTGGTGCAGCTCGCCGTTCCACTGATGCATCCCTCCTCGGAAAAGCTCACGGCCGTGCGGAGCTGCAATGGCGAGGACGTGTGGGTGATCGGCCTGGCGCGCGAGGAGGACGCCTTCTACAGCTTCAACGTCACGGCCGCGGGCGTGAACACCACGCCGGTGATCTCGCACGGCGGCTTCACCCAAGGCCCGGAGCTGGGCTGCATGAAAGCGTCGCCGAAAGGCAACAAGCTGGCCGGTGCGTTCCGCGGCGGGCCGGGCACGGTGGAGCTGATGGATCTGGACAACAGCACGGGCAGGGTCTCCAACAGCATCTCCCTGGGCTGGCTTCCGGAGTATGCGCAATACGGCGTGGAGTTCTCGCCGGACGGGTCCAAGCTCTACGTATCCAACGGCGATGATGCCTGGGGCGTGAGCAACCACATCTACCAGTTCGACCTCACCTCCGGCATCCCGGAGATCATCCGCAATTCGCGCACGCGCATCGGCACGAGCAGCTGCACATGGTCGCTGGGATCGCTGCAACTGGCGCCGAACGGCCGCATCTATGCGATCCTCGGACAGGCCTATGCGCTCGGGGAGATCCGCGATCCAATGCAGCGGGCATAGCCTGCAACTACGTCGATCAAGCCGTGCCCCTGCATCATGCATGCTATGGGTTCGGGCTGTCCAACTTCGTTCCGCCTGCCGCGGGACTGAACACGTCCTTGATCACCGGCCCCACCAGCGTGTGCGCGAACGCAGGGGTGGTGCCGTATGCGCTCACCTGCGCGTCCGGTGGCTACACCGTGGCACACCATGGCCCCAACACGCTGATCGATGACAGCAGTAGCATAAGCGTGGACTTCCACACGGCCGGTACGGATACGCTGATCGCCTCCTCATACTCGTGCGAAGGCTATTTCGCCGACACCCTGATCATCCATGCCGGAGCACCGTCCGTACGATTGGGCAACGACACCGCGATCTGCTCCACCGGCCATCTGCTGCTGGATGGTGGCAGCAACATCCTCAGCTACCGCTGGCAGAACGGGGACACCACGCGCTATTTCGACGTGCAGGGGCCGGGGACGTACAGCGTGACCGTGACCAGCGTGGGGGGATGCACCGCTGCGGACACGATCACCGTGAGCACCTTCCCCTCCCACATCCACCTGGACCTGGGCGATGACCTGGTCACCTGCGGCGAAAGCTACGTGACCTTGCACGGCCCCAGCGGCTACGCGAGCTACCTCTGGTGCACCAACGCCACCACCCAGGACGCGCGGTGGTACTCCACCTACGGCCCCGCATGGCTCCGGGTAACGGACGAGCTGGGCTGTACGTCCACCGACACCATCGGCATACGCTTCCTAGATTCCTTGCAAGTGGACCTGGGGCCGGATACCACGCTGTGTGCCGGGCAGGTGCGCGTATTGGGCAACGCTGCCCCGACCACCCTGCAATACACGTGGCAGGACAACTCGACGGCTTCCACCTACACGGCCTATGGCCCCGGCACCTACTGGGTGACCCTGAGCGGCTGCAACCAGGCCGTTTCCGACACGATCGTGCTTTCGCCCGGTGCAGGTCCGGTGGTGGACCTCGGCCCCGACCGCTACCTCTGCCCGTTCACCCCGGTGACGTTGCAGGCCCCCTCAGCACCCGGCGGCCACATCGTTTGGTCCGATGGCAGTACCGGCAGCACGCTCACCGACGCGCAACCGGGCCTCTACTGGCTCACGGTCACCGACGCGAACGGCTGCTTCACCACGGACAGCGTCCTCATCGCCGCCTGCACCGGGGCGGCCGAACTCGCACCGCTCGCGCTCCTGGGGATCCAACCGAACCCTGCGGACGATCGTGCGTCGATCACCGTTCCAACGCCTGGGGATCCGCTCTGGATCAGCGTGCTGGATGCGCTCGGGAACGTGGTGGCGGCGCCGACGCGTATAGCCGCGGACCGTTCCAGCAACACCCTGACCGTCCGCACCACCGGCTGGGCCGCCGGCGTCTACTTCGTGCGGGTGAACAGCGAAAGCACGGAGCGTACGATGCGCCTGGTCGTAGCCCATTGAAGAGCGTTCGGCACCTGCCGAAATGATCCACGATCGCCGCACGGGGCTCCGATGGAGGCGGGTTCAGTGCATCCACGCAACCATCAGTAGGCCAGCCATTTGCCCTTCTGGCAAAAGGCTGCCGGGGCGGAATACCTTCCACTAGCTGACCAAGTGTCATGTGGAAAACGTTCCGGCACGGGGATCGCAGGACCGGGACCGCGTCGGAAATTTGTAAAGCAAGAGCGTTGGACCTCTCCAACGGGACCGGAAGATCAAGCAACCCACAAAGCGCCCCGGCGCGACCAACGAAACATGGCACTCGAGATCACAGACAGCAACTTTGAAGAGGTCGTCCTGAAAAGCGACAAACCCGTGATGGTGGACTTCTGGGCGGAATGGTGCGGCCCCTGCCGCATGGTCGGCCCCGTGGTGGAGGAGCTCGCGAAGGACTACGATGGCCAGGCCGTCGTCGGCAAGGTGAACGTGGACAACAACCCGGGCATCAGCATGAAGTTCGGCATCCGCAGCATCCCCACCATCCTGTTCTTCAAGAACGGCGAGGTGGTGGACCGCAGCGTGGGCGCCGTACCGAAGGCCCAACTGGCCACCAAGCTACAGGGACAGCTCGCCTGAGCAGCCACCGCATCCATGGAAAGCCCGGACCGGATCCGGGCTTTCCACTTTCTTGCCATTCCTGCCATCTTCACCCGTCCGCTCCGATCTTTGCCTGATTGCACTTCACCGTACCACGGCGACCAAGCATGCCCATCGACAACCGCCACATCCAGGCCCTGAGCCAGCTCGAGTTCAAGGCACGCCAGGTGGTGGAAGGCTTCCTGGCCGGTCTGCACAAGAGCCCGTTCCACGGCTTCAGCGTGGAGTTCGCGGAACACCGTGCCTACAACCCGGGTGAAAGCACGCGCCACATCGATTGGAAGCTCTACGCCCGCACGGACAAGGTGTTCGTGAAACGCTATGAGGAGGAGACCAACCTCCGCTGCCAGCTCGTGGTGGACGCCAGCAGCAGCATGTACTTCCCGGAGGCCGATGCGCGCGATGCCGAGGCGCTGAACAAGATCCGCTTCGCGGTGTACGCAGCGGCCGCGCTCACGCAGCTCATGCGCAAGCAGCGCGATGCCGTGGGCCTTACCGTGTTCACGGACAAGGTGAAGGTGGCCGAACAGGCACGGAGCAACGCCGTACACCTGAAGCACGTGATGACGCAGCTGGAGGAACTGCTCGCCGCGAACGCCCCCGCGAACGGCCAGCGCACCTCCGTGGTGGAGGCCCTGCACGACATCGCCCGGCGCGCACCGCGCCGCAGCCTGGTGGTGGTGCTGAGCGACATGCTCGACAACAGCACGCGCCAGGCCGACGTCTTCGACGCACTGCAACACCTGCGCTACAACAAGCACGATATCATCCTCTTCCACGTCACCGACAAGAAGAAGGAGCTTGACCTCCAGCTGGAGGACCGGCCCTACACCTTCGTGGACAAGGAAACGGGCGCCGAGGTGAAGGCCAACCCGGCGGAAGTGCGCGAGGCCTACCGCGCGGCCGTGGCCCAGCGTTGGCACGAATTGAAGCTGAAGTGCGGTCAGTACCGCATCGACCTGGTGGAGGCGGACATCAATGCAGGCTTCGAGCCCGTGCTGCTCGAGTTCCTGCTGAAGCGCAGCCGCTTGTATTAAGGCCATGCCCACTTCGTAGCGAAGTGTTGCACATTCGATTCGGCCTTCTACATTTGCAGCCGCTCCAACGGAAAGCACGCTTTCGGAAGGGGTGAACGGACCGGTAGTTCAGCTGGTTAGAATGCCGCCCTGTCACGGCGGAGGTCGCGGGTTCGAGTCCCGTCCGGTCCGCGAAAAGCCCTGCTCCAACAGGGCTTTTTCATTTCCGGGCAGGCTTACATTTAGACCGTATGCACAGGTGGATCCGATGGGCGGCGCTGGGACTGGCCTGCGCACTGGCGAAGGGAACGAGCGCACAGGGTGAGGCGTGCCCCGATACGGCGCGCACCGTGCTGCTGACGCTCGCGAAGGACAGCACGGCCGCCGACAGCTTCCGCACGGTCACGCGGGCGCTCACGGCCTGTGGGTGCGCCACCCGCCACGGCCTGGACATCGACAGCACCTGCATCGCTCTGCGCAAGGCCCTTCCCTATTGGTCCGCACGCGCGGACAGCCTGCCTGGCGATACAGCCTGGGCCTTTTTCCAGGCGCTGGGGGACTGGGAGCTCGCACAGGGCCATTACGGGGCGGGGCTTCAGGCGTTCCAGGCCGCATTGCTGCGCCTGCCGGAAGATGCCGCCACCGATCAGCGCCTGATGCGGGTACTTGCCGGACGCGAGGCCGGTTTCGTGGGCCTGCACCGGTACGATTCGGCCTACGCGGTCCGCTCACGGATCATGGCCGTGCATGATCGACTGGGGGAACAGCGCATGCAGCAGGCCCTGGATTCACTGGGTGGCCGGTTCCGCGATCGCATGGCCGCCACGGAGGACAGCCTGAGCACCGTGCGCAAACAAGCCCTCATGGACCAGCGCCACGCTGACCGCCGTGCCCAATGGCTGCTGTATGCGGCCATCGGAGCGAGTATCCTGGCGCTCCTGTTCCTCCTGCTTTTCCTCTTCAGGAAGAAAAAGCCTGCACGCATCGTTACCGTGCAAGCTCCTCCTGCGAAGGCCAATGCCGGAACGCCCGATCCTCCTTCAACCGCTCCTGCTCCCCTCCTTGCGCCCACGGCCAGCGCGGCTCCCGTAACGGCAGGCAACCGCATCTCCGCCGGCATCTTCAGCGCCGAGGAGTTCACGGACGACCTCGAACGCCTCACGCGCATGATCCGCGAAGGCCGCCAGGTGGATGCGCTCGCCTGGGCGCAAGCCATGGGCAAGCTGGGCCGCACCATGCTCGACCGCCCCGCACAAAGCACCGTGGCCGACGAACTGACGCTCGTGCGGCACTACCTGAAAGTGGAGGCCATGCGCTGGGAGGACACGCATTTCGAAGTAACGGCCGACCGTGCGCTGACCGATGCGAACACACGGATTCCTTCGCTCTCCGTGCTGCCCTTCGTGCAAGCGGCCATGCGCCTGGGTGCCAGCCGTGCCAGCGGTGATCGGCTGCTCATCGTGCATTTCCAGCCGGGCGCCCCGGGCACCGAGTGCGTCATCAGCGCCAATGGCCCGGCGTGGGCGGCCCAAGCTGCGGAAGCGGATGCGGCGGACAATGCCGTGAAGGAATTGCAGGAGGCACGCCGGCGGTTCGAACGGTGGGGCACCTGCACCATCAGCGACCTGCCCGATGGCAGCGGCACGCGCGTGCTGCTCGCCTTCCGCGGCTGACGGCCATCATCAGGCATCCCGGCCGGACCGGGCATCCGGTGGCAGCGAGGGGTCCCTCTTCACCCACCTAGCCCGTGCTCAGCGATGAACGCCCGCACCACGTGCAGGAAACGCTCGCTGTACAGACGCGCCTTGTGGTCGCCGACTCCGTTCACCAGGCGGAACTCGTGGATGTTCACCGGCTTCTTCCCGGCCATGTCGATCAGCGACGCATCGCTGAACACCACGAAGGCCGGTTTGCCGATCTCCGCAGTGATGGCGCGGCGCAGTTCCTTCAAGCGCGCGAGCAGGTCCGGGCTCGCGGGCGACGCCGCCACGGCGGCATGCTTCACCTTGCGTGAACGCTCCTGGCGCTCCTTCACCGTTTCCGGCGTCACCAGCCGCACCTCGCGTTCGCCCAACAGCACGGCCTTCCCGGGCCCGGTCGATCCGCAGGTGGTAGTGATCGCGATAGTCCACTTCGAGCAGGCCATGTTGCAGGAACTGCTGGATGAACAGCATCCACGCGAAAGCGCTCGTATCGCCGCCTGCACCGAAGGTCTTCACCTGGGACCAGCCTTTCTCCACCACCTCGGGGCTGTGCGTTCCCTTCAGCACGTCGATCAGCACGCTTACGCCCAGCTGTTCGCGGCAGCGCACCACGGCGCTCAGGGCCTTCTGCGCCACGCGCGTACCGTCGAAGTACTTCGGCGGGTCCTTGCATACGTCGCAGTTGCCGCAGGGCTCGCCCGGTGCCTCGCTGAAGTAGCTCAGCAGGATGCTGCGCCGGCACACCTGCGCTTCCGCATACTCCTTCATGCGGTCGAGCTTGGCGGTGAGGATGGCCCGGTACTGCGGGTCCTCCACCTTGTCGATGTGGTACATCTGGCCCTGCACGTCGGCGTAGCTGTAGAACAGGATGGTCTCGGCGGGCGCGCCATCGCGTCCCGCGCGGCCGATCTCCTGGTAATAGCCTTCGAGCGTGCCGGGCAGGTTGTAGTGGATCACGAAGCGCACGTCCGCCTTGTCGATGCCCATGCCGAAGGCGATGGTGGCGCAGATCACGTGCAGCCTGCCTTGGATGAAATCGTCCTGCACGGCGTTGCGTTCCTCGGCACTGCGGCCCGCATGGTAGTGGCCGGCCTTCACGCCGGCCGTCCGCAGCTTCGCCGCGAGCTTCTCCGCCCCTGCCTTGCTGTTGCAGTAGATGATGCCGCAGGCGCCCGCATGCCGGGCCACGATGCGCAGGATGGCGTTGGCGCGGTCCTGGCCGGGCAGCACGGCCAGCGAGAGGTTGGGCCGGTCGAAGCTGTTGATGAAGAAGCGCGGCGCGCGCAGCTTCAGGTTCTCGGCGATGTCGGCCCGCACGGCACGATCGGCCGTGGCGGTGAGGGCGATCACCGGCACGGCCGGGAAGTGCTCCTTCAGCGTGCCGAGCAGCTTGTACTCCGGACGGAAGTGATGCCCCCAACTGCTGATGCAGTGCGCCTCATCGATGGCGAAGAGCTTCACCCCGTAGCCACCGAGCAGATCGAGGAAGTTCGCGCTGAAGAGCTTCTCCGGGCTTACATAGAGCAGCTTCAGCAGGCCTGCCTGCAACTGCCCGTCGATGGACCGTTCCTCGCGGAACGTGAGCGAGCTGTTGAGGAAGGCCGCAGGGATGCCGTTGCCGTTGAGCGCCTGCACCTGGTCCTTCATCAGCGCGATCAGCGGCGACACCACCACCGTAAGGCCGTCCAATGCAAGCGCCGGCACCTGGTAGCAGAGGCTCTTGCCACCGCCGGTGGGCATCAGCACCACGGCATCGTTCCCGGCCAGCACGTGCTCGATGACCTCCTGCTGCATCGGCCGGAAGGCCTTGTAGCCGAAGTGGCGTTCGAGCAGCTCATGGATGCTCGCGTTCCCCGGCCGCACCGGCGCGGTATCGAACAAGGTGTTGACGGGATCCATGGCGATCGGGAGCGGACAAAATACACGCGTTGCCCCCATTCAATACTCCGACGCAATTGGAAATGCCCGTTACCTCCAACAGCCCAAGGCATTGTGAGAAGGATCCACACACGACCATTCGCGCCGTAAGATGATGCCCGTTCCTCCAAAGCCCGGACCGTTCATGGATCGGGGACCGTTCATCCCCGTGCTCCCGGTACTTTCGGTGCGATGCTGGAGCTGAGGAATATCCGGAAGGCCTACCGGACGGGGGCCAATGTGCTGCAAGTGCTCAAGGGCATCGATCTGGATATCGCCAAGGGCGAGCTGGTGAGCATCATGGGGTCCTCGGGCTCCGGCAAGAGCACCCTGCTGAACATCATCGGCATCCTGGACACCTATGACAGCGGCGAATACCGGCTGGACGGCAATATCATCAAGGGCCAAAGCGAAGCCGAGAACGCACGGCTGCGGAGCAAATACATCGGCTTCGTGTTCCAGAGCTTCAACCTGATCGGCTTTAAGAACGCCTTGGAGAATGTGGCATTGCCGCTCTATTACCAGGGCGTACCGCGCAGGGAGCGCAACGAGCAGGCCTTAGAGATGCTGGGGCAGGTGGGGCTGCGCGAATGGGCGCACCACATGCCCAACGAGATGAGCGGCGGCCAAAAGCAGCGGGTGGCCATCGCCCGGGCGCTCATCAGCAAACCGAAGATCGATCCTCGCGGACGAACCCACCGGCGCACTGGACACGAAGACCAGCCAAGAGGTGATGGACCTGCTCATCCGGGTGAACCAGGAACTGGGCATGACCGTGGTGATCGTGACGCACGAGCACGACATCGCCGCGATGACGCAACGCACCATCCGCCTGCGCGACGGGCTGATCGAGAGCTACGGGAACGACCCCCTGGCGCGTGTGGACCATGTATGAGGGGAAGTTCATAGTTGGCAGGAGGCAGTTGGCAGCGGGCCGTGTACTCCGTGCTTGCCAGTGCCAACTGCCTCCTGCCAACGGCCTGCTACCAACTGGAGCCACTCCCCATGTTCGATAGGGAGAAGTGGGCGGAGATCTTCGACACCATCAGCAAGAACAAGTTGCGGACGGTGCTCACCGGCTTCAGCGTGTTCTGGGGCATCTTCATGCTGATGATCCTGCTGGGCGCGGGCCGGGGCCTTAGCAATGGCTTCGCCCACAACTTCGAGAACACCGCACAGAACACCATCATGTTCTGGGGCGGACAAACGAGCAAATCCTGGCAGGGCCTTCCGGCGGACCGCAAGATCCAGCTGGACGTACGCGACGTGGAGCTGCTGCGCAACGTAGTACCCGGCGTGGAGCACGTGGCGGGCGAGTATCGCGTGTGGCGAGGGAACAGCCAGCTGAACCGTGGCAAGAACTACGGCAGCTTCAGCATCAACGGGGTGATCCCCGAGAGCAAGCACCTGGAGAAACAGATCATGCTCAAGGGCCGCTTCATCAATGAGGTGGACGAGGAACAGACGCGCAAGGTGATCGTGATCGCTGAGGATTGCCGCGACGCGCTGTTCAAAGGCGAGGATCCGATGGACCAATGGGTGCAGGTGAACGGCATCCCCTTCCAGGTCGTGGGCCTCTACAAATGGGAGAGCGGTGGCCGTGGCCAGAACCAGAGCAGCCAGGTGTTCATCCCCCTCAGCGTGGCCCAACGCGTGTTCGACGCGGAGCAGCAAGTGGACAAGATCACCTTCAGCTTCGCCGATGCTTCGCTCGACGGTGCCAAGCAGGCCGAACAGCGCGCCATCGCAGCCCTTGCAGCGCGTCACCGTTTCGACCCCACGGACGATCGCGCGGTATGGCGCAACAACAACGTGGAGAACGCGGACATGTTCGGCAAGGTCTTCGGCGGCATCAATGCGTTCCTATGGGTCATTGGCATCGGCACCATCGTGGCGGGCATCGTGGGGGTCAGCAACATCATGCTCATCGTGGTGAAGGAGCGCACACGCGAGATCGGCATCCGCAAAGCCCTGGGCGCCACGCCCGGCAACGTGGTGGGGCAGATCATGATGGAGGCGCTCTTCGTCACCGGCATGGCCGGCTACATCGGGCTGGTATGCGGCGTGGGGCTGATGGAATCGCTCGCCAAGGTGATCCCCGGAATCCGAAATGTTCCGCAACCCCACGGTGGACCTCGGTGTGGCCATCTGGGCCACGGTGGCGCTGGTCATCGCCGGCGGCCTGGCCGGGCTCATCCCTGCGCGGCGGGCCGCCGCGATCCGTCCCATCGAAGCGCTCCGCGAGGAATAACGCCATGTTCGATCGCGACCGCTGGAGCGAGATCTGGATGACGCTGAGCCGCAACAAGCTCCGCAGCTTCCTTACCATGTTCGGCGTAGCATGGGGCATCTTCATGCTGATGGTGATGCTGGGCATGGGGCGGGGCTTGAGCAACGGCGTGCTCGCCGGTTTCGACGGCTGGGCCTCCAACAGCTGCTTCATGTGGACGCAGACCACCTCGCTCCCCTTCGAGGGCATGAAGCGCGGGCGCCATTTCAACTTCAACAACGGTGACATCGACGTGATCCGATCCGTGCCAGGCGTGGACAAGGTGGCCCCCCGCCTGCAACTGGGCGGCTGGCGCGGCGCCAACAACGTGACCTACGGCACCAAGAGCGGCGGCTTCAACGTGAACGGCGACCTGCCGGACGTGATCTTCTTCCAGGGGATGACCATCACCAAAGGCCGCTTCCTCAACAACAAGGACATCGCCGACGAGCGCAAGGTCTGCGTCATCGGCCCGCAGGTGGCGGACATGCTCTTCGGCAGCAAGGAACCGCTCGGCGAATACATCCGCATCCAAGGCGTTTACTTCCAAGTGGTCGGCGTACACAGCCCCAGGGCCTCGGCGGACCACGACGAAGGCCAGAAGAGCACCATCTTCATCCCCTTCAGCACGTTCCAGAAGGCGTTCAACAGCATGAACATCGTGCATTGGTTCAGCATCAGTGCAAAGGAAGGTGTGCAGGTGTCGGACATCCAGGACAAGGTGAAGCTGCTGATGGCGCGGCGCCACAAGGTGGATTCCAAGGACCCGCTGGCCTTCGGCGGATGGAACATGCAGCAGTTCTACCAGCAGATGAACATGCTCTTCGTGGCCATCGCGGGATTGAGCTGGTTCGTGGGCACGCTCACCCTCATCGCGGGCGTGATCGGCATCAGCAACATCATGCTGGTGATCGTGAAGGAGCGGACGAAGGAGATCGGCATCCGCCGAAGCCTGGGCGCAGCACCGGCGAACATCACCGGGCAGATCGTGCTCGAAGCGCTCACCCTCACCTTTATCGCCGGTTACTGTGGCCTGCTCGCGGGCGTAGGGTTGCTGCAACTGGTCGAGATGGCCGCTCCACAGGGCGGCTTCTTCCAGCGGCCAGAGGTGGACCTATCCACCGCGCTCATCGCCTTGGGCGTGCTCATCGCCAGCGGCCTCATCGCCGGGCTCATCCCCGCCCGCCGCGCCCTCAGCATCAAACCCGTGGACGCCCTCCGGGCGGAGTGAACGATACGAACGACAACGCACGAACGACATGAAACGCTTCCTCAAGTTCCTTCTGCTCGGCCTGCTGGGCGTCCTCTTCATCTGGACGCTCTACTTCCTCTACAAGAAGGGGGTGAAGGAGCCCGAGACCTACAACCTCGAGAAGCTGAAGAAGACCACCATCGTGAAGAAGACGGTGGCCAACGGCAGCATCGAGCCGCGGCAGGAGATCGCGGTGAAGCCCGTGGTGAGCGGCATCATCCGCGAGCTCTTCGTGGAGGCCGGACAGAACGTGAAGAAGGGCGACAAGCTCGCCACCATCCAGATCGTGCCGGACATGCTCTCGCTGAGCCAGGCCGAAAGCCGCGTGCGCAGCGCGGGGATCGGCGTAAGCAACGCCCAGCAGACCTACGACCGCAACAAGCCGCTCGCCGACAAGGGCGTGATCTCCGCCAGTGAGATGCAGGGGTACGACATCGGGCTGCGCAACGCCAAGCAGGAGCTCGATGCCGCGCAGGACGCGCTGCAACTGGTGCGCGACGGCATCAGCCGGAGCAGCGGAAACGCCACCAACACCATCGTGCGCAGCACCATCGACGGCATGGTGCTCGACGTGCCGGTGAAGGTGGGCACCAGCGTCATCGAGCGCAACAACTTCAACGAGGGCACCACCATCGCCACGGTGGCCGACATGAAGGACCTGATCTTCAAAGGCAAGGTGGATGAGAGCGAGGTGGGCAAGGTGGAGCTGGGCATGCCCGTGGTGCTCACCGTAGGTGCCATCGACAACGCGAAGTGGAACGCCAACCTCGAATACATCGCCCCGAAAGGCGTGGAGGAGAGCGGGGCCATCCAGTTCGAGATCCGCGCCGCCGTGAAGCTTTCACCCGGCCAGGAACTGCGATCCGGCTACAGCGCCAATGCGGACATCGTGCTCGACCGCCGCGACAGCGTGCCCGCGCTCCCCGAGAGCGTGATCAGCTTCAACCCCAAGGGCGACAGCGCTTTCGTGGACGTGAAGGACGGCAGGACGTGGAAGCGGACGTACGTCAAGACCGGTCTGAGCGACGGCGTGAATATCGAAGTGCTGGGTGGCCTGAGCGACACCACCAACGTGAAGGGCGCGCTGAAGGTGAAAGAGGAGAGAACGGGGATGCGGAGGATGGATTAGAGCGGTCCCACGGGCGAACGAACGAGAACACGACCTTCGTCCCATGTCGACCCGCTCCCTTTTCGTGCTCGGCGCGTTGCTGTGCGCCTCCATTGCCACCGCCCAGAAGAAGGCCACCGCGAAGAACGCGCCCGACCTCAAGAAGCTCGATGCCTACATCGCCAAGGCGGTATCGGACTTCCAACAACCCGGCTTGGCCGTGGGCATCGTGCAGAACGGCGCGCTCGTGTGGAGCAAAGGCTACGGCAAACTGGACGTTGCCAAGCCCGATGCGGTGGACGCCAACACCATCTTCGCCTGTGCTTCACTGAGCAAGGCCTTCACCGCATGCGCCATCGGGTTGTTAGTGGATGAAGGGAAGCTCGATTGGGACACGCCGGTGCATGCCTACCTCCCCGAGTTCAACACCACCGATCCCGATCGCACCGCGCACATTACCATCCGGGACCTCCTCTCCCACCGTTCCGGCTGGATCACCTTCGACGGTGACCTGCTCTGGTACGGTACCGGCCTGTCCCCGCAGGAGATCCTGAGGCGCCACGGCAAGGAGCCGTTCACCTACGGGTTCCGCGAGCGCTTCGGGTACAGCAACCTGATGTTCATCTGCGCCGCACAGGTGATCGAGCGCGTGAGCGGGAAGGATTGGGACGGCTTCATCACCGAACGCATCCTGCAGCCGCTCGGCATGACGCGGACCACCGTGGAAACGGCCGCGCTCGCGCACATGGGCAACGTCGCGCTGCCGCATATGCGGGGGCACAGCATGCCCTATCAGCCACTGCGCGGCGCCGATGGCGCCACCGGCATCAACAGCTGCGTGAACGACCTGGCCAAATGGGACGCCATGTGGGCCGCGGAAGGCCAGGCCAACGGCCGCGCGTTCCTGCAACCCGCCACGTGGACCACGCTCACCTCCCCAAACATCAACTTCGAAGTGGACCCCGGGGAGGCGGCACAAGGCAAGCACTTCGATGCGTACGCCATGGGCTGGGGCGTGGAGGACCGCGCCGGTGCGAAAGTGCTCAGCCACAGCGGCGGCCTGCCCGGTTTCATCCTCAACCACGCCGTGGTGCCGGAACAGGACCTCGCGGTAATCGCCCTCGGCAACGGCGAGACCTACAGCGTCTTCGCCATCACGGACAAAGTGCTTGACCTCTACCTCGGCCACAACGACCGGACCGACCCCGCGAAGGACCTCCTGGCCCGCATGCGGGCGCGTGACGCGCGCGATGCCCAACGCCGGGACCGGCGCAAGGCAGCACGCGTGCCGAACACCACGCCCTCGGCGCCGCTGGCGAGCTATACCGGTACGTATACCGACAAGGTATACGGGGACGCCACCATCGCGCTGAAGGATGGACAGCTCACCCTGAGCTTTCCCGACGCGAAGGCGCTCTTTACCGGACCGCTGGACCATTGGCACTACGACACCTTCGTGTGGAAGCATGCCGATCCGTTCCTCGAAGAGGGCTACATCACGTTCAGTTTCAATACGGACCACGAGGTCACGGGCTTCAAAGTGGACCTCCACAGCCCGGACTTCCACTTCTGGAAGCTGGACTTCCAGAAGCGATAAGGGCCAGCGACCACCAACATGACCGACCGGATCCGCACCTGCCTGGTCTTCGCGATCATCCTGTTCCTCTGTAGCTGGCACCTGGACACGGGCCCGAACGACAACACCATGAGCCGTGCCGCAGCCGTGGCCTCGCTGGTGGACCGGGGCACGTTGGAGATCACCCCGGTGCATGAAGTGACCAACGACAAGGCGATAGTGGATGGCCGTTATTACAGCGACAAGGCCCCACTGCCCGTGTTGCTGGTCTGGCCCTTCCACATGATGATGGATGCCATGGGACTGGCCGGGCATACGGACCAGGGGTCATTGGGCCCTGCCCTGCTGCGGCTCGGCGGATTCCTCTGTGGCAGCCTGGCCCTGGCCCTGATCATCGTGCTGATGTATCGCGACCTGCGGGCGCGCACTTCCTCCATCGGCCTGCCCACGGGCTGGGCCGCCCTCCTCCCCTTCGCCGGATCCTTCCTCTTCGTGTACAGCGGCAGCTTCAACGCCCACCTGCTCGGCGCATTGTTCGTGCTGGCCGCATGGCTGGCCTTCGAGCGGAAGCAATGGTGGCTGTGCGGTCTGTGGAGCGGGGCCGCAGTGCTGTGCGAATACCCGCTGGCGGTGTTCCCGATCTGGTGGGCCCTGGAGATCGGCTGGCTCGTGGTGCAGAAGAAGGTGGACCGAAAGGCGATCGCTTGGTTCGTTGCCGGGGGTGGGCCGGCCGTGCTGGTGCTGATGACGATGAACAAAGTCATCACCGGCAACCCCTTTACCATGGCCTACACCCACGAGGCCCATTACACCTTCATGGCTCGCGGATACGGCATGGGGTTGCCCAGCTGGGACGCCTTCGTCGGCCTCACCATCAGCGACTATCGCGGCCTGCTCTTCTTCATGCCTGCCCTATTGGTAGCGCTGCCTGCGTTGGCGCGGGCGGGATCGAATGGGCGGACCGCCATGCCGCGTGCCGCGCTGGTGCCCGTCCTGCTCTGCTTCCTGGTGATCAGCGGCTACGGGATGTGGTGGGGCGGATGGGCCTACGGTCCGCGCCACCTTACCGCGGTCGCCACCCTGCTGATGCTGTTCGGCCTGCGCGCCGTGTTGGACCGCCGCAGCTATCGATGGCCGCTCCTCGTCGTTTCCGTGGTGGGCCTGGCCATGGCGTTCGCCGCCAAGGACACGGTATGGTACTCTCTTCCCACCGAGGCGCATCATCCGCTCATCGAAGTGATCTGGCCCGCCTTGCGGAACGGGTCCTGGACCACCGATCAATGGCCGGTGATGCTGGGCCTTTCGCCGGCCATGGCCGCGTTGCTCTACCTGCCCACCTTTGCGCTGGGCCTCTACCTGCTGGCCCGCCTTGATCGGAAGCCTACCGACCATGCACCTCTTCCACATCCCTGACCTCTCCGGCCCCACGGTGGCGCTCCCCGAAGAGGAAGCGCACCATGCGGTGCATGTGCTGCGGCTGGGCGTGGGCGCCCGCGTGGGCCTGCTGGACGGGCGCGGCACCCGCGCGGAGGCCACCTTGCTGTCGGTGGGGCGGCATGAGGTGGTGGCCACGATCGTGGAACGCCACACGCACCCACTCGAGCGCAAGGCCCTCATCCACCTGGCCGTGGCCCCCACGAAGCAGGCCGATCGGTACGAGTGGTTCGTGGAGAAGGCCGTGGAAATCGGCATCGACCGGATCACGCCCCTACTCACGGCCCGCACCGAACGCGCCAAGCTGCGCACCGACCGGCTGGAACGCGTGGCCATCAGCGCGATGAAACAGAGCCAGCGCACCTGGCTCCCCACGATCGATCAGCCCACGACGTTGAAGGAACTGCTGGCCGCACCGCTGCCGGAGCAGCGGATGTTCGGCTGGTGCGAGGGCACGCACGCTCCACTGATGAGCGCGTATGCGCCGGACCAGGACACGCTGATGGTGATCGGCCCGGAGGGCGACCTCAGCGCGGAGGAAGCGGAACACCTGCGCCACGGCGGCTTCGCGGCGGTATCGTTGGGTGCGGCGCGGCTGCGCACGGAAACGGCGGCGCTGGCGGCCTGCACCTGGATGAGCCTGGCACAGCAGCGGTAACTTGGCCCCCATGTCGCAACGGATGATGGTCGTGCTGGCCTTGTGCATCGCCTCCTGGGCGTGGACGCCTCCCACCGCACACGCCCAAGGCTCCTACCGGTTCGCGGTGCTGAAGTACAACGGCGGTGGCGACTGGTACGCCAACCCGACGGCCGTGCCCAACCTCGTGAAGTTCTGCAACGCGCAACTGGGCATGAACATCGACCCCGATGTGGCCACCGTGGAAGTGGGCAGCCCGGACATCTTCACCTATCCCTGGCTCGACGTTACCGGCCACGGCAACATCGTCTTCAGCGCGCAGGAAGCGGAGAACCTCCGGAACTACCTCATCGGCGGCGGGTTCCTGCACGTGAGCGACAACTACGGCATCGACAAGTTCCTGCGCCCGGCGATGAAGAAGGTGTTCCCGGAACTGGAATTCCTTGAACTGCCTTTCGCGCATGGCGTGTACCACCAGAAGTACGACTTCCCGAAGGGCCTGCCGAAGGTGCATGAGCACGATGGCACCCCGGCCCAGGGCTTCGGCCTCATCTGGGAAGGCCGCCTCGTCTGCTTCTACGACTACGAATGCGACCTCGGCGACGGCTGGGAGGACGCCGACGTGCATGGGGACAGCCCGGAGGTCCGCACCAAGGCCCTCCAGATGGGCGCGAACCTGGTGCAGTACGTGTTCTCCGGCGTCCAGTAGGTCCGGCATCCGCGCCGGCTGGCAGCGGGGAACCTCCCTTATTTGTTCAGCTTCACCACGTGCTTGCTGCGCACGCGCATGTTCAGCAGCTCCACGCCGAAACTGAAGGCCATGGCAAAGTAGACATAGCCCTTCGGGATCTCCTTGCCATGCACCGGATGCAGGCCCTCGAAGAAGAGCATGAAGCCCACCATGATCAGGAAGGACAGCGCGAGCATCTTCAACGCCGGGTGCTTCTCGATGAAGGTGCTGATGCCCTGCGCGAAGAAGAACATCACCATCATGGCGATGATGACCGCGATGATCATGATCTCCACGTGCTTCGCCAACCCGATGGCGGTGATGATGCTGTCGAAGGAGAACACCATGTCCACCAGCAGGATCTGCAACACCAGCGCGCCGAAGGCCTTGCTGGCGGTGGCCGGTCCGGAATGCTCCTCCCCGCCCTCGAGCTTCTCATGCACCTCTTTCACCGATTTGTACATCAGGAAGAGGCCACCGGCGAACATGATCACGTCGTGCAGGTTGAAGCTGTAGCCGGACACCTTGAACAGTTCGTTCTCGCCGTTCTTCAGCAGCCAGCCGAGGCTCAACAGCAGGGCCGAGCGGATGATGATGCCGCCGACCATCCAGATGCGGCGGGCCATCAGGCGCTGCTTTTCCGGGATGCGGCCCAGGATGATGCTGACGAAGATGACGTTGTCGATGCCCAGCACCACTTCCAGGGTGGCCAGGGTCACCAGGCTGATCAGGGCGTCCAGCGTGAACAGTTCGCTCATGGTGGACGCGAAGATCGACAAGTCCGGGCATTAGGCCGAACGGACCGCGTCCCGCAGCAGGGCGGACACTTCTTCCGCGCGGGTGAGCACCATCACGTGCTGGCCTCCCTTCACCAAGTGGTCCACGGGAAACCGCAACGGCGTCACGATGTCCCTGTCGCCATGGATGCGCGCCAACGGCCCCTTCCAGCGCGAACCGCCCCAGCGCAGGATGGCCCGCGTGCCGAAGCGGATCTTCCGTGCGGTCTGGATGCGGGCCATGTCCCACAGCAGCGCATCGATGCCCGGATCGCGGCGGTCGATCAACTGCTTCAACGGCCAGGCCGCGCGCATGCTCCAGCCGCGGATCATGCGGTAGAGCCCCAGGCGCGCGCTCATGCGCACGAACACCGGCCACTCCTGCGGACCGGTCCAAGAGGAAATAAGCACCACTTTCCGCGGATGCGTGAGCAGGGCCAGTTCCTGCGCCACCATTCCGCCCATGCTCACGCCCACGAGCACGTGCGGCGTGCGTTCATCCACATGCGGGCGTAATGCCGCCGCGATGGAAGGGAGCGTGCTGTCCACATGGAATTCCGGCCAGGCGAGTTCCTCCACGTCGAGGCCTTGCAGCGAAAGCCGCCCGAAAAGCCGCTCATCGCAGCCGACACCGGGAAGGAGATAGACCTTCATCGTACCGCAGGCGGATCACGTCCCGCTTCGCTCGTTCACGCCTGGAACTCCTGCACGAACCGCAACGAGGCTTCCATCGGTCCATGCATCACCACATCGTTCTTCACGTAGGGCACCCGCTTTCGGAAGGCGGCATGCAGCCGCTCCAACTCCGGCGAGGACTTCGCCGGACGGCGCAGGTCCAGCGCCTGCGCAGCGTTCAACAGTTCGATGGCGAGGATGCGTTCCACGTCCTGCACCACCTGCCAGGTCTTGATCGCGGCGGCGGCACCCATGCTCACGTGGTCCTCCTGGCCGTTGCTGCTGTCGATGGTATCCACGCTGTTCGGCATGCAGCGCTGCTTGTTGGCGCTCACGAGCGAAGCAGCGGTGTACTGCGGGATCATGAAACCGCTATTGATGCCCAGCTTGGCCACGAGGTACGCCGGAAGCCCGCGCTGCCCGCCGATCAGCTTGTACGTGCGGCGCTCGCTGATGCTGCCCAGCTCGGCCACGGCAATGGCGAGGAAGTCCAACGCAAGCGCCAGCGGCTGCCCATGGAAGTTGCCCGCGCTCACGATCAGGTCCTCATCGTCGAACACGGTGGGGTTGTCGGTCACGGCTTCCAGCTCGCGTTCCACCACACCCTGCACATAGGCGATCGCATCGCGCGAAGCGCCATGCACCTGCGGGATGCAGCGGAACGAATAGGGATCCTGCACGTGCTCCTTCTTCCGCGCGATCAGCATACTGCCCTGCAGGAGCCCGCGCATGCGCGCGGCCACCAGCGCCTGCCCGGGATGCGGACGCACCGCATGCACCGACGGATGGAATGGCTCGATGCGGCCGTCATAAGCATCCAGCGAAAGCGCGCCGATCACATCGGCCAGTTGGGCGAGGCGCGTGGCCTTCAGCGTAAGCAGCGCGGCATAAGCGTTCATGAACTGTGTACCGTTCAGCAGCGCGAGACCTTCCTTCGGCCCCAGCTCCAACGGCTCCCAGCCCAATTTCTTCAGGGCTGCGGCGCTTGCCATCCGCCGGCCGTCCAAGGTCACTTCGCCAAGGCCCAGCAGCGGTAAGGCCAGGTGTGCCAGCGGCGCCAGGTCGCCGGAAGCACCGAGCGATCCGCGTTCGTACACCACGGGCAGCACGTCGTTGTTGTACATGTCGATGTACCGCTGCACGGTGGCAGGTGCCACGGCGCTGTGCCCGAAGGCCATGTTCTGCACCTTCAGCACCAGCATGGCGCGCACCACGTCGGCAGGCACGGGATCGCCGCTGCCACAGGCATGGCTCATCACCAGGTTGCGTTGGAGCTGTGCCAGCTGGTCCTTGGGAATGCGCGTATTGGCCAGGGAGCCGAAGCCCGTGTTGACCCCGTAGATCGGGGCGTCGCTCTTCTTCAAGCGGTCGCGCAGGTAGGCATGGCTGCGCTTCACGGCCTGTTGCGCATCCTTCGCCAAGGCGATGGGGCGGCGCTCGGTGAGGATGGCGTTGAGTTCGTCGAGCTTCAGGCCGATGGTGGTGATGGGATGGGGCTTCATCAAGGGGGCTTTATCGACCCGGCGGGTCGACGGTACATGATCGTTGGGGACTGCTATTCGCTCTCCAAGGTGATGATGCGTTGAAGCTCGTGGTGCAGTTCAGGATCTCCTGCTGAAGCACGCTCCACACGATGTCGTAGTCGATGCCGAAATAGTGATGGATCAGCACGTCGCGCATCCCGGCCATATCGGCCCATGCCACCTGCGGATATTGGGAGCGGACCTCCTGTGGCAGTTTTTTCACCGCCTCACCAATCACTTCCAAGCTTCGGACGATGGCCCGGCTGCATGTGGGATCCGCCAACAGCTCAACCTGCTCACGCCCCTCCTTCAATTGCATCAAATACGCACACTCATGCGCGATATGACGCAAGAAGTCAAGCAGCGAGGGGGACATACGTTACTTCATCAAGGATGTACTTGCCCGTGAATGGGTTGAGCGATCCCGGAGTGATCAGTTCCACTTTGCGTCCCAGCAGGGCCTCGAGATAACGCGACAGGCCCAGCAGGCTCTTCAGGGTTTTCCGCTCCGGCAGGAGCTCCACGAACAGGTCCACATCGCTATTCGGCGTTGCCGCATCCCGCGCAAAAGAGCCGAACACGCCCAGCTTCAGCACACCGAAGGCTTGGATGGAGCTTGCATTCCCCTGAAGGATATGCAGCAACTGTTCCCTATTCTCCACAACAGGCATGAAGCGAAGATAGGCAGGGGCCGATGGTGGTGATGGGATGGGACCTAAGCATGAATTGATCCCGAGGGCGGGTTCTCAGTTATCCGTTGTCAAGAGGATCGAGGTCGTGGGGGATGGTCGTCAGCCTGAAAACGATCAACTGACAACCGACAGCAGCTCCTCCTGCTTCACAGCCTTCTGTTCGCCGTTCTTCATGTCTTTAACAGTGATGATGCCCTGCTTCAGCTCGTTCTCGCCGAGGATCGCCACGAAGGGAATGCCCTTGTCATCCGCGTACTTGAACTGCTTCGCCATTTTCACGGCATCGGGATAGAGTTCGGCTGCGATGCCCGCTTCGCGCACTTGGCGCAGCAGCTTGAGACAATGCAGCGCCTCGGCCTCGCCGAAATTGGCGAAGAGCAACTTGGTGCTGCCGCCCAGTTCAGCCGGGAATTTGTTGGTCTCGAGCAACACATCATAGATGCGGTCAGCACCGAAGCTGATGCCCACGCCGCTCATGTTCTTGAGGCCGAAGATGCCGGTGAGGTCATCATAGCGCCCACCGCCGCAGATGCTGCTGCCAAGGCTACCCTCCAGCGCCTTCACCTCGAAGATGGCGCCGGTGTAGTAATCCAGACCGCGGGCCAGCATGGGGTCGAACTCCAAGCGGGCGTTGCGCAGGCTGCCCACGTTGGCGAAGATGAAGTCGAGGTCCTTCAAGCCTTGTTGCGCGATCGGAGAAGTAGCCAGCCATTGATACAACTGCGGGCGCTGTTCGGCCCAGCTTCCGCTCAATGCGAACAGCGGCGCGATCTTGGCTATGGCCTCATCGGTGACGCCCTTGCTGCGCATCTCCTCCTCCACTTTCTCGCGGCCGATCTTGTCGAGCTTATCGATCGCGGTAACGATGTCCACCACCTTCTCCGGTTGGCCGCTAATCTCCGCGATACCCGCCAGCACCTTGCGGTCGTTGATCTTCACGGCCACTTGCAGGCCCAGCGCGGTGAACACGTCATCGAAGAGTTGCACCAGTTCCACCTCGCTCAACAGGCTTTTGCTGCCGATCACGTCGGCGTCGCACTGGTAGAACTCGCGGTATCTCCCCTTCTGCGGCCGGTCCGCACGCCACACTGGCTGGATCTGATAGCGCTTGAAAGGGAAGGCGATCTCGTTCTGGTGTTGCACCACGTAGCGCGCGAAGGGGACGGTGAGGTCGTAGCGCAGGGCCTTCTCGCAAAGTTCCACCGCAAGCTTGTTCCCGTTCACCTCATCACCACTCGCTATCCGCCTCTTCACATCCTCGCTCACGCCCCCCCATGCATCCCCGCTGTTGAGGATCTTGAAGATCAGCCGATCCCCCTCCTCACCGTACTTGCCGGTAAGGGTCTCCAGGTTCTCCATGGCAGGCGTTTCCAGCGGTAGGAAGCCGTACTTCTGGAACACGCTCTCAATGGTGCGGAAGATGTACTTGCGGCGCAGCATCTCCACCGGGGAGAAGTCACGGGTGCCTTTGGGGATGGAGGGCTTAGAGGACATGGGCCGCGAAAGTACGGCCACCACCTGAGCGCTAGCCAGCGGCCAGTTGCTCCCGCACCAAGGGCGCCACGCGCGTAGCGTAGAGCTCGATCGACCGCATCATGGCGTCATGCGGCAACGTGCCCGCGCTGTACTTGAGGTCGAAGCGCGACAAGCCGAGCGCCCTGGCGGCCCGCACGATCTTGGCGGCCACGGTGGCTGGTCCACCCACGCAGAGCGCGCCGGTGGGTCCGGTCATCTGGTCGAAGGCCTGGCGCGTAAGGGCAGGCCAGCCGCGTTCCCGGCCGATGCGCGCATGCATGGCGGCGTAGTGCGGGAAGAAGTCCTCGCGCGCCTGTTCATCGGTGGCGGCTACGTAGCCCGGTGAGTGTACCCCCACGGGCAGCATGTCCTTGCCGCCCGCTGCCAACGCCCGCTTGTACAGGTCCACGAAGGGCATGAAGGCCAGCGCATCGCCGCCGATGATGGCGAGCATGAGCGGCAGGCCGTAATGCGCCGCCCGTGCCACGCTTTGCGGCGTGCCGCCCACGGCCACCCAGGTCTTCAAGCGGCCGCCCTCGGTGGGCGGATATACCCGTTGATCCTTCAGGGCCGCGCGGGTCCCGCCGCTCCATGTGGTCGGCTTTTCCTTCAGCAATTCCACGAAGAGGGCCATGCGCTCCTCGAAAAGCTGCTCATACTGCTCCAGCTTGAACCCGAAGAGCGGGAACGATTCGGTGAACGAACCCCGGCCCACGATCACCTCTGCGCGGCCGTTGCTCAGGCCATCGAGCGTGGAGAAGCGCTCGAACACGCGTACGGGATCATCGGAGCTCAGCACGGTGACGGCGCTGCCCAAGCGGATGCGCGTGGTGCGGGACGCGATGGCCGCCAGCACCACTTCCGGGGCCGACACGGCGAAGTCGTCGCGGTGGTGTTCGCCCACCCCGAAGAAGTCCAGGCCCAGGCGGTCGGCCAATTCGGCCTCCTCCACGATGTTCCGCAACACCTGCGCAGGATGCAGGGGTTTCCCGGCGGCATCCGCGGTGACGTCGCCGAAGGTGTCCAGCCCGAGCTCGATGGGAGGTGTCATGGGTGCGATGCCAGATCAGGGCGATCGAAGGTATCCACAGGTCCGGCGGCACGGATCACGCCTACTTTACCGCACCAACTTGCGGTACTTGATGCGGTGCGGCACGATGTCGCCACCCAGGCGCTTCTTGCGGTTCTCCTCGTAGTCGCTGAAGCCGCCCTCGAACCAATAGACGTTGCTGTCGCTCTCGAACGCCAGGATGTGCGTGCATACGCGGTCGAGGAACCAGCGGTCGTGGCTGATGATCACCGCGCAGCCGCTGTAATCCTGGATGCCTTCTTCCAGCGCGCGGAGCGTGTTCACGTCCAGGTCGTTCGTCGGTTCGTCCAGCAGCAGCACGTTGCTGCCGTTCTTCAGCGTCATGGCCAGGTGCAGGCGGTTGCGTTCGCCGCCGGAGAGCACACCCACCTTCTTGTTCTGGTCGGGACCGGTGAAGTTGAAGCGCGCGAGGTAGGCGCGGCTGTTCACCAGCGTGCCGCCGATGGACATCATCTCCTGCGCGTTGCTCAACACCTCCCACACGGTCCTTTCCGGTGAAAGGTCCTTGTGGCTCTGGTCCACGTAGGCCAGTTGCACGGTGTCGCCGATGGTCACGGTACCGGCGTCGGGCTTCTCCTCGCCCATGATCATGCGGAAGAGCGTGGTCTTGCCGGCGCCGTTGGGACCGATGATGCCCACGATGCCCGCAGGCGGCAGGGCGAAGCTGAGGTGCTCGAAGAGCAGGCGGTCGCCGAAGCCCTTGGCCACGTCCTTGAACTCGATCACCTTGTCACCCAGGCGCTGGCCGTTGGGGATGAAAATCTCCAGCTTGGTCTCCTTCTCCTTCACGGTCTCGCTCTGCAGCTTCTCGTAGTTCTGCAGGCGGGCCTTGCTCTTGGTGCGGCGGGCGCTGGCATTGCTGCGCACCCATTCCAGCTCCTGTTTCAGCACGCGCTGGCGCTTGCTCTCCTGCTTCTCCTCCTGGGCCAGGCGGGCGGTCTTCTGCTCCAGCCAGCTGGTGTAGTTGCCCTTGTAGGGGATGCCTTCGCCACGATCCAGTTCCAGGATCCAGCCCGCCACGTTGTCGAGGAAGTAGCGGTCGTGGGTGATGGCGATGACGGTGCCCTTGTACTGCTGCAGGTGCAGTTCCAACCACGCCACGCTCTCGGCGTCCAGGTGGTTGGTCGGTTCATCCAGCAGCAGGATGTCGGGGCTTTGGAGCAGCAGGCGGCACAGGGCCACGCGGCGGCGCTCCCCGCCGGAGAGCACCTTGATGGGCGTGTCGCCATCCGGGCAGCGCAGGGCGTCCATGGCCACTTCCAGCTTCTGGTCGATGTTCCAGGCGTCGGCCACCTCGATCTTGTCCTGCAACGCGGCCTGCCGGGCGATGAGCTTGTCCATCTTCTCCGGGTCGTTCAGCACCTCCTCGTCGGCGAACTTGTTGTTCACCTCCTCGTATTCCGCGAGCAGGTCCATTACCGGCTTCACGCCTTCGCGCACGATCTCGATCACCGTCCTGGACTCGTCGAGGTCCGGCTCCTGCTCCAGGTGGCCGATGCTATAGCCGGGGCTCAGGTGTACATCGCCTTGGAAGTCCTTCTCCTTCCCCGCGATGATGCGCATCAGGGTGGACTTACCGCTGCCGTTGAGGCCGAGGATGCCGATCTTGGCCCCGTAGTAGAACCCGAGGTAGATGTCGTTGAGGATGGTCTTCCCGGAGGGCAGGGTCTTGCCCACCTTGACCATGTTGAATATGATCTGACGTCCTTCTTCTGCCATGGTTATCGGCGTATTGCGCGTGATCAGGTTGCGCGTCAGCGCGTTGCGTGTCGGTCCGAAGGGGGGCCGGGCTCCGGCGAGGCCCCCTACGGCGCCGCGAATATCTCCAACCGCTTCCAATCCTCCAGCTTCACCAGCCGGGCGGCATCCATCCCGTGCAGGCCGAAATGGTCCAGCACGCTGCGTGGCGTATGGTCGGAGGCCGTGCCCACGGCCACGTACAGGCGTCCACCCGCCCCCGAGGAACCCTGCATGCAGGTGGGATCGACGCCCTCGGTGCGCAAATGGAATTCCAGCGGCGCATCCCACGGCAGGTCGGCGATGACGCGGTCACCCGGCTTCAGCACGGCCTTGAACCATTCGGCGGCCGGCACCGCCTCGGGGAAGCGCCCCGCGTCGCTGCGCCCCTTGATCCCGAGCACGCCGAAGACCACCAGCAGCAGCACGCTCGCCAGGCCGGTGCGCACCTGCTTGCCGAACTGCGGCGCCAGCTTCTCCTGCACGAACTTCAAGGCATAGAACAGCGCGATGGCCGAGCCCAAGTGGAAGATGAACAACGTGTAGGTCCACGCCTGCGGAGGGCTCACCACGTGCTGGATGATCACCAGGGGATCGACCCCGAGGGTCATCCCGAGCAGCAATTGGCGGTACTTGGTGCTCACGTAGGCGGAATAGACCACGCCCAGCCAGCCCAGCACGGCCAGCCAGGCGCTGGCCGAATCCGTGAAATAGACCCACAGGTCCAGCACCCGGTCCGCGTGGGTGCTCACGAACGCCTTCCAGGAACCGTCGCCCAGGAGGATCCTGGAGCAGCGGACCGATGCCATGCGTCAGCACCACGCCGGCATAGAGCACGAACGTGGTGAGGAAGAACACCAGCACCGACAGGAGCAGCACGGCGTTCCGCCGGGTACGGGAGTTGGAGTAGTTGGCCAGGATGTACAGCAGCAGCCAGATGAAGACCATCAGCGCGCCATAGATCATGGTGGGCACGGCCCACATGCCCAGGGCGAGGAAAAGCGCCATCAGGCAGGCGGTGCTTTGCCTGTTGGTCTTCGCGAAGTGCCGCCCGGCGATCATGGCCAGCACCAGGAACAGCCAGGAAAGGCTGTAGCCGCGGGCCAGCGCGCTGTATTCCACCAGCGGCCCGCTCGCCGCCACCAGGCCCAGGGCGATCAGGGCGATGTAGCGGTTGAACAACTGGCGCACCAGCAGGTAGAAGGCGGGCATCACGGCGATGCCCGCCAGTAGGGCCGGCAGCCGCAACGACCACAGATGGACGCCGAGGAGCCCGGTGCTGAACTTCACGAGCAACGTGTGCAGCACATGGTTCACCGGGGAACTGTAGTTGGACAGGATCTCGCCTACCGGACGCACGGAAAAACCCGTGAACGCGAAGGCTTCGTCGTAGGTGATCGCGTCGTTCATCCGCAGGATCCGCAGGACCGTGCCCACCAGCACTAGGAAGGCCACGAACCGCAGATGCTCCGGCGAGCTGCGGGCGATCGATCTTGCGCACGCCCTTCGAACGCGCTTTCCGGCTGCGTTGCGCCTGCACGGAAGGCCGCTCCCTCTCCGCGTCCTCGGTCGCCCACCAGGGACGCGCTCCCCCGGGCACGGGCAGTCCCAGGCCGGCGAACGCCCAAGCACGGGAACGCACGGCCAAATGGCACAGGACCAGGGACAAGAGGAGGACCGGGACCATGGTAAGCGGCCAAATGTAGACGTAGCGTCGCGTGCGGGTGGCCGGGCTTCGCAACTTCGCGCCCATGGCACGCATCACCGAAAGCCCTTCCCGCTACGACCACCTGGAGCGCATGAGCACCGGGGAGCTCCTCCGCCACATGAACGCGGAGGACCGCACCGTGCCGGAAGCCGTGGCACAGGCGATCCCCGCCATCGAACGGTTCGTTGACGCGCTCGCCGGGCGCATGCAGCGCGGTGGGCGCCTCTTCTACCTCGGGGCCGGCACCAGCGGCCGCCTGGGCATCGTGGACGCCAGCGAATGCCCGCCCACCTTCGGCGTGCCCCACGGGTTGGTGGTGGGCCTCATCGCGGGCGGGGACCAGGCCATCCGCAAGGCGGTGGAATTCGCCGAGGACGACCGCGCCCAAGGCTGGAAGGACCTGCAGGAACAGTCCATCGGAGCGGACGATGCGGTGGTGGGCATTGCCGCCAGCGGCGGCACCCCTTACGTGGTGGGCGCCCTGGAGCAGGCGCGCGCGGCGGGTGTGCTCACGGCGTGCATCACGTGCAACCCGGACAGCCCGGTGACCGCGGTGGCCGAACACCCCATCGTGGTGGTGGTGGGCCCAGAGTTCGTTACCGGCAGCACGCGGCTGAAGAGCGGCACCGCGCAGAAGCTGGTGCTGAACATGATCAGCACCAGCGTGATGATCAAGCTGGGGCGCGTGAAGGGCAACCGCATGGTGGACATGCAGCTGAGCAACAACAAGCTCATCGACCGCGGCACCCGCATGGTGATGGAAGGCCTGGGCGTGGACCACGACACGGCGAACGCGCTCCTGAAGGAGCATGGGAGCGTCCGCAAAGCGATGGAGCACGGGCGCCGCTGACGCGTTCCCTCCGGCATGTCCCCGTCGGGAAGGCCGTGGGGCGGGATACTTTCGCGCCGTGCATACGATCGAGCCCTACTGGAACTGGCGCCACCGCTACACGGCGGAAGAGGATGAACGCTCGCCCTTCCATGGCAGCGAGCACAACGAGTTCGAGTTCACCCACGCGATCTATGATCACGTGATCCACCCGCAGTGGGACGATATCGGCAGCAGCACGCTGTACCTGAAGGTGCTGTATGCGGACTACGACGAGGGCTACGCCATCATCGAGCTGATCGGCGAGTGGAACGACCTGCTCCATAACGACGTCATGATCCTCAAGCGCGGGATCGTGGAGCACATGATGGCGCAAGGCATCAGCAAGTTCATCCTCATCGGCGAGAACGTGCTCAACTTTCACGCGGCGGACGAGGAATACTACGCCGAATGGTGGGAGGAGGCCGAGGACGCCGGCGGCTGGATCGCCCTGCTGAACTTCCGGGAGCACGTGCGCGCGGACCTCACGGCGGCCGACATCGACCAGTATTTCGTGCTGGGCGGCAAGCTGGACCAGATGGATTGGCGCACGTTCGAGCCGGAGGACCTCTATGAGCGCGTGGCCGCGCAGGTGCGGAAGCGGTTGAACGCCTGACCGGGCGCTTTCAACGGCCGAGCAGCAGGCCCAGCACCACCCGGTCAATCGGCAGGGTCACGTCCCCGGCCTTCGCCGTGGCCAGGTCCAGCCAGCGGAACGACTCCTCGTCATGCACCTGCTGCTTGAAGGCGAACGGCTCCGTGCTCACGGGGATCGCTCCGGGTGCCGCCACCTGGAACGTGTAGTAGATGCTGATGATCTGGTCGCCCGCCCGGTAGGCGGAAGGCTGGAAGAAGTCCGTGGTGTAGAAATGCACCACGTCCGTGGCCTCCAGGCCAAGCTCTTCACGGACCTCGCGCACCAGGCAATCCTTCGTTCCCTCCCCGAGCTCCAGCCCGCCACCCGGGAACTTGGTGATGCGGTGCCCACCCACCAGCTCATCGGCCACGAGCACGCGGCCCTGGTGTACCAGCAACCCGTAGACGCGGAGGTTGAAGCGTTCGGTGATCATGATCGGGCAGCCCGCAGCATTTCCCGCTTCCCCGGCGGGCCGGGCAACCGCTCCACAACGAACCCCGCAGCCTGCAACGTCCGGCGCACTTCCCCCTTGGCGCAGTAGGTCACCAACAGGCCGCCGGGCCACAGCGCGCGGAACATGCGTTGCATCACGTCCAACGTCCACATCTCCGGTTGTGTGGCCGGGCCGAACGCATCGAAATAGACCACGTCGGCGATGCCTTCTGCCTGCAGGTCGTGCACGGGCATGGCCGAGCGCCGGAAGTGGAACCAGGGCGACACCACGTGCCACGCCTCGGGCACTGCCGTCATCGTCCGCAGGAACGCATCCGAATGATCCGCTCCCAGCATCTCCGCATGCCCGAGGTCCTTCAGTTGTTCCAGCGGCACGGGGAAAGGCTCCAGTGCGTGGTAGCGCACCGTCCGGCCACCCGCTTCCGCCGCCTGCCAGGTGAGCAGCATATTGAGGCCCGTGCCCAGGCCGACCTCCAGCACGTCCACCGGGTCGGCGGCGACGGCTTCCAGGCCGTGGCGGAGGAACACATGCCGCGATTCCTGCACCGCTCCATGCACGCTGTGGTACTGTTCACCCAACCGCGCGCTCCGCAGCGTGGCGGAGCCATCGGCCGTGCGCAGCAGGGTGAAGTCCGGTGGCGGGGTGTACATGCGGCGTGGCCCCGATGCATCGGGGCCACGAAAGTAGGTGCGCCTGCAAGCGGCCTATAGCACGCGGATCTCCGTGCGCCGGTTCATCGCGCGGTGCTCGTCGCTGTCGTTCGGCACCAACGGACGTGTATCGCCGTAGCCCTTGCCTTGCAGGCGGGAAGCGGCGATGCCGTTCGCAACAAGGAAGTTCACCACGGCCTGGGCGCGGGCCGCGCTCAACTGCTGGTTGTCGATCCGCCCGATCACGTTGTCGGTGTGGCCGCTCACCTCCAGGCGCAACGACGGGTTCTCCTTCAGCAACTGCACCAACTGGCGAAGCTCGACGCGGGAGGCCGGGTCCAGATCGCTGCGGTCGTTCGGGAAAAACACGTTGTGCAGCACCTCCTGCTGACCGGCTTCCAGGGGCTGCAAGGTGATGTCCATGCTCGGCTCCTCCTCCTTGGTGTCCGAAGCGATGTGCTCGGAGTGGATCAGGTGGCCCTCGGCGCTCACCACCACGGCATAGTCGCGGCCCTTGGGCACTTTCGCTGTGAAGGCGCCCGTGCGGGGATCGGCGGTGAACTGCGCCACGAACGTGGTATCGTTCAGGTCCATCACCGTGATCGAGGTGTGCAGGCTTTCCATGAAGCGCAATCCCTTCACGAAGCCTCTCAGCGTAAGCCGCTCTTCGGCAGCCTCCGGAACGGGCGCGCCGCCAGCGGCGCTCACCAGCAGATCCGCCCCGTCCGGCTTCGCGGCGGGCTCCATGTCCACTTGATAGATGTCGTCCTCTCCGCGGCCACCGGCCCGCCCGCTGCTCAGGTAGCCGGTGCGGCCATCGGCGCTCAGCGTGAAGAACTGGTCATCGTCCGGTGAATTGATCGGCCAGCCCAGGTTCTCCGGGCGGCTCCACGTGTTGTTGCTGTTGGTGCTCTTGAAGATGTCCGCGCCGCCCATGGAGGAATGGCCCTGGCTGCTGAAGTAGATGGTGCTGCCATCGCCCGGCACGAACACGCCATCCTCGTCGTACATCGTGTTGATCGCCGGTCCGAGGTTGTCGGCGGGCCCCCATTCGTTGGTGGCCTCCACCCAGGCGCTGCGGTAGATGTCCTGCCCGCCCAGCCCGCCTTCGCGGTCGCTCACGAAATACAGCCACTTGCGGTCGCTGCTGAACCACGCGCTGGTCTCGTTCGCCGGGCTGTTCACGTTCGGGCCGAGCGGCTTCGGGTCGCTCCAGACGCCATCCGTGCAGGTGGTCTCGTACAGGTCACCGGCGCCCTTGGCATCGCGGTAGATGAGCAGCGTGGTGCCACCGTTGAACAGACCCACGGACGCATCGTTCAGCGGGGAGTTCACCGGCACGGCCATCGGTACGGGCGCGGACCATCCGCCAGCGGTGGCCGTGCAGACGTAGACATCCTCGAAGTATTCGTTCGTGGCCTTGTTCACCTTGCCCCCGGTGCCGGATGAGCGGCGGCTGGTGAAGTACAGGCGCTGGCCGTCCGGTTGAACGAGCGCGGCATAATCCGCCACGTCGCTGTTCACGCCCTCGCCCAAGGGGGTCACCAGCGCGCGTCCGGGGCGGGACTGGAAGCTCTTCCCGTTGCGGCATTCACTGATGTGCTTGTCGGCCAGGTTGTAGGCGCGGTCCGGATCGGGGGTGAGCGTGGTGATGGCGCGCTGCTGCTGGAACTCGGCGATGGCCTCGTCCCAGCGCGCGTTCAGCTGGTAGCTGTAGCCCAGGTAGAAGTGGATGCGTGGCGTCTCCGGGGCCAGCCGGAGCACCTGCTGGAAGAAAGGCAGCCCCTGCTCGCGGTGCGGCCCGTTCAGGTGGCACAGGCCCATCTTCAGGTCCAGTTCCGCATTGCCCGGGTTGAAGGCATAGGCCCTTCCGTAGGACGCCAGAGCCTCCGCAAACCCGCGCCCACCCTGGCGGAAAGCGGCATCGCCCTGCTTGATGGCGGCCAGCGCGGCCTTCAAGCCTTGCGCATCGGTGAAGTGCTCGTTGTCGAACGGGATGTCCAGCGACTGGGCGCGGGCCAGCACGGTCACGGTCGTCAGCACGGAGAGGGTGATGCTACGGAGCATGGAACGGGAACGCCGCGTGTTTTCGCACGGCGCCTGTTCATACGTCACCTCCGCCCCGGATGTTCCGCCGCATGGGACCGGTAGTTTTGCGCACGCGGACCGCGTCCACGAAGGACGTCCGTCACCCCGCATGGCCCAAAAGAAGACCACCAGCACCACCAAGGCCGCACCGAAGGCCAAATCCCTGCTCACTCCGCGTTCCATGGAATTCCTGGAGCGCTACCTCAACAACGCCAGCCCCACCGGCTTCGAGAGCAGCGGCCAGCGCATCTGGCTGGACTACATCAAGCCCTACATCGACACCTACTTCGTGGACAACTACGGCACGGCCGTGGGGGTGATCAATCCCAGCGCGAAGTACAAAGTGGTGATCGAGGCCCACGCGGACGAGATCAGCTGGTTCGTCCACTACATCACCAAGGACGGCTTCATCTACGTGCGCCGCAACGGCGGCAGCGACCACATCATCGCGCCCAGCAAGCGGGTGAACATCCACACGGACAAGGGCATCGTGAAGGCGGTGTTCGGCTGGCCCGCCATCCACGTGCGCAACGGGAAGAACGACCCGGTGCCCTCGCTGGACAACATCTTCCTGGACTGCGGCTGCAGCAGCAAGGACGAGGTGGAGGCGCTGGGCGTGCACGTGGGCTGCGTGATCACCTACGAGGACGAGTTCATGGTGCTGAACGGCAACCACTTCGTGGGCCGCGCGCTGGACAACCGCATCGGCGGCTTCATGATCGCCGAGGTGGCCCGCCTGCTGAAGGAAAGCCGCACCAAGCTGCCCTATGGTCTCTACATCACCAACAGCGTGCAGGAGGAAGTGGGCCTGCGTGGCGCGGAGATGATCGTGGAACGCATCAAGCCGGACGTGGCCATCGTGACCGACGTGACGCACGACACGCAGACCCCGCTGATGAGCAAGGTGCAGAACGGCGACATCGCCTGCGGCAACGGCCCCGTGCTCAGCTACGCGCCCGCCGTGCACAACAACCTGCTGAAGCGCATCGTGGCCGCCGCCGAGAAAGGGAAGATCCCCTTCCAGCGCATGGCCGCCAGCCGCGCCACCGGCACGGACACGGACGCCTTCGCCTACGGCAGCGCCGGCGTGCCCAGCGCGCTCATCAGCCTGCCGCTGCGCTACATGCACACCACGGTGGAAAGCGTTCACCGCAACGACGTGGAGAACGTGATCCGTCTGATCCAGGCGTCGCTGCAGGCCTTGAAGAGCGGCGACGACCTGCGCTACATCAAATAGGCCGGCATGCGCTGGCAGCTGGACGACAACGAGCGGGGGGCCTTCCATTACCTGTTCGGCGGGGCCTTGTTCATGCTTGCCGTCCGGCTGTTGTTCCAGGCCGTGGACCACTTCCCTTCCGGTCCGCCGGAAGCGGAAGGGCTCGCCGCCTTCCAGCACGGCTACCTGCTCGGCCACCAAGGGCTCATCGTGGTGGCCACGGCCGCCGGGCGCCTGGAACGGATCGCCTTCGCAGCGCTCTTCAGCCTGGCGGCGGCAGTGGTGTGTGGCGGCATCGTTGCGCTAATCGCGCGGCGCATAGGCGTTGCGCTGATCGTGGTACGCATCGTGCTGGCGCTCGTGTTCGGCTGGTCGGCATACGCGGCGCTGTTCGTGCCCGTGCGCTCCACCCGGGTCGAGGATCGGTCCTTGATCACGCGCAGCTACGGCATCGCCATCCGCGATATCCCCCTGCCCTTTACCGCCACGGAACAACGGTCATCCCCGGCGGACGTGGCCCGCATCGAAGCGGTGGATACGGATCCCGTGCGGGGCTGTGACGGCCGGGTGATGCTCCAGTGCGTGGACCAGACCGGCACACCGGCCCTCCTCGGCATCCGTACGGGCCTGTGCATCAACGAGCAGTTGGAAGCCCTCCGCCAGGCCAGCGATCTGGCCGCCACCCTCGAGCGCGACCTGCACTGAACCGGCCGCTCTCTATGGGTGTTGCTTGGGGCCAGCCGCCCGATGGGCGTACCTTGTTCCATCCATGCGCATCCGTTACATCAAGGCCAGCGACACGCACGACCTGCGCCACCGTGTATTGCGTCCGTACCAACCGATCGAGGAGGTCGATTTCCCCAACGACCGCAACCCGGACAGCTTCCACCTCGGCGCCTTCATCGGTGGGCACCTGATCGGCGTGGCTTCCTTCTACCTCGAGCGCAACGAGAACCTGAAGGGCTGGAAACAGTACCGGCTGCGCGGCATGGCCGCCCACCCCGAGCTCCAGGGCCAGGGCGTGGGCCGGCGGCTGCTGGAGTTCGGCATCGAGCATGTGCGGACCCTGCGCGGCGACCTGCTCTGGTGCAATGCCCGGGAAAAGGCCCGCACCTTCTATGAACGCCAGGGGTTCCGGACGCACGGCGACGCCTTCGCCCTGGGCGACGTGGGGCCGCATTACCTGATGTCCAGACCGCTCTGAAACGGGCACCGGCCGCCATCGCCCATCCGCATCCCCAACCGTTCATGGATCAGGGATGGCGCGTTGGGCGCCCCGTGGCATCTTTACCGTACGATCACCACACATGAGAACCACAGCCTACAGCGCCGTGCTCGGCGGCATGACCCTGCTCGCCGCATGCGGTCATTCCGAAGAGCCCAAGCAGGGGACCGCCCAATTGGAGCCTCCCCCCACGATTCCCGTGAAGGACTTCTTCAAGAACCCGGAAAAGGCCAGCTTCCGGATCAGCCCGGACGGGCAGTACATGAGCTGGCGGGCCCCGTGGCACAACCGCATGAACATCTTCGTGCAGAAGATGGGCGACAGCGCAGTGACGCAGGTGACCACCGACACCATCCGCGACGTGAGCGGCTACTTCTGGAAGGGCGACCGCCTGCTGTACGGCCGCGACATCAACGGCGATGAGAACTTCATCGTGTTCAGCGCCAGCAAGGACGGCAAGGACGTGAAGGCCCTGACCCCGCAAAAGGGCGTGCGCGCCGGCGTGATGGACGACCTGCACGACGTGCCCGGCATGGAAAAGAGCGTGATCATCCAGATGAACAAGCGCAATCCGGAGGTCTTCGACCCGTACCTAGTGAACATCGAGACCGGCGACATGAAGCCGCTCTACGACAACAGCAAGGAGAACTTCGAGGGCTGGGTGACCGACCATGCCGGGGTGATCCGCATCGCCGTCAAGACCGATGGCACCGACCAACTGCTCTTCTACCGCGCCAGCGAGAAGGACCCGTTCAAGCAGTTCATGAAGGTGAGCTATAAGGATAGCTTCAACCCGCTGTTCTTCACGTTCGACAACAAGAACATCTACGCCAGCACCAACCTGAACGGGCGCGACAAGACCGCGATCGTGGAGTTCGATATCGCCACCAACAAGGAGGTGAAGGAGATCTACAAGAACGACAACTACGACGTGGAAGGGCTCAACTACAGCCGCAAGCGCAAAGTGCTGACGGAGGTGACCTACACCGGTGAGAAGGAGGAAGAGGTGTTCCTCGATGACGCCACGAAGAAGCGTTCAGAGAAGCTGAAGGCGAAATTCCCCGGCTACGAGGTGTTCGTTTACGGCGAGAACGACAACGAGGACAAGTTCATGGTCTGGGTGGGCAACGACCGCATGCCGGGCAAGTACTACTTTTACGATGAGGCGGCCGATAAGCTGCAGGAAGTGGCCACGCTCTACCCGTGGCTGAACGAGAAGGACCTGGCGGAGATGAAGCCCATCTCGTACAAGACCAGCGACGGCCTGACCGTGCATGGGTACCTGACGCTGCCGAAGGGCCGCGCCGAGAAGGACCTGCCGATGGTGCTGGTGGTGCATGGCGGCCCCTGGGCACGCGACAGTTGGGGCTTCGACCCCGAAGCGCAGCTGCTGGCCAACCGGGGTTATGCGGTGCTGCAACTGAACTACCGCGGCTCCACGGGCTACGGCCGCACGTATTGGGAGTCGAGCTTCAAGCAGTGGGGCAAGAAGATGCAAGACGACCTCTCCGAAGGCGTGCAATGGATGATCAAGCAGGGCAAGGTGGATTCCAAGCGCGTGGCCATCTATGGTGGCAGCTACGGCGGCTACGCCACGCTGGCGGGCATCACCTTCACGCCGGACCTGTACGCTTGCGGTGTGGACTACGTGGGCGTAAGCAACCTGTTCACCTTCATGAAGACGGTACCCGCCTACTGGAAACCCTTCATGGACCAGATGCATGAGATGGTGGGCGACCCCAAGAAGGACAGCTTGCTGATGGCCGAAGCCTCACCGGTGTTCCACGCGGACAAGATCAAATGCCCGCTGTTCATCGCCCAAGGCGCCAACGACCCGCGCGTGAACAAGGCCGAGAGCGACCAGATGGTGGAGGCCCTGAAGAAGCGCGGCGTGGAAGTGGAGTACATGGTGAAGGACAACGAAGGCCACGGGTTCCATAACGAAGAGAACCGCTTCGATTTCTACAATGCCATGGACAAGTTCCTGGACCAGCACATCGGCAGCGGCTACAAAGCCGCAGCGGACGGCACCAAGAAGGAAAACTGAACGAACGTTCGGTGGAAGTGCAGGAAGGGCGGCCGATGGCCGCCCTTCCTGTTCGGCCTCTATGGCAGCACCTTCCCGGGATTCATGATGCCCAGCGGATCGAAGAGCCGCTTGAGGCCGCGCATCAGGTCGAGCTGCACGGCGTTGAACGCGATGTCCATATAGGGCCGCTGCACCAATCCGATGCCGTGCTCGCCGCTAAGCGTGCCCCCGAGCGACACGGTGTGGTGGAAGATCTCGCGGATGGCCTTGGGCAGTTCGTTCGTCCAGGCCTCGTCGGAAAGGTCGCCCTTGATGATGTTCACGTGCAGGTTGCCATCGCCGGCATGGCCGTAGCACACGCTCTTGAAGCCGTAGCGCGCACCGATGGCCTTGATGCCTTGCAGCAGGTGCGGCAGCTCGTAGCGCGGCACCACGGTATCCTCCTCCTTATAGATGCTGTTGCTCTTCACCGCCTCGGGCACCTGGCGGCGCATGCGCCAGAGCGCATCCTTCTCGGCGCTGGTCTCGGCGAAAAGCACGTCCTGGCAGCCGTGGGCCTCCATCACCTGCATGATCGCCTCGCAATCGCGCATCAGCGCATCCGCGTGCTGGCCGTCCACCTCGATCAGCAGGTGGGCCTGCGTATCGTCCGCCACCGGCACGGTGATGCCGGGCACGAAGCGCAGCGTCCAGTCGATGGCGTCCCGCTCCATGAACTCGAGCGCGCTCGGGGTGATGCCCGCGCGGAACACCGCGCTCACCGCCTCGCAGGCTTTGGCCGCCTCGCAGAAGGGCACCAGCATCAAGCGCGTGTGCTGCGGCAACGGCACCAGCCGCAGCACGGCCTGGGTGATGATGCCCAGCGTGCCCTCGCTGCCCACGATGAGCCGCGTGAGGTCGTAGCCCGTGCTGTTCTTCAGCGTGTTGGCGCCGGTCCAGATCACCTCGCCATCCGGCAGCACCACCTCCAGGTTCAGCACGAAGTCGCGGGTGACGCCGTACTTCACCGCGCGCGGCCCGCCCGCGTTCTCCGCGATGTTGCCACCGATGGTGCAGCTGCCCAGGCTGCTCGGGTCCGGCGCGTAGAACAGCCCCTGGGCCGCCACCGCATCGCGGAGCACCTGGGTGATCACACCGGGCTCCACGGTCACCTGCAGGTTGCGCTCATCGATGGCGAGGATGCGATCCATCCGGTCCAACGCCAACCCCACGCCGCCGTGGACACTGAGCGCCCCGCCGCTCAGGCCCGTGCGCCCGCCGATGGGCGTGATGGGCACGTGGTGCTGCGCGCACAGCCGCACGATGGCCTGTACCTCCGCCGTGCTGCGCGGGCGCACCACCACGTCCGGGGGATAACGGAGGTCCTCCGTTTCGTCGTGGGCGTAGTGCGCGCACGCATCGTCGTCCACGAGGACGGTGCCGGGAGGGAGCGCGGCCTCCAGGGCGGTGAGGAAACCTTCGGGCAGGCGGGCAGGAGGATGGGACATCGGCAACGAAGATCGTAGCACGGCGGATGCATCCAATGGACCGGCAGAACAGCAGCGGTACCGAAGGATCCCGCATATTCGCCCTGTCCATGATCGCCTACGATCCGCACAACTGGTTCAAGGCCCTGGCGCTGCACCGGTCGGACACGTTCCGGAAGTTGATCCCGGCGCTGGCCGTCATCGGGCTGTACACCTGGCTGATCGCCTACCTGGAACTGGAGCGTTTCCGGTTGTCCGAGGACCATCACCTCACCAACATCACGGTGATGCACAGCCTGCTCGGTTTCGCGATCAGCATGCTGCTGGTGTTCCGCACCAACACGGCGTACGACCGCTGGTGGGAAGGCCGCAAGCTGTGGGGCCAGCTGGTGAACGTGAGCCGCAACCTGGCGGTGAAGATGGCCACCTACATCGATCCGTCGGACGCGGCCACGCGCACGTTCTTCGCGCGGCTCATCGGCATGAACGCCCAGGAGCTGCGCCGCCACCTGCAGCGGGAAAGCACCCGGCTGGAGCTGGACGACAAGCCGCATCCGGAGCTGCCGGAACTGGACCGCAGCAAGCACGTGCCCTCGCAGATCAGCGCGCTGCTGCTGCAACGGGTGATGCGCCTGCACCGCGAGGGCCGGCTCACCGGCGACCAGCTGATCATCCTGAACAATGAACTGGCGGCGCTGCTGGACATCTGCGGGGCGTGCGAGCGCATCAAGAACACGCCCATCCCCTACTCCTACAGCGTCTTCATCAAGAAGTTCATCATCATCTACACGATCACCCTGCCCTTGGGCTTCGTCTTCAGCCTCGGGTACATCGCGGTGCCGGTGGTGATGTTCATCTTCTACGTGCTCGCCAGCCTGGAACTGATCGCCGAGGAGATCGAGGACTCCTTCGGCACCGACGCGAACGACCTGCCGATGGACAAGCTGGCGGGCGCGATCGCCCGGCAGGCCCACGAGATCCTTGCCTGACCATGCCCCCGGACACCCGCCGCCGCACCCTCTTCCTTGTCGTGGTGGCCTCGCTCGGCTACTTCGTGGACATCTACGACCTGGTCCTCTTCAACGTGGTGAAGAAGGAAAGCCTCGAAGCCCTGGGCCTGGCGGGCGCCGAGCTGAAGCGCTACGACGTGCAGCTCTTCAACTGGCAGATGGGCGGCATGCTGCTCGGGGGCCTGCTGTGGGGCATCCTCGGCGACAAGAAGGGGCGCATCACCGTGCTGTTCGGGTCCATCCTGCTCTATTCGCTCGCGAACCTGGCCAACGCCTTCGTGCAGGGCACCGATGCCTACGCGCTGTGCCGCGTGCTGGCCGGCATCGGGCTGGCCGGCGAGCTGGGCGCGGGCATCACCCTGGTGGTGGAGAGCATGGAGCGCGCGAAGCGCGGCTGGGGCACCATGGCGATCGTGTCCTTCGGCGCGCTGGGCGGCGTGGTGGCGCGGCTCGTCGGCGGCGAAGGCGCGGCCTGGGCCGAAGCGCTCAGCTGGCCGCTGCAAGGCTGGCAGATGGCCTACGTGGTGGGCGGCATCCTGGGCCTGCTGCTGCTCGTGCTGCGGGCCGGCGCGCTGGAAAGCGGCCTGTTCAAGCGCGTGGCGGGGCACGCGGACGTGGAGAAAGGCAGCCTGCGGCTGCTGTTCAGCGACCGCTCGCGCACCATCCGCTTCATCGGCGCGGTCATCATCGGCCTGCCCATCTGGTACGTGGTGGGCGTGCTCATCAACCAGAGCGACACCATCGCGGCGGCCGTGGGCGTGCGCGGCAGTGTGAACGTGGGCGACAGCGTGATGTGGAGCTACGTGGGCCTCAGCACGGGCGACCTGCTCAGCGGCGCGCTCAGCCAATGGCTGCGCTCTCGGCGCAAGGTCATCTTCATCTACCTGGTGGTGCTGGCCGGAGTGGTCGCCGTGTACCTGCTGCGCACCGGCGTATCGCTCGCCTGGTTCCACTTCATGTGCTTCGCGCTCGGCGTGGGCACGGGCTTCTGGGCCCTGTTCGTCACCGTGGCCAGCGAGCAGTTCGGCACCAACCTGCGCAGCACCGTCACCAACCTGGCGCCCAACCTGGTGCGGGGCTGCACCATCCCGCTCACGCTCGGGTTCACCGCCCTGGTGCCCGGCATCGGTGCCGTGGGCGCGGCGGCCCTGGTGGGCGCCGTCTCGCTCGCCCTCTCGTGGCTGGGCACGAGCCTGGTGCAGGAGACCTTCCACAAAGAGATGGACTTCGTGGAGCGCTGAGCCGCGGCGGTGACCAACGGTGGAAGGGGTGGCGGCCCGATCCGAGCGCTCAGTGCGCATGGGCTAATTTGGCCCCCTTCCGTTCCTCCTCCATGAAGCGCATCCCCCTGCTCCTGCTGGGCCTCTGGTCCGGCGCCATCGCCCTGCACGCCCAGAAGGCCCTCACCAACGCCGGGGTCTGGTACAGCAACACCTTCACCAGCGAGCGCGTGGACGGCCTCGTGAGCATGCAGGACGGCATCCACTACACCGTGGCCGAGGAAGAGAACGGCACGGCGGTGGTGAACGGATACGCTTACAGGACCGGCGAGAAGGTGGCCACCATCCTGAACGGCAACGACCTGGTGCTGCCGGGCAGGAAGGAGCCGCTCGCCATGGAGGACTACAGCTTCAACGGTGATGAAAAGAAGCTGATGATCGGAACGGAGATGGAGCCGATCTACCGCTACAGCTACTTCGCCTACAACTACGTGTACGACCGGGCCACGAAGAAATTGGTCCCGCTGGCGGACCCCACCCAGAGCAAGCAGCGCCTGGCCACCTTCAGCCCCGACGGTTCGCATGCGGCCTTCATGCGTGATAACAACCTCTTCACCGTAGACCTGAATACGATGCAGGAAACGGCCGTCACCACCGACGGCGAATGGAACAAGGTGCTCAACGGCGCGCCGGACTGGGTGTACGAAGAGGAGTTCGAGTTCACCCAAGGCTACCAGTGGAGCCTGGACGGCAAGCGCCTGCTCTTCCTGCGCAGCGACGAGAGCGGCGTGAAGGAGTTCGACTTCACCACCTACCAGCACCAGCTGTACCCCGGCACCTACACCTTCAAATACCCCAAGGCCGGCGAGGCCAACAGCGTGGTGAGCCTGCACGTGTACGACCTCGCGTCCGCGAAGACCACCACCCTGCCGCTGGGCACGGACGAGCAGGACATCTACCTGCCCCGCTTCGGCTTCACCAACGCGAACACCGTGTGGTTCATGCGGATGAACAGGCTGCAGAACGAGAAGCTGATCTTCACCGTAGCGCTGCCCCCCGTTGGGGCTACCGCCAAGCTCACCGCGACAGCGATCTACCGCGAGCAGAGCCCCACCTACGTAGAGGTCTCCGACGACCTCCACTTCCTGGCCGACGGCAGCTTCGTGCTCACCACGGAAAAAAGCGGCTGGAACCAGCTCCTCTGGTGCTCCGCGGACGGGAAAGTGCAGCGCCCCATCACCAACGGCGATTGGGACGTGCTCGAAGTGAAGGGCGTGGACGAAGCGGGCAAGCGCGTGCTGTTCACCGCCAGCCGGAAGGCACCGATGCAGCAAGAGGTGTATAGCATGGGGCTCAACGGCAAGGGGCTGAAGGAGCTGTCCCCCGCCGGCGGCTGCAACGACGCCGACTTCAGCGAAGGCTTCAAATACTTCATCAACACGCACAGCACGGCCAACACGCCGGCGGTGACCACCCTGCACGACGGCAACGGCAAATTGGTGAAGGTCCTGAAGGACAACGCGGCCCTGGCCGCCACCCTGAAGGGCTACGACCTGCAACCCAAGACCTTCCTCACCATCCCCCTCGGCCCCGCCGCCAACAAAGAAGGCTGGGCCCCGATGAACGCCTGGATGATCAAGCCGCCCGGCTTCGATGCCACGAAGAAATACCCCGTGTTCATGACGCAGTACAGCGGCCCCAACAGCAACCAGGTGCTGGACCAATGGGGCGGTCGCGACCTGCTCTGGCACCAACTGCTGGCGCAGAAGGGCTACATCGTCGTGTGCGTCGATGGGCGCGGCACGGGCCACCGCGGCCGCGACTGGCGCCACGTCACCTACGGCCAGCTGGGCAGGTACGAAGTGCAGGACCAGATCGCCGCGGCTAAATGGCTCGGCCAGCAGCCCTATGTGGACGCGGCCCGTATCGGCATCCAGGGCTGGAGCTACGGCGGGTTCATGAGCGCGAACTGCATCACGAAAGGCGCGGACGTGTTCAAGGCCGCCATCGCCGTAGCCCCGGTGACCAACTGGCGCTACTACGACAGCATCTACACCGAGCGCTACATGGGCCTGCCCAAGGACAACGCCGCCGGCTACGACGACAACAGCCCCATCAACAGCGTAGACGGCCTGAAGGGTAAGTTCCTGCTGGTGCACGGCTTGGCCGACGACAACGTGCACTTCCAGAACAGCGCCGAGATCGATCAGCGCCCTGGTGAAAGCCAACAAGCAGTTCGACCTCATGGTCTACCCCGACAAGAACCACGGCATATACGGCGGCACCACGCGGATGCAGCTGTTCCAGAAGATGACCGATTTCCTGCTGGGGAACCTCTGAACCCGGCCGGGGCCTGCGGCCGGAAGTTGAGGCACAGGCCCTTGCGGGAAAAGGACGTTTTCTACCTTGCCCGGCATACCCCATCCATCAAGGGGTCCACGAATGACTACGACCACGATCGAACGCGGCCACCCGAAAGGTCTGTACTGGCTGTTCGGCGCCGAGATGTGGGAACGCTTCTGTTACTACGGAATGCGGGCCCTGCTGCTCCTGTATCTGGTGAAGAGCCTGGCCATGGGCGACAACATGGGCTTCGCCGTGTACGGTGCCTACACCGCGCTGGTGTATGTGATGCCGGTGATCGGCGGGCGCGTGGCGGACCAGGTCCTGGGGTCGCGGCTGGCGGTATTGCTGGGCGGCGTGCTCATGGCCATCGGCGAGTTCATCATCGTAGGCGGCACGGAGCAGCTCCTGTTCTGGGGCATGGCCGTGATCATCGTGGGCAACGGCCTCTTCAAGCCGAACATCAGCACCATGGTGGGGCGCCTCTATCCCGATGGCGATAAGCGCAAGGACAGTGGCTTCACCATCTTCTACATCGGCATCAACCTCGGCGCCCTGCTGGCCACCACCGTGTGTGCCGAAGTGGGCAATCGCTACGGCGCCCAAGCAGGCTTCGCACTGGCCGGCATCGGCATGCTGCTCGGCGTACTGATCTTCCAACTGGGCAGCAAGCACTACGCACACGTCAGCGCGCCGCCCAGCCCCGGCACCTTGCACCAGCCGAAGTTCGGTCCCCTGAGTCCCTTTACCGCGGTCCTGCTGGGCTGCCTGGTCCTGGTGCCCGTGCTCTACTTCCTGCTGCGCAACACCACTATAGCAGGCTACGTGCTGCTGGCCGTGGCCGTGTTCGTGCTCGGCAGCCTGATCGCCCGCGGCCTCAAGGACGGCAAGGTGCAGCTGGACAAAATGTTCGGCTTCATCATCCTGATGCTCTTCAACGTGGTGTTCTGGGCCTGCTTCGAACAGGCCGGCAGCAGCCTCACGCTTTTCGCCGACCGCAACGTGGACCGCCACATCTTCGGCACGGAGATGGGCGCCGCCACCACCCAGTTCTTCAACCCCGCGTACATCCTCATCTTCGGATCGCTCTTCAGCATCATGTGGGTAAAGCTGAAGAATAGCGGCAACGACCCCAGCATCCCGATGAAGTTCGGCCTGGGCATCCTGCAATTGGGGCTCGGCTATCTGGTGATCCTTGATCGCCGCACCACTGGCCGTGGGATACCTGGTGCCGCTGTGGACGCTGGCCCTCCTCTACATGCTGCACACCACCGGCGAGCTCTTCCTCTCGCCCATCGGCCTGAGCATGGTGACCAAGCTCGTCCCGAAGGATATGACCGCCACGGCCATGGGCGCGTGGTTCCTGAGCATCGCGGGGGCCAACTACGCCGCCGGCATGCTGGCCAAGCTCACGGGTTCGGAGCACGGCACAGGGGCAGGAGAAGTGCTGGACAAGGCCGCCAGCCTGGCCACCTACGTGAACGTGTACAGCAACATCGGCTATGTAACGGTGGGCATCGGCCTCTTCCTCGTGCTGGTGAGCCCCCTCGTGAACAAGCTCTTCCACGGCATCCGGTGACCTGGGCCGGGAAATCGGGAAATGAGCGGAGCGGACCATGATCGCCCCCGCGCCTCCCCATCCACCGACCGCCTAATCACCTGATCGCCCGACCATCCGATCGGCCGTGGCCCGCAAGCACCCCCGCGCCCTGCCCTTCCTGTTCCTCACCGAGATGTGGGAACGGTTCGGGTACTACCTGATGATCGGCATCTTCCAACTGTACCTGATGGACCCCGCGTCCACCGGTGGGCTGGCCCTGGACCGCAAAGAGGCGGCGGACATCTACGGCACCTTCATCGCCCTGGTCTTCCTCACGCCCTTCATCGGCGGGCTGCTGGCGGACCGCGTGCTGGGCTATCGCAAGGCCATCTTCATCGGCGGCACCTTGATGGGCCTGGGCTACCTGGGCCTGGCGCTGCCGGGCATGGCGGCGTTCTATGCGTCGCTGGCGCTGATCATCATAGGCAACGGCTTCTTCAAGCCCAACATCAGCACCCTGCTGGGCAACCTGTACAGCGACGACCGGTACCGCGCGCAGAAGGACAGCGGCTACAACATCTTCTACATGGGCATCAACGTGGGGGCCTGCATCTGCAACCTCTTCGCCGCCTACATGCGCAACAAATACGGGTGGGGCTATGCCTTCGCCACGGCGGGCGTGGGCATGTTCATCGGCCTGCTCGTGTTCTGGACCGGCCTGAAGCACTGCCGCCATGCCGACGTGAAGAAGCCCGCGCAGCAGGAGGACATGCCGCTGGGCAGGGTCTTCGGCACCGTCCTCCTCCCGGCCATCATCGTAGGCATGGGCGCATGGGCCATCCCCGGCAACATCTTCGGCAGCGACAGCACCGACGCCTTCATCTTCGCCACCATCCCGATGATCGTGTTCTACGTGGGCCTGTACCTGCGCGCGCGCATCGAGGACAAAAAGCCCCTGGTGGCCCTGCTCAGCATCTTCGCCGTGAGCATCCTGTTCTGGGCCGTGTTCAAGCAGAACGGCACGGCGCTGACCACCTGGGCGCATTACTACACCGACCGCGAACTGCCCGCGGCCATCGCCCCGGCGGCCAATGACCTCTACCTCGCCGAACGCGTGGTGAACACCCGCGACAGCGTGACGAAGTACGACGATGCGTTCCGCGTGGTGAAAGTGGACGGCAAGGAGGTGAAAGAGCTCGGCAAGCCGGTCTACTTCAAGAACCTCCAGCCCGAGCACATGCCGGCGGAAGGCGCAACGCTCTACCTCGGCAACACCGAACTGTTCCAAAGCATCAATCCGCTGTGGGTCATCCTCCTCACGCCCGCCGTGGTGGGCTTCTTCGCCCTGCTGCGCCGGCGGAACATGGAGCCGAGCACGGCGAGCAAGATCGGCTGGGGCCTACTGGTGAGCGCCCTGAGCACGCTGGTGATGGTATGGGCGGTGAAGGTCTGCGACAACGGCGCCATCAAAGCCAGCAGCTGGTGGCTGATCGCCACGTACGGCGTGATCACCATCGGTGAACTGATGCTGAGCCCGATGGGCCTCTCGCTCGTGAGCAAAGTGAGCCCCAAGCGCCTGACCGCCCTGATGATGGGCGGCTGGTTCCTGAGCACCAGCATCGGCAACAAGCTGAGCGGCGTACTGGGCAGTCTGTGGGACACCTACGCGGATAAAGCCGACTTCTTCTGGGTGAACTTCGCCCTCCTGATGACCGCCACGCTCATCATGTTCGCGATGCTGCGCTGGCTCAACCGGATCATCCCCGAACAGAACTAACGGAACATGTCGACCACCCACACCCTCCAGGAGATCCGCGACTTCAAAGGCAAGTACCCCAAGCAGCTCTGGTACCTTTTCGGCACCGAGATGTGGGAGCGCTTCTGCTTCTATGGCATGCGTGGCGTGCTCACCATCTTCATGGCGGGACAGCTGGGCCTGCTGGACAAGCAGGCCAACGAGCGGTATGGCGCCATCCAGGCCTTCGTGTACGCCTTCACGTTCATCGGGGGCATCTTCGCCGACAAGGTCCTTGGGTTCAAGCGCTCGCTCACCTTCGGTGCGCTGGTGATGATCGCCGGCAACCTCATCATCGCCGCCTCGCCGAAGGAGTTCTTCTACATCGGCATCACCCTCTCGATCATCGGCACGGGCTTCTTCAAGCCGAACATCTCCTCGATGGTGGGGCAACTGTACCATGAGCACGACGCCCGCCGCGACGCCGGTTACGGGCTGTTCTATGCGGGCATCAACGTGGGCGCGCTGATGGGCGGGGCCTTGATGGTATACCTGGGCAAATACGTCTCGTGGAGCTATTGCTTCCTGGCGGCGGCCATCGTGATGACGCTCGGGCTCATCACGTTCCAGTTCACCAAGGCCAGCATGGGTCCCATCGGTGATTCGCCCCTGCTGGGCCAGCTGCCCAGCAAACGCAAGCTGAAGGAGATGCTGGTGTACGTGGGCTCCCTGCTCACCATCCCGATCATCCTCATCCTGGTGCAGAACTCGGAGCTGACGGACTACTTCATGTACACCATCGCCGTGCTGGCCATCGGCTATTTCATCTACGAGATGGTGCAGTTGAAGGACCGGGTGGTGCGCAACCGGTTCGTGGCCGCGTTCATCTTCATCTTCTTCTATTTCGTGTTCAACGCCATCTTCGAACAAAGCGGCGGATCGCTGTCGCTGTTCGCGGAGAAGAACCTGAGCGACAGCCTGCTGTTCTTCCACATCGACCCGAACATCGTGAACAACGCCTCCAACTCGCTGTTCGTGATCGTGCTGAGCCCGCTGATCGGCTTCCTCTGGATCTGGATGGCGGCCCGGAAGATCGAGCCCAGCACGATCCAGAAGTTCGGCATCGGGTTCGTGTTCCTGGCCGCTTCGTTCTACATCTTCTACCTCACCCGCTTCTTCGCCGACGCCAACGGCATCACCTCGCTGAACGTGTTCACGGCGGCCTATTTCGTCACCACCATCGGCGAGCTGTGCCTGGGCCCGATCGGCATGTCCATCGTGACCAAGCTGGTGCCCGTGCGCCTGACGGGGATGATGATGGGCATGTGGTTCCTTTCGAGCGCCTTCGGCCAGTTCGCCGCCGGCAAACTGGGCGCGGCGATGTCCTTGGAGAACGCAAGCCTGCCCGAGAAGCTGATCGCCTACACCGATGGCTACAAGGAGCTCGCCATCTATGCGCTCGTAGCGGGCGTGGTCCTGATCGTGAGCGCCCGGGCGGTCCGACGGCTCATGCACGGCGTCCACTGAGCTATCTTCACGGCACGAACCCTTGCCCTTCCGGGCGATCCATTTCTCCCCCAACAGCCCCATGCGCGCCCTGCTCTACGCCCTTTGCCTAACCCCGCTCTCCCTGTTCGCCCAGGACCCGCACGCGGGCCAGAAGGTGAAATGGACCACGCTCGAAGAGGCCCAGAGGGCGGCCAAGGCAGACGGCAAGCCCCTGCTCATCGACGTGTACACCCAGTGGTGCGGTCCCTGCAAGATGCTGTCGTCCGGCACCTTCATGGACGACCAGACGGCCGCGTACATCAACGCGCACTACCATCCGGTGAAGTTCGACGCCGAAGGCAAGGACCCGGTGATCTTCAACGGCAAGGAGTACAAGAACCCCAGTTGGAACCCCAGCGCGGGCATCCGCAACAGCACGCACGAGCTCACGATGGCCATCGCCGCCACGGAGCGCGGCATCGCCTACCCCACCGTCGTATACATGAACAAGGACGGCCAGGTGCTGGCCCCTGTACAGGGCTACTACACGCCGGAGCAGCTGGAGCCGATCCTCGTGTACTTCGGCGATGGCGCGTACCTGAAGCACGAGTATCCCGAGTTCCAGCAAAGCTTCAAGAGCAGCCGCAGACCGCAATGAGCGGCGCTCTTCGTGCCTGCGGACCCGGCGCGACCACGCCGGGTCCTTACTTTGGGGCCATGCGCACATGGGTGTACCGATCGGTGTTGGCCGCTTCGCTCGGCATGGCCGGGCACTTCGCCCTGGCCCAGTTGCAGAACTGGGAACCGAAGCCGTACTACACGGACAGCACGCTGGTGTTCCACGACGACCTGGACTTCTACCTGAACAGCTACAGCAAGCAGGAGATCAAGCAGATGCGGCACCAGGTGAACGTGTGGCGCATGAACTGGGACAAGGTGATCCGCGCCACCATCGACGACATCCGGGCGTACAGCGAAGGCAACAACATGGATCCCCATACGCACGACTTCGGCCTGCCCGAAGCGCGCAATGGGGGCAACTACAAGCTCAGCGAGCACAAGGGCCGGATCCGCGCCTTCATGTTCGGCAGCATCAGCAACCCGCCCGCGCGCATGCAGCTGCCCTATTGGGACCGCTTGGTGACGAAGTACGCCGGCCGACCGGTGGACCTGTTCGTGATCTACGGCAAGGAACTGCACCCCGGTGACCACAAGAGCTTCCGCAAGTACCCCGCGCCCAAGAGCCAGGAGGAGAAGCTCGCCTACGCGCAGGAGTTCGCCCAACTGACGAAGATGCCGGTGCTCGTGGACGGCCTGGACGACGCCGTGCTGAACGCATACGGCCGCGTGCCGAACGGCGCCTACGTAGTGGACGAGGATGGCAACCTGATCTTCCGCGGAACATGGGCCGACAGCCGAAAGATCGAGCACATCATCGACACGCTGTTGCAGTGGTATGCCGACGGGCGCCCCGCTGCGCCGAAGGGCAGGAAATAAACACCCTGAGCCTGCATCGCCTACGCGTAGCCGCTTCGGCGGAGCTGTGGCCGAAGTGTGACACGCACCGATCACAAGCCGGATCCTTTGTAGCTCGCCGGTCAGGGAACGGCACCCCGGAAAACAAGTGAGGGCCACCGAAGCAGCCCCCACCCTCACCGGTGCCCTGACCCTCTCCTTGATCAGAACAGCCAGTTCAGTGCCAGCGTGATGGCGCCCGGGTTGAGCGTCGCATCGAACCCGCTGGTCGTTGTCTTGCTATCGTTGTTGCTCTTCTTCAGTTTCTCCGTGCGGCTGTGGTAGCCGATCAGGCCCCAATTTGCGCTAAGCGCCCAACGCGTGGCGGGCGCGTACACGATGCCTGGGCCGATGCCCGCGCGGAACGTGCTGATCTTCGTCTCCGAATTCCCTGGAATGCTCTCGTATTCCGTGGTGCTCTTGCCGGAACCGAAGCCCACCTTGAGCTGGCCGTACAATGCGAACTTGTCGCCCACGCTCTTCACGTAGCGATAGAAGGGCGCGACCTCGAACAGGTTCTCCTTATCCGTGTGGCCCGCAGCGATCGGGTTGCCGTTGATGTCGGTGTACGTCTGCGGCATCACCGTTCTGGATGAGGTGAAGCCCAACGCGAGACCCACCACGTTCGAAGCATTCAGATGGTACCCCACCGCAGGGCCGAACGTGAATGTGTTGGTGGTCGGGTCCGAGCTACCCGGGTTATCCACCTTGCTGCTGGAAAAGCCGATGGTGCCGCTGACGAAGCCCTTGTCCTGCGCCAGCACGGGCAGGCACAACAGCAGCAGGGCGGAAGAGATAAGTTGGCGCATGGGCCCGGAGCGAGAGGACTTCGCCCCTTCCGACGCACCTCTTGCAACAAGGTCACATCAAACCTTCGCGACCTTCCATTTTCCGCGCTGGAACAGCACCGCGCTAAGGATGGCGAGCGCGCTTTCGCTGATGGCCACCGAGGCGAACACGCCCGTAGGTCCCCACTCCAGGGTGCGGGCCAGCAGATAGGCCAGCGGGATCTCCAGCAGCCAGAAGCAGAGCACGTTCATCCACGTGGGCGTAAAGGCATCGCCGGCCCCGTTGAAGGCCTGCGCCAGCACCATGCCGTAGCCATAGAAGAAATAGCCCAGGCAGATGATGCGCAGCGCATGCACCGCGAAGGCATCGGCCACGGGGTTCTGCGCGAAGAACGAGACGAGCGCCGGGGCGAACAGCCAGAAGATCACCGCCACGGTGATCATGAAGACCATGTTATAGTGCCCGCACAGCCAGGCGCTGCGGGCCGCACGGTCCGGATGCCCCGCCCCCAGGTTCTGGCCCACCAGGGTGGTGGCGGCGTTCGCCATGCCCCAGGCCGGCAGCAGGCTGAAGAGCATGATGCGCACGGCCACCGTGTAGCCTGCCTGGGCATCGGTGCCGGCATCCGAAACGAGCTTCACCAGGAACGTCCAGCTGGCCGAAGCGATCAGGAACTGGAGGATGCTCCCCAGGCTCACCTTGACGATGCTGACCGCCACATCCCACGCCGGACGCAGGTCGGGAAGGCGCACCGCCAGCATACCACCCGGACGGAAAAGGAAGTACAGTTGGAAGAGCACGCCCACGGTGCGGCCCGTGGTGGTGGCCACCGCAGCCCCCGTAACGCCCAGGGCCGGGAACGGCCCCAGCCCGAAGACCAGCAGCGGGTCCAGGACGATGTTGATCGCGTTGGCGATGATCAGCGTCCACAGCGCCAGCCCCGCCAGGCCCTTGCCCCGGAAGACCGCGTTGATGGTGAACAGGAGCATGATCACCACGTTGCTGGCGAACATGATCCGCGCGTACAGGCCGCCCTCGGCCACGGTGGACGGCGTGGCGCCCATCAGGCCGAGCAGCTGGGGGGCGAAGAGCAACCCCGGAAGCCCCAGCACCACCCCGCAGGCCACCGCGATGGATACGCTCTGCCCCGCCGCGCGCCGGGCGCCGTCCACGTCCTTTTCGCCGGTCCGGCGCGCCACCACCGCCGTGCAGCCGACGCCCAGCCCCCAGGCCACGCTGTAGATCGTCACCAGCAGGCTTTCCGTAAGGCCCACGGTGGCCGTGGCGCCGGTGCCGAGCTTCGCCACGAAGAAGGCGTCCACGATGGCGAACAGGGCCTCCATGCCCATCTCCAGCACCATGGGGATGCTCAGCAGCACGATGGCCCGCCGCACGCCCATGGACGTGTAGTCGCGGTCCTCCCCTCCCAGCGCCTCGCGCACCATCCCCCACACGTTCCGCACCGCGCTCCCCGCCATGGCACAAAGGTGATCCAATCGGGCCTGGAACGCCGGCGCCCGTAAGCCCTGTTAATGTTCTGTTAATCGGCCGGGGGGCCTGGAACATGGCCCTACTTTTGGTTCGTAGCACAGCAACGAACGCAACCAACCCACAGACCATGAAGAAGTTCATCGCAACCCTGGGCCTGAGCGCCCTGTTCCTCGGCGCCTTCGCCCAGGATAACGCCAAACCCGTGGGTGGCACGGGCCCCATGATCTCCGTGAACAAGGAGGTGCACGACTACGGCACAATCGACCAGGGCGCCAACGGCACCTGCGAGTTCAAGGTGACCAACACGGGCGACCAGCCCCTGATCATCAGCAACTGCAAAGGCAGCTGCGGTTGCACGGTGCCCAAGTGCGACACCGCGCCCATCGCCCCTGGCCAAACGACGATCGTGACAGTGAAGTACGACAGCAACCGGGTGGGTGCCATCAACAAGTCGGTCACCATCAGCAGCAACGCCACCAACGCACCCGAGAAGATCGTCCGCATCACGGGTGAGGTGCGCGCCACCGCCGCCGCCACGCCGGCCAGCCCCGTGAAGGAGCAGAGCCCGATGGCCCCCACGGAGAAAGCGAACTGATCCCAGGACACGTTCCATTGCGAAGGGCCCCGGCGATCGGGGCCCTTCCCTTTTACCGACATCGGCGAAGCGCGCATGAAAAACACATCCGCACCGGGAACTTTCCGCGGAAGTGCTCGTTAAATTCGCCCCCGCCCAGCACTTCCCTATCCCCACAACAGCAGAACGATGAGCGAGACGGCCAAGATCATCCTCGACGGAAAGACCTACGAATTCCCGATCTTCACGGGCACTGAAGGCGAAAAGGCCATCGACATCAGCAAGCTGCGGGACGAGACGGGCTACATCACGCTGGACCTGGGCTACAAGAACACCGGCGCCACCAAGAGCGCCATCACCTTCCTGGACGGCGAGGAAGGCATCCTGCGCTACCGCGGCTACCCCATCGAACAGTTGGCGGAGCAAAGCTCCTTCCTGGAGGTGGCCTACCTGCTGCTCCAGGGCGAACTGCCCAACAAGGAGCAGCTCGACGAGTTCGAGGGCCAGATCCGCTACCACTCGCTGGTGCATGAGGACATGAAGCACTTCTTCGAGTTCTTCCCCAGCAATGCCCATCCCATGGGCATCCTGTCGGCGATGGTGAACTCGTTGAGCACGTTCTATCCCAAGAGCCAGGACCCGCACCGGAGCATGGAGGAGCGCACCCGCACCATGATCCGGCTGATCGCCAAGTTCCCCACGCTGGCCGCCATCAGCTACAAGAACAACCTGGGCCACCCCTACATGTACCCCGACAACAAATTGGGCTACGTGGAGAACTTCCTGTACATGATGTACGGCCTGCCCACGGAAGAGTACAAGGTGGACCCGGTGGTGGCCAAGGCCCTGAACAAACTGCTCATCCTGCACGCCGACCACGAGCAGAACTGCAGCACCAGCACGGTGCGCATGGTGGGCAGCAGCCAGGCCAATCTGTACAGCGCGGTCAGCGCCGGCATCGCTGCCCTGTGGGGCCCGCTGCACGGCGGCGCCAACCAGGAGGTGATCGAAATGCTGGAGACCATCCGCAACGATGGGGGCGACATCCAGAAGTGGGTGGACAAGGCCAAGGACAAGAACGACCCGTTCCGCCTGTTCGGCTTCGGGCACCGCGTGTACAAGAACTTCGACCCGCGCGCGACTATCATCAAGAAGGCGTGTGACGAGAGTCCTGCAGAAGCTGGGCGTGAACGATCCGGTGCTGGACATCGCGAAGCAACTGGAGGAGATCGCCCTGAAGGACGATTACTTCATCAGCCGCAAGCTGTACCCGAACGTGGACTTCTACAGCGGCATCATCTACCGCGCCATCGGCATCCCCACGCGCATGTTCACGGTGATGTTCGCCCTGGGCCGCCTGCCCGGTTGGATCTCGCAATGGAAGGAAATGGTGTGGAACAAGGAGCCCATCGGCCGCCCCCGCCAGATCTACATCGGTGCCACCAAGCGCGACTACGTGGCGCTGAAGGACCGCAAGTGAGCATTCCCGCCCAGGCATTTACTTTGCGCCCGAACACGCACCACGCATGAACACCAAGAAGATCGCCGCCGTCGTCCTTTGGATCGTCGCTTTCGCCGTGCCCTTCCAATGGGCGCTGCTCGATACCGAGAACACGGTGCGTCCCGACGGCAGCGCGAACAACGTGAAAGGGCTGATCGGCTTCGTGCTGATGCTGATCCTGCTCTTCGCGGGCTACATGCTCTTCGACAGCGCCAACGCGAAGAAAGTGCCCAGCGAAAGCCACGGCCACTGAGCCTGTTCTCCGACAACTGGAAGGCCCGCTCATAGCGGGCCTTTTCTTTTGCCGACGAGTTCGGCGGACGGGTTCAACGAGGGTCACGGTTCGGGCGCCTGCGCCAAAGCGCTTCGGCGTCGGCGCGCAAGCGTCACGGTTCGACAGGCTCACCGTGACATTCGAGGACGGGCGATAGGAGTGCATTATCCGATCATCAAAGCACGTTGTCACTGCGGCCTTGGGTCGCAGTCGCAACCAGGAGCGGGCGATCCCGGGGGCTCCTACTTGCGATGGCGGCTCGAGGCCGCCATGACAGAAGAGAGCGAGGGACACGGTTCGGCAAGCTCACCGTGACATTCGAGGACGACAGGAGCGCACTATCCGACCCCTCAAAGCACGCTGTCACTGCGGCCTTGGACCGCAGTCGCATCCAGGAGCGGGCGATCCCGGGTGGCTCCTGCTTGCGATGGCGGCTCGAGGCCGCCATGACAGAAGAGCGAGGGACACGGCGCGCAAGCTCACCGTGACAAGGCGGGGATCGAGATGACAGAAGGGGCATCACCCGACAACAGGGAGGGCGAGCATCTTCTGATCCTCTCATTCTCTGATCATCTGATCTGCGTTCCGCGCAGCCTGGCCTTGGGGTCGTGCAGCGTGAACACGCGGGAGATGTTGAAGCCGAAGTGGATGTCGCCCTTCCAGAAATCGCCGATGGTCTCGGTGATGAAGGCGCGCTCGAACATGCCCGTGCTGTTGGTGAAATGCAGTTGGAACACGTGGCCGCCCGTCTCGATATCGAAACCCACGGCGAGCGCGTTGTGGAAGGCATCGCGCGGGCCTTGGTCCGGGAACACGTAGAAGTATTCCGCGTTCAGCGAAAGCCGCTTCGTGAGCTTGATGCGGCCGGCGATGCCCACGTTGAAGAGGTCGTTGTGCTCCGTGCTGTCGGCCACCAGGTTGCGGTGTATCACGCCGGGGGTCAGTTGCAGGCTCAGGGCCTCGCTGAACTTGCGCCCCACCACCGCCTGGAGGTCGTAGGACAGCCGGTTCGTGAAGTGGTCCGTGCGGCCCTCGCCATACCAGGGCACCTGGTCCGCTTGGAGCGTGGTGATGGAACTGGCCGCCACCAGCGCGAGGGTCACGGGCATGGAACAGCCGCTCCGGCATTGCCGCAGCACCTTGTACTTCACGAAGCCGTCCACGGTCTTCTGGTAGCTGCTGCGGCCGATGCCCACCATCAGGCGATCGGTGACGCCGTAGTCCAGCCCGAGGCGGATGGTCGCCTGGTCCAGGCCGAAGAACTCGTTCACCCCGCCGTTGACGAAGCCGAAGCGGTGGCCGATGCGGAAGTCGAGCACCCCGTGCGCCACGTTCTCCAGGCTATGCCCATTGATCACCCGGGTGGACTTGAAGCTGGCCGTGGTGTACTCGGCCGTGCTGTCCTGCCCGAGCAGGTCCAAGAGGTCATCCTGGGCGAAGAGCGGACCAGCGGCCGAAAGGACCAGGGAGAGCAGGAGCGGCTTCAGGGAAAGCGTCCGCAGGCGGGGCGGGATGTGCATGCGTCGAAGGGGTGGCCGGGTCACATGTGCTCGTATGCGATCGCCACCTTCACCTGGATCTCCTCGGCGATCTTGCCGCGTACCATCGCCGGGATCTTAATGTTGTAGTCCGCCGGCTTCACGTTGAAGGTGCTCGTGGCCTTCACGGCAGCGGTGGGCTCCACGTTGATGATGCCTGGGGCCGTCACATGCTTGGTCACGCCGTGCATCGTGAGGTCACCCTCCACCGTTACGGGGTACTGCCCGGGCATGCGGATATCCTGGGCGGAGATGCCGGTGATCCGGCCCTTGAAGGTGGCTTTCGGATACGTGTTGCTCTCCATGTAGTTCTCGTTGAAGTGCTCCTGCATCAGGGCCTTCTCGAACTCGAAGGCCTTGATGAGCACGCTGAACTCGATGGCACCGGACGTGGCGTCCAGCACGCTGGTCGCCTTGTGGTTCACCGCTTCGATGTTCTCCATGGGCGTGGAGGAGAAGAACGACACTTCGCCGTTGCGGGTGGAGAAGCGCTCTTGCGCAAGGCCGAGCATGGGCAGCAGGAGGGCCGCGGAAAGGATGGAACGTGTTGTGTTCATGGGCGTAGGGTCATGGGGTTGTCGGAACGCTGGATCATTTCACCACGGAACAGCGTTGCAGGAGCACGTCCAGATCGTACCCTGCGCAGAAGCCTTTGATGGTGGCCGTGCTGCTGTCCGCGAAGATGGGCGGTGCATCCGGTGTGAATTCGCACACCACGGCCCCGAGCGGATCGCCGGTGTCGAGCTGCACGCTGGTGCGTCCCTGCTCCTCCTTGACGATCTTCAACACGCGGCCGCTCACCTGCACCACCTTGTCGTTGTAGCGGACGCCTGCCGCAGCTTCATCGGTGACGAAGTCCTTGTAGAGGTCCGTGGCCGGCACCACAATGTCCGGCGCACGGGCAGCTGCAGGCTCGGGCCTTCGGTCGTACATCTTGTAGCCTACCGCTCCACCGATCACGGCGAGCACGAGGACGAGCAGGAGGATCTTGCGCATGGGTGTCAATTGTTGGGGGCGCCTGCATCCACCCAGATCCGGAGCACCCGCAGATCGCAGGCACTGAGGGACGAGGAGGGCGGCATCGCCTTGGTCCGGAACACGTCCGTCGCGAAGGAACCATCGTCCACTTTGGCGCGCAGCCCAGCATAGGTGGTGAAGTCGCCGCCGCCATTGCCCCGGGGCACATGGCAGAGGGGCGTGGAGCAGTTGGAGCGGATGATGGGCAGCACCTTCGTGGCATAGGTCACGTTGGTGGTATCGCAGAAGCTGTTGGGGTACAGGTCCGCCTCGTTGTCGTAGTAACAGCCGCCGGAGGCCAGCACAGCGAACACACAACCGATGGTGAGCGGGTACGGGATGCGCATCGTGACCATCAGTTATCAGGCTCTGCACCAGCCATGCCGATCAAGTGGCACGGACCTTCAAGAATCTCCTCTCCTTCCCGGATGAAGGCAGAACGGGACACGACCGGGACACGCATGGCGATGCCGCAAGGTAGAACGGCGGGCTGTGAACACAGAAGTCGTGCCGAGGTGTTCGCCCGCCCCGGTATCGGGGGTAAGGGCGTTCGCCTACATTTGCGGCCTCTTTCCGGAGAGGTGCCAGAGTGGTCGATCGGGTCTGTCTCGAAAACAGATGTGCCTTCACGGGTACCGGGGGTTCGAATCCCTCCCTCTCCGCCAGACAGCCCCGCACATGCGGGGCTTGTTGTTCCTGGGGCTCCAGGATCCGACCCAGAGTGGATTCCCACTAGCAAGTATCCCGGCAAGCTTGCCGAAGCGGTCCGGTAAGCGTCACGGTTCGGACGCCTTCGCCAGGGCGCTTCGGTCTCTTGCGCCATAGCTTCAGCGACGGAGCACGTCGGCACGCAGGCTCACGGCTCGACAGGCTCACCGTGACAAGGAGGGGGCTCCAATGAGCCCATCATCTGATCCCCTCATTTTCTGACCCTCTGATCGGGAACGGCTGAACGCGGACCGCCCCCACCTCGGATGAGGCAGGGGCGGTCCCTTGATCGTTCAGGTCCGTGCTCAGTGCTGGATCACCAACCGCTTGGTGATCACCCGATCACCGGCCGTCAGGTTCACCAGGTACAGCCCGCTGGCCAGGTCCTTGTCCAAGGACAGCACCGTGTTCAGGCTCGTCCCGTTCACGGCCACCGTGGTGCCCAGCACCCGCTCACCGAACATGTTCACCACGTCCACCGTCACCTTCCCGTTGGTCCCTTCCAGCTGGCCCATGCTCAGGTACAGCTCATCCCCTCGGTTCGGGTTCGGCCACAGCAGCAGGTCGCTCGGGCTGGTGCCCGCCACTTCCTCCATCCGCGCGTTGCTCGTGGCGAAGGAGATCTGGCAGGTCGCCCCCACCGGGCAGTAGCTCACCCCGCCGTCCATGCTCGCCTGCACCGTCACGTCGTAGGTCGCTCCCAACCGGAAGGGCATGTTCGAGTAGATCACCATCGGGTAGGTGCTCTGCACGATGTCGAAGTGCTGGCCCTCGCCCGTGTTCTCGAAGTGGAACTTGTACCGGTTCGCAGACACGTACGTGTTGGTCGCAGCGATGTAGCGCCGCACCGGCTTCGCGTAGATCGCGTTGCTCCCGTTGGTGCGAAGGCCCGTCACACCGCAGCTCAGGTTCGACCCGGGGAGGTTCTCCAGTTGCGTGGTGTGGCATTCCGCCGCAACAGGGTCCACTTTCAGGCGGCACGCCGGACCGAAGGGCAGGTTGACCCCTTCCACACGGCCACGTACCCGCACGTTCAGCAGGGTGTTGGCCGGCAGCGGGTTCACCGACCAGGAGGCCAGGCCCAGCTTGGCCGCACGGGTGGCATCTGCGGGCGCGTAGCCACCGCTGGTGGCGTGCGGACGCAGGATGTGGCGGCTGTAGCTCCCGTTGGGGTCGAAGAACCAGAACTCGTAACCGCTGGTGGTCTGATCGCCCACGCCCCACTTGGCGCTTACCAAGGGGTTCACGTTGCAGATGATCATCTCGTTGGCCAGGCGCTCCACGTTGTCGCACTGCGCCGCCGTCAACCCATCGGTGCCCACCGGCGTGGTGAAGCCCTCAGGGCTCTCGCTCACGCTGGTGAAGCCACCTCCGTTGCCCCAGTTGTCGATCACCCGCTTCCCGTTGTGGTCATACAGCACGTAACCGCCGTCGGCGCCCATCCCGTTGTTGCCGCTATCCAGCACCCGCAGGGTGAAGTGCCCTGCATCGGGGATCGTCACCGGCGTGGTCACTTCCATGGGGCCCGAGGATCCGTACGGGCCATCGCTGGCGATCACCTCATTGGTGTTCAGGTCGCGGATTCTCCCAGCTGGTCTCCGTGCCATGGTCGGTCTTCAGCTTCAGGCTCCAAGTGTGGGTATAGGTGCCCACGCAGACGCAGGAGCCGTTCAGCACGTCGTTCACGGTCGCCTCATCGCCATCATCGCAGGGCGAGCCTTGCGTGCCCTCGACACCCGGGCAGGTGTCATCGCAATCGTTGATGCCGTCGCCGTCGGAGTCAAGGAAGGAGCATGCGGAGCCGTAGATCCACTCCACGGTGGTCTCCCCGTTGTTGGTGCCATCCTGGACGAAGTAGACCGTGACAGGGGTGCCACCATTGTTGGTCCAGGAGAAGTTCGCTGCGCCGGTATTGCAGTAGAGGTAGGTGTTGCCCGGGCAGGAGGGACCGGTGGTGACGGCCACCTGGCCCACGTAGGGGGATACCGGCGTGCTGGAGAATTGGATGCCGTAGCCAGGGGCCACCGTGTAGGAGAGGATCAGGTCCCCGCCCACATTGCCGCCCGTGCAGGCGGAGATGTCGTTGGTGGCACCGGTGGTGTTCAGGTTGATGGCGCCGCTGTTGCCGGAAAGGGCGATGATGCGGCTGCAGTCATCCCCGTTGTGCAGGGTGAAGGAAGCCACCGTTCCGTTGGGGCTGAAGGTGCCACCGCCGCAGTCCTGGCGTACGTACACGTCATAGGGCGTGTCCAGGTCCAGGCCGCTGAGGGTGGTGCTGGTGCCGCTGACCGCTACGGCCGTGCCGCCATTGGCCGTGGCGCCGGTGCCCGGGGTGAAGCCCGCCGGGCCGTACTCCACGATCACGTTGCCGCTGCAGGTGGCGTTCCAGCTCACGTTGGCACCGGTGCCGGTGTTCGCCGTGCTCACCGCCACGCCCGTTACCGCTGCACAGAAGGTGCCCACCGCCGGCGTGTAGGTGTAGTTCCACATGACGACATAACCGCCATCCAGCAGTACGTAGACCCGTTCGGTCTGGCAGCCGTTGTTAGTCCAGATGAACGTAGGGTCGCCCCACTGGCCCATCGGCTGCACGTTGTCACCAAGGCTGAGGTAGCTGCCCGAACTGCAGGCCAGCCCGGTGGTACCCGGACAGCTGCCACCATAGGCCACGGTCAGCTTACCGCCGATGACCTGGGCAGTGAAAGTGAGCTGAGCACCGGGTTCCACATCGCGGTAGAGCACCACATCCGCGCTGGGCTGGTTGCCGCAGGGCGAGCTGGTGTAGTCGTTCTGCGCGCCAGCGGAGTTGGCCGCCGTTATGTAGTTGCTGTCATCCGCGGCCAGGCCCAGGGTGGCCATGTTGATGGCATTGCCGCAGAAGTCACCGGCCACGATACCGAAGCTGACAGGCCCCACGTTGCTGCTGAAGCCATCACCACCGCCGCAATCCCGCCGTACATAGGCCGTGTAATTACCGTTGGCCAGGCCGCTGATGGTGGCCGGGCTGCTGGTGAAGGGGCCTACCACCGTGCCGCCGCCCGCCGTGGCGCCAGTGCCCGGGGTGAAGCTGCCGATCTTGTACTCCACGTAGAAATCGCCCGTGCAGCTGGCGCAGGTCCAGCCCACGTTCACCGTGCCGGGGCCGGTCACGCTGGCCGTGGGGGCCGTGGGGGCCGCGCAAGTGATGGCGGGAATGATGCGGAAGTTGTCCACACCGATATCGTTGCCGCTGCTCGGGTTCACACCAGCGGTACCACGCAGGCGAATCACCGTGGTGGCGGAGGTGGAACCGATGGTGAATTCCTGCATCACCCAGCTAGAGCTCGTTCCCGCCAACGTGGAGCCCACTTGCGTAAAGTTGGCGCCACCGTTGGTAGAGACGTATACGCCCAAGGTCCCGGGCCCGAACGCGTTGATGTACTCGAACCGCAGCTTTTCGGTCCCGTTGGCGGCCGACATGTTCACGTAGAAATCCAAGGTGCCGACGACGGAATTGCCCTCGCGGCTGTGGAACCGGGCCGCGGGGGAGGCAACGGCCATCGCGTTCGGGTCGCTGGTAACCGTGGTCGAGGTGGCCACACCCGTGCCTCCGCCCGTATCGCTCCAGCCGGACTCGCCCGTGGTGGTGGCGGTCGCGCGCCAAGTGCCCGGCCCGGAGGCGGGGGTGTTTACCCAGTAGCCGCCCGTGGGCACGTCATTCGTGCCGCACCGGTTGGTCCAGCTGCTGAAGTTCTGGGTGTACTGCGCGCCGCTGTATGCGTAGTAGCTCGGCGTGGGCGTGCTTACGGTCACCTGCACGGGGTTGCTGTTCACGGTCACCGGCCCGTTCGAGCAGGTAACGGCGCAGCGGAACCACGTGGTGCTGTTCACTGCTCCGCTGTATGTAGAACTGGTGGCCCCGCCGATGGGCGTCCAGCTGCTGCCGTCCGGGCTGCTCTGCCATTGGTGGGTCACGCCTACATCCACCGTGGGGTTCTGCATGCTCAGGTTCACGCTCGCGCCGGAGCACACAGTGGCTGCGCTGGCAACAGTATTGCCGGGCACGGGAGTGCTGCAACCGGCCACCGGCGGGCTGAAGGTGAGGATGGTGCCGTTGCCGGGCCAGGTGTTGGCGGTGTTCGTGCTGAACTGCGTGGTGCTGCTCGAACTGGCTGTCAGGCCTGGGAGCACGTTCACGTAGTTCGCAGCATTGGCGCCGGTGATGGCCACTTGCATGCCACCCGAGAAGGTGCCTGTGGGCGCACCGGGACCGTAGCGGAACTCGATCGTATTGGTGCCCTCATGCAGCCACACCTGGTACAGGATGTTGGCCGACGAGACACTGTAGTCCATACCGGCGTTCCACTGCACCACACGGACCTGGTTCGGCGAAGTACCCGTGAGCACGGTAGTCACACTGCCGTTCGCGGTGGTGCCATCCCCACTGTAAGGAAGAAGCACCAGTGGGTTCGCGGTCAGGTTGTAATTCGCGATGGCACCACCCCCGATCTGCGTACCTCCCAGTTTCATGCCCCCATTGGAGTTGATGGAGAACTGGGTGTAGTTCGTCCCCTCATAATTGAAGGAGAAGCCGATGTTGGTGACGGCAGAGGCATCATCATCCTTGCCCGAGCCGAGCAGCGTGCTGGCCCCGCTCATGGGGTCCAGCGTGGTACCGGTGCCGCTGGAGAAGGAGTAAAGGTTGACGTTCTGCGCGCTTGCCGTTGCAAGTAGGGCGCACAGGCCAAGGGTTGCCGATCCTCGCCGCCATCGCGCGATGGCAAGCGGTAGGCATGGCGTGTTGTCAAGTGTTCTCATCGATCGTTGGGGGATTGGGTGGAGGAAATGTGTCGGACCGTTCCGGCCCTTTCAGGTTCAAGGTAGACGGATCAGTGCGCGAGGGTGGCGGGCGGATGGGGCAGAACGTTCGGTCAGGTGTGGACCGTGTCGAACGTTCCACCACATCCGCAAGAAGGCAAATGCACTTAACGGCCTCTTTGGGGGCGCGAGCCTCGTCAACGCAAGCTGTCACGTCGAGCGAAGTCGAGACGCTAATACGCTTTCGAGCACGGGGCCACGGTCAGCAGGCTCACCGTGACAATTCCAAGGCGCTCGACAGGACAAGAGTGGTTTCAAGATGATGAGATGATCGTCCGATCCCCCAAAGCACGTTGTCACTGCGGCCTTGGGCCGCAGTCGCAAACAGCGGCAGGCATCTTCCCCACTTGCGATGGCAGCTCAAAGCTGCCATGACAGAGAGGGACGAAGAACACGATCCGGCAGGCGTCACGGTTCGGCAGGCTCACCGTGACAAGGCGGGGCGTCAAGGAGCACATCATCTGATCATCTCATTTTCTGATCATCTGATCCGGATAAGCATGGAACCGTTCTTGCAGGGCCTCCATCGTTTCCTTTGCACCATGCCCCTTCCCCATTGGCCTTTCGCCCTGCTCCTGGGCCTCACCACCATGCCGGGCCTTGCCTTGGCCGACGCCCCTCCGGATGAAGATGAGATCCGTTACGAGGACCACATCTACAGTCCCACGGTACGCACGGTGCAGTTGTTCAAGAAGGGCTTCGAGCTGGCTGCGCCGGTGATCGAACTGGGGGGTAACGAGCCCCTGGTGCTGCGGTTCGACGACCTGCAGGCCGACGTTCAGCAACTGTCCTACACCATCGTGCATTGCACGGCGGGCTGGCAGCCCAGCGACCTGTCCACCGCGCAATACCTCGCGGGCCCGCCTACCGACTTCGTTCCCACGCCGCGGCAGAGCTTCAACACGCTACAACCGTTCATTGAGTATGAACTGGAGTTCCCCAATGACCTGGTGCGTCCCACCCTCTCGGGCAATTACCTTCTGAAGGTGTACCGGGGGTCCGACCAGGACGATCTGGTGCTCACCCGGCGCTTCCTCGTCTACGAACAACGGATGCAAATCGACGCGCGCGTCACCGCCACGCGGGACATCGACCGCCGCGACGCGGACCAACAGGTGGACCTGGAGCTGAACTACCAGGGAGTGCCGGTGCAGGATCCGTTCGCCGACCTGAAGATGGTGATGCTGCAGAACATGCGGTGGGACGATGCCCGCACCGGCTTCAAGCCGAAGTTCATCCGGGATACCCGGTTGATCTATGACCTTCCGAAGGAGGGCCTTTTCCGCGGCGGCAACGAATGGCGCTACTATGACCTGAAGAACATCCGCTATTCCACCCTGCGCATCGACCACCTCGGCTCCTCGGATGATGGGCTGGACGAGGCGTGGCTGCTCCCCGACGAGCGGCGCGAGTACAAGGTGTACCTGGACATGCCGGACCTCAACGGCCGTTACCTGGTGAAGAACGACCTGGCGAACGGCGATCCGCTCGGCGCCGACTACGTGTATGTGGACTTCCTGCTCCCCCGCCCCGAGGCCGTGCCCGGAGGGGATGTGTACGTGTACGGCGGCTTCTCCGACATGCAGTGCCAGCCGGCGTTCAAGTGCACCTGGGACCCAGGCAAACGGGCCTACAGGCTCCGCGCGCTCATCAAGCAGGGGTATGTGGACTATTCCTACGCCTTCCTGCCGGCGAACAGCACCGTGCCGGACCTGTGCATGCTGGAGGGGTCGCACTTCCAGACCGAGAACGACTACCTGGTGCTGGTATACCTGAAGGACTACCAACTGCGCTGCGAGCGGCTGGTGGGCATGCGTTTTCTGAACACCCGGCGCGGCTGATCAGGAAGTTCCCTGATGGATGCGGCCGCCCGAAGAGGTCTTACACTTGCACCATGGCGACAGCGGTCACCCACGATATACGCGTGAGCGCGGAGGTCCGCTTCGATGCTTCGCACAGCGACCCGAAGGCCGGGCGCTTCCTGTTCAGCTACCGCATCACCATCACCAACCACGGTCATCGGCCGGTGCAACTGATGCGGCGCCACTGGCGCATCAGCGACAGCCTGTCCGCGCGGCGCGAAGTGGAAGGCTCCGGCGTGGTGGGCGAAACGCCCGAGCTGGATTCCGGTGACGCGTTCAGTTACAGCAGCTTCTGCGATCTGCGCAGCGGGTTCGGCCGCATGGAGGGCACCTACCTGATGCGCCATCTGGACGATGGATCGCTGTTCAGCGTGGACATCCCGGCCTTCGACCTGCGCTATCCGTTCGCGGCGAACTAGGTTTTCATGGGACCATGTGGGCATGTGGGCATGTGGGCATGTGCTCATGTGGCCATGTGCCCGTGCTGATGGACGGGATGGATGCTTGGCGGCCCCGCAGGTGCATGGGCACATGGTGCGAAGGCTCGCGGGCGGACACATGGCCACATGGGCACATGCGAAGCCCCGGGTATCTTTGCGCTCCACGGACGAAAACGAAAGAAACCGCCTTCGCTGAAGCTTCGGCGAGTTACCATGAGCAACGCCCTCTTCACCCCACCCCTGCCCCGCAACGAAACGGTACTGAGCTACGCGCCGGGCACGCCCGAACGCACCGCGCTACAGGCCGAGTACGACCGCCGCCTCAAGACGCGCACCGATGCGCCGATGTGGATCGGCGGCAAGGCCGTGGAGACCAAGGACCAGCGGAAGATGAGGCCGCCGCACAAGCATGCGCACACCCTGGGCATGAGCCACCACGGCGACGCCAAGCACGTGCGCGCCGCCATTGATGCGGCCTTGCGCGCCAAGCGCAAATGGGAGAGCATGGCGTTCGCCGACCGCGCAGCCATCTTCCTGAAGGCGGCGGACCTGCTGGCCGGTCCCTACCGCGCGCGGATCAATGCCGCCACCATGCTGGCGCAGGGCAAGAACTGCTTCCAGGCCGAGATCGATTCCGCGTGCGAGCTGATCGACTTCCTGCGCTTCAACGTGCATTATGCGCAGCAGATCTACAGCGACCAGCCCTTCAGCCCGCCCGGCACCTGGAACCGGCTGGAGTACCGGGCCCTGGAAGGCTTCGTGTACGCGCTGACGCCCTTCAACTTCACGGCCATCGCGGGCAACCTGCCGAGCAGCGCAGCGCTGATGGGGAACACCGTGGTGTGGAAATGCGCCGACAGCCAGATCTACAGTGCGCAGGTGATCATGGAGGTGCTCATGCAGGCGGGCCTGCCCAACGGCGTGATCAACCTGATCCACGTGAGCGGCCCGGTGGCGGGTGACGTGATCTTCAAACACAAGGACTTCGCAGGCATCCACTTCACCGGCAGCACGGCCGTGTTCCGGAACATCTGGAAGACCATCGGCGAGAACCTGCCGCTGTACCGCAGCTACCCGCGCATCGTGGGCGAAACGGGCGGCAAGGATTTCGTGCTGGCGCACCCGAGCGCCGATCCGCTGGTGGTGGCAACGGCCCTGAGCCGCGGCGCCTTCGAATACCAGGGGCAGAAATGCAGCGCGGCCAGCCGGGCCTACATCCCCGAGAACATCTGGCCGCAGGTGAAGAAGGAGCTGCTGGCGGACCTGGCCGACATGAAGATGGGCGACCCGCGCGACTTCAAGAACTTCATCGGCGCGGTGATCGACGAGAAGACCTTCGACAAGATCGCGGGCTACATCGATGCGCTGAAGAAGGACCGGAAGAACGTGCAGATCATCGCCGGCGGCAAATGCGACAAGAGCAAGGGCTGGTTCGTGGAGCCCACGGTGGCCGTAACCAAGGACCCGAAGAGCCTGACCATGTGCGAAGAGATCTTCGGCCCGGTGCTGACGATATACGTGTACGGCGCCGGCCGCTGGAACGACACCTTGAAGCTGGTGGACAGCACCAGTGAATACGCGCTCACGGGCTCGGTGATCGCGCAGAACCGCGAGGCCATCGCGCAGGCCACGGACGCCTTGCGCCACGCAGCGGGCAACTTCTACATCAACGACAAGCCGACCGGCGCGGTGGTGGGCCAGCAACCGTTCGGCGGCGCGCGCGGCAGTGGCACCAACGACAAGGCCGGCAGCTACCTGAACCTGATCCGCTGGGTGAGCCCCCGCACGATCAAGGAGACCTTCGTGCCCCCCACGGACCACCGGTATCCGTTCCTGGGCTGAGAGCCTGTTCAGGCTCTGAGCAGCGCCGCTAACGATCGATCGTTCAAGACCCGCGGGCGGATACGCCACAGGCCGGCCGGTGCGTTCGCAATTTCGGACCGTGAAGCAGAACCTGACCCGCTGGGTGCCCCATTGGCTGCGCAACCGCTACGGCACGGGCGCCGCCGTGCTGCTGCTGTGGATCTGCCTGTTCGCGGACTACGACCTCTACACCACGCTGAAGCTGCGCGGACAACTCCGCAAGATGCACAAGGAGCACAAGTGGTACGCCCAGGAGATCGAGCGCACGCGCGAGCAGTTGCGCGAGCTGGGCAGCGACCAGGCCCTGCTGGAGAAGTTCGCCCGGGAGAAGTACCTGATGAAGCGCGACAACGAGGACGTGTTCGTGCTGGTGCCGAAGGATAAATAGGCGCACCCCACCGATCTTTGCGGCCATGCGCCGCGCCCTTGCAGGTCCAACGTTCGTACTGAACGTGTTCCTTCCCCTTACCGCCCTGGCCTGGGGCCCCACCGGCCACCGCACCGTGGGCGAGATCGCCGAGCACCACTTGAGCAAGAAGGCGGCGAAAGCCGTGCAGCGCATCCTGGGCGATGAGGGCCTGGCCATCGCCAGCACGTGGATGGACGACGTCCGCTCGGACAGCACCTATGACGGCACGCACGACTGGCACTGGGTCACCATACCGGACGGTTCCACCTATGCGGCCAGCGTGAAGAACCCGGACGGCGACGTGGTGGAGGCCATCGGCCGCATGCAGGCGCTGCTGCGTTCGGATACGGTGCCGCTGGAGCGGCAGCGCATCCACCTGCGCATGCTCATCCACCTGGTGGGCGACCTGCACCAGTCACTGCACGTGGGCCGCGGCGATGACAAGGGCGGCAACGACTTCCAAGTGCAATGGATGAAGAAGGGCAGCAACCTGCACCGCGTGTGGGACAGCGGCATGATCGAGCTGGACGGGCTGAGCTATACCGAACTGGCGGCCAGCCTCGACCACCCGAGCGCGGCCCAATGCAACGCATGGAAACAAGGCACCCCGGCCCAATGGGCGGAGGAGGCCCTGGCGCTACGGCCACGCATCTATGCCGTGCAGCGCGGCAGCGACCTGGGCTATGCCTACAAATACCGGAACTGGTCCGTGGTGCAGGAACAGCTGCTCAAGGGAGGCATCCGCCTGGCAGCGATACTGAACGCGATTTACGGCTAGAACCGGACGAGCAACGCGGCGATGATGCGCGATTCCGAGCGCACGAGGTCCGGGCGCCAATCCGCGGGAAGCGACGTGGTGTTGTAGCCGTCCGGCGAAGTGACGCCACCTGGACCGGCGAAGTAGTCCACATCGGCTTCACGGTGCACGTATTCGAGGCGGAACGTAATGAGCTCGCTCGGCATCAGGTCCAGCGTGGTGGAAAGGTCCCAGCCGTTGAACTAATCGCCCGGGTTCGCGCTGAACGGATAGGCACCCGTAACACCGGTGACCGCCGACGGCAGCGGGCTGGCCTGGCCCGTTGGATAGAGCACGAGGTAGCGGCCGGGGTTCTGCATGAAGCCCCCTCCCACGGTCCATGCCATGTGGCCTTTTGCGAACCACAGCCGGTGGTAGGCCATGCCGCTGAAGAAGTACTGTGCGGGACCTTTCGTGTCGCTGTTGGAAAGGCCGTTCACGCCCTCCCCCTGCTCGAAGCCGAGATCGCCGGTCATGCAGAACGCAGCCCGCGTAAGGCCTTTGTCCGATCTGTTCAGGTAGCGCACCTCGATGCTGTTGTCCGTATGGAACCGCAGGCGACCGGGCTTGTCCTGCGTATCGTGGCCGTAGTAGTTGTTGGAGATCAGCTGCAACCACTCGTGCGGCCGGTACAGGAACTGGAAGCCGAGGCCCGGTCCGTTGTTGTACTTGGCATACGACTGCCAGCCATTCACCAACCAGAGCTCCACCTTCAAGCGATCCGTGGGAAAGGCCTGCACGCGTAGCCCATTGAAGAACCACGGCGTGTTATCCGAGGTGAACGAAGGCTGGTACGACCAGTTCTCCGCATTGTAATAGCTGAACAGGCCAACGTAGGACATGAACAGGCCGGCGTCCACGTTCAGGCCGTGCCACACGTTGAAGTGATAGCCGGCGTTCGCTTCGCTGAAGTAGCGATAGGCAGAAGTCAGGTCGTACTGGCCGTGCTGCACGCTGAGGTCGTTGCGCGGCACTACCGTGGCGCGCGTGCCGAACTGCAACAACAGGCTAGCGCGCACCTGGTCGTAATGGAAGTCACCGCCGAGCGCTGCGCAGGACAGTTGGAACTCGTTGTCGCGGGCCAGCGCCGTGGAGCCCACCACCGTATGGTCGATGGGTCGGTTGCCCGAAGCCGTGTAGTTCGCGTCCAGCAGGAACCGGCCGGTGAAGTACTTCGTATCGATCAGCGCTTTGTGCCGCCGGTCGTTGCCGTTGAGCCAGGTGAAGTCGCCCCAGGCAAAAGGCTCACTCTTGGCGGGCTTGGTGGCGATTGTATCCGTTTGGGCCATCGCCGAAATGGCGATCGCCCCCAACAGCAACGTGATGCTCGTTCTCATGTCCGTGGGGCGGCGCATAAGCGAGGCCCCTACTCAGCCCTGCTTAGTGGTGGTGTCCACCCTCGCCATGCACGTGCCCGTGCGCCAACTCCTCTTCCGTGGCGGGACGAACGCCCGTGATCTCCACGTCGAAGTTCAACGTGACGCCCGCGAGCGGATGGTTGCCGTCGATCAGCACCTGTCCATCCTTCACCTCCTTCACGGTGTAGACGCCGTGGCCACCGGCCTGGAACTGCATACCCTCCTCCACTTTTTGACCACCGAACTTCTCCAGCGGCACACGCTGCAGCAGTTCCATGTTGAAGGTGCCGTAGCCCTTCTCCGGGACCACCACCGCCTTCACCTTGTCGCCGGTCTTCTTCCCTTCCAACTGCTCTTCCAGCCCCGGCACGATCATGCTGGCGCCGTGCAGGTAGGCGAAGGCCTCCTGACCATCGCTGGTGTCGAGGACGTTGCCCTCGTTGTCCGAAAGCGTGTAGTGGAAGGTGACGACGGAGTTCTTGGTGATGCTCATCAGGTGCGGCTGTTGACGGGCAAAGGTAGCTGTGCCATGGGCGATCAGATGATCAGAGAATGAGATGATCAGATGATGTGCTCCTTGACGCGCTCCTTTGTCATGGTGAGCCTGCGCGCCGTGTCATGGCGGCCTCGAGCCGCCATCGCAAGCAGGAGCTTCCGCGATCGCCTGCTCCTTGTTGGGACTGCGGCTCAAGGCCGCAGTGACAGCGTGGTGTGAGGGGATCGGACGATCATCTCATTTTCTCATTCTCTGATCCTCTGATCGGTATTACCCCTCCAATTCCCGCCTCATCAGGAGGTCCACTTGTTCATCCGCGCCCAGCTTGAAGAGGTGCTTGCCGAATTCGATGAACCCGTTCTTCCTGTAGAACCCGATCGCCTTGGGATTGTTCTCCCAAACGCCCAGCCACACGTATCCGGCCTTCAGTTGCTTCGCTACCGCTATGGCCTTGTCGTGCAGCAGTTGCCCCACCTTCCGGCCTTGATGCGCCTTGAGCACATAGATCCGTTCGATCTCCAAGGCCTTTTCATCCTGTAGCTCGGTCTGTGAGCGGCCCGCGTTCACCTTCAGGTAACCGATCGCATCGCCGTCCAGTTCGGCGAAATAGAAGCGGGATTCCTCCGTGTTCAACTCAGCCGCCAGCTTCGCCCGGCCGAACCCTTCCTTGAGGTAGTTGTCCAGGTTCTCCGCCGTGTTCCAACGGGAAAAGGTCTCTGCAAAGGTTTCCCGGCCGATGGCCTGAAGCCGATCGATATCGGACAAATCCACCCTTCGGATGCGGATATCGGACATGAGGACCGGGCAAAACTAGCTCTACACTACCGGGCCACGTTCAACGGAGCACAGTTAAGGATGTCCGTCAACGAGCAGATACTTATGGCCCCGGAGGTGGCATGCCTCCCGGTGGCGGCCCCCAGTTCCCGCGGGGTGGTCCGCCCGGATGCATGTCCGGCACCTTTTCCTCCGGCACGCCCTTGAACGCGCGGAGGTTGAAGCTGAGGGTGACCAGGAAGTAGCGTTGCAGCATCGTGGTGGAGGTGCTCTCCACGTAGGTCTCGGACACGGTGCGGGCGATCGCCACGTTGCGGCGCAGCAGGTCATAGGCCGACACGCGCAGCTCCAGCGCATCGTTCTTCATGAACTTGCGGGCGATGGCCGCGTTCCACACGAGCGCATCGGGGTTGAAGCCCGCGCCCAACCCCACGTACTGGTTGTAGTTCAGGTCGCTGTCGAACACCCAGCCGCCCAGGCCCGTGAGGGTGATCCTGCCGGTGAGCTGGCCCTGGTAGTAGGAATTGTTGAGCGTGGGTTGCAGGTCGTTCGTGGCGTTGTTGAAGTTGGCCGTGTAGCCCACGCGGAAATCCACCTGCTTGCTGATGTTGCTGCTGATGACCGCGCCGACGTTCCAGTTCTTGTTCTGCGTAAGGCTCCGGGTGTTGTTCACCAGGCCGGGCAGGCGCTCGTAGGTGGCGCCGGCGTTCAGGTTCACGTTGCTCTTGATCGGCAGGAACGGGAACCCGTAGTTGACGAAGGCGCGCGAGGAAACGTAGCCGTTCAGGTTCACCGGCTTGGTCAGCTGCGCTCCGGCGGGCAGGCGGGTGCCGTCGGCCAGCGTGCTGTCCGCCAGCGGCGCATAGGTGGCGTTGGAAAGGTGGTCCTGTTCCGCCTGCACGCTCAGCAGGGCGAAGAAGGGCCGGGTCTTCGTGCTGTCCACGGTATTGAACCGCAACGTGATGTTGTGCTGCACCGATTGCTTCAGATCCAGGTTGCCGGTGCTGAGCTTCAGCGGATCGGAGTTGTCCACCACGTTCTGCAATTTGCTGATGGACGGAGCCTGCAAGCTGCTGCGGTAGTAGGCGCGCAACCGGGTCTGTTTGCTCTTGTTCCATGTGAAGAGCGCGTTGGGCAACAGGCCGGAGAAGCTGCGGTCCACGGTCACTTCCCGCGGATAGGTCTGCTCGCTGTGCATGTCCGACCGCTGGCCGTCCAGCCCCACGTTGAAGGAGGTCTTCTCGCCGTTCCAGCGGTAGCTGACACCACCCCGCAGGCCGCGCACCTCGTTGTCCGCCCGGTTGCTCAGGCGGGTGTTCAGCGTGCCCGGCAGGCTGTCGCGGTCCACGTCATAGGTCAGCTTCTCCGCATGGCTGTTGGAGATCGACGGCACCACGCCGAATTGCAGGATGCCCCTCTTCCCCACCGGTTCGGTGTAGTTCACCTCCAGCGTGTGCGTGGCGGTGTTGTTCTTGCCGTCCGAGTGCTGGTCCACCCGCTGGGTGAAGGCGCTGTCCGTGAAGAACGCATTGTCCGCCAGCAACGAGCCGGTGGTGCGCTGTCCGCTGAGGGCGGTGCCCAGGCGCGCGCTGATGGTGCGGCGCGGCGTGGCGAACTTGTGGCGGAAGAGCAGGTCGTTGTTGAACGTGTAGCCGTCCCGGTCGCTGTCCGTGGTGGTGTTGGAGCGGCTGAGCGGCCCTTCGGCATTCGTCACCTCCGAAGCCTGCATCGTGTTGGTATTGTTGTGCTGGAACCCGAGCACGGGCGTGAGGATGATGGAGTTCAGGCTGTCGAAGGCATGTTCCACGCGGAAGTTGAAGCGGTGGTTGGTGTTGTGCCCGAGCTTATTGCTCTCCTGGTGGCTGAATTGCGCCGTGGTGTCGTTCAGGGTGGTGGTGCGGTCGGCCAGGGTGGCGTTGGTGCTGTTCTGCTCGTTGAAGAAGTAGCTGCCGTTGAACTTGGTTCCCTTCCCGAACGTGTTGGTGTAGTTGAGGCCGATGGCGTTGGTGGTGTTGATGCCCCCCGACGGCCCCACCAGGAAGTTGCTGCCTCCTCCTCCCGGACCGCCTCGCCCTCCCCGGCCCGAGGAGGAGGATGAGGAGCTGAGCCCCACCAGGTCCTGCATCGAGAAGTTCTGTTGGTTGATGTTGTTGCTCTGCCCCAGCAACGTGATCCGCTCCTTCCCGCGGAACCAGTTCAGGCTGAGCGACGCCAGGTAGCGGTCGTCCGTGCCATAGCCTGCGGTGGCCTTGCCGAACACGCCGTTGTTGCGGCCCGCCTTGGTGGTGATGTTCAGGATCTTTTCGCGGTTGCCATCGTCGAAACCGGTGAACTGCGACTGATCGCTCAGGCGATCGAACACCTGCACCTTGTCGATGATCTCCGCAGGCAGGTTCTTCAGCGTCAGCGAAGCATCGTCGCCGAAGAACTCCTGGCCGTCCACCAGCACGCGCTTCACGGCCTCGCCCTGCGCCTTGATGGTCCCGTTGTCGTTCACGATGCCGGGCATCTTCGTCACCAGGTCCTCGCCCGAGGCATCGGCGTTCACCTTGTACGCACCGGCGTTGTACACGGTGGTATCGCCCTTCTGCTCGGCCCGCGCCTGGTAGGCCACCGTTTCCACCGCCTTCAACGTGGTGTTGGAAGTGCCCAGCCGCACCTCCAGGCCGGTCACATCCCCCTTCACCGGCAGGGCGCGCTCCTGGCGGTCGTAGCCCACGAAATCCACGCGCAGGCGGTAATCGCCATCGGCCACGCCGGTGAAGCGGAACAGGCCGTCCAGGTCCGTCACGGTGCTCTTTTTCTGCAACGTGTCGCTGGCGTTCAACAGCACCACGGCCGCACCGGGCAGCGTGGTGCCATCGCCCTGGTCGAAGATGGTGCCGGAGACCTGCCGCTCCTGGGCGGTGGCCGTTCCGATGAAGGCGATGAGCACGGCCAGGCAGGAAAGCCGGCGGTGGGGCGAAGGCATCGGCATCAGGGTATCGGGGAACGTTCGGCGCATACGACCCGGGGAAAGGGACAAAGTTCGATCGCTTCGGATGAACGGCGGCCTGGGCGGACGGGCGGCCTGAACGGCGGCAGGTTACCTTCGCGTTCCCGAAAAGCCGAGGGTACGCGGAATGGGTCCGCCTGCACCAAGGCTTCCGCGGATGACATGGAACGCCCGAAGCATTACGACCCGCAGCAAACGGAGGACAAATGGTACCGGTACTGGCTCGATAACGGCTATTTCCGTTCGGTACCCGACGGCCGCGAGCCCTACACGGTGGTGATCCCTCCGCCGAACGTGACGGGCGTGCTGCACATGGGGCACATGCTCAACAACACCATCCAGGACGTGCTGGTGCGCCGCGCGCGCATGCAGGGCAAGAACGCGTGCTGGGTGCCCGGCACGGACCACGCCTCCATCGCCACCGAAGCGAAGGTGGTGCGCCTGCTGCAGGAGCAGGGCATCAAGAAAAGCGCGATCGGCCGCGAGAAGTTCCTGGAGCACGCCTTCGCCTGGAAGGAGAAGTACGGCGGGGTGATCCTGGAGCAGCTGAAGAAGCTGGGCGCCTCCTGCGATTGGGACCGCACGCGCTTCACCATGGAGCCCGGCCTGAGCGACGCGGTGATCGACGTGTTCATCGACCTGCACCAGAAAGGTCTGGTGTACCGCGGCCTCCGCATGGTGAACTGGGACCCCGTGGCGTTGACGGCGGTGAGCGACGAGGAAGTGATCCACAAGGAGGTGAGCTCGAAGCTTTACCATGTGCGCTATCGGGTGGAAGCCGTGGATGGTGTCCCGCTGAGCGAAGCCGAAGCGTGGGTGACGATCGCCACCACGCGGCCGGAAACGATCCTCGGCGATACCGCCGTGGCCGTGCATCCGGAGGACGAGCGTTACGCGCACCTGAAAGGCAAGCGCGTGCTGGTGCCGTTGATCGGCCGCAGCATCCCCGTGATCTTCGACGAGTACGTGGAGCGCGAGTTCGGCACCGGCGCACTGAAGGTGACCCCCGCGCATGACGTGAACGACCACGAGCTGGGCAAGAAGCACGGGCTGGAGACCATCGACATCCTGGAGCCGAACGGCACGCTGAGCACCGCCGCGCAGCTTTACGTGGGCGAGGACCGCTTCGTGGTGCGCAAGAAGATCGCGAAGGAGCTGGAGGCCCAGGGCCACCTGGTGAAGGTGGAGGACATCACCAACAAGGTGGGCTACAGCGAGCGCACGGACGCGGTGATCGAGCCGCGCCTGAGCCTGCAATGGTTCGTGAAGATGAGCGAGCTGGCCAAGCCCGCCTTGCGCGTGGTGGTGGACGGCCAGGTGAAGCTGCACCCGCAGAAGTTCCAGAACACCTACCGCCACTGGATGGAGAACGTGCGCGATTGGTGCATCAGCCGCCAGCTATGGTGGGGCCAGCGCGTGCCGGCCTTCTACAACGCGGATGGCGACGTGGCCGTGTGCCGCACCGAGGCCGAAGCCATCGCCCATTTCACCTCGAAGGGACTAAGCACCAGTGGCATCCGCCAGGACGAGGACGTGGTGGATACCTGGTTCAGCAGCTGGCTGTGGCCCATCAGCGTGTTCGACGGGTTCAAGGACCCGGACAATGCGGACATCAAGTACTACTACCCCACCAACGACCTGGTGACGGCCCCGGAGATCCTCTTCTTCTGGGTGGCGCGCATGATCATGGCGGGGCTCGAATACCGCGGAGAGGTGCCGTTCAAGAACGTGTACCTCACGGGCATCGTGCGCGACAAGCTGGGCCGGAAGATGAGCAAGAGCCTGGGGAACAGCCCCGACCCGCTCGACCTCATCGCCAAGTACGGCGCGGACGGCGTGCGCGCGGGCATGCTCTTCAGTTCGCCCGCCGGCAACGACCTGCCCTTCGACGAGAGCCTGTGCGAGCAGGGCCGCAACTTCACCAACAAGATCTGGAACGCCTTCCGCCTGGTGACCGGCTGGAGCGTTGTGCCCTTCGGCTCCGCTCAGGGCGACAGCGTGCAACCCGCCTCTTCGGCAGCCGCGGTGGCCTGGATGCGTTCGCGCGTACAACGCGCCACGGCGGAGATCGATGGGCTGTACGAACAGTTCCGCATCAGCGAGGCGCTGATGGCGACCTACAAGCTGATCTGGGACGACCTGTGCAGCTGGTACCTCGAGGCCATCAAGCCTGCAATGGTGAAAGGCGCCGATGGCAACAGCACACCCGGCGCGATCGACCGCACCACTTATGCGGCCACGATCGCCGTGTTCGAGGACGTGATGAAGCTGCTGCACCCCTTCATGCCCTTCATCACCGAGGAGCTGTGGAGCCACCTGCGCGAACGCAAAGGCCCGCAGGAAGCGCTCATCATCGCGGCGTGGCCGAAAGGTGGCGAGGGCGACGCGAAGCTCGATGCGGAGATGCAGCACGCCTTCGGCCTGATCACCGCCGTGCGCAACCTGCGCAGCGGACGCGGGCTCGGCATGCGTGAGGCCCTCACGCTACAGGTGAAAGGCCAGTCCCCGATGCGCGCGGACGTGGCGGCATTGGTGGAAAAGCTCGGCTTCGTGACAGCGATCGAACAGGTGGCCAAACCCGCCGAGGGCAGCATCACCTTCCTCGTGGGCACCACGGAATACGCGGTGGACCTCGGCGGCAACATCGACGCGGACGCCGAACGCAAGAAGGCCGAAGAGGAACTGGCCTACCTCCGCGGCTTCCTCACCAGCGTGGACAAGAAGCTGAGCAACGAACGCTTCGTGAACGGCGCGCCGCCGCAAGTGCTGGAGAACGAGCGCAAGAAGAAAGCCGATGCCGAGGCGAAGATCCTGGCGCTGGAGACCCGGATCAGCCAGTTGGCGTAAGACCTTTCCGCACATCCATACGCCGGTTAATTTCGTCGCATCGCCCAAGACCTCACATACGCGGCCATCGACATCGGCTCCAACGCCGTGCGCCTGCTCATCGGCGACGTAATCGAGCGCGACGATCATCCGGTGATCAAGAAGACCTCGCTGGTGCGCGTACCCATCCGCCTGGGCGAGGACGTGTTCGATACCGGCAGCATCGGCAACGCCAAGCGCGATTACCTCATCAAATCGCTGAAGGCCTTCCGGCTGCTCACCGATGTGTACGGCATCAATTACGTGCGATGCTGCGCCACCAGCGCCGTGCGCGAAGCCGCCAACCGCGCGGAGATCATCGCGCAGGTGGAGATGCAGAGCGGCGTACACATCGAAGTGATCGACGGCAAGATCGAGGCCGACCTCATCTACAGCACCTTCTGGACGCAGGACCTGCTGAAGGACCGCAACTACCTCTACATCGACGTGGGCGGTGGCAGCACCGAGCTCACGTGGCTGGAGAAAGGCCACCGCATCAAGGCGGCCAGCTTCCGCATCGGCACGGTGCGCACCTTGAAAGGCAAGGTATCCGAGAGCGAATGGAGCGCCGTGCGCGCCTTCCTGGAGGATCTCCGCGAAGAGCACGGCCAACTGATGGCCATCGGGACCGGCGGCAACATCAACCGGATCTTCAAGGAGAACGGCAACCGCTTCGGCGAGCCACTGCTGCGCACGGACATCCGCAAGCAGCGCGACCGCATCGCGGCCTACAGCTTCGACGACCGCGTGAAGGTGCTGCGCCTGCGGCCCGATCGCGCGGACGTGATCGATCCCCGCCGCGGACATCTTCCTGCGCATCCTCACCGATGCGGAGATCGAGGAGGTGTTCGTGCCCAAGGTGGGCCTGGCGGACGGCATCGTCTACGACCTGTACATGAAGCAGTACGGTCACGCCCGCTACCCCCGCCCCACCGCGCTCCAGGCCTGACCCCACGCAGCGGGGCCCCGTCCACATTGGGCGGCCACTGCCGAACTTCGCGGCGATGGCATACGAGGAACTGTTCGGCGCCTTTCCCACGGGAACGAAGGCGGACTGGCTGAAGCTGGTGACCAAGGAGCTGAAGGACCGCAGCCCGGAAGAAGCGCTGCAGTATGCCCTGGAAGCGGGCATCCCCGCAGAAGCCTACATCAGCAGCGAAGAGGCCACGCCCCCTGCGGACGGCCTGCGCCGTGGCGTGAAGCGGGCGCACAACGACTGGCGCGGCACCGTGCAGGTGGAAGCCGGCGACGCCGACGCGAACGACCGTTTGCTCGAAGGCCTCATGGGCGGCGCGGACGCGGTATCCATCGCAGGGCCTGCGGATAAGGTCCCGGACGTGTTGAAGGACGTGTTCCTCGCCGCCGTGGACGTGCAGGTGGTGAACGGGACCGTAAGCGCATTGAAATGGCTGCTGAAGGAGGCCGAGCGGCAACAGGTACCCGCGGCCGAACGAAGCCTTTGCGCAGGATTGCCACACGATACGGACGTCAGCGGCCTGCGTGCGGCGATCGCTCCATCCCCGCACGTGCGCCTGTTCGCGGTAAGCGATGGACGCACCCATGCCGAACGCAACGTCGTCACACCGTCGCGGCAGGCGCTCGCACAGGGCAAGGTCCTCGTGGAACGCATGCTGGCCCAGGGCTTCACCATCGACGAGGCCACGGCGCGGATCCAGTTCGACCTGCACCTGGGCGATGACCTCTTCGTGGAAGCCGCGCGCATCCGCGCGTTCCGCGAAGCGTGGGCGGGCATCGTGCGGAGCTTTTCACCGGAGCACCGCTGCAGCGCGAACGCCTGGGTGCAGGCCATCTGCACCTATCCCACTGATGCCACGGTAATGCATACCAACGCCATCCGCGCCACATTGCAAGCCGTGAGCGCGATCACCGGCGGCTGCGATGGCCTCACGATCCCCGACCTCGCATTCCCCGAAGGCGACCGCCTGGGGCGGCGCACCGCACGGAACATCCATCACCTGCTGCGCGACGAATCCTTCCTCGGCCGCGTGGCGGATCCGCTCGGGGGGAGCTACACGGTGGAACAACTCACCGGCGCACTGGCTGACGCGCTGGGCAAGAATAGTGAAAGTGGTAAGGATGGCGAGAAAGTGGCGGCAGCACCTCTCTCACCATTACCTCCATCCTCACCACGCTCACCCAACATCCCAAACCGGGAAGAGATCCCCCTGCGCCCTTACTACACGGAGACGGACACGAAAGGGCTGGAGCATTTGCGCTTCGGTGCCGGTGCCCCCCCCTACCTGCGCGGCCCCTACGCCAGCATGTACGCCATCCGTCCGTGGACCATCCGACAGTATGCGGGCTTCAGTACGGCCGAGGAGAGCAACGCCTTCTACCGCCGCAACCTCGCTGCCGGACAGATGGGCCTCAGCGTGGCCTTCGACCTGGCCACCCACCGCGGCTACGATGCCGACCACCCGCGCGTGAAGGGCGACGTGGGCAAGGCGGGCGTCAGCATCAGCAGCGTGGAGGACATGAAAGTGCTCTTCGACAGCATCCCGCTGGACAAGATGAGCGTGAGCATGACCATGAACGGCGCCGTGCTGCCCATCATGGCCTTCTTCATCGTGGCCGCCGAGGAACAGGGCGTGCCGCCGGAACAGTTGCAGGGCACCATCCAGAACGACATCCTCAAGGAGTTCATGGTGCGCAACACCTACATCTATCCGCCGGGACCCAGCATGCGCATCGTGGGCGACATCTTCTCGTACTGCGCAAAGAAGATGCCCAAGTTCAACAGCATCAGCATCAGCGGCTACCACATGCACGAGGCCGGTGCGCCCGCCGATCTTGAACTGGCATACACCCTCGCCGATGGCCTCGAATACGTAAGGACCGGTATCGCAGCAGGAATGTCCGTCGATGAGTTCGCGCCGCGCCTCAGCTTCTTCTGGGGCATCGGCATGGACCTCTTCATGGAAGTGGCGAAGATGCGCGCGGGCCGTCTGCTGTGGGCCAAACTGCTGAAGGAGATCGGCGCCACCAACCCGAAGAGCCTCGCCCTGCGCACCCATTGCCAAACGAGCGGCTGGAGCCTCACCGCGCAGGATCCCTTCAACAACATCGCGCGCACCACCGTGGAAGCCCTCGCCGCCGCGCTGGGCGGCACGCAGAGCCTGCACACCAACTCACTGGACGAAGCCATCGCGCTGCCCACCGACTTCAGCGCCAAGATCGCCCGCGACACGCAGCTCTACCTGCAAAAGCAGAGCGGCATCACGCGCTTCATCGATCCGCTCGGCGGCAGCTGGTACGTGGAAAGCCTCACGCACGAACTGGCGCACAAGGCATGGGCGCGCATACAGGAAGTGGAGGAGCTCGGCGGCATGGCGAAGGCCATCGAGAGCGGCCTGCCCAAGATGCGCATCGAGGAAGCCGCCGCCAAACGTCAGGCCCGCATCGACACCGGCAAGGACCGCATCATCGGCGTGAACGCTTTCCAAGTGGAGGAGGAGACCACCATCGAACTGCTGGAGGTGGACAACGCTGCTGTTCGCGAAGCGCAGGTTCAAAGGTTGGAACGTTTGAAAGTTGGGCGCGACGCCCAAAAGGTTGAAACCGCGTTGAACGCATTGATGAACGCGGCCAAACAACCTTCAAACCTTCAAACCTTCGAACATTCCAACCTCTTGGAACTTGCGGTGAACGCCGCCCGCCACCGCGCCACCCTTGGCGAGATCAGTGATGCCTTGGAGAAAGCCTTCGGCCGTTACGCCGCCGTGCCGCGCGCGATCAGCGGCGTTTATTCCGCGGAAGCCATGCAAGATCCCGAGATGAAGGAGGCCATGCGCCTCGCCGATGAGTTCGCCAAGCAGGAAGGCCGCCGCCCGCGCATCCTCGTGGCCAAGATGGGGCAGGACGGGCACGACCGCGGCGCCAAGGTGATCGCCACCAGCTTCGCCGACATCGGCTTCGACGTGGACATCGGCCCGCTGTTCCAAACGCCGCAGGAAGTGGCCAAGCAGGCCATCGAGAACGACGTGCATGTGCTGGGCGTCAGCAGCCTCGCCGGTGGTCACAAAACGCTGGTACCCGAAGTGATCAAGGAACTGCGCGACACCTACGGCCGACCGGACATCCTCGTAGTGGCTGGTGGCGTGATCCCGCCCGACCATTACCAATTCCTGAAGGATGCCGGGTGTTTCGATGTATACGGGCCGGGGACGCGAATACCGAAGGCGGCGAAGGGGATCGATTGAGGCGTTGAGGAGCAACGCACATTAACTGATGGGGTTCGGCTTCAACCTACTGTTCCTCCCGATGCTGCTTATCTGCGGTGTCGCTTCATTGATCTATATCTGGTTGACACCGGCGGAAAGAAGGAATGAAGTCATCAGAAGTATCGCATGGTTGTCTGTGGCAGGTTTCCTCGGTTTGGTCGTAGTCCTCTTCTTGGGCAGATGGAATGAGGCACGAACTGCCCCGATACAACCCGGTCGTACCGACATCATCGGCGAATACCGCGTGGACACGAACATGTTCAATGGTTTTCAAGCTCGCTGGCAGTATGGGCACCATCGTATCCTGATTACCAGTCAGGACTCGCTGATACTGGAGATACTGGGAAATGGCCAGACCACGCGGCGTTATGCACGAGCGATGAAGGCCGATGATGTTGCCGGATTATTCCATTATCGCTGGCACTTCAAGGACGCTGCTGACAGCCTTACCCACCACATCATTGGAAGTGAACCTGTTATGTATCGCCAGCACTCAGGCTTCTATTATGTCTTCCACTCCGCGCGATATGGGAACATGTTCTTCCGCAAGGAGGATTGAGTCGTTCGCTGCGGCCCATGACCTATCGAACAAGTCGATCGCGCACGATCAACCGCAGCCAAATGCACCATTCAAACCACACATTTGGCTGCGGTTAATTACCAATCGAACAGCGCGTCCATGCCCACCTCGCTCTGCACAAGCTGCCTGCTGTAGGCGTTCGGCGCCACGCCGTGGGTGGTGATGAACGTGAGGAACACGCTCTTGCGCGTGCGCGTCCAGATGAAAGCTTGGTTAGCGGTCGATCATCTATGTTGTCGATCGACATCACAGTTGAGCATTATCCTATTTTGTGATGTCGATCAACAACACCATACAACAAGTCGCTGAAAAATGCGTATCATTGTGGTCAGATAGGATCATTGCGAAACAAAAGCCCATCCATCGATGTCAAACAGCAACATTGAATGGAAGCTCCTCACCGACAAAGAGGTGCTGGAAAAGCTAGGAACTGAGGTGCGGCGCATGCGGCTGGAACGCAACCTCACCCAGTCCGTAGTGGCCGAACGCGCCGGCGTGGACCGCACCACCGTGGTGAAGATCGAGGCCGGCAAAGCCAGCCATCTGCTCAACCTGATCCAAGTGCTGCGCGCCATCGGGCGGCTGGACGTGCTCGACAACTTCCACGAAGAACCGCACCTTACCCCGATGATGGCGTTAGAGCAAGAGGCCAAATACCACCGCAAGCAGCGCAAGCGGGCCTCATCATCCAAAGCGACCATCGTACCCCCTAAACCCAAAAGCACATGGTAACGAAAGCACGTGTGCGCATCTGGGACCGCACCGTGGGCGCGGTGCTTTGGAACGAACAACGCCAGCGGGCCGAATTCCAGTACGACCCCGGAGTTCACGCGCTCGGGCTTGGAGGTGGCGCCGATCATGATGCCCTTGTCCGATGCAGCGAACGGTGCCACGGTCTTCAGCTTCGGCGATGCGCGCGACGAGACCTTCCGGGGTCTGCCAGGGCTGTTGTCCGACAGTCTGCCGGACCGCTTCGGCGAGCAGATCATGAACGCATGGCTGGCCACCCAACAGCGCCAGCCCGGCAGCGCCAACCCCGTGGAGCGCTTGTGCTACACGGGGCGCCGGGGCATGGGCGCCTTGGAGTTCGAGCCCGCCCACAACGAACTGGAGGCCAGCAGCGAAGCCCTGCACGTGGATGAGCTGGTACGCGTGGCGAACAGTGTGCTCTACGACCGTTCCGCATTCACCACCAGCAGGAAGAAGGGCCGCGAGGAAGCCCTAATGGACATCTTGCAGGTGGGCACCTCGGCCGGTGGCGCACGGGCCAAGGCCATCGTGGCGTATAACGCCGCAACAGGCGAGGTGCGCAGCGGCCAGATCGACGGCCTGCCGGGCTTCACCTACTGCCTGATCAAGTTCGATGGCGTGACCAATGCCGCGCTGGGCGATCCCAAGGGGTTCGGCCGGATCGAATATGCCTACCACCTGATGGCTCGGGCCAGTGGCATCGCAATGATGCCGTGCCGCCTGCTGGAGGAGCACGGCCGCGCGCACTTCCTCACGCAGCGTTTCGATCGCGTGCTCGACGACCAAGGCACCGTACACAAACTGCATATGGCCACGCTCTGCGGCATCGCGCACATGGACTACAACCAGCCGCTGGCCCATAGCTACGAGCAGGCGTTCGGCGTGATGCGCCTGCTGGGCCTGCCCTACCCCGATGCCGTGGAACTGTTCCGCCGGATGTGCTTCAACGCGATCGCCCGCAACCACGACGACCACACGAAGAACATCAGCTTCCTGATGGACCCGCAGGGCGACTGGCACCTGAGCCCTGCCTACGACGTGACCTTCGCCTACAACCCCGACAGCTTATGGTTGCGACAGCACCAGTTGAGCATCAACGGCAAGCGCAACGGCATCACGCGCGCCGACCTCCTGGCGGTGGCGGAGGAGATGAACATCAAGAAGGCCGAGGCGATCATCGACGAGGTGAAGGCCGGTGTACGCACGTGGAAGAAGTGCGCGAAGCAAGCCGGAGTGGAAGCCCAGCAGACGGAAGTGATCGGGAAGCTGCATCTGGCGCGGTTGTGATGGCAGCCAGCACATACCTACCATGAAGTTCCGCTATCCAGCAGCCTTATTGGCCGTGGTTCCAACCCTCTCTGGGGCGGTCTATCTCTTCCTGGGTTCCGATACATGGACTTCGGCCTGGCGAGGAATTCGACGAGCACACTCGTAGAACAGGCGATCTTATCCCTTCCGCGCAGCGAACCACAAGTGGTGCCGTGTGCCCTTGGTGCCATGCGCATGCACGGGAAGCTCCTTCACGGCGAAGCCCGTTGCATGCAGCCGCTTCGTGAACGGGCGGTCCGGATGCGTGGACCACACCGCCAGCACGCCGTTGGGACGCAGGGCCGCATGGGCCAGCTGCAAACCCCGCAGTGAATACAACCGGCTGTTGGCCGCCTGGGTCAGCCCCTCGGGACCATTGTCCGTATCGAGCAGGATCGCGTCGAAGCCGCCCTTTTCCGTGCGGATCACCTGGGCCACGTCCTCCACGCGCACCACGGTGCGCGGGTCCAGCATCGGGTTGCCGGAACGTTCGCCCATCGGTCCGCGGTTCCATTCCACCACTTCAGGCACCAGTTCCGCCACCACCGCCTCGGCCCGGGGGCCGATGTACCGGAGCACGGCGGCCAGCGTGAACCCCATGCCCAATCCGCCCACAAGCACGCGCACGGTGCGCGTTTGCGGAAGGCTTTTCAACGCCAGCTCCGCCAGCGCGTCCTCGGAGGCATGCACCGCGGTGGTCATCAGGTCGCCACGGATGCCGGCCACCTCAATGGCGTATTCATCCCCGCGCTGGTAGAAACGCAATTCCCCGCCGTTGCCGGGGATCTTGGCCGTTCCCAGCAGGATGTTGGTCCGTATGCGCATGCTTGGCTCGCCATGCGGTTGATGCACGGGCGAAGGCGCAAGGTCCGGAAAGATCGGATCGCGCGCATCTTCGCCGCATGGAGATCCGCCTTGCCATCCCTGATGATGTGCCAGCCATGCATGCGATCCGCCTGCGTGTGCGCGAGAACCGGCTAAGCGATCCTTCCGTGGTGACCGAACCGGACTATCTCGCTTTCATGGCCCGCGACACGCGCAGTTGGGTATGCACATGCGATGATGGCACGATCGCCGGATTCACCATGGTGGACGTGGAGAACCGCAACCTCTGGGCGCTCTTCGTGGCGCCTGAACACGAGGGCAAAGGCGTAGGCAGGGCACTGCATGAAGCGATGTGCGCCTGGTACTTCACGCGGGCCATCGCGCTCCGCTTGAGCACGGCATCGGATACGCGTGCGGAAGCGTTCTATCGGAAAGCGGGCTATCGTCCGGACGGCCATACGCCCAGTGGTGAGCGCATCTTCGAACTACGACCGACAAAAGGGGCGGCGAAGGACTGAGCGATACGATACCAGGAGGCTTACCCCACCAGCTCACCCTCCCACTCGCGGATCTTCTCCTCGTTCATGCGCACGAAGGCCTCCTGCCCCGCAGCGCGGCTCAGTTCGATCGATCGCTTCGCCGCCTCGATCGCCTCCTTCTTCATGCCATTGGCGGCATAGAGGAGCGCGAGCGTGCGCACCGTGTAGAACTTCGGATCCTTCTCCACGCTCGCGCGTTCCCAGGCCAATGCGTCGGCCAGGCGCACCTTGCGGTCCAGGCAGAACGCAGCGCAACTGTGCATCACGGCGGGTGTCACATCGGGTTGGGCCATGGCCTCGTCCACGTTGTGCAGGGCCATGTCAGTGGCGGGCGCCTCCAGCGTCAGTGCGATGCGCGTGCGTTCCCAGGAGAGCGTGAGCAGGGCCGCATCCGTGCCGAGGTCGTCGAGCGCGATGGTGAACGTTTCCACAAATTCGGTCCCGCTCACCGGCACTTCTACGTCGAGCACATTCAGTGCCGGGTCATAGGGCACGGCGAGGATGGTGTGCAGGCTCTTGTTCAACATCACGCGCCAGCGGTCCTTGCCGGGAATGGTGAGCAGGCCGTATTCGCCCGCAGGCACGGATACGCCCTGAAGTGTCACCGCCGTGCTGAACGAGATGTAGCTGCCCGCATTGGCAGCGGTGCGCCATACCTGATCGAAGGGAACAAGGCCGCCGAAGATGGTACGCCCTTTCGCACTGGGGCGGGCGTACGTCACCTTCACGTCGGTGACGCCGATGGTCTGTTCAACAGTGGCCTTGGGGCTGTGCTGGGGAAGCTTGGGGGTGATCATTCGGGAGGGGCGGCCGGATGCCGCGGGCGCAAAAGTACCCCGCTCACCAGGAACGATCAAAGCCTGTCCGCGGCCGGAAGGATCCGCATCGGTCCCATCCTGCATTTTTGCGGCCATGTCCAAGCTCAAGCTCGACCTGCACGACATCTTCAACAAGGGCAACCTGATCGATCGCGCGTTGGACGATGCGATGCGGGAGGCGGTGGACCGGCGCATCGACATCCTGGAGATCGTGCCCGGCAAAGGCAGCGGGCAATTGAAGAAGAAGGTGCTCCGCTACCTGCAGCAGCCGGCCGTGAAGAAGCTGTACCACCGCATCGACAAGGACCGCGACAACTTCGGGCGGCTCTTCGTACGCTTCAAGCACTGACTCAGTACACGAAAGGCACCAGCCGCTTCGTGCGGGCCTGGTAGGCCGCGTAGGCCGGTCCGAAGGCCGCGGCCAACGCCTTCTCCTCGATGCTGATCCGCCACAGGAGCATCGCCGTCACGGGCACCAGCAACACCAGGGCCGAAAGCCAGTTCCCCAGCATCAACGCCAGCCCCAGGAGGGTGACCAATGCACCGGTATAGCTCGGATGCCGCAGCGACCGGTATGGGCCATCGTCCACGAGGCGATGATCCTGCGCGATGGCCACGTTCACCGTGAAGAAGCGGCCCAGGTGGATGATGGACCACCAGCGCAAGGCCAGCCCGCCTGCGAAAAGCGCGAACGCGAGCACGTGCAGCCCGGTGTTCGTCGGAAAGGCGAAGCGCGGCCAACGGAACGAGATGTCGATGGCCGCATAGATGGACGCGCCGATCACCAGCCACAAGGCCCGCAAGGAGCCATGGTCCGCGCCCCGCGTGCCACCCTTGGCACGCTTGAACAGCAGCAGGCCCAGCTCGGAGAGCCCGAACACCAGGAAGCAGAGCGACGGGGATGGCAGGTGGTCCATGGCCACGAAGTTGGGGCACGATCAGCGTATTCCGATGGATTGCACGTCAACCCTCCCCTAACACCCCGACTACCTTCGATCCCGCTTTGATCATCAAGACCCCTGGCGCCTCGCGCGCAGAACGCTCCCCCGGTCCCCGCGCGCAACTGCGCGCCCAGGCAGGCCCTGTGCCTTCCGCGGAACCGCACATGAACTGGCGGACGGCCTTCACCCGCTTCATCTGGCCGCGCCGCAGGCATATGGCGGCGGGACTGCTGCTGGTGGCGATCAATGTTTCCGCCGGGCTGGTGTTGCCGGGTTCCGCGAAATACCTGCTGGACGATGTGATCCCCAACAAGGACCTGGGGATGCTGGCCCGCCTGGTCGGCGCCGTCATCGGTGCCATCGCCGTGCAGAGCGGCACCTCGTTCCTGCTCACGCGCCTGTTGAGCGTGGAGGCCCAGCAGCTCATCAGCCAGCTGCGCGCGCAGGTGCAGCGCAAGATCCTCTCACTACCCATCAGCTATTTCGACAACAACAAGAGCGGCGCACTCGTGAGCCGGATCATGACGGACGTGGAAGGCGTGCGCAACCTCGTGGGCACGGGCCTCGTGCAGCTGGTCGGCGGCGCGCTCACCGGCATCGCCTCGCTGGTGATCCTGCTGCGCATCAGCCCGTGGATGACGCTGTACACGCTGGTGCCCGTGGGCATCTTCGCCATCGTGGCGCGCAAGGCCTTCGGGAAGATCAGGCCCATCTTCCGCGTGCGTGGCGTGATCAACGCCGAGGTCACCGGCCGCCTCACGGAAACGCTGAACGGCGTGCGCGTGATCAAGGGTTTCAACGCCGAAGCCCAAGAGAACCGCACGTTCCAGGCCGGCGTGGACCGCTTGTTCCAGAACGTGAAGGAGAGCCTTACGGCCACCTCGCTCATCAGCAGCTCGTCCGCGCTGTTGCTGGGGTTGGCCAGTGCGGGCATCATGGGCATCGGCGGCTATGAGATCATCGCGGGCGAGCTCACGCGCGGCGAATTCCTCTCGTTCACCCTCTACCTCGGCTTCATGATCGCGCCCATCGTGCAGATGAGCAACATCGGCAGCCAGCTCACCGAAGCCTTCGCCGGCCTCGACCGCACGGAAGAGATCCTCGCCATGCGTCCCGAGGACGTGCCGGAGGAACGCTCCATCCAACTGGACGGCATCCGCGGCGACATCCGTTTCACCGACGTGCGCTTCGCCTACGAAGAGGGGAAGAACGTGCTGCACGGCATCACGTTCCATGCGCCCCCCGGCAGCGTGATCGCGCTCGTGGGCACGTCCGGCTCCGGCAAGAGCACCATCGCCGGGCTCGCGGCCACCTTCCTCCGTCCGGGTTCCGGGCTCATCACCATTGATGGCCAGGACCTCGACAAAGTGTCGCTCTCCAGCTACCGCAAACACCTCGGCGTGGTGTTGCAGGACGACTTCCTCTTCGAAGGCACCATCCGGGAGAACATCCTCTTCCCGCGCCCCGGCGCATCGGAGGAACAGCTGCTGAAAGCCGTGCGCGGCGCCTACGTGAACGAGTTCACCGACCGCTTCGAGAAAGGCCTGGACACGGTGATCGGCGAGCGCGGCGTGAAGCTCAGCGGCGGCCAGCGCCAGCGGGTTGCCATCGCGCGGGCGATGCTGGCGGACCCCAAGATCCTGATCCTCGACGAGGCCACCAGCAACCTCGACACCGAGAGCGAGGCGCTGATCCAGAAGAGCTTGAACGAGCTGGTGAAGGATCGCACCACCTTCGTGATCGCGCACCGCCTCAGCACCATCCGCCAGGCCACGCGGATCCTGGTGATCGAGCAGGGGCGCATCGTGGAACAAGGCACGCACGCCGAACTGATCGCGCGGGAAGGCCGCTACTTCGACCTCTACACCTACCAGGCGCGGATCTGACTGAGGAACGCAGGGAACGTTCTCCCACCGCATCGGGGCATGCACGCCACATCCGCCGAACGGGCGTTCATCGAAAGATCCATGCTGGACGCGGGGACGGCCGTTCGATGGATCGGAGGTACGGCACTTGCCAGAAAGTGTACGAACCCAAAAACTATTGGAAACGATGAGAACGTTGATGCTGGCCCTCGGAGTGGCCGCCCTCTGCACCGCCACGGTGCATGCGCAGGACAAGATGGCCCCTGCACCCAAGGCCGATCACCATTGCCTGACGGCCGCTGACGCCGGAACATGGCAGAAGCTCGCGCTGAACCCCGACCAGACCAAGCAGGTGCAGGAGATCCAGGCGCGCTGCAAGACCGAGTGCGCTGCCGCGATGAAGGAAGGCAAGGACAAAGCGGCCACGGCGGCCATCGCCAACAAGCTGGAGCAGGAGTTACAAGGTGTGCTCACCCCGGAGCAATACACGCAGTGGAAGGATTGGTGCAGCAAGCAACCCGCTTCCAGCCACCTTTCGACCAAACCGGAGACGAACCCATAAGGACGTGGACGTTCCGCGAACGGAAAGGGCCCTGCGATGCAGGGCCCTTTCCGTTGCTACCGGACGTGGCGGGCCGTATCGTAGATGGCCCGCAATTGCTCCGCGTGCCGCTCGAACGAATGGTCCCTGCGGATGCGCTCCACCGCGTTCCGCGAACGTTCCACCAATCCCGCACGGTCGCTGAAGGCTTGTTCCAAGGCCTTGCCGAGGCCTTCCTCGATGGCGTGCTGCATGCGGGCGGCTCCCTGCGGCGTGGAATAGATGCCCTCTCCCAGCCTGTTCTTCGGCACCGGCACCAGCCAGCCGGTGGACGCATCGTTGATCTCGGGCAATGCACGCACGTCGGTGGTGATCACCGGGCAGCCGCTCGCCTGGAACTCAAGTACCGAATAGCCATACGTATCCGCCCACGTGGGCAGCAGACCGATATGCGCACGCCCCATCAGCGCGAGCACCTGCTCGTTCGGCAGCTGCTCGTGGTGCGTGATCCACGACCGGTTCTCCTGGATCATCCGGCGCGCCGCGGCCAGGTCCTCCGTGGTCTCTTGCCGGGCGTAGTTATCCAGCTGGACGTTGCTTACGATCGTCAGTTCCAGCTCGTGATGGGCCTTGAAGCGCTTCAACGCTTCGATCAGCTCCACGCCACCCTTGCGATGGAAGGAAGAACCCACGAACAGCAGGCGGAGCTTCTTCTCACGGAAGAGCGGGGCTTTCTCCTCTGCGGTCACCAGGACGCGCTGCGGCGGCTTCACCACATGCAGTTTACCGGCCACCTTCGCCTTCAGCTCCGGGACCAGGTCCAGCATATCCAATTGCATCCGCAGGCTGCACTCGGAGATCGTCACCAGACCCAGGCATTGCGGTGCGGTAAGCGCACGCAAAGCTTCCGTCACTTCAGTATCACCGGCCAGGTCCTGGTAGTCCGGTGAAGCACCATGGTGGCTCTCCCGGGTCTGCGCAAAGCGCGGGATGATCGTCTCGAACGTGGTGACCCACGGCGTGGGACCGAAGCTCACCGTGTTGAAGAAGTGCAGCACGTCCACGCGCTTGTTTCGGCCGCCTTCGTTGTACACGAAGTTGCTATCTCCGATAGGCTGCTCCACGCCGCTGCTGAGCATGTTGCGCAGGCGGTTGCGGATCTTCGAACGGATCAGCGATAGGTTCTGTAGTCCCAGGTTCACATACTGCGCATCAGGAAGCGCGCCGATGATGTTGCGCCGCTCGTTGTAGCTGTCCACTATGTAACCGATCCTGAGCCTCATGTCCGGAATGGTCACTTAAGGGAGAACGGTCACCGGTGTGCGGTGGATGCGGCACCGGCATGGCTGCGGGCATGCAGCACTTGGAGCTGGCTGGGTCGGCGGCACCATCTGGGGCGCCAAGGTAACGCGCGCCCGTTGAGCAGCTCCATCGGGGTGCTTCATAAGCAGTGCTATCTTGCCCGGGTGTTCTTCCGCCGCCCCGACCGCTTCCCCTATTCCATTGAGCACCTGGGCCGCCGCGTCGCCTGGGTGGTGAGCGACCTGCGCCGCATGCCCAACGCCGGAGCCCATTCCTCCGCCATCCACCTGGAGGACAGCCTGGGCGACCTCACCGACCCCTCCGCACTGCGTTCGGCCCTGAGCGAACTGGAGCAGGGGCTCGACCGCTCCCTGCAGGACCACCGCTCGGAACTGCGCTACATCCGCATCCACCTGCGGAAGCGCCCGGCGAACGGGCTGGTGGACCGCTTTCTGGCAGGCTACCGCATGGACCGCACGGCGGGACGTTGAGCGGAGCATCGATGATCGGGCATGATCCCGACCTTCGTCCCCTCAAGAACGGAACATCATGGCGACCTTCGACATCGTGAGCAAGGTGGATACCCAGACGCTGGACAACGCGGTGAACACCGCCAAGCGTGAACTGGAGACGCGGTACGACCTGCGCGGCAGCAACAGCACCATCGAGTTCGACAAGAAAGCCCTTTCGATCAAGGTGGGCACCGAGGACCACCTGAAGCTGGACGCCATCGTGCAGATCCTCCTCGAGCGCAGCACCAAGCAGAAGGTGGACGTGAAGAGCTTCGACCTCAGCGCCGAGCCGCTGCCCAGCGGCAAGCTCATCTACCGGACCATCAAGGTGAAGCAGGGCATCGAACGGGAGACCGCCAAGAAGATCGTGAAGAGCATCAAGGACACGGGGCTGAAGGTGCAACCGCAGATCATGGACGACATGGTCCGCGTGACCGGCAAGAAGCTCGACGACCTCCAGGCCGTGATCGCGCACTGCCGCAACACGGATTTCGAGCTTCCGTTGCAGTACGAGAACATGAAGAGCTGAGCACCGCATGGCGCAGCATACGGTACGCATCCTCGACACGGAGTTCATCACCCCGGACGTGAAGCGTTTCATCGTGGAGAAGCCGAAGGGCTACACGTGGACACCGGGCCAGGCCACGGACGTGGCGCTGGACCAGGACGGCTGGCGCGACCAGCAACGCCCGTTCACCTTCACCTCGCTGCCCTCCGCGAGAACGCTGGAGTTCATCATCAAGCTCTACGATGAGCGCGGTGGCGTAACGCGCCAGCTGGGCCTGGCGCACAAGGGCGATGCCCTGCTGCTGGGCGAGCCGTTCGGGGCCATCACCTACCAGGGGCCGGGCTTCTTCTTCGCCGCCGGCGCGGGCATAACGCCCTTCGTGGCCATCTTCCGCGACCTCCACAAGCGCAAGGAGCTGGCCGGCAACACCCTGCTCTATTCCAACAAAACGGCCGACGATGTGATCCTGGACGAAGAGCTCACCCGCATGCTCGGCCGGCGTTTCCTCAAGCTCTTCACCCGCCAGCGCGTGATCGGCTTCCTGGAGCGGCGCATTGACCGCGACACCGTGGTGCGGCTGGTGCAGGACTTCGATCAGAAGTTCTACGTATGCGGGCCCGCGGACTTCGTGAAGGACATCAACGCCATCCTGCTGGAACTGGGGGCCAAGGCCGATTCGCTCGTGTTCGAACAATGACCGGCCGGGCGGCATGCCTTAGCTTCGGCGCATGCCTGGACCCAGCCTCCTGATCATCTCCTCCAGCGTGCGCGATGGACGCAAGAGCCACCGCGTGGCGCTCCATCTCCAACGCTTCGCCGCGGAACGCACCGGCATGGCATGCGACATCGCCGACCTGCGCGCCTACGACTTCCCCATCTTCCATGAGCGCTTGAAGTACCAGAACGCCCCTTCACCCGCAGCGCTCGAATTCGCCCACCGGGTGCAACAGGCGGCCGGGGTCATCATCGTTACGCCGGAATACAACGGCGGCTATCCGCCGGCGCTGAAGAACGCGGTGGACCTGCTCTATGATGAATGGCACCGCAAGCCGGTGGGCATCTGCACCTGCAGCGACGGAGTGTTCGGCGGCAGCCAGGTGATCACATCCCTCCAGTTCAGCCTGTGGAAGATCCGGGCGTGGACCGTACCGGCCCAATTGCCCATGCCCAAGGTGCAGGATCTCTTCAATGAGGAAGGCGTTCCCACCGATCCAGAGGCCATGGCGAAGCGCGCAGGTCCTTTCGTTGACGAACTACAGTGGTGCATCACCGCCAAGGCGCACATGGATGCGCAGAAAGCCTGAACACTCTTATCTCATAACGAACGAAGCGCGCCTTACGGGGCGCGCTTCGAGTATCCTAATCGCCAGGCTTACGGGCCTGGACAAAGGCTTTTTCTGCGCAATGGCTTTTTCGTGCCTCTTGGATCAGGTTGATCGTCGGCCCGAGGGCCTACAACGTTTGGTACGGAGAAAGTGTGGGGATTGTTGCGATCGGCCCTAGAACACATTCCCTTCATTGAGGAACATCACGAAGATGAACGTCATCAGGAAGTGGTGCATCAGCAGCAACACGGTGGCCAGGGCCAGCACCGTTTTGCCGCCCCGGTGTAGCGCTGGGAACAGCTTCTTGTTGTTCACGGCGATGATGGGCAGGGGCACCGTGGCCAGGAGGAAGGTGACAGCAAGCGCCTTGAACAGGAAGGCATTGCTGAACATGCCGAGGAACAGGTGGGCATAGTAGAAGGCCAGGCCCACACAGGACAACATCCCAAGGCGAACGAACAGTCGGGCTTCAGCGAACATTTTGGAACGGTTTCCCATGGCAAAAGACGCATAGCTCTAACGTGGTTGCGTCTACATGGTTCCGGGGTTACCAACAAGAAAGCTGGAATAAAAGGTGGCAACCAGCACCTGGAAGGCACGTCGCAGTGAGCACGGGACCAAGCCGGAACAGGGGCCAACCGAAGTGTTCCGGCACAGGGTCGCGCAACTGTGCCAAAGTGGCCCGGATGCACTGGAGCCCAACAACGACGCGGATCCACGCATTTCGGGGATGAAGTGGCGTGCTAGCCCTTCCACGAAAGTTCCATGCAGTAGCAATGCTCCGATCAAAGGCCGTGCCCCAGGTCCATCAGGACGGTGGCTGCGCCCGCTTGCACCCCCAGCCAGAACCCCGCTCAAACAAAATGAGGTACGATGCCAACCCAATCCCATCCGTACCACGACAAAAGGAACGGACCATCCCAGGTGAAAGATCCGCTGGCCCTCCTAGAATGGTCCTCAGGAAGACGTAAAAAGCGAGGTCGCACACCCGGAACAGATAGGCGCCCCGATGCCAGGAACGGTTCACCGGAAGGTGATAAGGGCAGCGAGGCCGCGGTGATCGGAACCGGGAATGCGGAAGACCTCGGAACGGGAGACACCCAATCCTGGGGACACCAGCACGTGGTCCAGCGGGATCAATGCGAGGCCGAGCAGGCTCGGCCAGGTGGCCGTTGTTCCATCCTGTCCTTCGCGCAACCCCGATCGCAGGCAGAAGTTGTGCAAGGCTTGGTCCCAGCTCACGGTGTTCAGGTCACCCAACACCAAGGTGGGCCCCTCTTCCTCGGCCACCCAACCGGTCAGGATCGCCAATTGGCGGTTACGTCGCTGGAAACTACCATAGTTCCCCGGCGACCCCGCATGCACGGCGAACACCCGCATCGGCCCCTCAGGAGTAGCCACCGAAGCTTCCACCGCCGGCGTGTCTTCCAGCATACGCACGCGAACGCTCGTGAACGGCGATCGGCTGAACACGGCGATCCCGTAGCAATCGGTGCGTGGCTCCACGACATGATACGGATAGACTTCCGCCAGGCCACTCTCCAAGGCGTACGCCCAATCCGGGTCCACTTCCTGGAAGGAGATCAGGTCCGCATCGCTGGCGAGCGCCGCCCGCAGCACCGCCTCGTGCTCCTGGTTCGGCTGGAACACGTTCATCTGCGCCACCCGCAACGCCCCGGTACCACCAGCAGGGAGCGGCTGTTCATGGCACAACGGAGGGAAGAGCGTGAGCAGCCCCGCCATTGCGGCGGCAGTGGCCGTCCACCAGGCCCGGCGCCACACGCACAGCGCCATCAGCACGCCGAAGAAGAGCGTCCATTGGAGCAAGAAAGCCCGGGCCAACATGATCAGGAAGGCATCTGGCGCGAAGGCGAGCACCACGCCCAAGGTCAGCACAGCCGCAGCAGTCCACGGCCCATCGGCCACGCGGAGGAGCAGGCGCTTGATCATCCGGCCACGGCACGGTGTTGTTCCAGCGATCGGATGCCATGCCGGGTCCACGGTCCAGCGGCCGGAGGATCCACATCGGCTGAGGCCGGCATGGAACGGAGCGCCTGGAAGGTCCGTTGATCGGCCCAGGTCCAGCCGGGCCATTCCCGCTTCGCATAGCGGACCAGGAAGTCCGCGCGGCGCTGGTCCAGTTCAGCCTTGAACGCGACGGGATCCAAATGGTCCACCCACCGCACTTCGTTCCCGCGGTGCTTCGCCATCTGCTGTTCCACCAGTGGCAGATCGGCATACAATAGGGGCAGCACCTTGTCGCTCAACGCGAGATAGTTGTCGATATCGATCTCACCGCCGTTCCAATGATGCAGGTTGTAGCGCGCAATGGTGCTGTCCCAATCCACCGTGGACAGCCCGATCAGCACGACAAAGGCGGCCCACCCGTTCACGCGGAACAGAAAGAACACGCTCTTCCGCCGGTATACCTTGATCGCCAGGGTCGATCAGCCCCACCAACATCAATACCAGGAACACGATGACGCCGATGCGCAGGTAGGCCAGCCCGTGGAACGCGATGTAGTGGTAGTTCCGCAGGAACACGGAGATACCCAGGATGAAGTTCTGCCCCAGCCAGGCGAAAGCCAGCACGCGCAACACATGCGCCTTCGGGCGGAAGTTGAGGTTGCGCCGGAACAGGTACAGCAGGATGGCCATGCTGAGCAGGATGCTGATGAGGAGCAGCCAGGTGCCCTCATGCACGAACTCCTTCAGGCTGAAGTGGGGCGGCACGGTGAACCCAAACCACAGCCAGTGGATGTCGATCGCGTTCACGACCAGCAGCAGCGTGTTCATCAGCACCAAAAGCACGGTGCCCATGCGGAGTTCGCGGTCCAGCGCCCCCATGGCTAGCGGGCCTCTCCAATGCGGGCGGCGAAGGCGTATCCGCTGCAACGTGTCGGAGAACCGTCCCTCCACCTGCGCCAGGCGGTCGCCAGCATGGCGCACCAGCAGCCCGCCGCACACCACCAGGCCGAAGAGAAAGAACAGCGCGTGCGGCGTGAGCACTTCACGAAAGAAGGTGCTGAGGACGTTGCCAATGCTATCCATCATCCCGGCGGTCATCGTATTGAAGCGGCTGTTTCCGCCGCGGTAGAGCAGCACGTAAGCGAATAGCACCAGCAGCGGCAGTACCACCAGCCGGCCCCAGCGCCACGTGGTGCTCAGTGCCTTGCGCTCACCCACAAGGCCACGCAACAGATCGAGCCAGGCCACCGGCACGGAGAACGTGTCAGCCAGCCATTGCACCAACGCCGCACCATGCGTGCGCAGCGCCGGCGCATGTGCCAGGCCGGTGAACGCGATGGCCGATACCCATACCGCCAAGCACGCAATGGCAGACCCATGCACCACGAGCATCACCGCGCTCACGAGCAGGCCCAGGCCGGTCCAGCGCGCAGCAGCGCTGAGCCTTCCCCGCTCCTGCCAGAACAGCGTTCCCGCACCGAGCAGAGCGAAGAGGGACAGGTTGATGCCAACGGTCTGCTGCCAGAACAGCTGATCGAATGCAATGGTGAGCGCCAGCGAGGCGAGAAGGGCTTTGCGGGTATCAGGCATGGCCGTAGCGATGAGGTGTGGGAGGATGGTCGATCATTGGCGGAGGTCCTTCTTCAGCAGGCGATCCATGTTGTCCAAGTGTTCGCGGAACGCCTTGGCCCCGGCGGGCGTGGCGCGGTAGCCGGTGTTCGGCCGGTTGCCCACGAAGCGCTTGCGCACCTGCACGTAGCGGGCATTCACCAAGGCCGTCATGTGGCTCACGAGGTTGCCGTCCGTCACGCTCAGGAGGTCCTTCAGCGCGGTGTGGTCCACCCACTCGTTCACCACGAGCACGGCCATGATGCCCAGGCGTACACGGCTCTCGAACGCTTTATTGAGCCCCTGGATCATGCGTTGCCAGCGGTGTTCCCACCGCGTTCGTGGCGGTTCCACATCACACCGCCGTAGAGGATGTGCAGCACGCCGAAGCCGAGCGCCCAGAAGAGCAGGCCTGCGCCCGGGCACCAGAGGGAGGCCAGGCCCAGCACCAGCTCGCTCAGCCCCAGCCAGCGGATCTCGTCGAGCGTGTATTTGCTCGCGTTCACGAGCGCGAGGCCGTAGAAAATGAGCGTGGCAGGCGCCACCAGGCCCGGCAGGCCATAGCTATAGAGCGCCAGGCAGAACAAGCCGCCTGCGGCCAGCGGGATCGACATGTTCCAAAGCAGCCGGCGGGCGGTGGGGTCCCACAGCCCCTGCCCCAAGCGCTTGCTCCGGCGCCAGGTGAACCAGAACGCACCGATAAGGGCGAAGAAGAGCACGGCGATGCCCAGCACCACCAACACGGTCACCAGTTCGAGGTAGCTCTGGTCGCCGCGGAGCGGTGAGTAGGTCAGCGGGTCCCGGTCCGGACCGGTGAAGGCGTGGACGTAGTTGTTCGCCAACCAGGCGCCCCCCAGGGCCACCACCCCGGCGAACACGCCGCTGAGGCCACTGAGCGAAAGGAAGCGCGTGCTCCGCTCCATGAGGGAGCGGATGTGGGCCAGGTCATCCTGCAAGGGATCGGTCATTATCAAAGTACTTTGGATCGCAAAGTAAATAACGGCATCGATCCGCCCCAAGTATGTCCCGTCAGAAAAAGATCAGTGGTGCGCCGTAAGGAACCCGAGCGCGGCCCCCAGGAGCACTGTGGCAAAGCGCTTCGCGTTGAAGCGATGGTCCGGCGTGCTCTCGAAGATGATGGTGGTGCTGATGTGCAGCAGCATGCCGATGGCCAGGGCCAGGGCGCGGACAAGGAACGCCTCACCCAGCCGGTCACCGGAGAACACGCCGGTGATGATGCCCAGCGGGGCGGCCAGGGCGAAGATCCCGAGCATCGCCCAAGAACGGCCCGGCGGCACCTCCGAACGGTGCAGCACCGTCGCCAGGGCGATGGCCATGGGCATCTTGTGCAGCAGCACGCCGATCACGAACGCCAGGTCTCCGCCCACGTGCGGGTCGGCGAAGGGCAGGCCCTCGGTGAACGAATGCACGCACAGGCTCAGCAGCGTGGCGAGAGGCAGCGAATGCGGGTGGCCGCCGTGCCCCTTGGAAGGCAGATGGACGTGGCCATGCTCGATGCCGCGGCTGAAGAACTCCAGCACCACCTGCAGCAGGAAGCCGCCCAGCACCCAGGGGCCCACCCCCTGCCCGCCCCGTTCGTAGAGCTCGGGCAGCATGTGCAGCACCGTCACGCTCAACAGGAACGCCCCGCTGAAAGCCAGCAACAGCTTGATGCGGCCCGCATTGGCGGGGACCATGCGCACCCATCCGCCCGCGGCCAGCGGCAGCACCAGGAACAAGGCGACGAGAAGAGCGATGCTCATGGCGTGCGGGCACCGGCCCGATGGCTTAGAACCTGTTCGGGATCTCTTGCAGGATGGCCTCCGAGACTGTTCTCTGCTCGGACGATGCCGGAAAATGTTCGCGTAGCGGTGCCTACGGGAACACTTTTCCGGGGAGGTCCGAGCGGAAAAGAGGCCGGAGGGCGCCTGCGAAGAGATCCTGAACAGGCTCTTAGGGACGGCGAGGGATAACGCATGCTGGACCGGGCCATCGTCGCGGAAGCGCCGCCGAAAGTACGCCCATGGCCGCAGGCACGGCCACCTCAGGTTGACAATTCCGTGGATAACTCCGGCCCCGGCCGGAAAGCCCCCGCTGGACATGCCTGTTCCTTTGTCCGAGGCCCCTTCCCCACCCCGGACGCCATGCTGGAACGTGTATTCGACCTGTATGATGAGCTCGAGAAGCAGCGCATCATGTTATCCTTCAAGGGTGACCTGAGCCCCGATCTGGTCACGGCCCTGCTGGGATTGGTGGAGCGGAAGATGGAGGTGATCGAGACCGACCAGCGCGTGCGGAAGCGCGTGTTCAACGTGGTGATGGAGTGCCTCCAGAACCTCTACCACCACAACGCCCGCATGGCGATGAAGGACGGCGCCATGGTGCGCACGGACGAGCCGCAGGGCGTGGTGATGGTGGCGCAGAACGACAAAGGGTATTCCGTGCTCACCGGCAACTTCATGGCAACGGAGGAAGTGAACGGCCTGAAGGAGCACTTGGACCGCATCAACGGCTGCGAGCCCGAGCAGTTGCGCGACCTCTACAAGGAGACCCTCAGCGATGGCCGTTTCACGCGTGCCGGGGGCGGCGGGCTGGGCATCATTGACATCGCGCGGAAGAGCGGCCGTAAATTGGAGTATGGGTTCGTACCCTTGGACCGTGAGAACGCCTTCTTCAGCCTCAACGTGAACGTGACCGCCTGACCTTCCCGACCATGCCGACCATACACCTCGAAGGAAGCCCGAAGACCCCCGTCGTGATCTTCGATGACAGCACCGGGCAGCTGGAGATCAAGGGCCGTTCGATCCCCGAGAACTCCATCGAGTTCTACAAGCCGCTGATCGATTGGATTGACCGCTACGCCCGCGACCCGCGCCCCAGCACCGTGCTGCACGTGCAGCTGGAATACTTCAACACCAGCTCCAGCAAGTGCATCCTGGACCTCTTCAAGAAGCTCGAGCTGGTGCGCAGCGCGGGCAACGAGGTGACCGTGCTGTGGCACTATGAGCAGGACGATGAGGACATGCTGGAGGCCGGTGAGGATTACCAGGCCATCATCAACCTGCCCTTCAAGATGATCCAGGATCCAGGAGGTGGATGGCAAGTGAGACCTTCGCAGGAATGCATGTAGAGCCCTCGGCCCTGCCGGGGGCTTTCGCTTGTGCCATTTCGATGTTCGTCCCCCAAGATCAATAGCGTCACGGTTCGGCAGGCTCACCGTGACATGGAGAGAGCGTCAAGGAGCATATCATCTGATCCTCTCATTATCTGATCGGCAGGGTCAGGCGCGGAAACCGCCATCGCCGCCCAACCGGCGCACCACACGCGGAAGGACGTCCGCATACAGGGCCACGGCCAGCAGCGCGGTCATGCCCCAAAGAAGCGCCATATTGGCCCAGAGCGTGGGCACCCGCTGGCCGAAGAGCCGCTTCACGGGCGTATAGAAGTGCGCACCGAAAAAGCCGCCCTCACGGGGCTCCACGTAGATCGGATCGCTCTTCTGCACCAGTTCGCCGTCCGACTCCACGATCACGTTCACGTCGTTCTTGTTCGTCACGAAATCCGAAAGGCTTTCGTTGCGGTGCTCGTCCAGCAGCGTGAAATAGCCCTGACGGAGCTCCGGGGTGGCGGTCATGGCCGCGATGCGGGCCTCCTTGGCCTTCTCCGCCTCGCGGTACACCTTGCGGTAATGCTGGACCAGCAGCTCCAGCGAGGCGTTCAGCGCATCCAGTGTGGGGCCGTCCACGCGCTCGGGTGTCAGCTTGTCCAGGCCGGCGAACGTGTAGCCGTTGATCAGCCGCATCTCCTTCGCCAGTTCGGTGCGGATCAGCGCCAGGTCGTGCTCCATGTCGGCGTGATCGCCCCCGCCTTGCAGAGCCCGGCGCACATCATTGGAACGTTCCTGTAGGTCGCGGACCCAGAGGTCCTTCTTCCAGTTGGCCACCTTCATGCGCTGATCGAAGGCATAGAGATCGCGTTCGTAGGCGTTGCTGGTGAACTGGGCCACCGCCATGCCCTCGTAGGCCCAGCGGCTGGCCATGATGTTGCCGATCCATGGAACGCTCTTTTCCGAAGCGAACCACGGATGCAGCTTGTCGAACCGCACGATGATGCCGCTGAAGAGCAGCTGCGGGATGATCAGCACGGGGATCACGATGTAGATCACCTTGGCGCTGTTGAAGCTGGCGCTCACGTTCAGGCCGAGCACGTTCGCGAAACAGGCCGTGGAGAAGAGCGCCACCCAGTGGACCACCGTCATGCCGTGGAAGCCGAGCACCACGTCCCCCACGATGGCGAACAGCAGCGTCTGGATCGCGGAAATAATGAACAGGAGGCCGATCTTGCTCAGGAGGTAGCTGGCCCTGCTGAGCGAAAGGAAGCGTTCGCGTTGCAGGATCTTCCGGTCGCGGATGATCTCCTCGGCCGCCACGGTGAGGCCCAGGAAGAGCGCCACGATCACCGCGATGAAGAGGTATTGCGGGATGTTGTCGTTCTGGCGGAACACGTAGTGGCCTGCCGTGCCGTGGCCGGTGCGGTAGAAGCGCAGGAAGAAGGCCATGATGAAGGCCAGCAGCGGCGCTTCCAGCAGGTTGATGAGCACGTATTGCCGGTTGGCCAGTTTCGAGCGCATGTCGCGCAGGAAATAGATGGCCATCTGCCGCAGCTTGCCCGGCGCGCGGAACGTGCTTTTCGGCACCGTGGTGCCATCGGGCACCTTGGCCACGCGCACCTCCATCTGCGCCCGGAACACCTCGTTCCACGCCTCGGGACTGATGCGGCGCTGGTCCGTTTCGTGGCCGTACTCGTCCACGATCTTGGCCTCCAGAATGTTGAAGATCTGCTCCGGGTTCACGTTGCCGCAGGCCTCACACTGGCCCAGGTCGCTGTTCACCTGCCCGGTCACCTTCTTGAAGTACACCACCGCGTCCACGGGATCGCCGTAGTACACGGGGTGGCCCTCCTGGTCCATCAACAGCAGGCGGTCGAAGAGCTTGAAGATCTCCGACGAAGGCTGGTGGATCACCACGAACACGATCCTGCCTTTGAGCGCAAGCTCCTTCAGCAGGTCCATGATGTTCTCGGAATCGCGCGAGCTGAGGCCGCTGGTGGGTTCGTCCACGAAGAGCACGCTCGGCTCGCGGATCAGCTCCAGGGCGATGTTCAGGCGCTTGCGCTGGCCGCCACTGATGGTCTTCTCCAGCGGGCTGCCCACTTTCAGGTCCTTGCTTTCATACAGGCCCAGGGTCTGCAACAGGCGCAGTACGCGCTCGTTGATCTTCGCGTCGCTTTGGTCGCCGAAGCACAGCTTGGCGTTGAAGAACAGGTTCTGATGGACGCTCAGTTCCTCGATGAGCAGGTCGTCCTGGCTCACGTGGCCGATCACGCCGCGGATGCGGTCGCTCTCGGTATGCACGTCCACGCCGTTGATGGTGACCTTGCCCTTGCTGGGCCTCAGGTTGCCGTTGAGCACGTTCAGCAGGGTGCTCTTGCCGCTGCCGCTGCCGCCCATGATGCCGATGAGCTTGCCGCTGGTCTCCGCCAGGTGCAGTTCATGCAGGCCCGTGCGCCCGTTGGGGAACTCGTACTCGATGGCATCGGCCTTGAACACGATGCGCTCCCGGCCGTCACCGTTGAGGAAGCTGGCCAGGATGTCGCTGTAATAGATGGGCTGGCCATGCGGCGGGCGCACGCTGGAGCCGTTGCTGAGCACGTAGGCCTGCTCCGGATGGATGGGCTGGCCGTTCAGCAGCACGCGGTCCTGCCCGAGGTAACGCATCACGTACAGGCCCACGCTGGGCACGTGCAGCACGCGCATCTCGCCGTTGAGGTCGTGGGCATGCAGGTGGCGGGCCTGGCCGCTGGCTCCCCGGCCCTGCGCATCGATGTAGAGCAGGTCGGCCGCATCCTCGCGGCCCTCGGCCGCCGCATCCACGAAAGCCTTGCAACGCTGGAACTCGCCCGGGGCGATGTTGAAGGTCTCCGCCACGGTGGACACGAACTCGAGCTCCTGTTCACCCACCTCTCCGCCAGCGTGGATCAATTCCAGCAGGTGTACCAGCACCACGAACTTCTGGCGCTGGTTCAGCTCCTCGTTCACCTGGGTGCAGATCTTCAGCACCTTCACCGAGTTCACGCTGGTGCGTTTGCGGCCGGTCTGGCTGGAGCCGCCGCTGCTGTGGAAGGCGGCGTGGAAGGCCTCGAAGGTGGTCAGGTGGCCGGCTGCGGCCTCCGGGCTGAACTGCTGCCGCAGGAAGCGCGTCACAACGGCCGTTCCCGACCGCCCGGCACCGGAAGCACCGTCCACTTTCGCGATGATCGCGAACAGTTGCAGCAGCGCTTTGAGGATCTTCTCGCTCATGTGTCGGGCCACGTCCTTTCCGGGCGGTACCCGAAAAAGAACGGCCCTCTTCTACGAGAGGGCCGCCCGAAGGTTCCGGTAAGTGCCGGAGCGCTATTTCTTGAAGCCGATCAGCATCACGGCGCAGCCGCTGTGGGCCTTGCTCCTGTCCAGTTCGGCCTCCACCGTCACGTCCACCGTGTGGGCGATCACGAGGTCCCAGTACGGGTCGTTGTTGAACGCCTTGTTCGAGAAGAGCACGTTGCGGTCCTTGTCGTACACGGTGAAGATCAGGTTCCCGTCCGAGGTGCCGCTGCAGCCCACCACCCGGTAGGTGGTGCCACCGAAGAGGGTGAGGCCGAATTCGGCCACTTCGTCCTCACGCAGCAGGGCGCGGTAGAACTGCCCGTCGGGGATGTAGGTGGCGGTAAGGTGCTTCTCGCAGATCGAGGCGATGGTGTCGCATTGGGCGCTGGCCGCGGAACCGAGCATCAGCGCGGTGCACAGGGCGAAGAGGTGCTTCAGGGTCCTCATGGTCAGGCGATGATCGTGGAACGGATGGCCTTCACCTGCTCACCGATGGCCCGCACCTGCTCGGCGGAGATGGTGGTGGTGGTGACGCTGTTGATGAAGGTGGTCTTCTTGGCCGCGTCCGTCGTGGGTTGCTGATAGGTGTAGGTGCTGGAGATGCCGCTGTAGGCGCCCTGCAACGCCTTCAGCGAGGCCACAAGGGCCGTGGCGCTCTTGTCGGTGTCCGTGCGTTCCAGCAGCAGCACCAGGTTGTCCAGGGAACGCTTCTGTTCGCCGATGTGGTCCATCACGGCCTGGTCCAGCTTCGCGCCGGGCTGGCCGATGGTGAGGTACAGGCCCTCCACCCAGCCGCCGGCGAGCACCCATGCGCTCACGTCATTGCGCTCGTTGGCCTTCAGGTAGCTGTCCGCCGCGCGGTAGGCCGTGCCGGTGAGGCGCAGCAGGCTGTCCTCGTTGTTCAGGCTCTTCTTGAAGCGGTCCACCAAGGCCTTGTCGAAGGCATTGGACAGCTCCAATTGGCCGCTCAGTTGCTCGATCGTCTGCAAGGTCTTCAGGGCGCGCTGGCCGTCCTTGTGGATGGTGACGTAGGCCAGGTCGGCGCCGTAGAGGCCCAGCGCGAGGGCGCGCTGCTGCTTGGCCGTGAACTTGGCCGCCGCATCGGTGGACAACGGCATATCCTTCGCATAGGCCGCGCCGCTCTTGCGGATCAGCAGGGCCGTTTGCAGCGGTGAAGGGATGCCGAACAGCATGCCACCCACCTTCACCACGCCACCGTCGGCATGCTGGGCCGTGTCCAAAGTATCGGCCGTGGGTGTGCCCCCCTGACCCTGGTCCGTGTTGCCGCCGCAGGAGAAGAGCGACAGGCCGGCCAACAGGGCCAAGGCCCATGTCGATGTGTTCCGAGCGGTCATGTGCGCAAAGAGATATCGGTTGGAACGCGAAGGTATTCGCTTGGCACCCCGGGGCTTCATGCCTGGAGCGCACTTTTCAACACTCCCGGCGTCAATGCGGGAGATCGGGAAGGGAATGGGCGTCATCGCCCCTTTCAACGGAAGGCGCCGCCGTGCGTTACCAATTGAGGGCCTTCTTGTAGTAGCGGGGGAATTTGATGCGCTTCCGCGCCGCGCGGTAGAACCGGTCCCACAGGGGGGTGCTCAGATCGTACATCCGTTCGTTGTCCGGCGTTCCGGTCTTCTTGCGTTCCGTGCGCTCCATGGTGATCGTTGCTTCCAAAGGACCGCGCCAGCACGGCGATCGTTGCCCACCCCGCCTCCTTCATCGGGGATCTTTATACAGGTCCATGGCCCCTCCGCGCCCACCCCGCCCTACCCGACAAGGCCTTTCCGGGGATAAACTTGCCCCACCGACCACCTTGCCCCGCTTCGCCGACATCATCCTGCCCACCGCCACCCCGGGCACCTATACCTATGCGATCCCCGAGGCGCTGGACCACGAGGTGCAGGTGGGCAAGCGCGTGGTGGTGGGCTTCGGCAATGGGCGGAAGCTCTATTCCGGGCTGGTGCGCGCGGTACACGGCAACGATCCCGGCCTGGCCGCCATCAAGCCGGTGCTGTCGTGCCTGGATGCCTCGCCCATCGCCACGGAGCACCAGTTGCTGCTGTGGGAGCGCATCAGTGAACATTACCTCTGCACGCTCGGCGAAGTGATGCTGGCCGCGCTGCCGGGCGCCTTGGTGCTCAGCAGCGCCACCAAGCTCGTGGCCCCGCCCGCGCGGCCGGAGAGCTGGACCGGTTCCCAGCGCGCGGACGTGCTGCTGGACGCGCTCGAACTGCGGAACGAGCTCACGCTCGATGAGGCCGGTGAGCTGCTCGGCCTGCGCAACCCGATGCCCGTGCTCAAGCAATTGCTCGACCAGGGCGCGCTGATGCTGGCGGAAGAGATCGCGGAAGCCTTCACCCCGCGCATGGAGCGCTTCGTGCGGCTGGCCGACGCGGCCATCACGGAAGCGGACCTGCACGACTGGTTCGATCGATTGGCGCGCGCACCCAAGCAACTGCACCTGCTGATGCGTTTCGTGGAGCTCGGCCGCTGCCTGTCCGGCGACCCGCAGGAAGTGAAACGGGACGTGCTGCTGCGCAGCAGCGGCGCATCGGCTGCGGAACTGAAGCGGCTCTGCGAAAAGGGGCTGTTCGCCGTGTACGAGCGGTCGCAGGGCGCACCACCGCCACTGGACGGAAAACCGCGCTCCACCCCGCCGCTCTCGCCCGCCCAGCAACAGGCCTTGGATGCGGTGCGCGCCGGTTGCGAGGAACGCAGCACGGTGCTGTTGCACGGCGTGACCGCCTCGGGCAAGACCGAGCTCTACTTCGCGCTCATCGCGGAGGCCATGGCGAAAGGCGAGCAGACCCTCTACCTGCTGCCGGAGATCGCGCTCACCACGCAGATCATCACGCGGCTGCGCGCGCGCTTCGGCGAACGCGTGGCCGTGTTCCACTCCCGGCTCAGCCAGCGCGACCGGGCCGACCTGTGGCTGCGCATGCTGCGCGAACCGGAGGCGCATCCGGTGATCGTTGGCGCGCGGTCGGCGCTCTTCCTCCCCTTCCACCGGCCAGGGCTCATCATCGTGGACGAGGAGCACGACCCGAGCTACAAGCAGCACGAACCCGCGCCACGCTACCACGCCCGCGACATGGCCATCGTGCTGGCCGGGCTGCATGGCGCGCGGGTGCTGCTGGGCTCCGCCACGCCGAGCATGGAAAGCCTGTACAACGCGCATGCCGGCAAATACGGGCTGGCCCGGCTCACCGAGCGGTACGGGGATGCCGTCCTTCCTGCGATCCAGCAGGTGGACATCGGCGATGCCCAGCGCCGCAAACGGATGCATGGGCACTTCTCGCAGGCGCTCATCGACGGCATCGGCCAGGCGCTCGCACGGGGGGAACAGGCCATCATCTTCCAGAACCGGCGCGGCTATTCGCCGGTATGGCAGTGCGAGACCTGCGGCTGGGTGCCGGAGTGCGCACACTGCGACGTGAGCCTCACCTACCACAAGCAGGACCACGGCCTGCGGTGCCATTACTGCGGCCGCGAGTACCCGCCCCCCGCGCGTTGTGCGGCCTGCGGCAGCAACCGGCTGAAGATGCTCGGCTTCGGCACGGAGAAAATCGAGGAGGACCTGCGGATGATCCTGCCCGACGCCACCGTGGCGCGCATGGACCAGGACACCACGCGCGGCAAGCACGCCTTCGAGCGGATCCTCGCGCGGTTCGGCGACGGCGAGGTGGACATCCTCGTGGGCACGCAGATGGTGACCAAGGGCCTCGATTTCGATCAAGTGACGGTGATCGGCATCCTGAACGCGGACCAGCTGCTGCGCATCCCCGACCTGCGGGCGCATGAACGGGCGTTCCAACTGATGGAACAGGTGGCCGGCCGCAGCGGCCGGAAGAAGGAGCCGGGCCAGGTGTTCATCCAGGCACGCGACATCCACCACCCGGTCATCGGACTGGTGGTGGCGCACGACGTGGAGGGTATGTACAAGCGCGAACTGGCGATGCGCCAGGCGCACGGCTATCCCCCGTTCACGCGGCTGGTGCGCCTCACCCTGAAGCACCGCATGGAACAACGCGTGGCCAACACGGCACACGCCCTGGCCGCGGCCCTGCGCACGGGCCTGGGCGACCGGGTGCTGGGGCCCGAACCACCGCCCGTGGCCCGCGTGCGCGACCTGCACCTGCGCGACATCCTGTTGAAACTGGACCGCAACGGCTACCGCACCGAGAAGAGCTTCCTGGCCGACACGATCGACCGCGTGTTCGCCATGCCGGAACACCGTGCCATCCGCCTGGTGGTGGACGTGGACCCCGCCTGATCAGCCGCGCAGGGCCAGCAGCGCAGGCCAGATCGACCGTTGCGGGTCGGGAGCGGTGATCCGGACGTCCGCGTTCGTGATGGGATGCCGGAACGCCAGCGACGCCGCATGCAGCGCGATGCTGCGATCGGGCTCGCCCCTCCGGGCGCCGTACTTCACATCGCCCTTGATCGGATGGCCGATCGCCGCCAGTTGCGCGCGGATCTGGTGGAAGGCCCCTCCTTCCGGCAGCACCTCCACCAAGGCGAAGCGATCGCCGCGGGCGCGGGTGGCGAAGCGCAGCACGGCCGATCGGCCTTCGCCCTCCGCATGGACGAAGGCCTTGCGCCTGCCGTCTTCATGCGTCAGCACGTGCCTGCATTCGCCTTCATCGGGCGGCGCGCCCTCCACGATCGCCAGGTAGGTCTTCCGCACGGCGCCGTCGCGGAACGCGGCGTTCACGGCGCGCAAGGCTTCCGGCGTGCGGGTGAACAGCACCACGCCGCTCACGGGCCGGTCGATGCGGTGCGGCAGGCCGATACCGGCCCCTGAGCGGCGCTGCACCAGTTCCAGCAACGAGTGATCGTCAGTGGGGTCCGGTTGCACCGGGATGCCGGCCGGTTTGTCCACGGCGATCAGGTACGCGTCCTCGAACAGGACGTGGAGCACGAGATCAGTACTGCTCATCGGCACGCGGGAAGTCCGCCGCGCGGACATCGCGCACGTAGCCCGACACCGCATCGTTGATCACCGTGTGCAGGTCGGCATAGCGGCGCAGGAAGCGCGGGTTGAACTCCTTGTTGATGCCGAGCATGTCATGCAACACCAGCACCTGGCCATCCACTCCGTTCCCGGCGCCGATGCCGATGACCGGGATCTGCACGCTGCGCGCCACTTCAGCGGCCAGTGCGGCCGGGATCTTCTCCAGCACTAGGGCGAAACAACCGGCCTCCTCCAGCGCGGCGGCATCGTGCCTCAGCCGCTCGGCCTCCTCCTGCTCCTTCGCGCGCACCGCATAGGTGCCGAACTTGTAGATGCTCTGCGGGGTAAGGCCCAGGTGGCCCATCACGGGGATCCCGGCCGTGAGGATCCGCTCCACGCTGTCCAGCACCTCGGCCCCGCCTTCCAGCTTCACGGCATGCGCGCCGCTCTCCTTCATGATGCGGATGGCGGAGTTCAGCGCGCCCTTGGAATTGCCCTGGTAGGTCCCGAAGGGCAGGTCCACCACCACGAGGGCCCGGGCACAGCCGCGCACCACGCTCTGGGCGTGGTAGATCATCTGGTCCAGCGTGATCGGCAGGGTGGTCTCATGGCCGGCCATCACGTTGCTGGCGCTGTCGCCCACGAGGATCGACGTCGATCCCCGCGCCATCCACCAAGCGGGCCAGGGAGAAATCATAGGCGGTGAGCATCGCGATGCGTTCGCCCCTGGCTTTCATCTCCTGCAGGGTGCGGGTGGTCACGCGCTTCACCTCGTTCGCTACGCTCATGGCTCGGGTATTGGCGGGTCAAAGCTAACGGCCCGGACGGGGCCTGGACATGTATAGGGATGCGCGCTCCGCACCGATTGGCGCGGAGCGCACGAAGGCCGATGGCTATCTTGGGCGCCCTTTCACCTCCATGGTACGGATCATCAGCATCATCGGAACGGCATTGGCCGTTCTCGGCCTGTCGGGCTGCAGCTCGGACCTCGACGTGACAGCGCCTTACAAGAACATCACCATCGTCTATGCCTTCCTGTCCACCACCAATGCCGATGGCACACCGGCGGACACGCAATGGGTGAAGATCAACAAGGCGTTCCTCGGCGAAGGCAACGCCTTCACCTACGCCCAGGTGGCCGACTCGAACGAATACACGGATGCGCAATTGCAAGCGGAAGTGCAGGCGCTGAACGCCCAAGGGACGGTAACGGCCTCGTACCCGCTCCAAAGCAAGCAGGTAGGTGACCGGGACCCGGGGCTCTTCAACGGCCCTCAGCACAAGCTGTACTACTTCACCGCCACCCTGGATCCGAGCAAACAGTACCGCTTGCACGCCATCGCCAAAGGGCAGGAGATCACCGCCACCACACCGATCGTGGGCGACCTCAGTCCCGCCGCGCCTTTGCTGAGCTCCACCTTCGTCTTCAATTTCGCCACCTCCACCGGCACCTATGGTTCCCCTCAGGTGCGCTGGACCTCGGGCCCCAACAGCAAGCGGTACGAGCTTTCCTACCGCTTCAACTACGACGAGGTGCACGTGGCGGGCGATACGGCCCACCTGAGCTTCACGCAGTTCGTGGGCACCACGATCACCTCGGGCACGAACGGCAATGAGGAGGGCCGGCAGGACATCAGCGGAGAGTCGTTCTTCCAAAGCATAGCGGCGCACGTGCATCCCGACGCCAACGTGGTCAAGCGCATTTTCCGGGGCATCGATGTGATCTGGGCCGTGGCCTCCCCCGACCTCAACACCTACCTGCAGCTCGCCTCGCCCATTTCGGGCATCGTGGAGGAGCGGCCGCAATACACCAACGTGCAGAACGGCTACGGCCTGTTCAGCAGCCGCTATTTCCGGGAGCTGAGGAACAAAGCGATCGGCGACGGGTCGAAGCATGAACTGGTGGAGGGGCGCTACACGGCGGGCCTCGGGTTCTGCTTCCCCGGTTCGAGCCCTCCCCTTGGCTGCGACTGACCGCTGCCCATTTGGCAGTAGATTTTTCACTGATCATCTAGGACTTAGCACATCGCCTGTCAGGTGCATGTGCTGGCATGGTCGTTGACCTGGGCGGCGCTGGAAACGGAAAACACACAATGAGCAAGATCATCGGAATAGACCTGGGCACCACCAACAGTTGCGTGGCCGTGATGGAAGGCAACGAACCCGTGGTGATCGCCAACAGCGAAGGCAAGCGCACCACGCCGAGCGTGGTGGCTTTCGTGGAAGGTGGTGAACGCAAGGTGGGTGACCCGGCCAAGCGCCAGTCCATCACCAACCCCAAGAACACCATCTATTCCATCAAGCGCTTCATGGGCAACACCTATGAAGAGGATGCGAAGGAGATCGCCCGCGTGCCCTACGAAGTGGTGCGCAGCGAGAACGGGATGCCCCGCGTGAAGGTGGGCGACCGCCAGTACACCCCGCAGGAGATCAGCGCGATGATCCTGCAGAAAATGAAGAAGACCGCGGAGGATTACCTCGGCACCACGGTGAACGAGGCGGTGATCACCGTGCCGGCCTACTTCAACGACGCGCAGCGCCAGGCCACCAAGGAAGCCGGTGAGATAGCCGGCCTGAAAGTGCGCCGCATCATCAACGAACCCACCGCCGCGGCACTGGCCTATGGCCTGGACAAGAAGCACACCGACCAGAAAGTGGTCGTGTTCGACTGCGGTGGCGGTACGCACGACGTGAGCGTGCTCGAACTGGGCGACGGCGTGTTCGAGGTGAAAAGCACGGACGGTGACACCCACCTCGGCGGCGACGACTTCGACCAGTGCGTCATCGACTGGTTGGCCGAAGAGTTCAAAAGCGAAGAGGGCATCGACCTGCGCAAGGACCCGATGGCTCTGCAACGCCTGAAGGACGCGGCCGAAAAGGCCAAGATCGAGCTCAGCTCCACCACGAGCAGCGAGATCAACCTGCCCTACATCATGCCGGTGAACGGCATTCCCAAACACCTGGTGCGCACGCTGACGCGCGCCAAGTTCGAGCAGCTGGTGGACCACCTGGTGAAGCGCACCATCGCCCCCTGCGAAAGCGCGCTGAAGAACGCGGGCCTGAAGACCAGCGACATCGACGAGGTGATTCTCGTGGGTGGCAGCACGCGCATCCCCGCCATCCAGGAAGCGGTGAAGAAGTTCTTCGGCAAGGAGCCCAGCAAGGGCGTGAACCCGGACGAAGTGGTGGCCGTGGGCGCCGCCATCCAAGGGGGCGTGCTCACCGGTGAGGTGAAGGACGTGCTGCTACTGGACGTGACCCCCCTGAGCCTCGGTATCGAGACCATGGGCGGCGTGATGACGCGCCTGATCGAGTCCAACACCACGATCCCCACGAAGAAGAGCGAGACATTCAGCACGGCCAGCGACAGCCAGGCCAGCGTGGAGATCCACGTGCTGCAAGGCGAACGCCCCATGGCCAGCGGCAACCGCACCATCGGGCGCTTCTATCTCGACGGCATCCCGCCGGCGCCGCGCGGCACCCCGCAGATCGAGGTCACCTTCGACATCGACGCCAACGGCATCCTGCACGTGAGCGCGAAGGACAAGGCCACCGGCAAGGAACAGAGCATCCGCATCGAGGCGAGCAGCGGGCTGGGCAAGGACGACATCGAGAAGATGAAGAAGGAGGCCCAGGCCAATGCCGACAGCGACCGCCAGGCCCGCGAGAAGGCCGACAAGCTGAACCAGGCCGACAGCCTCGTGTTCCAGACCGAGAAGAACCTGAAGGAGTTCGGCGACAAGCTCCCGGCGGACAAGAAGGCCCCGATCGAGGCCGCCTTGGAGAAACTGAAGACCGCGCACCAGACGCAGGACATGGCTGGCATCGACAGCGCCATGGCCGAGCTGAACAGCGTGTTCCAAGCCGCCAGCCAGGAGATGTACAACGCCGCCCAACAGAACGGCGGAGCAAGCGACAGCAACGCCTCGAACAGCACCGGCGGCGATCACGAGGTCACGGACGTGGACTTCGAGGAAGTGAAGGACGACAAGAAGTAAGGGCGTCCGCAGAAACATCAGAACGAGAAAGCCGCTCCCGAAGGAGCGGCTTTCTCGTTCTAGTACGCCATCAATGGACCCCGATATCACCACGGTTTACGCCCGCTACAGCGGTGCTCCTCCTGGCCGCGCACACGGCCGTCCGTATAGTGTTCCGTGTGGACGACCGGCCGCTTTTCCACGAACTCGGTCTCGCTGCGCGGGGTACCGCTCAAGTGGAACGTATGGAGCGTACCATGAGCATCTCCTTGCGCATGGAACTCACGCTCCAGTTGGCCATTGGGGTGGTAGTTCTTGAAGGTGAGCAGGTGGCCGCCCCGATAATAGCCCCGGTGCCGCAGGCGCCCATCCGGGTAGCGATCCTCCACCCACCCGGAACAGCCGTGCCCACCGCACAAGCGGATCGAGTCGCCGCCCAAGGCAGGGGCCAAGGCATCGTAACCAGCGATGACGGCGCCTTCATCCTCGGCCTCGGTCAGCGCCACGTGGAAGATATCGGCCTCGAGCGGCATCGCTCCAGGCTGGGCATGGGCCGCCAGGGCCCACACGGAAAGGATAACGAACGGAACAACCCTGCGCATGGAAGATGGTGGCATCCAAGGACGACCGTTCTACGCGACGGCAACAGCCCCTGTTACATCCGGGTAACAAAGGGCCGAGCGAACGCATGTGCCGATGCACGAGGACGGCTCAACGGAACTCGTCGTACAACAAATACTTCGCGCGGACGCGCTTGAAGGCGTTCAACGCCGGCTGCCAACCGGCCCGGATACGCGCCTCATCCATGCCGGCCATGATCTCCTGACGCAAGGTGGGACCGCCGGCCAGCTTATCGAAGAAGGACGCCTGGAAGAACCCGGCCTTATCGGAAGCCGCCTGGTAGGTCCCGATCAGCCAATGCAGATGGAGCTGCGGGTCCAGGCGCGTGAAGAAGCTGCCGTACTCGCGCAGGTCCAGCCCGGTGCAGGGCCGGTCCTTGTATGGCGGCTCTTTCGCCCCCGGCATGGAGCGGGGCGTGAACGCGTATGTGCCGATGGTAGCCCCAGGGTAACCGATGCACTGGAACGGCCGGTCGGTGCCGCGCCCCACGCTCACCACCGTACCCTCGAACAAGCCGAGGGACGGATAGAGGTAGATCGCGGACATGTTCGGCAGGTTCGGCGAAGGCGGGACCGGCATCTCATAGAACATGGAGTGATCGTAGCCCAGGCAGGCCACCACGGTAAGGTCGCAGGTGACCCCGTTCTTCAGCCATTTCTCCCCGTTGATCATCCGCGCGTACTCGCCGATCGTCATGCCATGCACCAGCGGCACCGGGTGCATCCCGATGAACGAGGCGAAGGCCGTGTCGAGCACCGGACCATCTACGTAGAACCCGTTCGGGTCGGGCCGGTCCAGCACCACCACGGGTTTGTGCGCTTCTGCGGCGGCCTCCATCACGTAATGCAGCGTGCTGATGTACGTGTAGAACCGCACGCCCACGTCCTGGATGTCGAACAGCAGCACGTCCACGTCGGCCAGTTGCGCGGGCTTCGGCTTCTTGTTGCTGCCATAGAGCGACACCAGCGGAAGGCCGGTCCGCTTGTCCTTGTCATCGCGCACCTGCTCCCCTGCGTCAGCGGTGCCGCGGAAACCATGCTCGGGCGCGAACACGCGGACCACCTCCACGTGCAGGGCCAGCAGGGAATCCACCAGGTGGGTGCGGCCGATGAGGCCGGTCTGGTTCGTCACCACCGCCACCCGCCTGCCCTTCAGCAACGGCAGGTATTGTCCCGTGCGCTCGGCACCGGTCACGATGGAAGGGTCCGATGAGGCACCGGTGAGCGGGGCGCCTTGGGCCTCCACGGGGCCGGAGGAACAAGCCATGAGCAGAAATGCCAGAAGAGCGGGAACAGAGAAAGAGCAAAAGGGGATGCGCATGGGAGGGCCGGAAGGGCGGCCGCAAAGGTGGCAAGCAGCATCCATGCCAGGTCGCTGGCCGCACGGCTACCTTCGCCCGCACCCGATGGCCTTCGCCCACTTCATCGCGCGCCGCATCCTCAGCGACAAGGACCGGGTGGACCGCCTGTCCCGTCCCATCGTGCTGATCGCCGTGCTCGGCATCGTCATCGGCATGGCGGTAATCGATCCTCACCGTAGGCATCAGCACCGGCTTCCAGCGCGAAGTGCGGTCGAAGGTCTCCGACGCCGGCGCGCACATCGAGATCGTGCCCCTGACGCAGACCGACCCGAAGGAATCGCCACGCGTGCGCATCGCGCAGCCCTTCTATCCTTCCCTTGACACGGTGGAAGGCATCCGGCACATCCAGGTGTTCGCCGTGAAGCCGGGGATCGTGGAAACGCCGGACGAGATACAGGGCGTGGTGGTGAAGGGCGTTGGCCGCGACCACGATTGGGGCTTCCTGCGCGCGCACCTCACGGCGGGCGACGTGCTGGACATCGGCGACAGCGCGCGGCCCGAGGCGCTGATCAGCAATTGGCTCGCGAAGCGCCTGCGGCAGCAGGCCGGTGACACGGTCACCATCTACCTCGTGAAAGGGCGCGAGGACATCCGCCCACGGAAATACCGGATCAAAGGGATCTACGAGACCGGCCTGGAGAAGGTGGATCACCAGTTGGTGTTCGTGGACATCGCGCACCTGCAACGCTTCGCGCAGTGGGGCCTCCAGGCGGAGATCAGCGTGGAGGACAGCCCGGCCTCAAGCGGCATCCGGATCGAGGGGCACGCCTTCGGCGGTGATGGGAACTACAGCTATGCCTGGCCCGGCACCGCTTTGGCCGGACGCGGCCCGCACACCATCTGCATGAAGGGGGATACGAGCTTCACCCTTGTCGTGCAGGATGGCAAAGGCACACTGCCGGATACGGCGATCCTCGACATTCACCTGAACGCTTTGGCCGATCAAGCCTGCCAGCCGCAAGGGTCGATGCGCTTCACGCGCCGGGGCAGCGGCGGCAGTTACAAGGATTATTGCGGCGGCTTCGAGGTGGCGGTGACCAGCTATCGTGACCTCCCCGCGCTGGACGACCGTATCTACAACGACCTGCCGGAAGGCCTGCGCACTATCAGCGTGCGCGAGAAGTACCCCGAGATCTTCGCCTGGCTGGAATTGCTGGACACCAACGTGGTGGTGGTGATCTCGCTGATGGTGATCGTGGCGATCATCAACATGACCAGCGCGTTGCTGATCATCATCCTGGAGCGCACCAACATGATCGGCGTGCTCAAGGCCCTGGGCACCACCAACGGGGCCATCCGCCGGATCTTCCTGATCGATGCGGCCTACATCCTGGGCTTCGGCATCGTGCTGGGCGATCTGCTGGGCATCGGCCTGGCGCTGGTCCAGAAAGGGTTCGGCATCGTGCGCCTGCCGATCGAGAGCTATTACGTGGACCAGGTGCCGGTGGACCTGGACGCGGGCGCTATCCTCGCGCTGAACGTGGGCACGCTGCTCGTGTGCGTGCTTGCGCTCGTGCTGCCGAGCATGCTCGTCACGCGCATCGCACCGGCCAGGGCCATCCGCTTCGATTGAGCCGTCCGCTCCCACGGTCCGCCACCGCCTGCCGACGGGAGTGAACGGGTACTTTTGCAGGAAGGCCGCCCACACGGGGCCGGGCACATCCGCATGCAGATCCACGAGAACATCCTGAGCACCATCGGCCACACGCCCCTGGTGAAGTTGAACCGCATCGCCCGCGAGGTGCCCGGCACGGTACTGGCCAAGGTGGAGACCTTCAACCCCGGCAACTCGATCAAGGACCGCATGGCGATCAAGATGATCGAGGACGCGGAAAAGGCCGGCCTGCTGAAGCCCGGCTACACCATCATCGAAGGCACCAGCGGCAACACGGGCATGGGCCTGGCCATCGCTGCGATCATCAAGGGGTACAAGTGCATCTTCACCACCACCGACAAGCAGAGCAAGGAGAAGGTGGACATCCTGCGGGCCTTCGGGGCCGAGGTGATCGTATGCCCCACCAACGTGGCCCCCGAGGATCCGCGCAGCTACTACTGCGTGAGCAGCCGCCTCGTGAACGAGACGCCCAACAGCTGGAAGGCCAACCAGTATGACAACCCCAGCAACGCGCAAGCGCACTACGAGACCACCGGCCCCGAGATCTGGGAGCAGACCGGCGGACGGATCGACCACCTCGTGGTGGGCGTGGGCACCGGCGGCACGCTCTGCGGCACCGGCAGGTACCTGAAGGAGAAGAACCCGAACATCAAGCTGTGGGGTATCGACACGTACGGCTCGGTGTTCAAGAAGCTGAAGGAGACCGGCGAGTTCGACAAGAACGAGATCTACCCGTACATCACCGAGGGCATCGGGGAGGATTTCGTGCCCGCGAACGTGGACATGGACCTGATCGATCACTTCGAGAAGGTGACCGACCGCGACGCCGCCATCTACACACGCAAGATCGTGCGCGAGGAGGGCATCTTCGTGGGCAACAGCGCGGGCGCGGCCATGGCAGGCCTGATCCAACTGAAGGCCAATTTCAAGCCGGAAGACGTGATCGTGGTCATCTTCCACGACCACGGCACGCGCTACGTAGGCAAGATGTTCAACGACGACTGGATGCGCGAACGCGGCTTCCTCGTGGAAGAAAAGCCTACCGCGGGCGATCTGTTGAAAGGGAAGGAACTGCAATTGCTGAGCGTGGAGGCCGATGAACCCGTACGCAACGCCATCGAGAAGATGCGCGCCCACAACATCGACCAGCTGCCCGTGTTCGAGGACGGGAAGCCCGTGGGCACCATCACCGATGCCCGGCTGTTCGACGCGATCCTGGAGGATGCCGACGTGCGCCTGCAACCCGCCCGCGTGGTGATGGGCCCCGCCCTGCCCGTGCTGACGATCGACGCCACGCTGGAAGAGGTGGCGGGGAAGCTGGGCAATGGCTCGCCTGCGGTATTGGTGGAACAGGTGAACGGCTATGGGATCCTGACGAAACAGGATATCATCGGGAAATTGAAATGATCGGATCCATGCACCCGTAGCTGCGACCCACTGGGTCGCCCATGACGTAGCCCAATACCCCATGGCCCTGCGTTACCGAAAACACATCCGCCTACCGGGCCATGATTATCTGCACGGCGCATATTTCGTGACGCTATGCACACGGTACCGCATGCAGGTATTGGGGCGGATCGTGGGAACAGATGCCGACGCTCGCATGGAATTGACCGATGTGGGCCGCATCGTGGATGAATGCTGGCGCGCCATCCCGGACCATTTCCCGCATGCGCGGCTGGACGAAATGCAGATCATGCCAGACCATCTGCATGCGATCATCGCATTGGAACGCGGGAACGGCACCATTGGGGCGACCCGGTGGGTCGCAGCTACCAATGTCGTGGACGAAACCGGGCACAGACCGAATGGCCCCCGGCGTAGTTCGCTGGCCGCGATCATCGGTGCGTTCAAATCCGAAACCACCAAACGCGTGAACCGGATGAACGCGACCATGGGCCAGCGTCTGTGGCAACCCAATTTCCACGAACGGACCATCCGCGAATACACTGGCGAACGGGGACGCATCGCGCAATACATCGTGGAAAATCCGAGGAATTGGCGGTGATGGTACGTTCCACCGACCAGATGCACCGCACCGTGGAGGCCCCCACCCTCCCCCAACACATCATCTCCCTCGTCCCTTCCCAGACCGAACTGCTGTGCGACCTCGGCCTTGGCGATCGCATCGTCGGCATCACCAAGTTCTGCATCCACCCGGAGGAATGGTTCCGCAGCAAGCCCCGCGTGGGCGGCACCAAGAAGGTGGACATCGAAAAGGTGCGCGCGCTGCAGCCCGACCTCATCATCGGCAACAAGGAGGAGAACGAACGTGCCGACATCGAAGCCTTGGAACAGGAATTCCCGGTGTGGATGAGCGACATCAACGATCTACCTGATGCGCTGGACATGATCCGCCGCGTAGGCGCCTTGACCGGAACCACGGCCGAAGCCGAACGCATCGCCACGGGCATCGAGGCCGGTTTCGCGGCATTGCGACCTTCCACCGAGGGATACAGCGTAGCCTACCTGATCTGGCGCAACCCGTGGATGGTGGCCGGTCCGGGCACGTTCATTAACGACATGCTGCGGCGCTGCGGGTATGCCAATGCCTTCGGGCACCGTATGGAACGCTATCCGGAGGTCACTTCCGCCGAGCTGGCCGCCGCCGATCCGGACCTCGCCTTCCTTTCTTCGGAGCCCTATCCGTTCGCGGAAAAGCACATCATGGAGTTGAACCTTATCCTGCCTGGCACGCCCGTGCGGTTGGTGGACGGCGAGCTATTCAGTTGGTACGGGTCCAGGCTTCTGCGGTCGCCCGCGTACTTCAGCGGTCTATCCCCCGTTTGAGCGGAGGCCGGCGCGGAAAAGCCGGGCCTACTTTTGCCGGGCCTCCGTTCCATGCGCGCCATCACCCTCATCCTGTTCCTGCTGGCCGCGTTCGGGGCCGGTGCCCAGCGCGTGGGCGTCGTGCTCAGCGGGGGCGGCGCGGTGGGGCTCACCCACATCGGCGTGCTGAAAGCCCTGGAGGAGAACGGCATCCCCATCGATTACATCGCAGGCAGCAGCATGGGTGCCCTGGTGGGCGCGATGTATGCGGCCGGCTTTTCCCCCGCCGAGATGGATTCGCTCTTCCAAAGCGACCAATACCAACTGATGGCGCAAGGCGGCATGGAAGAGAGCTACCAGTTCCTCTTCAAACGCGATGCGCCGGACGCTTCGCTCGTGGGACTGAAGTTCGACCTGGACACCACGTTGCAAATGTCCCTCCCCACGAACCTGCGCTCGCCGGTGCTCATCGATTTCGAGCAGATGCGGAGCTTCGCCGGGGCGTCGGCAGCAGCGGGCTACAACATGGACAGCCTCTTCGTGCCCTACCGCTGCGTGGCCTCGGACATCACAGCGCAGCGGCCGGTGATATTCACCCACGGCGATCTCGCACTGGCCGTGCGCGCCAGCATGAGCTACCCGTTCTATTTCAAGCCGATCCGCATCGACGGGCACTTGATGATGGACGGCGGCATGTACAACAACTTCCCGAGCGACGTGATGTACGACGCGTTCCTGCCGGACCTCATCATCGGCAGCAACGTGGCCTACAACGCGCCCCCGCCCAGCGAGGACGACCTGATGAGCCAGCTGAAGGCGATGATGATGGAGCATACGAACTATGCCGTGCCGTGCGATCCAGGCATCCTCATCGAACCGAGAACGGAGACCACCCTGTTCGACTTCGCCAATGCCAGGCAGGCCGTAGCGGACGGCTATGCCGCCACCATGGCGCGGATGCCGGAGATCAAGGCGGCAATCCGGCGGCGCGAAACGCCCACCGAGGTGGAGGCCCGGCGCATGGCCTTCCGCGCGAAATGCCCGCCGGTGGTCTTCGGCGACATCCGCTTCGAGGACGTATCGAACGCCCAACGGCTCTATTGCGAACGTCTGATGAACAAGAACAACGACCGGCTGACCTGCGACGAACTGAAGCCGCAGTACTTCCGGTTGTATGAGGACAACAGCGTGAGCAACCTGTTCCCGCGCGCCACCTATGTAAAGGTCCGTGGCGATTTCGACCTGGACATCCGGGTGAAACGCGAGAAACAGTTCGAGGTCCGCTTCGGAGGCCTGATCAGCTCGCGGCCGGTGAACACGGGCATGGTGGGCCTGCGCTACAACATGTTCGGCCGCACGAGCAGCCGCATCGAAGGCACGTCCTACTTCGGCAAGTTCTACACCTCCGGCCAGTTGAAATGGCACACCGACCTGAGCTCGCGCGTGCCCATCTACCTGGAGCCCGCGTTCACATTGAACCGCTGGGACTGGTTCAGCGGTTTCGCCACCTTCTTCGATGAGGTGAAGCCGTCGTACATCGTGAACAAGGAGCTGTGGGGAGGCCTGAACGCCGGCATGGCCCTCGGCAACAAAGGCCTGCTACGCTTCGACGCGAAGTATGCGATGACCAAGGCCAACTATTACCAGAACGGCGATTTCTCCGCAAAGGACACAGCGGACGTGACGGAGTTCGAGCACGGCACAACGGGGCTCACGCTTGAGCGCAACAGCCTGAACCGCAAACAACATCCCAACAGCGGCGAGCTGCTACGTCTGGAGCTGCGCTACATCGGCGGACAGGAACGCACCACACCGGGTTCTCAATGGACCGTGCATACACCGTTCAGCCAACAGCATGAATGGGTGATGGCGAAAGCCACGTTGGACAAGTATTTCCTGCCGCGCGGCCTCTTCAAGTTCGGCCTGCTCGCGGAAGGCGTGTACAGCACACAACCCTTCTTCCAGAACTACACGGCCACCATCATCCGCGCGCCGGTCTTCCAGCCCACGCCGGAAACGCGCACTTATTTCCTGGAGAACTATCGGGCCACGCAATACCTCGCCGGCGGCGCCCGCATGATCATGGCCGTGGCCCGCAATAAGTTCGACCTGCGCCTTGAAGGGTATGTCTTCCAACCCTACAAGGCGATCCTCCGTAACGGCTTCGATCAGGCCACGGAAGGCACGGCCATCAGCCAGCGCTACTACATCGCCAGCGGCTCGCTCATCTACCAAAGCCCGCTGGGGCCGCTCTGGTTCAACACCAGCTACATCGATGGGCTGAGCAAGCCTTGGGTCTGGAGCATCAATTTCGGCTATGTGATCTTCGCACAAAAGAGCGGCGAGTAGGTTTACCCTCGCTCCAACGCGGCCAGTGCCCGCTCTGCCCGCGCGCATGCGAACGCCTCCCGCGTGCGCGCGAACCGCTCTGCGATCAGGTCATTGCGCAGATCGCCAGCACTGCCGAGGTGCGTATGCGCCTCTCCTTCCGGTGCCCTGAAGCTGCCATCGGCCACCGCCTGCCCCACCTGCCGATAGGCATCGCGGAAGGGTACGCCCTGCTTCACCAAGGCATGAACGGCATCCACGGTGAACAGGTGCGCATACTTCGGATCGGCCAAGATCTCCCGGCGCATTTCCAGGTGGTCCACCATCAGACCGAGGATCGCGATGCAGTCATCCAGCTTCTCGAACGCCGGGAACAGCAGTTCCTTGGTCACTTGCAGATCGCGGTGGTAACCGGTGGTGAGGTTCGCCAGCACCAAGGCCAACGTGTTGGGCAGCCCTTGCAGCAGGTTGCAATGCGCGCGCACCAGCTCGAACCCATCGGGGTTCTTTTTGTGCGGCATGATGCTGCTGCCGGTGGTGAGCGCATCCGGCAGGTATAGGAACCCATGCTCGCCACCGATGTACTGCACGGCATCGGCCGCGAGCTTGCCGAGCGAAGAGGCCACCGCGGCCAGTGCGTTCAACGTGGCACGCTCGGTGCGGCCGCGCGTGGACTGGGCGTACACCACGTTCACGTTGAGGTCGCTGAAGCCGAGCAGTTCGGTGGTGAACTGCCGGTCGATCGGGAAGGAAGAGCCGAAACCAGCCGCGCTGCCCAGCGGGTTGCGGTCGGCGATGCGGTAGGCGGCCAGTAACTGGTCGAGGTCGTCCGTGAGGCTTTCCGCGTGGGCCGCGAACCACAGCCCGAAGGTGCTAGGCATGGCGATCTGCGTGTGTGTATAACCAGGCATCGCCACGGACCGGTATCGTTCGCTCGCGGCCAGCAGCCGGTCGAAAAGCCCTTGCAGCCCGGCCACGGTGTGCGCGATGCGGTCGCGGATGTAGAGCTTGATGTCGAGCAGCACCTGGTCGTTGCGCGACCGCGCGGTGTGCAGCTTCTTGCCAGCCTCACCGATGCGTTGCGTCAGGGTGATCTCCACCTGCGAGTGGATGTCCTCCACATCGGCCGCCACCGTGAACGTGCCGGCATCGACCTCTGCAAGGATGGTGCGAAGGCCTCGAAGAATGGCTTCCGCCTCGGTCCCGCTCAACAGGCCGCAGCGATGCAACATGGTGGCATGGGCGATGGAGCCCAGCACGTCGAAACGGGCCAGCTGGTTGTCCAGCACACGATCCTGGCCCGCAGTGAAGCGATCCAGGTGCGCGTGGGGCGTGCTGTCCTTCTGCCAAAGGCGTTGAGCGGTCATGGGCGCAAATGTTCGAGCAAGGTGATGTAACAGCGGATGCCGTCGGCCACTTCGCTCAGGTGGATGAATTCATCGGCCGTGTGCGAGCGTTCACTGATGCCCGGACCGAGCTTGATGGATGGCATGGGCAACAGGGCCTGATCGCTGAGCGTGGGCGAACCGTGGCGCTCCAGACCGATGGCCTGGCCTGCCTGCACCAACGGATGATCGGCCGCGATGGATGAAGGCTTGAGCCGCAAAGAACGCGGCACCACCTCGCATCGCACTTGTTCGCGGATAATCGCCACCACTTCCTCCAATGTGTAGGCATCGGTGCAGCGCACATCCACGGTGAAGCGGCAGCTATCGGGCACCACGTTGTGTGCCGTGCCCGCCTGCACCATGGTCACGTTCATGTGTATGGGACCGAGCTGCTCCGACACCTTGGGGAAGCGGAAATCGCGGAACCAGGCGATGTCCGGCAGCGCTTTCAGGATCGCGTTATCGCCTTCGCTCCGCGCGGCATGGCCGGAGATGCCATGTGCCGTGCAATCCAGCACCAGCAGGCCTTTTTCCGCCGTAGCCATGCGCAAGCCGGTGGGCTCTCCCACGATCGCCATGTCCACCTGCCCCAGCAACGGCAGGATCGACGCGATGCCGTTGGACCCGCTGATCTCCTCTTCCGCCGTGGCCGCAAGCACCAGGTTGAACGGCAGGTCCGTCCGTTCGTGCAGGGCCAGGAAGGCCGCGATCAACGCTACCAGTGGACCACCCGCATCGTTGCTCCCCAGGCCAAAGAGGCGATCGCCTTCCACCGTGGCGGCATAGGAATCGCGTGTCCAGGTGGCTACCGGACGCACCGTGTCGTGGTGCGAATTGAGCAGCACCACCGGCTTGTTGGGCACAGTGCGCGCGCCGAAGGCCCACACGTTGTTGCCGTGGCGATGGACCGGCACCCCGTGGTCCCGCAGGAAAGCCTCGATCACATCGGCTGTGCCATGCTCCTCTCGGCTGGGGCTGGGCACCGCGATCAACGCACGCATCAGGGCCACGGCATCCTGTTCCAAACTGGTCACGATCTCGTTCATGGAGTGTCCGATATGAGCCTGGTGGCGACCGCTTTCCCAGCCAGCACCTGTTCCACGTGGTCCGATGCACCGATCACCACCTCGCTCACGCCATGATCCAAGGCACGAAAACCCGCATCCAGCTTGGGACGCATGCCATCCTTCACCACCCCGCTGGCAATGTGCTGCCGGGCCAGCCCGGGCGAAAGAGAAGCGATCACCTGGCCTGCCTCGTCCAACACCCCGTCCTTCTCAAAAGCGAGGAAGAGCCGCACGGGCCGGTGCATGGCCAACGCACCCGCCAGCACGGCCGCGACGGTATCCGCATTAGTGTTCAGCAACTGCCCACCGCGATCGGCGGTGATCGGCGCGATCACAGGCACCACACCTTGATCGAGCAGGCTGCGCAACAGGTCGGTATCCACGTCGCTCTCCACGGGATCTCCCACGTGACCGAAATCGATCGGCACCGGGGCGCGGCGCGTGGCAGGGATCAACGCGCCATCAGCCCCGCACAAGCTCACGGCCCGGCAACCGATGGCGGTCAGCCGCGCGGCGATCTGCTTGCCGATCCATCCTGCATAGGTCATGGTCACGATGCGCAACATGGCCTCATCGGTGATCCGGCGGCCATCGACCAAGGTGGGCTCGATGCCCATGCTGCGCGCCATGGCACTGGCCAGTTTGCCACCTCCATGCACGAGCAGCTTGGGCCCTTCCAAAGCAGCGAACGCGCGCAACAACGCCTCAAGCTTGGCGGGATCATCGATCACGTTGCCGCCCACCTTCAGCACCGTGAGCATCGGCGCGCTCATGGGGTGTGCTTCAGGAGTTCATGCAGCACGGCCTGCGCAGCCCATGTGCGGTTGTCGGCCTGCTGCAACACCAACGACGATGGGCCATCGAGCACGGCCGCAGCAAGTTCCAGGTCGCGGCGTACAGGCAGGCAATGCATCACGCCCGCGTCGTTCGTCCGCTTCAAGTGCTTGGGCGTCAGCATCCATTCCCGCGCACCGGGATGCACGCGGCCGTAATCGGCGAAGCTGGACCAGTTCTTCACGTATACGAAGTCGGCACCCTCCAGCGCGGCCTCCTGGTCGTGCGTGATCGTGGCGCCCTGCGTGAACGTGGGATCGAGATCGAAACCAGTAGGGTTCGCGATGGTGAGGTCATGGCCCACCGCCAGCACCCATTCGGCAAAGGAGTTCGCCACGGCCTGCGGCAGCGCCTTGATGTGCGGCGCCCAGGTGAGCACCACCTTGGGGCGTTCGGCCCGCTTGCGTTCGGCGATGGTGATCACATCGGCCAGGCTTTGCAGCGGATGGCGGGTGGCTGACTCCAGGCTGACGAATGGCACGCGGCAACTAGCGATGAAGCGTTCCATTACCTGTTCAGCGTAGTCGGCATCGCGATCCACCAGTCCGGGAAAACTGCGCAGACCGATGATGTCGCAATAGGTGCCCAGCACCGCCGCGGCTTCCCGCACGTGCTCCACCTTGGTGCCATCCATCACCACGCCATCCTCGAACTCCAGCGCCCAGCCATCGCCGTTCACGTTCATTACCATCACGTTCAGGCCCAATTGTTCGGCGGCCTTCTGCGTACTGATGCGTGTGCGCAAGCTGGGGTTCATGAACACCAAGCCCAGTGTGCGGCGTGCCCCGGCCGTGGCCTGCGACCACGGATCCTGCTTGAAGCGGAGCGCCTGTTGCACCAGGGCGTCCACGCGAGGCACGTCGTGTACGGAAGTGAAGCGGATCATGGCCGTACCGGATCGGGAATGGAACGAAGCACCGCACCGAAAGCCGCGAGGGCTTCATCGGCATCGGCCATGGTGAGCGTGAGCGGCGGCAACAGGCGGATGGTGCGCTTGTCCTTCGCGCTGCCCACCAACAAGCGGTGTTCCTTCAGCAAGGTGTTGCGCACGGCGGCGGAAGGTCCATGCAGATCCAAACCGATCATGAGGCCCCGGCCGCGCAAATCCGTCACACCAGGCAATGCGGCCAGTGCATGCAGCAGGTGATCGCCCACGCGGCGGGTGTTGGCCAGGAGCGCTTCCTCGCGGATGATCTCCAGCACGGCGATGGCCGCAGCGCACGCCAGGTGGTTGCCACCGAAGGTGGTACCCAGCAGGCCGTGCTTCGCTTCGATGCGCGAATGCACCAGCACGCCGCCGATCGGGAAGCCGTTGCCCATGCCCTTCGCAACGGTGATCAGATCAGGCTGCACGCCGCTTCGCTGGAAGGCAAAGAAGTCGCCGCTGCGGCCGTAGCCGGATTGCACTTCATCCAGGATCAACAAAGCGCCCGAACGATCGCACAAGGCCCGCAGCGCGCGGAGGAATTCATCCGTGGGGATCTGCACACCGCCCACGCCCTGGATGCCTTCCACGATCACGGCGGCCGTATCGGTGGTGATCGCCTGTTCTGCGGCGGCCGCATCGTTCAAGGGCACGAAGACCACCTCGTGCCCGCTGTTCACGGGCGCAATGATGGAGGGATCGTCCGTGGCCGCCACCGCGGCCGACGTGCGGCCGTGGAACGCACCGGTGAACGCCACGATGCGCTTGCGCCCCGTGTGGAACGAAGCCAGCTTCAAGGCGTTCTCGTTGGCCTCCGCGCCCGAGTTGCATAGGAACAAGGCATATTCGCCAAGGCCGCTCACTTCGCCGAGCAGGTGCGCCAACTCCACTTGCAACGGATTGCGCACGGCATTGCTGTAGAAACCGATGCGCTTCGCCTGGCTGGTCAGCCGCTCCACGTAATGCGGATGGGCATGCCCTACGGAAATCACCGCGTGGCCGCCGTACAGATCCAGATAGGTGCGGCCATCGGTGGCCTGCACGCGGACGCCCTTCGCCGTCACGGGCTCCAGGTCCATCAAGGGATATACGTCGAAAAGCTCCATCAGTGGGCAACGGGTTTCAGCAGCAGGCCGGCGGTCTCGTCCAGGCCCAACGCGAGGTTCATGTTCTGCACCGCCTGTCCGGACGCGCCCTTCAAGAGGTTGTCGGTCACGGCGGTCACCAGCAGGCGGCCCGCTTTCACATCCACGTGCAACAGGCACTTGTTGGTGTTCACCACCTGCTTCAGGTCCACCGGACCGGGCGCCACGTGCGTGAAGGGATGTCCCGCGTACCAGGCCGAGTAAGCTTCCACCGCCTGCGCAGCCGACCATGCCGTCGGCGCATGCACCACGGCCGAGATGCCCCGGGTGAACGCCCCGCGCTGCGGAATGAAATGCACGGTGCCCGCGTAGGCCGGATCAAGCTGGAGCAACGTCTCTCCGATCTCCAACAGGTGCTGGTGTTCCAGCGTTTTGTAGGGTGAATGATTGCCGTAGCGCCAGGAGAAATGCGTGGTGGCGCTCAATGCCTGGCCCGCGCCGGTGCTGCCGGTGGTGGCGCTCACCTGCACATCCTCACGCACCGCACCGGCTGCGAACGCAGGCAGCAGCGCCAATTGGATCGCCGTGGCGAAACAGCCGGGGTTCGCGATGCGCCTGGCGTTCCGGATCGCATCGCGTTGCAGTTCGGGCAAGCCGTACACGAAGGCACCACCGCGCGGACGGTGGTCCTGGCTCAGATCCACCACCACGGCAGCGGCCGGCAGCGGATGTTCCGCCAGGAAGCGCGCACTTTCCCCGTGGCCCAGGCAAAGCAGGTAAGCATCGACACCTGACTCCGCGATGGTGGCATCGAACGATCGATCGGTCTCCCCCACCAGGTCCGGATGGGCCGCGTACCAAGGCTTTCCGGCCTGACTGCGGCTGTGCGCAAAGGCCACGTCCACCTGCGGGTGCCGCAGCAGGATGCGCAGCACCTCGCCACCTGTGAGGCCCGCAGCCCCGATCACTCCTACCCGCTTCTTCATGACTGCTCCACGGTCCGGCCGTGCACTTTGTGCCAGGTGCCCACTTGGTTCCCGAAGATCCGCGCGAAGCCCTTCACGTCCTCACCGGTCCAACCGTTGTTCATCTCGCCGTAGGCCCCTTCCTGCGCGGCCATCAGGTCGAAGGGCGACCGGATGCCATCCACCCGGAAGCGATACGGCGACACGGTGACGAACACCTCGCCGCTCACCACGTGCTGCGTGCGATCGAAGAAGGCTTCGATGTCGCGCATCACCGGATCGAAGTACTGCCCCTCGTGCATCCAGTTGCCGTACCACTGGGCTAGCTGGTCCTTCCAGAACAGCTGCCACTTGGTGAGCACGTGCTTCTCCAACGCATGGTGCGCCTTGATGATCACCACGGCGGCAGCGGCTTCGAAGCCCACCCGGCCCTTGATGCCGATGATGGTATCGCCCACGTGGATGTCGCGGCCGATACCCCAGCCATCAAGCAGGCCTTGCAGTCTGCGGATGGCTTCCACCCGATCGGGGACGCGCGTGCCGTCCACGGCCATCAGTTCACCCTGCTCGAAGGTGAGCGTGTGCGTGGCCTCGCCCTCCTTGTTCACCGGCGTGGGCCAGGCGCTCTCCGGCAGGTTCCGCTCGCTGGTGAGCGTTTCGCGTCCGCCCACGCTGGTCCCCCAGATACCTTGGTTGATGGAGTATGCGGCCTTGGTGGCGTCGATGTGGACTCCATGTTCGTTCAGCCAGGCGATCTCCGCCTCGCGCGACAGGCGCAGGTCGCGGATGGGCGTGATCACCTCCACGCCCGGCAGGATGGTGGCGAAGAGCATGTCGAACCGTACCTGGTCGTTGCCCGCGCCGGTGCTGCCGTGGGCGATGGCGTTGGCCCCGATGGCGCGCGCATGCTCCGCGATCAGCACCGCCTGCGTGATGCGTTCCGCGGAGACCGACAGCGGATAGGTACCGTTCTTCAGCACATTGCCCGCGATCAGGTAGCGGATCACATGGTCGTACAGGTGGCGCGTGCCATCGATCAGGGTGTAGCTCACCGCACCGGCCTGGTACGCACGCTCCTCGATGCGCCAGCGCTCGGCGCTGTTGAAGCCACCGGTATCCACGGTGACGGCATGCACACGATAGCCCTTCTCCTGTGTGAGCCAGGCGGCGCAGAACGTGGTGTCCAGCCCGCCACTGAAGGCGAGCACAAGGTCCTTGGTCATGGTCTGTGGGAAAGCGATCGGATGAACGGGATCAGGCCGGATCACCAACTGGCCAGCGCCGAGCAGGCGGTTGCGTTTCATGCGCATATAGCGCGCATAGGCCTTGGCCTTCTTGCGGAAGCGCTGGCCGGGCGTGGTGCGCTCGGCCGCGGGCATGTTCACGGCTGCCGGTTTGTTCTTGGGGTCGGCGGGATCGTAGAGCATGGCCGTGCAGAGGCAGTTCTTACGCTCCTTGCTCATGAGGATCGCATAGTTCACACAGCTCTTGCAGCCGCTCCAGAAGGCCTCGTCTGGCGTAAGCTCGGAATACACCACCGGCTCATAGCCTAGATCGGAATTGATCTTCATCACCGCCAGGCCGGTGGTAAGGCCGAAAATCTTGGCCGTGGGATACTTCTGCCGGGAGAGCTGGAAGATGCGCTCCTTGATGCGGCGCGCCAGGCCGCTTTGGCGAAAGTGGGGCGACACGATGAGGCCGGAGTTCGCCACGTAATCGCCGCTCCAGGTCTCGATGTAGCAGAAACCGGCCCAGACGCCCGTACCAGAGAAGGCGATCACGGCCTTGCCTTCCTCCATCTTGCGGATGATATACTCCGGCGTGCGGCGCGCGATGCCGGTGCCCCGCGCCTTGGCGGAAGCGGCCATCTCCTCGCAGATTGTGTCCGCGAAAGGGACATCCGCTGCTGTGGCGATACGCACGATGAACGACGACGACTGGTCCATGACCTGAACGACGGGGAACGTGTGCGCCTGGAGCGCACCGGGTGAAGAGAATGAAGGGAACGAAGCCTGGCACGGCCTCAGGCCATGCGGGCGGGGGAACGGACCGTGAGCGCTCGGCTCAGATCCGGAGGCTCGATCGTCGAGGACGCCGCGCGTTGAGCGCAGGGGCAACCAACAGGAACACCCTCGGCAACGCGGCCGGGGTCAGGGTCCGCGTATCAGCGGAGCATTGGTCGGGTATCGCTTTCATCGTTCCCAGCGAAGGGATGGAAAGGTCGTGCGGGTGTGTTACGGGCGCAAATATGGGGCCTGCTGCGATCGCGAGCGTTAAATGTGGCCTAACGTTCCATGGAAAACCACGTGGCCGGTCCGCCAGGTGAACGA
>JASGIM010000002.1:0-1328472 GCA_047601855.1 Flavobacteriales bacterium | reverse complement strand
CAGGAAGAGCACGGGCTCTTCAAGGTAGCTGCGCAACGTCCCGAGGAAAGCCGCGCCCGTGGCCCCGTCCACCACGCGGTGATCGCAGCTCAGGGTCAGCTTCATGAGGTGGCCCGGCACGATGACGCCGTTCTTCACCACGGGTTTCTCCGCGATGCCGCCCACGGCCAGGATGCACGCATCCGGCGGGTTGATGATAGCGGTGAACTCGTCGATGTCGAACATGCCCAGGTTGGAGATGGTGAAGGTGTTGCCTTCCCAGTCCTGCGGCTGCAACTTCTTGTCCTTCGCGCGTTTGGCGAGGTCGCGCACCTCGGCGCCGATGCGGCGCAGGCCCTTGCTGTTGGCGAAACGCACCACGGGCACCAGCAGGCCCTCCTCCACCGCCACGGCTACGCCGATGTGTACGTGCTCGTTGTAGCGGATGCGGTCGCCGAGCCAGCTGCTGTTCACCTTGGGATGCTGCGTGAGCGCATGCGCCGCCGCCTTGATCACGAGGTCGTTGTAGCTCACCTTGTCCGGCGCAACGGCCTTATTGATCGCTTCGCGCGCGGCGATGGCGCGGCCCATGTCCACCTCGACGGTGAGGTAGAAATGCGGCGCGGTGAACTTGCTTTCACTGAGGCGGCGGGCGATGGTCTTGCGCATCTGGCTCACCGGCACTTCGGTGTAGCGCTCTTCCTGCGCCACGAAACCGGCGGCGCTGCCACCGGTGTAGCCCTCGATGTCCTTCTTCGTCACGCGGCCGTCGTCTCCGGTGCCGCGCACGCGGGCGATGTCGATGCCCTTCTCGTCGGCGAGGCGCTTGGCGAGCGGGCTGGCCTTCACGCGGCCGTCCGTACTGGGCGGCTCGGATACGCGCGGGGCCGTTACCGCGCTGAAAGCGGGCGCGGGCTTGGGCGCATTGGAGCCTGATGCGGGTGCCGTTGCAGGGGCAGCCACGGGCGCAGGGGCGCTTGGCGCAGCGGGTTTTGCCTCCTGCGCCTGCTCCTTGGGCTTCGCGGGAGCGGCCGCACTGGCCAGCAACGCCGTGATGTCCTCCCCTTCCTTGCCGATGATCGCCAGGAGCGAATCCACCGGCGCGGCCTGCCCTTGCGGCACGCCGATGTGCAGCAGGGTGCCATCCGTGAAGCTCTCGAACTCCATGGTGGCCTTGTCCGTCTCGATCTCGGCGAGGATGTCGCCGCTCTTCACCTTGTCACCCACCTTCTTGTGCCATGCGGCAACGACACCCTCGGTCATGGTGTCGCTCAGCTTGGGCATTTGTACGATCTCGGCCATTGCGCTTCAGGCGTTGTCAGTCTTTCACGAAGGGATAGTCCTTCTGCTTGTAAACATCCAGGTACAGCTCGTCCACGGGCGGGTACGGGCTCTCGTCGGCGAACTTCACGGCCTCCTCCACCTCCTTCTTCGTCGCTTCGTCCATCGCCTCCAGTTCAGCTTCGGTGGCCCATTTGTTATCGAGCAGCGTCCTGCGCACGCTTTCGATCGGGTCCTGCCGCTTGTACTCCTCCACTTCCTCCTTGGTGCGGTACTTCTGCGGATCGCTCATGCTGTGGCCGCGGTACCGGTAGGTCTTGATCTCGAGCAGGTACGGGCCGTTACCCGCGCGGCAGTGCGCCGCCGCTTTCGCGATCGCGTCATGCACGTCCTCGCAGCGCATGCCGTTCACGGCCTCGCCAGGCATGTCGTAGCTCTCGCCCAGGGTGTAGAGATCATGCACGTTGCTGGTGCGCTCCACGCTGGTGCCCATGGCGTATTCGTTGTTCTCGATGATGAAGATCACCGGGAGCTTCCACGTCATCGCCATGTTGAAGGTCTCGTGCAGGATGCCCTGGCGCACGGCGCCATCACCCATGGAGCACAGCGTCACGTGGTCCTCGCCGCGGTACTTGTCCGCGAAGGCGATGCCGGCGCCGAGGCCGATCTGCCCACCCACGATGCCGTGGCCACCGAAGAGGTTGCGGGCCTTGTCGAAGTAGTGCATGCTGCCGCCCTTGCCCTTGCTGGTGCCGGTGATGCGGCCGTAGAGCTCGGCCATCACGTTCTTCGCCGGGGTGCCCAGCACGAGCGGGTGCGCGTGGTCGCGGTATCCGGTGATGACGCGGTCCGTGGGGCGGATGGCCGTGACCATGCCCGCGAGGATGGCCTCCTGGCCGATGTAGAGGTGGCAGAAGCCGCCGAACTTCTGCATGGTGTACAGCTGCCCGGCCTTCTCTTCGAAGCGGCGCATCAGCAGCATGTCCTTGAACCAACGTAGGTAGGTATCCTTGCCGAAGGCGGGGCCATCGTCCTTCCTGGACTTGGCCGCCTTCGCGGGGGAAGCGGTCTTGGTCGTCATTCCGTGTTCCGATCAGGGAGCGACCAAAGATAGGTGGGGGCGGTTCAGCGCTTCTTGCCGGAGGCCAGGTAACTGCTATCGAAGGAGAGCGGCAGCAGCGTTTCCGCACTGAACGTCTCGATCACCGGCCCCTTCACGATGCCCATCAGCAGGCGGATGGGCCCCTTCTGGCGGCGCTCCTGTTCCACCAGGGCCTGGCGGCAGATGCCGCAAGGCGTCACCGGGCGGGTGCCACGCACCTTGGGCACCACGATGGCGATGCTCTCCACCACGCCCTTGGGCACCACGGCCATGGCCGCATGCAGGGCGGTGCGTTCGGCGCACGTGCCGGCGGGTGAACTGGCGTTCTCCTGGTTGCTGCCGGGCACGATGTGGCCGTCCTCCAGGCGCAGGGCGGCGCCCACGCTGAACTTGGAGTACGGCGCATAGGCGTTGCGCGCCGCGCGTGCGGCGAGCTCCAGGAGCTGGCGGTCCTCGGCGGGCAGGGAGGCCCACGACGGGTGCTGCAGGTAGTGCAGCGCGATCTTGCGGGTGGCGGCCATGAAGGGGAGCCGCGCGATGCGGCCGTTCAAAGGATGCCGAAAGTACAACGCCCGCGGTTCCTCCCGCCGCAGCGATCCCTAGATTTGGCACTCCCCTATGATGCAGTCCTTGCACATGCCCCTCTGGCAGCATCCGGCCGAAGCACCCTGCACCGGCGCGCTGGTGCGCCCCCCGGACATGACCTGCTCCGAACCCCGCAACCACACGCCGCTTCGCAGCGGCCGCTGAGCCTTTCGCCATGGACGAGCGGACGACGTGGTTCGGCATGCACCTGTTCCACGCGAACCTGTGGGAACTGCTGTTCAAGTTCACGCTGGACGCGGTGGTGCTGTTCATCCTGATCCGCGTGATCTACTACCCGATCCACCGGAAGAAGGAGAACCTCTTCACCTACTTCGTCTTCAACATCCTGATCTTCTTCCTCTGCGTATTGATGAACAACGTGAAGCTGAGCATGGGCTTCGGCTTCGGACTGTTCGCGGTGTTCAGCATCCTCCGCTACCGCACCGAGCAGTTGTCGGTGAAGGACATGACCTACCTCTTCGCGGTGATCACCCTCGCGGTGGTCAATGCGCTCGCGGGCAGCATGGTGAGCGTGGCGGAACTGCTGTTCACCAACGGCACGATCCTCGGGCTGGTGTATGCGCTGGAGCATCTGTGGCTCACGCGGCACGAGGCGATGCGGCAGATCACCTACGAACGCATCGACCTGATCAAGCCGGAGAACCGCGCACAACTGTTCGCGGACCTGCAACAACGCCTGGGCATCACCATGAGCCGCGTGGAGATCGACCGCATCGATCTGCTGCGCGGCGCGGCCCTGCTGCGCGTGTTCTATTTCGAGGACGAACAGGCGCATCCCACTTCACCGGAGCCGCGGCCGGATGATGACGATGATCCGTCCTGACCGCGATCACAAGGGACCATGCTTCGGCTTCGCTCAGCATGACACTGATCGTCCTGTCATGCTGAGCGAAGCCGAGCATGACCGCCCAATACCTACCGGACACTGATCCGCTGGCTCAGGCCTTGATCACCGTGGCCACGGCATAGGCGCACAATCCCGTAAGACGCTCGGCTGCGGCCGAGTGCCAGCCATGCCCTCCGCCTCCGGCGGTCCCCTGCCCCTCCTTCTGGCAAAAGTATCCGGCACATGCAGAGCACGCTGAGAAGGAGAGCAGCGATCCCATCCGATGACCATGTCCCTACTTTTACAACACGAACCAACGACCATGGACCTCGCAGCGCGCAAATGGAACATCATGGAACGATTGTCCGTGATCAGTGACGATGGTGTACTGGAGCAGATCCAGCGCTTCATCGAACAGAAGATCGGGGCGGACGAGCTCACGCTTGTCGAGCTTGATGAACTGGATGCGCAGGAAGCTGAACGGTTGCGCGGCAACGTGAAGATGTATGGCCGGGAAGAAGCCATGCGGCTGATGCGCGAAGGGCACCAACAATGAAGTACCGACTGGCCGTCCACCCCAAGGCCATCGCTCAATCCAGGGAGATCTACCAGTACTATCAGGACATCCGGCCGTCGCTGGCCGATCGCTTCGATCGGGAGCTTGATGCCTGTTATCGCTTCATCGAGCAGAACCCAACGGGGTATCAAGTGCGTGCGCGGGAATACCGCCATGCGCCCGTGAAAGGGTTCCGTTATCGCGTGGTGTATGCGATCCGCGAGCAGATCGTAGTGGTCTACCAAGTGCGTCACACCAGCCGCAAGCCCAGCAAGAAGTTCGGGCCATAGACCGAAGGGATGTCGGTTGTGTGCGGACGGCCGCCCGCGTCGTTGTCCTGCGCATGCGCTAACGCTCCTGTTCAGCGACCCGACATGTCAGGGCGCAGGCTCAGGCCTTGATCACCGTGGCCACGGCGTAGGCGCACACGCCCTCCTCGCGCCCCACGAAACCGAGGGTCTCGTTGGTGGTGGCCTTCACGGAGACCGCGTCCAGGTCCACGCCCAACAGCGGGGCCATCACGGCGCGCATCGCTTCGATGTGCGGCTTGATCTTCGGGCGTTCCAGCACCAGCGTGCTGTCCACGTTGCCTACGCGCCATCCGCGGTCGCTTAGCAGTTGCACCACCTGCTTCAGCAGCACCTTGCTGTCGGCACCCTTCCAGCGGGCATCGGTATCCGGGAAGTGGTGGCCGATGTCGCCCAGGGCCACGGCACCGAGCAGGGCATCGCAGATCGCGTGGAGGAGCACGTCAGCATCGCTGTGCCCGAGCGCACCCACGGTGTGCGGGATGCATACCCCGCCCAGCCAGAGTTCTCGCCCTTCCACCAGGCGGTGCGTATCGAAGCCGAAGCCGACGCGGAGCATCACAGCGTGCCCTCTTCCTTCTTCTTCACCTTGCCGTCGAAGTTGAAGCCGAGGGTGAAGCGGAGGGTGTTCGCCAGCGGGCTGCGCTGCGTGTTGGCGATGAGGTAGCTGAAATCCAGCGAGAAGATGCTGTACTTCACGCCCAGGCCCATGGTGAAGTACTTGCGGTTGCCTTTGGTGGCGGCCTCCCAGAAGTAGCCGGTGCGGAAGGCGAACTGCTTGGCGTACCAGTACTCGAACCCGCCGCCGAAGTAGAACTCGCGGAGCTCCTCCTTCAGCTTGCTGCCCTTGATCACGTTGCCGTCGGAATCGAGCTCGCCGGGGGCGTCCGAGAAGGAACCCAGGATGCCCGATACGATGCCGCGGTTCGGGTTCTCACCGGAGCGGACCACCGGATTGCCCTGGCCGTCCAGGCTGTCCCCCCAATAGATGGGAGGGGTGGGCACCAGCAGCTTGTTGATGTCCGCGTTGAAGGTGATGCTGTTGTATTCGTCCAGGTCCACGGTGATGCTGGGACCGAAGCGCAGATTGATGGGGATGTAATCCACCTTGGACGTCTGGCTGTAGGACATCCGGTTGCCGATGTTCGAGATGTTCAGGCCGAAGGCGAACTTTGCATCCTTGTCACCGAGCTGCCAGTCGGTCTTGTTGTAGAAGAACGACACGTCAGCGGCCACGGCCTGGCCGGCCTTGGTGTTCGCGCCGTTCACGTTGAGGCCGGCGGTGAGGTTGCTGTTGATGTACCGGAGCGAGATGCCGCCGGAGAAATGGTCGCTGAACTGCTGGGCGAAGCAGACGTCCACGGCGAACTCGGCCGGCTTGAAGTCGCGGATCACCGAGCCGTTGACGTCCGTGAAGGTGATGCTGCCCAGGTTGAAGTAGCGGAGCGAACCGCCGATGGCGCTGCGTTGGTTCTTCAGCTTCTTGAAGCCCGCGAGGTAGGCCAGGCTCATGTCCGGCACCAGGTTGCGCAGCCACGGGGACACGGAAAGGCGGAATTCCCCCTGGTTCTCCGCGAAGGCCAGTTTGCTGGGGTTCCAATGCACCGCGTTGGCGTCCGCGGGCAGGGCCACCCCGGCATCGCCCATGCCGCCCGAGCGGGAGTCGGGGCCGATCATGAGGAACGGCACCGCCGTGGTGATGGTGTTGAGCCGCTGGCCGCACTGCTGTCCTCCCAGTTCGGTAAGGCAGCCCTTGCTTACCTGGGCCAGGGCAGGCGCGGAGAGGACCACCGCACCACCAAGCATGGCCACGGAACGGGAAAAGACCTTCATCGGCAAGAGGGTTCGGAAAAAGGACGGCAAATATACGCGGGGGTCATGGGGCTTATTGCCCGGTCAGCGCAGGATCACCAGCTTCTCGATCTTATCGGCCTCCTCGCCCGTGGGCGTGGTGATGCTCAGGCGGTACACGTACACCCCCCGGCCCAGCTTGTCGCCGAAGTCGTCCAGGCCGTCCCAGGCCAGGGGCTCGGAACGGAAGCCGTCACAGTTCAGCCGCCGGTTCAAGGTCTTCACCAGCCGCCCCGCCACGGTGAATACCTGCACTTGGCAATCCAGCGTCTGGCACGGGCGGTTGTGCTCGAAGAAGAACTCGGTATGCGTGGTGAAGGGGTTCGGGTAGTTCAGCACGTGGGCCAGGGCGAGCTCCGCGGAAGGGGCCACCACGAACTCCGTGCTCTTCTGGCTGCTGTTGTTGTAGACGTCCCACGCCTTCAGGTCCACCGTGTGCCGCCCGTCGGCCAGCTTGTTCAGCTTGTAACGGACCTCGCCGCTCTTGTAGGTGTCCTTGTCCGCTTGGTAGGTGCTGTTCAGCACGATCCCGTTCTCGGCGTTCGCGTCCAGCACCGCCACCAGGTCATGCCCGATGCCGTTCCCCAGCGTGTTGATCCCGTTCTCGTCGGACAGTTTCGCATAGATCAGGGGGCTTTCCGTGGTGATGCCCCCGCTCACGAAACGGTCGTCGTTCATGTACAACTCGATCTTCGGGCCGGTGACGTCCACGGGAGCATTCGGATTGGTGCCCCCCACCAGCGGATCGTTCGTGTAGCCGCACGCGTTGGCATCCAGGCTCTCGGCGTACACGCCGATCCGCCCCGGCCCCACTTGGTAATTGATGTCCTTGGGCACTATGAACGTGAAGCTGAACACCCCGTTGACCACCGAGGCGCGGCCGCGATAGATGATGCCATTGCGCAGTTTGAAGGGGAGCGGAACGGAGGGCGGATCGTTCGCCAGGGTCAGCCGGGTCTCCTCCTTGTCGAACACGGTGGGGATGACGGTGCCGTTGAAGCCGGTGTCGCGGGTGCCATCAACGCCGAGCACCTCGCCTTGGATGCGCACCACGTCCAGGGCCCGCATGGTATCCACCGGATTACCCAGGGTGTCGGTTAGCGGGAGGGTGATCCGCGCCTCCCTGCGGGCCAGGGCCAGGCGCATGCTGGGATCGCCCAGCAGCGTGAAGTTGCGGTGGTTCGGCTGGGTATTGGCGCCGGGCGGCGTGGCGGCCACCTTCGTCCGGCGATAGATGTCGCCGAGGCGCTGCGCGCGCCCGCGCTCATCCGTGGCGTTCAAGGCATAGTCGTAGAAATCCAAGGACAGCACCTGGTTCTGGCCGCTGTAGGCGATGCGCGTGGTGGTCATCAGCGCGATGCCCCCGCCGTTCGGGTTCAGGAACACGTTCTCCCCCGCTGAGGTGCGCCCGGGGTCGTCCCACCGGCTGAACTCGCAGGTGGCCGTCATGAAGAGCGGCAACCGGTCGAGGTTGGTCCACCCCAGGATCGTGGTGTTGTCCAGCACCCGCTCGTGCGCCCAGCCCACTTCGCCACCGTGGCCCACGTAGTTCACCAGGAGGCAGCCCTTCTGCACGCGGTCGCGCAGGTCGGCCTCCGCATCCGGATAGCGCTGCCCGCCCGGCGTGCTGTACTGCACATAGGCGTCGAGGTAGATCTTGTTGAGGTTAAGGCAGGGATGTTCCGTCTTCACCTTGTTGGCCAGCTCCTCGCTGTTATTGGTGTGCGCGGGCTCATTGCCCGCTCCGCCCCCGTCCTGGTCGTCCGCGCAGAACAGCATCAGGTTGCGCCAGTCCACGGCGCCGCCATCATTGCCCGAGGTGCAGGAGGTGCTGCCGGTGGAGGAAAGGCCCAGCTTGTCGTAGTTGAGGATCTTGTTCACCGCATCCCGCGCCTGCGTCGTGCTGCTCACCGGCAGGCGGCCTATGCCGATGTCCACCAGATCGTTGGACGCATCGCCCTCGGTGTCGTCCAGCAGCCCGAAGTAGTCGTCCGACGTATAGCAGTAGGGCGGGCGCAAGGCGTCCAGCGATTGGTAGGTGGGGATCCAGTTCTGGTTGTCAAGGGACAACGAAACGTTGTTGAAGGAGCCGTCACCGAACAGCAGAAGGTAGCGCGGCATCAGTTCGGGGTCCGTGCCGGCGCGGTCGTACAACATCTTCATGTAGCGCTTGATGGCCGTCACGTCTCGCTGGCCCGAGGAGAACTCGTTGAACACCTGCTGCGGCGTCACCATCACTACTGACAGGCCTTCGGAGGCGCGGCGCTCCGCCAGCCGCTGCGCTTCGCTCATGAACTGCTGCGGGCACACGATCACCATGTCCGCGGGCAGGCCCGTGGAATGCAGGTCCTGGTTGGGCACCCGGCCCACCGGCGTGGGCGTCAGGTAGCCGGAGGACCTGAACGCGATGAACTCCCGCAAGCCGTCGGTGACCAGGCGGAACACCTTCTGCGCGCCGTTGTCGGTGAAGGCCACCGCTCCGGCGTTGGTCGGGTCGGTCGATCTTCCAGATCCGCTGCACGCCCGAGGCTAGGTCCACCGTGAACTCCGCCACGCGGCCGGGGCCCGCTGAAGCCACGTCCCGGAAGATCAATTGGTCGCCGGGCATCTTCAGGTCGCGCCGCGCGTTCACTTCCAGGAAGTTCATGTAGCCCACGGAGGTCACCGGGTCGTTCTTGAGGAAGGTGACCTTGATCGGCAGCACGTTCGAGCTCGTCCGGAGCGCCGTGGTCACGCTCTTCAAGGTGCCGTATGAAGCTTCATTGCTGCCCGATACGCCGGGCACGCTGAACGTGACGTTAGCGCTCCCCGCCTCCACGCGGAACGAGCTGGCCGCGTTATTGACCGTCCGCGCCATCACTTCGGTGGTCAGGTACATGGAATCCACGGCGTGGGCGAAGGGCAGCGTGAAGCTGTAGTTGTAGGAGAGCACCTGGTCGAAGGTCTCCCCGAAGAACACCCGGCCGGATTTCAGCACGTTCACATAGTCACGGTCGATCACCTGGCGATCGTTGAACGCGGTCACCTGGTCCGTTGCCGGTGCCGTGCTCTGGGGAACGGACGCGATGCGCTTCGGCGGGTCGGTGCCGATGCCCACGAAATAGCTGGCCGAATCGGTATACATGTTCTTCGTATGCACGAAGCGGCCGGTGGCCGCGTTAAGGGTCCAATGCTGGGCGTCCGATGCGTAGAAAAGCACGTGATCGTCCGGATCGAAATGGCCATCGCCGCCGTCCACCACCTCGATCGCGTTCTGCAGCACGTCCGTGGGCAACGCCGGGCTGTTGGCGAAGGGCAGCATGCCCGTGTGGTTCCCGTACACATTGATCCGGTCCGAGGACAGGTCGGATACATCCACGCCCAGCTGTTGCAGGAAGGCATAGCTCAACTTGTACACCCCCGCCTGCGGCACGGTGAACCGGAACCAATCCCCCGTGGCCAGCTTGGAATGGGCCGGATAGGTGAACGCCTTCGCCTGTCCGCGCGCGGCGCCGCCGCGCTCCTCCACCAGTTGCAGGGTATAGTGCGTCAACCGCTCGATCCGCCCGGTGGACGGATCCCGGCGGTAGGGATAGATATCCACCATCGCCTGCGGCTGCTTCCGTTGGATCCCAAGGGCGGTGCGTATCTCGGGTTCGGCCGGCACCTCGCCCAGGCCGGGCAGCAGGGCCCGCTCAGCGGCCGTCAGCTCCGTGTATCCGGCATCCGTCAGGTAGGCCGTGAACCCCGTGGTCCCCGTGCCGAGGGCCCGGGCTTCATGAATGAAGGGCAGGTCCTGGCGGTCGGCATCGCGCATCATGGTGCCGGCCCAGGTGATGGGGTATCCGTGCTGGCGGTGGGTACGGGAGCCTTCGCCGGAACGGCGGCGGGCTTAACGGGAACGGCTGTTGCGGAGCGTTCGATCTGCGCCCGGCCGGGAAGCCAGGCAGCCAGTCCGAGCACAAGGACGACCAAGGATCGCATGAAAGGCTTTGAACAGGTTTTCAACACGAAAGGAACGAAAGTATACCTTCGACCTCGTGTTGCGGATCACCCCACGAACGACATGCTGGAATCCTTATTGCAGCCCTTGGATGGCAACCGTGAACGGATCCGCGTCGTATACTTGGCGATCGCTCAACGCACAGAAGGCTACAGAACGAACGTGGAGATCATGAGAAGGACCGTTAGGCGTACGGCCCTCGGGCTTGCACTGGGGTTGATGGGGACCCTTTCCGCGTTCGCGCAGGACCCGCAGTTCACCCAGTTCTACGCGAACCCGCTCTACCTGAACCCGGCCTTCGCCGGTACCGCGCGCTGCCCGCGCGTGGCGCTGAACTACCGCAACCAATGGCCGGCCCTTACCGGCACCTTCGTCACCACCAGCGCCAGCTACGACCAGGACGTGCGCGGCCTGATGGGCGGCCTGGGCCTGCTGGTGACCAACGACCAGGCCGGCAAGGGCACGCTCAGCACCACCACGGTAAGCGGCATCTACTCCTACACCCAGGCCATCACCCGGAAATTTTCCGTCAAGGCGGGGTTCCAGGCCACCTACTTCCAGAAATCGCTGGATTGGAACAAGCTCACCTTCGGGGACATGATCGACCCGCACATGGGTTTCATCTACAGCACGAACGATGTGCCCCGGGGCGGCAGCATCGGCAACGCGGACTTCTCTGCGGGCCTGCTGGGGTATACGGACTCCTACTTCGTGGGCATCTCGGTGAACCACCTGACCGAACCGAACGAATCGCTGGTGCTCGGCACGAGCAAGCTGCCGATGAAGATCACGGCACATGCCGGGGCGGCGATCCCCGTGGGCATGAAAGGCAAGGCCGGCATGGCCAGGACGCACATCTCGCCGAACATACTATACCAGCAGCAGGCGGCGTTCCGCCAGTTGAACCTGGGGATGTACGTGGACCACGGGCCGATCGATCGCCGGGCTCTGGTACCGGTCGCGCGATGCCTTCATCGCGCTCATCGGCTTCCACACGGACAAGTTCAAGTTCGGTTACAGCTACGACGTGACCACCAGCAAGCTCACCACGGCCACGGCAGGCTCCCACGAGGTGAGCCTCACCATGCAGTTCGAGTGCAAGAAGAAGCGCCGGCACATGCGCGCCGTGCCCTGCCCCACTTTCTAAGGAACCAGAGGAACCAACCTGCAAGATCAATGGAACGCCTACGGAACATCGGACTGCTCACCGCCTCGGTGGCGCTGCTGAGCAGCTGCCAGTTCGAGAAGAGCGGCGCTACGGGCTGGAATTACAACGACTCCAAGAACGGCGGCTTCGAGAAGGCCCCGTTCGAGGACCAGGAGACGGGGCCGGGCCTCATCCTGGTGGAGGGCGGCCAGTTCACCATGGGCCGCATCACCGATGACCTGACCCACGAGTGGAACAACATCCCCCGCACGGTCACCGTGTCCACCTTCTACATGGACGAAACGGAGGTCACCAACCTGTACTGGCTGGAGTACCTCTACTGGCTGGACCGCGTGTACGGCGCGGACTTCCCCGAGATCTACAAGAAGGCCCTGCCCGACACGCTCGTGTGGCGCAGCAAGCTGGCCTTCATGGAGCCGAAGGTGGAATACTACCTGCGCCACCCCGCCTACCGCGATTACCCCGTGGTGGGCGTGAACTGGCTCCAGGCCAATGATTTCTGCGCCTGGCGTTCGGACCGCGTGAACGAATTGATCCTCATCCGCGAGGGCCTCTTCGAGCACTACCCCAACCAGATCAACGAGGACCACTTCACCACGGACAGCTACCTGGCCGGCCAGTACGAGAGCGGCAAGAAGGTGGACGGCGTCCAGGACTTCAACCCGAACCGGGACACCCGGAACGTGCGCATGGAGGACGGCATCCTGCTGCCCCGCTACCGCCTCCCGACCGAAGCGGAATGGGAATACGCCGCCTACGGGCTGGTGGGCAACAGCATCGACGAGCGCATCGTGGAGCGCCGCATCTACCCATGGAACGGGCACTGGGTGCGCTACGACAGCCGCAAGAAAGGCGGCTCCTTCTACGGTGACTTCCGCGGCAACTTCATGCGCGGCCGCGGCGACTACATGGGCGTGGCCGGCAACCTGAACGACAACGCCGACATCACCGCACCGGTGTTCAGCTACTGGCCCAACGACTATGGCCTCTACAACATGGCCGGCAACGTGAGCGAGTGGACCATGGACGTGTACCGCACGCTGAGCCCCGAGGACAAGGACGACCTCGCTCCCTTCCGCGGCAACGTGTTCAAGACCAAGGTGCTGAACAGCGACGGCGGCGTGGCGGACAAGTACGACAAGGTGATCTACGACATCGACGGCATCAAATACTGGCTCACCGAGTTCCAGGCCAAGATGCAGGGCCGCGCCACCGAAGAGGAAGGCAAGCTCATCGACGACCTGATGACCAAGATCGAGGGCGCGGCGGACCTGAAGAACCAGCGCAAGATGGATCCCGCCAACCAGGCCGTGCAGGAGATGGTGGACATGATCAAGGGCCAGGACCTGGAGATCTGCCCGAAACTGCTGGCCGGCCTGAGCGAATACCAAAGCGAACAGCCGGGTGACGTGAAGATGCGCAACGTGTCGGTGGAAGAGAACATCGACCGCCGCAACTACCGCGAGTCGGACAACATCGACTTCCGCGATGGGGACATCGAAAGCAGCATCTACTACGACCAGCCGGACTTCGAGGGCAACCCGATGTACGACTGGGGCAAGACCTCGCTGGTGAACGACCACGCCCGCGTGTACAAGGGCGCCAGCTGGGCCGACCGCATCTACTGGGCCAACCCCGGCACGCGCCGCTTCCTGGACGAGCGCCAGAGCACGGCCACGATCGGCTTCCGCTGCGCCATGACGCGCGTGGGCTCGCCGGTGGGCCTGGGCGACGAGAAGCGCCGCAGGAGCCTGAAGAAATAACCGCGGATCGTCAGGATCCACGGAACGGAAGACCTCCCGGCGACCCCGGGAGGTCTTTCTTTTGGGCCATGATGGATACGGAACGCCTGTACGCGCACTTCCGGAAGAGCACCGGCGCCTGCACCGACACGCGGCAGCTGAGGCCCGGCGCGATGTTCTTCGCCCTGAAGGGCCCCAACTTCAATGCGAACACGCTCGCCGCGCAGGCCTTGGAAGGCGGCTGCGCCTTCGCCGTGGTGGACGACCCTGCCGTGGTGCGGGATGAGCGCTACCTGCTCGTACCCGGCGTGCTTGCGGCCCTGCAAGAGCTGGCGCGCCACCACCGGCGCACCTGCCCCCTGCCGGTGATCGCCATCACGGGCACCAACGGCAAGACCACCACCAAGGAACTGGTGCATGCCGTGCTCGCCGCCGACCGGCCCACCCTGGCCACGGAAGGCAACCTGAACAACCACATCGGCGTGCCGCTCACGCTGCTCAAGCTGAAGCCGGAGCATCGCATCGCCATCATCGAGATGGGGGCCAGCAAGCCCGGCGACATCGCCGAACTGTGTGCCATCGCCGAGCCCACGCACGGCCTGATCACCAACATCGGCAAGGCCCACTTGGAGGGCTTCGGCAGCCTGGAGGGCGTGGTGCGCACCAAGACCGAGCTCTACGCGTGGCTGCGCGGCCACGCAGGCATCGCCTTCGTGCACGGGGATGACACCCTGCTGATGGAGAAAAGCGAAGGCCTGGAACGGATCACCTACGGCGGCCGGGCAGGACTGGACACGCGCGGCCATGCGGTGGAGGGCCAGGGACCGTGCATGGAGCTGATCCTTGACGACGACCGGGAGAACGGGCACATCCGCACCCGGCTCATCGGCAACTACAATGCACCGAACGCCCTTGTCGCCGTGTGCATCGGCCGGCACTTCGGCGTGCCGGACGGCCTGATCGCGAAGGCCATCGCCGGCTACACCCCCGCCAACAGCCGCTCGCAACTGAAGGACACCGGCCGCAACGAACTGGTACTGGACGCCTACAACGCCAACCCCACCAGCATGGCCACGGCCCTGGAGAACTTCGCCAAACTGGGCGGCGGCAAGCCGAAGCTGGCCATTCTGGGCGACATGCTGGAGTTGGGCGCGGTAAGCCGCAGCGAGCATGCCGCCATCGCCGCACTGGTGGACAAGCTCGGGCTGGACGCCCTGTTCGTAGGCCACGAATTCATGCAGGCCCTCGGGGACAAGCGGTGCCACGCCCACGTGAAGGCGGCCGTGGAAGCCCTGACGGCCGATCCGCCTTCCGGCCGCATGATCCTCGTAAAAGGCTCACGCGGGATACACTTGGAAGAGGTGGTGGCGGTGCTGTGAGCCGGGTTAAGAGGCCTTTCGCATGGGGCAAGGGCCCCAACAGTGGAATGCGTGGACCGGGTGGACGCGGTGGATGCCACCGCGTCCACCAAGCCTATCATGCAATAGGGCAAGAGCAATAAGGGCCGCCGCCGCCCTTTTGGAGAAGGGAATAGGTCTGCACTATATTCGGACCACTAGGAGGCCCACCAGCAAAACCACGGCGACAAACACCCACATCAAATGGAAAACTTAAAAAGGCGATCAATGACCAATCAACGTAAAATTCCTCGCATTTTCTTCGTGCTGACTATTTTTGGCATTTTGAACCTTTTAGCTATGCTAAGTCGTCCCACTTGGGCTACCATTCGAGGAGTTGATGCTGTACGTCTCATTGCCACAGGCACGTGCTTCGGTGCTGCACTCGTTTCTTTTGTGGCATACTTTCGAGACCGTCAGTCATCCTAAATAGATTGAAGATTAGCAGGAATCATTCCCCCAACCCGCACTCGGATAGCGCGAAGCCATAGAATGGAACTGTCGCTTGAATCGAGTGCCTGATGCGCTTCGGCTTCCCGTCAGGATCTCGCACACCGCTGCAAGTCTTCCTATAAGCATCCCCGAAGACCCCCCTAGAGGATGCTTGATGCCGCGAAGAGGCCCCAGGTCGGGGAATCCAACCCCCTTGTTCGTCCCGCCCCTCAATAGGCGTCCCTCGTAATTCGTCTTCCATACGGTCTTTCTGTCCTGTCGAGCGAAGTCGAGACGCGAACGCCCCTCTCGACTTCGCTCGAGGTGACAACGTAGTCGCTCGACGTGACACTTCTGGGGAATTAGGAAGGAGGTCTAATGAACAAGCCCCCCGACTTTCGTTGGAGGGCTTGCCACTCTACGGTGTGGGACGTACTGGATTCGAACCAGTGACCTCATGCGTGTGAAGCATGCGCTCTGAACCAGCTGAGCTAACGTCCCGATAAGGGCTGCGAATGTAGAAAAGAACGTGGATGATCGCCTTCGCCAAGGCTTCGGCGCATCGATGTGGAAGCAGCCGGATTCGAACCAGCGACCCTCTGCTTGTAAGGCAGATGCTCTGAACCAGCTGAGCTATGCTTCCGAAGAACGGGCCGCGAATATAGCCGTTCCGTTCAAAGCGCCTCGGCGACCACGAACACGCTGCCCGTCACCAGGACCAGATCGCCGGTGGCGGCCGCCGCGCGTGCCGCGTGCAGCGCGTTGCGCACGCTGGGGAAGGCCTCCCCCTGGAGCCCTGCGGTACTGGCGCGTTGGCGGAGCTCCTCCGCATCCAGCCCGCGCGGGATGTCGGCCTTGCAGAACCAGTAGGTGGCCTCCCTGGGCAGTTGCGCGAACATGCGCGCCGTGTCCTTGTCGCTTACCGTGCCGAGCACGATGTGCAGGTGATCGTGCGGCGTACGAAGCAGCATTTCGCGCACCACTTTCAGGCCGTCCTCGTTGTGGCCCACGTCCACGATGGTGAGGGGATCGTGGCCGATGGTCTGCCAGCGCCCGGCGAAGCCCGTGTTCGCGCAGGTGTTCGCCAGCCCCTTCTGGATGTGCTCCTCCGTGATCGGCCACCCTTTCGCTTGCAGGATGCGCAGCGCCGCCAGGGCCGTCCGCGCGTTCTTCTCCTGGTGCGGACCGGCCAGATCCAGCGCGTAGTGCAGGGGGGCATGCTGGTCCACGAAATGGATCGGCGCCCCCAGTTCGGCGGCCTTCCGGCGGAAGACCGCCGCGACCGGGCCCTCGGCCTCGCCGATCACCACGGGGATGCCCGGCTTGATGATGCCCGCTTTTTCCGCGGCGATCGCCTCCAATGCCCCCCCGAGGAGATCCGCATGGTCCCAGCCGATGTTGGTGATCACGCTCACTTCGGGTGTGACCACGTTGGTGCTGTCCAGGCGCCCGCCCAGCCCGGTCTCGATCACGGCGATCTCGGTGTGCTCCGCGCAGAAGTGGTCGAAGGTGAGCGCCACGCTCCATTCGAAGAACGACGGTGCGATGGGCTCGAAACGATCCTTATGCCGCTCCACGAAGTCCACCATCGCCTGCTCGGGGATCATGGCGCCGTTCACGCGGATGCGCTCGCGGAAATCCTTCAGGTGCGGTGAGGTGTGCAGGCCGGTGCGCAGGCCCGCTTCCTGGAGCACGCTCGCGAGCATGTGGCTGGTGCTGCCCTTGCCGTTGGTGCCTGCCACGTGGACGCACTTGAGGCCGCGTTCGGGGTGGCCGAGCAGGTCCATCAGGGCGTGCGTGTTGCCCAGGTCCGCCTTGTAGGCGGCCTTGCCGATGCGGCTGAACATGGGCAACCGCGCGTGCAGGTACGCGAGCGTGCCGGCGTAGTCCACGGGAGTTACTGGAGTTCGAATACGAAAGTGATGCTCCCCTTCTGATCGCCCTCCGCCTTAGGGTTGGGGTAAAAGGAGCTTTCCAAGGCCGCGCGTTTGGCGATGGCGTACAGGGTCTGGTCCAGGGTGGTGCTCTTGCTGGTGTTCTGCGCCACGCGCACCACCTTGCCTTCGCCGTCCACCCAGATGTCCACCACCACCTTCCCGCCCACGCTGGGCTTGTCGTTGATCACCGGCTTGCGCTTGATGGTGCGCCCGGCCAGGTCCACGGCCCAGCCATCGCCGCGGTAGCTGCCCGTGCCGTTGCCGATGCCCGTGCCGGTGGCCGTTCCCGTAGGGCCACCGGCGGTGCCGGGCGTTCCATCGTTGCCTTTGCCGGAGGTGCCGCCGCCCTTCGTATTCCACGCGTTCAAGGCGTTCTCCAGGCCCTTGCTCACCGTCGGTTCACGCGGCTTCACCGGCTCCTTGGGTTTCGCGGGCGTGGCCTCTTTCGGCTTGGTGGGGATAGGCTTCTTGGGCTGCTCCTTGACCACCACGCTCTCGTCGTTCTCCTCGGTGAGCAACGCGCTCTCATCGGTCTCCGGCTGCGGTTCCGGTCGCGATGCCGCAGCGGCGGGCTCGTTCAGGTCCGTGTTGTCGCCTTGCCCGGCCAGGTCGAAGCCCAGGGACAGTTCCACGCCGTTGCCGCCGCCTTCCGGGAAGGGCGGGATCGGGGTGATGATGGTCCACAGGATGAAGAACAGCACCAACAGCCCATGCAGCACCAGCGTGACGATGAGCGCCACGCTGCGGCGTGTGCCGGCGTTATCGGGCGGGGCTGCGGCGGCGTACATGCTCAGTTGGTCTTCTGCGTGGCCAGCACCATCTTCACCTTCATCTTGGTGCCGATCTGCATCACATCCACGAGGTCCTGCACGCTCAGTTCCTTATCGAAGTTCAACACGATGGTGGGCTCGGCGATGCCGTTGATCTTGTCCAGCAGCGCGGCCTCCAGGTTCTCGAAAGGCACCTGCTGCTTGTCGATGAAGTACTGATGCTCCTTGTTCACCGACACGTTGATCTGCTTCTTGGCCACCTGCTCGTTGTTGGCGCTCTTCGGCAGCATCAGCTTGATCACGTTGGGGTTGGCCATCGTGCTGATGATGAGGAAGAACAGGAGCAGGAAGAACATGATGTCGTTGAGCGACTCGGTGCTCACCTCGGCCCCCTCGCGTTGTCTGCGGCGTAGGTTCATGGAGCCGGCTTATTTGGTGGGCTCCTGGAGCACGTCGATGAACAGCATGCTGGTGCGTTCCATCTTGTTGATGACGCGTTCCACCATGTTGTGCAGGAAGAAGTAGCCCGCGAAGGCGATGATGCCCACCACCAGGCCCGCGCTGGAGGTCACCATCTTCTGGTAAAGGCCCTCGGAGATCACCGAGATGCTGATGTTGTCCGTGAGCGAGATGTCGTAGAAGATCTTGATCACCCCGATGATCGTGCCGATGAAGCCGAACATCGGTGCCAGCTTCGCGAAGAGGCTCAGCAGCGAGATGTTCTTCTCCAGCTTGGACAGTTCCACGCGGCCGACGGTCTCCATCGCGCTCTCGATGTCCTTGGTGGGCTTGCCCATGCGCTGCAGGCCCTTCTCCACCATGCGGGCGGAGGGGGAGCTGCTCTGCGCGCAGAGGTTGCGGGCGCTGTCGGTCTTGCCTTCGTGGACGTAGTCGCGGATCTTGTTGATGAAGTCCTTGTCCTCGCGCAGGGCCTTGCTCAGCGCCATGGCGCGCTCGATCACCACGTACACGGTGATGAGGCTCATGAGGGCGAGCGGTCCCATGATCCACCAGCCGCCCTTGCTCACCAGGCTCCAGATGGTCAGTTGGTCCTGCGTGGGCGTATTGATCACCACCGGCACCGCTTGTTGCACGGCCTGGTGGGCGGCTTCAACGGTCTGTTGCACTTGGGCGAGAAGGGGGAACTGCATCGGTCGGAGTGGTCGGTTGTTCTTGAACGGGGCCGGTGGCCCGGAAATTTCAGGTGAGTTGCTCCAGGGCGATCTCGAAGGCGGTGCGGGTGACGTGCGTGGGGCCGCTGTTGCGGGCGGCCACGCGTTCCAGCGCGCGCCCGATGACCTGGCCCACATCGCCGAAGATGGCCTGGTCGCTCAGCGCCGCGCCATCCTGCATGCAATAGGCGAACACACGTGCCATGCCGCAGTTGGCGATGAAGTCCGGGATCACGCTCACGCGGCCGTCCGCGTATTCCGCGATGGGGCCATAGAAGATCTCCGGGTCGGCGAAGGGCACGTTGGCGCCGCTGGCGATCACTTCCAGGCCTGCGTTGCACATGCGGTCCACCTGTTCCCGGGTCACCAGACGCGAGGCCGCGCAGGGAAGGAACACGTCCGCGTTGACGTCCCAGATGCGGCCGTTCGCTTCGGCGAAGGGCAGGAGGCCGTCGGCGGCGAGGGCATTGCCGGCCTTGTGGATGAAGAGCTCCTTCACCCGGTCCGCACGCAACCCTTCCGGGGCGATGAGCCCACCTGCGCGATCGATGATGCCGGCGATCACCGCGCCTTCCAGTGCGAGGTAGTAGGCGGCCGCGGACCCCACGTTGCCCCAGCCCTGCACTAGCACGCGCTTGTCCTTCAGTGAAGCACCCCGGATGCGGTAGTGGTGGCGCACGCTTTCCGCCAGGCCCCAGCCGGTGATCATGTCGGCCACGGCATAGCGGCCGGTGATCGGGGTGTAGGCGGGGTCTTCCACCGGCTTGCTCACACCCGTGCGCAACTGGCCCACCACGCGCACTTTCGCGCCCTGGTCGCCGTGCAGGTGGCCGTTCACCACGCCTTCCTGCGGATGCCACAGGCCGTATTGCTCGGTGATGGGGATCACCTCGTGCAGCTCGTCCACGTTGAGGTCGCCGCCCGTGCCGTAGTAGGCCTTCAGCAAGGGGCTCACCACCTTGTACCAGCGGTCCAGCACTTCCCGTTTGCGCGGATCGGTGGGGTCGAAGTCGATGCCGCTCTTGGCCCCGCCGATCGCAGGACCGCTCACGGTGAACTTGACCTCCATGGTCTTGGCGAGGCTTTCCACCTCGCGGCGATCGAGGCCCTTGCGCATGCGCGTGCCGCCTCCGGCAGCGCCGCCGCGCAGGCTGTTGACCACCACCCAACCCCGGGCGCCCGTGGGCGCATCGGTCCATTCGAATACGATCTCCGGCGCGCGTTGTTCAAAGCGGCGCAAGGCTTCCCTCATGGCGTTCTCTTCCACGGGGATCAAAAGTAGGCCGCATTGCAAGGGGCTTCGGGAAGCAGGAGCGGCCGTTTTACACCAGCCTTGTTAACAGCGCCAGCACGTTGCCCCTGCTTCCTGCCCTTGCCCCCTGCTCCTGCCCCCCCGGCCTCACCCCGGCAGATAAAGCGCCCCGCCCACACTGTCGCGCTCCGCCCCGGTAACGCTCGCCAGGGCGTTCGCCTCGCCGCGGTAGCGCAGCAGCCCTAGCAGTCCGAATACGATCGCTTCCTTGAAGTCCACGAGCGGGCGGTCCGGCACTTCGATCACCGCTTTGGACAAGGCCCGGAGGCGTTCCACCAGCAGGCCGTTGTGCGCGCCGCCGCCGGTCACCAGCACCCGGTCAGCGTCCTGGCCGTCCAGTTCGCGGGCCGCCATCGTTGCGATGTGCTCCACGGTGGTGCGCAGCCGGTCGTTCAGCGGGACCTGGCCGCTGGCGATCAACGGACGCAGGTGCTCCTCGAACCACTCGCGGCCCAAGGAGCGGGGCGGCGCCTGGGCATAGAAAGGCAGTCCGTTCAGGCGGTCCAACAGTCCCGGATGCACCGTGCCTGAACGGGCCAGCTCGCCATTGGCGTCGTAGGGCCTGCCGCCTTCGTTCGCGAGGAGGTCCAGCGCCTGGTTGCACGGGCCGATGTCGTAGCCGACGACCCGCTCCGCACGGTGTACGGCCAGGTTGGCGATGCCACCCAGGTTCAGGAAGGCTTGGTACTGCGGGAAAAGCAACCGTTCACCCATGGGCACCAGCGGTGCGCCTTGTCCGCCCAAGGCCACATCCGTTGTGCGGAGGTCGCACACCGTGGGCAGTCCGCTCAGCACGGCGATGCGCGCGCCATCGCCCACCTGCGTGGTGAAGCCTTCCGCCGGCTGGTGGAAAATCGTGTGGCCGTGCGAGGCGACCAGCTGTGCAGGAACTTCATGATGCAGGTCGCGGCAGGCTTCGCCGATGGCCTGGCCCACGTCGCGGTGGAGGCGCACCAGCTCCAACGCCGACGCGCCGGATGCATCCAGCAGCCGCTGCCGCAGGGCGGAGGCATAAGGGACCGTTCGCGCAGCGCGCACCACGAAGGACCAATGGCCGTTCCAAGTGAACCGGCAGCATGCCAGGTCGATCCCATCGAGCGAGCTGCCGCTCATCACCCCGATCACGTCCATCGTTCCGGCCATGGGGCGAATGTATCCGGCGGCTGTCCGCGGATGAACTGGACACCGGTCTTCCGGGTCACCCCGGTCCGCTACATTTGGCGCGATCAACGCCATCCATGCAAGAGACCGCCACCCTCGCCGGAATGAACTTCGAACTGTCGGAAGAACAGAAGGCCGTCCGGGACGCCGCCCGTGACTTCGCCCAGAACGTGCTGAAGCCCGGCGTGATCGAACGGGACCGCGACCAGAAATTCCCCGCTGCGGAGATCAAACAACTGGGCGAGCTCGGCTTCCTGGGGATGATGGTGGACCCGAAGTATGGCGGCGGCGGCATGGACACCATCAGCTACGTGCTGGCGATGGAGGAGATCAGCAAGATCGACGCAAGCGCCAGCGTGGTGATGAGCGTGAACAACAGCCTGGTGTGCTGGGGCCTCGAAGCCTTCGGCACCGAGGAGCAGAAGCGGAAGTACCTGGTGCCTTTGGCGAAGGGCGAAGTGATCGGCGCGTTCTGCCTGAGCGAGCCGGAGGCAGGCAGCGATGCCACCAGCCAGCGCACCACCGCCATCGACATGGGCGACCACTACGTGCTGAACGGCACCAAGAACTGGATCACCAACGGCGGCACGGCCAACACCTACCTGGTGATGGCGCAGACCGACGCGTCCAAAGGCCACAAGGGCATCAACTGCCTCATCGTGGAGAAGGGCATGCCGGGCTTCGTGGTCGGCCCCAAGGAGGACAAGCTGGGCATCCGCGGCAGCGACACGCACACGCTGATGTTCCAGGACGTGAAGGTGCCTAAGGCCAACCGCATCGGCGAGGATGGCTTCGGCTTCACCTTCGCCATGAAGACGCTGAGCGGCGGCCGCATCGGCATCGCGTCCCAGGCGCTCGGCATCGCGAGCGGCGCGTACGAGCTGGCACTGGCCTACTCCAAGGAACGGAAGGCGTTCGGCAAGCCCATCCACCAGCACCAGGCCATCGCCTTCAAACTGGCGGACATGGCCACGGAGATCGAGGCGGCCCGCCTGCTGTGCCTACGGGCGGCCTGGCTGAAGGACCAGCACCTCAACTACGACCAGGCCGGCGCCATGGCGAAGGTGTTCAGCAGCGAAGTGGCCATGCGCACCACCGTTGAAGCGGTGCAGATCCACGGCGGCTACGGGTACGTGAAGGAGTACCACGTGGAGCGCCTGATGCGCGATGCCAAGATCACCCAGATCTACGAGGGCACCAGCGAGGTGCAGCGCATCGTGATCAGCCGGAGCGTGCTGAAGGAGGGATAGGGAGCGGTCGGAAGGTGTGCGGTCAAGGCACACTTGGCTGCAAAGCCACGAGCACGCTGTTCGGTCCTGGCTGCTTCCCTTGGAATGGGGCATTCCCTCAGGGCCTGCCTTTCTTGAACCCGATCGGTGGCCGCTTCTTGGCGACCTGTGCCAGCAACGCCCGGCCCTGCTCTTCCTCCTGCATCCGCTTCAGAATGTTGAAGATCACTTTAATGTCGTGGCTGTTATGGGACACCGTGCCGCGCAGTTTCTCCAACTGCAACAGGAGTTCCTTGTGCGTGGAGAGCAGCTCACGCATACGGGTGAAGAGGCGGATGATCTGGATGTTCACCGCGATGGCACGCGGGCTGTTGAGCACGCCGGAGAGCTGGGCTATGCCCTGCTCCGTGAAAGCCATCGGAGCGTAGCGTGTTCCGCCCCAACTTGAGGTACCAAGTTGGCGCCTCAAGATCTCGAACTCCTCGTTGCTCAACTCGAACATGAAGTCCTCAGGGAAGCGTTCGATATTGCGCTTGACCTGACGCTTGAGGTATTTGGTCTCCACCTCGTAGAGTTCGGCCAAGTCTTGATCGAGCATCACCTTGACCCCTCTGAACTCGAGGATCACGCGTTCGATACGGTCGGAGGGAACAAGGCCTTTCATGCGTCCATCAAGGGGGTCAGAAGAGGTCATCAAATGTGACACCTGTTCCACACCCGCGACGAACTTCGTTCTTGCTGTAGCCGCCTTCAACCATCAACTGATGGCCTTGCTATACATCCGAAGTGCAGCAGGCCTGCCCCGAAAGTAGCATACCGCAGCGAGGACACTCCACGGTTTTTCATTCCCGCTAACGGACCTTCGCCCCGCCATGCACCGCTCCCTCCGCCTCTTCATCGTCGTGGCCACGCTGCTGTTGCTAGCCACCCTGGTGCTGGAGCACGTGAACGGCCGTTTCTGGCTGAACGATTTCCGCGTGTACTACATGGCCGCCGATGCCATGCGCCATGGGCAGCCCATCTATGGGGTGGCCTTCGGCGAGGACACCGGGCTTTACAAGTACGCCCCAGCGGTGTTGTACTTCTTCCTCCCCTATACGTGGCTGCCATTCGAGGCGGCCGCGGTGTTGCACTTCCTGATCATCGGCGCGGAACTGGCCCTGGTGTTCGTGTTGCTAGAATTCGTGCTGTCGCGCTACATCACGGGGGCGTGGATGCCCCGCGCCTCTTCGCGGGCCTTGCTGGGGTTGCTGTGCATCGTGGTGCTCCTCAGCCGCGAGCTGCACCTGGGCAACATCAACATCGCGCTCGTGCTGTTGGTGGCCCTCGCCAGCGAGCGCACGCTGGCGGGCAAGGCCGGTCAGGGCGGCCTCTTCCTCGGCATCGCCTGGCTGGTGAAGCCCTACCTCCTCCTGCTGGCCGTGCCCTTCGCCGTGCGGCGGGAGTTCCGCGCATTGACCGCCGCCGCGCTCGTGCTGCTCGCCGGCATCCTGTTGCCGATGCTTTTCACCGGACCGGAGGAATGGCTGGCGCTTCAACGCGGCTGGATCGCCAGCGTGCTCGGCCACAGCGTGATCCTGGACAGCCCGGACACGTTCTCTGCGTGGGCCCGGCATGCGTGGGATCGCCGCTCCCGAAGGGAACGGACCTCTTCTTCATCGGCTGCGCCGCGCTATTGCTGGCCGCCTGGACCCTCGCGCACGTTCGCGACCCGGGGCCCGAACGCCGCCAGCGGCTGGACCGCGCCGCGGAGCTGTGGACCGCCTTCGCCTGCATCCCCAACCTGGTGGTGACCGATCAGGAGCACTTCATCTTCAGCCTTCCGGCGATCCTGTTCGTGCTGGCCTACCTCTTCACCCACCGCGACCGGGTGGCCCTCGCATGGTTCATCGTGGCGATGTGCCTGTACGCCACTCGCAGCACCGACCTCTGGGGAAGCGCGCTCGAGAACAAGTGGGTGGGGTGGGGTGTTCTCGGTATGGGGAATTTCCTCCTTGTGGGGGCAACGGTGTTCGTACACCACCGCTGGCGGCTGCGTTGGGCCGCCACCACCGCTCGGCCTTAGGCGATCGCGGGGCCGCGATGTCCGCGCCGGATACATCCGGCAGGGGGCGCCCGTGCGGGGAACGGAGTTTGGGCCTCCGCAGCCAACGCTCACCACCATGTCTACGTTCGAGTTCCAACAGCACCTGGTAAGTCTCCGCCAACACCTCTACTACTTCGCCCTGGGCCTTACGCACGATCGCGAGACCGCGCAGGACCTGATGCAGGAGAGCATGTTGCGCGCGTTGAACAACCGCGACAAGTTCCGCGACAACACGAACTTCAAGGCCTGGCTGTATACCATCACGAAGAACACCTTCATCAACGGCCACCGCCGCGACAAGCGCACCAACGCCTTGATGGACCGCGTGGAGCGTGAGCGCAACACGGCGATGCGCGTGGGAACGCCCGCCAGCACCGAATCGAGCCTGCTCATGAGCGAGCTGCAACGCGCCCTTGGCACGTTGGAGGACATCTTCCGCAGGCCCTTCGAGATGCACCACGATGGCTTCAAGTACCAGGAGATCGCCGAGCAACTGGGCATCCCCGTGGGCACGGTGAAAAGCCGGATCCACCAGGCCCGCCACCGCCTGATGGGCCTGCTCACGGACTGAGTAATTTGTTCGGGACCTCTTTACACGCGCATCCCGGTCAACACCGAACTTGGCGCCATGCGGCCGCGCAGCGTGGTGATCGGGTCCGGCGCGGCCGGGCTGGCCGCTGCCGCCACCCTTGCCCAAGGCGGCCATGACGTAACGGTGCTCGAAAAGAACCCCGCACCCGGCGGCCGCGCCGGTGTGTGGCGCAGCAACGGGTTCACGTTCGACATGGGCCCCAGCTTCTACTGGATGCCCGATGTGTTCGAGCGGTTCTTCGCCCGGTTCGGCCACCGGGCCTCGGACCATTTCGAACTGCGGCGGCTGGATCCTCCTACAGCATCATCCTCGCACCCGGCGACCGCTGGGCACTGCCCGCAGGCCCAGCGGCCGTGGCGGAACTGTTCGAGCGCGAAGAACCCGGTGCGGCGGCGGCGTTGGAGCGCTTCCTGCGTGAGGCTGCGCGCACCTATGCGCTCGGAATGAACGACCTGGTGTACATGCCAAGCTTGAGCTGGTCCGAGTACATGCGGCCACGGGTGCTGCGCGCCTTGTTCCGGACGAGCGTGTTCACGTCCCTGCGCGCGCACGTACACCGCCATTTCCAAAGCCCGCGGATCCGGCAGGTGATGGAATTCCCAGCGCTCTTCCTGGGCACCACGCCCCAGCGCACACCCGCGCTCTACAGCCTGATGAACCACGCGGACATCGTCCTGGGCACGTGGTATCCGATGGGCGGCATGGGCCGCTTGATCGACGCGATGGTGCGCGTGGCCGCGGAACAAGGGGCCGTTCTCCACACCGGCCGGGAGGTCACCGCGATCACCACGCACAAGGGCCGCATCACCGGCGTGGATACTGCGCAGGGCCACGTGCCCGCCGACCACGTGGTGGCCACCGCGGACTATGCTCACGTGGAGCAACAGCTGCTCCCGCCGGAACTGCGCTCCTATCCCAAGGCCTACTGGGCCAAGCGCGTAATGGCCCCGAGCGCCCTGCTCTTCTACCTCGGCGTTCGGGGACGCCTGGATGGATGGGACCACCACACTTTGTTCTTCGATGCCCCGCTGGATGCGCACAGCGCCGACATCCACACGCACCGGCGGCTGCCCCGCGACCCGCTGTTCTACGTGAGCTGCGCCTCGCGCACCGATGCCTCCGTGGCACCCGCCGGTCACGAGAGCCTGGTGGTGCTGATCCCCATCGCCAGCGGATCGGAGGATACCGAGGCCATCCGCGAACGGTATTTCCACGTGGTGATGGAGCGGATGGAACGGCACTTGGGCGTACCCTTGCGGGAGCGCATCGTGCTGAAACGCAGCTATGGCGTGCAGGATCTCATGACCGATCACCACGCGTTCGGTGGCAACGCCTACGGCCTCGCCAACACGTTGCGCCAGACCGGTCCGGGCCGGCCGGCCGTGAAAAGCCGGAAGGTGGACGGGTTGTACTTCGCGGGGCAGTTGACCGTGCCCGGCCCGGGGTTGCCGCCCGCGGTGATTAGCGGCCAGGTGGCCGCCGACCTGCTCCTGCGCGAACATCCGGCGGACAAGCGATGAGCGGGGCGGAGGAACAGGTGGTGCTGGTGGACGCCCACGACAACGCCATCGGCACGATGGGCAAGCAGGAAGCCCATGCGCGCGGGCTGCTCCACCGGGCATTCTCCGTGTTCCTGTTCGACGCACAGGGACGCGTGCTGCTGCAACGGCGCGCCTGGGGGAAGTACCACAGCAGCGGCCTGTGGACCAACGCCTGCTGCAGCCACCCACGGCCGGACGAAGCCGTGGCCGATGCCGCCGCCCGGCGGCTGCAGGAGGAACTGGGCATCCGGTGCCCGCTGGCGGAGCAGTTCCGTTTCACCTACCGGGCGGACGTGGGCAACGGCCTGATCGAACACGAGCTCGATCACGTGTTCTTCGGGCGCTTCGACGGCGATCCACAGCCGGACCCCGCGGAAGTGATGGACGTGCGGTGGATGGATCCCGCCGCGATCAGCGCAGAACTGGCGGCATCCCCCGAGCGTTTCACCCCGTGGTTCCGCATCTGCTGGCCCGAGGTATGCGGCCGCCGCTGACCTGAGTTGGGACCTTTGGCCGCTCGTTAACGTATGTTAATCAATGGGGCAAGGGGTATACAAAGGCGAACTATACGCGTCAGATCATCGTTCACCAGTCGGTGCGTTCCAGGGCGATCGAAGCCTGCCAGCGCAGTTGAAGGAGGTAACTCCCTGATGCACCGGAGAATAAAAAACAACAGAACATGCCACGTAAGAAGCAACCATTGATCCTCACCCAGCCGGTGAAGGAAGGTGTGAAGGCGATCAAGGTGCGGTTGGATGCCCGCACGGTGATCACCCTGGCCAGCAAGAAGGCCCTTGAATTCTGGAAGCAGCGCTACCCCGAAGCCGTGATCATCGGCTGACGCACACCGATATCCAAGGCATCTTCGCGGTAGACCCCGTCCGCTCCGGATCCCGGTAACGCAGGAGCTCCTGCGGATGACCGCTGTGACGAAGCCCGGAATTGGATCGCGAAAAGGTGAGCGGTCCTTTCTTGCCGTTCGCTCCCATAAGCCCAAGCTCAAGTAAGCGTCACGGTCCGACGGGTTCAAGTCCGATAAGCTCACCGCGACAATTCGGGATCGTGTAGGAGGGCTATTTTCGTAAGCCCTCTCCAATACGGCATCGGAGTGGCCCCTTTGGCATGAGCACCTGGGCGATCATCGGCATCACCATCTGCACTTTCGCAGCGATGGAAGGCGTGGCTTGGGCGACCCATCGCTTCGTCATGCACGGGTTCCTCTGGCGCCTCCACAGCGACCACCACAAGAAGGACCACGACGGACCGCTCGAGCGCAACGATGTGTTCTTCCTGCTCTTCGCCATCCCGTCCATGGCGCTGTTCGCCGCAGGCGCGGTGCAGGGCACCCAGGCGCCGTGGACGTGGATCGGGCTCGGGATCCTGTTGTACGGCATCGCCTATTTCCTCGTACACGAGGTCTTCATCCACCAGCGGATCGCAGGGCTGCGCACCACGCGCAACGCCTACTTCCTGGCGCTGCGCCGCGCACACAAGGCCCACCACAAGCGGCCGGCACGCGAGAACGGCGTATGCTTCGGCATGCTGCTGGTGCCCTTGCGGTACTATCGCGAAGCACGCGCGCAACTGCGCCGTGAAGCCACGGCCTGAGCGCCCGCCCGCATGAGCACCTACCTCTGGATCGACCTGGGCGCGGTGCTCCTCCCGCTCCTTTTCACGTTCCATCCGCGGTTGCGCTTCCACGAACGGTGGCGGGTCTTCTGGCCGGCCCTGGCGCTGATGATGGCGCTCTTCCTCCCGTGGGACATCGCCTTCACCGCGCGGGGGGTATGGAGCTTCGCGCCGGAACATTGCTGCGGGCTTCGCGTGCTCGGCCTGCCGGTGGAGGAATGGCTTTTCTTCCTCTGTGTGCCGTACGCCTGCGTCTTCACCTACCACGCCTTCCAGGCGTTGGGCGTGAAGGACCACTTCGGGCGGGCAGCCACCGGGATCAGCGTAGCACTGGTCCTGCTGGGCCTGGCGGTGGGCCTGACGCACATGGACCGCGCTTACACCAGCACGGCGTTCCTGGCGCTGGCGGCTTGGACCGCGTTCGCAGCGTTCGTCCTGAAGGCACCGTGGCTCGGCCGATTCTACTTCACCTACCTCGTGTTGCAGGTGCCTTTCCTCATCGTGAACGGGCTGCTCACGGGCACGGGTCTTCATACTCCGGTGGTACGTTACAACGACGCCGACCAGCTGGGCCTGCGCCTCGGCACGATCCCCGTGGAGGACACTTTTTACGGGCTGGTGATGGTGGGGCTCACGGTGATGTTCTACGAGCTCCTTTCGGCGCGGCGCAGCACCGGCACAGGCCTCCCCGTGCCGCAGTGATCGTCAACACACGCCTGTGGATCACGTACCGGCATTCCCCGGCGCCCGGTCACGGGTCCGGCTACTTTCGCCATACCTCGCACAGTGGTGGCAACGACCATGGCCGAACAGATCCAACGCATCAGCAGCTACCTGAGCCATCTGGTGAAGGCGCGGACGCGCCACGGCGTACACTCCCCGTTCATCTACCAACTGGCCTCGGAGGTGCTGCGAGTGCATGAGGAGCGGCCGGAGTTCACGGCCATCGAGCGCCTGCGCGACGACCTGCTGCACAGCGACCAGACCATCCAGGTGAACGACCTGGGGGCCGGTTCACGCGTGCTGGACATGCCCGTGCGGAACGTGGCGGACATCGCCCGCACGGCGCTGAAACCTGCGCGCCAGGCGCAATTGCTCTTCCGGATGGCCCGCTACTTCGACCCCGGGACCGTACTGGAACTGGGCACGAGCTTCGGATTGACCACGCTGTACCTCGCGCGCGGCGCGGAGAACGGCCGGGTGATCACCATCGAAGGCTGCCCGCGGACGCACCGCATCGCACAAAGCCATTTCGAACAGCTCCGCCAGGCGAACATCGATCCGCAGCTCGGCAGCTTCAGGACGCGATTGCCGGAGGTCCTGCGCAAGGTGGATGGACTGGACATGGTGTTCATCGACGGGCACCACTCGAAGGAGCCCACGATCGAATACTTCGAGCTCTGCCTCAACAAGGCGCACAACGACACCGTGTTCATCCTCGACGACATCCATTGGAGCCGCGGGATGGAAGAGGCCTGGGACCACCTGCGCATGCACCCGGACGTAACCGTTTCCGTGGACCTTTACGACATGGGGCTGCTCTTTCTCCGCCAGGAACAGGCACCGCAGCATTTCCGGCTGCGATACTGAGCATGAAGATCTACACGCGCACCGGCGACCAGGGCCAGACCAGCCTGCTGGGCGGCACCCGCATCCCGAAGGACAGCCTGCGCATCGAAGCGTACGGCACCATGGATGAGCTGAACAGCCACCTGGGCCTGTTGCGCGACCACGCACAAGGCCGCCAGGATGCCCTGCTGGTACCGATCCAGGAAAGGCTCTTCACGCTGGGTTCCCGATTGGCGAGCGGCAGCGAAGAGCAGGCCGACAAGTTCAAGGTTCCGCAGGTGGACGAGGCGGAGATCGCCGCGATGGAGGCGGCCATGGATGCCATGGACAAGGAGCTGCCGGAGATGCGGAACTTCATCCTGCCTGGAGGACACCTGGCCGCCTCGCAGGCGCACGTGTGCCGCACCGTGTGCCGCCGCGCGGAACGGCTGGTGGTACACCTGGCCGCCGGGGAAGAAGTGCCCGCCATCGCCGTGCGCTACCTGAACCGGCTCAGCGACCTGCTCTTCGTGCTGGCCCGCTACCTCGCCCATCTGGACGGCGTGGCGGACACCCCGTGGAAGCCGCGGGCATGACCTCGCTGCAACCCTTGCGTCCCTAAGGCGGGCACAGGTCCGGACGGTGTTGAGAACTCCGATCCCCAGGGATCGGTATCCGTCTATATTTGCGCCCGTTTTCACAGAAGCCTGAACTCCGCAGCGCATGTACTGGACCCTCGAACTGGCCTCTTACTTGGAGGACGCACCCTGGCCCGCCACGAAGGACGAGCTGATCGATTTCGCCATGCGCACCGGCGCTCCGCTGGAAGTGGTGGAGAACCTGCAAGGCATCGAGGACGACGAAGAGGTCTTCGAAACGATCGAGGACATCTGGCCGGATTACCCGAGCAAGGAGGACTTCTTCTTCAACGAGGACGAATACTGAAACGGCCCCGGCTGTTCACCCCAATGGACCCTGCCCACCGGCAGGGTCCGTGCTTTTCAGCCGGGCCTGACGCGTTGGCAGTCCATCCGGTACGGCAAGATCTGTGCTCGCTGCCAGCGGCTACCTTTGGCGGCCTTTTATGAACCATACGGTCCGCAGGCGCGAGAGCAACGGCGGACGCTCCCTAGAACTCCCCCTCATGTTCGGCAACCTGATCAAGAAGGTCTTCGGCGACAAAGCGACGCGCGACCTGAAGGAAGTGCAACCGCTGGTGGACCGCGTGAAGGCGGAATACGAAAAGCTCGGCGGCCTTTCCAACGACGAGCTGCGCGCGCGCACCACAGGCCTGAAGCAACGCATCGCCGAGCGCGTGCAGGACACCCAGGGCCGCGCGGACCAATTGCGCGCCGAGATCGACGGCGACCCGCACATGGCCATCCATGAGCGCGAGGAACGCTACCAGGAGATCGACAAGCTGGAGGAGCGGACGCTCGCCGGCATCGAGGAGGTGCTGAAGGAGGATCCTACCGGAAGCCTTCGCCATCATAAAGGAAACGGCCCGCCGCTTCAAGGAGGACCCGGAGATAACGGTGACCGCCTCGGACCTCGACAAGGAGATCGCGGCCAAGCGCGACAGCGTGCGCATCGAGGGCGACAAGGCCGTGTGGAAGAACACCTGGATCGCCGCGGGCAACCCGGTGACCTGGGACATGGTCCACTACGACGTGCAACTGATCGGTGGCACGGCGCTGCACACCGGCAAGATCGCCGAGATGAGCACCGGTGAAGGGAAGACGCTGGTGGCCACGCTGCCCGTATACCTCAACGCCCTCGCAGGCCGCGGCGTACACGTGGTGACCGTGAACGACTACCTCGCCAAGCGCGACAGCGAATGGATGGGTCCGCTCTACGAGTTCCACGGCCTGCGCGTGGACTGCATCGACAAGCACGAGCCCAACAGCCCGCAGCGCCGCGCGGCCTACCTGGCCGACATCACCTTCGGCACCAACAACGAGTTCGGCTTCGACTACCTGCGCGACAACATGGCGCATGCGCCGAACGCCCTGGTGCAGCGCAAGCACCACTATGCCATCGTGGATGAGGTGGACAGCGTGCTGGTGGACGACGCACGTACGCCGCTCATCATCAGCGGCCCCACGCCGAAGGGCGAGATCCACCAGTTCGACGAGTACAAGCCGCGCGTGGAGCGCCTTTACCAGGCCCAACGCACGCTGGTGACCAAGCTGCTCGCCGAGGCGAAGGAGGCGCTGAAGGACGGGGAAAAAGCCTCGAAGGAGGCGCAGGAGAAAGGCGGCATGGCGCTGCTGCGCGCCCACCGCGGCCTGCCGAAGAACAACGCCCTCATCAAGTTCCTCAGCGAGCCCGGCATGCGCACCCTGTTGCAGAAGACCGAGAGCTACTACCTGCAGGACCAGCAGAAGGAGATGCCGAAGGTGGACCAGGAGCTCTACTTCGTCATCGATGAGAAACAGCACAGCATCGAGCTCACCGAGAAGGGCATCGACCTCATCAGCGGCGATGTGGAGGACCATCAGTTCTTCATCCTGACGGACGTGGGCGGCGCCATCGCGGAGATCGAGAAGAGCGGCGCCAGCGTGGAGGAAAAGGCGCGCCGCAAGGACGAAGTGCTGCGCGACTTCGGCATCAAGAGCGAACGCGTACACACGGTGAACCAGCTGATCCGCGCCTACGCGCTCTACGACAAGGACGTGGAGTACGTGGTGATGGACGGCAAGGTGAAGATCGTGGACGAGCAGACCGGCCGCATCCTGGAAGGCCGCCGCTACAGCGACGGGCTGCACCAAGCCATCGAGAGCAAGGAGAAGGTGAAGGTGGAGGCGGCCACGCAGACCTATGCCACCGTCACCTTGCAGAACTACTTCCGCATGTACCACAAGCTCGCGGGCATGACGGGTACGGCGGAGACCGAGGCGCAGGAACTGTGGGACATCTACAAGCTGGACGTGATGGTCGATCCCCACCAACCGTCCGGTGGTGCGCAAGGACAACGAGGACATGGTCTTCAAAACCAAGCGCGAGAAGTACAACGCGGTGATCGAGGAGATCGTGAAGCTGCAGCAGGCCGGCAGGCCGGTGCTGGTGGGCACCACGAGCGTGGAGGTGAGCGAGCTGGTGGGCCGCATGCTGAACCTGAAGGGGATCAAGCACAACGTGCTGAACGCGAAGCAGCACGCACGCGAGGCGGAGATCGTATTGAACGCGGGCCTTCCCGGCACGGTGACGATCGCCACCAACATGGCGGGCCGTGGTACGGACATCAAGCTGGGCCCCGGCGTGAAGGAGGCCGGCGGTCTGGCCATCATCGGCACGGAGAAGCACGAAAGCCGCCGGGTGGACCGCCAGCTGCGCGGCCGCGCCGGCCGCCAGGGCGACCCCGGTTCGTCGCAGTTCTACATCTCGCTGGAAGATGACCTGATGCGGATGTTCGGCAGCGAGCGCATCGCGAAGCTGATGGACCGCCTGGGCCTGAAGGAAGGCGAGGTGATCCAGCACAGCATGGTCACCGCCAGCATCGAGCGGGCACAGAAGAAGGTGGAGGAGAACAACTTCGGCATCCGCAAACGCCTGCTGGAGTATGACGACGTGATGAACAAGCAGCGGCAGGTGATCTACAAACGGCGCCACAACGCGCTGTTCGGCGAGCGCCTGAAGCTGGACATCCTGAACATGTTCCACGACGTGGCCAGCACCATCGTGGAAGAGCACCACGCCAACGGTGACTTCGACGGCTTCCAGCTGGACCTCTTCCGCAAGCTCTTCGTGGAGAGCCCGGTGGATGAGGCCAGTTTCAAGAGCAGCAAGCCGGAGGAGCTCGCCGACAAGGTGTTCGAGGCGGCCATGACCGGCTACGAGCGCCGCACCGCGCAGACCGCGGCGACGGCCCTGCCCGTGATCAGCGACGTGTTCCTGAACCAGGGCGCGCAGTATGAGAACATCGTGGTGCCCATCAGCGATGGCACGAAGACGATGCAGGTGGTGTGCAACCTCCAGCGCGCCTACAAGAGCGAGGGCCGCGAACTGATCGACAGCGTGGAGCGCTACATCACCCTCGCGATCATCGACAACGAATGGAAGGAGCACCTGCGCGAGATGGACGACCTGCGCCGCAACGTGCAGAACGCAAGCATCGAGCAGAAGGACCCGCTGCTGATCTACAAGCTCGAATCCTTCAAGCTGTTCGATGCGATGATCGACCGCATCAGCAGCGAGGTGGTGGAATTCCTCGTGCGCGCGGGCCTGCCCACGGGGCAGCAGCAGCCCGACGTGAAGCAGGCGCCCGCACCGCGCCCGCCGCAACAGCAGCAACGCGTGCAGACCAGCCGCACGGAGGTGCCCGAGTTCGCCGGTGGGTCCAGCAGCGGGCGTCCGGCGCAACGCCCCGCTCCTGCCCCGGGCCCCGCGCGCCAGCCCATGCCCCCGCAGGGTCCGCGCCAACCGGTGCAACCCGTACGCGTGGAGAAGAAGGTGGGCCGCAATGATCCCTGCCCGTGCGGGAGCGGCAAGAAGTTCAAGCAGTGCCACGGCAAGGAGGCCTGAGCACGTTGCCCCTGGAAATGCGGAAGGCCCCGACGTGTCGGGGCCTTCGCGCTATGTGTATGTCGGCTGGTTCTACTTGAGGGGGACGCGCATCTGTACGCGCACAGGCAGGCCTTCGTTGCTGCCGGCCTCCCATCGCGGCGCGGCCACCAAGGCCTGTGCGATGCTGGCGGCCTCATTGTCATCATCCGCACCGAACACCTTGATGCCCGACAGGCTGCCATCCTTCTCCACCACGAATGCGGCGGTGGCGCCGGAAACGCCCTTGCCGCACCTGTCCTTCAGATACTTTACCATCGCCTGCTCACCACCCGGGTAGCGCGGCATGGTCTGGGCCATCGTGTACACGATGTTCTCCAGCGGCTTGGCGTCATAGACCTTCTCGGCAAGGGCCTGGCCCCATTTGTCGAAGCGTTGCCACACGCCGCTCTTGTTGCCCATGGCGTAATCGCCGGTGCTCTCCACCTTCCCATCGGGATGATAGAAGGTGAAATGGCCGTTCTCCACGCGCAACTGCTGGTCGAAGTACTCGCCTTCGGCCTTCAGCTTTCCGCCCAGGTCGAGGATACGGGCCTTGTAGCGTCCATCGGCCTCGCCCGCCGGTTCCTTGTAGTATGCGGCCTTCGCCTTGCTCGTGGGCTGCAGGGCCTGGTCCAGCCAGGTGCGCTGGGCCTGGACCGGCGCGGCTTCGAGGAAGGCCGTCAACGTGAGCAGGGAGGCGAAGAGAGCGGTGGCGCGCATGATCGTAGCGGACAGGGTGCTTTTCAAGTCCCTTTCTACGCGCTTAGCCTCCGTTGGTTTCATCCGGCCCACCCTTCGCGGTCCAGGCTCCGGTATTGGATGGCCTCGGCCAGGTGGCCGGTCTGGATCTCCGGGCTTCCGGCCAGATCGGCGATGGTCCGCGCCACCTTCAGGATGCGGTCATAGGCCCGCGCGCTGAGGCCGAGGCATTCCATGGCCTTCTGCAAAAGCGCCTGCCCGTCCGCGCCGATGCGACAGATGGTGCGGAGCTCCTGCGTCCCCATCTGCGCGTTGCAATGGATGGGGCGGCCGACATAGCGTTCCTCCTGGACCTTGCGGGCGGTAATCACACGATCGCGGATATCGGCGCTCTTTTCCGTGAGGCGCTCGCTGGACAGTTCGCTGAAGGCCACCGGCGTGACCTCGATGTGGATGTCGATGCGGTCCAGCAACGGGCCGCTGATCCGGTTCAGGTACTTCTGCACCACGCCGGGCGCGCACACGCATTCTTTCTCGGGATGGTTGTAGTAGCCGCACGGGCATGGGTTCATCGCCGCCACCAGCATGAAGCTGGCGGGATACTCCACCGAGAACTTCGCCCGGCTGATGGTGACCACGCGGTCCTCGAGCGGCTGCCGCATCACTTCGAGCACGGTGCGCTTGAACTCCGGCAGTTCGTCCAGGAAGAGCACGCCGTTATGGGCTAGGCTGATCTCCCCCGGTTGCGGGAACGAGCCTCCGCCCACGAGGGCGATATCGCTGATGGTGTGGTGCGGCGAGCGGAACGGGCGCACGCTCAGCAGCGCATCGTCCTGGCGCAGCTTGCCTGCCACGCTGTGGATCTTGGTGGTCTCCAGCGCCTCATCGATGTTCAACGGCGGCAGGATGGTGGGCAGCCGCTTGGCCATCATCGTCTTGCCCGCGCCGGGCGGGCCGATCAGGATCACGTTGTGGCCACCGGCCGCAGCGATCTCGAACGCCCGCTTGATGTTCTCCTGCCCCTTCACGTCGCTCAGGTCCACCCCGTGATCGCGGCTCCGCCGGTCGAATTCCGCGTGGATGTCCACCACCGTCGGCGGCAAGGGCAACGTTCCTTGCAGGAACCCGACCACCTGCTGCAAGTGGTCCACCCCATGCACCTCGATCCCATGCACGATGGCCGCTTCGCGCGCGTTCGCGCTCGGCACGATCACGCCCTTGAAGCCCTGGCGCTTCGCCTCCAGTGCAATGGGCAACGCCCCCTTGATCGGCCGCACCGCGCCATCCAATGCCAACTCGCCCATGATCACCAGTTCGCCGAGGCGCCCGCTGTCGAGCTGTCCACTGGCGGCGATGATGCCGATGGCGATCGGCAGGTCGTAAGCGGAACCTTCCTTGCGGATGTCCGCCGGGGCCAGGTTCACGGTGATCTCGCGGCCGCGGGGCATATGCAGCCCGATGTTCTTGATCGCGGCGCTCACGCGCTGATGGCTTTCCTTCACCGCGCTGTCCGGCAGGCCCACCAGGAAGAAATAGGAGCCCTTGCCGATGTCCGTTTCGACGGTGACGATGGTGGCGTTCACGCCGAATACGGCGCAGCCGTGGGTCTTGACGATCATGCCTTCGCGAGCGCGCGTTCGATGTGGTCGATCCACGCGTGGATGACCTTGATGTGCACTTCCTGCACGCGGTCCGCATAGCCATCGTGCGGCACACGCACTTCCACGGAACACAGCGGGGCCAGCCTGCCGCCATCCTTGCCGGTGAGGCCGATCACGTGCATGCCTTGCGCACGGGCTGCCTCCGCCGCGCGCAATACGTTGGGGCTGTTGCCGCTGGTGGTGATCGCCACGAGCACGTCGCCTTTGCGCCCGTGCGCCTGCACGAAGCGCGCGAACACCTGCTCGAAGCCGTGATCGTTGCCCACGCAGGTCAAATGGCTCGGGTCGCTGATGGCCATGGCGGCGATCGGCGGGCGATCATCCCGGAAACGGCCGGTGAGCTCTTCCGCGAAATGCATGGCATCGCACATGCTGCCACCGTTGCCGCAGCTGATCACCCGGCCACCGGCGCGGAGGGCAATCACCATCTGCTCGGCCGCGCGGAGCACGGCTTCCAGCTTGGTGGCGTCGGAGCGGAAGCGTTCAAGCACGGAAGCGGCTTCCGCAAAGTGGCCTTGGATGCGATCGGTGGTCATTGTCCCAAAGGTCGGTCGCGGGGCTCACACCGCATCACCTCCCCGGTAGCCGAGGCGTTTGCGGGGCTGTTCCTTCTCCTGGCCGAGGCGCTCCACCTGGGCGAAAAGCTCACTGATGGCACCCTCATGCGCATCCAACCTGCCTTCGGTACGCTCCAGCTTCAGGGCCAGGTCGGCATCCGCGGCAAGCAGGCGGTTGAGCCGCACGAACACCCGCATGATATGGATGTTCATCTGGATCGGCGCGGTCGCTGTTCAGCACGCTGGAGAGCATGAGCACACGGTGCTCGGTGAATGCTTTCGGCAGCGTGCGGCGGCCGCCATGCTCCTCTTCCGAACTTGAGGTCACAAATTGTGACCTCAAGTGGGCCAACTCCCTGGCTGTCAGCTCGAACATAAAGTCATTGGGGAACCGTTCCGGGTTCCGTTTGACCTGCTGGTTGAGCTGCTTGGTGGGCACATCGTAGAGCTGGGCCAGGTCGCTATCGAGCATCACCTTTTGGCCACGCACCACGTGGATGCGGGAGGCGATCAGCTCATCATGGAAGGTGGTGTTCGTCCTCATCGTCGATCGCACATGACGAATATCGCGTCATGAAAGTGACGACAATATAAACAATGGAACGATCCCGGAACGTCCGGGGTTCAGCGAGCGGCTCGGGCGTTCACCTGGGCCATGCCTTGCAGGCCGCATTCCAGGAAGGCCTTGTACTCCGCCACGGAGAAGGTACCTGAGCCCGTGGGCTGGTTCAGCAGTTGCAGGTCCGGGGTGAGCAGGGCGTACCACGGCTGCGAGAGCTTCTGGAAGGTCTCGTTCTCCAGGGTGGTCCAATGATCACCCTTCGTTACGATCAGCTTCTTCACGCCGGAAGCGTTCTCGAAGATGTGCTGCTCTTCCTTGGAAAGCGGCGCCCGGTCGTCCACGTAGAGCGAAACGAGCACGTATTTATCGCGGATCAATTCGAACACGCCCGGAGCGCTCCATACGTACTCCTCCATCTTGCGGCAGTTCACGCAACCGTAGCCGGTGAAATCCACCAGCAGGGGTTTGCCGGTGTTGCGCGCCACATCCATGGCCTCGCAGAGGTCGTGGTAGCATTCCAGGCCATGCGGGCACTGGCTCGGGTGGATCCAACTGTAACCGGCCGATGGCGCCAGGCCGCTGAGGAGCTTCGGCGAGGAAAAGGTCCCTGCGTGCTCGTCGTAGCGGAAACCCATCAGCAGGTAGGCCACAGCCACGGCGAAGAACGCGGTGAAGCCCCAGCGTGCCGGGGAAAGCCTCTTCACGGGACTGTCATGCGGGAAGCGCAGCTTGCCGAGCAAGTAGATGACGATGCCGAGCGCGCACAGCACCCAGATGGCGAGGAAGACCTCATACGGCAGGATGCCCCAATGGCTCACCAGGTCCGCGGTGCTGAGGAACTTGAACGCAAGGGCCACCTCCACGAAACCGAGCACCACCTTCACGCTGTTGAGCCAGCTGCCACTGCGCGGCAAGGAGTTCAGCCAACCGGGGAAGAGCGCGAAGAGCGCGAACGGCAAGGCCAGGGCGAGGCCGAAACCGCCCATGCCCGCGGTGAGCTGCATCGGCCCACCCGTGCTGGTGATGGCGCCTGCGAGCAACGAGCCCAGGATCGGCCCCGTGCAGGAGAACGACACCAGCGCCAGCGTGAACGCCATGAAGAAGATGCCGATGACGCCACCCGCCTTGTTCGCGTTCTGGTCCATGCGGTTCACCCAGCTGGCCGGCAGGGTGATCTCGAAATAGCCGAAGAACGAGATGGCGAACACGATGAAGATGACGAAGAAGGCCAGGTTCATCCAAGGGTTCGTACTGAACGCATTGAAGACTCTGTGGATCGAAGCTCCCCAGCACGTGGAAAGGCACGCTGAAGAGCAGGTAGATCAACAGGATGAAACCGCCATAGGTGAGCGCGTTGCGGATGCCCTTCGCGCGGTCCTCACTGCCCTTGGTGAAGAAGCTCACCGTGAGCGGGATCATCGGGAACACGCATGGCGTGAGCAGTGCAACAAGGCCTCCCAGGAACCCCAGCAGGAAGATGCGCCACAACGACGCGCCCTGCACGTCCTCTGCGGCCACCGTACACTTCATCACCGGGTTCTCCAGGTCCACCGTGGCCAGCTTGTATTCGGAGCACGCGCCGGTGCCACCGCCCTTGCGCACGTCCAGGCCAAGGTCCTGGCCGAACGGAAGCGCACCTGTTTCCGCCATGCCGTCCTTCAAACGGACGCGGAAATACACGCGATCCGGGGGCATGCACATCTGGTCGTTGCAGGTCTGGTATTCGAAGAAGCCCGAAACCACCTGGATCCGGCAGCGCCGTAACGGCCTCCGCCGTATAGATGGCCCAGCCCTTGAACTTCTTGGCGACCGCATTGTCCAGCAAGGGGTCGGGGTGTTCGATGGTCTCCTTCCCGGTCTCTTCCGCCTCCTTCCCGAACGTGATGCCGGGGATCGTATCGAAGGCGAACAGTGTGGGTATCGGGCACGACAGGCATTCGGGGTCCATGTGCTGCGAGTACACGAACCAACCGTCCTGCACATCGGCACGGAACGCGATCTTCCACCGGTCCCCTTCTCCCTGGGCGGCGGTCACCATCCATTTCACCGGCCGGGCAGCAGGCTCGCCGATCTGGGCCATAAGCAGGGCCGGCAGAACACAAAGGAGGGAAAGGAACAGTCGCTTCATCGTGGACAACCAACTACTTCGCTCGGGCCGGCACCGGTACGGTGAACTTCACCGTTCGCGGCGGCAGACAGGTCTTATCGTTGCAGGACATGAACTCCACTTCACCAGTGACCTCGAAAGCATCATCGGTGAGGCGTTCGATGGGCAGGGTGAAGGTGGTGGTACCGGCATGGTAACGCACTTTCATGCCGAAATTAGGATCGTCCACCTCCTCCGCGGCGGGCTCAGCGATGGCGCCATCCAGCTTGTAAGTGCCCACGCCCGTATTGCGGATCACCGTGGGCAGGGGCCCATCGTCGCGCGGCAGGGTGAGGGCATAGATGTGCCACCCTTCTTCACACACGGCCATGAGCCGTACCAGCACTTTTCCGTCCGCAGCCGGTTCGGACGCGAACGTCCAGGAAATGGGCCCCGAGGCCGCGGCAAGCAGCACATGGACCAAGGCAAGAGCGGACAGGAGGACGCGCATCAGCGGGGTATCTCAACGTTCCCAAAAGTAACGGATGGCCCGGCCCACCGGGCGCGCGATGCACGAAGGAATGGAAGTCCTACCGGCAGCCCGGATCGATCGCTTGCGTGACAGGAGCGGTGTGAGGCTCAACCGGCCACGGCGATCCGGAGCACACGCTTGGTATCCTTCCCTGCCACCACCCCTTCCGCCACGCGCAGCCCAGCCAGCCACACGATCTCCTCGCCGCTCACCAGCACATAGACCCGCTCCTTCAGCGGCAATGGTACCCGCGCATCGATCAGCAGGTCGCTCACCAGCTTGGAGCCGCCCAGGCCCAGCGGCCGCATGCGGTCGCCATGCCGCCAGGGGCGAAGGATCAAGGGGAAATGCAGCCGCTCCACATCGAGCCACGCGATCCGCGCGCCCGGCCGGGAAGGGATGTCCGGCCCTTCCTCGAAATGCCACGTGAGCCCACCTGCCGCACCAGGGACGTCCATGAGTACGGCGTATTCGGACAACGCCTCGGGCACCTGGTCCTGGATCAACGCATCGCGGTCCACGGTAACGCGCACACCACCAGCCGTGAAATGCGCTCCCGTACGGCGCTGCGCCACGGCCTGCCGCAGACCCTCGAGGGCATCGGGATGGAAAGCTGCCTCCCCAAGCCAGGCCCGCAACAGCAGCAGCGGCGTGGGCGAAGCCTCCAGCACGTGGAAAGGCAGATGGGAAAACCCATGCTCCTTCACCAGCAGTTCCCGGGCCCAAGTACCCATGCGTTCCGCAGCCAGCGCCTCGATCTCGCGGAGCATCGCCACGGAACGTGCCATCGCGCGCCGCGCGCCGGGACGCAGTTCCTCCAACAAGGGAAGCACCTCAGCGCGCACACGGTTCCGCAGGTACTTGGGATCCGCGTTGCTCGCATCCTCGCGGAAGGGGATGCCGTGCCGTTGCGCGTAGGCCAGGATCGCCGCGCGGTCCAGGCCGAGCAACGGGCGGATGAAGCCGTTCCCGGAAACCGGGATCGTGGCCCAGCCATGCACACCAGTACCGCGCATCAGGTGCAACAGCAGGGTCTCCACGGCATCGTCCGCATGATGGCCTAGCGCCACGGTCCGCGGGCCTTCGGCCATCAACTCCTTCCACCAGGCATAGCGCAGGTCCCGAGCAGCCATCTGCAAGGAGCCGCCGTGAGCCTCCGCATGCACGTGGAGTCGCACGCGCCGGACACGGAAAGGGATCCATGCTCAGCGCAATAGGCCTCCACCAACGTCCGATCGGCATCGCTTTCCGCGCCGCGCAAGCCATGGTCCACATGCGCCACCGAGCACGGATGCCCAAGGTCGCGGAGCACGTGCAGCAGCACCATGCTGTCCACCCCACCGCTCACGGCCACCCATACCGCCTCGTTGGGCGCGAGCAACCGCTCCCGTATGATGCCCCCCTGCACCTCAGCACGCATGGCCGAAGGCATTGAGCACCGAACGGGCCTTCAGCTCACATTCCTCCCATTCCGCCTGCGGGTCGCTCGCGTTGGTGATGGCCCCGCCACTGATCAGCGAGGCGCGCCCGGTGGTGGCCTCGTAGGTCACCGTGCGGATCACCACGTTCAGGTCCGCGGAACCATCGGGCTTGAAGAACCCGAGCGTGCCGCTGAACAGCCCGCGGCGCATGTCCTCCACCTCATCGATCAGTTGCATCGCGCGCAGCTTCGGCGCGCCGGTCATGCTCGCCATCGGGAACGACACCCGCACCGCGTCCATGGGGGAACAATCCGAGCGCAGGCGCGCGCTCACTGTGCTCACCAACTGATGCACATTCCGGTAGCTCTTCACGGCGCAAAGTTCATCTACCTGCACAGTGCCGGAGGCGGCGATGCGGCTGAGGTCGTTCCGGGCCACGTCCAGCGCCATGATGTTCTCGCTGCGCTCCTTTGCATCGGTGGCCAGCTCATGGGCCAGTGCAGTATCCCGCCCGGGGTCGGCGTTGCGCGGACGTGTACCTTTCATCGGTTGCGCGATCACGCGATCGCCATCGATCCGGAGGAAGCGCTCGGGGCTCGCGCAGAGCGCGTAACGATCAGCCAACCGATAGAAACCCGCGAACGGTGCATCACTGTGCGCCAGCAGCCGGGCGAACGCCCCGTACGGATCGAAGCCCGGCAGCCGGGCAGTGCGCTGCGTGCAATAGTTGATCTCGTAGATATCACCGCGCTGGATGTGCCCCAGCAAACGCCGCAGGTACTCGATATACTGCGCATGCGACGTGTGGCGATCCCATTGGACGAAGGGAGGCGCAGGCACATCCACCGGGGGAGCGAGCAGTGCGCGGAGCAGCCGCTCCCCTTCCTTGCGGTGTACTTCTTCCGCATGCAGGACGGCATGCCCTCCACCAAGCTCGATCGCCACGGATGCGCATATCCAACCGCGTTGCGCGAACCCATCCTGGGCGGGATGCCGGCTGTGCAGGTCCTCGAGCTCGTTCTTCTCATCGTACCCGATGTGGCCGAACCACCAACGGCCATCACCGGGCACGGGGCCATCCCGAACGACCGCATCATCCGGTGCCAGCAGGATGTACCACCGGTCTTCGTCCGCCACGCGCCGCGCCAGGAAACGACGATGCACGGCCAGGGCCTGCCAGTTGATGGTGCCCGGCCAGGACAGGAGCAATGGATCGTGCGCGGCCATCCGGCGATGCATCATGCATGTTTGCGGCGCCACGCCACGATCACACCGTAGAGCAGCGTGAGCAGAGCACCCCATTCCGCACCTTTTCCAATGTAGTCGCCATGGCGCGTGAAGAAGGTGAGGTCGGTGCGCGCAAGCAAGGTCGCGCGGATGGCCGCAGGCACCCACCAGGCCGTGCGCTGTTGGACGTCGCCACGCTGATCGATGATGGCCGAGATGCCGGTGTTCGCGGAGCGCGCGATGGAGCGCCGTGTTTCCACGGCGCGCAGGCGGCCGTATGCGAGGTGCTGCTTGTAGCCCGGCGAATCGGTCCACCAGCCGTCGTTGGTCATGATGGTGATGATGGTGGCGCCATTGCGCACATGGGCGGCCACATGGTCGCCATAGATGCTTTCGTAGCAGATCACCGGCGCGGCCTTCACCCGGCCGTCCGCGGTGGACATCACTTCGCGTTCCTCCTGCACACCCAGGCTTCCGGTGGCACCGCCGAGGTCGAGCGCCAAGCCGCCGAGCGGGCCGAGCACCTGTTCAAAGGGCATCAGTTCCACGCCCGGCACGAGCTTCGATTTGTGGTACGGCTCCACGGAGCCGTCCGGGCGCACGAGCAGCGCGGCGTTGTATGCATCGAAGGCACGGCCGAGCCCATCGAGCATGCGCGCCGTTAATGGATACTGCGCACCGGTGGGATAGAGGTATGAAGAGGCCATACCACCCAGGAACGATGCGCCCGGATGCTCACCGAGGAACGTGCGGATATGCGCGACGCTCTGCGAATGCTCTAGGTCATTCTCCCACAAGCCATGGAACACGAGACGTCCTTCCTCGTTGCTGAGCGTGGACGCCTCCTGTAAAGCGGTCTCCGGCAACAGCACGAGCGCGGTGCGCGGCGACATCAGCGGCTTCGCCTGGCGCAGCATGCGGTCCAATTGCTGCAGCGCATCCACGCCGCCGAACTTCTCGGTGTAGGAATCGACGCTGGGCTGCACCACCACCACCTCCACCGGATCGCCCTGCTCCTGGAACGTGCTGTACCGGATGAACGACCCGATCACCGGCAATGCGATGACCGCCGCAGCGAGCAGGGCGGGACGCAATACGGCGGAACGCGACCAAGCACTGCGCACCCCCTGGAAGACGAGCAGGTTGGCGCACCAGACCCACAAGGTACCGCCCAGTGTTCCCGTGATCTCGTACCACTGCACCCACGCCGGATGTTCCGCGAAGACATTGCCCAGCGTGAGCCAGGGCCAGCTCAGGTCCCAGTGCATGTGGAACCGCTCGAAAGCGATCCAGAAGATCACCAGCGCAAGACGTGCCGTGCGCCCGTCCGTCCAGCGCCGCATCAGGCGCATCAGCGCCCAAGGCACGCTCATCACCAGCACATTGCCCACGTTGGGCCCGATCAGGGTGAAGAGCTTCACACCGGCGGACTCGCTCACGCAGTAGAGCCACCACGTGGTACACAGGTTCCACACCAGCAACGCCTGCATCACGAAAGGCATGAAGTGGCCGGGGCGTCCATCGCGCGGCGAACGCGCGAACCGTTCTTCGGCGAGCAACAAGGGCACCCAGGCGAAGAAGGCGAGCGGTGTGACGCCACCGATCGCGGGCCATGCGAGGAACCAGAGCGCGCCGGTCAGCAGCGCCGCCAGGAGGTATGGCCGAGAACGCATCATGCGGGCCCGAAAGTAGCGGGCTTAAGAGCCTCATATGTTGCCCCTTGGTTCAAGCGGCCAACGCATGAGGTTCTAACGAAGCAGGTACATCTTGCCGAACCCCTTCGTGAAGTAGGAGCCGGCGCTGGTCTCGCGGTACTCGATGTCCGAGCCGTGCAATTGCGCGATCACCCGGTAGAGGTACACCCCGCGCGCCAGGCGGTCGCCGAACTGGTCCGTGCCATCCCAGGCGAAATCCGTGACGTTGCGGCCCACGTGCAGCGGACCGAGTTCGGCCATGCTCACCTCACGCACCACGCGGCCGCTCACGGTCATGATCTGTATGCGCATCGCCGACGGCGTTTCCCGTCCGGTGAGGGTGAAGACGAACCGCGTGCTGGTGGTGAAGGGGTTGGGGTAGTTGAGCACCTCGGTGATGGTAGGCCGGTTGATCACCTCGAAGCGCACCTTGAGGTCACGGTCACCACTGTTGTTGCGGCTGACGTCCGTGGCCCGCACGAGCAGTTCGTATACGCCATCCTGCTCGAGCGTGGGATGGTAGAGCACTTTGCTCACGTTCGCCGGACCGGTGGCCGGGGTGAAATGCATCACCTCCTGGCCGTTCTGGCGGAAGAATACGCGTTGGATCCGCCCGGAGGAATCCGTGAGGAACACCTTGAAGTAGGCCGTATCCGCCGGGCTATCCAGCAGCAGGGTCTCGTTCTCGTCGTCGAGCACCATCTGGATCTCGGGCTTCGCGCTCACGATGTCGCCATCCAGGATGTGGATGCCGTCAAAGGTCACGTCCAGCATGGGGTTCTCCCGATCGCGCTGGGTGGAGAAGCGGAGCGTAGCGATGTTATTGAAATGGTACTGCTCGGGCTGATCGTAATGCGTGGTACCCGTGTCCATCGGATTGGCCTCGATGATCAGGGTGCTGATCCCGGGCAGGCCCTCCGTGCTGAAGCGGACCGTGTCCGCCAATACGCCTCCGGCAGGCAGGGGCGCGTTCCGCCGGTAATGCACCAGGCGCCGGTGGTTGTCCTGCCCCACCACCCAGGCGGCCACCAGCAGGCTGTCCATGTCGAACTCACTGATGTTGTGGATGGCCACCATCGCCGAGGCCTGCTGGCCTTCGAACACGCTGTCGAGCCGGGCCCAATATCCCTTTGGCGGGTCGATCGCGCATTCCGGCGCCGGGGAACCGAGCAGTTGCCAGCGCTTCAGCCGGGAGGGATGGGGCGTGGGCAGCGAGTCGTTCCAGAACTTACCCGTAAGGCGCAGTTGCGGATAGCGCGAGGCCGGGAACACATCGTTGAGGCCCGTGAAGGAGCCGGGGCCATTGTCCAGGTCCAGCACCCGTTCCTCCATACCCTGCGGGGTGATGCCCGTCACCTGCACGTGCATGCTGTCGTATGGCACACGGGGATGATCGTCCCAGTAGAGCACATCCCAGGCCAGCGCAGGCCCGGCCCGCGAGGCCACGATGGTGCCGCTGTGCGCGTTCACCGTCACCTTGATCGTGGTGTCGATGCGTGCATACAATGAATCCCCCCAGATCTCCACCACGGACGAGGAATCGCCTTTCCTGCAGAAGAAGATGTACGGCACGCTGTCCGGCACCGCACCGCTGGCAAGCTGTGTGGCGCCGATGGAACCCATCTCGCTGAACAGCTGCGGATAGGATGCTTCGATCACGCTCCGGGCGAGGTAGCGGTAGGTGTATACGAGCAGGAAATGTCCATCAGGCACATGGCGCGTCACCATCTTCCCGAGGCTGTCCATCTGTGCGGACCGGTGGTCCCAGAAGATGAAATATCCCTCCTGCCGCTGTCGGCAAGAGCCGTCGCTGTTCTGGTTGCCGTAATAGCGCCCTACGCCCTGGTAACGGGTCATCCACGTGCTGAAATCGAAGGAATCCACCACGGCCACGTGCAAGGCCGGATACCCCTGGCAACCTTGCCCCTCCTGCAGGTCAAGGTCCTTGGTCCAGTTCACCAAGGAGTAGTTGTTCCCCCACACCTGACAGCCGATGCTCCGCAGGCCGGAGTAATAGTCGAATTCGCGCGAGGGTCGGTCGTAGTCGATCAGGTTGTAGCCGTTGTTCTTGAACTGGAAGAAGTGCGACTGCCCCCATCCTCGCCTGTCCGGGATGTGCTGGAAGGAGAACTCATGCCAGTTGTACCGGCCATTGCCGAGGCTGTCCACCGTGCAGCGCCAGAAGAACACAAGGCTGTCCACCGTGTTGTTCAATGCATAGACGTGCTGCGGCTGCCAGTGCAGCACACCACCGGGCGCGGACAGGGTGCCTTGCTCCATCACGGGACTGTTGAACAGGTCCGTGGTGTCGATCTGGAAGATGTAGTTGCGCCGCGGCGCGAAAGGACTCCGCCGTACTGGCCTGCAGCAGCGGTGCGGCATCCGGCGTGATCGCCAGGTCGTACGGGTACACCGGCAGCAGGTCACCGCTGGTCACCTGCATTTCCAGGTGGGCGCGGTTGTTCGTCAGGTCCACCTCGTCCAGCACCACTTGCGGATCCAGGTTGGCGCGCACGTCCAGCGCGTTGAGCCCCTGCCCGCCCGCGTTCCCGAGCGTCGGCAGCGTGAAGGTCACCGTATCCTGGAAGTGCGGCAGCGAGACCTGCTTCACCACCGCCGGAAGCAGCTGGCCTTCCTCCAGCAGCGTGCGTTCCACCGCCATGGAGAAGTTCGCGTTGGTGCCTTTCCCGATGTTGCGCACCACCGCTTTCACCTGGAAAGAATCCCGATCGGCGGTCACCTGCGCCGGTGCCAGCCTTACGTCCGCATCGGTCACCTGGTAGTCCACGTTGCGCGGCGAGTTCAGCACCACCGTGGGATCGCCATGCAGGGTGAAGGTCTGCGCACTGTTGATGGCGTTGAGGTCCCCACCGAGCAGTTGCTGGAACGCCGCATAGCGCATGTGTTCGCCGATGCTCTTGCCGTAGTTCACCTGACTGAAGCTTCGGTAGAATGCCTCAGTGTAGTACCGGAGGTAATAGCTCAACCCAATGTCCACGGAGGACAGGAAGGCGATCGCGCCGGCGTTGCCGGGCAGCACGAACTGTTCACTGGCGCTGGCGGCATCGGCCAGGTGGATGTTGCCCGAATAGCAGGAGTTGCCGATGATCATCGGATACTTCCCGTTCCACTGGTAGTTCAGCGGATCATCGATGGTGATGTCGAACCCTCCCCCGAACGCATGCGCGAAGAAGGTCATCAGCGTCACGCCCTGGTTGATCAGGGTGTTCACGCTGTCCGCCGAAGCCGTTTCGATGACACCCGCGCCGTTCTTCACGAACTTCATCACGTGCCCGGAGAAACATGTATCCTCCGCGATCCGGCGATAGCCTTCAAGAGCGCCATCGAACTCGGTCCGTTCCTGGGAGTTGAACCCGCCGCGGAAATGCAGGATGTTCTTCATCCATGCAGCGGGTGGCATGCTCTCCAGGCTTTGCACCTTCTCCAAGTAGTGTTGCACGTCCAGCGGCGTGCGCGCGGCCAGGCGGCCGACCGGCACCACCATGTCCCGCGGATTCCCTGCCAAGCCCAAGGTGAAAGCCATGTCGCTGGGGGGATAGCCGAAGCTCGGCACCAGGCACGCCGCGGCAGCGGCCGGGTTGCTCCTATAGCCGCTGTTCGCCACGCTTACGCCACCCACCAAGGGAGCACGCACGGATTTCCCGATCAGGAACAAGCCACGTGGACGGCTGGGTGCATGCTGCAACAGGAAACCCACATAGCGCCGGATGGCCATCGGATGACGGGGCACCCCACCACCGAACTGCTGATAGAGCTCCCCTACATCCGCCACGATCGTGTTGTAGCGGTTGTACGGGTTCGTCCCGCGGTAATGCGCATAGGCCAGGGCCTGGTCCATCAGCCGCTGGTGGGCCACGATCACTAAGGCGGAATCCTCCAACCCTTGCATGGGATCATGGAAATAACCATCACCGTTCACCAAGGTCAGGGCGGTGATGGCATTGAGCCCATAGGAGGAACATACGGCAAGGTGGCGGTCCTGCCCGAGCGTCATGGGCACCAGCATGTGCCACAAACCATTGTCGAAGACACACGACAAGCGCTCCACCGTGGGCCCGAACGCATATACCGTGGGCCCACCCCAGATGTTGAAGGCCACATGCACCGTGTCCTCCACTCCCGCAGGCACATCCAAGGTAGTGAAGTAGAAGCCCTGCCGCAGATCGAACTGCCGGGGATAACACAGCGTCTGATAGGCGATCCCTTGTTGGTCCGGATAGTCCGATTGCAACGCCCCGAAGCTGCATGCCGCCTGGAGGTCATGGGGCAGGGTAAGGGTAACGGAGGTGGTCGTGGGGCCCAGCAGGGATGATGGGACCGAGAACGTCCTCTTGATGAGGCGATAACCGGTGAACACGGTATCCATCAAGTGCAACGCCCCCATGGATACACGCAAATGGTGGTTCGGGCATAGCCCGTCACCAGCATTGTTCAACCCCGTATGCGCCAATTCCAGCACGGACGGAGGGGCGTCTGGTTGGAGGTAAGGCTCGGGTGTATAGATGCTCACATTACGCACGGCATCGGTCCCCGAGGTGAGCAACCCGCCAGCATCGAAATAGCCTTCACCCTCGTTCAACATCGAGTTGGACGCATCGACTGAGGTACGGTCCCCGATGGCATAGACGTTGGGTTGCGAGAAGAGCCCTTTCCCCCACCACCACGGGATCGCGGTGCGTGACCGCCAGTCGCCCAGGGGACCGGTCCTGGCGCGCAAGGCCTCTTCGGGCGGGCCGTACGTAAGGAAGTATTGCACGGTATCGCATACCATGGAGTAGTAGGGATTGGAGATATGGACCGGCGAATCCCAAAGCGCACTGTCCATCCAGGCATCGTTGCCTTGGGCATAGAACTCGATGAAGTCCGTGGCATTGAACACGCCGTCCTCCTCCCCCTCCACGTATATGGGCTGCTGCCGCTGGCGGCCATAGATCTGCAGCCCGCGGGAATCGATGGTCCCCAAGGGCACACCGGCATCGGCCAGCGTGGTGGAGTCGATGCGGAAAACGCCTTCCCGCGGGATGTTCAGGCTCCAGTACCGGTGATCATATTTGATCCACTCATTGCCGAACGTCTGGGCATGCCCCCCAAGGGCCAGCAACACCCACACTACGCCCAGCAACACCCGCTTCATGACCCCGTGCTTTTCTTGAACAGGTCGAACCGCAGCGAAAAGACGTTGGAATACAGCGCCACGCTGGCGTCACCGATGTCGGTCAGAGCATAGTCCAGCGCCACGCTCTTAATCTTCAGGCCGAGGCCGATGTTGGGCTGGAAGTTCAACGACCGCTTGTCGTTGATGTCCGTCACGTACTGGAAGTTGTTCACGCCGGCGCGCAGGTATACCACGTGCGCATAGCCCACCTCGATGCCCAGGCGCGGGTCCGCGCTCCACCTGCTGGAAGCGATCAGCGTATTGCGCTTGCCGTCGAAGGTATTCTCCACGTTGACCTCCGCGATCATGTCGACCTTGGACCCGAACTGGAACTGGCGGGCCGCGCCGAGCACCAAGCGCGGCAGGGTCACCTCCACACCGTTGGTGGGCAGCGCATTGCCGGTCTGCGCGAACACCTCCTGCGTGCGCTGGTCCAGCGTGTAGCTCCATGCATTGAAGGTGCCGGTGATGTCGCGGGCCATCGCCGCGAAGCGCCATTTGCCTTTGTCGTACTGCACCCCGCCATCGAGCCCGAACCCCCAGGCCTTGGCGAAGGGCCCCACCTTGCGGTGGATCACCTTGGCATTGGCGCCGATGCGCAGGCCGGGCACCTTCAATTTACGGGCATAGCTCAGGATGAAGGCATTGTCCGCAGCGGAGAAGCTGGTGATGCGGTCGTAGTTCAGGTTGCCGTTGTTGTCGATCAGGTCCGTGGTGTTCGGGATATCGTCCACGCCGAACCGAACGAAGGAGATGCCGAGGGTGCTCATGCTGTCGATCGGCCGCGCGATGCCCACGTAGTCGTACTTGGCGATGCCCGCGAAATACTCGCTGTGCATGGCACCCACCTGCAAATCGCCCCGCACACCCAGCAGCCCGGCGGGGTTCCAGTAACCGGCGGTGACGTCATTGGCACTGCTGATGTACGAGTAGCCCATGCCGAGGGAACGGGCACCCACGCCGATGGCGAGGAATTCGTTGCTGTACTTGGGCGCATCCTGAGCGCTGGCGAGGAGCGGGATCAGCGCAAGCAGGGCGGCGGACAGGCGCAACGGCAGGGAGCGGAGAACGGGGATCATCGGCATGGCGGCCCGGCGGGCCGTTGCATTAACAGCGCCCCTCCCGGGATATTGCCCGGAAGTTGCGCAATTTCGCACCGCTTCGGCGCTCCGAATGACCTGCTTCCCCCGCATTCCCGATCGATTGACCACGGCGAACTTAACACGCACGGGGGATACCGCTCTCCTCCCCACGCCAGGACGGCCAACACGGGCATGCGGACCCATCCATTTCCAGGGAGCTGCCATCTCGTCCATATACAGGAAAGACGGTCCCACCGCCCCCACGTTGCCTATCCTCCTTACGCCGGACCATTAGTACGCTCGGACCTTGCCACGCCTTCCCCGCCTCCCCGATCTGTTGACCACGGCCAATTTGTGCTGTGGCGTGGGCTCCATCCTGCTGGCTTCGCAGGGACAGCTGATCTGGGCCTGTTGGCTGGTGTTCGCCGGAGCGCTGTTCGACGTGTTCGATGGATTGGCGGCTCGGGCACTAGGCGGTGGTTCTCCACTTGGAGCACAGTTGGACAGCTTGGCGGATATGGTGACGTTCGGGGTAGCGCCGGCGTTCGCACTCTGGATCGCCTGCACCACTGAGGCTTTCAGTGGTCACGGGGAGTGCCCGCTGGGTTTCTACATGCACAGTGCGCCGCATTGGATCGTTGGAATTGTAGCCGTGCTCCTCTGTATCGGTTCGGCGTGGCGGTTGGCGAAGTTCAATGTGGATACCCGCCAGACAAGCGGTTTCCTTGGCTTGCCGACCCCCTCCAACGGGCTCTTCTGGGTGAGCGCCATATTGATCGTTTCCAACACCGGCATCCCGGGTTCGCCGCCTGCCGAGAGTTTGAGGAGGCTCTTCACGGAGCTGTTCGCGCAACAACCGAATGTCATTCTCGGGACCGCCGTTCTGCTTGCGATCCTCATGCCTCTCCGAACTCCCCCTCCCCTCGCTCAAGTTCAAGCACGGAGGCTGGAAGGGCAACGAGGTGATCTTCCTGCTGTTGGGCATCGGCGCGGTACTGGTGGTACTGTACGGCATACTGGCCGTCCCCCTGATACTCGGGATCTACCTGCTGAGCCCGCTTTGGGGGAAGGCGTTCAAAAGCTAGCGATCAGCAGGGGCAGGCGGCTGCACTTGCGAACCCTCCCTGCCAAGTGCCATCTGATACGATCTTTGCGCCATGAAGACCTTCCGCGCCTCCATCGATGTGATGCCCCATGACAACCTGCTCGATCCGCAAGGCAAGGCGGTGAGCGGCAGCATGCCCAGCCTGGGCCTGGCGGAGATCACCGGCGTACGCATCGGCAAGCACATCACCCTGCAAGTGGAAGCCGCGGACAAGAAGGCCGCTGAAGCGAAGGTGGACGAGGCCTGCAAGAAGCTCCTCGCGAACCTGATCATGGAAAAGTACAGCTTCTCGGTCACCGAGGGCTGAGCTCCCGCTCAGCCCCGTGACGGATCCGTTCGCTGAAGCGATCGCGCAAGCGCATGAACGGAAGCTCGATGGTGTTGAGCACCAGGACCGCCAGTAACACGCATCCGCTCCAGTAGACCAGCGCTCCGCCGAGGCCTGTTGGAAGCCCGGCATGCCACAGCACGAACTGCAGCGGCATGTGTACCAAGTAGAGGGAATAAGCGCACCGCCTCACGAACACAACGGGCGCGGTAACGATGGAGCGGCATCGCCAACCCGAAAGCAAGGGCAGAAGCAGGGCCATGGATGCCGGTATAACGGAGTAGTACGCCATCATTCACGCCCCATCGCCCGGCCTTGGGCGCAAAGGGGCCACGAACACCACCACCGTTACGCCCAGGAGGAAAAGCGGCCAGCGTGCCCGGGTCCATGCGATCGGGGCCGCCTGCTGGACCCAAGCGGCGAGCGCCCCGATCGCGATGGCATCCATCCGGGTCAGCACGAGCTTGCGGATATGGATATCGATGCCGACCGGCGTGGTGCCGTGATCGAGCATCGACCAACGCAGTGCTGGACAACCGATGCAGAAGAAGAGCGCCACGACCGGATAGACCTTGCGGAAGGGCAGACCGAACGCCAGCACCAGCATATACCATAGGAGCGGGAACAGCAGGTAGAACCACTCCTCCACCGCCAGGGACCAGGACTCCCAGAAGAACAGGTCCACCGGCACCTGGAAGTTCTGCAGGAACACGGCGTATGCGGCCACGGCCTTGAACGTGGTGAGCGTGCCGGGAGCGATGGCCCAACGCACCAACAGGATGTTCACGACCAGGAAGAGGAAGTAGTTGGGCAGCGTGCGCAACCAGCGCCGTTGCCAGAAATCGAGAAGGCCCCGATGGCCATCCCGACGCGGCGGAGTCCTTCAACAGCAGGTTGCCGATGAGGAAGCCGCTCAGCACGAAGAACAGGTCCACGCCGTGGATGCCCAGCGGCGCCCCTATTTCCGTTCCGAGCATGGGGCCGCTATGCACGGCAACGACGATGATGATGGCGATGGCCCGCATCACATCGAGCCCGAAGATCCGCTCGCGATGCACCGGGCGTGCCCGGCTTTGCGGTCCGGGCCCAGTTCTTCCGTGACCGGTGTTCATGCGCATGGCCGGACCTCAGCCCCGGTTCGGATCCGCCAGCACGTAATCGCAGACCTGGCAGATCGTCCTGTTCACGGTCGGGGCGAGTACTTCCGAACATGGCTGCTCCGGCCTCGGCCTGCGTGGTACGCACCTTCCCCTCCTTCGTCACCATCAGGTGCGTGGAGCCGCATCGGGGGCACCGCGGCTGGCCGTCACTGGGCCTCGGTGCGCTCTCCGCATCCTCCAACACTTCGCCCAATACATGGTGCGACAGGCCGATGGAGGCCAGGTGGCGGTCCACTTCGTCCTTGGAGCGCTGGGAAAGGCCGGGATACTTGAACTTGAGCAGGTAGGCCAGTTCCACCGGAGAGAGGGTGCCCAGGAACTGGCGCATACCTTGATCGCGCGGATTGCGCCGCAACTCAAAGTTCTCTCCTAGGTACACCTTGCGCACCTGCTCATCCGCGGCGAGTTCTTCGGCCGTGCCCTGTTTCAGGATCTTGCCTTCGAACAACAGGTAGGCCCGATCGGTGATGGTGAGCGTTTCCTGCACGTTGTGGTCCGTGATGAGCACGCCGATGTTGCGGCGCTTCAACTGGGAAACGATGCCTTGGATGTCCTCCACGGCAATGGGGTCCACGCCCGCGAAAGGCTCGTCCAGGAGGATGAACTTCGGTTCGGTGGCCAGCGCGCGGGCGATCTCCGTGCGGCGCCGTTCGCCGCCGCTGAGCACGTCGCCCATGTTCTTGCGCACGTGCTGCAGGCTGAACTCATCGAGCAACGTTTCCAGGCGTGCGTTCTGCTCGGCCTTGGTCAGCTTCGTCATCTCCAGGATCGCGCGGATGTTGTCCTCCACGCTGAGCTTGCGGAACACGCTGGCCTCCTGGGGCAGGTAGCCGATGCCACGCTGGGCGCGCTTGTACATCGGCAGCCCGGTGATGTCGTCGTTCTCCAGCAGGATGCGGCCGCTGTTGGGCTTGATGAGACCCACGATCATGTAGAAGCTGGTGGTCTTGCCGGCGCCGTTCGGGCCCAGCAGGCCCACGATCTCGCCCTGCTCCACGTGCACGCTCACCCCGCCCACCACGGTGCGGCGCTTGTAGCGTTTCACGATGTGGTCGGCGCGGAGGATCATTCAGAAGTTCACGAAGAGCTTCAAACGTAGGGCAAAGGGCGAAGTGTTCGGATGGCCGTTGTACCGCAGCCGCCATACCCCGTCCACCCGCAGCACCTTCAGGATGTTCTCCACGCCGGCGCTCACCTCCACGAACGGGCCGTGGTCCAGCTCGTACATGCCCGGGAGCAGCTTCATCTCGCCTTCGTGCTCCTGGCGGGCCAGCTCGCCCGCCACGGCCTTGGCCACGAACACCTCGCGCCATTTCAGGCGCCGGAACAGCGGGATGCGGTTGAAGAAGAGCCCCTCGAAGTGGTGCTCCACGAAGGCCTGCACGTACCGGTCGCTGATGAACTCGAAGAAGTTCATCGTGTTGAAGGCCATGTCGTCCAGGTAGAAGGTCTCGTTGCCGCTGTGGATGATCAGCAGCGGATACGGCAGCCGGCCCCACACGCGCCCTCCTTCCACGTTCAGGCGCGTCCAGCCGAGGGCGCCCAGTTGCAGGCGCTGGTACACGTGCAGCACGAGCTTCTCATAGCCATAGTCGCTGTCCAGCAGGCGGGGGATGCCGAACGCCGCGTGCAGCTCGATGGCGGGGTAGCGGGTGCCCAGGCTCACGCGCCGGAAATCGCCGCTGAGGTATTTCTCCTTGTAGGCGAACCGCGTGTTGAGGCTCAGTTCGGCCGTGCGGATGTTGTTCACGTTCACCGGTATGAGCTCGGGACCGGTGATGCGCTCATAGGCCAGGCTGCCGCGCGGGAAAAGGTTGCGGTAGCGCACCATTACCGTGTTGCTGAACCCGGTGAACCATTCGCGCTCCAGGCTGGCGCGGTACTCCTCCACCAACGTCAGCTTGGTGTTGGGCGTGCGCCGGAAGGCGGAACTGAGGATGTTGTCCTGGCGGAACGCGCTGGTGCTCTGGCCCAACTGTTCCAGGTCGCGCTTGTACCAGAGCCCGAGGATCTCCCGGCGCTCCTTGCTCACGAAGCCCTGACCGCCCAGGCCCATCTTGAACTGGCCATCCTTGGTGCCATAGGCCAGGTGCCCTTCGAACTCCAGCCGCTTGTTGAAGTTGGTGCTGGTGCGGGCGCCGATGCGGAAACGGTTCCCTTCCACCGGATTGAAGCTGTACGTGGCGAAGTAGGGCCCCAGGTCCACCTTGCCCTTGGTGTAGTAGCCCGTGACGACCGTGCTCACCACGTCCACGTAGGTGCGAAACTTCGGGATGGTCTTCATGGTATCCACCATGTGGTAGATGGCGGCCTCCTTCTCGGACAATTGCACGTGGCGGTGCTGGTCCCAGTAATCGGAGCCCAGGCTCAGCGGGTCGATGCGCATCACCACCTCATCCGCGCCGGCGTAGAAGGCATCCGCCTGGGGCTGGTCGATGATGAAGTCCTTGTACGTCGCGGTGCGGCGGCCGTAGAAACCCTGCACCGGGTGCTTGTTCTGCTCGCCGGTGTCGCGGATCACGTTCAGGTCCACCACCAGCTCATCCTTGGTCAGCATCCATACCTCGTGTGCCACCTCGTTATACTCCTGGCGAACCTCGAAGCCCTGCACGAAGTTGAGGTTGGCGCCCGGCGCGATGGTGGCCTGCACGCGGCGTACCGCGTAGGAGGTGTCGTTGATCCACATCTCACCGGTGAACGCCAGTTCCTGCGGCCGCTTCGGCGCGAACGTGAGCTTGTAGCACCAGTTGTGCCCCACCCAGTTGCTGTCCACCAGGAAGTAGTTGTAGAACCCCTTGCCGCCGTCGGCGATGGGGCTGATGAAGTTCTTGCCGAAAATGACCAAGAAGTTGTCGTAGATGTTCACGTTCTGGTACATGTCGCCCATGAACTGGCTCACGCTCTCGTTCTCCACCCCGCTCACCTTGGTGCCCCGGATCACCTCCCGGCGGGTGCGAGGCTGCTGGCGGTAGAACACGTCGCTCAGCGTCTCCGTCATGAAGATGGGCAGGTACGGTTTCGCGTCCGAGGAATCGACGTAGTCGAAGATGAACGCGAAGTCCTTGAACAGCTTCTTCTTCGTGAAGTCCTCGGTGATGTTGTTCAGGTCGAACTCGACCTTGTTGTAGGCCTCGTATTGGTAGGCGCGCAGCTTCTCGCGGTTGTTCACGGGCTTATTGGCCACCACGTGGCGCAGGATGGAGAACGCGCTGTTCTCCGTGGGGGTGATCACCAGCTCCACCAATTCGGCCGTGGCCGGCCGCAATTCCAGGTCGATCACCTGGGCCACGTCCTTCCGCACCGCCTTCGTCGTGGCCTTGTAGCCCACGGAGGTGGCGCGCACGCTGTCGGTGGCGTAGTACGTGTCGAAGCTGTAGTTGCCGTCGATGTCGGTGTTCGTGCTGATGCGGCTGTCCACGAAGGACACGCTCACGAAGGGCAGCGTTTCCCCCGTGGCGGCATCGGTGACCTTGCCGGTGATGCGGGTGGTCTGCGCCTGCGCGAGGAGGTCCGCAAGCACGGCCAACAGCAGCAGGGCGTGCCGGACGGGGGCGCGGTGCGGTGGGGGCATCATGGGCATCAACGGGCCGGCACCCCTGCGGTTGTGGCCTCCATGCGCCGCTGGGTACGGGCGGCCAGCAGGATGCTGACCTCGTAGAGCAGGATCGAGCGGCAGGCTCACCAGCACCTGGCTCACCACGTCGGGCGGGGTGATGATGGCCGCCACCACCAGGATCCCCACCAGGGCATGCTTGCGGTACTTGCGCAGGAAGGGCGCCCCCACCAGCCCGATGCGCGCCAGGAATACCATGACGATGGGCAGCTCGAAGGCCAGGCCCGTCCACAGCAGGAAGCTGTTGAAGATGTCCACGTAGCTGTTCACCGTGTAAGTCTTGCGGATCTGCTCGCTCAGCGAATAGGTGGAGAAGAACTGCATGCTCATGGGCACCAGCACCCAGTAGGCGAAGGCCGCGCCCAGCAGGAACAGCAGGATGATGAAGACGATGACCCCGCGCGCGGCCTTGCGCTCGGCCTCCTTCAGCCCCGGCGCCGCGAACCGCCACAACTGCCAGAGGATGAACGGGCTGGCCACCACCAGGCCGATGGTGAAGGCCAGGGAGAAGGCCATCATGAACTCCTGCTGGGGCTTGTCGCTGAACAGCTCGAACCGCATGTCCTTCACGCAGAAGGAGTCGCCCATGCCCAACCGGTCGCCCAGCTGGCAAAGCACGCGGTAGGTCACGAAATCGGACCGGGTGGGGGCCATCACAAAGTCGCGGAAGATGCGTTCCACATATAGGAACACCCCGATCATCGCTATGGACAGACCGATCGCCGAGCGGACAAGGGTCCACCGGAGCTCCTCCAGGTGGTCCAGGAACGTCATCTCCTTGCGAGGTTCCGCCATGGTGCGACAAAGGCCCCGAAGGGGCCGCGCCAAATATAGCCGGGGGGCCTGGGCGGCCCCGGCCGGGGCGGGGCAATTCTCAACACCGCCGGACAGGCATCCCCGCCGGAGCAGATCCTGGTGGCGGCATCTCGGCCGCATGCCCTACTTTTAAGCGATAAATCCAGCATGGCGGCATCCTTTGCCGCTCTCCCCCATCGATGACCAACGTGGATCTGACCCCCCGGGAAGCACTTTCTGAGTTCTTCGGCTTCACCGGATTCAAAGGCGAACAAGAAGCGATCGTCCAAAGCGTGCTCGACGGGCACGACACCTTCGTGATCATGCCCACCGGCGGCGGCAAAAGCCTCTGCTACCAGCTGCCCGCGCTCATGCAGGAAGGCACCGCCATCGTGGTGAGCCCCCTCATCGCCCTGATGAAGAACCAGGTGGACGCCCTCCGCAGCTTCAGCAATGACGAAGGCGTGGCCCACTTCCTCAACAGCTCCCTCACGCGCAACGAGGCGCTGAAGGTGAAGAAGGACATCAAGTCCGGCGTGACCAAGCTGCTCTACGTGGCCCCGGAATCGCTGACCAAGAAGGAGAACGTGGACTTCCTGAAGGACATCCGCATCAGCTTCTTCGCCATCGACGAGGCGCACTGCATCAGCGAGTGGGGGCACGACTTCCGCCCGGAATACCGCCGCCTGCGCACCATCTTCGACGAGATCCAGCGCGTGCCGATGATCGCCCTCACGGCCACCGCCACCGAGAAGGTGCAGGAGGACATCCTGAAGAACCTGGACATCCCGAAGGCGAAGACCTTCAAGGCCTCCTTCAACCGGCCCAACCTCTACTACGAGGTGCGGCCCAAAGTGAACGTAGGCAAGGAGATCACCAAATTCGTGAAGCAGCACAGCGGCCGCAGCGGCATCATCTACTGCCTCAGCCGCAAGAAGGTGGAGGAGATCGCCGAGATGCTCACCGTCAACGGCATCAAGGCCCTGCCCTACCACGCCGGCATGGACGCCAACCAGCGCGCCGGCCACCAGGACAAGTTCCTGATGGAGGAAGTGGATGTGATCGTGGCCACCATCGCCTTCGGCATGGGCATCGACAAGCCCGACGTGCGCTTCGTGATCCACCACGACATCCCGAAGAGCCTCGAGAGCTACTACCAGGAGACCGGCCGCGGCGGCCGCGACGGCGGCGAGGGCAAATGCGTGGCCTTCTACAGCTACAAGGACATCGAGAAACTGGAGAAGTTCCTCCAGGGCAAGCCGGTGGCCGAACAGGAGATCGGCAAGCAGCTCCTGCAGGACACGGTGAGCTACGCCGAGACCAGCATGTGCCGCCGCAAATACCTGCTGCACTACTTCGGGGAGCACCTGTCCGGTGACAACTGCGGCGCGTGCGACAACTGCAACAACCCGAAGGAGACCTTCGAGGCGAAGGACGACCTAGCGCTGGTGCTCGAGGCCGTGAAGGAGAGCAAGGAACGGCACCGCGCCAAGTTCATCTGCGACCTGCTCACCGGCACGGAGACCAGCGAGATCAAGAACTACAAGGGCGACAAGCTGGAAAGCTACGGGGCGGGCAGCGAGAAGGACACCCACCACTGGATGGCCATCGTGCGCCAGGCCTACGTGGGTGGCTTCCTGCACAAGGACATCGAGACCTACGGCAACCTCAGCCTCACCGAAGCGGGGAAGAAGTTCCTGAAGAAGCCCGTGTCCGTCACCTTCATCAAGGAACGCGACTACAGCGACGGCGATGCCGACGACGAGGAGGACGGCCTCACCGCGAAGAGCGGCGGCGCCGCCGACGAGCGCCTGATGAAGATGCTGCAGGACCTGCGCCGCCAGGTGGCCGCCAAGCACAAGCTGGCGCCCTACGTGATCTTCCAGGACCCGTCATTGGAGGAGATGACCATGCGCTACCCGACGACCATCGAGGAGCTTACGCAGGTCACCGGCGTGGGCCCCGGCAAGGCGCAGAAATACGGCAAGCCGTTCGTGGAGCTGATCGCCCGCTACGTGGAGGAGAACGAGATCGAACGCACCGAGGAAGTGGTGGTGCGCTCCATCGTGAACAAGAGCAGCAACAAGGTCCACATCATCCAGAACATCGACAAGCGGCTGCCCATGGAGGCCATCGCGAGGGCGAAAGGGCTCACCATGGACGCGCTGCTCACGGAAATGGAGACGATCGTGATGAGCGGCACCAAGCTGGACATCGCCTACCACCTGAACGACGTGCTCGAAAGCGACGCGCAGGAAGAGATCATGGACTACTTCCGCACCGCCGAGAGCGATGACATCCAGGCGGCGAGCAAGGAGTTCGATGGCGACTTCACTGAGGAGGAACTGCGGCTGATGCGGCTGAAGTTCCTGAGCGAAGTGGCGAACTGACACCGGGACCAACAACCGACACGAGCATGGGACGTATCGCAATGGCAGTAGGGCTCACGGCACTCTTCATCGGTTGGGTGCTCTATCGCTTGCTGGTGAAACGCGACCTGATGCAGCACAAGAGCACCCTGGCCATCGGCGGTCTCTTCATCGGCATCTGGGGACTGCTGTATTGGTGGCTCTTGGCGTAGCGGAGGCCCAATGCGTTCACCGTTGAGGCAGCTCACCTTGGATAGCACGAGCGTGGGCGTGCTATCCAAAGCCTCTCGCTTGCTCGTCGTGACAGGCACCGGCTTGCGCGTACCTTTGAACATCAACCCATTGCCATGTCGTTCGACACCACGGCCAAAGTCTCCTTGGATCTGAAGCAGTTGCTCCATTTGGTGGACCAACTGACGGAGAAGGACGCGGAGAAGGTGGCGGCCCGCTTGGAGCAGCGCCGGAAGAAAGCCGCTTTGGGGCGCCTACGGACCACCTTCCGCAAGGTGCGCATGAACCAACGCGAGATCGACGCATTGGTAGAGGAGGTACGGCAGGAGCGTTACGACAAAAAAGGCCGTACACGTGCGGCTGGTCGTTGATAACAACGTGCTCATCAGCACGTTCATCGGCGGTCAGCTCGCCGGGTTCTTCCGTGTGCTGGAAAGCGAGGAGGTCCGTCTGTTCACCAGCAGAGATCAGGTGGCCGAGTTGATGGGCGTGCTGGAACGGCCCAAGTTCAGGAAGTATTTCAGCGAGAGCAAAGCCCGGCTTGCAGTGGACGACTTCTGCGACGCAGCCAATCTCGTGGAAGGCAGGCTTCCCATAGTGACCGTGTGCCGGGACCCCAAGGACAACTACCTGCTCGCTCTTTCCAAGGCAGCAAAAGCGGATCTCCTGATCACCGGCGATGAGGATCTGCTGGTCTTGAAGAAATTCGGAAGGACCGAAGTGATCACACCGGCTGCATTCATGGCCCGCAGGCGCGGAGCGTGACCAATCCAGGCCTTTGCTTACACCCTACGGAGGCGGCTGGCCTCCGAACCTCCGCAGGCCCACAAAGTGGCCGTTGGCGGTATTTCATCTCACGCACTTGCGATAGCCCATGATCGTGTACCACGCCGAACGGCTCTTTTCCTGACCGAAATGCCAGCACATATCCGGGGGTCTTAGATCGAGCAGGACGGAATCCGAGGGGATCCAACATTGTTTGAAAAAGACAAGCTGATGCTGGGGGGCACTGGGAGCGATGATCACCGTACCATGAGCAGGAATGACCATCCTGTAATTGCCGCTGGATGTTCGAGTTGCCGGTAATTCCCCTTCAAAGGCCTTATAAGCATTTTCATCCAGATCCTCCACCTTAAGTGTGGACCGGAACGACCAGACCGTATCCGCTCCCTCCTCTTTGTCAAGGGGTACCATTTCGACGATCGCCAGCTTATCCGTGGTATTCCGGACATAGATGGAGGGAGTTATGCTCCAGCAAGAGATCAAGGTCACAACGAACGGGAGGGCCAGGGGAAGATATCTCATGGCTTATGATCAAGCCTGCCCGTGAAGCTTCCGGACATCTCCGGAAGGACCGACTCCCAATTCCGCGATCGCATTCCACGCCATCAGCCCGCTGCCGATGCGCAACGCCTCTTCGTCGATGTTGAACGTGGAGGTGTGCAAGCCGCCAGTGGGCTTCGCCGGGTCGCCGGTGCCGAGGCGGTAGAAGCACCCAGGCATCACCTGCGTGTAGAAGGCGAAATCCTCACTGCCCATGCGCTGGTCCATCCCCACCACGTTCTCCGCGCCGAGGTACGCTTCAGCGTTCGCACGCAGGCGTATGGTCAGGGCTTCGTCGTTCACTACGGCCGGATAGCCTTTGCGCACTTCGAAGTCGCAGCTGCCGCCCATGCTGGCGGCGAGGTCCTGCGCCATTTTCGGGAGCAGTGCGTGCATCTCCGCGCGCCACGTTCCGTCGAAGGTCCGCAGTGTCCCTTCCAGCTTCACCTCATTGGGGACCACGTTGGTGGCGCCGTTGGCGATCACCTTGCCGAAGCTTAGCACCGTGGGCGTTGCGGGACGCGCGCGGCGGCTCACCACCTGTTGCAGCACGGTGATCAGGTGCGCGGCGATCAGGATCGGGTCGATCAGCTTCTCCGGCGCGGCGGCATGGCCACCCTTCCCTTTCACGGTCACGTACAGTTCGTCGCTGCTCGCCATGAACGGACCGCTGCGGAAGCCGACCTTGCCCACCTGCAGCTCCGGCGTTACGTGCTGCCCGATGATCGATGCCGGGGCTGGATCGCGCAGCGCGTTCTCCTGCAGCACCAACGAGGCGCCGCCAGGATCTGCTCCTCGCCCGGCTGGAAGAGCAGCAGTACGGTGCCGCTCCATTCGGCGCGCAACGCGTGCAGCACGCGTCCGGCGGCGAGCACCATGGCGGTGTGCGCATCGTGGCCGCAGGCATGCATCACACCCGGGTATAGGGAACGGTACGGCACGTCGTTCTGCTCCAGCACCGGCAGCGCATCCAGGTCCGCGCGCAGGCATACGCACCCGCCGGACGGACGGCCTTGCACCACGCCGATCAGGCCGGTGCCCGCCACGCCCGTGCGCACGGTGATGCCCGCCTCGCGCAGGCGCTGCGCCACGTAATCCGCGGTGGCGTGCTCCTGGTAGCTCAGTTCGGGATGGGTGTGCAGGTGGCGCCGGTCGCGTACGGTCTCGGCGTACACCTGGTCCGTGAGGGCCTTGATGCGATCAATCACTTGGTAAGGAGGAACTTGAGCGCCACCACCAGCAGCAGCACCCCGAATATGCGACGGACCATGGCATCGGGCAGTTGCAGGGCCAGCCTGCTGCCGAAGTAGCCGCCAATGACGAAGGCCAGGGAGATCGATCCCCGCGGCGCGCAGATCGACCTGCCCGGCCTTGTAGTAGTTCATCACGGCCAGGATGCCCACGGGCAGCAGCAGCACGGCCAGGCTGGTGCCCTGCGCCTGTTGCTGGCTGAAGGCGAGCAGGCCGGTGAGCGCCGGCACGATGATGAGGCCGCCGCCCACGCCCACGAACCCGCTGAGCACCCCGGCCAGCAGGCCGATCAGCAGGAACAACAACAGACCGGTCACGGAGAGCCCATCCATGGGATCAAATGTCGAGACTGAGCGAAAAGTGGAACACGCCCTTCTGGATCACGCCGTCGTCCACCCCCCAGGCCCAATCGCCCCGCACGAAATAGCCGAGCAGCCGCGTGCGCAGGCCGAAGCCGTAGCCACCGATGAGGGGTTCCCGCTGGTTCTTCAGCGTGATGGTGAGCGGGTTGCTGTTGATCGTGCTGCTGTTGAAGAAGTTGTCGTCCGCATAAGGGCCCGATCCGGTCCAGGCCGACCCCAGGTCGCCGAAGGCCACCACTTGGAAGTTCTGGAAGAAGTCGCTGCGGATGGGACGGTCCAACAGGTAGCGGAAGATGGGCACGCGCAGCTCGGAGTTCAGCACGGCGAAGGAACTGCCGTTGCGGGCGTTGTAGTAGAACCCGCGGATGGGCACCGCCAGCGACTGGTAGAAGTAGTTCTGCGTGGGATCGATCGGCACGCTGTTGTCCACCTTCGCGAAGAGCCAGTTGTCCACGCCGCCCATGAAGAAGACCACCTTGCGGCTGCCCAGCGAGGAGGAACCCGCCAGGCGGTTCACCCAGATCAGATCGCGGTGGATGCGCAGCGAGTGGCGCACGTCCAGGCCGATCACCTGCATACCGGTCCGCACGCCGTCGGGTTCCTTGTAGTACTCGCCGAAGATCTTCGCTTTCCAGCCGGTGTAGAGGTTGAGGCCGCGCGGGATGCTGCTGTCATAGATCAGCTCCAGGCGCGCACCGGCCATGTGGTCGTACAGGTTCGGCACGCCCAGCGTGGACTGGTCGATGCTCCGCACCACGTAGCGGTCGTTGCGGTAGAACACCGAGCCGCGGACCGAGGTGAGCTCGTTGAAGGGATAGGTGAGCCGGAAGGTGGCCTGGTGCGTGTGCAGCTTCATCACCCCCAGGTCGCTGAGCCCCTGGATGGCCTGCCGTTGCAGGATGATCTCCTTGTCCAGCCGGCGCTTCAGGTTGGCGTACTTCAGCAGGTAGGTGTTGTTGTTCAGGTCCAGCGCCAGGCGGAAGCCGCCGGTGATCCTGTAGTCTTCGAACAGGTCGCTCATCGCCATGCGCGTGAGCCCGCTGAGGCCGGGGTTCAGCGTGCCCGCGCCGGTGAGGGGCTGGTAGAACTGCGCGTCGTAGCTGTTGTCCAGCTGCGTCAGCACCTCGTCCGTGGTGAAGTTCACGTTGTAGTTGCGCTGCTCCGGGAACGCCAGCGTGGTGGCCAGCGACGTGTCCGGGGCGGCGGTCCGTGCCGCCGGATGCCCGGAAGGCGGTGCGGAGGCCGAGGGCGCACCCGTTCCACCCGGGGCCGTGGTGGTGCGCGCGCCCTCGTCGGCGAACCGGTAGTTGCGGATGTCCACCGCATTGGCGCTGGTGTCCGGCGCGCGGTCGGGCGACACTTTCACCACCGTGCTCATGTCATCGGTCACGGCCCCGCCACCGGTGGTCTCCTTGTGGCCTGGTGCGCCGGGCACGGACCCAGGAGCCGTACCAGCATGCGCATCGGCCGTATGGCCGGTGAAGAACCGGTACTTGCCATTGATGTACATCAGCTGCGCGTACCAGCCCCGCTTGGCAACGACATCCTGCTCCAGGATGCCCCGGCGCAGGTCGGTAAGGCGCTGTTCCGTGGTGAAGTACCGGTAATGCACCGTCGTATCCACCGCGCTCACCGTGCTGTCTCGCCGGACCGCCCAGCGGTCCGTCAGGTGTTCGGCATCGCTCAGGTAGGCATAGGAGGCGGAGTCGTACGCCATCGGGGCGCGCTCATCCACGCCGGGGGTGGCGGTAAGCCGCTTCAGCACGGCCGAGCGGCCGGCAACGTCATAGAGGAAAAGGTCCTTCGAGCCGTTCACCCAGGTCACCTCGTTGCTGGTGCGCAGCGTATCGTCCGTGCGGTCGCTGCTGAAGATGATGTCGTGCCCCCCGTTCACGAAGGCCGGGTCGAGGTCGTCGTACTGGTCGTTGGTGAGCTGCTCCTGGCGGTTGCCGATGATGTGGTAGAGGTAGAGGTCGGTCCGCCCCTCGCGCACGCCGCTGAAGACCATGGTGCGGCCGTCGTCGCTGTAGGCCATGTTCAGGATCTTCTCCAGCATCAGTACGGGCTTGCGCTCGATCTTCCGGTCGCTGAGCGTGTAGGTGCTCAGGTAGAGCTGCCCGCGCTTTTCGGTGGTCCACGTGAGCGCGCCGCCCGTGGGGTGCCAGGCGAGCACGGGGTAGCTGGTGTCGATGATGCGGTTCAGCTTCTTCTCGCCCTTGATCAGCTTCTTCGCCTTCTTTTCCGCGCGGTCGTAGAGCCACACCTTGTACTGGCCCAGTTCATTGCTCACCCATGCGGCATAGCGGCCATCGGGGCTCAGCTTGAACTGCGAATAGGCACGCGTGCGCCTGGTCCTCACCGGCAGTTCATCCAGCTTCACCTCGTCGCGGGTGCGCTCATCCTCGGTGAAACGCCCGCGGTAGTGGTCCAGGCATTCCTGCGTCAGCGTCTTCAGGCTCACGCCCAGCACGTACAGGAAACCGCTTTCCGGATTGCGGCTCACGCGGGTCATGTACAGGATGTTGGGGATCACGCTCGGCCCGTACACCTCCGCCACATAGGTCCAGATGGCCTGCCCCGCCAGGGTGGCCTCCTCCCCTTCCAGGCGGTTGAACTTCTGGTAGCGCCCGCTGAGCACGCCATCGCGGATGAGGCTTTCGGAGCGCGCATCCCATGGACCGGCGCAATAGGCCACCAGGCCCTTGGTGTACCAGTTCGGCAGGTTCATCAGGGTGCTGTTCTTCAGCACCTCGCGCCAGTTGCCACCGAACATCATCTGGTCCAGCATCAGCTGGGCGATGCCCGAGCGCACCTGCCGGTCCAGCAGCATGTGGTCGCCCTCGTTGTACACGAACACCTTGGTGCCCACGATGCGCGTGACGCCGCCGATGTTGTACTGGTCGTCGCCGGTGACGCCGATGTTGCTCTGGCGGAAGTCGCCGAGCGAGTTGTACACCACGAACTGGATGCGGTCGTCCACCGCGAAATCGAAGAACTTCTCCAGCTCCTTCTTGTGGCGGAACGCGCTGAGGGAGACGTAGCGCGCCACATCCCGCCCGCCCTTGTAGAAGTAGGTCTCGATCTCGGGGAAGCGGTAGTACTGCCAGAAGAACTCCTTGTACTGCACGCGGTTCTTGCCGAACTCCTGCTGGCTGCCATTATAGAACTGCGCATCCGCCGCGAGGGCGAAGGAGCAGAGGAAGGCGAACAGGAGGAGATGGCGGAGCGGTCGGCGCACGAGGAGGGCCTTACTTTCGGCCGGTCGTCGCGAAGTTCCGGCTTTTCTGCACGCCATGCGCATCGCCAAGTTCACATTCAATCCTTTCGAGGAGAACACCTACGTGCTCCACGCCGACGGACAGGCCCTGGTGATCGACCCCGGATGCTGGAACAGCGGGGAACAGCACGAGCTTGCCGGCTGGCTGGCGGAGAACGCGCTCACCCCGGTGCGCCTGGTGCTCACCCACGCGCACATCGATCACGTGCTGGGCTGCGCTTGGATGCATGAACGCTACGGCCTGCTGCCGGAGGTACACCGCGCCGACCTGCCGATGCTGCGGAACGCGCCGCGCGTCGGCGGGATGTACGGCATCCATTGCGACCCGGTGCCGGAGCCGGTAACCTTCCTCACGGAAGGGGACCGCATCGCGTTCGGGGGCGAGGAACTGGACGTGCTCTTCGTACCCGGCCACGCGCCCGGCCATGTGGCCTTCTTCCACCGGGAACGCCGCTTCGTCATCGGTGGCGACGTACTGTTCCATGGAAGCATCGGGCGCACCGACCTGCCCGGCGGGGACATGGGCACTCTCCTGCGGAGCATCCGCGAAAAGCTCCTGCCCTTAGGCGACGACGTTACGGTATACTGCGGCCACGGACCGGAGACCACGATCGGCGCGGAAAAGAAGCAGAACCCGTTCCTGCGCTGAGTTCATGTGCCCACAGCCCATCCGTTCATGAGCACATGAGCAAATGGACACATGAGGCCGCCTACTTCGGCTCGTAGCTCGGGTTCACCACCTTGTGCCGTTCGAACTCGTTGTTCTTCACCGGCGGGCAGGCCCAGCCCTTGGGATAGCGCAGGAACAGGAACCGCACGCTCAGGATCAATGGGCGATAGTCGCTGCTGAACCACTGCATGGCGCCGAACCGTCCGTCGTCCGTGGGCTGCACGCTGAAGATCGGCGTTTCCACGGCGGGGATCACCATCAGCTGCTTGTTGATGCGGAAGCCATAGCCCAGCTTCACATGCACCTGCCCGATGAGGTCCGGCGGGAACGCCTGCTTGTTCAGTGCCTCGAACACGCCGGTGGCCGTGCGGTCCGTGCCGAAGCGGTAGTCCACGTTCGCACCCAGGCTGAACTGGATGAACTGGTAATCAGCGGTCTGGAACAGTTTGTTGGCGTTCACATGCACGGTCACATGCTGGTCGTTGAAGGCGCCATCCCCCGCCACCTGGCCGGTGCTGTCGCCGCGGACCAGCGTACCGGCAAAGGCCTCGCTGCCCTTCAATTGCTTGTAGGCCACCCCGAAGTCCCAGTAGTCCAGGATCACCGGGTCCGCCGTGGAGCGGAACCAGCCGGCCTCCAGGTAGAGGCCCAGCGCACCTTTCGGATCGAAGGTGGCCTTGTAGCTGGAATCACCGGCCTGGAAAAGCTCCCGTTCGCCCTTGCCGTTGGCCAATGTCCAGGTCAGGCCGGGGGCGAAGTAGAACCCATCGCGGCGCATCTTCCCGTCCGTAGGGAAGATCTCCGGGTGCTTGCGGTCGTACAGCCCTTGGGCCCGTAGCGCTCCTCCGAGCAGGAGGACAAGGAATAGGAAGAGGGGGCGGAGCATGCGCGAAATTGCCCGAGGCTCCTTCAACAACGGGCTGTTATATCGATTAAGTGTCCACGATCCGCTGTGCAGCACCCGTAACGGCTAACTTTCGACCGGTCCTTCCGCATCCGCCATGACCATCTTGTTCCGGTCGACGTGTTCCTTGCTGCTCTGCATGCTTGCGCTCCGCTCCGTCGCACAGGCCGGGCAATTGGACAACGAGTTCGGCACGAACGGCATCACCACCCTGGAGCTTCCGGGCACCGATTCCTTCAAGGCATCCGGGCTGGCCATCGCCCCCGACGGAGCGATGTACGTATGCGGCACCGCCATCGTGGCGGGCAGCCCGCAGTTCTGCCTGGCCCGCTTCCTCAGCACCGGCATGCCGGACCTGGACTTCAACGGCACCGGTTTCCTGCTGCTGGACGTGAGCGGCATGGACGATGAGGCCTCCGCCGTGACCATGGCCGGTGATGACCGCGTCCTGGTGGCGGGCACGAGCGCGGAGTTCTGGAACAACACGAGTTGGATCACCGTGGCCGTCGTGAAGGCGGACGGCCTGTTGGACACGGACCTGGGCGATGGCACCGGCATCATACACACGGTGCTGGATGCAGGCCGGAAGGCCACCGGGCATGCCATCGTAGGCACTTCCGATGGCGGCTTCGTGGTGGGCGGCTCCGCCGAGCGGATCGGGGGCGATCAGCAGGCGCTCGTGGTGCGCTACAACGCCAATGGCACGGTGAACGACGACTTCGGCGAGCACGGCATCTCGTGCAGCGGCCAGGGGATGATCGGGCCGGGCTATTTCCGCGAATCCATCAACGCCTTGGTGGTGACCCCTGATGGCGACATCGTGGCCGCAGGGGATTGCGATGTGCCGGGCTTCCAGGGCCAGCGTGCCTATAAGCTGCGCCTGCACAAGGACGGCAGCGCCACTTCCTTCGCTTCAGGCCCCTTCTCGTGGGGCGGCCCGAGCCGCAGCCGTGGCATCGCGCGCCAGGACGATGGCCACTACCTCCTGATCGGGGAGACCGATGCGGGCGGCAGCGTGATGGCCTATCAGCGCTGTGACAGCGATGGCGTGCCCGAGATCAGCAACGAGGTCTGGTTCGTGGACGAAGGGCCGCGCAACAGCACCGGCTATGCGGTGGCGGTGGACCTGTTGGGCCATCCGCTGCTGGCGGGCAGCGTCATCGTGGGCAGCGGGGCGAAGGCCTTCTGCCTGATGCGCCTGCGATCGGACTGCGGCAACGATGACCTCTTCGGCACCGGCGGCCAGGTGATCACCCCCGTGGGCGGCTGGGCCGAAGCGCGCGCCATCGGCGTGCAGGCGGACGGCAAGATCGATCCTGGCCGGACATGCCCGCGTGGACGGGCACGATCAAGTGGCCATCGCGCGCTACCTCTCGGAAGGCAGCGTGGATGTGGCCGAGCGCGCCGCGGCGATGGATAACGTCAGCGTGTTCCCCAACCCCGCGCATGACGTGGTGCTGGTGAGCTATACGCAACGCACGGCCGACCCGGTGCGCATGGAACTGCTGAACACCGTGGGCCAGCTAGTGGCCGCACCGGTGATGGACGGTGTGCATGGTCAGGGGCGGCAGTACGGTACGCTGTCGCTGCCGCAAGGCCTTCCGGCCGGCGCCTATTTCCTGCGCTTGAGCGATGCTACCGGAGCACGCACCGCGTGCGTGATCGTTCAGTGATCGGTATGCTGGCGTTGCTCAGGGAGCGACCGTGAGGTCCTGGTAGGATAGGACCGCGTTGTAGGCGAACAGCGTGTAGATCACGGTCGCTAATGTCAATGCGAAGCCGGTCGCCGCGCCCACCAGAGCGAACAGCCGGAGGGCCGCTTTGAGGCCGGTGACCTTCCGCTTGTTCAACCAGGCGATCGTCCATCCGATCACCGGCAACGACAAGACGTGGAACACCAACAGCCCGATTATCACGATCTTCCCCCAAGGGCCATGGGGGTCCTCCGCTACATGCTCAAGAAAGGCCCATTGTGCGAAGCAGAAGCCGATGAACGCCAGCAAAGCGATGCCGACCCGCGCCCACCAGTACATGGGCCGACGCACCAGCGTGGTGGACAGGAAGACCAGGACCCCGGCATTGAACGCGGTGAGCCCGATGGTATAAACGATGAGCAGCAGGAGAAGGGGCATGCAGAAGGGATTAGCGCGAGGACGAGGCCAGCAGGTCCAGCGCCCTTCGTTCCACCTCCTCGCTCTCCCATTTAGCCTCCACGTCGGGAAATGCGAGCACCTCTTCCATGATGCGGTCGTGGCGCAAGCCTTCGCGCAGCGCATCCTGGTAGGCGATGTCGCTGAACTTCACCTGGCTGTAGAGCGGCAGCCAGCGGTCCGGATGCTTCGCCTGCAAGCGGCCTTCGATCTTCTTGCGCAGGATGAAGCGCGGATCGGCCACGAGGTCGCGCATCTCGATGAAGTTGCGCAGGCTCAGTTCCGCAATGGCATCGCCGTTCGGTTTGCGCGCGGCGTGGTACCGGTGCAGCACCTGCCCAAGATCATCCTCACCGACCTCGTCCAGAAGCTCCGCGAACACCCGGCAATCCTCAAGCCCGGCGTTCATGCCTTCGCCGTAGAAGGGCACGATCGCATGGGCCGCATCGCCGATCAACGCCACCTTGTCCCGATGTACCCACGGATCGCAGCGGATGATCACGAGGGAGCTTTGCGGGTTGCGCTGGTATTGCTGCACGAGGTCGGGCACCAACGGCACCACATCGGGGAACTGTTCGGCGAAGAACGCCCGCACCTCCGCCTCTCCGTTCAAGCGATCGAAGCCGGGTGCGTTCGCGGTGGCGGTATTGGGCATGAAGAGCGTGCCGGTGAACCCGCCGTCCTGGTTGGCCAGTCCCATGAGCATGAACCAGCGGCGCGGCCAGATGTGTAGGCACTGCGGATCGAGCTTGGGCGTGCCGTCCGGGTTCGCGGGGATCGACGATCTCCTTGTAGTCGTGCTCGATGTATTCCTGGCTGTAGGTGAAGCGGCCGAGCATCATCTTGGAGCGTACCGCGCTGAACGCGCCGTCGCTGCCGAACACGAGGTCGGCGTTCACCGTCAGCGGCTCCGCTCCATCCGGCTTGAACACGCAGGTGGCGGTATCCAGGTCCACGTCCACGCAACGGTGGCCGAAGTGCAGCGTGACGTTGGGGAACTTCTCCGCTTCGCTCAACAGGCGGCAGTTGAGCTCCCCTCGGCTCACGGAATAGATGGCGCGCCGATCGATGCTGTACGGCAGCTGCGCGGTGCGGCCTTCGCGGTCGTGCGTCATGCGGGCGTACACGGGCACCGTGATCTCCTTGACGCTTTCCTCCACGCCTGCCGCGCGCAGGGCGGTCCATCCGCGGTGGCTCACCACGAGGTTGATCGACCGGCCTGCATACACGTCCGTGCGCCGCGGGTCGGGGCGCCGTTCGTACACGTTCACCCGATGGCCACGCTTGGCCAGGAACACGGCGAGCAGACTGCCCACCAATCCACCGCCCACGATCGTGATGTTCTTCATGTCAGGTCAAATTAGTGCTCCCTCACGCGGCCGCCCGCTGTCGATCGTTCGAACCATACGACCACCGAGCCCTTCAACACATCCATGCCCACGCGCATCACCCCAGGCAGGTCCGCAGCACTTCGCCGAAGCGGAACACGTCCGTGAAGGAATTGTACAACGGCGCCGGGGCCATGCGCATCACGTTGGGTTCGCGCCAATCCACCACCACGCCGTTCGCCGTCAATTGCTCGAAGAGCCCTTTGCCCAGGCCGTGCGCGAGGATGCTCAACTGGCATCCGCGCTGCGCCGGATCGCGCGGCGTAATGATCTCCAGGCGTGCGCCGCTCGCCTGCGCCACGTGGTCCACCACCTGTTCCAGACAAGCGGTCAACTGCTCGCTCTTCGCGCGCAGCGCGGACATGCCGGCGCGATCGAAAAGGTCGAGGGCCGCCCGGTGCACCGCCATGCTGAGGACGGGTGCATTGCTCAACTGCCAGGCTTCCGCGGAGGCCATCGGTTTGAACACGGGTTCCATGCGGAAGCGCTCGTCCTTGTCATGGCCCCACCAGCCCGCGAACCGCGGCAACGCCGCGCGGTGGTGCCGTTCATGCACGAAGGCACCGGCCACGCTGCCGGGACCGCTGTTGAGGTACTTGTAGCTGCACCAGCAGGCGAAATCCACGTTCCAGCCGTGGAGGTCCATCAGCAGGTTCCCGGCGGCATGCGCGAGGTCGAAGCCCACGACGGTGCCCGCTTGGTGCCCGGCCGCCGTGATGGCCTGCATGTCGAAGGCTTGCCCCGTGAGGAAGTTCACGCCGCCGAAGAGCACCAGCGCCAGCTCATCACCCAGCTCCGCGATGCGCGCTTCGATGTCCGCCGTGCGAAGCGTGTGCTCGCCTTCGCGCGGCCGCATCTCCACCAGCGCCGTGGCCGGATCGATGCCGTGGAAGGCGATCTGCGAGGCCATGGCATACGTGTCGCTGGGGAAGGGCCGCTGCTCGCAGAGGATCTTCACGCGCCTGCCTTGCGGGCGGTAGAAGCTCACCATCAGCAGGTGCAGGTTCGTGGTAAGGCCGTTCATCGCCACCACTTCCGAGGGCTTCGCGCCGACGAGGCGCGCGAGGCTTTCGCTGAAGAACTCGTGGTACGGATACCACGGACGCCTGGCCTGGAAATGGCCCTCCACGCCGAAGCGGGCCCAGTCATCCAATTCCTGTTGCAACGCGGCGGCGGCGGCCTTGGGCTGCAGGCCGAGCGAATTGCCGGTGAAGTAGATCACCGGACGGCCTTCATGCTGCGGGAAGAGGAACTGCTCGCGGAAGCCGCGGAGCGGGTCCTGTTCATCCAGGCGGCGGGCGTCGTCAAGGGTAAGCGGCGCGGTGGCGGAAAGAGTGGCCATGTGGGGGACGAAAGTAGCGGCCCTCAGAGCAACAGGCCCAGCCCCACCAGCAGGGGCAGCAGCACCAGCACGCCGTCCACGAACAGCGCATAGTACACGGGGTCGCGCTCCGGGCGCGCCCGGAGAACGAGCCCCAGCGCGAAGAGGTAGCCGGGCAGCAGGAGCCAGGCGGCGGCATACCGCTCCGATCCACGGAGGAAGAACGTCTCGAACGCGAGCGAGATCAGCAGCAGCAGCATGGCGACCACCTTCGCGCCGCGCAGGCCGAGCACCTGCGGCCACGTGCGCAGGGCGGGCTCATCGGTATCGAGGTCGCGCACGTCGAAGAGGATGCAGAGCGCGAGCACGAGCGGCAGGCGCATGCATGCATAGGCCACCACGGTGAACGTGGGGTGCTCCATGTGGTCCAGCCGCATCGGCACGGCCACGGTAATCACCACCCAGATGATCGAGATGAGCAGGGCCTTCACCAACGGGATGGAACGCAGCCCGATGCCCCGTCCGTTCCGCGCGGTGAAGGGAGTGACGTAGAAGAAGGCGAACAGCATGGCCGGCAGCAGCCAGCGCCAGGCGAGCGGCCATACCGGCCACAGCAGCACGCAAGCGGCCACCGTGGCCACCGCCACCAAGGCCGTGAGCAACGATCGGTTCGTGTGGTACCACACGAGGTTCGGGTACCGCGCATGCTCCGGTCCGCGCGACCGCGCGAGCCGCATGGTGCCGTAGCCGGCGAAGGTGCCCAAGGCGGCCGCCAGCGCATACCGCCAGAGCAGGGGCGCATCCAGCAGGAACAGGTCGGTCCACGCGATCTGTGCGGCCACGGCGCACGCGAGCCAGATGTGCCCGTAGAGCAACCACCGCAACACCGGATGCTGCAACGAGCCGGTCATGGCCTATTTCCGCTGCGCCGGATCGATGATCAACTGCCGCACGCCCAGGCCCACCAGCACGCCCGCGGCGGAGGACAGCAGGCTGCGCACCACCCGCTTCGGGCGCGCCGCGGCGCTGTATCCTGTGGCGTACACGGGATCACCCTCCATGCCGGGGTCGGAGATCGATCCGCGCGTCACGTTCACCCGGGGCCAGGCCATGATGCCGGCATACACGGGCGGGATCAGCAGGCTGTTCATCTCCAGGTCCAGCGCCATCACCAGGCCGGCACCGAGCACGAACCCGCCGAGCATCGGGCCAATGGGCCGGTAGCCGTTCCGCGCATCGCGTTCACCGGCCAGGAAACGGCGCATCTCGGGCACGGTGTAATCGTTGTCGAACACCGTGTCCATGAAATACCAGACCTTCTCACGGCCCAGGCTGTCCACCACGCTGAACACGCTCTCGGTCGGCTCCGTGCGTTCGAGCAGGCGCGCCCCCTTGGGCACCTGGTAGCGGATCTCCAGGCTGCTCTGCCCGATCACCCGCCCTTCCAGGACCTGGCCGTTCATCAGGTTGATCCGGTCCTGCGCCGGCAGCACGTTCGCGACCAACGCGAACAACAGGAACGGCACGAGCAGGCGGCACATGGAGGACGGCACGGGGACGAAGATGAGCAAAACCCGCCATGGACACATGAGCACATGGGAAGCGGACCAAGGCCATAGGGCCACCCGCAAAAGCCCCGTTCCCCCAGGCATCTATCTTCGCACGCTCGTTTTCCGAGCCTACCCGACCATGGACCACGTGACCTATCAAGAACGCCACAACGGCCCCGACGCCGCGGAGACCACCGCCATGCTGAAGGCCATCGGTGTTCCCTCCATCGACGCGCTCATCGACCGTACCGTACCGAAGGGCATCCGCAGCGCGAAGCCCCTGGGCCTGGGCGCAGCTCTCACCGAGCGCGACCACCTGGACAACATGCGCGCCATCGGCGCCAAGAACAAGACCTTCCGCAGCTACATCGGCCTGGGGTTCAGCGGCACCATCACCCCGCCGCCAATCCAGCGCAACATCTTCGAGAACCCCGGTTGGTACACGGCCTACACGCCGTACCAGGCGGAGATCAGCCAGGGCCGGCTGGAGGCGTTGCTGAATTTCCAGACCATGGTGAGCGACCTCACCGGCCTGCCCATCGCCAATGCGTCGCTGCTGGACGAGGCCACCGCGGCGGCCGAGGCCATGCACATGTTCCACCACGCGCGCACCAAGGAGCAGATGGGCGCGCACAAGTTCTTCGTGGACCGCGGCCTGTATCCGCAGAACAAGGACGTGTTGCGCACCCGCGCCACCCCCCTGGGCATCGAGCTGGTGGAAGGCGACGCGCTCACCGACGCAGTGGACGGTTCCTTCTTCGGCATGGTGTTGCAATTCCCCACCGCCACCGGCGCGGTGAACGACTACAAGGAAGCCGTGGCGAAGGCCCGGGCGGCCGGCGTGAAGGTGGCCGTATGCGCCGACCTGCTCGCGCTGGTGTTGCTGACGCCGCCGGGCGAGTGGGGCGTGGACGCATGCGTGGGCAACAGCCAGCGCTTCGGCGTGCCCCTGGGCTACGGCGGGCCGCACGCGGCGTTCTTCGCCTGCACGGAGGAGTTCAAGCGCCTGATCCCCGGCCGCATCATCGGCGTGAGCCAGGACCGCCGTGGTGAGCGCGGACTGCGCATGGCGTTGCAGACGCGCGAACAGCACATCCGCCGCGACAAGGCTACCAGCAACATCTGCACGGCGCAGGCCCTCCTCGCCGTGATGGCCGGCAGCTATGCCATCTACCACGGCCCGGAAGGGCTCCAGCGCATCGCGCAGCGCACGCACGGCCTCACCGGCCGCCTCGCCGAAGCCGCGAAGGCACTGGGGTACCGCGTGGTGAACGACACGTGGTTCGATACGATCACGCTCGCGCTGCCCGCCGATGTCACCGCGGACAAGCTCCGCACCGCCACGGAGACGCGTTCCATCAACCTGCGCTACGCGGAAGGCATGGTGAGCATCGCGTTCGACGAGACCGTGCGCCCGCAGGACGTGGACGACGTGGTGGCCGCGCTGGCCGAAGCCGCGGGCAAGACCACGTCACCCATCACCAGCGCCAACGGCACCAGCCTGCACGTACCGGCCGGCCTGCGCCGCAGTTCCACGTTCCTCACGCACCCGGTCTTCCACGCGCACCGCACGGAGACCGAGCTGATGCGCTACCTGAAACGGCTCGAGAACAAGGATTTCTCGCTCGTGCACGGCATGATCCCGCTGGGTCGCTGCACCATGAAGCTGAACGCGGCCAGCACGCTGCTGCCGCTCTCCTGGCCGGAATGGGCTGGGCTGCACCCCTTCGCCCCGGTGGAACAAGCCGCTGGCTATCAGCAGGTGTTCAAGGAGCTGAGCGCCGCCCTGGCCGAATGCACCGGCTTCACCGGCGTAAGCCTGCAACCCAACAGCGGCGCGCAGGGTGAATACGCGGGCCTGCTGGTGATCCGCGCCTACCATGAAGCACGCGGCGACAAGCACCGCACCATCGCGCTCATCCCCTCCAGCGCGCACGGCACCAACCCGGCCAGCGCCGTGATGGCGGGCATGGACGTAGTGGTGGTGAAGGCCGATGAAGAGGGCCACGTGGACGTGGCCGACCTGAAGGCCAAGGCCGAGCAGTACAAGGACCGCCTGAGCTGCCTGATGGTGACCTACCCGAGCACCCACGGCGTGTACGAGGCCGCCATCAAGGAGATCACCGGCATCGTGCATGCGAACGGTGGACTGGTATACATGGACGGCGCCAACATGAACGCCCAGGTAGGCCTCACCTCACCCGGCGAGATCGGGGCCGACGTGTGCCACCTGAACCTGCACAAGACCTTTGCGATCCCGCACGGCGGCGGCGGCCCCGGCATGGGCCCCATCTGCGTGAACGACAAGCTGAAGCCCTTCCTGCCCGGCCATGCGCTGGTGCGCACGGGCGGCGGGCAGGCCGTGCATGCGGTAAGCAGCGCACCCTGGGGCAGCGCCCTCATTTTGCTGATCAGCTACGGGTACATCAAGATGCTCGGCGGCGAAGGGCTGAAGGCGGCCACCACCACGGCCATCCTCAATGCCAACTACCTGCGGGCGAAGTTGGACGGCCACTACCCCATCCTCTACGTGGGCGATGAGGGCATGGTGGCGCACGAGATGATCCTGGATTGCCGGGAGTTCAAGCGCACGGCCGGCGTGGAGGTGGAGGACATCGCCAAACGCCTGATGGACTATGGGTTCCATGCGCCCACGGTGAGCTTCCCGGTGGCTGGAACGCTGATGGTGGAGCCCACCGAAAGCGAGAGCAAGGCCGAACTGGACCGCTTCATCGAGGCCATGGTGGCCATCCGCCGGGAGATCGCCGAGATCGAGAGCGGCAAGGCCGACAAAGTGGACAACGTGCTGAAGATGGCCCCGCACACCTGCGCGGAGGTCACCGCCGATACCTGGGCGCACGCTTATCCGCGGGAAAAGGCGGCCTTCGCCGTGCAGGGCCTGCGGGACTGGAAATACTGGCCCACGGTAAGCCGCGTGGACAATGCCTATGGCGACCGCAACCTGGTATGTACCTGTCCGCCAATGGAAGCCTACGAAACGCAACCCGCTTGACCCTGCGGACAAGACGGCTCGGACCTGTATAGAATTGCACACAGGAGGGTGGCCCCGAAGCCACCCTTTCTGTTGGAAACCCATCCAGGATAAGGGATCGCGGAGGGACGGATGGACGAAGAGGATGATTAGTTTTGTTCCCTCCCTCTCCCAAAGGAGGGACCTTCAAAAGACAATCCAACACAAAATGAACAGACTGTACACTCTGGCCGGCCTGTCGCTGATCGCGGGCAGCCTGGCGGCGCAGCAGCCCGCACTGCTGACCCGCCTGCACAAGGACCGTTCTGAGGCGCCCCGCCGCACGGTGGCCGCGTCCGGCGCGCGTGAGGTGATCTTCAGCGAGGACTTCGCGAACGGCCTGGATGGCAACAACGGCGTAGGCCCTTGGACGACGAGCGAGCTCAACGGCAACCTGTGGAAACAAACGTTCACCGGTCCGCATGGCACATACAGCGATACCACGGAGAAGATCCACTCCGACACCTACCTGAACGGGTGGATCGATCCTGAACTCGGACAGCGCCAACTCGAACTGGTCGAACCCCGAGCACCCGACGTTCAAACCGGAGGCCCAGCTCGTGAACTGGGACGCCGCCCTGGTATCACCTGAGATCGACCTCCACGAACACCCGTACGTGCAGGTCACCTTCCAGCAGCGCTTCCGCTACTGCTGCCAGGATGCTCCCCAGTTCCTGGAAGTGAGCACGGACGGCGGTGCCACGTGGCCGTTCTCCTACTCCTGCGCCGGGAACATCGGCGCCAACGTGGACAACGGTACGATGACCAAAGAGCATCAACATCGGTGCGGCCATCGCGGCCAACCCGAGCTCGGTGATGATCCGCTTCTACCACGACCCCGCGGCCGGGACCTCCGCCTACCACTGGCAAATCGATGACGTGAAGATCGAGGAGAGCCCCGAGCATGACGTGGTCATCACGGACGCCGGCAGCTGGAACTGGAACGCGGCCACCGCGGGCTCCTACGACTCGCTGGACTACACGATCATTCCGCAAAGCCAGCTCAAGGCCCTGCCGTTGAACATCCAGATTTTCAACAACGGCATGAACGACGAGACCAATGTGACCGCGCACTTCAACGTGGTGAACAGCAGCGGCACCTCGGTGTACAGCAGCAATGTCAACGCAGGCACGGTGGCTCCGCTGGACTCTGTCACGATATTCACCAACCCGCCCTTCACGCCACCCTCGGCCATCGACACCTACAAGATCAGCTACTCGGTAACCGCCGATGCTACGGACCTGTACCCGGCCGATAATGCGGATTCCAGTCAGGTGATGGTGAGCGCGGACGTATATGCCCGCGACGACAATGCCCGCGACGGCAGCCTCGGCGTCCTCGACGATAACGACAACCCCCTCGCCTACACGATGGGCAACATGTTCCACATCCAGCACGATGTGACGCTGTACGCCATTGACATCGCCATCGCCGCCGGCGCTGAAGCAGGTTCGGTCATCACCGGCGAGGTGCGTGACGCGAGTGATCTGGAGAACGGTCTGATGGCCGTGACGGACGAATACTACGTAGTATCCGCTGACACCACCGCGAACGGCGGCCACAACATGATCCACCTGATCCTGACGGACCCGCTGCAACTGAGCGCCGGCGGCGACTACTTCGTTGGCATGAAGCACTTGGGCGGGACCACGGTACGCGTGTGCTCCAGCGGCGAGAGCCCGGAACGTTCCTCGTTCTTCTATGGCGTCTCCCCCTCACAGGATCCCACGGCCAAGTGGTACTTCATCACCTCCACGCCGATGGTGCGCATGAACTTCAACGCCACCGTTGGCATCGCCGAGAACGACGTGCATAACGGTGCCGGCCTCGGCCAGAACTTCCCGAACCCGGCGAACAGCACGACCTTGATTCCCTACTCGCTGGAGACCAGCGCGAAAGTGAGCCTGGACGTGTACGATATGACCGGCAAGCTGGTGAAGTCGGTGACCGAAGGCCAACGCGCCGCCGGTACCTACCGCATCCAACTGGATACGCAGGACCTGAAGGCCGGCGTGTACGCCTACACGCTGACCGCTGGTCAGGCCCGCATCACCAAGCGCATGACGGTGGTCCGCTAAGCGGACGATCGATCTGATCCCAGAAAGGGCGGGCCGTTCGGCCCGCCCTTTCTTTTTCCTACCTGTTCGAACACCCGGCACCGACCATTGGCGCAAGCATAAGGGCCGAACATCCGATCCTTATCTTGCAAATACGAAAACCCTCAAACCCCTCGGCCATGAATAGAATACTTACCCTTTCAGGCATGGTACTCCTCGCAGGCGGCAGCTTCGCACAAGGACAGCTCCGGCACCTTCCCCAAGCGCCGAAAACGGCGATCCCGGCAGGGCCGAATTTTCAGAGCGTCCATGCGAATACCGCCGGTGAAGCTCGTGACGGAAGCACCTGCATCTTCTCGGAGGATTTCGAGAACATGACCACGCTGGGCGAATTGACCGCCCAAGGTTGGAATGCCGCCCAACAGGTGGAACAGGCGCAGAACGAGGACGACGGTGCCGGCCTCGGCACGTTCGTACCGGCCTGGCGCATCGGCACTGCGGCCGCCCTCTCCAGCACTTACCTGAAGATCCCGGACAGCCCCGCCGGCAATCACCTCATCGCGGCCAATGACGATGGCGCGCCCTGCAACTGCATCATGGACTCGGTCGTGCTGGTGACGCCTTCGATCGACTTCAGCGGCCACACGGACATGTCCCTGTCCTTTCGTGGTTTCAGCGATGAAGGGTTCGATGGCGGCCAGATGAAGGTGTTCGCCAGCCGCAACGGTGGCGGAGCATGGGAACTGGTGCATACCGTGGCCCCGATGGCCCGCGCACTGCAACACATCGTGGTCGATCTCAGCGCGTTCGACGGTGAGCCGAACGTGAAGATCGCCTGGAAGTGGTCGGATGAAGGCGCATGGGCCACCGGCGTAGCCGTGGACGACATCTGCGTGGCGCCGATCCTCGAGAACAACCTCACGCTGCAACAGGTGTACTCGGCCGACGTCACGGTGAACAACTTGGAGTATACCTACGTGCCGTTGGAACAGGCCCAGCCCATCGACGTATCGGCGATCGTGATCAACAACGGCAGCCAAGAGCAGACCAACTTGGTGGCCACCGCCACCGTTGCGCTCAATGGCACCACAGTGGGCACCTATGCCAGCTCACCCCTCCCTGCGCTGGCGCGTGGAGAAGTGGACACCCTCGTCATCCACACGCACTACGTACCCGCCGAAGCCGGTGAGGTCGCGATCTCGGTCACGGTCGGGGCCGATCGAACGGACGACTTCACGGGGGACAACAGCGGTGAAAGCAACATACGCATCACCAACCCGTCCGCTGCCGGCCTCCATAGCGCGTGGGGCCGTGACCACGACGCCGCGGAATCCTTCGGTGGCGGCGTCAACCTGTTCCGGATAGCGAACCTGCTGGAGGTGGTGAACCCCGGCAGCATCGCCTATGGCGTGGAAGTGGCCTTCGGCGATGCGGACCCGGACGTGATCGTACAGGCCCAATTGCTGGATGCGAATTCGGCCAACTTCGATCCCTGATCGGCTCCGATGATTTCACGGTGCTGCCCGAACACCAGAACGAGGCCGGTGGTCACACGTTCGCTTACATCCCCTTCACCGAACCCTATCCGCTGTATGCGAACTCCGAGGTGATGCCCTGCCTGATCAGCCTGGGCGGCAGCAACGTGCGCTACGCCAACAGCGGCACCTCACCGGATAACACCACCTTCATTTACGGCAACGGGGCCCAAGGTATGACCTGGTACTACACCACGGTAACGCCGATGGTGCGCCTCATGCTCGCCAGCGTTCCGATGGGCGTGGAGGACTTGGTGAACAACAGCCTCACGCTCGGCGGCAACGTGCCGAACCCCTTCAACCACAACACGACCATCCAATACCAACTGTCCTATGCGTGCCACGTGAGCATCACGGTGAGGGACGTGGACGGCAAAGTGGTGATGTCACAGGACCTCGGCACGCGCGCCAGCGGGCGTTACGCGTATGACATCGACGCCACCGGGCTCGCCTCCGGCATCTACAGCTATACCCTCACCGCCGGTGGGGACCATCTGACCCGCCGCATGGTGGTGGCCAAGTAAGCCCGCCCACGATCATCAGAGGAAGCCCCCGGCCGAGTGGCCGGGGGCTTTCGTGCTTATACCCCTCTCGGCTTCGCTCGAGAAGACAAGAAGAAGTCCGGATCGGAAATGGCAACAGAACCTTCCATACCAACTCCAACCGGACAACAAGACTGGACCAAAGGGCACGAACGTACAGGCCTGATGTGAACGAACACCGCTGCGGCACAGGGATGCACCGGGTGCAGCGTCGATGGCCACCGTTGCCGAATGGCACGGAGAGGGCCGAACGGTGCCTCAGCCCCACCGTACGTCCCTATCGGCCGATGCACTGGAACCCTTATCTCCGTAGGGATGAATCTAGTTTTGGCACGACCACGGACCTTGAAGCCCACGACACCATGCTGAGATCCTACACCCTGATCGGAGCAGCCCTGCTGGCCGGTGCCCTTTGCGCGCAACATCCCTTGAGCACCATCCGGCAAGCTCCCAAAGGCATCGCTCCACCCGCAGCGAAGCCGATACCGCAAACGAACAGCGGCGCCGCGCGCGCAAGTTCCAACTGCGTCCTCTTCGAGGACTTCGAGTCGGTCACCATCGCGGAATTGGTCAACGCCGGCTGGAGCATCGGTCCGCAGGTGGAACGCCTGGACCGCCAGGGCGTGCCGCTCGGACGGTTCGTGGATGCCTGGCGCATCGCCGACGCGGAAAGCGGCAGCAGCACGTACATGCAGGTGCCGGATGAACCGCCCGGCGATCATTTCATCGTGGCCAACGACGATGGGCCACCATGCGATTGCGACATGGACAACGTGGGGCTGGAGACGCCTTCAATGGACTTCACCGGACTGACGGACATGTCGGTATCGTTCCGCGTGTATGCGGACCAGAACTTCGGTGGTGACACGGCCCACGTGCAGGCCAGCACCGATGGGGGCATCTCCTGGGAGAACATCCGGTCGATCCCCGGCATCGAAGGCGCCTGGCAGCACATCGTGGTACGCCTGAACGCCTACGACGGCCTGCCGGACGTGAAGCTGCGTTTCCAATGGACCGACCTTGGCGAGTGGGCCACCGGGGTGGCGGTGGACGACATCTGCGTTTCGCCCATCCTCGCGAACAACCTGGCGGTGCAGGCGGTGTACATGGCCGACGTGGTCTATGCAGGGAACGGCGTGCCCCACCACATCCCGTACACCTACGTGCCGATGGAGCAGTTGCAACCGTTGGACATCACCGTGGCGGTGATCAACAACGGCGGCCAGCCGCAAACGCACGTCATGGCCAAGGCCAAGGTGTACAAGGACGGCGATCTGGTGGGCACCTACTCCACCGCGGTGGCTTCGCTCGCGGCGGGGGCAAGGGACAGCCTGGTGATCAATACCACGTGGACACCCGCGCAGCCCGGGGAAGTGCGCGTGGACGTGACGCTGAGCGCAGAGGAACCCGAAGAGCTTCCTGCGGACAACTCCGGCAGCGCAAGGATGCACGTGACGGACCAGGTGGAAGAGGCCCTCTACAACATGTGGGGCATCGATGCCAACGCGGCAGGGTCCTTCTCCAACGGCGGCGATGACGGCCTCGGCGCGTTCAAGGTGGGCAACATCTCGGAGGTGCTGAACCCCGGTAGCGTGGCCTATGGCGTAGCGGTGGCCTTCGGCGGCGACACCGATCCGCGAAGCGTGGTGACAGTGCAACTGCTGGATGCCGGCACGACGAACTTCCCCCCGCTGGCGGTATCCGACGAGTTCCAGTACCGGCCCTGGATGGGCAATGATGCGGGCGAGCACAACTTCACCTTCATCCCCTTCACCGAACCCATCGCCCTGGTGCGGAACAGCGCGGTGATCGGCGCGCTCGTGAACGCCGGCGGCGTCGAGGTGCGCTGGGCCAATAGCGGCATGGCGCTCAAGCGCACCGCGTTCATCAACCGCAACAACGGAACGGAGTGGTTCTACATCACCGGCTCCCCGATGGTCCGTCTCTACCTGGCCGATGCGCCGGTAGGCGTGCCGGAAGTGCGTAGCAACGGACTCATCCTGGGCGCCAACATACCCAATCCCTTCAACGACAACACCACGATCCAGTACGAACTGCCCAACGCCCGCCCGGTGAACATCACCGTTACCAACGTGGACGGCAAGGTGGTGCTGTCGCGCGACCTCGGCCAGCAGGCACAAGGCCGGCATGCCTATGACGTGGACGCGACGAAGCTCGCGGCCGGCGTGTACAGCTACACCCTCACCGCCGGTGAGGACCGCCTGAGCCGCCGCATGATGATCGTGAAGTAGGTCCTTGACGAAGGAACAAGCATGCCGCCCCGGCCGATGGCCGGGGCGGCATGCGTTGGGCCCTCATCCATTCCGGCCGTGCCACTACGGCTCGGCCCTGCACGATGCAGGACCTCAGCCTCCCTTCATCGCCTTGCGCGCCTGGCGCATGAGGCCGCTGGCGAAGATGAACTCGTTGAGCTCCTTGTTGTCACTCACCAGCATCTCGTCACGCGTGCCCTTCCACCAAAGCCTGCCTTGGTGGATGAAGAAGATGTTGTCGCCGGTCTCCATCACCGAGTTCATGTCGTGGGTGATCACGATGGTGGTGGTGCCGTACTCCTCCGTCAACTCCTTGATCAGCTCGTCGATGAGGATGCTCGTTTGCGGATCCAGCCCGCTGTTGGGCTCGTCCACGAAGAGGTACTTCGGGTTCATGGCGATGGCGCGGGCGATGCCCACGCGCTTCTGCATGCCGCCGCTGATCTCCGAGGGGAAGAGCTTGTCCTTGTCGATGATGTTCACCCGCTTCAGGCAGAGGTGCGCCCGCTCCACCATGGCCTGCTGGTCCATGGTGCCGAACATGCGCAGGGGGAACAACACGTTCTCCAGCACGGTGAGCGAATCGAACAGCGCGCTGCTCTGGAACAGCATGCCGATCTCCTGCCGCACCTGGCGCTTCTGCTCCTTGTCCATGTCGTGGAACGAATGCCCTTCGTAGAGCACCTGGCCCTCCTCGGGCCTGAACAGCCCCACCATGCACTTGGCCAGCACGCTCTTGCCGCTGCCGCTCTTGCCGATGATCTGGTTCACCTTGCCCTGCTCGAACTTCGCATTGATGTCCGTGAGCACTTGCGTGTTCCCGAACCGCTTGCTCAGATGCACCACCTCGATCATAGCAGCAGCATCTGGGTGAGCAGGTAGTTCGTGATCAGGATCACCACGTCGCTGTATACCACCGCCTTGGTGCTGCTGATGCCCACCTCGCGCGTGCCGCCGCTGGTGTAATAGCCCTGGTAGGCCGACACGGTGGTGATGACGATGGCGAACACCACCGTTTTGATGAGCGCATAGGTGACGTGGTAGGGCTCGAAATCGAACTGGATGCCCTCCACGTAGTTCGCGGAGCTGACCAGCCCCGAGAGCGTGCCGGCGAGGTAGCCGCCGAAAATGCTCAGGAACATGCTGATGATGATCAGGAAAGGGTTGATGAGCACGCAGGCGATGATCTTGGGCAGGATCAGGTAACCGGCGGAGTTCACCCCCATGATGTCCAAGGCATCGATCTGCTCCCGCACCCGCATGGACCCGATCTCCGCGGCGATGGTGGACCCCACCTTCCCGGCCAGGATCAGGGAGATGATGGTGGGGCTGAACTCCAGGATGGTGCTCTGCCGGGCCGTGAACCCCACCACATAGAGGGGGATCAGGGGCGAATCTATGTTCGTCTTCGTCTGGATCGTGATTACCGCCCCCATGAAGACGGAAAGCAGCGCAACGATACCTAAGCTCTTGACGCCCAGCAAATCCACCTCCTCAACGACCCGCTTCCAGTAGATGGCCAGGCGCTCGGGTTTCGAGAACACCTCCCCCATGAGCAGGAAGTACCGACCGACGTGGTAAAGAATGGCCATCAGGGGGTTGGGGACCGCCAAAAATAGGCCTTCCGGCCCACCGCCATCTTTCTTTTCGGAGGGGCTTCCAGCGGCCGGAGCGCCCTGCTACATTTGCCCATACCCACCGCTCCCGCACGCTTTCGGCATGTCCCTCCAGCTCTCCTTTCCCCGCATCCTGGCCGGCGGCTGCGCCGTGCTGGTGCTGTGCCTGAGCTGCGCAAGCGGACCACGCTATGGCGCGGCACGCAGCAAGCACCGGAAGGAATGCGACTGCCCCAAGTGGAACGCCGTGCCCGCCCCTGCAACGAAGGACGTGCGCGCGATGGATGGTGGGATCGGACCAACGGACCGCGTGACGGCGGATACACATGGCAGCGGCAACTGACATCCTGCGCTTGCGGGCGCAGCTCCCAGCGAACGCGTACCCGGTGGTGGTGAGCTGGCTGCGCCGGAACCCCGTGGTGGTGCGGGTAAGCAAGCCGCGCGCAACGAAACTCGGCGATTACCGCACGGCCACGCGCACGCAGCCGCACCGCATCTCGGTGAACGAGGAGCTGAACAAGTACGCCTTCCTCGTGGTGCTGGTCCATGAGTTCGCGCACTACAGCACCTTCCAGAAGTACCGCCGCCACCAGCCGCACGGCCGCGAGTGGAAGCTGGAATACCGCCGCCTGATGCGGCCCTTCCTCAGCCGCGAAATATTCCCCGCGGACGTGCTGAACACCCTGGAGCGCCACCTGGAGGACGCGCCCAGCAGCAGCTGCACCGACCACGCCCTCATGCGCGTGCTCCGCCGGTACGACCGCGACCCGCGCCCGTTCCTCGAGGAACTGCGCGAGAACACGATCTTCCGTTTCAACCAGCGCATCTTCGTGAAAGGCCCGCGCCTGCGCACACGCTACAAGTGCCGCTGCCTGAACGACCGGCGCATCTACTTCATCGATCCCACGGCCGAGGTGCACTTGGACCAGGCCGCCCGCCGCGCCTCATAGCGCCGCGCCCACTTCCCTGGAATGAACAAGCATACCTATTGTGTCATCATGGCCGGCGGCATCGGCAGCCGCTTCTGGCCGATGAGCCGCACCGCCTACCCGAAACAGTTCCTCGATTTCCTCGGGCTCGGCCGTACCCTGATCCAACAGACCTTCGACCGCTTCCTGCCGCTGTGCCCCGTGGAGAACATCCTCGTGGTGACCAACGCGCAGTATGCCCCCATCGTGAAGGAGCAGCTGCCGCAGCTGAAGGACGAACAGATCCTGTTGGAACCCTCGCGCCGCAACACCGCGCCATGCATCGCCTATGCGAACCACGTGATCGCCAAGCGCGATCCCGAGGCCCGCATCATCGTGGCCCCGAGCGATCACCTGGTGATGAAGGAGGCCGAGTTCCACAACACCATCGGCATCGCCCTGGACCAGGCCACCAGCAGCGATTGCCTGGTGACCCTCGGCATCATGCCCAGCCGTCCGGACACGGGTTATGGCTACATCCAGTTCGCCACCGAGGCCGGCACCGCGCACCCGCGGGTGAAACGCGTGAGGACCTTCACCGAGAAGCCGGACCACGACACGGCGCTGCGCTTCCTGGAGAGCGGCGAATTCCTCTGGAACAGCGGCATCTTCATCTGGACGGTGAAGAGGCATCACCAGGGCCTTCCAGAAGCACCTGCCGGACATGGAAGCGCTCTTCGATCAGGGCGATGATGCGTACGGCACAGCGAAGGAGGCGGCGTTCATCGCCGGTGCCTACGCCGAATGCGCCAGCGTGAGCATCGACTACGGCGTGATGGAGAAGGCCGACAACGTGTTCGTGGTCACCAGCGATTTCGGCTGGAGCGACCTCGGCACCTGGGGCAGCCTCTACACGCACCTGCCGCACGACGCACAGGACAATGCCACCGTGGGCGAACAGGTGCGCCTGTATGATTGCGCGCGCAACGTGGTACACGTGCAGGACGACCGTCTGGTAGTGCTGCAGGGCCTCGAGAACTATATCGTCGTCAGCACGAAGGATGCCTTGCTGGTGGTGCGCCAACACGACGAGCAGAAGATCAAGCAGTTCGTTACCGACGCCACCGCCGAGTGGGGCGATCGATACGTGTAAGCGCGCGAGCGAAATAACGGGCCAAGTATCGCACCTCCCAGGCAACGCGGAGAGGTGTCCGGACGTCCCCTGACCGCGTAGCTAAAATTCTACACCCCAAGTCCCAGAAATGCCAAATGGCTAAATTGCCGCACATCCTGCCTGCCCCGATGCTCCGCCCACTGTTGCTCGTTCTGATGTTTTGCCCGCTATACCTGTGCGCCCAAGAGGTCTGCAACAACGGCATCGATGACGACAGTGATGGCCTGATCGACCTCAACGATCCGGATTGTCCGTGTTCCACGGTGCTGACGGCTCCCAACGTGCAGAGCTACATCCGCAACCATTCCTTCGAGGACCGGCTGAACGGAACGTGCTGCCCGTACGGGTTCGTTAGCATGTTCTCATGGCCCTGGCTGGATTGTGCGGCAGGCTGGCACCAGGCCACGGGGGCCACGTCGGATTACTTCAACATGTGCGGCTATGCCCCCGCAGGCATGCCCCTGCCGCCACCAGATGGCCTGGGGTGCGTAGGATTCTTCGCTATTCAAGGCTGGTTCGAGTATGTGGGCACCTGTCTGACCTATCCCCAACCTTCCAATCCGCTGCTCGCAGGCACCGCCTATACGATCTCCCTGTGGATCTCCACGGCGGCGGTGAACGGCACGCATTCCCAGCCTCGGTCGCATGCCGATCCGTCCTACTTCACCGATCAGCTACCCTTGGCCATCTTCGGCTATTCGAACGCCTGTGTGCCGTTCCCGGTAGGCACTATCAACTGCATCGCACAGACGCCTGGATGGACGGAATTGGGGCGGGTGATGGTGCAGCCTACCTGGGAGTGGACGCGGGTCTCGATCACCTTCACGCCTACGCAGGACATCCACTCGATCATGATCGGTGGTGGCTGTGACTCCCCCGACTCCTTTGGGGGCATCACGATCACGAACCCGGATGGGGACACCTATTTCGCAATGCCCTATTTCCTAGTGGACGACCTGATGCTGACCCTCGCGGCGGACCAAGTGGTGAGCCCTGCCACCACCACGGGGACCCTCTGCGTGGGGAATGCCGAGGTGCATGCCACGCCCCCTGCGGGTGCCACCGGATACCAGTGGTACCACGACGGGGTGGCGATCGCCGGGCAGAACGGTTTGAGCATGAGCGTGGCGCAAGGGGGCAAGTACACGCTGGCCAGCACGTTCGAGGGGGAATGCCTGATGGGGAGCACCTACGTGCCGCCGCCTATCACGCCCACGCCCAAGGCGTTGCTGCACCCGCCCTCCGGCTGCGCGCCGGTCACGGTGCTGGCCACCTACACCGATGGCGGCGGGGGAACGATGGAATGGGACCTGGGGGATGGCACCACGTTGACGGGGATGGCCGCCACACACCACGTCCACGGGGATCCAACCGGTGAGTTCCCCCATGACACTACGTTCACCGATACGGCCTTCTCGCACACCTACACGACGCCCGGCACCTATCCGGTCCGCCTGCATGTGCGCAATCCTGCCGGTTGCACGGCCGATACGGTGCTGACGGTGACGGTGTACCCGCCCATCAACGGGTCCATCACGGCCACACCGAACCCCGGGGACGTCGATCATCCACAAGTGGACCTCTCCGCCTCGGGATCCGGCAACATCGTCAATTGGTGGTGGGATTTGGGCTCGGCGACCCCGCCGAACGCCACGGATCCATCCGTCACGGCGACGTTCCCGGCTGTTCCGGGGAGCTACCCGGTGATGCTGGTGGTGACCAGCGCGGGCGGGTGCGTGGATACGGTGCGCTCGGTGGTGCGGATGGTGCGCCCGGGCGTGATCGAGATGCCCAACGTGTTCAGCCCGAACGGGGATGGGAAGAACGAGCACTTCATCCCGCTGAACTATGACGGGAGCCCCGGCCTACTGGAAGTGTACAACCGGTGGGGCCAGCTGATCTTCAGCACGCGTGCGTTGACACAGGGCTGGAGCGGTTCGGATGTGCCGGATGGGACGTACTACTACGTGGTGACCCCTGATAACCCGTCCGCGGACCGGGTGCCCGGATATGTGACCTTGGTGCGATGAACGGCCGGCGGTGCTGGACATACCTTCTCCTGCTACTCCTTGGGAGCAGTGCCTCCTTCGCACAGGAAATCTGCAACAACGGTATTGATGACGACGGCGATGGCCTGATCGACCTGAACGATCCGGATTGTCCCTGCTCCACGCGGATCTCGGGCGTACCCTCGTTCATTCCCAACCCATCCTTCGAGGACATGATCGTCTCTTCCTCGGGGCGTCCCTGCTGTCCATACGGATACAATTTCTCCAATACGCAACCTTGGTTCGATTGTGCACAATACTGGCACCAAGCCACGATCCCCACGACGGACCTGTTCAACCCATGCGGCCTGTATCCGAACGTATTCCCGACCCCGCCTCCCGATGGAGTGGGGTTCGTGGGCATGCGCATGGTGGACGGCTGGCAGGAGTACGTCGGCGCATGCCTCGTATATCCGGGTCCGCCGAATCCCTTGCAGGCAGGCGTAGCCTATACCCTGTCCTTCTACGTGGCCGGCACCTCCATACGGGTCGGTTCCAATGATGGCACCACTTCTCTCGGCCCTTTCTATCCGGACCCCATTCCCTTGGCCTTGTTCGGCAGAAGCGATTGCGTCCCCTTCCCGGTCAACACCCTCGGTTGCCCGGTCCCGGAAGGCTGGACCCAGCTGGCATCCATGGATTATTACCCGAACGGGAATTGGGACCAGCTATTCTTCACCTTCACGCCTGCTCAGGAGATCCGAACCGTGATGTTCGGCACGGGATGCACACTTCCCGCTTCCTTTACGGGCGGGGAGGACAGCCTGCATTTCACGCCATACCTCCTGCTCGACGACCTACAGCTCACCGCGGCCATCGATCAGGCGATCGATCCCCGTGATGAGCATGGGCCACGTATGCGAGAACAACGTGGTGGTGACCGCCGATCCGCCGGCCGGGGTCACCGGTCATCAATGGTACCTGAACGGCGTGGCCCTGACCGGGGAGACCGGATCGACCCTGAACGTTTCCGCGCTGGGGCTGGGCAGCGGCACCTACACGATGGCCGGCACCTACGATGGCGAATGCCTGATGGGAAGCACCCACGTAATGGTGCCCGATGCTCCCGCCCCGCTGCCGCACATCACCCCGGCCAATGGCTGCGCGCCGCTCACCGTTTCCTTCGAGGACGTGACCGGCCCGCTGTCGGTGGCATCCACCTGGTCCTTCGGTGATGGTGCTGCCTCAGCAGGGAGCGCGGTCACGCATACCTATGCCGCACCCGGCACGTACGATGTGACCTTGGGCATCACCACCGGCATGGGATGCGTGAGGGACACCGTCCTGCCAGGCGCGGTGGTGGTGCACCCGGGCCCGGTGGGCGCCATCTCGGCCACGCCCAACCCAACGGACGTGGAGCATACCGCAGTGGTCTTGAGCGGTTCTGTAAATGTTGGTGACATCGTCGCATGGTGGTGGGACCTAGGCACGGCCGAACCAGCAAGCTCATCCGCGCAGGCATTAACGGCGACCTTTCCCGCGGAGCCGGGGAACTATCCGGTGATGCTGGTGGTGATTAGCGCGGGGGGCTGCGTGGATACGGTGCGTTCGGTGGTGCGGATGGTGCGCCCCGGAGTGATCGAGATGCCCAACGTGTTCAGTCCGAACGGCGATGGGGAGAACGACCGGTTCATTCCGCTGGACCACAATGACGTGGCCGGGTCGCTGGAGATCTACAACCGCTGGGGGCAGGTGGTCTTCAGCACGCGATCGCTGGACCAAGGGTGGAGTGGCATCGGGGTACCGGAGGGAACATACTACTACCTGGTGACCCCGGACGACCAGCGATTTGAAAAACGGACCGGACATATTACCTTACTACGATGAAGCTGGCATCCTCATCAAGCTGCTTGAGCAAAGCCCTGGCCGTGGCCTGCGCGCTAGTGGGGACCACGTCATCCGCCCAGATCGTCCTCAACAACTCCATGGTCCCCAACGGCTTGGTGCAGAACGTGCTGATCGGCACGGGGATATTCCCGAGCAACATCACCTTCAACGGCAGGCCGGGGAGCATGGTGGGGATGTCGCTGGATCCTGGTGCGGATATCGGCCGCTTCAATGGCATGAACAGCGTCCTCGGCATGAATGGGGTCTACCTCTGCGCGGGTATTGGCGAGACCCACATCCCGGGTCCCAATGACCAGCTCCAAGTGAGCAGCGGGGGCATTGTTGCTGGGGGTGGAGGGGTTGGAAGTGCGGCAAGCCCCGACCTCGACCTGAGCCACCTGACGAAGTGGGAGAACTGGCGGGTGAGCGGAGGAGCGAACATCCATAACAAGGCGGTCCTGGAGTTCGATTTCGTGCCGCTCAAGGACATGGTCAGTTTTCGGTACGTCTTCAGCTCGGAGGAGTACGAACGCTGGGCCTGCAGTCAGTATAACGACGTGTTCGGCTGGTTCATCAGCGGTCCGGGCATCCCCACCAACATCAACGGCCCGTATACCAACAACGCGATGAACATCGCCTTCATCCCGGGTTCCTTGAAGCCGGTGTCGATCAATACGGTGAACAGCGGAAGGTTGGACGCCAGCAATGCGAACGGGCCTGATTTCACCGATCTTTTTGGTCCGTGTTACGATGCCGACCCGAACTGGCGGGCCAACGCGCAGTATTATCGGTATAACGGTGGGCAGTTCTCGGGGGGGGTGCAGACTGAAGAACCCTATGCCTCCAACCCCTATTACATCCAGCACAACGGGATGACCGTGGTGCTCACGGCAAGCGCCGCAGTGCAGTGCGGAGAGACCTACCACATGAAGATGGGCGTAGCAAATGTTAGTGACGCCGGTTACCCCTCCGCGGTCTTTCTGGAGAAGGAGAGCTTCAAGAGCACGAACCGGTTCTCCATGGATGTGATGCCGGGCCCCACCGTGGAAGCGCGGGGCACCGACACGGTCTTCATCGAAAGCAACTGCGACAGCGTATACCTGCGCTTCCACCGCTGGGGCGGCTTCTACCTGGACGAGGACCTGGAGATCGCCACCTCGGGGACCTCCACCGCCGGGGTGGACTACCTGCCCATCCCCACCAAGGTCCACTTCAACCAACTGGACAGCATGGTGGTGCTGCCACTGGCCATTCCCGTGGACAGCGATGGCGTGGAGAGCCTGGTGGTGGACATCGTGACCTGTGCCGGGTCCAGACACGTGTATATGATCGACCAGCGGCCACCCTTGGAGGTGATCCTGGAGGACCAAGCCCTGACCTGTCCGGGCAGGATCGACCCTGGCCCCGCAGGTCTCCGGCGGCTCCAACGACCCTGCAGGCCTGATCTACCGCTGGAGCACCGGGGAGACCACCCCCAGCATCAACCCGCTCGTCCTACAGACCACCCAGTTCTGGGTCACCGTCACCGACAGCTGCTGGACACTCCCAGTGACCGACAGCGCCTGGGTGACCGTACCCCTCTATGACCCCATGGTCCTGACCCTGACCCCGGACACGGCCATCCCCTGCCTGAGCTCTGCGGAACTTCAAGTGCAGGCCACCCTCGGGGCAGGCGGCTACACCTATGCCTGGGCCTTGAACGGCGCTATCCAAGGCACGGACAGCACCTTGACCGTGCCTTCAGCGGTCCCTTCGGTATACTACGTGGCAGCCGTCACTGACCGCTGCGGGATCGTGGCCAAGGATTCGGTGCTGGTCTCCCAGGCCCCGCCGCCTCCACTGGTGGTGACCACCACTCCCGATACGGCCATCGCCTGCCTGGACAACGCGGACCTCACGGCCACCGTGACCGGAGGTGGAGGAGATCATCCAGTACAACTGGGCCAACAGCAGTGGTGTGGTGGGCGATACCCCCACGATCAACGTGCCCGCCGCCGTGCGTGAGGTCTACACCGTGACGGTGAGCGACCAATGCGGCCAGTCCGAGCAGGCCCAGGTGGTGGTCACCACCGGACCCACGCCTCCCCTGGTGCTCACCGTCGAGGGCGATACGGCCATCTGTGCCGGCATGCCCATCGTATTGCAGGTGCTCTCGGTCAGCGGTGGAGGAGGCGCCTACACCTATGCCTGGAGCCCCGGCGGTACCGGCCCTTCCCATGAGCCATCCTTGGGAGTGAGCGTGCAGGACGACACCCCCTTCACCGTGACGGTGACCGACGAATGCGGCAACCGGGCCGACACCACTGTGATGGCCGTGGTGATGGACCATGATCCCCTCTCCCTGGAATGGTCCAACGACACCACCGTGTGCCCGGGTGAGCGCGTGCCCCTGTGGGTGACCCCCACCGGCGGGGCCGGCGGCTACGTGGTGCAATGGCCCGGCATCGGCAGTGGCCCCGAGGTGGAGTGGACCGCCGGGCATCAGGACATCCAGGCCCAGGTGAACGTGACCGACCTGTGCGGCACCACCGCCTCGGGAGCGGTGAACGTACTGGTGTATCCGGCCGGGGCCTCCATCCATGCCACCCCGATCACCGAGGTGCAATGGCAGTTCGCCGCCACCACCGTCCCGGCCACCGGGGTGGACCTCTCCTGGGACCTGGGGGATGGCACCACCGATACCGCCCCCACGGTGGTCCACCAGTACACCGACTACCTGGGCCACTGGGTGGTCCTCCTGGTGGTGACCCCGGAGGGCTGCGTGCAGGTGGACAGCGTGTACACCCCGCCTCCCTCGGGCACGCTGTACTTCCCCAACTCCTTCACCCCCGATGGCGATGGGGTCAACGACACCTTCGGGGGGGAGGGCACCCTGATCACCGGGTACGAACTGCTGATCTTCGACCGCTGGGGCCGGATCACCTTCGAGGCCCACGACATGGCCCGCCGATGGAACGGACGCTCCTCCGACGGGGAGGAGGTCCCACAGGGTGTTTACCAGTACAAGTTCCTGGCCAAGACCTCCGATGGCCGCTTCCTACAAGGCTTCGGACATGTGACACTCCTGCGATGATGCCCCAGTCCCCACCGAGCCGTTTGAACATCGCAATAGCCTTGGCCTGTGCGATGGTAGGGACCGTATCGTCCGGCCAGATCGTCCTCGACCAGAGCCGGCCACCCAATTACTTAGTGCAGAGCGTGCTTATCGGCACGGGCATATTCCCAAGCAACATCACCTTCAACGGTGCGCCAGGCAGTACCGTGCCCTCCGTAGGCACCGGCCCCAGTGAGATCGGCCGGTTCAACGGAGCGAACACAAGCATTGGAATCAGCGGCATCTTTCTCAGCACGAACGTGGCGGGGTATCATATCCCCGGCCCCAATGATGAATTACACCAGTTTGGAGGAGGATGGGGGGGAGCGGGCTTCCTCGCCACGCCTGACCTTGACCTGAGCCACCTGACGAAGTGGGAGAACTGGCGGGTGAGCGGGGGAAGCAATATTGGCAATAAAGCCGTCCTGGAGTTCGATTTCGTGCCGCTCAAGGACATGGTCAGTTTCCGGTACGTCTTCAGCTCGGAGGAGTACGAACGCTGGGCCTGTAGCCAATACAACGATGTGTTCGGCTGGTTCATCAGCGGTCCAGGCATCCCCACCAACATCAACGGCCCGTTCACCAACAACGCCATGAACATCGCCTTCATCCCGGGTTCCTTGAAGCCGGTGGCGATCAATACGGTGAACAGCGGAAGGACGGACGGCAGCAATGCGAACGGCCCTGATTTCACCGATCTTTTGGGTCCGTGCTTCGCTGCCGACTCGAACTGGCAAGCCAATGCCCGCTACTACCGCTACAACGGAGGGCTGTGGCCATTTCCACAGCCGCCGGGCGGGGTACCTCAGTTGGAAGCCCCCTATAACACCGATCCCTATTACATCCAGCACAATGGCATGACCGTGGTGCTCACCGCCAGCGCGGCCGTACAGTGCGGACAAACCTACCATATGAAAATGGGCGTAGGCAACGTTAACGATAACCTCTTCCCCTCCGCGGTCTTTCTGGAGAAGGAGAGCTTCAAGAGCACGAACCGGTTCTCCATGGATGTGATGCCGGGCCCCACCGTGGAAGCGCGGGGCACCGACACGGTCTTCATCGAGAGCAACTGCGACAGCATCTACCTGCGCTTCCACCGCTGGGGCGGCTTCTACCTGGACGAGGACCTGGAGATCGCCACCTCGGGGACCTCCACCGCCGGGGTGGACTACCTGCCCATCCCCACCAAGGTCCACTTCAACCAACTGGACAGCATGGTGGTGCTGCCACTGGCCATTCCCGTGGACAGCGATGGCGTGGAGAGCCTGGTGGTGGACATCGTGACCTGTGCCGGGTCCAGACACGTGTATATGATCGACCAGCGGCCACCCTTGGAGGTGATCCTGGAGGACCAAGCCCTGACCTGTCCGGGCAGGATCACCCTGGCCCCGCAGGTCTCCGGCGGCTCCAACGACCCTGCAGGCCTGATCTACCGCTGGAGCACCGGGGAGACCACCCCCAGCATCAACCCGCTCGTCCTACAGACCACCCAGTTCTGGGTCACCGTCACCGACAGCTGCTGGACACTCCCGGTGACCGACAGCGCCTGGGTGACCGTACCCCTCTATGACCCCATGGTCCTGACGGTAACCCCGGATACCGCTATCCCCTGCCTGGATACCGCGCAGCTCCAGGTGCAGGCCACCCTTGGTGCGGGCGGCTACACCTACGCCTGGACCCTGAACGGCGCTGTCCAAGGCGCGGACAGCACCTTGACCGTGCCCTCGGCCTCACCTCCGGTATACTACGTGGTGGCCGTCACCGACCGGTGTGGGATCGTGGCCAAGGACTCGGTCCTGGTCTCCCAGGCACCACCACCACCACTGGTGGTGACCACGACCCCCGACACGGCCATCGCCTGTTTGGGGCATGCGGACCTGGAGGCCTTCGTCACAGGGGGGCTGGGTACCTTCCACTACTCTTGGTCCAACAGCAGCGGTGAAGTGGCGGGCAACACCCCCATCATCAACGTGCCTGCCGCCGTGCATGAGATCTACACCGTAACGGTGAGCGACCAATGCGGCCAGTCGCAACAGGCCCAGGTGGTGGTCACCACCGGGCCCACACCTCCACTGGTGTTCTCCGCCGAGGGGGACACCGCCGTCTGTGCAGGCCTGCACATCGTGCTGAACGTGCTCGCCGTGATCGGTGGCGGTGGGGCCTACACCTACGCTTGGAGCCCGGGCGGCACCGGAGCCTCGGATGGCCCGTCATTGGGAGTGAGCGTGCAGGACGACACCCCCTTCACCGTGACGGTGACCGACGAGTGCGGCAACCGGGCCGACACCACCGTGATGGCCGTGGTGATGGACCATGATCCCCTCTCCCTGGAATGGTCCAACGACACCATCGTCTGCCCCGGTGAGCCCGTGCCCCTGTGGGTCACCGTTACCGGCGGGGCCGGCAGCTATGTGGTCCAGTGGCCCGGCATCGGCAGTGGCCCCGAGGTGGAATGGATCGCCGGGCATCAGGACATCCAGGCCCAGGTGAACGTGACCGACCTGTGCGGTACCACCGCCTCAGGGATGGTGAACGTGCTGGTCTATCCGGCCGGGGCCTCCATCCATGCCACCCAGCTCACCGAGGTGCAATGGCAGTTCGCCGCCACCACCGTCCCGGCCACCGGGGTGGACCTCTCCTGGGACCTGGGGGATGGCACCACCGACACAGCCCCCACGGTGGTCCACCAGTACACCGACTACCTGGGCCACTGGGTGGTCCTTCTGGTGGTGACCCCGGAGGGCTGCGTGCAGGTGGACAGCGTGTACACCCCGCCTCCCTCGGGCACGCTGTACTTCCCCAACTCCTTCACCCCCGATGGCGATGGGGTCAACGACACCTTCGGGGGCGAGGGCACCCTGATCACCGGGTACGAACTGCTGATCTTCGACCGCTGGGGCCGGATCACCTTCGAGGCCCACGACATGGCCCGCCGCTGGAACGGACGCTCCTCCGATGGGGAGGAGGTCCCCCAAGGTGTTTACCAGTACAAGTTCCTGGCCAAGACCTCCGATGGCCGATTCCTCCAAGGGTTCGGGCATGTGACACTCCTGCGGTAGGCCAAGGACGGCGTGGGGACGGGCGGGCCGTTCGCACCCACCTTGGGTCCCACCCGCTGCTAACGTCCCTTCGTGGACAGTGGGATGCAGGATCCCGCCGGGCGCATGGCAGCGCTCAAGACCTTTACGGAGCACACGCCTTCCATGTCCTGGTCGCACATCACCTCCACCGCCGAGCTGAGCACGCTCATGGCGGAGCTGCGCCGGGAACCCGTGCTGGCCATCGATACGGAAGCGAGCAGCTTCCACCATTACCACGAGCGCATCTGCCTGATCCAGCTCAGCACCCGCACGGCCACCTGGCTGGTGGACCCGCTCACCGTAACGGACATGACGCCCTTGGTGGAGGCCCTGGCCGATCCGGCCATCGAATGGGTCATCCACGACGCGGACTTCGACCTGCGGATGCTGAAGAAGATGTGGAACGCCCGCGTGACGCGGGTCTTCGACACGTTCGTCGCCGCTGAGCTCCTGAACGAGCCCGAGCTCGGGCTCGCCGCACTGCTGGGCAAATACTTCGGCCTGAAGGTGGACAAGCGCTTCCAGAAGGCCGATTGGGGCAAGCGTCCGCTGAGCGCCGAGATGCTGGCCTACGCGGCCATGGACACCACGTACCTGATCGCGTTGCGCGACATCCTATCGAACGGTTTGGAGGCGAAGGGCCGCACGGAATGGGCCGCGGAGGAATTCGCCCACCTGGTGCATATCCCGTTCGAAACCCCGGAGAACGATGAGCCGGGCTTCCTACGCATGAAAGGGGCGAAAGCCTTGAAGCCCCGCCAGCTCGCCGTGCTGCGCGCCCTCCATGCGTGGCGCGAGCCGTTGGCGGAAAAGCTCGACCGCGCGCCCTTCATGGTGCTGGGCAACGACGTGCTGCTGGAACTGAGCCGCAACCCGCCCACCAGCCTCGACGACTTCGCCTCCCGCAAGGGCGTGGGCGCCACCGTGGTACAGCGCAACGGCAGGGAGATCATGCGCGCCGTGGAAGAAGCCATGGCCCTCCCCAAGGAGGCCTGGCCGCGCGTGCCACGTCCGAAGCGATGGGAGCGCGACGATGACTACGAGGACCGCCTGAAGCGCCTGAAGCAGGTACGCGACCAGCTGATGGCCCAGTACGAGCTCCGGCCGGGCGTGGTGAGCCCCAACCACGTGCTGGGCGAAATCGCGCGCACCCTGCCCGGCGACCTCGACGCGTTGGGCAAGCTCAACGGCATGCGGCCCTGGCAAGTGCGCGTATTCGGTGAAGCCCTGTTGAAGGCCCTTTGAACCTGCCCCCTCGGGCCAGCGCAAAGATCACCGATCAACACATTGTAATATAACTATATGTGTATATTTGTACCCCGATGAGCGCGGAAGCCAACCTCGATACCCGCGTGGGCGCGGACAAACTGAATCCGCGCCAGTGAACTGCTGCGCGTGGCCGCGCACCCGGTGCGCCTGGCCATCCTGGACGTGCTCGGGCAGAAGCGGGAATGTTGCGTGTCCGACCTCCAGGAGCGTTTGGCGCTGGAACAGGCAGTGCTGAGCCAGCACCTGACCCTGATGCGCGACAAGGGCCTGGTGGCTTGCCGCCGCGATGGCCGCTTCAGCTACTACCGCCTGCAACGGCCGGAGTTCCTGCGGATCATCCGCCATCTGGAGGAATGCTGCGATCACCTCTGAAGATGGTGTACGCCGGCTACCTCGGGGCCCTGTTGATGGGGATCGTTCTCGGCCTGATGGGCGGAGGAGGCTCCATCCTCACCGTGCCGATTCTGGTCTATCTGTTCCGCTTGGACATGCTCACCGCCACCATGTACTCGCTGTTCACCGTAGGCGTGGTGAGCGCCGTGGGCGGCCTGCGCAGTTGGCGTGCAGGAGTGGACAAGCAAGCGCTGCTCTACTTCGGCCTGCCGAGCACCCTTACTGTGCTGTCCACCCGGATGTGGCTGGTGCCCGCAATCCCCGACCCTCTGCACTTCGGCGGCCTGTCCATCGCGCGGTCCTGGGCCTTGCTCATCCTCTTCGCGGTATTGATGATGCTCGCCGCCACGAGCATGATCCGCGGCCGCCGCACGGCGGCGGGATCGCCCGGTGCCGACCGGCGCATGTGGCTGGTCCCGCTCGGCGTGGGCTCGGGCGTGATCACGGGCCTGCTGGGCGCCGGCGGAGGGTTCCTCATCATCCCCGCGCTGGTGCTCCTCGTGGGCATGCCCATGCATCGCGCCGTAGGCACGTCGCTGCTCATCATCGCCGCCAATGCGCTCATCGGTTTCACCGGTGACCTGGTGCGCGGATCGGCGCTGGACCTGCCCTTCCTGCTCGCCTTCACCGCCGTGGCCAGTGCGGGCATCCTGCTCGGCGGCCGCTGGAGCGACCGCATACCGGGCGAGCGCCTGCGGCCCGCCTTCGGCTGGTTCGTGCTGGTGATGGGCCTGTACATCATCGGCCACGAGCTGTCGGCCATGACCTGATCCCCCAACACTCCCGACCGAACACCGACCCCCATGAACATCGAACAGATCTACACCGGCTGCCTGGCACAAGGCGCCTACTACATCGAGAGCGACGGCGAGGCCGCGATCATCGATCCCCTGCGCGAGACCGCCCCGTACATCGAGCGGGCCAAGGCGCGCAACGCGACCATCAAATACGTGCTCGAAACGCATTTCCATGCGGACTTCGTGAGCGGCCATCTGGACCTGTCGAAGAAGACCGGCGCGGCCATCGTGTACGGCCCGAACGCGAACCCCGCCTTCACGGCCCACATCGCCAAGGACGGCGAAGAGCTCAAGCTGGGCAAGGTCACCATCAAAGTGCTGCACACGCCCGGGCACACCCTGGAGAGCACGTGCTACCTGCTCATCGACGAAGCGGGAAGGCCGCACAGCCTCTATACGGGCGACACGCTCTTCATCGGCGACGTGGGGCGGCCCGACCTGGCACAGAAGGCCGGCTCGATCACGCAGGAAGACCTGGCGGGGATGCTCTACGACAGCCTGCACAACAAGATCATCCCCCTGCCCGATGACGTGATCGTGTACCCGGCGCACGGCGCCGGCAGCGCGTGCGGCAAGAACATGAGCAAGGAGACCTTCGACACGCTCGGCAACCAAAAGCGCACCAACTACGCGCTGAAGGCCCCCACGAAGGGGCAGTTCATCCGGGAAGTGACGGACGGCCTGCTGCCCCCACCGGCCTACTTCCCCCAGAACGTGGCCATGAACAAGGGCGTGATCCCGAGCGTGGACAGCGTGAAGGAGAAGGGCCTGCGCCCCCTGACGCCGGACCAGTTCGAGCTGGTGGCGGAAACCGAAGGAGCGCTCGTGCTCGACACCCGTGGCGCGCAGACCTTCAAGGACGGCTTCGTGCCGCGCAGCATCAACGTCGGCATCAAGGGCGACTTCGCTCCCTGGGTGGGCAGCATGGTGCCTGACGTGAAGCATCCGCTCCTGCTGGTAACGGATGCGGGCATGGAGGACGAGGTGGTGACACGCCTGGCGCGCGTGGGCTATGACCATGTGCTCGGCTACCTCGAAGGGAGCATCGCCGCGTGGAAGCAGGCGGGAAAGGAGGCCGACACCATCGAGAGCATCCCGGCCACCGAGTTCGCCGAGCGCATGGCCAAGGCCCCGCTGCACGTGGTGGACGTGCGCAAGGATGGGGAATGGGCCGCGTCGCGGGTGAAAGGCGCGCAGCATGCCTCGCTGCAGTACATCAATGAGCACCTTTCCGCCTTCAGCAAGGACGAGCCGAACTACATCCATTGCGCGGGAGGCTACCGCAGCATGGTGGCCGCCAGCCTTCTGAAGGCGCGCGGGTACCACAATGTGATCGACGTGGCCGGAGGCTTCAACGCCATCAAGCACACGAACGTGCCGGTAACGGACGAGGTCTGCCCAAGCACACTGCGGAACTAATATCCTCACGATGGAACGTCCGGGTCCGTGCGGCCCGGGCGTTCCATTCCCACCTGATCCCCAATGAACACCATAATCGAGATCATCCAACGGCCCTGGCCGTGGTACGTGGCCGGCATGCTCATCGGCCTCACCGTGCCCTACCTGTTGCTCGTCGGCAATAGATCTTTCGGCATCAGCAGTTCGCTGCGCCACCTATGCGCCGCCTGCCTGCCCGCTAACATCCCGTTCTTCAAGTATAACTGGAAGAAGGAGGCGTGGAACCTCTTCTTCGTGGGCGGGATCGTGCTGGGGGCGTTCCTCGCAGCCACGTTCCTGACCGATCCGCATCCGGTCCAATTGGCCGCTCCCACGACCGAGTACCTCGCCTCCAAGGGCATCACTGATACGGGAGCGCTACTACCGAGCGAGATCTTCAGCTGGAGCAACGTGTTCACGCTGCGCGGCCTCCTCTTCTTCGTCGTCGGCGGCTTTCTGGTGGGCTTCGGCACGCGCTACGCCGGCGGCTGTACCAGCGGGCATGCCATCATGGGCCTCAGCAGCCTGCAATGGCCCAGCCTCATAGCCACCGTGATGTTCATGATCGGCGGCATCGCCATGACGTGGTTCATCCTACCCCATCTTCTGACGCTATGAGCATGCACACCCACACCGCACCGCTGACCGCCATCGAAGCGCAGGCGGACCTCCAGGCCCGGGAACTGGACGCCATGTGCGTGAACGAAAGCGCGCTGCAACATCCCTGGTGGCACAACTTGAAGTACACCGCCTGGGGCATGCTGTTCGGCATCGTGCTCGTGAAGGCCGAGATCGTCAGCTGGTTCCGGATCCAGGAGATGTTCCGGTTCGAAAGCTTCCACATGTACGGCGTGATCGGCACGGCCGTGGTGGTCGGCCTGATCAGCGTGCTCCTGATCCAACGCACCAAGGCGCGCACCATCCACGGCGAGGAGATCCGCATCCCGAAGAAGACCTTCAACAAAGGGCAGGTCTATGGCGGGCTCCTCTTCGGCCTGGGCTGGGCCATCACAGGCGCCTGTCCCGGTCCGCTCTTCGCCCAGATCGGAGCGGGCTTCGGCGTGGTGATCATCACCTTCCTGAGCGCCGTGGCCGGCACCTGGGTGTACGGTCTGCTGCGCGATCGTCTGCCGCACTGAGCCGTTCCGAGCTACTGGCGTATGTGAGGATCATCACCGACCAGGCGCGCGTATCGCCGGAACTTCGCATCACACGAACAACGGTCATGAAAGCGAACATGGGAACAGCGGACCGCATCGTCCGCATCATCATCGCGGCGATGATCGCCGTCCTCTACCTCACCGGCCGCATCAGCGGCGCGGCGGGAATCGTGCTGCTGGTGCTCGCGGGGATCTTCGTCCTCACCAGCCTGGTGCGCGTGTGCCCGCTGTACCTGCCCTTCGGCATCCGCACTGTCAAAGGGAAATGATCATCGCACCATTGACCGAACACGAAGACCGAAGCACACACATGAACATGCTACGCACGCTTTTCGGAATGGGTCCCAAGGTGGACCTCGGTGAACTGGCCCGCAACGGGGCCACCATCCTGGATGTACGCACCAAGGGGGAATATGCGGAAGGGCACGTGAAGGGGTCCCTCAACATCCCGCTGGACCGCCTGGCGGAAGAGATCAAGCGCGTACCCAAGGGGAAGAAGGTGATCACCTGCTGCCGGAGCGGTGCCCGCAGTGGCATGGCCGTGCGCATCCTCGAGCAGCACGGGCTGGAGGCCTACAACGGCGGCGCATGGACCACCGTACGCGCATTGTTGGGCAAATGAAACTGCTCCGCGCACTTGCATCGATGGGGGCCTCACGCTGGATACGGGTGGCGCTGGCCGCGCTCTTCCTCATCATCGGTGCCGTGGAGCGCAAGCCGGTGGCCTTGCTGGCCGGCTGCTTCTTCGGGCTCCAGGCCCTGTTCAACGTGGGATGCTGCGGCACGGCGTGCATACCGCGCAGGTCGGCTGCATCCACGGATACGCCTGAAGTGATCTACGAGGAACTGCAATGAACAGCACACCGAGCACCTCCGGTTTCCAGCAGCTCATCCACGGAGAGAAGCCCGTCGTGGTCGACTTCTTCGCCGAATGGTGCGGGCCGTGCAAGATGATGAAGCCGATCCTGGAGCAGTTCAAGCAACGCATCGGCGATCGCGCACGGGTCATCAAGATCGACGTGGACCGCAACCCTTCGGCGGCGAACGCATACGGGGTGCGCAGCGTGCCCACGCTGGTCATCTTCAAGAACGGCGCGGTGGTGTGGCGCAAAGCCGGCGTGGTGAGCGCAGAGCAACTAAGCGCCGCGCTGGAGCCTTTCCTGTGAAGTGCCGGAACGCGGCAAGGACAGGTGTACTTCGATGGCACCACGCGAAAGCGTGACGCGGCCCAAGGACTGCAACTGGTTCAGCAGCCGCGTGATCACCTCCCGGGGCGAGCCGAGCTCCTGTGCGATGTCCTGGTGCGTCACCTTCAGCACCGGTGTGCCCGTGGCGTTCGCGCGCCGCACGAGGTAGTCCCAAAGCTGCTCGTCCAACTTGCGGAACGCCATCACCTCGATGGTCTCCAGGAGTTCCTGGAAACGCTGGGCCTGCAAGCCCGAAACAAAGCGGCGCCATTCCGGATGCGCCATCCATTCCTCCGCATAACGCGCCGGCACCATCAGCAGTTCCGCATCTTCTTCCACCACGGCCTTCACGCTGCTGATGCGCTTGGACACGCAGCAGGTGAGCGACATCGCGCACGACTCGCCCTGCATGATGTGGTAGAGGAAGCGCTCATGGCCCTCGCCATCTTCGGCCAGGACGCGCACACTGCCTTTCTCGATGATGGGCACGTGCGTGATGGCATCGCCCACGTGCATCAGCACTGAACCGGCGGGCAGCGAGCGCCGCACGGATACGCGCTCAAGCTCGGCCTGGAGAACGGGATCGCTGAACATCCCGCGCAAAATACGCGCGAGGCTCAGCGCGGCGTTCGGTCTTCCGCCGAAGGCTCCTGGGGCGGACCATGGTATGGAAAGAACAGATTGGCCCAGATGATCTTGCTCAAGGCATAGAAAAGAGGGCCGCCGAACACCATGGTGGCCGCCACCAACAACACCTCGGCAAGGATGGACATGTCGGGCGCCAGCACCAGGCACGCCACCCAGGTAGTAACGCTGGCGGCCACGCCCAGTGCATAGGACACGTACATCGCCCCGTAGTAAAAGCCGGGCTCGATGCTGTAACGCCGATGGCAACAGGGGCATTCGGGCAATAGATCGCCCACGTGCTTCAGGTCATACGGGTGCGACACGAAGAATTTCCCCTCGTGGCAATACGGGCACTTGAAGTTGAGGACGCTGTAGAGCTTGGTATCCTTCCACGCCATGGCTACAAAAGTCCGCAAAGTCCGCGGGCCACGATGGTGATGTCCATCACGAGAAAAATCACGTCCCTCCGCTCACTGCACGTCCTGGCAGGCACCACCCACGGAACACCGCCTCCCATAGCGCCGCCGAAACTCCGATATTCGTATTTACATGCCCACCAGCAAGCCCAAGCCAGGAGCACGGCCCAAGCCGCCCACGGAACACCGGAACAGCACGCGCAAGGTCACCGCGCCCCGCAAAGCCACCGTGCCGAAGGCAGAACCGTACAACGCCGTGCTGCGGCGGATGGCGCACCTCATCGAAGGTGCCCGGCACGCCAGCGCCCGTGCCGTCAATGTGCTGATGACCGCCACGTACTGGGAGATCGGCAGGCGCATCGTGGAGCATGAACAGGGCGGCAACCACCGGGCCGGATATGGTGAGGAACTGATCGAACGCCTCAGCACCGACCTCGGCGAACGCTTCGGGCGCGGGTTCGGGAAACGCAACCTCTTCCTGATGCGCTCCTTCTATCAAGCCTATCCGGAAATTGTGCAGACGGTGTCTGCACAATTGGACAGGGGCCATGGGAAACACCGATCCGGAAAGGGAGCTTCCGCAAAAACGCAGGCACCGCCTGCGGAATTGAAGACCGGCCGATCCCGATCAAAAGTGCAGACAGTGTCTGCACTTTCTTCCGGCAAGGTGCAGGAGCGGGTGGGCATTGCCAACGACATCGCCGCGCTCCATGCGCTCTCCGAGCGTTTCCCATTGCCATGGTCGCACTACGTGCGGCTGCTCACCGTAGAAGATGCGAAGGCGCGGGCGTTCTACGAGACCGAGGCCCTGCGCAACGGATGGAGCGTGCGCCAACTGGACCGGCAGGTGTCCACGCGCTTCTACGAACGCACCGGGGCTTCTCGCAGAAAGGACCGTATGCTCCGCAACGCAGGCAAGGAGGAAGCACCCGACCCCTCATCGCTGATCCGCGAACCGTACCTGCTGGAGTTCCTCGATCTGAAGGACGAATACAGCGAAAGCGATCTGGAGGAGGCCTTGGTCCGGCATCTCGAGCACTTCCTGTTGGAACTGGGCAGCGACTTCACCTTCGTGGGAAGACAGCGCCGGTTGAGGGTAGGCAAGGAATGGTATCGCATCGATCTGCTGTTCTTCCATCGGAAGCTGCGTTGCCTGGTGGTGATAGACCTGAAGGTAGGGCGCTTCACCCACGCTGATGCCGGGCAGATGAATCTCTATCTGAACTACGCGCGCGAACATTGGGCGCATGACGGCGAGAACCCGCCGGTTGGCCTGATCCTATGCACGGAACATGACGATGCCGTGGCGCACTATACGCTCAACAACATCGGCAACAACATGATGGCGCGCGAGTACAGGCTGGCGCTGCCCAAGGAGAAGAAGCTGGAAGAGGCGATCGAGAAGGCGCGGAAGAGGATCGAAAGGACGATGCGATGAACACGACACCCGTGCTCAGCAACCGCCTTATGGCAATAGCGCTCACGTTCGTTGCCGCCATCCATCTTCACGGGCAACGGACGGTCAATCATCTCATCTTCTTCACCAGCGACCATGCGGATCCGGCCCCGGAGCAGATCGCACGCATCGACTCCCTGCTTTCCGCGATCAGCATACTGAATATCGACCAAGCACATCTGATCGGATATGCGGATGCGACAGGCAACCCGGCCTACAACCTCGAACTGGCCGAGCGCAGGGTCACAGCCGTCACCGACCTTCTAATCGCACGAGGGGTGGCAAGGGAAGCCATCACAGCCGAGGCGATGGGCGACAAAGACCCGGAGGGCGACAACCAAACCGCAGAGGGCAGGGCAAAGAACCGGCGGGTCTTGATCAGGTTCTCCGTCTGGGATGAAGAGCCGTCACTTCCCGTCACGCTCAATCGGGACACCTGCTCCGTGGACACCTTGATCGATCTTGGAAGGGGCGCCACCGTGACGCTCGGCAGATGCGATGCCCGTACTCTTCTGGAGTGCATCACGTTCACCCGTGTCTATGAGCCTGACGAGTCGCCGAACAAGGCATGGACATGAACGCCGATGATGGATCGATACTGGCCACCTGTGGCATGTTCCGCATGGCACCAAGGCCGGGTTGCCCTTCGGAGATCTGCTTCGACGGACCGATCAGGCTCCGTTTTCCCATCGACATGTGCGACGTGGGAAGGAACGGAGAACGGGCATCGCTCTGGTATGCGGATACCACGGGCGGAAGATGGAACATGCGTGGTCCTGCCGGGAACAAGTTGCAAGTCCGGATGATCCGAGGGCAGGCCTATGCGATCTTCGAGTTCCGATGCGCCAATGGCGCATGGATCAACTGCGACATGCCCAAGAAGAGGAAGCGAACTACGTTCAAGCTGAAGGATGGGTACAGCGCCATTGATGCGCAACTCATCTCCTCCTGCCTTCGTTCATCCGTTCAATGCGAAGTGAGGTCCGGAAGCCGGATCGTATGCAGGCCCTTGTGTGCCCGGCAATATGAATTGAGGCTTCGCGCAACGGACATCACAGGGGATACCACGCAGGTCGTGCTACCACTAAACACGCTACCCTATCGCACGTCCTTGTTCGGCGGGCGCTGTGGCAAGACAGACCAGCAAGGAAGACCCCTGCTTGGCATCGTCGGAAGAAAGCTTCGAGCCCTGTATCCGAAATACTTGGTACGACGGATCGACATTGAGCCGCCGCCACTTCCTCCCGGCCGCATGTTCCGGTGAACGCTTACCTATCTCAGCCCTCCCCACACATCTTCGCCGGATCCACCCACTTGTCGAAATCCTCGGCGCTCACATAGCCCAAGGCCAACGCGGCTTCTTTCAGCGTGGTGCCTTCCTTGTGCGCCTTCTTCGCGATCTCGGCCGCCTTGTAGTAGCCGATGTGCGTGTTCAGGCTGGTGACGAGCATGAGCGAGTTCTCCAAGTGGCGCTTGATGACCGGCCTGTTCGGCTCGATGCCTTCGGCGCACTTCTCGGTGAAGCTCACGCAGGCATCGCCCAGCAGGCGGGCGCTCTGCAGCACGTTGGCGGCGATGAGCGGCTTGAAGACGTTCAGCTCGAAATGGCCCTGCATGCCGCCCACGCTGACGGCGACATCGTTGCCGATCACCTGCGCGCATACCATCGTGAGCGCCTCGGGCTGGGTAGGGTTCACCTTGCCGGGCATGATGCTGCTGCCGGGCTCGTTGTCGGGGATGATGATCTCACCGATACCACTGCGTGGACCGCTGCTAAGGATGCGGATGTCGTTGCCGATCTTCATCAGCGACACGGCCAGGCGCTTCAGCGCGCCGCTCAACTCCACCATCGCGTCGTGCGCTGCGAGGGCCTCGAACTTGTTCGGCGCCGTCACGAAAGGCTTGCCGGTCAGCTCGGCGATCTTCTTCGCCACTAGCACGCTGTAGCCCTTGGGCGCGTTGAGGCCGGTGCCCACGGCGGTGCCACCCAGCGCCAGCTCACGCACCATCGCCAGCGCGTTGTCCACGGCGCGGAGGCCGTTGTCGAGCTGCTGCACGTAGCCGCTGAACTCCTGCCCCAGCGTGAGCGGGGTGGCGTCCATGAAGTGCGTGCGGCCGGTCTTCACGATGTCCTGGAAGACCTCGGCCTTCTTCGCCAGCGTATCGCGAAGCTTCTTCACACCGGGCTGGGTCACGTCCATCACCACGGTGTAGGCCGCGATGTGCATGGCCGTGGGGAAGGTATCGTTGCTGCTCTGGCTCTTGTTGACGTCGTCGTTGGGGTTGAGCACCTTCTGCTCGTCGGTGAGCTTGCCGCCGTTGAGCACGTGGGCGCGGTAGGCCACCACCTCGTTCACGTTCATGTTGCTCTGGGTGCCGCTGCCGGTCTGCCAGATCACCAGGGGGAACTGGTCGTCGAGCTTGCCTTCGAGGATCTCGTCGCACACCCGGCCGATGAGGTCACACTTCTCCTTCGGCAGTTTTCCCAGCTCGAGGTTGGTGAGGGCGGCGGCCTTCTTCAGGTAGGCGAAGGCATGGATGATCTCCCGCGGCATGCTGGCCGGCGGGCCAATCTTGAAGTTGTTGCGGCTGCGCTCGGTCTGCGCGCCCCAGTACTTGTCGGCGGGCACTTTCACCTCGCCCATCGTGTCTTTCTCGATCCGGTAGTCCATCGCGTTTCGCTTCTCTAATGATGAATGATGAATGGTGAACGCCCAATGCTCAATATCCAACGCCTGATCCTTGATCATTGGACATTCATCATTGGCCATTGTTCACACTTTCTGGCTCTGCCCGTGTTGCATCAGGTAGGCCTTCAGGAACTCGTCGATCTCGCCGTTCAGCACATCGTCCACGCTGCTGGTCTCGTGTTCGGTGCGCACATCCTTCACCAACTTGTAGGGTTGCAGCACGTAGTTGCGGATCTGGCTGCCCCACTCGATCTTCTTCTTACCCGCCTCGATCTCGCTGCGCTTGCTGCGGCGCTTCTCCAGCTCCATCTCGTAGAGCTGTGACTTGAGCAGTTGCAGCGCCTTGGTCTTGTTGTCCAGCTGGCTGCGCGTCTCGGTGTTCTCGATGATGATGCCCGTTGGCGCGTGGCGCAGGCGCACGCCGGTCTCCACCTTGTTCACGTTCTGCCCTCCGGCGCCACCGCTGCGGAACGTGTCCCACGTGATGTCGCTCGGGTTGATCTCGATCTCGATGCTCTCGTCCACGAGCGGGAACACGTACACGCTGACGAAGCTCGTGTGGCGCCGCGCATTGCTGTCGAACGGGCTGATGCGCACCAGGCGGTGCACACCGTTCTCGCCCTTCAACATGCCGAAGGCGAACTCGCCGTCCACCTCCATCGTGGCCTGCTTGATGCCGGCGCCTTCACCGTCCTGGTAGTCCAGCGTGCGGGTGTCGTAGCCGTTCTTCTTGGCCCACATCTGGTACATGCGCAGCAGCATGCCGGCCCAGTCACAGCTTTCGGTGCCGCCCGCACCGGCGGTGATCTGCACCACCGCGCTCAACGGATCCTCCTCGGCGCTGAGCATGTTCTTGAACTCGAGCTCTTCCAGCACGTGCTCCGCTTTCTTGAACTGGCCCTCCAGCTCGTCCTCGCTCACCTCCTTCGCCTTGAAGAAGTCGTACATCACCACGGTGTCGTCCACCTCCCGCTTCACGCCTTCATAGAGGTCCACCCAACGCTTCAGTTCGCGGATCTTCTTCATCACCGCCTGCGCCTTCTTCTGGTCGTTCCAGAACTCGGGATCGTGGGTGTACTTCTCCTCCTCCTGGATCTGGCCGCGCTTCTCCTCCACGTCCAGGTAGCCTTTGAGGGCGTCCAGGCGTTCCTGTAGCGCTTCGACCTTCTCTATCGTGACCATATCTGGGCTGGAAAAGCGGGCGCAAAGGTAAGCCGCAAGGCCCGAGCGTTGCCGGGCCGGGACTTCCCGCGATATTCGCGGCACCACCATGCGCATCCACTTCCTTTACTTATCCCTTGGCCTGGCGTTGTTCGCCTCCGCCCAAGGCCCCTATTCCGTGCTACTGGCCAGCGGCGACTCGTTGACCGGGAAAGAGTACTACTTCAAGGGAGATAGCCTGGGGATAGTGGGTGCGCGAAAGGTGGCATGCAGGGACATCCTGCTGTTCCAGAGCCGCCGCGAGAAGTGGACGTTCACCGCGATGGACGGCACGCAAGTAAAGCTCAAGGGTGAAGGTGTGGACAGCTGCGCACGGGGATATGCCTGCGCAGAACGCTATGCCGCGTCGGGAATGCCGTTCGACCTGCTGCCCATGCCGGAGAGCTGGCGGAACGATCCGCTGCTGCTGGATTGCTACCGCGACCGGCTGGAGGAACATGGCATCCTCACCGATGAGAACGGCGACCGGGATACACGCGTGGTGATGGGAGGCCATGGGGGTGTTGCTCCGGGCCATCGCGATGAGGTGATCAAGTTAACAGGGGATACCATCTGCCTGGACCACTACACCTACCACAAGGACAGCCTGCTGTGCTGGTACAACGGCCCATGCATGCCCATAGCGGACATCCTTCTGATCCGGACCCCGAAAGGGCAGTTCTACTTCACGCTCCACGGACGGCGCGAAAGCCGGTTGCGAAAGCCGGTGCTCGATCTCTCACCACCTTCGTTGGGCCGCCTTTACGCGCATCGGTTGTTCGGCTGTTGCCTGGAATGGTCGGAGGCGCCCATCCCGGATACGCTGAAGAACGACCCGGCTTTCCTTCGGTCCTACCGTGCCGAAGTGCTGATGCTGGTGGACGCAGCCACCAAGCGCAAGCGCCGCAACGATGCGCTGAGCGTGGTGAGCGGCGGCCTGGGCGGCGCAGCCATCAACGGCGCGGTCGGCGCAACGATCCAGGTGGGGCTCACCGCCGCGTTCATCAAGCCCGAAAACCGGCCGTTCTGGGGTACCCCCATGCCGGAGGGCAGCAAGCCGCCTAGTGATCGGTGACGATCGCACGTAACGCCGTGCTTATGGCATCCGCATCGAACCCCTTGCCGATCAGGTAGCGCTTCACCCGCTGCACGCGCTCAAATCCGGTATGGGCGCGGTATTTCGCCCACGTCTTCCGTACGGCCGTATCAAGGCCGATCGCGTACTCTTCCGTATCGATCGCCTTCAGGCCGAGCACGATGCATGGTCCGCTCACGCGCTTTGCCTCCAGCGCCGCCTTGATCTTCGCCTTGCCCCAGCCTTTCTGCCGGAACTTGCTCACGGCATAGTGCTCCGCGAAGCGCGCCTCGTTGAGGAAGCCTTCGCCGATGAGCTGGACGATCGCCTGCTCCACCTGTTCGCGGTGCAGCCCCCACGTGTAGAACTTGTCGCGCGCCTCCTGCTGGCAGCGCTCCTGCACGGCACACCACCGCCGGACTTTCTGTAGGATCTCGGAAAGCATGTTCATCCGCTCCATATCACATAGAGCCCAACCAGAAAACTACCGCGTTCTCCCCTCGACCGCGCCCGAGGTGACAACTGGCGAAGCCATGATGCCGGAAAGAAAAATAATCGGAAAGAGCTACAGCGGGATCTCCTTGCCTTCCCCGTCGAACACGTGGAAATCGAGGTATTGGCTGGCGCCTTCGGGCACCACCTTCACCCATTTCTTCCAGCGCCACCACCACTTGTGCTGGATGCTGGGCAGGCCCTTGGTGAAGTAGGCCGCCAGAAAGGGATGCACCTTCAGCGACAGGCCGTTCATGGCCTTTTCGCCGAGCAGGTAGTTCAGGGCGTTCTCGATCTCATCGATGATGAGCACCGGCGCGCTCACCTCGCCCGTGCCGCCGCAGGTGGGGCAGCTTTCGGTGGTGTCGATCTCCGTTTCGGGACGCACACGCTGGCGCGTCAGTTCGATCACGCCGAACTTGCTCGGAGGAAGGATGTTGTGCTTGGCCTTGTCGTCCTCCATCGCGTCCTTGAACGCCTTGTGGAGGGCGCGCCGGTTCTCCGGCTCGTAGAGGTCGATGAAGTCCACGCAGATGATGCCGCCCATGTCGCGCAGGCGCAGCAGGCGGGCGATCTCGCGGGCGGCTTCGATGTTCGTGTCCAGCGCGTTCTTCTCCTGGTCCTGGTTGCCGCCCTTGCGGCCGCCGCTGTTCACGTCGACCACGTGCATGGCCTCGGTCTTCTCGATGATCAGGTAGGCGCCGCTGGGCAGCATCACCTGTTTGCCGAAGGCCTGCTTGATCTGCTTGTTGACGAAGAAGTTGTCGAAGATGTCCAGCTTCCCCTTGTAGTGCTTCACGATGTCCTTCTTCTCCGGGGCGATCTTCTCCAAGGTCTGCTTCACCTCCTCGGCGAGCAGTTCATCGTCCACGTGGATGTGCGTGAAGTCCTTGTTCAGCACGTCGCGCAGCACGGCGCTCGTGCGATCGATCTCGCCGAGCACGCGCTTGGGGGGCAGCGCGTTCTTCAGGTTGTGGAACATCACGTCCCACCGCTGCATCAGGTTCTTGAGGTCGAGCTCCAGTTCCTCGCCCTTCTTGTTCTCCGCGTTGGTGCGGATGATCACGCCGAAGTTCTTCGGCTTGATGCCGTGCAGGAGCTCCTTCAGCCGCTTGCGCTCCACCTCATCGGTGATGCGGCTGCTGATGCTGATCTTGTTGATGAACGGTACCAGCACCATGTAGCGGCCGGCCAGGGTCACCTCCGCCGTGAGGCGCGGGCCCTTGGTGCTGATCGGCTCCTTCGCGATCTGCACCAGCACGCTCTGGCTGGCGCTGACCACTTCGCTGAGCTTGCCGTCCTTGTCGATGTCCGGGTCCAGCTTCCAGTCCTCGAGGGTGGACCTTGTGACGGTGCCGCTGACGGCGCCCTTGGCGAACTTGTAGCTGTTGCGGTACTGCGGACCGAGGTCGTAGTAATGCAGGAAGGCGTCCTTCTCGTGCCCCACGTCCACGAACGCGGCGTTGAGGCCGGGCGCCACCTTGCGGACCTTGGCCAGGTAGATGTCGCCAACGGCGAAGCCGCGCTCCGTGCGTTCACGGTGCAACTCCATGAGCAGCTTATCGCGCATTACCGCGATGGCCACTTCGCCCCCTTGGGAGCGGATGATGAGGTCTACGCTCAAGCGGAAGGATCGGTGTGGAAGGCGTGGCTGGGGTGGATCCTGCCATACGGGTCCGTCGCATGACGGACCACATCGCGGCGTGGCCTGCGCCGTGCCGAAGCACGCGCAAGCCACCACCGGCGTTCACCTACCGGTTCTTCTTCTTGTGACGGTTCTTCCGCAGACGCTTCTTGCGTTTGTGGGTGGCCATCTTGTGGCGTTTGCGCTTCTTACCGCAGGGCATGATCAGTGATTGTTGGCTTTCTTCTTGAGGTCCGTGATCAGCCGGTCCGCGCCGTTGCGCAGGGCCGTGTCCGTCACGAGGGTCTTATAGGTCTCCAGGGCCGCGAGGGCCTTGTCGGTGCTGTCCAGGGAGGCGTAGGCCTGGCCGAGGTAGGCGAAGGCATCGGGATAGCCTTGAGGGTCCCTGGCGGCCACGATGCGGAAACGCGCCATGGCCTTGTCGTACTGGCCGGTCTGCCAGCTGAACAGGCCCAGGTGGTACTGGGCGTCCATGTTGCCGGGCTCCTTTTCCGCCAGGTCGCGCAGCTTCAGGATGGTCTGCATCGGCGGCGCGCCGCTGCTCAGCTCGGCCAGGATGGCCGCCACCTTCGGATCGCGGGCCATGGATGCTGAGGCATCGGCGGCATGCGGCGTGGAGCCGCTGTTGGGGTCTTCGCTCACGCGGGCGGAGGTGGCCTCCCCGTCCGTAGCGGCCTTGGGCGTGCGCGGGGCGAGGCTCAACAGCACCACCACAAGGGCTGCGCCTGCGACCATCGACCACTGCGAACGCTTGAGGCCCATCATTGCTGCGGCTTCTGCGAGCGGGCCTTCACCTTGTCCACGAACACATCGGCGGGCTTGAAGGCCGGCACGTCGTGGGCGGGGATGATGATGGTGGTGTTCTTCGCCAGGATGCGGCCGGTCTTCTGCGCGCGGTGCTTCACCAAGAAGCTGCCGAACCCGCGCAGATGCACGTCCTCGCCCGCTTCCAGGCTGTTCTTCACCTCGTCCATGAAGGCTTCCAAAGCCACCAGCACGATGCTGCGTTCGATACCCGTACGCTTGCTGATGTTACCGACCAGTTCCGCCTTCGTCATGGCACCCTCCTTCTTTTTTGGGGCTGCGAAGATAAGCTATTCGGTCAAACGTTCAATGCATCTTTGTGCCTGTATGTCAAGCCGTTCGTGGTTCAGTGCCGCATTGGTGCCCTGGTATCGGGAGCACAAGCGCCCCCTTCCCTGGCGTTCCACCCGCGATCCATACCGCATCTGGCTCAGCGAGGTGATGCTGCAACAGACCCGGGTGGACCAGGGCCTGGCCTACTACCTCCGCTTCGTGGAACGCTGGCCCACCGTGCAGGACCTGGCGGCCGCCCACGAGGACGAAGTGCTGAAGGAATGGCAGGGCCTGGGCTACTACAGCCGCGCACGGAACCTCCGCACCGCCGCCCGGCAGGTGGTGGAGGAACACGGACGATTCCCGGCCACCCACGAGGAGCTGCTGCGGCTGAAGGGGGTGGGCGACTACACCGCGGCGGCCATCGCGAGCATCTGCTACGACCGGCCCGATGCGGTGGTGGACGGCAACGTGTACCGGGTATTGGCCCGGGCCTTCGGCATCGCCACCCCGATCGACAGCACCGCCGGGCGCAAGCAGTTCAAGGACCTGGCCACCGAATTGCTGGACCCCGCGCATCCCGGCGACCACAACCAGGCGGTGATGGAGCTGGGCGCCACCGTATGCACGCCGAAGAACCCCGCCTGCCTGCTGTGCCCGCTGCAACCGAAATGCATCGCGTTCAAGGAAGGCCGCATCGGGGAGCTGCCGGTGAAGCAAGGTGCCACCCGCACCCGCGACCGCTTCTTCAATTACCTGCACATCCGCCGGGGCGACAGCCTGTACCTCCGCCAGCGGACCGGCAAGGGCATCTGGCAGGGGCTTTTCGAACTACCACTGCTGGAAAGCGAGGCACCCCTCAATGGAAAAGCGTTCGAGCACGAACTGGCGAACGCCCACGGCAGTGGCTGGAAGGTGCTATCCCGCTCACCTTCGATGAAGCACGTGCTGAGCCACCAGGTGATCCACGCGGTCTTTTGGACGGTAGTCCCTCCGAGGTCCTTCACGCCGCCCAAGGACTGGGCGCTGATGGACCCGGCGAAGCACGCCGTCCCCCGGCTGATCGAGCGTTGGCTGGAAGGAGGACAGCCCTAGGCGGTCACCCTTCGGCAGGCTCAGGGTGACATCAAGATGGAGGAGCAAAGCACATCGGGCCGACCAGCCACACGGATCGCTGTCACCCTGAGCCTGCCGAAGGGTGACCTCTCCGATCCGCGCATCCGCATATCGGGCCATCGGACATCAGCTCATGCGGCGGGGGTTATCTTCGCTCGCTCAACCTCCTCTTCCCCATGGCGGGCGTGAACAAAGTGATCCTGATCGGCAACCTCGGCGCCGACCCCGAGATACGGCATCTGCAGAACGGCGTAAGCGTGGCGAACTTCCGGATAGCCACCAGCGAGACCTTCAAGGACCGCCAGACCGGCGAGCGCCGGGAACAGACCGAATGGCACAACGTGGTGGCGTGGCGCGGCCTCGCGGAGATCACCGAGAAGTACCTGAAGAAGGGCAGCAAGGTGTACGTGGAAGGCAAGCTCCGCACCCGGCAATGGCAGGACAAGGACGGCAACCAGCGCTACACCACGGAAATCCAGGCGGATGACATGACGGTGCTCGACCGCCCCAGCGGCGAACGCGGCGCGGACCAGGGCGGCTACCGCCAGGCCGCTACCGCCACGAGCGCCGCACCGGCATCCGCCCCGATGAGCGCACCGCCCAGCGACCTGGACGACCTGCCCTTCTGACCGTGCCCGGCCGACCCCGACCACACCATTCCACGTCCGCATGATGGTGCCTTTGCAGGTGCTCCTTGCCGCCGGCCACGTGGATGCGCTCACCATCGCCGCGATGCTCGCCATCGTGGTGCTCCTGGGCGTGGCGGCGATGTCCTCCGCCAGCGAGGTGGCGCTCTTCTCCCTCACCCCCACGCAGCTGCGCGACCTGAAGGAACGCGGCGGCAGCGCCGGCGCCCGCGTGCTCGACCTGCTGGCGAAGCCCCGCCGGCTGCTCGCCACCATCCTGGTGATGAACAACTTCGCGAACGTGGGCATCACCGTGCTGTCCACCATCGTGATGGCCGGGCTCTTCGAGTTCGACCGCATGCCGGACTACCTCGTGTTCATCCTGCAGGTGGTGGCCGTCACCTTCCTCATCCTGCTGCTGGGCGAGGTATTGCCGAAGGTCTACGCCACGTCGCATCCCATGCAAGTGGCGCAGTGGTCCAGCGGCCTGCTGATCGGCCTGCGCTTCGTCTGCAGCCCGGTGAACGAGGCGCTCATCCGCAGCACCTCCTTCATCGACAAGCGCTTCAAGAAACGCGGCGCGCAGAACGTGGGCGTGGATACGCTCGGACACGCGCTGGAGCTGACCAAGGACGCCAGCACCACGGCCGAGGAACAGCGCATCCTGCGCGGCATCGTCAAGTTCGGCAACATCGAGGTGCGGCAGGTGATGAAGCCCCGCACGGAGATGTCCGCCTTCGACAAGGAGCTCACCTTCCAGGAGCTGCTGAAGGAGATCAACGATACCGGCTTCTCCCGCATGCCCGTCTATGAAGGCACGGCGGACCGCGTGGTCGGCGTGCTGCACATCAAGGACGTGCTGCCGCACCTGGACAAGGCCGAGTTCGACTGGCTGACGCTGCTGCGCACCCCCTACTTCGTGCCGGAGAACAAGAAGCTGGACGACCTGCTGCAGGAGTTCCAAGGCAAGAAGGTACACCTGGCGATCGTGGTGGACGAGTACGGCGGCACCAGCGGCATCATCACGCTGGAGGACGTGATCGAGGAGATCGTGGGCGACATCACCGACGAGTACGACGACGAGGACCTGATCTACAGCAAGCTGGACGACCACACCTACGTGTTCGAGGGCCGCGCATCGCTCACCGACGTGTACCGCGTGCTGGGCATCGACGGCCAGGTGTTCGAAGAGCACAAGGGCGACAGCGGCACCTTGGGCGGTTTCGTGCTGGAGCTCACCGGCCGCATCCCGCAGAAGGGGGAACGCGTGAGCCTGCGCAACTTCACCTTCACCGTGGAGAGCGCGGACAACAAACGCGTGCGCCGCGTGAAGGTGCATTTCCAAGATGAAGCGACGGTGTGACCTGCTGCTGGGAGGCCTCGCGCTGTCCATGCTGATGGGCTGCGGCGATGACCCCATCCCGAAGCCGCGCGGCTACTTCCGCATCGACCTGCCCGCGGAACAGCAGGTGCCGTACGCAGGGGCCTGCCCCTTCACCGGCGAGGTGCCCGCCTACGCGATCATGGCGCGGCGCCCCGGCGATACGCTCGCGCACGCCGATACGGCCTGCTGGGTGAACATGCACTTCCCGCAACAGCACGCCACGGTACACATGACCTACCGGCACATCGCTGGCGACCTGCCGCAGCTGATCAACGACGCGCATGCCTTCAAGGACCGCCACGAAGCGAAGGCCGTGAAGATCCGCAACGAGCGCGTGGTCCGCGACAGCGCCCGCGTGTTCGGCACCTTGTTCGATGTGGAAGGCGACGTGGCCAGCCCGATGGTGTTCTACCTCACCGACAGCACCACGCACTTCCTCTATGGCGCGCTCTATTTCGATGCCCGCCCCAACGCTGACTCCCTGTCGCCCGTCACGGAGCGCGTGCGCGCGGATCTGCGCCGCTTCGCGAACAGCCTCAGGTGGCGCTGAACGATCCGCGCATCGCACCATGGATCCGGCGAGCTAACTTGCCCATCCGATCCTGCACCTCCATGTTCGTTCGCCCAGCCATCGTTCTTCTCTTCCTTCTCGTTGCGGGCATGGCCCACGCGCAGGACCACGTGGTGGTCCGCATGTTCGAGTCCAACGTGAAGAAGACATCCTTCATCCACATCGCCTACGACGATGGCCGATCGGAGGTCATCGACCTGGAGAGTTGGCCACAGATCCCCAGCAACCATGGCGCCATCGTGGAAGCGGCGCAGAAGAATGACCAGACGCTTGTGGGCGTGATCAAGCGCCTGCACGACGAGGGGTTCATCCTAACGCAGTCCTCCGCCACCAGCGATATCGCCAGGAGCACGTTGATGGTGTTCGAGCGGAAGCGGTGATGTGGGCCTGCCGGTCCTGTGCAATACGTTCAGCAGGGCGCTGAGGAGCAGCAAGGCACCGAACTGGTGCAGCACGCCCAGCGTGAGGTCCACCTGCGAGAGCACCGTGAGCACGCCGAGCGTGAACTGCACGAGCACCGCACCGAAAAGCCAGCGGTCCGCGCCTTTCAGCGCTGCGTTCCTCCGGTTGGCATAGGCGAACCAGCAGAAGCCGATCGCCACGAGCCACGCCAGGTTGCGGTGGATGAACTGCACACCGTCCTTGTGGTCGGTGAAGTCCTTCACCCAACTGCCGAACGCCCTCACGTTCTCCGGCATGAACGCGCCGTTCATCAGCGGCCAGGTGTTGTAGATGCGGCCCGCATCGAGCCCCGCGGTGAACGCGCCGTAGACAATCTGCACCAGCAGCAGCACCAGCAGCCAGCGCGACCATCGGCCCGCCGGGGTCCCATCGCTCGCGAGCGCGCGCCGCCCTTGGCGGATGTCGAACACCGTCCACAGCACGATGGCGAACACGGTGAACGCGGCGCACAGGTGTATCGCCAGCCGGTAGTGGCTCACGTCGGGGTCGTTCTCCAAGCCGCTGGCCACCATGAACCAGCCGAGCGCGCCCACCAGGCCACCGCCGATCAGGATCGACGATGCCCCGCTTCAACAACCACCCTTGCAGGAGCTGCTTCCGCCAGAACCACAGGAACGGCACGATGAACACGAGGCCCATGAGGCGGCCCCAGTTGCGATGCAGGTATTCCCAGAAGAAGATGCGTTTGAACCCTGGCAGGTCCATGTGCTGATTGACCAGGGTGTACTCCGGAATGCGTTTGTACTTGTCGAAGGCCTCCTGCCACTGCGCCTCGTTCATCGGCGGCAGGGCGCCCATGATGGGCTTCCATTCGGTGATGCTGAGGCCGCTGCCGGTGAGGCGGGTGATGCCGCCGATGGCCACCATGCAGGCGATCATCACGCAGCCCGTGAGCAGCCAGGTGACCACGGGCTTCAACGAGCGGGAAGGTGTGCCGTCCATCGCGGCGCGAAGCTACCTGTAGAACACGAGGTGGCCTCGCCAACCGCCACGATCAGAAGATCATCACGTTCGGATGCGCTTACCTGGCCCAAAAGAAGAACGCCCCTCCGATCGGAGAGGCGTTCCAGGAATGCATGGCTCGTTCACAGATGCACCAAGCGCGAGAGCAACCCGAGCAGGCCGGGCAACACCATGCCGGACACTTCCGCAGCCGCTGCGGACACCTGGCTGTTCACGTCGGTCTTCGGCCGTTCCCCGGTGCCTGTGGCGGTGGTCCTCACCTGCTTGGTGATGTCCACGGCGAGCACCTTGTATTGTCCTTCGTGGAGCGCCTGCACGGTCTTCACCAGTTCGGCATCCGTCACCTGCGCGGGATCGTAGGTGACGATGGCGTGGTCCGGCGTTCCGTCCCCTTCCGTGAACTTGATCTCGGTGCCGGTGACACCGGGCACCTTGGCCAGGGCATCCTTGATGGCGCCGCCGCACATCATCTCGCAGGTCATGCCGTTGATGCTGAGGTCGGCGAAGGTCACCGGTGTGCCATCGGTGATGTTCACCTCGTGGGTGGTGGCTACGATGGCGGGGGCGTCCGCGGCCTTGTCCGCAAGGGGTTCCGACGCCTGTCCGCAAGCGGCCAGGGCGATGATCAGGGCGAGCGCGGCGGTCTTGTTCATGGTCGTGGGACGGTCTTGGAACGAAGAGGTTACAAAAGTAGTGAACGGCCGGCCCCGGTATCTTCGTCGACTTCCGCCCTTCCTTTGGAGCCCAAGCCACCCTTCTCCTGGACCAAATGGGGGCTGCTGGGTGTTCTGGCGCTCATCTGGGGCTCGTCGTTCATCCTGATGAAGCGGGGCCTGTTCCATGCGGGGCCCGGCGGCGAACTGCTCCCCGTGCTCGGTCCGTTCCAGATGGCCAGCGCGCGGCTGCTCATCGCATGGCTGGCGCTCCTCCCCCTGCTGTTCCGATACTATCCGCTCCTGCGCCTGCATTGGCGGCCGATCCTGGGCACCGGCCTGCTGGGGAACGGCATCCCGGCCTTCCTCTTCGCCACGGCCCAAAGCCGCATCGACAGCTCCCTGTCAGGCATGCTGAACAGCCTCACGCCGTTGTTCACCCTGCTGGTGGGAGCGGTCTTGTTCGGCAACCGCATCCGGGGCGTGCATGTGGCGGGCATCCTGCTGGGATTGACCGGCGCCGTGGGCCTGATCGCCTACCGCACCACGGATGGAGCGCCTCCTTGGACGCCTTACGCTCTGTTGCCCATCGCCGGTACGCTCTGTTACGGCATCAGCGGCAACATCGTGAAGAAGCACCTGTATATGCTGCCGGCCGCGGCCACCGCAACATTGGCGCTCACGGTCGTGGGGCCCGCGGGGCTGGTGGGCGTGTTCTTGACGGACCTGCCCGGCACCCTGGCCACGCATCCGCAGGCCTGGCGATCGCTGGGGTTCGTGGCGTTGCTGGCGGTGTTCGGCTCCGCCATTTCGCTGGTGCTGTGGAACGCCCTGTTGAAGCGCAGTTCCGCCGTGTGGGCCTCTTCGGTGACCTACCTGATGCCCGTGGTGGCCATCGGTTGGGGCCTGCTGGACGGCGAACCCATGTCCGTGGGACAATGGGCCATGATCGCCGTCGTGTTCCTGGGCGTGTACCTGGTGAACCTGGCGGAGCGGAGCGTTTGAGCCAGGGGACAGGTTGCAGGAGGCAGGCGCAGGAGCAGTTCGCCTCCGGTATGCCTGCCAATTGTTCCTGCCACCTGCTTCTTGCTCCTGCAACCTGCCTCCTGCTCCTGCAACCTGCGCCTGCCCCTGCCACCTGCTCCCGCCAACTGGCGCCTGAAGGCCATCTTTGCCGCATGTACTTGGGAAAGAAGGTCGTTGTGGTGCTGCCCGCTTACCGCGCCGCGCTTACGCTGAAGCAGACCTACGACGAGATCCCCTTCGACCTGGTGGATGAAGTGGTGCTGGTGGACGACCGAAGCCCGGACAACACCGTGGAAGTGGCCCGCAGCCTCGGCATCCGGCACGTGGTGGTACACAACGTGAACCGCGGCTACGGCGGCAACCAGAAGAGCTGTTACGACAAGGCCCTTTCGCTCGGCGCGGACATCGTGGTGATGCTGCACCCGGACTACCAATACACCCCGAAACTGCTCGCCAGCATGATCACGCTGCTGGGCAACGGCGTGTATCCCGTGGTGTTCGGCTCGCGCATCCTTGGCGGCGGCGCCTTGAAGGGCGGCATGCCGATGTACAAGTACATCGCGAACCGCCTGCTCACGCTCTTCCAGAACCTGCTGATGGGCGAGAAGCTGAGCGAGTACCACACCGGCTACCGCGCCTACACCGCCGACGTGCTGCGCGCCTGTGACTACCACCGGTGCTCCGACGATTTCGTCTTCGACAACCAGGTGATCGCCCAGATCTTCTGGAACCGGTTCGCCATCGCGGAGATCACCTGCCCCACGAAATACTTCGACGAGGCCAGCAGCATCAACTTCCGCCGCAGCACCACCTACGGGCTCGGCGTGCTGAACGTGAGCGTGCGCTACTTCCTGGCCCGCACGGGGCTGATGGGGTGGGAACTGCTCGGGAAGAGAAAGTAGCGATCGTGGTGTGCGATCGGCAGCTGATGATCGGCAACCGGCCGATCCCACATGCCATCCCGAGCGAAGTCGAAGGATACCTTTACCCCATGTCCACCGCGACCGCCACGCGCATCATCGACCTGGACCACTGGGAGACCGAGCTGCCGCGCATCACACCGGGCTACCGGCAGGCCCGGCCGTTCCCGTATATCGCGCTCGAACACTTCCTGGATGCCGATGCGGCGAACGAAGCGGAGCAAGCCTTTCCCAAGGTGCAGGACGAGGGCTGGATCCACTACGTGCATGTGAACGAGAAGAAGCACGGGCTGAACAAGATGGACCGCCTGCCGCCCTACCTGCGCCAGGTGATCCAGGAGCTGAACAGCGATCGCTTCGTGCGGTGGCTGGAGCAGCTCACCGGCATCCAGGGCCTGAAGGCCGATGACATGCTGGAAGGCGGCGGCCTGCATCAGAGCCAGCGCGGCGGCTTCCTCAACATCCATGCGGATTTCACCGTGCATCCGCACAAACGCCTGTGGAAGCGCCGCGTGAACGTGCTCGTATACCTGAACAAGGACTGGGAGGCCAGTTGGGGCGGCGAACTGGAACTGTGGGCGCGCGACATGAGCACCTGCGAGGCGCGCATCCTGCCGATGTTCAACCGCTGCGTCATCTTCAACACGGACGAGGACAGTTACCACGGCCTGCCGGACCCGATCCGCTGCCCGGAGGACCAGACGCGCAAGAGCATCGCGCTGTACTATTTCACCGAGGAGAAGAACGCGCCGCGCCTGCGCACCACCAACTACCGCGCCCGGCCGACCGATGGCCTGAAGAGCGCGGCCATCTGGCTGGACAAGCAGGCCGTGGCCGGCTATACCCGCGTGAAGCGGGCGCTCGGCCTGAACGACGACCTCATGAGCAACCTGCTGAACAAATTCGGCGGGAAGCGCCGCTGACGCATGGCCCGGAGCCTACGCACCGAGCTGCTCATCGTCCTCGCGGCCATCGTGCTCTTCATGCCCGGCCTGGGCGCCGTACACCTGTTCGATTGGGACGAGATCAACTTCGCCGAGATCGCGCGCGAGATGATCGCCACCGGCGACTACCTGCGCCCGCAGGTGAACTACCAGCCGTTCTGGGAGAAGCCTCCGCTCTTCATGTGGATGCAGGCCGCGAGCATGCGCCTCTTCGGCGTGGGCGAGTTCGCCGCGCGCTTCCCCGACGCGGTATGCGGCGTGGTCACGCTGCTGGTGCTCTACCGCATCGGCCGCCGCCTGCGCGACCACCGCTTCGGCGTGCTGTGGGTGCTGGCGTACGTGGGCTCCGTGCTGCCTCACCTCTACTTCCGCAGCGGCATCATCGACCCGTGGTTCAACCTGTTCATCTTCCTCGGCGTGCATGCGTTCATCCTGCTGGCGTGGGACAAGCACGAAGGATCGAGGCGCGGTTGGCGGCATGCGGCGGTGAGCGGCCTGTTCCTCGGCCTCGCCACGCTGACGAAGGGCCCCACCGCCCTGCTCATCCTCGGCCTCACCGCAGGCATCTACTGGATGTGGGAACGTTTCCGCCTGTTCGTGCGCATCCCCCAGGTGCTGACCATGATGGCGGTGATGCTCCTGGTCTGCTTCGCGTGGTTCGGCGTGGATTGGCTGCTGAACGGTTCGTGGTTCCTCGACACCTTCGTGAAGTACCAGATCCGCCTCTTCAGCACGCCGGATGCGGGCCACGGCGGCTTCCCCGGCTACCACTTCGTGGTGCTGCTGATCGGCTGCTTCCCCGCATCGCTCTTCCTCATCTGGGAGCTAGTGCAGCCCTCGCGCGGCACCGCGCGGGACAATGACTACCGCCGCTGGATGGCGATCCTTTTCTGGGTGGTGCTCCTGCTTTTCACCATCGTGAAAAGCAAGATCGTACACTATAGCAGCATGTGCTACTTCCCCCTCACCTACCTCGCCGCGCGGAAACTGGAGCGGCTGTGGAAGGGCGAGGAGCAGGCACCGCAGTGGTTGCGGGTGTCCTTGGGCATCATCGGCAGCGTGTTCGCCTTCGCCACGCTCGCGCTGCCGTTCATCGCGATGCATCCGGAAAAGCTGAAGCCGTTCATCGCCGACCCGTTCGGACAGGCCAACCTTGACGCGCCGGTGCATTGGACCGGCCTGGAGGCCCTGGCCGGCGTGTGGATGGTACTGGTGCTCTTCCTCGGGCACCGCTACTTCACGCGCAACGACTACAAGCGCGGGCTGCCCGTGGTGTTCGGGGGCACAGCGCTCTTCACCACCCTCACGCTCTTCTTCTTCATCAACAACATCGAAGGCTATTCGCAACGCGCGGCCATCACCTTCTTCGAGCAGCGGCAGGGGGAGAAGTGCTACGTCATCACCAAGAACTACCGCAGCTATGCGCACCTCTTCTACACACGCAAGCCACCGGCCACAGACACGCTTTCCTACAACGAGGCCTGGCTTTACCACGGGCCGATCGACCGGCCGGTCTATATGAGCGCCAAGATCACCGACGCGAACGAGGCGCGCGCCATCGGCATCTTCAAGGAGATCGGCGCGGCGAACGGCTTCGTCTTCCTCCGGCGCGATCCTAAGTATTGGTCCGGCGCGGACCGTGAGCCCCGTGCGAAAAGACCATTCCCTCCACGACCTGCTGCTTATCGGGGCGGCGATCGCGGCTTTCGGCACTTCCCTGACGACCGGCCTCTTCCCGTGGGATGATGCCGAATACCTCGCTCATGCCACCACCATCACCGGCTGGCGCGACTGGGCGCTGGGGACGCAACTGGGCAACTACCACCCGCTCACGATGCTGTCGCTCTACCTGGGCAACGTCATCGGGAACGGAGCACCCTGGGTGCAACATGCGATCAACCTGCTCCTGCACATCGTTTCGTGCCTGACGATCCGCCGGATCGCCCTTCGGCTTTCCAGCGACGCGCGTATCGCCCTGGCCACCGCGCTGCTCTTCGCCGTGCATCCCGCGCAGACCGAAAGCGTCGCGTGGATCGCCGAGCGGAAGAACGTGCAGTATGCCGCCTTCTACTTTCTGGCGATGCTCCGCTACCTGGGCCAGCGCGAGGGTGCATCACGCCGCGACCATCTCTGGGCGATCGCCCTTTTCCTCTGCGCGCTGCTGTCGAAGGCCCAGGCCGTCACCCTTCCGCTGGCGCTGCTTTGCGTGGGCATCATCCGCGATCGTGCGCTTCCGGCACGGCGGCAGCTGCTGGCGCTGACGCCCTTCTTCCTGCTCGCACTGTTCTTCGGGCTGCTCGCCGTCCATGCCCAACAGCACGACCATTACCTGCATCCGGAACGGAGCGGGGACCTCCTTCGGACCATCGTGCTGGCCGGCCATGCCTTCATGCAGTACGCCCTTCACCTGCTCGTTCCCATCCGCCTGGCGATCTTCTACCCGTTCCCCACTTCGCTCTCCTGGTACCACATCGCCGGCCCGGTATTCCTGTTGCTATGGATGTGGGGCATCCGGCAGCGCTACCGCCGGGGCGATCATCTGCTGGCCGGGTGCATGCTCTTCTTCCTTCTGGACCTGCTCCCTTTGCTACAACTCGTACCTGTTGGCGAAGCACTGCTGGCCGACCGCTACGCCTACGTGCCGTCCATGCCGTTCTTCCTCGGACTGGTCACCTTGCTGTCGCGATCGCGCATCGCACACACGAAGCTGACCCTGCCGCTCTTCGCGGGCCTGTTGCTGGCCCTCACGGCCATGTCCGCACGCCGGTCATCCACGTGGGGAAATGATGCCGAGCTGTTCACGGACCTCGTCCGCTATTATCCGGAAAGCGACATCGCCCACTACAACCTTGCGGTATTCCACCTGCAGCATGATCACCCCGACACGGCTGCCATCCATTTCGCGGAGGCCGTGCGGCTGGACCCAACGTTCATCCAAGCGTGGTACGCGCTCGGGAGCATCCAACGTAAGCAGCACCAGTACGACGCCGCGATCCACTCCCTCGACCAGGCCATCGCGGCTGGACCAGGGCATCCGAACATGTTCCTGTGCCATTACGAACGTGCCTTGTGCGAGCAGGAACAAGGCCGTCCGGAGGCAGCCCTGACGGACATCGCCCAAGGGCTACGGACGGATCCCACCTACGCGCCACTGCACTACTTGCAAGGTGTCTGCCTGGCCATGCTCGGCCGGCATCAAGCCGCCATCCGCTCATACGACGATGCCGAACGATATGGGTACGACATCACCACCGTTCGGATGAACCGGGCCGTGAGCCTGGGATGGCTGGGCGAGTATCCGAAAGCCATCCACGACCTGGACCAGGCCATCCGGACCGCCCCGACGCCCGAAGCCTTCTTCCTCCGGGGTGTCGCCAAGGCCCGGAGCGGCGGTGATGGCTGCCCGGACCTTGAGAAGGCCCGGTCCCTGCGGCATCCGCGCGCCAACGAAGCCATGGCCGCGTATTGCGGATGAAGGCCGGAAGTGGGGATCTTCGTGCGGCATAGCCCCCATCCATGACCGACGACCTCTCCCACATCCTGAACCACCTCGGCGAGGACCGCGAACGCGGCTTCGACGCCGTGGTACCGCCCATCGTGCAGAGCGGCAACTTCACCTACCCGACCGTGGCGGCGATGCGGGAGGTGGTGGCGAACGAACTGAGCCGTTCCCTGTATACGCGCGGCGTGAACCCCACGGTGGCCATGGTGCGGCGGAAGCTCGCCGCGCTGGAGCAGGCGGAGGACGCGCTCCTGTTCAGCAGCGGCAGCGCGGCCATCGCGGCGGCGGTCATCAGCTTCGTGAAGGCCGGGGACCACATCGTGAGCGTAGCCAAACCCTACGGCTGGACGAAGAAGCTGCTGCAGGAACTGCTCGCGCGCTTCGGCGTCGCGCACACGTTCGTGGACGGCACCGACGCGGAGAACTTCCGCAAAGCCATCACGCCGGCCACGCGGCTGTTCATCACGGAGAGCCCGAACTCGATGACCTTCGAGCTACAGGACCTGCGCGCGGTGGCCGCCATCGCGAAAGCGCACGGCATCATCACGCTCTGCGACAACAGCTACAGCGGTCCGCTCTTCCAGCGACCCATCAGCCTGGGCATCGACCTGGTGGCCCACAGCGGCACGAAGTACCTCAACGGCCACAGCGACGTGGTGTGCGGAGTGCTCGCGGGAAGCCGGGAGCACATGCGCCAGGTGATGGGGCACGAGCTGATGACGCTCGGCGCCGCACCATCCCCGCACGACGCGTGGCTGTTGATGCGCGGCCTGCGCACGCTCGAACTGCGCATGCACCGCAGCGCCGACAGCGCGGAGAAGGTGGCGCACTTCCTGGCGGCACACCCAAAGGTGCGGCAGGTGAACTGGCCCTTCCTCGAGAGCCACCCGCAGCACGCGCTGGCGAAGGCCCAGATGGAACGATGTGCCGGCCTGATGAGCTTCCGCGTGAAGGCCGATGACATCGCAGGCGTGGAGCGCTTCAGCGATGCGCTCAAGCGCTTCCTCATCGCGGTGAGCTGGGGTGGGTATGAGTCGTTGCAATTCCCCGCCTGCGTGATCGCGGGACCGAGCGGCCAACCAGGCGATCTGCCGTGGGACCTCGTCCGGATCTACGTCGGACTGGAGGATCCCACGTTGCTCATCGCCGACCTGGAACAGGCGCTGGCGCAGATATGATGGTCGGCACGTTCATGCTTCGACCTCGCTCCGCATAACAAGAAAAATACCTGTCATGCTGAGCCTGTGCGCCGCCGCCGAAGCGCTTTGGCGCAGGCGGCCCGAAGCATGATCCAGCAGATCTATTTCTTCCGGAAGAACACCCGTACCGGCACGCCGTTGAAGTCGTAGTGCTGGCGCAGCTTGTTCTCCAGGAAGCGCACGTAGCTGTCCTTCACGTACTGCGGCAGGTTGGTGAAGAACGCGAAGGCGGGCACCACGCCGGGCAACTGCGTCACGTACTTGATGTGTACGCTCTTGCCCTTGTACATCGGCGGGGGCATGCGCTCGATCTCGGCGAGCATCGTGTCGTTCAACTGGCGCGTGGGGATGCGCTGCTTGCGGTTGGCATACACCTTCAACGCCAGTTCCATCGCCTTGTGGATGCGCTGCTTCTCGGCCACGCTGGTGAAGATGACCGGCACGTCGTTGAAGGGCGCTAGGCGTTCGCGTACCTGCGCTTCATAGGCCTTGGCGGTGTGCGTGTCCTTCTCGATCAGGTCCCACTTGTTCACCACTACCACCACGCCTTTGCCGTTGCGCTCGATCATCGAGTAGATGTGCAGGTCCTGGTGGCCCACGCCTTCCTGCGCGTCGATCAGCAGCAGGCACACGTCGCTGTCCTCGATGGCGCGCACGCTGCGCAGCACGCTGTAGAACTCGATGTTCTCATCCACCTTCTGCTTCTTGCGGATGCCAGCGGTGTCCAGCAGCGTCACGTCGAAGCCGAACGCATTGAAACGCGTGTTGATGGGGTCGCGCGTGGTGCCTGCGATCGGCGTCACGATGCTCTGTTCCTTGCCGAGCAGGGTGTTCACCAGCGAGGATTTGCCCACGTTGGGCTTGCCCACGATGGCGATCTTGGGCAGGTCGTCCACCACCTCCTCCGTGGGCTTTTGGAAGCCCTTCACCACTTCATCGAGGAGATCGCCGGTGCCGGCGCCGCTCTGCGCGCTGATGCAATGCACCTCGCCGAGGCCGAGCGCGTAGAACTCCGCTGCATCGGCCTGCTTGTCGTTGGTATCCACCTTGTTCGCCACCAGCAGCACGGGCTTGTGCGACTTGCGCAGCATGCCGGCCACGGCCTCATCCATGGAGGTGATGCCGTGCTGGGTGTCCACCAGGAAGAGGATGGCGTCCGCCTCCTCCACGGCCAGCGCCACCTGCTTGCGGATCTCCGCCTCGAACACGTCGTCGCTGCCCTGAACGTAGCCGCCGGTGTCGATCACGCTGAAATGATGGCCGTTCCATTCGGCCTTGCCGTAGTGGCGGTCACGCGTGGTGCCTGCGGTGGAGTCCTCGATGGCTTCCCGGCGTTCGATCAGGCGGTTGAAGAGCGTGCTCTTCCCCACGTTGGGCCTTCCGACGATGGCGACGATGTTGCTCATTTCAAACCGCCGAAGCCTTGGCGGAGGCGTTTGGGTTATCGTTCATCAGCTGCTCAATATCCGTAGCCGCGCAGTTTGCGTTCGTTCTCGCGCCAGTCGGGGTCCACGCGCACCTTCAGGTCAAGGAAGACCTTGGTGCCGACGAACTTCTCGATGGCCTTGCGCGCCTCGGTGCCGAGCTGGCGCAACGCGCCGCCACCGCGGCCGATAAGGATGCCCTTCTGGCTTTCACGCATCACGATCACATCGGCCTGTATGCGGAAGATCTCCGGGCTCTCCTCGAAGCTGTTCACCACCACCTGCGTGCTGTACGGGATCTCCTGCTTGTACAGCGCCAGCACTTTCTCGCGGATCAGCTCGCTGGTGAAGAAGCGCATGTCGCGGTCGCTCAGCTCGTCCTTCGGGAAGTAGGGCGGGTGCTCCGGCAGCAGCTCGATCAACCGCTGGCGCAGTTCCTCGACGTTGAAGCCGTGCAACGCGGAGATGGGCACCACCTGGGCCACGGGGAAGGCGGCCTGCCAGCCGTCAAGGGCCTCGGCCAGTTCCTCCTGGTCGCCGGTGTCCATCTTGTTCACGAGCACGATCACGGGGCCTTGGAAGCGGCCGGCGCGACGCATCAGTTCTTCGGCCTTGGCAGGCGGCTCCCCGAGCTCCACCATCACCAGCAGGACGTCGGCGTCGCGCAGGGCTTCGTCCACCGCCTGCATCATGCTCTCGTGCAGTTTGTACTGCGGCTCGAGGATGCCGGGCGTGTCCGACAGCACCAGTTGGTGATCGTCCCCGTTGAGGATGCCGAGGATGCGGTGGCGCGTGGTCTGCGCCTTGGGGTTCACGATCACCAGCTTCTCGCCCAGCAGCGCGTTCAAGAGCGTGCTCTTGCCCACGTTGGGACGGCCGATGATGTTCACATATCCTGCGCGGTGCGCCATGGCGTTGATGTTGCGAAGATCGACCTTGCCAGGCTCTTCTTCGCCTGTATAAAATGCGAAGGCCCGGCTTGCACCGGGCCTTCCTCAGTAGCGGGGGTAGGACTCGAACCTACGGCCTTCGGGTTATGAGCCCGACGAGCTACCATCTGCTCCACCCCGCAATAGGGGTGCAAATATAGCAGCATTGGGCGATGTTCCGACGAGAAGGGTGAAAATGCCTATTTCACCACTTTCAGTACGACCGGTGTGAGGTCATAGACGCGGCCCTGGCCATTGGTCAGCTTGGCCTTGATGTCTTCAAAGGCGATGCGGTCTCCGTCGTGCAAGGCCTCCAGCAGTTTGCGCGCTTGGTCGCCGAACCGATTGCCGGTAACGGGCAATGGCACGGGGCCTGAAGCGCGTAGCACGACGATGGTGAACGACGTGACCGTGAAGGGTTCATTGAAATCAGAGCCTTCGAGCCTCGCGATGAGCCCCTGTGAGGCGGTCAGTTCGGTCTTCTTCACCCGCGACTCCCGTGAGCTCTTTCCTGCCACGTAGGCCATCGGCGCGGGCAGGTCCTTCACCCGGAATGGGACGGGGCCAACCGTCCGTACGCTGCCGTCCGGCATGGCGACCTGCACCCGGATGTTCGCCTGCGACCCGCTGTTCACCTCCACGTTCCACGCATCGCCGCTGCGCGTGATGGTGCCATTGTCGATCACCGGCCGCATCTGTTCGCGCGTAACGCCCGGCACGGAAAGATCCACCGGGTTCTGCACGCCCTTGTACAACACGTTCATCTTCGTCGGCGAGGCCACGAGCAGGGGCGCCATCACCTGATAGTTCAGGCGGTACGGGAACTTTTCCAGGCCGTTCGGGCCCTGGTAGGCGATCTCACCGTCCAGGGTGCGCTCGCCCACCGCATCGGCCTTGAGGCGCACCTTGCCTTTGCCATCGGCACCCAGGGGCACCGGGCCGTTCGCGAGCGAGATCAGTGGATGGTTCTTGTCGTCATAGGCCGCGAGGAACACGTCCGCACGGAAACTGTCCCCCACCATCACCACGCTGCTTTGGGGCACCACGGCCGCCGTGAGCGACGTGATGAGGTGCGTGCCGCGTTCGGCATCGCGGTACAGCCATTTCACCAAGTCGTTCTCCGCCCCGCGCACATCCGCCTGGAGCTTGGTCAGCGTGGCGATCCCCGCGGCCAGCGGCACTTCATAGAAGTTGAGGCATTCCCAGTTGTTCTCCGTTCCGCTCGCGTCCTTGCCTCCCTGCAAGGCGAACACGGTGCCGAGCGAAGCGCTCAACTGCTCATCCCGCCCGTCGATCAATGCGCGGGCGCGATCGCGGAAGGCGGCCAGCCGGCGCTTCAGGTCCTGCGCACTGCCGGCGCCATCGCGTGGCATGGCAGGTTCGGAGCCGATCAGTTCATGCGTCAGCACCTCGCGGTCGTCCTTCGCCTCCACGTATGCCAGCGCGAGCAACGTATCCACGCCGTCGGCACCTGCACCGATCACCTCCGCGCGGGTCTTGCCTTCCGCCTTGGCGATCACACCGGCCTTGATGTCATCGATGTAGGCCACGAGGCTGTCGGCCTCTGCGCGCAGGGCGAGCGCCTTGGCGCGGTTCGCGTTGAAGCGGTCGGGGAATTTCGCCGCCGCCTCATCGAAGCGGGCGTACTCCGACCTGGAGCGTTGCACCTGCGCATGTCCGGTGCGCACGAGGTCGGCATCGAGCACGGCGAAGGCATCGAGCACCTCCTTGCTCACGTTCAGCGCCAGGATCGCCGTGAGCACGAGGTACATCATGTTGATCATCTTCTGGCGCGGGGGCATGTTCGCTGCAGCCATGGTCCATCACGGGTTGGTTCGTGAAGGAGGAATGCCGGACGGGCAGGTCCGTAACGGAAGTGGCGAGCGGTCAGGCTTCGGCAGGCTCAGCCTGACATCATGATCCCGGGCGAGAGCAGCGAGGATGGTGAACCTCTCCTGTCAGGCTGAGCCTGCCGAAGCCTGACACCACCCGCTCCGCTCAGGCCAGATCGCGCGTAAGCGCTTCGAGCTGCGAGCTGGACTCCTCCCATGCGCGCATGCTGCTGTCGATGGCCGTGGCCAGCTGGCCCAAACGCGTGTAGGTCTCTTCCATGCGCTCGGTGTCCATCGCACCGAGACCGTCCTGCAGTTCCTTCTGTTCGGCCTCCAGCTTGGCGAGCTCCAGCTCACAACGCTCCACCTGCGCCTTGAGCTTGCGCAGTTCCTTCTCCTGCTCCTTGCGCAGGCCGCGGTCCTCTTTCGCCGGTGGGGCCATGGCAGCGGCTTTCGGCGCTGCCGGTCTGGCGGCCTTGGTGCTGGTGGCTTCGGCCTTGTTGCGCTCGATCAGCTCCAGGATGTCCATGTGGTCGATCGCGCAGGCGGCCGTCCTTCACCTCGAGCAGGCGGTTGGTGAGGCCGTGGAGGAAATCCCGGTCGTGGCTCACGATCATGAAGGTGCCGTCGTAGTCCTTCAGCGCGCTCTTGAGCACGTCCTTGCTCTGGATGTCGAGGTGGTGCGTGGGTTCGTCCAGCAGCAGCAGGTTCAAGGGCTTCAGCAGCATGCAGCACAGCGCCAGGCGCGCGCGCTCGCCGCCGCTCAACACCTTCACCTTCTTGTCCACCTCATCGCCGCTGAAGAGGAACGCACCGAGCATGCCGCGCGCCTTCGGACGATTGTCGTCGCTGGCCGCCTGCTCCGCCGTTTCCAACACGGTGAGCTTGGGATCGAGGCGGTCCGGCATGTCCTGCGCGTAGTAGCCGATGGTCACCTGATGACCGAGCTTGATCACGCCCTCGTGCGTCTCCTCGCCCACAAGCATGCGCATCACCGTGCTCTTGCCGGTGCCGTTGGCGCCCACGAGCGCGATGGCCTCGCCACGCGCCACGGTGAGGTCGGCCCCGGTAAGGATCGCCTTGTCGGCGTATGCCTTCTTCGCCCCGAGCATCTCCAGCACCAGCTTGCCGCTGTGCGGCGCGGGCGGGAACTTCACGATCATGGCGCGGAAGGCATCGTCCTCCAGCACCACGCGGTCCAGCTTGTCGAGCTTGGTGATCAAGCTCTGGGCGAACGCGGCCTTCGCGGCCTTCGCGCGGAACTTGTTGATCAGGTCCTGCGTGTGCTCGATGTACTTCTGCTGGGCCTCATACTGCTTCATCTGCTGGGCCTTCTCCTCGGCGCGCAGCTCCACGAACTTGCTCCACGAGGCCTTGCGGTCGATGATCTTTCCACCACCTACCTCGATGGTGCGCTTGGTCAGGCGGTCCAGGAAGGTCTTGTCGTGCGAGATCAGCACCAGCGCTGCCGGGTAGGTGGTGAGCAGGTCCTCCAGCCATTGGATCGCGGGCAGGTCGAGGTGGTTCGTCGGTTCGTCCAGCAGCAGCAGGTCCGGCGTCATCAGCAGGATGCGGGCCAGCTCCGCGCGCATGCGCCAGCCGCCGCTCAGCTGCCCCATGGGCTTGTCCATGTCGGCATCGCTGTAGCCGATGCCGCGCAGGGTCTCCTCCACCTGCTTCTCGTGGTCGCCGGCGCCGAGCGTGTTCAGGCGCTCGTGGGCGTGCGCGAGCTCGGTGGCCAGGGCCATCATGCGCTCCTCGTCGTCCAGGCTCTCGTTCAGCTCCACCTCGATCTCGCTGATGCGCGCGGTCAGCCGCTCGGCCTCCGCGAAGGCGCTCATCGCCACCTGGCGCGGCGTGGCGGCCAGGTCGTGGTGCATCGTCTGCGGCAGGTAGCCCACCGTAAGGTCCTTCGGACGATCGATGGAGCCCTTGTCCGGACGGTTCTCGCCGGCGAGCATCTTCAGCAGGGTGCTCTTGCCCGCGCCGTTGCGGCCTACCAAGCCGATGCGGTCGTCCTTTCCGATGAAGAAGGAGACGTCATCGAACATCGGACGTTCACCGAAGTGAAGGAAAAGGCTGCTGACGTTGATCATTTTCGGGCCGCGAAGGTAGCGTGATCGGTGGCGCGGCGCCGCTGCGTTCAGCAGGTCCGGTCCGTTACGTACCCGAAAAGAGAAGGCCCCCGATACGGAGGCCTTCCCACAGTGCGTTATGCGGCGATCAGAAGTTCCAGAGGTCGTGCTCGTACTCGAACAGTGCCTGCTTGATCTCTTCGCCTTCCAGCAACCCGTCGATGCCCGTTTTGTATTCGGAGATCTGGCGGTTGTATACATTGCTCCACTTGATGATCTCGCTGCTGAACTCACGCGTCCAGAACACGTGATCGAAGGAACGACGTTCGGCATCGTTCTCCCGGTTGAACACCTCCCAGTTCACCAGCACGTAGCGTAGTTCCGGGAAGTACAACCAGAAAATGGGAGCGTAACCGCGCACCTCACCGTCCTCCCCCTTCATCTCCCTCATCGGTGCCAGGCCGATGATGCGGATGTCCATGGTAGAACGCTGGCGGTCGAAGATCCAGTCCTCCTTCAAGCGGTACTTCTTGATGTCGCCGCTGTTCAGCTCGATCTGCTGATACACGGGCACCATCTCGCCGGTGGCCAAGTCCTCCGTGTAGGAGGTATCCATGCGGATGAAGAGGTCCTTGAGCTGCGCCGGAAGCAGCGGCTTCTTGAACTCATCGTCCTGTCCCACGGGGCCCACGTCATAGGCGGTGATGGAGCCGTCCACCAGCAGGCCCTGCTTGATCACGTCGAAGAGGCTCTTGCGGTCGTTGATCGGCTCAGTGGGGAAGTACAACGGGTGGTTGATCTTCTCCCGCAGGTCGATCTCACGCCACACGCGGCGGAACCACATCACATCCGCTTCGCGGATGTACGGGTACGGCACCACGCGCTGGGTCTTCGTGTGCTCCTTGATGTAAGCACCATCGAGCACCGTTTGTGCGCTTACGGGGGCCGAGAGGCCAGCACCCGCGGTCATCAGCGCGCCTAGCAGGATGTTCTTCAGGTTCTTCATCGCGTGCGGGTTCTGGTTCCTTATCAGAGCACCTTGAAGGCGAGGGAACCCAGGCTGCGCACGGTACCATCAGGACCGCGGGCCTTGATGCCCTCGATGTACACCTTCTGGCCGGCCTTCACCTTGGCCAGCATTTCCTTGGTCTCACCGGACATGGCCGCGCCCTTGATGATCTTCTCGATCGGCGTGCCAGCGATGATGGCGGTGACCTTGTACTCCACCACCTCGAACTTCAGGTCGAACTCAAAGTTCTCCATCTTGGCGAGCACCCCTTGGGCGGCCGTCAACTCGGTCTTCTTGATCGTCTCATCGCTCACGCTCTTGCCAGCGAAGTAAGGCGCCGGGTTCGGCACGTTCTTCACGCGGAACTTGAGACCGGTCATGGACTTCTTGGAACCGTCCACGTTCGTTACCGTGGCCGATACCGTCGCTTCGGCCTCCTTGCCGGGACGCACCACCCAGCCTTCGCCGGTCTTGGTGATCTGCCCGCCGGAGATGCTCGGCTGGATGTCCTTGTCGCTGTAGCCCGATACGCTCACGCTCACCGGGTTGTCCACACCGCGGTAGAACACGTTCATCTTGGTGGGGCTCACCACCAGGTTCGGCTGGGCCACCTCATAGGTGGTCGTGAAGGCCTGCACCTGCTCCTCGCCGCCCACCGGGTGGAACTTGATGATCCCGCTCACGGTCTTCACACCAGCCCCGGAGGCGGTCTGTTCCAGCTTCGCCATGGAGCCGTCCATCGGCAGCTTCACGGCCTCACCGATGATCTTCGGCGGGTTGGACGTGGTGTCCACCTTGGCACCCGGACCACAGATGTAGACCTCAGGCGCGTTCTGGTTGTCGTAGGCCCCCAGGAAGATGTCCGCCTGGTACTTGCCCCCTACCGTCACGTAGCTGCTGAGCGGCTTCACGATGGCGGTGAGCGTATTGAACTTGAAGGTCTTCGACTCCACGGACCCCAGCATCCAGTTCACCGTTTCGTTCTCGATGTTGCGGATGTCGGTCTGCAACTTGCTCATGATGGTGACACCGGCCGCCAAGGGAACGTGGTAGAAGTTCTTCGTTTCCCAGGGCACCACGGCCCCCGCATCACCGGCCTCCTTCTCGTCCTTCAGGTCGAACATCTTCTCGATGTTGGAGGTGAGCGTGGGGTTGTCCTTGCCGACGATGCTGAGCAGCTTGTCCCTGTAGGCGTCCAAGCGCTTGTGCAGGTCCTTCGCGGTCATGTCCCCTTCCTTGGGATGGGTCTCGTCGGACCCGATCATGAGCTCGGTGATCTTGTCGTAGTTGTCCTTCTTGTCAAGGAACTTCATGTTGATCACCGTATCCTGACCGTTCTGGTCCTTGCCGATCACCTTGTCCATCGGTTTGCCTTCGGTCGAGCTGATCACCGTGGCTTTCAGCTTGTCGATGTAACTGATGAGGTCAGCGGCCTGCGTGCGGATGTCCTGCGCCTTCGTCCAGGATGCTCCGTACTTGGTACTGTTCTCCTGGGCGTACTGCTGGAAGGTCTTGTACGTGGCGTCCATCTTCTCCTTCAGCGTACCCTTGGTGTTCTCCAGGCCGTTGTTCACGGTCACGAAGCTTTCCAGGATCTCCTTGGATACGTTCAGCGCGAGGAGCGCCGTCAGCACCAAGTACATCATATTGATCATCTTCTGTCGCGGGGACAGATTACCACCTGCCATATCGGGCTCTTGGGTTAGAGGTCGGTTGGTTCGTCAGTGACCGGTGGATCAACGCACCGTCATGGCGGCAAGCATGTTGCCGTAGACGGTGTTCAGTTTGCCAAGGTTGTCGCTCAGCTGGGCGATGTTGTCCTTATAGCGCTTGGTGTCGTCCACGCTATTGCGGAGGTTAGTGAGCAGTTCGCCCACGCCATCGAACATCTGGTTGGCGGCCTCGAGCTTCTCGCGGCTGCTGCGCAGTTGCATCTCGTACATCTCGTTGAGGTCGCTCAGGTTCTTGCCCATGCGCGCGAGGCTCTCGCCCGCGCTGCGGCCGGCGTCCACGTTCTGCGTGAGGCCCACCAGGCTTTCGCTGGCCTTGGCGTAGCTGTCGCTGAGCGCGCTCACCTTCTCCGAAGCGCCTTTCAGGCTGTTGGCGTATTCGTTGGTGGCCGAAGCGGCACCGGTGATCTCGCCCATCTGCCTGGCCTGATCGCTCAGGTTGCGCATGCCCTGGCCCAGGCTCTCGATGAGCTCGGGCTCGATCTTGGCGCTCTCCAGCATGTCGTCGAGCTGCTCGGTGATCGAGCGCTGGTCCGCCTTCTTGAAGTCATCGCCTTCGGCGCGCTCGCCGGTGGCCAGCTCGGGGTATACCAAGCTCCAATCGGGTTCCTCATGCGGCGGTTCGAACGCCGAGAAAATGAAGATGATCGCCTCTGTGGAAAGGCCTACCACCAGGAAAAAGCCGGCCAACGGCCAGTGTTGGATCTTGAACAGTGCGCCCACGATCACAACGGCTGCACCCAAACCGTACAGTTTCGCCATGAAGTTCTTCCACTTCTTGCTGCCGGGTTTCATCGTTTCGTCCTTGCGTTTTTGGGGTTATCTGAGGGTCTTCCTATTGAAATGCCATGCGTTAGGTTCCGTAACGCAGGGCAAGGTCATCTAGAGGTCTTCGGCATTCACTGCCTTGCCGCGGCCGAGGTAGGTGAGCACCGAGCGGAAGCCCACGTAGCACTTGGCCGTGTCCTGGTATTCGAAGGATCGCGTGCCCGTTTGCAGGTACTGGCCCACGTCCTTGAAGGAGCCGCCGCGCACCACCTTCCGCTTCAGCGACGGCGGGTCGTTCGCCATGGCATCGTAGGTGTACTCGGGGTTCATGTCGTGATCGAAATCATACACGCTCTCATCGAACGCGGTGCTCGTCCATTCGGCGGCGTTGCCGGACATGTTGTACAAGCCATAGTCGTTCGGCGAGTAGGCATCCACCCGCACGGTGTGGAAACCACCGTCATCCGTGTAGTTGCCGTTCAGCGGTTTGAAGTTCGCCAGGAAGCAGCCCTGCCGGTTCCGCACGTATGGGCCGCCCCATGGGAAGGGGGACAGGTCCAGGCCGCCGCGCGCGGCATACTCCCATTCGGCCTCGGTGGGCAGGCGGAAGTCGTTGATGAAGGCATCCCCGTTGCTGGCGAGCCACGCGTTCATCATGTTCTGCGTGCGCCACACGTTGAAGGCGTTCGCCTGCTGCCACGTCACGCCCACCACCGGATAGTCGTCATAGGCCGGATGCCAGAAGTAGTTCTTGGCCATCGGCTCGTTGTAGGAGTAGGTGAAGTCGTGCACCCAGGTCAGCGTGTCGGGGAACACGTTGATCACCTCCTTGATAATGAACTTGCTGCGATCGCTGTGCATGTGGATCGCGTTGTTCTGGCCCTTCACGTTGGTGTAGCTCAGGTCCAGGTCGCGGGCGTTGTTCGCTTTCCGGGCGGCCTCCTTGAGGTCGATCCAGTAGTACTCGAACATGAGCTTCCGCGTATCGATCTCCTTGCGGCGGTAGAAGCGTTCGCTCTCGGCATAGAACATGTCGTTCAATGCTTCGCGTTCCTCTTCCCCTTCCCAATTGATCCGCGCCTTCCAGTTGATCACCGGCGGATCGATCTCTTCGCCGAACTCGTCCTCCGAGATCACGTGCTCGCCGATGTCCTCGTCACCGAGGATGCGTTTGGCAATGGAGTCGCGCACGTACTCCACGAACTGACGGTATTCGTTGTTGCTGATCTCCGTCTGATCCATGTAGAAGGCCTGGACACTGACGGTCTTGGACTTGGCCACCTGGGCGTACGGGGCGTCCTGGTCGCTGGGACCCATGACGTAACTGCCCAAGGGGATGTAGTTCATCCCATAAGGGTCCACCTCGTACCACCCGGGCCGATTGCCGGCACCGACCAACTGCCCTTCACCACCACGGCCACAGCTCGCCAGCAGGGCGATGGCACCGAGATAAAGGATGCGACGTCGTTCCATGGTCTTCCGTTTTTGCCGATCTGGTCCGGGGTCCTTGCAGTGACCCATCTTCGGTGGCCGGGTAAGCGGGCGCACTTCAGACAAGACTTCCAACGGCGTTCTGGTTCCTGTTGTTACACCCGGCTACAATTTGCGCGGGTGGTGGTAGATCTCGGGGTTCGGGGTTCTGACGATCTGGAAGCAGTAGCTCAGCATGATCTCGTGGCTGCCGCTGCTGTAGTTCTTCAGTTCGGACGTCGTCACGTCGTAGCTATAGCCCAGCCGGAGCATGCTGTTGCCGCTCGGGAACTTGTACTGGTAGCCGATCATCGGAGCGATGGCATCCTCCGTACGGTAGCCCACGCCCAGCCACACCATGTCATCATAGAGGAAGAGGGCACCGATGTCGAACTGGGTCGAGGTGGCATCGCTCTTCACCAACAGGCTGGGCTGGAGGGTGTACTTCTTGTTGCCACCGATGGCCCAGTTGTAGCCGGCCTGGGCGTAGTAGTGGCGGCGGTTCTTGATGCTCACGGCGCTGAGGTCCGATTCCGGCAGCTGGGTGCTGGAGAGGCCCACCCACAGTTTGGGGTTCTGGTAGTAGACCCCGGCACCCATGTCGAACGCGCTGGCGCTTTTTCCATTGCTGGGGATGGCCGCGTCATCGGCGACACCGTCCACCGCCACCCATTTGTTGCCCAAGGTACGGCTGGTGAGCCCCGCGTAGACGCCCACGCTCAGGGTACCCGTGCCACCACCGGGTTTGAAGTGGTAGGCATAATGCACACGGGCGGCCGTAGTGTTCTCCTGGCCCAGCTTGTCGAAGTAGACGCTGAGGCCCACCCCGCTGTGGATCTTGTTGATCGGACCGGACAGGTTGATCAAGCCGGTCTTCGGCGCGCCATCGAACCCGGTCCACTGCTGGCGCATCAGGGTGGTGGCGCACAGGTTACCGGATACACCTGCCACGGCAGGGTTGACGGACAAACGGTCGAACATGTACTGCGAGAACTGCGGGTCCTGCTGAGCGAACGCAACGCTCCCGACCAACGAACAGACCGCTATCGTAAGTATCCCCCTCATGCGTGTTCTCGTTGTTTGACGCCAGCACCAGAGGCATACCCCCCCCTGGGATGGACATTATCCCGCCGCCAAAGTAGCAAAAAAGGTTTCCGACGGATCTTTTCACGAAATGACGCCTGAAAAGATCGCGGTCCGGCCCCCTAGGCCAGCTTCTGGAAGGTGCGCCACCAACGGTCCGGCACTTCTTCGCGGCAAGCCATCTGGTAGTCGCTGTAGCTGCATGGCACCAAGTGGTGCCGCTCGAAACGGGCCTCCTGCTCGGCCTTGTAGGGCACGTCCATCCACCACCGGTCGCTCACCGCGCTCTTGTAGAACACCAGTTCCTGCTCGTGCCCGCGGATGGGCACCCGGAAGCGGGTGAAGCGTTTGCGGTCCAGCCAGGGCAGGTCGTTGGTGCGGCTGCGGAACCCATCGAGGAAGCACCAGACCATCTGTGCGGCCAACTGGGCCGTGGTGGCGTCCACGTCGCGGTGCGGGTCCAGCTCATAGATGCCGAGGGAGGTGATCTTCTCGCTCACGCCCGCATAGCGCAGGATGCGGCACACCTCTTCCCCATGGAAGCCGTTGGGACCGGGCCGCGTGGTGCCGGGGGCATCACTGCGACGGATGCTGCTCATGTCGATGCTGAGCGTGTCGGCGTTGCGGAGCACGGGTTCGGCATCCACCATGCTGTCCCGCAGTTCGCCCAGGCGATGCACGTCGAAGAACAACTTGTCCATCAGCTCGATGCCCGGCTGGTCCACCAGATAGGTCTGGAACCCGAGGTTGCTGTAGTTGAACAGGTAGTTCGGCTGGCGCAGCACGATGTGGCTGAGGTAGCTGGTATCCGCCAAGGCCTGGCCAGGTTCGCCGAGGTCGAAGCGGGCATCCACGCATATGAGGTTGGCCGTGCGCTCCAGCTTCTCGTAGGCCAGGTACTGGGTGTAGGTGTGCCCCTGCCCGCCGCCGAGGATGATGGGCACGATGTTCATGCGCACCAGCTCGGCGATGGTCTCGGCCAGGGCGTGCTGGGTGTCCGCCGCGGTGTGGCCGGGGTGCAGGTCGCCCAGGTCGATCAGGCTCACCTTGCCGGCCGGGAGATAGAGTTGGTACAGTTGTTCCCGCACGGCATCGGGCGCATCCACGCAACCGCGGGGCTTGGCATGGCCGGGATCATCGAGCACCCCGAGGATGGCCACCTGCATCCCTTCCACGGAAGGCATGCCGCTCTTGGTGTGGAACACGGTGTTGTCGCCCAGCGAGTGCGCGGGCCACTCCGGACGGCTTTCACCGAACCGCTTCGAGGGCTTGAAGTAGATGCTGAGGTCCAATGCCATGGCGCCGGAGCTAAGGTGCGTGCCCTTCTCCCCCGTTCCACGGCCGTTGCTGCCGAGCTACGAACCGGGCGGTGTTGGTAGCTGGGCCTTCTGGCACAGGCAAGATGCCCGTGGGCCGACCGCTTTTGCACAGGCAGGATGCCTGTGGACCTAAGACTTCTTCCGTGCGGCGCTCTTCCGGAAACCGCTCTTCCTGGCCGCGGCCTTCTTCGTCGGTGCGGCCTCGATCAGCTTCTGCGCTTCCTCCAGCGTTACCTCATCGGGCGCTTTGCCCTTGGGCACGTTGGCGTTCTTCTTTCCGTCGGTGATGTACGGACCATAGCGGCCGTCGAGGATCTGGAGGTCCGAGCCGGGGAAGGTCTTCAGCGTCTTGGCGGCGGCGCCGGCCTGCTTGGCCTTCACCAGCTCGATGCCGCGCTCCAGCGTCACCGTGGCGGGGTCCTCGCCCTTCGGGATGTTCGCATAGAGCTTGCCGTACTTCACGAAAGGACCGAAGCGGCCGCGGCCGACCACGAGCATTTCGCCGTCCATCTCGCCCAGGTCGCGCGTGGCGCTGGCGGCCTTCTTCAAATCGATCAGCTCGATGGCGCGGGGCAGTTCGATGCTCAAGGGGTCATCATCCGCCGTAAGGCTGGCGTAGGTGGTGCCGAACTTCACGTAGGGGCCGAAGCGGCCGATGCCCACGGTGACCGTCTCGCCGTCCTTTTCGCCCAGCGTGCGCGGCAGCTTGAAAAGGTCCATGGCCTCCTGGAAGGTGACCGTGGCGATGCTCTGGTCCTTGCGGAGCGAGGCGAACTTCGGCTTCTCCTCGTCCTCGGCCTCGCCGATCTGGATCATGGGGCCGAAGCGGCCAATGCGGGCGTAGACGTTGCGGCCGCTGGCGGGGTCCACGCCGAGCAGACGGGCACCGGTGGCCTTTTCCGCCGTCTCTTTCACCGTACCGATGGTGCTGTGGAAGGGCTGGTAGAAGCGGGCGATCATCTCGCGCCAATTCTCCCTACCCTCGGCGATCACGTCGAACTCCTCCTCCACGTTCGCCGTGAAGTTGAAGTCCACGATGCTGGGGAAGTGCTCCACCAGGAAGTCGTTCACCACCATGCCGATGTCCGTGGGGAAGAGCTTCTGCTTCTCCGCGCCGGTATTCTCGGTGGCGGTCTTGTCGGCGATGGTGTCGTTGGCGAGCGTGAGGATGCAGTACGGCCGCGGGGTGCCGTCGCGGTTCTCCTTCACCACGTAGCCGCGCCGCTGCACGGTGCTGATCGTCGGCGCGTAGGTGGACGGGCGACCGATGCCGAGCTCCTCCAGCTTCTTCACCAAGCTGGCCTCGGTGTAGCGCGGGGCCGGGCGGTCGAAGCGCTGCGTGGCGGTCATCTCCTGCAGGGTGAGCGCATCGCCCTGCTTCATGTCCGGCAACAGGCCTGCCTGTTCCTCGCTGTCCTCGTCGTCACGGCCTTCGAGGTAGACCTTCAAAAAGCCGTCGAAGAGGATCACTTCACCGGTGGCTTGCAACGGCTGGCCGGGCCGGGTACTGATCGGCGATGTTGACGACGGTCTTCTCCAACTCGGCCTCGGCCATCTGGCTGGCGAGGGTGCGCTTCCAGATGAGGTCGTAGAGACGTTCGGCATCGCCGTCGTTACCGGCGTTGCGCACACGCATGTCGGTGGGGCGGATGGCCTCGTGCGCCTCTTGCGCACCCTTGCTCTTGCTGGTGAAGCGGCGGGGCTTGCTGTAGCGGGCGCCGTACTGCTCGCTGATCTGCTCCGCCGCCGCGCCGATGGCCTGCTCGCTCAGGTTCACCGAGTCGGTACGCATGTAGGTGATGGAGCCCTGCTCGTACAGCCCTTGCGCCACGCGCATGGTGCGGTCCACCCCGAAGCCGAGCTTCCGCGAAGCTTCCTGCTGCAACGTGGACGTGGTGAAGGGTGCAGCGGGGGAACGCTTGCCGGGCTTCTTCTCCACGGCGTCCACCGCATAGCCTGCGCCCACGCAGCCTTTCAGGAAGGCCATGGCCTCTTCTTCCGTGGCGAAGCGCTGCGGCAGCTCGGCCTTTACCGTGCTCTTGCCCGCGGTGGTGAGCACGGCGGTGACGCGGAAGGCGCTCTTGCTCTCGAACCCGAGGATCTCGCGCTCGCGGTCCACGATCAGGCGTACGGCCACGCTCTGCACGCGGCCTGCGCTCAGACTAGGCTTCACCTTGCGCCAGAGGATGGGGCTCAGCTCATAGCCCACCAGGCGGTCCAGCACGCGGCGGGCCTGCTGGGCATCCACGAGGTGTACGTCGATGCCGCGCGGGTTGGCGATGGCATCGAGCACGGCCTTCTTGGTGATCTCGTTGAAGGTGATGCGCTTCACCTTGTCGTCGCTCAGCTTGAGCGCTTCCTTCAGGTGCCAGCTGATGGCCTCCCCTTCGCGGTCTTCATCGGTCGCGAGCCACACGGTGGCCGCCTTGTCGGCTTGTTTCTGGAGCTCGCTCAGCCGCGCCTTCTTGTCGTCGGGGATGATGTACGTGGGCTCGAAACCGTTCTCCACGTCCACGCTTAGGTCGCGCTCGGGCAGGTCGCGCACGTGGCCGTAGCTGCTCAGCACGGTGAACCCGTCGCCGAGGTACTTCTCGATGGTCTTCGCTTTGGCAGGCGACTCCACGATCACCAGGTCCCCACTGCCTGCGGTCTTCTTCTTGGCCATGCGCGTCGGACGGTCTGTTGGACGGCAAAGAAAGGATCGTTGTGAAACGTTGTTGATCACTTTCTGCTTTGCCATTCTCTTCTTCCCCTATGGGGAAGGAAAATTTCAACGATCCCCGTCATCGGAAATGGCTGCCACCTTGTCAGTAGCCCCATGGAACGGTACCTTTGCACCCCTTCCGACCACTCCGTGAGCAAGCGCGTCCATATCGAGAGCTACGGCTGCCAGATGAACTTCAGCGATAGCGAGATCGTGGCGCGCATCCTACAGGAGGACGGCTACACCATCGCCAACAGTCCCGAAGAGGCCGACCTGGTGCTGCTGAACACGTGCAGCATCCGAGAGAAGGCCGAGTACACCGTGCTCCAGCGGATCAACGAGATGAACAACCTGAAGGCGCGCAACCGCGACCTGAAGGTGGGCGTGCTGGGCTGCATGGCCGAGCGGATGCGCGAGGACCTGCTGGAGAAGAAGAAGGTGGTGGACCTGGTGGTGGGCCCCGACGCCTACCGCACCCTGCCCACGCTATTGAACGAGGTGGGTGGCGGCCAGAAGGCGGTGAACGTGCTGCTGAGCCGCGAGGAGACCTATGCGGAGATCGAGCCGGTGCGGCTGGGCTCGAACGGGGTGACGGCGTTCGTGACCATCATGCGGGGCTGCGACAACATGTGCGCCTTCTGCGTGGTGCCCTTCACCCGGGGGCGCGAGCGCAGCCGCGATCCGGAGAGCATCGTGGGGGAATGCCGTCAACTGGTGGCGAACGGCTACCGCGAGGTGACGCTGCTGGGCCAGAACGTGGACAGCTACCGCTGGAACGTGGACAGCCGCGACCAGGTGAAGGATGCGAGCAAACCGGTGACCGACTTCGCCGACCTGCTGGCGATGGTGGCCGGGGTGTCGCCGCTGCTGCGCGTGCGCTTCAGCACCAGCCACCCCAAGGACATGACCGACAAGGTGCTGGCCGTGATGGCGGCGCACCCGAACATCTGCAAGTACATCCACCTGCCCGTGCAGAGCGGCAGCAGCTCTGTGCTGGAGCGGATGAACCGCAACTACACGCGGGAATGGTACCTGGACCGCATCGCGGCCATCAAGCGCTACATGCCGGACTGCGCCATCAGCACGGACATCATCGCGGGCTTCTGCGGGGAAACGGACGCCGACCACCAGGAGACGCTGACGCTGATCGACGACGTGGGCTACGACATGGCCTTCATGTTCAAGTACAGCGAACGCCCCCGGACGCTGGCCGCCCGCAAATACGCGGACGACGTGCCGGAGGACGTGAAAGGACGGCGGTTGCAGGAGGTCATCGACCGGCAGAAGGAGAACTCCGCGCGGCGCATGGCCGGCTACGTGGGCCTGGAACAGGAGGTGCTGATCGAAGGCGTGAGCAAGCGCTCCACGGAACACCTGTACGGGCGCAATTCGCAGAACGCAGTGGTGATCGTGCCACGCTTCGCGAAGGTGGAAGGCGGAAGGCGGAAGGGAGAAGGAAGAAGTGAGCTTCGGGCCGGCGACCTCGTGCGGGTGCGCATCACGAGCGCGACGGCGGGATCCTGCAGGGCGAGGTGGTTGAAGTAATTGCGGCGGCAGTACCGTCGGCGATGAGCGAGACCAACGCATGAACGTACAACCCATCAAACAGCGGTTCGGCATCATCGGCAACTCGCCGTTGCTGGACCGCGCCATCGAGATCGCGGCGCAGGTGGCACCCACGGACCTCACGGTGCTCATCACCGGGGAAAGCGGCTCCGGCAAGGAGGTGATGCCACAGATCGTGCATGCGCTCAGCGCGCGGAAGCACGGCCCCTACATCGCCGTGAACTGCGGGGCCATCCCCGAAGGCACCATCGATAGCGAACTGTTCGGGCACGAGAAAGGCTCGTTCACCGGCGCGCACGAGGCGCGCAAGGGCTACTTCGAAGTGGCCAACGGCGGCACCATCTTCCTGGACGAAGTGGGCGAGCTGCCGCTGACGACCCAAGTGCGCCTGCTGCGCGTGCTGGAGACCGGCGAATACATCCGCGTGGGCAGCAGCAAGGCGCAGAAGACCAATGTGCGCGTGGTGGCCGCCACCAACGTGAACATGCTGCAGAGCGTGCAGCGCGGCACCTTCCGCGAGGACCTGTACTACCGCCTCAACACGGTGCCCATCCACGTGCCGAGCCTGCGCGAACGCAAGGAGGACATCCACCTGCTCTTCCGCAAGTTCGCCAGCGACAGCGCGGAGAAGTACCGCATGCCGTCGATCACCCTTGCGCCGGACGCCCAGCAGTTGATGGCCAACTACCGCTGGCCCGGCAACGTGCGCCAGCTGCGGAACATCACGGAACAATTGAGCGTGATCGAACAGCGCCGCGAGATCGACGCGGCCACGCTGCGCAACTACGTGCCGGCGGAAGTGACCGCGCTGGTGCCCGCAGGGGCCGCGAACGGTGGTGGCGCTTCCGCGGAGAGCATCAACGAACGGGAGCTGATCTTCAAGTTCCTGTTCGACATGAAGAACGACCTGAACGCCCTGAAGGAGCAGGTGCAGGCCTTGTCGCACGGGCAGCCCGTGGCCCCCGTGGCCGTGCCGCCGAAATACCGGGAGGAGATCGATCCTGCCCCCCGCTCCGGCCCCCGGAACGGTGAGCATCCGCATGCCCGGCGAGGTGGACCTGCACGAGGACGTGGAGCACACCGAGGTGGAGGAATCACTGAGCCTCGAGGACAAGGAGAAGGAGCTGATCCGCAAGGCACTCGCCAAACACCGCGGCAAACGCAAGAAGGCCGCGGACGAACTGGGCATCAGCGAGCGCACGCTGTACCGCAAGATCAAGGAGTACGACATCCCGTGAGGCGCGCACTGGCATCCTGGGGGCTCGTGCTGGCGCTCGCCGGTTGCCATGTGCATTACGGCCTCAGCGGCGGGACCATCCCCCATGGCGCGAAGACCTTGAGCGTGACGGTGTTCGATGCGCGCGCTCCCCTGTGCGCACCACGGAGCGCCCAGCTGCTCACCGAAACGATCCGCGACCTGATGCAGGCGCAGACCCCGCTGGACCTGGTGCAGCGGGACGGCGACGTGCAGTACGAAGGCGCCGTGGTGGGCTACGACGTGCAGCCGGTGGCCATCCAGGCCAACGAGACCGCCGCCATGAACCGGCTCACCATCACCGTGAGCGTGCATTACACGAACAAGCTGGAGCCGAAAGCCAGCGCGGACATCAGCGCCTCGCGCTTCGCGGATTACCCGAGCAGCCAGAGCCTCACCACCGTGGAGGCCGGGCTGGTGCAGGACATCAGCAAACAGCTGGCGCAGGATATCTTCGACAAAACGCTCGGCAATTGGTAGACCCCGATCAGAGGATCCGTCGATCAGCCAATGGCACCCTTCTCCTCCCCCGACCAAGCATCATCTGATCATCTCATTATCTGATCATCTGATCGACATGGACCGCGAACGCCTGGACCGCCTGATGAACGACCCCTCCCGCGTGAAGCGCGAGGATATCGCCGACCTGCAGGCGATGACCGAGCGCTATCCGTGGTTCAGCGGCGCCCACCTGTTGCTGGCTACCGGCGAGCACGCCACCGGCGACCTGCTCTTCGACGAACAATTGCGCACCACGGCCGCCCACCTGCCATCGCGCGCGGTGCTGTTCGACCACGTAACGGCCAAGGAGGATACACCGCGCGTGGGCATGACCGTGGTGAAAGAGGTGGTGGAGGAACGGCCCGTCATCGCGGAGCCTGTTGCGCCTTCCTTACAGCCCATTCAGGTGGAGGTGGAGGTGGAGGCGGAGGCGGAAGCAGAAGCAATCGCCACGCCGCCTTTGGTGGTGGTGCCCAAGGATCCGCCCGTGGCGGAAGAGCCCGCACCTCCCTTGGAGGAACCGGCACTACCGGTCGCAGGACCAGCGGCGGAAACGCCCCCCCCTGCACCGGAGACGGACCCCTTGGACCTGCAGATCCGCGAAGCGGCCGTATCCAGCAGCTACGAGCTGACCTGGGACTTCGAGGCCGAGCTCGCGGCGGCCCGCTCCACGCCGGTAACTTTCGAGCATACGCCACCGGCCGCACCTGTAGCGCCCCCACCCGCTCCGATGGAAGCGCCCATCACCCCATCCACGCGCAAGCGGTTCACCGACTGGCTCGACCTGGCGCCGCCCGCCGATCTTCCCGCGGACCTCCGTCTGGACCAGATCGCCTCCGCTCCCGATGCCGGTGATCGGGTCCACGCCCCCCCGGACACCAAGCAGCTCATCGACCGGTTCATCCAGCAGGCGGCCGGCCAGCCGGTGAAGAAGGCCGAGTTCTTCACGCCCCAGCAGGCCGCCAAACGCAGCCTGGATGACCATACCGACCTGGTGAGCGAAACACTGGCCCGGGTGTACGAGAAACAGGGCAACCTCGCCAAGGCCATCGCCACCTATGAGCGGCTGGCCTTGAAGCATCCGGACAAAAGCGCTTACTTCGCAGCCCTTTCCGAAGCCCTGAAGGCACGAACAAGCCGTTAGACCATGATCGCCGTCTCCATCATCATCATTATCGTGGCCGCCCTGCTGGCCCTGATCGTCCTCGCCCAGAACCCCAAGGGCGGCGGCTTGGCAGCCGGCTTCACCGGTGCCCAACAAATCGGTGGCGTGCAGCGCACGGCCGACTTCCTTGAGAAGGCCACGTGGACCCTCTCCAGCGCCCTGATGGCGCTGTGCCTCATCTCCGCCTCGTTGCAGAAGACCACCACGGTGTCCTCCAGCGATCTGGATGCCCCCATCCAAGTGGAGGAGGCCCCGGCCCCGAATGCCTCGCAGGCCCTTCCCGACGTTGCGCCGGACAGTGGCGCGGCCCACTAGGCCTCTGCAACACACCTCCGGACGTCACCCTGTCAGTGCTCCACTGACAGGGTGTTTCGTTCCCAGGTCTAGTTGACAGTCCGATCCGGCTGGCACGGTAATCGCCGGTCGCGCACCGGCAAAAACGACCCAACGATCAATACCGACCCAATGGCGACCAAAGTGAAGCCCCTGGCGGACCGCGTGCTTGTAGAAGCCGCCGCCGCTGAAGAGACCACCAAGGGTGGCATCATCATCCCGGATACGGCCAAGGAAAAACCCCAGCGCGGCAAGATCATCGCCGTAGGCACCGGCCGCGTGGCCGATGACGGCAAGGTGACCCCGCTCACCGTGAAAGTGGGCGACGAGGTGCTGTACGGCAAGTACAGCGGCACCGAGCTCAGCCTCGAAGGCAAGGACTACATGATCATGCGCGAAAGCGACATCTACGCCGTCCTGAACTAAGCCACACGGTCGGACCCTGGTCCGCCCATCCAAGTCCACAAAAACAGAAACTGCAATGGCAGCCAAGAACATCCAATTCGAGATCGATGCCCGCGACCGCCTGAAGCGCGGCGTGGACCACCTCGCGAACGCCGTGAAGGTGACCCTCGGCCCCAAGGGCCGCAACGTCATCATCGACAAGAAATTCGGTGCCCCCCAAGTGACCAAGGACGGGGTGACCGTGGCCAAGGAGATCGAGCTGAAGGACGCCGTGGAGAACATGGGCGCCCAGATGCTGAAGGAAGTGGCCAGCAAGACCGCCGACATCGCCGGTGACGGCACCACCACCGCCACGGTGCTCGCACAAGCCATCGTGACCGCGGGTCTGAAGAACGTGGCCGCCGGTGCCAACCCGATGGACCTGAAGCGCGGCATCGACAAGGCCGTGACCGCCGTGGTGGACGAGCTGAAGAAGATGAGCAAGGCCGTGGGCGACGACAACGCCAAGATCAAGCAAGTGGCTTCGATCAGCGCGAACAACGACGATGCGATCGGCACCCTCATCGCCGAGGCCATGGCCAAGGTGAAGAAGGAGGGCGTGATCACCGTGGAAGAAGCAAAAGGCACCGACACCACCGTGGAGGTGGTGGAAGGCATGCAGTTCGACCGCGGCTACCTGAGCCCCTACTTCGTGACCAACGCGGAGAAGATGGAGGCCGACCTGGAGAACGCCTACATCCTGATCTACGACAAGAAGATCAGCACCATGAAGGAGCTCCTCCCCATCCTGGAGAAGAGCGCGCAGACCGGCAAGCCTCTGCTGATCATCAGCGAGGACGTGGACGGTGAAGCACTGGCCACCCTGGTGGTGAACAAGATCCGCGGCGCCCTGAAAGTGGCCGCCGTGAAAGCCCCTGGCTTCGGCGACCGCCGCAAAGCCATGCTGGAGGACATCGCCATCCTCACCGGCGGCACCGTGATCAGCGAGGAGCGCGGCTTCAAGCTGGAGAACGCCGACCTGAGCATGCTGGGCAAGGCCGAGAAGATCAACATCGACAAGGACAACACCACGATCGTGAATGGTGCCGGCAAGAAGGCCGACATCACCGGCCGGGTGAACCAGATCAAGGCCCAGATCGAGACCACCACGAGCGACTACGACAAGGAGAAGCTGCAGGAGCGCCTGGCTAAACTGGCCGGGGGCGTGGCCGTGCTCTATATCGGCGCCGCTACGGAAGTGGAGATGAAGGAGAAGAAGGACCGCGTGGACGACGCGCTGCACGCTACCCGTGCCGCTGTTGAGGAAGGCATCGTACCGGGTGGTGGCGTGGCCTACATCCGCGCCCAGAAAGCGCTGGAGAAGCTGGAAGGCAGCAACAACGACGAGACCACAGGCATCGGCATCGTGCGCCGCGCGATCGAGGAGCCGCTGCGTCAGATCGTGGCCAATGCCGGCTTGGAAGGCAGCATCATCGTGCAGAAGGTGCGCGAGGGCAAGGCCGACTACGGCTTCAACGCCCGCACCGAGGAGTACGAGAACCTGCTCGCCGCCGGTGTGATCGACCCGACCAAGGTGACCCGCGTGGCCCTGGAGAACGCCGCTTCCATCGCCAGCATGCTGCTCACCACCGAGTGCGTGATCAGCGAGGAGAAGGAAGAGAAGGCCCCCGCCGGCATGCCGGGCGGCATGGGCGGTGGCATGGACATGATGTAAGCCACCTTTCCGACCGATAGCAGGAAGCCCCGGCCCATGGCCGGGGCTTCATCATTGCACAGGCACCAACTCTCCCCTGCGTCACCGTCAACTGCCAATGCGCCCTCCAGTAGGCACGGCCAACGATCCTCCTCCCGGTCCTACCTTCCGCCGCCGATGATGCACCGAACCCGAGCAAGCTTCTTCTCCTGGTCCCTTCTGGTCGCCGCGCTCCTGCTGCATGGCTGCAGGACGTCCTCCCCACCGCAGGATACCCAGACCACCACCGCCCGCGGCGTGGTGGCCGGGAAAGCGATGGTAGTGAGCGCACACCCGCTGGCCACGGCGATCGGCGTGGACGTGCTGCGCGCAGGGGGCAATGCGGTGGATGCGGCGGTGGCCGTCCATTGGGCGCTGGCCGTGTGCTCACCCTGGGCCGGCAACATCGGGGGTGGCGGCTTCATGGTGGTGCGGATGGCGGACGGGCGCACGTTCTCCTTGGACGCCCGGGAAACGGCACCTCAGGGTGCCACGCGGGACATGTTCCTCGGCAAGGACGGCCATCCGATGCCCGATGCTAGCCTGCACGGCCATCGCGCAGCAGGGGTCCCCGGCAGCGTAGCCGGCCTGTTCGCCGTACACGACAGCCTGGGACGATCGCCGATGGCGCAGCTGATCCAACCGGCCATCGACATGGCCCGCGCCGGATGCGTGCTCTCCCCCATGGAAGCGCATGAGCTGAACGTGTGCCTGCCCATGCTGCGCCGATGCAGCACCCGCCCGAGCGCCTTCACCGCGCGTGACCGATGGCAGGCGGGCGACACCCTCCGGCAATCGGAACTGGCGCGGACCCTTGAACGGATCCGCGACGAGGGCAAGGACGGCTTCTACCGCGGTGCCACCGCCGAGGCCATCGTGGCCGAGATGGAGCGCGGGAACGGCCTCATCACGGCGCAGGACCTTGCCGCCTACCGGCCCGCATGGCATCCCGTGGTGAAGGGACGCTACCGCGACGTGGAGGTCATCAGCATGCCTCCGCCATCGAGCGGCGGCATCGTGCTGCTGGCCTCGTTGCAGGGCATGGAAGGGATGGACGTGAAAAGCTCCGGCTGGCAGACGGCCCCCACCGTACACCGCATGGTGGAAGTGGAGCGCCGCGCCTTTGCCGACCGCTCCCGGTATGGCGGCGATCCCGCGTTCACCGATGTGCCGGTGGAGGGCCTGCTGGACAGCCTATACAATGCGGCCCGCATGCGCGACTTCGATCCGCTGCACGCCACGCCGAGCACACGGATCGCGCCGGGCGATCCGCCGGTCCAGCGGGAACAGACCACGCATTTCTCCATCGTGGATGCGGAAGGCAACGCCGTCTCCTGCACCACCACCCTGAACGGCTGGTACGGCAATGGCGTGGTGGTGGGCGGCGCAGGTTTCGTGCTGAACAACGAGATGGACGACTTCAGCGCGGCCCCGGGCGTGCCCAACGGCTATGGGCTGATCGGCGGCGAGGCCAATGCGATCGCCCCGGGCAAGCGCATGCTCTCCTCCATGACCCCCACGATCCTCACCCGCAACGGCAAGCTGTTGATGGTGGTGGGCACACCGGGCGGCTCCACCATCCCCACCTCGGTGTTCCAGGTGATCTTGGACGTGGTGGACCACGGCATGGGGATGCAACAGGCGGTAAGTGCTCCGCGGTTCCACCATCAGTGGTTCCCGGACTCGATCCAGGTGGAGGCCGGGAGCATCGGCCGGGCGGACAGCCTGCGCCTGGTGGAGATGGGGCACCGGTTCAAGGCACGGGGACCGATCGGCCGGGTGGATGCGATCCTGGTGCTCCCCGATGGGCGCCTGGAAGGCGGGGCCGATCCCCGCGGCGAGGACGCGGCGGCGGGCTATTGAGCCGCCAGGCGTTACCTCCACCTTACTAACAGGTGTCGATAAATCATCGGCCGCCCGAGGTCGGGGGCTCAGTAATCTCGCATACTGGCCGGTACCTCCGGCCCTGTCCGCATGCAACTCACACCCAGACGGTTCTTCGACTTCTGCGCGGGCCATGTGCCCCTGCTGCACGCCATCGCTATGAAGCCGGGCGACGTGAGCGAGGCGCAGGTGCGCCAGCTGATCCGCTCCTTCAGCGACACCGCACAGGAGCAGCCGGAGACCACCTGGCAGCGCCTCTTGGAGCTACAGGTGATCGTGCCCCTGGAGGAAGGCAGCTCGCACTACGTGATGGCGCAGCCGCTGCTGCAGCTCATCAACTTCCTGTACAACGACGCGCTGCCCACGTCGCCGGAGATCATCCAGGGCTACATCGCCGCGCTGGAGAGCGCGCGCAAGCGGCTTGTATCAGGTGTGGAAGCGCTGGACCCCATCAGCGTGGCGCTCGCCGGCAACGAGGTGGAGCACACCCTGCGCCGCATGCAGGACGACCTGGACGCCACGCACCGCGCCGTGATGGCGGAAGTGGCGCGCTACAAGGCCGACCGCACCAGCGTGAGCGTGCGCGAACGCTACCTGCGCATCGTGGGCCTGATGGACCAGTACGTGCATCCGCTGGTGGAGATCGTCCGCGTGGACGGCCTGCTGGTGAGCACGCTCGACGAGACCGACCTGGCCCTGCGCGCCGCGCGCGAGAACGGCGTGTACGCCGAACTGAGCGCCATCGAGCGCAACGAACGGCAGATCCGCGTGCTGCGCCGCCGGTCCATCCACACGCTGAACGAGAGCCGCAAGGAACTGCAACCGCTGTACGACGTGCTGCGGCGCTCCTCCGCCATCGCGCACGGGGCCGCGCTCGCCCTCGGCCGCCTGCGCCGGATGCGCCTGGAGGACTGGGTGAGCACCTACGTGGTGCAGGCCGCGCGCGCATCCATCGAGGTGCCGCCGACGGACGCGGTGTTGGACCACACGATCCACGAGGTCATCGCGCACCCGCCCACGCCACCACCGGTGCTCAGCATGGAGGAGAACGGGGATACACCGCCCGATTACGTGCGCCTGCTCTGGCTGAACGCGTTGAGCGACGGCCTCCGCGAAGAGCTGCCGGTGAAGGACCTCACCGCGTGGCTCACGACGAACTTCCCCGACAAAGGCACGGCCGACGCCCTGCTCGGCCTGAGCCGCCTGCTGTTCGACCCCACGATGAAAGTGGAGTTCAAGCGCGGCAAACCCAGGCAGTACCGCACGCGTGACGGCGTGCTGGAGGCCACCACCATCTCGATCACGAAAGCATGAGCAACCTGCCCCAACTGAAGGAGATCTTCGACAAGCTCCGCCAAGGCGCGTACATCACGCACGAGCAGGGCGGCCTCCACGCCGCGCTCGCGGACAACTACGAGGCCTACCGGGAGTACTTCGAGCCGCTCGGCCTGAACCTGGTGCGGCACCCGCGCGACTTCTTCTTCCTGCAAACGGAAGCCGCCGAAGGCACGCCGCCCTCCGCCTCCCTCCCGCCCATCGCGGTGTTCAGCTTCATCCTCATCGAGGCCGCCGCGAACGAAGGCCGTCCGGTGGAAGAATACCTGCTCACCGAGCGCTTCAGCGTGGCCGGCCTGCCGCACCTGAAGAGCGACCGCTACAGAACGCACCTCCGCGCCGTGGAGGTGGACGACGAGGCCTCCCTCCGGAAAGTGGTGAAAAGCATGGTGCGCTATGGCTGGGTGGAATACTTCCCGGACGATACGTTCCGCTTCCTGCGCCCCTTCCACCGCATGTTCGACAAATGCCAGGAGATCAGCGCCGCCGCGGAGCAGGGCTCGCACGACGTGCTGCCCGCCACCGCCCCTCCGGCCGACCACGAACTGAACTGAACGACCACGGGCCTTCCGCCCACCGATCGACGAAGCCATGCAACTAGGACCGACCAAGCTCATCGCCATCCGCTCCGGCAGCTACGACTATGCCGAAGTGGAGCTGGGCAACTCCATACAGCTCGTGGGCCCGAACAACGCCGGGAAGACCACGCTGATCAACACGCTGCAATTCCTCTACGTGGATAACCGCAACCACATGGCGTTCGGCGACCACGACCCCGAGGCCACGCGGGCCTACTACTTCCCCGACCACTACAGCTACCTGCTGTTCGAGTGCCTCGGGCCCAAGGGCGCATACGTGCTGGGCTGGCGCGGGCAGAGCAAGAGCAGCGGCGGCGATCCGGTCCGCTTCACCTACGACGGGCATTACGACGTGACCGACTACCTCACGGTGGACGACCACGTGGCCGACCCGAGAACGGTGAACGCCAAGCTGGAGCAGCGCAACTACCGCGAACTGCGCGATCCCCAGGCGCACCGTGAGGCGATCCTCGTCGCCACGAAAGGCGAAAGCAACGGCCTCGGCGTGGTGCAGCTCACGGAGCCCGACCGCTACGCGCACTTCAAGGAAGTGCTGAAGAACCTGCTCAGCCTGCGCTCCATCGATCAGCACGAGATGAAGCGCAGCCTGCTGATGCTCGCGGGCATTCCGCCCAACCGCCCGGCGCTGGAGGCGAACCGCCTGATGACCGAGGAGTTCGAGCGCATCCGCGACCGCCGCGTGAAGCTGAACACGCTGAAGAGCGAGAAGGACCGCCTGGAGAAGTACATCGGCATGAGCGACGGCCGCATGGCGCTGGAAGCGCGGCTGGCCTTCGTCTTCAGCGACCTGATGGAGAAGCGCCGCAAGGCCAACGACCACAACAAGCACGTGAAGGAGGCCATCGTGGCCAAGCAGGAGGCGCTGGAGAAGGAGAAGATCAGCACGATCGGGATCGCCAAGGACCTCGACGAGCGCATCGCGGAACTGGCCGGCCTGAAGGGCCGCATGGAAGGGGACGTGCAGCGCATCGCCGACCTGGGCAAGGGCCTCGATCAGTTCGTGGAGAACCTCGAGCGCGAGGCGCTGAACAACGCGAAGGAGCGGCTCGCCGCGCTCGGCCGGCAGATCGGCAACGCCGAGGAAGCGGACAAGCAGCGCACCGCGCGCAGCCTTGCCGAGGTCGCCGGCCGCGTGGCCAGCACCGAACGCGCCATCGCCAACTTCGACAAGGCCCTGGTGACCACCCTGCGGGAAACGCTCGGCGACGAGGAACTGCGCGGCCTCTCGAAGCTCTTCAACCTCGACCTGCTGAAACTGCCCGTGGCCCCTTCGGCCCGCTCGGGGTCCGGTGATGCGGTGGTCCTGAAGAAGCGCAAGCAGGTGGACGCGCTGCTGAAGGCGATCGCGGAGAACATCACCGGCGACACATACAGCGATGCATTGATGGACCTGCCGCTGCCCGACAACAGCAGCGCCTGGAAGGAGCTGGTGGACGTGAAGGCGCTGAAGCGGTCGCTCACCGACCTCAAGGCCGAGCACCTGCGCCTGCAACAGCTCATGGAGGCGATCGAGAACCGCGAGGCCCTGATGAAGGAGCGCGTGAAGGTGCAGGCCGAATGCGACAGGCACGCGGAGACGCTCGCCCGTTGGGAGCGCCACCAGGTGGACAAGCGCGAGGAGCCCAGGCTCCTGAAGCGCCTCAACGAGGTCCTGAAGGACAAGGGCGAGGCCGAAGCAAAGCGCGCCGAGGTGCGCGCCAAGCAGGAGGACCTGTCCATGAAGCTCTTCGAGCAGCGCACCGCGCTGAACAACGAGGACGAGCGCTTCAACCGCCTGCTGCGGCTGCTGGAGCAATGCACTCCGCCGCCCGATCCGGACGCGAAGGGCAACGAGCCCATCTCCGTGCCGAACGACGCCGAGGATGCAATCGCGCTCTACCAGAAGCTCACGCTCGAGCACAGCACCATGAGCCGCGAGATGGACCAGTTGCGCTCGAAGATCGAGAACGTGCTGCGCGGCGACATCGTGGGCGCCACCGAGCAGGAGACCGTGCGCCTGATGAAGGAGCAGATCGAAGGCCTGCCGCAGTTCGAGGAAGTGCTCCGCAAGGACTGGGACAACTACCTGCACCTGCTGCGCGCGAACTTCCAGAACGTGCTCAACGGGCTGAACGACATCAAGAACGCCGCCGAGGCGCTCAACCGCCGCTTCAGCAACGTGAACGTGTCCAACCTCGACAGCCTGCGCATGGAGGTGATGGACCAGAACGATCTGGTGGCGGCGCTGAAGGAGCTCGCGGAGACCGACCACACCGGCCTCTTCGACAGCAGCGGCAAGCTGGATGCGGCCTACCAGAGCTTCCGCAACAAGCTCAGCGAGCGCATCACGCTGAACTACGGCGACCTCTTCACCCTGCGCTTCAACGTGAGCACCAAGGGCGGCCGCTCGCACAGCTACGACAACCTGCAGGTGGAATCGCACGGCACGGCCATCACCATCAAGGTGCTGTTCAACCTGCTCGTGCTGCGCAGCATGCTGAAGGAGGACCCCCGGAAGCTCACCCCCCTCTCGCGCGTGCCGTTCTTCCTCGACGAAGTACACTCCCTGGACGGCATCAACCGGAAGGCCGTGCTGGGCATGGCGAAGGACCTCGGCTTCATGGCCATCACCGCCGCGCCCGAACCGGTGAGCGAAGTGGACGCGCTGTACTTCCTGCGCCCGAACAACGGCCGCCTGGTGCTGCGCAACGAACTGCGCATCGGCGTGAAGTACGATCAACTGGCGGAGGCGTAGGCGCCATGGACGACGGACGACGATCAGATGATGAGAAGATCAGCTGATCGGAAAATGCGCTCCTTGACGTTCCGCATGGTCATGGTGAGCCTGCGCGCCGAAGCGCTTTGGCGCCTTGCTCCGCCGAAGCGGCTTCGCGAAGGCAATGCAGGCGCCCGAACCATGTCACGGTGAGCCTGCCGAACCGTGACGCTCGTCGAACCGTGGCCCCCATCGATCGAAACGCCTCGCTCGACCGCGCTCGAGGCGACACCGTAGGAAGGGACCCTTTGCGCCCCGCTATTGTCCCGGGGCTCGTGAAGCGCGATCAATGGCGCACCACCACCCGTGCCGTATGGCTGCTGCCGTCGGCCCAGGACAGGCGGCAGGTATACAGCCCGTTCGGCAGGAACGAAAGGTCCACTGTGTTCCGGCCGTTGGTGTTGGCACCCCTGGCCTCGCGCCCCAGCACGTCCAGCACTTCCAACGTGTAGCCTGCGGGCACGCCCTCCAACGTGAACACGCCCGTGGACGGGTTCGGCACGAAGCGGATGTTCCCGGCGGCCACATCCGCCGTGCTCGTGGTCATGAGCGACTTGCGGTAGGCCTGGCCGTGGCAGTCCAGCGTCGCCAGGTCCACGTCATACGCCCGCACCACCCCGTCCCGGATGTCGCGTTCAGCGCGGGCCAGGCACTCCAGTTGGGCCACCAGGTCCAGTCCTTCTTGATCCACTGACGATCCGGCCAAAGCCGCGAACTGCTCGATGGCCTCGTCCAGCTTGCCTCCGGCGTGATGGACCTGCGCCTTGTCCAGCGCCAGGTAGAACGCCAGTTCCGTGTAGCCCGCCTCCTGGGCTTCCGCGATCTTCCGGTCCTGTACCTCGGCCAGCTTGGCGACGTAGCGGTCCATCGTGGCCGCATCCTCCACCGCCAATTGCCCCTTGGCGAGCGCATCGCTGTAGCTCTCCTTCATGCGCTCATAGTTGTATTGCATCAGGGACTGCTCATCCGGTGAGGGCACCGGCAGGGCCAGCGTCAGCAGCTGGTGGTACCCGTCCAGGGCCTGCACTTCATTATCCGCCTCGGTGTTCGCCTCGGCCATGTCCCTGGCCCTGCTGCTGGCCACGTTCAATTTCTGGCGGCCGTATTCCTCCGTGTCCACGTAGCGGCAGGTGTTGCAATTGCCCAGCGGAGGCGGCTCACCGGTCCATTCGCAGGGCGGGTTAGGGCACGGCGGTATGGCCTGCCCGCAGAGTACTTCGCTTACGGAAAGAGAGTCGAGGAAGTTAAGGTGGCCGCCGCAGGAGGTGATGTCGTACTCGGCGCTGGTCAGCGGCACGCCCACCGTACCGTTCCAGTTGTTCGAGTGGGCAGGCTGGTTGGCCGCATACGGTTGGCAGAGGAAGGTGCCGATCAACGTCTTTTGGATGCCTGGAACGGCCGGCCACAACGCATTCCGGCCGTTGTTCAGGTATACGTTGTTGGCCTGGTTGCAAAAGATCGAGGTCGGGTTGTCCACCACGCTCACCGGCTGGTGCGGCACCCCGCCCGAGCCGTCCATCCGCAGGGTGGCGCCATTGCTTACCGCGATACCAATGGCCCCGTTGCGGCTGATCCTGCCGCAGGCCACGCGGGTATCGACCTGGGTCAGGAATAATCCGATCCAGTTCTGGTCAAAGGCGGGATCGGTGATCCACACGGACCCCGGCCCCCGCAGGTCCGCAGGACAGTTGTTGTACTCCCCGCGGCATCCGTCCAGGTGGCTGGTCTGCGAAAGTTGCTGGGCGTAGATGCCCAGGCCGCACCGCTGGAAGTCACAGTGCGTGGCGTCGATGGCCAGCATATAGATGAATACGCCGACGGCACAGTTGTCGAAGAGGCAATCCGTGAGCGTGAGCGGGAAATGCTGCCAAGGGACGGCAGAGGCATGGACTCCGATATTCGCCGTTCGAGAATTCGGTGTTCTGCACGGTAAGGCCGGCCTGCCCGAAGGTCCACACGCCACGGTGGCTGTTCTGGTACATGTCCTTGCTGGTCACCCGCGCGTTGATGAAGTTCACCAGACAGTCCGCGTTCAGGTCCGAGGTCACGATGCGCGCGTTCGGCGCCAGGGTGGCAGTGCCGTTCATCAGTGTGAACTCATCCAGTTCTTTGGGGCAATAGAGCGACTCCTGGTCCACGTACAGGACACGGTTGGCCTTCGCCAGGCCCTTCAGCACGAACCGGCAGCCGGGGTCGGCAACGAGGTTGTAGCTGTTGAAGCCATTGAACCGCACACGCCCTTGGGTGTAGTTGTGCCCCACGCTCACGGGCGCGAACGTGGCGGAGTCCACCAATTGAAGGTAGCCGGAGAAGGCCACTTCGGCCATGGGGCCGTTCAGTTCGATCACGGCATCACGGTGGTAGTACATCCGGCCGGGCCCATCGCCATAGCCTGTTTCCTCTTCGATATGCACCCACCCACCGTCAGCCACCGCCAGCATACTTCCTGGCTCCAGTTCCAAACGGCCGTTGCCCGTCACGATCAACTGCGCGCCAGCGGCCACATCCAAGCGTGCGCCAGGCATCAGGCGCAGGCCACTGTTGCGCGTTATAACCAACTGGCTGTTGGCCTCCAGGACGAGCCGGGCCCCGCTCTGCACCGTCAATGCGCTGCTATGGTCCACGCTGGCATGGGCATTGGGCGCCAGTGTCAGTTTCGAGCCGCCTTGCAGGTCCAACGTGCTCACATGGTCCACGACAAGAGAAGCGCCCCCCTCCACGTTCAGCCAGCTACCCGGCCGGCAGCGCATCAGGGTCCATCCCGTGAATATGCGTACACCGTTATAGAGCATTGAGCCTGTTCTCCGCGTGGCCGTAGTGCCCTGGTCCAGCAGCAGCGTGTTCGGCGACGTCACGTTCAGCGAACGCCCGCTGGCCGTTGGCACGGGGTTCAATACGATCGTGTCCGCACACCAGCGGGTATCGTTGGTGATGTCCACGTCATCAAAACGGACGCGCACCTTGATGCTGCCGTCCAACTGCTGGGCCACCAGCTCCACCGACACCCCGTTCAAATGGACTCTTGCGCAGGTTCTTGAGATCCGGCCGATTGACATCGAAGCCTGTCAGGTTCATTATCGTGGCCGAGGAAGGGTTGGTGCCGACCCCCAATTTGGTGTTACCCCCCGGCTGGAACACTTGGCGTGGGTTCCCCAGGTGGTACAGCTTCTCCTGGTACCCGCCGGCATACTCCGTTTGGTTCGCGCGGAAATCGTCGTGATCCAGTTTGTAGTCGCCGTTCCGATCGGAGGGAACAAAGTGGCGGTCCCCTGTTCCGGTGAGCGGGTTGGGCAGGCTGCGGACGAAGGCGGGATCGGTGCCCACGCCCACGCACGTGTTGGGTTGGGCAAGGGGGGTGAAGGCCTCATCGTAATGGCCGCTGGCATCCAGGGGCCGCAGGTAGTCGCCCGGCCCGCCATAGACGTCCCCACCGTTCTCGGACAGCCGCACGTCCTTATCGATCTGCAGGTACATGCCCAGGCCCGCCGGGTGGCTTTCGATGCACGGATCGTCTTCGTATTGGAAGCGGTCGAACGGGTCGCCGTTCCGATCATAGCCCTGGTGGTTCTCCACCCAGATGAACTCCGGGTATTCGGTGGCGGGGTCGGTATAAGGTAGCCGGATGCGCAGGGCATCACCGCTCTGCACGAAGTCCCGCAGCACGTAGAGGCCGGTGTCGCCCGCCACCGTGGCGTCCAGGTCGCCGTTCTTTTCCGTGCCCGACGTGCTGCGGGCCGAGATCTCGAAGGTCTGGTCCGCCGCCTTCCACCCCATGCGCTGGCGGTCCCACCCGTTCCAACTGAGGCAGCGAGCAATTGTACAGCCCCAGGTTGCTCCAGCCACTGGATTGGGTGATCCAATACTGGCCGTATTCATTGCTCCAAGTCCCATTGGACCGTTTATTCTCCGGCCATCCCCCGCCTGCGGTGTGGAAATTGTTATCGCCATACAGCAGGTGGGCGAACTCGTGGCGGGCGATCTTCAGGGGAAGATGGTTGTACGCGCCGAACTGGCTGTAGGTGTTGATGCCCCGGCCCAGCAGGGTAGCGCTACTGCCCGGCATGGCGTATCCGGTGCCGTCGTTGCCCTGGCTGTTGCGCCAGATGAACATCACGTGGTCGAACTTGCGCGGGTTCTCCGTGCTGGGGGTGGCCTTCGGCTGGCCGGGACCGCTCGTGGAGGAGCCGATGGTCCATTTATCGAAGTCATCGGTGCTGTTGTGGCCGTGCCCGGTCACCAGGGTGGTGCCCAGGGCCGCGTTCACGACGGCGATCACATCCTCGGGGTCCATTTTCCCAGTACTGCTCGGCACCTGGAAGATCCCGCCGTTGGTGGGCGCCCGCAGGTAGTCCGCCAGCACGATCAGGTGCCCGGAAGAGGCTTCCTGGTAATAGCGGGTGAAGGCCCCCGAGGCCGTCCCCACGGGGACATCCCAGTCGAACAGGTTCCGGGTGGGGTCTACATTGTCCACCCACGTGGGCAATTGGTGGGCGGGCCAGTTCGTGGTGCCGGTGGCTTCCACCGGGTCCGGGATGGAATCCGGATCGGTATAATCCACCTCGGCCAGGACCAGGAGAATGCGGACCACGGCCGGAACGGACAAATCCGCTCCTGTGGGCATGCTCCTCCCATATCGGCTTTCATACATTATACCGCTGGCCTGCAGGTTCCAAGACGTCGTATCTGGCACATAGAGGCATTGGGCCGTAGTGCCCAAGGGAATGGCCAGGGCCAGGCATAGCCCCAGGTTACTCCGTTTTGATGAACCGCGCATGGTACAGGTGGTGGTTGGTGGTGATGGACCGGAGGAAATACGTCCCTGAGAGAAGATCTGCAATGTTGATCGCCTCCCCGGATCGCACCGATGGGACCGACCGCACATGGGCGCCGGCCGCATTGAAAATATCGATGGTGGAGACCGGCTCCGGCATGCGAACGAACAGGCGCTCCCGCGCAGGATCCGGCCAGAGTTCCAGTTCCGGAGCATAGTGCCGTTCAGCAATGCCAGCCCCACTAAGGTGGTAAATAGCAAAGGAGAACCCGAACCGGGGGAAGTAAAAATCGTAGGATATTGAATTATCTATCACCACGCTGTCCACCAGACTAATATCAAAAAATCCACAGGGCGGTCCTCCACAATTATTGAAATAGTAAAAATAATTATTATATATCGCCCCTGCATTGATGGGACCGCCCGGAGGGAGGAAAGGTGCTTCGCCCAAACTCAGGTCCCACTTGATGGTGAGCGGTGGTTGACCATTAATACCTTCCACATTCACATCGAGTAGGGGGAACTCGGTGTAGGGCCAGGCAATGGTCTTGGTGGAGTCGTAGTGCCAATTAATGGTATATACATTGAACGCATGGAGGTCCATCTCCACACGGCCTTCGCCCAAGGCGGTATCCACCGTGTAGAACTCATCGCCCACCGTGGCGGTGGTGTCGTAGACCATCCAAAGGGTATCGCGCGCGCCATCGCCATTCTGGAAACAGATGGGGAAGCGCCAAGTGGGCTGGGCCGTGGCGGCCATGCCGAGTAGAAGGGCTAAGGAGAACAGGAGGTGGCGCATGGCTATGGGATGAAGTTGAGCGAAGTTGAATTTAGATCTTTTTATGACAGACCTGATCCAGCTGGTTGAAAAAAGATGTAGGGCTTTCCGCTATCGTGAATGCCTCCATCACTGGCTTTGGATAGTGGGAGGTCTATTGAAAGACCCACGATCCAAGCGAGGCCCCACCATCCTTCCTTTTCCACCGTAGCTCATTTGCGCTCATCCATGGCGCATCGGCCGCTTTTCATGCCACCGGAGTAACTTGCCCGGACCGACACCATGATCAGGAACCTTACGTCCCTCCTCCTCTCCCTTCTGTTCACCAGCCTATACGCCCAGACCTATTCGGGCGGCGGTGGCGCCATCCCCGACGACGGCTCACGCCTTGAGCTTACCATACCGGTGAGCGGGCTTGTTCCCCCCGCGATCGATTCGCTGTCGTTCGGCCTGGAAGCGGTCTGCATCAATGTGGAGCACCAGCGGCTCGCCGACCTGGAGATCCACGTCATCGCCCCGGACGGGACCACGGCGCTGCTCTCCGCCTTCAACGGCGGCGGCGGGCAGTACTACCGGAACACGTGTTTCCGCGCGGATGCCACCCGGCCGGTGGTGAGCAACTCGTCGCCGTTCGAGGGCGACTATGCACCGCAGGGGCCGATGGGGCTGGTGAACAACGGGCAGGACGGCAACGGCACGTGGACGCTGCGCGTGCATGACGCGAACAGCGGCAACACCGGCCAGGTGATCAGCTGGTCCATCACCTTCGGCACCGATCCGGCGAACTTCTTCCACCTCGCCTCGTCGAACCTGCCCATCGTGGTGATCAACACGGGCAACCAGCCGATCCCGGACGAACCGAAGATCACCGCGCACATGGGCATCATCCACAACGGCCCGGCGCTGCGCAACCGCATCGCCGACCCCTTCAACAACTACAACGGCATCATCGGCATCGAGCTGCGCGGCCACAGCTCGCAGAGCTTTCCCAAGAAGAGCTACGGCTTCGAGCTGCGCGATGCGCAGGGCTCCTCGATCGATGCATCGATACTGGGCATGCCTGCCGGGAGCGACTGGACGCTGATCGCCAACTACGCGGAACGATCGATGCTGAACAATGCGCTGACCTATGGGCTGGGGCAAGGCATGGGGCGCTATGCGCCGCGCTGGCAGCACGTGGAGGTGGTGCTGAACGGCGAATACATCGGTGTGTTCCTGCTCACGGAAAAGATCAAACGCGGCTCGGACCGCGTGAACATCGCGAAGCTGCGCTCCACGGACGTGAGCGGCGATGCCGTAACGGGCGGCTACATCGTGAAGGTCGACTGGCCGGACGATGACCCGTTCTGGTACAGCAGCCACGCTCCGGTGGCACATCCGGATGGACAGCGTATCCGGTTCGTGTACGACTACCCCAAGGCGCCCGAGCCGGAGCAACGCGCCTACATCCAAGCCTACGTGGACAGCTTCGAGACCGCATTGGCAGGCCCGGACTTCATGGACCCGCAGATAGGCTACCGGCATTACGCGGACGCCTCCACCTTCATCGACCTCTTCCTGGTGAACGAGCTCTCGCGCAACGTGGATGCATACCGCCTGAGCACTTTCCTGTACAAGGACCGGGCGAGCAAGGGCGGCCGGTTGAAGATGGGCCCTTTGTGGGACTACGACACCGGCTGGGGCAATGCGGACTATTGCCACGGCAACGACATCACCGGCTGGGCCTACCGCTTCAGCGACGTCTGCCCGAACGACCAGATGCAGATGCCGTTCTGGTGGGAGCGATTGATGCAGGACGCCGGGTTCACGGACAGCCTGCGCTGCCGGTGGGAAGAGCTGCGCGAAGGGCTGTTCGCCACGGACCGGCTGCATGCCTGGTGCGACAGCATGGCCACGGTACTGGACGAAGGCCAGCAGCGCAACTTCACCAAGTGGCCCACCCTGGGCACCTACGTGTGGCAGAATCCGCAACCCTATCCCACCACGTATGCGGGCGAAGTGGAGGAACTGAAGGACTGGATCGACCGCGCGCGGGGCCTGGCTGGATGCCAACATCCCCGGTACGTGCGCCTTGTCGACCGGCGTGGATGCCACTGCCGCACGGCAGCCGCGGGTGTGGCCCGTTCCGTTCACGGACCGTTTCACCGTTGAACTGCCCCGGGAAGCGCATGGTCCGATCCAACTGACCTTGTACGATGCCATGGGACGCGCCGTGCTGACCCGGCAACTGAACGGAACGGCGGGCGCCCCGGTGACCCTCGACGTGTCGCAGACCACCGGGGCAGGCGCCTACGTGCTGCGCCTGGGGACGAACGATCAGCGCTGGACCCTGCCCGTGCTGCGGACCGAATGATCCCCCGCGCTATCTTCCGCAGCACATCCGTCACCATGCGCCTTCGCCACACCCTGCCGATCGCCTTCTGCATCGGGTTCCTTCCCGCCGTCCTCGGCCAAACGCTCGAATTCCCTCTTCGGCTCGGCGGGGATCCATACCGTGCCCTCGGCATCCTTCCGGGGCATGGCGCGCATGGACGATGACCGCATCGTGTTGATCGGCACCAGCCGCAACGACAGCGGCAGCGCCCTGCTCGTGGTGCGGCTGCTCGCCGACGGCACGCCGGACCCCGCGTTCGGGAACAGTGGCACGGTAACGGCGGTAGTGGGCGATGGCAATACCGAAGGCATCGCCGTGGCCGTGCTCGGCAACGGGCGCATCCTCGCGGCAGGCAGCACGGAGAAGGACACCACACGGCGCATGTTCGTGAGCCGCCTCTTGATCGATGGCACGCCGGATGCCGGTTTCGCCGAGGGCGGCACCTTCATTTCCGCGGTGAGCAAAGCCGAGCACCTGAACTGCATGGCGCTGCAGTCCGACGGCGCGATACTCCTCGGCGGCGACGTGATCGGCGACGTCACCGGCAGCGGATGCATCATCCGCCTTACGGCAGCGGGTGCGCTGGACGGCTCCTTCGGCAACGGGGGCGTCGTGGAGCACACCTCCTACGGCAGCGAACAGGACATGATGGTGAACGACATGACCGTGGACGCTTCCGGGAAGATCCTGGCCACGGGGCTCACCAACTTCAACTCCAACAACGATGTGTTCGTGATGCGCCTGCTGAACGACGGCGGGCTCGATCCGGCCTTCGGCCTCGCGGGTGAAACGGTCGTCACCAACAATGCCTTCGACGAATTTGCCAGCGCCATCGTGCTCCTGCCGGGGGGCGACCTGTACACCGTGGGCACCCGCCTCCAGATCGGCGGTGACGACCTCCTGTTCCACCATTTCAATGCATCCGGGGCCCCGCTCGCCCTGGGTGGTGACGTCGATTGGCAGCTCGAGCATCCGGGCAGCGAATACGCCAGCGCCATGCGGATGGACGCCCACGGCCACCTGGTGGTGTCCCTCACGATGTACGATGAGAACTTCATCGCCCGCGCCACGGTGTTGCGCCTCGCCATCCCTCCTGCCGTGGACGCCGCCTTCGGTGCCGACGGCTGGTTGTTGGCACCGGACCTGGAGAGCGAGGCGGGCGGCATCCTCTTCCAGCCTGATGGCCAGTTGCTGTTCTGCGGAGCGGACGTGCCCAGCGAGGGCACCAACACCGCCTGGGTGGCGCGCTACGGAGACATTCCCACTTCGATCGACGGTCCGGCGCCAACGGTCCAGGCCGTCCTCTCGCCCAACCCTTGCACGGGGCGCTTCACCATCCACGCGGACGCGGCGATCGACCGCCTGCAAGTGCTGGACGCCACGGGCCGCGTCGTGCTCGATGATCGCTCTATCACACGCGGTCCCCGGACCCTGCAACTGCCCTCATCCGCGGTAGCGGGCGTTTATGCGGTCTCGCTGTGGAGCGGTGCCTACCGTTCGGTGCAGCGGCTGGTGGTGGAATAATGCCTTCTCGCGATCCGGTCCCATCCGGATCTTGCGGTGATCATCCACAGGGATCCTGCGTTATCGGGATCCTGATCGTAGGGTCCACCTCTTCAACACGCGCACACCACAGGTGCGAACGGGCAAAGGACGGGGTGTTCCGCGAAGGAGCAAGCGCGCGACACCCGCTCAAGCCATGCCCACCTGGCGCAGGTGCGACAGGTGCGACCACAATGCGCTGCGGAGCGTGGGGAACTCGCGGTAGGCAATGCCGAACTCCGCGCACACCTGCTTGAGGCGCTTGTTGATCTCGGGGTAGTGAACATGGCTGATGCGCGGGAACAGGTGGTGTTCCACCTGGAAGTTCAATCCGCCGAAGAGCCAGTTCCACACCTTGTTGTGCGTGGCGAAGTTCACGGTGGTGTGTACTTGGTGTACGGCCCACTCGCTTTCGATGTGCGTACCATCGGTGGGCGGATGAACGAAGTCGGTATCCTGCACCACATGCGCCAGTTGGAACACCACGGCGATGAAGATGCCGGTGACGAAGACCATCACACCATAGCCCACCAGCGTGGGATCACGCCCGCGAAGAACATGGGCAGCACGAGGAAGACCGCCACGTAGGAGACCTTCGTCACCCAGAAGATGACGTGCTCCTTCAGGCTCATGGGCTTCATCTTCGTGTTGTCCGCGATCTTGCCGCTGAAGTACTTCTTCAGATCGTTGTAGAAGACCCAGAAGAGGTAGGTGAGCCCGTAGAGCAGCAGGCCATAGATGTGCTGGAAGCGGTGGAACCAGTAGCGCTTCTGCCCTTCATGCACCCGCACCCACGGCTTGATGTCGATGTCGTCGTCCATGCCCTCGATGTTGGTGAAGGTGTGGTGGTTCTCGTTGTGCTTCAGCTTCCACAGGTACACGCTGCCGCCAAGCAGGTTGAGGGAGTGGCCCATCATCTCGTTCACCCACTTCCTGCTGCTGTAACTGCCGTGGGCACCGTCGTGCATCACGTTGAAACCGATGCTGGCCACCACCAACCCGAGCAGGGCGCACAGGCCGAGCGCCAGCCACACGTTCGCCGGGGTGAAGAACACCAGGATCACGTACAGCGCAACGAGACTGGTCACCAGGATACCCGTCTTCCAATACAGGCGTCCATCGCCGGTCTTCTTCAGGTTGTTCTCCTTGAAATACGCCTCGGTCACCTCGCGCACACGTTGGAAGAAAACAGGCGGGGTCTTGGCGAACGTGGTCTGGGCCATTTCGGGTAATGCAGGTCTTGGAGCGCGCGAAAATAGCGACACCACCGGCCGCGCCGCCGAACGGTCGTCAGCTCTGTATCAACAGACCGTGGATGCCGGTAATTTCGCGGGCATGGCGATCGACTACTACAAGGTGTTGGGGGTGGACCGCAACGCCACGCCGGAGGCCATCAAGAGCGCTTACCGCAAGCTGGCCCGCAAACACCATCCCGACCTGAACCCGAACGATACTGACGCGAAGAAGCGGTTCCAGGAGATCAACGAAGCGAACGAAGTGCTGAGCGACCCGGAAAGCCGCCGCAAGTACGACAAGTACGGCGAGCACTGGCGCGATGCGGACCGGATCGAGGCCGCCGAGAAGGAGCGTGCCTCCCGCGGCGCGCACTCCGGCTTCACCGGTGGCGAGGGCGGCTTCACCGAGGACCCCGGCGACCTGTCCGATCTGTTCGGCTCCATGTTCGGCGGTGGCGGATCCCGCAACGTGCGGTTCCGGGGGCAGGACTATTCCAGCGAGCTGCACCTGGACCTGCGCCAGGCCGCGCACACGCACCAGCACACCTTGGAGGTGAACGGCTCGAAGATCCGCATCACCGTGCCGGCCGGCGTGGAGAACGGGCAGACCATCACCATCAAAGGGCGCGGCGGGCCGGGCGTCAATGGCGGGCCTGCGGGCGACCTCTACATCACCTTCGTGGTGGCCGATGACCCCGTGTTCAAGCGCCAGGGGAACAACCTTTACGTCGACCAGCCGCTCGACCTGTACACGGCGGTGCTCGGCGGGGAGATCACGGTGGATACCCTCAGCGGCCCGGTGAAGGTGCCCGTGAAGCCCGAGACCCAGAACGGCACCAAGGTGCGCCTGAAGGGCAAGGGATTCCCGGCCTACAAGCAGGAAGGCACGCACGGGGACCTCATCCTGACCTACGTGGTGAAGCTGCCCACCGGCCTTACCGACAAGCAACGCGACCTGTTCCATCAACTTGCCGAACGCTGAGCCATGGACAACGAAGAACTGATCCCGATCGAACTGTTCTGCAGCAGTTACAGCGTGGACCTGTCGTTCGTGCATACCCTGCACGACGCCGGGCTGGTGCAGGTGATCACGCAGCGAACGCGCCAGTTCATACCAGGCACCGAGCTGGCCGGGCTGGAGCGGATGCTTCGCCTGCACGAGGACCTGGGCATCAACATCGAGGGGCTGGGCGCCGTCCACGACCTGCTGCTCCGCATGGAGACCATGCAGGAGGAGATGCGCGCGTTGCGCAACCGGCTGCGCCGTTACGAGGAAGGCGCGTAGGCCGGGCTTCAGGCCGTACGGAGCGCCTTCACCGGATCGATGCGCGCGGCGCGCGTGGCCTTCCACGCCACGGTGAGCGCCGCGATCAGCAGCACCGTCAGCGCTGCGGCCAGGAACACGAGGGGATCGATCGCCGTGCGCACGGAGAACCCTTCCAGCCAGCGGTGCACGCCATAGAAGGCCAGCGGCCAGGCCAGTACGTTCGCCAGCAGCACCAGCACCAGGAATTCGCGCGTCACCAACCCGGTGATGTGGAAGGCGCCCGCGCCGAGCACCTTGCGGATGCCGATCTCCCGCGTGCGCTTCTCCGTGCTGAACGCCGCCAACGCATAGAGGCCCAAGCAGGCGATCACCACCGCGAGCACTGCGAAGCCCGTGATGAGCGTGGCCAGCGTGCCCTGCGACCGGTACTGGCCGTCGAGCTCGCCGTCCAGGAAGGTGAACTCGAACGGGAACTCCTGCGTGAGCTCGCGCCAGCACCTGCCGATGGCGTCGATCGTGGCCTGCTGGTCGCCCGCAGCCAGCCGCACGTAGATGCAACGGAACCAGACCGGCATTTCCTGCGGCCGGCACATGTCGAAGAAGAACGGCCCCACCGGCTTGAAGAGCGGATCGAAATGGAAATCCTTCACCACGCCGATCACGTGCTCGTTGCCGCTGGGCGTGTTCAAGCGCCTGCCCAGCGCGTCCTCCGGCGTGCCCCATCCGAGCTCCTTCACCATGCGCTCGTTGATCACCACCGACAGTGAATCCTCGCGTGGCATGCTGCGGTCGTACCAGCGCCCGGCCACGAGCTGGAGGTCCAGCACCTCCTTCAGGCCGTAGCCCGTCATCAAGGCGGGGTAGTATTTCCACTGGTCCGCGGGCATGCCGTCGTAGTTCAGCTCGTGCGCGTTGTGCGCCTTGCCGATGATGTCGTTCGCGAAGCCCACGGCCTTCACGCCGCTCATGTTCTGGAGCGTGTTCAGCAGCGGCTGCAGGAAGTCCATCGAAGCGCGGGCGCGGAGCACCAGCACGTGCTCCTTGGTGAAGCCCAGGTCGGCGGTGCGCAGCGCCTCGAACTGCCGCCGCACGAACACCGTGGCGATGATCAGCGCAAGTGCCACGGCGAACTGCAGCACCACGAGCACCTTGCGCAGCGTGCGGCCCTGCATGCTGCCGGCGGAGCTGCCCTTCATCACCCACGCCGGCTTGAACGACGAGAGGAAGAACGCCGGGTACAGCCCCGCGAGCAGTCCCGCCACCAGCGCACAGGCGAGGATGCGCAACACCCATACGGCGTTCAGGGCGAACGCCTTCTCCGCGATGCTGTTGAACCACGGCAGCAGCACGGCCGTGAGCAGGATCGCCAGCACGCCAGCCAGCACGCCCATGACCGCAGACCCGGCGAGGAACTGCGTGATGAGCTGTCCACGGCGCGCGCCCGTGGTCTTGCGCACACCCACTTCACGCGCGCGCGCCACGCTCTGCGCGGTGGCGAGGTTCATGTAGTTCACCAAGGCGATGAGCAGGATGAAGACGCCGATCACCCACAGCACGTTCACCGTGCCTGCCTGCGCGTTGGGTGCCATTTCGTAGTCGAGGTCCGACGTGAGGTGGATGGCCGTAAGTGGCTGCAGGTCGTGGTGCACCTGCGTCCTCAGGAACTCGGGGTAGTACTTCTGGATGAAGTCCGGGAAGACGCGCTGCACCTCCTGCGCCGTCACGCCGTCCTTCAACCGGATGTAGGTCCAGCACGGGTTCCACACCCAGTTGTGCTGTTCGATGCCCTGCCACTTGCCCTGCGTCATCGTGTAGATGCTCACCAGCGCGTCGAAGCGGATGTGCGAGTTCTTCGGCACCGGTCCCAGGATGCCCGTCACCTGCAGGTCCACCTGCCCGTCCCAGCGGATCATCCTGCCCATCGCGGGTACATCACCGAAATAGCGGCGGCCCATCTCCGCGGTGATCACGATGCTGTTCGGCGCGGCCAGCGCCCTTTTCGGATCGCCCTCGATCAGTGTGTAGCCGAACAGATCGAACACCGTGCTGTCCGTGAGGTACACGTCCTGCTCATTGTAGCGGTGGTCATCGACGCGGAACGCGAGGCTCGGCTCTTGGAGATCGAAGAAGCGCGCGTAGGTGTCGATCAGCTCCGGGTGATCATGCAGCAACGTAGGGCCGAGGCCGAACACGCAACTGCTCGAGCGTTCGCCCTGGCCTTCCAGCTTCAGGTCGCCCACCACGCGGTAGATGCGGCTGTACTGCGGAGCGAACGTCTCGAACGAGCGCTCATCGGCCACGTAGGCGGTGATGAGGGTGAAGCAGGCCAGACCGATGGCCAGGCCCAGCACGTTGATGACGGTGTAGACCTTGTTCCGCGCGAGGTGGCGGAGCGTGAGGAGCAGGTGGTACCTGATCATGGGGAGAGGGATAGGTCCATCCCGCCGGTCACTCGTACCGGAGCGCTTTCACCGGATCAGCCACCGCCACCCGGTACGCCTGCACCGTGACGGTGAGCACGGTCACCAGCAACGTGATCAGCAGCGCCACCACGTAGAGCCAGGGGGAGATGCGTGCGTGGTACGCGAAGGTCTCCAGCCAGCGATGGATCGCGTAGAACGCGAGCGGATAGGCCACCAGCAGCGCAAGGCCCATCAGCAGCACGAACTCGCGGTTCATCCGCCGGATGATGTCCGCCAGCGAGGCACCCAGCACGCGGCGCACGCCGATCTCCTTCGTGCGCTGCTTCGCGGTGAAGTAGGCCAGCCCGTAAAGCCCCATTACGGTGAGCAGCACGGTGAGCACAGCGAACGCGGTGAACACGCGGAAGAGGTCGTCCTCTGTCCGATAAAGCTGCGCGATCGCCGTGTCCAGGAACGTGACGTCCCAGGGCGCGTTGGGCTGCACCTGCTTGAACCGCTGCTGCAAGGTGGACAGCTGGTCCTGCACGTTGCCGGGCGCCAGGCGCACCAACAGGTTGTGTACGCCGTAACGCGGGTGGCCCTGGAAGATCGCAAGCGGCTCGATCGGGTCGTGCAGGCTCGCGTAGTGGAAGTCCTTCACCACACCGATGATCTTCAGTTCCTGGTCCGGCTGCGGCGGCGTGGCTTGTGGATCGCCGGGCACCCAGAGCGAACTGTTCAGCGGATCGCTGAAGCCGAAGGCCTTCACCAAACGCTCGTTCACCACGATGCTGCCCGCGCCGTCCGTGGGGATCTTGGGATCGAACGTGCGGCCCATCGTCAGCTGCATGCCGATCAACGCGGGGTAGTCGGGATCGCAGCTCATCGCTGGCAAGGGTTTCTCCACGTAGCCGTCCGCCGTCTTCGCGCGGAGCACCCAGCGCTGCGTGCCGCCGCCGGGGATGAAGTCCGTGAACGCCGCACCCTGCACGAAGCTCTCGCGCAGCAGCTCGGTCTTCACGGGCCGGATGGCGTCCCATTCCAGCGTGTCCTTCGGATGGGGCTGCGGCATCTTGATCACCAGCACGTTCTCCTTGCGCAGGCCCATGTCGTTGGTGCGCAGCCAGCGCAGTTGCGCGAACACCGCCAGCGTGCCCACCACCATGAAGAGCGCGATCGCGAACTGGGCGCCCATGAGCACCTTGCGCACGCGCTGCTTGCCGGCACCGGCGGCCACGCCTTCCTTCAGCAACAGTTGCGGCGCGAAGCGGGAGAGGAAGAACGCGGGATAGCTGCCCGCGAGCACGCCGATCACCAGCACGATGAGCATGACCACGGCCAGGAAGCCCGCGCTGAACACGTGGCCCATGCCGATCGCCTTCCCGCTGAGCGCGTTGAAGGCCGGCAGCGCGAGCCACAGCAGCACCAGCGCCACGGCGATGGCGATCACCGCGATGAGCATGCTGCCGCCGATGAAGCAGGCCACCAACTGCCCGCGCTGCGCGCCGCTCACTTTCCGCAGGGCCACCTCCTTCGCGCGCCGGGTCGCGTCCGCGGTGCTCATGTTGATGTAGTTGATGCACGCGATCGCGAGGATGAGCACGGCCACCACGCTGAAGAGCATGACGTAGGCCTTGTTGCCCTTCTTCGGCGTATCGTAGATCAGGTCGTTGCTGAAGTGCACCTCGCGCAGCGGCTCGAGGTCGAACTTCATCGTTCCATCGAAGCCCGTGCGTTTCCAGAACGGCAGGATGTACTTGCTCGTGAAGGCGTCCATCTTCGGCTGAAAACTTTGTGCATCGCTGCCGGGCGCCAGCACGATGTAGCCGTAGCTGCTCACCTGCCCCCATTCGTTCATGAGCTGGGCCTTCGCCTGCGGCGGCATGCCGAGCAAGCTGAGGAAGCAGCCGAGCGGGATGTGCGTGTTGTACGCCTCCTCATCGATCACCCCGGCCACCTTCAGTGTGCGCCCGTTGCGCTCCACCAGCTTGCCCATCGGCTCCTCGCCGCCGAACATCTCCCGCGCGAAGCGCTGCGTGATCACCAGGTTGTCCGGCTCGTCCAAAGCATCCGGGCCGCCATGCACCCAACGGAAGCCGAACGTGCGGAAGAAGGCCGTGTCCGCGTAGTAGCCGTTGTCCGTGCTGAACACGTGCCCGTTGTAGGTGAACTGGCATTGGTTGAGGAGGTAGAGGAAGCTGCCGCTCTCGATCTCGGGGTATTCCTTCACGAGCGTGGGCACCATGGGGAACTGGGTGAGCCCGAAATCATCGTGCTGGTCGCCGAAGTTGAAGTGCGATCGGATGCGGTAGATGCGGTCCGCCTTGGCATGGTGCGCATCGAAGCTGAGCTCGTCCTGCACGTAGATGTAGATGAGCATGCAGGCCACGATCCCCAGGGCGAGCCCGAGGATGTTCAGCGCGGCGAACAGCTTGTCGCGCATCAGGCTGCGCCAAGCGATGAGGAGGTGGTTCTTGAGCATGTTCCGCCTTTATCGATCGGACAATGGGACCGATCATCTCATTATCCCATTATCTGATCATCTCATTACCTGATCGACCGACCCGCGATGCGTTCACCTCCTCTCCCACCACCTTCCCATCGAGCAAGCGGATGATCCGGTGGGCGTAGGCCGCATCGCGTTCGCTATGCGTCACCATCACGATGGTGGTGCCACCGCGGTTGAGGGCAGTGAGCAGGTCCATCACCTCCAGGCCATGCGCGCTGTCCAGGTTGCCGGTGGGTTCGTCCGCGAGGATGAGCTTCGGGCGGTTCACCACGGCCCGCGCCACGGCCACGCGCTGCTGCTGCCCGCCGCTCAATTGCTGCGGGTAATGGTCCTTGCGGTGCGCGATGTTCATGCGGTCCATCGCCTCCTGCACGCGCTGCATCCGCTCGGCGCGTCCCAGCCCCGTGTAGATCAGCGGCAGCTCGATGTTCTCCTTCACGGTGAGCTCGTCGATCAGGTTGAAGCTCTGGAACACGAAGCCGATGGTGTGCTTGCGCACGTCAGCGCGCTTGCGCTCGTTGTAGCGGCTCACGTCCTCGCCGTTCACCAGCAGCTGGCCTGACGATGGGCCATCGAGCAGGCCGAGCAGGTTCAGCAGCGTGGATTTCCCGCAGCCGCTCGGGCCCATGATGGCGGCGAACTCGCCTTCCTGCACGGCGATGTCCACGCCCGCGAGCGCGCTGGTCTCCACGGTGTCCGTGCGGTAGGTCTTGGTAAGGGCGATGGTCTGCAAGAGGCTCATGGGAGGAAGGTTGAACGGTGTGGGTCGAGGCTGGACGTTGGAATGGGCGGACTACTGGACGATGACCTCATCGGCGTTGTTGAAGAGGTCATAGCGGGACGTGATCACCTGCTCGCCCGGCTCCAGGCCGCTGAGCACTTCGTAATGGTCCGGGTTCTGGCGGCCCAGGGTGATGATGCGCTTCACGGCCCTGCCATCGCGCAGCACGTAGATCCACTGGCCGCCGGTGTCCTGGAAGAACGGGCCGCGCGGCACGAGCACGGCCTGCGTTTCCTCGCCGAGCTGCAGCCGCACTTGCAGCGATTGCCCGCGCTTGATCGCGTCCGGCTTCCCCGCGGCGAAGAGCAGATCGGCCTCGAACTCCCCGTTGTTCACCTCCGGAAAGACCTTGCTGACGGTGACCGCATAGTCCTTGCCGGCGAAGGCGAACGTGGCGTTGAGCCCCGGTGCCACCCGGCCCACATAGTGCTCCGGCACCTTCGCGCGCAGCTTCAGGCCGGTCATGATGTCGATCTGCGCGATGCGCGCACCCGCCGCGATCGTCTGCCCCACTTCCGCACGGAGGCCGCTCAGCTGGCCGTCCATCGGAGCGCGCACGGTGAGGTTGTCCAACGCGCGATGCAAAAAGGCGAGGTTATCGGTGATGAGCTCGAGCGACGCGTTGATCTGCCCTTCCTGCGTACGCCGGAAGAGCGAGTCGTTGCGAATGTTCGCCACCAGCAGCCTGCGGCGTTGCTGCGCGACCTCGAACGCTTCGCGGCTGCGGTCGTGCTCCTGCTGCGCCACCAGTCCTTTCCTGAGGAGGCCTTCGTTCACCTTCCACGTGCGCTCCACCTGCACCAGGTCGTAGTCCAGCTGCATCAGCTGCTGCTTCCAGTTGTTGGTCTGCTGGTCCATGTTCAGGCGCGTGTTGCGCAGGTTGTTCTGCTGGTCGAGCAACTGCGCTTCGCGGTTGATCGCATCCATCTGGAACTGCTGGTTCATCAGCCGGAGGATCGGCGTACCGGCGGCCACGTCGTGGCCGTCCTCGGCCATCACCTCCTCCACCGTGCCGCCCTGCACCGCATCGAGGAACACGGTCTTGATCGGCAGCACGCTCGCCGTCACCGGCACGAACTCCTTGAAAACCTTGCGCTCCACGGTACCGATGGTGACGCGCGCGGCCTCCACCCGCGTGCGCTTGGTGGTGAAGGCGCTCATCCACACGGCCACCAGCACGAGCAGGACCACACCGCCGGCGGCGAGCACGAGCGTGCGCCGTTTGCGCGCGGGACGGGGGTCGATCGGGCGGTCCATGGCGAGGAGCGCCGCTAAACTGGGCCCTCCACCCAGGCCGATGCACGCATTGCGTGACGGACCGGTGGGGCATTGACAGGCTGGGGCGGACCGGTGCCTGCGCCCGGACGAGCCGTGCTTCCCCCGTGACAGGAAAGGCCCAGCGCCGGATGAATCCACGGCGCGGGACGCCTCCCCGGTCTATCCGCCCGCACCAGGGCTTGGCCTCCCGATCGGCCCCGGATCCGGCTGGAAAAGCCCTTGGAACGCCGGTACGGCAGGCCCCTCCAAGGGAAGGGACGAACGGTTCAGCCGCCTGGGAGACCGCCCCTGCCCGGAAGAGAAAAGTGCATTATCCCTTGTGTATAAGGAAGATCGGTCTATTTTCGCCCCGCTTCGGGCCTGAAGTTCTTTGGCGAGACCGACAGGAAGGGGCACCAACTCAAACACACACGTCAGTCGGAACACATGAACATTTACGTCGCCAACATCGCTTACAGCGCTAAGGACCAGGATCTCCGCGAACTTTTCGAAGCTTACGGTGAAGTGACCTCAGCCAAGATCATCATGGACAGGGCCACCAACCGCAGCCGCGGCTTCGGGTTCGTGGAAATGTCCGACGACAACGCTGGCCGCCAGGCCATCGAAGGCACCAACGGGAAGCCGTTCCACGGCCGTGACCTGGTGGTGAACGAAGCACGTCCCCGTACCGAAGGCGCCGGCAACGACCGTGGTGGCTTCCGCAGCGGCGGCGGCGACCGTGGCGGCTTCCGCAGCGGTGGCGGCGATCGTGGTGGCTACCGCGGCGGCAACGACCGTGGCGAGCGCTCCTGGAGCCGTCGCGACGACCGCGACGACCGCGATTTCTAGTCCTTACTTTCCACGCATCCTACGAAGCCCCGCCATGGCGGGGCTTCGCTTTTTACCACCCTGCGCCGTTGCATCCATTAACGATCCGGCGGCCGGCACCTCGGTAGCTTTGCGTCCCCATGCGTTGGACCCTTCTACTGCGCGGCCTCACGGCCGCGTTCCTGTTCTTCCTCCTGCTCCCGGCATCCGCCCAACGTCCGGGCGGCGCACGGCCCGCCATCGGGCGGGTCTATGGCCGCGTGCTCGACGCCACCAACAAGAGCGCCGTGGAGTTCTCCACGGTGAGCGCGCTCGCCCTGGGCAAGGACAGCGTGCTCGGCGGGGCGCTCGTGCGGTCCAACGGCGACTTCGCCCTGGAGCACCTGCCGCCCGGGCCGCTGCGTGTGCGCGTGGCCTTCATGGGCTACAAGACCATCGAACACCAGGTGAGGCTCACGCCCGACCGCATGGAGCAGGACCTGGGCAACCTGATGCTGGAGCCGGACGAGGTCGTGCTCAAGGAGGCGGAAGTAACGCGCGACCGGGCCACGCAGGTGCTGCAAGTGGACCGCCGCACGTACAACGTGGAGAAGGACCTGAGCGTGAAGGGCGGCAGCGCCACGGAGGTGATGAAGAACATCCCGGGCCTCACGGTGGATGCGGACGGCAATGTGGAGCTGCGCGGCAAGAACCCGTTGGTGATGGTGGACGGGCGGCCCACGACGATGACGCTCGACCAGATCCCTGCGGACGATATCGAGCGCGTGGAGGTGATCACCAACCCCAGCGTGGTGTTCGACGCCAGCACCACCGGCGGCATCGTGAACGTGGTGATGAAGAAGAGCACGCGGCCCGGTTACAGCGGGCAGTTGCAGGCGGGCGCCGGCTCGTACGACCGCTACACGGCGGGCGCCAACCTCCAGATGCGCGAAGGGCGCACCAACGTGAACCTCAGCTACAACTTCAACACCAGCAACAACCCGAGCTCGGGCTACACCGACCGCACCGACCTGCTGAACGGCGTTGCCACGGACTTCTTCGATCAGGACACGCGGGGCCGCAACAAGCGCACGAACCACAGCGGGCGCATCAGCATCGACCGCAAGCTGAGCAACCGCAACACCATCAGCCTGTCGCAGAGCGTGAACTTCGGCGAGTTCGACAACCGCGAGCAGCAGCACTTCACCAACTACGGCGCGGAGCATGACCTGGTGAGCCTGGGCGACCAGCTGAACACGCAGGCCAACCGCTTCAGCAACTTCACGTCGCAGGTGGCGTTCAGGCGCACCACGCGGATCACCGGCAAGGAATGGACGACCGACCTCACCTACAACCTCGGCTCGCGTGACAACAGCGCAAGCTTCGTGCGCAACGAGCGTGATCCGGACGGCGCGCTGCTTCCGCCGGGCACGAACACGCAGCGCAGCATCGGCACCGGGAAGGACCAGCGCTGGACCTGGCAGGCGGACGTGACCGACGCCTCCCATGCGAAGCACCGGTCGGAATGGGGCTTCAAGTCGAGCGTGGGGCGCTCCTCCTCCGACCTCGGCGTAACGAACTCCAACGACACGCTCGGCCTGGACGTACACGATGCCGCGTTGAGCAACGCCTACCGCATCACCGACATCGTGAACGCGGCGTACTTCAACTGGAGCGCGCAGCTGGACAGCGCCTGGAGCCTCCAGGCGGGCCTACGCGCGGAGCAGACCTGGTTCGAGGCCGAACGCACCGATCTTGACCAACGCTACGCATACAAATACCCGGACGGGCTGAAGGACCTCGGCAAGGCGATCTTCCCCGCGCTCTACCTGGTGCGCCGCTGGCCCGCGAGCGCGGATCGCGGCCTCGCGCGCGAGCTGCAGGTGAACCTGTCACGCAAGATCAACCGGCCGAACTGGATGCAGGTGATGCCCTTCATCATGTTCAGCGACGCGCGGAGCTACCGCATCGGCAATCCCGCGCTGGCGCCGGAGATCAGCACCATCGGCGAAGTGAACCACTTGCTCCCGTTCAACGGCGGCAACTGGCTCACGTCCGTTTTCGCGCGCTGGACGCAGAACGTGATCACCAACTACGCCTATCCGCTCGCCACCGACCCGAACGTGCTGGTGACCACGTTCGTGAACGGCAACGACAACTGGACCTACGGCTGGGAGAACACGGTGAAGCTGACGCCGTGGAAAGGCATCGAGCTCACCCTGAACGGCAACGTACAGTGGGTGACCATCGGCCTCACGCAAGGCACCAGCACGCTCACGAACAGCGGCTGGTTCGGCAATGCCAAGGCCAACCTGTCGCAGCGCTTCGCGAAGGACCTCATCCTCCAGGTGAACGTCCATTACGAAGGGCCACGCCCGATCCCGCAGGGCCACAGCCTCGAGCAGCACTCCATGGACGTGACGTTGAGCAAGGAGTTCAGCAAAAAGCTCTCGGTGAACGCGTCGGTGAACGACGTGTTCAACCAGCGCCGCTGGGGCACGGCCTACGAGACGGTCCACTTCACGCAGGATATTTCCCGGCGGCGCGACATGCGCAACTTCCGCGTAACGGCCACCTGGAAGTTCGGCCAGCAGGACGCCTCGCTCTTCCGCCGCAAGCAGCAACAGCAGCACCGCGATCCCGGCGCCACGAACGGTGACGACGGCGGGTTCTGATCACGCTTCCGTTCCGTCCAGCGTCCCCACGGATCACGGAACGAACACGATCCGCTCACCGGATGCGGGCGTAGCCGCCCACCAGGTGGCCACCTCGGCGAGCGGCACTTCGCGCACCCGTACATCGAGCTGTCCTGCTGCGAAAGCGGCGGCGACATCCGTTGCCGCACCGAACAGGTCCGCGTTGCTCGTCGCGCCCTGGCCGCTGCCGAGGATGTGGAGGTTCCGCTTCCGCAGGAGCACGGAGGAGAGGGCGATCGCATCGCCGGTCACCGAACCGATGAGCACCCAGTGCAGCGCACGGGAACCCGCCTGCCGGTGCCGGCATAGCGCGGGCATCACGAGGGAAGTGACGCTGCCCCACAGGTAGTCCAGCACGATGTCCACCTCGCTCGCGGCCTGCGCCACCTTCTCGCCGTCCGTGCCATCGCCGGTCAAGGCAACGGCTTCATCGGCACCGAGCATGCGCGTGCGCTCCAAGGCATCCGCATCCCTGCCGGCCGCCACGACCCTTCCCGCACCGAGGCGCTTGGCGATCTGCACGGCCAAGAGGCCGGCCACCCCCGTTGCACCAAGAACGAGCACGTGTTGTCCCGGCTGGATCGGCGCCCGCTTCGTGAGCGCCACCCACGAGGAGATCGCAGGGAGCATGCCTGCGGCGATGGTGGACGAGCGCACGTTCTCCGGCAGCGGGATCATCCCCCGCGGATCCGCGATGGCCTTTTCCGCCATGGTCCCCGCCACCTCGCTGCCACCCAGGAAGTAGAAGCGGCGCCCGTCCGGCGAGCGGCCCACGCCATCGATCCCCGGCACCAAGGGGAACGATCCGCTGCTCGTGTAGTGCGACCCGGAAGCCCCGGAGCGCACCCGCGGCGACAGCCCGGCCGCGAGAACATCCAGGACCATATCCCCTTCCTTCAACGGCAGTTCGAAGGAGCCATAGCGCGGCCCTTCCGCGGGATCGTGGACAACGGCGGCTTTCATGGTGTGCTTTCTTTGTTGGTGTCGCGAACAAATATAGTTCGCTACACGAACCAATAAGCCGGACCGATGCCGCAACAAGACCCCGACCTCGTTGATGGGCTCTATCAGCTCACGTTCCTCTTGCACGGGCGGCTGTCCCGGATAGCGGCCGGGCATGACCTTTCCGTGATACAAGTGCGGTTGCTCGGCATCCTGCGCGACCGGGAGCCGGGCATGCTGGAACTGGCGCGGCACCTCGAACTGGAGAAGTCGAGCCTGAGCGGCCTCGTCGATCGCGCGCAGGAACGGGGCCTCGTGGAGCGCATCCCCTCGCCCAGCGACGGCCGGGGGACGCTCGTTCGCGTTACCGCGCAAGGCAGAAAGCTCTCCCGCGCGGTGGGATCCGCCGTGACCGCTGAAGTGGAAGCGCTGGTGCGGCACCTGCCCGCAAGCGATCGAAAGCGGCTGGCGTCACTGGCCGCACGCGTGGTACAAGGGACCGGGGCGCTCGGAGGTCCCGCATAGCCCACGTTCCGGCATGCCGTCGCGAAGGCTTGCCGGGACCTGCGAATGCTCAGCGCACGGCCTTCACCACGCGCAGGCTTTCCTGGCGATCACCGCTGGTGATGTGCACCACGTACGTGCCCGCTTGCAGGCCATCCATCGGCACGGAGAGGCGTGCGGGGCCTTCCGCCGCCGCGATACGCAAGGGCGTGCCGACCGAGCGGCCGGTCATGTCGAAGACCTCCACCTGGACCGCGGCATCGGCATACGCCATCATGTCGATCGTCAGCGCATCCACCACGGGGTTCGGCCAGGCATCGATCGCCACCGGCGCATCGTTCTCCACGGATCTCAGCAGCGCCCGATCCTTCACCACCTGCTGAACGAACATCTCTTCCGGGGATGCCTTCTGGCAGTTCCACCGGTTGCACCACTTGCCTCCCATCACCAGCAGGCAGGCACCCTGCATGTCCAGCGCGGCGCAGATCGAACCTCCGCCCTGCTGCAACTGCGCGTCCACGTCGTAGGCGCTGGTCTGCCCCAGCTCGATCGTGGAAAGGTCCAGCGTGGACGGATCGTACACCAGCGTGTGGATGCGGTAGATGCCGGGCTGATCTACCGTGAACGAGGCCTCATCGGATACTTCCAGGATGGTGAGCGAAGGCCCGCGCGTCAGCACATAGTTCTTCACGTAACCCTCCGGCAACACCGTGCCGAGGTCCGGCCCGGCCGTCAGTTCCGCCGATTCCTTCACCAGGCATTGGATCGGATGCTTCATGGAGAAGCCGCCCGCATTCGCCTCGCACTTCTTCTTGTCGCATTCGTCCACCTTCACGTCGGCCCCCGTAAGGTCCAGGCTTCCGCAAAGGTGCCCGCCGCCCTGCGTGAGCCGGCCGTTGATGTCGGCCACCGTGGTGGTGCCAAGCACGATGCTGGAAAGGTCCAGGTACGATGGGTCGTACACCAGGGTGTGGATGCTGTAATAATCCGCCGTGGTGACGGTGAACGAAGGCTCGGGATCCACGGCCACCAGCACGTGGGAGGTCCCCTGCGAAAGGAGGAAGGCCACCGCATAGCCATCCGGCACGTGCAGGCCACCGTCCGGCGTGGCCGTAAGCGTCAGCTGGCCGTCCACCAGGCAGGCATCGGGCTTGGCCAAGGCGAGCTTGCCCGCCTGCGGGTCATCCACGACGATCGTGGTCCCCGGCACGTCGAAGCCTGCGCAGATGGAGCCTCCGCTCTGTGCTAGCCAGGCATCCACCTCCGCGGCGGTGGTCACGCCCCGCTCGATGGTGGAAAGGTCCAGCGTGGCGGGATCATACACCAGCGTATGGATCTGGTAAACGCCCCTGGCCGTCACCTGGTACCACGGTTCCGCCGAGCGGCCGATGATGGTGCCATCCGGCCCGTGGGAGAAGAGGTACGCCACCTGGAAGCCGGCCGGAACAACGGCATCCCCGTTCGGCACGGCACCGATCCAGGTGCTGTTGGTGAGGCAATCCTTGTTCTTGTAGGCCGTGAGCGATCCGGGCTGCGCGGTGCAGTCCGTGCAATCCTGCACGCGCACCTCCGCGCCCTGCATGTCCAATGCGCCGCAGATATCCCCGCCGCCTTGGACCAACAGGCCTTCCAGCTGGAAGGCGGTGGTGGTGCCCACGATGATGCCGGCCGGATCGAAGGCCAGGGTATCATACACCAACGTGTGCAGGTGATAGGTGCCCTGCGCCGGAGCGATGAACTGGGCGTACCGGGCCACGGCCCGCACCACTAGATCGGGACCGTTGGTCAGGAGGAAGAGCGAGGCGCAGCCTTCCGGCACCACCGGCTGCATGTTGTAGGCCGCAGCGATCACCGTGGCAGGCCGATCGAAGCAGACCGGGTTGAGCTCAGCGAAGAGGATACCCGGGCGAGCCGTGCATTCCACCTGCGCACGGATCGATCCCGGGACGAAGGAGGTCACCAAGACCAGGGCGGCATTAGCGGGGAGCATGTACCAGCGGCGTAGGGTTCGGACCATGTTCCAAGGAGTTTGATGGTGAATATATCAGTCCAACACCATCCGGCCATGGATGGTTCGGGCCCTTAATGGATCGTTAACGGCGCGGAGCGGCCTGCCCAGGCGCGTAACATTGCGTGCAGATGCGCCGCCGCACCCTCGGAACCCTTGTGCTACTGGCCACCCTGAGCGTGATCGGCGTGGTGGTCACGCAGATCAGCTGGCTGGACCGGGCCCAGCGCTACCAGCATGAGCAGGTGGTACTGCAGCAACAGCAGCAGACGCAGCTGGACAAGCAATTCAACGACCGGGTGGTGATCGCCCTCACGGACGTCACCGAGCGGATCCTCTCCATCACCAAGGATCCGAGCGACCTCTTCGATGCGGTGAAGCAGGAACGGCCGAACTACTTCGCCGTCACCATCAACGATACGATCCACCCCTACCTGCTCGAATCGCTGCTGAAGCAGGAGTTCAAGCGGCGCAACATCAACGACGATTTCGAGTACGGCATCTACGACTGCTTCACCGACAGCATCGTTTACGGCAACTACGTGAGCCTGAAGGACAGCGTGGTGGCCGACACCGCCCGCCACAGCAAGCTGCTGAAGCTGAACAAGGACGGTCATTACTTCGGCGTCTTCTTCCCGCGGCGCACCAGCACGCTCTGGCAGCCGCACGAGGCCGATGCGATCACCTGGGTGTATCCCGCGATCGTGACCCTGATCGTGTTCGTCTTCTTCGCGTACAGCGTGTGGATCATCCTGCGGCAGCGAAGGCTGGGCGAGATGAAGAACGACTTCATCGGGAACATGACGCACGAGCTGAAGACGCCGATCAGCACGATCGCCCTGAGCAGCGAGGTGCTGAGCGATCCGGACATCGTGAACGAACCGGAGCGGCTGCGGAGCTACGCGCACATCATCCGCGCGGAGAACGAACGCCTGCGCACGCAGGTGGAGCGCGTGCTCCAGCTGAGCACGCTGGACCGCGGGCAGCTGCAGATGAAGCGCGAGCCGGTGGACCTGCACCGCATCGCCAGGGAGGTCGGCGTTTCGTTCAGCGTGCAGCTGGAGGAGCGCAACGGCCGGATCGTGACGCGACTGGATGCGCCCAGCGCCGTGGTGCAGGGCGATCCCGTACACCTCGCCAACGCCGTGTTCAACCTGGTGGACAATGCGATGAAATACAGCCCCGGACGGCCGGAGGTCACCATCACCACGTCAACGCACGGCAAGTGGCTGCGGCTGGCGGTGAAGGACAACGGCATCGGCATCCGGAAGGAGGACCTCAAGCACGTGTTCGAGCGGTTCTTCCGCGTACACACGGGCAACGTACACACCGTGAAGGGCTTCGGCCTGGGCCTGCATTACGTGAACGCCATCATCCGCGCGCACGGCGGGCGGGTACACGTGGACAGCACGCCGGGCCAGGGCAGCACCTTCACCCTTGAACTTCCCTTGATGCGAAACGCCACCCGACCATGAGCGAAGCGAAAGCGAACATCCTGCTGGTGGAGGACGACACGAACCTCGGCTTCGTCGTGCAGGACGCCCTGAAGCGAAAGGGCTACAACGTACACCTCTGCCGCGACGGCAAGGAAGGCCTCAAGTACTTCAACGAGCATGCCTACGACCTCTGCGTGCTGGACGTGATGCTGCCCCACAAGGACGGCTTCAGCCTGGCCGAGGACATCCGCCTCACGGACGCGCGGATCCCGATCGTGTTCCTCACGGCGAAGAGCCAGACGGACGACCGCATCGCGGGCTTCAAGGCCGGCGGCGACGATTACCTCACCAAGCCGTTCAGCCACGAGGAACTGGTCCTGCGCATAGAGGCCATCCTGCGGCGCACGAAAGGCAACGACGGCGGTGCCCGCTCACGCGAGGAGTTCGAGCTCGGCAGCTACACCTTCGACCACCGCAACCTCACGCTGTCCCATCCGGACGAGGAGCGCAAGCTCACCAAGAAGGAGGCGGACGTGCTGCGCCTGCTCTGCATGCACCGCGACCAGGTGCTGCCCCGCGAGCTCGTGCTCAACATGGTGTGGGGCGACGATACCTATTTCCTCGGCCGCAGCCTCGACGTGTTCATCAGCCGCCTGCGCAAGTACCTGAAGCATGATCCCCGCGTGCAGATCAACAACGTGCATGGCGTGGGGTTCCGATTCCAGGTGGAGTAGTCACCCTTCGGCTTTGCTCAGGGTGACAAGGAACGCGAATAGCTGTCACCCTGAGCAAAGCCGAAGGGTGACCATGCTTCTCCATAACGCACAACGGCGGCCCTTGCAGGGTGCCGCCGCCGTGCTCTGGTCCCGTCCTCGTTCGTCAGCCGCCACTGAGCACTTTTTTCACTGCGGCAGCGATGGCGCTGCCATCGGCCTTGCCTGCGAGCTTCTCGTTCACGGCCTTCATCGCGCGGCCCATGTCGGCCATGGAGGAAGCCCCGATCTCCGCCAATATCGCTTTCACGGCCGCCTGCATCTCCGCCTCGCCCATGCGCGCGGGCAGGTAGGCCTCGATCACCTTCGCCTGTGCCTCATCCTCGGCGGCCAGGTCCGCGCGGCCCTGCTGGTGGAAGATAGCCGCGGTCTCCGCGCGCTGCTTGTGCAGCTTCTGCAGGATCTTCATCCCGGTCTCCTCCGTCATGGTAGCGCCACCTTCCTTGGTCAGCTCGAGCAGGATGGCGCTCTTGATCGCGCGCAGCGCGTTCAGCTTGTCCTTCTCACGCGCCAGCATGGCGGCCTTGATGTCGGCGTCGATACGCTCCTGTAGGTTCATGTGCTCATGTGTCCATTTGCTCATGTGCCCATTGACACCCGGATACCATGGTCATGTGGACGCATGGGCGGATGAGCACCTGAGGGCCTAGTCCACGTTGTCGTGCAGGAACGGGTTGTTGCGGCGCAGCTCCACGCGGCGCTCGCCGTTCTCATCGGTCTCTTCGCTCAGGGTGTAGCGGCTCACGTTGCTGTCCGTGCTGTGCGGGGTGTCGCTCAGGGCCACGTTCTTGCGCTTGAAGGCGGGCTCGCGCTCCATGTCGGCCAAGCCATTCGGGGTACGCAGCTTCAGGCTCATCTCGCGCATGCGGGCCAGGCGGTCCTCCACGCGGGCCTGGTGCTCCACGGGCGATACACGCGGCTCGTTGTGCTGCACCGGGGGAACGGACGGCGCCTCCGCGCGGGGCGCTTCAGGCGTGTACACCGGATCGTTGGCGGCGGTGCCTTCATAGAGGTCGAAGGTCACCTTCTCCATGGGCGGAGCGGGCGGCTGCGGGGCCACGGTGGCACGGGGCACGAAGGGGGCTTCCACCTCGAACTCGATGCGGCGCTGCTCCTGCACGGGTGCCGGAGGCGGCGGGGCCGGGGTCTCGGCCACGGTCTTCAGGTACGGCTCAGGCGTCTTCTCGGCCGAGGGCGGCACCGGGACCTTCGCCGCCGGGGTGGAAGCGCCGGTCACCGGGTTCGCGATCGGCGCGGTGATCATCGTCGGCACGTCGGTGTCCAAGGGGATCACCTTGCGCTCCTGCTTCGGTTCTTCGATGGCGCCGGTCACCGGGTTCATGTTGAAGCCCGTGGCGATCACCGTCACGCGGATGCGGTCGCCCAGGTTCTCATCGGTGCAGTAGCCCCAGATCACGTCGGCACTGCTGCCGGCGGCGTCCTGGATGTGGTCCGTGATCTCGGTCATCTCGTCCATCGAGATCGTCTTGTCGCCGAGGGCCACGTTCAGCAGCACGTACTTGGCGCCGGCGATGTCGTTGTCGTTCAGCAGTGGCGACGACAGGGCATCCTGCGCGGCGCGCAGCGCGCGGTCCTCCCCTTCGGCCTCAGCCATGCCCATGATGGCCACGCCGCTGCTCGTCATCACGGTGCGCACGTCCTCGAAGTCCACGTTCACCTTGCCGGTCTTGGTGATGATCTCGGCGATGCCGCGGGCGGCGGTGGTGAGCACGTTGTCCGCGTGGGCGAAGGCATCATCCATGGTGAGGTTGCCATAGAGGTCGCGCAAGCGGTCGTTGTTGATCACCAGCAGCGTGTCCACCGCCTGGCGCATCTCCTCGATGCCGGAGCTGGCCTGGAGCTTCCGCTTGCGGCCCTCCCACAGGAACGGGTTGGTGACGATGCCCACGGTGAGGATGCCCATGTCGCGGGCGATGCGGGCGATCACCGGAGCGGCGCCGGTGCCGGTACCACCGCCCATGCCGGCGGTGATGAACACCATCTTGGTGCGGGTGCTCAGCAATTGCCGGATCTCGTCGATGTTCTCCTGCGCCGCGTCCTTGCCGCGATCGGGGATGGAGCCCGCGCCGAGGCCCTCGGTGAGCGCGGCACCCAGCTGCAGCTTCACGGGCACGGGGCTCATGTCGAGCGCCTGCTTGTCCGTGTTGCAGATGATGAAGTCCACGCCGCGGATGCCCTGGGCGTGCATGTGGTTCACGGCGTTGCTTCCGCCTCCACCCACGCCGATCACTTTGATGATCGACGACAGTTCAGTGGGCAGTTCGAATTTCATGGGTCTCGGGTTCTGGGTCAATTGGCAGTTGGCAGGAGCAAGTGGCAGGGGCAGTTGGCAGGAACAGGCGGCAGGAGCAAAGGGCAACGTGCAATACGGCATCCGTTGCCGCGTGCTCCTGCCTATTGCCAGCTGCGTTCATCAGTTCTCGTCGTCGTTCAAGAGTTCGGTGGCGCCTTTCAGCACGCGATCGAAGAATCCGCCCACCTTGAAGGATTGGCTGTGGCCTTTCACCTTGGTGGTGGCGGGGTTCACCTCCGCTATCTTCGAGCGGCGGCGGTCCAGGTAGTCGAAGCCTTTCATCACCAGTCCGACGCCGGTGGCGAAGAGCGGACTGGTCACGGCCTCCACGTTGCTCTTGGCCAGGTGCTCGTTCGGGTAGCCGATGCGGGTGCTCATGCCGGTCATGTACTCGGTGAGCTGGCGCAGATGCTTCAGCTGCGCGCCGCCGCCGGTGAGCACGATGCCCGCGCTGAGCTGCTTCTCCAGGCCGCTGTTCTTGATCTCGAAGTACACGTGCTCGAGGATCTCCTCCATCCGGCATTGGATGATGTTCGCGAGGTTCTTCAGGCTGATCTCCTTCGGCTCGCGTCCGCGCAGGCCGGGGATGCACACCACCTCGTTCTCCTTGTTCTCGGCGGCGAGGGCGCTGCCGAAACGGCTCTTCAACAGTTCGGCCTGATCGCGCAGGATCGAGCAGCCCATCTTGATGTCGTCGGTGATCACGTTGCCGCCGAAGGGGATCACGGCGGTGTGACGGATGATGTGATCGCTGAAGATGGCGATGTCGGTGGTGCCGCCGCCGATGTCCACGAGCACCACGCCCGCTTCCTTCTCCTCGGCGCTCAGCACGGCATCCGCGCTGGCCAGGGGCTCCAGGATCAGTTCGGTCACTTCGAGCCCGGCGCGGTGCACGCACTTGTTGATGTTGCGCGCGGCCGTCACCTGCCCGGTGATGATGTGGAAGTTGGCCTCCAGCCGCACCCCGCTCATGCCGATCGGATCCTTGATGCTTTGCTCGTTGTCCACGATGTACTCCTGCGGCAGCACGTGGATGATCTCCTCGCCGGGCACCATGGCCAGCTTGTACATGTCCTCGATCAGCTGATCGATGTCCAGCTGGCGGATCTCCTCCTCGTCACGGCTCTTGCGGGTGATCATGCCGCGGTGGTGCATGCTGCGGATGTGCTGGCCGGCGATGCCGACGTTCACCGACCCGATCTCCACCCCGGCGCTGTCCTCGGCCTCGCGCACGGCCGCCTTGATGCTGTCCACCGTGCGCTGGATGTTGCTCACCACGCCCCGGTTCACGCCGTCGCTGCGGCTCTTGCCCATGCCGAGGATCTCGATCTTTCCCTGCTCGTTCTTGCGGCCCACGATGCAGGCGATCTTGGTGGTGCCGATGTCGAGCCCGGCTACGATCTCTTGGTTCTGGTTGGTCTCCATGGTATTCTCTCGAACGACCTGATGTCGTCCCTACGGGCGTTTTGTGCAGACTATTTGATCGTCGAAGCGCAGGTCGATCGCGCTGTAGCGGCGCCAGTCCGCCTGCGGGATGCCTTGCGCATAGAAGGTCCTCAGCTTGGTCAGGCGGCGCTCAAGGCCGGTGCCGTCACCGATGCGCACGCGCTGCACGCCGACACGGGGAATCAGCTCCATGTCGCCGTTCACGTCCACCACGGCCTGCTCGAAGAGCGCGTTCCACAGCGGGTCCGCGGTGATGGTGCGCGCCATGGCGAAGATGTCCGCGCTGCGCGTCATTCCGCGCAGGCTGTCGCTCAGGGCCGTCACCTGCATCGGCCCCACGTTCGCGAAAGGTTCCGCGAGGTCGCCGGTCACCACCAGCACGCGGGCCGTGTAGGCGTTGCTCAGCGGCATGGTCCAGCCGTCCCGGTCGATGTAGAAGCCGGTGCCGTCGGCATTGATCACGCGGACGATCGGCGTGCGCTGGTCTACGCGGACGTGCAGCACGCCGTCCATCGTGTGATAGACCTCCGCCTTGGACACGCAGCCCAGGCCGCGCAGGCCGCGCTCGATGCCCGCGATGTCCGTGGCGCCCACGGCGGAGCCGATCACGCCATCGGTGGCCTGCAGAACATGGGCCCGCACGGCGTTCTCATCAATGAAGTGCAGCCCCTCCTGGCCTTTCACGGTCACCGCCAGTTCCTTCACCGGCGTGCGGTCCGCGCTCACCTCCACGAAGCCGAGCAGCCCCACGATGGCGAAGGCCCCGAGGACCATCGCGACCGGACGCAGGAGGCGCTTCAGCTTGTTCATCAGGGGCGTTCGTTGATCAGTGCGGCAAGACCCGGAACGAGCCGATCGATGTCGCCCGCGCCAAGCGCGAGCAAGATCTCCACCTTCCGGGTACGGAGCAGGGGGATGAGGCCCTCCTTTGTACACACCGTCTTGTTCATCATCGGCACGTATTCGAGCAACCACTTGCTCGTGATGCCGGGTATCGGCTCCTCCCGGGCCGGGTAGATGTCCAGCAATATCAGCTCGTCCAGCAAGGCCAGGCTCCTGCCGAACTCCAGCGCCAGGTCACGGGTGCGGGAGAACAGGTGGGGCTGGAAGATGCCGGTGAGCTTCCGGCCCGGATAGAGCTCGCGGGCACTGCGGATGCAGGCTTCCAGCTCCGCGGGGTGGTGGGCGTAGTCGTCGATCAGCACCGAGGTGGTGGTGCGCGCGCGGGTCTCGAAGCGGCGGCTCACGCCCTGGAAGGAGGCCATGTCCTTCCGCAATTTTTCCGGCGGCACACCGAGCGACAAGGCCATGGTCGCGGCGGCGATGGCGTTCTCCACGTTGTGGCGGCCGGGCATGCCCAGGGTCAGGCCGCGCAGCGCGTGCCCTTCGGCGATCAGGTCGAAGTGGTAGGCGCCGTCCTGCACGCGCACGTTCTCCGCGCGGGGGACGCCCGTGCCGTCGAGGGCATAGGTCACGGCGTTCGGCCGCTTCGCGAAATGCGCCGCCACGCGCTCATGCACCAGCAGACGGTCCGTGACGAGCCCGGCGAACTCGTCATAGGCGGCGTACATCGCTTCCGCGGTGCCGTAGATGTCGAGGTGGTCCGGGTCCATGGCGGTGATGATGGCGGCGCTAGGGGATAAACGCAGGAAACTGCGGTCATATTCGTCCGCTTCCACCACGTTCACCACGGCATCCTCGTCCAGGAGCACGTTCGTCCCGTAGTTCGCGCTGATGCCGCCCAGGAAGGCATTGCACTTCACGCCGCCGCTGGTGAGGAAATGTGCGAGCATGGTGCTCACCGTCGTTTTGCCGTGCGTGCCGGCCACGGCGATCGTGCGGCGGTCACGCGTGATCAGGCCCAGCACCTCGCTCCGCTTGCGTATCCGCGCGCCCTTGCCTTCCCAATACGTCAGCAACAGGCTGGTGACCGGCACCGCGGGCGTGCGCACCACCAGCACCTGATCGCCCGGTGCGTTGCGGAACTCCTCGGGGATCAGCTCCGGGTTCCCATCGAACTGCACCTCGATGCCCTCCATGCGCAGCTGGCCGATGAGCTCGCTGGGCGTGCGGTCGTAGCCGGCCACGGTGGCGCCTTTCCGGCGGTAATAGCGGGCCAGGCCGCTCATGCCGATGCCGCCGATGCCGATGAAATAGAGCAGTTGCGGGCGTTCCATCCTCAGTTCGGGTTCGAAAGGCGTGCAAGCCGGATCACTTCCGCGGCGATCGCTTCCGCGGCATTCCCCTGGCCCAGGCCGGAGATCGCGCTCTTCAGCTTCGCCAGTTCCGCAGGGTCGCTGACCAGCTTCACGATCGCAGCACCCAGCTCCTCCACGGCCTTGTCGTCCCGCACGAGCACCGCCGCACCGCGGTCGGTCAAGGCCCGTGCGTTCTTGGTCTGGTCGATCTTCAGCGGCCGTGGGGAGCGGCACCAGGATCGCCGGGAGCTGTACCAGTTGCAGTTCGCTCACGCTGATGGCACCTGCTCGCGCCACCACAAGGTCCGCGACCGCATAGGCAAGGTCCATCTTCGTGACGAACTCCAGCACCTTGCAGCCGGTATAGCCGATCTTTTCCGCAGCGGCCTGCGCCTGCTGGAAGTAGGGCGTGCCGGTCTGCCAGATCAACTGGATGCCGCGCTCCTTCAGCAACGGCAATGCCGCCTCGATGCCCCGGTTCACCCCGCGCGCGCCCAGGCTTCCACCCGTGACGAACACGATGGGGTTCCCCTCCTGCAGGCCGAACTGCTCCAGTCCACGCGGCCGCTTGCCCGTAAGGCGCACCACTTCCTGCCGCACAGGATTGCCGGTGAGCAGCAGTTTCTCCTCCGGGAAGTAGCGCTCCATGCCCGGATAGGCGACGCAGATGCGGTCCGCACGCTTCGCCAGGTAGATGTTCGTTCTCCCGGGGAAGCTGTTCTGCTCCTGGATGAGCGTGCGCACGCGGGCGCGTTGCGCGGCGGCCAACGTGGGGCCGCTGGCGTAACCACCCACGCCCACGGCCACCTGCGGCCTGAAGGTCCGCACGAGCTTCCGTGCCTTCCACATGCTGCGCAGAACGCGCCACGGAAGGCCGATGTTCTTCCACAGCGCTCCGCGCTGGAACCCGCGGATCGGCAGGCCCGCGATGGGATAGCCTGCGGCGGGCACCTTCTCCATCTCCATCCTGCCTTCGGCACCGACAAAAAGGAATTCCGCGCCGGGCTCCCGCTCCTTCACGGCATTGGCGATGGCGATCGCAGGGAAGATGTGGCCGCCGGTGCCTCCGCCGCTGATCATCACCTTGAGAGGTGTCGCGGATGATGCCTCAAGCGAGGGCTGGGGTCGGCTCATCGGGTGTGGAGGTTCGCATCCGCTTCTCCGCCGGTGGCGGTGCGGTGGTGTCGTAGACCGAACGGCTCACGCTGAGCATGATGCCGAGCGCGAGGCAGGTGAACCACATGGAGGTGCCGCCCATGCTCACCAGCGGCAGCGGCTGGCCGGTGACGGGCACCAGGTTCACGGCCACGGCCATGTTCACGAGCGCTTGCAGGACCAGGTTCAACGCGAGGCCCAGCGCCACGAGCCGCCCGAAGCGCTTGTCGCATTTATCGGCGATGCGCACCGCCCGCAAGAGCAGGATAAGGTAGAGCAGCAGCAGCCCGAGCCCGCCGATGATCGACCCATACTCCTCCACGATGAACGCATAGATCATGTCGCTCTCGGGGTGCGGCATGAAGTTGCGCGAGGTGCCCGAGCCAGGTCCGTTGGGCAACAGACCGCCATGCACAATGGCGATCTTGGCATTGTTCACCTGGTAGTTCGCGTCCCGATCCTCACCACCGTGGTTCTCCAGGCGGGCCGTCCAGGTCTTCAGGCGGGGCAGCAGGTCCGGGTTGGTCTTCGCCAGAAGCAACAGGAGCCCGAACACGGCCACCGCGATGCCCGCGATCAAGCCCATGTGCTTCACGGGCACCTCTCCGATGAACATGAGGATCATGCACGTGCCGAACAGCAGGGCTGCCGTGGAGAAGTTCGCCGGCAGGATCAAGCCGCACACGGCGCCCACGGGAAGCATCAATTTGATGATGACCTCGCGGAATGTCCACGGCTCTTCCCGGTGGCGTCCGAGTATGCGCGCGAGGTAGACCATGATCACCACGCGGGCCAGGTCGCTGGTCTGGAACGTGATCCCCAGGCCGGGGATCACCAGCCAGCGGGAGGCGCCGTTCACGTTCGATCCGATCAGCAACGTGAGCAGCAACAGGCCGATCGTTACGCCCAGCAGGATCTGCGAGAGCTTGGAATAGACCGTGTACTTGAGCTTGCTGGCCGCATACATGATCGCGCCGCCGGTGGCGAGCATCAGCGCATGCTTCAACAGGATGCGGAGCGTGCCGCCATCGTGGCGATAGGCCATCCACGCGCACGCGCTGTACACCGCGAGCAGGCTCACCACACCCAGCAACAGCGCGACCATCCAGATGGTGCGATCGCCCTTCAGATGTTGGTTGAGCAGCTTGTCCATGTCGATCAGATGATGAGACGATCGGACGATCAGAGATCCCGGACCGCACGTTTGAACTCCGCCCCGCGCTCCTCGTAGTTCGCGAAGCCATCGCCACTAGGGCATGCCGGACTGAAGAGCACTGTTTCGCCTTCCCGTGCCAGCTCGCGCGCCAGGAACGTGGCCGTGCGCACTTCCTCGGCGAAATAGACGTGTTCCGTGAAGGGCTCCAGGGCGGTGATGCCAAGGCCCTTCTCCTTGCCGAACAGCACAAGAGCGACCACATGCTCCTTCAGGAAGTCGCGGACGTGCGCCTGCGCGATGTCCGACGGCAGGCTCCCTGCGATCCAGACCACCTTACGGCCCAGGTCGGCCATGGAACGCAAGGAGGCATCGAGGAAGGTCGCTCGGCTATCGTTGATGTAGTCCACGCCGCTCACATTGGCCACGTGCTCGAGGCTGTGCGGGCCACCGATCTGGTGGTCGCTCATCGCCCGGCCACGGGCCTGCTTCAGCTGTTCAGCGGCGTTCAGCGCGACGAGTCGGTGGAAGGCGTCCTGGTCCATTTCGCTGTGTTGATCGGGTGTTACTGGTATCAGAGGGCGCGCACGGCGGCCTTGAACTTGCGGCCGCGGTCCTCGTAGTTCTCGAACAGGTCGAACGATGCGCAGGCCGGGCTCAGGAGCACCACGTCACCCGGCTCGCCGATATCGTAGCTCTGCTGCACGGCGGCGTCCGCGGTGTTCGTATCCACCATCACCTGCACCAGGTCGCCGAAGGCCTTGTGGATCTTCGCGTTGTCCACGCCCAGGCACACGATGGCCTTCACCTTCAGCCGCACCAGCTCGCGCAGGCTCGCGTAGTCGTTGCCCTTGTCCTGGCCGCCCACCACCCAGATCACGGGCTTCTCCATGCTCTCCAGCGCGTACCACGTGCTGTTCACGTTGGTGGCCTTGGAGTCGTTGATGAACTCGATGCCGTTCACCGTGGCCACGCGTTCCAAGCGATGCTCCACGTTCTGGAAGTCGCTGAGGCTTTCGCGGATCACCTCGTTACGGACCTCCAGCACGCGCGTTGCGATGCCTGCGGCCATGCTGTTGTAGACGTTGTGGCGTCCTTGTAGGGCGAGTTCGAGAATGCTCATGCTGAAGTGGTTTTGGTGCGTGGTGATGTGCAGGTGTTCGTCGCGGAGGAAGGCGCCTTGTGGAACGGCGTGTTGGATCGAGAAGGGCCAGCGGCGCGCCTTCACCGGATGCAGCGCGAGGCCTTCGCGCGTGACCGGATCGTCGTCGCAATGGATGAAGTGGTCCTGTTCCGTCTGGTTCATCGCGATGCGGAACTTGCTCGCGACGTAGTTCTCCATCCGGTGATCGTACCGGTCCAGGTGGTCCGGCGTGATGTTGGTGAGCACCGCCACGTCCGGGCGGAACGTGCGGATGCCGTCCAATTGGAAGCTGCTCAGCTCAAGCACGTGGATGGCATGGTCGCCCTCCGCCACGAGGCCGGCGAACGACGTTCCCACGTTGCCGCCCATGGCCACGTCCAGCCCGGCCTTCTTCAGGATATGGCCGGTGAGCAGGGTGGTCGTGGTCTTGCCGTTGGAGCCCGTGATGCCCACGATGGTCGCCTTCGTATAGCGCGAGGCGAACTCGATCTCGCTGATGACCGCGATGCCTTTCTCGCGCACGGCGCGCACCAGCGGCGCCGTATCGGGGATGCCCGGGCTCTTCACCACCTCGGCGGCGGCGAGCACCTTCGCCGCGGTGTGGCCGCCCTCCTCGAAGGCGATTCCGTGGCGCACGAGCGTGTCGCGGTAGTGCGGCTTGATGATGCCTGCATCGCTCACGAACACGGGCACGCCGCGTTCCTTCGCGAGCACCGCCGCGCCCACCCCGCTCTCCTGCGCACCCAGCACCACCAGCATCGTCAGCGGAGCTTGAGGGTTACGAGGGTGACCACCGCGAGCATCACGCCCACGATCCAGAAGCGCGACACGATCTTGCTCTCGTGGTAGCCCAGTTTCTGGTAGTGGTGGTGCAGGGGCGACATCTTGAAGATTCGCCGGCCCTCACCGTACTTCCGCTTCGTGTACTTGAACCAGGAGACCTGCATCACCACGCTCAGGTTCTCCACGAGGAAGATGCCGCAGAGCACGGGGATCAGCAGCTCCTTGCGCACCAGGATGGCCAGCGTGGCGATGATGCCGCCCAGCGCGAGCGACCCGGTATCGCCCATGAACACCTGCGCGGGGAACGCGTTGTACCAGAGGAAACCGATGCAGGCGCCCAGCAGCGCGCCGATGAACACCACCAGCTCGCCGATGCCGGGGATGTACATCACGTTGAGGTATTCCGCGAACACGATGTTGCCGCCGATGTAGGTGAGCACGCCGAGCGTGAGCACCATGATGGCGCTCGTTCCCGCCGCGAGGCCATCGATGCCGTCGGTGATGTTGGCGCCGTTGCTCACCGCGGTGATGATGAAGACCACCACCACCAGGTACAGGATCCACGTGTATCCCCGGGCCTTCTTGCCGAACACGCCGAGCACCGAGCTGTAGTTGAACTCGTTGCTCTTCACGAACGGGATCGTGGTGTTCGGGAGCTTGCGGTCGAGCAGGTAATGCGTGTTGCCGTTCTCCTCGGTGAACGTGGTCACCTCCTTCGGGTCGAACTGGTCGGCGAGCACCTGCGGCACCTCCACCTTGGTGCGGATGGCGGGATGGAAGTACACCGTGAGGCCCACGATGAGGCCGATGCCGATCTGGCCGATCACCTTGCTGGTGCCCGCGAGGCCGCGCTTGTCCTTCTTGAAGACCTTGATGTAGTCGTCGATGAAGCCGATGGTGCCGAGCCACACGGTGCTCACGAGCATCAGCAGGATGTAGATGTTGTTCAGCCGCGCGAAGAGCAGGCACGGGATGATCGTCGCCGCGATGATGATGAGGCCGCCCATCGTCGGCGTGCCCTGCTTCTGGATCTGCCCTTCGAGACCGAGGTCGCGCACGGTCTCGCCCACCTGCATGCGGCGCAGCAGCTTGATGATGCCCTTGCCGAACCACAGCGAGATGATCAGCGACACGATGAGCGCCATCGCCGCGCGGAAGCTGATGTAGTTGAACGCACCGCTCCCCGGCACGCTGAAGTCCATCGCCTTGAAGAGGTGGTACAGCATTACTTGTGGAGGAGTTCAAGGGTTTCCTTCAGCACGGCCGCGTCATCGAAGGGGTGCTTCACCCCGCTGACCTCCTGGTAGGTCTCGTGGCCCTTCCCGGCCACCAGCACCACGTCACCGGCTTTCGCCAGGCCCACGGCCTGGCGGATCGCTTCGCGGCGGTCGGCGTTCACGAACACGCGCGCAGCATCGCCCTGCTGCACGCCCGCGCGCATCTCGTTCAGGATGGACATCGGATCCTCGCTGCGCGGATTGTCGCTGGTGAGCACGGTGAGGTCGCTCATCTCCGTCGCGATGCGGGCCATGATCGGGCGCTTCGTGCGGTCGCGATCTCCGCCGCAGCCCACCACGGTGATCACGCGCTCGTTCTCGCCGCACACGTCGCCGATGGTGGACAGCACGTTCTTCAGCGCGTCCGGCGTGTGCGCATAGTCCACGATGCCGATGATGCCGCCCGTGCCGCGCACGATCTGGAAGCGGCCGCGCGGCGGCTCCAGGTCGCTCAGGGCGGTGAGCACGTTGATCGGCGCCTCGCCCAGCAGCGTGGCCGTGGTGTACACCGCCAGCAGGTTGCTCGCGTTGAACTCGCCGATCAGACGCGTGTACACGTCGTGGCCGTCCACGTTCAGGTGCAGGCCGGTCAGCTGGTTCTCGATGATGCGCGCGCGGTGGTCGGCCATGTTGCGCACGGCGTAGCTCCGCTTGATGGCCTTGGTGTTCTGCACCATCACCGCGCTGTTCGCGTCGTCCGCGTTCACCAGCGCGTAGGCCTCCTTCGGCAACTGGTCGAAGAAGCGCTTCTTCGCCTTGATGTATTCGGCGAACGTGCCGTGGTAATCGAGGTGGTCGTGCGTGATGTTGGTGAACACGCCCACGCGGAAATGCAGGCCGGTGATGCGTTCCTGCACCACGCTGTGGCTGCTCACCTCCATGAAGCAGTGCGTCACCTTCTCCTCCACCATCCCGCGCAGCAGCTCGTTCAAACGCACCGCGTCGGGTGTGGTGTGCGTGCTGGGGATGGTGCGGTTGCCGACGCGGATCTCCACGGTGGAGATGAGGCCGCACTTGAAGCCGAGGGAACGGTAGAGGCGATAGAGCAGCGTGGCGACGCTCGTCTTGCCGTTGGTGCCGGTGATGCCCACCAGCTTCAGTTCCTTGCTGGGCTCGCCGTAGAAGTTGCACGCCATTACGGCGAGGGCGTGCTGCGCGTCGGCCACCCGCACGTAGGCCACGCCGTCCTTGAGCTTCTCCGGCAGCACCTCGCACACGATCGCCGTGGCGCCCTGCTCGATCGCCTGCGGGATGAAGGCATGGCCGTCGCTCTTCGTTCCCTTCACCGCCACGAAGGCCGTGAACGGGACCACCGCGCGGCTGTCGAACGTGATGCGCTCGATGGCCGCATTGGTGCTGCCCACCACCTGCTCCAGGCGCGCCCTGTAGAGGATGTCCTTCAGCAGTTTCATGTGGTGAGATCGAGAGTGATGGCGGATTCCTTGAAGCAGCGCGAACCGGGGCTCAGCGACTGGCGTTTCACCATGCCGCTGCCCACCACGCGCACGCGCAGGCCGTGGTTCTCCAGGATGTACAGCGCATCCTTCAGGCCCATGCCCAGCACGTTCGGCACCATGCCGAGGGCGTCGCCGGGCAACGCGCGCGGGGTGAGCACCACCGCGCTGTCCGCGGCCTCCGTGCCCATCCATTCGCCCTCGCCCTTCACTTCATTGCGGATGCCGAGCCCGTTCAGCGAGGCGATCAGGTCGGCGGCGTGGCCGCTGAGCGTGACCGGCGTGCGTTGCAGGGGCGATGCGGCATCGGCGAGCCCGCTCTGCATGTCGAGGCGGTTGCCGTAGATCTTGTCCGCGATCTCGCGGAAGATGGGGCCCGCCACCACGTTGCCGGTGTAACCGCGCGCGCTCGGCGAGCTCACCACGATGATGCAGGTGTAGCGCGGCGCCTCCGCCGGGAAATAGCCCACGAACGAGGCCTGGTAGCTCACCCCGTTCACCTTGTAGCCGGCCTTGTCGGCGGCGATCTGCGCGGTGCCCGTCTTGCCGGCGATGCGGAAATGGGCGGCCTTCAGGTTCATGGCGGTGCCCGTGTCCACCACGCCTTCGAGCATCTTCCTGATCTTGCCCAGGGTGGCGTCGCTGCAGATCTTCTCGTTCAGCACCACCGGCTCGAAGCGCTCCACCTGCTTGTCGTTGCGCGTGACGGCGCGCACGAACTGCGGCTGCATCATGCGGCCGTTGTTGGCGATGGCGTTGTAGAAGGTGAGCGTGCGCAGCGGGGTCATGCTCACTTCGTAGCCGATGCTCATCCACGGCAGGCTCACGCCGCTCCAATGCTTCTTGTCCTCCGGACCGCGCAGCGTGGGCTGGGCCTCGCCGGGGATGCGTACGCCGAGCGGCGTTCCGAAACCGAGCTTGCGCAGGCCCTCCACGAACACGCCGGGATCCTTCTTGTAGGCCGCATCGATCGCCTGCGAGATGCCGGTGTTGCTGCTCACCTCCAGCGCATGCTGCAGTGTGATCAGGCCGTAGCCTCCCTCGTGCGAATCGTTCATGGTGCGGTCGTAGAACCTGCGCTTGCCGCCGCGCGTGTCCACGATCTGGTCCGGCGTTACGCGGCCGTCCTCCAGCGCCACCATGAGCGAGGCGGTCTTGAACGTGGAGCCGGGTTCCGTGGCCTGGCCCACCGCGTAGTTGAGGTCCTCGCCGTAGGTGCTGTCGCTGCGGAGCGTGAGGTTGCTGATCGCCTTGATGTAGCCGGTCTGCGTTTCCATCACCATCACGCAGCCGTGGTGTGCGCCGTTCTTGCGGAGCTGCGCCTCGAGCGCGGCATCAGCCACGTCCTGCAGGTTGATGTCGATGGTGGTGCGGAGGTCGCTGCCCGGCACGGGGTCCACGCCGTTGTCGTCGTCGATCGGCATCCACACGCCGCCGGTGAGGCGGCGCTCCAGGCGTTTGCCGGTGACGCCACCGAGCCACTTGTTGAAGCCGCCTTCGAGGCCGATGGCGGTGCTGTCCTTCAGCACGTAGCCGATGGTGCGGGCGGCCAGGCGGCCGAAGGGATGCACCCGCACCGTGCTCTTCGGGGTGATGAGGCCGCTGGTGTAACGGGGCAGGCGGAAGATCGGAAGGCGCTCGAGCTGTTGCAGCTGCTCGTGGTCGCACTTGCGCTTGATCAGGTGGTAGCGTTCGCCACGCACGCGGGCGTCCACGAGGTCTCGCTTGTACTCCTCCTTGCTGCGATCGCCGAACAGGCGCGACAACCCCAGGGCCAATGAATCGACGTTCGCCTTGAAGGCTTCTTCGGTGAGGCCTTCGGTGCGCATGTCCATGCGTACCTCGTACTCGGGCACGCTGGTGGCGAGCAGGCGCCCGTCATCGCTGTAGATGTGCCCGCGATCGGGTTGCACGCTGCGAACGGCCGTGGCCACGTTGATGGCCTGCGCGCGCCACTTGTCGCCTTCCACCAATTGGATGAAGAACAACTTGACCGCGATGGCGGCGGCGAAGAGGACCAGGACCGAATAGACCAGGTAGATGCGCAGGCGCAGGGTCTTCTGCTCGTTCATTCGGCCTGCGGGGTTTCGATGGCGTCCTTGTCCACGGCGATGCGCTTGGGCGGCACGCGGCTTTCCCGCAGGCCCAGGCTGCTGATGTCGGTGGCCACCTGGCTTTGCTGCTCCGCCTTCTCGAGGTGGCTGCGCACGGTGATGTATTCCGAGCGCATCTCCTTCAGCTCGCTGTTCGTGCGGTCGAGCTCGCGCACGGTGCGCTCCGTCCAGTAGCCGTAGGCGATGTAGCAGAGCATGAGCCCGGCCACGTAACCGAAGAAGGGCATGTTGCGCACCACCTTCTCCTTGGTGAGGAACGAGCCGTTGAGCACGCCGATGAGCGCGCGCGGCACCGCGGAGCCGCCGCCCTTCCGGGCGGGCTTCTCCTTCTTCGGCTCTTCGGCCTTGGGTCTTTCGCGCAACTTGTTCATTGTCTCTCGGCTATGCGTAGGCGCGCGCTGCGGGCGCGCGGATTGCGTGCGATCTCCTCCGGTGATGGCTGTGTCGCCTTGTTGCTCAGGGGTGCGAAGGGCCGGATGCGGTTCCCGTACAGGTCCTTCGTCTCCTCGCCGGCCAGGTCCCCGCTGCGCATCCAGTTCTTCACCAGGCGGTCCTCCAGGGAGTGGTAGCTGATGATCGCGAGGCGCCCGCCGGGTTTGATGACCTCGGTGCTGAGCTCCAGCAGCGCTTCCAGCGAAGCGAGCTCATCGTTCACCGCGATGCGCAGGGCCTGGAAGACCTGGGCGCGGAAGCTGTTCTCGCTGGCGCGCGGCGTTACCGGCGCAAGCGCATCGAGCAATCCGTTCGTGGTGGCGATCCGCCGCGCTCCACGCGCCTTCACGATCGCCTTCGCCACGCGGCGCGCACCGTCCACTTCGCCATAGGCGCGCAACAGGTGAGCAAGGGCCGCTTCGTCCAGCGTGTTCACCAGGTCCGCGGCGGTGCGCTTGGCGCGACGGTCCATCCGCATGTCGAGCGGACCGTCGCTGCGAAAACTGAAGCCGCGCGCGCCGGTGTCGAACTGATGGCTGCTCACGCCGAGGTCCGCCAGGATGCCGTCCACCGGCAGCATGTGCAGGAACCGCAGCTGGTTCTTCAGCCAGCGGAAGTCGGAGCGGACCAGCGTGAAGCGCCGGTCATCGATGCGGTTCGCCTGCGCATCCGCGTCGCGATCGAAACCGACCAACGCTCCATGCGGACCGAGCTTATCGAGGATGGCGCGGCTGTGGCCACCGCCGCCGAAGGTGACGTCCACGTAGACACCATCCGGGCGGATGTTGAGGCCGACGACACAGTCATGTAAAAGAACGGGGTCGTGGTATCCGCTAACCCTGTTCATTGCCGAGGCTGCCCATGACATCCTCGGCCAAGGCCGTCAGATCCACTTTCTCGCGACGCATGGCGGCATACGCTTCCTTGCCCCAGACCTCGATGCGGTCGCCCAGTCCGATCAGCTTGATGTCCTTCCCGGTCTTCGGGTCGTCCATCAAGGGTTTCGGCAACAACAGGCGCCCACTGCCATCGAGCTCCAGTGGCGTGGCCCCCGAGGTGAAACGGCGGATGAACTCCATGTTCTTCTCCACGAAGCGGTTCAACCGGCGCAACATCTCGTTGGTGCGCTCCCATTCCGGCATGGGATAGAGCACCAGGCAGGGCCTGAACACGTCCCGGTTGATCACGAAGCCCTTCGACGCCACGTCCGCGAGCTGCTTTTTCAGCCCACTGGGAAGCACGAGCCTCCCCTTGGCGTCCAACCGGACATCGTATTCCCCGAGCAGGTTCAGCATAGTGCTGCATGCGAGTGCGAGATGGTGGCAAAAGTAGGCCCAGTGCCCCACTTTACTCCACAAATCCCCACTCTGTTCGTAACTTCTCAACGCCAAACGTAGCAACATGTTGCCACATACGCCAAAAAGCCGCGATAACACAGAAGAAATAGTGGTGGGAGGAAGTGGGACATTTATCCACATCAACCCCGTGGATAGCCTGGGAGCGGATGCGCCAGCGCTTCCTTCCGGACGCGCGAAAATCCACCAGGGACAAGGCATCCAGCGCGACCGGGGAAGAAAGTGGGAGGATATCCCACCTCGGCCGGAACGGCGATCAGGGGGCGTGGTGGGAGCAGGAAGGGCCAGGTGGGAGAAAAGGAGTCCTCACCCGCTTACCAACTGTCATGGCGGCCTTGAGCCGCCATGACAACAGCGGAAAGCCTGACGCGACGGATCAGCTCGATCCCGAACCGCACGTAGTGGATCTTCTTCCCCTCGCCGAGCCACATGCGCTCGTAGTAGGTGCGGATGCCGAGCACGGCCTGCTCCTCCGGCGATACGCGCGCCATCAGCTCACCATATACATCGGTGCTCTGCTCGAACACCGGAAGCTTGTGCTCCGCGATCTGCTCCAGTGTATAGTCATAGAGCAGCGGACTGTCCGTCTTCAGGTGGATGAGGCCGCCCGGCTGGAGGATGCGCTTGTAGCGCGCCAGGAAGAGCGGCGACGTGAGCCGCTTGCGGGCCTTCGCCTTGCTGGGTTGCGGGTCGCTGAAGGTGAGCCAGATCTCGCTCGCCTCCCGCTCGCCGAAGCACTGGAGGATGTGGTCGACGTGCGTGCGCAGGAAGCCCACCTGTTCCAACCCCTGCTCTTGTGCCGTGAGCGCGCCTCGCCAGATCCGGGCGCCCTTGATGTCCACGCCCAGGTAATTGCATTGCGGCCGCAACGCCGCGAGCCCGGTGGTGTATTCGCCGCGGCCGCAGCCGAGCTCCAGCACCAGCGGCGCCTCACGCTCGAAGAAATCCGCGTTCCACCGGCCCTTCAGCGGGAAGTCGCCGCGCTGCAGCTCGGCGAACGCGGGTTGCACCACGTGATCGAACGTCTCGTTCTGCGCGAAGCGGCTCAGTTTGTTCTTGCCCATGGTCCGGAAAGCGGGCTGCAAAGGAAGCACGTTACACAGGCTTCATCCGCGCTTGCGACCTTCGCCGTGCATGTTCAACGGCGCGCGCATCCTGGTGGCCCCGCTCGATTGGGGCCTGGGCCATGCCACGCGGTGCGTGCCCATCATCCGCCGGCTGATCGCATCGGGCGCAACGCCGATCATCGGCGCGGACAAGGGCCCGCTCGCGGTGCTGCGCGCGGAGTTCCCCGAACTGGAGCACACCGTCATCCCCGGCATGGACGTGCGCTACACCCGTGGCGCTTCCCAGGGCGGCACGCTGGCGCGCCAGTTCCCGCGCATGCTGCGGAGCGTACGGGACGAGCACGCGGAACTTATGCGGTCGAAGGAAGCGCTCCGCCTCGACGCCGTGATCAGCGATCAACGCTTCGGCCTGCACGCGCAGGGGCTGCCGAGCGTGCTCATCACGCACCAGGTGTTCCCCTTCGCTCCTTTCGGGCAGCGCCTGGTGCGGCGCATCAACCAGCGCATGATGATGCACTTCGATGCGATCTGGATCCCCGACCATGCGGAAGCGCCGGGCCTGGCAGGCGCGCTTTCCCATGGCCCGCTGCCGAAGCAGGCGCGCTACATCGGCCCCATCAGCCGGTTGGACCCGGCCAGCGCGATCAAGCCGGGCACGCATTACGCCACCGTGGCCGTGATCAGCGGGCCCGAACCGCAGCGCACGCTGCTCGAGGAGAAGCTGCTGCGCCGGATGCAGGCCCTGCCGGGCGCGCACATGCTCGTACGCGGGAAGCCCGGCAGCGGCGCGGAGGAACAACGGGGCAACGTCACCGTGCTGCCGCACGCGGATGCACCCACCCTGGCGGGCCTGCTGCTGGATGCCGGCCGCATCATCAGCCGCACGGGATACACCACGCTGATGGACCTCGACGCCCTGGGAAGGACGGCGCTGCTCATCCCCACGCCGGGCCAGCCCGAGCAGGAGTACCTAGGCGGACTGCATGCCCGCACCGGCCTTTTCCACGTGCAGCAGCAATCCGGGTTGGACCTGGACCAAGCACCACCGGCCTCCGCCCGCCCCGCCTTCACCGCTCCCGGAGAGGACCTTTTGGAACGCGCCCTGCAAGCGCTGGCCACCCGCATCCGCCAGCGGTAGGCGGTTACATTTACCGGACCATGCCGTTACGCTCCCTCATCAGCCACCTCGTCCTGGCCTTCGCCACCACGGCCCTGGCCCAGGACCCGGCCACGCAGCTGAAGCAGCTGCAGGCGCAGTTCGATGCGTTGGAAGCGCAGGAGCAACAACTCCTCGGCCCGCTGGAACAGGCCAAGCTGGCCGTGATGCGCGCCGACCTCGCCGCGTGGGGCTATCCCGCGTTGGCGCCGGGCGATCAGGTGACCGTGCATGCGGGCCACGCGCTGGTGTGGGACGATGCGCACCACGTGCCGAAGTGGACCGCTCACATCGTGATGCCGGACATCATGAAGGGCAACCTCGCGCGCATCGACACGTTCCTGCCGGACCCGGACGTGAAGGGCAACACCGCGCTTTATTACGATTACCTCAATAGCGGCTACGACCGCGGCCACATGGTGCCGAGCGCGGACATGCGCTGGAGCCAGGAGGCCTTGAAGGCGACCTACTACTACAGCAACATCTCGCCGCAGGCGCCGGCGCTGAACCGTGGCGCGTGGGCCGAACTGGAGGACTGGGTGCGCCGCTACGTCCACTATGCGAACAAGCGCGTGTACGTGATCACCGGGCCGGTGCTCAGCGGCGGCATGGGCCTGCTGAACAAACCGAACGCGAAGGACGACGTGAGCGTTCCGCCGCTGTTCTTCAAGGCGCTCGCGGACCTGGACGGGCCGGAGAAGAAAGGCATCGCCTTCCTGATGAAGAACGGGCTGGAGGACCACATGGTGATCACCTACGCGGTGCCGATCGACAGCGTGGAGAAGCTCACCGGGCTGGACCTTTTCCCCGCGCTGGACGACGCGACGGAGAACGCGATCGAAGCGATGCGCGACCCGCAGGCGTGGTACGGCAAGGGCGATCCGTTCATCGGTGAAGTGGAACCGCTGAAGGCGCCGCTGCCCGGCGGCCGCTTCAACACCACGCAGGCCCGCTACCATGTGGGCCAGGAAGTGACCGTGTGCGGCACGGTGGTGAGCACGCGCCGCACGGCCAAGGCGAACGCGCTCTACCTGAACATGGATCGCACGCACCCGCACCAGGATTTCTACGCGACCATCTGGGACCACAACGGCCCCAACTTCCACTACGATCCGGAGACCTTCCTGGTACACAAGAAGGTATGCGTCACCGGCAAGGTCAGCCTGTTCGACGACATTCCGCGGATCAGCGTGAACAACGAGAAGGCCATCACTTTCTGGGACGACATCGTGCCCCGTTGATCAGGAGGCAGGTGGCAGGGGCAGGTGGCAGTGGTAACTGCTCCTGCGGGCTGCGCCTGAAGGAGATCAACGGCCGGCCTTGGGCAGGGTGATGCGGAACACCGCGCCCTCCCCTTCCTTGCTCTTCACGGCGATGGTGCCCTCGTGCGCCTCGATGATGTGCTTCACGATGGCCAGGCCCAGGCCGCTACCGCCCTCGTTGCGCGCGCGGCTCTTGCCCACGCGGTAGAAGCGCTCGAACAGCCGCGGCTGGTGCTCCGCCGCGATGCCGATGCCGTTGTCCGCCACCTCCACCAGCACGTGGTCGCCCATGTCGAAGGCGCGCACCTCGCACCAGCCGCCCGGCGTGCCGTAGTTGATCGCGTTGGTGAACAGGTTGCTGAACACCTGCGCCATGCGCCCGCGGTCCGCGCGGATGTACACCTCGTTCTCGAGGGTATTGCGCAGGGTGATGCCCTTCTCGGCGGCCTTCATTTCCATGGAGGCGATCATCTCATCCACCAGCTCCTTCAGGTCCATGCGCCCGCGGGTCATCGTCATCACCCCGCTTTCCAACTGGGTGATGAGGTCGAGGTCCTCCACGATGCGGATCATGCGGTCCACGCCGTTGCTCGCGCGCTCCAGGAAATCGCGGTTCACCTGGGAATCCTCCAAACCGCCCTCGAGGAGCGTGAGAATGTAGCCCTGGATGTTGAAGATGGGCGTGCGCAGCTCGTGGGCGAGGTTGCCGATGAACTCGCGCCGGAAGCGCTCGCGTTCGTTCAGTTCGCTGATCTCCGCGCGGCGCTCGCGCACCCAGGCGCCCACGTCGGCGTTCACCGCGCCGAAGAGATCGCCTTCCACGTCGGGAACACGGCCGGTGCGCGTGTCGTGGATGGTGCGGTAGATCAGGTCCACGCGGTCCTGCACGTAACGGCGGATCAGGTACCAGGCCACGCCGAAGACGCAGGTGCCGACCACCACCACCGCGAGCACCGAGAGCGGCAGGCCCAGGGCCGCTCCGGTGGTGCGGCCTTGCAGCAAGAGCAACAGCGCGGTGCAGCAGGCCCCGGCCAGCGCGATGAGCCAGGCGATACGGATCGGTGAACGCGGCGCCACGGCCGCTAAAGTAGGACCTGAAAAGCAGCCGGGGCCTTGCTGGACAAGGCTTTCAGCGCTTCGCGATTTAACATACACGTAACACGGCCAGGATACGTTCACGGCCACTTTTGTCCATGCCGATGCATTTCGGGGTGTTGGAGTTCCTCATGCTGGCAGGCGCGCTCGGCCTGTTCATCTACGGCATGAAGGTGTTGAGCGAGGGCTTGCAGAAGATGACGGGCGGCCCGCTCCGCAAGGTGCTGGACACGATGACGCGCAGCCGCGCGCGCGGCGTCTTCACCGGCACGGTCACCACGGCGATCGTGCAATACAGCTCGGTGACGTCGGTGATGGTGGTGAGCTTCGTGAACGCGGGGCTGCTCTCGCTGCGCCAGGCCATCCCCGTGCTGATGGGCGCCAACATCGGCACCACGGTGAAGCTGCTGCTCTTCGCGGCGATCAACCTTACGGCGCTGAAGATGTCGTCCATCGCGCTGCCGGTGGTGGGGCTGGCCCTGCCCTTCCTCTTCATGCGCGGCGCACGGATGCGCTCCGTCAGCGAGGTGATGGTGGGCACCGCCCTGCTCTTCCTGGCGCTGGGCTTCCTGAAGGACAGCCTGCCGCAGCCCTCGCCCCAAATGCTCGGGTTCTTCCATGAACTGGCCGGGCTGGGCCTGGTGTCGGACCTGCTGTTCGTGCTGGCCGGGGCCCTGCTGGCCATCATCATCCAATCGTCGAGCATCGCGCTGGTGCTCACCGTGATCCTGTGCGAAAAAGGCACGATCACCTATGAGATGGCGGCGGCGCTGGTGCTGGGCGAGAACATCGGCACCACCCTCACGGCCAACGTGGCCGCGCTCGTGGGCAACGCCTGGGCGAAGCGCGCGGCGCGGGCGCACTTCGTGATCAAGCTGTTCGGCGTGTGCTGGGCGCTGCTGCTGCTCCGTCCGTACCTCGGCGCGCTGGCCTGGTTCACCGAGCAGGTGCATGGGGCGGACCCCTACCTCAGCACCGACGTGCTGAAATGGACCCTCACCTACCTGCACATCTCCTTCAACGTGCTGAACACGCTGCTCCTGCTGCAGTTCATCTCCTGGATTCGAGAAGGTGGTGACGTGGATGGTGCCCGTGCGCCACGCCCCCGATGAGGAATACCGCCTGGAGTACATCGAGGACCCGATGATGCACCTGACGCCGGAGCTGAGCCTGATCGAGGCGAAGAAGGAGATCCTCAAGTTCGGCACGCTGTGCCACCGCATGCTCGGCATGGTGCGCGACCTGCTGATCGAGAAGAACGCGGCCGAGCGCGGGGCGCTGCTGCAACGGATCGCCAAATACGAGGAGATCACCGACCGGATCGAGGTGGAAGTGGGCAAGTTCCTGACGAAGACCAGCACGGAGGTGCGCGACGAGGCGGTGAGCCTGCGCATCCGCGGCATGCTGGGCATCATCGGCGACCTGGAACGCGTGGGCGACATCCTCTTCCAGATGAGCAAGAGCGTGGAACGCAAGGTCGACGAGAGGCTCTGGTTCAGCCCCGAGCAACGCCAGAACCTGCTGGACATGCTGGTGCTGGTGGACAAGGCCTTCGCCGTGATGCTGCGCAACCTGGGCGCCGAACCCAACACCGTTTCATTAGATGAGGCGATGGACATGGAACAACGCATCAACGGACAGCGGGACCAGTTGCGCCGCACCCACCTGAAGAGCATCGAGGCTGGCGGCTACAACATCCGCAGCGGGCTGGTCTACAACGACCTCTTCAGCAGCTGCGAGAAGCTGGGCGACCACTTGATCAACGTAAGCGAGGCTTTGACGGAAGTGGCATAGGGAATGATGAAGGTTGAAGGCTGAAGTGAGAACGGGAGGCTCCGTGATCAAGGACCCGGTCACACGACTTAATGAAGGCATCGACTGACCGCGGAACATTTAGAAGCCGAGGCACCCCCGCGCCTGTAGCTGACCGCTAGATCCTGAGGGAGTTATGACGATCAGCAGCAAGAAGGTCTTCCACCTAGGGAAAGTGGCTGGGCCGCAAGCGCTTGCTGGATCGGACATTTGATCTACTTTCGCAGCCCATTTGAAGGAAGTCATGTACGCCATCGTCGACATCGCCGGCCAGCAGTTCAAGGTGAAGGGCGGCCAGAAATTGAAGGTCCATCGCTTGGAGCTGGAGGAGGGCAAGCACGTGGAACTGGACAATGTGCTGCTCGTCAGCAACGGTTCCAGCGTCAGCGTGGGCACCCCCGTGGTGGAAGGTGCGCGCATCGCCGCCAAAGTGCTGTCGCACGGCAAGGGCGACAAGGTGATGGTGGGCAAGAAGAAGCGCCGCAAGGGCTACCAGAAGGTGAACGGCCACCGCCAGTACCTCACCGAGTTGTGGATCGAAGCGATCCTGGGCAAGGGCGAGAAGTTCGACGCCAGCAAGAGCACGGCCCCCGTGGCCAAGCCGAAGGCCGCTCCGGTGAAGAAGGAGAAGGTGGCCAAGGCCGCTCCCGCCGCCAAGAAGGCCGCCGCGCCGAAAAAGGCCGCAGCTCCCAAAAAAGCAGCAGCGCCGAAGAAGGCCGCCGCCAAGAAAGCCGCTCCGAAGAAGGACGGCGACAAGAAATAAGCCCCGCCGAACGGCACATCCGTAAAGACCTGACCAGCCATGGCACACAAGAAAGGTGAAGGCAGTACCAGCAACGGCCGCGAATCGCACAGCAAGCGGCTGGGCGTGAAGATCTACGGTGGCAGCAAGGCCATCGCCGGCAACATCATCGTGCGCCAGCGCGGCACCCAGCACCACCCCGGCCGCAACGTCGGCATCGGCGTGGACCACACCCTGTACGCCCTCGTGGACGGCACTGTGGAGTTCAAGCGCAAGCGCGACGACAAGAGCTACGTGAGCATCATCCCGGCCTGAGCGGGATTGTGATCCTCTTGAAAGGGCGGCCGATGGCCGCTCTTTCGCATTAAACTAAGGTAACGATATCGGAGTTTAACCCTGATCGTTGACTACGGTTCCTTCCCTTTAGAGGGATTGTAACTATTGACATGGCATGAATCCCTTTAGAGGCCCGGCTGGTTACCGGGCCTCGCCCGTTAACACATCTTAACAAGTGAATTCTAAGGTTGAGTTATAGTAGGTACAACCAACCTATGCCATGTCAACTTCCATATCGGCGGACGTTAGCGCGATGTTCTCGCGCTACCCGAGCAATGAAGAGTGCAGGAGATTACTAGAGAAGGCACTTTGGCCTAACGGCCCGATCTGTCCTTTCTGCTCTCACGACAAGATCTACCGCTTCCGGAACGGACGCACATTCAAGTGCTCCTCATGTAAGAGGAACTTCGGAGTAACCAAGGGCACCGTGTTTGAGGGCACGAAACTCCCCTTAGGAAAGTGGTTCAAAGCGATTCATCGGTTCTCCTCCGACAAGAAAGGAACCGCATCCCATGGTATGGCTCGACACTTAGGCATCACTCAACCCAACGCTTGGTATATGCTCCACAAGATCCGGAAGATGATGTGCAATCATCCGGACTTCCACCGAAAGCTCTCCGGCACGATTGAGGTTGATGAATCCTACGTAGGCGGGAAGAACAAGAACCGACACTACAATAAGCGGTACAAGGGCAATCAAGGACGCTCACTTCAGGACAAGGCTCTCGCTTGGGCGCTCGTGGAAAGAGGCACGGGCACGGTTCTGCCCATCGGTATCAAGCGTCTCCACGGTAAGGGGATGCGGCTCTTGATCAAGAACAAGGTCACAGCCGGTTCTAAAGTCATGACCGATGAGTTCTGTGCTTATCAAGGCTTGGACAAATACTTCGATCATGGCGTTGTCAATCACGGAGCGCATCAGTACTGCAATGGAGACGCGACTACCAACACCGTCGAAGGATTCTGGTCTTGGCTAAAGCGCTCGATAGTCGGCATATACCATGGCGTCCGTCGTCACTGGTTCTTCCGCTACCTCATGGAGAACGCCTTCCGATATAACACCAGGAACTTGACCGATTCCGACCGCTTCGGGCAACTGCTCACCCTGAGTAAGAAGGCGAACGTTTAACTTGGCCTCCTCTTAAACCCGGACCGCATGTAGATCAGCAGCACTGACATACGAGCGTTAGCTCATATCCTGACCTTCAAAACAACCAACTCAGAGCTTCAGGGATATAGGCTGAACGCCTCACGCGAAAAGGCGTGGGGCTTCACCTGTCTTGAAGCGAAGGTATTTGGTTGTACCTGAAGGTCATGATTAGGCTGTTGTCCCACGCTCTTTCATTCTAACCTAAGGTTATCAGGGACGGCTAACCTTGTAACCCCTCACGGAGAATGAAACGCGTGATTTTGACCGGAGTATTGTTGGCCTGTTCCTTCATTGCTAAAGCTCAAGAAGAGATCTATAAAAGCGACAGTATAACTGCATATGGAGAGTTTTTCAAAGGGATAGCAGAGATTCAAATCTATCGAGAGGACGGACGTTCAAATGCGATAATGTCATTAGTTGTTATCAAATATAATAACGGATCAAAGGATACCATTCTCAGAACTCAAAGAATAACTGATTATTGGAATTGTGAATACTATAGAGGAATAACCTCTAAAGAAAAAGTTGCCTACTTCGGTCTTTGTTTGGAAAAAGAAGGTCAAGTATTTGTCCTTGGAACTACACTAAATTACCATAGCTCCTTTTTGTTTCATCATCTAACGTTGCTAGAAAAGCCATAGGGTTAAACTCCGATATTGGTACCAAAACATCCAGTAGCGCTTCTTATGGCCTGCAGACATCTTCGCGATGAAGGGCGCTTGGAAATACTAAAAGATGCTACGGCTGGCGAACTCATAGGCATGCTGACCGACCCTATTGTTGAAGCTCCTGACGACTTATCGGTCAGAGCCACAGACAAGGCACAGGCAGAATACAGAAGCGACCGGACAGAACGCAGAGCTAACTTGGCGTTGGCTCTTTCTGTATTAGGCCTCGCAGTCAGCTTTCTCACTCTAGGCACAAAAATTCTCACCCAATGAGGTGTCTAACGTGCAGCTTGATGGTAAGGAGGTCTTCAAGCCCGATCGTTAACCTGCGTGACAAAAAGCCACAGGGCCGATGCGTTCCCGCACCGGCCCCGTAGTGAGGTTGATCAGGATTGCTTAGTACGCCGTGTGCTGGGGATCCCAGTTGCACCAGCCGCTGGTCCAGTTCTCCGTACCGAAGGCACCGCGGAAGCTCACGTGATCGAAGAAGGTATCGCTGACGTTGCCGCTGAAATCAGCACCGCTCAGCAACGGGCTGCCGCCCACCGGCAGTACCGCGGGGTTGGTGAGGTCCACCGGCAGGGAGAGGCCCAGGCCGCTCAGCTCGGTCATCAGGCTGTTGCCGTAACCGCTCGTGTTGAACCACGCGCTGATGCCGAACGTGCTGTTCGACACCACCTCCAAGGCGGAAGGGCAGGCGGCCACGATCGTGTTGCGCACTTGCAGGTCTCCGTTGGTGGCATCGGTCTCGCTCAGGGTGCCGTCCACCAGCACACCCGTGGGGTAGCCGGCGATCACCGAGTTGTGGATGTTGCAGCGGCTGTTGCGGCGGATATGCGCGCCGCGCTTGAACAGCGAGTTCGGGGTGGCGCTGCTCTCGGCCAGCGGGCCCAGGATGCTCATGTTGCAGAAGATGGGCTTGGTGAAGGGCGCGCTGGTGGTGCCGTTCGCATCGTTGTCGCTCTCGAAGCCGTTGCTGCCGCTCTGGTCGGCGATCAGGTGGTCGCGCATGCCGAGGCCGAACTGCACCTTGCCGCGGAAACCGTTGTCCGTATCGAAGTCATCGTCCCAGCCGCGCAGCGCCACCAGGTACTTGGCGTTCACCGCGCCACCGAACCATTCGTAGCTGTCGTCACCGCTGTAGCTCACCTGGATGTGATCGATGGTGGTGCCGCTGCCCACTGCGCCGAGGGTGAGGCCGTTGATCTCCTGGTTGGGCTGGAAGGGGATGCCGGGGAACTCGATGCGCACGTATTGCATCACGCCGCTGTTGTCCGCATCGTTGGGGCTGGAGGCACCGCCGTACATGGCGTCCGGACCACCTTCGATCAGGGCCTCGCCACCGGGCTGGTTGTTGTTGGCCTTGCCGCAGAGGATGACGCCGCCCCAATCACCATAATCACGCGAACCAGCGGGCTGGTTGCTCGTGAACACGATCGGCTGGCTGCTCGTGCCACGCGCCATGATCTTGGCGCCACGCTTGATGATCAGCGTGCCCTTGGAATCCTTGTCGCCTTTGATGACGGTGCCTGGCTGGATGGTCAGCGTGGCGCCGTCCTCAACGTACACAAAGCCCTTCAACAGCCATTTCTTGTTGCTGGTGAACGTGTAGTCGGCTTGGCTGCTGCCTTCCACCTGCATCACGCCGCCACCGAGGTCCGTCACCGTGAACGAGGTGCGGGTCGAGCCGTTGTTGCTGGGTGTGGGGTCGCTCTTGTCGTCCTTCTTGCATGCGCTGGTGGCCAGCACGGCGCCACCGATCAGGAGAGCCCATAGGGACTGGGGTCTGCGGATGTTCATCTGGGTCCTTTTAGAGGTTGGTTTTCTGCCGCAAAGGGATCCCGATGACATTACCAAGGCATCGCCCCATGCTTATCTGATCGTTTCCCTGTATGAACATTCCGTTAGATCGACCGGACGATCTTCTGATCAGATAATGAGATGATCAGAGGATCAGATAATGCGCTCCTTGTCGCCCCCGCCTTGTCATGGTGAGCCTGCCGAACCATGTCACGGTGAGCCTGCCGAACCGTGTCACGGTGAGCTTGCTGAAGAATGCGAAACCCCGGCGCCATGCGCCGGGGTTTCGCAGAACGCCTTATTCCCTAGAAGCGGTAGCTCACACCACCACTGAAGTACACGCCGCGGCGGAAGCTCATGATCTCCTCGTCCTGCTTGTCGATGGTGCCGTCCTCGTTGGCATCCTGCTTCAGGAGGGTCCGGGCGTCGAGGATGTTCTGCACCCCGAGCTTCACCTCGAAGTGTTCGCCCAATCCCTTGGTCATCGTGGCGTCCAACATGCCGCGCGGCATCTCGTAGATATCCGGCGTGCCGAAGCTGCCCACGGCGAAGAGGCGCTTGCCGAAGATGTTGTAGACGAGGTTGTACTGCAACTTCTTCTCGGACTGGCTGTAATAAAGCCCCGCGTTCAGCACGTACGGGCTCTGGCCCATCATCGGGCGCTCCTGCGATTGCCCCACGGCCTTCGTGCCAAGGTCCACCGTGCTGTGGATGAACGAGGCGTTCACCAGCACGCCGATGCGGCTGAGGTAGCCTTCGGTGAAGAAGGCGTTCAGGGAGCGGCGCACTTCCAGTTCCGCGCCCATGCTCCGGGCACCGGCCGCGTTGCGGAAGGTGAAGTTGCGCGTGCCGCCGGACCCCGCGCCCGGCACGAAGAACATTTCGATGGGATCGGTGAACGACTTGTAGAACGCGCCCACGCTCACCACTTCGTTAATGCTCGGGTACCACTCCCAGCGCGCGTCCACGTTCTGGATGGTCGCGGTCTTCAGCGCCGGGTTGCCATACAGCACGTTGTTGAAGCTGAAATCGTAGAAGGCGAACGGGGCGAGCTCGCGGAACTCGGGACGGTTCACGGTGGTGCTCCACGCCACGCGCACCAAGGCCTTTTCGGAGAGGTTGTACGATGCGTTCACCGAAGGCAGCACGTTGGTCAGCGGGTTATTCACCTTCACCTTGTTCCCGCCGTACGTGGCACTGGTGAGCTCCTGGCGGTTGTGCTCCACGCGCACGCCGGCGCTCACGGTCACGCGCTTGTCGTACCGCACCGTGGCCCCGGCATAACCGGCGGCCAGCGTGTTCGCCGCGGTGTAGCTGTCGCTCGGGTTCGTGCCTTCCTCCAGTTTGAAGCCGGTGGTGCTGTTGATGTTCGCCTCACTGAACACCTGATCCAGCGGCTCGGTCAGCAGCGTCTGGTCGAACAGGCTGTTGCTCGCGCGCTTGAAGCCCATCCAACGCGCGGCGAAATCACGGTCCTTGCGCTCGCCGAACGCGCCCGCGCGCACCGTGGCGTTCCACTTCGCATCCTCCTTGCCCACTTTCCGCTCATAGTCGAGCTTGCCGGTGTACACGTGCTCGTGCAGGTCGCTGAAGAAGCGCCCGGCATCCAGCGTGGAGGCCGACGGCGCCACCACCACCTGGTACGGCACGTTCATTTCCGTTGTATGGATGTCGCGCACGGTGCGCACGCGGCGGAAATCGGGCTCCTGGCTGCGTGCAAAACCATAGCCGAGCGTCCAGTCGAACTTGTCCTTGTCCGTGATGTCGTGCGTGCCGTGCAGCTGGCCGCTGTAGATTGAGCGCTGCTGGTAACGGAAGGCGTAGTTGCGCACGTCGAAGCCTTCTTCCATGTTCACACCAGTGCGTTCCGTGGTACGGTTCTCACCGAGCTGGTTGAACAGGTTGCGGAACTCCAGCTTCGACCGGCTGCCCAGCATCGCGCTCCAGTTGTGCAGGATGCCCACGCGGACGCTGTTCACGTACTCTTTGTCGTGGTAGTGGTAGATGGTATCGCTGCGGTGCGCCGTGGCGTCGTAGGCGTTGTAGTTGTAATTGTCCGCGCCGTAGCTGCTGTACGTGTTCGCGTAATCGATCGAGGTCACGTTGCCGTAGCTGTTGCGGCCGCCCTGTTTGCCGAAGCGGCGCGCGACCATCACGCCCAGGCGCTGATCGGGGATTGCCGTGCGCGACGAGGCGGTCCAGTTGTTCGGCAGCTCGCGGCCAAGGGACGTGAGCGCGGCGTTGTCGCGGACGTTGTTGAGGTGGGCAGGGAAGTTACCCGGCAGCCGGCGCAGGCCGTTGTCGAAACCCAGCGGATCCGTGGAACTGGTGCGGTCCTGCAGGAAGGTCCCGAACGTGGTGCCCACGCGGTAACCGGCGCCATACGTGATCTTCGTTTCGTTCTCCGCGGGCACGCCCACCGTGGCGATCTTGATCACGCCGCCGGCGAACTCGCCCGGAAGCTCCGGGGCGCCGGTCTTGTAGATGAGGATGCGGTCGAGCGCGCCGCTGGGCAGCAGGTCGAAGCTGAACGCGCGCTTGTCCGGCTCCAGGCTCGGGGCGATCACGTCGTTCAACATCACGGTGTTGTAGCGGTCGGCAAGACCACGGATCATCACGAAACGGTCGTTGACCACCGTGACGCCGGGGATGCGCTTCACCACGTCGCCCGCGGTGCGGTCCTGCCCTTTCGCGATCTGCTGGCGGCCTAGGCCGTTCACGACCTGATCGCTCTTCTTCGTTTCCATCAGCACGGCCGCCTCGCTGTCCACGCGGCGCTCCTTCACCACCTGCACGGCCTGCATCTCCTGGGCGCCGCCATCGAGCTTGATGTCCGCGACCACCGTCGCTCCGGGAGCCACGGTCACGGTCCGTTCCGTCGGCGGATAGCCTACCATGCTAGTGACCACGGTGTAATTGCCGGGATCGACCTGGAAAGTGTAGCGGCCATCCAGGTCGGTGCTCGCGCCCGTGGTCGTGCCTTTGATCACCACGTTGGCGAACGGCTGTGGCTGCATGCTGCCGCCTTCCATGGCGGTGACCGTGCCGGTGATGGTGCCGCGTTGAGCGAACGCGGCCACGGTGGATAGCAGAAGGAGGCAAATCGTCTGAAGGATGCGGACCATGTCGTCAGCGCCTGGAAGATGGTTCCCGAACGCGCCGCAAAAGTCTTTCCCCAGGGTTAGGTCCTCCTTGATCCAAGGTTATGGATCCATTACCCAGCGAAACGCTGAGCTAACGATCGGTTAACGATCCACCGGGGTGCTGCGCTGGCGATAGGTGCGGCCTTTCACCGGCTGCTCCAGGAACCACCAGCTCGGCAGCTCGCCCCCACCCTTGCGCTCGCGCCACATACGCACGAGCTGGTCCTGCAGCACTTCCGTCGCCTCTTCGATGCTGTCGCACACGTGTACGAAGGCGAGCTCCTTCACGCCGATGGTGCCGGCCGCGATCATGCGTTGTAGCTGCTCCAGCATCGGCGCCCAATACTCCTTGCCATAGAGGATGATCGGGAAATCCTTCACCTTCCCGGTCTGGATCAGGGTCACCGTTTCGAAGAGCTCGTCCAAGGTGCCGGCGCCGCCGGGCATCACCACGAAGCACACGCTGTACTTCAGCAGCAGCACCTTGCGGACGAAGAAATGGTCGAACGTGAGGCTGACGTCCAGGTATGGGTTGGCATACTGCTCATGGGGCAGCACGATGTTGCAGCCCACGGACGTGGCACCCACATCCTTCGCACCGCGGTTGGCGGCCTCCATGATGCCCGGCCCACCGCCCGTCATCACCGTGAAGCCCACACGCCCTACCCGCCGGGCCAGCTCGCGCGCGGCCACGCTGTACGGATGGTCGGGTGCGAACCGCGCGCTGCCGAAGAAGGTGACGCATGGCCCCACGAAATGCAGCTTACGGAAGCCCAGAAAGAACTGTTGGCCGATGTGCAACAGCGTCTTGAACTCAGCCCACCGCGAATGCGGACCGCTGAGGAAACGCAGATCGATGCGGGAGCGGTCCTTCTTGATCTCGGGCACGGGGTCAAGGTATCGCAGTGGATGCGGTGTTCATTGCACGGTGATGAGGGAGGTCCCACTGCGATCCAGTGCCCTATAGGCGCTAGAGCAACGCCGCTACCAAAGCTAGCACTGCGGGCAAGGCCTGCACGAAGAAGATCTTCCGGCTGGCGGTGACCGCACCGTAGAGCCCGGCCACGATCACACAATCGAGGAAGAACACCGCGATATTGCGGGACCAGGTCGCATCAGGAATGCATAACGACCAGATCAGACCAGCGGCCAGGAAGCCATTGTACAGGCCTTGGTTCGCGGCCAGCACTTTCGTGGGCCGGAACAGGTCAGGGGACAATGCCCCTTTGAAGACCTTGGGGCCGCGGCTTTCCCAGGCGAACATCTCCAGATACAGGATGTAGAGATGCTCCAGAGCCACCAGGCCGATGAGGGAGCATGCGGCGATGTGCATGGTGAAAGGTAAAGCCGCCGGCCGATGATGGCCATTGTTCCCTCCCTCCGATGATCGAAAAAAGTGTTAAGGCCCGTCGCGGCGATGGGCCGGGGGCCCTACGTTCGCGCCCCGAAAGCCCATGGCCTGCACGGTGGACAAGACGGTACGGAGGACGCTGCTCGCGTTCATGCTCCTGTTCACGATGCACGTCTGCTTCACGCAGGTGCTCCGGGCCGCCGACCTGCGCAACGCCATCGACCAGGTCGACCCGCTGTCGCCGACGAAGGACCCGGGCAGTGGATCGGACCTGTGCGCCGATCCGGGCCTGCTCGCGCCCCCCGGTATCCGCCTGCATGCCCCCCTCTGGCTGGACGCCCCCGCGCGCTCCCAGGCCAGGGACGACGAAGGAGGCGCGCTGTCGTTGCTTCCCGTGACCGGGCTTCAGCCCCAAGCTCCTTAAGGCCCATTGTGGCCCGGCGTGCGCCGGGGCCAGCGGTACCGCCTGGGCGGTGACCGCCGTGGAGGTGCATCCTCCTTCCCTCGAACCTGTTCCGATGGCATGGCCCGCTGGGCATCGTGCCGCTCCCCGCGCCCGAAGCGCATTCATTCCTCGTCCTTTTCCCGATGTCCATGAGCACCTGGTCACAGCACCGCAACCCCATTTCCCGGACGATCCGCCCGCTATGCAGCGGCATGCCGGAAGCGAACATCCGACGCGCCACCGCGTGGCTCTTCCCCCTGGGCCTCGCCCTGGTCCTCGGCGGATGCGGCGCGCACGAAGGCGGGGAAAAGGAAGAGTCCCCGCGCTACCCGGCCACGAGCGCCTTGCTGAGCGACACCACGATCACGCGCGAATACGTGTGCCAAATCCGCTCCATGCAGCACATCGAGCTGCGCGCGCTCGAAGAAGGCTACCTGCAGGACATCCTCGTGGACGAGGGCCAGCACGTCAAGGAAGGCCAGCTGCTCTTCCGCATCCGGCCGGTGCTCTACCAGGCCGAAGTGCAGAAGGCCCAGGCCGAAGCCGAGTTCGCCGAGATCGAATACCGCAACACCAAGGCCCTCGCCGACAGCAACGTCGTATCGCCCAACGAGCTGGCCCTGGCCAAGGCGCGCTATGAGAAAGCCAAGGCCGAGCTGGGCGTGGCGCAGGCGCACATGGGCTTCACCGAGATCCGCGCGCCGTTCGACGGCATCATCAACCGCTTCCAGGCGCGGAAAGGCAGCCTCGTGAACGAATCCGACCTCCTCACCGAGCTGTCCGACAACAGCCACATGTGGGTCTACTTCAACGTGCCTGAAGCGGAGTACCTCCAGTTCAAGAAGGAGCAGAAGGCCGGCAACGGCACCCGCGTCAAGCTGCGCATGGCCAACAACCAGGTGTTCGACCAAGTGGGTGAGATCACCGCCATCGAAGCGGACTTCGACAACACCACCGGCAACATCGCCTTCCGGGCCACCTTCCCCAACCCCGAGGGGCTGCTGCGCCACGGCGAAACGGGCAACATCCTGATGGAATCGCACCTGAAGGGCGTGCTGCTGATCCCGCAGAAAGCCACCTTCGAAGTGCTCGACCACCGCTACGTGTACGTGATCGACAAGGACAACGTCCTGCACAGCACGCGCATCGAGACCGGGCCGGAGCTGCAACACCTCTTCGTGGTGGAGAAGGGCCTGACGAAGGACGACCGCTTCCTGCTGGAGGGCCTGCGCAAGGTGAAGGACAAGGAAAAAGTGGACGTTGAACCCATCGCCCCCGATTCGGTGGCGAAGCACCTGGACCTGTACGCCGAGTGATCGCGCGGCAATACCGCTGACCCCATGTTCAGGAACTTCATCCAACGGCCGGTACTGGCCATCGTCATCTCCGTCATCATCGTGTTCATGGGCGGGCTCGCCATCGAGCAGCTCCCCACCGCACAGTTCCCGGAGATCGCGCCCACCACGGTGAACATCTTCGTGGCCTACCCCGGCGCCAGCGCCGACGTGCTCACGCGCTCCACGCTGGTGCAGCTGGAAACAGCCATCAACGGCGTGCAGGGCATGCGCTACATCGCCTCCGACGCCACCAGCGCGGGCGAGGCCACCATCCGCGTCATCTTCGAACCGGGCACCGACCCCAACGAGGCCGTGGTGCGCGTGAAGACGCGCGTGGACCAGGTGATGCCCAACCTGCCGCTGCTGGTGCAGCGCGAGGGCGTAATCATCACGCCGGTGCAGCCCAGCATGCTCATGTACGTGAACCTCTACGGCGATGGGAAGGACGCCGACGAGCTGTTCCTGTACAACTATGCCTTCACGCAGATCATCCCGGAGATCCAGCGGATACCCGGCGTGGCGCAGGCGCAGATCCTCGGCAGCCGCAAGTACGCCATGCGCGTATGGCTGAAGCCCGACCGCATGCGGGCCTACAACATCTCCGCCGAGGACGTGATGAAGGCGATGGAGGAGCAGAGCCTCATCGCGCGGCCCGGCCGCCTCGGCCAGAGCTCCGGCATCAACGCGCAGGCGTTCGAGTACGTGCTGGTGTACCAGGGCCAGTTCAGTGAGCCCGAGCAGTACAAGAACATCATCGTGCGTGCCAACGACAAGGGCGAAATGGTGCGCGTGGGCGACGTGGCCGACGTGGAGCTGGGCAGCGAGTTCTTCGACATCTACTCCAACCTCGACGGCAAGCCCTCCGCCTCCATCGTGCTGAAGCAGACGCTCGGCAGCAACGCCAGCGACGTCATCGCGCAGGTGAAGGAGAAGCTCGCTGAGCTCGCCCAGGTGATGCCGCCCAGCATCGACTACAAGGTGAGCTACGACGTGAGCACCTTCCTCGACGCCTCCACCGAGCAGGTGATGCACACGCTGCGCGACGCGTTCATCCTGGTGGCGCTCGTGGTGTTCATCTTCCTCGGCGACTGGCGCTCCACGCTCATCCCGATCATCGCCGTGCCGGTGTCGTTGATCGGCGCCTTCTTCGTGATGCAGCTCTTCGACATCTCCATCAACCTCATCACGCTCTTCGCCCTGGTTCTCGCCATCGGCATCGTGGTGGACAACGCCATCGTGGTGGTGGAGGCCGTGCACGCCAAGATGGAGGAGAAGCACCTGACGCCGTACAACGCCGTGAAGGAGGTGATGGGCGAGATCGGCGGCGCCATCATCGCCATCACGCTCATGATGGTGTCGGTGTTCATCCCGGTGTGCTTCATGACCGGCCCCGTGGGCGTGTTCTACCGGCAGTTCTCCATCACCATGGCGGGCTCCATCATCATCAGCGCCGTGGTGGCGCTCACGCTCACGCCCGTGCTGTGCGCCATGATGATGAAGCCGCACAACGGCGCGCACAAGCGGAAGAACCCGCTCGACCGCTTCATCGCCTGGTTCAACAAGGGCTTCGAGCGCATCACCGGCGGCTACGTGCGGATCCTCGACCGCACGGTGGCGCGGCGCATCATCACCTTCGGCTCGCTGGCGGCCTTCTGCGCCGGCATCTACCTCACGGGCCGCGTGCTGCCGGCCGGCTTCATCCCGAGCGAGGACCAGGGCACCATCTACGCCATCATCCAGACGCCGCCAGGCTCCACGCTGGAGACCACCAACAAGGTGGCGCATGAGCTGCAGCACATCTGCGAAGAGCTGCCCGAGGTGGAATCCGTGTCGTCGCTGGCCGGCTATGAGATCATGACCGAAGGCCGCGGCTCCAACGCCGGCACCTGCATGATCGACCTGAAGCCCTGGCACGACCGGCACAAGGACGTGCACGAGGTGATGGAGGAGCTGGAGAAGAAGACCAAGGACCTCGGCGCGGTGATCGAATACTTCGAGCCGCCGGCCGTGCCGGGCTTCGGCTCATCGGGGGGCTTCTCGCTGCGCATGATCGACAAGACGAACGGCACCGACTACCACGAGTTCGACCGCATCAACAAGGAGTTCATGGAAGCGCTGGGCAAGCGCAAGGAGCTCACCGGCCTGTTCACGTTCTACGCTGCGAACTACCCGCAGTACGAGCTCATCATCGACAACCAGGCCGCCATGCAGAAAGGCGTCTCCATCGGCAAGGCCATGGAGAACCTGAACATCCTCATCGGCAGCACCTACGAGCAGGGCTTCATCCGCTTCGGCCGCTTCTTCAAGGTGTACGTGCAGTCGGGCCCGGAATACCGGCGCTACCCGTCCGACCTCGAGGGGCTCTTCGTGAAGAACGAGGAAGGGGAGATGGTGCCCTACTCCTCCTTCATGCGCTTCGAGAAGCGCCTCGGGCCGAACGAGATCACGCGCTACAACATGTACAACTCCGCTGCCATCCGTGGGCTTCCCGCCGCGGGCTATACCAGCGGCGACGCGATCAACGCGATCAAGGAAGTGGCGAAGAAGGAGCTGCCGCGCGGCTATGACATCGCGTGGGAAGGCCTGTCCTACGATGAGGCCGCACGCGGCAACGAGGCCATCTACATCTTCCTGGTGGTGCTCATCTTCGTCTACCTCGTGCTGGCCGCGCAGTACGAGAGCTTCGTGCTGCCGCTGGTGGTGATCCTCTCGCTGCCCGTCGGCGTGCTCGGCTCCTTCCTGATGCTGAAGGTGATGGGCCTGGCGAACGACGTGTACGCCCAGATCGGCATGATCATGCTCATCGGCCTGCTCGGCAAGAACGCGGTGTTGATCGTGGAGTTCGCCGTGCAACGGCAGCGCGCCGGCGCCACGGTGCGCGAAGCGGCCATCGAAGGCGCGAAGGCGCGGTTCCGCCCGATCCTCATGACCTCCTTCGCCTTCATCGCCGGCCTCATCCCGCTGGTGATCGCCACGGGCGCGGGCGCCATCGGCAACCGCACCATCGGCTCGTCCGCCTTGGGGGGCATGCTCGTGGGCACGGTGCTCGGCGTGCTGGTCGATCCCCGGCCTCTACTACGTGTTCGCCACGCTGATCAAGGGCCGCAAGCTCATCAGCGACGAGCGCGACGAACCGGTGTCGGAAGAGTTCGTGCGCAGCGGCGAGGAAGGGCGGCGGTCGCGCGAGGCCATCCGCGAGCTCACCGCCCGCGTGAAGGAACTGTTGAAACGCAAGAAGGACGAATGAACACCGCCATCATGAGCCGAACGATCAAGCCCCGGGCCCTTGCGGCGCTGGCGGCCGTGCTGACGCTGTCGTCCTGCGTGCCTGCCCTCAAGATGCGCGAGGCGCGGAAGGCCGTGCCCGCCAGCTACGCCACGTCGACCGACACCACCGATGCCGCCGCCGTCCCCTGGAAGCAGCTCTTCACCGACCCCGCCCTGCGCACCCTCATCGACAGCGCCCTGGCCAACAACCAGGAGCTGAACGTGATGCTGCAGGAGATCACTATCGCGCAGAGCGAGGTGCGCGCCCGCAAGGGCGAATACCTGCCCTTCATCGGCATCGGCGCGGGCGCGGGCATCGAGAAAGTGGGCCGCTACACGCGCAACGGCGTGGTGGAGGACGAGCTGCACGTGGAGGAGGACAAGAAGTTCCCCGAGCCGCTGCCCGACTTCCTCATCGCCGCGCGCGCCTCGTGGGAGCTCGACATCTGGAAGAAGCTGCGCAACGCGAAGCAGGCGGCGGTGCTGCGCTACCTCGGCTCGGTGGAGGGCCGGAACTTCATGGTGACGCGCCTCGTGGCCGAGATCGCCAACAGCTACTATGAGCTGATGGCGCTGGACAACCAGCTGGAAATCCTGCGGAACAACATCGCCATCCAGCAGGATGCGCTCGCGATCGTGAAGCAGGAGAAGCAGGCGGCCAAGGTGACCGAGCTCGCCGTGCGCCGCTTCGAGGCCGAGGTGCTGAAGAACCGCAGCATGCAGTTCGACATCCAGCAGCGCATCACGGAAACGGAGAACCGCATCAACTTCCTCGTGGGCCGCTACCCGCAGCACGTGGTGCGCAACGCGCAGGCCTTCGCAACGCTGGCGCCCGACAGCCTGCCCGCGGGCATCCCCGCGCAGCTGCTGTCGCACCGCCCGGACATCCGCCAGGCTGAACTGGCGCTGACCGCTTCCAAGCTCGACGTGAAAACGGCCAAGGCCAGCTTCTACCCCTCGGTGCGCCTCACCGCCGGCATCGGCCTCAACGCGATCAACACCACCTACCTCGTGCAGACGCCGCAGTCGCTCCTCTACACCGTAGCCGGCGATCTCGTGGCCCCGCTCATCAACCGCAATGCGCTGAAGGCCGCTTACGCCGGGGCCACCGCGCGCCAGGTGCAGGCCGCCTACGACTACGAGCGCACCGTGCTCAACGCTTACGTGGACGTGGTGAACCAGCTCTCGAACATCAGCAACCTCCACAACAGCTACGAACTGCGTCGGCAGCAGGTGGACGCGCTCTCCAGCTCCATCACCATCTCCACCAACTTGTTCCGCTCGGCCCGCGCCGACTACATGGAAGTGCTGCTCACCCAGCGCGACGCCCTCGAGTCGAAGTTCGACCTGGTGGAAACGCGCATGCAGCAGATGAACGCCATGGTGAACATGTACCAGGCGCTGGGGGGAGGCTGGCGCTAAAGGAACGGTGAGACATCACGGCGCGGGGTGGAGCAGCACATGCTCCACCCCGCGCTGCTTCAACCGACCTTGATGAACGTCCGTTGGGCAACAGGGCCTCGCGCATCGCTGACGTGCAACAGGTAGCTGCCGCTCGGCAGGCCGCTCACGTCCAGGCGCTCGATCGAGCCCTGCAAGCGCGCTTCGCGAAGCACACGACCGTCGGCGGCGAGGATGCGGTACTGCGTGCCGTTCGCCATCCGATCCAGCCGGAGCTCCAGTCGATCCGCGGTCGGGTTCGGGAAGAGCGTCAAGCCCTGTGGTGCTTCAGCCTCCTCCACTCCGGCGGTGATGCCGTTGAGGGCATCCGCGATGTCGTCCGCATCGAGCACGGCGCCATAGATGCGCAGGTCGCTCACGCTGCCGCGCAGGTAGCGGCCGATCTCGCCCGTGTTCCCGGCGAAGCAGCCGAGGAACAGGTTGGTGGTCGTGGTCTCCGCCGGGGTGTAGGCGAAGCGGCGTTGCTCCACGCCGTCTCGGTAGTAGATCGCCGTGGTGCCTTCGAAGACCACGGCCAGGTGGTACCAGGTGCCCGCCTCCACGGCATCGTCCAGCTCGTGGTCATGGTCGATCCCGGTCACCCCTGTTTCGGTGCGCACGCCGAGCACCTCCGCATCGTAGGTGATCTCGCACACGTTCGTGTTCAGGTTCTCTCCGAAGGTGCCCAGGCTCAGCACCGTCTGCCCGTTCGGCATGGGCGCGGCGAACTTCACCCAGCAGGTCACGGTGGCCGCCTGCAGCGCATCGCGGTAGGCGATCGCCGCGAGGCTCAGGTCCACGTGGTCGTTGCCGTCCAGCACCACGGCGGTGTTCGCTTCGCCCGAAGGCCCCGGCCCGAACGTGGCGCCGTACACCACGCCATGGAACGCATGGCCGGACACATCCTGCGCGTTGCCGCGCAAGGGATAGTGCGCCAGGGTGGGCGGCAGGGTGGCGTGCAGGACCGTGGGAAGGAGCGCGAGCAGGGCGAAGGAAGAGCGGGTCATGGTAAAGGTTCTGCTTCCTGGGACGCCCGCTGCTTGCGCTTTGTTACAGTCCCTCGGAGCTGACCTAGGACCTTTTTGGGGTCCTGCCCGACTTGTCCTTTTTCGCTGACGGGTTCTTTCCGGCCGTCAACCGCTGCACCGCTTTGTCAAAATCGCTGACGTACGCACGGTCCTGCCGCACGCGGAATTTCTCGTATTCGCCCTCGGCCAGCTTCACGGCCACATCGTGGCTCACCTTGCCGGCATCCTTCAGCACGTTGTAGTCATTGAACTGCAGGAAGGCGTCCAGCTTGCCCGCCCAGTCCTTCATGTACATGGTGATGCCGCGCTTCGCCTGGTTCTCGGCATAGTCCAGGTACATGCCCACGATGCGGTCCAGCTCCGTGAGCTCCTCGGCGTTCAGGTAGTTCTTGGCAACGGCCACATCGCTCTTCAGCACCTTGCCATCGGGTGCGTTCTTCCAGGTCGTCAAGCCCATGTGCGGTAGCTCGGCTTTGGCGCGCTCGGCGATCAGCTCGGCGGCGGTGTGGTGGTGGATGGCCCAGTGCAGCTTGTTCTGCACCGTCTTGTAGAAGAGCCGTGTCACCTCATCGTTGGCATCATAGTCGCGGCTGCATTCCTTATAGATGTCCGTGATCTTCTCGTAGAAGCGCCGTTCGCTCGCGCGGATCTCGCGGATGCGCTCTAGCAGCTCCTCGAAATAGTCCTGCCCGAAGCGCTTGCCTTGTTTCAGCCGGGCATCATCCAGCACAAAGCCTTTGATGATGAACTCCTTCAGCGTGTTGGTGGCCCAGATGCGGAACTTGGTGGCACGGGCGCTATTCGCGCGGTAGCCCACGGCGATGATGGCGTCGAGGTTGTAGTGGTCCACCAGTCTTTCCACATCCCTCACGCCTTCTCGTTGAACTATCCGGAATTTCCGGATAGTTGCCTCTGGGGTCAGTTCGCCCTCCTCGAAGATCCGGCCCAAGTGTTCGTTCACCGTGCGCACATCCTTGTCGAACAGCTCGGCGATCTTCTTCTGGCTCAGCCAGAAAGTCTCGTCCTCGAAGAACACTTCGATGCGCACGTCGCCCTGGGGCGTGGTGTAGAAGAGGATCTCGGAGGCGTTCATGGCCTGGCGGTTCTGCAATTCAGGGGTTCGATCAGCGATCGCCAAATTAGAGCGGGTGCCGCCCTTGCATCCGGAAGTCGGGCGCTCACTTCTTGCCTTTGCCCTTCCCGCCTGCGCCCTGCTTCGGCATCTTGAGCCCCTTGACCTTCGCCACCGAAAGCCCGGTGACCTCGGCAATGACATCGGCCTCGATGCCTTTCGCTTTCATAGCCAGCGCCACCTGAAGTTTCTCCGCTTGGCGGCCTTTGACTTCCCCTTCCATCAGGCCCTTCTCCTTACTGACCCGGATGTCCTTCATCAGTCGCGCCTGCAGCTGGTAGGGCAGCACGTGCTTGCGGCTCATCTCCAACTGCGCCAGCAGGCCGCTGTCCACGAAGCTGTAATAGCTCTGCTCCGAGATGATGAGGTGGTCCAGCACGGGCACGTTCACGAACACGCCCACCTGGATCAGGTAATCGGTCATGTCCTTGTCCTCGTCGCTGGGCACCAGGTTGCCGCTGGGGTGGTTGTGCACCAGCACGATCCGCACCGCGCGCTTCTGCAAGGCCAGGCTGTATACATCCATGGGCTCCACGCCCACGCGGCGGATGCTGCCTAGGCCGATCAGCTCCACGAAGAGCAACGTATTGTCGTTGGCGAGGCCCATGATCCAAAAATGCTCGCGGTCGCGGTCGATCTTCTGCTCGCGCAGGAAGACCTGTTGCATGATCGCATAGAGCGCCTGGCTGCTGTTGGCGCGGACGCGCTGTTCCTTGGTCAAACGGATGGTCATGGCGATGGGGACAAAGGTGAGGGTATCGCTTCGATCGGCCCGACGTGGTTCTTGTCAACGTGGATGCGACAACATACCACGGCCATTCGCTTCGTGGAAGGGAAGGCGCGGCAGAAGTTTTTCACAGGGCTTTGAACCAGGATTGGCGCAATTCCTATTTTGAGAACGACGATCTGCCGATATTTCCGTCGATCGCCTTACCCACCATTTCCGATGAAAGCCCTGCTCGATACCAATATCATCATCCATCGTGAGGCGGTCACGCCTTCGGTACACGGAGATGTGGGCGTACTATATCGCTGGCTGGACCGGCTGAAGTATGAAAAGTGTGTTCATCCTTCCACGGTGGCTGAGATCGGGCGCCACAAGGACAAAAAGGTGGTCCAGACCATGGCCATCAAACTCCAGAGCTATTCCAAGCTACTGAGCATCGCGCCATTGGCGGATGAAGTGAAGCGGGCTTGTGGACCGATGGACAAAGGTGCGAACGATGAGGAAGATACCAAGCTCATCAACGAGGTCTTTGTTGGCAGGGTGGATATACTGATCACTGAAGATCGAAAGATCCACGCCAAGGCGCGCGCATTGGGCATCGACTTGCGGGTGCTTACGATCGAGCGTTTCCTGGAACAGGCGATCGCGGACCATCCGGACCTCATCGACTACAAGGTCCTTTCAGTTCGGAAACAACTATTTGGTGAAGTGGACCTGCAAGATCCTTCTTCGATTCGTTCCGCGCGGATTATGTGGATCCTCCATTCGATAAATGGTTCCAGAAGCGATCGAACGACTATGCTTATGTGTATACGAAGGAAAACTCCGTTCGTGGATTCCTGTTCCTGAAGACGGAGGACGTGGATGAGAACTACGCGGACATCATGCCGGTCTTCGCCCCTGCGAAACGATTGAAGATCGGTACACTGAAGGTAGTGGCCGATGGTCTACGCATGGGTGAGCGCTTCCTGAAGATCGCGTTCGACAATGCGCGCGAAGCCAAGGCGAACGAGATTTACGTGACCATCTTCGAGCGGTCGCCCGAACAACTGCGACTTGTGGAATTGATTACTTCCTGGGGCTTCGTACGCCATGGAACTAAGATGACCGGCGAGACCGTGTTCGTTCGGCCGCTGAAAATGGATGCTGATCCAGCGCATCCTAAGCACACCTATCCCAAACTGTCGAAAACCGCACGGGTATGGGTGGTCCCGATCAAACCGGAGTATCACACCGAACTATTCCCTGATTCCATCCTGCACACCGAGAGGCCCGACGAGTTCGTGGACGGCGAGCCCCACCGCAATGCCATTAGCAAGGCCTACGTCTCGCACTCCCCCAATCGCGGATTGTCCTCGGGCGACATCTTGGTGTTCTATCGTACTGGTGGGATCCATAAGGGTGTGGTCAGCACCATCGGCATCGTGGAGAGCATCGTGAACCCGGTCGCCGATTTCGAGGATTTGCGGAAGCTTTGCCGAAAGAAGTCAGCACTGGAAGTGAATGAGCTCAAAGAGTACTGGGAGCGGTACAGCGGCTATAAGCCCTTCGTCATCAATTTCCTCTATGCATATTCGCTGAAGCACCGGCAGAACCTGCGCACGCTGTTGGATGCAGGCATCTTTCCTAACATGGACATCGTGAGAACCATCAATGAGCTGCCCATGAACGCCTTCGTGGAGCTGGTACGTTTGGGCAAGCTATGAAGGTGCTCATGTCCATTAAGCCGGAGTTCGCATCGAAGATCTTCGACGGCTCCAAGCGCTACGAGTTCCGCCGGATGATCTTCAAGCAGCCTGCGGTGAAGAAGGTGGTGGTGTATGCCTCCTCGCCCGTGCAGAAGGTGATCGGGGAGTTCGAGATCGAGAGCATCCTGGAGCACCCGCCCCAGGAGTTATGGGACCGCACCCACGAAGGGGCCGGCATCAGCAAGGACTATTTCATGGCCTATTTCGGTGACAAGGGCATGGGCTATGCCATCCGTATCAAAGCCGCCAAGCGCTATCGCAAGCCCAAGTGCCTGAAGGCGGATTACAACCTGAAGCCGCCGCAGTCGTACTTGTATCTGTAGCAATTTCAGTAAGTGGTTTCTTTCCGGTTCTTAGCATAGAGATTGCCCGGGAGCAATTAGTGATGTTACGCTTGACCCTTGTTGTGATGACTGCGATAGTGGTCGGTTGCTTGGTTCAGGAAGGTGTGGTCTTGAAGTATGGATGGAGGGCTAGTTGAACACGGATCGCCCACTGCTCAAGTACTTTCTTCCAAGTTTTCATTGGGATACCTGAAGTATCCATGAACATCACCTTTAGGACGATCATCAAACGGAAGTAAGCTCCGGAAAACTCCTCGAAGGAGCGGAGGATATCCAAATTCGCCTTTGAGAGATGAGCGAAGTGGTGCCGTGTTAGAACCATGCGGTTCACATAGTCTTTCGCTGGTTCGCTCAGCGGGAACAAGGCATGATGCCAGTAGACCTCATAGTCTTCCCAAACGCGCACCTCCTCTTTTCCTTTTGTAATAAGTGGTCGGCCCTTTCCGAGCTCTTCGCCGAAACCTTGTAATACTGTATAGGCCATGAAGAAGCGAAAGTCGTGTGGTAGTTCACGGTACTGAATAAGCCGGGTCAGATTGTCCATCCATGCCGAACCGTGGTCCAGTCCTATCCAGCGATTGATCAGCTTATCCAGATATGGCGCGAACTCTTCCCAGTTCGATTGAAGCACACCGGTCTGCGCCCAGGCTACTCCGGTTGCAACGTCTGGAATGTCTTTGAACAGGTGTCGAACAAGCATGCCATGGCTTTTGCTGCGATAGATCATTTGTCCCGGGTGCATAGGCCGGTGCATGAGGAATTCCCAGAACGTGGAAAGAGCCTTTGCCTTATGCAGAAATTGGTCATATGTCACGGGCTCTTCAAGATCGATGATCAACTTGTGCGATGGATGGACTTCATAGGACCCGCCGGCGATGTCCGTTATTTGAAAGCCGCACTCGATCCAGGTTTTCGCTGCCCATTGTGGTAGGTCGACAACGTACATGTCCTCTTTGGTACAGTTCAGGTCGTAGTGCTTCTGGTCGCGGACCTTCTTCGCAACAGGAAAATTGCCGATGAAAGCACCGAAGCGTTCAATGCTTATTTCAATGCGGTCCAACAATATCTCCTCCGGTGGTGATCCATGGTAGCTGAGAAGCATTTCATTGAAGTGGAATGTGTTGATTCGTTGCTTCTCCGTGAAGTCGCCAGCTCGATAGTCGAGGATAGGAATGAAGATCTGCGCGTCACGTGTAGTGGCACTAACGCTGTACAATTGGTTGTTCCAGAACTCTTCCATAGGAACCTCTAGAACACCACCTTTTGCATGAGTGTAACGTAGCACGGCGTGCTCATAGGTCCTTTTGCCGTCATCACGAGTAAAGGATGCGGTGCAGCGAACACCTGCTTCGAGTTCGTAATCGGTTGGCATGCCTCAAAGGAATGATTTGCATGCCGCGTGAGGGGCCGCAGCGGCAGCCCGGCGCCGGAAGGGCCTTGCAGCCGCGCGCAGCGAGGAGGCGACCGCAGGAAGCCCCCGCAGCGCCGTGGCTGCTGGCCCGGACAAGTCCGGCTATAGCGGAGAACCCGACCCGTGCGTAAGCCAGTGAGGTGGAAGGGGGCACGCCCACGCTTCGACCCCGCTCAGCGTGACGCGTGCCTACACGCTCTCCCGCACCCCCATCACGCTCTCCAGCGCCGCCTTCGCCCCTTCGATGCGCTTCACATCCTGCACGCTGATGCGCAGCGTCCCGGCCTTCTCGTACACCTTGAACCGGCGCGGCTGGGCCTGTACGGCGCGCAGCACGGCGTTGAAGGCGTCGCTCTCGAAGAAGCCGTGCTTTTGGTCGGCGATGAAGGTGCCGATGAGCGTGCCTTTCTTGAGCACCATCTTCTCCAGGCCCAGCTGCTGGCCGAGCCAGCGCAGGCGGATGGCCTCCAGGAGCTCGGTGACGGGCGCGGGGACGGGGCCGAAGCGGTCGGTGATCTCGGCGGTGAACCGCTGCAGCTCCGCTTCGTCCTTCACATCGTCGAGGCGGCGGTAGAGGGCGAGGCGCTCGGCGGTCTCGCTCACGTAGCTGCTGGGGATCAGCATGGGCAGGTCGGTCTCGATGAGGCAGTCGTCGCTCTGGTCGCGGCGCGATCCGCGGGCCAGCGCGTGGCCGCTCTCCTGCGCATCGGCGAAGAGCTCCTTGAAGTGCTCGTCCTTCAGCTCGCGCACGGCCTCTTCGAGGATCTTGTGGTAGGTCTCGAAGCCGATGTCGTTGATGAAGCCGCTCTGCTCCGCGCCGAGCAGGTCGCCCGCGCCGCGGATGTCGAGGTCCTTCATGGCGATGTGGATGCCGCTGCCCAGGTCGCTGAACTGCTCGATGGCCTGCAGGCGCTTGCGCGAGAGGTCGGGCAACAGGTGCGGGCTGGGCGCCAGCAGGTAGCAGTAGGCCTTCTTGTTGCTGCGGCCCACGCGTCCGCGCAGCTGGTGCAGGTCGCTGAGGCCGAAGTTCTGCGCTTCGTTGACGATGATGGTGTTGGCGTTGGGGATGTCGAGCCCGTTCTCCACGATGGTGGTGCAGACGAGCACGTCGGTGTTCCCCTCGATGAAGTCGAGCATCACCTCTTCGAGCTGGTGGCCTTCGAGCTGGCCGTGGCCCACGCCCACCTTCACGCCGGGCACGAGCTTGCGGATCATGTCGGCGATGAACGTGATGTTCTTCACCTTGTCGTGCAGGAAGTACACCTGGCCGCCGCGACTGAGCTCGTATTCGATGGCGCCACGGATGGTCACTTCATCATACGGCTGCAGGATGGTGCTGACCGGGTAGCGGTTGGGCGGCGGCGTGCTGATGATGCTGAGGTCGCGCGCGCCCATGAGGCTGAACTGCAGCGTGCGCGGGATGGGCGTGGCGGTGAGGGTGAGCGTGTCCACGTTGGCGCGGATGGTCTTCAACTTGTCCTTCACGTTCACGCCGAACTTCTGTTCCTCGTCGATGATCATCAGACCGAGGTCCTTCCACTTCACGTCCTTGCTCACCAGGCGGTGCGTGCCGATGAGGATGTCGATCTTGCCATCGGCGAGGTCCTTGAGGATCTCGGTTTGTTGCCCGCTGGTGCGGAAGCGGTTGATGTAGTCCACCCGCACGGGCAGGCCCTCCATGCGCTTGCGGAAGCTCTTCGCGTGTTGCAGCGCAAGGATGGTGGTGGGCACCAGCACGGCTACCTGCTTGCCGTCGGTGGCGGCCTTGAACGCGGCCCGGATCGCGACCTCCGTCTTGCCGAAGCCCACATCGCCGCATACCAGGCGGTCCATCGGCGTGGGCTTCTCCATGTCGCGCTTCACGTCCTGCGTGGCCTTGTTCTGATCGGGCGTGTCCTCGTAGATGAAGCTCGCCTCCAGTTCGTGCTGCAGGTAGGTATCAGGCTGGTAGGCGAAGCCGGGCTTGCTCTTGCGTTGCGCGTAGAGCTTGATCAGGTCGAAGGCGAGGGCCTTCACCTTGGCCTTGGTCTTCTCCTTGAGGTTCTTCCAGGCGGGCGTGCCGAGCTTGCTGATGTGGGGCGCCTTGCCGCCTTCCTCGCCGCTGTATTTGCTGACGCGGTGCAGGCTGTGGATGCCCACGTAGAGGATGTCGTTGTCGCGATACTTCAGGCGGATGGCCTCCTGCTGGCTGCCGCCGGCGTCGATGGTCTCCAGGCCGCTGAACACGCCGATGCCGTGGTCGATGTGCACCACGAGGTCGCCGGGCTTCAGCTGGGTGAGCTCCTTCAGTGTGAGGGCCTGCGCGTTCTTGCGGAAACCTTCCTTGAGGCGGTAGCGGTGGTAGCGCTCGAAGATCTGGTGGTCGGTGTAGAGCGCCAGCTTCTGCTCGGGGTCCACGAAGCCCTCGTGCAGGTCGAGCACCAGCGGCGTGAACGACACCGCGTGCTCCATGTCGCGGAAGATGGTGTACAGCCGCTCGCTCTGCTTGGCATTGCTGCAGGCGATGAGGTTGGTGTAGCCCGCATTCTGCTTGTTGTGCAGGTCGCCGCTGAGGATCTTGAAGTCCTTGGCGAAGGTGGGTTGGGGCTTGAGGGTGAAGTCGACGGATGCAGCCACGAGCTTCGAGCTTTGAGCCGCGAGCTTGCTTGCTTCCGACGGTAAGCTCGTGGCTCGCGGCTCGTGGCTCGAAGCCCAGAACACCTTCCGGAACCCCAACGTCCCTTTGATCAGGTCGCTGTCCGTGGCGAGGAGCTCTTCCGGCGTGGGGTGCTTGTCCTTGTCGGGTAGGCGCTGGTAGGCGTCGGTGAGCAGCTTCCGTTGCTTGGTGGCCGCATCGCCGATGGCCTGCAGGTCGCGGAGCCAGATCACGGCATCCTCCGGCAGTTGGGCGAAGAAGAGCTGCTGGCGCGCCGCGTCCTCGTCCTGGAGGTCGGGCACGATCACCGCTTCGGCGAGGCGCTCCACGGTGAGCTGGTCCTGTGGGTCGAAGCGGCGCACGCTCTCCACGGTGTCGCCGTACAGCTCGATGCGGTAGGGTTGGTCGCTGCCGTAGCTGAACACGTCCACGATGCCGCCGCGCAGACTGAACTGCCCCGGCTCGTACACGAACTCCACGCGCTGGAAGCCCGTCCCCTCCAGCCATTCCTGCAGCGTGTCGATGGGCAGCTCCTCGTTGCGCTTGACGGTGAGCGTGTTCTTCGCCATCTCCTCCTTGCCGATCACCAGGGGGACGAGGGCGTCGGGGTAGGTGACGATGAGGAGGCTGCGGGAGGAGGGGAGGTCAGCAGGTGAGGAGGCGGCGCGCGACATCAGTACCTCCAGCACTTCGGTGCGCGTGACCCGTTCGCCATCGTGGTGGCCTTCGGGATCGTATGGCGAGCGCGAGGGCGCCGGATAGAAGTACAGGTCCTGTGCCTCCTTCTTCCGCACGTCCTCATCTCCACCCTTCTTCACGTTCCGCAACGCCTCCAGGTCGTTCAGGAAATACGCGGCCTCTTCCCGGTCGTTCAGCACGAACACGTGGGTCCCCGGCAGCTGCTCGATCACGGACGCGGCGATCAGCGCCTGCGACGAGCCGATGGTACCGGCGATCCGCACGCGCGCGGCTTTTTCATGCAAGCCTTCGGCCACGCGGGCCACGCGAGCGTCGTTGCGGTAGAGGGAAAGGAGGTCGGGGATGGAGGTGATGGGCATGGACACGCGAACGCCCGAAACCCGGTGACCGCACATTGCGGGCATCGGGTCCGGGAACGGCTGCGAAGGTATGCCTGATATGAAAGCATTGGGACAGTATATCAAGCCATAGCCAGGTCACAACGGGTGACCCCACGCGCGGATCGGTGCATCGGGAGAGGACACCCTCACACGCTTTAGCTTGCATACATGGCGACCACGACCGTAACGCGATATATCCACTCACCGCGCAGCTCCATCTTCCGGGCCTTGATCGACCCCGTGCTGCTGGTGCAGTGGCGCTTTCCGGAAGGCATGACGGCGGAAGTGCACACGTTCGATCCGCGCGCGGGCGGCCGCTACCGCATGTCGCTCACCTACAAGGACCCCACGTCCGGTACGGGGAAGACGAGCGCAGCCACCGATACGTTCCAAGGCCGTTTCGTGGAGATATCAGCCGATGAGCGCGTGGTGGAAGCGATCCGGTTCGAGGCGGAGGATCCCCGTTTCACGGGCGAAATGCGCATGACCACGGAACTGGCCGATGCGGCCGACGGTACCAGGGTCACCATCACGTGCGCGGACATTCCGAGCGGGATCAGGCCGGAGGACAATGCGGAAGGCAGCCGCATGGCACTAGCGAACCTGGCGCGCTTGGTGGAGCAGGGCTGATCACAAGCCCTCAACGGGAGACCATCGGATCCCGAGAGATCGAGTGCGAAGCCACGACCGGCTCAACGGCTAACGGAATGCCTCGTCACTTCATGACCATGCCGAACCAAGAACTTCTCGAACTCGGCCATGCTGCGCATGTCCACGTTCTCGTCGTTCGCCACTTGCATCATCTTGCTTTGGATGATGAAGACCTGGTACTTCAGGCTGCCGGTCATGTTCAGATAGGGTTGCTCTCCTCCACTATTGCGGATATATAGCCACAAGGCTCCCTCACTGTCCACACTGTGGAAGTACTCGTTGAAATTGTTCGTGCTGTTGAAGTAAAAGTTGAAGGGCTGTTGCACGAATTCAAGGGAGGAGGCGACCGCCGGGCGCAGCGATACATAGACCATAGCCAATTGATCACCTCGTAACCGGGGGACGATGGATGCCGCTGAGATACCCCAAGCATTCGTCGTGGAGTAACGGGTGTAACCAGCAAGGGACGCAGTGAGTACATAACTGTCCACGTTAGCACTACCCTGCGGGCCTGGGGGACCGGCGGGACCTTGCGGGCCTTCCTTGGTGCAGGCGGTCAGTATGAATGTGGCGAAGAGGCTGACGATCCGTGCAGAGCGCATGGATGTGGTATTTGTTCTTCCGTTACAGATCTTGAACAGTATCAACGCTGCTCAATAGGAGTAGCCGACACCCGTCATGCTGGAAGTAGCGACCTGCCCCCCGAACCCTCCGCTTCTTCCAGATGTGGTCATGATCAACACGACGTGGCAACCCGCCTTTGCAGCAGCCTTTTTGAGCTTCTCGATGGTCCTCTTTTCAACCTTCCCTTGGCTGGTCATTGCCGTGGCACTTTTGGCTTTTTCCGTGAACGTTTGTACTCTTTTCAATCCAACGACATCGGATTCCAGATTGGTTATCTGCACCTTTTCCCAATCATTCTCATCCTTAACGATCACCTTTTCACTGATGACCTGTTCCCTTCCAGAGGAGAAGATGACCTTATGAACGACGTTCTTTGAAATGGACGTCAGTGCTTCCTCGTTGGGGTATTTGAACTTGACGCCTCCTTCCTGCACTTCGATCATCTTGCAATGGATCGTATCGTTCGCATGGGTGATGATCCTGTCCTGCCCGAACGAGACCTGGGCAAGGAACATCAGGCCAATGGCCCAATACCACGCCTTCATCACCGCCTTGTTCGTTCGGGGTTCGGACCCTGCCTTCAAATTGCTCATGACCTGTGTTTGCTGTTAGGCGCCGCACTTCACCGAAACGGTTCCGGCGTTGTTGGCTGATACATCGGGAGCAGGAACGCTGACCCTTGGGGATACCTCCTGCCTACAATAGGGCAATGACAAGCAGAATGGTGGCAATGCTGATAATGAGCCCCGCCACCGCCAAACCATGCCCCCGGCCGCCTCGGCGCCGGATCTGACCAAGTGCGATCGCGGAGAAGATGATGCCCAGCAGTGGAATGAAGAACGAACAGACAAAGCCCGCGATGGCCATGCCGTTCGTCTTCTCGTTCGTACCCTCATCACCAGCCGGTGCCACGGCCACGATCCTTTCGCTACGTGCCAATTGCTCAACAATAGCAGGGGCCCGGTCCTCCAGAACAGGCCCAGCCACGGATGCGGTCAGGTCCGCTACCGGACGCTCTTCGATGACCTGGCTTTTCGACCGCATCACCTTAGCCGTTGCCGGTTCTGCGGGAGCCTTATCGGGTTCTGCTACGGGAAGTTCCTGGCGGATCACCACTTCAGGCACATCGGCACTCCACTTCCGCCTTTCCAGCCGTTCAGGCACCTGAGCCGCATTGTGCCGGTGGCCCCTGTTCAGGTCCACGTACCAGCCGCCATGGTACTTGCGCTTTTGGATCGGACCTTTGCTGACCACATCGTTGGTGGAAGAGCAACCGGCCAGGAAGACGAGGATGCCGGATCCGAGGAGCAACTGTTTCAGGTTCATTCCGTGAGTGGGTGGGTGGTGGTCGATATGGCGGATGGAATTGCCATGGCAAACCAATTCCGCCCTTCACGCATAACCAACCCGATTTGCGCATGCTCCATGCGTTGTTCGCATTAGCTTCGGGCCGCCACATTCCTCCTCCGATGATCACCGAGAAGATCCGCATCCTGCGGGAACAGAAAAAGCTGCGCCATGAGGATATGGCCGAGCGGCTGAATATTTCGCAAAGCGCATACAGCCGGTTGGAAAAGGGCGATGCCAAGCTGGACGTGGAACGGTTGCAGAAGATCGCCGAAGTGCTGGAGGTGCCGGTGGAGGAATTGTTGAACGGTGAGCCGCTGATCTTCAATGTCTACGACAACAAGGGCGGAGCGAATGGATATGTGAAGCACAATATCCCGGAAGAATTCGTGCAGAAGCTGATGGACCGTTTCGACGCGCGACAGGATGCATACGTGAAAGAGTTGCAGCAGGCCAACGCGCGGTATGAGCAGTTGACAGCGCAGTTGTTGGAACTGCTGAAGAAGAAGCTGTAAGCGTGGTGTTCCCCATGCCGCATAGCGTGGGCATCAGGTTCCGGAAGCAGGTGCGAAGGTGCCGTGCCGTTCGCCCGGCATTGGTCGGGACGTGTGCGTACCCGTTCGGGGCGGATTTGCCATCCTAATCCCTTCCTTTCATCATTTGTGTACCCTTTCGGGTTCATTTTGGCTATTCACCATGCAAATAGCCCCCTTTCGGGTACTGACCTGAACCAATATTGAACCGATAGGGTATAAACCAAATGATATAGGCTATATTTAGCCCCGAAAGGGTACAAATGAACTTCCGAACACTATCCGACTTCGTGGCTTCACGCCGGAAAGCGTTGAAGCTGACGCAGCCTGAACTGGCCAGCAAAACGGGTGTGGGCCTGCGCTTCCTCCGCGAGCTGGAGGCGGGCAAACCCACCCTGCGCATGGACAAGGTGAACGATGTGCTCTTCTTCTTCGGCCATCACCTTGTGCCGGGGCCGCTGCCTGCGGAACCCGCCACGCCAACACCGCCTACCGATGCGCAGGGCTAAAGTGCTGATGCACGGCACGTGGGCCGGGGATATCTTGGAGGAGGAGCGCTCCTATCGCTTCAGCTACCGCAAGGAGTACCTCGATCGGGAGGACGCGCGTCCGGTGAGCGTGACGTTGCCGCTCCGCGCCGAGCCTTACGACAGTCCTATCCTGCATCCCTTCTTCGATGGGTTGATCCCCGAAGGCTGGGTGCTGGCGATCGCGGAGCGCAACTGGAAGCTGAAGGAGCGCGACCGCATGGGCCTGCTGCTGGTGTGCTGCGCGGATTCCATCGGCGCGGTGAGCATCGAACCCTTCAACGTGGAGACCGATGAGCGCTGAACGTTGCCCCGGCTGTTATCGTCCGTTGAGCGGCGAGCCATCGGGCTTCCACGCGGCCTGCGCGCGCAAGGTGTTCGGTTCGGCGGAGCCGCCCCTGTTGCCCTATACGGAAGCGGACCTGTTGCGCCTTGCGGAGGAGGCCGTCACGCGCAGCATCACCGTCACCGGTGCGCAAACGAAGTTGTCGATCGGCGTGGAACGCATGGGCGGGGATCGATCGGCAGCGATTCACCATTGTGGGCGTGTGGGGCAGCCACATCCTCAAACCACCCACGGCGATGTACCCGCATCTACCCGAACTGGAGGACCTCACCATGCACCTCGCGGAACTTGCCAGTATCCGCACGGTGCCGCATGCACTGCTGCCCATGCGCGCCAGCTTGCCGGGGCGGGATGGTGGCTTCGCGTATATCACCCGCCGTGTGGACCGCCAAGGCAGGCCGGGTTCGGCGCGCATGCGCAAGCTGCACATGGAGGACATGGCGCAGGTGACGGAACGCATTACGGAGCACAAGTACCGGGGCTCCTACGAGCAGGTGGCGAAAGCGATCAGGCGGTACGCGGGCGAACCGAACGCCGCCGTGCTGGAGTTCTACGAACAGGTCCTCTTCGGCTTCATCACCGGCAATGCCGACATGCACCTGAAGAACTTCTCGCTGCTAGCGGACGAGCAAGGCCGCTACCGGCTCGCACCCGCGTACGACCATGTGCCCACGGCGTTGGTGCTGGACGACAACGAGGAACTCGCCCTCACCCTCAACAGCCGCAAAAGCAAGCTCACCCGCGCCGATCTCGAGACGGCCATGCGCGCCGCAGGCTTGAACGATCGCGCCATCCTCAACCTCTTCAACCGCATGAAGAAGGCGCTGCCGAAGTGGATGGAGTTCATCCGCCTCGGCTTCATTCCGGAAGAACTGCAGGAACGCTATCGGGAGCTGATCCGCAGCCGTGCGGCACGTATGGAACTGTGACCACACGAGCAGCATCCGATCATGAAAATGATGGACGGTAGGCAGCGAGAGGCCCCCTTACGGCATCTTATGACCATCGCTCTGCCCTCTTCGCATGATGTACTTCCCCTTATCAGTGGCCCCAAAGCTTATTGCGCAACAGGTCCAGGCCGATCGGGTCCTGCGCATCACCGGCCGTACGGCCGAACGCATCAGCCGCGGAGAACCCGGCGATAATTACATCTACCAACGCTCCTATTTCGCCTACCGCAAGGCGTGCGAACTGATCTCCGGGAAGGTGCTCGAGATCGGTACCGGCACCGGATATGCACTGAACGAATTGGCCGCCCGCGCCGATCTGCTCATCACCGTCGATAAGCATGCCCTGTGCAGAACACCACCACCCAACGTGGTCTTCATGCGCACGCAGGCACCGCCCCTGCTGAACGTGCCCGATGCGAGCATGGACCACGTGGTGAGCTTCCAGGTGATCGAGCACATCCCGGACGATCGTTACTTCCTGAACGAGGTGCGGCGGGTGCTCAAGCCGGGCGGCCGGGCTATCCTCACTTCACCCAACGCGAAGCGCTCGCTCACGCGGAACCCGTTCCACGTGCGGGAATACGAGGTGTCCGAATGGGACAACCTGATGCGCGTATACTTCACGGTGGAGCAACGCCTGGGCGTATTCGGCAGCCCCGCGGTGGAAACCTACATCCACGAGAACAGCCGGGCAGTGGAACGGTTGCGGCGCTTCGACGTGTTCGGCTTGGAACACCGCGCACCATCCTGGTTGCTGCGCTGGGCCTACAGCACCCTGGACCGATGGGATCGGCAATACCTGGAAGGCAAGCTGAACGGCGCGTCCAGCGCCATCGGGGCCAACGACTTCCACCTCACCGAGGTCAGCGAGGATTGCTTGGACCTGTTCTATATCCTGCGCAAGGAAGCATGACGCTTGTCTTGCACGCTATCACCTTCCAGTCCCCTGGCCAACTCGTGCAACTTCAGCACAGTGTTCCAATTGCGCGCGGTGTTCACCACGCCGATGCCCTTGTCGAACCGGGCGGCGAACTTGGAGGTGCCGAAACCGTTCGGCGCATGGATGTAGGCCACCCCGTTCACCACTTTCAGGTCCTCGCCGCCAACGGCCAGGGTCAACAGGGCCTTGATCGCGGCGGCATCCGGCTTTTCAGCAAGGAGCGCCGCATGCACATGCTTGCCTTCGGCCATTTTCGGGAACGGGTTGTTCGCGATCACGGCCTCCCATTCAGCGGCGGTCGGCGCGAAAATGGCCTTGTCGAAGCCGAACTCCTTCTTGCAGACCGCCGCCACCTGGGCGATGACCTTTGCACGCGGGAGCGGACTGCGCACAAGCGCGTTGCCACTGTTGATGTAAGTGGTGGCGTTCAGGAACCCGGCTTTCGTCAAGGCTTCGCGAAGCGGCACGACCGGCAGTTGCGTGGCACCGCCCACACCGCGGAAAAGCAGGAGGTAGGTCGTGGGCTTGGGCATGCGATGACGCAAAGCTAGACGGCCGAAAGCGCCAGGCCGGCAACGATAGCTTTGTGCTCCGCATGGACCGCTTCCCCTCCCCGCGTTCGCTCCTGCTTGCCATCAGCTTGCTGGTAAGCCTGCTGGTCCGGGCCCAACGCATCGACAGCGTGCAGGTGTTCCGCGCCATCCCTCCGGGGAAGTACACCAGCGCGGTGGCGAACGCCATGGCCTGGCAAATGCACCGGATGAACGCACCCCACACTACGATCAAGGGTGCGGAGCTCGCCGCCACCACCGAGGCGCTCAACGTCTACACGCCGGTCCGCCATGTGTACCGCGACCTGCCGGGGCTCACGCACCTGGCGATGGCCTTTGTCCACGGCCGGCCGCTCGCGTTCGGCGTGGCCGATGACATGGATCTGCTGATCGACTTCACCGCGCGGACGGAATACCGCATCTCCTCGTTCGCCGATCACCTGAAAGTGCGGGCCGTGCTGGCGAAAGCACTGCTGATGCCATAGATCAGCCCTTCATCGCCTGCTCCACCATCGCACTGCTGCCGATGAACAGCGGCGTGCGTTGGTGCAGTTCCGTCGGCTTCAGATCGAGGATGCGCGTGGCACCATCCGTTGCTTTTCCACCGGCCTGCTCCACGATGAAAGCGAGCGGGTTGGCCTCGTAGAGCAGGCGCAGCTTGCCTTTCGGCGCTTTCTCCGTGCCCGGATAGAGATAGATGCCCCCCTTGATCAGGTTGCGATGGAAGTCCGCCACGAGGCTGCCGATGTAGCGCGCACTGAGCTTCTTCGTCTTGCAGGCATCGATATAGGCACGCACGCCGGAATTGAACTCGAGCCAGTTGCCCTCGTTGATCGAGTAGATCTTGCCCTCGGCGGGCGTCTTCATGTCGGGATGGCTCAGGCAGAACGTGCCGATGCCGGGGTCCAGCGTGAAGCCGTTCACCCCGTGGCCCGTGGTATACACGAGCATCGTGCTGCTGCCGTATACGATGTAGCCCGCGGCCACTTGCGCGCTGCCGGGTTGCATGAAATCCTCGTTCGTGGCCTTGGGGCCGGTGCTGATGCGGCGGTAGATGCTGAAGATGGTGCCGATGCTGACGTTCACGTCGATGTTGCTGGAGCCGTCGAGTGGATCCATCGCCACCACGTACTTGCCGCCGTTGTCGAAATGCACGATGTCATCGTTCTCCTCGCTCGCCACGGCACACACCTCGCCCTGGCTGCGCAGCATGCGCATGAACACGTTGTTGGCATAGACATCGAGCTTCTGCTGCTGCTCGCCCTGCACGTTCTGGGTGCCTTGCGCGCCAAGGATGTCCTCCGCAAGACCGGCCTTGGTCACTTCACGGTTGACGATCTTCGCCGCGAGGCGGAAGCTGGTGAGGAGCTGCGAAAGTTCACCGGTGGCATAGGTGAACTCGTGCTGGCGTTCAACGATGAACTCGGCGAGGGTCTTGATGTTGGGCATGCTTCAGTAGTGAGTGGCGGTCCACATTTCCGCAGCAAAGATGCGGCGCTGCTTTCTTTGCCGCCATGAACGTTGTCATCCGCCGCGCGGAAGCCCGCGATGTGCCGCGAATGCTGGAACTGGTGCGTGAACTCGCCCTCTTCGAGAAAGCGCCGGAGGCCGTGACGGTCACGGAGGAGGAGATGCGCGATGCGGGCTTCGGGGAGAAGCCGGTGTGGGTGGGATGGGTGGCGGAGGGGCTGACAACAATGGACCATATCCTCGGCATCGCCCTCTGCTACACCCGCTATTCCACATGGCGCGGGCGGGTGCTCTACTTGGAGGACATCGTGGTTACCGAGGCTGCGCGTGGTCGGGGCATCGGCGACCGGCTGCTGCGCACATGCATCGCCTACGCGGCCGAGAACGGCTACGTGCGCATGCGCTGGCAGGTGCTGGATTGGAACGAGGGCGCGATCCGGTTCTATGAGCGGTTCGGCGCGGAGTTCGACGCGGGCTGGGTGAACGTGGAACTGGACAGGGAGCAACTGAAGGCGATCGCCATATCGCGCTGAAAGTGCCGTCCATCGCGGTTTTCCGAAGAAAGTGGTCCGCCCGTTTGGAAGATCCGCACGATCGGCCTTTATCTTTGCACCGCGTTCTTTCAACGACAGCACTTATCCAGAAAGGTGGAGGGTCCAGGCCCTGTGAAACCTTGGCAACCGGTTCCGACAAGTCGGGATAACGGTGCCAACTCCTGCCCCGCCGTACGGCGGGGAGAGATAAGACGAGCAAAGACCTTCAACGGTCCCTATCGGCTTATCCGGCAGGGACCGTTCGCTTTTTGCGGCTGTCCCTGACGGAGGCTTTTCCGGTGCGGTGGTGTCGATCGACACTGAAACCCATACGGGCGTTCAACGCCCCACGAACACCAGAGAAAAGCCATGCGTACCGAGACCACACTGCTGCACACCCTCCCCCACGACCCGCTCACCGGCGCCGTCAGCGTGCCCATCTACCAGACCAGCACCTTCGCGCAGGAGGCGCCCGGGGTGAACAAGGGCTTCGATTACAGCCGCACCAACAACCCCACCCGCGCAGCCTTCGAAAAACTGCTGGCGGAACTTGAAGGCGGCACCCAGGGCATCGCGTTCAGCAGCGGACTGGCGGCCGTGGACGCCGTGCTGAAACTGCTCTCCAGCGGCGATGAGGTCGTGGCCGTGGACGACATCTACGGTGGCACGTACCGGGCGCTGCACACCATCTACGACCGCTTCGGCATCACCGTGAAGCACGTGGACACCAGCGATCCGGGGCAGGTGATCGAAGCGATCACGCCACGCACCAAGCTCATCTGGCTAGAAACGCCGACGAACCCCACGCTGAAGGTGAGCGACATCCGCGCCATCGCCTCCATCGCGAAGGCCGCCGGGGCGCTGCTGCTGGTGGACAACACGTTCTGCTCGCCCGTGGCCCAGCGGCCGTTGCAGCTCGGGGCCGACATCGTGCTGCACAGCATCACCAAGTACATCACGGGCCACAGCGACGTGATCGGTGGCGGCATCGTGGTGAAGGACGAAGAGCTCGGCCTGCGCATCAAATACATCCAGAACGCCACCGGCGCGGTGCTGGGTCCGCAGGACAGCTGGCTGGCCATCCGCGGGGCGCAGACCCTGCACCTCCGGTACGAACGCATCAGCGCGAGCGCGCAGCGGGTGGCGGAGTTCCTGAGCACGCATCCGCAGGTGGGCGGCGTGAACTATCCCGGCCTCCGCACGCATCCCGGCCACCTCGTGGCCCGCGCACAAAGCACCACCCCGGACGGCCCTGGATATTTCGGCGGCGTGATCGAGTTTCTGGCTGAAGGACGATCGCGGAGCGAACGCAGTGGAGTTGGTGAAGCATACGCGCCTGATCACCCTGGCGGAAAGCCTGGGCGGCGTGAAGAGCCTGGTGTGCGTGCCCGCGCAGATGACGCATGCCTCCGTTCCCCGCGAAGCGCGCGTGGCCACCGGCATCCGGGACAGCCTGGTGCGGCTGAGCATCGGCCTGGAGCATCCCGATGACCTGATCGAGGACCTCGGGCACGCCCTGGCGCAGGTGGAACAGCGCATCACGGAACGGACATCCGCCTGAGCGATGAAGAAGCCTCTCCTGACCCTTGGCACATCCGGATTTGGCCGCATGTGCCAGGGTTCCCGGGACCTGTTGCCCGGCGATGGGGCCCGGATCAGCGCCCTTCCGCATCTTCGCGCCGCAAATGCAAACGGGGGGGAATGAAAGTCTTCAAGTTCGGGGGGGCCAGCGTCAAGGATGCCGCTGGGGTTCGCAACATGGCCGAAGTGCTCAAGCACTTCTCGCTGGATGATCTGGTGATCGTGGTGAGCGCGATGGGCAAGACGACCAACGCGCTGGAAGAGATCACGTGGTCGTACCTGGACGGCCGCGCAACAGATGCAACGGTCGATGCGCTGGAAACAGCGCACCTGGCGGTGCTGCGCGAAGTGGCGCCGGACGATGCCGTGGCGCTGCATGCGATCGAGGACCGGTTCCACGCCTTGCGGACCTTGCTGAAGCAGGCGCCGACGAAGAACGTGGACCGGCACTACGACCAGCTGGTGGCGTTCGGCGAGGTGTGGAGCACGCTGATCGTGAGCGCGCACCTGAAGGCCGCCGGCATCGGCAACCGCTGGGTGGACGCACGGGAGATCGTGCGCACGGATGCCAGCCACCGCGCGGCGAAGGTGGATTGGAACGCTTCCGCCGAACAGGCCCTGGGGCTGATCGGTGAAGCATCGGAACGGCCCGTACGCATCGTCACCCAAGGCTTCATCGGCCGCACCAAGGACGGCCACACCACCACCCTCGGCCGCGAGGGATCGGACTTCAGCGCGGCCATTTTCGCCTACCTGCTCGACGCGGAGAGCGTGACCATCTGGAAGGACGTGCCCGGCATGTTCAATGCCGACCCAAAGCGCTTCCCGGACACGAAACTGCTGGCGCACATCAGCTACCGCGAGGCGATCGAGCTCAGCTACTTCGGCGCGAGCGTGATCCATCCGCGCACGCTGCAACCGATGCAGAAGAAGCACATCCCGCTCTACGTGCGCTCCTTCATCGACCTGGACGCGCCCGGCAGCACGATCGACGACCGCAGCGAGAACGACTCGCTCATCCCCTCGTTCATCGTGAAACCGAAGCAGGTGCTCATCAGCATCACCCCCCGCGATCTGTCGTTCATCGTGGAGGAGAACCTCAGCGGCATTTTCAAGCTCTTCGCGAAGCGCAACGTGCGCATCGACCTGATGCAGAACAGTGCCGTGGCCTTCAGCGTGGTGGTGGACGATACGCCGCGGGCCCACGAGCTCATCCGCGAACTGCAGAACGACTACGAGGTGCTGTACAACGCCGGATGCGAACTGCTGACCGTACGCCACTTCGATGAGGCCACGCTCGCGCGGCTCACCGAACACCGCGAGGTCCTCATCGAGCAGCGCAGCCGCCTCACCGCGCGTTTCGTGCTGAAGTAGGACTACCGCGGCAGCTTCGCCCGGGCCTGCGCGGCGTAGAAGCCGCCCGCCTCCGCGATGCGGGCGAAGGCCGCATCGGCGGCCCCGCTCCCCTCCTGCCGCTCGGTGGCCAGCGCCTCGTACCAGGCGGCCTCCTCGTTGAAGGTGTCCACGGCATTGTGCGCGGCACGGTCCAGCAGCTTGCGCGCACGGGGATACAGGCCGAGGTCGTAGCAGCAAAGGCCGGCATAGAACTGCGCGTTCACATCATCGGGATACTGGCCGAGGAGGAAGTAGAGGTCGTCCAACGCCATACTGCTGCGGCCCTCCACGAACGCCGCCATCGCCCGGTCCATGAAGTCGAGGTACGAGACGTTCACCGGCGCCGGGCCCATGCCGGACCGCGCGTTCTCCCGGTCCGCGGGAACGCCTGCGGGAATGAGCACCGGCAGGCGATCGCCGTAGAGCTCTTTCGGATGCACGAGCTTCAGGTCATGCAGGTACACCAGTTGCCTCGACCGATGTGCCGGACGCAGCGGGGCGGGATTGCGCACCGGATCCGCCGCAGGCGTGGCCGCGGGCTGCACCTGCACGCGGCGCGTCATTGTATCGCGCACCACGGGCGTGATCATCGTATCGATCCGCTGGAACCGTTCCGCAGGGACCGTGGGCGATAGGCGGGCGTTGGTCCGTGCCGGGACCACGGCGGCCGCGATCTCTTCATGCACCACGCGCAGCACGCTGTCCGTGTTCGGCGGGAGCGGCGGATGTTCGGGGTCTTGCTGCGCATCAAGCAAGGTCTTCACCTCCGCTTGATCGGGCGATGGCATCCGGAACATCCATACGACCAGGAACACCACGCCCAGCGCCAAGGCCCCGCCGAGCATGCGGTACGGCCATTGCGCCGGCGCCTTGGGCGGCCGCCAGCCATCCAGCGCGTCCAAGGCGCCGGGCTGTGACAATCCTTCCACGGCCTCACGCAACAGCGGGTCGGCCTCGAGGTGGCGTTCCACCGCATGCTGTTCCGTGGGCGACAGCTCACCACGCAGGTAGCGCAGCAGGTGTTCCCGCGACGGTGGTGACATCGGGGTGTTGGGTTCAGCGGTCATGGCGGTCGGGGTGTTCCTCCAGCATCAGGCGCAGGTTGCGGCGTCCGTTCTGGAGATGGCTGCGCACGTGCTCCACGTCCAGGCCGGTGCGCGCGGCCACCTCCTGGTAGCTCAACCGTTCGAGGTAGAACAGACGGATGCAGGTCCGCTGCCCGTCCTTCAGGCGGCCGATGGCGGCCTCCAGCCGCTGCAACGAGGTCTCGTGCAGCAAGGCATCTTCCGCGTCGGTGCCTGGTTCCGGCAGCAGCGCTTCGTCCACATGCACCTCGGGATCATGCTTGCGCAAGGCCATCAGGCAGCGGTTGCGCATCACGGTATGCACCCACGGCCGGAAGGACCTCACGTCGGTGCGGGCCAGCAGGTCCGGGAGCGCGGCGAACAGTTCCAGCACCACATCCTTGCTGCGTTCGGTGTTCTTCAGGTACTTCATGCCGACGCCGAAGAGCAGGTGCGCGTAGCGGTCCCATAACGCGGCGAGCGAAGCCTGGTGCCCGCCGCGCAGGCGTTGCACAAGGTCCTCGTCGCTGCTGGCGGCCGATGGCGTGCGCCGGAGGAACATGGAGCTAAGTTCAGCGGATCCCCACGTTGTGCTGCTGGTAGAGGTCGAAATAGCTCTTGGTCTCGATCGCGATCACGCCGCCGGTGACGTCTCCGTACTTCGCAGGCAGGCCGCCGGTGTATACGCTGATGCTGTTGATCGCATCGGAAGGAACGGCCGTGAGCGCGCCGGTCACCTTCACCCCGTCCACGTAGTAGGCCATCGCGTCGGTGCGGGAGCCGCGGAAGTAGAGCCCGTCGCCGTTCGGTGCCTTTGTGACACCGGGATTGAACGTTGCGATCATCTTCACCGGGTCCTTGCGCAGCGGGTTCTTCTTGATCTGCACTGCGGTCATCGTCATGCGGGAAGGATCATCCGGCCGGATCAGCGGGTCTTTCCAACCGATGATCTCTACTTCCTTGATGATCGAGCTGACCTCTATGGGTGCCAGCCGGTTGATCAGGTCCGCATCCACGCGCACACCGGTAACGACCACCTTGTTCTTCCCCATCGCCATCACCATCACGTCGTAGCTGCCGATCGGGAGCGGCTTCAGCACGAAGTTGCCGTCATCGTCCGTTTTCGTGTTGAAGTGGCGTGTGCCCTGATCCGCGCTTACGGAGGCGAAAGGCTCAGGCTGCCCGGCCTCATCCACCACCTTGCCATGTATCTCACCCATGCTCTGGGCGAAGGATGCACCACCGATGCCCAGCATCAGCAGCACCGTTCCGTTGCGTAATGTGTTCATGATGATCGAAGTGTTGTGCTTCGACCATAGGATGCAGCCGGGACCCGGATCGCATAAGAATGGGAAGGTCATGCTTCGGCAGGCTCAGCATGACAACAGGTACTGTCACGCTGAGCCTGCCGAAGCGTGACCCCACGGGACCTTACAACTCCTCCGCCACCACCTCGCGCACGCCCGGCACCATCTGTTTCATCAGGTTCTCGATGCCGCCTTTCAGGGTGACCATGCTGCTGGGGCAACCGCTGCAACTGCCGCGCAGCGTCACGGTCACCACGCCGTCCTTGAACGAGCGGAAAGCGATGTGCCCGCCGTCGCCTTCCACGGAAGGCCGCACGTATTCCTCCAGCACGTCCACGATCTTGCGTTCTTCATCCGTCAGCGGCTCCACATGCGTGGCGGCGCGTTCGTTGGCGTCGGCGAGGGCCTGGGCCGGGGCATCGGCGTTCACGATGCGGCCGTCGGTGTTCAGGTAGTCCTGGATGTACGCACGCAGTTCCAGCTGCACGAGATCCCAATCGATGCTGTCGTTCTTCGTCACCGTGATGAAGTTGCCCGACAGGAACACGCCGGTGACGAAGGGCAGGTTGAACACCTTCACGGCCAGGGGCGACACGCCTTCGGCCTCCTCCGCCATGCGGAACTCAAGCATGCGGCCATCGGGGATGAGCAGACGGCTGCTCACGAAGCGCATGGTGGCAGGGTTCGGCGTCATCTCCGCATACACCGTCACGGGCGGGCGTTTCTCCATCGTCTCCATGCAGCAAAGGTAGGGGGCGCATGGACGGGCGTAGCTTCCCAAGGCTTGCCGCATTCGCCCGTGGAGCGGCCGCGCGGAGCGCCCATACCTTTGCACCGCATGCGTTCATTGCGTTCCCTCCGGACCCGCTGGTTGCAGGTGATGGCGGCCTTGGTGCTGCTGCTCGGCCCGGCCACGCCCGCCCTGGCGCGCATGACGTGCGTGAACAGCGGGCACTCGGTGCTGAACGTGGGGCAGGCCCGTGACTGCTGCCCCGTGGACCACACCCACAGCACGCCCGCGGTGAAGGCCATGTGCTGCGAGTTGGTGCAGGCCCAACCGCAGCGTTCGGCCTTCGTGGCCAGCGCATCCCCGGAGCTACCGGCCCTTGAGGCCCTGCCGATCGGCATTTCCCTGGAGACGCCGGTGCTCTCCCTGGACGAGGCGGTCCGCCTCGTCCCACAAGCCCGCCCCCCGACCTTGATCGGACGGCGGCTGGCGGCCATCGGCCTTCTTCGGTTGTAGGAACAGGTGCCTTCCACAGGCCATCGCCCAGCGGTGGCCTGTCGTCGCCTTTTGTTCCACCCGAAAGAAGAATACCGCATGATCCCTCGAATTTGTCTGTTCCTGCTCACCCTCTGCCTTGCGGCCCTCGCCCCCGCGCAGGACACCTTGCGCGTGCAAGGCCGGGTGTTCGGCTCCGCCGGAAGCGCGGCACTGGAGCCCCTGGTCGGCGCGCGCGTCGGCTGGTCGCAGGGCCCGGCCACCGTTACCGACCTTGACGGTGCGTTCAGCCTGCCCTTCCCTGCTGCATGGCCAGCAACGCTCATCACTTCCGGTCTGGGGGCGACCACGGATACGCTGCTCCTGACCGGACCGCCCTCCGCACCGTTGCGCATCGAGCTCGGCTCTTCCATCGAACTGCGGGAAGCGCAGGTGGTGGAGCGCCAGCAAAGCACGCTGCTGAGCACCCGCAGCCTGCAGGCCATGGAAACGCTGGGCACCAAGGAGCTCAAGCGCGCCGCCTGCTGCGACCTCAGCGAAAGCTTCGAGACCAACGCCACCGTTGACGTGAACTTCAGCGACGCCATCAGCGGCACGAAGACGATCCGCATGCTGGGGCTCGATGGCAAGTACGCGCAGATCAGCGTGGAGAACATCCCGTTCATCCGCGGGCTGTCGTCCAGCTATGGCCTCACGCTGATCCCGGCCCGTGGATCAGCAGCATCAACGTGAGCAAGGGCATAGGCACCGCGGTGAACGGACCCAACGCGATGACCGGACAGATCGACCTGTGCCTGCTCTCCCCGCTCGACGCCGACCGCCTCTTCACCAACCTCTACGTGAACAGCCAGGGCCGCACGGAACTGAACGTGAACGCCGCGCAGCGCACCGGCACCCATAGCGCGAACGTGCTGATGATGCAGGGCAACCTCTTCCAGCAGGAGATGGACCAGAACCACGACGGCTTCATGGACCAGCCACGGACGAAGCGCTTCAATGTGATGGACCGCTGGATGATGCAGACCGACAAACGGACCACGCAGGCGGCGCTGCGCTACGTGACCGACGAGCGGCGGGGCGGGCAACTGGAGCGCATGGCCGGCGAGCATTCCGGCCACCCGCGCTACGCGGTGGACATCGACAACAAGCTGGTGGACGCCTTCGTGAAGAACGGCTGGATCATGGGGCCACTGGGCCGCACGAGCATCGGCCTCATCGCGGCCGGGCGGCTGCACACGGCCAACGCGGCCTTCGGGGAACGGTCCTACGAGGGCGAGCAACGCAGCGGCTATCTGAGCGCCGTGTACCAGCAGGTGATGACGAACAACGACCAGTTGAAGGCCGGTCTCACCTATCAGTTCGACGACTACACCGAGCTCTACCGCGCAGGCGCCGCCCCCACCCTCGACCTCGGCCGCACCGAGCGCACGCCGGGCGCGTTCGCCGAATACACGCGCTCACGAAAGGGCATCACCCTCGTGGGCGGCCTGCGCGCTGATGCCAACAGCTACTACGGCACGGTCGTGAGCCCGCGGCTGCACGTGAAGTACGACATCGGTCCGCTCACGACGATCCGCTTCTCCAGCGGCCGTGCGTTCCGATCGGCGAACCCGTTGGTGGAGAACGCCAGCGCCCTTGCCAGTTCGCGCGCGGTGGTGGTGGAAGGTCCCCTCGGCCTGGAACGTGCCTGGAACAACGGCATCTCCTTCCTGCACAAGTTCAAATGGGCCGGGAAGAAGTGGGCCGTGGGCGTGGACGCATACCGCACCGACCTCACCGACCAAGTGGTGGCCGACCTCGACCGCAGCCCGCAGGTCCTTGCGTTGTACATGCTCAAGGGTGCTTCGTTCGCGAACAGCGTGCTGGCCGACATCCAGGTGGGCCTCACCCGCCAGCTGGACCTGAAGGTCAGCTACCGGTGGTACGACGTGCGCACCACCTACGGCGGCGTGCTGCGCGAACGTCCGTTCGTGCCCACGCACCGCGGCCTGCTGGACCTCGCGTACACCAGCCGCAACGAACAATGGCGCTTCGACATCACCTTGAACGGGTTCGGCACGGCGCGCATCCCCGATACGCAGAGCGACCCCGAGGGCCATCGCCTGCCGCAACGTTCACCCGCCTATGCCACCTTGAACGCGCAACTGAGCCGCGTGCTCGGCGCGTGGGAGGTATACGTGGGCGGTGAGAACCTCACGAGCACGCTGCAACAACGCCAGATCATCGCGCCCGAGGACCCCTTCGGCCCTTACTTTGATGCATCGATGATCTGGGGACCGACCAACACCGCCATGGTCTACGGTGGGGTCCGGTTCACCTTGAAGAAGAAGGCCAGCGACACCCCCACACACGAATGAAACACCTGCTTTTCCTCCTGTTCCTGCTCACCGGCATGCTGGTGCATGCGCAGGACGGCCACGGCCACACCAGCATCGACATCCATACCAACGCGGTATGCGACATGTGCAAGAAGACGATCGAAGGCGAGCTCATCTACGAGAAGGGCGTGAAAGCCGTGAACTTGGACCTCGACGCGAACACGATCCACGTGGAGTACGATGCGAAGCGAACCGATCCGGACAAGCTGCGCACGGCCGTCACCAAGCTGGGCTACATGGCCGACGACCAGCTGCCCGACATGAAAGCGCGCAAGGAACTGCCCGCCTGCTGCCAGAAGGAGGGGTGCGGCCTTCCCACCGAAGAGAACCAGAAGAACTGATGGCCCTGATACGCACATTGAACGGCGTCACGCCCGGGTTCGGGCGTGACGCCTTCCTGGCCGAGACCGCCGTGGTGATCGGCGACGTGGTGATGGGCGACCAGTGCAGCGTGTGGTACAACGCGGTGGTGCGCGGCGACGTGAACAGCATCCGCATCGGCGACCGCGTGAACGTACAGGACGGCGCCGTCCTGCACTGCACCTACCAGCGGACGAAGCTCACCATCGGCAACGACGTGAGCATCGGCCACAACGCCATCGTGCATGGCTGCACCATCCACGACAAGGTGCTCATCGGCATGGGCGCGATCGTGATGGACGATGCGGTGATCGGCGAGGGCAGCGTGATCGCCGCCGGGGCCGTGGTGCTGCAAGGCATGCAGGTGGAGCCGGGAAGCCTGGTGGCCGGCGTGCCGGGCAAGCGCATCCGTGCGGTGGGCGAGGACCTGTCGAAGAACGAGATCGAACGGATCGCCCGGAACTACCTGCTCTACGCCAGCTGGTTCAAGAACGGCGGATAGCAGCCTTCTTCCCCTGCTCTGTCATGGTGAGCCTGCCGAACCATGTCACGGTGAGCTTGCGTGCCGACGCCGAAGCGCTCTGGCGAAGGCGTCCGGACCGTGAGCCTGCCGAACCGTGTCATGGCGGCCTCGAGCCGCCATCGCAAGTAGGAGCCCCCCGGGATCGCCTACTCCTGTTCGCGACTGCGGCTCAAGGCCGCAGTGACAACGCATGTTGACGACCGGGCCATCTGATCATCTCATTTTCTGATCATCTGATCCTCTTGGCTTCGCCCGAGGCGACACCACAATAGGATGCAAAGGCTCCAGATCTGCCCTCAGCCCAACCGCAGGAGATCCCCCTGCCAGCGCACGGCATGCACGCCGCCCTCCGCGTGCAGGTGGATGCGGGCCAGCATATCCTCGAAGTAGCCCGCGTCGCCGCTCGTGTAGCACGTGAGGCCGCCACCGATGCCGGGCGGCGCCAGTAGTTGGTCCTCCACGAGCATGGCCCCCACGCGACGCGCGATGGCGGGCGCGGATCGATCACCCGTACGCCCGGACCCACGACGCGCTCGATCACCGGGCGGATCAACGGGTAGTGCGTGCAGCCCAGCACCAGCGCATCGATGCCCTGCTCGAGCATCGGGTCCAGCCAGCCGTGCAGCATCTCCTCGAGCACGGGTGAATCCAGATCACCGGTCTCGATGTGCCGTACCAGGCCATTGCAGGCCTGTTGCAGCACGGTGACGCCCTGCGCGAAGCGTTCCACGATGGTGGCGAAAAGCGCGCTCTGCACGGTGCTCACCGTGGCGATCACCCCCACCACGCCGGTGCGGGTATGCTCCACCGCGGGCTTCACCGCGGGTTCCATGCCCACGAAACGCACGTGGGGCAGCTGTTCGCGCAGTGGCCTCAGCGCGGCGGCCGAGGCGGTGTTGCAGGCGATCACGACCAGCTTGCACCCCTGCTCCAACAGGGCCTTCGTGATGCCCTCGCTGAACCCGAGGATCTGCTCGTTGGAGCGATCGCCGTAAGGGACGTGCGCGTTGTCACCGAAATAGAGCAGGCGCTCCTGCGGGAGCGCCTGCTTGATGACCCTGGTCACGGAAAGGCCACCGATGCCCGAATCGAAGATGCCGATCGCACCTTCGCGAAGCGGCTGGCGTAGCGCTGTGGGTCGGGTCGTGCCCGTCAATGTCCTCCGCTTATTGGATGTTCAACTTCTTCTTCACCAGCGGCAGGATGTCGTCGCCACCGTCATAGAAGAGCACCATGCCGGTGCTGCTGTCGAAGATGTACGTGTACTTGCCCTCGGTGGCCACTTCCTTGATGGCCTTGTTGGTGCGTTCCACCATCGGGGCCAGCAGCTCCTCCTCCTGCTTGGAGAGGTCGTCCTTCGCGTTCTCCTGGGCGGTGGTGATGCGCTGCTCCATCTCCTGGATCTCGCGCATGGCCGTCTGCTGCTCGGTCTTGGTCATGCCTTCGGCCCTGGCCTGCGCATCGGCGACCTTGTTCTGGTATTCCTGGCCCATGGCCTTCAACCGCTCATCGAGGGTCTTGGCGAACGTTTGCATCTTGGCCTCGGCGTCCTTGCGCTCGGGCAGCATCAGCATGAGGGCCTGACGGTCGATGTGGCCCAGCTTGGGTGCTTGGGCATGCACACCTGCGGTGGAGGCGGCCATCACGCACAGGGTCAAAAGGAACTTCTTCATGGTCGTCGTGGTCAACTACTTTTTAGGGGTGGCCGGGGCGCTGTTGGTGCGGACCGGCGGTTGATCGGTCTTCTGCTGATCGGGCGCGACGTGATCGTGCTCATCTTCCTCCTCCGTACCACGCACGTTGCCCGAATTGCCGCCTCCGTCCTTGGAAGGCTTGATGCCGAGCTTGCGCAGCACACTGTCGCTCTTGTCGTACTTCTCGCTGGCGAAAAGCACGTTATTGCTCTGTCCGCCGATGTCGAAGATGGCCAGGTAGCTCGTGCCCGCCACCTCCTTCACCGCCTGGAAGACGCGGTCCTGGATCGGCTGCACCAGTTCCTGGCGCTTCTTGAAGAGGTCGCCGCCCACGCCGAAGCGCTTCTTCTGGAGGTCGCGCGCTTCCTGCTCCTTCTTCTCGATGTCGTCCATGCGCGAACGCTTCATCTCGTCGGTGAGCAGAATGGCCTCGGCGTTGTAGGCATCGCGCAGGCGCTTGATCGTCGCCCAGCGGTCGTCCACCTCCTTCTGCCATTGCGCGCTCTGGTGGTCCAGTTCATCCTGGGCCGCCTTGTAGTCGGGCATCTGGTCCAGGATGTACTTGGTGTCCACAAAGGCGATGCGCTGCGCTCGCAGGCCGATCGCCACGAACAGCAGGCCCATCAAGGCGGAGCGAAGGAGGATGCGGTTCATCGTAAGGCCGTCGAATGTAGGCGATCCCGCTCAGAGCTCGCCAAGATCTATGCCAATGGTGAAATGGAACTGGCTCCTGGCCATGCCGGGCTTGTTGGGCACGTCATCGAAACGCCAACCGTAATCCAGGCCCATCGGGCCGAACATGGGCAGGAACAGGCGCAGACCGATGCCGGCGCTGCGGTACACCTTGAAGGGGTCGTAGCGCTGAATGTCGTTCCACGCGTTGGCCGCTTCCATGAAGCCCAGGGCGAAGATGGTGGCCGAGGGGTTCAGCGAGACGGGGAAGCGCAGCTCCGCCGTGTACTTGTTGATGAAGAAGCTGCCGTAGTTCTCCGACAGCGAAAGGTCGTCGTAGCCGCGCAGCGCGATGATCTCGCGGCCGTCCAGCTGGAAGCCGGTGAGGCCGCTGCCACCGAGGTAGAAGCGCTCGAACGGCGAATCGCCCTTGCGCGCGGAGTAGTGGCCCAGGAAGCCGAACCCGGCGCGGGCCATCAGCACCAGGTCGTGCTTGCTCTTGCTGCGCGTGAGCTTGGTGAACCACTGGGTGGTGAACTTCCACTTGTGGAACTCCGCCAGCCTGTAGCGGTCCGCGTCGCTGAGCAGGCGGTAATCCGTGTTCGTGAAGGCCGAGAACGGCGGGGTGGCCTTCACCGAAACGCTCATTTCGGAACCCTGGGTGATCCAGAACGGTTCGGCGATGGACCGGCGCGCGAGGCGCAGTTGCAGCGCGAACACGTCGCTGCGGCCGTTGAAGAAGGAGAAGAGCGAGGTCCAGTTCTGCAGCTCGTAGCGCTGGAAGCTGCCCGTCATGTTCACGAAGAAGTAATCATCCGGCCACTTCAGGCGCTTGCCCAGGCCCACCGAACCGCCCTTGATGGTGAGCTCCTGAAAGGAAGCATCGGACGAGGAAACGCCGTTGGTCTGGCGCGTGAGGTAGGCCGCCACGCTGAGCGAATTGGGCTTGTGGCCGCCGAGCCAGGGCTCCACGAACGAGAGGCTGTAGCTCTGGTAATAGGAGCCGTTGGTCTGCGCGCGCAGGCTCAGCGTCTGGCCGTCACCCGCGGGCAGCGGCGTGTAGTTCTTGATGCTGCCCGCCTTGCGCATGCTGAAGTTGGTGAACGACAGGCCCAGCGACACGAGCACGCGCCCCGCACCGTAACCGCCGCTCAGCTCCAGGCGGTCGCTCGGCTTCTCCTCCACCACGTATTCCAGGTCCACCAGGCCCGTGCGGGGATCGGGCTTGGGGTTCACGTTCATCTTCTCCGGGTTGAAGAAGCCCAGGCTGATGAGCTGCTGCTGCGTGCGGATGGCCTCCGAGCGGTCGAACAGGTCGCCGGGCAGCGTGCGGATCTCCCGCCGGATCACGTGGTCCGAGGTCTTCGTGTTGCCCGAGATCATCACGCGGTTCACGCGGTACTGCTTGCCTTCGCGCAGGCGCACCTCCAGGTCGATGCTGTCGCCCTCCACGCGCTCGATCGCCTCCGGGTAGAAGCTCAGGTAACCGCGGTCCATGTAGAGCGAACTGATGTCCGCCCCGCTCGGGTTCATGAACAGGCGGCTGTCCAGGCGCTTCTTGTTGTACACGTCGCCGCGCCCGATGTTCAGCACTTTCAGCAGGGTGTCCGTCGTGTACTTCGTATTCCCCGTGAAATCGATGTCGCGGAAGTAGAACCGGTGCCCTTCTTCCACCGTGATGTCCAGCTGGATCTTCCCATCGCTCACGTACCGCATCGTATCCTTCACGATGATGGCATTGCGGTAGCCCTTCTCGTTGTAGAGGTCGATCACCTTGTTCTTGTCGTCGCGGTAATCGGAGCTCTTGAACTTGCTGCTGCCGAAGACGTTGTACCAGCGCTTGCGCTTGGTGCCCTTCATCACGTGCCGGAGCTTCTTCGCCGGGATGTTGTCGTTGCCGTGGAAGTGGACGTCCTTGATGCGGATCCGCGGGCCCTTGTTCACCAGGATGCGCAGCTGCACGGTGTTGGCCACGGTGTCCGGCAGTTGCTCGATGCGCGTGTCCGTCTTCAAGAAGCCCTTGTCCACGAAATAGCGGCGGATGCTCGCCTTCACGTCGCTCAGGAGGGCGTCGTTCACCTGGCGGCCGGTGAGCGTGCCGAAGCTTTCGGAGAGCTTGTCACCCTCGTTACGGGTCACGGTGTTGCCGAAGCCGTAGCCGCGCACCACCGGGTTCTCCTGCACGATGATGTTGAGGAAGATCGTGGTGCCACGGACCTCCGCCGCCTCGATGCGCACGTCGGTGAACAGGTGCTGGTCCCAGATGGCGCGGATCGCCTTCGCGATGCGGTCGCCCGGCACGGTGACCTTGTCGCCCACCTGCAGGCCGCTGAAGAGCTTCACGGCGTTCGCGTCGCGCGATACGCAGCCGCTCACCGTGATGCCGCCGATGGTGTAGTCGCGCGGGAAGGCATAGTCCAGCGCGGGGGACTGGAGTCCGCTGTGCGGCCATCGGCAGGGCCAGCGCCGCCAGCAGGAGTAGCAGGAAGGAGCGCATCAGGCCGGCGATACTTGTTCGCTGGTGAGGCCGAAGCGGCGCTCACGGTTCTGGAAATCGAGCACGGCCTGGAAGAGGTGCTCCTTCCGGAAATCCGGCCAGAGCACGGGCGTGAACCACAGTTCGGCGTATGCGATCTGCCACAGCAGGAAGTTGCTGATGCGCTGTTCGCCGCTGGTGCGGATGAGCAGTTCGGGATCGGGCATGCCGGCGGTGGTCAACCGCTGGGTAACGAGCTTCTCGTCCAAATCGTGCATGGCCAGCCGCCCGTCGCGCACATCCTGCGCGATGCCACGCACCATGCGCAGGATTCTCCCAGCGGGCGCTGTAGCTCAGGGCCAGCGTAAGGGTGATGCGGCTGTTGTGCGCGGTGCGCTGGATGACCTCTTGCAGGGTGGCGCGGCAGTTCGGCGGCAGGCTGTCCGTGTCTCCGATGGTGTGCAGGCGCACGCCGTTCTCGTTCAGGCCGTCCACCTCCCCGAGCAGGGTGTTCACCAGCAGGTCCATCAGCGCGTCCACCTCGCTGCGGGGGCGGCTCCAGTTCTCCGTGCTGAAGGCGTAGAGGGTGAGGTACTTCACCCCGATCTCGGTAGCGGCCACCAGGGCCTCGCGCACCGAGCGCACGCCGTTGGAGTGGCCCACCACGCGCATCTCCCCGAGGCGCTGGGCCCACCGCCCGTTGCCGTCCATGATCACGGCGATGTGCGCCGGCACCCGTGCCGGATCGATCAGCGCGCGCAATTCCTGTTCCGTCATGGGTGGATGCCTGCTCGAAGAGGGGGGCGAAGATCGCCATTCCTCCCGAAAGCGCGTTCAGCGCTTCATCCGGTCCCAGATGGCGTCACACTCGGTGAACCGGTTGAGGCGCCAGGTGAGGGAAAGGCCCGTGTACTGGTACCAATCGTGCGTCTGGCCGTCGCCCCGCGCGCGGCCCGTATTGACGCCCGTGGTGCGCAGGAGGCTGGGGTCGGCCAGTGCGGCGGTAAGGGCGCCGGTCTCGAAGGCCAGCCGGTCATTGTCCACGTAAGCGCCGCTCACGTCGTCGATGTAGTCGGTGTAGGTTCGGCGCAGGCCCCATTCCAGCTGCAGGTCGAGCTTGTCGGTAAGGGCGAACTTGAAGCCGACGCCGAAGGGGATGGCGATCTGGTTCAAGGAATACGGGGCGCCGCCCATCGTGGAGCCCTGCCCCTCGGTGCCCAAGGGCTGCAGGTCGTACCACGTATCGTTCAGTTTGTTCTGCGGGTTGGTGTGGAAATAGGCCAGCCCGAAGAAGATGAAGGGCGTCCACAGCTTGCTTTCCTTGGTGGTGCCGCGGTACTTGAAGAAGTTGATCTCCAGCAAGGCGGACGCCTCGAACAGCGTGGTGCGGAAGCCGAGGTTCCGCAGCCGTTGCAGGCTGTCCGGCGAGTCGCTGTCGTAGGCCTCCAGATTGCTGTACAAACCTTGGAGGCGGAAGGCGTAGTGCTCGTCGATGTTGTAGCGGTACACCAGCCCTCCCCCCAGGTGGGTATGCGGCGGATAGTGCCGCAACGGGTTCAGGTCCCCGATGTAATAGGTGACCCCGCCGGTTATGCCCAGCTCGCCGACCTGCGCGGAGACGGGTGCCAGGCCGAGCAGGACCACGAGGAGGAGCAGCGCCCGATGCATACGCGGAAGTGGAACGGAGAAGGCGCACGATCCGTACGCTCCGGCGGCGAAATTAAGAGCCTGTTCGGGATCTCGGGGCTCTATGGCTTGCCCTGTTGGACCGGGGCGGAACGCACATCAAGGCCCCAGGCGAGCTTGGTGCGCAGGGTGTCCAGGAAGGACTGGCCTTCCAGATGGGCCAGCCGCACGCGGTGGTCGGCGCGGCGCACCACCAGTTCCTGCGGATGCTCCAGTGTGATGTTCCTGGAGTCCAGGTTCACGAGGTATTTGTCCCCGCGCACCTCCGCCGTAAGGCGCAACGTGCTGGAGCCGGGCACCACGAAAGGCCGCACGTTGAGGTTGTGCGCGGCGATTGGCGTCACCACCATGGCGTCGCAGGCGGGATCGAGCAGCGGACCACCGCAACTGAGGGAGTAGGCCGTGCTGCCCGTGGGCGTGGCGATGATGAGGCCATCGGCCCAATAGGTGTTCAGGAAACGGTCGTCCAGGTAGGCATGCACGGCGATCATGGAGGAGCTGTCGCGCCTGTGCAGGCTCACCTCGTTCAGGGCGAAAGCCTGGTCACCGAACGCATCCCCCACGCCGGACAGGGAGAGCATGCTGCGCTCTTCAATGGCATAGCGCCCGGACCTGATGGCCTCCAGCGCAGCATCGGCATCCTCCAACCGCACGTTGCTGAGGAACCCCAGCCGCCCCAGGTTGATGCCCATGATCGGCACCCCGGACCGGCCAACGAAGGTGACACCGTCCAGGAAGCTGCCATCACCGCCGAAGCTGATCAGCAGGTCCAGTCCGGCCTCGTCCACGGTGGTCATCACCTGCGCATCCGGCGGGAGCGGTTTGCCGGCGGCCTGGAGGCGCTCCGCGAGGCCGGCCTCCACCACGGGCGTCAGACCGAGGGCCTGCATCCGGGCCAGGATGTCCGCCACCACATGGGCGGAGGCCAGGTGAAGGGAGCGGCCGTGCGTGCCGATGCGCATGGCGCGAAGTTCTTGAATTCCGATGTCGCTCGGTCAGGCGATGTTCGGAAAGAGCCTTCTGTCGCCCTGCTCTCTTCTGTCCTATCGAGCGCCCCCGAACTGTCACGGTGAGCCTGCCGAACCGTGACGCTTGCGCGCCGACGCGCTCCGTCGCTGAAGCTATGGCGCAAGAGACCGAAGCGCTTTGGCGCCTTGCTCCTCGCCGGATGGCGGGGCTACGCGAAGGCAAGGCAGGCGCCCGAATTGCCAACGCGCTGTCATGGCGGGCCTGACCCGCCATCACAAGCAGGAGCGATCTAGAACGAGCCCGCTCCTGCTTGCGACTGCGGCTCAAGGCCGCAGTGACAACGTGGTTTGGAGACGGATCACCCGACCATCTGATCTTCTCATTTTCTGATCATCTGATCTCGGATCGCCTCAGAAGGGCTGGCTGAAATGCAGGTAGAAGCCCGTCTCACCCAGCCGGTTCACGCTGTACTCGAAGCGCGCCACCTGATCGTAGCTCGACACCAGGTCCACGCCCAAGCCGGTGCCCGCCATCAGGTCGTTGCACAGGAAGTTCCGCTGCCTGTACAACCGGTCCCTCACATAGCCCACGTCCACGAAGGGGTTCAGATACACCGCGATATGCACGGTCCGGAACGACTCCAAGGGGATCGGCTCCACGTAGTAATTGCGCGGCACCACCACGGCGAACAGCACGTTGCCGCGAAAGAGGCCATACTGCTGGCCGTCGATCACGTAGTACTCGTAGCCACGGACGTAGTCATCGTAACCCATCCCCTGTTGGTTGTAATAGGGGATCCCCCTGCCCAGGGTGGCATGCCCGCGCACTTGTCCGCCGATGCTCCAACGCCTGGACGTATGCCATTGGCGCTGGTAGGTGGCGTCCAGCACGGTCAACCCCGGTTCATTCCGGCCAAGCAGTCCGGCCCCCAGCCGGTCCACCTGGATCTCCGCGAGCCAGCCATCGGTGGCATAGACGCGCGAATCACGCAGATCGAACGTGAAGGTGTAGCCCATGGTGAGGTAGGCGGTGCGCGCCGCGCTCGCATGGAAATAGTCCGTGGTGGACCGCAGGAGCGTGTCGCGCGCCTGCGCGCTCACGTAGCCCAGGCGGAAGGCGTGCCGCATGTCGAACTCCGGCCTCAGCATGGCCTGCCCTTGCACCCGCCACTCCGAGCGCACCACGTTCAGGTCATCGCGCACGAACACGCGCTTGTTCCCCACCGTGCCCACGGTGGTCTCGTTCTGCTCCGCATAACTGCCGCCCAGGCTCACGCCCCAGCGTTGCTGCGGATCCACGAACGGGATGCGGTAGCGCACCCCGAACTCCCGCGTATAGCCCAGCTGGCACTTCAGGTACAGCGTCTGGTCGAGCCCCCGGAAGTTGCGCCGCGTGAGGTAGGTGCCCCAGTTCACCCGCCGGAAGTCACGGGTGAGCCACCAGGTGTTGAAGTTCGGGTCCGCGATCTTGAAGATGGGCTCCGGCCACCAGTACCAGCGCTCATCCACCACCACGGTGATGAAGACCTCATGCTCCCCCAGGTAGGTGGGGGTGATCATCACCAGGTTGAAGAGCGAGAGGTTATAGAGGTTCTGCTTGCTCCGCTCGATGCGCGTGTAGAGCTGCTCCGACGTGAGCGTATCGCCCTCGTGGAAGGTGAATTCGCGCACCAGCACGCGCTCCTTCGTGACCTTGTTCCCCTCGTAGACGATGCCCGAGATGACGAACGGCCCGGCAGGGGGGCGTTGCGCTTGCGCGCGCGCGCCTCCCATCGGCAGAAGGAGCAGGGCTACCAGAGCGCCCAGGGCCAGGCACCGGCACACACCGTCACATTTTGATGATCCGCATCAGGTCGTCGTAGCGGCCGCGCAGGTCCTCGTGGAAACGGGAACCCTGGTAGGTCGTCTTCACGTCGTACTCGAAGCGTTCGAAGGTCTGCAGGATGCCGCTGATGTCCTCGCGGTTGATCTTCAGCGTCACCTCCAGGCGCGTGCTGTCCGGGAGGGTGTGGCAGTACACGCTGAGCACCTTGGCGTCGTTGCCCTCCACGATGCGGGCGATCTCCTGCAGGGAATAATCCACCTGGTCCATCTCCAGCACCAGCACGCTGCCGGGCTCGCGCACGTTGGTCACCTCGGCCAGGCGGCGCAGCGCCTCGTGCTCGTTCACGGCGCCGAGGTACCGGCCCTCCATGTCCAGCACGGGCACCACGGTGAGGCCGCGTTCCACGAAGAGCTTCATCACGTCGTAGATGTGCTGGGCGGCGCGCACGTAGGGCACCTCCACGCGTTCCATCACCTCCTCCACCGTGGACTTGGGATGGGCGTGGTCCACCAGGTCGGCGTCCTTCACCACGCCCACCAGGCGATCGCCGGTGACCACGGGCAGGTGGCCCACCTTGAACTCTTCCATCCGGTCCAGTGCGCACGCCACTGTATCGCCGGGCTTCAGCGGTGGCACATCGTCGGTGATGAGGTCGGAGGCGTGCATGCTTGATGGGCGCCGGGGCGCTGCTCGGCTACTTTTGCGCCTGCCTTTCCGCAGGCCCGCCGGTGGCCGGGCGCCAAGGTAGTTGAAGCCCTACGGATGACAAGGTTGAGCGTCAATATCAATAAGCTGGCCACGTTGCGGAACGCGCGCGGGGCGAACAACCCGGACGTGGTGCAGGCCGCGCTCGCCATCGAACGCTTCGGCGCCCAGGGCATCACGGTGCATCCGCGGCCGGACGAGCGCCACATCCGCCGCAGCGACGTGCACGCGCTGAAGCCCGTGCTCACCACCGAGCTCAACATCGAAGGCTATCCCAGCGAGGACCTCATCGCGCTCGTGTTGGAAGTAACCCCGGCCCAGGTCACCCTCGTGCCCGACCCGCCCGGCGTGCTCACGAGCAATGCCGGCTGGGACGCCCGTGCGCACAAACCCTTCCTTCAGGAAGTAATCGCGCGCTTCAAGGCCGCCGGCATCCGCACGTCCATCTTCATGGGCACGGACACCGAGCAGATCGGCCACGCGGCGGACACCGGCACCGACCGCATCGAACTGTACACCGAACCGTACGCGGCGCACTTCCACCACGACAAGGCCCGGGCGGTGGAGCCGTTCACGCGCGCCGCGGAGCGCGCGCATGCCCTCGGCCTGGGGCTGAACGCCGGGCACGACCTGGACCGGCTGAACCTGGCCTGGTTCAAGGCCCACGTGCCGCACCTGACGGAAGTGTCCATCGGCCACGCGTTGATCTGCGATGCCCTGTGGCTCGGCATGGAGAACACGGTGCAACTCTATCTCCGCGAGCTGCGATGAACGACGCGAAGATCTGAGCAAGGATCAGCGAGAACGGACGCTCTTTCCGCCTTACGTTACCTTTGCGATATGGACTACCTGTTGAGCGTGCCCAAGGACAAACAGGCCTTCATAGAGGAGGTGCTGCGCGCGTTCACCTTCGTGAAGTCGCGGAGGATCTCAGCGGTGAAGGCGGAGCGTGTGAATGATATGCTGGACGCCATCGCCGAGTTGAAGGACATCGAGGAGGGCAAGCGCAAGCCAAGGTCCATGAAGGCCCTGCTCCGTGAGCTTTGAGGTCATCCCGCTCCGGCCGTTCGAGAAGCAGCTGAAACGGCTGGTCAAAAAGTACCCTTCGCTGAAGGCGGAGATCGCCGCCTTGACCGGCCGGTTGGAGAAGGACCCGCAGCAGGGCACGTCGCTGGGCCGCAAGTGCTATAAGATCAGGCTCGCCATCACCTCCAAGGGCAGCGGGAAGTCGGGGGGCGCACGAGTGGTCACGCACGTGCGCGTGGCAATAGGGCCGCGTGTTCATGCTCACCATCTTCGACAAGGCTGAAAAGGACACGCTCTCGGACAAGGAACTGCTCGCGCTGCTGGCGCTGATACCTCAGGAGGAGTAGACCATTTTCGCTCCTAGGCCGCCGCATCGGATATACTTGCCCCAATGAACGTTCCCCTCTTCCACCGCCGCGAAGGCAGCGGTCCGCCGCTGGTGGTGCTGCACGGCCTCTTCGGCAGCTGCGACAACTGGGGCACGATCGGCCGCGCGCTGAGCGGCGAGTTCGACGTGGTGCTGGTGGACCAGCGCGACCACGGCCGCTCACCGCATACGGACCACATCGATTACAACGCGATGGCCGAGGACGTGCATGCACTGGTGACGCTGCTTGGGCTCTCGGACATCCGCCTGGTGGGCCACAGCATGGGCGGCAAAACAGCGATGGTGTTCGCGCAGCGCTGGCCGGAACTGCTGAAGCACCTGGTGGTGATCGACATCGGGCCGCGTGAATACGCGCTCAGCTACCACGGGCCCATCATCGAGGCGCTGCTTTCGAGCGACCTGCCGGGCAAGCGCTCGCGCAAGGAAGTGGAGGAACACCTGAGCGCGCACATCCCGGAAGTGGGCATGGTGCAGTTCCTGATGAAGAGCCTGTACTGGGAGAAGCCGGACCAGCTGGGCTGGCGCTTCAACGTGCCGGTGATCGCGCGCGACATCGGCCACATCCTCGCGGGCATCGCCCACGACACCGTGCGCGTACCCACGCTCTTCGTGCGCGGCGGCAAGAGCGACTACATCCAGCGCGCCGACATCCCGGCGATCAAGGAACAGTTCGTGAACGCCCGCGTGGAGACCGTGGAGTTCGCCAGCCACTGGGTGCAGGCGCAGGCGCCTGACGAAGTGATGGCCTTCATCCGCTCCCTGTGATGGGCCGCGCACTTTCCTTGCTGACGGCCCTGCTGTGCGCGATGCTGGCGCAGGCACAAGCGGACAGCACCTGGATGCGCTACCAGGCAGGCTTCGCCTTCCGCGAAGGGGTGTACTTCAACTTCCAGGCGTTCCGGACCAATGCGCCGAGCGTGCCGAAGAAGGACCTGCTGACGCAACAAGGCCAGCCGGTGACCGACCTGCGCGCCACGAACGGGAAGCTCACCTACCCGGACAGCACCGGCGCCCGCGTAAAGATGGACCTGGACGACCTGTGGGGCTTCTGCGACAACGGCGTGGTACACGTGCGCGCAGGCAACGGCTTCTCGCGCATCGGGCTCATGGGCAGCATCAGCCACCTGCTGTTCGATGCGACGTACCGCGACTGGACCGCCTACAGCTACGGGCCCGTCACCTACACGGTGGAGGTGCAACGCTTCCTCGACATGGAGAGCGGCGCCTTCCTTCCGGTGACGGCCGGCGGTCTGTATGAAGTGCTGAAGCGCGACGATCTGCTGAAGCAGGAGTTCGATGCGCTGCCGAAGAAGCAGCGCAACAAGGAGGAGACCATCTTCCTTTTCATGCGGCGCTACAACGAGCGCCACCCGCTCTATTTCCCGCGCTAGGTCACTCCTTCACGAAGTGCGCGGCCCCGCGAAGCGCCCCTCTCGCTTCACGCAGCAGGAGCAGATAGGCGCCCGGCGCGATCGCGGACACATCCACCACGCGGCCGGGACCGAGCGGCTCCTGCAGGACGCTCCGCCCGAGCGCATCCGTGATCACCACGGTGGACGTGAACGGCACCTCGCCCACGAACTGCATGCGGTCATGCGCCGGATTGGGGAATACCCGGAAGGCGGCGATCCCCTGCACGTCATCGATGCCCACCACCGCGTTGTGGCGAGCCGTCCATTCCTGGAGGTACAGGTTCGCGATCGTGGCGTCGTGGATCACCAGGGTGTTCTCATCGTTCACCGACTCCGCCGTGGCCGTCCAGTTGTGGCTGCCGGTGATCACCAGCGGATCGCCGGAGGAACTTTCATCGATGATGGCATACTTGTGGTGCAGCAGGCCGGGTTCGGTGTAGTGCGACACCACGTCCACGCCCTGGGCCAGCAGGTAGTTGAACTCCGCCCCCAGGCCGGTGATATCCTCCATGTCCCCGCGCACGGTGACTCCCGGGCGGCGGTCCGCACGCACCATCGCCGCGGCCAGGTCGTTCTGGGTGAACACGTACAACGCGAAGTTGACCTTGTGCTGCGCGGCGTCCAGCGCATCCGCGATCCGGGCCGTGGTGCCGTCGGTGGGACTGAAGAAGCTCTCCACCCGCCTGCCACCGATGTTGAACTGATGCGGGGTGTTGTCCGTCTTCGCCGCGCCGAAGCGGCTGCTCGCGGGCACGGGTTGCGCGCCGGTGCCGCCCCACATCTCCTCGAACTCGAGGCGGTAGCAACGCGCCAGCGCCTGGTCCTGGATGAACACGAGGTTGTTGTAGTCCGTGAAGAGGCTCTGGTTGGTCCAGTTCGGCGAGCCGCTCATCACCCAGGCGTTCGCGGCATCCTCGGCATCCACGATCATGAACTTGTCGTGCGTGCCGCTGCCCAGGCCGTCCGAGCGGTAAAGCACGGGGATGGCACCGGCCAGGCTGGCGAGCGCAGTGTTGGCGTTGCTGCCTTCGGCGATCCAGCGTACGCGCACCCCGCGGGCCGCGGCGGCGTTCACCGCGTTCACCAGGTAGGTGCTGCTGGTGTTGTACATCGCGATGTCCAGCGTGCTGCGGGCGCGATCGATGTAGGCCTTGATCGTGTCATCCGTGGCGCTGAACAACCCGACCGCGGGCGTGCCGCTGCTCACGCTCGTATCGACGCTCTTGTTGAAATACACGCGGATGGCCCCGCTGGACGTGCTCATCGTGGAATAGAGATGCACGTCGGAGAAAGCCGTGTCGCTGCCGTTCACCGAGAAGGCACGGGCGTAATAGAACGTCGCCGGGGCCAGGCCGGTAAGCGACGCCGTATGCGCCGTGGCAGGCGCCAGGGAACCGCCGAAGGTGCCCAGCGCGGGCGTAAGGCCGAACTCCACCTGCCCGGTGCCCGGCACATCGGTGGTCCATTGCAGGTCGAAGCCGCTGGTGGTGATGTTCGCCTGCACCACGGGCCCCACGATGGCGATGGCGCCCATGATCAGGTCGTCCGCATCGCGCGGCAGCAATTGATAGCCGCTCGTGTAGGGCGACGTAGGGTCGTACTGCGACACGATGCCCACCACGTCGAACGTGCCCGCCGGAACGGGCGTGCCGATGAGCGGATGGCCGCTGCGCAGGTAGATCACCGCGCTCTGCGCGCCGTTGCTGAAGGTACACGACCCCGCGGCGAACAGGCCGCCACCGCTGATGCGCACCCCGTTGACGCGGACCAGCTGCGCTTCGTGCGCTTCGTCCACGCCGCTGGGCGTCACCACGTCCGGGACCACCGTGTTGCCCGTGCTGGTGACCACGGCCTGCGTGATCGGTGTCACCTCCAGCAGGCCGTTGTAGTTGGTGAGCGTTCCGGTGATGGTCATCGCATCCCCGATGGCCGGGCCGAACGGAACGGAGCCGGAGCCCGCGAACAAGGCGATGCCCGCGTTGGCGTCCTGGATGTAGCGCACGGTGCCGAGCGATGGCCCGCTGGTGATAACGCCGTTGAAGGTGACCGTGGAACCGATCGCGGCGTTGCGCGCGGTCTGTATGGGTTGGGCGTGAAGGGAGGCCAGCAGCACGCTGGAGGAAAGCAGGAGCAGGGCCCGGAACGGTCGCGGCATGGTGCAAAGGAAGAGCGCCGGCGGCGGCCACCGTGCCTTGGCAAGTTATACCATTCCGCAACAGGACCCCGCCGGTCCGGAACTTGGGAACGCAGCGTTCCCTGTGGATGACCACTGCGTGAATTCGGATGGGGCCGCTCAAGGCCCGGCACGATCTTGGCTTTCTCCAACGGCCAAGGGTCTAACTTGCACCGCATACAGGCCACGGCCAGCACACCCGATCCATGCCCCGTTCCCTTCGCCCCACTTTCATCGCCGTTTGCGCCCTGCTGTGGACCGCGGCCTTCGCCCAGCCCAAGGATACCCGCTACGTACCCATGTGCGTGGGCTTCTACAACGTGGAGAACCTCTACGATACGCTGGACAACCCGCTCACGGACGACGCGGAATGGCTGCCCACCTCGGCCAAGCAATGGAACACCGCGCGCTACCGCCGCAAGCTGGGCAAGATGGCGCAGGTCATCAGCGAACTGGGCAAGGACGTGAGCCCCGATGGCGTGGCGTGTATGGGGTTCGCGGAACTGGAGAACAGGAACGTGCTGAGCGACCTGATCCACACGCCTCCGCTGGACAAGCGGGGCTACCAGCTCGTCCACCACGATTCGCCCGACCGCCGGGGCGTGGACGTGGGCTTCATCTACAACCCAAAGCATTTCACGCCGATCAACGAAAAGGCCTACCGCCTGAGCGACCCGAACGACAGCACGTTCCGCACGCGCGACCAACTGGTGGTGAGCGGTGTGCTCGACGGTGATACGGTGAGCTTCATCGTGGCGCACTGGCCCTCGCGCCGGGGCGGGGAAAAGGCCAGCATGCCGCGCCGCATCCTGGCCGCGCAACTGGGCCGCCACATCGAGGATTCACTGATGGCCCGCTACCGCAACGCCCGTACCCTCTACATGGGCGACCTCAACGACGATCCCACCGACCCGAGCGTCCGCAAGTTCCTCGGCGCCGTGGGCGACAAGGCGGAGGCCACCGGCAACAAGCTCTTCGACCCCATGGTGGACCTGTACAAGCGCGGCATCGGTTCGCTGGCCTGGGGGGACGCCTGGAACCTGTTCGACCAGATCGATCATCTCCCCCGCGCTCGTCACCGGGGAAGGCGGCCGCTATAAGTTCTACGGCGCGCGCGTCTATAACGCGCCCTATCTGGCGCAGAAGGACGGCAACTTCGCGGGCTACCCCTTCCGCACGTTCGTGGGCGACCAATACGTCGATGGGTACAGCGACCACTTCCCGGTGTTCGTGATCCTGGTGCGCGAAGCGGAATGGGACCAGAAGCCGGTACCCCCGCGGAACTGATCCATCGCATCCAGGCGCACAACGCCATGGGCACATGAGCACATGCCCCACATGGGCACATGCGCATCCGCACCCTGCCTAACTTCGCCCTCCTTATCCGAACCGCCCGTCCATGCTGGAGATCGCCTACCTGCGCGCCAACCCCGATGATGCCCGCGCGCGCCTGAGCAAACGCCACATCGATGCCGACGCCCTGCTGGGCAAGGCCGGTGAGCTGGACGAGCACCGCCGCTCCACGCAGAACGAGCTCGACAAGAAACTGGCGGACCTGAACGAGCTGAGCCGTTCCATCGGGGAACTGATGAGGTCCGGCAAGAAGGATGAGGCCGAGGCCACCCGCGCCAGGACCACCGACCTCAAGGCCCGCATACAGCAGCTCAAGGAAGAGCTGGACGCGGCCGAGAAGGCGTTGCAGGACCACCTCTGCCTCATCCCCAACGCGCCCAACGCGAAAGTGCCCGCGGGCCGCACCCCGGAGGATAACGTGACCGTGATGCAGGAAGGCGCCCTGCCCCAACTGCCGGCCGATGCGAAGCCGCACTGGGAACTGGGCGAGGAATACGACCTGCTGCACATGGACCTCGGCGTGAAGCTCACCGGCGCAGGCTTCCCCGTATACAGCGGCCAGGGCGCGAGGTTGCAGCGCGCGCTCATCGGCTTCTTCCTGGACAAGGCCATCAACGCGGGCTACCGGGAGATCATCCCCCCGCACATGGTGAACGCCGAAAGCGCCTTCGCCACCGGCCAGCTGCCCGACAAGGAAGGCCAGATGTACCATGCCACGGCGGACAACCTCTACCTGATCCCCACGGCGGAGGTGCCCATCACCAACCTCTACCGCGACGAGATCGTGGACCCCGCGCAACTGCCGGTGAAGATGGTCGGCTACACGCCCTGCTTCCGCCGCGAAGCCGGCAGCTACGGCGCGCACGTGCGCGGCCTCAACCGCGTACACCAGTTCGACAAGGTGGAGATCGTGCGCATCGAGAAGCCGGAGAACAGCTACGCCGCCCTGGAGGAGATGGTGGAGCACGTGAAAGGCTTGCTGCGCGCGCTGGAACTGCCCTACCGCCAACTGCTGCTCTGCGGCGGCGACATGGGCTTCGCCAGCGCGATGACGTACGACATGGAGGTATACGCCGCCGCGCAGGGACGCTGGCTCGAGGTGAGCTCCATCAGCAACTTCGAGACCTTCCAGAGCAACCGCCTGAAGCTGCGCTTCCGCGAGGAAAAGCCGGCCTCCGCCAAAGGCTCCGGCGGCGGGGCAAAGCCGCGCCTCGCGCACACCCTCAACGGCAGCGCGCTCGCGCTCGCCCGCATCGTGGCCGCCCTGCTGGAGAACAACCAGACGCCGGAAGGAATCCGCATCCCCAAGGCCCTGCAGCCCTACACGGGCTTCGACATGATCCGGAAATGACCCGGCGGCTACCAGCGGCTTTCCTCTTCGCGGCGGCCCTGTTGACGGTGGCCACCGGCTGCCGCCGCAGCACAGATCCCGAACGGCTCGCTGCGTTGGACCGCCTGCTGGGCGAGGTGGACAGCCTGGAGCACACGTTGGACGCCATGGATACGCTGGAGCTGGTCCACGCCCGCGCGATCTTCGACGGGCAGCGCGACGCCATCGAGCTCCGCTTCAAGGACACCCTTTCCCCCCAGGCCGCCGTGGTGCTGGGCAACTACCACCGCGCCATGGCACAGGCCTTGCCGCTCGCGCTCAGCGAGCACCGGTACACCCACAACGCCTTGGACAGCACCCGCATCCGCCTGTCCCACCTCCGCCACGACCTCCTGCACGGGCTGCTGAGCGAAGCCGAGGAACGCACCTTCCTCGCCGAGGAGCGCACGGTGGTGAACGACCTCGCCCAGCGCGTTGGCGCCGTATCCGTGCGCCTCACCACCATCGAGAACGACCGCGTGCTCTACAAGGACCAGGTGGATCCCCTCCTGCGGGACACACCGGCGAAGCCATGAAGCCCCTCCGCCTGCTTTCCCTGCTCCTGCTGGTGTTCGCCATGCCGCAAGCCTTCGCGCAGCCCGGCATGGACGAGCAACTGGCCGCGCAGTACTTCCAGCAGGGCGACCACGAGAAGGCGATCCTCTACTACGAGAAGCTCTACAAGAAGCAGCCCACCACCTACTACTACGAGCAACTGTACAAGAGCTATTCGGCGCTGAAGCGCTTCGATGAGGCAGAGAAACTGGTGAAAGAACAGATGCGCCGCCAGGACAAGGACCCACGCTTCCTGGTGGACCTGGGCGCCCTGTACAAGCTGGAGGGCGAGGACCAGAAGGCCGCGCAGCAGTATGAGAAGGCGCTGAAGAACCTGCCCGCCGACCAGAACAGCGTGCGCCAGCTCGCCACCGCCTTCACCAAGGCCAACGAACTGGACCTCGCGCTCGCCACGTACGAGAAGGGCCGGAAACTGCTACGCAATGAAGCCGCCAACTTCAACTACGAGATCGCCGGCATCCACGCCGCCAAGGGCGACATCAACGCCATGGTGGCCAGCTACATGGACCTGCTGGAAGCCAACCCCAGCTACCTGCAGCACGTGCAGAACGCACTGGGCCGCTACGTCGATTTCGCCGCCAAGGACGCCCGGTCGGACATCGTCCGCACGGAACTGCTGCGCCGCATCCAGCGCGACCCGCAGAACGCGCTCTTCCAGGAAATGCTGATCTGGATGTATCTGCAGCAGAAGGACCTCACCAGCGCCTTCGTGCAATGCAAGGCCATGGACAAGCGCTTCAACGAGGGCGGCCAGCGGCTCATGGACCTCGGCGGCATCGCGGTGACCAATAAGGACTGGCCGACGGCGACGAAGTGCTACGAATACGTGATCGCGCTCGGCAGCAACGGCGTGAACCACACCGCCGCGCGCCTGGGCCTGATCGAAGCGATGGACGCGAACGTGACCGGCCAGTCCGACCCGCCGAAAGCGCAGGTGACCGCCCTGGAGCAGCAGTACCGCACCACCATCACCGAACTGGGCGTGCAGCCCGGCACCGTGGGCCTGCTGAAAGGGCTCGCACGCTTGCAGGCCTACTACCTGAACGACGTGAACGGCGCCATCGCCACGCTGGAGCAGGCCATCAACACGCCGGGCCTCGACCCGCAGACCCAGGCGCGCCTGAAGCTCGACCTCGGCGACGTACACATCCTGCAAGGCGACATCTGGGACGCCTCCCTCCTCTACTCGCAGGTGGACCTCGACTTCAAGCAGGACGTCCTCGGCCACGAAGCGCGGCTGCGCAACGCGAAAGTGAGCTTCTACGCCGGTGACTTCCTCTGGTCCAAGGCCCAGCTGGACGTGCTGAAGGCCAGCACCAGCAAGCTCATCGCGAACGACGCCATGGAACTGTCGCTGCTCATCACCGACAACCTCGGGGCGGACAGCAACAGCGTACCGCTGAAGCTCTTCGCGCACGCGCAGCTCCTCACCTTCCAGCACCGCTACGACGACGCGCTGCGCACGCTGGACAGCCTCGGCACCGGGTTCCCCATGCACAGCCTGGGCGACGACGTGCTCTACGAGCGCTACCGCATCGCCTACGCGCGCCACCAATACCCCGAGGCCGCCGGCTACCTGGAGAAGGTGATCGAGCTCTACCCCAACGACATCCTTGTGGACAACGCCATGCTCGACCTCGGCAAGCTCTACGAGAACGAACTGAACGACAAGGAGAAGGCCAAGGGCTGGTTCGAGAAGCTGCTGTTCCAGCAGAGCGGCAGCATCTTCGTGCCGGAGGCCCGCGACCATTTCCGCCGCTTGCGCGGCGACCACGACAACCTCGACACGCCCGAGCAGAAGTTCCTCAACGGCCGCAGCACCCCATGATCGTCTACAACGTGACCTTGAGCGTGGACCACGAGGTACACGAAGCCTGGCTGGATTGGATGAAGCGCACGCACATCCCCGACGTGATGGCCACCGGCCTCTTCCTGGACAGCCGCATGTTCAAGGTCCTCAGCGACGGCGACAGCGGCGTAACGTACGCCGTGCAGTACACCTGCGCCGACATGGCCACCTACGAGCGCTACCGCGAACAGGAAGCACCACGCCTTCAGGAACACATGCGCGAGCGTTACGGCGACCGCGTGGCGGCCTTCCGCACCCTGCTGGAACTGGAGTTCACCGTATGAGCGCTCCGATCCGCGCCAAGAAGCACCTCGGCCAGCACTTCCTCAAGGACGGGGACATCGCCGAGCGCATCGCGCAAAGCCTCACGCACCACGGCGGCTACCGCGACGTGCTGGAGATCGGCCCGGGCACCGGCGCGCTCACGGAACACCTGCTGAAGCGCACGGACATCGACCTCACCTGCGTTGAACTGGACACCGAATCGGTGGAGCACCTGGCCGCGGAGCACCCCACGCTGAAGGTGCTGGAGGCCGATTTCCTGCGGATGGACCTGGACCGCTTCGGCACGGGCCCCATCGCGGTGATCGGCAACTTCCCCTACAACATCAGCACACAGATCATCTTCAAGGTGCTCGAGCACCGCGACCGCGTGACCGAGGTGGTGGGCATGTTCCAGAAGGAAGTGGCCGACCGCTACGCGGCGAAGCCCGGCAGCCGCACCTACGGCATCACGAGCGTGCTCACGCAGACCTGGTACGACATCGAGCAACTGATGGTGGTGGAGCGCGAGGCCTTCATCCCTCCGCCCAAGGTGCGCAGCGCCGTGATCCGCCTGCAGCGCAACGCCGTGAAGGAGCTGCCCTGCGATGAGCAGCTGTTGTTCCGCCTGGTGAAAGCCGCGTTCAACCAGCGCCGCAAGACCCTGCACAATGCGCTGAAAGGCTTCGCGCCGCTCCGCGAAGGCGTGCCGCCGCCGTATGCCACGCAGCGCGCGGAACAATTGTCTGTAGCGGATTTCATCGCGCTGGCGCAGGCCTGCGATCCGATCAGATGATCGGATGATGAGGGGATCGGATGATCTGCTCCTTGTCGTCCTCCTTGTCACGGTGAGCCTGCGCGCCGACGCCGAAGCGCTTTGGCGCAGGCGCCCGAACCATGACCTCCCATCCTCGAAAGCGCATCAGCACCCCGACTTCACATTGAACGAAGCCGAAATGCTTTCCGCTTCCTCTTCACAGATAGGCGGCCTCCTGTAACTTGGCCGCGCTTCGCGCGAACGGCGGGAGCACCCGTTCCCCATGGCCTTCAAGCTCTCGCAAGCGAACCTGGAACGCATCCAGGAGAACATCGCGCAGAAGCGCGAGGAGGCCGTGCTGAACGAAGTGTCCGGGATGCACCCGGCGGACATCGCCGAGCTGCTGGACCAGCTACGCCTCGACGACGCGCGCCACCTTTACGAGCGCCTGGAGCCCGAGACCGCCGCGGAAGTGCTGCTGGAACTGCCGGAGGACCGCCGCGACCAGCTGCTGGAGAACTACACCGCGAAGGAGATCGCCGAGGAGCTGATCGAGCACATCGACTCGGACGACGCGGCCGACGTGATCGCCGAGCTGCCCGAAGAGGTGCAGGAAGAGGTGCTCGCGAACATCGAGGACAGCGCGCAGAAGCAGGAGATCGCCGAGCTGCTCACCTACGCCGGGAACACGGCCGGGGCCCTCATGGCCAAGGAGCTCGTGAAGGTGAACGTGGACAGCACCATGCGCGAATGCGTGAAACAGCTGCGCGAACACGCCGACGAGATCGACAATGTGTACATCATCAACGTGGTGGACGGGCACGACAAGCTCGTGGGCAACATCTCCCTGAAGCAGCTCATCACCACCAACCTGCGCACGCCGGTGAAGCAGGTATACGACCCGGACGTGGTGACCGTGCGCGCCGACACCGACGTGGAAGAAGTGGCCCGCCTGATGGAGAAGTACGACCTGATCGTGTTGCCCGTGGTGGACGACCGCGGGCGCCTGGTGGGCCGCATCACCATCGACGACGTACTGGACAGCATCCGCGAGGAGGAGACCGAGGACGTGCAGAAGATGGCGGGCATGGAAGCGCTCGAATACTCCTACAGCAACAGCAGCCTGTGGGAGATGGTGAAGGCGCGCGCCGGCTGGCTCGTCGTGCTGTTCATCGGCGAAAGCTTCACGGCCACGGCCATGAGCTTCTTCGAAGGCCAGATAGCCAAGGCCGTGGTGCTGGCGCTCTTCATCCCGCTCATCATCTCCAGCGGCGGCAACACCGGCTCGCAGGCCAGCACGCTCATCATCCGCGCGCTCGCGCTGGGCGACGTCACCGTGAAGGAATGGTGGCGCATCTTCCGCCGCGAGTTCAGCGTGGGCATCACCCTGGGCGTGCTGCTCGGCATCATCGGTTTCGTGCGCGTGGCCATCTGGAGCCAGTTCGTGAACGTGTACGGGCCGCACTGGGCACTCGTGGGCATAGCCGTGGGCGTATCGCTCGTGGGCGTGGTGCTGTGGGGCAACCTCATCGGCTCGCTCTTCCCGCTCGTGCTGAAACGCCTGGGCATGGACCCCGCCGTGTCCAGCGCCCCCTTCGTGGCCACCGTGGTGGACGTGACGGGCCTCGTGATCTATTTCACCATCGCCTCCCTGTTCCTGGCGGGGATCATCCTGTGAGGGTCGGCTTCATCGACACCGTGCATCCGATCCTCGCGGAACGCCTGTCCGTGGCCGGACACGTGTGCGTGGACCTGTCGGACGTGGAGGCTACGGCCTTGGGTGAACGCCTGAAGGACCTCGGCGGCATCGTCATCCGCGGCCGGGTGTTCCTCGATGCCACGTTGCTCGACGGCGCACCGGACCTGCGCTTCATCGCGCGCGCGGGCGCCGGCATGGAGAACATCGACCGCGCCTACTGCGGGCAGCGGGGCATCCGCCTCTACAATTCGCCGGAAGGCAACCGCGACGCCGTGGGCGAACAGGCCATCGGCATGCTGCTGGCGGGGGTGAACAACCTGCTCCGCGCGGACCGTGAAGTGCGCCAGGGCCTGTGGCGCCGCGCGGAGAACAGCGGGCATGAGCTGCGCGGCAGCACCGTGGGCATCATCGGCTTCGGGCAGATGGGCAGCGCCTTCGCGGAGAAGTTGCAGGGCTTCGACGTCACCCTGGTCGCCTACGACAAATACAAGCAGGGCTACGCGCCGCCTTACGTGGAGGAAGTGGCCCTGGACGAGCTCTTCGAGCGCAGCGACGTCATCAGCCTGCACCTGCCGCTCACCCCGGAGACCGATCATTGCGCCGATGCGGTCTTCTTCGCGCGGTGCAAGCGCCCCATCTGGTTCATCAACACCGCGCGCGGCCCGCTCGTGGACACCACGGCCCTGCTCGATGCGATCGACGCGGGAACGGTGCGCGGCGCCTGCCTGGACGTGCTCGAGTTCGAGGAACGCTCCCTGCTCGGCCTGCGCGCGGACAGCGCCCGCGCCGTGCTCGGCCGTTTGTACGCCAGCGACCGCGTGATCCTCTCGCCGCACATCGCCGGCGTAACCGAAGAAAGCCGCTTCAAACTGGCGAACGTGCTGGCCGACAAGATCCTGCGCGACGTCGCCGACGGCATCCTTCCGGGATAACGCGGCGGCCCTGTACCTTGCCGCAGCGCTGCACCCGGCCGGGTGCGGCCGTTCCACCACCATGCTACCCGAGGTCCATGGTCACCGCGGTTGTCGCGGGCTGATGCCGGAGAACACCGTGCCCGCCTTCCTCAAGGCCGTTGATCTCGGCTGCGAATGGCTGGAGCTGGACGTGGTGATGACCGCCGATGGGCACGTGCTCGTGAGCCATGAGCCCTGGATGGAGCACCGCATCTGCCGCACGCCGAGCGGGGAGCCCATCCGCGCGGAACAGGAACGCGGCTTCAACATCCACCGCATGCCGCTGAAGGACGTGCAGGCCTTCGACTGCGGCCTCACCCGCCACCCGGACTTCCCGGAACAACGGCCGCAACCGGCGCACAAACCCACGCTCGCCGAGGTCGTGAACGCCGTGGAGGGCCACGTGAAGGAAAGGGGGTTGAACGCCGTGGGCTACAACATCGAGATCAAGAGCGAGCCCGCGCTCTACGGGATCTTCCAGCCGGAGCCGTGGCCCTTCGCGCAGGCCGTGCTGGCCGCCATCAGCGCGCTCGCCATCGGCGACCGCTGCATCATCCAGTCCTTCGACCCCGCCGTGCTGGAGGCCGTGCATGCCATCGACCCCGATCTGCGCACCGCCCTGCTCGTGGACGAGGGCCATGGCCTGGCCGCCGACCTCGCCCGCCTGAGCTTCACGCCCGACTTCTACAGTCCCGACAAGGCGTTGGTGGACAGCGCCCTGCTGGCATCCCTGCGCGCGCGCAACATCGGCCTGCTCGTTTGGACAGTGAACGATCCTGCGGAGATGGAACGCTTCATCCACCTGGGCGTGGACGGTATCATCACCGACCGCCCGGACCGGCTGATGGAACTGCTCGGCGCGGGATAGCTCATACCAATTGGACATTCAAAAGCGGCCAAAGCTGCGCCGCAATTTTTTCGCAGGGCGATACGAGGATGACGTTGCGTAGCGGTGCCTACGGAACGTCAGCCTCGGAGAAGCCATGCGGAAAAAGGGCAAGCAGATCGGATGATTTTGAATGTCCAATTGGTATCAGTGCCGCAGCACGGCCAGCACCACGGCATAGCGCGCGGCTTTTCCGATGAACATCAGCACCGCCACCGGCCACGGTTTCGCGCGGAACAGCCCCAACGCCAGCGCAAGCGGATCGCCCACCACGGGCAGCCAGCACAGCAGCGCGCACCACGCTCCGTGGCGTTGCACCGCGCGTTCCCAGCGCGCGGCCTTCGCGGGATCCATGCGCGTCCACTTCAACAGGCGGTCGTGCGGCACCCAGCGGCCGATGCCGTAGTTGGTGAGGCCGCCCAGCGTGTTGCCCGCGCTCGCCGTGGCCCACAGCGCGGCCGTGCTCCACGGCCCCAAGGCCATCGCGGCCAGCAGCACCTCGGAGCTCAGCGGCAACAAGGTGGCCGCCAGGAACGAGGCCAGGAAAATGCCGGGAAGTCCCAGGTCCGTCCAACCGGCGCCGATGTCCATGGCGCGAAGGTCGGGACGCAGAGCAGCGCCCGATCAAGCCATCCGCCTCAGGCCTGACCGATCAATGCCCCACCACCAATGCCTGGGCATGCGCGCCGGACGTGGTGCGCAGCACGGCGGTATAAGTACCAGCGCTCCAGCCTTGCACGTCGAACACCTGCTTGTAGCGGCCGGGGGCCAATGGGCCGAGGGCTGCGTGGTCCACCATGCGGCCCAGCGCATCCAGTACGTCGATCGTTACCGTGGAAGCCCGGTCCAAAGTGAACGGCAGGTTCACCGTCTCCGTAGCTGGCACCGGCCAGGCGTTGCCCAAGCCCGTGCCCTGCTCCAGTTCCTGCACGCCGCTGGCGCCATTCCCTTCCAAGGCCACGTCATCCACCACGAAATAGGAGCCCACCACGGCATCCAAGCCGTTGAGCCCGAAGTTCACGTTCACGCCCACGGGGTCGGAGCCGGTATAGGTCACCGGCAGATTCGCATAGGTCCAGGTGCTGGTATTGTCCGTGCGCTGGTAGAGGCCATTGGCATAGCCCACGGTCGCGCCGCTGGCATTCGTGAAGATCGCGCTAGCGGAGAAAAGCTCCGTGCCCTGGGTGCTGGCCAGTTGCAGTTGGTAGTAGAAGGTGAGGCGCTGGTAAGCCTGGGTGATCGGCAGCGGATGGCTGGACGCGTCAATGGTGTTGATGATGGGCGCACTGATGAGGCCCAGATAGGTGCCGCGCCCGGCCGACGCTCCAGAATGGCCGGAGGCGTTCGGGGAGACCGGCTGACCCGTGAACTGGTTGTTGTTGGTCGTCCACCCCACCGGCTTGCCATCCACCCATTCTTCAAAACCGGGATTGGGCAACGGGTTCTGGGCCAGGATGGACCCGGCGGCAAGCAGGGCGATCAGCAAGGAAGAAGTACGGTGGGGTAGCGTTCTGTTCATGGGGGAAAAGTAGAAGGTGGGACCTACGGGAATAGCCGTAGATCAGGGATCGATACCACGAGCTTTTCAACAGTGATGTCCGGCGTGGAAGCATCCACCGGGATCAGTGCACCGGCCGGCAGCGGTCGTACGGAACGAATGATGATGTACCACAGATCGCAAGGAAACCCGCGCCCCTTCTACATTTCCCCGATCTGGCACGCCTTTCGAGAACGGTGGGGCGACCGATCATTCCTCCACCATGCGCCCCCTGCTTTGCTCCGTCGCCCTCAGCCTGTCCACCCTGCCGCTCCTGGCGCAGCGCCCCGCCTTGACCGGCTCGCTGGGCGGCACCATCGGTGTAAGCGTGCCCATGGGCGAGTTCAAGGACACGTGGGGGCACGACATGTTCACCTGGGGCGGCCACCTGGCCCTGCCCCATGGGCTGTTGCCCATTTCCGCCGGTTTCGCCTTCGACTACAGCCAGATGGGCAACACCCACAGCACAGTACCCGTTCTCGATCCGTCGCTTACGGCCACGGAAGGCGGCCTCACCGTGCGCGCCAAGGTGATGAGCTACCACGGCCTGTTGCGGTTCAGTCCGCTGAACGGGAAGATCCGGCCCTACGTGGACGGCCTGCTCGGCGCGCGGCAGTTCACCACCCTGAGCAAAGTGCGCGTGGACGGACTGGACCAGCCCGTGAGCACTGAGCGCAACGCGAACGACCTCGTGTTCAGCACCGGCTGGGCCGCGGGCCTGATGGTGGGCCTGGGCAGGATGGGCTACGTGGAAGGCCGCGTGGAGCGCTTCTTCAGCGGCCGCACGAGCTACGTGGACCCCGCGTCCATCACGGTGGACGGCCAAGGGAACGTGGGTTTCCGGACGCTCGAGAGCCGCACCGAAGTGCTGAACGTGATGCTAGGCATCGGGCTCCGTTTCTGACCCGCCAGAACCTGTTCGGGACCTACCCGATCCCTTGGGGGCCATCCTGCAAGAGGTCCAGAACAGGCTCCAACACCACATAACTTGTTGGTAACACGGCTGAAAAGGCCTTTCGCGCAGCGCTGCAAGGGCCTGCGCGACCAGTAAACTTGCGCAGCGGAACGGGGGCCTTTGGACGCTGCCGGCCGCGAACAGCACGGCATGGCGGAAGGTACCAAGCGCATCCAGAGCGCACTGATCTCGGTCTATCACAAGGACGGGCTTGAGCCCATCGTTCGGGCGTTGCACCACCTCAACGTCACGGTGTACAGCACCGGTGGCACTCAGGAGTTCATCGAAAAGCTCGGCCTCCCGGTGGTGCCCGTGGAGGACCTCACCAGCTACCCCAGCATCCTCGGCGGCCGCGTGAAAACGCTGCACCCGAAGGTCTTCGGGGGCATCCTCGGCCGCCGCGGGCTGGAGAGCGACGTAGCGCAACTGGAGGAATACGCCATCCCGCCCATCGACCTGGTGGTGGTGGACCTCTACCCGTTCGAGGCCACGGTGGCACAGGGCGGCACGGAGGCCGAGATCATTGAGAAGATCGACATCGGCGGCATCAGCCTGATCCGCGCAGGGGCGAAGAACCACAACGACGTGGTGATCGTGCCGAGCATGCGCCAGTACCCGGAGCTGCTGCGGATCCTGGAGGAACAGGGCGGCAGCACGTCGTTGGCGGAGCGCAAGGCCCTCGCCGCACAGGCCTTCGGCGTCAGCTCGCACTACGACGGTGCCATCCACGCGTGGTTCACTGGTGAAGAAGCCGCGCCGATCGCCAACGCAGGCCCGGCGCATGTTCTGCGCTACGGCGAGAACCCGCACCAGGCGGGCACGTTCCATGGCGACCTCGCGGGTATGTTCGAGCAGTTGAACGGCAAGGAACTCAGCTATAACAACCTGCTCGACCTCGATGCGGCGGTGGAGCTGATCGACGACCTCGCCACCATTTGCGCTGCCGGACCGAGCGGAACCGAGGTCGCCTTTGCGATCCTGAAGCACAACAACGCATGCGGCGCGGCCATCCGCCCGACATTGAAGGAAGCTTGGGACACGGCATTGGCAGGCGATCCGGTGAGCGCCTTCGGCGGCGTGCTCATCACCACCGCGTCGATCGATGCGGCCACGGCCACCGCGATCGACACCATCTTCTTCGAGATCATCTGCGCGCCGGACTATGCGCCGGAAGCGCTGGACATCCTGCGGAAGAAGAAGAACCGCATCATCCTGAAGCGCCGGCCCACTGCACGGCCCGCACGCAAGCTGCGCTCCGCGCTGAACGGCGTGCTGGCGCAAGCGCCCGACAACGTGGTGGATACCGCCGCGAACATGCGCACGGCCACCAGGAAAGCGCCCACGGCGAAGGAGCTCGACGACCTCGTGTTCGCGAACATCCTCGTGAAGCACACGAAGAGCAACGCCATCGTGCTGGCGAAGGACCGCATGCTGCTTGCCAGCGGCACGGGACAGACCAGCCGCGTGGACGCGCTCGAACAGGCCATCGCCAAGGCGGGCAAGTTCCACTTCGAGCTGCACGGCGCGGTGATGGCGAGCGACGCCTTCTTCCCCTTCCCCGACTGCGTGAACATCGCGGCGGACGCGGGCATCACGGCCATCGTGCAACCGGGCGGAAGCATCCGCGACCAGGAAAGCATCGATGCCTGCGACGCGCGCGGCACCGCCATGGGCATCACCGGCAACCGACACTTCAAACACTGACACTCCCCCAGCATGGGTTGGTTCAACAGTTTCTTCACCCAGGAGATCGCGATCGATCTCGGCACGGCCAACACGCTCATCATCTACAACGATAAGGTGGTGGTGGACGAGCCCAGCATCGTGGCCAAGGACCGCAGCAGCGGCAAGGTGATCGCCATCGGCCGCGCCGCGCAGCAGATGCACGGCAAGACGCACGAGAACATCAAGACCGTGCGGCCGCTGAAGGACGGCGTGATCGCCGACTTCCAAGCGGCGGAGGACATGATCAAGGGCATGATCAAGATGATCAAGCCCGGGCGGCAGCTCTTCGCGCCGAACCTGCGCATGGTGATCTGCATCCCCAGCGGCATCACCGAGGTGGAGAAACGCGCGGTGAAGGACAGCGCGGAGCACGCCGGAGCGAAGGAGGTCTACCTCATCCATGAACCCATGGCCGCCGCCATCGGCATCGGCATCGACGTGGAGGAGCCGATGGGCAACATGATCATCGACATCGGCGGCGGCACGAGCGAGATCGCGGTGATCGCCCTGGGCGGCATCGTGTGCGACAAGAACATCCGCGTGGCGGGCGACGAGTTCACGCAGGACATCGAGGAATACATGCGCCGCCAGCACAACATCCTGGTGGGCGAGCGCACGGCCGAGCAGATCGAAGATCGAGGTGGGCAGCGCGATGACCGAGCTGGACAACCCGCCGCCGGACTATGCCGTGCGCGGCCGCGACCTGATGACGGGCATCCCGAAGGAGATCACCGTCACCTACAGCGAGATCGCGCAGGCGCTGGACAAATCGATCAGCAAGATCGAGGAGGCCATCCTGAGCGCCCTCGAAAGCACCCCGCCCGAGCTGAGCGCCGACATCTACAAGACCGGCATCTACCTGGCCGGCGGCGGCGCGCTGCTGCGCGGGCTGGACAAGCGGATCAGCATCAAGACGAAGCTGCCCGTGCACGTGAGCGAGGACCCGCTGCGCGCCGTGGCCCGCGGCACCGGCATCGCGCTGAAGAACATCGACCGGTTCCAGTTCCTGATGCGGGAATGACGGTAGGGGCGTGACCCGTCACGCCCGAACCGGCATTGGGCCGTGCGGGTGGGGCGAGCAGCGAACGAACCATGCGCGACCTTTTCCGCTTCCTCCACCGCCAGCGCAACAACCTGTTGTTCCTGGCGCTGATGAGCGTGGCCCTGTCCATGCTCATCACGGGGAACATGCACCACCGCGCGCAGGCCATCAGCAGCAGCAACGCCTGGGTGGGCCGGATCTACCAGTGGCGCAGCAGCATCACGGAGTTCACCGACCTGCGCGCCGTGAACCGCGCGCTGGCGGAGGAGCTGGCGCGCGAGCGGGTGCGGAACACCGCGGCACACGTGGGGCATGACAGCGCGGACGTGCGCCTGGACACGACACTACAGCAGCGCTACCGCTTCATCACCGCGCAGGTGATCAACAGCACGGTACACAAGGAGAAGAACTTCCTCACCCTGGACCGCGGCCAGGAGGACGGCATCCACGAAGGCATGGGCGTGCTGGGCACCAGCGGCATCGTGGGCATGGTGCGGGAGGCGAGCCCGCATTTCGCGCTGGTGACGAGCATCCTGAACAACGACCTGCCCACCAGCGTGCAGCTGAAGGGGTCGAAGTATTTCGGCCTGCTGAAATGGGACACGAGCGACCCGACCACGGCCTCGCTCACGGACATCGCGAAGCACGTGATCGTGCAGCCGGGGGATACCGTGGTGACGCGCGGGGGCGATGGGGTCTTCCCCACGGGCGTGCCGGTGGGCACGGTGCTGCAGGTGACGAACGACCCCGGAAGCAACTTCCACACGATCGTGGTGAGGCTGAGCGAGGACCTCACCCACGACGGCTACGTGCACGTGGTGGTGGACCTGTTGAAGAACGAGCGCGATACGCTCGAAGCCCGCACCGGACGCCCATGATCACCACGGTCCTCGGCAACCTTCTCCGCTTCGTGGCACTGATCCTGCTGCAGGTGCTGCTGCTGGACCACCTCGACCTGGCGAACGGCTGGGTGGTGCCCTACCTGTACGTCCTGTTCATCATCATGCTGCCGTTCGAGACGCCGCCGTGGGCCACGCTGGTGCTCGGCTTCGCCACCGGCCTGGTGATGGACTACTTCAGCAGCACGCCCGGCATGCACACGAGCGCCTGCGTGCTGATGGCCTACGTCCGCATCCAGATGCTGCGGCTGCTGGCGCCGCGCGAAGGCTACGAGTTCGGCAAGCGGCCGATCATCCCGCACATGGGGCTGGCGTGGTTCATGACCTTCTCCGCGGTGCTGGTGCTGGTGCATCACCTGTGGCTCTTTTTCGTGGAGATGTACCGCTTCGACCATTTCACGGCCACGCTGTTCCGCGCGCTGACGAGCGCCGCCGCCACGCTGGTGCTGTGCCTGCTGGCCCAGGCGCTGACCACGCGCGACATCCGCACGCGATGAACTTCGACGACCGCAGATACGTCCTCATCGTCGCGGTGATCTTCGTCTGCGCGGTGTTCATCCTGCGCCTGTTCTGGATCCAGGTGGTGGACGACAGCTGGAAGGCGCGCGCGGCGGACATCAGCGAGCGGAAGATCACCGTGTTCCCCTCGCGCGGGCTCATCTACGACCGCCACGGCGAGCTGCTCGTGGCGAACACGCCGGTGTACGACATCATGGTGGTGCCGCGCGAAGTGACGCCGTTCGACACCCTGGCCTTCTCGCAGCTCGTGGGCGTGCCCGTGGACCAGGTGCGCGACCGCCTGGTGAAAGCGAAGGGCTATTCCCCCTGGAAACCGAGCGAGTTCGAGAAGCAGATCACCGCGGACCAGTATGCGGCGATCGCCGTCCACCTGCACAAGTACCCGGGGTTCTACGGGCAAAGCCGCACCCTGCGCACCTATCCGCCGCACGTGGGCGCGCACATGCTGGGCTACCTCAGCGAGGTGGACGCGCGCAAGGTGGCCGCCGACCGCTACTACAAGGCCGGTGACGTGATCGGCATCGGCGGGCTGGAGCAGTACTACGAGAAGGAGCTGCGCGGCAAGCGCGGCGTGAAGTACGTGGTGGTGGACGTACACAACAACGTGCAGGGCGCCTACAAGAACGGTCTGTACGATACGCTCGCCTATGAAGGCAAGAACCTTTACACGAGCATCGACCTGAAGGTGCAGGAGCTCGGCGAGAAGCTGATGCAACATAAGCGCGGCAGCATCGTGGCCCTGGACCCGAGGACCGGCGGCGTGATCGCGCTGGTGAGCTCCCCCTCCTACGATCCCGAACTGCTCGTGGGCCGCGTGCGCAACACCAACTACCGCATCCTCCAGAAGGACTCGCTGAACCCGCTCTTCGACCGCGCCCTGCAGGCGCAATACCCGCCCGGCTCCATCTTCAAGATCGTGCAGTCGCTCACCGCGTTGCAGGAAGGCGTGATCACCCCGAACACGGGCTTCGCCTGCAACAAGGCGCTGGTGGGCTGCCACAACCACCCGAACGCGATGGACGTGGAGCACGCGATCCAGTATTCGTGCAACCCCTACTTCTACCAGGTGTTCAAGCGCCTGGTGGAGCAGAACAAGGACCCGAACCGGTTCAAGGACGCGGCCATCGGCCTGGGCGAGTGGCACGATTACATCGAAAGCTTCGGCCTGGGCAAGCGGCCGGGCATCGACCTGCCCGCGGCGAAAGGCGGCAGCGTGCCGGGTGTGGCGTTCTACGACCGCATCTACGGCAAGCAGCAGTGGGCCTTCAGCACCATCTACTCGCTGAGCATCGGGCAGGGCGAGATGCTGGTGGTGCCTATGCAGATGGCGAACCTCGCGGCCACCTTCGCCAACCGCGGCTACTACTACGATCCGCACGTGGTGACGGCCATCGGCGACCCGGACAGCCTGAAGACCGGCATCGAGAAGCACACCACCCTGGTGGACGACAAGTGGTTCGACCTGATCGCGGAAGGCATGCGGCGCGTGGTGCAGGAAGCGGGCGGAACGGCCAGCGGCGCGCGCATACCGGGCATCACCGTGTGCGGCAAGACGGGCACCGCGCAGAACCCGCAGGGCAAGGACCACGCGGTGTTCATCGCCTTCGCGCCGATGGAGGACCCCAAGATCGCCATCGCGGTGTACGTGGAGAATTCCGGCTTCGGCGGCACCTGGGCCGCGCCCATCGCCAGCCTGTGCATGGAGCAGTACCTCACCGACACGATCACGCGCCCGGAGGTGATGAAGCGCATGCTCGATGCGGACCTCATCGCCACGGAGAAGAACTACAAGAAGTTCGTGAGCAAACGCCGCAAGCAGTGAACAAGCGCGAGGACATAGCCGCCAACGTGGATCGCCCCCTGGTGATCATCTACCTGCTGCTGCTGTTCATCGGGTGGGCCAACATCTACAGCGCGGCGTACAGCCCGGAGCATCCGAACCTGTTCGACGGCGCGCGGGAATACGGCCGCCAGAGCTGGTGGATCCTGGCCTGCCTGGTGCTGGGCACGGCGCTGATGATGGTGCGCGGCGAGTTCCTGCGGAACATGGCGCTGCCCATCTACCTGGGCGTGATGTTCCTGCTGTGCCTGGTACCGATCATCGGAAAGGAGGTGGGCGGCAACAAGAACTGGCTCGGCGTGGGCAGCTTCGGCGTGCAACCCAGCGAGTTCGGGAAGTTCGCCACGGCCTTGCTCCTCAGCAAGTACCTCAGCGGGCTGAAGTCGTTGGGCGAACTGCGTTCGCGGGTGATCGCCTCCATCATCATCCTCATCCCGGCGGGGCTCATCCTGCTGGAGAAGGACGTGGGCACCATGCTCACCTTCGGCGCGTTCATCCTCGTGCTCTATCGCGAAGGGCTATCGGGTAACATCCTGCTGCTGGCCATCGCCTCGGCGATCCTCGCCGTGCTCTCGCTGATCATGAAGGACAGCGTGTTCCACATCCCGCTCATCGGCAAGGATATCAGCGGGCAGTACTTCCTCATCCTCCTCATCGCCATCGCGAGCCTGCTGGCCATCTGGTTCGTCTCGCGCTTCGTGCTGAAGCGGTACCGCCGGCGCACCTATGGGCTCATCCTCTTCACACTGATCGGCTCCTCGGCGTTCATCAGCGGGTTCGAGCTCCTCTTCCAACGCATGCCCGAACGGCACCAGACCCGCATCAGCGTAACGCTGGGCCTGCTGGACGACCCCCAGGGGCTGGGCTACAATGCCGCGCAGAGCAAGACGGCCATCGGCAGCGGCGGCCTGCTGGGCAAGGGCTACCTGGAGGGCACGTTCACCAAGTACAAGTACGTGCCCGAGCAGAGCACCGATTTCATCTTCTGCACCGTGGGCGAGGAATGGGGCTTCGTGGGCACTACCATCGTCGTGGCGCTTTTCGGCGCGCTGATCCTCCGGTGCATCGCCGTGGGCGAGCGGCAGCGGTCACGCTTCACGCGGATCTACGCGTACTGCGTGGCGAGCATCTTCTTCCTGCACCTGATGATCAACATCGGCATGGCCATCGGCCTCGCACCGGTGATCGGCATCCCCCTGCCCTTCTTCAGCTACGGCGGCTCGTCGCTGATCGGGTTCACCATCCTGCTGGGGATCCTCGTGCGGCTGGATGCCGAGCGGTTGAGCCAGTTGCACTGAGCGAGGACGACAGAGGCTTGCCCCCAAATGTTGTCCCAGTGAGCGGACCGGATTGGGCAAGTTCAAGGAACTTGAGGGAGAAAGGAGGTCTAATTGACCCGTCCATCGATGCCTCACGATCGGTCCCGGTATAAGATCGGTCTTACCCTACTGCTCCATGCCCACTACCGCAGCATGAACGCGAACGAGGCGCCGATGGCGCCCCGTTCCAGGTCGATGTGTGCGATCCGGCTCAGTAGAAGCGAGCGCGGTCGTCCTCCACCTTGGCGGCCTCCTTCAGTGCATTGAAGACGAGGCCCTCCGCACGCCCGCGAACGCGCTCGGACAGGGCTTTGGGGTCCTCGGCGCCTTCCGGCATTTCGGCCGGGGCCGGGGTCAGCGCGGTCATGTTCACCACGTATACGCCCAGGTCGCCCTTCAGGGGGATGCTGGTCTGCCCGTTCTGCAAGGCGAACACCTGGCCGATCACCGGGGCATCCGCATAACCGCCGGGCAGGCTGCTGCTGCTCAGGGGCAGGTCCGCGGCGCTCTGCACGTTCGTGCCGAGGGCCGTGGCCAGTGCGTTCAGGTCGGTGTTGCCGTTCATCTTGGTGGCGAGCGCCTCGGCCTTCTTCTCCTTCCGGACCTCGGTGGTGAAGGCCTCCCGCACGTCCTGCAGTTCAGGCGTCCCGTCCTTGCGGATGCCCGTGAGCACGGCCACCACGTAGCTGTCATCGCTGGACAGCGGTTCGCTCGGCTTCAGGGTGGTGGTGGCGTGGTTCACCCAGCGCACCACGTCATTGGCGTTCTGCAGGCCGGGCACGTAGCGCTGATCGCTGCGCAGCTCGTCCACCGGCGTGTAGGTGAGGCCCTGTTCCTCGGCGCTCTTGCGGAAGCTGGCCGTGTCCGTGTTCTTCAGCGCGAACTCGTTGGCCTTCTTCCAAGCCTCCTTCATGGCCTGGATGGGCTGCACCTTGCGATCCACGGTGTACACACGGCGCTCCTGGCGCGTGCGCTGGCCGAGCACTTCCACGATGTGGTAGCCATAGCTCGTCTTGCACAGGGTGATGGCGCCCACCTTCTGGTCGAAGCTCGCGGCGGTGAACTCGGGCACCATGCGTTGCTTGTCGAACCACTCGTACACGCCGCCGGTGCTCTTGCTGCCCGGATCCTCGGTGAACTTCTCCACCAGCGCGTCGAACTTGCTGCGGTCCTTCTTCACCACGGCCAGCAGGCTGTCCGCACGGTTCTTCACCTTCTGCTGGTCCTCGTCGCTCTTGCCCTGGGTGCTCAGCAGGATGTGGCGCACGCGCGCTTCCGGCACGGCGGCCAGTTCGGCCACCTTCACCAGTTTGAACACGTTGCCTTCCCGGAAGGGGCCCACCACCGAGCCGGTGTCGGCGTGTACGATCAGGGAGTCGTTCAGCTTGTCGGCGGTGCCCGGGGTATAGGCCGTGGCTTCGGCGCTCTTCGTATCGGAATAGGCCATCACGAAGGCACTGTCGGCCTTGGCGCCCTTGGCGGCGATCAGGTCCGGCTTGATCTGCTCCAGCTCTTTGCGCGTCTCCTCCATGTCACCCTCGGTGGGCGTGGCGGCGAAGCGGACGTACACGAAGCTGCGCGCGGCCTTCTGCTGCCACTTGCGCTCGGTGCGGTGCGCGCTGAAATAACGGCGCAGGTCCTCGTCGTTCACGGGGTAGAGGCTGTCGGGCTCGGCATCGTAGCGCCTGGCCACGAAGTTGAAGGTGGCCTTGGTGTTCTTCGCCGCCCACTCCTGCTTGGCCTGCACGCTGTTCACGAAGCAGCTTTTGCGCACCAGCGTGTTGTACTTGGCATAGATGCGCTGGGGCACGAAGGTGAGCTTCTGCATCTCGAACAGGCGGGGGGCCTGCTCCTGCACGTTCTTGAAGTATTTCCGCAGCAGGTCCTTGTTGGGCTGGCCGGTGGCCTGGTCGATGAAGTTCTGGTTGTTCTTGAAGTCGGGGATGATGTTGTTCCCAAAGCGGATGTCATCGTACTCCTCGCGGCTGATCGTGGTACCGAAGCCGGCATGTTCCGCCTGCACCATCAGCGTGCGCTCGCGCAGGATGTCGTTCCATACGCTGTTGCGCACCTGCTCCTGGAGCTGGTCGTTCACCGTGGTGCCGTTCTCCTTGTAGAGGTCCAGCTGGGCGTCCACCCGCTGGGAGAACTCCTGCATGCTGACGTCCTTGCCGGCGATGGTGCCGACGGACTGATCGCTGCGACCACCACCGCTGTTGCTCAGAAGGGCGTCGAGCACGAAGAGCAACAGTGCTCCCCCAACGAGGATGACCAGGAGGTTGCCGCGTTCGCGGATCTTACCGATGACAGCCATGTACGGGAAATTTGAAGGGTGGCAAATATAGGTCCCTGACCGCTACGGCAATAGCCACTGCGCGCAACCATGTGCCCATGCGGCCAGGTGACCCGCCCGCCAGGCCTCCGCGCCATGTGCCCATCTCCCCCCGGATCCGCAGGGCACATGAGCACGTGGCCGCATGGGCACATGAAAAATACCTATTGCACGAACCCCTGTTCCGGGTCGGTCACCAGCAGGTTCACCAGGTCGATGCGGCCGTGGTTCACCTGGGCCACGGTGATGCGGAACGGACCTTCCTCCAGGATGGCCCCTTGGACGGGCACATCGCCCGTGTGGTGCAGGATGTAACCGGCCAGGGTGTCGTAACTATCCCCCTCGGGCAGGGCCAGTCCGAACCGCTCGGCCAGGTAGGCCACCTCCAGGCGGGCGCTCAGCACGAACTCGTTCGGGCCCAGCTGTTCCTCCACCAGTTCCCCCTCGTCGTGCTCGTCCTCGATGTCGCCCACGATGGTCTCCACCACGTCCTCGATGGTGAGGATGCCCGCGGTGCCGCCGAACTCATCCACCACCACGGCCACGTGGGTGCGCTGCTTGGTGAAGAGCTGTAGGGCCTCATCGGCCGGCATGGTGCCGGGGATGAAGTTCACCGGCCGCATCACCGAGCGGATGCTGCGGGGATGGCGGAACAGCTCATTGCCATGCACGTAGCCGATGATGTTGTCGATGCTGTCCTTGTAAACAAGCAGCTTGCTGAGACCCGACCCCACGAACAGGGCATGCAGTTCGGCCACGGTGGAATCCACCTCGATGGCCACGATCTCCGCCCGCGGCACCATCACGTCACGGACGCGCGTATTGCTCAGTTCCAGGGTGTTGCGGAAGTATTCCACCTCAGCGTCCAGGTCCTCGGCGTCCTTGGGGTTGTCGCTCACCTCCTTCAGGAACTCGTCCAGGTCGATCCGGCCGAAGGCCACCTGCCCCGCCTTGGTGCGGATGCCGAACAGCCGCAGGAGGCCTTCGCTGAGGCCCGTGAGCAGGATGGTGGGCAGCCACAGCAGCGAATAGAGGATGCGCAGGGGCAGGGCGAACACGCTCAGGCCCCGGTTGGGGTCGATGCGGAAGAGGGCCTTGGGCAGGAATTCGCTGATGACCAGGATGAGCAGCGTGCTGAGGATGGTCTGCCCGATGAGCACGAAGGCCGCGTTGGGATGGATGCCGCGCAGCCACGGGTCCAGCAGGCGGGCCATCACGATGCCGTAGACCACCAGGGCGATGTTGTTGCCCACCAGCAGGGCGCTGATCACGCGGGCGGGCCGCTTGAGCAGGCCGGCCACGAGCCGGGCCCAGATGGCCCCCTGCTTGCGTTGCAGCTCGATGTACAGCTTGTTGCTGCTCACCAGGGCGATCTCCAGCCCCGAGCACAGGGCCGAAACGGCCATCGCTACGATGATCAGGAGGAGGTCTGTACCGGACATCGGGACATCAAGTGCGGCCGCCGGCCTGGCGCTGCCGTTCGGCCCATGCGGCCATCTTCCGGCGGGTGAAGCGGCGGTAGGCCCACATGGCCGCGCAGATCGCGGGGAAGAAGAGCCATTGGGCGCCTTCCTGCCAGCCATCGGCCACCAGCCTGTATGCGGCCCAGCACGCGGCCAGCACGGCCAGCACCAGCCAGAAGCGTTCCATGAGCCGCGCGATCCTTTCCATGCCGATCAGGGCGTGCCGGCCGCAGGGCCAGGTTCCGCCGGTGCCAAGGTATCGCTTCGCTCCAGCGCCAGCGTGCCGGTGACGCGCCGGATGGTATAGCGGCTGAAGTCCTGCGCCGCGTCGAGCCCCTGGCCGTAGATGATGTCCCGCGCCCGGACGATGCGCACCGGACGGTCCGTGTACACCCGGTCGCTGTCCTGCGCCCAGATCAACTGCTCGGTCTCCAGCCGTTCGCCACGGGTGTTGGTGAACACCACCTGCTCATCCACCTCCATGCGGTGCTGCCGGTCCCGGATGTGGCCCCGGCGCGCGGTGAGGACGCTGCCCGGCGTTCCGGCAGCGGTGTAGAACGTAAGCTCGACGCCGTTGCTCAGGTCCGTGCGCGGATCGTTCCCCGTCAGGTGCTCGTCAATGGTGCCTGCCCGCAGGCGGTTGCGCACGCGGCCGCTGTCGGAGTAGTAGTATTCAGCGTTGGTGGTCACCCGGTCGGGCGCGTCGGAAGGCACTTCGATGGCGGCCACGCGATCGAGGTCGTTCTTGCAGGCGGTCAGCAGCAGGACCGCCAGCCCGAAGGCCCAGTGGACGGCAGCGCTCATTGGATGCGATAGGGAACGAACCAGCGCTCACCCTTCCACGGCGTGATGCTGAAGCCCACGCGGAACATCAGCCAGCGCTCCTGGATCAGCCCGCCTTCCGTGGTGCCATGCTGGCCGGCCTCCACCCCGAAATGGATATAGCTGTTGGTCTGCGCGGCATTGATCGGCATGGACAGGCCGAGCGTGACGCTGGTGGCGGTGAGCGACCGGCCGAACACCTCCCGGTAATCATCGCCGTAACGCAGCCCGGCGCGGTAGATGGACCGCGCGAACACGTTGCCGTCGTAGGCGGGTTGGAAGCGCGCACCGGCGGCATACGTCATGGTGGAACGCAGCGGCGCGGGCAGGGCGTGGTCGGCCACGTTCAACTTCAAGGCGCTCCAATCGCGCTGATGCACCTCGGCGGTGAAGGTCCAGCGGTCGTTGTTCACGCTCACGCCGAGACCGAGGTCCATCGGCAGCTCGAGGGTGCCACGGGTGCCGGGGTTGTAGCGGATCGTGTCGCGGATCGTCTCCACGCCCGTGGAGGTGGTGATGTATGAGGAAACGAGCTCGGTGAACGTGGCGTTCATCACCGTTACCGGGGCGATGGTGGCGCCGATGGTGTAGCGCCAGGGCACCGCCTCACGCACGCGGAGCGCGGGGAAGGGCACGTCCTCGCCCGGATGCGCGGCCTTCCACGCCGCCACCTTCGCCTCGTAGCGCTGCTTGCGGCGTTCCAGGCCCAGGGCCACCCGTTCCTTGGGGATCAGCTGGCTGTTGAACTGCAGGCCCGCATCGAAGGTGGGCGCGCGCAGCACGAGCGACGAGAAGGCCCGCGTATCGCTGAAGCCCGTATTCAGCGGGTATTCGGCATCGCGCGTCTGCGCCACGCTGCCGAAGAGGAAATCGAAGTTCGCCCCCACCGTCAGGCGCGAGGCTTTCCCGCCCTTGTCCAGCGCCTTTCCGCGATGCAGCACGCGGCCCAGGCCGACGAACACGCGGTCCACGCCGCCACTGCCAGTGTAGGAGTAGCGGATGTCGCCCACCTCGGACGAACGCACGTCCGTAATCGAATAGCCCACGTCGCTCATGGGCACCAGTCCCAGGGCCAGGCCCCACTTGCCCTTGCCGAAGGGTACGCCCACGCCGAACCCCGCGATGCCCGCATCCTTGCGCGTGTCCTTGCCCGAGCTGGAGGAATAGCGGGTGGTGCGAATGCCCAATCCACCCTCGAAGGACGGGCGGAACAGGTTCGGATAGGAGGCCGGGTTGCCCAGCACCAGGCCGATGGGCTCATTCAGGGCCACGCCCGTTCCCCCCATGAGCGCGGCCGGGGTCAGCGCCTGCGGTTGCAGGTCGCCCAGGCCGAAGGAGCTGTATGGTGAATCACCCGTGGCCTGGGCCAGCAGGACGGTGGGCGCCAGGGCCAGCAGCAGCGGGGCCAAGAGGCGGGGAAAGGTGCTGCAGGATCGCATGCAGGCCGAGCAGGGTCAGCGAAGGGTGCGCAAAGATGCCGTTTTTCAACGCCCGGGCGAACCGTGGCGCATCGCCGCCGGTGAGCACAACGGCCAGCCCCGGGTATTGTTGCCGCAGCTCCGCGATATAGCCGCGCGCTTCCAGCACCATGGCGTGGTGCGTGCCGCTGGCCAGGGAGCCCAACGTGTCCGCGCCGATCAGGGACGCATCCTCCGGGGGGTCGATCTCGGGTAGATGGGCGCTGTACGCGTGCATGGCGCGGGCGCGCATGCGCAGGCCGGGAGCGATGGCCCCACCGCGGTAGACGCCCCCGGCATCCACCAGGTCGTACGTGATGCAGCTGCCGGCATCGATCGCCAGGGAAGGCCGCCCCGGGAAGAGCGACCAGGCAGCGGCGGCGTTGGCGAGGCGGTCCACGCCCAGGGTGCTCGGCGTGGCGTAGCCGTTGGCCACCGGGGCCGGGGTGTCGCCGGTGATCACCGTTACAGGCCCCAGCGTGCGCAGGTGTTCCAGCAACCCCGGCTGCGCCCGGTACACGGAACCGATGGCGATGGCCCGCAGCCGGCGGCCGGCGAGCAACGCATCCAACGCGGCGGCCGCGCCGTTCGGCATGGCGGCCTGCTCCAACAGGCGGTGGTGCTGGAAGAGGGCCGCTTTCAGGCGGGTGTTGCCCACATCCACCACCAGATCGATCGGTGCTGCATGCATGGTCCGGGGTTCCTTCTATATTTGCCGCCCTTCCGTCGGGGCTCCGGCCCGGCAAAGATGGAGGAACGGTCTTGGTGCCTTAGCTCAGCTGGTAGAGCAACGGATTGAAAATCCGTGTGTCCCCAGTTCGATTCTGGGAGGCACCACAGTGGGAAGCCCCGGCGATGCCGGGGCTTTTCCGTTCCAGGCGCGGAGGCCGAGTACCCCAATTGCGGTATTCCATCCTGACCGCGGCGGTAGTTGCTTCGCGGCCCCGATGCAACGGTCCCTCACGCTCTCCGCCCTGCTGTGCGCCTCCACGTGGTGCTCCGCGCAGGTGCTCACTGCGGAGGATTCGCTCACTGCGGGCCTGGTGCGCAGCGACCGCACCACGATGATCAGCGGCTACGGCGAGGTGAAGGTCAGCTACGACCAGCAGCTCGGCACCGGCACGGCCAACCTCACGCGCAACGTGCTCTTCCTGGGGCACCGCTTCAATCCGCGCATCACCTTCTTCAGCGAGATGGAGCTGGAGAACGCCCGCGTGGAAGGCGGCTCGGTGGGCGGGGAGATCGAGCATGGAGCAGCTGTTCGTGAAGTTCGACCTCACGCGCGACATCTACCTGACGGGCGGGCTGTTCATCCCCCGGCTGGGCATCATCAACGAGAACCACCTCCCCACCACCTTCAACGGCAACGACCGGCCCTTCGTGGAGCAGCTGGTGATCCCCGCCACGTGGCGCGAGATCGGCATCGGGCTCTACGGCCGCGCCTCACGGATCCCCGGGCTCAACTGGTCCGTGGCGCTGGTGAACGGGCTCAACGCGGGCGCGTTCCGGCACGGCTCTGGCCTGCGCGAAGGCCAGGGCGGGGGCAGCCAGGCCTCCGCGGCGAACCTGGCGGTGACCGGCGCGCTTCTCTACTACTGGAGGGAGTTCCGTTTCCAAGCCTCGGGCTATTACGGCGGCGGCGCGGGCCTTACGGAACGCCAGGCCGACAGCCTCCAGCTGGCCCACGGCGCCTTCGGCACGCCCATCGCGGTGTGGGAGGCCGACGTACAATACCTCGGCGCAGGCCTGCGGGTGAAGACGCTGATCACCGGCGTGAACATCCCCGATGCGAGGCGCCTCAACCGTGCCTATGCGAACAACACACCGGAACGCATGTCCGGCGCCTATGCGGAAGTGGGCTACGACCTGTGCCAGCTCATCGCGCCGGGCAAGCCGCGCGACCTGGTGGCCTTCGTGCGCTATGAAACGATGGACCTCAACGCCATCATCCCGGGCAACGGCATCAACGACCCCACGCTGAAGCGCAACTACATCGTGGCCGGCCTCACCTACCAACCCATCACGGGCGTGAGCGTGAAGGCCGATTACGTGTTGCGCCACACCGGCGCGCCCAATCCCGTGCTGCGGGTGAACCCTTACCCGCAGATGCTGCCCTACTTCCAGGACAACGGCTTCCTCAACCTCGGCCTCGCCTACAGCTTCTGATGGACCGCCGCGCCTTCCTCCGCACCTCGTGCCTCGGCTGCGCCGGCATGCTGGCGCTGGGTACGCTGCCCCTGCAAGGGTGCAGCACATTGCCCATCGTGAAGGGCACGCCGGAGGAAGGTGTGCTGCGCATCCCGCGGAGCAGCTTCGACAAGGGCCCGCTGGTGATGGCGCGCGACCCGCGCCTGCCCTTCGACCTGCTCGTGGAGCAGGGGCCCGACAACGCGTACCGCGCGCTTTACATGCGCTGCACCCACCGCGACCAACCGCTCACCGCCACCACCAGCGGCCTCTATTGCCCGGCGCACGGCAGCCGCTTCGGCCTGGACGGCGCCGTGCAGGTGGGCCCGGCCGACAGACCGCTCACCACGCTCCCCGTCGCCGTCGCCGGGGATGACCTCCTCATTACCCTCAAGAACACCTCGCGATGAAACGCACCTCCTTCCTGCTCTTCGCAGGCCTTGCCCTTGCAGCCTGCAAAAAGGACAACGACCACTCCGCCGGCGGACCCGGTGGAACGGCCTACTCCAACGCCGGCATGCTATCCGACATCACCGACAAGGTGGCCCGGGCCAACTACAACGACCTGGCGCAACGCACGGCCACCCTGCGCGACCACGTGAACGCCTTCATCGCCTCGGGCTCCGACGCGGACCTGGCCATCTGCAAGCAGGATTGGCGCGACGCGCGGCAGGCCTGGGAACGCAGCGAAGGCCTGCTGTTCGGCCCGGTGAGCACGGAGAACATCGATCCGCGCATCGACACGTGGCCGGTGAACTTCGTGGACCTCGACGCGCAGCTCAGCAGCGGCAACCCCTTCACGCAGGCGTACATCACCTCGCTGGAGGACGCCTTGAAGGGCTTCCACCCGATCGAGTACATGCTCTTCGGCCGCAATGGCATCAAGACGGCGGGGCAGTTCACCGCTCGCGAACGCGAATACCTCACCGCCCTGGTGGAGGACGTGGCCACGCTCACGGCCCAGCTTGCCCAGGCCTGGAATCCCGCCACGGAAGGCAACTATGGTAACGCATTGAGCACGGCGGGCGCGGGCAGCGCGGAATACCCCACGCAACGCGCGGCTTTCGAGGAACTGGTGAACGCGCTGGCCGGCATCTGTGACGAAGTGGCCAACGGCAAGCTCACCGAGCCACTGCTGGCGCAGGATCCCGCACTCGAGGAATCGCCGTTCGCCAAGAACTCGCTGACGGACTTCACCAACAACATCAAGGGCGTAGAGAACGTGTACCTCGGCCGCTACACTGCCGATGGCCTGGGCCTGGAGGACTTCGTGCGCCAGTACAACCTCCAGCTGGACCAGCGCATCAAGCAGCACGTCGCCGCCTCGATCGCCGCCCTGAACGCGATCACCGTGCCTTTCGGCGAGGCGATCGTATCGCAGCAAGTGCAGGTGCACCAGGCCATCGACGCGATCAACGCGCTGGCCACCGTACTGAACGACGAGCTGATGCCGCTGGTGCAGCAGCACACGAACTGAGACAATGCGCGCGGACCTGTCCGTCGCGTTGCTGGCGATCCTCGTCCTGGGCTCGGGCTGCCGCAAGGAGCCCGAGCCTTGGGACGCGGCCACGGAACAGCCGTGGATGAGCGGCGGCGCGCAGACGGTGTTCGATCAAGGGGCAGGGGCCTTCGGGCACATGTTCCCACACATCAGCGCGGACAAGGCGGCGGTGCATGGCATAGGTGACTCGCAGTTCGGGGCCACGTTCGTCAGCGCACCCGCTCCGCTCAATCCGGGCTTGGGCCCGGTGTTCAACAGCGTATCCTGCACCAACTGCCACATCTCGGACGGCCGTGGCAAGCCGCCATCGGGCAACGAGCAGCTGGTGAGCATGCTCTTCCGCCTCAGCATGGACGGGGTGGATGCGCACGGCGGTCCCATGCCCGTGCCCGGCTTCGGCGGCCAGCTACAGCAGCGGAGCATATTCGGCGTGGTACCGGAGGCCAACGTCGCCATCTCCTGGACCGAAACGCCCATGACGCTGGGCGAAGGCAGTACCGTGCTGTTGCGGCGTCCCTCCTTCACCATCACGGACGCCTATACGCCGATGCCCGCGGGCGTCCGCATGTCGGCGCGCGTGGCCCCGCCAGTATTCGGCCTCGGCCTGATCGAAGCGATCGCGGAAAGCGACATCCGTGCGCATGCGGACCCCTCCGATGCCGACGGTGACGGCATCAGCGGACGGCCGAACGTGGTGTGGGACGTCCCGCGGCAGCGCATGGCCCTGGGCCGTTTCGGCTGGAAGGCCGAGCAGCCGAGCCTGCTGCAACAGACGGCCAGCGCCTACGTGGAGGACATGGGCATCACCAACCCGCTGTTCCCCGAGGAAAGCTGCACGGGCCAGCCTCAGTACGGCACACCGAACACCGGCATCGAGCTCTCCGACAGCATCCTACACGCGGTGGCGTTCTACGTGCGCTCGCTCGCCGTGCCGGCGCGCCGGGCGGTGCAGGACCCGAACGTGGTGCGCGGGGGGCAGCTCTTCACGCAGGCCGGTTGCGACCGTTGCCACACCCCGATGCAACGCACGGCCGTGGACGTCTCCTTCCCCGAGGTCAGCAACCAGGTGATCTTCCCGTATACGGACCTGCTGTTGCACGACATGGGACCAGACCTCGCGGACGACCGCCCCATCTTCGTGGCCGATGGCCGCGAATGGCGCACGCCACCGCTGTGGGGCATCGGGCTCACGCAGGTAGTGAACGGCCACCAGAACTTCCTGCACGACGGCCGCGCGCGGTCGGTCCTCGAAGCGGTGCTCTGGCACGGCGGCGAAGCGGAGCGCAGCCGCAACGCGGTGCGCGACATGACGGCGAGCGAGCGCCAGGCCCTGCTCGCCTTCCTCAATTCGTTGTGATCAGCGGTCGCTCGCCAGCCACTTCCGGAGGGTGGCCAGGTGCTGCTGCTTCACCGGTTCGCGCAGCCACCTGCTCGTATCGGTGAAATAGCGGTGCTGCTCCAGGAAGCGTAGCTGGAGCTCGTTCCATTCGCGCTCGGTGGTCAGTGCGCCGTAGGTGCGCATCTCTTCGAACAGGGTGGCCCCGATGGAAAAGAAATCATCGCGGCCCAGGTAGTCCAGGTCGGCATCGCAGAGGATGCGTGCCAGCGGTTCGTGCGGTTCCTGCGGCAGGCGCGTGGCCATGATCGATCCGCAGACACGCTCCACCTGTTCCTGGGAATACCCGAAGCGCGGCAGGGCCTCGCGGGCGATGCTGCAACTGCCCTCCTCGTGCCCGTTGCCCTGCACCAGGAAGCCGCTGTCGTGGAAGAGCGCGGCGGTCTTCAGCAGTTCCAGGTCCTCGCCGGAAACGCCCTCCTGCTCCGCGATGGTGATGGCGGAGGCGTACACGTCCAGCGTATGTTCGAACGAATGATAGGTGCGCGCTGCGGGCAGTTCATGCCGCAGTCGGGACAGGATGTGGCTCTTCGCAGCGCGCTGGTCCATGCAGGAGGGGCAATATATGGCAGCGCCTGCGGCTACCTTCGTCCCACATGGCCCGCAAAGCCCCACGCGCACCGTTGGTCCTGTTCGGACTGCTCGCCGTGTACATCGTGTTGCAGTTCTCGTGGTGGGCCTACCTGCTGCTGAAGAAGGACCGCACCGTGCTGGCGCTGAAGGCGCAGTTGCGCGCCGAAGGCATCACCGACCTGCCGCCCACGGCCGGCGAAGGGCACGCGTTCTGGATGGTGATGGGCGAAGGCAGCGTGTTCCTCGTGCTCGTGCTGGTGGGCCTGTGGATCGACCTTCCGCACCCTGAAACAGGAATTCACCTTGGCGCGCCAGCAGGAGGATTTCCTGCTCGCCACCAGCCATGAGCTGCGCACACCCATCGCCGGGCTGAAGCTCCACCTCCGCACCCTGCAACGGCCGGGGTTGAACGAGGAACAACGCGCCTCGTTGCAGGCCACGGCCTTGAGCGAGGCCGACCGGCTCGGCACGCTCACGGAGAAGATCCTGCTGGCCACGCGGCTCGGCGAGGCCCTCCCGGTACCGGCCATCGAAGCCTTCGATGCTACCGCCGAAGTGCGGGAGCTCGCGCGCATCGCTTCGCTCACCTACGGCAAAGCACACCGGATCGAGGTCGCGCCTACCGCGGCCGTGGAGCTGCACACGGACCTTCAGGCGTTCCGTTCCGTGGCCACCAACCTGCTGGAGAACGCCTGCAAGTATGCGCCGATCGGAACGGCCGTGCGGATGGACCTGGTGCGGTCACCGGCCGGTACGGAACTGCGGGTGATCGACGAAGGCCCCGGGATCACGCCGGAGGAACGCCCGCGCATCTTCGAGAAGTTCTACCGCTCCGGCGATGAATCGACGCGCGCCACGAAGGGCACGGGCCTCGGCCTTTACATCGTGCATCGCCTGATGCGCGGGCTCGGCGGGCGCATCGAGCACCGGCCGGCGGCACCCCGGGGGTCTATCTTCGCGGCCACATTCCCGCACCGATGACCGAACCACACAAGGCCGTGCTCATCATCCTGGACGGATGGGGCATCGGTGCCGGCGACCGCAGCGATGCCATCGCCCAGGCGAACACCCCGTTCGTGGACGGCCTCTTCCACGACGCGCCGCACGCGCGGCTGCTCACGGACGGCGAGCACGTGGGCCTGCCGCCCGGCCAGATGGGCAATAGCGAGGTGGGGCACCTTAACATCGGCGCGGGGCGCGTGGTCTACCAGGACCTGATGCGCGTGGGCCGCGCCATCGCCGACGGCTCGTTGGAACGGAACACGGTGTTGCAGGATGCGTTCGCCGCTGCGGCGGCACCCGGCAAACGCCTGCACTTCATGGGCCTCATCGGCAACGGCGGCGTGCATGCCATGCAGGCGCACCTCGTGGCCTTGTGTGCCATGGCCGGACGCGCGGGCCTGAAGGACGTGTTCATCCACGCGTTCACCGATGGGCGCGACACGGACCCGCACAGCGCGCTCGGCTTCATGAAGGACCTGGAGCGCGACATCGCGTCCACGCCTGCGCGCGTGGCCAGCGTGTGCGGCCGCTACTTCGCCATGGACCGCGACAAGCGCTGGGAGCGCGTGAAGAAAGCCTACGACCTGCTGGTGCATGGAACGGGCGCACGCGCGGCATCCGCCACCGCGGCGATCGAGGCTAGCTACGCCGCGGGCACCACGGACGAGTTCATCGAGCCATGCGCGATCACCGGGAACGATGGCGCGCCACTGGCGACGATCCAGCCCGGCGACGTGGTGATCTGCTTCAACTTCCGCACGGACCGCTGCCGGGAGATCACGCAAGCGCTCACGCAGCAGGCCTTCTCCGAGCAGGGCATGCAGCCGCTGCCGCTGCATTACGTGACGATGACGCAGTACGACCACACCTACCGCAACGTGGGCGTGCTCTTCCAGAAGGACGATCTGGCCGCCACGATCGGAGAGGTGGTGGCCGGCGCCGGGCGCACGCAGGTCCGCATCGCGGAAACGGAGAAATACCCGCACGTGACGTTCTTCTTCAGCGGCGGCCGCGAGGAACCGTTCCCCGGTGAACGGCGCATCATGGTGCCTTCGCCGAAGGTGGCCACGTACGACCTGCAGCCCGAGATGAGCGCGAACGGCATCACCGACGCGATCGTGGCGGAGCTGGAGCGGGGCGACGTGGACTTCGTGTGCCTCAACTTCGCGAACCCCGACATGGTGGGCCACACGGGCGTGTTCCCCGCCATCGTGAAGGCGGTGGAGACCACCGATGCCTGCGCGCGCCGCGTGGTGGAGGCCGGCCGCAAGCACGGCTACTCCTTCGTGATCATCGCCGACCACGGCAACGCGGACAAGGCGGTGAACCCCGACGGCACGCCGAACACGGCGCACACCACGAACCCGGTACCCCTGTTCGTGCTCGATCCCCGGGTGAAGGAATTGCGCGACGGCATCCTCGCCGACGTGGCCCCCACGCTGCTCGCCCTCATGGGCATCCCGAAACCGGCCGCGATGACGGGCTCCTCCCTGATCGTGCGCTGAGGCCGCTGGCCTGCCACGTTGCTGATGTCGTCCGGCGCAGGTGATGCCGCCCGCCCCCGATGGCCGGGTTATCTTTGGCCGCTCCTGAAAACCCTGCCGCCAGATGCCCACGACCGACCAGTACATCGAGACCAACAAGGACCGCTTCCTCAGTGAACTCCTCGACCTCCTGCGTATCCCCAGCGTGAGTGCGGACCCGAAGTACAAGGCGGACGTGGCCCGGTGCGCGGAGGCCGTGAAACAGCGGCTGATCGAGGCGGGCTTGGACAAGGTGGAGGTCTGCCCCACCAAGGGCCATCCCATCGTGTACGGGGAGAAGATCGTGGACCCCGGCAAGCCCACCGTGCTCATCTACGGGCACTACGATGTGCAACCGGCCGATCCGCTGGACCTCTGGCACTCGCCCCCCTTCGAGCCCGTGGTGAAGGACGGCCTCATCTACGCCCGCGGCAGCGCGGACGACAAGGGCCAGTTCTACATGCACGTGAAGGCGGTGGAGGCCATGCTCAAGACCGGCACCCTGCCCTGCAACGTGAAACTGATGATCGAGGGCGAGGAGGAAGTGGGCAGCGACAACCTGGCCCTCTTCGTGAAGGCCAACAAGGAGCGCCTGAAGGCCGACGTGGTGCTGATCAGCGACACGGCGATGATCGCCAACGACGTGCCGTCGATCAACACCGGCCTGCGCGGGCTCAGCTACGTGGAAGTGGAGGTGACCGGCCCGAACCGCGACCTGCACAGCGGTGTCTATGGCGGCGCCGTGGCCAACCCGATCAACGTGTTGTGCGACATGATCGCCAGCCTGCACGATAAGGACGGCCTCATCACCATCCCCGGCTTCTACGACGACGTGAAGGAGCTCAGTACGGATGAGCGCAAGGCCCTGGCCGAAGCCCCCTTCGACGAGAAAGCCTGGATGAAGGACCTCGGCGTGAACGCCGTGGCGGGTGAGAAAGGCTACACCTCCGAAGAGCGCAGCTCCATCCGTCCCACGCTGGACGTGAACGGCATCTGGGGCGGCTACATCGGTGAAGGGGCCAAGACGGTGCTGCCCTCGAAGGCCTTCGCCAAGATCAGCATGCGGCTGGTGCCCGATCAGAAAAGCGACCGCGCCACCAAGCTCTTCAAGGAGCATTTCGAGAAGATCGCACCGCCTTACGTGAAGGTGGTGGTACGCCCGCACCATGGCGGCGAAGCAGCCGTAACGCCCACGGACAGCGCGGCCTATCAGGCCGCCAGCAAGGCCATGGAAGAGACCTTCGGCAAGAAGCCCATCCCCACCCGCGGCGGCGGCAGCATCCCCATCGTGGCGCTCTTCGAAGCGGAACTGGGCCTCAAGACCATCCTCTTCGGCTTCGGGCTGGACAGCGACGACATCCACAGCCCCAACGAACACTACGGCGTGTTCAACTACTTCACCGGCATCCGCACCATCCCGCGCTTCTTCCAGCATTATGCGGGGATGAGCAAGTGATCCAGGTGGCAAGGGCAGTTCGCAGGAGCAGGTCGTTCACCGATGTGGTATCCGATCTGCGTAGGTGCATCCCGACCAAGCTTTTGACCATGCGATCCCGCGTTGCCTCTTGGCCCTGCCTACTGCCCCTGCTCCTGGCCCTGCTCCAGACCGGTTGCCTGAGCTACCAGGAGGTACAGCTCGTCGGCGTGAAGGACATGCAGGTGGGGCGGCTCGATGCGAAGGGTGTGCAAGCGCGTGTGCTCGTAGACATCCGCAACCCCAACGGCTACCGCATCAAGGTGAAGGACCCGGACGTGGACCTTTTCGCCAACAACATGCTGATGGGCAAGGCCACACTCGACACGGTCGTAAGCCTCGACCCCAACAGCACCCGCACCTACAGCATCCCGCTGCGCGCTTCGTTCCAAGGGCAGGGGATGAACGTATTGCCCGTGCTCATGACCGCCATGCTCGGCGGGCGGGTGACGCTCGGCGCCAAGGGCACCGTGGTGGGCAAGGCCTTCCTGCTCCGCAAACGCTTTCCCTTCGAAGTGGAAGAGGTGCTCGACCTGGGCAGGGACTGACGTTCAGCTTAGCGCACCACCTCTACATCCGTCACGCTCCAGTAGCCGAAGCAGCCCTTCGCCACGCCCACGCGGAAGCGGCCGTCCAGCGCCTCCTGCTCCTCCGCATCCGTGAACCCGAAGAAATCCGGCTGCAGGATGTGCAGCTCCCGCTCTTCGCCCACCGCGAGATGCAGGATGCGGCCGATGTGCCCTTCCGTCCACTGCACGGGGCCATGCACGTAGTGGTTCACCACCAGCAAAAAGCTCACGCAAAGCGGACCGATCGCCAGCACATTGAAGAGGAACCATTCCAGCTTCTCCATGCCCAGCCGGAGCCCGCTGATGGCATAGGGCACCAGCGTGCCCACCACGCAGCATAGGGCCATCACGCGCACCAGGTCCAACGCGGGGATGAACGTGCGGCGGCCCAGCCACAGCACGGTGAACAGGCTCACGAAAATGCCGATCGCCATCACCGTGCCCGGCCACTTCTGCTCCTTCACGCGCCCTTCCACGGGCCGTTGTTGACGAGCCGCGGGTCGGAAGGGAATCGGACGCGGGAGCGCGGGTTTCCTTTGGTCCATGCGGGGCGCGGGCCGTGGGCGCGCGGACTGCGGGAACGCCCGGCGCAAGATACCATGCCCCCCTCCTCCAACCGCCTGGCGCAGGAGCGCAGCCCCTACCTGCTGCAGCATGCGCGCAACCCGGTGGACTGGTACCCCTGGGGCGAAGAAGCCTTCGCGAAGGCGCGCGCCGAGGACAAGCTCGTGCTCGTGAGCATCGGGTACAGCAGCTGCCATTGGTGCCACGTCATGGAACGCGAATGCTTCGAGGACGCAACGGTGGCCCAACTGATGAACGAGCGGTTCGTCTGCATCAAGGTGGACCGCGAGGAACGCCCGGACGTGGACCACGTGTACATGGACGCCGTGCAGATGCTCACCCGCCGCGGCGGCTGGCCCCTCAACTGCTTCACCCTGCCCGATGGGCGGCCGGTGCATGGCGGCACGTATTTCCCCAAGGCGCAATGGATGCAGCTGCTCGCCGGGCTGGACGACCTGTGGCGGCGCGAGCGCCAGCGGGTGATCGATCAGGCCACGGACCTGCATGAAGGGCTTCGCGCAACGGCCCTGATCGATCCGGCGCAAGCACCCGGCGCCTTCCGGCCGCGCGACGTGCAGCTCCTGGCGGACCGCATGGCCGAACATTTCGACCGGGTGGACGGCGGGGCCGATCGCGCACCGAAGTTCCCGCTGCCGGACAGCCATCTGTTCCTGCTCCGGCAAGCCTTCCTCACGGAGGATGCGGAGCTGAAGGCGCAGGTGCGCCTCACGTTGGACCGCATGGCCTGGGGCGGCCTTTTCGACCAGGTGGGCGGTGGCTTCGCGCGCTACAGCGTCGACGCGCAATGGAAGGTGCCGCACTTCGAAAAGATGCTGTACGACAACGCGCAGCTGATCAGCCTGTACGCCCGGGGCTTCCAAGCGTTCGGCGACACGGCCTACCGCGACGTGGTGGAGCGCACCATCGCCTTCGCCCAGCGTGAACTGATGGCGCCGGACGGCGGCTTCTTCTGCGCGCTCGATGCCGACAGCGAAGGCGAGGAAGGCCGCTTCTACACCTGGACGATGGCGGAGCTTGAACGCATCCTCGGCCCCGACCTGCCCTTCGCCATCGCCTACTACAACGTGAACGAGCGCGGCCTCTGGGAGCAGGGGCGGTACATCCTGCTGCGCACGCGGAACGATGCGGCCTTCGCCGCGGAGCACGGCATGCCGGAGGTGATGGTGCGCCAGCGCGCGGTGAGGGTGAACGCGGCCCTCCTCACCGCCCGGGCGGAACGCGTGCGGCCGGGGCTCGACCACAAGGTGCTCACCGGCTGGAACGCGATGATGGTGCGCGCGCTGTGCGATGCGTTCGAGGTGCTCGGCGATCAGGCGTTCCTAGACATGGCGGAGCGCGCGATGCGCCTCATCCTCTCCAGCGCGCGGCGCACCGACGGCGGCCTCTGGCGCACGCGGACGAACGGCGAGCCCGCGATCAACGGGCAGTTGGAGGACCATGCTTTCACCATCGACGCCCTGCTGGCCTTGTACGGCGTCACCTTCGAGGAGCATTGGCTGGAGGAAGCGCGATCGTTCACCGCGTACGTGCATGAACATTTCCTCGACAAGGCCAGCGGCCTGTTCCATTCCACCAGCGACCTGGACCCGCCGCTCATCACCCGGCCGCTCGAGGTGCTCGACAGCGTGATGCCGTCCGCCAACGCCGTGATGGCGCGGAACCTGTACACCCTGGGCACGCTCTTCGAGGAACGCGCCTGGACGGATGCCGCCACCCATGCCCTGCGCACCGTGCAGCCGCGCATGCCCGATTGGCCGGACGGCTACACCCACTGGGCGCAACTGATGCAGGCCCTCGCCCACCCGCTGTCGCAGATCGCCATCATCGGGACCCGGGCGCTGGAAGAACGCGCGGCCTTTGGCCGCCACTACATCCCCCAATGCCTGTTCCTCGGCACCACCGGCACCAGCAGCCTGCCATTGCTGGCCGAAAAGCACACGGCATCCACATCCATCTTCGTTTGCGTGGACAACGTGTGCGGCCTGCCCGTGACCAACGTGGACGAAGCCCTTCGCCAGCTCTGATGCGCCTCCCCTCCTTCCTCTCGGCCGCCGCGTTGTGCCTTGCCGCGAACGCACAGCAGCTGCGCATCGAACCGGGCACCGACGATCCGATGGTGCTCCACTTCGATCCCGTATTCATCGCTCGCAACAGTGTGAAGGCGATCAACGGGCAGGCCCAGGTGAAGCGCGACGGCGAACCCATGCGCGTGCGCAACGAACGCATATCCTACCGGTTCAACGCCGATGGGCGCCCAGCATACGACGACCGTTCGTTCGGCCGGCCGGGTTCGGGAACGGACACGTCCTCCGTCACCTATACCTACGATGGCCTGGGCCGCCTTGTGGAACAGTTACGCAACGACCTGAACGGCTACTATGCGCTGCGTTACGAGCTGGACCAGGAAGGGCGCCCCGTGCGCGAGACCTACGTGCGCATCGACAACATCGGCACGGACCGCTACCATTTCGTGCCGGGAGGCACCACCGCCATCAGCGATGAACGCTTCACCTACGCCACGCTCAACGACAGCGCCTGGCGCAAGACCTACCTGAACGACCGCGGGCTCTCCTACCGCGAGCAGACCTTCACGAAGGACCACTACGGCTACCTGCGCACGATCCAGGACCGGTACATCATCACCGAACGCCGGGGAAGCATCAGCTTCCGCTACGATGAGAAAGGGCGGCTGGTGGAACGCGAGGAGCGGCCCGACCTGCGTGAACCACGCACCATGAAGCATACGTGGAGCTACGACCAGGCAGGCAACGTGATGACGTGCGACCTCTGGCACGGCGATCGATGGATGAAGCACACGGAATACCTGTATGAGGAAGGCACCATGCTGATCAAGGCGCTGCTGACAAAGGACCAGGAGACGAACGTGATCCAGGTGATGCGTTATACCACCGAACGCTGATGCGCGCCCTCATCCTCTCCGCCCTGCTCGTTGCGTTCGCAGGTCCGATGCACGGCCAGCGTGCCATCCTGTCCTGGGCGTACGGTCCGTTCGCCAGCCAGGGGGACGCGGCCTTCGTGGTGGAGGATGGTCGCATCTATGCGGCCTGCGGGCCGTACGGTTCGCGCGGACCGTGCATCTACGTCATGGACGGCGACCGGGTGTACCACGCCGACGCCGCAGGGTACAAAGGCCAGGGCGCGTTCCTGCTGGACGGAGACAAGCTCTACCGCTGCCACGGCAACTTCTGCACGCAGGGCTCCTGCGCGCTGATGGTGGAAGGCAACAAGGTGTTCCGCGCGGACGGCAACTTCTGCACGAAGCAGGAAGGCGCTTTCCTGCTCGACAACGATGCGGTCTTCCTGGCGGAAGGCGCCTTCGCGCAGCGGACCGATGCGATCCTGCTCGTGCGAGGGAACGTCCCGCGCGTGGCGCTGCTGGCGATCCTCGCGGGGCTTTAGCCCGCTTTCTTCTTCGGCTGCGTCACGTTCGGTGCCTTGCCGTAATCCGGCACGAGGTATGCGAGGTCGCTGGAACGCCCTTGCTCGAAGTAGGCGGCAGCGCAGGCCGCCGATCCGTGTACGGCCGGGCGGATCCCCGGCACGTGCAACACATGCGGCAGGCCATCCCAGAGGCCGGCGGCCTTGTCTGCCCCGTCGCCGAAGACCACGGTGCGGCATCCGGCGGGCAGTGCGGCGCACCAGGCCTCGTCCAGCACGGCCGGGGCCGTATCGTCCAAGGCGGCGCCCTCCTTCGTGAAGGTGCGCGAGAACACCTCCATGCGCCGTGCATCGATCATCGGCCGGAGGTGATCGGTGCCATTCAGCACCACGCCGGTGGAGCGTAATTGATGCACGAGGACCTCGAGCGTGGGAAGGCCGATCAGCGGCTTGTCCAGGGCGAAACAGAGCCCTTTCGCCGCGCTGAGCCCGATGCGCAGGCCGGTGTACGAGCCCGGACCGATACCCACCGCCACCGCATCCAGCGCGCTCAACGGCAGGCCCGCTTCCACCATCACCTCCTGGATGAACACGTTCAGGCGCTCCGCGTGCGAGAAGTGCTCGGAAGCATCCTCACGCCACGCCAATGGACGCGCGCCATCGCTCAACACCACCGCGCAATGGCGCGTGGCCGTATCGAAGGCGAGCAGCAGCGGCATCAGAGGGTGACGGGGCGGCCTTGCAGGATGTCCAGCGAACGCGCGGCCATCAGGTAGGTGTACTTGGCATTGATCAGGTCGGCCGTGGCCTGCTGCACGCGGTACTTCGCGGAGTTCAGCTCGATGGCCGTGATCACGTGCTGATCGTAGCGCTCCTGCGCATACCGCAATGATTCCTCCGACGCGGTGAGCGAGCGGCGGGCGCTCTCGTACTGCTTGAAGGCGTTGCGCTGCGAGGCGAGCGCGTTCTGCACGTCGCGCTGCAACGCGTTGCGTTGCGTCTCGATCGCGTTCTTGGACTGCTCGTAGCGGATCCGCGCCTGGTCCACGTTGTAGCGGTTGCTCATGTTGTTGAAGAGCGGGATGCGCAGGGTGAAGCCCACCGATTCGTTCAGGTTGTCATTGAGCTGCTTCGCGAAGGGGCGCACCCGGCTGTTGGTGGTGAAGGAGGGCGCGAACACAGGGGTGCCGTCAGCGGTGGCGCCGATGAGGATCGATTCCTGGGGGATCGGAGCGCCGATCGCTTCGAGGTTCCGGCCGGAATAGCCCGTGCCCAGCGAGGCATTGAACGACAGCGACGGCAGGGACTGCGAGCGGGTAATGCTCACGGTGCGGTCCGCGCTCTGCATGTTCAGGTCCGCCTGGGCGTAGGCCGGATTGGTGCTGATCACCGCGCGCAGCACCTCGTTCTCCGAGGCCGTGGGCGGCGTGATGGCCGCATCGCCGATCGCCGGGGATACGATGTCGAAGCCCTGCATCTCCTCCGGCGTGAACTGCATCAGCTGGCCCAGGCTCAACATCGCGAGCTCCTGCTGGCTCTCCAGGTCGGTGGCAGTGTATTCCTCCTGCGCCAGCTGGGCCTCGTTGTCCAGCAGTTCGGCGCGGGCCGTCCGGCCTGCATCCACCAGTGCCTGGGTCAGTTCGATCTGCCCCTTCGTCACGCCGATCTGCTGCTGTTGCGCGGCCAGGCGCTCGCGCAAGCCCAGCACGTTCAGGTAGGCGCGCACCACCTCCGTGCGGATGTTGTTCTTCGCCGCCTCCAGTCCTTTCAGTGAAGCCTGTTCGCTCAGGTCCGCCCGCTTCAGTTCGTTGTGCTTGCGGTTGCTCTCGAAAAGCGTCCAATCGCTGCTCAGGTAGAAGTTGTTCGTGCGCACGCGGTCCGTGGCGAACGTGTTGGTGTACTGGTCGATCGTCTTCCCCCAGTTGTAGCCATGGGTCGCCGCGGCGTTCAAGTTGGGCAGGAAGGACCAGTAGGCCTGGTCGTGGGCCTGGTCCGCCAGGTCGGCGTCCAGGGCCGCGTTGCGCACGGTGAGGTTCTTCTCTTCAGCGCGCCTGATGCACTGTTCCAGCGTCCAAGGTTGCTGGGCCAGGGCCGCGGAAGCGAGGAGTCCAAGGCAAAGGAGGAGCAGGGAACGCATGTTCGGCGGTGCGGCGGCGCGTAACGGCCGCCACCGAACAAAAATACCCGGAGGGCCTCCGGGTAATGGCCTATATGGATGAACGGTGCATCCCGGGGCCGGATGGCTCAGGTGCCCAGGATCTTCACCTCCACGCGGCGGTTGGCGTCGCTCTGCTCCTTGTTCTTCGGGTCGGGATAGAGCATCTGCGCATTGCCCAGGCCCACGTAGGAGATGCGGGCCGGGTCCACGTCGTTCACCAGCAGGAAATCATACACCGTCTTCGCCCGCGAGGTGCTGAGCTGGATGAACTCCTTCGTGTTCTTGAAGGTCGGCCCGTTCACGTGCCCTTCGATCTGCACCTTCACCTTCGGGTTCGCCTCCATGAACTGCAGCAGTTGCATCAGCGAGGCCTCGGACGTGCGGAGCACCTTCTCCTCGTTGCCCACGAAACGGATGTCCTCCAGCACCACGTGCTCACCCTCGGCGATCGGCACCAGTTGCACCTTCACCTCCACCTTGTCCCCCGAGGAGCCCTTCACGTGGGTGTTGAAGAACATATAGCCGTGGCGTACGCAGCCGATGCGGAGGTTCCGGAACGGCTCCATGCGGTAGGAGTAATCGCTCCGTCCCTTGGCGTTCACGATCGAATCGAACAGCATGCCTTCGATCGTGAGCGCTGCGTCGAGGGGCGCGCCGCTCTTCGCATCGGTCACGTGGATCGACCAGCTCCTGGGTGCGGGCCTCCTTCGCCGGCGGGGGCGGTGGAGGCGGCGGGGGATCGTAGTGGAAGTGGATGGTGTAGCCGTCCCGCGGACGGTCCTGATAGTCCACCAGGAGGTAGAACAGCTCGCCGGCCTCCACATCGATGGCCTTGCTGTAGGAAGCGCCGACCCCGGAGCGAACGAACTCATCCACGGCGTCCTTGCTCAGGCCGCACATGGAGCGGATGGACTTGTCGTTGCGCGAAATGTTGGTCCGGACCGGCTGCACCTGCTTGTTCCGGATCTTCTCGCAGATGCCGGGAACGGCACCCCGGAAGAGGAGGAAATCGATGTCGTCCTCGATGTCCTTGGGGATGATGTCGAAGGTGAGCAAGGTCTTCACCGGCGCGCGGAACGTGTACCAGACGGTGTTGTGCTCGCGCTCCAGCCATTGCTTGTCCTCGATCGGGTTCTCCTTGATCTCAAGGATGTTGCCGAAGCCGCGCGGGGCCTTCTCCTGCACATTGATGGAATCCGAGAGGAAGATGGCGCCGGTGCAGTCGCCGTTCTCCTGCGTGAAGCGGCCGGTACCCTGGGCTTGCGCACCCAAGGCCACGACCACGGCGATCAGGGAGAGGGATGAACGGAACATATCAGCCCGTGCATACGCAAAGCCGCCCCACAAGGTTCAATACCCCAAATTGCTCCCCAGCCACCTTTCCATCCACTCCGTGCTCTCGCCCTTGCGCCGCGCGAGGTCCTCGATCTGGTCCTTCGCCACGCGGCCGATGCCGAAGTACTTGCTCTTCGGATGCGCGAAGTACAGGCCGCTCACCGCTGCGGCGGGCCACATTGCCAGCCCTTCGCTGAGGGTGATGCCCGTGTGCTTGGTGGCATCGAGCAGGCGGAAGAGCTCGGGCTTCTCGGTGTGGTCCGGGCAGGCGGGATAACCCGGCGCCGGACGGATGCCCTGATATTCCTCCTTGATCAGCTGTTCGTTCGTGAGGCGGTCCGTCTCGTAGCCCCACAGTTCCTCGCGCACCACTTCATGCAACTTCTCGGCGAAGGCTTCGGCGAGGCGGTCGGCGAGGGCTTTCAAGAGGATCGCGCTGAAGTCGTCGCCAGCGGCCTCGAAGCGTTTCACGCGCTCGTCCACGCCATGCCCGGCAGTGACGGCGAAGCCGCCCAAGAAATCGGGCGTACCCTGCGGTGCGATGAAATCGGACAGCGCGATGTACGGCACGCCGGGCGCCTTCTTGCTCTGCTGGCGCATGGTGTGGAAGGTGCCGATCAATTTGGTGCGCGCGGCATCGCCGTAGAGTTCGATGTCGTCGTGCGCAACGGTGTTCGCGGGCCAGATGGCCGCCACGCCGTGCGCCTGCACCCATTGCTCTTTCACGATGCGGTCCAGCATCTTCCGCGCATCGTTGTACAGCTGCGTGGCCTGCTGGCCCACCACCTCATCTTCGAGGATGCGCGGGAACTTCCCCGCCAGTTCCCAGCTCATGAAGAAGGGCGTCCAGTCGATGTAGGGCACCAATTCGCCGAGCGGGAAATTGCGATAGGTGAACACGCCGGTGCTCTTCGGCGCCACGGGCGGCTCCGCGTTCCAATCGATCGCGAACTTCTTTTCGCGCGCCTCGGCCAGCGGCACGTACTCCTTCTCGCGCTGATGGCCTTCGTACTGCGTACGCACCTTGGCATATTCCTCCTTGATGCCCGCCTCGAAGCGGACGCGCTCGTTATCGCTCAACAGGTTGCTCACCACGGGCACGCTGCGGCTGGCATCCAGCACATGCACCACCGGCTTGCTGTAGTGCGGCGCGATCTTCACGGCGGTATGCACGCGGCTGGTGGTGGCGCCGCCGATCAGCAGCGGCGTCTCGAAACCCTCGCGCTCCATCTCCTTCGCCACGTGCACCATCTCGTCCAACGAGGGCGTGATCAATCCGCTGAGGCCGATGATGTCCACCTTCATCTCGCGGGCGGTCTTCAGGATGGTGGCGCTCTGCACCATCACGCCGAGGTCGATCACCTGCCAGCCGTTGCACGCGAGGATCACGCCCACGATGTTCTTGCCGATGTCGTGCACGTCGCCCTTCACCGTGGCGAGCAGCACCTTCTTCGCGTCGGCCTTCATGGAACCCATCACCTGTGCGGCCTTGCGCTCTTCCATGAACGGCTCCAGCCACGCCACGGCGCGTTTCATCACGCGGGCGCTCTTCACCACTTGCGGCAGGAACATCTTGCCGCTGCCGAAGAGGTCGCCCACCACCGTCATGCCCGCCATCAGCGGCCCTTCGATCACCGTAACGGGATCCACGTACTTCACGCGGGCCTCCTCGGTGTCCACGTCGATGAACTCCGTGATGCCATGCACCAGCGCATGCTTCAGGCGTTCCTCCACGGTGCCTTCGCGCCATGCGGCCTGCGCGGCCACCACTTCCGCCGAGGGCGCGCCCTTGAACTGTTCGGCGAAGGCCACCATGCGTTCGGTGGCATCGGGACGGCGCGCGAGCAGCACGTCCTCTACGTGTTCCAGCAGGTCCTTGGGGATGTCGTCGTACACGCCGATCTGCCCGGCGTTGACGATGCCCATATCCAGCCCGGCCTTGATCGCGTGGTAGAGGAAGGCGGTGTGGATGGCCTCGCGCACGGGTTCGTTGCCCCGGAAGCTGAAGCTGACGTTGCTGACGCCGCCGCTGGTGAGCACGCCCGGCAGGTGCTGCTTGATCCACCGCACGGCCTCGATGTAGTCGATGGCGTATCGGTCGTGCTCGGGCATGCCGGTGGCGACGGTGAGGATGTTGGGGTCGATGATGATGTCCTGCGGACGGTAACCGGCCTTGGTGGTCAAGAGATTTACGCTGCGCTGCGCGATGGCGATGCGGCGCTGGAAGTTGTCGGCCTGCCCCTGCTCGTCGAAGCACATCACCACGGCGGCGGCCCCGAGGCGGCGCACGATCCGCGCCTGCCGCAGGAACTCGGTTTCGCCTTCCTTCAGACTGATGCTGTTGGCGATGCCGCGCCCTTGCAGGCATTTCAGGCCCGCCTCCACCACGCTGAACTTGCTGCTGTCCACCATCACCGGCACGCGGGCGATGTCGGGCTCGGCGGCGATGAGGTTGAGGAACTTGGTCATGGCCTGCACGCCGTCGATCATACCCTCGTCCATGTTCACGTCGATCACCTGCGCGCCGTTCTCCACCTGCTGGCGGGCCACGGAAACGGCCTCATCGTAGTTGCCGTTCTTGATGAGCTTGCGGAAGGCCGCGCTGCCCGTGACGTTGGTGCGCTCGCCGATGTTGACGAAGTTGGAACCCGGGAAGATGCGGAGGGGTTCGAGGCCGGAGTAGGTGGGGATGGACATGTCAGTTCTTATTCACCACAGAGGCACGGAGGGCACAGGGAGTGCAGGTACATACTCATGAACACTTTTTCAGATTCGTCATCAAGGCTTCGGAAAATACCTCCATCGGAGCATCCCATTCGAATTCAATAGCTTCGGATGGAAGGTGTAGGAAGTTCCTTTTGCCATCCTTCTTAGTCGGCATAATCCGTACTCGGGAATCATCGAGATCCAATTCACACAGGATTGACTGTCTATCCAAAACCGTCCGATTCTTCAATCCGAATGCAACAACCGTGGTTGCGCTGAGAAGCTTGAAGTCCGTAGGCGTTGCAACTCCATGTACTGAGTTCGACAATGCCTCTCTGCAAGCGGAGACGACCGCGTCTAGGGGCTCGGCAATGGGAAGCACTTTGAAGAAACCATGGGCTATCCAGAACCCAGCTTTCGTCTGAGCATTTGAATGGACATAGAATGCGTCCTTGCCATGATAAACCGAAGCTGACTTCCTGTTCATTCGTCTCTCAATGTTTGGACATCTTCATTGTGTCCATCGGAGTAGTGTTCCGCGTGAGCGATTGGAGCGGCACCCCGCAGCGAGGAACGAGCGAGGAGTACAGCGGAAAGCGCGACCCCGAGGCTTTGCGAGGGGGCACGCCCAAACCCAACACCAAGGAGCCATCGCATTCCCCTCTGTGCTCTCTGTGCCTCTGTGGTGAAGCATTCATACCAGCTCCGGTTGTTTCCGCGGTGCGTGCTTCGCCGCCTCCTTCGCCAATGCCGCGATATGCTCCGGCGTGGTGCCGCAACATCCGCCCACAACGTTGACCCAGCCGTTGGCCATGAACTCGCCCACGAGGCGGGCGGTGACATCGGGCGTTTCGCGGTATTCGCCCATTTGGTCGGGCAGGCCGGCATTGGGGTAGATGCTGACGCGGCAGGGGCTTTGCGCAGCGATGGTCTCGAGGTAGGGCCGCATCTGGGCCGCGCCCAGCGCGCAGTTGAGGCCCATGCTGAAGAGCGGTACGTGGCCCATGCTGATGAGGAAGGCTTCGATGGTCTGGCCGCTGAGGGTGCGTCCACTGGCATCGGTGATGGTGACGCTGCACATGAGTGGGATGCGCGTTTCGCGTGCGTCGAACACTTCGTCGATGGCGTAGAAGGCGGCCTTGGCGTTGAGGGTGTCGAAGATGGTCTCCACGAGGAGGATGTCGGCACCGGCATCGAGCAGGGCTTCGACCTGTTCCTTGTACGCGGCCACGAGCTGATCGAAGGTGACGGCGCGGAAGCCGGGGTCGTTGACATCGGGACTGAGCGAGGCGGTCTTGTTCATGGGGCCGATGGCACCGGCCACGAAGCGCGGTTTGCCGGGATCGCGCTTGGTGTATTCGGCGCAGGCTTCCTTCGCCAGCCGCACGGACTCAAGGTTGAGCTGCCGCGCAAGGTGGCTGCATTCGTGCTCGGCCTGCGCGATGCTGGTGGCGCTGAAGGTGTTGGTCTCCACGATGTCGGCGCCCGCTTCGAGGTATTGCTCGTGGATGCGTTTGATGACCTCGGGACGCGAGAGGGAGAGCAGTTCGTTGTTGCCCTTGAGCAGCACGGGGTGGGCCTCCATGCCCGGCGGGTGGAAGTCGGCTTCGGTGAGGCCGAGGCGCTGGATCATGGTGCCCATGGCGCCGTCGAGGATGAGGATGCGCTGTTGGGCGAGCTGTTCGAGTGTCTTCATAACACGGTCGTTCCCCATCGCTCCAGAATGAAAAAAGCCCCACCCGATGGACCGGATGAGGCATCAATGTTCGCGGAGAACGCTGCTTCCTGATCACGGCTCATCTTCTTGTTGTTGTCGCACCTCGTCCTTCGGCTTTGCTCAGGATCGCTCGGCATGACAACAACAACTGGATTTAGCACCTACCCGATGGATCACCACCGGACGGTTGCCAAGGCTTCGCAGGGCCAGTCCCTCCGCCTTTCTGGATAAGCGATGGAAAGAACGTGACGCGAAGGTAAGCGCGCGGAAGCCAACCGTTCATCCGGGTGCCGGGATGCCCGAGCGCGGGTGAACGTTGGACGAACGCCGCAGGCTCACTTCAGCAGGTTCATCCGCCCGGTGCACCTGGACCCCGATGGGTCATCCGGCGTCACAACATAGAAATAGGCGCCATCCGGTACCCCGGCGGGGTTCCAGCCCTGGGCCAGGTTGCGCGTACCGAAGATGCAACGGCCCCACAGGTCGTACACCTCAAAAAGTCCGGGCCTGCCCTGGCCCGGCGGAATGAACCGGCCGTTCTGCCAATGCCCGCTATCGGCCAGGCCATGTGCCTGGATGCCAAGACCCTGGACCACTGTGATCACGAAATGGGCCGTGTCGCGGCACTCGTCCGCCGTTCCCACCACCAGCGTCACCGGATGATCCCCGACCTCTCCCGGGAAGAGGGCATCGAGCGACCGTTGATCGGATGTGGAAGGATCCGCATCACCCAGGTCCCACCACCAAGAACGGATGTCACCCGTTCCCGAGCCTTCGAGGTGGACCAGTGTGTTGCTCAGGTCCACGACGCTGGGCGTGGCGCTGATGTGGGCCTCCACCGAAGGTCGTGCCACCACGGCACCAGCCGCCAGCTCGGTCGCTGTGCAGCCCTCATCGTTGCGCACGGTCAGGGCCACGTCGTAGCTGCCGGGCGTGGTATAGGTATACGTCGTATCGCTGCCAAGCAGCACATTGCCATCCCCCATGTCCCAGGAGATGGCGGTCGTACCGGCTCCGGAAAGATCGGCCATGGACACGGTGAGCGGCACGCAGCCCACGGAAGGCAGGAGCGAAAACGCCGGTGCTGGTGCCGTGGCCGGTGCCACATAGGCGGAACCCATGAGGCATCCATCCACCGTGCTGCAGGACAAGGTATACCGCCCCGGGCCATAGCCATTTTCGGAAATGGCCAGGACCGCACCGGTCTCGCCCGGCAATGCCACTCCATCCCGGTACCACTGGAGGTCCGTGGCCTGGGCCGGCGGGTCGCCGATGGCGGCCGCATCAGCGGTACACAGGTGCCCCGTGGTCGCTACGGGGCATACGGTCTGGTCCTGTGCCGCGGTCAGCATCAGATCGTCCACCAGGAAATACGGGAACAGTTTTTTTGTCGCGCCTTGGCTGTCCGTGAAGCTCTGCTCCGCGAATGAGGCCGGCAGATCGCAAGCGCTGCCGATCACGATGCTATGGATATCCTCGGCCGGAGTGAAGGTGATCGATACGCGGACCCAATCCCACGAAGGCTGCACCATCACACGACCCAGCTCCTGCCAATCGGGCATGTCACCGACACACTCCACCGTCTCCATCGGAAATGGGACACAGCCATTGGCATGGCCGAAGAGGGCCAGCGGCAGCTGATCGGGGAAAAGCGTACCAATGGCCTGCCCTTGTTCGGGGGTCTGGGTGTGCTGGCCATCCGCAGCCGCCCCGGCCACCCAAAGCGAAAGGGTATAGGTACTACCCGCCAGCAATGGATGTGCTGGAAGAGGATAAGTGAGGCAGGTGCCCACATACTCGAACCATCCGGGTATGATATTGAAGCCGACCGCCCCCTCCCCATCCGGGGGCGGCAACGGCATTCCGGCAGGGGCATAGCCGCACATATGCAGATAATCCGTTGTGGCCTTGGTGGCTTGGTGCCATCCGACGGCACATTCCAGCCAAGCTGGACTGACTGGTGAGACAAAGCCATTGGGGCAACAGCTCTGGTCCTCGAAGGAAGGATTGCGGATGTAGCTCTGCACGTCGCTTTCGGCCAACAATGTGCTACAGGGGCATTCGGGGTCGTTCAGGTCGATCAGCCCATCTCCGTCGTCGTCCACCCCATTATTGCAGATCTCCTGCGCGGAAAGGCTCGCGGACAACCCCAAGGCCAGGAGCAGGGCGGCAGGTTTTTTCCAGCGTGAACGGGCCTTGCGGGGGGCCCGGCATGTATGCGTATGTAGGAACTTCATGTGCGTCTATGTCAATGGGTGCCATTGTCCAAGACAAAAGAGACCAGCTTGAACAACGAGCGAAGCTATCGCTTTGGAAGCCGTTGTTCAGCTTGGTGCGAACTGCAACCGCAGAACGCGCGGCCCAGGCGCGCCCAAGGTCAAGCGGCAAGCGAACGCACGTAACGCACGAGCGTGGACGCTCGCGCTATTCGAGGGGTCGATGAACGCAACATATCATCCTTCACGGCATAGAACAGCCTCACCTGACGGGCTACAGGAATGCTCCGGATACCCAGCTCATCCACCTCGACCCCACCTTCGGGGACTTCTCCAACAAGGCAATGATCTGCAATACTTCGGATGCGAATGCATCTGCCACCGCAGCCTCCATCCCTTTCCCAAATGGTCCATGATCGCCGGGAACCAGCTTCTGCCTCGGATGTCCAGAGCGCGCGTAGCTCATGGCTTCCGCCGCTTCATCACCGCATCAGTGGTGGAAAGCTCGCGGGGATCCATGGCTGCGGAATAGGCCTTCATCACGCGCTCCCGTTCCGCATCGCTCAGGCTGGACCAGACACCCTTGCCATGGCCCTCCTCAGAGCCGGCCAGCAGATCGATGAACGCGCTGCAGAAGCTCTTCGCTCTTCAGGCTGTCGATGAGCGCATGCAGGCGTGTGCGGAGCTCGATGGAGGTCATGGTGCTTGGATAAAGGTATGAACCAGCGGGCCTTCCGAGCGCCGGATCGACCAGGCTTCACGGGATACCCGAGCGCAGATGAGCGTCGAGCGAACGCCGCAGGCTCACTTCAGCAGGTTCATCCGTCCGGTGCACCTGGACCCCGATGGGTCATCCGGCGTCACAACATAGAAATAGGCACCGTCCGGTACCCCGGCGGGGTTCCAGCCCTGGGCCAGGTTGCGCGTACCGAAGATGCGACGGCCCCACAGGTCGTACACCTCAAAAAGTCCGGGCCTGCCCTGGCCCGGCGGAATGAACCGGCCGTTCTGCCAATGCCCACCATCGGACAGGCCATGTGCCTGGATGCCAAGACCCTGGACCACCGTGATCACGAAATGGGCCGTGTCCCGGCACTCGTCCGCGGTCCCCACCACCAGCGTCACCGGATGATCCCCGACCTCTCCTGGGAAGAGGGCATCGAGCGACCGTTGGTCGGAGGTAGAAGGATCAGCATCACCCAGGTCCCACCACCAGGAACGGATGTCGCCCGTTCCCGAGCTTTCGAGGTGGACCAATGTGTTGCTCAGGTCCACGACGCTGGGCATGGCGCTGATATGGGCTTCCACTGAAGGTCGTGCCACCACGGCATCAGCCACCAGCTCGGTCGCTGTGCAACCCACGCCATTGCGCACGGTCAGGGCCACGTCGTAGCTGCCGGGCGTGGTATAGGTATACGTCGTATCGCTGCCAGGCAGCACATTGCCATCCCCCATGTCCCAAGAGATGGCGGTCGTACCGGCTCCGGAAAGATCGGCCAGGGATACGGTGAGCGGTACGCAGTTGACGGATGAGAAAAGCGAGAACGCCGGTGCCGGGGGCGTGGCCGGTGCCACATAGGAAGAGCCCCTGAGGCATCCGCGCGCCGTGCTGCAGGACAAGGTATACAGCCCTGGGCCATAGCCCTTTTCTGAAATGGCCAGGACCGCATCGGTCTCGCCCGGCAATGCCACTCCGTCCCGATACCACTGGAGGTCCGTGGCCTGGGCCGGTGGGTCGCCGATGGCGGACGCATCATTGGTACACAAGTTCCCCGTGGTCGTTACCGGGCACACTACTTGGTCCTGTGCCGTGGTCAGCATCAGATCGTCCACCAGGAAATACGGGAACAGTTCTTTTGTCACACCCTGGCTGTCCGTGAAGCTCTGCTCCGCGAATGAGGCCGGCAGATCGCAAGCGCTGCCGATCACGATGCTATGGATATCCTCGGCCGGAGTGAAGGTGATCGATACACGGATCCAATCCCAGGAAGGCTGCACCATTACATGCCCCAGCTCCTGCCAACCAGGCATGTCTCCAATGCACTCCACCGTCCCGATCGGGAAGTGGGCACAGCTAGCATGACCGAAGATGGCCAGGGGTAACCGATCAGGGAAAAGCGTACCGATGGCCTGTCCTTGTTCGGGGGTTTGGGTGTGCTGGTCATTGGTAGCCGCCCCGGCCACCCAAAGCGAAAGGGTGTAGGTGGTACCCGCAAGCAATGGATGTGCGGTGAGGCAGGTACCTACATACTCGAACCATCCGGACATGGCACAGAAGCCGACGGCCCCTTCCCCATCCGGGGGCGGCAATGGCATGCCGGCAGGAGCATAGCCGCACGGGTGCATATAGTCCGGCGTGGCCTCCGTGGCCTGGTGCCAGCCTGCTGCACACTCCATCCAGGGCCATGAGAACGGGCTAACGAACCCGAAAGGACAACACGTTCCGTCCAACCGGTCCTCGAAGGAAGGATTGCGGATGTAGCTCTGCACGTCGTCCCCGGCCAACAGCGTGCTACAGAGGCATTCGGGATCGTTCAGGTCGATCAGCCCATCGCCGTCGTCGTCCACCCCGTTGTTGCAGATCTCCTGCGCGGAAAGGCTCGCGGATAACCCCAAGGCCAGGAGCAGGGCGGCGGGGCCCTTCCAGCGTGAACGGGCTTTGCGGGGAGCCCTTGCAGGGCATGTATGCGTATGGAAGAACTTCATGTTCGTCTATGGCGATGGGTGCCGTTGTCCAAGGCAAAAGAGACCAGCTTGAACAACGAGCGAAGCTATCGTTTTGGAGATCGATGGTCAGCCCGATACAGGCGTGTGATCCCGTATGCCTTCCTAGCCGATCGAACCCCGCACTCCACCTCGGATGGTCGGGGAGACTTGCGGGTGCAGGTCGATGCCTTCGTCCGTGAAATCTTCTGGCCTACCCCTGCGCTCCCGCGAACTCCTTCCAGAACCGCACGATGCGCTTGCGGAAGAACAGGAACAGCAGCACGTAAGGCACCACCATCAAGAGGATGATGCCCTTGTTGAGCCCGGCGCCGATGGCCTGCGAGCCGCCGAACACGTTGCTGTCGCCTTGCGTGCCGCTCTCGGCCACCGCCTTGCACATGGAACAGCCTTGCGCGAGCAGGTCCGCAGGCAGGGCCAGGAGCACCACCGCGATGGCCAGCAGCAACAGCAAGCGCCTGCTCATGGGTGCGAAGTTACCGCGTCCGGCGTGGAAGGCACGGGCGGGGCATCGGCGTAGTACGGGGCGCACAACAGGTACACCACCACGCCGGTGATGCTGACGTAGAGCCAGAGCGGCAGCGTCCATTTCGCGATGCGGCGGTGCTTGTCGTACCGGGCGCTGAGCGCGCGGGACAAGGTGATGAGCACCAGCGGCACGATCGCGGCGGCCAGCACGATGTGCGACAGCAGCACCGGATAGTACAGCCAGCCGAAGGCGCCGCCGTACTTCGCCGAAGGGAAGGTGGCGTGCTGCAGGACGTAACTGACCAGGAAAAGCGTGCTGAGCGCCACGGCCACGTACATCAAGGTGCGGTGGCGGGCCACCTGCCCGCGCACGATCGCGCGCCACGCCAGGATGAGCACCACGGCGCAGCTGCCGTTCAGCAGGGCGTTCAGCCGGGGCAGCGCGCCGGGCGAGAGGTCGCCCAGGAAAAAGAGCTTAGGCCCGTAATGCAGGAAGGCCACGACGCCGATGAGCAGGAGACTGAGGCCCCAAACGACCAGGTTGGCGGTGCGCTGCGAAAAGGCGGCGGGCGGATTGCTCATGGCCCAGCCGCCTCCTTCTCCCGCTTCATGCGCAGGTGCTCCTCCTTCAGCAGCATCTTCAGGTCCACCACCAGGCTGTCCACGCTGCTGGTGTTGGTGCCATCGTACATGCCGCGGATGTGGCGCTGCATGTCCACCAGCACGAATTGCGGGGAATGCACGAAGTCCTCGGCGGCGGTGCTGTCGGCGTTCGCGCTGAGCAGGTAGCCCTGGTTGCCCTGGCGGTAGATGTCGGGGGCGTTGCCCGTGAGGAACTTCCAGCGCGTGGTGTCGGCCTCGAGACGGCGGGCATATTCACGCAGCACCTCGGGCGTATCGTGTTCGGGGTCCACGGTGTGGCTGAGGAAGACCACTTCCTTGAAGGCCGGGTCGTCCAGCTTGAACTGGAGCTGCTGCATCTCCTTGCTCATGCGCGGGCAGATGCTGGTGCAGCGCGTGAAGAAGAAGTCCGCGATCACCACCTTGCCCGCCACGTCCTTGTCGGTGAACGCGTGGCCGTTCTGGTCGAGGAAGGAGAAGGGCGGAACGGTCCAGTACGTGGTGTCGCCGGGCGCGTTCACTTCGCGCTCGCCGATGTAGGGCAGCGTCTTGAACGTGTGCTTGCCCGTCCGCATGAACAGGAAGCCGATGGGCACGATGCCCAGCAGGATGAACAACAGGAGGAGCTTCCTACGCTTGCTCGCCGGTGCGTGCGTGCCGCTTACTGGAACCACTGCAGCATGTAATGCACGTAGTTCGATTCCCAGATGGCGATGAAGAGCAGGTACAGGATGAAGAGCGCGTACGGCATCAGGATGATGCTGCGGATGTTGCGGCGCTCATCGCCCAGGTGCATGAAGGTCATCACGATGTAGGTGGCCTTCACGAGGGTGAGCACGATGAAGGTCCACTTCACCCAATGCCAGCTTTCGGGCATCCACATGCGCCAGAACACGCCCAGGGTCACTTCGAAGATGGTGATCGCCGTGAGCAGGAAGGTCACGAAGTAGATCTTCTTCCGGATCTTCCGGCCTTCGTCCTCGCTGTGGTGTGCGTCGAGGCTGTATTCGATGATGTCGTCGCGTTCCATGGTAAGTCGCCGAAGCCTCGGCGAAGGCGCTTGGTAAGTCGGCGAAGGTGTTTGGTTCGTTCCGGTCAGACCAGGTAGAAGAAGGTGAACACGAACACCCACACCAGGTCCACGAAGTGCCAGTAGAGGCCGGCCTTCTCCACCATCTCGTAGTGGCCGCGGCGGTGGAACACCCCGCGGATCACCATGGTGAGCACGATGAAGTTGATGACCACCCCGCTGAACACGTGGAAGCCGTGGAAACCCGTGATGAAGAAGAAGAAGTTCGCATAGGCCGGCGGGCCGTACTCGTTCTCGGTCATGTTCGCCCCGCTCACCACGGCGGTGGCGTGCTCGTACAGCTCCAAGGCCTTCTCGCCCTCCACCTTCTCGCCGGTCCCTACCGCGTCGATCCACAGGGCGAAGTGGTGGGGATCGATGGCCTCGCCGTGGTGCGGATTGTGGTCCAGGTAGGCGGTGCGGCCGTCGGCCAGCGTAACGCGGGCATGGCTGCCGTGGATGAAGTGGCTCCACTCCCACGCCTGCGAGCCCACGAAGAAGGCCCCGCCGATCACGGTGAGGAACAGCCATTTGATCACGCCTTTCTTATCCATGCGGTGGCCGGCCTCCACGGCCAGCACCATCGTCACCGAGCTGATGATCAGGATGAAGGTCATCAGCGCCACGTACATCAGCGGGTAGCTGCCGGACAGCCCGGGCAGGGCGCGGAACACTTCCTCACCGACGGGCCAGCTCATGCCGGGGGCCAGCGAGTGGCGCGCGAAACCATAGGCCGTCAGCAGACCGCCGAAGGTGAGGGCGTCGGACACCAGGAAGAACCACATCATCATCTTCCCGTAGCTCACGCTGAACGGGCTACGGCCGCCGCCCCAGAGGACGTCGTTGCTCAATGCTTTGGATGCGTCGCCGGACATGGTCGGATTTTCGTGCGCAATGTTAGTGAACTACCGCCAAGAACGAAAGGATGAGCACCCAAAGCCCGGCCAGGAAGTGCCAGTAGAGGGTGCCTGCCCACAGGCCGGTATGGTCCGCGGCGGTGTAGCGTCCCTTCATCGCCATCACCGTCATCACCAGCAGGGCCACCAGGCCGATGAGCAGGTGGGCCCAGTGGGCATAGGTGAGCACGTAGAAGTAGGAGCTCGCCGTGTTCTTGTATTCGTCCATTTCTGCGTTCAGCGGGTTGGCCCGCTCAACGTCGGTGGGCAGGTAGAAGTTGCCGTTCACCTGGTCCAGCGGAACGCCGCGGCGGGTGATGGCATAGTCCTCGCCATAGGTGCCGGAGGCGCTCTTCAGGCGGCTCACCAGGGCCAGGCCCCGATCGAACAATTGCCCCCAGCCCTTGAACTGGCAGGCCGTGAAGCCCAGGCCCAGCAACAGCGTAAGGCCCAATAGGGGCGCAATGGAGGAGGTCCGGCCCTTCCGGGCGGCCACCAGCGCGAGCTGGATGGTGAGGCTGGAAACGAGGATGACCGCCGTGCTCGCCCAGAACGCGCCGGGCAGCTTGAAGGTGACCCAGTAGTCCGTGCTCCCTTTGCTCACCACGTAGGCGCTGAGCAGCGCCGAGAAGAACATGACGATCGAGAAGAGAACGAGGTACGTGAGGTTGCGCCGGGCCTTCATCCGGAACTGATGCTCGGTCGGAGGGTTCCCGTTCATGCTTTGTCGAGCACGTAGGCCAGTTGCACCACGGGCAGATAAAGGAAGCTGGCGAACATCAGGCGGCGCGCGTCCTTCTTCTCCAGCGTGCGGAGCAGGCGCAGGGCATGCACCAGCATCCAAGCGCCGAGCGTGATGGCGATGGCCATGGCCCAGGGGCCGGTGAAGCCGAACACGGTGGGCAGCACGCCCACGGGGATCATGAACAGAGTGTACAGCACGATCAGGAAGGCGCTGTAGCGGTCGCGGCCGCCGCGCGAGGGCAGCAGGTGGTAGTCGGCCAGCTTGTAATCATCGTGCAGCACCCAGGCGATGCTCCAGAAATGCGGGAACTGCCACATGAACTGCATGGCGAAGAGCAGGCCGGGCCCCAGGCCGAAGTGGCCGGTGGCGGCCACGAAGCCCAGCATCGGCGGGAACGCTCCCGGGAAGGCTCCCACGAACACGGCCCAGGCCGTGGACCTCTTCAGCGGGGTGTACAACGCCACGTACATGAACAGGGACATCAGCCCCAGGATGCCGGTAAGGGGGCCGAACGCAAGCCAGAGGATCAGCGTGCCGGTGATGCCCGCCAGGATGGACACGGCCAGGGCCTCGGTGGTGTTCAGCGTACCCTTCACCAAGGGACGGCCGGCGGTGCGTTGCATGCGGCCATCGGCTTCCACTTCCAGCAGCTGGTTCAGGGCATTGGACGCGCCGGTCACCAGCATGCCGGCGAGGGCCAGCAGCACCGCGTCGGCGGCCACGAAACCGCCCTTGGGCACGCCCATCCAGTAGCCGAGCACCGCGCTCACCACCACCAAGGAGGTAAGGCGCAGCTTGAACAGGGCCGCCACTTCCCTGGCCTTCAGGAGCAGGCCGGTGCGGGCGGTGTATGTGCCGGGACGTTCCAAACCGGGTTCTCTCTCGCTCGCTTCCGCGAACGCGGCGCAAAAGTACCGAACGGACCGGTTCGCCGGTCCGCTTGGATCAGTTCAGCACGTAACGCACGGTCTGGAGCGGGTGCCGGTCGCGCAGGTTGGCCGATAATCCTACGCGGACGTAGTTCGTCCGCAAGGGCGTGCCGAGGTCGGGGTCCTGCGAGCGGAAGGTCCAGGCCAGCTCGAGCATCAGGCCCGAGCGGGGCTCGATGATGCGGCCCAGGCACAGTTCGTTCTGGAGCACTTTCACGTGCGAGGCGTAACCCTGGTAGAAGCCGTAGGAGGCGTACACGCCGGGCCGGACCAAGGGCCGGGCCGTTTCGGGCAGGAAGATGTTGTTGCCGTAGCTGCCCTGCACCGCGCTGGTATCCTGCCCCATCAGGGCATAGCTGCACAGTTCGCTCACGTACCAGGCGCCCTTGCGCCACTGGCCCTGCACCAGCGCCTCCCAGAAGTTGCTGCCGTAGGGATGGGCGAGCGGCTGGCCGTGGTGGGCATAGTTCTGCCGCACGTCGGAGTGCGTGTACAGGAAGGGCCGCACGTAGTTGAACTCCCCGCGCAACGTGAGGCCGTCCATCCCGAGCACGTCGTGGCTGGTCGCTCCCAGTTGCAGGCCCTGCTTGTTGGCGTACCAACCGTTGCCCGCGCGGATGTTGGACAGCAGGAACTCGTCCAGTATCAATTGGCTGTAGATCAGCGTGCGGTCCCCCACCTTGGCGTTCAGCGCGAAGCCCAGCAGGACGTTGTCCGGCGAGCCCAGGCTGTATTCCACCGGGCGGTAGAAGATCACCGGGTTCACGTAGCTCAGGTCGAAGCCGCGCGGGTACCTGGGGTCGTTGTCCTGCCACACGACCGCCTCGAACAAGCCCGCATTGAGGCGCTTGCTGATGTTCCAGCTGAGGTAGTGCATGCTGGTGAACTTCTTCTTGGAGCGCGTGGGGTCGCCGCCGCTGCCGCGGATGTCGTCCATCAGCGCGAACAGGTTCACGTAGCGGATGTGCCACGCCGTGGTGGTGATGCGGAAGTAGGGGTAGCTGTACGCCTCATCGCTCAGGAAGAGCGAGCGGTAGCCCTCGCCGAAGAAGTTCTTCCCACGGCCCAGCGTGAGGTGGAAATGCTCACCGGCCTTGTAGTCCATCCAGGCGTTCCAGTCGTAGTGCGAGCGGGCTTCGCCGGGCTTGCCCTCGGCCCAGCCTTCGCCCGGCACCACGTGCGTGGCGCGCGCCGCGCTGTCCAGGTAGTTCGGCAGGGTCTCGTTCCAATACTGGCCGTCCACGTGGAAGGTGAACCGCGGCGATGCGCTCCATTCCAGCCAGGCACCCGCACCCGCGCGGTACTTCAGGACGTCATTATCCCCGATGGAGGGACCGGCCTGCGCATCCACCAGCGGACCGCCGCGCCAGCGGGCCGTGGGATCGGTCATCCGCTGCAACCACGGGAAGGCCGCTTTGGACAGCGCGCTGTCCGCTCCGGGCAGCGCAGCCACGTCCTCCTGGAGATAGGGCCGTATGGCGGAATGGGCCGGTGTGCCGTAGCGGTGCATCAGATCGGTCCAAGGCGCATCCACCACGCGCGACAGCGGCAGGAAGCCCTGCTGCGCATGCAGGCCAAGGGCGCACAGCGCGGCCATGCCGAGGGACCAGCTTCTCATGCGGTCTTGCGAAGCGGTATGGCGAAGGGCAGCATGGCCAGCAGCACCGCGGCCACGCCCAGAACGAGCAGGCCTTGGTTCGGCTGCACCTCATGCGTCACCAGGCACAAGGCGATCATGATCGCCGAGTAGAGGTAGAGCATGCCGGCCGTGCCGCGGTGGCCGAAGCCCAGGGCCATCAGCCGGTGGTGGATGTGGTTCCTGTCCGCGCTGAACGGGGATACGCCGCGGGCGGTGCGGACGATGAAGACGCGGAGCGTATCCACCAGCGGATAGGCCACGGTGGCCATGGCGAAGAGCGGCGTGGGCACCGAGCGGAGCCAGTAAGGAAGATGGCTGGTATCATGGTCCACCACGCGCATGGCCAGCACGCTCAGGATGGCGCCGATGATCAGCGACCCGCTGTCGCCCATGAAGATGCGCGCCGGATGGAAGTTGAAGACAAGGAAACCGAGCAGCGCGCCGGCCAGCACGAAGGCGAGCATGGCCAGGGCCAGGTCGCCCGCCAGGTAAAGCCAGCAGCCATAGGTGAGCGCAGCGATCAGGCCGATGCCGCCCGCCAAGCCGTCCACGCCATCGACCAGGTTGAAGGCGTTCACCATCACCACGTAGGTGAAGAAGGACAGCGCGATGCTGATCTCGTTGGGGAGGGCATACACACCGAAAATGCCGTGCATGTCGCGGATGCGCACGTCGCCCATCACCACCAGGATGTAGCCCACGATCACGTGGCCCACGAGCTTCTTCACGGGCGAGAAGCCGATGATGTCGTCCTTCACGCCGAGGAAGAACAGCAGCACCATGGCCGCGATCATGAACTTGAAGAGCTTGTAGGTGCCGCAGGCGCCCATGCAATCACCGGAGCCGGTGTAGGGGCCGAACGGCCCTTGCAGGGGGAACCAGATGCTGTAGGAGAAGATGATGGCGGCGAAGATGATGATGCCGCCGATGGTGGGGATGCTGCGGCTGTGCAGCTTCCGTTCCTCGGAGGGCTCGTCCACCAGGTGCTTCATCCGCGCCACCTTGATCAGGCTGGGCATGGTGAAGAGCACGACCACAAAGGCGGTGAGCGAACCCAGCAGGACCGTGTAGATGCTTTCCTTGCCCATCGCGCCGTTCAAAGATCGTAATAGCGGTTGAAGAGGCCCGTGCGAAGCGTCACATAGATCACGTCCGAGGCCGGCTGGCCGACCACGCCGGTGGAAAGGGAGCGGGAGGTATAGCCCAGCATCAGCCGCAGGTTGGTGTGCGGGTTCATGCGGTAGGCGAAGCTCACATCGATCCAGGTGCGGCGCTGCGTCAGGTCCAGCGTGGTGCTCCCTGCGGACAGGTCGTTCAGGAAGAGGTCATTGCCGACGCGCGAGGTGGACAGCGTGTCCATGGATCGGCCGGCAAGGCCCACCTGGCCCTTGAACCAGAAGCGGGCGCCCAGGTCCACGTCCACCAGGGCGATGGCCTCGGAATAGGCCGCGCCCAGCGGACCGGCCAGCGGCTGGCCGGCATGCACGTAGTTCATGCGGGCATCGTTGGTAGTGTAGGCGAAGGGCGTGGCGTGGTCGTATTCCAGCAGCAGGTGCACGTCGCGCTTGCCGATGCGCCCGAACCATTGCCCGCCGAGCTGCCAGGCATAGCGGCTTTTGGCCGGGTCGTCCAGCGCGTATTGGCCATAGAGGATGAGCCCGTCGGCCACCCTCCCCTTCACGTCGAGCCCGATCAACTGCTTGTTCTTCCCGCCGAAGCCGTGTACCAGCGTGTTCAAGCCGATCACGGGGTTCAGCTCCATCGCGTCATAGGGGCGCACGCCCGTGCTGTCGATGTTGTTCCAGAGCGTGGCCTCGAACAAGGCCACCTGCAAGGGCCCCAGGTCCATGCTGAGGTGGTGGAACGAGGCGCGTTTCCAGTAGTAGAGCGATTCGCCCGCGTTGCCGGTGGGCAGGCGGTTGGCCTCCCCGTACATCTGCAGCTTCGCATGGATCACCGTGTACTGGAGCTTCTTGTTCACGGTGAGCGCGCTGAGCTTCACATAGGGATACGTGCCGGCATTGTCGCTCAGCAGCATCGAACGGTAGCCGTTGCCCACGAAATGGCGCCCCTGCCCCACCTGCGCGTTCAGCCACGACCGGGGGGACCAGCTGAGGTTGGCCGTGGCCCAAGAGAAGTCCAGGCCGCGCTCGTGGAAGAGCTTCACGCGCCCCTGCCCCGGCACCACGCCACGGGCCTGCGCATAGCGATAGAGGTAGTCCGGCAGCACGGCCTGGCTTTCCCGGAAGGCCGTTTGGAACGAGACCGTGGGGCCGAGGTCGCCGGTGATCCAGAACCCGCGTCCGTTGTGGGACATGTCGTGCGTATGGTCGTGGGCCGTGTCGTTGCGCAGGTCCTGGCCCGCCATGAAGTCGAGCAACGGATCCAGCGTCACGCGGAAGCCGCCGTCGCGGATGTCCACCAGGTGCGACTTCAGCAGCTTGTCGGTGAACCAGTAGTACTGGCGGGAACTGTCGGGCGCATAGCCCATCACGCGGTCCAGCTCCGCGCGGCTTTGGATGAGGGGCCGCAGGCCGGTGTGCATGGTGCTGCCCTTCTTCGCCCCGTTGCGGTCGATGCCGAAGTAGACATCGCGGTCGAGGGGGATGTCGTTCTGCTGCGCGAACAGGCCGAGCAGGCTCGCCCAGGCGGGCAACAGGAACGAGAAGCGCAGGCGACCGGCCATCCGAGTGCAACGAGGTGGCCGAAGGTAGAGAAGTGGCGCGGCCCGCGTGTGCTCCTTACGAACGAGGCCCGGCTCCCTTCGATAAGCGCAGGGGCCGGGCCTCGGATGTGGTTCCGCAGGGTCAGGCTTTCGCCAGCTCGCTCTTCGCGAATTCCGCGTACACGCTGGTGATGCCCTCGCGCAGGCCGATGCGGTGCTTCCAGCCCATGTCGTGCAGGCGCGAGACGTCCATCAGCTTGCGGGGCGTTCCGTCGGGCTTGGTGGCGTCCCATTTCAGCTCGCCCTCGAAGCCCACGATGTCCTTGATCATTTCCGCCAGATCCTTGATCGAGAGGTCCTCGCCCGTACCGATGTTCACGAAGAGCTCCTGATCGTAGTTGTTCAGCAGGAAGAAGCAGGCGTCGGCCAGGTCGTCCACGTGCAGGAACTCGCGCTTGGGCGAGCCCGTGCCCCAGACCTCTACGTGCCTGGCACCGGTCACCTTCGCCGTGTGGAACTTGCGGATGAGCGCGGGCAGCACGTGGCTGTTGTTGAGATCGTAGTTGTCGTTGGGCCCGTAGAGGTTGGTGGGCATGGCGCTGATGTAGTTCACGCCGTACTGCCGCCGGTAGCTCTCGGCCATCTTGATGCCCGCGATCTTGGCGATGGCGTAGGGCTCGTTGGTCTGCTCCAGCAGGCCGGTGAGCAGGCTTTCCTCCTTCAGCGGCTGCGGGGCCAGCTTCGGATAGATGCAGGATGAGCCGAGGAACAACAGCTTCTTCACGCCCTGCTCGTAGGCGCTGTGGATCACGTTGTTCTGGATCATCAGGTTCTCATAGAGAAACTGCGCGCGGAACACGTTGTTGGCGTGGATGCCGCCCACCTTGGCCGCGGCCAGCACCACCACGTCCGGCTGCTCGCTGCGGAAGAAGTCCTTCACCGCCGCCTGGCTGGTAAGGTCCATTTCGCTGTGCGTGCGGGTGACGGTGTTGCCGTAGCCTTCCTTGTGCAGCTTGCGCACGATGGCGCTGCCCACCATGCCGCGGTGGCCCGCCACGTAGATCTTGTCGCTCTTGTTCATGGATGCGTTGCGTGTTGGGGAGTTACGTGTTACGCGTTGGGAGCACGTTCAACACGCAACCCGCCAACACGTCAACATGTAACGGCCTACTCTTCTTCGTGCAGGATCTTGTGACCGCCCTTCTTCAGGTACACGTCGCGCTGGAAGAGCTCCAGGTCGCTCGCCATCATCTCCTTCACCAGGGCCTTCAGGTCGTACTTGTGCTTCCAGCCCAGCTCGCGCATGGCCTTGCTCGGGTCGCCTTCCAGGTGGTCCACCTCGGCGGGGCGGTAGTAGCGGGGATCGATGGCCACGAGCACCTTGCCGGTCTTCTTGTCGCAGCCCTTCTCGTTCGCGCCCTTGCCCTTCCATTCGAGCTTGATACCCGCTTCCGCGAAGGCCAGGTCAACGAAATGGCGCACGGTGTACGTCTTGCCGGTAGCGAGCACGTAATCATCGGGCTTCTTCGCTTGCAGCATCAGCCACATGCCTTCCACGTAGTCCTTGGCGTGGCCCCAGTCGCGCTTGGCGTCGAGGTTGCCCAGGAAGAGCGTGTCCTGCAGGCCCAGCTTGATCTTGGCCGCGGCGCGCGTGATCTTGCGGGTCACGAACGTCTCACCGCGCAGCGGGCTCTCGTGGTTGAAGAGGATGCCGTTGCAGGCGAAGATGCCGTAGCTCTCGCGGTAGTTCTTGGTGATCCAGAAGCCGTACAGCTTGGCCACGCCGTAAGGGCTGCGCGGGTGGAACGGCGTCTCCTCGTTCTGCGCGTGCGGGCGGACACCGCCGTACAGCTCGGAGGTGGAGGCCTGGTAGAACTTGGTCTTCTTTTCCAAGCCCAGGATGCGGATGGCTTCCAGGAAGCGCAGCGTGCCGATGCCGTCGGCGTTGGCCGTGTACTCGGGCATCTCGAAGCTCACGTGCACGTGGCTCATGGCGGCGAGGTTGTAGATCTCGTCCGGCTGGATCTGCTGCACCAGGCGCAGGCAGTTCACGCTGTCGGTGAGGTCACCGTAATGCAGGTGGAAGGGGCGGCCCTTCTCGTGCATGTCATGGTAGAGGTGATCGATGCGGTCCGTGTTGAACAGGGAGCTGCGGCGCTTGACGCCATGCACCTCATAGCCCTTCTTGAGCAGGAGCTCGCTGAGGTACGCCCCGTCCTGGCCGGTGACACCGGTGATCAAGGCCACCTTCCGTCCCTTGCCCGCCTTGCCTGCGCTCACTTTCTTCTTCGCCATGCTTTTGCGTGTGTGGTCCGTTCGCTATTCAACGATGAACCATTGGTTCATCAGTTCTTGTTTGTTGTAACGCATGCGCTCGCCGGTGGTCACATCCACCAGGTCCTTGCCGGCCTCCAGCGCGATCGCATGGCCGGCCGCCGTGTCCCATTCCATCGTGGGCGCATACCGCGGATAAACGTCCGCCGTGCCCTCCGCCACCAGGCAGATCTTGAGTGCGCTGCCCACGTCCACCCGCGCCACCTGGCCGTGCTCTTCCCGCTTGCGGCGGATGAAGGCCTCCGTGTCCGGGGACAGGTGGCTGCGGCTGGTCGCGATGGTGTACACGGAACGGTCGTCGGTCATCGGCAGGCGCTCACCGAGCGCGGCGAGTTCATACGCCGGCCGCCCCGCGAAGGTTCGGCCTTCCCGCAAACGGTAGGCGCCACCGCCGTTCCAGGCGAAGTAGAGCACGTCCGCCACGGGCGCATAGAGCACTCCGGCGAGGGGCGTGGAGGTGCCGAGCGATGACATCGGCAGGCCGTCCCGCTCCATCAGCGCGATGTTCACCGTGAACTCCCCGTTGCGCTTCACGAACTCCTTGGTGCCGTCCAGCGGATCCACCAGCCAGTAGCGGGTCCAGGCCTGGCGTTCGGCCACCGGGACGGTCTCCCCTTCCTCGCTCAGCACGGGCAGGGCCGTGGGCAGCAGGGCGCGGCGGATGGCGGCATCGGCGTCCAGGTCGGCCTCCGTCACCGGGCTGTTATCGGCCTTGTGCCGCACCGTGGGACCGTTCCCATACACGGCCATGATCGCCGACCCGGCGGCGAAGGCCGCGTTCAGCGCATGGTCCAGCAGGGGAGGAAGCTCGTTCACGGGCGCGGCCACGATGGCGGCGACGAAGGTAACCGCGCCGGAAGAGGGCGATCACGACCGGGAGCGCGATGAAATGAACGATCGGCGGCGGATCCGCTCCTCTACGTGGCACAGGGCCGCCGCATACTTTTGCATACCTGACATCCCGCCATGAACGACATCTCCTCCGTCATCGAGTTCTTCCACAGCCTGCTCCGCTGGGGCGTGCTGCTGTTCGTGGCCGTGGCCGGCCTCTCGGCCCTTGCGGGCTACCTGCGCCGCACCCCCATCCTCACCTGGGAGCGCAGCATGGCCATCATCGCCATGGTGGTCTGCCACGTGCAGTTGCTCGTGGGCCTCATCCTCTACGGCATGCGGTTCAAGGGAATGGCCCAGCAGTTCCCCGACCAGGACCAGTTCCGATTCTGGCGCTACGAGCACATCGGCACCATGATCATCGGCATCGCGCTGGTCACGATCGGCCGCAGCCTCAGCAAGCGGGCCACCACGGAACGCGGCAAGCAGCTGCGCATCGCGGTCTTCTACCTCATCGCGCTGGTGCTCTTCCTCTGGGCTACGCCCTGGCCCACCAACGAACTGAACGCGAGCCGCGGATGGCTGTGATGCGAACGGCCCAGACCCTTGCTGTGGCCGCGCTGCTGTTGAGCGCCTGCGGTCCTGCGGGATCCGCAGCGGCCGAAAAGGAGCCGCAACCCTCCACGGGGGAAGTCGATCTTCAACTCGCAATGCGCCATGTGCCATGGCCGCGCCGGCGACCTCGGCCTCAACGGCGCGAAGGACCTCACCACGAGCGCCCTTCCCGCCGATGAAGTGACGGCGGTGGTGACCAACGGGCGCGGCGCCATGATGGCCTATGGCAAGATCCTCGACCCCGGCCAGGTGAAGGATGTGGTGGAGCACGTGCTCACGCTCCGCAAGAAGGGATGATCGAGGCGCTGGACACCAAGGAGAAGGCCGAAACGGCCGTGCTCATCGGCCTCATCACCGACGAGCAGGACGCCACGCAGGTGAAGGAATACCTCGACGAGCTCGAGTTCCTGGCGATGACCGCGGGCATCACCGCGCTGAAGCGCTGGACCCAGCGCCTGCACCGGCCCGACGGCCGCACCTACATCGGCAGCGGCAAGATGGCCGAGGTGAAGGCCTGGCTGGAACAGCAGGGCCCCGGCTGCTGCGTGATCTTCGACGACGAGCTCACGCCCGCCCAGCAGCGCAACATCGAGAAGGAGCTGGCCTGTCCCGTGCTCGACCGGCCACGACTGATCCTGGACATCTTCGCCGGCCGCGCGCGCACCGCGCACGCCAAGACGCAGGTGGAGCTGGCGCAATACGAATACATGCTGCCGCGCCTCACCAAACTGTGGACGCACCTGGAACGGCAGCGCGGCGGCACCGGCACGCGCGGCGGCGCGGGCGAGAAGGAGATCGAGACGGACCGCCGCCTCGTGCGCGACCGCATCGCCCTGCTGAAGGCGCAGCTCCGCGACATCGACCGCCAGAAAGCGATCCAGCGCAGCAACCGCGGCAAGCTCACCCGCGTGGCGCTGGTGGGCTACACCAACGTGGGCAAGAGCACGCTGATGAACCTGCTGAGCAAGAGCGACGTGTTCGCCGAGAACAAGCTCTTCGCCACGCTGGACACCACGGTGCGCAAGGTGGTGCTGGGCAACCTGCCCTTCCTGCTGAGCGACACGGTGGGCTTCATCCGCAAGCTGCCGCACCAGCTGATCGAGAGCTTCAAGAGCACGCTCGACGAAACGCGCGAGGCCGACCTCCTGCTGCACGTGGTGGACATCAGCCACCACAACTTCGAGGAGCAGTTCGCCACGGTGCGGAACACGCTGAACGAGATCGGCGCGGGCGGCAAGCCCACCATCGTGGTGTTCAACAAGATCGACGCCTACACCCCCGCGCCGCACGATCCGCACGACCTCGCGCCGAAGCGCGAGGACCAATACACCCTGGCGGAACTGGAGCACACCTGGATGGCGCGCATGCACGGCGAGGAATGCATCTTCATCAGCGCCGCACGGAAGGAGAACATCGACGCGCTGCGGAAGCTGCTGTATGAGCGCGTGAAGGCGATCCACCTCAGCCGCTACCCGTACGAGAAGGACCTGCTCTACCAGGAATGGATGCTGGGACCGGACGATGAAGAAAGAGCCGAGAGCTGAGGATCAAAAGCGCGCTCCATCCGCTCCTTCGCCTTGGGCCGCTGACCTTTCCCACCTCCTGCAGGAGCGGCACCGTACCGGATCCACTTTCACCGCAGGTTGCGCGTTATCGTAGGGCATGGCCAAGAAGAAGCAACAGAAAAAGAAGAAAAAAGGCACCTCCTCCGGCAGGAACGTTCTGCTGAAGGCGGTGCTCATCGGCCTCTCAGCGCTCGTCGTGGGCATCATGGTGCTGATCGCCCTGGTCCGCAACGACGTGTTCGGCAAGCTCCCCACGGAAGCCGAGCTTGCGGACCTCAAAAGCGAAGAGGCCACGTTGATCCTGGCGCAGGACGGCGCCCTCATCGGCAAGGTGTTCGCGAAGGACCGCACCAACGTCCGCTATGCCGACCTGCCGAAGCACCTGATCGAGGCGCTCGTCGCCACCGAGGACCAGCGCTTCTTCACCCACGAGGGCGTGGACGCCTGGAGCTACGCGCGCGTGTTCTTCCGCACCATCATCGGCCGCGACCGCAGCGGTGGCGGCGGCAGCACCATCTCGCAGCAAATCATCAAGAACCTCTACGGCCGCGAGCGCCACGGCCTGCTCACCGTGCCGGTGAACAAGATCAAGGAAGCGCTGGTGGCCCAGCGATTGGAGCGCGTGTACACCAAGGAGGACGTGCTCACGCTCTACTTCAACTCGGTGCCTTTCGGCGAGAACATGTACGGCGTGGAGGCCGCGGCACAGCGCTACTTCAGCAAGGCCACGCGGAACCTCGCGCCCGAGGAAAGCGCGGTGCTGGTGGGCATGCTGAAGGCGAACACCACCTACAATCCACGCCTGAACCCGGAAGCGGCCAAGGGCCGCCGCGATCAGGTGCTTGCGCTCATGGCCACGCGCGGGTACCTCACCGAGGCCGCGAAGAACGACCTCCAGCAACGGCCGTTGCGCGTACGCTACATGGGCGTGGACGCGCTCGATGCGTACGGCTATTTCGCAGCGCGCGTGGAGAAGGACGCCCGCGCCATCCTGGACAGCCTCGCCGGGCGGAAGGGCGGGCACCGCTATGACATCGAGAAGGACGGCCTGCGCATCCACACCACGCTGGACACGGCATTGCAACAGGTGGCCTTGCGCTCCATGAAAGCGCAGCTGGCGCGGATGCAGCCCAAGCTGGACCAGGAGCTGCGCGGCCGGAAGGCCCGCGCGGCATGGGAGAAGCGCATGGGACGCAGGGCCACGAAAGCCTGGGACCGCAACAGGCGCGCCGTGCGCGAAGTGTTCCGCTGGGACGATGCCAAGGCCGACACGCTGAGCTACCGCGACAGCCTCTGGCACTACCACCGCCTGCTGAACGCCGCCGTGCTGATGATGGAACCCGGCACCGGACGCGTGCGGGCCTGGGTGGGCGGCAACGACCACCGGCTGCTCCCCTTCGACCTGGTGGAGACGCACCGGCCCATCGCCAGCACCATCAAACCCGTGATTTATGCCGCCGGGGTGGGGACCGGGCTCGGCCCGTGCACCTACCTCGACAACGGGAAGAAGATCTACGCCGCATACGACAACTGGTCGCCGAGCAACTTCGACAACGACACCAGCGGCGGCCACGTGGCCATGTGGTACGCGCTCGCGCACTCGATGAACCTGCCCACCGTGGACCTCTATTTCCGCACGGGCCAGGACACCATCCGCCAGGTGTTCCGCGCGCTCGGACTGCCGGAGGACAACATCGCGAAGCCCGCACTGGCCCTTGGTGCCGCCGACATTTCGCTGAAAGAGATCGTGCGCGCCTACGGTGCGTTCGCGATGCGCGGACGCGTGACGCAGCAGCAGCTCATCGACCGCATCACCGATGCGCAGGGGAAGGTCCTCTACCAGGCGAAGCCCGCGCGCACCAGCCAGGCCCTGCCGCCTGAAGTGGCGGCTACCATCACCACCATGCTGCAACGCGCAGTGCTCGACGGCACGGGGGCCAAGCTGCGCTCGGTGTACGGCGTGCGCAGCCCGTTCGCGGGCAAGACCGGCACCTCGCAGGATTTCAGCGACGCATGGTTCGTGGGCTACACGCCCGGGCTCGTCATCGGCACATGGGTGGGCGCGCGCGATCCGGAGATGCATTTCGTGAGCAGCCTGGGTACCGGTGGTTCGCTCGCCCTGCCAATCGTTGGGGGCACGGTGGCCGCGATCGAACGGTCGCCAGCGCTGCGCGGCAAATACCTGCGGCCCTTCGATTGGACCGCCGAGTTCGAAGTGGACACCGACTGCCCGGAACGGCAGAGCGATGGCGGCGTGGAACGGCTCCTCGAAGGCCTCTTCAAGAGCGAAAAATCGAAGGAGCGCACACCCACGGTGAAGGATCCCGTGCCGGACCGACCGAAGAAGGGGTTCCTCCAACGAATCTTCCCGCCGAAGCGGCGCAGGTGATCACGCGTGGCAACACGCCATTCGCCACGGAGCATACAGGACCATGGGACAGAAGAAGGGGTGCCCCACTGAGCACCCCTCTTCCATATCGCGTATGGATCGCTCAGAGCGTCCCTCGTGCCTCCTGCTCCCGCTCGATCGCCTCGAACAGCGCCTTGAAGTTGCCTTTGCCGAAGCTCTTCGCGCCCTTGCGCTGGATAATCTCGACGAACAGCGTCGGCCGGTCCTGCAACGGCTTGGTGAAGAGTTGCAGCAGGTAGCCCTCATCGTCGCGGTCCACGAGGATGCCCAGCTCGCTCAACGGGCCAAGGTCCTCCTCGATCGGCCCCACGCGCTCCAGCAGGCCTTCGTAGTAGGTGGAAGGCACCTTCAGGAACTCCACGCCGCGGCTCATCAGCTCACGCACGGTCTTCACGATGTCGTCCGTGGCGATCGCCAAATGCTGCACGCCGGGGCCGTTGTAGAAATCCAGATATTCCTCCACCTGGCTCTTCTTCTTGCCCTCGGCCGGTTCGTTGATCGGGAACTTGATGCGGCCGTTGCCGTTGCTCATCACCTTGCTCATCAAGGCGCTATACTCGGTGCTGATGTCCTTGTCATCGAAGCCCAGCACGTTGGCGAAGCCCATCACCTCCTCATAGAACTTCACCCATGGGTCCATCTCGTTCCAGCCCACGTTGGCCACCATGTGGTCCACGTATTTCAGACCAGCCGTGGGCGGGTTGTAGGCGCTCTTCCACGGCTTGTAGCCGGGCAGGAAGGTACCGTGGTAGTTCTTGCGCTCCACGAACACGTGTACCGTGTCGCCATACAGCTTGATGCCGCTCTTCACCACCTCACCGTGCTCGTCCTTCTCCACGCGGGGCTCGAAGTAGGGCATCGCACCGCGCTTGGTCGTTTCCTCGAACGCCTTGCGGGCATCGTCCACCCACAGGGCGATCTCCTTCACGCCGTCGCCGTGCAGGCGCAGGTGCTCGTTGATCGGGTGGTCCTTCGTCAGCGGTGTGGTCAGCACGAGGCGAATCTTGTCCTGCACCACCACGTAGCTGGTGCGGTCCTTCACGCCGGTCTCCAGCCCTGCATAGGCGAGGCTCTGGAAGCCGAAGGCGCTCTTGTAGAAATGGGCGGCTTGCTTGGCATTTCCGACGTACAGTTCCACGTAGTCGGTGCCGAGCAGGGGCAGGAAGTCGGCGGCACCTGCCACCACTTTCTTCAGGTCGGGGGTTGCGCTTTCGATGGCCATAGGCGTCGGGGTCGTTGGAGCGTCAAAGTTCGGTCATTTCCCCAGCGTGTAGGTGATGGAGGTCATTGGGGCGTGCCCTTCGGCCAAATGCAGCCGGGGCACCCCTGACTCATGCGCACGCTCCTCACTCGAACACCTTGAAGTACTCCTCGAACCGATAGATGCGCCCCCACTTGTTGCCGGTGATCTCGCGCAGGATGCCGATGCGCTCGAAGTCGCTCATGATCTTGTAGGCGGAGGGAGAACTTTGGCCGGTGGCCTTCATCACTTCTTCGGCCCACACGATCGGTTGCTGGAACAGGTGGTTCAACAGTTTTGGTGCGGCTTGGGTCTGCCGGCCGATACGCGGGATCCGCACATCGAGGCACTCCTGTTTCAAGCGCAGGATCTCGCGCAGGCCGTTGGTGGCCTTGTTCGCTGTTTCGATCACGCCCACGAGGAAGAAGCGGAACCATTGCCGGATGTCGTTCTGGCTGCGCACCCGCGTGAGGTTGTCGTAGTAGGCGCTGCGGTTGCGCTCGAAGAAGTCGGACAGGTAGAGCACAGGCTGCTTCAGCACACCAGCGTGTACGAAGTAGAGCGTGATCATCAAGCGGCCGATGCGGCCGTTGCCATCGAGGAAGGGGTGGATGGTCTCGAACTGGTAGTGCGCCAACGCGGCCTTGAGCACGTGGGGCAGGCCGGTGCGGTCGTTATGGAAGACGTTCTCCAGATCGCTCATCAAGGGGCCCACCTCTTCCCAGATCGGAGGAATGAAGGCGGCATCGGCCAGGCTCGCCCCACCGATCCAGTTCTGGCTGTGGCGGAACTCGCCCGGCATCTTGTGTTCGCCGCGTACACCTTGAAGCAGTGTGCCATGGGCCTCGCGAAGCATCCGTGAAGACAGGGGCAGGTTGTGCATGTTCGCCAAGCAATGCTGCATGGCGTTCACGTAGTTGTTCACCTCGCGGCGATCATCCCGGCGTTCCGGGGAAATGGCACGCTCGTCGAGGAGCGCCTCCTCCATGTTGGTCTGTGTACCCTCGATCTTGCTGCTGACCATGGCCTCCTTGTACACGTGCATCCGGATGAAGTGCGCGATGTTGGGTACAAGCTCCCCAAAGGCGTTCAGTTCCCCCAGTTTCAGCGTGGCCTGCTCCAAGAGCCCCTATAACTCCATGTCGTCCAGCCGGAAAGGCCGGTTAATCAGCTCTGGATGGAAGGCCTTGTAGCCGAGGGTGTTAGGTGTGGCTCGGCCAGCCCTAAAGGACTTCATTGTAAGGAAGTTATGCGACCGCTTTAAAAAGCGCCCCCGCCTTTTTAAGAAATCGGGCACAAATTTAAAAACCGTTGGCCGCTTTTTCAGCCCGGATGAAAAAGTCTGGTGCGGTTCACGGTGTGGCGGGCCTTGTCGCAATGATGGGGGATCCCCAATCCTTCGACAAACTCAGGGTAACAAACTCACTCCACCCACGAGTTCCAATACTTCCCGTCGTCGATCTTCAGCGCCTCTTCGGTCACCATCAGCGGCTTGAAGGTGTCCACCATCACGGCGAGTTCATCGGTCTGGGTCTTGCCGATGCTGCGTTCCATGGCCCCGGGGTGCGGGCCGTGGGGGATGCCCGCGGGGTGCAGGCTGATGTGGCCGGGGCCGATGTCGTTGCGGCTCATGAAGTCGCCATCGACGTAGTAGAGCACTTCGTCGCTGTCGATGTTGCTGTGGTTGTACGGCGCCGGGATGCTCTGCGGGTGGTAGTCATAGAGGCGCGGGCAAAAGCTGCACACCACGAAGGCGTCGGTCTCGAAGGTCTGGTGCACGGGCGGCGGTTGGTGTACGCGGCCGGTGATGGGCTCGAAGTCGTGGATGCTGAAGGCATAGGGGTAGTTGTAGCCGTCCCAACCCACCACATCGAAGGGGTGTGTGGCGTAGATCAGCTCGTGCAGCATGCCCTGCTTCTTGATCAGCATGCGGAAGTCACCTTTCTGATCGTGCGTTTCCAGGTTCTGCGGACGGCGGATGTCGCGCTCGCAGTAGGGGCTGTGCTCCAGCAGTTGCCCGAACCAGTTGCGGTAGCGCTTGGGCGTGTACATGGGCCGGTGGCTTTCGACCATGAAGTGGCGGTTGTCGGCGCTGTCGAACTCCAGCTGGTAGATCATGCCGCGCGGGATCATGAGGTAGTCGCCGTAGCCGAAGGGGATGTTGCCCAGCAGGGTCTTGAGCGTGCCGCTGCCCTTGTGGATGAAGATCATCTCGTCGCAGTCGGCGTTCTTGTAGAAGTACTCCACCTTCTGCGCCGTGGGCGCGGCGAGGATGATGGCGACGTCGTTGTTGACGAGGATGGGCTTGCGAGCCTCGAGATGGTCGGCCTCGGGCTGTACGTTGAAGCCATGCAGCCGCAGCGAGCGCATGTTCTTTTCGAGCGCGATCTTGGGCTGCACGTCGCGGCTGCCCACGATCCGGCTCACCTGCGTGGGGCGATGCACGTGGTAGAGCAGGCTGCTCATGCCATCGAAGCCGATGGTGCCGAAGAGCTGCTCGTAATAGTGCTTCCCTTCCGGGCTTTGGTGGATGGTGTGCCGCTTGTGCGGGATGTTGCCGAGCTGGTGATAGATTGGCATTGTTCAAGTCGTTGTCGGGGCGGACGATCGTCCGCCCGTGCTGTGGCTATGAGAGAGATCCGCGTTCGAGATCATCCGCCCGTGCGAAGGCGATGGAGTGTGATCGTGGCGTGAAATTTCGGACACGTGCACTGCATCCGAATTGAGCTTTGTCAGTTCAAGTGGCCTTCGCGAATACGCTTCGGCCACCGAAGTGTGTAGAGTGCCGTTCACGGCCAGCAATTCCTCCTCTTCGCGGATGCGCTTCCGCAAGGCTTCGGGATCGTTGATGGCCTTGGTCTTGGTGCTGCGCGTGCTACGGCCCTTGCGCCACGCGCGCTGCACGTCGATGGGCAGTTGGTGGATCTTGCGGCACGAGGGCGAGCAGCAGTCGGCGTACTTCGCGGCGCAGGCTTCGCACTGCACCAGCAGCATGTTGCACGTGGCCTCGTGGCAGTTGCTGATGCGGTCGCTCGGTGTGCCGCACTGCATGCAGGTGCTCACCACGTGGTCGGTGATGCGCTCGGCAAGGCGTTCATCGAACACGAAGTTCTGGCCGAGGTATCTGCTCTCCAGCCCTTCAGCCTTCAGTTGCCGGGCGTAGTCGATGATGCCGCCATGCAGCTGCGCCACGTTGGTGAAGCCGTGGTGCTTTAGGTAGGCGCTGGCCTTTTCGCAGCGGATGCCGCCGGTGCAGTACAATAGGATCTCGGGGGCATCCGACGAAGGGCGACCCGGTGGGTCGCTGGTACAGGTACCAGCCCCAGAGATCAGCGCGTCGGCCCCATTCACCATCTCCCATTCACCATTCACCTCCTTCTGCCGCAGCATATCCACCACCTCCTCGATCGCCCCCCGGAACGTATCCGCTTTCGGCAGGTAGGCGCCTTCGAAATGCCCGATGAGGCATTCGTAGTTGTTGCGCATGTCGATCACCAGCGCGCCTTCGTCTATCTTGCGGTTGAAGGTCTTCGCGTCAAGGTGAGTGCCCACGTTGGTCACGTCGAAGGCATCGTCGGCGAGGCCGTCGGCCACGATCTTCCGCTTGGCCTTGATGATGAGTTTGAGGAAGCTCCGGCCATCATCGGCAACAGCGATCTTCCACGGCACGTCGCGGAAGGCTTCACGGCTGTCGAGGTTGGCGCGGAAAGCATCGAGGTTGGCCGTGGGCACGCTCACTTGCGCATTGATGCCTTCCTGCGAAACATAGATCCGGCCCAGCACGCCCAAGGCTTCCCATTCGGCGTACAGCGCATGGCGAAGTGCATCGACGTCGCGCAGCCGCACATAGCGGTAGAAACTGAGGGTGGTGCGGGGCACATCCTCGCGCGCCAGCCGCGCACGGAGCTCTTCCGGACTGCGAAGGTTGCGGAGGCGGTGCGGATCCATTGACGCTAAGGTAAGGAGGGGTGATGTGGCGGGGGCTTGATCCCGCGTAACTGCTGCCGTACGAACCGTTCGTTCCGGACCAGGAACTCGGTGGGATCCGGTACCCAGTCCGTGGACTGGAAGTATCGAACCTTGCCTGCCTCCACGAAGGTCAGCTTGGGCTTCGGATAAGGCCATGACCGATGGATCCCACCCTCTCCCAATAACCTCAGCGACCCATCGCTTTGGATCAGGTACAACGAATGCACCGCACGATGCTCACCATTGATAGGGAAGAACCACTCGTGATCGAGCGTATCACCTCGTACGGTGTACAAGCCCCAGTATGAGCCATACTCCTTTGAAGACCGCTGCCCATGCTCGGAATCCAGGAATGTCCGAGCCTTGTGGAAAGCAGCAAGGGCATCCATTGTAGGTAGGCCGGACACGGCATCTGCGAACACGGCACCATCAGCATAGAAGTAACTGATGCTGACCTCATATTCGACCGATCGTTCACCTGTAGAATGATCCACGGTAGAATCCCAAACGCAATAGAAACCACCTTGCCTGATCCGCGGATCGGGAACGAATTCCCCTTTGAAATAAGCTGGGTAAGCCGGTAGTCGCTGCCAACCGCCACAACCGATGAGCAGCAGCACCAGCGCCAATTGCACGCCTGCTCGCGGGGTCATGCTCCAACGAAGGTAGATGGCGGCGCACCCTCGAGTTTCCAGCCAGGCACGGAGCTCTTCCGGGCTGCGGATGCCGTGCGGATCCATCGTTCAAAGGTACGGAGGCCCCACGCCCGGATATGGGCTCCAGCAACCTGGTACCGGCCATGCGCTCCTCACCGATCACGGGATAGGCATCGTTCCGTCTGCCTTGCACCCGACGCATAGCTTTGGCGCCCCAATCATTGACGATGAGCGAGAAGAAGATCCTGGTGATCGGCAGTTCGGGTCAGATCGGCACCGAGCTCGTTGAGGGCCTGCGCGCCCGTTCCGGCAACGACAACGTGGTGGCCAGCGACATCAAGGAACCGCAGGTGAAGCAGGACGGCCCCTTCGCCATGGTGGATGCCATGGACCGCCGCGGCATCGAACGCATCATCGACAAGCATGGCATCACCGAGGTGTACCTGCTGGCCGCCCTGCTGAGCGCCACCGCCGAGAAGGACCCTGCCTTCGCCTGGAAGCTGAACATGGAGAGCCTCTTCATCGTGCTGGAACTGGCGCGCGAAGGCAGGCTCCAGAAGGTCTATTGGCCCAGCAGCATCGCGGTGTTCGGCCCCACCACGCCGAAGGACGGCACGCCGCAGCACACCATCGCCGAACCCACCACGGTATACGGCATCAGCAAGCAGGCCGGCGAGCAGTGGTGCCACTACTACCACAAGCGCTACGGCGTGGACGTGCGCAGCATCCGCTATCCCGGCCTCATCGGCTGGAAGAGCGCGCCCGGCGGCGGCACCACGGACTACGCCGTACACATCTTCCACGAGGCGCTCAAGCACGGCAGCTACACGAGCTTCCTGGGGCCGAAGACCACCCTGCCCATGATGTACATGCCCGACGCCATCCGCGCCACCATCGAGCTGATGGAAGCGCCCGCCGAGCAAGTGAAGCAGCGCACGAGCTACAACCTGGCCGGGTTCAGCTTCGATCCGGAGGAGATCGCCGCCGAGGTGGCCCGCCACGTGCCCGGCTTCCGGATGAGCTACGCGCCGGACCACCGCCAGGCCATCGCCGACAGCTGGCCGCGCAGCATGGACGACAGCGCCGCCCGCGCCGACTGGGGCTGGAAGCCGCAATACGACCTGCGGACCATGGTGGATGACATGATGCTGAACCTGCGCCACGAGCTGGGGGTGTAACCTTCCGGGCCCGGCTGCGTTTCGCGGGAGCGAACACGAACCGTTCCTGCGATGGCCCCTCTTCACGCCCGCCTGCTCGCCGCTTCCGCCGCGCTCCTGCTGTTGCTCGCCGGTTCCGCCGCCGCGCAGGCCAACGGCATGGCCGTGGACACCCTGAACCGGCTGGACGAGCTCGGCCGCAAGCAGGGCTGGTGGAAGGTGATCGCGCCCGCCGCCGACCGTCCGGGGTACACCGACGGCCAATTGGTGGAAGAAGGCCGCTACACGAACAGCAAGCGCATCGGCCTCTGGCGCCGCTACTGGCCGAACGGCCAGGTGATGAGCGAGATCACCTACGCCATGGGCCGCCCCAAGGGCGATTACAGGACCTTCTACCCCACCGGCAAGGTGGAGGAACAGGGCACGTGGGACCTGGACCGCAACACCGGCGCCTTCAAGCGATGGCACCCGAACGGCCAGCTCGCGCAGGATTTCCAGTTCGACGCCTACGGCACCCGCAACGGCGTGCAGAAATACTACCACGAGAACGGCCAGCTGGAAGTGGAAGTGACCATCAAGGACGGCAAGGAGGATGGCACCCTGAAGCGCTACTACGCCAACGGCGACCTGCAACAGGTGGCCCGGTTCAATGGCGGCGTCATCAACGAGGCCAACAGCAAGTGGCTGAAGCCGGTGCACAACGTGGAGGAGCCGCGGCCCGATGCCACCGCGAAGCCCGCACCGGCGCGCTCCGAAGAGGAAGTGACCAACGCGGTGCTCTTCCGCGAGAACGGCTACAACACGCTTTACGACAAGCAGCTCCGCATCACGCAGCAGGGGCAGTTCCGCAACGGCGTGCTCTACGACGGCAAGACCTACACCTACGATAAGAACGGTGTGCTTGCGCGGATCAACGTGTACGTGGGCGGCCGCTATGCCGGCCAGGGCGTGATCACCGAAGAGGACAAGCGCTGAGGTCCCGGCGTCTGGTCATGGGCGCGTGCTTGGCAGGAGATCGTTCCGCCAACGCCCCATCAATTCTTTTCATCCACCACGGATCCGCGTGTGGGAACGCGTGCGCACGACCCGTGCCGAACGTCCATCGGCTGTGGGCACCCCCTCTACATTTGCGCACTTTTCGCACACAAAAACCAAACCCGAGCGATGGCAAAAGCGACGGCAGCGATCACCAAAGCGGTGGACGCGTTCATGCAACAAGTAAAGGTCCGGAACGGTGGCGAGCCTGAATTCCTTCAGGCCGTACACGAAGTGGCCGAAGTGGTGATCCCCTTCATGGAGGACAACCCCCGGTACAAGGGCAAGATGCTCCTGGAACGCATCGTGGAACCCGAGCGTACCATCATCTTCCGCATACCCTGGCTCGATGACAAGGGCAACACGCAGGTGAACCGCGGCTTCCGCGTCGAGTTCAACAGCGCCATCGGGCCCTACAAGGGCGGCCTGCGCTTCCACCCGAGCGTGAACCTCAGCATCCTGAAGTTCCTGGGCTTCGAGCAGATCTTCAAGAACAGCCTCACCACGCTGCCCATGGGCGGCGGCAAGGGCGGCAGCGACTTCGACCCGAAAGGCAAGAGCGATAACGAGGTGATGCGCTTCTGCCAGAGCTTCATGAGCGAGCTCTACCGCCACATCGGCGCGGACACGGACGTGCCCGCCGGTGACATCGGCGTGGGCGGCCGCGAGATCGGCTTTCTGTTCGGCCAGTACAAGCGCCTCGCGAACGAGTTCACGGGCGTGCTCACCGGCAAGGGCCGCAGCTGGGGCGGCTCGCTCATCCGTCCGGAGGCCACGGGCTATGGCTGCGTGTATTTCGCGGAGGAAATGATGAAGCGCAACAAGGAGAGCTTCAAGGGCAAAACGGTGGCGGTGAGCGGCAGCGGCAACGTGGCCCAGTACGCCATCGAAAAGGCCACGCAGCTCGGCGCCAAAGTGGTGACGGCCAGCGACAGCGACGGCAGCATTTATGATCCCGCGGGCATCACCGGCGACAAGCTCGCGTTCCTGATGGAGCTGAAGAACGTGAAGCGTGGCCGCATCGAAGAGTACGTGAAGAAGTTCAAAGGGGCCACCTACAAGAAGGGCGTCCGCGTGTGGGACGTGGTGACCAAGTGCGACGTGGCCCTGCCCTGCGCCACGCAGAACGAGCTGGACGGCAAGAACGCCAAGGACCTGGTCAAAAAAGGCGTGAAGTACGTGGCCGAAGGCGCCAACATGCCGAGCACGCCGGAAGCCATCGAGGCCTTCCACGCCGCGAAGGTGTATTTCGCTCCAGGCAAGGCCAGCAACGCTGGTGGCGTGGCTACCAGCGGCCTGGAGATGAGCCAGAACAGCCAGCGCCTCAGCTGGACGCGCGACGAGGTGGACCACCAGCTCCACAAGATCATGAAGAACATCCACGCGGCCTGCGTGCAGTACGGCACCGAAGGCCGGCACGTGAACTACGTGAAGGGCGCCAACATCGCCGGCTTCGTGAAAGTGGCCGACGCCATGCTCGACCAGGGCGTGGTGTAAGCGCGATCGAACGAGAAGCAAAAGCCCCCCGATCGATCGGGGGGCTTTTTCGTAAGAAAGCTGGGGAAGTCACCCTTCGGCGGGCTCATCCACCAGGATCAACCGCAGAGCAGCTCCCCCCCACAAAAGCGAACAGCCCCGGAGATCCCGGAGCCGTTCGAAGAGGTTGGATCGCTATGGCTCAGCAGAACTCCTCGAACACCATCTTCAGGTGCTCGGCGATCATGGCAGCGGAGCGCCCCTCGATGTGGTGGCGCTCCACGAAGTGGACCAGCTTCCCGTCCTTGAACAGGGCGATGCTGGGGCTGCTGGGCGGATAGGGCAGGAAGTGCTTGCGGGCCTGCAACACCGCGTCGGTGTCCACGCCGGCGAACACCGTGGTGAGGTGGGCCGGGCGCTTTTCGCCGGTGAGGGAGGCCTTCACACCGGGGCGGCAGGCACCGGCGGCGCAGCCGCAAACACTGTTCACCACGCACAGCACCGTGCCCGGCTGGTTGAACGCCTTGTCCACCTGCTCAGGCGTCTTGAGCTCCGTGAAACCGACCTGCGTGAGGTCGGCGCGCATCGGGGCGACGAGTTCTTCGGGATACATGCTCATGCGGCAAAGGTAAGCCCGGATCCAGGGCCGGTCCAGCTATCCCAATGGGAAGTGGGTAGAGCGTGTCCCAAAATTGCTTTTGGAAGCGAGCGAGAGGTATTTCACGACCAGGCGAGGCGTCGGAACCGAGCATAGTCGGGTGCTCTGTGAGGTTTCCGACAACGAAGCATGGGCGTGAAAGACCCGAGCGCAGCCCGAAGGGCATTTTTGAGATACGCTCTATGCTACAACGCCCGCTTCTTCCGAAAGAAGGCCTTCACCAGGTCCGCGCAGGCCGGTTCCAGCACGCCCCCGGTCACCTGGGTCTTCGGGTGCAGGAGCACGCCGCCCACGCGGCGATAGCCTGCCTTTTCATCGAACGCCCCGAAGACGATGCGGCCAATGTGGCCCCAGTTCAGGGCCCCGGCGCACATCACGCAGGGCTCCAAGGTGACGTAGAGGGTGCAATCATGAAGGTACTTGCCACCGATGTGCGCAGCAGCGGCCGTGATGGCCTGCATCTCGGCGTGCGCGGTGACGTCCGTCAGCCGTTCCGTGAGGTTGTGCGCACGCGCGATCACCTGCCCGCGGCACGTGATCACCGCGCCGATGGGCACTTCGTCCGCAGCGAAGGCGCGTTCAGCCTCCTGCAAGGCGAGTCGCATGAAGCGCTCATCGTCGGCGGTGCTGTTGGCCATCATCGTGCGGCGACCGCTGCGGCCGGCGGCTCGTTCTCCAACAGGCCGGTAACGCCCGGCTTGATGTCCTTGATGTTCAGTTGCAGCGAACGGCGGCCCTGCCATTCGTTCTCCTCCACCACATAGATCATGCTGAACGGCTCGCCGCTCTTCACCATCTCCAGGTGGTGCGCCTGGCGGAAGGCGATGGCATCCAGGCGCCGCCGCGGATCGTCCGGATGCTGGAGCGTGAGCTTCAGGTGGTCCTCGCCCACCACGCGCGCCCATCCGGCATCCACCACGTTGCGGGTGAGGAACACCGGACGCATGTTGTGCGGGCCGAACGGCGCCATGTGCTGCACGGCGCGCACGAACCGATCATCGATGCGGTGGAGGGGGATCTCCAGGTCCACGTCTTCCTCGGGTGAGCGCATGCTGCCATCGAGGCGTTCGCGCACCACCTGTTCGAAGCGGCGGCGGAAGGCGTCCACGTTCTCCAGCGGCATGGTGAGGCCGGCCGCGTACATGTGCCCGCCGAACTGATCGAGCAGGTCGCTGCACGCGCCGATCGCCTCGTGCACGTCGAACCCTTTCACGCTGCGCGCGCTGCCGCTGGCCTTGCCGTTGCTTTCGGTGAGCACCACCGTGGGCTTGTAGTGCGTTTCGATCAGGCGCGAGGCCACGATGCCGATCACGCCCTTGTGCCAGTCCCTGTTGAACACCACGGTGCTCCAGGCCTCGCGCAGCACTTCATCCAGTTCGATCTGTTCGAGGGCCTGGCGCGTGATCTCCTTGTCGAGGTCCTGCCGCTGCGTGTTGTTGCGGTCGATGCGCAGGCCGATGTTCTGCGCTTCCTTCTCGTCGTGGCTGAGCAACAGCTCCACCGCCTGCTGGCCATGCTCGATGCGGCCCGCCGCATTGATGCGCGGGCCGAGCACGAACACGAGGTCGGTGACGGTGAGCTTGCGGTCGAAGTTGGACATGCCCAGCATCGCCTTGATCCCCGGCCGCACCACCCCTTCGTTCAACCGTTTCAGGCCGTGGTATGTGAGGATGCGGTTCTCGCCGTTGATGGGCACGATGTCGCAGGCGATGCTCACGGCCACCAGGTCCAGCAGGTGTTCGATGTCCGCGAAGGCCATGTCGTTGTGCTGGGCGACGGCCTGCATCAGCTTGAAGCCGACGCCGCAGCCGCTCAGTTCCTTGAAGGGATAGGAGCAATCCGCGCGCTTGGGATCGAGCACCGCCACGGCCTGCGGCAGCGTGGGGCCGGGCAGGTGGTGATCGCAGATGATCATGTCGATGCCCTTCTCCGCCGCATAGGCCACCTTGTCCACGGCCTTGATGCCGCAATCCAGCGTGATGATCAGGCCCACGCCTTGTTCCGCCGCGCGGTCGATGCCGAGGGTGGAGATGCCGTAGCCTTCCGCGTAGCGGTCCGGCACGTAATGCACGAGGTTCCCCGTGAAGCGCGACAGGAACCCATACACCAAGGCCACGGAGGTGGTGCCGTCCACGTCGTAATCGCCGTACACCATGATGCGCTCCTGATCGCCGAGCGCGCGTTCGATGCGCTCCACCGCGCGGTCCATGTCCTTCATCAGGAAAGGATCGTGCAAGCGGGCCAGGGCAGGCCGGAAGAACGCGCTGGCCTCCTCCGGCGTGGCGATGCCGCGCTGCACCAGCAACGTCGCCAGCTCCACCGGGCATCGGTCGTTCACGAGGCCGGTGATGGCGTGGGGATCGACCGGGTGGGCGGAGGCGCCAGCGTTTGGTGCGGGACATGCGCGAAAGTAAATTCAACGGGGCATGCCTGCGGGATCCGGCGATCGCCCCGCGGACCGCGGGAACCGCAACTGGATGCCGGCGATGAACGTGTGGTCGTCCTCGCGCTGCACCCCATTGGCGCGGACCAGGTACTGGAACTGGTAACCTGCGAGCACGCGCACCGCGCCCGAACAGCGCCAGGCGAGCTGCGCGCTGCTCCGCGTCTGGTCGAACGCGCCCACGAACGCCGGATCCCCGAAGCGGAGGAAGACCTCCTGGGCAAGCACGCCCGTGAGCTCCCCCGCCACGTCCTTCTTCTTGTTCAAGGGCACGGTGAGCTGCGCCCGGTAACGCAGGCGCCACACCGGCACGAAGCCTTGCGAACGCGGCCCTTCCGAAGAGGCGGCGAACCGCTCCAGCAGGCGGTCCTCCAACCGCAGGCGATGCTCCAGTCCGCTGGACCCGATGGCGTGCTTGAAGGCCGCCTGCAACCAGAACCGGTGCTCGCGCTGCGTGGCGATGGTGCGGAAGGTGCCATAGGGATAGTTGATCCAGTAGGCATAGCCCGGTTGCAGCGACCACGGTCCCTTGCGGTGCTCCACGCCGAACAGGAAGCCTGCCTGCATCGGGTCCGCGAAACCGTTGCTGCGGCGGAACTGCTCCTCTTGCACCACCCACCAGCGATCGCCCACCTGCACCTGCACGTTCAGCGAGGCCCAGGCATTGGACTGCACCGCCGTCACGTGTTGCGCACGGACCGCCTGCACGAGCACCAGAGCGGTGGACAGCGCAACGGCCCTCATTCCGCGGCCAGCGACTTCGCGGCTTCCTGCATGGCCTGTTCCTCGGCCTTGTCCGGCTGCGGCAAGCGGGGATCCAGCTGTTCCATCCGTTCGCGCACCACGCGGCACACGATCGCGCGGGTCTCCCACTGCTTGTCCGCAGGCACCACGTACCAGGGCACCTGCTCGCTCGCCGTGGCGCTGATGGCCTCCTCGTAGGCGCGCATGTAATCGTCCCAACGGGCGCGCTCCTTCACGTCGTCGGGGCCGAACTTCCACCGCTTCACGGGATCCTCGATCCGCTCGAGGAACCGTTTGCGCTGCTCATCGCGCCCCACGTGCAGGTAGAACTTCAGGATGCAGGTCCCCTGCCGCACCAGGTGCTCCTCGAACGCGCGGATGCTGGCGTAGCGCTCCTTCCAGAACGCCGCGGTGATGTCCTTCTCCGAACGGATGCCGGGGATGCGCTGCCCCACGATGAAGCTCGGATGCACCTTGGTGACGAGCACCTCCTCGTAGTGGCTGCGGTTGTGTACGCCGATCATGCCGCGCGCAGGCACGGCCTTCGCGTGGCGCCAGAGGAAATCGTGCGCGAGCTCCTCGCTGTTGGGGGCCTTGAACGACCACACCCGGCAACCCTGCGGGTTCACGCCGCTCAACACATGCGCGATGCAGCTGTCCTTGCCCGCCGCATCCATGGCCTGGAAGATGATCAGCAGCGACCGTTCGCCTTCGGCGTACAACTTGGGCTGCAATTCCGCGATGCGCGCGCGGTCCTCTTCCGTGGAGCGTTTCAGCTCATCTTTCTCCGTGTCGCCGTCCATGCGCGTGCCGTGATCGGCCAGGCGGAAGCCCTTGCCATCGGTGATCCGGTACGGGGTGGTGCTCATCTTCATGTGCGGTCGGGTATGGAACGCGCCCAAGGTAGCGCCGGGTGAGCAAGGCTGCTCCCGTGCAGCGGACTTCCCTATTTTCACGGCCTTCCCATGAAGACCACCCTATCCATTTGGTCGCTATCGGCCATCGTCCTGTTCACCACCGGTTGCGCCAGCATGATGAACAAGGGCAAGCAGTCGCTCGTGATCAACAGCGCCCCGCAAGGGGCCACCGTGTACGAGAACGGCGCCGAGGTGGGACGAACGCCATACACCTATACCTACGACAAGCTGGACGGCGGCCCCGTGAAGTTCGAGTTGCGCAAGGAAGGCCTGGAGGACCGTGTGTTCGAACTGAAGCCGCGCTCGGCGAACGGCCTGCTGCTGGTGGACGCCCTGCTGCTGAACATCCCCTACTACCTGGGCGACGCCAACAGCCCCGCGCGCTACTCCTTCCCGGAGAAGGAGCTGGTGCTGAACATGTACAAGGTGATGCCCACCGATGTGCAGCGGGCGGAACTGCCCGTGGTGACCATGGTGAACAGCGCCCGCAAGGCCCAGTACGGGAAATTGGACGCCAAGACGCTCACCACCGGGTCCCGCGCGCTGAACGGCCTGGAATACCCGGAGCAGTCCACCAACAGCCTCATCATGGCGATGCGCACGAGCTACGTGGATGCGCGCACGGTCCGCCAAGGCACGCAGAAGGGCGATGAGGCGATCCGCCGGGCGAAGGTGTTCCTGCGGCCCGTGCTGAAGGATCTGGACATGCACCTGACCACGCTGGACGAACGCGCCTACGGCGAGGTGAACATGGACATGGACTGGGAGTTCCGCAGCGGGATCGACAAGGACAGCGTCCTGTTCGTCATCTCCAAGCATACCGTCTACCCCGTCTTCAACGAGCCTCCCACCGATGTGCTGGCCAACGCGAGCAAGGATGCCGGGCGGCGCCTGCTGGAGGAGGAAGGCCTGTATGAGCGCCTGCAAAAAGTGTTCACCCTGGGCCTGAGCCGCTCCAAAGGCGAGGCCGTGACCTTGACCCGCCCCACGCCCATCCCCTTCTCAGGCCGCAAGGACATGCTGTCCGCGCTGGTGAAGGCGGTGGTGACGGTGGAGACACAGGAAGGCCACGGCAGCGGCTTCCTCGTGAGCAACGACGGATACCTCATCACCAACGCGCACGTGGTGCGCGACGCCAGCACCGTGAAGGTGCGGTTCCAGCAGGGCTTCACGCTCGATGGCGTGGTGGCCAAGGTGAACCGCGACTTCGACGTGGCGCTGATCAAGACGCCGGGCAACGACCTGGCCGCCCTCGCGATCGGCAATGACAGCACCCTGCAGCTCGGCGAGGAACTGTTCGCCATCGGCACCCCGTTGGACGAAAAGCTCGGCCAGACGGTGACGCGAGGCATCATGAGCGGCCGCCGCGAGTTCGATGGACGCTCCTACCTGCAAACGGACGTGAGCATCAACCCCGGCAACAGCGGCGGGCCGCTAATCGATGAAACGGGCAAGGTGGTGGGCGTGGCCACGCTGAAGATCAAGGAGGAAGGCGTGCAAGGCATCGGGTTCGGCGTACCGATCGGCAAGGCGCTGGAGATGCTCAATCTTTCCTTCCAGTGAGGGCGGCCGCATGGATCGCCGCGCTCGGGTGCATGCTCCTGGGCGCTCGCACGATGGCGCAAAGCGGCATCCGCTTCCAACTGTACAACATGCAGTGGACGTTCGCCGACGTGGACCAACGCTCCAACGTGTTCGCGCTGGGCTATGACCACGACATGACGCCGCACCTGGCCTTCGGCGTGGATGCCGGCTACGCAACGCTGGAGACCAGAACGGGCAACAACGGGTTCGGCGGCTCATCGTCGGCCAGGCAGTACGTGCTGAACTACCGCTCCTACTACCTCACCGGGCGGGACAACGAAAGCACCTCGTTCTACGTGGGTTCCTACCTGGGCGTCCGCCGCATCGTGTTCGATGGGCCGTCCCGCAGCATCACGGCGGTACCCCTGGGCTTCCGGCTGGGCATCCGCGGCGGCCTGCCCGGGTTCTTCATGGACCTCTACGGCGAGGCCGGCATGCAATTGGGCGGCGCGCTCCCAAAAGGTGCGTACGAGAACACCGGCGGTTCATTGAGCGGCCCGCAGTTCCGCATCGGCGCCGACTTCGGTATCGGCTGGGATTGATCCTGCACCATGCGCATCCACCACCTCCTTCGTTCGATCGCGCTGGCCGCGGCAACGGCCCTATGCACCGCATGGGCAGCGGCGCAAACGAGCGGCTCCGGCATCCGGTTCACGCTTACCCATTGGGACAATTTGATCAAGGGCCAAGGCTTCCCGCCCATCGCACTGGGCATGGGGTTCGATCACGACTTCAACGAGCACATCGGTATGGGCGTGGAAGGCACCCTGCTCTACCGCGGCCTCTCGCAGGAAATGCACGCCCCCAAGGACCCCTACACCCTCACGTACGATGGATGGGAGGCGTATTACACGGAGAACGTGCGCTCCTGGGGCCTCACCTATCGTTCGGTCTATTTCCCCGGAAGGCGGTCGACCTACGCGTTCTACCTCGGCACGTCCATCGGCGTCCGGCACATCGAAAGGCAGGTCGGATCGACCCAGCAGTACGAGAACTATTCTGGCACGCAAACAAGCCCCACGCCACCGTTCCGCAACAAGTATGAGGCCGCAGGGACGTGGTGCCGATCGGCCTGCGCATCGGCATACGCTCCGACCTGGACGGCTTCTACGGCGACTTCTACTTCGGCGTAGGCTACCAACTGGGTGGTGGCGACGCGCTGCTGCCCCAACCCGAATTGAGCGAAGTGCCTTCCACCCTGGCGAACCTGACCTGGACCCTCGGCTACGCGTTCGGGTTCGGTTGGTAGGCGGCCTTTACTTCTCGTTCCACACCACGTGGTGCATGGTGGCGCCCACGGCCTCGAGCGACTCCTTCGAGATGTTCTTCAGGTTGTCGTCGTGCGTGTGCCAGGTGGGCGGGAACCCGCCGGTGGCCTGATCGAACGCGATGATGTCGATGCTGGGGATGTTCAGGCCCTGGTTCACGATCACGTGGTCATCGATGCCCACGTACTGGCGCGTTTCGCTAAGGAAATGGTCGCCGTGGCCCACGGCGGCGGCGGCGCGCCACACCTTGTTCACCACCTGCGGGGCATAGCGCATGCTGACGGCCTCCTTCGGGAAGCGCGCATCCTCGGACCCGCACATGTCCAGCAGGATCCCGTAGCGCGCGGTATAGCCCGGCACGTGCGGGTTCTTCACCCAGTACTGCGAGCCCAGGCACCACGTTCCGATGCTGCTTTCCTCCGCATCCGCGCCCATGACCTGGCCGCTGGGTTCGCCCATGTCCTCCACGTCGGTGAAGAAGATGTCGATGCCCATCGCGGTGGTCTTCCCCGCCAGGTGGCGCGCCAGTTCCAGCCATATGCCCACGCCGCTGCCGCCATCGTTCGCACCGTCGATGGGGTCGTTCTTGCGCTCGTCGTCATGGTCGGCGAACGGCCGGGTGTCCCAATGCGTGAATAGGAGCAGGCGGTCCTTCTTCTCCGGCTGCCAGCTGGCGATGATGTTGCGCAGCGGCACGGGCTGGCCGTTGTAGGCGGTGACCGTGCCGGTCTGCTCGATCACCGTGGCGCCATAGCCCTTGAGCTTCGCCACCATCCAGTCGCCACAGGCCCTATGCGCGGCGGTTCCGGGCACGCGCGGCCCGAACGCCACCTGCTTCGCCACGAAGGCATAGGCCGAATCGGCGTTGAACACGGGCACCTCCACCACGGGGGCGGGCGGAGGCGCGACCTCGGGCGTGGTGGTGCTTCCCTCCGGCCGGCAGGCGGCCAGCACGAGCAGGAGCGGCAGTAACGAACGAAGCGGACGCATGTGGAGGAGGAAGTTCAATGCTGTTCCCAGACGGTACCGTCCTTGGTGTCCTTGATGGTGATGCCGGCTGCGGCAAGGCGGTCGCGGATGCGGTCGCTCAACGCGAAGTCCTTGTTCGCCTTGGCGTCGGCGCGCAGGCCGAGCAGCGTGCCCACCAATTTGTCCGAAAGCCCATCATCGCCCTTCCGCTCTTCCGGCCGCAGGCCGAGCACGTCGAAGAGCATGGTGCCGAACATCCGGCGCAGGTGCGTGATGCCCGCCGCGTCGATGGCCGCCTTGCCGTCGTTCGCCGAGTTGATCAGGCGCACGCCGTCGAACAGGTGCGCGATCATCACCGGCGTGTTCAGGTCGTCGTTCATCGCATCGTAGCAGCGCTGCTCCAGCGCGGCCACGTCGATCGCCTCGCCGGTGGCCGATGGCTTCAGCTTCTCCAGCGTGACCAGCGCGGCCATCATCTTCTGTAGTCCCTTCTCCGCCGCCTGCAAGGCCTCATTGCTGAAGTCGAGCGTGCTGGCGTAGTGGCTTTGCAGCATGAAGAAGCGCACGGTCATCGGCGAGTAGCCGCGCTCCAGCAACTTGTGGTTCCCGGTGATCAGCTCTTCCGGCGTGAACCCGTTGCCCTCGCTCTTGGCCATCTTGCGGCCGTTCACGGTGAGCATGTTGCCGTGCATCCAGTAGCGCACGGGCACCTGGCCGTCCGCGGCCACGCTCTGCGCCGATCTCGCATTCGTGGTGCGGGAACTTCAGGTCCATCCCCCCGCCGTGGATGTCGAACGTGCGGCCCAGGTACTTCGTGCTCATCACGCTGCACTCCAGGTGCCAGCCCGGGAAGCCTTCGCTCCAGGGCGACGGCCAGTGCATCAGGTGGCCCTTCTCGGCCTTCTTCCACAGCGCGAAATCGAGCGGGCTGCGCTTGTCGTCCTGGCCTTCGGTGTCGCGCGTGTTGGCCATCAGCTCATCGATCCTCCGGCCGCTGAGCTCGCCGTAGGCATGCTGCTTCGCGTAGGCCGGCACGTCGAAATAGACCGAGCCGTTCACCACATAGGCATAGCCGTTGGCGATGATCCGCTCGATCATGGCGATCTGCTCGATGATGTGCGCGGTGGCCGTGGGCTCGATGCTGGGCGTGCCGATGTTGAACAGGCACATCACGTCGTGGAAGGCCACGGTGTACTTGTGTACGATCTCCATCGGCTCCAGCCGCTCCAACCGGGCGCGCTTCGCGATCTTGTCCTCGCCCTCGTCCACGTCGCCCACCAAGTGGCCCACGTCGGTGATGTTGCGCACGTAGCGCACGGTGTAGCCGATGTGCGACAGCCAGCGGAAGAGCGTGTCGAAGCTCAGGAAGGTGCGCACATTGCCCAGGTGTACGTCGCTGTAGACCGTGGGACCACACACGTACAAGCCAACGTGCGGGGGATCCAACGGGATGAACTCCTCTTTTTTACGCGACAGCGTATTGGAGAGGAACAGCGGGAGTTTCTTGGGCTCGGGCATGACGATCGCCCCGGCTGCGGCGCCGGAGGCAGCGCGAAGGTAGAGGGTGGCCGCCCTACCCCTGCTCGATCACGAGGCGGTACTTGGCGAGCAGGCCGCCCAGGCCGCTGCTGCTGAACCGCGCGCCAACCAGCTTGTTCGCTTCCGGATCGATGGTGAAGCCGTGGGCCGTTCGCAGGTCGGCCTTCGAGAGGTCCGTATGGTCGAAGACGGCATCCAGCAGGTCGCACGCATCGAAGACCGAGCCGCTCAGGTCCGCCGCGCTGAGGTCCGCGCCTTTCAGCGAGCAGTCCCGGAACACAGCCTTCCCCAGCCGCATGCCCCGGAATGAGGCCGAAGCCATGTTGCAGCGCTCCGGCATGATGGCGAACAGGAAGCCGTTGCACTGGTCGAACGACACGCCCAGCAGCTTGCAGTCGGTGAAGCGCACCTCGCGGAACGCGGCCTGCCGCACTTTGGCAAGGCTCAGGTCACAGCCCTCGAACGCGCACTCCACGAACACCACGCCGATGAGGTCGGCCTTGGCGAAGGTGCACTGCACGAATCGGCACTGCGTGTATTCGCCCTTCGGCAGCGGCTGTTCCGCGAAGTTCCGGCGCTCGAAGAGCTCATCATCCACATGCACTTTCATGGGGCAAAGGTGCATGCACGGTTACCCATCCTATCCACAGGGCCTTATCCAGTAGGTCGGCCTGTTCGACGCCTAGCTGAGAAATACGGGTCCCGGTAGCGCGCATGAGGGCTGACCTGTGACCGGTCCGGAGCTTGGGGTTCAGGCTCACGCAAGGAAGGATCCAGGATCTTCTTCGCCTTGGGCGTGACGTAGTATGAGAGGAGCCTATCCTTCAATTCGGGGGATCGATCCAAGATGATATCAATGGTCCGGTTATTGGATCGCCAGAACCATGTAGGCTTGCCTGCGGCCAAGACCTTTTGGGTGTCCGATGGCGTTTTAAAGACGATCTCGACAAGGTCAATGCTATTCCGCCCATGGAAATAAGTGAGCGGTCTGATCGAGATGATATCCTTGGGCGATACCTCCAGCCCATTGATGAACAATGCCTCGCCGCAATAGATCACTGCGAGATCGAACTTGGAGTATCCGAGGTAGTCCAACACGAGATGGAAACACCACGTGATCAGGCCGGAGAATATGATCACACGAATGTCAACACCGCTGACCATGCCGATGATCCCCAGGATAAGGGAGAGGATCAGCACCAATAACCCTGATCGCTGGAAGATCAGTTCTTGGGTCGTAGCACTTGCAAGAGTTGCCATCAATGATCACTTCATCGCGTAGACCTTTCCCGGCAAGGCACGCACCACCCCGCTGAACTCCAGGTTCAGCAGCAGGCCCGCAGCCTTCTGGGGCGCCATGCGGCTTTCCATGCACAAGGAATCGATGTCCACCTTCCCCTTCGCGCGGATCAAGTCCACCAAGGCTTTCTCTTCGGGCAGAAGCGCGGCGAAGAGCGGCACTTGCGCGGCAGTGGCCTTCTTCGGCGCATCCTCCCAGCCCATCAGCTTCAGCACGTCCTCGGCACCCGTGATGAGGTGGGCCTTGTTGTCCCTGATCAAGCGGTTGCACCCGGTGCTCTTCGCGTCACCGGCGCGGCCGGGGAAGGCCATCACCTCACGGTCATAGCTGTTGGCGATGTCCGCGGTGATGAGCGAACCGCCCTTCACGCCGCTTTCGATCACGATGGTGCAATCGCCCAGTCCCGCGATCACGCGGTTGCGGGCGGGGAAGTTGCCCGGCGCGAAGGGCGATCCGCTGGGCAGCTCGCTCACCAACGCGCCCTGCGCGCGCATCTCCCGCGCCGTGGCCGCATGCTCCCCCGGATAAAGCCGGTCGAGCCCGTGCGCCACGCAACCGATGGTGGGCAACCCCTGCCGCAGCGCCGTGCGGTGCGCCTCGATGTCGATGCCATACGCCAGCCCGCTCACGATCAACGCGCCGCTGGCCGCAAGCCCTTCGACCAGTTCCGCGCAGGTGCGCCGGCCCTGTTCGGTGGGGGTGCGGGTGCCCACGATCGCCACGCTGCGCGCGGCGTCGAGGTCGGCGCTGCCGGCCACATAGAGCAATACCGGCGCGTCCTCGCATGGGCGAAGGCGGCGCGGATAGTCCGCATCCAGGTAGAACAGCATGCGCAGGCCGTGCTTCCGCACGTAGCCCAGCTCCCGTTCGGCGGCCTGGAGCACCTGGCTACCGCGGATGGATGACGCAAGCACCCGCCCGATGCCGGGCACTTTCTCCAATGAACGCCGCACGGCGGGGTCCGTGAAGAGCGGTTCCACGCCACCGCAATAAGCCACCAGGCTGCGCGCGTTCACCGGCCCGATGCCTTTGAGCATGGACAGCGCGATGCGGTGGATGAGGGCCTGGTCGTTCATCGGAGCGATGGGACTTCGATCGCTAAATTCGCCGTCAAGGCATGCAGCCCAATATATGCGCGCTTTCTATACGGCCCTGCTGCTCTGCCTCAATTTGGTCTCCAACGCCCAGGAGGCCACCCTTGCGGGGCGTATCATCGATCCGCGCGACACCACCGGCGTGCCCGGTGCCAGCATCGCCGCATCGGGAAAGGCCTCGGCCACGAGCGATGATGCCGGCCGCTTCGCATTGACCCTCCCCGCTGGCACCTACACCATCGTGGTGCGCGCCATCGGCTTCAGCGGATCCAAAGAGGAAGTGACGCTCGCCCCCGGCGAGCAACGCAGTTACAATGTGCTGCTGCACCCCGCGCAGAGCGAACTGGACGCGGTGGTGGTGAGCGCGGGCCGCTTCGAGCAACGCGTGGGCGAAGTGACGCAATCGCTCAGCGTGCTGCCGGCCTCGCTGGTGCGCGACCGCAACACCACCGCATTGGACAAGGCCATCGCGCAGGTGCCCGGCGTGGTGGTGGTGGACAATGATCCACAGATCCGCGGCGGCAGCGGCTTCAGCTACGGGGCGGGCAGCCGCGTGATGATGCTCGTGGACGACCTGCCGATCCTGAGCGGCGACATCGGGCGGCCCAGCTGGACCTTCCTGCCGATCGAGAACCTGGAGCAGGTGGAGGTGATCAAGGGCGCCAGCAGCGTGCTCTACGGCAGCGCGGCGCTAAGCGGCGTGATCAACGTGCGCACGGCCTATCCGCGCAGCACGCCGCGCACGCGGGCCACGGTGTTCGGCGGCGTGTACGACACGCCCGGCAACGCCGCCGCGAAATGGTGGGGAGACAACCCGCCGCTCTTCACGGGCGCCAACTTCCTGCACAGCCAGCAGTTCGGCAATTTCGACCTGGTGATCGGCGGCAACGCGTTCTCGGACCAGGGCTACGTGGGGCCCGAGCGCATCAAGCCCGATACGCTGGCGGCCGATCCGCTGCGCACCTCGCCCGGCGGGTACGAGAACCGCGTGCGCTTCAACTTCGCCACGCGCTGGCGCAACCGGAAGGTGAAGGGCCTGTCCTACGGCCTCAACGGCAACGTGATGAAGAGCCGCAACACCAGCGTGTTCATCTGGGACGACGTCGGCGCGGGGCTCTACCGCCCGGAGCCCGGCACCGTGACGCGCACGCGTGGCACACAGTACTACTTCGACCCCTTCATCACATACGTCACCGCCAACGGCTATAAGCAAAGCCTGCGCGTGCGCTACTACCGCCAGGATTTCGACAACGACAACGGCCAGAGCAACGCCAACAACATGCTCTACGGCCAATACCAGGTGCAACGCCGCCTCGACCTCTTCGGCGAGACCACCATCACCGCGGGGCTGGTGGGCCAGCGCACGGTGAGCAACTCCGAGCTCTACAGCGGCAACGCCGATGGCACCACCAAGAACGACGCCACGCAGGCCGCAGCCTTCCTGCAAGTGGACAAGAAGCTCTTCGACAAGCTGATGCTGAACGCGGGAGTGCGCTACGAGGACCTGCGCGTGGACGCTGCCGAACAGTCGGCCACCGTGTTCCGCGGCGGGGCCACGTACCGGCTCTTCCAAGCCACCTACCTGCGGGCGAGCTACGGCCAGGGCTTCCGCTTCCCCACCATCGGCGAACGCTACATCCGCACAGCGGTGGGCGTGCTCAACATCTATCCGAACCCCGATCTGCGGCCCGAGCGGAGCTACAACCTGGAAGCGGGCCTGAAGCAAGGTTTCAAGGTGGGCGGCTTCCAAGGCTACCTGGACCTTACCGCGTTCCAGCAGGAATACGAGAACTACGTGGAGTTCACCTTCGGCGTGTGGGCACAGCCGTCGCTCACCAACTTCGCCGGACTGGGCTTCCGGTCGGTGAACACGGGTGGCGCGCGCATCACCGGCACCGAAGCGGAGCTGACCGGCACCGGCAAGCTGGGCCCCATCTCCGTGGACGTGCTCCTGGGCTATACCTACACCCTGCCCGTAAGCACCACGCCGCATGAAGTGTACGCCGCGCCGCAGGCCACGGGCGTGGTGGCACGGCCGATCAACTACGTGAACACCAGTTCCGACACCACGGACAACATCCTCAAGTTCCGGGTGCAGCACCTGTTCCGCAGCGACGTGCGCCTGGGCTGGAAGCGCTTCTCCGTGGGCGGCAGCGTGCGCTACAACAGCCACGTGCGCAACATCGACCGCATCTTCGTGGACCTGGACGAACAAGCGCCGCACCTGCTGCCCACCGGCGCCGGCGAGTGGATGCGCACCCACACCACCGGTGACTGGATCGTGGACCTGCGCGTGGGCTTCGCGCTCACCCAGCAATTGAAGGCGGGCTTCCTGGTGAACAACGCCACCAACGCCGTGTACGCCATCCGCCCCATGGCCATCGAAGCGCCGCGCAGCTACCAGGTGCAACTCGCCCTCGACCTATGAGCCGCATCCACTCCTTTTCGCGATGGATGGCAGGCCCGGCCTTCACCATCACCCTCCACGAACCCGTCAGCGAGCCATGAGCGAGCAACGCATCCTCGGCATCATCCCTGCGCGCCTCGCCAGCACGCGCCTGCCCGGCAAGCCCTTGGTGGACATCGGCGGCAAGACCATGGTGCGCCGCGTGGTGGAACAGGCCCAGCGCAGCACCCACCTCACCGCGGTGGTGGTGGCCACCGATGATGAGCGCATCGCCACGCACGTGCATGAGTTCGGCGGCCGCGCCGTGCTCACCTCGCCCGATCACCCGAGCGGCACCGACCGTTGCTGGGAGGCATTGCAGCATTTCCCCGCCGGTCACTTCTCGCACGTGGTGAACATCCAGGGCGATGAACCCTTCGTGGCGCCCGGGCAGATCGATGAATTGTGCGAAGCGCTGCGCCGTCCGGGCACGGGGATCGCCACGCTGGCGCAAGTGGTCACGGACGACCGCGACCTGGACGACCCCGGCGAAGTGCTGATCGCCACGGACGTGGAAATGAACGCGCTCTACTTCAGCCGCGCGGCCATCCCCTTCCTGCGCAGCCCGGGCGATGGGCCGCGCCATGCGCAGTTCCGCTACCTGAAGCACGTGGGGCTGTACGGCTATTCCGCGGAAGCGCTGGAACGCATCGTGCAACTGAAGCCCTCCGCATTGGAAAAGGCCGAATCCCTGGAACAGCTCCGGTGGCTGGAGAACGGCCTGCCCGTGCGCGTGGGCCTCACCACCTGGCCATCGTTCTGCGTGGACACGCCCGCCGACCTGGAGGAAGCCCGCCGCCGCGTTGCCAATGCCTAGGGGATCCGATCAGATGATCGGATCGATCCCCTCGAAAACGCGTTGCCACGTCAAGCGAGGTCAGGACGCTAGCGCGCTTTCGAGCACGGGCGGTCATGGTCCGGCACGGTCACAGTGACATGGCGGGACGTCAAGGAGCCCATTATCTGATCCTCTCATTATCTGATCATCTGATCCGCCCCCCCGATAGGCCCTGAGCGTGAGCCGTTTGCCCAGGCACGCTGCAAGGATGCCGCAGAAGGGTAATTTTGACCCGACCATGGCCTTGGAACGCGACATCCACTCCCTGCTCTTCGCGCACGATTGCGTGATCGTGCCTGGGTTCGGTGGGTTCCTCACGCACTACCGGCCCGCGCGGTTGGACGAGCGCCGCGAGCTGGTGCATCCGCCGGGCAAGGACGTGAGCTTCAACCGCCACCTGGTGCGCACCGATGGCCTGCTGGCCGATGAAGTGGCGAAGCGTGAAGGGCTGGACCATGCCGGCGCGAGCCGCTGGGTGGAACAGGAGGTGGAAGGCTGGAAAACGCGGCTCGACCGCGAAGGACGCCTGGAGCTGGGCCGCATCGGCACCTTCTTCCGCGACGCGGAGCACAACCTCCAGTTCGATCCGGACAAGCGCGTGAACTTCCTGAAGGACGCCTACGGCCTGCGCGCCGTACCCGCCGTGCCCGTGGTGGTGCCGGCGGTAGCCTCCGATACGACGCCGATCATTCCCCTACCCCAGGCCACCATGGCAACGGAACCCGCGCCCGGCCGCGCCAGCCGCCTGGCCATCGCCGCTGCGGTATCCGCCCTGCTCTTCACCGCCGCCACGTGGTGGGTGGTGAGCAGCGATGGGCCCCATGATGTGCAGTGGAGCGGCTTCGACCTCTTCTCCTCTTCCGAGCCGCGCACCTACAGCGGTCCGCCCGCCATCCCGAAGCCCGTTGACCTCAGCGATACCGTGCATTGGTCCGTGCCTGCGGGCCTCCACGGCGTGCATAGCTTCCCGGTGGCGGGCAATGCCTCGCCTTACGTGGCGGTGGACCTCGGCCCGGCGCCGGAGCGCGTGGCCGTACCGGAAAGCACCGCCGTGGCGATGCCCACGCCGGTGGCCCGCACGCGGTACCACATCGTCGGCGGCTGTTTCCTGCAGAAGGAGAACGCCGAGAAGTTCATCGCCGACCTGCAGGCACGGGGCTTCGCCGCCTCGCTGATCGACCGGAAGGGCGGCCTCTACCGTGTGGCCTATGGCAGCTACCCGCAACGCGGCATGGCCGAAGAGGCCCTGAACGCGGTGCGCAAGGAGGAAGCACCCGCGGCCTGGTTATTGGTGCAATAGCCTCGTCCGACGCTTGACCTCGGGATGTCCGTCCAAGCCTTTCACCCGTTACGACCGGCCCGGCCGCCTCATTTTTTCCAGCAGGGAGATCGCAAGAGAGCGGCCGGCGCAACAACACCATCCGATCGACCCATGAACCGTCCCTTTGCTGCGCTCGCGTTCGCCGCGCTCGCCCTGTCCACCTCCGCCCAGGCCGTGATCGAACCGGCCGCGCGAACGATCAAATGCGACAAGGCCGAGGTGACCTGCCTGGCCCTGGCCCCGAAGGGCGACCGCATCCTGGTGGGCACGGACAAGGGGGCGGAGCTGCGCGATATCACCACGGGCAAGCGTGTATCGGTCTTCCCGTTCAACGAGGACGGCAGCACGGTCGTTTACCATTGCGCGTTCAACGACAACGGCGAATACGTGGTGCTCATCGGCCTCACGGGCAAACGCGAGGTGTGGGGCGCGAACACCGGCAAACAGGACAAGATGCTCTACGAGCACAAATGGATCCCCGACGCCGTGCGCGTGAAGCAGCTCGGCCTGAAGATGGGCAACTCCAGCTTCGACCGCTTCTACCAGCAGCTGGAAGCGAAGCACGGCGACATCACCGCCAAGGCCGACAAGGATGGCGTGGTGGTGTTCACCAACGCGGAAGGCGCCACCATCCAGACGTTGAAGTACCCGGAGAACAAGGACCAGCACCACCGCGCGCCCTGCCTCTTCGCGGACAAATGGTTCATCACCGGCACGGACGACGGGCGGGTACTCTTCTACGACGTGCGCTGATCGCGCAGGGCGGCCAATGCGCCGCGCACGTGGCTTTGCGCGCCGAAGCGATCATTGATCGCCGCGCGGATGCGGCCGCCGCGTTCGATCACGAAGGTCTCCCGGCCCTTCAGCAGCCCCAGCAGTTCGGTGACGCCATAGGCTTTGCGCGCCGTTCCACCGGCATCGCTGAGCAGCGTGTACGGAAGACGGTGGGCCGCGGTGAAGGCCGCATGCGAAGCCGCATCGTCATCGCTGATGCCGATCACCTCCGTATCCGCCTGCATGAACTCCGCGTAACTGTCGCGGAAGGCGCAGGCCTCCTTCGTGCAGATGGGCGTATGGTCCTTCGGATAGAAGAACAGCACCACGTGGCGGTCGCGCCAGCGATCGCTCAGGCGGACGGGCAGCCCGCCCGCATCGTTCAGCACCAGGTCAGGCGCCGGGCTTCCCGCTGGCAGCATCCGCTTCGCTCTTCGTACGGCCCAAGCCCAGCACCAACACCAGCACTGCGCCGAGCACCACCAGTCCGAGGACGCCGTAGTACCACTTCAGGTCGCGCAGGGTGAGCACCGTGGCGAAGGCCACCAGCAACAACGTGGCGCCCTGCGACCAGATCCGCAGGCGGAAGGCCGACCACACCGGTCCGTTCCGTTCCAACCGTCCACGGATGCGCTGGTTGGCGAAATGGTACACCACCAGCAGGGCCGCCAGCCCCAGCAGGGCCTGCACCCATGCCAGCGTGAGCAGGCCGGGCGCCTGGAACACGGCGAACGCGCCGCAGAGGAGCAGCAGCACCAGCGAGGGCCAGGCGATGAACGACCAGACGCGCCGCGTCATCGACGCGTATTGGCGGATGAGCACCGTGCGGTCCGGCTCCCAGCGCGCCAGGGCCTCGCGGTGGTACACGAGGATCCGCAGCGTGAAGAAGAGCGCGGCGAAATAGGAAACGAAGGCGATCAGCGTGAGCGCATGCACGACGGCGGTCAACATCGGGTCCATGAGCGAAAGGTAACCCTCCGGTACCTTCGTCCCGATGAACCAACGCATGAAGAGCCGTCCGACCAGCGACAGCTACGCCGAGACCACGCACATGGTGCTGCCCAACGACGCGAACACGATGGGCAACCTCTTCGGGGGCCAGCTGCTGAAGTGGCTGGACATCTCCTGCGCCATCAGCGCCCACCGCCACTGCCACCGCGTGGTGGTGACCGCCGCAGTGAACAACGTGAGCTTCGACCGGGCGATCAAACTGGGCGACTTCGTCACCATCCGGGCACACGTGAGCCGGGCCTTCAGCACGAGCATGGAAGTGTGGGCCGACGTATGGGTGGAGGACCAGGTGACCGGCGAGAAGATCCTGCAACAGCGCCATCTACACCTTCGTGGCCGTGGACCAGGCGGGGCATCCCTCCCGCGTGCCGGAAGTAGAGCCGCAGACCGAGGAGGAGAAGCGCCGCTACGACGGTGCCCTGCGCCGCCGCCAATTGCGGCTGATCCTCGCGGGCAAGATGAAACCGGCCGAAGCGACCGAACTGAAGGCGCTCTTCGCCTGACCGCTTCAGTAGACCTCTTTCGCCATTCGGCCCCAATGCCCATAGCGCAATGTCACGGTGAGCCTGTCGAACCGTGACCTGCCAAGCCGGTCCGACAAGCTCACCGGGACACTTTAGGGTGTGGCACCGCTCAGGCGGACGCGAGTTCTGCGATGCGCACCAGGTCCTGCTTTTCCATGCAATGGAAATGGCCCTTGGGGCAATGGTCGTGGCCGATCTTGGAACAGGGCCGGCAATCGAGGCCCTGCACTTCCGCGATGAGCGCGCGTTCCGGATGCTGCGGGATGTACGGCCCCATGCCGAACGCGGGCACGGTGTTGCCCCACACGCTCACCACCTTCTTCTTGAACGCGCAGGCCACGTGCATCGCTCCGCTGTCGTGCGCGATCACGCTCGTGGCCCGCGCGATCAGCGATGCGCTCCCCAGCATGTCGTGGTGGCCGGTGGTGTCGAACGCCCGCCCGCCCACGGCATCCGCGATGGCGCGCGCGATGGCGCGATCGTCCGGCCCGCCGATGAGCACGATGGGCCCCTTCACCCGCTGGGCCAGTGCGATGAGGCGATGCTCCGGCAGCCGCTTGGTGTAATGCGCCGCGCCGATGCACAGCGCCACGTACCCGTTGCGGTGGCTCTCCGGCAACCGGTCCACAGGCACTTCCGCCTCCTTCGGCACGAACAGGTCGAGCCCGGCGCCGTCGTTCTGCACGCCCAGGTGCTGCACCGTGCCCAGGTAGCGGTCCACGATGTGTACGCGTGGCAGCCGGTCGCGGTGCAGGTTCACCAGCATCCACTTTTCGACGTTCAACTTCGGGAAGCTCTTCGCCGGTACGCCCAGGGCGCGCTTCACCCGCCACGAACGCAGGTTGTGGTGCAGGTCCACCACCAGGTCGAACTGCTCCTTCCGCAACGCGGGGAATACGCCGGAAAGGCGCTCCTCCACCACGTGTACGCGGTCCACGTAGGGCGAATGCCGCACCAGCGGCGCGAAGGCCGCCTTCGTGAGGAAATGCACCTCGACCCCCGGCACCTGCTGCTTGAGGCAACGCAGCACCGGCGAGGTGAGCACGATATCACCGATGGAGCTGAAACGGACGACGAGGATCTTCACGGACCGCAAAAGTAGACCACGCGCCGCGCGGTGATGGGCGGACCGGCCGATCGGCCGATCTTGCACCCGCGATGTTCATCGACACCCACGCGCACCTCTACCACCAGCAGTTCGACGCGGACCGCGAAGCGATGCTCCAGCGCGCGGCCGACGCCGGTGTGCGGAAGCTCTTTCTCCCCAACATCGACCGCGGGAGCGTGGAGGCGATGCATGCCTTGTGCGACACGCACCCCGATCATTGCTTCCCGATGATGGGCGTGCATCCGTGCTCCATCGGCGAGGACCCGTCCGCGGAACTGCGCGAAGTGGAACGGCTGCTGGGCGAACGCTCCTACCGGGCGGTGGGCGAGATCGGCATCGACCTGTATTGGGACAAGACCTTCCTGAAGCAGCAACAGGAAGCCTTCCGCACGCAGGTGCGCTGGGCCAGGGAGCTCGGACTGCCCGTGGTGATCCACTGCCGGGAAAGCTTCGCGGAGACCATCGCCATCGTGGAGGAGGAGCACGCAGGCCGCTTGCGCGGCGTCTTCCATTGCTTCACGAACACGCCTGCGGAGGGCCGCCGCATCCTGGCGCTGGACGGGTTCTTCCTGGGCATCGGCGGGGTGATCACCTACCCGAAGAGCGGGCTCGCCGCCACGATGGCCGAGCTCGGCCCGGAGCGGTGCGTGCTGGAAACGGACGCGCCCTACCTCGCTCCGGTACCGCACCGCGGCAAGCGCAACGAAAGCAGCTACATCCCCCTGGTGGCGCAGGCGCTGGCCACGGCCACCGGCCGGTCGCTGGCGGAGATCGGGCATCTGACCACCGCCAACGCCGAAGCCTTGTTCACCGACCACCGTCCATGAGCCGACCTCCTTCCATCCTGCTGATCTATACCGGCGGCACCATCGGCATGATGAGCGATGCCCGCAGCGGCGCGCTGCGCGCGATGGACCTGGAACGCCTGGAAGAGCAGGTGCCGGAGCTGGAGCGCATGGGCATCCGCCTGCGGACGGAAGCGTTCGAGCAACCCATCGACAGCAGCGACATGCGACCGGCGGACCACGTGCGCATCGCGCAGCTCATCGGCACGCACTACGACGCGTTCGACGGGTTCGTGGTGATGCATGGCAGCGACACCATGGCCTACACGGCCAGCGCCCTGAGCTACCTGCTGGAAGGGCTCACGAAACCGGTCATCCTCACCGGCTCGCAACTGCCCTTGGGCACCATCCGCACCGATGGCAAGGAGAACCTCCTCACCGCCATCGAGATCGCTGCCGCCGAACGGGCGGACGGCCGCCCCATGGTGCCGGAAGTGGCGGTGTACTTCGAATACAGCCTATACCGCGGCAACCGCACGGTGAAGGTCCACGCGGAGCGGTTCGAGGCTTTCCGTTCGCCCAATTGGCCGGTGCTGGCGGAGGCCGGTGTGCATATCCGCTACGACCGCCAGGCCATCCTGCCCCTGCGCACGGGGCCGTTGCACGTCCACGCGCACATGGACGACAACGTGGGCATCATCCGCCTGTTCCCGGGCATCCGCGCGGAATGGGTGGACCATGCGCTGCGCACGCCGGGGCTCAAGGGCGCCGTGCTCACCACCTTCGGCAGCGGCAACGGACCCACGGATGCAGCCTTCCTGAAGGTCCTGCGCGACGCCCGTGCCCGCGGCATCGTACTGGTGAACGTCACGCAATGCGTGGGCGGGCACGTGGAACAGGGACGCTACGAGACCAGCAGGGCGTTCGTGGACATGGGCGTGGTGGGCGCCGGCGACATGACGGTGGAGGCCGCCATCACCAAGTTGATGTTCCTGTTCGGGCAGGGGTTGGACGCGGCCACGGTGATGCAGCGCATCCCCGAAGCATTGTGCGGGGAAACGGGCGCATAGCCGGGGAGCCGCCCTTGCTTACTTTCGCGGCCCGCCACCCCCGGTCCTGCCGGGCGTGGTGGAATGGAGAGATGGCCGAGCGGTCGAAGGCGCGCGCCTGGAAAGTGCGTATACCTTAACAGGGTATCGGGGGTTCGAATCCCTCTCTCTCCGCGGAAGACCTAGGATCCGCTTAGATGCGGGTCCCGATCCCGAGGCGGCATCCGCCTGGGAGCGGGCCTACGGCCTATCTACCTTTGCGGCCCGCCGCTAGAACGACGGAACACATGCCCCGCATCGGTCCCATCCAGCTGCCGGAATTCCCGCTGCTCCTCGCTCCCATGGAGGACGTGAGCGACCCGCCGTTCCGGGCCCTGTGCAAGCGGCACGGCGCGGACCTGATGTACACCGAGTTCATCAGCAGCGAAGGCCTCATCCGCCAGGCCGCGAAAGGGCTGAAGAAGCTGGACGTGTTCGAGTACGAACGGCCCATCGGCATCCAGCTCTTCGGCGGACAGGAAGAGGCCATGGAAGAAGCCGCGCGCATCGCCGAGGCGGCCGGTCCGGACCTCATCGACATCAACTACGGCTGCCCCGTACACAAGGTGGTGAACAAGGGCGCCGGCGCGTGCCTGCTCACCGACGTGGACAAGATGGTGCGCCTCACCGCCGCCGTGGTGAAGGCCGTGAAACTGCCCGTGACGGTAAAGACGCGCCTGGGCTGGGACGACCGCACGAAGAACATCCGAGACGTGGCCCTGCGCCTGCAGGACGTGGGCATCCAGGCGCTCAGCATCCATGGCCGCACGCGCGCGCAGCTCTACAAGGGGCCCGCGGACTGGACGTTGATCGGGGAAGTGAAGAACGACCCGCGCATCCACATCCCCATCTTCGGCAACGGCGACATCGATTCGCCCGAAAAGGCCAGGGAATACAAGGAACGCTACGGCGTGGACGGCGTGATGATCGGCCGCGCGAGCATCGGGCATCCGTGGATCTTCAACGAGATCAAGCACTACCTGGCCACGGGCACGCACCTGCCCGCCCCCACGATGGACATGCGCGTGGACGCCGCCCGTGAGCACCTGCAACGCGGCATCGCGTGGAAGGGCCTGCACGAAGGCGTGGTGGAGATGCGGCGCCACTACGGCAACTACTTCCGCGGCCTGCCGGACTTCAAGCAGTGGCGGCTGCGCCTGTGTACGGAGAACGACCCGGCGAACGTGCTGTCGCTGTTGGAGGAAGTGCGCGGCGCCTATGCGGCGGTGGCCGCCTGAAGGTAGCGCCGGCTGAGGCTGCGCAAGGGCACCCACGCGGCCAGCGTGCCGATGGCCAGCACCGCGCAGAGGATCCACACCAGGTCCGTCCAGAGCACCTGCACCGGGTAGCTTTCCACCACCGACCCCTCCAGCGACACGAAGCCCGTCCACTGCTGCACGCCGCAGATCATCAGCCCCGCCACCAGGCCGGCCACGGCCCCCACGGCCACGATCAGCAAGCCTTCAAGGAAGAACACGCGGCGCACGAAGGCCGTGGTGGCACCCATGCCGGTGAGCGTGCGCATGTCCTGCCGCTTCTCGATCATCATCAGCGTGAGCGCGGCGATCACGTTGAACGCGCCGATGAGCCCGATGAAGGCGAGCACCACGAACGTGAACCACTTCTCGGTGGCGTTCGTGCGGTACATCAGCGCGTTCTTCTGGTAGCGCGTGCGCACCGAGAACCGGGGCCCCACCGCTTTCGCCGCCGCGCGGGCCAGCTCATCCACGTCCGTACCCGGGCGGGCATGCACTTCCAATGCGTTCACGGCACGTCCGTAGCCCAGCAGCTTCGCCGCCAGGTCCAGCGGCGCCAGCATGTACTGCTGATCGAACTCCAGGTTGATCGTGAAAGCGCCGGCCACGGCCACGTGCTCCTGCTGGAACGCGCCCTGCCGGTAGCGGCTCAGCTTGCGCCCCCGCACCAACGCATCGATCTCCAGCGGGCGCAGCACGCCATCGTCCTTCGGCACGCCCAGCTCGTCCTTCAGCGCGGCGCCGAGGATCACCATCGCGCCGTTGCCGCGGTCGAACGTGGCCTCGCCGGCATACATGCGGTCGCCCAGCCCGCTCATGGCGAGGTATTGCGGTTCCACGCCCTTCATCGTCGCCACCGCCTGCTGGTCCCCCGCCCGCAGCAGCACGTTCTCCTCGATCACCCAGCTGGTGGCCTCCACCTGCGGCAGCGCGGCGATCGCCGCCAGGGGCAGGCTGTCGCGGCCGAAGGTCTTGCCCTCTGCGGGCGTGATGGTGAGGTCCTGGTCGAACGGGCTGTAGAGCGTGTCCACCAAGGCCGAGATGCCGTTCAGCGTGCTGAGCACCACCACCATGGCAGCGGTGACCACGGCCACCACCACGATGCTGATGATGGTGATGATGTTGATCGCGTTGCGCGAGCCGGCCTTGCCCGACGAGGGACGCTTGGCCAGCAGGTAGCGCCGGGCGAACAGGAGCGGAAGCTGCATCGGGAAGGGCAAAGATGCTGCTCCTTCCGCGCAAGCCCATGCAGGAGAGGGGCCATGCGAATGGTCAATGATCAACGCTCAATGATGAATGATCAACGCTGAACGTCCAACGCTCAATGACCGAGGCGCTGCATTGACCATTCAGCGTTGATCATTGGGCGTTGGACATTCCACCGCCGCGCACACGCCGAGCACTTGCGAGAAGAAGGGGAGCACTCGGCCTCAGCCGAGCGCCGGGCAGAACATGCCGAAGAAGGCTCGTGGTGAGGAGGGGTCCGTGCTACGGCCCGAACTTCTTACTTGGCTTGCGGCTGGTATGGCGCACTTGGACAACCGACACAAGATCACCCTTCAACCTTGTAGACCAAGCGGTATTTCAAGCGGCCCAGCATCGCATGGCGGAACGGGGCCTTGCGGATCTGACAACCGTGGGAATCGGTCAAGATGAGGTCATAGCATTCGTTCAAGGCTTGCAGGATCGGACGCCCGACGCCTTGCCCTGCTTCTTTTCCCGGTACAGATAGATGTCCGCCACCTCCCTGCTGACCCTTGGAGCGATGTCCAGCCGGTACTTCATTCGCCCTCTGCGTCGATCAACCGGCGGATCTCCGCCATGGACTCCTCGCGGGTGTGGAACGTGATCTCCCCGCGATCGCGCTTGGCAAGCTCCTCTTGGAACTGTTCGTATTCCTCATCGCTGATGTATCCCTCGTCCTCTTCGATCACGACCTCCTTCCTGAAGAACGCGACCACACGCTCCAGCGTCCCTTCATCCATGATCGCGAAGAGGTGTTGCGCCAGTTGGATCTTCGTTGCCTCGATGTTCATAGCCTCTTGATCTGTCCGGTAAAGTTAGGGTGGCTCTCAGCCCGTCGGGTGGAACCAGGCCACGCCGTATTGGAGGCCGGCGATACGGAACACTTGAAGCGTTCTTGCCCTCCCGCAAGGTCTCCGCCTCGGGACCCTGCGGCCTGCATGCTTCCATGGATCACGTGTCCCATGCCGATCGGTAATGTTCAACCGGAGTTGCCGGAACATCGCCCCGCTCATAGAAGGCCGCGCTGGAATGTGGATAGTCCAAGTAGTTCTCCACCAGCATCCACTTCCCCTTCACCGGGTTGGCGTGAATATAGGCCAGCTTCTGTTGGATCATATCCTCATCCGAACATTCGCGGATGTCGGACGAAGGCATGAACACCCGGTATTCCTGACCACGGGCAGCATCACTGGGGCGAACGGCGGCCTTTAGCGTTCCGAGCAGCTCCTGTTCACCTCGTTGGATCAGCCGCGTGCGGATCCCATAGGCCAGAAAGCGCTTCGCATTGGCCAGCAAACCATGGATGGACAACCCCTCCGGTGCATGGATGACCAGATGCACATGGTTGGGCATGATCACATAGCCGAACAGCCGGAAGCCTTTAGCCTTGGCGATATGCATCCAGTTGTAGATGTGGTCATATGTGGATGTCCGCTCCATAAGGGGCAACCACTGCCAACAGGTGAACGGGCAGTAAAAGGTAGCGCCGTCTGTGCGCTGCCGGGTGCGTACGGACATTTTCCGGAACGAGCGTAATAAAGGTAGCGATGGCGCAGGGTCCCGAGGCGGAGACCCTGCGGGAGTTTAGGCCCTCGTCAAGGAGTTCCTCGATGCCTTCCTCTTCAAGGACCATGTCAAGGGACAACTCGCGTAGAGCTTGGAAGGTCACAAGTCGCCCGCTCGCTCCCGCTCAGCCCCGCCCGCGCGGAAGACTTGCGACAATGAGGGGGCTCATCGGTCCCGAAGGTAGTTGCGCGTGGCAGTCTGAAGACTGCCTGTAGCTTCTGTGCCTTGGCCAGCTTTTGGAAGTGGCCCCACGAGTCGCCCGGCCTGTTCAGGCTTTGAACTCACTTTACGGTCGGGCCGGAAGACTTGCGGGAGCGGATCGCCTACGGCAGACCCTGCGGTGGCTTAAGGCCGTGCTCGAACTCGCTCAGGACATGTGATACCCGCCCCCAACCACATCCAGGAACGAACCCACGAGTGGGACCCGCTATTCAGGAGTGCGTGTACCGGGAGACCCTCATGAGCGTTACGCGGTCACAGACCGCTCGATTCCCTTCCCCTTCTCTGCTTGCTCAACTCACAAGTGATCGGCCGCCACGCTCTTCTTCTCCCACACACGCCGAACACTTGCGACAATGAGGGGAGAACTAACGGGGCACAAGTGACCGGCCCGCCCCCGCTCATTCCAACCCGCGCCGAACACTTGCGCCAGCGGAGGGGCCACGTCGTGTTGGAGGCCGGCGATACGGCCCACCTGGTAGCGTTCGGTGGTGCTGATGTACCGATGCACGTAACGCACGAGCGGTGGACGCTCGCGCTAGTCAGGGGGTTATGCGGTCACAGACCGCTGATCCCCTCTCTGCTTGCTCAACTCACAAGTGATCGGCCTCCCCTCCTCTTCTCCCCCACACGCCGAACACTTGCGAGAAAGAGGGCTTCTAGTACGTTGTTTGGAGGCTTTGAACTTGGCAAGAGTCCATGACCACGTAAACATGTCCCTTCTGGCCTTTAACAAGAATCGACTTGAGAGCGCCGGATTGTTTGGACGTCACGATTTGAACCTCCCTCGCGCTGCAAGTTGGATCTACATCTTCGCCATAAGAAAAGAACACCTCGAAGAAGTAGTAATCGCTACTATCAATCAACTCTGAGTAATAGTACGCGGTATCACCCGCAGCATTCCCATAGCTGGACCGCTCGCATACAGGAAGAGCGATACCACGAGGTACATCCATTGACTTATCCTGTGTCCGTGAGCACGATATCATGAGAAGTACCAAGATCAAGCTCCGCGCACCCATCAATTCTTCTTGACAGGTGATTGGGAGTAGTTCCCGTCCTTGTCCATCGAGTGCTTTACACCAGCTCCTCGATCTATGAACTCACTACCGCCTGTGATGTGCAGCATGACGCGATCGATGGCCTCTTGTGAACCAGCCGCATCATTGGGAGCATCCTTATAGTTGTACACTCCAAAAATTCGTGCCCTCTGTGGCGGATTATTGCCACCTAAGGTGACTTCCGGACTAGGGCCGCCTGGTTGATTCGGGTAGTACTGGAACTCTGCCTCACCTGTCTGACTGTAAGCCGCAGACCTCACGGCGTCTTGGTTCGACTGTAAATCGCCACGGTCCAATGCTTCAGTTGCTTCTTGCGCCTTCTTAGCCAAATCTGCGTTGTTCGACAACACACCGTAGGAACTGTGTGTACTGCGATCATAATCCTGCTGAAACTCGCTCACATCCATCTGACCGACCGCATTCAAATAGGAGAGAGCTACCAGCCTCTCCTTAGCAGACATGTCGGACTGCTTGATAATGCGCCTGGCAGATGCGAGTGACATCGTGTTTCCCTCACCATCCTTCATGTCCTCTGCAAAGACAAACGCGTTAACTGCCTGCCCACCAGTTGACCTTCCGATGTTCGTGAAAACGATACGACTCCTCAACTCCGGGAAGCGCTCAAAGGTCTTGTTAAACGCGGTTTCAAGAGTTTGCTTGGCGCGGCTGTTCGTAGGGCGAATCTTCTTCCCGTCCGGATCGACAAAGGCAATCGGGCTGTTAGCAACGAAGACATACGGTGAGAGGGTCGGGTAATCCCTCGCGGCTGGATCCAAGCTCAGCCACCTTCCAACCCTCGGGTCGTACAACCTCGCGCCAAAATCATAGGAGGTCCCAACGCTCCCATGCACTTCATCATCCTTCTCCATCCCGTTGAACCCCCACCGATATCCCTCCCTGTAATCCGCCACCACCTGCGGCTCGTAGCTCGAGCAGCACGGGCGCTGGTTGGTCTGGAGCCAGTTGTAGGCCGCGTAGCTCAACTGCCCAACGGTCGAAGGCGGGCTGCCTGCAGCACCCGCTGCACTGCTCGCCCAGGTACCCGATCCCAATTCATACGTGCGCCCGGTGCCTGAGCCGCTCACGTAGGCCCCGCCCATATCGTTCGCGCCCGCTGTGATCCCGCCGAACCCGCTACCGTAACCCACACCGTGGTAGAAGCCCGCATCCGCCTGCGCCGGGCAATCCGGGCAGCGCACCTGGATCGCATCGCCTCCGTTCCCCAACGACATTACCGCGTTCCATGTGGTGCTGGTGGTGGCTCCGTAGCTGTTCCCACAGTATCCGCACGAGCCGCTGGTGTTCGGTGTGGCTCCACTCCCCGTGGTCCGCTCCAGCAACGTGGTGCTGTTCACGTTGATGTAGTATACCCCACCGCTCCCGCTTTCGTTCGGCGTGAACCCGTAACAGTTGTCCGCTCCGTTGTACAGCACGATCAGCGTTCCCACCGGCACATTGCTCCACGTGGGCACGTTCTTGAACCGGATGTGACCGGCGCCGATGCCCACTCCGCCCCCGCATACCCCGCTGGTGTTGAAGTTCCCCGCGTTGTCGTCCACGATCCACCCTTGGATGTCCACGTTCGTGGCCCACGGGTACATCGAGCAACTGCTCACGTACAGCTCCACGTATTCGCATTCCCCACTGGTGGTCCCCGTGGTGGGACCGTTGCTGAACTCGGTCACCACCAGCGTCCCCTTCGGCGGTGGCGGCGTGGGCGGAGTGTCCAGCACTTTCCGGAACCCGCGCCCGGGCAGCGGCGCGCCGAAGGGCTCGTATCCCTGGGTCAGCATCACGTCCGCACTGCGGAGGGGGCCGGGCAGCAGGCTTCCGGACACCACCGCCGCCACGTTCCCCAGGTGGTCCTTCAGTTCGTAGCGCTTGTACGCATCGAAGACCGGTATCGTGGGGATCGGACCCCATCCCCCCGTGCCATACAGATCCCACGGATAGGTGTACGCCCCCAGCCGCTCGCTCCCGTAGATCGGGAGCTCCATCACCCGCAGGCTCGCACCCGTGGCCGAGGGGTTCGTGTACCGGTAGATCGCCATGATGTTCCCCTGCGCATCGCGAACATAATGCTCCCGGTAACCGCCAACGGTCCGGTCCGGATCCCCCACCTGCTTCATCGATCCGCTGGCCGTCCGCCCCATAGCCGAAGGTAAGGTCCGCCAGGCCGCTGCCCGCCAGGTGCTGCACCTGCTTCACCTTGCCCGTCGCCGTCCACTCGATGTTGGCCAGGCCGCCGCTCTCATCGCGCACCAGGTTCCCCAGGACATCGTATCGGTAGTTGTTGTTCGCGTTCACTCCTCCGGACGTGTTGTCAAAGGTGCCTACACGGTAGGGTAGGTCGTTCTCCCCGAAGTAGTCCCCCGGATCGGCCACGTCGTCCAGGTCGTACAGCCGGTTGCTCACCCGGTACCCGCCATTGCTGTGGTACCGGTACAACAGGCCATCGTAGAGGCTGCCGTACGTGTCGAACCGGGCCGCCGTGTCGATGTTCCCGTTCGCATCGTAGCGGTAGAGGCTCCGATACCGGTCGGTGAGGTAGGACTCGTCGTAGCCATCCCAGGTGTTGTAGTAGTTCATCATACCCCCGTAGTCCTGCAACCCACGGGAGTTCTGCAACCGGTTCAACTGGTCGTATTCGTATACCTGCGCCAGCGGCGGCTGATCATATCCACCGGCCTCGTCGTAGAGGTTGGTGACCATGTGCGCGATGTTGCCGTTGTACAGCGGGTGGTATTCATCGTGCAGGGTGCCGCTGGTGCCGATCGGCGCGAAGGGACGGTGGTAACTGCTGTTGCTCCACCGCGCAGTGCGGATCGCTTCATAGTCCTCATCTCCATAGTAGCCCAAACTGAGCGAGAAGACGTCGCGGCCTACCAGGCCATGCGGGGGATAGCCCGGGCCGGGGGTCCCAGGTCCTCCATCGACCCCCATATCGTTCTGAGGTTTGAGCTGGTCACCATTGATTCCTTTCAGCCACCCCTGCAGGGTGTACGCATAGTCCACCCCCTGCACCTTGTTGCGCCCCAGTTCCAGCCGCTGCAACGGGCCGTGCGGGTAATAGAAGTATTCCCCGTCCGTATGCCAAAGGTTGACGCCGTCCTGGCTGGTCTCCACCTTGGTCAGCCGGTCGTCCGCGTCGTAGCTGTACCGGTGGCACATCGCGTCGAGCTTCCCTTTCTGGTAGTTTACCTGGCGCACCTTCCCGCTGATCAGGTCGTAGTTGTATTGGATGCGTTTGAACCCCAGGCGGCCGTCCCCCCCATCGAACATCATCTGCGTATGGTGCTGCACCATGTCGTCCACGTTCCCGTGGATGTCGTAGCTGTAGTGCGTGGCATGGGTCCAATCCCAAGGCCAATCCTCCACCGGGCCCATCACCCGCTCGTAGAAGGCCGTGGCAGCCACCCGCAGGCGCAGGTTCCGCTGGGTGAAGCCCACGGGAAGATAGGGAGCGAAACCAGTTATCGGCGCATCGTACCACGTGTGCGTCACTTCGTAGCGCTGCATGTGGGGATCGCTCGCAGGCCACAGATAGGCCGGGGTCAATATCCAAGCCTTCACCACCTCGGGGTCCAACACCTGCGCCTGCCGCTGTCCGCCCACGGTCATGCCGGCGAGTTTCTTGAACGGCACCGGGCCATCATCGTCCACCTCGCCTGATTCGTATACCCGGCCCAACTCATCATACAGCGTGTAACTGAACCGCGGCGGGGTCAGCTGCGCCTGCTTGGTGTTCTGGCTGAGGATGATCCGCCCCAGCGCGTCGTACCAGTACCGCTGGCTGTAGAGCCCGCCTTCGTCGCGTACCGTGCGTGCATAACCGGTCAGTGTATCCACGCCGGACAGGTAGTTGCCGCCCATGAACCCATGGAACCGATCGGAGAATCCGATGGTGGTCACGTTCATGCTGTAGATATCGGTCTGCCCACGCAGGCCATCGTCCAGGGAATGGTAAGCCGTGTCCCAAGCGAACACCGAATGGTCCACCGTGGTGCTGGGCGTGGTGCGCAGGAACTGGCCGTTCTCTCCTACGGCGTACCCGTGCGTCTGATCGTGGAACCAGAACCCGCGGATGGGTGGGAAGGGGCCATAGGCGGCCGGGGTGACCACGTCGGTGGTATGCACCCCCGAGGCGAACCGCACCAGTAGCGTATAGCCATCACACCCCAGCAGTACGTGCTCCTCCCCGTGGTACGGCGGGAACGCCCACGCCGCATGGAACGCTGAATAGGTTGAGGGCCCCGCACAGGCCGTGAAGCTGGTGGCCCCCACGTTGCGAACGAAGTAACGCCCGGGGCCGGACATGCTGACGCCTCCCAACACCACTGCGCCGCTGGCGGTGCAAGCCACCGTCTCGAAGAGGTTGATCCCGGAGAACGCTGGATCGTTGACCAACGTACAGGCCGTGCCGGTGAAGTTGTATACACGGCTATTACCCACCGCCCAGCCTGAGCCACCGCTGGTGCATACCCCCTTCAGTGGCGGCAGGTTGGTGGACTTCGAGCGCAACACCTCCTGCCAGTGCTGTCCCCCATCGGTGGAGCGGCGCATCACCAAGGCGTCGCCCACCGTGTACACGTCCCCCTCGGCGGAGGCTTGGATGGCATTGAGCCCAGGGGTGAACACGTCGTTCACCACCAGCCGGGTGGTCCCCACCAACCGGTGTACCATTGCTCCCCCGCCTACGGCCACCACCTCACTGCCGTTGGGGGCCAGCCCGTTCACATCCCCGCCGTTGAAGGGCAGGGTGGTGAAGGCCGGGACAGCCACCGTGCGGTCCGTCGTATGGTAGATGGTGCCCCCGTCGGCACCGATGGTCAGACCTGTTCCCTGGGCCACCACCGCATGCAGGTCCCGGTGTTCCGGCAGCGCGATGCGCTGGAAACTGCTCTCGGGCAGCGCGGGGTCGATGCGGAAGCAGGCGCCGCTGTCCCCCACCAGCACCAGCTCATCGCTAGCTGCCTTGTAGATCCCACGCATGTCGTGCACCTCGGGGGTGGGAATGGCCTGCCAGCTCCCCCCATTGCGCCGGTAGAGCGTACCCTGCGCGGCTGCGGCATACTGGCCATCCTTGCTCATGGCATACAGCGGAAGCGGCCGGACGTATTTGCCCACATCCTGCCAGCCTGCCGGATCCTTCATGACCAACGCTCCATGCGGACCAGAGAGCACCATCCGGTTCGAGCTCAGGGGGATCGCCCCATCAGTGGCCGGCAAACCCGATGGCATAACCCCCCATGGAGAGGAAGGTGCCGGCAGCGGATAGGAGATCAGAGGGAGGTAGAGGAACGTGGCATCGGCCGTTGACCACACCGCCGCATCGCTCGTGCCGGACCGCGCCAGGCGGTCGTATGTGCCGGGTGCCGTGGGGGTGGAGAAGTCCGTTGCCACAGAGGCCGCCGAGAAGTCCCACCAGCCGTCCACGCGTGAACCCGCCTGGGTGACGGCAAGGCCGTACACGTTATGGTCCGGCGCGCTGTTGCACACGATGGACCGCGCATGGCTGCCCACCGGCAGCACCACCCCGCTGCTTTCCCAGATCACACCCGTGCGAATGTCCCTGTTCCACCGCAGGCGTCCATCGCCTACACCCGCCACGGCGCCGCTGATGATGCAGCGCTCAGCATCCCCGTCCCGGCCCGCCCATACGCTGCGTATATCCAGGTCCGCGGGTGCGCCCGCAACGGGCTCGATGCCCACGTTCCCCCAACCCAGCAGCAGGCGCAGCACCAGGCCGTTCCGGCCCACGGCCACCAGTTCGTCCGAAGCCCCTTGCACGGGCGCGAACGTGTTGAGCCGGTAGGCCGCCGAACCCGCCGGCGTCCAGCTGTGCCCCCCGTCCGTGGTGGCCCGCAACACCCCCACCCCACTGCTGTCCATGATGGCCACCCCAAAGCTGGCCGTGGCGAAATGCACAGCCATGAACGCGTCCGTGGTACTCGTGGGGACCGTGGTCCATTCCTCCCCGCCGAGCGTGCTCTTCAGCAGCACCCCGTGCGCCCCCCCTACGAACAAGGTCCCGGTCGTCAACCTACTGGAACACCTCAGGTCGGCGGCCGTGCTGCCGAACGCGTTCATCAGCCCCGTGCCACCGGTGTTGGGCACTTGCAGGAGAAAGCCGCTGCCCGCGCTGTTCGCACCGCATGCCACGAAACCGGTGCCATCATGTCCCACCCCGTACAGGTCCACGCCACCGGTCACACTATCCACCACCATGGTGGTGCCGGCATTGCTGGTATAGGCCACTAGGCCGCCCAGCCCCACCACCAGGCCGTTGCTGGTGGTGTTGAAGCACACGTCGCGCGCCGGGCGCACCGAGGCCAGCAGCGTATTGGGCAAGAGGTCCCACGTGCTGCCGCCATCGTTGGTGCGCAACAAGCTGCCCCTATCCCCTACGGCGAAGCCCACCGTGCTGCTGGGGTAATGCACCGCGCGGAGGGTGTTGGCCACCAAGCCTGGGCTGCGCGTCCATGTGCCGCCACCATCGGCCGTGCCGTACACATAGCCCCGCAGATAGGAACCCATGTCCCGATAGCCGGAGAGGTATCCCCGGCCCCCCGGCAGGAAGGTGCTGCCCGTGATGCGCAGCCACGGAGGAAGGCCGATAGGCAGGCCCGTTCCCCACACGGCCATGTTGTCCCGATCGGGCATGCTCGTGCGCGTGGGCTTGCCCAGGCTGTTGAAGAACTGGTCGCTCACCATCCGGTGCGCGGTATATTCCTGGTGCTGCCCGCTGGCCCGGTCGTGCTGGATACTGATGTCCAGGGGATCGGAAGTGCTGGTGATCGCCAGCGGCTGCACACCCTCCGGGGGCACGGTGCGCACCAGGTTCCCGGCGCGATCGTAGTAATAGAGCGTGTAGTGATGCTCGTTGCTCGGGAAGGTCATAGCGAAGTGCTCCAGCGAGCGCAGGCAAGTGGAGTCGTACCGGGCCGTGATCTCCCGCGTGAGCGTATCCACCTGCTGGAGGTAGAGCGAATGGGCATTGAGGCGCACCCCGGCCAGCAGGTCCGTAATGCAGGGATCGGGCTCGGAGAAGGGGATGTCCGGGGTAACAGGCTGCAGGGGCGCTGGGCCGCAAGGTTCCGGGGCATCGCAGTAGGCGGCGATGCTCCAGGTGCTCTCTTTATTCATCAGGTCCAAGACATTTTCAATGTCTATCGCGGCTGGGACCCTATCACGGAATAGGTATTTCAGCCGCGCGATGTAACCATCCACACAATAGCATAAGTGGGCTGATATGAAGAATTCACTAGAAGGCACAATGAAAGCATAGTGCGTGCCATGCAGCCTGTTGTGGTCATTTACTACCTGTTGCATCGTGATGATCACTTGTAAATAACGCGCGTAGGCCGTAGCACAGGCGGTATCCTGCTGGTCGGCGCAGAACGCCCCCAACTCCACCGGACAAGGTAGCTGAGCCATGGATGTATCCCATCCTATATAACTGGTCAGATAATACCTGTAATCCTGCACACAGCTACATAAGCCTTGGGCTTTCACATAGGCATAACTTGGAATTTCGGGGGAACAACCCACCTCCTGATAGTAAGACGAATGTCGAAACAGACTGTCTGTACCTATTATCTGCGCATATTGGAATATGCAACCTGTTTTGCAAAAAGAGGTAAATTTATCAGGATCATTAAGATAAAATTCAATATTATAATTATATGCGAATGGCGCGAGGTAGGACACATAATCCTTCACACAATCACAATAGCGGCCTTGGATCATCTCTTCACAAGAAGTGAATGATAGCCCCAAGCTGTCCACTCCCAATTGGATGACCGCAGCGACCGGATCAGGCTCAAGCCATGACATCCAGCCTCTATTTACAAAATACCTTCCCATTTCTTGAATTAGAAGGTCATACCACAGACAGCATTTGTCCGTGTTGCCACAAAAATCTACCAGCGACACTATGTCAGGGAGGGGAGTCCGCCACCATTCCGACCAATTGAGGTAGTTCTGCAGATACTCCAAATAATCCCCCAGGTGATCGCAACAACCCAGCGCCTCCAGATCTTCATAGGAGCTTATTCCCTCATCAATGGAGAGGCTTGGATGCATGTCGAAATAGTCACTGGTGTCATAACGCGCCACGGCAGCTAGCCAAATCTCATAGAAGAACTGGCATTCGGTGTCCATGCTGAACAATGCCCTTGTGGTGTTCTCGGGCATTCGCCACGTACTGTCGCTGCCCGCAATGCGCAGACCATGCCGCTGCTGAGAGGAGGGGACCATGGTGTCCACCGGGCAGGGAGTACAAGAGAGCAGGTCTATGCAAGGCGCATGCACGGTCACTTGACCGGCCGGAACACCGCCCAAGAACAAGTCTGCTTGGAAGCCATGATAAGCATCGCCCACTTCGGATCTATCCAGCAGGGTTGCCGGGCCTATTCCATTGAAAAGTCCGTAAATCGTAGTAGTATTCAGTTCCACCGATATGCATTCCCCGAAATGCAGCGTTTTGGTCTCCGGATCAATCTCCGTCACCAATCCATTGCCAAGACCCGCATCCGGCATGCCTGTGCGATCACAAGTGGGGCAGAGTAATGCGGCCAAGGAGGCCGTCATGTGCGGACTTGTCCATAAATCCACATGGGCAAACCCGTTGTCGTTCCATAACAGCACATCCGTGAGTGTATGCAATAGTTGCGGATATATCTGGTCGGCCGCACTCATACAATCCAAGGGGGTGGGCAGACCACAATCGCCTAAAGGCAAGGGATTTGCAATCTCTATAAATCTATGCATAAACCACCAGAATTGACCATGAAGAGTACATAATACACCGCCCGAACTATCGACCAGCTCGGCAGTGAAATAATTTTCATTATCGCTATTCAGACTACGTATGAGGGCGGCACGTTCCAAGTAATAGGCTACCGGATGATCAGCAGGGGTCACCGTCAACCGATTCAAGCGATATTCCAAACTGGGATCCGAACTATCCACTAGATGCCATGTGGGACCTATAGGATCCGTAGGGTCGAACGACCACGTAAGGTGGTACCCACTGGCGAACCGCGAGGTGATCGCCGGCCCGATGGCGCTCTGGATATCCGGAGAAGGGCCATTGGGATAGGTGTTGCCGGAAAGTGCCTGCGCCGTAGTAGCCGCCAACGTGCCATCCTGCGCCAGCATGTTCAATAGGCCCTCGAGTTGCAATGCGAGGTCATTGGGTTCGCAATGACGGGGGAAGTTGCAAGGCGCGAGGGCGTATGCGTTGCACATGTGACCCTGGATGTAGGCGACCCGATCCACTTCACGGTGCCTGTAATACACCCCCAAGGTGAAGTCCCCGCCCGCACCGGCATTGAGCTGCGCCACGTAGGACAGTTCCGTCCAGCGGAACGCCGTGTCCGAAGGGGTTTCCAGCGTCACCTCGCAGACCTCCGTACCCGAGGTGATGGATAAGGTGACCGTATCCCCGCTGCGGGATATGCTGGCCGTGGCCGGCGGGATGTCGGAGGCATGGAAGTCGTTCAAGGCCAGTTGGATGGCCTGCCAGCCGGTGGACCCTTGCAGGTCGATACCGGAGGAATCAGGGAATGCGCCCTGCATGGCCAGTTCCTGGAAAAGGTTCTGCCAGGCAGTGGCCACAGGGCACTGGCCGGTCTGCAGGAAGTTCTGGTAGGCGGCATCCTGGGCGCTCATGTTCGAGCCGGGCATCTGGTCTGGATCGGCCACACGCCTCACCTTATCATCGAACCACTGGTAGTTCCCGTCATTGCAGAGCTGACAGGGTTGATGCCCCAACTGGGCACTCCAATTAGCCATGTAGTCGGCATACCAGGACGCATAGGAGTCGAACGAATACCAAGACCACGTGTAGGGTGTGTAGGCGAACGGGGCATGTGTCTTGCTCCACCAGGTCCGTGTATGTTCCTCGCCGATGCAGTAGTTCACCCCCGCACAGTTGCAGGAACTGACGAAAGCATCCGCCCGCCGCTTCTGCACGGCGTATTTCTTGGCCATGTAAAAACCGCGCAGGGTGGCCCACTCATTGTCGTGGATCTGCTGCATCTGCAGCGCGTTCCGATGGACGCCATGATGGTCCACCGGGTCGGTATCGCCGAAGCTCTGGCACCACCCACCACCTGCCGCCGCACTGAAGTCGCCGTTACAACGGGCGAACACGGCCGCCGCTTGGGCCATCGTATAGGTATGTCCACCTATCGACAGATAGGCATTGTAGGTATCGATGAGCTCCTGTGCATAAGGCATGTTCGCCGGGTCCAACAGGAAAGGATCCTGCGTAAGGAATTGCGGCTCGACCGCGCCTCCCGGGGGATCATCCAGCAGAAACTGATGATCCTGATCCAACGCGTCCTCATAGGTAACTGCATGCCGTAGTATGTTATCGTATCCGTCGCTGCTGCTGCGCCGGTCCTCCGGGTCGGTGCGCACGCCATAGCTCCTGCAGTTCTCGTAGTAGCAGTATTCCGGATGGAACCGGACCAACGAGCGCTCAAAACCGGATTGCCAGTTCTCGATGAAGTCATGCAGGTCCGCCAGGAATTCAGGATAGGTATAGATATCCCCGGTCACCTCGTCCGTGTCCACCTCCGCTCCGCTTACCACAGGAGGTTCATAGCCACCGGCTTCCAGGGGGATCAGACGCACGCGATAGCGTTCACCTTCATCGGTCAGGTATTGCGCTATCCATGTGCTGTCCTGTAGCAACAAGGGTTGCCGCCACAAGGGCTTGGAGGGGTCGGCATGCCGATGCGCATCGCTACCGGTACTATTGAAGTAGGGGATTCCCAATACGCTGTTCCCCGGACCCGAGTAGAACACAGAGGTGCGATCGGAAGCGATATGGTGTTGTTCATCGTTATTGGTGTAGGTGGCATACTGGCCTTGCCGCGACACGTCCACCAGCATGTTGCTATAGGCCGCCTCGCACCAGCTGGGGTCCGCACAGAGCCGGTCGCACTGCGCCAGCAACGCGCGATAGTCCGCGGCTGTTCCCTGGCCGCTTCCGATGAACTCGTCCCGTGGTGGCAGGGCATTGTAGCAATCCTCACAGGTGAGGTGGCAGTCGTTGGCGTTCACGCTCCACATCAGGCTGTCCAGGATCGTGCCCTCCGAACGCATGCATTGGTTGTTGCGCGGATCCAGGAAGGCGTTCACATAGAAGTCACGCACATCCTTCCGCACGGTCAGGCGTTTGGTCAGGGTATATTCTCCCCGAGCGAGCCACACGTTCTGTGGCAGGGCGATGTTCTCCAGCACCGTATCGGTACAGGCGAACATGACGGCGGTATCGTTCAGTTGGACCTGGCCCGGCAAGGCACCGACCGTGAAGACCGTATCCCCGCAAGTGTTCACGAGGTCCACCTTCAACTGATAAGCGCAATGCGCGCACAACGGGGATCCTTCGGAACCCCAACAATCGTCGCGGAGGATCAACGGCGTTACGGCATAATTGAAGCTGTACGGCCCATCGCACGGCACGGCGAAATGGTCGGTAAAGAACAGTTCGGGGCCCGGCGAGCGCGCCTGGCCCAATGAAGGGTCCGTACTGGGCCTTCCTCCGAAAAAGTCGGACGTGAGGGTATCCGCCGCATTACCCACAGGGACCAGGCCATTGTCCGGCGCGCAGGAAAGGGCTGTGGCCACCGTATGCCCGGCCAGGTCCACATAGGTGATGGACACCTGCCCGTTGGGATCCACGTCTACGTTCTTCTGGTAATGCTCCGCATAACCGGCCTCACTGCCGAAGAGGCGGTCCAGCTCGATCTGCTGCGGCTTGCCATAGAAATGTTCCGTGGCATGTGCGTTCAACTGCAGCTGCGCGCCCACCCCGCCCTGCGCACGGATCCGGCCTGTGTTGTCCGGCGTATACTGCGTCTGGCTATAGGGGTAGCCTCCGGCTTTCGGAAGGAAGGGCGGAGCGGGGATCAGCGGCGAAAGGTCATCGCCAAAGGCGCTGGAATAGTAACGCTCCGCACCCGAAGTGTCATGCAACATCGGTGCTGCGATGTTGCATCCATCGTCCAAGGCGATAAGGTCCGCCGCTGTGATGTCCTCAGACTCGCCGTTCTCCCCTACCCGCATGTTGAAATGCGGGCGATAGTCGATGGGGGCCCAAGCCTGGCCTTCTATCGAGCTGGGATCGTTGCAACCACCCCGCACCATGGGGACCGGCATGATCTGCATCGCAGGCCGGCCGGTGACGTCGTAGACCGTTTCCCCAATGATCGGGATCCTCAAACTATTGTTCCGCGTGACCACTTGGCGCGCACGCGATGTGCCGTCCGCATACGTGACCACCTCCTTGCGTTTGCCTTCTTCGGCGAAGGAACTGGTGATCTGCCAGTTCTTGCTCAACTGATGGCCTACGATGCGGATGGCATACCCATCGTCGATAGCCTGACGAACATCCCCGGAAGGGGCCGCCCCGGTCCACGCGGTCATCACCGGCACGGTGGGATCACCAGGATCGCGCGCCACGCCGCGAAGTCGGTAGATGATGTATCCGTGGTCGTACAGAAGTGGTATTTGATACCGTGTTCCTGTCGTGGTGATGCGTGTTGAATTATGGGCCAGATCATAAGAGAAGGTCCCCATGGGCGGTGTGCTGGTCCAGGGTACCCCCGCCGTGTTGTAATCATCCACCCAGATCCATTCCAATTGGTATTCGATCATGCCTGCCAGCGTGGACCAGGAGAACCGGATCTCTTTCGTAAGCGCCTCTGCCAAACTCTCCGGTGTTCCAGGGGGAACCAGTCCGCCACAGAGTATCCTGGTGGCTGTCAAACCGGAAGGCGGCTCGCTCAGGTCGATGCCCTCGGCCACACGGGCCCAGGCGATGGAGGTTTCGATCCGCAGCGACCGGGGCAGGTCCGGCACGGCGGCATACCCGGAGCCGGTATCCACCTCGATGGAAGCGACGGTGAGCGCAAGGCGATGTGCTCCGGTGAGCATCAGGACATCCGCATCGCGGCCTTGCAGCTCCCCGGACAGGCGGGCATCCTGTTCGGCCTGCGGCCGTATACCCACCTGCAACACGGCCACCACCAAGCTGTCGGAGTCGCCACCCCTGCGGCGGGCACCCGGGTCGGGGTTGGAGGTGGCAGTGATGTGCAGTGTCACACGCACATCCATCGGGCGACTTTTCTCGGTGGCCCACAACGGATCATAGACCAGGCCGATCAAATCGGTAAGGCCATAGGAACGCGCGTCCTCCACGGCGTGTGCCCAAGACAACCGGATCGAGTCGCCGGTACTTACCACACCACCGGTATCGGCGGGCCAGGGCCGCGATACCATAGGGTCCTGCGGAATATCATCCTGCGCATTGGCCGCATAAGGAACGGACAAGGCCAATGCCAAGATGGCCCCGAACCGGCATCGCCGGGCATGGTGGTGGATCCTGTTCATCGCGCACGCGTGTCAATGACCTGATAACCTTGCCACATCCCCTTGGCACGAGCACCTTCCGCTGCGAAGGCCACCACCTGCCCGGGATCCGTATCAATGGGTGCCCGCACCGGCTGCGGCACACCCAGTTCCATGACCATTTTCGGGGTCACCTGTGGGGAACGGGGATCCTCCGGATCGACCAGCACGGGATGCCCCCAGCAGGTCACCATGCGCCGCAGCCAGCCTTTGCCATCGAACACCAGTTCCAACGACGCATAGTTGGTACCCGGTGGGAAGGACAATCGGAAATGGATGCCGTCCGGCTGTACGCATTGTTCCAGCGCAGTGGCCGCTTGGAACACCTCCCGACGCAGGTCCACGTCCACCATGCTCAGCAGGTCCGTCGGCTCGCTCACGTAAATGATGCGCTGCTCCGGGTCGATGAGCACCCGCATGCGGCCGTCCTGTATCGTGGTAAAGCCGAAATGCTCGGCCCTGTAACCTTGCGCCGAACGCCATACCGTGAACCGCTGCTGCTCCTGGGCGGCAGCATCGCGCAGGTCCCGGAACGCATAGGCCGTTCCGCTCAACATATAACTGTCCGAACGCTCATAGAGTTGCTGGTTGCGCGTCACGGCCGCCATCAATGTGCTCGTGTCCACCGGCGACCAGTGCTGCGCCAACGCAGCTCCCCCGGCCGCGAACAGTAGAGCGAACAGAAGGCTTCGGGTCATCCGGAAGGAGCGCATCAGTGGGGGGCGTTGTGACGGGTTTCCTGGATGGTCATCACTCCCCTCTCGGTCTCCTTCTTGGTGCGCACCAATTTGCCCTCGTTGTCGTATTCATAGAGCGTGGCGAAGTGCCGTTCATCCAGTTCGGCCACGAAGCGGAGGTTCTCCGGATCGTACACGTAGCTCTTCATGCTTCCCTTGTAGGGGAAGATGCGTATGTCATCGAAATAGGCCGAACCGCTGGCGCAGCATAGCTGCACCTTCATGCCCGCTGGAGTGGAAGGCATCTGGAACGTGCCCTCCATCAATTGCCAATCATCGATCACATGCCCGATGGGCAGCACGGTACCGATCACCGTGCCAGGTGGGCTCTCCACCAGAATGCTTGCATTGGAATAGCTGGTGGTGCCCAAGGGAGCATCCGCTTCCTTGACCCACGCATTGAGCACGTATTCCTTGCCTGGTAGTGGACTGAACGGCGGTAAACAGCCTGCACAGGACAACATGGGGCATAGCTCTCCGGCCAAGAGGGTGGCGATGAATCGGACGAAAGGCGGGGGCGTGTACGGTCCCGCCACACCGAGGAATCCTCCATAGAGATAATAGACGCCCGGTCCAAGGGTATCATTCACTTGCAAGCTATCCGTGCTAAAGAAGCAAGGCAGAGCATAGGCCGGACAGGGATCGAACGGATCGAACGGTCCTTGGAAGTGTAAACTACATGGGTATGACCCAGCCGAAGCTGATACCACCAGATGAACATATGTACGCTCAAGCAATTCGAACCGGAAGAACAGGCAACTTTGAGGATACCGGGCTTTGAATTCAAAACTGCTACAGAAAGGCATCGCACGCTCACAACTTGTGTTGTAGGCCGTATCCAGATCATAGACGATCTGAGCATGTGTGGAAGGGCCACCCACCAATGCTGCGGTCAAGACCAAGGGATACCATTTGTTCATAGCCATAGGATCAAGGCATTGCAGTTGGTGGACGCACAGCAACGGTGATGGCGCAGCCAGCCGCATCGGTCACACGGACCTGCCCTGTCCATCGGTTCCCTGATGCGGAGAAGCCCAAGGCATTGGGCAGCGGAGTGAAAGCGACATCCATCCCGCTGAAGGATAGCGGTACGAGCACATACGGCGCTGTTCCACCGGAGGGGCTCAACACCCAGCCATAGGATGCACCACCAGGCGCATTGGCCACGCTCGCCACAAGGCTTCCACAAGGATCCTGCTGGCAGTCCCATGGATCCGTGGAGAATTCCACGGGAGCCCCCGCGAACACTTGCACACTGTGTCGGCCCGTGTGCGCTTCGGTGTTCGAGATGGCCGTGCCGGGTACATCGAAGCGGAAGTGCCGATCGCCACAGTCGGCAGGCACCGGCTCCTCGAACCCATCGAAGCCCACTTCCCGATAGGCCGCATTCCTGGCCACCGTCTTCGGCAGGTTGCCGCGGTAACCGAAGGAGGAGGAGGAGAAAATGCCCAATGCATCCTTGTTCTCCAACTCCTGGCCACGCGTACCGTACTGTGTCACCTCCCGCGCAGTGGTCCACCCTCCCTCATCGCGGGTCCAACTGCCATTGTCCGACCTATAGAACGGGGCGAAGGAGGAATAGATTCCATCCCGGCGGACATTGGTGTTGTTGTTCTCCACAGCCCGTGTGCGGTCGGTGAGCCATACCCGTTCCTTCTGCAAACGCCATACGCCTTTGCGGTCCAGCAACCAGGGATTGTCTACGATGCCTGGGGCCCGGAGCTCATCAAGGCAAGCACACTCGGTCCGCCAGGTATCACTGAATTCGCTGGCCTTTGCGTCGAGGATATTCCCGTACACATTGCTCCGCATGCCTTGCAACGGATCGCTCAACAGCGTCATCTGCATCATGTCCTGCGCCTGCATGTTGCGCCGCCCTGAACGTATCACACGCACGTCCATCGTGGCGTTCACCGGCCATCCCGAACGATGGATCAGATGCACCGCACCTGCTTCCACGGCATCCACCCAGCCGCGTATCGGAGGGGGCGTCGGAGTGACACCCACCTCATACATGGCCACCTCATCACCGGGAGCGAACAGGCGACGCGCATCGCTTAAGGGAGCCCTGCCTTCGGTGGCCGTCAACCGGGTGTGCACACCCAGGTTCCTGTATGCCGGACCCATGCCATCGTAATACCAATAGGCAGGGAACGACATGGTATAGACCGGGTCCTCGAAATCGTTCTGCACACGGGTCAGCAGCACTTTGCCCGTAAGCGCATCATAGGCAAGGTTCTGCGTAGCCACCCGCGAGCCGTTCTCCATCTTCCGGACCTCGCGCAACAGCCCGAACCGTTCGATCTTCTTCACTAGCACACCCGAACGGTAGGTCACATCGGACGAGGAGAACTTCGGGATGACGATCGGGATGGGTGGCAGAGGGAACAGCATGGCCCAGAGCGATTCCGCGTTCAGCTCCGCGCCCCCGGATGAATTGTACGTGGAGTAGCTCCGCATATCCGCCACGAACTCATACTGCCGGCCGATCTCGGCCCGGCCGATGTTCCCGTTCGCATCGATGGTGGTGGCCATGTTCCTCAGCTCGCCGGTGCCTCCGGGGTTGGTCGTCTCGTAGATGTATTCGATGGAGGAAATGGTGGCGGCAGGAAGGCCATCATTCGCCGGTTTGGCCAATACCGTTGTCCGCTTGGGCTTGCCATGCATATCGTTGGTCTCGATGGTGAAACCTTGGCTGGTGTAGCGGTGGTCGATGGTACGGAACCCGAGGAAGGCGAAAATGTTGGTGTTGTTCCGCCGCGGCTCGGCCTGCAACTGCGTCATCGCTGTGCGCGTGGGGAAATCCGCCGCCGTGTAGAACTCATGCACCGTAGTCCCTACGCCTTGCTGCCGTCGCAGCGTTTCCGTAGGGTAGTAGTTGGAGACCACCACCTTGGAGTAGCCGACGGTAGGGCTAGGGAAGAGGGTCTCACCAAAAGGCTCCTCCTGGTAGAAGCGCTCATCCGGACTGAGCGCCCGGTTGCGTGTGCCATAACGCGGCAGCCGCCAGGGGTTCTCATCCGCCCCGCTCATCGGCTCATAGGCCGCCACACCATAGGAGGCGTCATTATCCCCATAGGCATAGTCCTGTCCATAGGTCGCCGCTTTCGCCGGTTCGAAGCTCTCCCATTGCGGCCCAGTTGTCCGCGAAGCGGATGCTGCGCACCCGGTGGCCACCACCTTTCTTGCTGTGGTCCGGCTCGTTCAGCCGGATATAGCTGCGCTGTTTATATAACCTCTTGCAGTAAGGCTTGCTCCTCATCTCTTTGTTCGGACCCTCGAAGAATTGGCCGATGCCGTCTATGAGGCCTGCGACGGACCCCACGGCATTGCGGAAGAAATCCCTGGCGGGATCCTGGTCATCGTCCAAGTGGGGAAACGTACCGAAGATGCGGTCCCCATAGTTCGCCTGGATGAACTCCAACGCGCTCCGATAGAACGGGCTCACACAATCGCCGCACCCATCCTCATCCCCATCGATCGGGATGGGCCGGAGCTTGATCCATCCGAGCTGCCCGGCTATGACCCCTGAACTTTCGATACCCGACGCAGCACCACTGTGGGCTGCATAGCCCGATACGAAATCATGCACCCCCTCTTGCAACGTTTCTACATCGTTGCGGAAGTAGAGGTCCTGTATGCCCTTGACCAACTCTCGTTCCAGGTCGCCCGGCGACATCCCCGCCAGGTCCTGGGGGTTCTTGAAATAGACGTAGGGCGCATTGATGTCCGCGGTAGGCACGGTGCTGCTGGTATCGCTGGGCTCCAAATGACCGGGGCCCAGCGTATTCGTTCCGCAGATGCGGAACATGCGCATGGCCGGCCGATCCTGTACGGTAGCATAATCGTCGGCTTCATAACTGATGCTGATGATCCCACCCGTCGGCAGGGCCACCGTATCCATGCACCAGGCGTAGGCCATCGGATCCGCCTTGGCCGGGTCCTGCTCGGCGTATGGGAATTCATCCGTGCGCAGGACCGCGCAGGCATCGCCAGGTCCGAACCTGAACGTGGTGCATACATTATCACCATAGCTGTTCGGCTTCAATCCTCCCCAACGGTCCTGGGCGTTCATGTCATAACCCGGGTTGGGGGTACCGTAGTGGAATACATAAGGCGTACTGCGCCCAAGGTTCGAACGCCCATAGGTGAACCACAGCTTTTTCAAGGTGAGCTTGCCCGAGTCCGTGGCGATGCTGTTCGGCGTGCCCAGGCACAGGCTGTAGTCGTATTCGAAATGTACCCGCTTGATCGGTTCCGCATGCTCCGGGTCGGCCAAGTACGCTGTCTTCTCATACAACGAGATGCTGTCCAGTCGCTCCAGGACATCGGAAGTCATGACCTCGCCGATCTCGCTCACGCCCAATGCATCCGAACGAACGCTGGTGCTGAACACTGCAATGAAGTTGCGGCTCTCGATGGTCCTCAGGTAGCGCACTTGCTTCGCGCCACACACGTAGCTTGCCTTGTCGTCCAGCTTAGTGCCGCCCAAGCCCCTGCTGTATCGCGCCCGATAGGTCGTGCCACATACCGGCGTGCGCCAATGGTAGAGCCGGTCGATGGAGTAATTGAACCGTGTCCAATTGCCCAAGTCACCGTCCGTGGGGCCACGGTTGCCGTCCGTATCCGAATAGTCCGATGATACCACCGCGGTCAGCAGGAAAGCATGCGCATATGCCGGCGTATGTGAACGTGAATAGAAGTGGTCCCGTCCCCGCTTGTTATCCGTACTGATGTCCGTTGCATCATAGGCCACCATGTGCGTTATCGGATCGGGCGTATTGGGATCGTCGTTACCGATCGGCCCGACGTTGAATTCCACATCATCCTGGTACAGGTTGTACACGGGAACACCATACACGTAGCGCTGGCCATCCTGAGCAAGCACGGTGATCTCGCTCATGTGGCCACCCGGCACATGAGCGAGATGCGCATGGGTGGGTGGATAGGAAAGGGCCAGGTTGGCCGCCTCCTTATGGGGCAAGAAAGAGAAGACCTGCGCACGGGGTTCCCGCTTCGTGCGGAAGTTGGTGGCTGGCAGGCTGTAGGTCGTTCGCCAATCGTTCGTGAGCGCACTGCTCAGTTCGCAGTTGAAGGCTCCGGCATCCTTTAGGCCGAAACCCATCGGTTCAGCCCTATGCATGGACACCCACAGGCTGGAGTCCTGTTCCACCGTGGGTTCGTTCGCTTCGCGGAAGAATACCGGCTCCAGATCAGCGTGGTCGCTCAAGCGTTTGTACCGAAGCTTCGCCGCTGCTGCATTGCCCGTGGTCCAATCGCCCGAAGTGGAGGTGGAATTGTTCACCATCACATCCGCCCCTCCATGCGCGAGCATGCTCACTCCTAGCTCTCCTCCTGCCGAGACACCTGAACCATCCGAAGAAGTAGCCGCGTCGAACACATGGCCGATCTCGGATCGGAATGCACGATAGCTCCCGGAGACCCCCTGACCCGTCACCGAGAACAGATCATAGGTAAGGTTAGCAATGGACAGCCCGCTGATATCCGAACTGTACGGCCCGTCCTTCTCGCGGTTGAAGTCGAGCAGTCCGTTCCGATCGCTTTCACCCTCGTGCAAATGCAGATAGCCATAGGCCGGCCGTTCGATCGTATTGTTGCGCAGCTTCTGGCTGGTATAGAAGGCTCCCAGGGTCGTGTTAGGGTGGATACCCCAGAATGCCAACCCTCCGGTGATATGTAGCGATGCCGAAAAGTTGCTCATCGGAAGAGAAATCTGCGGCGTATAGGTCGGAGCCCCGACGCTAAAGGATGTACCCACCTGTAACCCTCTGCCATATGTGGAATTCGTGCAGCGCGTGACCTTCACCGTCGCGCCGAACGAAGTATTCGTGAGGCCTTGCCGGCCATCCAAGGAAAGTCCGAAGTTCAAGCCTGGTCGCGTCTTGTTCTCACAACCCATGAATTCCTTATCGAACCCGATCGTTGTCTGCAACCGTAACGCTTGGTTCGAGTGCGAGGTGAGACCCAGGTTGCACGTGGCCGCAAAACCATTCCGCAGCGTGGACCGCATGGATAAGCTGAGTCCCGTTTCGAACTGCACGCCGTCGTAGTTGTTGAAACTGGGACTGAGCGTAAGGCTTGGTGATGCACCGAACCGGCCAATGCTGAAGCCGAACGATTCCAAGCCCAATCCCAGCGACAGACCATAGGTGCGATTGGGGCGCAATCCCACTTCCCGCCGGATCCGATCATCTGTTCCTCCATTGAAATCGTCGGGCAATCCGCGCAGGTTCCGGTCGACCGAGCCGGGGTTCAGGTTCCAGCCCAAGCCCACCCAAGAGGCTTCCTGATCCATACTGATCCCGCCCCGGTAGAACAGGTTCACCGGATAACCCTCCACATCCAGCAATGGGATATTGTAACTGAAGTCCCCGGAGAACAGATCCACCAGATCGTTCGCACTGGCTGCCTGGAAATCCTGCGCTTCTGGTTGCGAAGGGCCTGTGCTCAGGGCATACGCAACGGTGGGTAGGAGCGTCTGGCCGATGAGAAGTCCGGCCATACCCATGGCCAGCAACCGCTTCGGAAGGGTGGTGCGTTCGGTCATCGTGGCGATAGGGTATCCGTTATCAATTGCTGCAGCGACCCGAAAGCGCCAGGGGGAAATCGGAAGACACGATCGCCACCGAACGCACCTTCCGGGTCATCGATATGCACGGTGCGATCGCGACCATCCTGCGGATGGCCGAAGGCGAGCAGGAACGAACGGTAAGGCACCAGACCGGGAACGGCCTCCAGATGGACGAACGTGCAGGGCACCGTATCAAGCCCTACTTGTTCCCAGGCATGGGTCCGTATATAGGTCTCATCAGGCAATGGCCGGCCGCTGGCCGTGGTGCTGATGTGCAATGCATATGCGGACGTGGCGCTCAGCTCACGCATCCGACCTTGCACGGCCGGATCCTGCAAGGCGGCATGATCCTGTTCCTTGCAGGCGATGCACAACGCCGGCATATAACGCAGCTCCCATCTCCATTCGCCAGCCTCCTGTTGCCGGGTATACGCCGATGCATGCGTCCGCCACCAGCTGGTAAGCTGTGGACAATCAGTGATCCGTTCCTCCTTCTTCCCGGATGTTCCTCCGAAGAAGACCTCCTGCAAAGCGGACCGAGGACCTCCCGTTACCATTGGCCCCGCTCCTTCCGTGCATGCGACCAGCGAACCCAGCAACAACACAATGCCTGCATGGTGAAGCAGGGACCGAAGAGCACCGACCGGTGGAATGGCAGGGTGGGCCATGGAGGACGAGTGGGTGAGTGATACCTAGTGCACTACATGGAACTTCAAGGTGTAGACCCGCTGCTTTTCATCCCGCACCACCAGGTCGTAATATCCATTGCCGAGATGGTAGGGGGCAAGGTCCAGTTCATACACATTGACACCCACCGCCCGGCCATCGACAGCCCCATCAGGAACATCCGTACGCACCTCCGGCCGGACCTGCTCCCCACGCTCATCGTGGATGATGCAGTCCAACCGCGTTGATGCATATGCCTCATCATACCGGAAATGGATGCGTCCATCCACGACTTCGTAGATCGAGCCCGGCAGAGTATGTCCCAAATGCACATACTTGTTCGGTAGCGTGACCGGCAAGGAGCGCACGCAGAACGACCACGGCTCCGAGCGGTCTACCACTTGAGCGCCCTTCATGCGCTCCGCCTGCCATGCATAGCACTTGCCCCGCTCCAGGTCCGGTACTCCCCCGGGGTAGGCAAGCACCCGCTCTTGCACATGCGGCACCATGAACACCGGGCGTTCCGAGGCAAGGGCCTGGGCCGCGTTCTTCTTCTGCGGGTCCGGCACCAGCACAAGTCGCACATCCGCCTGCGCCACACTGGCCGGATCGCCTGAAAGCATCCAGTGCAAAGGAGGCCTTAGCTCCTCGATGGTATCTCCATCCCAGGGCTGTACCAGATCCAGGTACAGCATGGCCTCCACCTCCAGCGCATCGCAGTATTCATCCTGCCGTTCACCGCTGGCGCCTATCAACCGGAAACAGTAGCTGTAATGTCCCTCGGGGAGGCGCTGGAACTGCTGGGCCATCCGGCCGGCCTCCGTTCCACCATATATATAGGAAGCCATCTCCACCATGGAGGCCGAGATCGAGGACACACCGGAGGGGAGCGTGAAAGCAGCACTGTGGAAGGCCAGCGTCATCCCACCCTTGCCATCCTTCACCTCACCCATCAGTTCAGCGCGCAGGGCCGACCCGGTATTCTGCAGCATGGCCTGGAAAAAGGTACGCGGACTTAACGCCTCCGGCTCCACGACCACACTTTGGATCGTGACCTGGGGTGATGCGATGACCGGAACAAGTAGCACCACCAGGCATGCTATTGCTCTCTCGAGCACTTCCCCTCTATGGCAAGATCCTACCATTTATAGGTCAAGCTGGCAGACCAAGTATAGATGTTATTTTCTTCGGTCCCATTAAAATATTGGAATAAGATAGAATATTTTGAATAATTCTGTATTTTCATACAGAATATAAATTGTTTATTTATAATTCTACGTACGTTCAATTGCCATCCAGCAGAATATGCAGACGACATAAGTAGACTACCGTCCATGGAGATGAGCCGTTCATTCTCATAGGAAGCATTCAGTGAAGTATTGGAGATCAGCGCACCCACCGTGTCCACAGCATTCACCAAAGCGTTCCAGCTCGCACGGAAACGCCAATGCCCGCTCAACAAAAGCGTAGTGCTGCCCGCATAGTTCATGGTGCGTTGCAAGCCGGTACCCGGCGCGTTCAGATCATACGCGCTCACGTCCACGTTGAGAAGCAGGGTGGTGCCATGCCAGCGCTTGCGCACGTCCATGCCGATCCCTGTGGAACCGGTATGGGTGACCAGCTCCCCGGCCTCCGTGGCCGAACGTGTGACCACTGGCAGGTAGGATCCTCTGAGGGTGATCCCGCTGGTGGCACGATACATCACCTGGGCCTGTATGCGTTGGAGATGCAGCGGCGTGGCCGTTCCTCCCGGCTGCTCCCGTCGCTCAAGCGTGTACCGGCCTCGGAGCCGCAGCCGTTTGCCCATGGACTGTGTCACCTTAGCCTCCAGGGCCCGCGAGCCACTGCGCACGAAGCCCATGCCGAAGCTTTGGAAGTATGGCGCGATGGACCTACCCTCCAGGTCCACTGCGGTACCACTGCGACCGAAGCGCGACGACCAGGTCACCTTGGTCGCCAGGTCCTTCCCTTCTCCTCTACGCAACAGATCCCCGACCGTGCCGGTACCTCCTTGGCCCTCTCCAAGGCCACTTGATACCGATCGCGCCATGATGAACCGGACCAGATGTTGCTGTGTAACGGCCACACCGGCATCCACCTCAAGCACATCGTTCCTCTGGCGCCCACCGGGAACAGGGGGCATGAAGTAGCCGCCGGGCAATGCCTCCCGTTCCCCGTGGAGGTAACCCACATGGAAGTGTGAGCGGTCGGGCGCACCCAATCCCACACGCACAGCCGTCAGAGCCCGTGGGTTCAGGTCACGCGTGTCGGCCAGGAAAAGGCTTTGCTGAAGGGCCTGAAGATGCCAGGCCATGCCATCCGCATTCCGCCAGGCATCATCAAAGCTCCGTCCATGATCGAAGGAGACATAGATATCATGCTGGGCATAGGCGAAGGAGATCCCTTGGAACGTGATGCCATTGATAAGGAACTCGGAAGAGGAAGGGCTGCAACTCCCGATATCCAGATGATCGATGCCCAGGAGGAACTTCCGCACCACTCCACCCTTAGCCCCTCGCACCAGTGCGGCCTGGCGTTGTTGCTCACGTTCGGCCTTGGCGATCCGGTCATCCAAGCTTTGCAATCGCTCGCTTTGCTCACTTGCCAAGCGGGTCAGGCTATCCCTGTATGCCTGCCCATCCACGGTCGGCAGGGCGGGCATCGAGGCCTGCACCTGCGTGAGAGAAAGGCCCTCCGGCATTTCGACCATTCGCGGTAGCTCCGGTATCGTAAGCGTGTCGTGCGGAACATGGTCCGGTATGGCCGCCTTTCCCCTCATCCCTTCCAGACGGGCAAGGGTCCCACGCCACTGCCGATAGGCCGCACCACGTATGGCTTTCAGCGAATCCACAATGGCCTGCTGTCGCATCAACCCACCCGCGTCGGCCCACCGGGAGCGCTGATCGATCTGCTTGCGATCGAAGACCAAGCGAATGCTATTGCGTTGTCCACGCACGGGCACATCCGTACCTACGTCCCATAGGACCTGCAATGGAATGCCGGCCAGCTCGAACCCCACCATGCCCTTGCCGAACGCATTCCAGGATCCAGGGCCTGATGTCGTGTATGGGATGGCACCCGCTATACCACCCACCTCCACCTGACCATGCGTCTTCGATATCCTTAGGGTATCCTTCCAAGAGGATCCCTCAGCAGGAACATGCGGCCTTGTGCCGATGCTATCGGGGGATTGCGCATATGCACCCGATAACAGCGCCAACGACATCAGGAACATAACGACCGAAGACATCGACCGCATAATGGCATCGTTGTCCTCCAATCTTACCCTTTTCCTCCTTTACTCGCCGTATTTGTTGATAAGTAATTGCTCCCACCACTTTTATGCCAAGGCGATCATCACCACTGGTTTTCCAGGGGCGAACCGACAAGAACTGCTTCCACGCTCACCCATTCTGGCGAGCTTGCTACGGTGAGCCTTCCTCGATCACGACAACCAACGCGGCCTACTTCCAAGCCTTCACGATAAGGCCGGTACCCGTTCGGTGCGTGGTGTACACATCGGACCAGTTCAACACGTAGGCGATCGGGTAGGCGATCAGGTAGTAGAACGGCAGCACGATGAAGAAGAGCCTGCTCGCGTTCAGCATCAGCAGCGGCCATTTCATGCTGAGCTTCCAGCTGATCTTGCCGGGTGCGCCGTAGCTGTAGCGCGCCTCCACCCTGCTGAACCCGTTGCGCAGGCACTTCGCGCGGATGTCGTCGATGTTGTAGCCATCGCGCACGTGCTCCTCGATGAACGACTGCTCGTCCTCCCCATGCACGTCGCTGCCGCCTTGATCGCTGGGTGTGCTGATGATGAGCATGCCGCCGGGCTTGAGCGAGGTGGAATAGCAACGCAGCGCCGCCTCGTCCTCCAGGATGTGCTCCATCACGTCCACGCACACCACCAGGTCGAACGCGGCCGGGTCCGTGAAGCGGGTGACATCGCCGACGAGGAACTTCACCTGCGGCCGACCGATACGTTGGAAGAACGCGTTGCAATCCGCCACCTGTTCCTCCTTCACGTCGATGGCCGTGATGCGCCAGCGCGGATCGAAGCCGCTGAGCCAGTAACTGTATTGGCCGTAGCCTGCGCCCGCATCGTAGATGTGCACGCCGTCGGTCCGCGTGCGTTGCGTGCGCGCCCAAGGGCGCAGCTCCTTGTGGATGTGCCAGGCGCGCAGCAGCAGCAGGTCGAGCAGGCGGTAGAAAAGCTTGCGCAGGGCCGGGGTGCTGTTGAACACCACGCCGAGCCTGCGCTTCACGGGATCGTACTGCATCGCGTCAGTGCTTCAGAAGGCGGTCGATCTCTTCCTGGCGGTCCAGCGAATCATCCAGGTAGAACAGGAGCTCGGGCACCACGCGCAATTGCTTGCCCACGCGCCGGCCCAGTTCGCCGCGGACGGCGTGGGTGCGTTCCCGGATGGCCTCCAGCACGGCGTTCTTCTCCTGCGTGGGGAACAGGCTCACGTAGACCTTGGCCACGCCGAGATCGGGGCTCACCCGCACGCCGGTGACGGTGATGAGCCCGCCGGGCAGCAGGCTGCGGGTCTCCTGGCGCATCACCTCGGCCAGCTCGCGCTGCAAGAGGCTGTTCACCTTGTTCTGTCTGACACTGTCCATGGGAAGGCCGCCCATGCCGGGCGGGCCGCGAAGATACCCGACCGCGGCGAGGTGGGCCCTCGGCTACCTTTGGCCCGCTTCGCCATGCGCCAGTTCCTGCGGATCCTCCGCTTCGGCCGTCCCTACCGGCGCTATGCCGTGCTGAACGGGGTGTTCAACCTGATCTCCACGGTCTTCCACCTGGCGTCGCTCCTGCTGTTCATCCCCTTCCTGCGGCTGTTGCTGCAGAACGAGGTGCCGGCGGTGAACGTGCGGCCGGCCTTCGCCTGGACCAAGCAAGGGTTGCAGGACCTGTTCAACTGGGGCCTCACCGAACTGATCGTGCAGGAAGGCAAGCTGGGCGCGCTGCTCCTCATCTGCATCGCGGTGGTGGTGCTCTTCCTGCTGAAGAACGTGTTCCGCTACCTGGCCGTTAGCGCCATCTGCGTGTTCCGTAACCGCGTGGTGCATGACCTGCGCTCACGGCTCTATGACAAGATGCTGGAGCTGCCCCTGCGCTACCACAGCGGCGAGCGCAAGGGCGACCTGCTCTCGGTGATCACCAACGACATGCAGGTGCTGGAGTATTCGGTGATGTATTCCATCGAGATGGTGTTCCGCGAGCCGCTGGCGGTGGTCCTCTTCATTATCACCATGATCACGTTGTCGCCGCAGCTCACGCTGATCAGCCTGCTGCTGCTGCCGTTGAGCGCCCTGCTGATCGCGCGCATCAGCAAGAGCCTGCGCAAGCGGGGCACGCGCGTGCAGGAGAAGAGCGCCGACCTGCTGGCCCGCGTGGAGGAAACGCTGTCCGGCATCCGCGTGGTGAAGGCCTTCAACGGCGAGGCGGACATGCAGCGCCGGTTCGAGCGTGAGAACGAACTGCTCACGCGCTCCAGCATCGCGCTGCTGCGGCGGCAGGACATCGCCTCGCCGCTCAGCGAAACGCTCGGCGCGGCGGTGATGGCCGCGATGGCCTACATCGGCGGCTCGTTCGTGCTGGGCAGCACGCCCACGCTCAGCGGCGACAGCTTCCTCGGCTTCATCATCATCTTCTCGCAGCTGCTCACGCCGATCAAGGGTTTCTCGCAGGGCTGGAGCGGCATCGTGCGCGGCAGCGCCAGCGCGCAGCGCGTGTTCGACCTGCTCGCCGTGGAGAACACGGTGAAGGAGCGGCCCGGCGCGAAGCCCGTGGCAGCATTGCAGGACCGCGTGGCGTTCAACGACGTCACCTTCGCGTATGCTGACCGCGTGGTGCTCGATCACGTGTCCCTCACCATCCCGAAGGGCAAGAGCGTGGCCCTGGTGGGCCCGAGCGGTGGCGGCAAGAGCACGATGGCGGGGCTGCTGCCGCGTTTCTTCGACGTGTCCGGCGGCAGCGTCACCATCGACGGCACGGACCTCCGCGACCTGCGCATCCACGACCTGCGCGCGCTGATGGGCATCGTGACGCAGGACAGCATCCTGTTCAACGACACCATCGCCAGCAACATCGCCTTCGGGAAGCCGGGCACCACGGAGGCCGAGGTGCGCCGCGCGGCGGAGATCGCCAACGCGCACAGCTTCATCGAACAGCTGGAGAACGGTTACCAGACCACCATCGGCGATGGCGGCAACCGCCTCAGCGGCGGCCAGAAGCAGCGCATCGCCATCGCGCGCGCCGTGCTGAAGAACCCCGACATCCTGATCCTCGACGAGGCCACCTCCGCGCTCGACACCGAGAGCGAGCGCCTGGTGCAGGACGCGCTCTTCAAGCTGATGAAGGACCGCACCTCCCTGGTGATCGCGCACCGGCTCAGCACCATCCAGCACTGCGACGAGATCTGCGTGCTGCAGGCGGGCGTGATCGTGGAACGCGGCACCCACGCCGACCTCCACGCCCGTAACGGGCTCTACCGGAAGCTCTGCGACATGCAAGCTTTCGATTAGCTTTTTCGGCTCCTGTCCGCGCGGGCCTGTTTCTCCCGCTCGATCCGGGCCAGCTCCAGGTAGGTGCTGCGGATAACATCCAGCTCGCGGTCATCCAGCTCCTCCAGGTCCAGCATGCTGTTGTTCGCCTGCTCCACCGCCCGGATCAGCTCGTCGAGCTTGATCTGCAACGCTTCCGTATCGCGGTTCTGCGTGTTCTGGATCAGGAACACCATGAGGAAGGTGATGATGGTGGTGCCCGTGTTGATCACCAACTGCCAGGTATCGCTGTAGTGGAAGATCGGCCCGGTGATGGCCCACGCCAGGATGATGAGCACGGCCAGGCCGAACGTGGCCGGCCGGCCACTGACCGAAGCGGTTTGCTTGGCGAAGCGCGTGAACCAGGAGTTCTTGCCGGACATGTGCGGATGGTTTTCCCTCAAACCTAGCACCGCCAGCTGCCTATTTTTGACGCACATGCGCATTGCTCTGTTCCTCACCACAGCGGTCACCCTGCTGCTGGCCGGCTGCGACAAGGAAAGCCTCGATGGAAAAGGCACGGGATCGGCAGCGCGCATCACGTTCCTTGCGGACAGCGGCTTCACCTACCGGAACGATACGGTGGGCCTGGGGGATACGCTGCACGTGGGGGTACACGTGGCGGCGGGCGACGACCGCATCCGAAGCTTTCTCGTGGAGGTTTCCTACGACGGCAGCAGAACGGGCATCCGAAAGGACAGCCTGCACGTAACCGATGATCCGTTCGACTACAACACCGCGCTGATCATGCGCAACACGGCCGGCACCGAGCAGTGGACCTTCATCTGTGTGGAATACGACGGCGACCGCACCCTGCGGAGCCTCACTTTCCGCGTGGAATAGGCCGTTCCGCGACGGCGGGGGCGGCGCTTCGGTACATTCGCGCCTCGTCCGCCCCGGGCGGGCACCTTCCGACCATGTACCGCACGCATACCTGTGGCGAGCTGCGCCTCGCGAACGCTGGAACGAACGTCATCCTGGCCGGCTGGGTCCAACGCACGCGCGACCTGGGCGGCATGACCTTCGTGGACCTGCGCGACCGGTACGGCATCACGCAGCTCACGTTCAACCTGGAAACGGACAAGGCCCTGTGCGAACAGGCCCGCGCATTGGGCCGCGAGTTCGTGGTGCAGGCGGAAGGCCGGGTGCGCGAGCGCGAGAGCAAGAACGCCAACCTGCCCACCGGCGAGGTGGAGATCATCTGCACACGCCTCACCGTGCTGAACAAGGCGCAACTGCCGCCCTTCCTGATCGAGGACGAGACCGACGGCGGCGATGAACTGCGCGCGAAGTACCGCTACCTCGACCTGCGCCGCAACGTGGTGCGCAAGAACCTGGAACTGCGCCACCGCCTGGCGATCGAGGTGCGGAACTACCTCAGCCAACAGCATTTCCTGGAGGTGGAAACGCCGGTGCTGATCAAGAGCACGCCGGAGGGCGCCCGCGACTTCGTGGTGCCCAGCCGCATGAACCCCGGCGAGTTCTATGCCCTGCCGCAGAGCCCGCAGACCTTTAAGCAACTGCTGATGGTGGCGGGGTTCGACCGCTATTTCCAGGTCGTGAAGTGCTTCCGTGACGAGGACCTGCGCGCGGACCGCCAGCCGGAGTTCACGCAGATCGATTGCGAGATGGCCTTCGTGGAGCGCGAGGACATCCTGAACACCTTCGAGGGCCTGGCGAAGCACCTGTTCAGGACCATCCTCGGAAAGGACTTCAGCGAACCCTTCCTGCGCATGTCCTACGACGAAGCGATGGCGAAGTACGGCTGCGACAAGCCCGACCTGCGCTTCGGCATGGAGTTCCATGAGCTGGATGCGCTGGTGAAAGGCAAAGGCTTCAAGGTGTTCGACGAAGCGGAACTGGTGGTGGGCGTGAACGCGAGCGGCTGCGCCAACTGGAGCCGCAAACAGACGGACACGCTCATCGACTTCGTGAAGCGGCCGCAGGTCGGTGCCACAGGCATCGTATTCGTGCGCTGGACGGAGGAAGGGCTGAAGAGCACGGTGGACAAGTTCTTCACGCCCGAACAACTGCAACAATGGGCCACGCACTTCGGCATGCAGCAGGGCGATCTGCTCTGCATCATGGCCGGTGGCGCGGACAGGACGCGCAAGCAACTGAACGAGCTACGCCTGCATCTGGGCGATCTGCTCGGCCTCCGCGACCCATGGACCTTCAAGCCGTTGTGGGTGGTGGATTTCCCGCTGCTGGAATGGGACGAAGAGAGCCGGCGATGGCACGCCATGCACCATCCGTTCACTTCACCGATCCCGGAGCACGCGCACCTGCTCGCAAGCGATCCGGGCCGGGTGAAGGCGAACGCCTATGACCTGGTGATCAACGGCACGGAGATCGGCGGCGGCAGCATCCGCATCCACGATCGCGCGGTGCAGGAGCAGATGTTCCGCACGCTCGGCTTCACGGACGAGGAGGCCCGCTACAAGTTCGGCTTCCTGCTGGACGCCTTCGAATATGGGGCTCCCCCGCATGGCGGTGCGGCCTTCGGCTTCGACCGGTGGACCGCGCTCTTCGGCGGCCGCAGCGACATCCGCGAATTCATCGCCTTCCCGAAGAACAACGCCGGCCGCGACGTGATGATCGACGCGCCCAGCCGCATCGACGATGTGCAACTGAAGGAACTGGGGATCGCCACGCGCGGCTGAGCCCTTCAGGCCCTCGTACGCATGCACGGGAAACCCCGGGCATCGGGCATCATCGTACTGATGCGTGCATCAGCTCATCGAAGGACCGCTGTAGCTCCGGGTCCGGAACGGGCGTCCCTCCCAGTTGGGCCGCGGCTTCCTCCGCATGCGCCAACCGCTCTTTCGTGAGCGGATGGCTGCTCAGGAAGGCCATGCTCTCCGGCATGTCAGCACCGCTCTGCTCCAACACATGCAACAGGTCCACCATGCCCTGCGGATCCACGTGGGCGGCGTGCATGCGTTGCATCCCGATGGCGTCCGCCTCCCGTTCCAAGGAGCGAGAATAGCTCAATCCACGCAGTTCGTCCACGTGATGGGCCACCGTGCCCGCAATGGCCGTGGCATCTCCGGCCACCAAGGCCAGGAAGAGCGTTCCGGACAGGTTGCGCGCGATCCCGCGCGTGGTGTGGCGCTTCTCCACGTGCGTGGCCTCGTGCGCCAGCAGGGCCGCAAGTTCCGGGGGCGTGGCGAGCTTGTCCAGCAGGCCGGTATATACCACAATGTGCCCACCCGGCAGGGCGAAGGCGTTCACCTGGTCGTCCTCCACCACGTGGAAATGCAGCGGGAACGACGGGGCCAGGTGCAGGCGCTCCCCGAAGCGTTGCAGGGCCACGCTGCGCACGGTGTCCTCGTGCAGGGTGGGCCTCATTCCCTGGAACATGGCCTCGCCCATGCGCACGTCGGTCTCCGGGGGCAGAAGCAACGCCAGCCGTTCCGCCACGAACGGCAGCACCCAGAGGTACGCCGCCACAGCCGCGGCGATGAAGCCCAGCGGCAGCATCAGCGGGATGCGGATGAGCCAGGGCACGCTGGCGCTGCGCCGCTGCTTCACCTTCAGCCGCGCGAAGTGGCCCGTCCATCCATCGACCACCACCCGGTCGCGGATGATGAGCACCGCCGGTGGTTCGCCGTGGGACACCCGCAGGGCCTCCGCGCTGATCTCCCACGTGAAATGCTTGTCACGCACGCTCCAATGCAGGCGTTCCTCCCCCACCTCCACCTGCAAGGCCTCGGGCGAGGTCCACGTTACCGTGGCCGCACGGGGCTGCTGGTGGGCGGCATCGTAGTAGAGCGCGTTGGCGGGCGTGGACATGAGCGGCGGGCGAACATAACAGCCCCAACGGGGCCGGCCGGGTGAAAGCGGATAAAATGGAAAGCCCCGCTTCCGCGGGGCTCTATCCTTCTGTTGACCGACCAGGGCTCGAACCTGGACTCTTCTGAACCAAAATCAGACGTGTTGCCAGTTACACCATCGGTCAATACCGCCCTTTAGCGACCTAGAGGCCGTTGCCGGAGCGGGGGCGAATTTAATACGATCCGCCATACCTGCCAGAGGATCCTGTGCCGCGATGGAAGGAAGTCGGTATTTTCGCCCGGTCCGTCGCCGTTCAGGCTGAACGCATCACCGGACCGCTCACCCCTCTTTCATGGACTTCAAGAAGCTGAACATCGTCACCGGATGGGCCGTATTTCTGGTGGCTGCCTGGACCTACATCTCCACCATCGAGCCCACGGCGAGCTTCTGGGATTGCGGGGAGTTCCTGGCCACCGCGAACAAATTGCAGGTGGGGCACCCGCCCGGAGCACCGCTGTTCATGATCCTGGGGCGCATCGCCAGCGCGTTCGTATCGGTGGAGCACGTGCCGGTGGCGATCAACATCCTGAGCGCGCTGGCCAGCGCGTTCACCATCCTGTTCCTCTTCTGGAGCATCACCCACATGGCCCTGAAGCTCGCCACCCGGGCGGGCGATGAGGAGCTGACCACCGGCAAGCTGTGGGCGGTGCTCGGCAGCGGCGTGGTGGGGGCCCTGGCCTACACATGGAGCGACAGCTTCTGGTTCAGCGCGGTGGAGGCCGAGGTGTACAGCACCTCGTCGTTCTTCACGGCCATCACCTTCTGGTGCATCCTGAAATGGGAGAGCGAGGCGGATGAGGCCCGCAACACGCGCTGGCTCATCCTCATCTGCTACCTGCTGGGCCTCAGCATCGGCGTGCAGCTGCTGGGCCTGCTGTGCATCCCGGCCATCGCGCTGGTGTACTACTTCAAGAAGTACCGCACCACCACCAAGGGCGTGATCTATGCGCTGGTGATCAGCGCGGTGATCCTGGGCACCATCCAGGCCATCATCATCCCCGGAGTGGCCAAGGTGGCCGGCTGGTTCGAACTGCTGTTCGTGAACGACCTGGGCCTGCCGTTCAACACGGGCAACCTGGTGTACGGCCTGCTGCTGCTGGGCCTGATCGTGTGGGGGCTGATGTGGAGCCAGCGCAAGGGCCGCGTGATCCTCAACACCAGCATCCTCGGCGTGGCGGTGATCCTGCTCGGCTACAGCACCTACGCCATGACGGTGGTGCGCAGCCTGGCCAACCCGCCGATCGACGAGAACAACCCCGAGAACGTGTTCAACCTGGTGAGCTACCTCAACCGGGAGCAGTATGGCGACCGCCCACTGCTGATGGGCCAGTTCTGGGGCAGCGAGCTCGCCGCTGAACGCAAGGATGGCTCCCCCGTGTACACCGCCACCTACAAGGTGATGAAGAACGGCAAGGTGGAGAAGCTGTTCTACGACGGCTGGAGCGCCGAGCATTACGTGGAGGGCAAGAGCGGCCTCACCATCGCGAACGAATACGTGATCACCGACGCGCGCAAAGGCACCGAACCGGTGTACACCCCGGAGACCACCATGCTCTTCCCGCGCATGTACAGCTCGCAGCCGGGCCACGTGGAGGCCTACAAACAGTGGGCGGATTTCAAGGGCTCGCTCGTGCGGGACGCGAACGGCAACACCATCAAGGACCGCGATGGCCAGCCCATCTACATGCCCACACAGGGTGAGAACATGCGTTTCTTCCTGGACTACCAGGTGAACTGGATGTACTGGCGCTACTTCCTCTGGAACTTCGCCGGCCGCCAGAACGACATACAGGGCCACGGCGGCATCACGGACGGCAACTGGTACACGGGTATCAAGGCCATCGATGCGCAACACCTGGGGAGCCAGGACCACCTGCCTCCGAGCATGACGGACAACAAGGGCATGAACAAGATGTACCTGCTGCCCCTGATCCTGGGCCTGATCGGGCTGGTATACCAGCTGGTGAAGCACATCCAGGACTGGAGCGTAGTGATGCTGCTCTTCTTCTTCACCGGCATCGCCATTGTGATCTACCTGAACCAGACCCCGTACCAGCCGCGTGAGCGGGATTATGCCTACGTGGGCTCGTTCTATGCCTTCGCCATCTGGATCGGGCTGGGCGTGTATGCGTTGTACGACGCCGCGCGCTCGCTCACGACGAAGGACCTGATGTACGGCGTGGGCGCCATGCTGGGCTTGGGCGTGCTGAAGTATGCCGTGGAGGCCATGGCCGGAGACGACCACCACGTGTCGTACTGCTTCTTCTTCATGGGCATCGTGGCCGGCTTGGCCCTGGGCATGATGCACCTGCTGCGCCGCGGCGGCCGCAACGACGCGCTGGCCGGCGTGCTCGCCACGCTCATCGGCATGGTGGTGCCCGTGGTGATGGTGCGCGCCGAATGGGACGACCACGACCGCGAACACCGCACACCCGCACGCGACCTCGCCAGCGACTACCTCAACAGCTGCGCGCCGAACGCCATCCTCTTCACCAACGGCGACAACGACACCTTCCCGCTCTGGTACGCGCAGGAGGTGGAAGGCATCCGCACCGACGTCCGCGTGGTGAACCTGAGCCTGCTGAACACCGACTGGTACATCGATCAGATGCGCCGCAAGGCCTACGAGAGCGATCCGGTGCCCTTCCACATGGCGCCCGAGAAGTACCGGCAGGGCACGCGCGACGTGGTGGCCCTGATCCAGCGCGACAAGAACGGCGGCTACCTCGACCTGAAGAAGGCCATCAACTTCGCCACGGACGACCGCAACATGCAGCCCTTGTTCCAGCGCGGGGTGAAGGACGCCTACATCCCCAGCCAGAACTTCCGCGTCCCCGCCGACAGCGCCTTCGTGTTCGGGCCGGAGGGCATGTTCACGGCCAAGGACACGGCCGTGTTCACCCCCGACCTGCGTTGGACCCTGAAGAAGCAGTACGTGCTGAAGAACCACTTCATGGTGCTGGACCTGCTCGCTTGGAACGACTGGAAGCGCCCCATCTACTTCGCAGTGACCACCGGTCCCGACAGCTACCTGAACCTGCAGGAGCACTTCCGCCTGGAGGGGCTCACCTATCGCCTGGTGCCCGCCAACTACAAGAGCACGAACCCCAACGTGTACGGCGGCGTGAACACGGACGTGATGTTCGACAACGTGATGAACAAGTTCAAGTGGGGCGGCATGGACACGGAGGGCTTCCTCTACCTCGATGAGAACGTGCTGCGCATGACCACCAACCTGCGCCTGCAGCTCGCCACCCTGGCCGATGCCCTCACGAACGAAGGCCGGCCGGAGGACGCGAAGAAGGTGCTGGACCTTACGATGGAGAAGATGCCCGAGCGCAACGTGCCCTACGACCGCATCATGCTGCCGATCATCGAAGCCTACTACCACGCCGGCGACAAGGCCTCGGGCGACAAGCTCACCGAACGGCTCTTCGGCATCATGGACGAGAACATGGAGTGGTACATGAGCCTCGAGCCGCGCTTCCTGGACAAGGTGGGTGATGACGCGGAAATGGCCCGCCTGGTGATGGAGCGCCTGGTGGTCTCCGCCACCCGCAATGGCGACAAGGCATTGGCCGACAAGCTGCGCGCACGCCTGGAGGAAGTGGACCAGAGCTACATGGATCGGATCGGGGATGGGGCCTCCACCCCGCCGGCACGCAGGACCACCAAAGCGCGGTTCTGATGAGCCTCGGGCTCGTATCGCGCTCGCTTTCCTGGCTCCACCGGCTGGACCGGCGGATGCTTTGGCGCGTGGACACCCGGGCGAAGGAGGTGTACCTGACCTTCGACGACGGCCCGATGCCCGGCCTCACCCCCTGGGTGCTCGACCTGCTTTCGCGCCATGGCGCGAAAGCCACGTTCTTCTGCATCGGCCAGAACATCGCGGCCAATCCCGGGATCTTCGCGCGCATCCTGGCCGATGGACATGCCGTGGGCAACCACACCTGGGACCACCCGAGCGGATGGCGCACGTCCACGGACGATTACCTCCGCAACGTGGAGGACTGCCAGGCGCACGTGCGCACGGACCTTTTCCGGCCGCCCTACGGCCGGATCGACCAACCGGCAGATCAAGCGGCTGCGCCAGCGCTACCAACTGGTGATGTGGGACGTGCTCAGCGGCGATTTCGAGCAGGACCTCACCGGCCAGGAATGCGCGGGCAACGTGATCCGCCGCGTTCGCCGGGGCAGCATCGTCGTGTTCCACGACAACCTGGTCAGCGAGGAGCGGATGCGGTACGCCCTGCCGAAAGTGCTGGACGCGCTCAGCGCGCAGGGCTATCGTTTCCCCACGCTGCCGCATCGGGCGCTTTGACCCTACTCCTTCCCGGGACCGATCACCGTGTACTCCACGCGGCGGTTCTCCGCATGCTCCTGTTCGGTGCATGCCACGCCGGGGCCGCACTGGTTCAGCAGGCGCGTGGCGCCATAGCCCTTCGCCAGCACATGCTCCTTCGGCACGCCCTTGCTCCGCAGGTAGGCCACGGCGGCGTCCGCGCGCTTCTGTGACAGCTTCTGCTCGGCCGCGGCATCGCCACGCGCATCGCTGTGCACGCCGATCTCCACGATCAGGGCCGGGTTCACCTGCAGACGGTCCGCCAGCGCATCCAGTTCGGCCTTCGCCACCGAATCGAGCTTGTCGCTGCCGGCATCCCAGCGGATGTGCTTGAGCAGGATGGGCGTGCCCACCAGGATCTCCTCGAAGTCCAGTTCATGCGTGCGCCCCAGTTCGATCACCCCCTGCTTCATCCCCGCCGTGTTCACGGGGATGCTGATGCTGTAATAACCGCGCTTCTCGAAGAGCACCTCGAACTGCTCGTTCGGCTGCAGGCGGAAGATGAAATCGCCCCCCTGGTCCGTGGTGCGCTGCTCGCTGTAGAAGCTGCTCATGTTCACCAGGCTCACCGAAACGCCTTCCACGAAGCCCAGTCTGTCCTTGTAGCGCACCGCGCCGCGGAGCCAGATGCCCGCATCGGGCACCAGGTGCACGTCCCGCGCCACGATCTGTTGCTGCTCGATGCGTTCCGTGCTCAGGTGGGCCTCGCCATCGAAACGGCCCTGGGCGCGCGCGCGCACGGTGTACTCCATGTCCTTCTGAACGGAGAAGGCGTACTTGCCATCACGGTCCGAACGCGCCGTCCCGACCACGTTGCCGGCCTTGTCCAATAGCTGCACTTCAGCGTCCATGAGCGGGGTCTCATCCGCATCATCCACCACCACACCGGTACACAGGAAGCGCTGCTCCAGCGGCGCATGCATCTCGAACGCATAGATGTCATCGCCACCCGCGCCGCCGGGGCGATCGCTCGTGAAGTAGCCCGTTCTGCCCTCCGCGTCGATGATGAAGGCGAAGTCGTCCTTCGGCCCGTTCACCGGCGCGCCCACGTTCACCACCGCGGTGATGGTGCCGCCGGCGCCGTGCTGCGCAGCGAAGATGTCCAATCCACCCAGGCCGGGCTGGCCGTTGCTGGCGAAGTAGAGCGTGCCGTCCGCGGCCACGAAGGGGAAGAGCTCGTTCTGCGGCGTGTTCACCAATGCACCGAGGTTCTCCGGTTCACCCCATTGGCCGCCGAGGTCCTTGCACATGTAGATGTCCGTTCCGCCGAAGCCGCCCGGCATGTCGCTGACGAAGTACAGCGTATGCCCATCGGGCGAAAGGGCGGGATGCCCCACCGAGCATTCCGGGTTGTTGTAGAGGAAGGGTTGCACCGCGCCGCTCCAGCCGCGGCCATCGCGGTGGGTGCGCAGGATGCTGAGGCGATGGACGCCGTTCTTGCTGCGCGAGGCATTGCTGCGCGTGAACCACATGTTCGAGCCGGAAGCATCGCACACCGCCGGGCCGTCGTGCAGCTTGGAGTTCACCCCGCCTTCCAGGCGCTGCGCGTCGATCAGGTCGCCGTTGGGCTGGCGCGTGGCCCTGTACAGGTCAAGGAAGGGTTCGTCGTTCCACGCGGCGCGGCGCTGGATGCCCACCCGGGCATCGCGCGATGACGAGAAGATCACCTGCTGCGTGCCGTTCCACGTGGCGGCCATGTCCGTCCAGCTCGTGTTGATGCTCACCGCGCGCACGGTGAAGCGGTCCATCGTGGAATTGAACTTCTTCGCGAAGTCCTCGATGTTGCTCTTGCGGGGAACGCCTTCGGGCTGCGTGGCGGCGAGGTAGCGGTCCATCCATACCTCCGCCTCCGCATACTTGCCGTTGCCCTTCAGCGCCTGCGCATAGTTGAACAGGTCGATGGGCTCGCGGTTCAGGAAGCGCACCACCTGGGCGTACCACTGTTCGGCATGCTCCGTGTCGTCCAGCTTCATGTAGGCGCTCGCCAGCCGCTTGGTCACGTGCTCGTTCAACGCGCCCATGTCGGCGGCCAGGCGGTATTCCTTGATGGCCGGTGCGTAGGCCATCCGCTCGTACAGGCGATCGGCAAGCCTGGTGTGCGCGTCGGCGGCGCTCTGTGCGCCGGCGATCGCGGCGATGCACGTCGCCGCTGCCAGCAGGAGGGTCCGGATCGGGGTGCGCATCAGAAGTAACGGGGTGAGATGGTGCGGCCCTTCGTGAACTTCAGGTCGTAGCTCAGCATGATCTCATGCGTGCCGGCGTTGTATGCGCCCACGCGGGTGGTGGTGAGATCGAACGCATAGCCCGCGCGCAGCTGCTCGTTGAACTGGTATTGCGCCATCACGCCGAAGGCGTTGCCCACGCGGTACATCGCACCGAACCAGATGCGTTCGCGCAGCAGGAAGTTCGCGTTCAGGTCCAGGGAGAGCGGCGCGCCCTCCACCACGCGCAGCATGAAGGCGGGCTTGAACTTCACGTCGCGGGAAAGGTCCATCACGTAGCCGCCGATGAGGAAGTAGTGGCGGAATTCCTTGTTGGTGACCACCTGGCCATCGCTGGAGATGGTGTTCTCCAGGAGCTTCGGCGCGCTCAGGCCCACGTAGTAGCGTTTCGAGTGCCAGTACAGCCCGAAGCCGAAGTTGGGCAGCGCCTTGCCCTTGATGTTGGCGTTCACGGGCTCCACTTCCACGGTGCTCAACGAGGCGAGGTCCGCCTGGTACAGGTTCACACCGCCCATGAGGCCGAAGGCCAGGCGCGTGTCCTTGCCCGTGCGGATGCGGAACGCGGCGTCCATGAAGGCACCCGTCTGCTTCGTCGGACCCACCACGTCGTGGATGATGTTGCCGCCGAGCGCGAACTGCTCGCCGGGCAGGGGCGAATGCAGGCTCAGCGTCTGCGTGCTCGGAGCGCCGTCGAAGCCCACCCACTGGTGGCGGCTCAGGGCCATCACGGTGAACACGTCCGCGCTGCCCGCATAGGCGGGGTTGAAGGCGAGCGTGTTGAACATGTACTGGCTGTACATCGGGTCCTGCTGGGCGGTGGCGCGCACCGATACGCACAGCACGGCGAGGGCCGCCAGGGTATGAAGGGGTCGTGTGGCGCTCATCGGTTCAGGTAGACGTAGCCTTTGATCGCATCGATCCCGCTGCCGAGCTCGACGACGTAGTAATAGGTGCCGGTGGGCAGCTCACCCGCCATCAACGCCGTGGTGCAGGTGCCGTCCCACACCACCGTCCTGTTGTCGTAACCGGCCGCGCTATACACCTCGCTGCCCCAGCGGTTGAAGATGCGGACCGTGTTGTTGGGGAAGCCCTCGATGCCGGGGATGATGAACCGGTCGTTGGTACCATCGCCGTTCGGCGTGAAGGAACCCGGCACGAACACCTCGTCCTCGAACGCGCAGGGGCTCACCCCTTCCACGGTGCGCGGCGTGCAGTGGGCGCCATCATCCACCACCAGGCTGAACGGCCGGCTCGTGATGACGGGAACGCTGGTGAACACGTAGGGCGCCGTGGCGCTGATCGTGCCCGCAAGGCCGGTCACGGCATACGTTGCCGGATCACCGCCGGTGATGGTGAAGCGCACCGTATAGGTGCGGTCCTTCTCGTTGCAGCTGCGTTCCAACCCGCTCACCGACACGCCGTCGATCACGTTCACCGTGGCGATCGCGCTGGCCTGGTCGCAACCGGGCACCGTCACCGTGTAGCGGAAGCGGAACCCGTCCGGCTGGAGCGCGCTCATGTCCAATGTGCCACCGGTCAGCGCGCCGGACCCATCCAGGTCCATCCACGTGCCACCGGCCTGCGGCGTGCCTTGGAGCACGGTCATCAGGTCCAGCGTGCCGGTGTTGCACAACGTGACGTTCCCGGCCTGGCCCGCGTCGGCGGGCTGGTTCACCTGCACGGTCACTTGCGCCGTGGTATCACCGCATGGGGCCACACCGTTCAGCAGGTACGTATAGATGCCCGGCGCGTCCGTGCCCGGCGTGAAGGTGGCATCGGTGGGGAGGCCGTTCGGACCGGTCCACGTGCCACCGGCGTCGGGTGTGCCCGAGAGCGCGCCGAACAAGGCGAAGGCGGGCGCCCCCATGCAGACAACGACCGTGCTGTCCGCTCCCGGATCCGCATAGGGGGACACCGACAACTCCACCAAAGTGAACGCCTCACCGCAGCTCGGATCGGTCACCGCGTAGCGGAAGACGTACGTGCCCCCCGGCATCAGCAAGGTCGCGTCCAGCAAGTTGCCGTTCAAGGCGCCGGTGCCCACCGTTTCGCTCCAGGTACCGCCCGGATCCGGCGTGCCGGTCAGCGCGTTGAAGAGGTCATAGGCCCGGTCGCCACCACAGATCGTGAGGGTCTCACCCTGGCCGGGATCGGCCCCTGCGGCCACCGTCACAGTGATCAGCGCATTGGCCGCCAGGCAGGGACCCGAGCCCGGCACCCTGTACGTGAAGGTGTACGTGCCGGGATCCACCGCTGTCACATCGAAGGTGCTGCCGGTCAGCGCACCGGTGGCACCATTGTCCGTCCAGGTGCCGTTGGCATCGGCCTGCGGACCCAGGGCGGGGAACAGGTCCACCGTGCCCACGGACACGCATACGCTGAAAGTACTGTCCCGTCCGGCCTGTGGGGCCCTTACCAAGGCGATGGTGAGCACGGCCGTATCGCTGACGCACGGTGCGATGCCCCTGACCACATAGTGATAGGCCCCGGCCACGTCCACCGCCGGATCGAAGGTCGGGCCATGCGCCACGGGACCCGGCGCGAACCACGAGCCACCGGATTGCGGGCTGCCCGCCAGACGGCCGAACATGCCGAACGGTGCCTGGCTCGTGCAGGCGGTGTAGGTGTTGTCCGCACCGGCGAACGGCGCCTGCTGCTTGCTCACCACCACGATCGCCGTAGCGTTCTGGCAGACACCACTGCCGACGACGGTGTACGTGTATTGGCCGGGCACATCGATGGCGGGGTTGTAGATCGCGGAATGGCTGACGTTCCCCGGACCCGTCCAAGTGCCGTCCGTGGCAGGCGTGCCACCCAAGCCGTTCGACAAGGGTTGTGCCGCCCCATTGGAGCAGAACGCGAGGTTCCCACCGGTGCCCGCGTTGGGCGCGCGGCTCACGTTGATCCGCACCACGGCGGTGTCCGCGCCGCACGATCCGACCGCCGGCACGATGTAGAACAGGGTATCCGACGCTCCCGTGGCCGGATCGAAGGTGGCATCATGCGGCACGCCTTCGTTCGTCACCCAATGCCCGTTGTTGTCATGGGTGCCACCCAGCAGGCTGAAGAGGTTGAGCGGCGATTGGTTGCTGCACAACGCCGCGAAGCCGTCATCACCGGCGCGGGGACCGGCCAGCACGGTCAGCGTGAGCACGGCCGTGTCACCCGGACAGTTCGTGGAACCGGCCAGCACGTAGCGGAAACGGAAGGTACCCACGCCGGTCCGCTGCGCGTTCAGCACGCCGTTGGTCAACCCACCACTGCCGTTCAGATCGGTCCAGGTGCCTCCCGGTTGCGGCGTACCGCCCAGGAGATTGAACAACGCTACGGCGGTCGTGCTGTTGCAGACCTCCGCGGAAGCGTCCGCACCGGCATCCAATGCGTTCGCCACCGTCACGGTCACCACGGTCTGATCGTTGGGGCACGGGTCCGTGCCGGCCACGGTATAGGTGAAGTGGTAGGTCCCTGGGGCCACACCGGTGGCATTGAACACGCCATTGGACAGATGCCCTTGCGCATCCGTGGTCGTCCAGATGCCTCCCGCTTGTGGCGTGCCGCGCAAGCCAGGGAAGAGGGTCACGCCGGCATCGCTCACGCAGGCGGAAAGCACGCCGTCATCCCCTGCGTCCGCGGCATCCACCAAGGTGATCTGCGCGGTGGCCGTTGCGTTGTTGCAGGGCGAGGCACCGGTCACGGTATAGACGTACATGCCGGGGACATCCGTGGCCGGATCGAACACCGGGCCGTGCGGCTGGGAATTAGGGCCCAGCCACGTTCCGTTCGTGGCCGGTGTGCCACCGAGCAGATCCAACAGGGCGAAGGGCGGGCGGCTGCGGCATACCAGCGGCGCCGTGCTGATCCCCGCGTTCGGCGCGGTGTTCAACACCACGGTCACGTGGCTCGTATCGTTCACGCAAGGCGCAATGCCCGGCACCACGTAGGTGTAGACGCCGCCCGGCGAGGAGCTCGGAATGAACGTGCCACTGAACGGCTGACCGGCTGGCGTGAGCCAGGAACCCGTGGCATTCGGGCTACCCTGCAAGCGATCGAGGAGCGGGAACGACGGCTGGTTGCTGCACACGCTCACCACGCCATCGCCACCGGCGTTCGGTGCCACGTTCTCGATGATGGTGGCCTGGGCGCTGCTGCTCGCGCAAGGGGTCTGGCCGATCACCGTGTAGGTATAGGTCCCAGGGGGGCTCACGCCCGGTACGTAGATCCCGGACATCTGGCCCTCGGGCCCTGTCCACTGGCCGTTAAGGCCCGGGTTCCCGCTCAACACGTTCAGCAGCGGGAAGGGGAATTCGTTGTTGCACACCGTGCGCAGGCCGTTGCTGCCCGCATGGGGCGCCTGGTTCACCACCACGGTGACCGTGGCCGACGCATTGGTGCATGGAGACAGGCCCGTGACCGTATAGGTATACCCGCCCGGTGTGTTCACGGAAGGCAGGAAGGTGCCATTGCTGGGTACGTTCCCGGGCCCTGTCCAGGTGCCACCGGGTTGCGGCGTGCCGCCCAACGAATTGAACAGGTTCACCGCGCCGCTGGTGGAGCACAGGGTGATCCTTCCGTTGGTGCCCGCGTTCGGGGCCGGGTTCACCGTCACGGTCACCGTGGACGTGGCCGGTGCGCAGGGGGACGTGCCCGCGACGGTGTAGGTGTAAGCGCCGGGCTGGCTCATGCCGGGGGTGAAGATCCCGTTGTGGGGATGGCCGTCGGGATCACGCCACGTTCCGTTCAGGGCCGGGGATCCGCCCAACATGCTCACCAACGCGAACGCCGGATCGCTGGAGCACTTGATTACGTTACGGCTCGTACCGGCATCCGGCGGAGCGTTCACCACCACCGTCACCGTGGCGGTATCGTTCACGCAGGGAGCGACCCCGGGAACGATGTACTTGTAGTTGCCCGGCGTGTTCGTGCCCGGCACGAAGATCCCACTGAAGTTGCCGCCACCGGGGCTCCGCCAGGTGCCCGTGGGGGCCGGATGGCCATTGAGGGCATCGAAGAGGTTCACGGCTCCGCCATTGGAGCAGAGCACGATGCTGGCGCTGATGCCCGCGTCGGCCGCGGGCGATTCGAACACCGTCACCGTGGCCTGGGCCGAACTGCATGGCGACTGCCCGCTCACCCGGTAGGTATAGGTGCCCGTACGGCTGGTGCCCGGCACGTAGATGCCGCTAGGGAACGGGATCATCAGCGGATCCCGCCAGCTGCCACCGTTCTGCGGACCGCCGGTGAGCACTCCGAAGAGCAGGAAGGGCGCAGCATTGCTGCATACCGTCATGCTCACGTCGTTGCCCGCGAAGGGCGGCGTGTTCACGGTGATCGTCAGCGTGGCGATCGCATTGGTGCAGGGGAACGTGCCCGTGACCGTGTAGATGTACACCCCGCCCGCATCCAGGCCGGGCGTGAAGACGGCGCCGTGGTTCTGCCCGTTGGGGCTCGTCCACGTGCCCGTGGACGAGGGTGAGCCCCCCAGCCGCGCGGTCATGTTGAAGGGAGCGTCGTTCGCGCAGATGGTGATGGCCGCCGGCTGGCCCGCATTGGGCGCCGTGACCTCGGCCACCGTCACGAAGCCGGTATCGGCCGGGCACGGTGGCGTTCCGGTCACCCGGTACTTGTACACACCGGGCGAGTCCAGCACGGGGTTGTAGGTACCCGAGAACGACACGTTGTTCGGACGAAGCCAGATGCCACCGGCATCCGGGTTGCCCCCGAGGTACCCGATCAGCGCGGTGGCCGGGCCATCGCTACAGAACACGGCCGGGCCGTCCACGCCTGCGTTCGGCGCGCGCACCACCGTCACCGTGGCCTGGGCCTGGTCGCTCGCGCAGGACAGTGTGCCGGTGAGCTCATACCGGAAATGATAGGTGCCCGGTGCCACGGCACTGGCATTGAACGTGTGCCCGCCCACCGCACCCGTGTGGTCCAGGTCCACCCATACACCGCCTTGCTGCGGCGAGCCGCCCAGGCCGGTGAAGAGGTCCACCTGGGTGTTGGAGCGGCATACGGAGATCGACCCGTCCGAACCGGCCTCGAGCTGCGAAACGATCGTCACGGTAACAGTAGCGTCGGCATCGCCGCACTGGCCGTTGCCCGCCACGGTATAGGTGAAGCCATACTGTCCCGGCGGCATGCCCAACGGACTGAAGAACTGGCCGCTCATGTGGCCGGTGTTGCCATTGTCCGTCCAAGTGCCATTGGCATCCGGCGTACCGCCCAGGCCGGTCATCAGGTCCACCGAGGTCTGATCGCCGCATACCGTCAGGTGGCCGTCGGTACCGGCGTTCGGCGCCTGGTTCACCGTCACGGTCACCGTGGCCGTGGCGTTCGGGCAGGGCGACGTGCCGGGAACGGTATAGGTGTAGATCCCCGCCGGGTTCGCGCCCGGAATGAACACCCCACTGCTCGTGCCGCCGCCCGGTGCGGTCCACGTGCCGCCGACATCCGGCGTGCCACCGAGCCGCGTGAACAGGTCCACCGGGCCATCGGTGCTGCACACCTGCAAGGTGCCGTTCGTGCCCGCGACCGGCTTGCGCACCTCGTTCACTGTCACCACGCTGATGTCGTTCGCACAAGGCGGGGTGCCGATCACCGTATAGAGGTAGGCCCCTCCGCGGCTGGTGCCGGGGACGTACGTGCCGTTGACGGACTGGTTGTCCGGATCGCGCCACGAACCGCCGGTATCCGGGGTCCCGCCGAGCAGACCGAACAGGCTGAAGGAGGACGCGTCGCTGCAGATGCTGGTGCTGCCGTTGGTACCGGCGTTCGGCGCGGTGTTCACGCTTATCGTCACCGTGGCGGTGTCGTTGGCGCAAGGCGTAAGGCCGGGAACGATGTAGCGATAGGCCCCGGCCGGGCTGGTGCCGGGCGTGAAGGTGCCGCTCACCGTCTGCCCGCCCGCGTTACGCCAGGTGCCGCCCGCGTCCGGGCTCCCGGTGATGAGGCCGAACAGCTGGAACGGCGCATTGGTGCTGCACGTGGCCGAGCTGGTGTTGTTGCCAGCGTTGGGGGCCTTGTTCTCGATCACCTGCACCACGGCGGAAGCATTGGGACAAGGGCTCGTGCCCACCACCGTGTAGGTGTAGTTGCCGGCCGGATGGGTGGGATCGGCCGGGTTGTAGGTGCCGTTGAAGGAGGAGCCGTTCGGCTTGGTCCAGGTGCCGCTTGGGTCGGGTGTGCCGCCCAAGTGCCCGAAGAGGGCTTCCGAAGGGCTGTTGCTGCACAGGGTCACCGAACCGTTCGTGCCCGCATCCGCCGCCTGGACCACGATGACCGTGACGGTGGACTGGGCGTTGGCGCAGGGCGCCGTACCCGTCACCGTATACGTGTAGACACCCGGCGTGGATGTGCCCGGCGTGAACGTGCCGCTCGGGAGCACCGCCCCACCCGGAGCGGTCCATGTACCACCGGTATTGGGCGTACCGCCCAGGCGGGAGAAGAGGCTGAAGGCAGGCGCAGTGCTGCAGACCGTGTTGGTGCCGTTCGTACCGGCGTTCGGCGCTGGCACGATGGTCACGTTCACCGTGGACTGGGCGTTGGCGCAGGGCGCCGTGCCTGGGACGATATAGGTGTACAGACCCGGGGCATCCGTGCCCGGCACGAAGGTGGCCGAGTGGTCCACCATGGAAGGGTCCTTCCACTGGCCGCCGCCCTGCGGCGTACCGCCAAGGAGAGAGAAGAGCGAGAAGCTGGGCGCATTGGAGCACTTCACCACGGCGGAGCTCGTACCGGCGTTCGGCGCGGTGCGTACCGTCATCGTCACCGTGGTGGTGGCCGCCGCGCAGGGCGCCTGGCCGGCAACCGTGTAGGTATAGATGCCGTTGGGGTCGACCCCGGGCTGGAACTGGCTGGAATGGGCCGCGCCACCCGGTGCCGTCCACGTGCCGCCCACATCCGGCGTGCCACCGAGGGACGCGGCCAGGTCCAGGTCGGCATCGGTGCTACAGACCGTGAGCGCTCCATTGGTCCCCGCGTTCGGGGCCGTGCGCACGGTGATGGTGAGCGAGGCCGTGGCGTCGGCGCAAGGCGCCGTGCCCGGTACCGTGTAGGTATAGGTGCCGCCGGTCCCGGTGGCCGGGTCGAAGGTATCCGACCGTCCCCCCGTCCATGTGCCACCGGCCTGAGGCGTACCGCCCAACCGGCTGTGCATGCTGAACGAGGCCTCGTTGCTACAGACCGTGATGCTGCGGGAGGTCCCGGCGTCCGGGGCGGCCACCTGCGTCACCGTCACCGTGGCGGAAGCATTGGTGCATGGCGGGGTGCCGTTCACCGTATAGGTGTAGGTGCCCGGCGTGGACGTGCCCGGCGTGAAGAGGTTGCTCACCGGCGAACCGGCGAAGGTCCAGGCCCCGTTCACATCCGGCACGCCGCCCAAGCGCGTGAAGAGGTTCTCCGCGGTCCCGTTGCTGCATACGGACAGGGTACCGTTCGTCCCTGCGCTCGGGGGATCGTTCACCGTAACGGTGACGGTGGCCGATGCGCTCGGACAGGAACCCGTTCCGGCAACGGTATAGGTATAAACGCCGGCCACGTCGCTGGCGGGGTTGAAGGTGCTGCCGTGGCTGGAGCCACCGGGGGCCGTCCACGTGCCGCCCGCATCCGGCGTACCGCCGAGGTACGTGGCAAGGTCCACGGAGGCCCTGGTGCGGCAAAGGGTCACAGCGCCGTTCGTACCGGCATCCGGGCCGGTGAGGATGCTGGCCGCCCAACCCGGCTGGTCCACCGACGCATCGCTGGTCCACTCGAAGGTGAGGCAGCCGGTCGGGTCGGTGGACGTGAACGTCTGGCCTTGGATCGATGCCAGGCCGCTACCGGTGCCGAGCACGGTACCGGCCAGCGTGGCGCCATCGTGGATCACCAGCTGGTCCGCGAGGGCCGCCGGGGAAACGTTCCACACGTTGAACACCAGGCTGGTGGCAGGGCCTGAGCCGGAACCGCCGGCCGGGCACAGCGTGGCGGCCATCGTTTCGTTGTTGCCGTAGTTGCCCGCCGCACCACCGCTGTCGTAGAAGTTGCCGGTGCAGCTGTTCCACACCGCGCCATCGGTCATGTTGAACACCTGCGCGGCACATGGGATCGGGCCGAGGAGGGCGAACAGGGCTGACAACTTGAGGGTCAGGAGGGTCCGTCCAGGGGCTTGACGCAAGTCCACGGGGCTGTTGATAGCGTTGTTGATAAAAGCCCGCCAAGATAGCGAGAATGCCGGGTGCGACGCCAGTTCATGGGGGCACCGATCGCCCGATCCGGCGTACGGGTCGCGCAACGGCGCTCTTCAGGCGTCGGATGCGCCCCAGGCAGGCGGGGGCACGGCAAGGGGCCGCTCCTCAGGGGGTAACGGCAGGTCCCTGGGCCTCACGGCCCAAGGTCACGGCCAGCATCACCTCGTGGGTGCCGGAGGTATAGTTCCGCAGCCTGGTGGTGGTGAGGTCGTAGCTGTATCCGAACTGGAAGGTCTTCTTCAGCCAGTACCCCACCATCAGGCTGATGGCGTCGTTCGTGCGGTAGGTGCCGCCGATCCATACCATGTCGCGGTAGCGCAGGGTGGCCGTAAGGTCCCATTTCGGGGGCACGGGGTCCACGTACTTCAGCAGGAACGATGGCTCCAAGCGCAGGTCCTCGCCCAGGTGGAACCGGTATCCCCCCATCGCATAGTAATGGGAGGCCAGCCGGCTCAGGGTCTCGGCCTGGTCGTCGTAGAACCAGAGTCTTGTTGCGCAACAGCTGCGGCGCGGTGGCGCCGAACCACCAGTTCTCGTGATAGAGGTAGATGCCGAAGGTGGCATCGGGCACGAGCGAGCCGCGCAGCTGGTTGTCCATCGTGGGGTCGTAGCCATCGTGGAACGTGATCTTGGACCCGTCGATCAGGAACTGGAGCAGGCCGAAAGACAGGCCCATGCCCAGCTTGATGTCGTCCGTCAACTGCAAGTGGTAGGCATAGCTGAACTGAACGCCGGTCCGGCGTGAGGGCCCCACGTTGTCCGTGAAGATGTAACCGCCCAGGCCCATCCGGTTGCCCACCGGCGCGGTGGCGCTGAGGGTGAAGGTGCGGGGAGCGTCCTGGATGCCGACCCATTGGTAACGGTGGGCGCTGCGCAGTTCGAACCACGGACGGCTGCCAGCGATGGCCGGGTCGTACAGGTAGTCCTGGCTGGTGTATTGGCTCAGCTGCGGCAATTGCTGCGCGGCAACCCCATCGGCAAGGAGCGCGGCGAGCAGGATCACGGGAAGGTGTCGCATGGTGGCCATGTGTTAACGGATCACGGTAAGCGGCCCGGTGAGCGCCTCGGGGAACCGCGGGTCGTTCAGGTTGATGGCGTAGTAGTAGGTGCCCACCGGCACGAACCCGTTCTTGTACCGGCCGTCCCACGGCGTCCGGTAGCCCACGCTCTTGAACAGCGGTTCACCCCAGCGGTTGAAGATCTCCACTTCGCAGTCCGGGAAGAGGTCGATGAAGTCCAGCTGCCACGTGTCGTTGTAGCCATCGCCATTGGGCGAGAAGCCGCTCGGCACCTTCACCTCGGGAATCACCGTCACCAGCACCGAATCGGTGTCCACGCAACCATCGGGGCCCACCACGGTGAGCACGAACCACGTGGTCCGGTGTACCGTCGCCGCAGGATTGGCCGCATCCGCGTGGTCCAGGAGGCTGTCCGGCGCCCACGCGAACGTGCTGCCCAACGGACCGCTCGGCTGTCCGCCCAAGGTGACCGTGCCCTGCACGAACACGCTCTGGTCCGGACCAGCATCCGCGACGGGGCTGGGGAAGATTGTCACCTGCACGTCGTCCGTGGCGGAGCATGGGCCATCGCTCACGGTCAGCGTGAACGTGTGGATGCCCGGCGGAAGACCGCCCACTTGCACCACCGCACCGGTGCCCACCACGTTGTTGTCGCCATCGGTCCATTGATAAGCTGTGGCACCCTGGCTGTTGCTGCCGTCCAGTGTGATCGGCATGCCTGCACAGTCATTGAAAGCAGGACCGGCATCCGCCACCACGCTGTTCAGCGCGCCAACGGTCACTTGCAGGGTGGTGGTGCAGCTGTTCGCATCCGTCACTGTTACGTCGTACACGCCGGGTAGCAGTCCGGTGATGTCCTCATCGGTGGACGAGAAGCCGCCCGGGCCGCTCCACGAGACACCATAGCCCGGAACACCACCGCTGATCGAGATGGCGATCGATCCATCCGCCGCCGTGTTGCAACTGGCGTCGATCGCATCATCCACCGTGACCGCCAACGCAGGCGGTTCCGTGATGGTGAAGGTGACAGTGGTGTCGCAGCGCGTAGCGTCCGTGATGGTGACGGTGATGTCACCGGCGCAGAGGCCGCTGACCGTTCCCGTGCCCTGGCCTGTGGCCGGTTCCGGCGACCACACATAGGTATACGGGCCGTTGCCGCCGGCCGGCGCCAGCGTCACGGAACCATTGCATGCGCCATTGCAGGTGACATTCTGCACCACGGCGTTCGGTACGATCGGCTGGAACGGCAGCACCGTGAACGTGATCGTGGTGTCACAGCCCGCGGCATCGGCGATGGTCACCCGGTTGTTCCCCGCACAGAGGCCGGTCACCGTAGGTGTGCCCTGGCCCGTGGCCGGTTCCGGTGACCACGTGATGGTGTACATGCCCGAACCACCGGTGGGAGCGATGCTCGCCGTGCCGTCACAGGGGCCCTGGCATGTTTCGTTGGTGAACAAGAGGTTCGCTTCGATCGCCACGCCCGGAGCGATGATGAACGGCAACGTGCGCACGCAGCGGTTCGCGTCCGCCACGGTCACGCTGTAATCCCCGCTGCAGAGGTTGCCGACATCGGCGGTGTTCCGCGCGAGCGTATCACCGGCGGCGTTCACCCAGGCGATCGCGTAGGGAGCGATGCCTCCGCTCACATCGATGTGGCCCGTGCCCGAGCAATCGCCGAAGCATGCGTTGTCCGCGGTCGTCAGGTCGGTGAGCAACACGGGAGGCTCCGCCACCGGCACGGTGAAAGTGGTGTCGCACCCCTTCAGGTCCGTAATGGTGAGGGTCCGATCACCCGCGCACAACTGCGACACGGTGCTGGTGCCCTGGCCCGTGATCGGCCCGGGTGACCACGCATAGGTGAAGCCGCCGTTGCCACCTTGTGCGTTCACGGTGATGCTGCCGTCGCAGGCACCGTTGCAGGTGATCGGCCCCACCACCGCCACAGCGGTGATCGGCGTGGGCCCAAGGATGATCACGCCCTGCACGATCGAGCAACCGGCGGCATCGGTGATGGTGACCTGATAGGTCCCCGCACAGAGGTCGGTGGCCTGCGGACCGCCATCGCCGTTCGGGGGGTCGGGCTCCCAATCGAAGGCATAGCCGCCCGCGCCACCGGTGGGGCCTACGGTGGCCGTGCCATCACATGCACCGGAACACGTGACCGGGGTGGTGCTTAGGTTCGCCACAATCGGGTCCGGCTCGCTCACCACGGCGGGCTCCTGTGTCACGCAGCCATCACCGTTCGTCACCCGCACGAAGTAGGTGCCCGCACAGAGGTCCTGCAAAGCGGTGCCGCTTTGGTGGAGGTCCGTTCCACCGGCATCGAACCAGGCAACGGTGCATGCCGGGACCGCGCAATTGAACGAGGCGGACACGTCCCCATCGCACACACCGGGGCAGGTGACGACATCACCGGTCGTTGTCACCACTTCGCCATCGGCATCGTTCACCGGCACCGGCGCTTGCGCGCTACAGCCATTGGCATCGGTCACCGTGATGCCATAGAGCGCCGCACAAAGGCCTGTGAGTGCGCTATCCGTGGCGAACACGCTGCCGTCGCGCGTCCAGGAATAGGCGTACGGGAGCGTTCCACCGGAAGGCTGCACAGCGGCGGTGCCGGAGCACACGCTGCACGTACTTGGCGTGGACGTGGGACCGAGCGTGAGCACCGGCGGTTCGGTGATCAGATACGTGATCGTGGTGTCGCAGCCGTTCACGTCGGCCACGGTCACTGTCCAGTCGCCGGGGCAGAGGTTGAACGCGCCGTTGCTGCCCTGTCCGTTCGGTGGCACAGGGGACCACGTGAAGCCGTAGAAGCCGTTCCCACCGGCCGGTGTCACCACGATGCTGCCGTCACAAGCACCGTTGCAAGTGACCATCCGCAGTTGCGCGGAGACCACCAGCGGCGGTGGCCCGAGGACCAGCACGGAGACCGTAGTATCGCAACCGGTCGCATCCGCGATGTGCACTTCATACACACCCGGACAGAGCCCGGTGACGTGCGGCGTGCCATCCCCTGCGGGCGGAATCCGGCGACCAATCGTAGGTATAGGGAGCCACGCCACCGACGGGGCCGACCGTGGCGGTGCCATCGCAGGCGCCCGCGCAGCTTGCCGCCGTAGTGCTCAGGTTCGGCCGGATCGCGTTCGACGGCGTGACCATCGCGGTATCGATGCTGGTGCATCCCGCGGCGTTCGATACCTCGGCGATGTAGAGGCCGGGGCAGAGATCGGTCACCGTGAACGTGTTCTGCGCGATGCTGTGCGCATCGGCATCGTACCACGTGATGGTGCAGGGTCCGGTGGTGCAGGTGAACGTGACGCCCACCTGCGCGTCGCATGCGGTGGCGCAAAGCGTTCGGCCATCGATCATCGTGAGCGCTTCGCCATTGAGGTCGCCGACCGCCACGACCACGCTCACCGCGCAACCATGGCTGTCCTGCGCACGCGCGGTATAGAGGCCGGCGCACAAGCCACCGATCGTATCACCCGTGCCCACCACGGTGCCCGATGCATTGGTCCAGGTCACGTTCACCGGACCCGTTCCACCTGCCACGGCCACGGCGGCGGCGCCGTTGCAGGCGGCGCACTGGCTCGGCGTGGTGGACGGCGTGAGCACGATCGGCGATGGATCGGTCAGCGTGAACGTGAGCGTGGTATCGCAACCGTTCGCATCGCGCAGGAGCACATCATACGTGCCCGGGCACAGCGCGGAGGCCGTGGAGGTGCCCTGCCCGCTCGGCGGCGGCGGGGACCACAGGTAGGTGAACGCCCCGGTCCCACCGGTGACATGCAGGTCGATCCGGCCGTCGCATTGCCCCGCACAGCTGATGTCCGTAACGGTGGCATTGGCGGCGACCGGCAACGGCGCCAGGATCAACACGCTGTAGGTGGTGTCGCAACCGGCCGCATCCGCGATGTGGATGTCGTACGGTCCGGGGCATAGGCCCGAAGTGTGCGGCGTGCCCTGGCCCGCGCCCGGCGCGGGGGTCCACGTCAGCGTGAACGGTGCCGTTCCACCGGAGATGCCCACCGTGGCCGTGCCATCACAATCCCCCGCGCAGCTCACCGGCGTGCTGCTGATGCCGGTGGTGATCGCCGGTGGCGCCGCCACCGTGGCGGTATCGATCGTCATGCAGCCATCGCCGTTCATCACCCGCGCGAGGTAGATGCCCGCGCACAGGCCGTCGAGGTCGTTACTGTTCCGGCCGAGGTCGGTACCCGTACCATCGGACCAGGCGATCGTGCAGGCCGGAGCGGAACAGGCGAATGCCACGGACACCTGCCCATCGCACCGGTTCGGGCACGACGTCGATCCATCGGTCATCGTCAACCGCTCCCCGCTCGGGTCGCTGATCGCGTAGGAGAAGTTCGCGGCACACCCCGCTGCATCGGTCACCGTGAGGGAATGGATGCCGGCGCAGAGCCCGGTGATCAGGCTGTCCGTCGTCGTGGTGTTCGAGGGCGGCCCCCAGGCGAACGTATAGCCCGGCGTTCCACCGCTCACATGCACGAATATGCTGCCATCGCATACCGTGCAATGGCTCGGCGTGATGTCCGCCGCCGCCGTGAGCGGAGGCGGCGCGTTCACGGTCCATGTGATCGTGGTATCGCAGCCGTTCGGCGTGCCGATCGTCAGGTGCCAATCACCCGCGCACAGGCCGCTGATGTTCGGCGTGCCCTGGCCCGCCGGTGGCGCAGGGCTCCAGGTGTAGCTGAAGGCACCACCGGGACCACCGGCCACGGTAACGTCGATGCGGCCATCGCAAACGCTGTTGCAATGCAGGTCCTGGACCACCGCGGTCGCGATCACCGGCGGCGGATCGACGACCGACAAGGTCACCTGCACATCACAGCCATGTGCATCGGTGATGGTGACCTCGTGATCACCCGCACAGAGGCCCGTGGCCGTCAGCGTGCCTTGCCCTTCCCGTGGGATCGGTGACCAGATCACGGTATAGGGGGCCGTTCCGCCTGACGGCGCCAGGCCGATGGCACCATCGCAACGCGTGGCGCAGGTCGGCGGGGTCATTGTCGCGTTGGGACGGATCGGGTCGAAAGCCTGCACGTTGACCGCCACCGTGGTATTACAACCGTTCGCGTCGGTCACCGTCAGCGTATAGTTCGTGCCCGCGCACAGACCGGTCACGCTACCCGTGCCCTGGCCCGTGGCCGGCGACGGCTGCCAAGCGAAGGTGTATGTACCGCTACCTCCGGTGACCGCAGCGGTCGCGGTGCCTGTGCAAGCGGCGGAACAATCCTCATCCGTGATCGTCAAGGCCACGGCGATCGGCGCCGCGCCACCAACGGTGGCCGTGAACACCGTGTTGCAACCCACCGCATCCGTCACGGTAACGCTGTACGCCCCGACGCACAGCCCCGTGGCCGTGGCGGTGCCTTGTCCGCCACCCGGTGCCGGCGACCATTGGTACGTGTATCCGCCCGTGCCACCACTGGCGCTCACCGTGGCCGTGCCACCGCACGTGCCCGCGCATGGCGTGGGTTGCGCGGTGATCGTTCCGGTAATCGGCACCGCAGGCAGAACGGTGAAAGCCCACGTGGTGTCGCAACCCGCTGCATCGGTGATGGTGACGCGCCAGTTACCCGGGCACAGGCCGCTCACCGTGCTCGTGCCCTGTCCTGTGGCAGGTGCAGGTGCCCAGTTGAACGAATAGCCACCGCTCCCACCAGCGGGCGCCACCGTGGCCGTGCCATCGCACGGCCCGTTGCAGGTCCCGTTCGTGAAGCTGCCGTTCGGCGTGATCGGCGTGGGCGCGTGGATGGTGACTACCAGCGTGGTGTCGCAACCGGCGGCATCCTTCACCGTCACCGTCCGATCACCCGGACAAAGGCCGGTCACGTTCGGCGTGCCCTGACCCGCACCTGGAGCAGGTGACCAGGCATAGGTGTATGGCGGCAAGCCTCCGCTCGTCGCAAGGCCGATGGCTCCGTCACAACTGTTCGCGCACGATGCATCCGTGGATGAGGGCATGGCGACGATGCGGCTCGGCGTGGCTATGTTGAACTGCAACGTGGTATCGCAACCTGCGGCATCCGTCAGCGTTACCGTGTATGCGCCCACGCACAAGCCCGTGGCGTTCGGTGTGCCTTGACCAGCGCCGGGTGCAGGGCTCCAACGGATAGCGAACGCGCCCGTCCCCCCCGTGGGCGCCACGGATGCCGTTCCGTCGCAGCCGCCGCCGCAGCTCGCGTTGGTGGTGGTCAGGCGCGGTTGGATCGGCGGCGGTGCCGTGATGGTGAAGGTGAGCGTGGTGTCGCAACCGGCCCTATCCGCAACGGTGAGCGTGTAGTCACCGGGGCAAAGGCCCGTGGCGGTCGGCGTGCCTTGACCAGCGCCGGGTGCGGGGCTCCACGTGTACGTGAGGGCAGGCGTGCCACCGCTGGCGTTCGCCGAGGCGGAGCCATTGCATGCACGGGCGCAACTGGTGGGCGTCACGGTCATCGCCACCCGGATCGCCGGAGGCTCCTGCACTTGGAACGTGACGGTGGTGTCGCAGGCGCCGCTGGCGATCCTTACCCGGTAGCTGCCGGCACAAAGGCCCGTGGCGGTCGGCGTACCCTGGCCGTTCGGGGGAACGGGGGTCCATTGGTACGTGAAGCTTCCACTACCTCCCACGGGCACCAGGGTGATCCGGCCATCGCAGGCGCCGTGGCAGGAGGCATCGTTCACCGTTCCGTTCGGCACGATCGGCAACGGCGCATTCACCGTGAAGCTGATGGTGGTGTCGCAACCCAACGCATCGGTCACCTTCAGTGAATAGGCACGCGGGCAAAGGCCGGTCACGTTCGCCGTACCCTGGCCGGCACCCGGAGCAGGCGACCAGGCATAGGTGTATGCAGCGCTTCCACCCGTAACGATCACTCCCGCACGGCCATCGCACACGTTCGGGCAGGTGGCCGGGATCACTTGCAGCGACAATCGCAAGGGCACGGCAGGCAGGATGTTGAAGGCCTGCGACCGGGTGCAACCTTTCGCGTCGGTAACGGTCACCGTCCACGTTCCCGCGCACAGGCCCGTGGCGTTCGCCGTGCCTTGGCCACCCGGAGGTGCAGGGCTCCAACTGTAGGTATAGCCCGGCGTGCCGCCGGTAACGGCCACGGATGCCGTGCCATCGCAGCGCGGCCCGCAGGTGACGTTGGTGTGCGCCGGCGTCACTTGCAAAGGAGGCGGGGCCATCAGCTCGAACGTGATGGTGGTATCGCAGCCTGCGGCATCGCGCACGGTCACGCGCCAGTTGCCGGGGCAGAGCTGGGACGCGTTCGGCGTGCCCTGGCCCGCAGGAGGGTTCGGCGCCCATTGATAGGTGTATGCGCCCGTTCCGCCCGTGGGCGCCACGGAGGCGGTGCCATTGCATTGGCCGGAACAGGTGATGTCCGTGAACGAGCCATGCGGATCGAGCGGCGGCGGTTGTTGCACGGCGATCCGCACCGTGGTGTCACAACCGGCGGCATCCGCTATGCGAACGGCCCACGTGCCGGCGCAGAGCTGGAGCACGTTGGGCGTGCCCTGGCCGACAGGCGGAAGCGGGGTCCAGACATAGGAATAACCGGGCGTTCCACCGGTGGGCGCGACCGACGCGGTGCCGTCGCAGGCGTTCGCGCAGGTGAGGTCGGTATGCGCCGGGCCGGGAATGATGGCGGGCGGCGAAGTGATGACGATGGTGACCGTGGTGTCGCAGTTCGTCGCGTTATTCCGGATGTTCACCGTATAGCTACCGGCGCACAGGCCAGTGGCGGCCGCCGTTCCCTGACCACCGCCGGGTGCGGGTGTCCAGAGGTAGGTGAACGGCCCCGTAGCGCCCGTGGGCGCGACGGAAGCGCGGCCATCGCAGCGGCCGGAGCAGGTCGCGTTCACGTGCGTCGCGTTGGGCAGGATCGACGGCGGCGCCGTGATCTGGAACTGCACGGTGGTGTCGCAACCGTTGACGTCGGATATCGTAAGGCTGTAAGCGCCGGGGCACAGGCCGCTCGCCGTGGCGGTGCCCTGGCCGCTACCCGGGGCAGGCTGCCAGTTGTAGTTGTACGTGCCCGTTCCACCGGTGGGCGCGGCGACGGCCGTTCCATCGCAGCTGCCGGAACAGTGGGCGTTCGTTACCGTGAGGTGCGGCGAGATGGGTTGGATCGGAAAGAGGAACGTGGTGTCGAACGCGCAGTTGTTCGCGTCCGTCACGTGCAGCGTGTTCGAGCCCGGACAGAGCTGGTTGAAGGACGATCCCGAGCCCGCGCCGTTGTTCCAGTTGTAGGTGTAGCCGGGCACGCCGCCCACGGCCAGCGCGTTGGACGAGCCGTTGCACACGGTGGAACAGGTGGGCGGCTGGTTGCCGAAGAAGATCACGCTCAGCAGCGCGGGATCGGTCACCTGCACGGTGGTGGCGCAGCTCACGCCCTGGCCCCGGTCCGTCACGATCACGATCTGGTTGCCGGGGCATACGTTGTTCCAGGTGGCCGTGGTGGGGCCGCCGATCCAGCTGTAGGTGAAAGGCCCGACACCGCCCGACACCGTCACCTGCACGCGGCCGTTGCACACGCCGTGGCACGACACGCCGAAGCCGTTGTAGTTGCTGATCAGTTGCGCGTCGATCGTGAAGAGCGTCTGCCCCGCGCCCGTGCCGCAGATGTTGATGTTGCGATCGGCAGCGCGCGCGGTGGCTGCGGCGCCGCCCCACTCGCGCGCGGCACCGTCCACCACCAGCCGCGAAGCGCCCGGCTCCACGAAGGCCTCCGCGCCGCTCAACGGCTGTTCCAGCATCACCACCGACGCGCCCGCGATCAAGCGGTGCGGGCGGCGGCCCTCCGTGCGCAGCCCACCGGCGCGGACCAGGTTGCCGTTGGAGGAAAGGTCTCCTTGCACCAGCGTGAGCGTGCGCGCATCCGAAAGCACGAAATCGCTCTTCATGGACCAGGTACCGCCCACGAGGCGCACATCGCTGGCGAGCGGGATGCCGCGCAGGTCAAGCTCGTTCACCGCCTGCGCATCCCCATCCAGTTCGATCGTTCCCGCAAGCGACCAACGCACGGCGCCGCGCATCGCCATGCCGCCGCGCACGCGCATCCGTTGCGCATCGCCGGTGACAGCCACCTCGCCGTTCGTGCCGTCCAGGGAAAGGCCTGCGTGCTGCGTGTTCACACCCACGTGCACGCGCGCAGGGCCCTCGATCACCGCGCGCTCATCCGCGCGCGGAGCGCCCGCGCCGCCAGGGCCGCCCGGCGTGGCGGACCAATGCCGCGCATCATCCCATTCGCCTGCGCCGCCCACCCAGTATCTGACCTGCTGCGCGAAGGAGCCGAGGGAAAGCAGCGCGGCGCAGAGCAGCAGCACTGCACGGTACGGACGCTGGGGTCGGGTCATTCGAAGATCGGGCATCGCACAATGGCTTTGTTGGGATCCTCGGCCGCGCACGGATAGATGGCGAGGATGATCTCATGGGTGTTGGAACTGGCCACGCGCAGGCGGCTCGTGGTCACGTCATAGCTGTAGCCGAGCGTGAAGAACTTCAGGAAGGGCAGCTTGATCATGAAGGCCACCGCGTCCTGGTTGCGGTAGCTCATGCCCAGGCCGAGCTTGCGACGGTACTCCAGCATCACGTTGAGGTCCAGCGCCAGCGGCGCACCTGGAGCGATCTTCATCAGCGTGCTGGGCACCGCGCTCATGTATTTGCTGATGCGCAAGCGCTTGCCTCCCGTGAGGAAGAACTGGCGGTTGAGGCGGCTGTCCGTGCCCAGGTCCTTGAACTTGTTGCCCAGCGCCTGGTGGATGGTGAGCCCCAGCCACGACGTCTTGCTGTAGATCTGGATGCCCGGGCTGATGTTGGGGACCAGCAGCACGCTGGCCTTTCCCGCGAGCACCGGGTCGTTGTAGTTCGACACGTTCACGCCGCCGATGTCCAGCTTCTCCTGCTGCACACCGGCGAAAAGCCCCAGCGCCACGAAATAGTCGCGCGCGGTCTGGATGTGGTAGGCGTAGGCCAGGTTCACCGAGGTGTAACCCAGCGCGCCGGTGTTGTCGGCCTCCACCGTCATGCCGAAGCCGTGGCGATCGGCGCGGAACTGCTTGCCTTTCCTGCGGATGCTCCCGTGCAGGGAGGCCCAGCCCGTGGTGGGCGCGCCGTCGAAGCCGGTCCATTGGTTGCGGAAGCCCATGCGCACGTCCAGGCAATCCTTGCTGCCCGCGACCGCCGGGTTGATGCTGAACATGTTGAACACGTACTGCGTGTATTGCGCCGTCTGCTGGGCCGGCACCTGCGCGGCCAGCAGAACAAGGAGGGGGAACAGCAGCGAACGCATCAACGCACAAGGGTGAGGTAGCCCGTATAGGGTGCCGACCGGCCGTTCAGCCGGTTCAGGTCGATGTGCCAGTAATAGGTGGCGGCGGGCAGGCCGTGGCCATCAAAGGGCACGCGATAACCCACGTCGTGGTACACGCGCTGGCCCCAACGGTCATACACGCTTACATCCGCCTGCGGATAGGTGGCGATGCCGGGGATCTCCCACACGTCGTTGATGCCGTCGCCGTTGGGCGTGAACATGTTCATGGGCTGGATCAACCGCACCACTTCCACCGTCACCTGGTCGAAGTAGGCGCAGTTGCCGATGGTGGTGCCCACGGTGTACACCGTGGTCTCCTGCGGCTGCGCGATGGGATCGGGCACGTTGTCGCCGCTCAGGCCCGAGTTCGGCGTCCACAGGTAGGTGGTGCCGCCCGTGGCGTTCAGCGCCACGCTCTGCCCTTCCGCGATCTGCAGGTCAGGGCCCGCATCGAAATCCACGTTCACCACGTCCACGCCGGGGCCGCTCACCGATACCGAGAACCCGCACTGCGCGAATTGCGTGGCACCGCCACCGGCCACGCCTGATATCAGCAGCCAGTAAGTGGCCGAAGGCGACAGCGGGTCCGTCGTCACGGCGATCGCGGAGGTATCCCGCGCGCACGGCGAAACGGAATGGAACGAATTGAACGCGCACGAGCCATCGCCGCTCAGCACCACCACGTTCAGTTCCTTGCCCCTTCCGGCCAGGGCGGGACAGTCGATGCCCGTCACCGACACGTTCGCCACGCCGCCCACGCTGTTGGTGGTGAAGGTGTACCAGAGCGTGGCGGCGGTGCCCGGGCAGAAGCCGGGGGTCACCAGGTCCGCCCCGGTATTGTTGCCCGTGCGCGGCTGTGCGGCACAGAGCGTGAGCGCGCCGGCGCAGCTGGCGTTGGGCGGTTGGGCATGCGCGGCACCGGCCAGCAGCATCGCGGCAAGGGCGATGAGCAGCAGGGAGAATGCGCGGCTGGGAGGTTTCGGCATGGGCGCGCCTAGGGCTGCGCCGAAGGTAGAGGGGTGCCCAAGGGGCCATGGAGGGCACGGAAGCAGGTTTCACACACGCCCATGTTCGCGGGAACCCAACGCGTGGAACGTACAGGATCCGCACAGGATCGTGCCGGTAATTTCGGGTCGTGAAAGTGCTGCTGATCGAGGATGAACCAGAGCTGCGGCGTTCCATCCGCGCATACTTACAGGAGGAAGGGTTCCTGGTGGAATCGGCCAATGACCTGCCATCGACCATGGAGAAGGCGCGATCCCACACCTACGATGCGGTGCTGGTGGACCTCCTGCTTCCCAAGGGCAGCGGCCTGGAAGTGGTGCGCGAGCTCCACGGCCGGCACCCGTCCACCGGCATCATCATCATCTCGGCCCAGGGAGGGCTGGACGACCGCATCGGCGGGCTCGGCCTCGGCGCGGACGATTACCTCACCAAGCCCTTCCACCTGCCCGAACTGGTGGCCCGCCTCCGCGCGCTCATCCGCCGCAAGCACTTCGACGGTAACCGGGCCATCGAGCTGGACGAACTGCGCATCGTGCCCGAGGACAAACTGGTGGAGGTGAACGGGCAGCGGGTGGACCTCACCGTGATGCAGTTCGACCTGCTGCTGTTCCTGGTGATGAACAAGGACCGCGTGCTGTCGCGCGGAGCGATCGTGGAGCACGTATGGGGCGACCTCGCGGAACGGATGGACCACGACCACTTCCTCTATTCACACATGAAGAACCTGCGGAAGAAACTGGTGGAGAAAGGATGGCAGGACCGCATCCGCACCGTTTACGGCCTGGGCTACCGCCTGAGCACCGGCGCATGAACCTGCTGCAACGCTCGTTCCTCTACAACCTGGCGCTCGCCGTGCCCATGGTGCTCATCGGCACGGCCATCGGCTACTGGCTGGTGCGCGCCGTGGTCACCGAGGAAGCGGACGAGCAGCTCTCGTTCCAAGCGGAACAGGTCGCGCGGGAAGTGCTCGGCGGGCAGCGCTCCTTCCCCACCGGCATCTCCAGCTTCTTCATCCAGGTCGCTCCCGGCGCCGCCGGGCCAACGGAACTGCTGAAGGACACCGTGATGCCCGATCCCGAGGACAACGGCGACGCGATGCCCTGGCGCATCGGCCGGTTCGCGGCCCGCTTCCCTGATGGATCGCCATGCACCATCACCGTGGGGCGCCTGCTGCTGGAAACGGAGGACCTGGTCTCGGGCATCGCCCTGAGCATGACGGCGCTGCTCGTGCTGGTGGTGCTGGGCAACGTGCTGGTGGGCCGGTGGCTGGCGCGCAGGCTCTGGCGGCCCTTCCATGATACGTTGGGGGAGCTCGAGCGCTTCCGCATCGATGGGCCGCCGCCTGCGCCGCTGCCCGCCACGGACGTCCGTGAGTTCACCGCGATGAACCGGACGCTCGACCGCTTGATGGCCAAGATGCGCGCCGACTTCACCGCGCAGAAGCGGTTCACCGAACAGGCCGCGCACGAACTGCAGACCCCGCTGGCGGTGATGCAGGGCCGGCTGGACCAGCTGATCCAATCCCCCGCCATGGGCGAGCGTGAAGCGGTGCTGATCCACGGCCTCCTGCGGGCCCGCGAACGGATGGGGCGCACGGTGGCGGACATGCTCCTGCTCGCGCGCATCGGCAACCAGCGGTTCGTTCCAGGCCCTATCGACTGGACCGCGCTCTTCGAGGAACAACGCACGCTCCTCGCGGACCTGATCGAAGAGAAGCAGCTACGGACCACGATCCGCACCGAAGAGCCCTGCCGGATCCAATTGCACCCGCTGCTCGCGGACGTGCTCGTGGGCAACCTGCTGCGCAACGCCGTGCAGCACAACATCCCTTCCGGATCGATCGAGGTGGTGGTGCGGGCGAAGGGGTTCACGATCACCAACACCGGCCCTGCGCTGTCCGTGGAACCGGAGCAATTGTTCGGACGTTTCGTCAAGAACGATCCATCCAGCCCATCCACAGGGCTCGGCCTCAGCCTGGTGAAGGAGATCGCCGACGGTGCGGGGTTGCAGCTGACCTACAAGTACGCCGGCGGCCTGCATACGTTGGTGGTGAACGAAGACTAGCGCAGCGATCCAGGTTGCGCACAGGATCGGGTGTTCGCTTTGCTGACACACCAATGCCTGCGCCGGGCTACGGCGCCCGATCCATGCGATACGCACTGTCATCCCTCTTCCTGCTCGCGCTCAGCGCCTGCGGGCAACATGTCGGGACACCCGATGTGCCTGCGGCGGTGAAGGCCGCCTTCCAAAAGCAGTTCCCCAACGCCCAGGCGGTGAAGTGGGAACTGGAGGATGGAAAGGACCTTGAAGCGAACTTCTCCCAAGACGGCATCCACTGGTCCGCCGTGTTCACCCCCACGGGTGAATGGCGCGGGACCGAACACACGATCAAGCAGGAGGACCTCCCGGCGGCCGTGCAGAACGCCATCGCCACGAACTACGCCGGCCACAAAGTGAAGGAGGCCGAACAAGCGGACCTGCCCACGGGCACCGCGTACGAAGTGGAATTGAAGAAAGGGGGCGAGGAGATGGAAGTGGTCTTCTCCCCCAGCGGCACACTGATCCGGAGCAGGACGGAGAACGGGAAGGATGGCGGGGATGAGGATTGAAGGAGCAGGCGGAGCCCGCAGGGGATGGTGGCGAACGGTCCTCTGCGGGCCGCTGCTCGCGTGCGCGCTCTCCGCAGGCGCCCAGAACACCGTGCATCTGCTGGTGCTCGACAGCACCACCGCCGAACCGGTGATCGGCGCCAGCGCGCTCGTGGTGGGGACCGCCCGCAGCGGCACTTCGGACCTGGATGGACGGATCGTCATCCGGCAGGTGCCGGATGGGGAACACCGGCTTCGCCTGGTGGGGATGGGTTATCGCGCGTTGGAGCGCACCATCCGGTTGCCCGGCCCGGACACGTTGCTCACCCTGCGGCCTGCCGGTGAAGGCGGGGAGCTGGGCGAAGTGGTGGTGAGCGCCACGCGCACCAATAGCCGCATCGACGATGCGCCGCAGAAGATCGAAGTGCTGGGCGAAGAGGAACTGCAGGAGGAAAGCTCCCTGAAGCCCGGCAACATCGCCAGCATGATCGGCGACATCAGCAGTGTGCAAGATCCAGCAGACCAGCGCCGTGAGCGGCGCCAGCACGGTGCGCATGCAAGGGCTGGACGGCCGGTACACCCTGCTCCTGCGCGACGGCATGCCCGCGTTCGGCGGCCTGAGCGGCGGCTTCGACCTGCTGCGGATCCCGCCGTTGGACCTGCAACGGGTGGAACTGCTGAAGGGGCCCTCCTCCACCTTCAATGGCGGTGGGGCCATCGCCGGCGCCATCAACTTCGTGAGCAAGGCCCCCACGGACAGCCTGAGCGGGCTGGTGCTGCTGAACCGCGCCTCGCTCGGCGAAACGAACGTGAACATCTACGCGAGCGGTCCCATCGGCAAGACCGGGTTCACCTTGTTCGGCGGCAGCACCCTGCAGGACGCGGTGGACGTGAACAAGGACGGGTATTCCGACCTCGGCACCATCCGCACGAACGTGCTCCACCCGCAGGTGTTCATCAGGCCCGGAGCGAAAAGCGAACTGCGCATCGGCGGCCTCTACCAGCACGATGAACGCACCGGCGGCCGGATGGACGCGCTCGGCGCGCCCGCCGATACCGCGCGCTATTTCCTGCGCACCACCGGCGAACGCAAAGGCATCGACCTGCGCTACGAGGCCACGCTGGACAGCACCTCCAAACTGGTGGCGAAGGGAACGCTGAACGACTACGCGCAGCACGACCGCACCAACCTCGGCCGCGTGCAGCGCGAACAAACGAACCGGTACGCCGAAGCCTACTGGAGCCAATCGTCCGCGCGCCGCACGTGGGTGTTCGGAGGCAGCTACGTAGGCAGCCGGATGAACGGTGACGGCATGCGGGCACAGGACCTGTCGACCGTTGGTGCGTTCGCGCAACTGGCGTTGCACCGCAAGCGCTGGCCGGAGATCGACATCGGCCTGCGCGTGGACCAGCCCCGAGGCTACGACCCGCAGGTGCTCCCCTCCATCGCGGCGATGTACAAGCTGAGCTCCACCGTCACGCTGCGCGCCAATGCCGGCACCGGCTACCAACTGCCGGACCGTTCACGCAACTACGGCCTGGTCACCGAAGGCGTCATCGCCAGCGGCCTGGCGCCCGGCACGAAGCCGGAAAGCTCCACCGGCGGCACGGTGGAATGGACGTGGAAGAAAGCCCTTGGCGAACACACGTTCCTCTTCGTGGACCAGACCTTCTTCGCCACGCACATCGATCATCCGCTCGCGGTAACGATGGACGGGAGCGGCACGGCCATCCTGTCCAACGCCCGTGGCACCATGCTCACGCGCGGCATCGACAACTACGTGCGCCTCAAGCATGGCCATGCCGAGCTCTACCTCGGCTACACCTATACCTTGCCGGAACTGCGCGCGGGCGGCAACACTTCCATCGTGGCCTACACCCCGAAACACCGCGCGGCGATGACGCTCAGCCGGGAGTTCGGGGAACATTGGCGTGCGGGCGTCGAGGCCTCCTGGAGCGGACGCCAGGCGCGCACCGACGGCTCGCTCACACGCGCCCAACCGTTCATGGCCGCCATGGTGAGCTACGCCAATGGCCGATGGACCCTGGCCTTGAACGGAGAGAACATCACCGACACGCGGCAGACCCGCTGGGAGGACATCGTATCCGGAACATCGTCGCGGCCGGTGTTCGCGCCGCTGTGGGCACCGATCGATGGCCGCGTGATCAACCTGAGCCTGCTGTTCCGGTTCGGATGAAGGCATGGACACTCTTCATAACTCCCCAGAAGTGTCCCGGTGAGCCTGCCGGACCGGGCAAGCTCACCGGGGCATTGCGCGATGGGCATCGGGACGGATCACGAAAGAGGTCTACTGTTTGACGAACCGCGCCATGCGCACCGCGTCGCCGTCCGCCATGCGCAGCAGGTAGCAGCCGTCGGTGAGCGTGCGCACATCCACGGTGTTCGTCCCCTTGTGCAACGGTATCGCCAGCACCACGCGCCCCGCCATGTCCAGCACATGGGCCGTGGACGCGGTGGCATGCTCCACCAGGAGAAGACCCGTGGTGGGGTTCGGCGATACGGTGAAGGATGCTCGCGCAGCGGGATCGGTGATGCCGTTGGCGAGCAGGTCCGTGCTGGCGATGTGCTGGTAGCGGCTGGATGTGCCGCCGATCACCAGCTCGTGATCGTTGATCAGCGCAAGGGCCTGCACCGGGCCTCCGAAATCGCAGTAGGCCTCCACCTCATCCGGCGCACCGTGGAACACGGCCACGCCGCGGCCCACCGTCGCACCACCGATGAGGAACTCTCCGCCGATGTAGAGCTCACCATTGTGCGCCACCATGGACTGCCCTGACATCATGCCGCTCACCGGCGTGCGGACATAATCCCTGATGTTCGGCATCAGTTGCTCCCAGGTGGTGGCATCCGGGGTGATGCGCGCCAGGCCGAAATAGGCATCCGTCGGGGTCAGCATGTCCCCGGTGGCATACAGGGTGTTGCCCTCTACCAGCAGGTCGTATACCGTGCCATCGAGGCCATCGCCCAATTGGACCCAGGTATTGCCGTCGAGATAAGTCACGTGCTGGATCTCGTTTGCGGTGGAGAGGTATCTGCTGGTGAATTCGCCTGCGCACACCAAGTGCCCATCGAAGTAGCCGATGCACCGGATGTAATGGTTCATCGGCCCGCCCACCAGTTCCCAAGATGCCCCGTTCAGGCGCAGCACATCGTAGTCGGTGCCCACGATGCCAGTGATATCACCGCTGGCGTAAAGCATGCCATCATGCACGAAAAGGGCTTGGATACCGCTCAGGGGGTTCTTGCCACGGAACACGTCCTCTCCCGTCCATGCGCTGCCGTCCCACTTCATGAGGTCCTTATAGGGTGATTGGAAGGTCGGTTTGCCCCCCACGTAAACGATACCGTTCAGTTCAGCCGCGCTGCTGATCTCGAACTGCTCCGGGAACCCCGGCAGCGCCGTATAGGTGGCGCCGTCCCAGCGCGCCACGCGGCTGTGGGCCGCACCGCCCGCGATGGTGAACTGACCCGCCACCAGCAGGTCGCCGTTGGATAAGCGCAACAAGGCCTGCACCTTCTTGTCCGTGCCACCACCCAGCGCCGTCCACGGCACATTAGGCGGCTGGGCTTGCAGAAGCAGGGAAGCGATGATCGCGAGGAAGGCGGAGAGTGTTCGTTGTGAGAGTGTCCGTTGCATGGGGATAGGAGTGGTTATGCTATGGGATCCAATACGGTGAAATATACAACGCCCGCATGCGTCCATCATCTGATCCTCTCATTTTCTGATCATCTGATCGAACCCCTTCCATCATGCTAAGGCACAGCCCCCTCACGTTGCCCGAAAGGAGGACCACCCCTGGAACAGGACGATCATCCCCATGAGGACCACCAGCACCAGCACGATGCGGCGGAACATCTGCTGCGGGATCCGCAGGAGCAGCTTGCGACCGATCCAGCTGCCGCCGAAACTGGCCACGGCCATGGCGGGCAGGTAGGCCAATACCTGGGGCGTGACAAAGCCCTGCGCGGCATACACGATGCTGCGGCTCAGGTCCACGCCCATGTCGATCCACGCGCTGGTGCTCACGAACGCCACCTTTTCCAGATCGAAGGCCGCCAGCGTGATGCCACGGATGGCGCCGCCCGTGCCGGCGAGGCCCGCGATCAGCCCGCTGAGCGTGCCACCGGCAGCCGCGTTCGCATTGGTCGCGCGCAGGTGCCATTCGTTCTTCCACAGCAGCAGGGCGCCAAGCACCACCAGCAACAGGCCCAGCACCACGGAGAGCACGCGTTCATCCAGATGCACGGTGAGCCGCGCCCCGACGATCACCCCGGCGATCGCGGGGATGCCCAGCCACAGCAACAGGCGCCGCGACACGCCCGTGCGGAACAGCAGCATCTTCGCCGCGTTGCTGAACACGTGGAACACGGCGGTGAGGCCCAACGCCTGGTCGAAAGGCAGGAACCACCCGGCGAGCGGCATCACCAGCATGGAGGAGCCGAAGCCGCCGATGGTGCCGATAATCTCAGCGGCCAGCAGCAGAAGGAAGAAGGGGAGCATGGATGGGGTGAAGGTGGATCATCCCGCTGCCTGCCGGCAGCCGTTGCGATCGAGTCAGCCGTTCGCCAGGCGCTCCAGCCGGGCCTTGTCCACGATGCGGATCTCGCGGCCCTGCGTATCGATGAGGCCGTCCTCCTTCAGGTCCGTGAGGCAGCGGATCAGCGACTCGGTGGCGGTGCCCACGATGCTCGCGAGGTCATCGCGGCTGATGCGCACGCCGAGGTCCGCGGACTGCGCCTTCGCATAGCGCTCATGCACCCGCAGCAGTGATTGCGCCACGCGCTGCCGCACGCTGGCGTATGCCAGGTGCAACAGGTGCTGCTCCTTCTCCTTCACGTCGCGCGCCAGCATCTTGATGAAGCGGATGCTCACGTCGCGATCGCGGTAGAGCAGCGCAAGCAGGTCCTCGCGCGGCACAAGGGCCACCTCGCAATCCTCCAGTGCCTCGGCCGTTTCCATCGCATGGCCATCCTCGAGGAGGCCCATGTAGCCGATGAAATCGCCTGCGCTGTGCAGGCCGGTCACGAACTCCTTGTCGTCGTTGTTGACCTTGTAGGTCCGCACCTTGCCGCTCACCAGGTAGGGCACGTGGCGCAGCTCATCGCCTTCGTGGAAGAGCGTCCCCTTCTTGGCCACCTTCCGCGTCTTGCGGTCGCGGCCGATGTCCTTCAGCGTCTCCAGTCCGCGGGCCTGGTCCATGAACTTGTTCAGCCCATCGAACCCGTTGTTGAACCCTTTGCGGAAAAGCTCGCTGCGTTTCAGGCGGCCCTCGATGGCGTTGAGCAGTTCGCTCTCCTCGAAGGGCTTGGTGAGGTAATCGTCCGCGCCGAGCTCCATGCCTTTGCGCACGTCGCCGCGCTCGGCCTTCGCGCTGAGGAAGATGAAGGGGACCTCGGCGGTGGCCGGGTTCCGGCTGAGCAGGTGCAGCACGCTGTAGCCGTCGAGCTCGGGCATCATGATGTCGCAAAGCACCAGGTCCGGCACTTCCTTGCGGGCGATCTCCACGCCCCGCCGGCCGTTCTCCGCCTTCAGCACGCGGTAGTCCGCAAGCTCGAGGATCTCGGCGGTGTTCTCACGCATGTCAGCGTCGTCCTCGATGAGCAGGATCGTCCTCATGTGGTCAGGTGTTGGGGCAGGTCCACGGTGAAGACCGTCGCGCCCGGACGGCTGGTGAAGCGGATGGTGCCGCTCATCAGGTCGAGGTAGCGCGTTACGATGTTCAGCCCGAGGCCCGTGCCCTGGATCGTGGTGGCGTTGCCTCCGCGGAAGAAGCGTTGGAACAGGTGCTGCTGGTCCTCCTCCGGGATCCCGATGCCTTCATCCTTCACGACGATGCCGAGCCGGCCGCCGCTGATGGAGGTCCGCAGCTCGATGCGCCTGCCTTCCGGGGAATATTTCACGGCGTTGGTGACCAGGTTGGAGATCACGCTGTTCAACATCTGCTGGTCCAGCGTCACGTTGCGCTCCTCGCCCTGGTGATCGTAATCGATCGCCTGGCCGGGCTTGGCGAGCGGGCGCAACTCCTCCAGCAGCCCGATGCAGAGGTGTACGACGTCCAGTTCCACCGGGCTGCAAACAACAAGGCCCTGCTCGATCCGCTCCAGCGAAAGGAACTCGTTGAGCATGGCCGTCATCTCCCGCACCTTTCCGCGGATGCGCGCGACGTGCTTGCCCACGCGTTCGTCCGCCGCGCTTTCCGTGTAGCGCCCGATGAGGTCCACGCTGCTCATGATCGTGCTGAGCGGGGTGCGGAACTCGTGGCTCGCCATGGACACGAAGCGGCTTTTCAGCGCGTGCAGTTCCTTTTCCGTTTCCAGGGCCTCGCGCACACTGTGCTCGGCGGCGCGCAGCGCTGCGGTGCGCTGCTCCACGCGGTCCTCCAGTTCCTGGTTGGTGCGCTGCAGATCCTCTTCGACCTTGCGCCGCAAGGTGATGTCGGTAACAAGGCCCATCACGTAACGCACGCCGTCCACCTCGAAGTGGTTCAGGCTCACCTCCACGGGCAGCACCGTTCCGTCCTTGCGTTTGCCCCAGAGATCCATGCCGATGCCCATGGACCGCTGCACCGGGCGCTGGGCATAGGCCGCACGGTGCTGGGCATGCCGCGCGCGCGCCGCGTCGGGCAGCAGCTCCTCGATCGAGGTGCCCACCAGCTCCCCTTCGCTGTAACCGAACATGGCGTTGAGCCGCGGGTTGTGCATGAGGATGGTGCCCTTGCCGTCCACCACCACCAGGCCTTCCGCGGCCGTGGAGAACAGGAGTTCGCTGACCCGTGCGATGTCGGCGCCGCCGAACGCACCACCCGTGCTTGTGCCCATGCGGGCAAGATAACCAGCGCGATCCCTTGGCAGCGGCATCACGCAGGCCCCGCTTGCGCGATCGACGACGTTCCCGCAGCCCCGTTGTACACCCGCCACTTCCGCATGGGCTTCGCATACAGGTTCAAGGTGACGGCCCGCCCCGGCCCCCTGTTCAGGAAGCGGTGGATCGAGTGGGTGTCCGTGAACCGGTCGTCCATGCCGGGGCGCAGGTGCAGTTCCCCGACCCGCTTCAAGGCCCCCTCCGGGGTCAAGGCGTACCGCTCCTCCACCACCTCCCCGATGACGGGATGGATCCAGGCCATCTGGCTGTCGTAGTCGTGGATGCTGGTGATCTGCCCGGGCTCGTAGCAGATCAGCAACAGTTCAAAGGCATCGTTGCGTTGGATGCACGTGCGGGTGTAATGCCGCGTGTTCCAGCGGAAATAGGGCTCGAGGTCCTGGCCAGGCACGGCATAGCGCGCAAGGATACCCGCATACAGGGAAGGATCGCGATGCCGCAACAGCTCCTGCACGAGTTCGTGGATGGATGTGATGGGCTTGTCCGGCATGATGGGCACGCTGGGGTCCAAACGTATCGGAGGGGCCCAGCGCGATAACTGACGATCGTCAGGCGGAAGACCGACTTCGCTCATGCCGCCGATCCCCGGGATGGGGCTGCTTCGCGGTACGTTCCATAAAAGACGATCCGCGATGATGCGCATCCTCCTGCTCACCGACTTCAGCGACAGTGCCATGCACGCCGCCCTGTACGCTTCGCGCGTATTCGGCCGGGACGATGTGTCCTATGTGTTCGTGCATGCCCATTTCGAGACCGGCTATGCCGACCCCATGGTCCAGGCCTACGTGCCCGAGCTGCTCGAAACCACCCGGATCGCCTTGGAGGATACGCTCACGGCGTTCCGGGAACGCACGGGCATCCAAGGCGCAAGCCAGGAACTGCTCCTGGGCCCATTGCCCGTGGCCTTGGACGCCTTCGCGTTCGAACACGGGGGCGATCTGGTGGTGATGGGCCAGCGCGGCAAGCACCAGAACCCGTTGTTCGGCACCAACACCACGGCCATGATCAAGAACAGCCCCATACCGGTGCTGGCCGTGCCGGAGAACGCCGCCATCCGCCCGCTGCAACGGGTCCTGCTGGCGGACGACCACGACGTGGTGGCCCCGAAGGACCTGGCCGTGCTCCGCTCCATCGCCTTGCACACCGCCGCGGAGGTCGTGGTGGCCCACGTCCCCGTATCGATGCAGGAGGGCGCCGACCATTGGAGCAATGGCATCTATGGGACCGGGCTGTCGGGCGTTCCGCTGCGGTTCATCGAAGCCCACGGCCGGGACATCGCCGATGCACTGCTGCGCTCCACTCAGAAAGAGCGGGCGGACATGATCGCCGTGATCCACAGGCACACCGGGTTCCTGGGCCGGCTCTTCCATGCGAGCATGGCGAAGGAACTGGCGCTGGACGGGCATCACCCACTGCTGGTACTGGAACAACGCGACTAGTCCACACCGAAGAGGATCGGACATGCGCCGGTCCGATCCATCCACGTTCACCCCATGAAGGTCCAGGACCCGATCGCCGTCACCTGCTTCCACTGCGGGGATCCCTGCGCGGAAGAGCACCGCAAGCAGGACGGCCACGACTTCTGCTGCCAGGGCTGCGAGGTGGTGTACGGCCTGCTGAAGGAAAGCGGGCTGTGCGACTACTACACCATGGAAGAGCGGCCGGGCACGAAGCAGCAGGCCTCGGTGGACGAGCAACGCACGGAGCTCTTCGGCCTGGAGGAGGTCCGCACGCGGCTGGTGGAGTTCAGCGAGGCGGGCATCACGCGGGTGCGCTTCAGCGTGCCGCAGATGCACTGCAGCTCGTGCATCTGGCTGCTGGAGAACCTGCACCGGCTGGACCCGGCGATCATGCGCTCGCGGGTATCCTTCGCGAACAAGGAGCTCACCGTCACCTTCCGCGAGGAACGCCTTCCGATGGCCGGCCTGGTGAAGCTGCTGCGCCGCATCGGCTACGGCCCACAGCTCACGAACACCACGGCACGGAGCAAGGGCGCCGAGATCCCCCGCATGCTGTACATCCGGCTGGGGGTGGCGGGCTTCGTGTTCGGCAACACCATGATGCTGAGCTTCCCCGAATACCTGGGGGCCAACAACGAGGCCGGCCTGAAGGCGGGGTTCCAATGGCTCATCGTGCTGTTCTCCATCCCGGTGGTCTTCTTCCTCAGCACCGACTTCTTCCGCAGCGCCTGGGCGGGCATCCGCAGCCGCCTGGTGAACATCGACCAGCCCATCGCCTTGGGCATCGTGGCACTGTGGACCCGCAGCCTCCACGACGTGATCAGCGGCTCGGGGCCGGGTTATTTCGATTCGCTCGCGGGGCTGCTCTTCTTCCTGCTGATCGGCCGGTGGTACCAGGCCCATACGTACCGGGCGTTGCGCTTCGACCGGGCGCTGGAGGATTTCCTGCCGCTGGTGGTGCTGCGCAAGCAAGGCGCCCATGAAGAACCGGTGAAGGTGGCCGACCTGAGGCCCGGCGACCGCATCATCGTGCGCGACCAGGAACTGGTGCCCGTGGACGCGGTGCTGCGCGCGGGCACCGGGCACATCGACAACAGCTTCATCACCGGGGAACCGCTGCCGGTGCGCAAGAACGCGGGCGATACCATCAAGGCCGGCGGCCGCCAACGCGGCGCGGCCATCGAGCTGGAGGTGTTGCGCACCTTCGCCGACAGCCGCCTGAAGCAGCTATGGGCCGAGCAGGACCCCGCCCACGAGCGGCCCGCCATGCCGCGGATGATCGACAACGTGGCCCGGCGTTTCACCGTGGCGGTGCTGCTGATCTCCCTCGGCGCCGGGCTCTACTGGTGGGGCAAGGACAGCGCGCAGGTGTGGCCCGTGGTCACCGCCGTGCTCATTGTGGCCTGCCCCTGCGCGCTGGCCCTGAGCATGCCTTTCGCCTACGGCCACACCGTACGCCTGCTGGGCAGGCGCGGCCTCTTCCTGCGCGATACCGAGGTGGTGGAACGCATGGCCCACGTGGACACCGTGGTGTTCGACAAGACCGGCACGCTCACCGCGCGCGAGGCGCACGAGGTGCAATGGCACGGCAGGGCGTTGGACACCGGGGAACGCGCGCTGGTGCGCGGCCTGGCGCGCAGCAGCACCCACCCGCTGAGCGTGGTGCTGGCGCGGGAACTGAAGGGCGCCGATCGGGCACCGGAAGGGGAACATGCGCCACCCGATGCCGAAGTACGGGAGCACCCCGGCCAAGGCATCATTGGCACCGTGGAGGGCCACGCGGTGCGCATCGGATCAGCATCGTTCTGTGGCGCGGAGGAACAAGCGCGCGGCAGCGGGGAAGCGCACGTGCATGTGACCATCGATGGCCTGTACCGCGGGCATTTCGCCATCCGCAAGCGCGCGCGCGGCGGCATCGTGCACGCCGTGGCGCGCCTGCGGAAACGGTTGCGCATGGCCCTGCTCACCGGAGATGCCCAGGTGGACCCGGAGCTCGCGGTAGCCTTCGCCGAAGAGGAGGTGCGCACCCAGTGTTCACCGGTGGACAAGCAGCAGGCCATCCGCCACCTTCAGGACCAGGGCCATCGCGTGCTGATGGTGGGCGACGGCCTCAACGACGCCGGGGCATTGGCCCAGGCCGACGTGGGCATCACCGTTACCGAGACCAGCGCCGCCCTCACGCCCGCCAGCGACGCCATCCTGGACGCCGATGCCATCGCCGGCCTTCCGCAGTTCCTGCGCATGGCCCGGCGCGCGCGCAGCATCGTGGTGGCCAGCCTTGGCATCTCGCTGTGCTACAACATCACCGGCGTTTCCCTGGCCGTGGCGGGGCACATGACACCGCTCATCGCCGCCGTCCTGATGCCGCTGAGCAGCATCAGCGTGGTGGGGTTCGTTACCCTAGCGGTGTGGGTGGCCTCACGTGGCAAGACCCCGGCATCCGGATGAGCGTTCTGGGTCGGAATGCAATCCTGCGATAAAAAAGGGAACGCCCCGGACCTCCATAAGTGAAAGAAAGCACCCCAACTTTGCGCCCCCTTGCATGGGGGAACCAAAAAACCTGACAATGGAAGCAGAAGGCGCCAAGAAGGCGCAGAGCAGACAAGGCATGTACAAGGTGGTGATGGACCAGTTCGAACGCGCCGCCGATGTGATGGGCCTGGATGCGGGTGTCCGCAAGATCCTGGGCCAGACGAACAACGAGATCGTGGTGCACTTCCCGGTGAAGCTGGACGATGGCACCATCGAGGTGTTCACCGGCTATCGCGTGCAGCACAACAACGCGCTCGGACCCTACAAGGGCGGCCTGCGCTACCACCCCACGGTGGACATCGATTCGGCCCGCGCGCTGGCGATCTGGATGACGTGGAAGACCTCGCTCGCCGGCCTGCCCTACGGCGGCGGCAAGGGCGGGATCCAGATCGATCCGAAGCAGTACTCGAAGGGCGAACTGGAGCGCATCACGCGCCGCTTCACCTACGCGCTGGGTGACAACATCGGCCCGGACCTGGACATCCCCGCCCCGGACGTGAACACGAACGCGCAGATCATGGCGTGGATCGCCGACACGTTCAGCAGCACGAAGTCGCCGAGCACGCGCTTCAGCAACCTGCACGTGGTCACCGGCAAACCGCTGGGCGCGGGTGGCCTCGAAGGCCGCGACCGCGCCACGGGCTACGGCGTGGTGGTGACGCTGAAGGCCTGGGCCGAGCGCCGCAACGAAAGCCTGAAAGGCAAGCGCTACATCGTGCAGGGCTTCGGCAACGTGGGGTATTGGACGGCCCACTTCATGGCGAAGGAAGGGGCGATCCTGCTGGGCACGCAGGATGCCAGCGGCACCCTGTACAACGCCGACGGCATCGACCCCGAGCAGCTGAACAGCCACGTGGAGGCGAGCAACCGCAGCGTGGCGGGCTTCAAAGGGGCCACGGCCATCGACCCGGCCGGGTTCTTCGGCATCGATTGCGACATCGTGGTGCCCGCGGCGTTGGGCAACCAGATCACCGCGAAGAACGCAGGCAGCATCAAGGCGAAGGTGGTGGCCGAGGGCGCCAACGGCCCCACGGACACGGAAGGCGAAGCCATCCTCCGGGAGAAAGGCGTGGAGATCATCCCCGACATCCTGTGCAACAGCGGCGGCGTTATCGGCAGCTACATCGAGTGGTTGCAGAACAAGCGCGCCGAGTACTGGAAGATCGAGGAGGTGCTCCGGATGATCCACGAGAAGATCAGCACCGCCTTCACCAGCGTGGTGAACACCGCCGGCGAGTTCGATACGGACTGGCGTACGAGCGCCTACATCGTGGCGTTGCGGCGCCTGGAGAAGGCCTACAAGGAACGCGGCATCTTCCCCTAGGCCGGAAGGAACGAACACCGAAAAAGGGGCGTGGACCGGATCCACGCCCTTTCCTTTTCCGGCCGGCCGGATACCTCGATCAGGGGATGCGGTCCCGGCTTCCAACAAGCGTTCCGCCGCCACAGGCCATGGCCCGCGCAGCGAACGCGTCGGACACGCCCGTTCCCCATGCGTTCCCGGGCATCGCGGCCCGCTTTCCCGCGAGGGGATGGAGGCGGCGGCGCACACCTCCCGGACACGCTCCGCCGCAGGGCGTAAAGCTCCTATGACCCGCGCCCAGAAAGCCTTTCAGGATCGTTGACAAGGCGGTGGAGATCGATCGTTGCAACTGACGATGGTCAGCTGATGTGGCATGGAACTTTGTCTTCCTCTCATCATCCATCGCACGATCACCATGCCAGCGAACGCCACCCTTGAACAACGCCAGACCGTGAAGAAGAACACCCATGGACCCGCGAACGCCACCTTCACCAAGGAGGAGGCCGTGGAGCGATCGCTGACCTACTTCAAGGGCGATGAACTGGCCGCCACCACGTGGGTGAACAAGTACGCCCTGCGCAACGCCGAAGGCGAATTGCTGGAGGGCACCCCCGCCGCGATGCACCTGCGCATGGCCCGCGAATTCGCCCGCATCGAGGCGAAGTACGGACGCGCCTCCGCAGCCAAGCAGAAGCTGTTGAGCACCTACGGCCGCGAACGAGAACCCCTCACCGAGGAGCGCATCTTCGCCCTCTTCGATGGGTTCCGCGACGTGGTGCCGCAGGGCAGCGTGATGGCCTCGCTCGGCGATCCCTACCGGCTGGCCTCGTTGAGCAACTGCGTGGTGATCCCCGCCCCGCTGGACAGCTACGGCGGCATCTTCCGCAACGACCAGCAACTGGCGCAGTTGTTCAAACGCCGCTGCGGCGTGGGCTTCGACCTGAGCAGCCTGCGCCCCGAAGGCGCCGCCGTGAGCAACGCCGCGCGCACCAGCACCGGCGCCGTCAGCTTCATGGAGCGCTTCAGCAACACCACGCGCGAAGTGGCCCAGAAAGGCCGCCGCGGTGCGCTGATGCTCACCATGGACATCGCCCACCCCGACGTGGAGAAGTTCATCACCATCAAGCAGGACCTCACCAAGGTCACCGGCGCCAACGTGAGCGTGCGCGTGAGCGACGAGTTCCTGCAAGCCGTGGCCGATGACGCGATGTACACGCACCGCTGGCCCATTGACAGTGCCTTGCCGAAGCAAGCGAAGGCAGGTGCGAAGGAGCCGCTGGTAACGAAACAAGTGAAGGCGCGCGAACTGTGGAACACGCTGGTAAGCTGCGCCCACAACACCGCCGAACCCGGCCTGATCTTCTGGGACCGCCAGCACACGTACAGCACCAGCAGCGTGTACCCCAGCTTCAGGAACGAGAGCACCAACCCGTGCAGCGAGATCGCCATGCAGGGCGGTGACAGCTGCCGCCTGATCGCCATCAACCTGTACAGCTTCGTGCAGGACGCCTTCACGCCGAACGCGTGGTTCGATCACGAACGCTTCGCTGCCGTCACCTACGAGGCACAGCGCCTCATGGACGACCTCGTGGACCTGGAGCTCGAAGCCGTGGACCGCATCCTGGCCAAGGTGGACAGCGATCCCGAACCCGGCGAAGTGAAGCGCGTGGAACGCGAGACCTGGGAGCTGTTGCGCGACACCGGCCGCAAGGGCCGCCGCACGGGGCTGGGGTTCACCGGCATGGCCGACGCGCTTGCCGCGCTCAACTTGAAATACGACGAGGAGCCCGCGCTGGAGGCCACCGAGGCCATCCTGCGCACCAAGTGCCGCGCCGAGTTCGAGAGCAGCATCGACATGGCGATCGAGCGCGGGACCTTCGAGGGCTTCGACCCCGCCATCGAGCGCACCAGCGGGTTCGTGTCCATGCTGGGGAACAAACTGCCGGAGGTGCACGACCGCATGATGCGCTACGGCCGCCGCAACGTGAGCATCAGCACCGTGGCACCCACCGGCACGCTGAGCCTGCTCACCCGCACCAGCAGCGGCATCGAGCCGGTGTTCATGCTGGGCTACACGCGCCGCCGCAAGGTGGTGCATGGCGACAGCAAGGCCGTGGTGAGCTTCACCGACGAGCTGGGCGACCAGTGGGAGGAGTTCACCGTACACCACCCGCGCCTGCTGGATTGGATGAAGGCCACCGGCAAGGAGGACCCCGCGCAGAGCCCCTACCACGGCGCCACCGCGAACGACATCGACTGGCAGCGCCGCGTGCGCATGCAGAGCGTGGTGCAGAAGTACGTGACGCACTCCATCAGCAGCACCATCAACCTGCCCGGCACCGCCACCGTGGAGCAGGTGGGCGGCATCTACCTCGAAGCATGGCGGCATGGGCTGAAAGGCATCACCGTATACCGGGACGGCAGCCGCAGTGGGGTGTTGGTATCGAACACCGGTGAACACGGCAAGGGCGGTGGGGACGCTGCGGCCGAACACCACCACATCGCCCGCCCCGAACGCCTCGAGGCCGACGTGATCCGTTTCAACAACGGCACCGAACCGTGGCTGGCCGTGGTGGGCCTGTTCGAGGGAAGGCCGTATGAGATCTTCACCGGCAAGGCCAACGGCGGTTTCGAGCTGCCCAAGTGGGTGACGAAAGGCTGGGTGGTGAAGCGCCGCGACGAGAAGCGCGGCAAGAACCGCTACGACCTGGAGTACGCGGATCAGGATGATTACCGCGTGACCGTGCAGGGCCTGAGCCGCACGTTCGATCCCGAGTTCTGGAACTATGCGATCCTGATCAGCGGCATGCTGCGCCAGGGGATGCCCGTGCCGCAGGTGGTGGACGTGGTGGCGAACCTGAACCTGCTCGACGCCACGCTGAACACGTGGAAGAACGGCGTGGTGCGCAGCCTGCAACGCTACATCCCCGACGGCACCAGCGCCAGCGGCCGCAAGTGCGCCGACTGCGGCGACGCAGAAGGGCTGTACTATGAGGAGGGCTGCCTAAAGTGCCGGAGCTGCGGGGGAACGAAGTGCGGGTAGGCCGTGCCGGTCAGCGTCCGATCCATGCATCCGATCAAGGGACCATCTTCCTTCACACTTTCACACCATGGACATCTCCGCCACCTACCTCGCCAGCGCCCGGCAGCAGTTCGCCTACTACAAGCGGCTTGGCGAAAAGACCTTCGCGCAGTTGGAGGACACCCAACTGTTCTACCGCTCGGATCCGGAGGCCAACTCCATCGCCATCATCGTACACCACCTGTGGGGCAACATGCGTTCGCGGTGGACGGACTTCCTCACGAGCGATGGCGAGAAGCCGTGGCGCGAACGGGACCGGGAGTTCGAGGATGAGTTGAGCAGCCGGGCCGAGTTGCTGGCCCAGTGGGAGGAAGGATGGAAGTGCCTCTTCGATGCCCTGGACACGGTAACGGCCACCAACTTCGGCACCACGGTGTACATCCGTGCCCAGGCCCATTCCATTGTGGACGCGGTGAACAGGCAGCTATGCCACTACGCCTACCACGTGGGACAGATCGTGCTGCTGGGCCGCATGCTGAAAGGCGCCGCATGGGAAAGTCTGTCCATCCCCAGGGGAGGTTCCTCCGGTTTCAACCAGGAGAAATTCAGCCGGGGACCGCATGGCGGGCATTTCACGGACGATCTCCGTTAGGAGAGAAAAGTTCCAACACCACGCCAACAAGGCCATGTGCGCATGGAATGCCGCTCCGGGCAAGGTCGGTGCAGCGCTTCCACCGTAGTGCTCCGAGCGAGGGTCAATGGGCACATGGTCGCATGAGCACATGGGCACACGCCGCTCACCCCAGCGCTCCGATCTCCGGCACGCACTCCGCACCATCCTCTATAGCGCCATCAAGCCCGACAACCTCTATACATGAAGATCGGAAGCGCTACTTCCGATCTTCATGTATGATGCATTATGGCTAATAGATCGACTGATGATCCGAAATTTTACTCAGCATACCCCGCGCTGATCCGACCCGCAAGGCTCCGACCAATGGCCGGTGCTCACCAATAAGACCGTGCGGCCTTCACACGTTCTCGCCGGAACGCGACCCCGCCACCAGCAGCAGCACCCCTATCGGCAGCATCGCGCTCACCGCGAACAGCATCCAATGGTAGCCGGGCAGCATGCCCCAGCGTATCCAGATCAGCGTGCCCTGGCCGAAGAGCAGCAGCTCGCTGAAGGCGAACCCGGCAATCAGCAAGGCCAGTCCGGCGCGGACCGGCGCGCAGGCTTCATCCAGCCAGCGGCGTTCCAGCGCGAAGGCCATCAGCACCATGGTGGCGGCGCCGATCGTGTTGAGGTGTACGAAGCCGACGACATAGTTGCGCAGCGTGACGGCGATGTCGGCCACGGCGGGGATGGACGCGGCGGCCTGCGCGGCCACCTTGACGGCCATGGCGATGAGCATGGTGCCGATCACGATGCGCATCCAGCGCGTGGTGCGCACCTGCGCCTGCGGCCGCGCGTGCTGCATGGCGCGCAGGGTGCGCCACGCCGCCCACGCCTGCACCAGCACGCCCACGGAGTTCACCGCGATCACGCCGATGGTCCGTTCGCTCCACGCGATGGCCAGCGCGAACGTGAGCACCGTGCCGATCACCCAGAGGAACACCGTAAGGCGGTCCAGCTGCACATCCACGCCGTGGCGCTCCGCCCAGCGGCTGCCGATGGCCATGGCCGCGAACCAGAACCAGCCGTTGAACTGGAAGTGCAGGAACCATTGGATGCTCCAGTAGTACCACTCGCTGCCCGCCAGGCCGCTGTGCATGATCGGCCCCATGGCCCATACGCCGATGGTGCTGATGGCCTGGAACAGCAACGCGAGCCGCACCAGCAGGCGGCTGCCCGCCACCGGCCAGCGCGACGTGTGTCGCCACACCTGCACGCTCAGCGCATAGCCCACGAACATCTGGGCCAGTGAGCAGGCGATGGAGATGGGGCCGTACCCCTGGATGGGGAAGCTCACCAGCATGCCGACCACGAAGGCCATCGAAAGCGTCATCCAGGTGCGGAAGCGGCGCGGGGCGGGGCGGTCGTCCTGCCGCAGCAGGGCGATGAGCAGGCCGGGGAAGAGCCAGCCCAGCATGGCCACGTGCGAATGCGCATGCAGCCAGGGCTTGAACACGAGCCAGGGAAGCTCCACCACGTAGATCAGCCGCAGCAGTGCACCGATGGTGGCCGCCACGGCGAAGAACAGCAGGGACAGTTGGAACCAGCGGCGCATGGGGCGGGAAGGAGCCCGCGAACCTAGCCCGTAAGGATCATGCGATCGACTGACATCCGTCATATTACGGATAAAATGGTCCGATGATATTTGAGCACTGAAACCACGAAGCCATGAGAACGAACATCACCATCGGCCTTGTCGCCTTCACCCTGGCCCTGGCCGCGTGTGGAGGTGGCGCCACGAACAACGGCACCCCCGGCGCCAAGGCCACGCCGCCCAGCGCTCCCGCCGCCGAGGCCAAGACCGCGCCGGGCATGATCACCGCCGCCGACATCACCCTGGGTGAGATCGACCTGAAGATGGTCGATGGCGGCAAGGGCATCTACGAACTGAAATGCCAGGCCTGCCACAGCCTCGGCGCCAACCGCGTGGTGGGACCGGGCTGGAAGGGCATCACCGAGCGCCGCAAGCCGGAATGGATCATGAACATGATGCTGACCCCGGACGTGATGCTGGACACCGACCCTGACGCGCAGGCGCAACTGGAGAAATGCCTGGTGCGCATGCCCAACCAGAGCCTGAGCAAGGACGACGGCCGCCACGTGCTCGAGTTCATGCGCACCCTTTGAGCAGGACACCACGAACCCATCAAGACCAAGGATACCATGAAACATTCCCTTGCCTGCAAAGGCGCCGGCCTTGCGACCATCGCGGGCACCGCCCTGCTGATGTCCGCACTGCCCGGATGCAAACCCTCCACCACCAAGACCGCCGTCACCGGCGACGCAGCCTCCAAGGTGTACGTGAAGCCGGGTGAGTACGACGAGTTCTACAACCTCGTGAGCGGCGGCTTCAGCGGCCAGATGTCCGTGTACGGCCTGCCCAGCGGGCGCCTGCTGCGCGAGATCCCCGTGTTCAGCGTGGACCCCGAGAGCGGCTACGGCTACAGCGAGGAGACCAAGGGCATGCTCACCACCACGCACGGCTTCGTGCCCTGGGACGACAGCCACCACGCCGAGCTCTCGCAGGCCGATGGCGTGCCCGATGGGAAGTGGTGCTTCATCAACGGCAACAACACGCCGCGCATCGCCCTGATCGACCTCGGCACCTTCCGCACGCAGAGCATCATCGAGATCCCCAACAGCGCGGGTAACCACAGCTCGCCCTTCACCACGGGCAACAGCGAATACGTGGTGGCCGGCACGCGCTTCAGCATCCCCATGGGCGATGACGCCGCGCGCGATGTGCCCATCAAGTCCTACAAGGAGAACTTCAAGGGCACGGTGAGCTTCATCCACCCCGACCCGGAAAGCGGCAAGATGAGCATCGCCTTCCAGATCCTGACGCCGGGCGTGGACTTCGACCTGAGCCACGCGGGCAAGGGACCGAGCGAGGGCTGGTTCTTCTTCAGCTGCTACAACACCGAACAGGCGTACAGCCTGCTGGAGGTGAACGCCAGCCAGCGCGACAAGGACTTCATCATGGCCGTGAACTGGAAGCTGGCCGAACAGCTCGCCAAGGAAGGCAAAGGCAAGCGCGTGCCCGGCAAGCACCACAGCAACTGGTGGAACCACCACACGCACAGCACCGAGACCACCGTGTACGACGACGTGCTGCAGATCGACCCCAAGGACCACCCCGGCCTGGTGTATTTCATGCCCTGCCCGAAGAGCCCGCACGGCTGCGACGTGGACCCCACCGGCAAGTACATCGTGGGCAGCGGCAAACTGGCCGCGCTGATCCCCGTGTTCAGCTTCGAGAAGATGCAGGCCGCCATCGCCGCCAAGGACCTGGAGGGCGACTACGCGGGCATCCCCGTGCTGAAGTATGAAAGCGTGCTGCACGGCGAGGTGAAGAAGCCCGGCCTTGGGCCCCTGCACACCGAGTTCGACGCCAACGGCAACGCCTACACCAGCTTCTTCGTGAGCAGCGAGATCGTGAAATGGGACGTGGAGAAGCTCGAAGTGGTGGACCGCGTGCCCACCTACTACAGCATCGGTCACCTGATGGTGCCCGGCGGCGACAGCAAGAAACCCTGGGGCAAGTACGTGGTGGCCTACAACAAGATCACCAAGGACCGCTACCTGCCCACGGGTCCCGAACTGGCGCAGAGCGCGCAGCTGTTCAGCATCGACGGCGACAAGATGGAGCTGCTGCTGGACTTCCCCACCACGGGCGAGCCGCACTATGCGCAGGCCATCCCCGCCGACCTCGTAAGGCCCCGCGAAGTGAAGTTCTTCAAGATCGAGGAGAACCAGCACCCCTACGTGACCAAGGGCGAGAAGGAGGCGCACGTGGAGCGCAAGGGCAAGGAGGTGCACGTGTACATGACCTGCATCCGCTCGCACTTCGCGCCGGACAACATCGAGGGCGTGAAGCTGGGCGATGACGTGTACTTCCACGTGACCAACCTGGAGCAGGACTGGGACGTGCCGCACGGCTTCGCGATCAAAGGCGCGCAGAACGCCGAACTGCTGATCATGCCGGGCGAAACGCAGACGCTGAAGTGGACACCGGACAAGGTGGGCGTGGTGCCTTTCTACTGCACCGACTTCTGCTCGGCCCTTCACCAGGAGATGCAGGGATACGTGCGCGTAAGCCCCGCCAGCAGCAACGTTCCGCTGAACGCCCAAACCGTGAGCGTGGACGCGGAGCTCTGATGACCGATGAACGTGCGCGGGGATGGGAGGCGGTGCAAGCTGTGGACCATCCTCGCCACTTCTCGGGTCGTTCTTGGGGAATGATGAATGGTGAATGATGAATGGTGAATGACAAATGATGAATGATCAATGATCCATGATGAATGGGCAATGGTGAATAGTGGATGGGAGATGCTTGCGCTTGTGTCCGTCCGCTATAAAACCTGCGGCAAAGAGATCACCACGGACAGCAGCACCATTCACCATCGACCATTCGCCATTCACCTAGCATCCACCCCGTATCCCAACCCTCACCCGCAAGCCCGCTCACCACTGACCGTCCGCCACTCACCCATCACTCCATGAGACCCATCTCCCGCGTCATGATCGGACTGGCCGCGCTGGCGTTGCTGGTGTTGCTCTTCGTGCCCATCTGGCGCATCGACCTGAGCGCACCGCAATACCCTGAAGGCCTCTCCCTGCAGATCTTCGCCGACCGCTTCGAGGGTGACGTGGAGAGGGTCAACGGCCTGAACCACTACATCGGCATGGCACACATCCGGAACGAGACCTTCCCCGAGTTCCAGCTGCTGCCGAAAGTGCTCGTGGCGCTGTCCGTGCTGGGCGTGGGGGCCGCACTGTGGGGGCGTCGCATCCTGCTGGTGGCGGGGCTCATCACCCTCTCGCTCTTTGGCGCATGGGCGCTATGGCGCATGTGGGACTGGGGCTACGCGTACGGCCACAACCTCGATCCGCGCGCGGCGATCAAGGTGGAGGGCATGGCCTACCAGCCGCCGCTGATCGGTCACAAGCAGTTGCTCAACTTCGATGCATGGTCCACGCCCGACACCGGTGGTTGGATCCTCTTCGGCGTGATGGGCCTGCTGGCCGGCGTGTACTTCCTCGAGATCCGCGACATGCGCACACGGCGCAAACAACGCAGAACATCCCTGTCATGATACGCACCCTGATCCTCGCCCTCCTGGTCACCGGACCCACGTCCTGCGGCCGGTCCACGCCTTCCATCGATTTCGGCAAGGCCGAGTGCGCCAATTGCCGCATGAACGTGGTGGACAAGCAGTTCGGCGCCGCCCTCACCACGCAGAAGGGACGCCAGTACGTGTTCGATGACATCGCGTGCATGATCCACTTCGTGGGAACGGGGACCGTGACTGAAGAGCAGGTGGCCAGCTGGCAGGTGTGCGACCACGCCGCGCCCGGCACCCTGATCGATGCCACCACGGCCTTCTACCTGCATGGCCCGGCCTTCCGCAGCCCCATGCGTGGCGACATGGCCGCCTTCGCGAACGAGCACGCGCGCGACCAGGCGAAGACCGATGGGGTGGAAGCCCTGGACTGGAACGCGATGCGCAAGCAACTGGCACACTAATCCGTGGCGATGCTGCGCGCCTTCACGCTCCTTCCGCTGCTGGCCCTGTCTTTGTGCGTTACGGCGCGCGAGCGGACGTTCCATGCGGGCAAGGACGGCGCGCTCAAAGCGCTGCTGGAACGGGCAGAGGCCGGAGACACCATCGTGGTCCACGGCACGGTGCAGGAAGGCACGATCACCATTGAAAAGCCCCTGACCCTGATCGGTGCGGCCGGCGCGGTGATCGATGGCGGCGGCGAAGGCGACGTGCTCTGGGTGAAGGCCGATGACGTCACCATCCGCGGGCTCATCATCCGCAACCCGCGGCACAGCAACCTGAACGACCTGGCGGGCATCAAGGTGCAGGCGTGCCAGCGCGCCGTGATCGCGGGCAACACGCTGGAGCGCTGCTTCTTCGCCATCTACCTCCGCGGCGCGAACGATGCACGGGTGGAGGACAATCGCGTGAACGGGGATCCCAACGATCGGGAACGGATGGCCAACGGCATCCACCTGTGGAAATGCAGCAACGCGACCATCCTCCGCAACACCGTGCAATACCACCGCGATGGCATCTACTTCGAGTTCGTCACCGGCTCGCACATCGCGCACAACACCACGCTGCACAACGAGCGGTACGGCCTGCACTTCATGTTCAGCCACCGCGACATCTACGAGGACAACCACTTCGAGGACAACGGCGCGGGCGTGGCCGTGATGTTCAGCAAGGAGATCGCCATGCGCCGCAACATCTTCCGCGCCAACCGCGGCGCCAGCGCCTACGGGCTGCTGCTGAAGGAGATCAACGACGGCGTCATCGCGGACAATTCCTTCGAGGACAACACCACCGGCATCATGGTGGACGGCTGCAACCGGATCCGGGTGGAGGACAACCTCTTCCGCATGAACGGCTGGGCGCTGCGCCTCTTCGCCAATGCCTTCGCCTGTGTGCTCACGGGCAATACCTTCAGCGGGAACACCTTCGACGTGAGCACCAACGGATCCCTCGCTTCCAACACCTTGAGCGGCAACTACTGGGACCGCTACACCGGCTACGACCTGGACCGCGATGGCCGCGGCGATGTGCCGCACCGGCCGCTGGGCTTCTTCACGCTGCTGGTGGAACGCATGCCCTACGCCATGGTGTTCTCGCGCAGCCTCTTCGTATCGCTCCTTGATCGCGCCGAGCGCTTGATCCCATCCCTTTCCCCCGAAGCGCTGAAAGATGAACATCCGCTCATGCGGCCACCGGCAAGGAAGGAACGCACAGTATCCAGTTCAACATTGGACGTTCAGCATTCATCATTTCTCATTCACGCAGGGCGAAGCGAGAAAGAATGCAAACCGGTGAATGCTGAATGTTGAACGACGAATGGTGAATGTTGAATGGCCTTCCCGCAGTTCCCCGCGCACCATGGCTGAACCCCGCATCCTCTTCTCGGGCATAGGCAAACGCTATGGCAAGCTGTGGGCCCTGCGTGGTGTGGAGTGTGCGTTCCACGCGGGCGAAGTGGTGATGCTGATCGGCCCGAACGCCAGCGGCAAGACCACGTTGATCAAATGCCTGCTCGGATTGGTGCATCCCACGGAAGGACGCCTCACCGTCGATGGCACCGTGATCGATGCACAAGGACATGCCCCGGATCCCCACTACCGCGAAGCGCTCGGCTACATGCCGCAGATTCTCGCAGTTCCCGGCGTCGCTCACCATCGGCCAACTGTTCGGCATGATGGCCGACGTGCGCAGCCTAAGTCCCGGCGAGCCGGACGATACGTTGATCGCCGAACTGGGACTGGACAAGCAATGGGATAAGCGCCTCGGCACCCTGAGCGGCGGCACACGCCAGAAGGTGAGCGCCGTGCTGGCCTTCCGCACCCGCCCGTCGATCCTCGTGATGGATGAACCCACTGCCGGTCTGGACCCCATCAGCAGCAGGCGCGTGCTGTCCGAAGCCGCCCGTGTGCGCGATGCCGGTAGCACGGTGCTGATCACCTCGCACCTCATGGAGGAAGTGGAGTCGCTCGCCGACCGCGTGGCCTACCTCGAGGATGGCGTCCTTCGTTTCCTGCTGCCTGTGCGCGAGATCCTCGAAACCACCGGAACGGACCGGCTGGCGAAGGCACTGCCGGTGATGCTGGAGGGAGGAATGACGAATATGGAATGGTGAATGATGAACATGGATCCGGGACATATGGGATACAGGCTCGTGTGTCATGGGTTGGCGCGTTGCGTATTGGAGGCGTGGGAATGCCAAACACGAAGCACGTAACCCGGCAACCATGCTGAAGGTCCTCAAATACACCCTCCTCGACCTGGCTCGCAACCGCTTCGTGCTGGGCTACGCGGCGTTGATGTTGCTGATCGCGCAAGGGCTCTTCATGCTGGAGGACGATCCCATGAAGGCGCTGCTGAGCCTCGTGCAGGTGGTGCTGGCATTGGTGCCGCTGATCACGTTGGTGTTCACGGTGGTATACCTGTACGACATCCAGGAGTTCACGCAGTTGCTGGCGGTGCAGCCCATCGCGCGGCGCTCCATCCTCGGCGGGCAGCTGCTGGCGCTGGCTGCGGCGCTGTTGGTGGCGCAGGCCATCGGGCTGGGGATCCCCTGCTGCTGCACGCGCCCACCATGGCTTCGCTGATACTGAGCCTCGCGGGCTCGGCGCTGGTGCTGGTCTTCGTGGCGCTCGGCGCGTTGATCGCGCTGCGGCAGCGGGAGAAGGCACGAGGCGTGGGGTTATCGCTCGCCGTATGGCTGCTCTTCGTGCTGGTGTACGATGCCCTGCTGATGGGCCTGATGTTCGCCCTGAGCGACTACCCCATCGAACCGTTCGTGGTCCCGCTCGCCGGCCTCAACCCCATCGACCTCGCCCGCATCCTGGTGATGCTGGAAGTGGACCTCGCCGCGATGATGGGCTATAGCGGTGCCATCTACAAGAACTTCTTCGGCAGCACCATGGGCATGCTGGTGGCCGCATTGATCCTGTCGTTGTGGGTGGCCATCCCGGCGTGGTCCGCGTTCCGGGCGTTCCGGAGGAAGGACCTGTGAGAATGAATACAGCGAATGGTCGGTGGCGAATGGTGAATGGGACGGATCCACGCGCGCCGCATTTCCCATTCGCCAACCACTACTGACCATTCACCTCTAGCCCATGTTCCGCACCATCCTCATCCTCCATCTCCTCGGTGCCTGCATCTGGGTGGGCGGGCATCTGGTGCTGCTGTTCACCATTCTTCCGAAGGCGCTGCGTGAGCGCGACCCGGCGGCGGTGCTGCGGTTCGAGCACGGGTATGAGCGCATCGGCATACCGGCGTTGCTGGTGCAGGCGGTCACGGGCCTCTGGCTTGCCAGCCGTTATGTGCCGGGGATATGGTCTGCCTTCACCTTCAGCGATCCGCTGCGCAGTGCGGTGGCGATCAAGCTGCTGTTGCTGCTGGCCACCTTGCTCACGGGACTGCATGCGCGTCTGCGCGTCATTCCCCGCCTCACCCCCGGTCGTATGCCGCTGCTGGCCGTCCACGTGGCGCTGGTGACGATCATGGCCGTGGCCTTGCTGTACATGGGGGCGTTCATACGGACGGGAGCGTAGGGCGAGAAGAAATGAGGAAGAGAGGGCGGTGAATGGTTATTGGTGAATAGCGAATGGTGAATGGGCAGCCCACTCGCGGCGATGGATAGGTTCGACCTGGCTGGAGGTCACCCATTCATCAATGACCATTCGCCATTCTCCTTCTTCCATTCTCCTCACCCTCATCTCCTCCTGACAAAAAACAGGCGGTCTTCTTGACGGTCGTCATGAATAGGATGTATTTGTCCGAATATGTTCGCGGCATATACGGACCATCGACCATGAAGACCACTGCCTATCCCCTTTTGCTGGCCGCACTTGCCCTGCCTCTCCTCATGGCCTGTAGCGGCGTACCCGCACCAGCCACCGATCAAGGCGCCACGGCCACCACGCCGGCCGCCGGCCAGAGCACCGTATCCGACGACCTGTCCCAGCGCAACGTGGTGCAGATCGCGATGGCCTCGCCGGACCATAAGACGCTGGTGGCCGCCGTGCAGCACGTAAAGTATGAGGACGTGCTGGTGAACGCCGGTCCCTTCACCGTGTACGCGCCCACCGATGAGGCGTTCAAGGCACTGCCCGCCGGTACGCTGGACGATCTGCTGAAGCCGGAGAACAAGGCCACATTGCAGGACATCCTGGAATACCACGTGGCCCTCGGCGTGATGCGGCCCGAGCAGATGACCAACGGCCGCAGCGTGGGCATGGCCAACGGCGGCAACGTGAGGTTCACCGTGAAGGAGGACGGCACGGTGATGGTCAATGATGCCAAGGTGCTCGGCTCGGTGCCCGCCAGCAATGGATTGGTGGTGGTGATCGACAAGGTGCTGCTACCCCAATAACGTCCGCCATGCACTGTTCCTACCGGACCGCTGGCGGAATGGTGAAAGACGACAGGGGCGTCCGCAAGGACGCCCTTGCCGTACATGGCCTCGAACGACGCGACGACCGTTGCACGCCGGCATGAACGCCACGCAGCCATCGGCCTTCGGTGCCCGCCACCGCCGCGCCATCTTCTTCGGGCTCGTAGCGCTCTTCGTGGCGGGATCGGCGATCACCTACACCACGGCGACCGAGGTGCGCGATGAACGCGCGAGCTACAATGCGGCCGCCACGCGGGGAGCACAGCTTTACCGGGAGTTCAACTGCACGGCGTGCCACCAGTTCTACGGGCTGGGCGGCTACATGGGGCCGGACCTTACGAACGTGGTGAGCACACCCGGCAAGGGTCCCGCCTTCGCCAAGGGTATCATCCTGCACGGCACGCAGCGCATGCCCATGCTGGGCCTCAGCGAGCAACAGGCCGATGACGTCGTGGCCTTCCTGCAGGCGGTGGACGCCACCGGCACCTATCCCATCCGTCACATCGACCTCACGCCGTGGGGCACGTATCGTTCCATGCATGAGGACGCCCGCTGATCGCGATCCCGCGCGCCTGTTCCTGTTGGCCGGGTTGCTGGCCCTGTGGTGCGGCGCCATGTTCGGCGTGATCGGTTCCTGGCAGCATGTGATTCCTGGTGTGGTGGATGCCATCCCCTTCGTGAAGTCGCGTCCGCTCCATGTTTCACTGGTGGTGGCGTGGATCTTCCTGGGCGCCGTAGGCGGCGTGTACCACTATCTGCCACAGCTCACCGGTGTACCGTTGCACGCGCCGAGGCTGGTGTGGTGGCATCTGGTGCTCTTCATGGGCACGGGCCTGCTCATCATCGGCTCCTACCTCATGGGCCGCTTCGGTGGACGGGAGTATTGGGAGTTCCCGCCGGTGCTGGGGATTCCGATCGCGGCGGGCTGGCTGCTATTGGTGTACAATTTCTTCCGCACAGCAACAAAGCATAAAGGCCCATGGCCGGCCTACCTGTGGATGTGGGCCACGGGCATCGTGTTCTTCCTGCTCACGTTCGCCGAGGCGCATCTGTACCTGCTGCCCATCTTCAGCGGCAACGCAGTACGCGACCTCACCGTGCAGTGGAAGGCCTACGGCGCGCTCACCGGATCGTGGAACATGCTGGTGTACGGCACCTCCATGGTGGTGATGGAACGCATCAGCGGCGACCGCTCAGTGGCCCTGTCGCGCACGGCCTTCCTGTTGTTCGCGCTGGGCTTCACCAACCTGCTCTTCGGCTGGGCCCATCACATCTATCCGGTCCCCGCCGCATCCTGGGTACGGATCCTCGCCTATGCCATCAGCATGACCGAATGGATCATCCTGGCGCGCATCATCCATCAGTGGCGCACCACGTTGGACGCAGGCTTGAAGCAGCGCCATTCGCTCACGCATCGGTTCCTCTTCGCCAGCGAAGTATGGGTGTTCCTCAACCTCGGCCTCGCGCTGCTGATCAGCATCCCGGCCATCAATCTCTTCACGCATGGCACGCACATCACCGTGGCGCACGCCATGGGCAGCACCATCGGCATCAACACCACCATCCTGTTCGCGTCGGTATGCTTCATCGCCGGAAGCACCCTGGATCGCACGGCCCGTGCAGGCTTCTGGATCTTCAATGCCTCGTTGCTCCTCTTCTGGCTGTGCCTGGTGGGTGCAGGTGTGGTGAAAGGCTGGCTCACCGTCACCACCGGCATGGCCTTCCAGCCCATCATGGACAAGGCGTGGCCCTTCATCGCGGGGTTCGCGGTGTCCGGCCTCGGCCTGTTCACCGGCCTTACATTGCTGGTGCGCCACGCTGCGCGTGCCCTGTGGAACGCCCGGCCTTCTTCTGAGCAACCCGCAGCGCAGCTATCGATCCACGACGCCAGCAGCCTTGATAACATCTCCGAGCATGACCTGCACGAAGCGTTGCTCGCGCTGAAGGCCGAACGCAACGCGGTGATCCTCGCGCACTACTACCAGACGCCCGACATCCAGGAGCTGGCCGACCTCGTGGGCGACAGCCTTGCGCTGGCACAGGCCGCCGATCGCACCGGCGCGGACACCATCCTCTTCTGCGGCGTGCATTTCATGGCCGAGACCGCGAAGATCCTGAACCCCATGCGCACGGTATTACTGCCGGACCTTGAAGCCGGTTGCTCCTTGGCCGACAGCGCACCGGCGGATAAGTTCCGTGCCTTCATCGATGCGCATCCCGGCCACCTCGTGGTGAGCTACATCAATTGCAGCGCTGCGGTGAAGGCCATGAGCGATATCATCTGCACCAGCAGCAACGCGGTGCGTGTAGTGAACAGTCTACCGAAGGACCGCCCGGTGATCTTCGCGCCCGACAAGCACCTTGGCGCCTACGTGCAGCGCATCACCGGACGGTCACTGGTGCTGTGGGATGGTGCCTGCGAGGTACACGTGGACATCAGCGCCGACAAGCTGAAGCTGCTGATGGGAAAGCATCCGGACGCGAAGCTCATCGCTCATCCGGAATGTCCCGAGCACATCCTCGCCGACGCTGACCATGTAGGGTCCACCGCGTCGCTGCTGGAGTTCGTGCAGCGGGATCCGGGCCACACCTTCATCGTGGCCACCGAAGCGGGCATCCTGCACCGCATGCGCGCGGCCACGCCGCACAAGATGCTGATCCCCGCGCCCGCGCATGTCAGCAACACCTGTGCATGCAGCGAGTGCCCGTACATGAAGCGGAACACAGTGCGCAAGATGTACACCGCGCTGCGCGATGGCCGGCCTGCGATCGAACTGTCCGAGGACGTGCGGCAGGAGGCAGAACGGTCGTTGCGGCGGATGTTGGAACTGGGATGATGTGGAGAAGAAAAGAAGGAGGGTGCGAGAGTGCGAAAGCACATGCACTCTCGCATCCTCGTACTCTCCGTCCATCACAGTAGCATGAAACCACAGCTCGACGTGATCGTGGTCGGCGGCGGCATCGCCGGGATGGCCTGTGCCGTACAGTTGGCGGAGCAGGCGGCGGGGCGGCCGGTGCGGATGCGCATCATCGCGAAAGAGGCGGTGAGCGGCAGCAACTCGTACGCAGCGCAGGGCGGCATGGCGGCGGTGTTGCATCCTGCCGACTCCACGGCCAGCCACGTGCGCGACACGCTCACCGTGGGTGAAGGGCGCAACGATCCCGCCGTGGCGCGGCGTGTGGTGTGCGAAGGTCCGGCGGTGGTGCGCGCGCTGCTGGGCATGGGCGCGGCCTTCGACACGGATGCGGCCGGACAGCTCGCACTGGCGCGTGAAGGCGGCCACACCATGGCGCGCGTGGTGCATCATCTGGACCGCACCGGCGCCGAGATCGTGCGCGTGTTGCAGCAGCGCGTGCGGGCTTCGCCGTGCATCACCCTGATCGATGAACAGGCCGTGGACCTGCTGGTGGAGGATGATCGCTGCATCGGCATACGCTCGCGCGATCCACGCGACGAGCGGCTAACGGACCGCTTCGCGCATGCGGTGGTGCTCGCCACTGGCGGTGCAGGACAGGTGTATCTGCACACCACCAATCCGCCGGGTGCCACGGGCGATGGCATCGCCATGGCCGCACGCGCCAGGGTACCGTTGCGGGACATGGCCTTCGTGCAGTTCCACCCCACGGCGTTATATACCGGTGCCACGGGCACCGCCTTTTTGATCAGCGAGGCCGTACGCGGCGCGGGCGCCACGCTGCTTCGTCCCGACGGCCGTCCGTTGATGGAAGGTGTGCATCCGCAAGGTGACCTCGCGCCGCGCAACGTGGTGGCCCGCACCATCGCGCGGGTCATGGCGCGCACCCGCTCGCCGCACGTGTGGCTGGACACTGCACCGATCGGCACCTCCCGCTTCGCACGGGAGTTCCCGGCCATTGCGGCATACTGCCGCGAACGGGGCATCGCATGCGGCCGCGACCGTATCCCTGTGATGCCCGCCGCGCACTACCTCTGCGGCGGCATCCGCACCGATGGCAGCGGACGCTCTGCGCTCAGCGGCCTGTATGCGCTGGGCGAGTGCGCCGGAAGCGGGCTGCACGGCGCCGACCGCCTCGCCTCCAATTCCCTGCTCGAAGCGCTGGTGCTGCCGCGCCATGCCGCCAAGGACATGCTGCGCACCACGCCCAAGCACATCCCTTCCTCCGATCGGTCGATCGAGGTGAATGCCAAGGCGGGACCGAAGGCCGCTTCACCCGCCTACGGCGAAATGATGGATGCCCTGCGCCGCACCATGACCATGCACGCGGGGATCCTGCGCAGCGACCACGGCCTGCACACCGCCCTGCGCCGCATCGAGCGCGTACACATGGCCGTAGAGCGCGCATGGATGGCCGGTGACCATTCCTCCGAGGCGATCGTGCTGCGCAACATGGTGGACACAGCGCGGGCCATCGTGCACACCGCGCTGGCCGAGCCGTACAGCGTGGGCACACATTGGGTGAGCGGGGGAAGGAGGTGAGAAGGACGTACTCACCGGAATGTGCCGCAAGCGAGCAACAGCAAGGCCATGATGAAAGCGGCAAATGTGGCGGCACGCATGGTACGGAACCAGGGACTGTTGCCGATGGGCTACCTGACCATCGTCATTATTCGGACAGATCCATCCGCTGAACTTCGCGCTGCCGGGCGGCACCCCCATCCGCAAGCCCGGGCCGTGCATGCCAGCGACACACACCTCATGGGCCGAGCCCTACAAGATCAAGATGGTGGAACCCCTCACCATGACCACGCTTGCCGAACGCGAGCAGGCCATGGCCGAGGCGGGCAACAACACCTTCCTGCTGCCTTCCGAACGCGTCTATATCGACCTGCTCACCGACAGCGGCACCAGCGCCATGAGCGACCGCCAGTGGGCGGGACTGATGCTCGGCGATGAAGCCTATGCGGGCAGCCGCAACTACTATCATCTGGAAGCCGCGATCCAGAAGTACTACGGCTACACGTACATCGTGCCCACGCATCAGGGGCGCGGCGCGGAGAACATCCTCTCGCGCATTCTCATCAAGCCCGGCGACATCGTGCCGGGCAATATGTACTTCACCACCACCAAGCTCCATCAGGAACTGGCAGGTGGCACCTTCGTGGACATCATCGTGGACGAGGCCCACGACGCACAGAGCACCTTCCCCTTCAAGGGCAACGTGGACCTCGCCAAGCTGCAACGCATCATCGACACGCATGGCGCGAAGAGGATCCCTTACGTGTCCATCGCCACCACGGTGAACATGGCCGGCGGGCAGCCCATCGCGCTCGCCAACCTGAAGGCGCTGCGCGAACTGTGTACGAAGCACGGGATCCGCATCATCCACGACATGACGCGCGTGGCCGAGAACGCCTACATGATCCAGCAGTTGGAAGAAGGACAACGCGGCCGCAGCGTGGCGAAGATCGTGCGGGAGATCTGCTCGCTCACCGACGGCGCCACCATGAGCGCGAAGAAGGATGCGCTGGTGAACATCGGAGGTTTCATGGCCACCAACGAGTGGGACGTGTTCGAGGAGGCCCGCAACATGGTGGTGGTGTACGAAGGCCTGCACACCTACGGCGGCCTCGCCGGGCGCGACATGGAAGCTATGGCGATCGGCATCGCGGAGAGCGTGCAGGACGACCACATCCGCGCCCGCGTGGGGCAAGTGTTCTACCTCGGAAACAAGCTGCTGGACATGGGCATCCCGATCGTGAGACCCGTGGGTACGCACGGGGTCTTCCTCGATGCGAAGGCCTTCCTTCCGCACCTTCCGCAGACGGCCTTTCCCGCGCAGACGCTGGCCGCCGAGCTGTACATCGATTCGGGCGTACGTGCCATGGAACGCGGCATCGTGAGCGCGGGTCGCGACAAGGACACCGGCGACCACTGTTACCCGGAGTTGGAACTGGTGCGCCTCACCATCCCCCGCCGCGTGTACACACAGGCCCACATGGACGTGATCGCCGAGAGCGTGCAACGCGTGTACGAACGCCGCGCTTCCATCACCGGCCTGAAGATGGTATACGAGCCGAAGTACCTGCGGTTCTTTCAGGCAAGGTTCGAGCGGTTGGGGTAGGAATACGTGAGAGAGTGCAAGAGTGAAAGAGCAAGCCACGCAACACCATCACACCTCCATCACTCTCGCACCCTCCAGCCCAAGGCATTTCCCATAACCCATGCACGTCTCCTCGCCGCACACTTTCCACATCCCCGTGATGGGGCTTGGGTACACCATTGATACCCCGTTGAAAGTGGCGCATCTGGGGATCACATCGGTGGTATCCATCATCGAGGATGAGCTGGTGGAACGCATGCGGGAGCACCACGCACTGCAGAACGATGAAGCATACGTGCCCATACCGAAGCCGGGGCCGGACCATCGCGCGCAGCGGATCACCGCCTATCTGGACCTGCTCCAGCGCCTCGTGGACCGCAACACCCACCGCGTGCGCGATACGCCCATCGTGCCCGGCTCGGAAAGCGCGCTCTACTTCGAACTGCTTCCCGAAGGCTCGCCGCTACGCGCACGGTACCATGCCCTGCTGAACATGCCACCGGGCGATGAACGCGACCAGTACGAAGCCGCTCTGCGAAAGGCCATCGTTCCGGGTGCGATCGATGTGAACATCATGGCGAAGATCGACCCGGTGAACTACGATGCGGATGGCAATGCCCTTCCACCGGAGTACTGCGATGCCATGGCCGCTTTCCGCGGGTTCGCCCACAGCACGTTGAACACGGCCGTGGTGCTTAGCGCCGGCTACAATCCGAGGCTCTACGCCTACATCGCCACCTTCCCGGACTTCCTTCCCGACGCGGAGGGCTGGTTGCGCAAGCGCGTGGTCCTGAAAGCGAGCGATCTGCGGTCCGCGCAGGTGCAGGGGCGCATCCTTGCCAAGAAGGGCGTGTGGGTCTCGGAGTTCCGCATCGAGTCGGGATTGAACTGCGGCGGCCACGCCTTTGCGACCGACGGCCTGCTGATGGGGCCGATCCTGAAAGCGTTCCAGCAGGAACGGGAGTCGCTGGCCGATGAGCTCTGGCGCACCTGCAATGCGGCGCTGGCCGAGGCGGGCAGGTGGGTGTTCCCCGTGCGGCCGGTGCAGCGCATCACCGCACAGGGCGGCATCGGCACCGCTGCCGAGGACCGCTTCCTGCGCGCGCACTACGGGGTGGACGGCACCGGATGGGGCAGTCCCTTCCTGCTGGTGCCCGAGGCGACCAACGTGGACGATGGAACGCTGCGGCAACTGTGTGCCGCACGGCCGGAGGACTTCTACCTGAGCCATGCCTCGCCGCTGGGCGTGCCGTTCCACAACTTCAGGCCGAGCACATCGAACCAGCAACTGCAAAAGCGCATCGACAAGAACAGGCCCGGCAGTCCGTGCTATAAGAAGTTCCTGAGCAGCAACACCGAGTTCACCGGGCAGCCCATCTGCACCGCCTCGCGCCAGTACCAGAAACTGAAGGTGGCGCAGCTCGAAGCCGCCGGGCTGGATGACGCGACCCTGCAACGCGAGGTGGCCGCCGTGACCGAGAAGGACTGCCTGTGCGAAGGGCTGGGCGCATCGGCCCTGCTGAAGGCAGGACTGCATCCCGCGCACAAGCTGGAGGCCGTGGCCATCTGCCCCGGCCCGAACACCGCCTACTTCAACAAGGTGGTGTCCCTCCGCACCATGGTGGACCACATCCACGGCCGCACCGATCTGCTCCGGGGCGTGGACCGTCCGCACATGTTCATCAAGGAGCTTTCACTCTACATGGACCACCTGCGCAGCGAACTGGAACGCATGGTCCATGCGCCAACGGCCAAACAGCAACGCCAACTCACTGCCTTCCGCAACAACCTGCTGGAGGGCATCCGCCATTACATCGATCTGCTGCCGGAGCTGCGGTCGTTGGAATCCATCGATGTGGATCGCATGCACGACGAACTGGAATGCACCACCCGGGAGCTCCATGCAATGACGATACCCGGCGCATTACGATGACTACGCCCCACTCATTCAGGGTCATGATAGATCCATAGCACAGGCCCGGCAATCCGATCAGGTCGGCCCATTCTGCCTTCGCTGAAGCTATCGCGGAGGAACTGGGTCAACGCAACAGGTACACATACGCAGACGACCGTTCATCCCAAAGAAGAATGAAGCACCGCACCATCATCGAACCGTTCCGCATCAAGAGCGTGGAACCGACCGGCATCAGCACCGAGGCCGAGCGCGTGGAACAACTGAAGGCCGCGCACTACAACCCCTTCCTGCTGCGCTCGCGCGATGTGATCATCGACCTGATGACCGACAGCGGCACCAGCGCCATGAGCGCACGCCAGTGGGCGGGCATGATGGAGGGCGATGAGGCTTACGCGGGATCGCGGTCGTGGGAGCGCATGGAAGAGGCCATGCAGGAGCTCACCGGCATGGAGCACGTGCTGCCCACGCACCAAGGTCGCGCGGCGGAGCGCATCATCTACGGCCACCTCGGTGGGCCGGGCAGGGTGTTCATCAGCAACACGCACTTCGATACCACCCGCGCCAACATCGAGTTCACGGGCGCCACGGCCATCGACATCCCCATCGCCGAAGGACAGGATCCCGCACTACAGCATCCCTTCAAGGGCAACATGGACGTGGCCGCGTTGGACCATCTGCTGAAAGAACACAAGGGGCATGTCGGTGCGGTGATCCTTACCGTGACCAACAACAGCGGCGGCGGGCAGCCCGTGAGCATGGCCAATGCCGAAGGCGTATCGAGCATCTGCAAGCGCCACGGCGTACCCTTCCTGCTGGACTGCTGTCGCATCGCGGAGAACAGCTGGTTCATCAAGCACCGCGAGGCGGGCATGGAAGGGCTTTCGTACCGTGCCATCGCACAACGCATGTGCGCGTTGGCCGATGGTGCCGTGATGAGCGCGAAGAAGGACGCGCTGGTGAACATGGGCGGCTTCCTTGCCCTGCGCGATAGCGCGCTGGCCGAGGCATGCACCAACTTGCTCATCATCACCGAAGGCTTTTCCACCTACGGCGGGCTCAGCGGCCGCGACATGGAGGCCATCGCTGCCGGCCTCGACGAAGTGTTCGATCCGCACTACCTCGACTACCGCATCCGCAGCACCACCTTCCTCGGCGAGAAGCTGCATGCGCTCGGCGTGCCGCTCATGCGCCCCATTGGCGGCCATGCGGTGTACGTGGACGCGAAGCAGTTGTACCCGCACATTCCCCCGGCGGAGTATCCGGGTCAGGCGCTGGTGTGCGAACTGTACCGGCTGGCGGGTATCCGCAGCGTGGAGATCGGCTCGGTGATGTTCGGCACCTACACCGACGATGGCAGTTTGCGCCCGGCCCGCATGGAATTAGTGCGGCTGGCGATCCCACGACGCGTGTACACGCAAAGCCACATCGAGTACGTGGCCGAGACCTTCGAGGAGATCATGCGCGCACGGAAGGAAATACGCGGCTACCGCATCGTGAAGGAGCCGAAGTTCCTGCGGCATTTCACGGCGTGGTTCGAGCCGGTGGGGTGAGAGTGAGAACGTGAGGAAGTGCAGGAGCTGCATCCCGAAACATGGAACCACTACGGATCACCAAACGCTTCACCTTCGAGATGGCCCATGCGCTGCGCGGCTATGCGGGTCCGTGCAGGCACATTCACGGGCATTCGTACGTGCTGGAGGTCGCCATGAGCGGTGCGCTGGGCACGGTGGGCGATGCCGATGAAGGGATGGTGATGGACTTCGGTGTGCTGAAGGCGATCGTGCAACACGCCGTGCTTGCCCATTACGACCATGCCCTTGTGCTGCATGCGGACGAGCGCGCCGCGATCCCCGTGGAACACCCGCTCTTCGCGCGGACCGTCTTCGTGCCATGGCAACCCACCTGCGAGAACCTGCTGAAGGACATGGTGGAGTGCATCCGGCAACAACTGCCACCGGACATATGCCTTGCGCATGCACGTCTTCAGGAAACAGCAACGAGCTGGGCGGAGTACACGCATGAGCGGCATGGCACGCCGCCACTGTGATATTCATCACCTCCCGATCGCCGTGCTGTGGGGACCTTGCACCTGAATTCGATCGCCATGCAGCACAAAGTGGAGGCCCTCTGGATGGGCCGGATGAAGTTCAACGCGTTGGTGAACGGCCATACGCTGGTGATGGATGCGCCACCGCACGTGGGCGGCGACGATGAAGGACCGATCCCCAAGCCGTTCATGCTCACCGCGCTGGCCGGTTGCACGGGCATGGACGTGATCGCGTTGCTGCGCAAGGATGGCATCGAACTGGACCGCTTCGGCGTGGACGTGGCCGGCGAGATCAGCAAGACCAAGCCGATCGTATACACCAGCGTACACTTGGTCTACGATGCGCACGGCGACACTGCCCACCGCGATGCGACGCTGGCCGCCGTACAACGCTCGCAACACGAGATCTGCGGCGTGAGCGCGATGATGAAGAAGGCATTGCCCGTGACGTGGGAGGTGCGGTACAACGGGGAGGTGGTGTTCGATAATGCGGCCGCCTCCGCTGAAGTTACGGCACGATAAAGACCCGCGGCTGCGGTGAGCCAAGATCCGCTGACGCGAAGGAGCAGCTGGCTCCGCGCCTGTATCATGCTGGGAACTTGTTCAGCAAGCTCCAATTACCCGGATCGGGGGATTGCGCCTCGTGATGGACTTCGTCATTCTTGTGCCTGCCATGGAAGCCATAATGCAGGGAGGCCGGCGGCGGTGGGGCACGGGCATGTTGGCCTTCGTGATCGTGCTGCTGCTCATGCCCTTGGGCCATGCGTTGATGGCGCTCCTGGAGCACGTCTTCGGTACCGCGGTGTTCATCAGCGCCACCTTCATTGGCGCTCTGGGCATCGGCCTACTGTGGTGGGGCGTAGCAAGGCCGGGGCGCGATCTGCATGCCACCTTGCTCGGGGCACTGGGCGGCGTGCTGACATGGACCGGATGGGTGGAATTCACTTTCGTGTGGGTGGCAGGCAGGTTGGGCGTGCAGCCCCTGGTGGAGAACGGCGAAGTAGTGACCAGACCGGAATACCTGGTGATGCTCAGCTCACTAGGCCTGCTGGGCACCATGCTCATGCTCTACATCTTCGCACCCACCCGCTGCCCCTTCTTCAGGTGGATCCAGAAACGCATCGGTCTCCTCAGGAAGACCATCTCCTCCGCCCCACAGCGTCCCTTGGCCATGATCGCCTTCATGGAAATGGTCATACTCATGTGGACCTTCTACCTGGTTCTGCTGATCGTATACGACGAACAGATCGCCGGTGACCGCCACCCCACCACATGGATCGTGGCTTTCGGATCCTGGCCTGGAGCGTTCACCTGTTCTCCAAGCTGCTGCGCATCCGATCCTTCGATCATGCTGTACGCTACGCCATCCCCACGGTGGTGATCTTCTGGGACTTCGTGGAGATCATGGGCCGCTGGAACCTGTTCCACGAGGTCTGGGTCCATCCCACCGAACACTGGCTGGAGAACAGCCTGCTGCTCGGACTGTTGGTGTTCTTCACCACCTTCTATCTGGTGAAGGGCCGCCGGGACCGCCAGCGCAGAAGCCGGGGATCCATGCTGGAAGGTGAACGGACCGTAGAGCGCATCCAAAGGATGTCCACCTTTCCATGACCCTTCGCATAAGGCCACGTGCCATGGCGGAGCATGCCCACAACACGAGAGGTCGGCACAAGAGAGCTGAGACCCGATAAGGCGAAGGCCACCTGCGGACATGGGTCGGCCTAGGTCGGAGAAGCGCACACGGCTTTCCTGACAAAAGTCATCTTATCCGTCTGACATCCGTCACCTTCCACCCGTTCGCGCCCCGGCACTTTCGCATCGCGAAGAGTTGTCACATGAGCGTCATCTTCCTTCTGCTCACAGCAAGCACCCTGGTGGCCGGGGTGTTCCTCGTCGGCTTCATCTGGGCCGTGCGCAAGGGGCAGTACGATGATGACCGCTCACCAGCCGTCCGCATCCTCAACGATCCCGCACCTCCCGAGCAAACCAAAGTGACCGATGATCGAGCGCTTCCAGTACGATAACCGTATCGTCAAGAACTTCCTCTTCGTCACCATCCTATGGGGAACGGTGGGGATGCTGGTCGGCCTCCTGATCGCCTTGCAATTGGTGATCCCCGACCTGAACCTGGCCTCCTGGTTCGCTTTCGGACGCCTGCGCCCTCTGCACACCAACGCCGTGATCTTCGCCTTCGTGGGCAACGGCATCTTCGCCGCCGTCTACTACAGCCTGCAGCGGTTGCTGAAGGCCCGGATGTTCAGCGACCTGCTGAGCAACATCCACTTCTGGGGCTGGCAGCTCATCATCCTGGCAGCCGCGATCACGCTCCCGCTGGGCATGACCACCGGCAAGGAATACGCGGAACTGGAGTGGCCCATCGACATCGCGATCACGCTGGTGTGGGTGGTGTTCGGCATCAACATGTTCGGCACCATCCTGAAACGGCGGGAACGGCACCTCTACGTCGCCATCTGGTTCTACATCGCCACGTGGGTCACGGTGGCCATGCTGCACATCGTGAACAGCATCGAGCTGCCCATCTCGCTCACCAAGAGCTACAGCTGGTATGCGGGCGTGCAGGACGCGCTGGTGCAATGGTGGTACGGGCACAACGCGGTGGCCTTCTTCCTCACCACGCCCTACCTGGGGCTCATGTACTACTTCCTGCCGAAGGCGGCGAACCGGCCGGTATACAGCTACAAGCTCTCCATCATCCACTTCTGGGCGCTGATCTTCCTCTACATCTGGGCCGGGCCGCACCACCTGCTCTACAGCGCACTGCCGGACTGGGCGCAGTCGCTGGGCACGGTGTTCAGCATCATGCTTATCGCGCCGAGCTGGGGCGGCATGCTCAACGGCCTCCTCACGTTGCGCGGCGCATGGGACCGCGTGCGGGAGGATCCCGTGCTGAAGTTCTTCGTGGTGGCGGTGACGTGCTACGGCATGGCCACGCTGGAGGGCCCGCTGCTCAGCCTCAAGTCCATCAACGCCATCGCGCACTTCACGGATTGGATCATCGCGCACGTGCACATCGGCGGCATCGGCTGGAACGGCTTCATGACGTTCGGCATGGTGTACTGGCTTGTTCCGCGCCTGTTCGGAACGCAACTGTTCTCCCGCAAGCTCGCCAACGCGCACTTCTGGCTGGGCACCTTGGGCATCGTGTTCTACGCGATCCCCCTGTATTTCGCTGGCTTCTGGCAGAGCGGCATGTGGAAGCAGTTCACCCCGGACGGCTTCCTCGTCTACAAGAACTTCCTGGACACGCTGCTGGCGATCAAGTATGCCTACTGGCTGCGCGCGCTCGGCGGCAGCATCTACCTCATCGGCGTGATCCTCATGATATACAACGTCTGGCGCACGGTGAAGGCGGGGCGGTTGATCGCGAACGAAGATGCCGAAGCGCCCGCCTTGGAAAAGATGGCGGCCGCCACGGAAAGCGGCCACTGGCACCGGTGGATCGAGCGCCGGCCGATACAGATGCTCCTCGCGAGCCTGGTCGTGGTGGGGATCGGCGGCGTGCTGGAGATCGTGCCCACGTTCCTCGTGAAGACCAACATCCCCACCATCTCCAGCGTGCATCCTTATACGCCGCTGGAACTGCAAGGGCGCGACATCTACGTGCGGGAAGGCTGCTACACCTGCCACAGCCAGATGGTGCGTCCGTTCCGCAGCGAGACCGAACGCTACGGCGAGTATTCCAAGGCCGGGGAGTTCGTGTACGACCACCCGTTCCAATGGGGAAGCAAGCGCACCGGGCCCGATCTGGCGCGCGAGGGCAACTCCAAGTCGCCGCAGCACCGGCCCGACAGCTGGCATTACCTGCACCTGCTGGATCCCCGGAGCACCAGTTTCGGGTCCCTGATGCCCGCATACCCGCACCTGATCGAGAACGCCCTGGACACCACCACCACGCGGAAGAAGATCGAGGCCATGATCACCCTCGGCGTGCCTTACGATCCGGGTTTCCCGGCCGTGGCCAATCGCGCCCTGATGGAACAGGCCGACAGCATCAGCGCCCGATTGGCGCGTGAAGCGAAGATCGAGACCCTGAGCGACCGCGAGATCATCGCCGTGATCGCCTACCTCCAGCGGTTGGGCAAGGACATCGAAGGCACGAACGGCACCTCGAAGTGAACGGCCATGATGAAGTTCATCAAGCACCACTTGGATACGATCGCGGGCATCGGGATCTACCCGGCCATCTCCTTCGTGCTGTTCTTCGGGTTCTTCCTGCTGATGCTGCTCTGGATCCGCAAAGTGGGCCGGGCGCACATCGATCATATGGCCGGCCTGCCGCTCGCCGAACACACTTCCACCACCGAAACCAGCGACCATGCGCTTTGATCGCCCAGCCCTGATCCGCGCCACCGCGCTCCTGCTCTCCACCACGGCCGCCCTCGGGCTATCGGCACAGGATGCGCCTGTGGTGAAGGACCCCGGCACGCCGCTCTTCCACGTGGACAACAGCCTGCTCTATGCCCTTATCGTGCTGGCGGTGGTGCAAGTGATCTTCATCGTCTCCCTGGCCAGCATCATGCGCACGCTCGGTGGCGCCGGCGCATGGGCGCGCGGGATCGGCCCCAAAGGCGGACGGGCCCTGCTGCTGCCGCCCCTGCTGTTCCTAGCCGCGCATGACGCCCACGCGCAGGCATACGTCGGCCACGCGGACACCATGAGCACCTACCGCCTGTTCTGGTGGCTCCTCGGCACCAACCTGCTTCTCTTCATCATCCTCCTGGTGCAGATCGGCCTGATCCGTGGCATCACGAAGGCCGTGACCGGACAGGAGGAACAGCCGCTACCGGCACCCGCGCCAGCGGGCCCCACCTGGATGGAACGCCTGTCCCGCCGCCTTACCCGGCAGGTGGCGATGGACAAGGAACAGGACATCGTTCTCCACCACGAATACGACGGCATCCGGGAACTGGACAACGTGCTGCCGCCATGGTGGGTGTGGATGTTCTATGGCACCATCATCTGGAGCATCATCTACCTGGTGAGCGTGCATGTGATCAAGGTGGTGCCGGACCAACGCACGGAGTACGCCATGAGCATGGAGCAGGCCCGGAACGATGTGGCCGCCTACAAGGCCACGCAGCATACCGTGGACGAGAACAACGTGGAGCAAAGCACCGATCCCGCCGTGCTCGCCGCCGGGGGCCTGATCTTCAAACAGAACTGCACGCCCTGCCACGGCGCGGACGCGGCCGGCTCCGAGACCTCCGTCGGCCCCAACCTCACGGATGCGTACTGGCTGCATGGCGGCGGCGTGAAGAACGTGTTCCACACCATCACCTACGGCGTGCCGGAGAAAGGCATGATCAGCTGGAAGAGCCAGCTGAAGCCCACGGAGATCGCGGCCCTCACCAGCTACGTGCTCAACCTGCAGGGAACGGGCGGCCCGACCCAGAAGGCCCCGCAAGGCGATCTTTGGCAGGAAGGGACCGCTGCCGCGGACAGCACCGCCGGGCCCGGCAAGCTTGGCGCCGATACGATACCGGCGAAGTAACGATGCCTCCGCAGCCCGCTCACATCGCACGCGACGCTGCCGCCCGCTCTACGGGGGGAAGGAACGAGAGCTACCGTGATTCGATCAGCACCGTTGACAAGCAGGGCAAGCGCATCTGGATCTACCCCAAGAAGCCCAGCGGCAAGTTCACGCGCTGGCGCCAATGGGTCGGCTACGCCCTGCTCGTGCTGCTGTTCACCGGTCCGTTCCTGCGCATCGGCGGCGAGCCGGTGCTGCTGATCGATCTCCTCGAGCGGCGCTTCGTGTTCTTCGGCCAGGTCTTCTGGCCGCAGGACTTCCTGATCTTCGTTCTGGGCTTCATCACCTTCATCATCTTCATCGCCCTCTTCACCGTGGCCTTCGGGCGGCTCTTCTGCGGCTGGGTCTGCCCGCAAACGGTGTTCATGGAGCACGTGTTCCGCCGGATCGAGTACGCCATTGAAGGGGACTGGAAACAGCAGCAGGCCCTGAACAAAGGCCCCTTCACCATGGACAAGGCCTGGAAGAAGACCGCGAAGCACGCGCTCTTCTTCGGCATCAGCTTCCTCATCGGCAACACCTTCCTCGCCTACATCATCGGCAGCGACGAGCTGCTGCGCATCCTGCGCGAACCCGCCGCCGAGCACACCGGCGGTCTCATCGCCATGATCGTGTTCAGCGGCGTGTTCTACGGGAACTTCGCCTTCTTCCGCGAGCAGGCCTGCACCACCGTCTGCCCATACGGCCGCCTGCAAAGCGTGCTGCTGGACCGCAAGAGCATCGTGATCGCCTACGACCACGTGCGGGGCGAAGCGCGGGGCCTGTTCCGCAAGGGCGAAGAGCGGCGCTCGGCGGGAAAGGGCGACTGCATCGATTGCAAGGCCTGCGTGCATGTATGCCCCACGGGCATCGACATCCGCAACGGCACGCAGCTCGAGTGCGTGAACTGCACCGCCTGCATCGATGCCTGCGACCACATGATGCACAGCGTGGGCCTGCCGCCGGGCCTCATACGCTATGCGAGCGAGGCGGAGATCGCCGACAAGCAGCCCTTCCGCTTCGACCTCCGGATGAAGGCCTACACCCTCGTGCTGCTCGTGCTCGTGGGGGTGCTCTCAACGCTCATCGTGCTCCGCTCCGACACGGACACCACCGTGCTCCGGACACCCGGCATGCTGTTCCAGACCCGTCCGGACGGCCGCATCAGCAACCTCTACATGATCAAAACGGTGAACAAGACGCGCCACGACCTCGCGCTGCACTTCGAGCTCCTGAACGTGACCGGCGAGATCCAGCTCGTGGGCCGTCCGCTGGTGCTGCCCGCAGGCACGCTCGGGCAAGGCGAGCTTTTCCTCATCCTGCCGCAGGACCAATTGGACGGGCTGAAGACCAAGGTGGTCATCGGCGTATACAGCGGCGATCGCCTGCTGGAGAAAGTGAGCACTTCCTTCCTGGGACCCATCAATACCAAGCACACATGAACTGGGGACGTGGACTGGCGCTGGCCCTGATCGCCTTCGCGGCGCTGATGGCCTGGTTCGTCGTGAAGGCATCGCAGAGCCCGGAACCGTTGGTGACCGAGCACTACTATGACCAGGAACTGGCCTACCAGGGCCGCATCGACGACATGCAGCGGGCGAACGCTCTCTCCTCACCGGTGATCATCACCATGGCCGATGGCGGCCTGCGCCTGACGTTCCCACCCGAGCTCAAGGGCCAGGCGATCACTGGGAAGCTGACCCTCCTGCGGCCGAACGATCCGGACCGCGATCGCGTGCTTCCCATCACGGCCGATCCCTCCGGCACCTTCAGCTCCGGCGACATGGACCTGTTGAGCGGGCGGTACAACGCTTCGTTGGAATGGCGGGTGGGCAAGGACACCTACTACACGGAAGAGAAGCTGATCGCGCCATGAACGTGATGCTGCCAGCGGCCTTCGTGCTCGGCATCGCCGGCAGCGCGCACTGCATAGGCATGTGCGGACCGATCGCCCTGGCCGTGCCGTCCCCCGCACCGGGTTGGCGGAGCCGTGCCATCAGCACCGTGATCCTGAACACCGGCCGCCTCACCACGTACGGCCTGTTGGGAGCGGCCATCGGCACCTTCGGACAGGGCCTCCGGCTGGCGGGCCTGCGCGAAGGGGTCTCCATCGTGGCCGGCGTCCTGCTCCTGGCCTCCGTAGCCGCACCGGCGGTACTGAAGCGCTGGAACCCATCAGGCCGCCTCACCGTGGCGCTGGGCGCCTTGCGCGGCACACTGGCCCACAACCTGAAACGGACAGCGCCCGAGGCCCTCTTCCTCACCGGCGCATTGAACGGGCTGCTGCCCTGCGGGCTGGTCTATGCGGCCCTCCTGGGCGCGGTCACCCTGGGAGGACCGGCGCAAGGGGCCTTGTTCATGGTCAGCTTCGCCCTCGGCACCTGGCCGGCCCTCTTCGCCCTGCGCATGAGCGGCGGCCTCATCGGACAGCGGACACGGGCAAAGCTCCGGCGAGCATCGCCGGTGATCGTATCCGCCCTCGCCGTGTTGCTGATCCTCCGTGGCCTGGGCGTGAACATGCCCATGGCCGGCGCATCACCGCTCACCACACCGGCACACGTGACCGGTTGCCATTGAACAAGACCCGATCTTGCACCGAACATCCCCGACACATGAACACCACGACCAACAAGCACGTCCACATCGGCGACCTCCACAGCGACCACATGCTCTGGATGAACACGCTCGCCTTCTGCAAGCAGGAGATCGGCATCCTTGAACGCCGCCTCGGCGAAGTGGCCCAACGGAACACGGGCAAGGAGATGCTCGCCGAACTGGAACATCTCCAGAACCAATACATCCGCCAACGCGAGGTGATCGACGAGCTGCACCACGACCTGAAGCAGCATGAGAACGAGCTGGGGAAGATCGCCCGTGAGCACCCCATCGCCGTGGACCATCGGCTCTTCCAGGACCACACCGCGCAACGCGAGGCCATGGCCACCTTCGAGAAACTCTACCGCGAGCTCAAGGAGGAGTGCATGCGCTGGCTGGCCAAGTGGATGTGAGGCAGCCAGCTTGACGCTGCCCTTTGGTGACCCCACCAGGACACGAACTTATCACCCTAATTTTTTGCCAAGCATCCCCGAACTTAGCGTATATGCCCTGATATCACTGGGATTCCGAATTAGAGGGGATTAATCCCGGACAAGAGAAGACAAGGAAAAGTGACAACCGAAGTGACAACACGCTCCACTTCGCGGGTACCTTCGGACCACCAGTTCGTGCCTCATGTCCAACCTTTCTTCATCACATGCCGAAGTTCAATTTCAACCCACGTAGCCTTAAGGCCGGAAAGCTGGTCCCGGTCTACCTCGTGATCCGCTGGAGCCACCGCCGCCTGGTCTATCCCAGCGGAGAGACGATCGATCCGCAACACTGGTGCAACCTGCCCACACAGCGGAACTTCCAACGCGCTCGGGAGACGCGCGCCTTTCCCGAATATCCCGAGTTCAACCGCCGCCTGGACATCTTGGAGCGGGTAGCGAAGGACACCTTCCGCAATTTCGAGAGGCATCAACAACCGCGTGCCGGAGCCCGAAGAATTACGCACGGCCTTGGACCGTGCCTTGAACCGGCAGAACGAAGACAAACCGCGCGAGTTCATGGCCTTCGCGGAGCACTTCATTCGCACCGCCGAGGACCGCATCCAATCGGGCTCGGGGCAGAAGTTGGCCCGTGGCACCGTGCGTAAGTACCGCAGCGGGCTGAATGCGCTGCTCGAATACGCCAAACTCCGCAACCGGGTGCTGTCCTTCGCCGGAATGGACATGGACTTCTATGACGGGTTCATGCGGTTCCTGACCGTGACCAAGAAACTCGCGCCCAACACCGTAGGGGTACGCATCAAGACCCTGAAGGTGTTCCTCAACGCGGCCACGGAAGAGGGTATCAACACGAACCGCACGTTCCAAAACCGGAAGTTCCGTGCTCCAGTGGAGATCACCGATAAGGTGTACCTCAACGAAGTGGAGTTGAACGACCTCTACCACGTGGATTCTTTCCTCCAACAAGCGCTTGGATCGCGTGCGTGACCGTTTCCTCGTGGGCGCATGGACCGGTCTTCGCTTTGGCGACTTGAACACCCTACAGCCGGAAGAGATCCAGGGTGCCGACATCACCCGCCACATGGACAAGACCGGGGGCAAGGTGGTAGTGCCCATCAATGAAGTGGTGCGGGCCATCCTAGCGAAGTATGCGGACGAAGGTGGCATGCCTCCTGCACTCTCCAATCAGAAGATGAACGACTACTTGAAGGAGGCTTGTCGCATGGTGCCCTCCCTTCGCACAGAAGTACCCTTAGTGCTGACGATCGGCGGCGAGCGCGTGCGGCAAAAAATCGCCAAGTGCGAGTTGGTGACAACCCACACCGCACGGCGCTCCTTCGCATCGAACATGTACTTGAAAGGTGTGCCCGCCCGCACCATTATGGCGATCACCGGACACAAGACCGAACAAGCGTTCCTCTCATATATCCGCCTAAGCCCTGAGGAACATGCGAACATCCTGCGACAATATGTGGAGCCCGAGGTGAAATTGAAGAAGGTGATCTAGCATGAGCAAGCCAAAGAAGAAAGCAGCGAAAAAGATGGCTTCCCCGAAAGCGAATTCCAAGACTAGGAGCCCCGGCACGAAGCCAGCCCCCGATTCGCAAGCGGAGCTTGACGAACCTAATGAGCTAGAGCCTTCCTCGATTCGGTCGAGGGGGATCGCACGTCCCGAAATCCAAGCCATCGAGTATGGAGGCAAAGACATTGGTCAAGCATTCCTGCTATTGGAGCGCGAGGGAAAGATCAGCCTCTATCACTGCCTAAGTCACGGGAGCAGCGGACAGGCTTTCTTCAAAACCTGGATCTATCGCGGTGGTCCACAGCCCTTAAACAACGAACGGAGCACTCTTTTCAATTACTTCAAGAACGATCACCTCCAGGAGAACTTCGGGTACACCTATCAGCGCGCCCGTGTCCAGTGGGCATACATAGTGGAATGCCGAGCGTGCTATCTCAAGGCCGAGGCTGACTACATCCGGTCGCACATTCCCGACTTAAAGTGGAAAAAGGGGGACGATTACAGCTTGACTGAAGAATTCCCGGAGCCCTGGATACCCGGTGGTCAGGAAGGCCAGCAGCCGGGCGCTTGGAGATACATACAGGGGCCCTTCCAGGAACTGCTCGCACGTTGGTCACGTGAGTACCTGGCCGAAGTTGAACGGGTGAGCGCCCTTTTCACCGACCATCCCGAGCTAGGCGCATACATGACCCATCTGCACGAAGCGATCCGCGATTTTCAGCCCGGCATGGTGGAAGGAAAGCTATTCATCGAACGCTTGGAGGCCGAGCAACGCGGGCAGGACGTACTGCGCACTTTTCGGTCTGCCAAGGAACGGTTGGTGTCCAACCTCGCCGCGCTCGCTGAAGAACATACGTCACTACACGACAGCGGGAACGACAAGCTTGTGTGGACCGAACAGGTGGATCTGTTTGGGTACCTCTTCACCAAGCTCGCGGAGGCGGATTTCATTCGCGCACCGATGAAACGCGAGGGCATGAAAGCTACGGTCAATGTGGCCAAGTTCGGCGAACAGCTCAACCGGCATTTCACCGTGGAGCAGCAGGACGGAAAGATGGCGAAGGAGACCGCCGTGAAGCAATCGGTCAAGCCCTCCGCTCACATCAGCCAAGACACCGTGGACCGGCTAATCGCCGCGCTACAGCAAGAGAAATGATGCTAAAGGGCCCGACTACGTAGTCGGTGGTATTTGGTCCGGCTTGACGGTGCCTTCCATTCGCACCATCAAGCCCTGACCATGTACGATACATCTGTCGTTCTCACTCCTGTTCCGCTGGACCAGTTGGAACAGCGCATCGCCGAGGTCATCCGCAAGGAGTTGGACGCTCGCGATACCAAGGACCGTCCATCACCGAACGATGAGCTGCTCACCCGCAAGGCAGCTGCCGAAGTGCTGGGCGTTTCCCTTCCCACCCTGCACGAGTACACCCAACGCGGCATCATTCCCGCACACCGCCTGGGTAGTCGGGTCCGCTACAAGCGCGCAGAATTGATCGCGGCCTTGGAGAGCATTCGTCCAGCAAACACCCGCAGGAAATGATCCGCAACGGACCATGGTGTTGCATAGGAGTATCCTATCCATGCAGGGCTTCGACCAGTTGTGTCGTCCAAGTAGCCAAAGCCACATGATCGACTACACGAAGGTCAGCATTCCGCGCCACCATCGCCCAGCATTGGAGGCGTGCTTGAACTTCATGCGCCCGGTGAACGAAAACACCGGCGAGGTGGCCGTCAGCCGGTCCCGTGTGGCACAGTTCGGCCCAGCACTACAAGGCCCTGGCGGTATCCTGTCTGCCGTGGACCCCTTGCGCCGTGCCATGCAATTCCACCTGACCCCGACCGGCCACATGCTCCTGGATGGGTCCTGGCACAAGCAAGCTCAAGAAGGTGCCAACTACGATGCCTTTGTCCTGCCCGACTTCATCGCTACGGCCAATGGACTATGCGCATCCTTCGGTCTTACGCCTTCGACCATGGACCTTCAGGTATTAGAAACCGGAGTGAACATCACCCCCTCTCTCAAAGTCCGGGAAGTGCTCCGCCGGTTGGTCTGCCACCGGGAAGGCGTTCCCTTCACGACCATGCGCTCCAAACGCGGACGCAGCCTCGGCCTGGAACTGGTGCGCGGAGAATATATCCTCAAGTTCTACGACAAGGGCGCGCAATACGGGCTGCCCTTCCCACTGCTCCGCGTGGAGGTCAAGTTCATCAAGTCGCGGCGGTTCCGGCACCTCGGCATCCGCACGCTCTCGGACCTATTCGATCTGCACAATTGGGAAAAGCTGGAGGGTGAACTGCTGTCCTTCTTCGATGAGATCGATCATCGAGGAACCGCAGCTGAACATCGGCGCGCTGACGCTCTCGGAGCGGCAATTGGTCCAACACGCCGGAGATCACCGGTATTGGGCGAACCTCAGCGATAAGGAGCGGCACCGTGCGCGACAACGCTACCAGCGCATCGTGAACGAACACGCGCAGCCTTCCTTGAAGGCTCAACTACGAGAGGCTATCGCCGCCACCTGCATCGCCCTGCGAAAACCGCCACTTTCCTTGAGTGGGGAGAAGTTCACCGCGTGCCCGATGTTGGAAAATGGGGAGGTTCGCACCGCTCACCTCAGTGTGGTGCGCACCATCCCGTCCACGATCGAAGTGGAAGAAAATCACCCTTCAGTAATGGGTGAGAACCTTCCATCGGGTCGTTCCGGAGTACCTCCGCGCCATTGCCCTAGGTGTGGCCGCGACATCACCCACCAGCATGCATCGTCCAACGTGTGCAGTGAGTGGCGGTATGGACGCGATGGCAAGCGTTGCCGCAATGCTCTCTCGAACCGAACCCGTGACCTAGCCCGAATCGAAAAGCGCGGTCCGCTCCTGTTCGACCACACCGAATTCCTGCGCCCGCTTGGGTTCCGCAAACCACTCAGCCGCTCCTCAGCATGAGCACCTACAACGCACCCGGCACCGGCCAGTTCGCCCAAGGCAACCCTGGACGGCGCAAAGGCTCGAAGAACCACCGCACTATGCAGTGGAAGGAGTTCGGCGATGCTCTGCTGAACAACCATGCGGGCAAGTTCTCCGACGTGCTCGATGGCCTGTGGGCAAGCGAGGATCCCGCCGACCGCGTGAAGGCTGCCGAACTGTTCCTCAAGCTGCTCGAATACTTCAAGCCCAAGATGAAACGGGAGCCGCCGCCGTTCGATGGGTTCAACTTCTGACCGCATCACTCAAAACACTGTCGCGATGTTCGGTTCGTCGGTGAGCGCATTCCTACTCTTTCATACCTCGGCCGAGCATTTGGTCCACATCGGCAATGCAAGCTCCCCTTCTTCAGCATCTTTTCGACCTCGCCCGGTCCTGACTTCCGGCAAGAGGCTCACGCAGAATCGTGTCACTATCGCTCTTCAAGACCTCGGAGAAGGCGGTGTCCATTGGGTTCATGGGACTGTTCCCCGATGAAACCACATCCAACCCGATCATGGGGATAGAAGAATTCGAGCACGGTACGCGCACCGGCAGACGGATGCCCACCGTATTGTGCGGCGGTTCTACGGCAGAGTGATCCGTTGCGGGCCTTAGCCGAGGCCGTCTGCTATGATCCCGCTCCGGTTTCGGGGAAACCCAATAGGGGCGCGACCATACGGAGGTCAACGGCTTTCCAAGCCCCGTCTGCTAATGCCGAAAATTCCGGGAGCATGCACGCTCCCGGTCCGTGGCCGACCTCTAGTGCCGATCCGACCGGTTGATGTACTTTGGCGCTGACATACAGGTGGCGAAAGCCACCGGCCTTGCTGGACGAACTAGGACCTCGACCGGAAGCAAAGGCTACCGCACGACCTGTGCCTTATGGGCGCGGGCTGCTGCTGTGGCCTGCTTCCGGGTTGTCCTAGACCTGTCCAGCGGTTCGGTGGTGGTTCCGCGCTCTCCATTTACAACCCAACCTACCGCCTTCAGGACCGAGGGCGACCGAAACAGCCAATGAAAAAGGCGTTCTTCCTCCTGTCCATGGTGTTCCTGTGTTCGTGTGCAACCACCGAGCAGGTCACCACCACCAGCAACCCGATCGGTCCGAAGACCGGCAAGGCACGCTCGGTCTTCATCCTCGGGATACCTGTGTCCACCAAGGGCCAAGTGGATTCTGCAAAGAAGGTGGGCATCACCACCATCTCCACTACGGAGGTGCGCCGCACACGATGCCTGTTCTTCGGGTTCCGCACGTTCGTGGTCAACGGCAACTGACAGGCCTTGTCCGTTGGTCCCGTCTTGACCATACCATCCGGCTTGCCCTGATCGAAAGGGCACATTGTCCGCGATCTACCTGGTCACAGTGATGGTCTTCTTCCGGGCACATTCACCGGCTTTGCGAAGACCTTACCCGTCCTGCACAGGGCCGCTCACATATTCCGGAACGTGTGGGCGGCCCGGCAGTTGCACTCGCTGACCGTCTTGCAGCTTTTGTAGGGACATTGGTTTTCCAACCGTATTCCTTCGAGTTCACTATGAGCTGTGGCTTTGTTCTTATGAGGTGGTACAGTCCCGGTCGCCTGGGCCTCGAAGTGTTCCCTGGTCTTTCGGGCCTCGTGGCCCTTACTCCCTCCTCCTCAGCGCCCGTGCAAGTAAACTCTCTGTTCCTGACATCGGCCCAAGCTGACAAGTGGGTTACCGCAGCAGGCGTTTCAATGTGATCCTTCTTCAGGTCACCAGCAATCTCGGCGCCAGTAATAGGAGGCTCGTTAAGGAAGTAGTAGCGGTGCATGGCCTGGGCCAGGGGGCACCGGGACTTTGCAGCGCGGACTTGTCAATCCGTGAGCATCAGCAGAAACCGGTGGCGAGACGGCGCACCGGGGAGCAAAGCCTCGGAAGTGACAACCGATCTGACAACCTCAAAACACGAAACGCACACAATCTCCTGTCAATAGGGGAGTTGCGCGCGCTATTGGGTGACCCCACCAGGAGTCGAACCTGGATCAAGAGTTTAGGAAACTCCTATTCTATCCATTGAACTATGGGGCCGGATAGCAGCGGCGAAAGTAGACGGAACAACGCTTTTGCCATGCATTGCGCGTAGCCCTGTCCATCTCCAACGCTCGCGGAGAAGGCCTATGATCAGCCGTTCACGGCCGCTCGCGGATGATCCGCAGCGCGACCTGCAACGCATCCTCCTCCGGCCTGATGGGCACTTGCGGAGGGATGCCCACGAACTCATACGCACGGAAGGCGTCGTAGCGCGTGGTGGTGCAACCGATCGGATAACCGCAGAGTCCTGGTCTCCATCACATTGCCGTAGGCCATGTAGCCTCCGCTGTTGGTGCCGATGGTGATCACCCGCGGGTTGTGGCGCGTGGCGTAGTAGATAAGGCTCTCCGTCGCGCTCGCGCAACCTGCGTCCTGCAGGATGAACACCCGTGCTGGGCGCGCGGGCACAGGCTCATCGCCGAAATTGATCCAGCCCGGCGGTCCATCGTTCCAGGGCACGAAACTGCCCGCAGGCACAGCGCGCATCTTCGCCACCTGTTGCTCCAGCACAGCCGCCCAGCGCTGGTCCTGGCTCGCACTATCGGCCCGGACGCTGGCGGCGTTCTCGGCGTAACGTGCGATGTTCCCCGGAGCGGCCAGCAGATCCGCCTGCACCAAGGGGATGGGAGCGGAATAGAAATACCCGATGAGGCCCGCCCAGCATCCCTCCGCTCCGCCGCCGTTGCCGCGCAGGTCCAAGATCAGATTACGCTTCGCCGACACCTCCGCATCGTGCGCGGCATAGAACGTGTCGAGCTGCGCGTGGAGGGCCCCATCGAAGCTCGCGATCCGCATGTAGCTCGTGGAATCGTCGATGGCGCGGAACGCATAGGGTTCCTGTGCCGGTCCGCCCTGCTTGCTGTAACCGATGTCCGTCATCCGGCCTCCACTCACGCGGATGATGGCATACATGGGCACGTGGTAGCGCAGCCGGAACACGCACACGTATCGGTCCGCGTCAAGGTGCTTCAGTTGCATCTTCACCATGCCGGGGCTCCACAGGCGGCTCTGCGACCAAAGCACCACGCCGGCCTGGTCATAGGCGGGATCGGTGCTAGGCACCACGGCCAGGGTGTAGTTGGCCCCGTCCGTATAGACCCCCTCCACCGCCTCGCGCGGCAATGCGCGCAAACGCGGAAGCACGGTAGCCGTATCCAACTGGATATAGGACGTGCTCCTATAGGCCTCACTGTGCAGGAACGCCTGCACGGCGATGCTGTCGTTCTCATCCACGTTCGGTTGCTGCGGTATGGTGAAGCCGCTGTAACTGTGGTGGTCCTTCAGCAGGTGGACGTACCGCTGCAGGTAGATGCCGCATTCCGCCTCGGGCCGGAGGCGTACCACCTCCGCGCGCAAAGAATCCGCCGCATGTTGGTAGGATACCTCGTCGGCCGTGCCACGCCATGTGTTCAGCCCGGGATGGTTCGTTTCGTAGTATGCACGGATGCTATCGTACGCCGTGACGCAATCGCACTGCGCGGATGCCGCGCCATGCAGGGACAGCATGGCCAAGAGCAGGACAAAGACCCTCATGGGATGAAGTAGTGTGGACCGTAGGTGTTCGCTCAGCGCACCTCGGCACCGGGGGGCATCGGATCGCTGGGCTGCACGAACTGCAACTTCCCTGCCGCATCCTCGGCCATCAGCACCATGCCCTGGCTTTCGATGCCCTTCAGCTTGCGCGGCTCCAGGTTGCACAGCAACAGCACCTGCCGCCCCGGCAATGCTTCCGGCGCATAATGCAGCGCGATGCCGCTCACGACCGTCCGTGGCGAAGCCTCGCCGATGTCGATGGTGAGCTTCAACAGCTTGTCCGCCTTGGGCACCTTCTCCGCCGCTGTGATGGTGCCGATACGCAGATCGAGCTTGCTGAAATCATCGAACGCGATGTTGGCCTTGACGGCCTGCTCTTCCGCCTGCTTCGCTTTCTCCTCCTTGGCCGCACCGGCCGCCGGCGCGGGCCCCATCGCGTGCAAGCGGTCCACTTCCGCCTGGATCTTCCGCATCGGTGATCGGCTTGAAGAGGTGCTCCGGCTTGCCCAGCACCATGCCCGGCTTGATCAGGTCTGCGTTCAGCGCATCCGCCCACTTGAGCTCGCCCAGTCCGAGCATGCCGCGCAGCTTCTTCGCGGTGAACGGCAGGAAAGGCTCCAGCAGCACGCTCAAGGCGGCGGCGATGCGCAGGCTGTTGAAGAGCACCGTGCGCGTGCGGGCCTCGTCGGTCCGCTGCAACTTCCAGGGCTCGGTGTCCGTGAGGTATTTGTTGCCGAGGCGGGCGGCGCCCATCGCGCTGGCGAGCGCATCGCGGAAACGGAAACGGTCGATCTCCGCGCTCACCCGGTCGGGCACCGCGTTCAGTTCCGCCCACAGCACCACGTCCTGCTCGCCTTCGGCCGCGCTCGGGGTTACAGGCTGCGGCACCTTGCCGCCGTAGAACTTCTCGCAGAGCACGAACACGCGCTGCACGAAGTTCCCGAGGATGGCCACCAGCTCGTTGTTGTTCTTCTCCTGGAAATCCTTCCACGTGAACTCGGCATCCTTGAACTCCGGAAGGATGGTGGCCAGCGCGTACCGCAGCTCATCCTGCCTGTTGGGCCAGCGCTCCAGGTATTCATGCAGCCATACCGCCCAATTGCGGCTGGTGCTGATCTTCTGTCCTTCGAGGTTGAGGAACTCGTTGGCCGGCACGTTCTGCGGTAGCACGTACCCGCCGTGCAGCTTCAGCAGGATGGGGAAGATGATGCAGTGGAAGACGATGTTGTCCTTACCGATGAAGTGTACCAGGCGCGTGTCGTCCGCCTTCCACCATTTCTCCCACTCCGTGCCGTGGTCCAGCGCCCACTGCCGCGTGGCGGTGATGTAGCCGATGGGCGCATCAAGCCACACGTAAAGCACCTTGCCTTCCGCACCGGGCAGCGGCACGGGCACGCCCCAATCCAGGTCGCGCGTCATGGCGCGCGGGCGCAGGCCGTCCTTCAGCCAGCTGTTGCATTGGCCGAGCACCTGCGGCTTCCATTCGGCGGGGTCGTGCTGCTGGATGGGTCCTGAGCCTGTCGAAGGGCTGTCCAGCATGCCGGTGTTGATCCACGCGTCCACCCACTGCTGGCTTTCGTCCATGCGGAGGTACCAGTGCTTCGTGGGCTTCAGCACAGGCGTGCTGCCGCTGAGCGTGCTGCGCGGGTCCTTCAGGTCCTTGGGGCTCAACGCGCTCCCGCACTTCTCGCACTGGTCGCCGTAGGCGTCGGGGTTGCCGCAGTTCGGGCAGGTGCCCTTGATGTAGCGGTCCGCCAGGAACTGCCGGGCCTCGTCGTCGTAGTACTGCTGCTCCTCCTCTTCGCTGAAGGCGCCGTTCTTTTCCAGTTGCAGGAAGAAATCCTGCGAAGTGCGCGTGTGCAGCGGGTCGCTGGTGCGATGGTAGATGTCGAACTCCACGCCGAAGCCCTTGAACGCATCGCGCATCATCACGTGGTACTTGTCCACGATGGCCTTCGGGGTGGTGCCCTCCTTCAACGCGCGGATGGTGATGGCGGCGCCATGCTCATCACTGCCGCAGAGGAAAAGCACCTCCTTCCCACGCGCCCGCAGGCTGCGCACATAGATGTCCGCGGGCAGGTAGGCCCCGGCGATGTGCCCGATGTGGAGCGGGCCGTTGGCGTAAGGGAGGGCGGCGGTAACGGTATGGCGGGCAGGTTCTTTCACGTATGGATCTGGGGCCGCGAAGTTATCCGTTCGGGGCGGTGGGGAAGGACGAACGCCGGGTTGCAGCGGACTATCGCCACGGCTACATTTGGGAGGGAAGTCCGAAGCCTTCAAGGCCAGGCACAGATAAAACATCGGACAGCACCCAGATGCCTCCGGCTATCTGGAACGAAGCGCAGGGTGGTCGACCGGGAAGAGTCACGCGATCTTGGGGGAGGTTAGAGCGCCACATTAGTGTCCAGCAGCAGACGGCTACCACCCTAGTTAACGCTAGCATCCACGCTCGTGCATACGTAGATCAAGCATCTCGTCACTGGCGCGATCCTTCGCGCGCTCAGCCGCTTCCTATCCGCCTTTGTTCCTGAACTTGCGCGCCGATGGAGCCGATCATCCCCCCTTCCCTCCGCCCCGGCGACACCATCGCCATCGTGCCCACCGCCCGGGCCATTGCTTTGGAGGAATTGCGCGACGGCATCGCCCTGGCCGAAAGCTGGGGCCTGCGGGTGAAGCTCGGCGAAGGCATCGGCCGCAAGCACTTCCAGCAGGCAGGCACCGATGCCGAACGCGCCGCCGACCTGCAGGCCGCGATCAACGACCCCGAGGTAAAGGCCATCTGGTGCGCCCGCGGTGGCTACGGCACCATCCGCCTCCTGGACCGCGTGGACCTGCAACCCCTGCTCCATGCGCCCAAGTGGATCATCGGCTTCAGCGACATCACGGTGTTGCACAGCGCGCTCACCAGGCTGGGCGTGGCCTCCTTGCATGCGCAGATGCCGTTCGCGATCGGCGGGAAGACGGAGGAGTGCAGGCAAGGGTTGAGGCGGGTGTTGTTGAATGGCGAATGGTCAATGGTGAATGGTGAATGCTCGTTGGTGAGCTACCCATTCGCCATTGACCATTCGCCATTCACCCGTGCAGGCCAGTGCGAGGGCATCCTCATCGGTGGCAACCTCAGCATCCTCTACTCCCTTCGCGGCACGCCGTACGACATCGACCCACGCGGCCGGATCCTCTTCCTGGAAGACCTGGACGAGCTGCGCTACCACGCCGACCGCATGGTGCAGAACCTGAAGCACGGGGGCTGGTTCCGGGACCTGGCCGGACTGGTGGTAGGGGGCATGACCGACATGCGCGACAAGGACCCGAACGACCCTTTCGGCCTGGAGGTGGAACAGATGATCGCCGAAGCGGTGGCGCCCTATGATTACCCGGTGTGCTATGGTTTCCCGGCCGGGCACATCACCGACAACCGGGCCTTGGTCCTGGGGCAAAAGGCGAAGCTCAGCGTCACCTTGGAGGGTGCAACGCTGAGCTTCGGATAGATCGTTCCCGGCCGGCGCGGCGGAAGCGTCAGTTGCGCTCGAACTTGTTGTAACCCGCGGGGATCTCGAACAACGCGGCCTTCTGCGCGCCCTTGCTCACCTTGGTCACTGCCAGGCGGCTCACCTCGCTGCCGTCCATCTTCTGCTCGATGCCGAGCATGGGGAACACGCCCTTGGCGCCTTCGATCTCGAGGAAGAACACGGCCTGCTCATCCTTGCGGTTCAGGGTCTGCAGCAGGGGCACGAAGAAGTCGAAGGCATCCTGCGCCACCCAGTAGGTGAGCTGGCGGTCCTCCGGTGCGCTCTTCACTAGCCACTTCTCGCATTTGTACCCGGCGAGGTCCTTCATCTCACCCGTTTTCTTCACCTCGGTCTTCACGTCCTTCGGCAGGCGCATGTTGGGCACGTCCATGTACAGCTTGCGATCGGGGCTCAGGGCGGTCACCGTCTTGTCGCGGGTATCCACCAGCATGATGCCCTGCACGTCGCCGCGCGCGCTGATCTCCTCGATCCGCACGTGTTCGCCTTTGACGTAGTACTTATAGTTCGTGACCACCGGGCCGGTGGTCTTGGTGAACTCGATGATGCCCTCGAAGCTCTGCGCGGAAAGGCCCAGGGCGAACACCAGCGGGCTGGCGGAGAGGAGAGCGGAACGCAGCAAGTAACGCATGCTTCGGTTGGATTTCAGCTTCGATCACCGTCCTGCGGCGGTGGCCGCCGAAAGATCGATCAACTTTGGCCCTTCTAACGGGCCGTTCGTCGTGGGGTTACGCACAAGGAACGGTTGTTATCCCATGGCCGAGCACCTACAGACCGGCGCCGCAGGCGAGCAACTGGCGTGCCAGTGGCTGGAACGCAAGGGGCTCCGCATCCTGCACCGCAACTGGCGCCACGGCCGCGATGAACTGGACATCGTGGCCCGCGACGGCCGTTTCCTGGTGGTGGTGGAGGTGAAGACCCGCGGCAGCGACCGCTGGAACGACCCCGAACGTGCCGTGGACCGCGCCAAGCGCCGCAAGCTGACACGCGCCGCCAATGCCCTGTTGGGAACGATCGACGAGGACATCGAGCTGCGGTTCGATGTGATCGCCATCACGCACACCACGCGGGGCCCCGAGGTCCTGCACATCCCGAACGCCTTCTACCCGACGCTGAATGAGCAAACGACCTGAACGCCCTTCGCGGAGAGATCCGCGCGGCGAACGCCCCTCCCGCGGCCCGCGCCGCAGCGGTCCCTCCACCTCCTCCGGCCCACGCCGCGGTGCACGGGACGAGGGAAGTTCCGATGAACGGCCACGCCGCACCACCCGGCGCGATGAGGGCCCCACCGAGCGCCGCTCCAGCGGTGCAGGCCGCCCGGCGCGGCCGTTCCGGAGCAGGGAGGAAGGCAGCGAGCGTCCGCCGCGCCGGGGTGCCGGCGACCGTCCGGCGGGTGAACGTTCGTCCCGCGGACCACGGGAGGAACGCGGCGGTGAACGCCGCTCCTACGGCAGTGGTCCGCGCAGCAACGGGCCCAAGCGCGCTTTCGGCGCGCGCGATGGGCGTCCGGCCCGGCGCCCGGCCGGGGATCGTGATGAGCGCCCCACCCGGCGCGGCCCTGAAGAGGGCCGTGGCCCCCGCCGCCCCTCCCGGGGCGAGGCTCCGGCGCAGCGGCCTTCCAAGCCCTGGCCTCGCCAAAGCAAGGACGAACGCACGTTCAAGGAAGGCGATCCCGGGGTGCGGCGGCCGTTCCGGAAAGGCGAGCGCAGCAACCGCTTCAGCCTGCCCAACCCGGCCAACGAAGGGCTCATCCGCCTGAACCGCTACCTGAGCAACGCCGGTGTGGCCAGCCGCCGCGAGGCCGATGAGCTCGATCACCACTGGTGCCGTCACCGTGAACGGCGTGGTGGTGACCGAACTGGGCACCAAGGTGAAACCCACCGACGTGGTGCATTTCGGCGGCCAGAAGCTGAGCATGGAGCAAAAGCGCTACGTGCTGCTGAACAAGCCCAAGGACACCATCACCACCACGGACGACCCCAGGGAGCGCCACACCGTGATGGACCTGGTGGCCAAGGCCTGTCCGGAACGCCTGTACCCGGTGGGCCGCCTCGACCGCCAGACCACGGGCGTGCTGTTGCTCACCAACGACGGCGACCTGGCCAAGAAGCTCACCCACCCCAGCCATGGCGCGGAGAAGATCTACCACGTGACGCTCGACAAGGCCGTGACCGCCGCGCATCTCCAGCAGTTGGTGGAGGGCATCCACCTCGAGGACGGCCCGGCCCAAGCGGACGAGGCCAACCACGTGGCAGGGGCCGACACCCGCCGCGAAGTGGGCGTGAAGCTGCACATGGGCCGCAACCGCATCGTCCGCCGCATGTTCGAGGCCTTGGGCTATGAGGTGGTGAAGCTGGACCGCGTGCTTTTCGCCGGGCTCTCCAAGAAGGACCTGCAACGCGGCCATTGGCGGCACCTGACGGAGAAGGAGATCGGCTTCCTGAAGCAGTTGAAGGCGCCGCCCAAGAGCAGCAGGACCGGGCGTGGCGGCGGCCGCATGCGCCGCTCCTACGGGGACGAATGATCCGCTGACGGCCGGGCGGGGATACTGCGCGCGGGCGCGGCACGTTCTTGGTGAGTAACACCGCCTTGTGGACGATCCGTGCGGGACCGCCGTGCGGGCCTTGACGCACCCCGGTACTTTTCGTCCATTGCCCATGCCACGCCTGCTGCGCCGCATCCTGTTGATCACCGCCTCGGTGTTCGCCCTGCTGACCGCGGCATTGGTGGTGGTGGCCTATGCATACGAGGACGAGGTGAAGGCGAAGCTCGTGGAAGAGCTCAACGCCCACCTGAAGGCCCCGCTCTACCAGAACGGCATCGAGCTCACGCTGATCAAGCGGTTCCCGCAAGCGTCCCTCCGGTTCAAGGACGTATTGATCAAGGAGGTGCGCACCGATGGCGTGGCGCCCGACACCTTGCTCTCCGCCCAGGACCTCTACCTCGAGTTCGGCCTGTTCTCGCTGCTCACCGGCGACTACACCGTGCATGATCTGCATGGCAAGGACGTGCGGCTCTATGCCGGCCACGATGGGAACGGCGCCGCGAACTGGGACATCTGGCGCACGGACAGCACTGCCACCGGATCCACGGCCTTCGCGCTGAAGAAGGTCACCTTCGACGGCATCGGCACGCGCTACCGCGATGCCCGCTCCGGATCGGACATCCGGACGGCCAGCGACAAGCTGGCGTTGCGCGCCCGGTTCCGGCCCGACGGATCCACCCTGGACATCAACGGCGACGTGCTCCTGCTCACCTGGCGCGACACGGACGGCGTGTACCTGCACGATCGCCGGGCCGACGTGAAGCTGGCCCTCGCCTTCGGCGGCCCCGACGGCGCGTTCCGCATCACCAAAGGGGAACTGCAGACCGGCAACACGCCCCTGAACGTGACCCTGGCCGTGACGAAAGAGGCGAAAGGCCGCAGCCTCGACCTGCGCGCCAACGGGTTCAACCTCCGCCTGGCGGACCTCGTGGCCCTGCTGCCCGACGGGCTCCATGCGCGCCTCCGCCACTACGGCCTCAGCGGCGAAGCGGACGTGGCCATCCACTACGGCGGGCCGCTGGAGGGTGAAGGGCCGGCCCTTTCCGCAGGCATAACGGTGCGCGATGGGAAACTGAAGGAAACAAGGAGCGGCGTGGCGTTCAGCCAGGTGCAGGGACAGCTTTCACTGGACCTCACCCCGAAAGGCACGCCCCGCAAGCTGATCGTGAAGGGCTTCTCCGCACAGGCCAGCAGCGGCACCATCGGGGGCACCATCGAACTGAACGGCCTCACCAACGCGAAGCTGAAGGCCGACATCCACGGCGACCTCGCCCTGGCGGACCTGATGCGCTTCGCCCGCGTGGACACGCTGGAACAGGTGGAAGGCCGGTTGAAGGCCAACGCCAAGGTCAGCGGCAAGTTGCGCGACATGGGCGACATCCGGCCCGGCGACCTGCGCGCGCTCACCATCACCGGCACGGCGGAACTGCGCGACGCCTCGCTGAAGCTGAAGGGCGTGCGCCACCGCGTCACGGGCCTCGATGCCACCCTCGCCTTGAAGGGCAACGACGCGCAGGTGAACGGCCTGCATTGCGCCGTGCAGGGCAACGCCATCGAGCTGTCCGGCACGCTCCGGAACCTCATGCCCTACCTGCTGTTCCCCGATCAGCACCTCACCATCGCCGCGGAAGGGCGCTCGCCCAAGCTGGACCTGGCCTCCCTGCTCAGTCCCGCCGGTGCGGGCACGACCACAGCCAGCGCCTACGCGTTCAAACTGCCCGCGCTGATCGACCTCGACCTGAAGGCGGACGTGGACGAACTGGTGATGGAGGATTTCTCCGCCCAGGCCATCCAGGGAACGGTGCGGTTGCAGGACCGTGTGCTGAGCATCGCGCCGCTCTCGTTCCGCACCGCGGGCGGCGCGGTGTCCGGTGACCTGCGCCTGGACGGGCGCGTGAGCGGCGGCTATCCCCTGGCGATCGCCGCGAACGTGGACGGCATGGACGTGTCCGCGCTCTTCGCCGAATTCAAGGATTTCGGGCAGGGCTTCCTGACCCACCACCAACTGAAGGGCCGCAGCCACGCACAGCTCACGCTCACCGCCGCGGTGATGCCCGACTTCAGCCTGGACCAGGACCGCCTGCACTGCGTGGCGGACGTGACCGTGGACAACGGGGAGCTCAACGGCCACCCTTCGCTGCTGCAAGTGGCGGACTACCTGCAACAGAACAAGCTCGTGTCACCTTTCGTGGATACGGACGAGCTGCGCACGAAACTGAAGCACGTGACCTTCGCCCGGCTGGAGAACCGCATCGAGATCAAGGACCGCCAGGTGTTCCTGCCACAGATGCTGGTGAAAAGCAGCGTGATGGACATCGAAGTGAGCGGCACGCATGGCTTCGATGGCGCGGTGGACGACCACTTGAACTTCCGCCTCGGCGACCTGTTCCGGACGGCGGACAGCGGCCACGACGAGTTCGGCCCCATCATCGACGACGGCACCGGCCTGCGGATCTTCCTCCACATGTACGGCACCACCAACGCCCTGCGGTTCGGCAACGACGGCGCGCTCGCCGCCACGCGCCGCAAGGAGAAGCTGAAGCAAGGGACCGCCGAGCTGAAAAGCATCATCAAGGGCGTGTTCAGCGGCGAAAGCAAGGCACAGCCTGTGCCCACCGCGGCGCAGGGCAAGGTCACCGTGGATTGGGCCGGTGATGGCACGCCCGAGCAACCGGCACGGACCAGCGCCACACGCCCCAAGAAGGGCCTCGGCCGGTTGCTGCAAAAGGATGCCAAGGACGACGAGGAAGGGACGATCATCATCGAATGAGCCGCTGACGCAGCTTTGTTCGGACCTTCACGGCCCACGCCCCGATGGACCTCTATTCACGCAAGCAACGTTGGAAGCTGGCACTTGCCGCCGTGGCCATGCTGATCGTGGGCGCATCGCTGTACTACAGCAACCGCATCGTGCAGAAGATCCGCAACGAGGAGCGGCAGAAGGTGCAGCTGTGGGCGAAAGCGGTGCAGAACCGCGCGCAACTGGTGAACTACACCGATTCGCTCTTCCGCCGGCTGCGCGAAGAGGAGCGCAAGCGCGTGGAGCTGTGGGCCGAGGCGATGGTGCGGCTGGTGAGCAGCGACCAGAGCGACCTGAGCTTCTACCTGAAGGTGGCCAGCGACAACACCACCATCCCGGTGATCATCACCAACGCCGCCGGGCGCGTGGCGCAATACCGCAACCTGGACCCGTCGATCACCACGGACAGCACCGCCCTGCGGAAGGAGGTGAAGGCGATGGGCGCCGCGCATGAGCCGATCCCCATCGCGCTCGGCATCAACGACAAGCAATACCTCTACTACAAGGATTCGCGCATCGTGACCGAGCTGGAGCAGGTGATGGACAACATCATCCGGAGCTTCATCAGCGAAACGGTGATGAGCAGCGCCAACCTGCCGGTGATCTTCACCGACAGCACGAAGGCGCATGTGATCGAGCTGAGCAACATCGACACGACGATCGTGGCCGACAGCGTGTCGCTCCAACAGCGCATTGCGGAGATGGCGCAGGCCAACGCACCCATCGAGATCACCCTGGCCGGGCGGGGCCGCAACTACATCTTCTACGACGAGAGCGACACGGTGAAACAGCTCCGCTACTATCCGTTCATCATGTTCGGCATCATCGGCCTGTTCCTGCTGGTGAGCTATGCGCTCTTCAGCATATCCCGCAACGCGGAACAGAACCAGGTGTGGGTGGGCATGGCCAAGGAGACCGCGCACCAGCTGGGCACGCCGCTCAGTTCGCTGATGGCCTGGATCGAGATCCTCAAGGGCAATGGGACGGACCCCTCCGCGATCACCGAGATGCGCAAGGACGTGGACCGGCTGGAGGTGATCACCGAACGGTTCAGCAAGATCGGGTCCGCGCCCGCGCTGACGCCGGAGAAGCTGTACCACACCCTCCGCGCCACGGTGCTCTACCTGCGTCCGCGCTTGCCGGGCCGCGTGCAGATCAGCGTGGCAACGCCTCCGGACACCGAACTGGAAGTACCGCTGAACCGCGCGCTCTTCAGCTGGGTGCTGGAGAACCTGATCCGCAACGCCGTGGACGCCATGGAAGGGGACGGGGCCATCACCATCGAGCTGTCGCAGGAAGCGGAACTCGTACACGTGGACGTGACCGATACCGGCAAGGGCATCCCCGCGAAACAGTTCCGGCGCGTGTTCCAGCCGGGCTTCACCACCAAGAAACGCGGCTGGGGCCTGGGCCTTTCGTTGAGCAAGCGCATCATCGAGCAGTACCACGGCGGCCGGATCGTGGTGAAGCGCTCCGCACCCGGCAAGGGCACCACGTTCCGCATCACGCTGAACGCCTGAGATCACATGGTCCCATGTGCTCATGTGGCCATTCACCGGCTGATCCATCTTCGGAAGCGCTGCGAGAACTTGCGCTCAGTAACCAGCATCGCAACCGCGGTGGATACGTCGGATCCCCATGATCACATGGGCACATGAACATGCCGAACTTCGCCAGGTGAGCGGCCTCTATCTGCACATCCCCTTCTGCCGCAAGGCTTGCGTCTACTGCGATTTCCATTTCAGTACGTCGATGGGCGCGCGTGCGCGCGTGCTCGGTGCGATGCAGCGCGAGCTGCGGGAGCGGGTTCCGGAAGCCAACGGGCCATTCGGCACGGTCTATTTCGGGGGCGGCACACCCAGCCTGCTCACTACGGAGGAACTACGGGCCTTCCTGGATATCGCGCAAGCGCAGGGCATCGCCTCCGGTGCGGAGGTGACCTTGGAAGCGAACCCGGATGACATCACCCAAGAACGGCTGCTGGAATGGCGAGCGGCCGGGATCACGCGGATCAGCCTGGGCACGCAAAGTTTCCGCGATGACCGCCTGAAGTGGATGGGCCGCGCGCACGACGCGCAACAGGCCCTGCGCAGCCTCGGCCTCATCGCGAAGGCGGGTTTCACCTCCTGGACCATCGACCTTATCTACGGCCTGCCGGGGATGACGATCGCCGAATGGGACGAGCAACTGCGTATCGCGCTGGACCATGGCCTGCCGCACCTTTCGGCCTACTGCCTCACCATCGAGGAGCGGACCGCCCTGCACAAACAGGTGGCGAAAGGGCTCGTCCGCCCGGCGCATGATGAGGAGCAGGCCGCGCAGTTCGAACACGCGATCGCGCGCATGGAAGCGGCCGGTGTGGAGCAGTACGAGATCAGCAACTTCGGGCGGCCGGGGCATTTCGCGCAGCACAACAGCAACTACTGGAAAGGCGTGCCCTACCTGGGCATCGGCCCGTCCGCGCACTCCTTCGATGGTTCCAGGCGGCGATGGAACGTGGCGAACAACCTGCGCTACGCGGACGCGATCGAGCGGGGCGATGAGTACTGGGAAGAAGAGGTGCTCACACCGGCGCAGCGCATGAACGAACGCATCCTCACGGGACTGCGCACCACCTGGGGCGTTGACCTGCGCGCGCTGGGCGGAGAGCTGTCCACCGCGCAAGCGGAGATCGCGGCGCAGTATGTCCGCAGCGGCGACCTCCTTATCCAAGAAGAACGCTTGCTTTTGACGCGCAAGGGAAGAAACTTCGCCGATCGCATCGCTTCGGACCTTTTCCTCACCGAATGATCGCCGAGATTTCCCACCGTGGCCGCACCTACCGGATCGCACTGAACGATCCGATCGACCTATCCATCCCGCTGGACCCGGGCGCACCCGGCCCGCGCGCATGGCACGTGGGTGCGCCGCGCATAGAGCCCGTACGCGATGGCGACAAAGTGTTCGCGGTGGCACAGGGCGCGCCGGTGAACTTCCGCGACGTGCATTTCAATCCGCACGGGCACGGCACGCATACCGAGACGGTGGGCCACATCACCCCGGAGGTGCATCCCGTGGGCAATGCGTTGCAGCGGTATTTCTTCACGGCGCAACTGGTGAGCGTGCTGCCGCAGCCGCGCCGCGTGGCGGATGGGGCCACGGACCAGGTGATCACGCTGGAGCAACTGCGCGGCGCCATCGATGAGCAGGTGCCCGAAGCGCTCGTGCTCCGCACACTGCCCAACGATCCGGCCAAGACCATGCGCGACTGGTCGGGCACCAACCCCGCGTACATCGAGGCGCAGGCATGCATGTGGCTGCACAGCATCGGCGTAAAGCACCTGCTGATTGACCTGCCCAGCGTGGACCGCGAACGCGACGAAGGGAAGCTCTCCGCGCACCACGCGTTCTGGGACCTGCCGAACAAGGTCGACCGCACGCGCACCATCACGGAGATGATCTTCGTGCCGGACGAGGTGCGCGACGGCCGGTTCATGCTGGAACTGCAGCTGCCGCATTTCATCAACGATGCCGCACCGAGCAGGCCCGTCCTGTATGCCGTGCTGCCATGATGCTGGACGACCTCCGCGCGTACTGCCTGGCGAAACCAGGCGTAACGGAGGACACGCCCTTCGGGCCGCACACGCTCGTGTTCCGCGTGGCGGGCAAGGTATTCGCGCTCACCAGCCTGGACGACCCGGGCAGCGTGAACCTGAAGTGCGATCCCGAACGCGCGGCGGAACTGCGTGAGCAGCATCCGGGCATCATCCCGGGCTATCACATGAACAAGCGGCACTGGAACACCGTGAGCACGCGGGGCGATGTGCCCAAGCCGCTCATCCGCGAACTGGTGGACCACAGCTATGAGCTGGTGCGGGGCACGCTGTCGAAGAAGGTGCAGGCGGAGCTCGGCGTGGATGAGCCCGACGCCGAACGCGGGCGGCACGGTTACTTTTGACGTATGCAGCGTCGCCGTCTCCTGAACATCGTGCTCGGTTATTTCTTCCGCGGGCTGCTGCTCACCGTCCCCATCGCGGTGATGGTGGTGGTGGCCTACAAGGTGCTGGCCTGGCTGGACCGGATCATCCCCGTAGACGTCCCAGGCCTTGGCCTGTTGATCCTGCTCTCCGGCATCACCATCATGGGCTGGATGGGCTCCACCTTCCTCTACCAGCGCCTGGCAGAACTGGGTGACGACCTGTTGCGGCGCATCCCCTTCCTGAAAACGGTCTACGACACCTTGAAGGACCTGATGGAAGGGCTGGTGGGCAGCAAGCGCAAGTTCGACCGACCGGTGCTGGTGCGGCCGCTGGACGGTTCCGGCCTGGAACAGATCGGCTTCATGACGCAGAGCGACCTGGGCCATCTGGGGATTCCGGGCGACAAGGTCGCGGTGTACATCCCGCACAGTTTCGCCTGGAGCGGGCGCTTGTTCGTGGTGCCTGCCAGTGCGGTCACTCCCCTGGATGCTAAGGCCGCTGAAGTGATGAAGTTCATCCTGAGCGGAGGTGTAGCCGATGTGGATGATGAATGAGGCAGCCCGTTCAGACACATCCACTGGACGAACGTTACTGCGCCGCCGCGCAGCGCATGAGGGTGTAGATAGTTGCTGGACGTCAGCCTGAAGGCCGCGGATCGCATGTGTGCGTGGGACCATGGATGCGGTCCTTGTAATGCACCTCTTCTTCGCAGTAAGGACCGGACCAAGAGGAAGCACGTTCCCCAGGCGACTTTCCCGAGGGAGCACTTGAGCACCTGCACTGCGAGCACTTGATCGCGGACGCTCCGTTGTCAGGAGGCGTTCGCATTGGGGAAACACCGCGCATGAACCTTAAGGAACGCATAGATCCAGGGACGATCCAAGCCAATGTGCGCGAGGGAACCTTGCTGCCCCGAACGAACCCTTACCCGACATGAAGCTCCCGCACAACTTACGATATGCGTGGCCCTGGCTTGTGGCCGCGATGCTCCTCTCCGTAGGGTCGCGTGCCCAAGTGGCCATGGACCTCAGCGGCTCGTACACTCAGAATTTCAACAACATGGGTGCCACCGGCACGACCTTGCCGACCGATTGGAGCTCCACCCGCTCACCGCTAGTGGTGGGCACGGGTTCCAGCAACTCCGGCGGCCTGTACAACTTCGGTCCCTCCGGTCGATCCCGACCGTGCCTTGGGTTCGATGGGCTCCAGCTCTACCGGCACCTTCTACTACGGTGTCGTGCTCCGCAACACCACGTCCCGAGCGCTCACCAACATCCAATTGACGTTCACTGGCGAGCAATGGAGGTCCGCCAAGACCTCAGCGGACGTGCTCCCTTTCCATTATCAGGTCTCCTCCTCGGCCATCACCATCGGGAACACGGGCACCTGGACGGCCGTGCCGGGATTGAACTTCACCAGCCCGAACCTGACGGGCAGCAATGCCATCGATGGGAACAACAGCGCGAACCGCACGCTGAAACCGGCCACCCTGCTCGTTGCCTCCCTTCCCGCCAACAGTTACCTGGCCCTGCGTTGGACGCAGATCGACAATACCGGCAGCGACCATGGCCTGGGCATCGATGACCTGACGCTCACCTGGATCGGTATCCCACCTCCCTCCCTCACCGCCAGCGCGATAAGCACCTTCGGCTCGCAGCTCGTAGGCAGCACCACCCAGAAGACCTTCACCTTAAGCGGCGCCGATCTGACCGGTGCTCCCGGCACGATCACGGTCACCGCACCCTCGGCCGACTTCCAAGTGTCCAACGACGGTAGCACCTGGAACAGCAGCACGACCGTGGACTACACCAGCGCCACGCTCACCAGCACCACGCTGTATGTGCGGTTCTTCCCGCAGACGCCCGGTGCGAAGTCCGGCGACATCACCATCAGCAGAGGCGGAGCGACCGCTACGGTCGCCGTGTCCGGCACGGCCACTAACAGCCTCATCACCTCTGAGGCCTCCTTGGCTTTCGGCAACGCGAACGTGGGCACGCCGACGACCGCGCGATCCTTTACCCTATCCGGCAATGGCCTGTTGCCCGCTTCCGGCACGATCACGGTGACGGCCCCCGGGCCGGATTTCGAAGTATCGGACAACGACGCGGACTGGGGACCTTCAGCAACGCTCGCCTACACGGGTGGCGCGTTGAGCGATATACCGGTCTACGTGCGCTTCACTCCCGGTAGCGCGGGCGCGAAGTCCGGCAACGTGACATTGAGCGGCGGTTCCTTCACCAGCCCGCCCAGCGTGGCCGTGAGCGGCTTCGGCACGGTGGCCGGCGCGGCACTGCTCAACGCCAGTGTGTCGTCGCTTTCGTTCGCTGATGGGATCATCGGAACAGCATCCGCCTCGCGGTCCTTCACGGTTTCGGGTACCGACCTGGCCAATGCGCCAGGCACGATCACGCTGACCTCCACGAACGCGGATTTCGAGGTCTCCACGGATGATGCGAACTGGGGACCGGCCGCAAGCATCCCGTATGCCTCGGCCACGCTGGCGGCGGCAACCGCATACGTGCGCTCTACGCCGCAGGCGATCGGTACGCGCACCGGATCCATCACCATTGCAGGTGCTTCAGCGCCCACGATCACGGTGATGCTCGACGGCAACGGCGTGCAGCCGGTGCTGAACGCCACCACGCTGGAGGACTTCGGCGCCACCTGCATCAACAGCAATGGGAGCACGTTCGCCTTCGACATCACCGGCACCAACCTCTCCACTGCGGATGTGACCGTTGGACCGCTCGATGGGTTCCTGTTCTTCGACGGCAGCGATCTACTGCCCACCCTTACGATCCCGCAGCCGGGTGGCGCCTTCACCTATTCGGTGAACGTGCGTTTCGTGCCCACGGCCGTAGGCTCCTATGCAGGCACCATCCCGGTGAGCGGCGGTGGCGCAGCGATGATCGGTGTTGCCGTGACCGGAAGCGGGATCGATGCAGTGCCTGAAGTGGTCACCGGTACGGCCACCGCCATCGCGATGGATGCGGCCACCATCAGCGGCTCCGTGATCACGGAGGGATGCAGCAGCGTGATCGGCCTCGGCCTGGAGTTCAGCACCACGAACGGCTTCGCCAGCGGCACCGGAACACAAGTACCCGCCACGGACATGGGCGATGGCACGTTCAGCGCCGACCTCTCAGACCTGCAACCCTGCACGACCTACTACTTCAAAGCCTTCGCCACGAACGATGGTGGCCATGGATATGGCGCGCAGGGCAGCTTCACCACGGCTGCCATCGCGGCCACCGCGGCCAATGCCGCCTCCGGCATCTTCAGCACGGGGTTCACCGCGGAATGGGAAGCTGTTCCCGGAGCCACCGGCTACCTGCTGGATGTGAGCACGCGCCCCACCTTCGCGGAGGAGAGCTACGCGACGGACCTCTTCATTTCCGAGTACATCGAAGCCACCACCGGCAACGAGAAATACGTGGAGATCTACAACGGCACGGCCGCTCCGGTGGACCTCTCCGACTATCAATTGCAGCGTTTCACCAACGGCAGCACCACACCGGCGAACATCGCCCTATCGGGCACGCTCGCCGTGGGTGCAGTGGCGGTGTACAAGCACAATCAGGCCACTGCCTGGCAGGGCAACGCGGCCGGCAGCAGCTCGTCGCTGGACTTCAACGGCAACGACGCGATCGCGCTGCGCCGCATTTCCACCAATGCGTACGTGGACATCTTCGGCCGCATCGGCGAGGACCCCGGCACGGCTTGGACCGGAGGTGGCAACTCCACCATGAACAGCACCTTGGTACGCAAGAGCACGGTGACCTCCGGCGTGACCGTGAACCCGGCCAGTGGTTTTCCCACGCTCGCCACGGAATGGACCAGTCTCGGCGCCAACAACAACGTGACGGTGCTCGGCAGCCACACCTGCGTGGTGCCGAGCATCACGCCCTCGTTCGTCACCGGCTACGCGTCACTGGCGGTGGGCGGCACCTCGCAGCCCGTTACCGGCCTGACGCTCGGGCAGACCTATTACTACCGCGTGCGTGCCGTGGTCGGCTCCTGCGTGAGCAACAATTCGAACACGGTCCCGGTGGTCACCGCGTGCGATCCGGTGGTGCTCGGCCCGATCAGCAGCAATGCGCCGGTGTGCAGCCTTTCCGGATTGGAGCTGGATGCCGATGTGCTCTCGGGTGAAACACCGATCGATCTCCATTGGACAGGTGCCGGTGTTATCGCTCCCGATCCACAGGCACAGGCGGTCGTGGTGAGCGATGCGGTCTCCGGCAGCTATTCCGTGACGGCCACGAACACCTGCAGCAATGCCCAGCGTTCCATCGACGTGGTGGTGGAGCAGGCTACCGTGTGGTATCTCGATGCGGATGCGGACGGTTTCGGCGATCCTGACAACACGATGCTGAGCTGCGGCCAGCCGGAGGGTTATGTGGCCGAGCCGGGCGATGATTGTCCGCAGGACGGCAGCAAGCAATCACCGGGCGCATGCGGTTGTGGTGTGGCGGATACGGATAGCGACGGTGATGGCATCGCGGATTGCGTGGATACCTGCCCGGACATGGCCGGCAGCGAAGGCTCGCCCTGCGATGATGGCGACCCAGCAACGATCAACGACGTGCTGAACGCTTCCTGCACCTGCGTGGGCACGCCCGTTGCCATGCACACCTGGAGCCTGAAGCTGAAGACCGACCATGGCACGGAGACCAGCTGGGAGAATCCGCGACCTGAACACCAATGAGGTGATCGCCAGCGATGGCCCGTACGGATCCTCGGGCCCCATGGAAGTGACCACGCCGGTGACGATCCCCGATGCAGGGCACTTCACCCTGCGGGTGCTGGATAGCGGCAACAACGGGATGGGCGCCGACGGCGGTTACGTGCTGTATGACCACAACGGGAAGCGGGTGATCGACAACTGGGGCAACGGAGGTGGCTTCACCAGCGTGAGCGAGAGCCCTGAGGGCTTCACCACGCCGGTGGGCACCGATGGGTTGACGGCGGCGCAGTGCGACAACGTGGAGCGCCTGGCCAACGAGATGATCATCTGCAACGTGAACCCCTTGGTAAGCGCCAAGTGGGGCGTGGGCGATCAGACCACCAGCGGCTACGAGTTCTGGTTCTTCGATCCCAACGGGAGCTACAGCCGCCACATCCTGCGTCCGCACGCCACCAGCGGTGGCTACGCGCCCGCAGATGCCACCCGTGCGGCCAAGCTGGGCCTGGCCTCCTGGTCGGTGAACCCGCTGCCGGCCAACACCCTGCTGAACGTGCGGGTACGTGGCCGTGTGGAAGGGGTCAACCTGCCCTTCGGTCCGGCGTGCCGCCTGAAAGTGGACCCTGTTGCGGCGGAATGCCACACCACGCAACTGGAGAACCTCCCCGGGTCGAACCTGAGCTGCGGTGTGACGGGCCTTCGCACCAACGGGAGCAACGCGATCTATGCGAAGCCGGTGCGGCGCTACATCGCTGCGACCAACACGTACGTGTCTGCGAACCGGTACAAGTTCCACTTCGAGAACACGGGCGAGGGCCAGCACTTCGACATCGTGCAGAGCACCTACCCGATGGTCGATCTACTCGAACATGCCCTTCCGGTTGGGAGCGACCTACGACGTGACGGTGCAGGCGAGCATGGACGGCGGGGTGAGCTACTGCCCGGTGGGGGCGACCTGCCAGATCTCCTTCGCCACGAGCAACGCGCGGATGGAGGAAGTGGCGGGCACCAGCCCGAGCGACCTGCTGCTGTGGCCGAACCCGAACCGAGGGGATGAGCTGTACCTGAGCATGGGCCAGCTGGAAGGGACCAACGGGAAGGTGACGGTGGACGTGGTGAACATGTTCGGTGAGCGGGTGCTGGGCACCACGGTGGCCGTGAACGGGACGAGCCTGAACACGGTGCTGTCCTTGAACAAGGACCTGGCCAGCGGGCTGTACCTGGTGAACCTGACGGCCGGTGATCGGGTGATCACCAAGCGGTTGGTGATCCAGCACTGAGCACGAGCCTGAACGATCATTCCAAGGAGGAAGCCCCCGGCAATGCCGGGGGCTTCCTCCTGTCAGGCCCGCAACGTCGTGGCTTGCATCACCTCACAACCAGATCAACGCCGCGATGATGAAACCCACGATGATGACCAGGTATTGCCAGATGTCCAGGAAGTAGGGGTAGTAGGTCTTCCAGAACTCCTTGATCTCCTTCATGGCCGCGCTATGGATCCCCAAAGGAACGATCTTCTCCCCGCATGCCCGGTCATTGCGGAACATCTGAACAGGAATGGCGGCACACGATCAGGATCGACGGTCACCAAAGCCCGCGAAGAGCGCGAGCAGGCCTTTCGGTGTGTCAGCGGCGAAGCTCAGGGCCAGGTTCTCGGCCGAACCTGCAGCCATCTCCTCCGCCCGCGGGAACATGCGGGCCTCATAACTGGCAAAGGCGGCGCTTGGATCATCGGGATGCGCGATGATCGCATCGGCCAGGTCCATGGCATCGGCCATGGCTAGGTTGACGCCTTCACCGGCGAACGGCGACATCAGGTGGGCCGCATCACCGACCAACGTCACGCCCGGTGTGCGGGCCCAGCGATGACCCACCGGCAAGGCATGGATGGGACGCACCAACAAGGGACCTTGCGACGCCGAAAGGAGGGCCTGATGGTCCGCGCTCCAATCGGTGAAGAAAGGCTGGAGCACCTCCGCGGTAACCACCTGCTTGTGCCAGTCCTCGGGCACGCGCAACTCCACGTAGAGGTGGTACTCGCCGCTTGGCTCACGGTGGCCGAGGAACCCGCGTTCATCCGATAGCGCGAACGCCAGCCCGGCGCCTACCAAGCGTGCGGCTTCCGCATGGCCGGCCTCTCCTTGGCGGTACCGCAGCTCCACGAAGCTGATGCCCGTGTAGGCCAGTCTGGCCGCGGAAACGAGCGGCCTCACCTTGGACCAGGCGCCATCCGCACCGATCAAGGTCGTTGCCTGCTCCACGTGCCCATCGGTGAAGGTGAGCGCGAAACCTTCACCGCTGCGAGCGGCCTGTGTCACCTTGCTGTTCCACCGGATCATGCCCGCGGGCAACGCATCGATGAGCAATGCGCGCAAAGCCCCGCGCTCGATCTCCGGCCGGCCGCCAGCGCTTTCTTCGTCCAGGAGGATGGTGCCGGTCCTATCGGAAATGCGCGTCGCCTCGCCGCCGGGGAGCACGCGCTCCAGGAACGCCGCATGCAGGCCTGCGCGCTGGAGCGCGGCTTGGCCGGTATCCTCGTGGATGTCGAGCATGCCGCCTTGGTGGCGCGACGTGGGGGAAACATCCGCATCCAGGACAATGCAGGGGATGCTGTGCAGGTGCAGGATGCGCGCGAGGGTGAGGCCACCCATGCCGGCGCCGATGATCGTGATCATGCCGGAGAGGACGGATGACCGCCGATCTTACTTTTTCCATTGCGAGCGCGGATCCTCCTGCCGGACATTTTTACTGGCGCGCGCATCCACGCTCGTGCCGGCCCGTACTTTCCATCCATGAGTGAAAGCTGGAAGTTCCAACAAGGACATGCCCACTTCATTACGTTCGGCAATCGGCGCGGTAGCGTAACGCTTGCCGATCCCATTCGCACACACGGCGCGCAGCGCGCCCCAGAAGCCGAGCCTACCGATGCGTTTCGATCAGCTCGATAGACCCCACGATATGCGCGTTAAACTCATCCAGTTCCTCGGCCGGTACCCACAGTTCATCGTGGATGCGGCCGCCGACATTCTCCACGGGGAATTTCCGCAGGTAATTGCTGTCCACGGCAAAGCTCACCACATGCCCCACGCCAATGGCGGGAACATTCCATTCCTGCGTGATCTGCCGGGCGTATGCTAGGTTGGTCACAGGATAAAAGATGGGTTGCTCCGGAAGTCGTGGAGGGAAAGCCTTCCAACCTGAAGCTTCGATCAGTTCCAGTTCCTTCGGACCAACGGGGCGATAGAGCGTGGTAGTGGACATCGGGCACCGAAGATCGTGGATCATTTTTCTGGCGCCCGCATGCGTATGGAATGAAAAAGAGCGGCCTATCAAGCCGCTCTTCTCATCGTGTCCATTCTCTCCTACCCCGAACACATCTCGCAGCTGTCCGGATCGTCCAGCGAGCACGCGATCTGAGCGGCGGCATCGGCGGTCATCGTCACGCTTACGGCCTGGGCAGCGGCCACGGCTTCGGCGGTCACCGGTGCACCCTTCGGCTGGCCCAAGGCGACAGCCGGTTCTGCAGCGGCGGGCTGGGCCAGCTTGCTCTTGTCCAGCGTGAACTTGATGGCGTCGGTGGCGGCCTTGGTGCGCAGGTAGTACATGCCCGTCTTCAGGCCCGCTTTCCAGCTGTAGAAGTGCATGCTGGTGAGCTTCGCGAAGTTGGGGTTCTCCATGAAGATGTTCAGGCTCTGGCTCTGGCAGATGAAGGCCCCGCGGTCCGCGCTCATGTCGATGATCGCCTTCTGGCTGATCTCCCAGCACGTCTTGTAGAGGTCCTTCAGGTTCTGCGGGATCTCCGGGATGTGCTGCACGCTGCCATTGCTGGCGATCGATCTTGTTCTTGAGCTCCTCGCTCCAGAGGCCGAGCTTCACGAGATCGCGCAGCAGGTACTTGTTCACCACGATGAACTCCCCGCTGAGCACGCGGCGCGTGTAGAGGTTGCTCGTGTAAGGCTCGAAGCACTCGTTGTTGCCGAGGATCTGCGCGGTGCTGGCGGTCGGCATCGGGGCGAGCAGCAGGCTGTTGCGCACGCCGTGCTTCTTCACCTCCTCGCGCAGCACGTCCCATTCCCAGCGGTCGCTCGGCTTCACGCCCCACAGGTCGAACTGGAACTGGCCCTTGCTGATGGGACTGCCGGCATAGCTCTCGTACGGACCTTCCTCGATCGCGAGATCCTTGCTGGCGGTGACGGCCGCGTAATAGATCGTTTCGAAGATCTCGCGGTTGAGCACCTTGGCCTCCACGCTGTCGAACGGGTGGCGCATCAGGATGAACGCATCCGCCAGGCCCTGCACGCCGATCCCGATGGGGCGGTGGCGCATGTTGCTGCGGCGCGCCTCGGGGATCGGGTAGTAGTTCTGGTCGATCACCCGGTTGAGGTTCTTGGTCAGCTCATAGGTGACCTCGAAAAGGCGCTGATGGTTGAAGCGGCCCTTCTCCACGAACTTGGGCAGCGCGATGGAGCCGAGGTTGCACACGGCCACCTCGTCGGGGCTGGTGTACTCGATGATCTCCGTGCAGAGGTTGCTGCTCTTGATGGTGCCCAGGTTCTGCTGGTTGCTCTTGCGGTTGGCGCTGTCCTTGAAGAGGATGTAGGGCGTGCCGGTCTCGATCTGGCTTTCCAGCACGTGGAACCAGAGGTCCTGCGCCTTCACGGTGCGGCGGCCACGGCCCTCGGCCTCGTACTTCTCGTACAGGGCCTCGAACTTCTCGCCGAAGGTGTCGCTGAGACCGGGACATTCGTTGGGGCACATCAGCGTCCAGTCGCCGTTCTGCTCTACGCGCTTCATGAAGAGGTCGGGGATCCACAGGCTGAGGAAGAGGTCGCGGGTGCGCATCTCCTCCTTGCCGTGGTTCTTGCGCAGATCCAGGAAGTCCTCGATGTCCGCATGCCAGGGCTCCAGATAGATGGCGAAAGAGCCCTTGCGCTTGCCGCCGCCTTGATCGACGTAGCGGGCGGTGTCGTTGAACACGCGCAGCATGGGCACGATGCCGTTGCTGGTGCCGTTGGTGCCCTTGATGTAGCTGCCCTTCGCGCGCAGGTTGTGGATGCTGAGGCCGATGCCGCCGGCGCTCTGGCTGATCTGGGCGCACTGCTTCAGCGTGTCGTAGATGCCGCTGATGCTGTCCTCCTTCAGTTGCAGCAGGAAGCAGCTGCTCATCTGCGGCTTGGGCGTGCCGGCGTTGAAGAGCGTGGGCGTGGCGTGGGTGTACCAGCCTTCGCTGAGGCTGTTGTAGGTGGCGATGGCCGCCTCCAGGTCGTTCTTGTGGATGCCCACGGCCACGCGCATCAGCATGTGCTGCGGGCGCTCGGCCACCCGGCCGTCGATGCGGAGCAGGTAGCTGCGTTCGAGGGTCTTGAAACCGAAGAAGTCGTAGGTGAAATCGCGGTCGTAGATGATGCTGCTGTCCAGGTGCTCCGCGTTCTCCTGGATGATCTTGTGCACGTCGTCGGCGATCAGGGCGGCCTTCTCGCCGGTCTTCGGGTCGATGTAGTGGTAGAGGTCCTTCATGGTCTCGCTGAAGGACTTCTTGGTGTTCTTGTGGAGGTTGCTCACCGCGATGCGGCTGGCGAGCTGGGCATAGTCCGGGTGCTTCACCGTCATGGTGGCGGCCACCTCGGCGGTGAGGTTGTCCAGTTCAGTGGTAGTGACACCGTCGTAGATGCCATCGATCACCTTCAGGGTCACCTGGGTGGCGTCCACGATGGGGTCGAGCCCGTAGCAGAGCTTCTTCACACGGGCGGTCGATCTTGTCGAATTTCACCGCCTCCCGGCGTCCGTCGCGCTTGATAACGTACATGGTCCTTGTTCCTCTTTCGTCGGGTTGGTTGTTGATCCTCCGGTCCGGCTCCCGCCTCGCCTCGGGCTTATCTGTTGGCCCTCCCATTGACGCGTTCACCGTCAGGGGTGGGGTCTCTAAGTTCTTTCGTCGTCGGGGTCTTCGCTATCGTTCGTTCAGGTCGATCGTCAACGGGGCGTTGTTGGATCGGGCTTGAGGGTCCAAGGTTCCCGGCTTCGCCGTTCTTGGTCTTGGGTCCCAGGTCCTAGGTCTTAGGCCGGACCATGGGATAGGCCTAAGACCTAGGACCTGAGACCCAAGACCTTGTACCCGGCTTAGAAGTCCGCATCCAAGGAGAATTTGTTCCCTTCCTTGCTGTTGTTCATCACGCCGGCCTTCTGGTATTCGCCCACGCGCTTCTCGAAGAAGTTGGTCTTGCCCTGGAGCGAGATCATCTCCATGAAGTCGAAGGGGTTGGTGGCGTTGTATACCTTCTCGTTGCCCAGTTCCACCAGCAGGCGGTCGGCCACGAACTCGATGTACTGCTGCATCAGCTTGGCGTTCATCCCGATCAGGTTCACCGGCAGGGCGTCGGTCACGAACTCCTTCTCGATGGCCACCGCGTCGGTGATCGATCTTCTCCACCGTCTTCTTCGGCAGCTTGTTGATCAGGTGCTTGGTGTAGAGCAGGCACGCGAAATCGCAGTGCAGGCCCTCGTCGCGGCTGATGAGCTCGTTGCTGAAGGTGAGGCCGGGCATCAGGCCGCGCTTCTTCAGCCAGAAGATGCTGCAGAAGCTGCCGCTGAAGAAGATGCCTTCCACGGCCGCGAAGGCCACCAGGCGCTCGGCGAAATTGCCCTTGTCGATCCAGCGCAGGGCCCATTCGGCCTTCTTCTTCACGCAATCCACCGTGTCGATGGCGTGCAACAGGCGGTCCTTCTCGATCGGGTCCTTGATGTAGGTGTCGATCAGCAGGCTGTACGTCTCGCTGTGGATGTTCTCGATCGCGATCTGGAAGCCATAGAAGAAGCGGGCCTCCGTGTACTGCACCTCGTGCAGGAAGTTCTCCGCGAGGTTCTCGTTCACGATGCCGTCGCTGGCGGCGAAGAAGGCGAGCACGTGCTTGATGAAGTAGCGCTCATCGTCGTTCAGCTTGTCGTTCCAGTCGGCCAGGTCGGCGTGCAGGTCGATCTCCTCCGCGGTCCAGAAGCTGGCCTCGTGCTTCTTATAGAACTGCCAGATGTCGTTGTGCTGGATGGGGAACACGACGAAGCGGTCCTTGTTCTCCTTCAGCAGCGGTTCGTTGTTCGCTTCCACGTTGGCAGGCAGCACATCGTCCAGGCTCATTTGGGTGTCGGTGTTGTGGATCGTGTTGCTCATCTGTAGTGGTTTCTGTTGGGGACGGAAAGGCTGGGAGAGCAGGCCCTCCATACCAGGGAGTTCGGACTTGTCGTTGGCCCGCCGGCGTCGATCCCAAGGGGCGGGAAAGCGTCGTCGTCGGATCACAAAAGTGGTCGCAACGGGGACCTTCAGCAAGTGTGGGAGGAGGGTATGTTTCCATAGTTTTTAACACGGCCCGGTTCCTTACGATCGGCGCGGGAGGGACATGATCGCGACCTGTGCAAGGGAAAGATCTTCACGATCGGTCGATAACCTCCGGACCGCGCGGCTCTAGGGCGATACGCGAAGTCCCTCCTCACGGACCACAGCGATCGCAGGCCTTTCCGATCCGCCACCGAGCGCATGGCAAGCGTTCACGGGAGCTTCCGCCGGGCAGCGGCGCGCAAGTGCCCGAAAGAGGGCCGCCACCTGGACGGAGGTGGCAGGGATGTTCGATGGAACACGGCGCTCCCGAAGCGGGGGATCACCAGCGGTCCGGCGGAGCGCTCAACGCCTGCGCCGGGGCTGCTTCAGCCACTCGGTGTAGACCAGCTCCAGTTCGTCGTACCAGTCGGCGCCATAGGCCCGGGTCAACGCGTTCTTGAGGAAGCGGAACACGGGCACGTCCAGCTTGGCCCCACAGGCGCAGGCCGGCGCGCAGATGTCCCACTGGTTGTAGTTGAGGCCGTCGTGGAACTTCAGCTTCTCCACGCGGATGGGGTACAGGTGGCAGCTGATCGGCTTGTTGAAGGGGACCTTGCCATCGTGGTAGGCCTTTTCGATGCCGCACTTCCACTTTCCCGTGGTGTCCTTCCGGGCGTAAACGCACTCGGCATACTCCTGCACCAGCGGTGTCACCAGCTCACCGTCCATGTCCACGATGCTGGTGCAGCCCTGGTCCTTCACGCTCTTCCTGCCGCGGGCGGTCATGTACGGCTCGATGGCCGCGTAGTGCCTGTCGATCAGCTTCGCTTCTTCCGGAAGAAGAGGGGCGCCGCTGTCGCCCTGCTCACAGCACGCGCCCTTGCAGGCGTTGAGGTCACAGACGAACCGTTTCTCGAAAAGTTCCTCGCTGATGAGGGTGCCGCGGTGTTCGATCACGACGCGAAGGTACACGGACCGCTTCACGTCTTCCCAGGTCCGGCCTGGCATGACGAATGATCAATGATCAACGCTGAACGTCCAACGCTCAAAATGGCTGGACCGCGCATTGAACGTTGATCATTGGGAATTGGACATCCGTATGGATGCTCCGGCCTGCGCTCGGTTGGAACCTATTTTATGACTGGACCGAGAGACTTGCCATAGTGTCAGGGATCTCACATAGCCGCTCATGGGCCGGTGCGCACCGCTCACCGTTGGGGCAGGACCATACCCTGTTGGGAATAGGCGCAAGGCCACCCACCTCCCCTATGTTCATTGCACCAACGAACACCTCCATGACCATGCGCTACGCATACGCTATCATCATCCCGTTGTCGCTGCCTCTTACAGCTTTACCACAGGGTCAGGCCGTGCTGGAGCATAACAATGTGAGCGCTCTTTTCTATTCCAACGGCTTGATCGCGGAAGAGCGCCAGAACATCACGCCACACTTCCAGGTCCCACGGCAACCCGATGGGAACGGGCCCTCAGCCCTGTTCTCCGCCGGCCTTTGGGTGGCCGGAGTGGACGGGTCCGGTATGCTCCACGTCGCAGCGCAACTGTATGACGCAGGAGGACAGGACTGGTTCCCGGGGCCACTATCGGTAGAGGGCCAAGCCTCTATCACACCAGCCGTTTCAGCCCGATATGATATGCTCTGGCCCATATACCGCGCCGACGTGGAGCGACATCTGGCCTATCATCAGTGCTTGAGGAATTCCGGCTGCGATGCAGATGTCCTCTTCCCCGGCTATACCACACCACCGGTCTTTTTCCAATGGCCCGCCCATGGGGATCCGGCCGAAGGACAAGCCGCGGATCTCGCCCCGTACTTCGACAACCCCAATGGAACGAACGGTGCGGACGGCCGCTATGACCCGAATGACGGCGACGTGCCATGCCTGCCCGGCGACGCCGCCCTTTTTGCCATCTTCAACGATAAGCTGGAAGCGCATACGGGGTCTGGCGGGCTCCCGATCGGCATGGAGGTGCATATGACACCCTTTGTCTATCGCTCCGCTCTGGAAGCCATTGACCAAACGGTCTTCGTGCGCTATCGCCTCATCAACCGCAGCAGTGGAGCATTGAAGGACTGCTACTTCGGTCTCTTCAACGACTTCGACCTTGGCTGCTCCGATGATGACTTCATCGGTACCGATGCCGGGCGCTCCATGGTATACGTCTACAACTGGAGCGACGACGACAGGACGTGCAGCCCTCGTGCCCCGGGCTATGGAGAACAACCACCGGCCTTCGGCATGATCGTGCTGAAGGGGCCGCTACTGGATGCCAACGATACGGACGACCCTGCAGGCAACGCCATGCCGGCATGGAACGGTACGGGGTTCGGCGATGGGATCATCGACAACGAGCGGTACGGGTTGACCAGCTCGATGCGGATCACCCGTGATGGCCCTCAAGCCATAGGCTTCCCGTTCACCCCGGAGCACCATTCCAATTACCTGCATGGTATCTGGGGGGACGGCACGCCACAGACCTATGGCGGCTGGGGTTATTCCACGGATCCGGACACAACGATATCCGCGTTCGTCTGCCCTGGGGCATCGGACCCCGTGGGAGCAGGCACTCAAGGCCACCCGATGCCGCCTTGGTCCGAATCGGAACGCGTGCGCCCGGACCGGACGATCCTTGGGAGCATGGGACCGATCGATCTGGGGCCGAGTGACGAACAGGAGATCCTGATCGCATACACGTATGCCCGCGCACCATCCGGCGGGGCATTGGCCAGCGTGGATGCGCTGCAACAACGAGCGGACAGCGTAAGGGCATTCGCTATGACGATCCCTGGGGTGATGGCCCCCGGTGAGCCCTGCGATGCATCCATTTCCATCGGGATCCGGGAGATCACGCGCAGTATGGGAACCCTGCTCCTTTTCCCGAACCCCGCCACGGACCGGATCACCGTACAGGTACCGGTGCTGAACGGCATGGGCATGCTGCGCATCCTGGACGCTACCGGGCGCATGGTGCTGCAACGGACCATCACCGCCGAACGCACCGAAATGGACGTGCATGGGCTGGGTGCAGGCACATACGCTGTTCGCATGGAGGCGAACGGCATCACCCACCTGCAACGGCTGGTGGTGCTCTGATCCCGTCGTGGGTGGTGGGCGCCCCTTATCTTCGCGCCCCCCACCCAGGTGGCGGAATCGGTAGACGCGCTGGTCTCAAACACCAGTGATGCAAGTCGTGCGGGTTCGAGTCCCGCCCTGGGTACTGACCGTTAAGAGCGGCCGTTGCCATCCCGAGCGGAGCCGAGGATCAGCGGCCGCTCCCGCATCGGCCTGATGTCGATCACCAAGGACTCCCTCACGCACGCCGATCCGCGCAAGCAGGAACGGTACGATCGCGCCTACATGCGCATGGCCACCGAATGGGCGGCCCTCAGCCACTGCATCCGCAAGAAGGTGGGCGCGCTGATCGTGAAGGAAGGCATGATCGTGAGCGACGGCTACAACGGCACGCCCACCGGCTTTCCCAACGATTGCGAGGACCAGAACGGCCTCACGCACTGGTACGTGCTGCACGCCGAGGCCAATGCCATCATGAAGGTGGCCCGCAGCACCAACGACGCCCGCGGCGCCACGCTCTACCTCACCCACTCCCCCTGCAAGGAGTGCAGCAAGCTCATCCTCCAGGCCGGCATCAGGCGCCTGGTCTACCTGGATACCTACAAGGACACGTCCGGCCTGCTCCTGCTGGAGAAAGGCGGCGTGCTCGTGCAACGCCTGGAGAGCATCTGAATCGATGGAACAGCGCCGCTCGTCCCTGACCCTCCTGTTCCCGCTGCTGCTCGGATCGGCCCTTGCAGGAGGGTTCCTGCTCGGCTCGCGCCTGGGCACCCCGCGCACCCTGGATGCCAGCGGCCTGTTCTCCTTCCGGCGCTCGGCCCCCGGCGACAAGATCGAACAGGTGCTGGACCTGATCCACCGGCAATACGTGGACACCGTCCAAGAGGGCCGGCTGGTGGACCACGTGCTGCAGGACATGCTGCAACAGCTCGACCCGCACAGCTACTACCTGAGCGCGTCGGAGCTGCAAGCCGCACAGGAACCGCTGGAAGGCAGCTTCATGGGCATCGGCGTGGAGTTCACCCTGCAACGCGACACCATCGTGGTGATCAGTCCCGTGGAAGGCGGGCCCAGCGCGGCGAAAGGCATCCGCGCCGGTGACCGCATCGTGAGCGCGGACGGCAAGAAGCTGGCCGGTGTCGGCATCGCGAACGATGAGGTGATGAAGGCCCTGCGCGGTCCCGGCGGCAGCAAGGTCACCGTAAGCGTGGTGCGCGGGCGCAACAAGCCCTTCGATGTGGTGATCGAACGCGGCGAGATCCCCATCAACAGCGTCGCCGTCTCCCTGCTGGACAAGGACCGGACCGGGTACATCAAACTGAGCCGTTTCGCCCGCACCACCACGGACGAGTTCACGAAAGCCGCCAAGGGCCTCCTGGACCAGGGCATGCAACGCCTGGTGCTCGACCTGCGCGGCAACGGCGGCGGCTACCTGAACGCAGCGATCGGCATCTGCAATGAGCTCCTCCCGGCCGGCCGCATGATCGTATACACTGAAGGCCGCGCCAGCCCCCGCAAGGACTACAAGGCCGATGGCGGCGGGCCGCTGACCGGCATCCCCCTGGCCGTGCTGATCGATGAAGGCTCGGCCAGCGCCAGCGAGATCGTGGCCGGAGCGATCCAGGACAACGACCGCGGCGTCATCGTGGGCCGCCGGTCGTTCGGCAAGGGCCTCGTACAGGAGCAGGTGGACCTGCCCGACAACAGCGCGGTGCGCCTCACCACGGCGCGCTATTACACCCCCAGCGGCCGCAGCATCCAACGCCCTTATGGGGACGGCATCGACTACAAGGATGACCTGGAGGAGCGATACGATCATGGCGAACTGCTCCATGCGGACAGCATCCACCTGGATTCCTCGAAGGCGTATACCACCCTCGGCGGCCGCACGGTCTATGGCGGTGGCGGCATCATGCCCGACCTCTTCGTGCCGGCCGACACCGTGGAGCGCTCGACCTACCTCAGCGAGCTGTTCTTTTCCGGCGCGCTCAACAGCTATGCCTTCGACCTGGCCGACCGGCAACGCGAACGGCTGGAACGCATGACGCCGGAGACCTTCGTGAACGAATGGAACGCCGGTCCGCAGCAGCTGGAGGAGCTGGCGGCCGTGGCCGCCAAGGAAGGCGTGCCCTACAGCGCAAGCGGGCTGGCGCGGTCCAAGGGCCAGATCGCCCTGCGCCTGAAGGCCGCGGTGGCGCGCAACATCTGGCGCGATCCGGGTTATTTCCGGGTGCTGCTCGGCACGGACAGCATCTACCTGAAGGCCCGGGAACGCCTTGAAGCGCGCCAAGGCATTCCGCAATAGGGCCTCATTCGCCCCTCCCTGTCATGTCGGGCGTCCCCGCATTGTCACGGTGAGCCTGCGCGCCGACGTGCTCCGTCGCTGAAGCTATGGCGCAAGAGACCGAAGCGCTTTGGCGCAGGCGCCCGGACCGTGACGTCCCTCTTCTGTCATGGCGGCCTCGAGCCGCCATCGCAAGTAGGAGCCACGCGGGACCGCCCACTTCTGGTTGCGGCTGCGGCCCAAGGCCGCAGTGACAACGCGTTTTGAGAGCGGATCAGCCGATCTGCCGGACCGCTCCGGCAGGTCCACCGGACACTTCTGAATTATGCAGAATACCGGCCTGCCTTAACTGGCAAGGCGCTCCACGTGTACGATCTCCTCCACCGGAAAGGGCGTCACTTCGATGGGGCGCATGGGGTCATGCTGGGAGCGCTCGTAATCGCGGATGCTGGCGAAGAAGAGGCGCTTCGAATCGTTCACCTCCACCTCCCAGATCACGCCATAGACCTCCTTGCCGGAACGCAACTTGAACCGGCAGTGCTCGTGGGCGAAGTCGAGGATACGTGCGGATTCCATCGTGCAAGGACACCTAAAAGTAAGAGTGCCATCACCACATGCGTAGCCGGTTTTATCAACAGCTACACGCGTTCCGTGGATAGAACGCGCGTTACGAGCACCGTAGTGCTTGAGCGTCAACGAAAAGAAAAGATGCGCACGATCCCGCGCCGGCGGATCATCCCTTCTGGATGCCGACCTTCAGCTTCTTGCCGACCGACAGGTGGTTCAGGTTCACCTCGCCGTTCAGCCGCTTGATCTCGTCCACCGTGGTGCCCGGATAGCGCTGGGCGATGCCCCAGAGCGTATCGCCCGGCTGCACCGTATGGTAGATGTACACGGGATCGGCAATGGCCTCGGCCGTCACCGACGGCTTCTCGGCCTTGGCGCCTTCCTCCTTCACGGTCTCCACGTTGCGGGCGGTCACCCGCACCACGAGGCGCTGACCGGCGCGCAGATGGTCGCTGCGCAGGTGGTTCCACGCGCGCAGGTCGCTGGCGGAAACACCGTTCTTGCGGGCGATGGCGGCGAGGGACTCCCCATGGCGCACCACGTGCGTGCGGGAAGCCTGCGCTTCGGCGGCGCGGGCCGTGGAGGCCATGGCGGGGGCAGGAGTGGAGGTATCCGGCCGGTAGCTGTGCGCGATCGCATCCTCCTGGCGGATGAAGTCATCCACGAGGTGGTGCGGCATATAGATCGTCACCGGCTGGCCCACGTCGGGCACCACGCCCTGCTTGAACATCGGGTTCAGGTCGCGCAACTCCTGCTCACTGCCGCCGGTGAGGCGGGCCAGCGTGGCGAAGTCCAGCGGATAGCACACATGTACCGTGTCCACCTCATAAGCGCAGTAGTTCGGGATGACCGGATAGATGTTGTGCTCCGCCGCGTGGTTGAAGATGTAGTTCACCGCGATGAAGGCAGGCACGTAGCCACGGGTCTCCCGGGGCAGGTAGTTGTATATGCTCCAGTAGTCGAGCGTTCCGCCCGCCCGGCGCACGGCCTTGTTCACGTTGCCCGGACCGCAGTTGTAGGCGGCCAGCGCCAGCTCCCAATTGCCGAAGATCTTGTAGAGGTCGCGCAGGTAGCGGCAGGCCGCGTCGGTGCTTGCGTACACGTCGCAGCGCTCGTCCACGTAGCTATCGGCCTGCAGGCCATAGAGCTTGCCGGTGCCGATAATGAACTGCCAGAGGCCCACGGCGGCCGCACGCGACTTCGCGCCGGGGAACAACGCGCTTTCCACCACCGCCAGGTATTTCAGCTCCTGCGGCATGTTGTAGCGGTCCAGCGCTTCCTCGAACACGGGGAAATAGAGCTGGGCCAGGCCGAGCATCCGGGCGGTCTGTTCGCGTTTCCGCTTGGCGTACAGGTCGATGTACGACTGCACGGGATCGTTGTAGGTGAGCTTGAAGGGGGTGCGCTCATCCAGCGCATGCAGGCGCTGGCGGTACACATCCGGCGTGTAGCTCGGCGTGTCCGTGGGGGCGAAGTGATGCACGTTCAGCACCTCCACGTCCGTGGTGAAGGGGTCGTTCTTCAGCCAAGGGAGGCGGCTCAGCTTGTCGAGCTGTTCCAGAACGGGGTCGTCCGCGGCAACGGGCTCCTGTGCGAACAGGGCCGTGGGCAGGGCGGCTGCGAGGAGGAGTACACGGAAGCTGGCCATGATCGGGCGAATATCAAGCTTCTTACGTGCGCGGGCGACGGATGTTGTCATGAGCGGTCAACGATCGGGTGTGGAAGACCCCTCCCCGACAAGGAAAGGCGGGGCTCAGCGCGGGAAGAGCCGCTTCGCGAGCGCCAGCAGGCGCTCGTCCTGCAAAGGCCTGGCCATCAGCTGGATACCGAAGGGAAGGCCGTTGCTGTGGGTACCGGTGGGCAGGCTCACGGCGGGAATACCTGCCAGGTTCGCCTGCACCGTGAAGATGTCCTGTAGGTACATGGACACCGGGTCGCTGATCTCACCCGGAGCGAAGGCCGTTACCGGGCAGGTGGGGGTGATCACCAGGTCGTACCGCTCGAAGGCCTGCAACGTGCTGTCCCGCAGGAGACGGCGCACGCGCATGCCTTGGGCGTAATAGGCATCGTAATAACCGGCGCTGAGCACGAAGGTCCCCAGCAGGATCCGGCGCTGCACTTCGGGGCCAAAACCCTCCGTGCGGCTCTTCCGGTAGGTATCGTCCACGCCCTTGGCGTGGGGGCTGCGGTGGCCGTAGCGGATGCCATCGAACCGCGCCAGGTTGCTGCTGGCCTCGGCGGTGGCCAGGATGTAGTACGTGGGCACCAGGTGGTCCAGCATCGGCAGGTCGATGGCCTCCACCGCATGCCCTTCCCCTTTCAGCCGTTCCAGCTGGCTCATCACGTGCGCCTTCACTTCGGGATCGAGGCCGGGACGTTCCACGCAATCGCGGTAGTAGGCGATGCGCAAGGGCCGGTCCTCCGTTCCCGCAGTGCCCAGCGGAGCGCTGCTGCTGGTGTCGTCCTTCGGGTCGTGCCCGGCGATCACCTGGTACACGGCGGCCGCATCCGCCGCGGTGTGGGCGAAGGGACCGATCTGGTCGAAGCTGCTGGCGAAGGCGATGAGGCCGTAGCGGCTCACCCGGCCATAGGTGGGCTTGAAGCCGACGACCCCGCAGAACGAGGCGGGCTGGCGGATGGAACCGCCCGTATCGCTGCCCAAGGCCACGTGGCAGATGCCTGCGGCCACGCTGGCGGCGGCACCGCCACTGCTGCCCCCCGGCACCTTCGATGGGTCGCGGGGGTTCTTGACGGGGCCATAGGCGCTGTTCTCGTTGCTGCTGCCCATGGCGAACTCGTCGCAGTTGGTGCGGCCTATGATCACGGCATCAGCGGCGAGCAGGCGTTCCACCACCGTGGCGCTGTAGATGCTGGTGTAGCCTTCGAGGATGCGCGAGGCCGCCGAGACCTTGTGCCCGGCGTAGCAGATGTTGTCCTTGATGCTGATGATGCATCCGGCGAGGGGACCCGCCGTACCGGCCGCGCGTTTGGCGTCCACCTCGGCGGCCTTGGCCAGCGCGCTTTCGACGAAGAGCTCCAGGAAGATGTTCAGGCCGGCCTGCTCACGGGCCTGCGCCAAGGCGGCACGCGTGAGCGCCACCACGGACGTGGTGCCGTCGGCCAATGCCTGCTTCGCCGCGTGGAACGTGGTGGGGGTCATCGTTGCGTGACGGGTGCGCGGCCGTCCCTCCCGCGCAAGGCGCAGGGGCCGGCCGGACGCGCGGGACTACTTCTTGGCGTCCGCGTTGGGGTCGTCCTTCTGTGCGTCCTTGAACTCCTTCATGCCCTGGCCGAGGCCGCGCATGAGCTCGGGGATCTTCTTGCCGCCGAACAGCAGCAGCAGGGCGAGGACGATGAGGAGAATCTCCGTAAAGCCGAGTTTGCCTCCCATGTTTCATCCACCGGGCCAAGAAGTGAGCGGACCGGAGGGCAGCACAAAGGTAGGCCTTCCGGGGCTGCGCGGACCGCCCGGTCAGCGGTAGATCCAGGTGGCGGGGTCCACCTTCACCAGGCCGTCATCGGTCGTCTTCCAGATCTCCACGTGGGCGGTGCTTTCTCCGTCCTCAGTCATCACCACGCCCACGGCCTGCTTCGTGTCCACCTTCTGGCCCTTGCTCACGCTCACGTCGCGCAGGTTGCTATACACGGTACGGTAGGCGCCATGACTCACCACCACGGCCTTGCCGGCACCGGGGATCACGATCACACTGCTGACCTCCCCGCGGAACATGGCCCGTACGCTGGCGCCCTTCTCACAGCCGATGTCGATGCCGTTGTTCTCGATAGTGATGCCTTTGAGCACGGGATGCGCCTGCTTGCCGAAACCGCTGGTGATGGTGCCCTTTTCCACCGGCCACGGCAGCTTGCCCTTGTTCTTCTCGAAATCCGCGTTGAGCTCCCTAGCCTCCGGGGTTAGGGTGAACTCGAGCTTCTCGGTGGTCTTGGTGGCCGTGCCGCCCTTGGTGGTGGTGCGGGTGGTGGTCTTGCGCACTTCTGATTCAATGGCCCGCTTGATCGCGGCGGCCAGTTCGGTGCGCTGTTTCTCCTGTTTGCGCAGGGTCTCCCGCAGGCGGCCTTCCTCCTTCTTCAGCGTGGAGAGCGTGCTCTGTTGCGCGGTCTTGTCCTGGGTGAGCTTCTTCTTCTCCTCCAGTTGCCGGCCGAGGAGTTTGGCCTTGTCGTCGCGCTTGGCACTGAGGTCCTTCACCTTGCCGTCCATGCTTTCGGCGGTGGCAGCGATAAGGGCGGCCTGTTGCCGGCGTTGTTCGGCCAGCTGTTCCAGGTAGCGCGAGCGCTTGAAGGCCTGGGCGAAGCTTTCCGCCGCGAAGATGTAGCTGAGGCGGTCGTATGCGCTGCGGTTCATGTAGGCGTACTGCACCATCCGGGCGTAGTCGTCCTTCAAACGGGAGAGGTCGCCTTGCAGCGAACGCACAAGGTCCTGCGTCTCCTGGATCCTCCTGGTCCACCCGGAAGATCTCGCTGTTCATGGTGCCGATCAATTCCTGCCGCTGGCCGATCTGCGCGTCGAGCAACTGCACCTGCTGCTGGGTGGTCTTCTGTTCCTTCTGCGCCTGGCCGATCAGCGCGCTGGTGGTCTTGATCTGCTTGTCCAGCGCATCGCGCTTCTTCTCCAGTTCCTTGCGGCTTTGGCCGAAGGCGGAAGGCGTGAAGAGGAGGAAAAGGATCAGGAGCAGCCCTGTACCCAGGTGCTCATATGCCCAGGTGTCCAGGTGTCCAGGTGTCCATGGGCGCATGGGCAGCAGCCACCGCCTACTCGAGGGGCGTGAACTTCTCCGGAACGCGGAAGTTGAGCTGCAGCGGACCATTCAGCGCGATGTGGTCGAGGGCAAGGGTGCCGGTGACCTTGTGCTTGGGATCCGACAAAGAAAGCGTGACCACCGCAGGCAGGGACCGGCCATCCACCGTTGTTCGCTGCATATAACGCACATCGGCCTGTTGATCGTGCGCGAGGTCGGAGATGAGCACGCGGTTGACGTAGAAGCTGTCCGGGTCGAGCCAGTACTTGTACACGATGGCGTCCTTGCGCTCAGCCTTGCGCAGGGTGCGTTCCAGGCGCCGTTCGCTGAGGTCCTTGTCACCGGCCAGGGTATCGTCCGGCGCCAGGTCCTCTGCGGCGCGGATGAACCTGCGCTTCTCCTTGCTCACCAGGATGTATTGGCCATCCTCGCGGTCGCTGCGGTATTTCTCCTTGGGGTCGAGTCCGATGGGAAGGCCGAAGAGGGCCTGCTGGAACAGGGAGAGGCTGGGTTGCATGCCGAACTTCCGTTGCGCGGCGGCCGTGTCGCCCACCCAGTAGGTATCGTGCAGCTTGTCAATGAACTTGAGCGAATCGCGGGTGAGCAGGGCGCGTGCCACCTCGATGCCGAGCGCAGGCACGGCGCTAAGCCATACGGCGCTGTCGGCCACGCAACGCACGTGGGCCTTGAAGCCCTTGTGGCTGTCGGCGAGGTCCACGTCCACATCGGCCTTGGCACTATAGTAGTGCAGACCGAGGTTCCTGCGGGCGATGAGGCTGTCCAGCAACCGTTCCGCTCCCCGCACGGGCAGGTCGCGCACAACGCGGTCGGCCACGGGGCGCTGGCTGCGGCAACCGATCAGCAACGCGATGGGCAGGGCCAGGGCGATATGGGCCCCGATCCTCATTCCACCGGATGGCCTTCGCTCAGCTTGCGGTCGATGTCCTCACTGGTGCCTCCGAGCGCTTTCGCCTTTTTCCATTGCTCCATCGCGCCCGCGGCATCGCCGGTGCGATAGAGGATGTCGCCGTAGTGCTCCACGAGCGTGCCGTCCTTGTCGCCACCGGCGGCCAGGGCTTTCTCCTGCCAGGTGCGCGCATCGGTGAAGCGGCCCATGCGGTAGAGCACCCACGCGTAAGTGTCCAGGTAGGTGGCCACGTCCGGACCGATGCCCACGGCTTTTCGGCTCATCGCCTCGGCGCGGGCGAGCTTCTCGTTGCGCTCGCTCAGGTAGTAGGCGTAGTTGTTGAGCACACTCACGTTGTCGGGGTCGATGGCGAGCGCCTTTTCGTAGGCCTCATCGCTCTTCGCGTAGTTCTTCGCCTCGTTGTAGGCATCGCCGAGGGAGCTCCAGAACTGTTCTTCCAGCGGCTTGTTGTCCACCACGAGGTCGCGCCCGGCGATCAGCGCCTCGATGGCCTCATCATGCCGCTCCATTTGCGAAAGCGCGATGCCGTCGTAGAGGTGGAACTCCGGCTGCGTGGGGAAGAGCTCGCTGGCCTTCGCCGCATCGGTGTGGAGCGCGGGGTAGTCGCGCAGGTCCAGGTCCAATTGCACCAGCGCGCTCCAGAGGGCGAACTTGTCCTGCTCATACACTAGCGCGCTGCGGAAAGCCTCGCGGGCTTCGGCCTTGCGCCCTTCGCGCAGCAGGAAATCGCCTTCGATGGAATAGGGTTTCCCGTTCTGCGGATGCGTCTTCTTCATAATCCCGATCAGGGCGAGGCTCTCGTCCACCAGGATCCGCGTGCTGTCCGTGGGCTCGCCATCGGTCATCTGGTAGAAGCCCAGCAGCAACTGCATCTTCGGGTCGATGTCCAGGTCGGGGTCGGCGAAGGCGAGCCGCAGTTGCTCGAAGGCTTCGGGGCGCTTGCCGGTGTCGTAATAGAACTGCGCCAGGGAGATGCGTGTCATGCTCTCGTCGGGATCCACAGCGAGGGCCTTCTGGTACATCTCCAGCGCCTTGTCCTTCTGGCCGAGCTCCTGGTATACCTCGGCGAGCATGCCGTAGTACTGCGTCTGGTCGGGATGCTCGGCCACTGCCTTTTCGAGGAGCTGGCGGGCCTCGTCGATGCGGCCCGCGCCGGCGAGCATGTCGTATTCGCGCATCAGCAGCTCCTCGGTGGGGCCGGTGCGTTGCTCCAGGTCCCGGAACACCTGCCGCGCCTCGGTGATCTTGCCCTGCATGGCGAGCGCATTGGCGAGCCCGAAGTAGACCTCGTAGCGGTCGGGCCATTTCGCCACGATGTCGCGGTAGGCCTTGGTGGCGCCGGGCAGATCTCCCAGTTGCGTGCTGAGGTCGGCCAGCAGGAAATGGTACCAGATGTTGTCCTTGTCGGTGGCCACGGCCTTCTTGGCCATGGCCAGGGCCTCGTTGCCGGCCTGCGCCTGGTGGTAGAGCTTGGACAGCTCGAACATCGAGGCGCTGTTCTGCGGGTCGGCCTTGAGGGTGGCCTGGTAGAGCTGCACGGCCTTGGGCAGATCGCCTTTCAAGCGGGCCTGGGTGGCCTGCATGAACAGGTTCATCACCACGGCACGCTTGTCCTTGGCGCCATCCACCGTGCGCTCCACGGGCAGGCGGCCACCTGTTTCAGCGATGGGCTTGCTGCCACCGCAGGCCATCAGCAGGGCGAGGCCCATGAAGGGCAGGAGAAGGCGTGCGGGAAGGGACATCGGAAGGGTCAGGCCAAGGTACTGTCGTCGCCCAGGCTCAGGTCCATCGCATGGCCCATCACCACGGTGCGTTCGCCGATCATGCTGTTGTCCATCACGCAGTCCTGCACGCGTGCATGGCCGCGCAGGATCGAGTTCTTCACCACGCTGCCCGTGATGGTGGCACCGGCCTCGATGGAGACGTTGGGCCCCACGATGCTGTTCGTGATCGTCACGTTCTCACCGATGAAGCAGGGTTCGATCACCACGCTGTTCTCCTTCTTCACGGAACCGCTGATGAGGCCCTTCTCGCTCTTGAGGAAGCCGAGCACCTTGGTGTTGGTATCCACCATGGCGTTCTTGTTGCCGCAGTCCATCCACACGTCCACGCTGCCGGCCTTGAAGCGCGCACCTTGCTGCTTCATGTGCTCCATGGCGTTGGTCAGCTGGTACTCGCCCTTGTCCTTGATGTCGTTGTCGATCAGGTACTGCATCTCCTTGCGGAGGTATTCCCCGTCGGCGAAGTAGTAGATGCCGATGATGGCGAGGTCGCTCACGAAGGTCTGCGGCTTCTCCACGAACTCGGTGATGATGCCGTTGCCGTCCAGCTTCACCACGCCGAAGGGCCGTGGATCCTCCACCTTGTTCACCCAGATCACGCCGTCGCAGTCCTTGTCCAGCTTCAACTGGGCCCGGAAAAGGGTATCGGCGAAAGCCACGATCACGCGGCCGCTCAATGCGTTCTGCGCGCAAAGGATGGCGTGGGCGGTGCCGAGGGCCTCGGTCTGGTAATGGATGGTACCCTTGCTGCCGATGGCCTTGGCGATGCCGATCAGCTCGCTTTCCACCTTCTTGCCGAAGCTGGGATGTACGATGAAGGCGACCTCCTCCACGGCTTCGCCGGCCACGGTAGCGAGGTCCTCCACAAGGCGCTGCACGATGGGCTTGCCGGCGATGGGGAGCAGGGGTTTGGCGGTGGTGTGGGTGTGCGGACGCATCCGCTTGCCCATGCCCGCCATGGGGACGATGATCTTCATAAAGGGAGCCTGGTATGCTTCTTCAACTCAGTGCGTACCGGTATGGCCGAAGCCGCCGGACCCACGTTCCGTGGCGCGAAGGTCCGCACTTTCGGCGAAAGTAGCCCGGATGTACCGGGCGATGACCAATTGGGCCACCCGCTCACCGTCCTTCACCTCGAAGGCCTCCTGCCCGTGGTTGATGAGCAGCACGCCCACCTCACCCCGGTAATCGGCATCAATGGTGCCGGGGCTGTTGAGCACCGTAACACCATGTTTGAAGGCCAGTCCGCTGCGGGGCCGCACCTGCGCCTCCGTGCCTTCGGGCAGCTCCAGGTACAAGCCCGTGGGGATCAGGGCACGCTGGCCCGGCTCCAAGATGAGAGGTCTGTCCAGGTGGGCACGGAGGTCCATGCCGGCGCTGTGGGCGGTGGCGTAGCTGGGGAGCGGGTGGCGGCTCTTGTTGGTGATGCGGACGGGAAGGGTTCCCGAGGCGGTCAAGGTCATGTGCTCAAAGGTCGAAGGGCGGAGCGTTCATTCTTCCAGATCATGCCCACAAATCCCAACCATGCTAGAACGCGTAGCACATAATTCCAAGTCGAGCCCAGGTGTAGCTGCTCACAGCCCCACCACAGCGCCACCGCCCCCGCCATGTACAGCAGCACGCGGCTCACGTTATAGGGGATCGGGTAGTGCTTCTGCCCCCACGCGTAACTGATCGCGGCCATGCTGGCGTAGCAGATCAAGGTGGCCCAGGCCGCGCCCATGTAGCCGAACGAGGGGATCAGCGCGAAGAGCAGCACGATGGTGATGGCCGCGCCGATCAGGCTGATGGTGCTGCCCACGCGGGTGCGGTCGGTGAGCTTGTACCACACGCTCTGGTTGTAGTAGATACCGAGGAACACGTTCGCCAGCATCAGGATCGGCACCACGCGCAGACCCGCATGGTAGGCTGGGTTGGGGATGAACCACTTGAACAGGTCCAGGAAGAGCATCACCACCAGGAAAGCGCTCATGCATACGGCCACGAAAATGTTCATGATTCGCGCGAACGTTCTGCGGCTGTCCTTCTCCTTCGCGTGGCTGAAGAAGAACGGCTCGGCGCCCATGCGGAAGGCCTGGATGAAGAGCGTGATCAGCACCGCCAGCTTGTAGCACGCGCCGTAGATGCCGAGCTCGCTGTCGGCAAGGTCCTTCGGCAGCAGGTACTTCAGGATCACGCGGTCGGCGGTCTCGTTCACCATGCCCGCGAGGCCCGCGACCATCAGTGGCGCGCCGAAAGCCAGCAGCGCGCGCAGCAGTTCCTTGTTGAAGCCCCGGAACGCGGGCCACGACGGCAGCAGCACCAGCAGCTTCACAGCGGTGCTCACCAGGTTGATCGCGAACACGTAGCCCACGCCGAGCGACGGATCATACACTGCATCGATCAGGGCATTGCTCCGGCCCATGTTGTACCGCTTCATGCAGTACAGCAGGAAGAACAGGCTGAGGCCCACGTTCACCACCACGCTGAGCAGGTTGATGGCCGCGTACTTCCACGGGCGCCCCTGTTGCCGCAGCCGCGCCATGGGCACGGTGGTGATGGCATCGATGCCGATGATGGCCACGAGCATCAGCACGGAACTCGCGTAGGCGCCGAAATGCAGGCCCTCCGCGATGTTCGCCGAGAAGACCCCACCGAGCACCATGAAAGCGAGCGCCGGAAGGAAGAGACCCCAGGTGGCGGTGCTGTAGAGCACCCGCCCGTTGTCGGGGTTGTCCTTCACATGGTCCTTGGAAGCGAAGCGGAAGAAGGTGGTCTCCATGCCGAAGGTGAGGACCACATTGAGCAGGGCTGTCCACGAGTACAGCGCGGTGACCACGCCGTACTCCGCTGGCGCGAACACGTACTGGCTGGTGTACAGCGGCACCAACAGGAAGTTGAGGAAGCGCGCAACAATGCTGCTCAGCCCATAGATGGCTGTTTGGCCGGCGAGGGTGCGGAGGGCGCTCAAGATTTTGGAAACAACGGAAAGTTTTGGGCCTTACGCTTTCTCTCAACGAATGCCTTGATGTTGCTCAAGTCCTTCAAGTCGCGATACAACACCTCTTGAAGTTTGGTTCTTCGTTGCCGAAAGGCCTCTCGGTGCATTATCCCCAGCCGTTCAAGATGCTCGGTATTATCACCGGTTTCAGCTAGGTGATTGGCTATGTCGTTCAACATGAAAGTATTCAGCTCTGTCATCAAGCCACTTATCTCGTGGCCCAGCCACACAGATTTAGAGCCAGTTTTCAATACGTCGAACAAGAAGCTAGTCCAACGGGCCTCGCCCCCGGCACAAACAAATGGACATAGGCCTCCCTCATCAGTATGTACCAAAGTGGAAAGCGAATTGATGATTCCTTCTACATGCTCGTAGGCATCGAGTCGACGATCTATGAGCTTCTTGTAGTATTCACGCTTGTAGTTCGCCTTACTGATAAGCCAGGAGATCCAAGATGTAAGCCCCGCCGACAATAGAGAGCTTCCTAGAAGCAGTACTAGAAGATCAAGAAGCGACATGTGACCTATGCCCCGGTGAAATTCGCCTTCCGCTTCTCCACGAACGCCGTCGTGCCCTCCTTGAAGTCCGCCGTGCCGAAGCACTTGCCGAACTCCTCGATCTCGCGTTGCAGGCCGTTGGCACCGGGTTCGTAACCGGCGTTCACCGCGCGGATGGCGGCGGCCAAGGCGGTGGGGCTGTTCCGCATGATGCGCACGGCCAGTTCGTGGGCGGTGCTCAACAGTTGCTCCTGCGGCACCACGCGGTTCACGAGGCCCCATTGCAGGGCATCGGCGGCGTCGATCATCTGCGCGCTCAGGATCATCTCCATCGCCTTGCCCTTGCCCACCAGGCGCGGCAGGCGCTGCGTGCCGCCGTAGCCGGGGATCACGCCAAGGCTCGTTTCGGGTAGGCCCAGCTTGGCGTTGTCGCTGGCAATGCGCACGTGCGCGCTCATGGCCAGCTCCAGCCCGCCGCCCAGCGCGAAGCCGTTCACCGCTGCGATCACCGGCTTGCCGAGGTGTTCCACGTGATCGAAGAGCTGCTGCTGGCCGTCGGCGGCGAGGGTCTTCCCCTCGGCCACGCTGAAGTGCGCGAACTCCTTGATATCGGCCCCGGCCACGAAGGCTTTCTGCCCGCTGCCGGTGATCAGCACCACGCGCACGCTCTTGTCGGCCTCGGCCTCGGTCAGCGCCTTGTCCAGTTCGGCGATGGTGGCACGGTTCAGCGCATTGAGCTGATCGGGGCGGTTGATGGTGAGGGTGCGGACGCTGTCGGCGTCGGTGATGAGGAGGTTCTGGTAGGTCATGGCAAAAGCAGATAGGCAAAGGTATCCGAAGGCGAAGAGCCCTTTTCACGAGCGCACAGCCCGAAGGAATAGGAAGACCGGTGCACCCACGATTATATTCGTGCGTACCGGATGGGGCGGCAGGATCGTCCCCATCCATTTCAATAATACCGACATGAAGAAATTGCTGTTCACCTTCATCGCCTGCCTTCCAGCGCTTGCATTCGCCGGGGATTGGGATCTCTTTCCCCTGGGGCAGCGCAGCTATTTCAGGAATATGTCCAAGACCGGGATACAGGTCGACCTGGTGTTGATGGACTCGGCCCAGGCGGACCCCAATGGTGGTGAGTACCTGTACAACAAGCGGCAGCTTCGCCGGGGCATTCTCGGGGATTGCGGGGCCAGGAGCCTGGCCTACTTGATCAGTGGCAGTTCCCTCTCCTCAATGGGGGATCCAGGTCTTATTGATGGACTCCCTCTTGGTGCGGAACGACACGGTCCTCTTCTACTCCAACTACAGCACAACGCCGTTCTACTTCCTTCCGAAAGCCGCGGTAGGCCAGGATTGGACGGTGGTCTCTACATTCTCCAGCAACACCTACAACAGCATTAGGATCACCTGCACCAGCTGGAGGAAGAGAAATTCCTTGGTGTAACGGACAGCGTGAAGACCTTTTCATTGGCGGCCGAGGGCACATCCGCCCCGATCAACAGCCTCCGGTTCCGGCTGAGCAAGGAGCACGGCCTAATCGAATACGTTCCCTTCGGCCTGTTCCTCTTTCATCCCTCCTACATGAGGCCCTGGACCTGCGAATTGATCGGCCTGGAGAAGGACAACGTGGTCCATGGATATCATCAGCCGGGTTTCCAGGATTATTTCCACCTGGCCCCGGGCGATGTCCTGCTTTGGGAGAACTACACCGATCCGGGTTGGTTCGACCAAGGCCCGCCCTACTACGAATATGCGCGGGACAGCGTCACCGATGCCTTGATCACAGCGGATTCGGCGGTGTATACCTATTACAGGGCATACAAGCACGCCGATCGGCACATTTCGGTGCATCCGAGAAGGTATCACGCCATTATAGGTCGGCATATGCTGGGCTGCTGGGCGCTGCTCCGAGCGACCTTGCCAGCTATGGCCCGGAGAACGACCGGTTTATCTGGCCAAGCAGCGCACTGAGCTTGACCCTGGCCCCGAACGGCTTGGACACGATCACCACTTTCGGTTTCGAGACCGAAGAGTTCCGGTCTGAGTATGATGCTTGCAGGATCTCCGGACCTTCGGATATAAGGCACGGGCTACGGTTCAACACCCACGAAGGGCTGGCCGAAAGTTGGGAATGGCTGAACCCTTCCCAAGGCCATTCCACCATCATCGCATCCCGGATCGGTGGGGTGGCGATCGGCGACGTGAACATGGGCGTGGAGGAGCTCAGCGATATCCGGGAGGCATGGAGCGTCCATCCCGATCCGGCCACGGACCGCATCTTCCTGCGGAACGCGAACAGATATACCGGAACACCCTATGTCATCCTCGATGGCTTTGGGCGGGAAGTGATGCGTGGCCTGGTGGCGGACGAAGCGATCGACGTACGCAGCCTGTCCAACGGCCTGTATTTCCTGCGCATCCTGCGGACGGGGACATGCTCGTCCGTACGCTTCATCAAGGAATAGCCAGCGCCCCGCGGCACCACGCTGCTCACCACGTCACGGCCAAGATGCATGGCCATCGCCAGGGATCGGCACATGATGATCCCTGGCGATGGCCGTGAGCAGCCTACTTTGGCTCGCACCTTGCGCGCCGCCGGCATGTACCGCCCACTGCTCTTCCTGCTTGCAGCCCTTGTGCTGGCCAGCACCGCCGCGCTGCTGCCCGAACGCACGGCGGACGAGCGCCTGGAGAAAGCGGCACAACTGCTCCAGCAGCGGGTGAACGAGGCGCAGGCCCGACTGGCGCAACGCGCGGAAAAGTGGGCCACGAGCGCGGCGGCGGGTGTGCCGATGGAACGGCTCTGGAAGGAAAGCCGGAACGAGGACGACCTGCCGGGATCCGACATCATCATCACCCGCGACCATGCGCCGCTGCTTTGGACAGGCCGTTCCACCGTGGACCAGGCCACGCTGGACACGAGCACGAGCGCGCACCTGGTGCTGGCGGACGGCATCCACCTGCAGGCGGTGGCGCGGCGTGGGGCGATCACCGTGCATGCCCTGCAACAGATATGGCGCACGCCGCCGTTCGAGAACCGCTACCTGCGCCGCGGGTTCACGGAAGGGTTCACCAGCGACAACGGCATCCTTGCCAGCACGGAAGCCGGGCTCGGCCCCGTGGTGCGCGATGCGCAGGGGAACGTGGCGTTCCGCCTGCAATGGAACGATGAAGGGGAGGCCGCCAGCCCGCAGGACACGGCGCGAGGGCTGCTGGGGGCACTTGCGCTGCTGTTCATCCTGGCCGCCGCATGGGCCGCCTGCACGCGCCTGGCGGGCACCTGGCCGCCGATCGCGGCGTTCAGCCTGTCGGTGATCGGCCTGCGCCTGCTCACGTTGTCCGTGCCGCCGTTGGAACTGCTGCACGGACGGCCCTTGTTCGACCCCTCGTTGTTCGCCGCCTCGTTCCTGCTGCCCTCGCTCGGCGACCTCCTGATCGATGTGGCCGTGCTGCTGGTGGTGGCGGCCTTCGTACAGCGCACGTTGCGGAGCGCAGCAGCACCGGCACATCCGGCAATGGCCTGGGGCCTGTCGCTGGTGGTGCTGTTCACGCTGGGCGCGTGGATCTCCACGGTGCTGGTGGCGCTCGTGCGCGACAGCAGCGTAAGCCTCGACCTCTTCCACGTGCAGGCGTTCACGCCCTACAGCTGGACGGCCCTGTTCGCCATCGCCTTCCTGCTGCTGGCCTGGGTGCTGTCCGCCGACGCCCTCGTGCGATGGAGCGGACGGGCCACCGGCGTACGGGCCGCCTTGGTGATGATCGCCGCAGCCGCCTTGGTGGTGGCCCTGTGGAACGAAGCGCTGGGCCAGCACGACATGGTCTCCGCGCTGTGGCCCGCGCCCTTGCTGCTGGTGCTGCTGCTCATCCGGCGCGAGAAGGCGCTGTTCCTGCGCGGGCTGGTGATCGTCGCCGGTTGCGCGCTCTTCACCGCGCACCTGCTGAACCGGCAGACGCTGAAGCGCGTGGAGCGCGACCGGGCCGCATTAATCGAAACGGCATCGGCCTATGAGGATCCGGTGATCGAGGTGCTTTTCCGCGAGGCGCTCGCAGCCATGCGCACGGACCCCGCCACCCTGGCATTGGCGGACGACAGCGCGGCGAAATGCTCCGCAGCCGACCTGGACCGCGTGATCCGCCAACCCTTCCTCACCGGGTATTGGGACCGCTACGACCTGCGGCTCTTCCTGTACGACGAGTACCGCGCATTGAAATGCTCCACCTCGCCGGATGCGGCGCCCACCTGGGGCCAGCTGCGCGAGCGCTTCGACCAGGGCGTGCCCACGGCAGGCGATGCGGACTTCCGGAGCGTACACCGGCCCGGCGAGGATGCGCTCTACATCGGCCTGGCGGACCGGCTGGGCGGCAGCGTGCTGTGCATCGAACTGCGCCCGCGGCTCGTGCCGGAGGGACCGGGCTTCCCCGAACTGCTGCTCGCCGACGACCATGGCCTGCGTGCGCGCCTGGGCCAGTACACGCGCGCACGCTACGAACGCGGCCTGCTCACCGAGAGCGAAGGCGCCTACACCTATCCCCTGACGTGGCCTCCGCAGGGGAACAAGGGAGAGCAGCGCGTAATCGACCGCGGCTATGACCTGCTCGCGCAAGGCGACCCCAACGGCACCGTGATCGTGCTGGGTTGGAAACTGCCCACGTGGCTGGACCACCTCACCACCTTCTCCTACCTCTTCACGCTCTTCGCGCTGCTGGCCGCCCTGTTCCGGGGTGCTGCGCCCCTGCTGCGCGATGGACGCTGGCCCTCCATGGGCCTGGGTGGGCAGCTGCGCGCGGGGATCCTGCTGTTCGCCGCGTTGAGCCTGGTGCTCTTCGCCATCGGCACGCAACGGCTGGTGAGCGCCAACTACGGCCAGCGGTCCTCGAAGCAGCTGGATGAACGCATCCGCAGTGTGATGGCGGAACTGCGTCCGACCCTGCGCGGCGAACCCGCCCTGGACGCCTCGATGACGCCCTACCTGGACCACCTGCTCAGCAAGCTCAGCAACGTGTTCTACACGGATCTCAGCCTTTACGCGCCGAACGGGCTGCTGCTGGCCACGTCGCGTGAGCAGGTGTTCAACACCGGGCTCCTCGGCCGGCGCATGGACCCGCAGGCCTACCGCCGCCTGGCGATCGACGATGCGAGCGCATACTCGCATGAGGAATCCATCGGGTCCGCGCGGTTCCGCACTTCGTACATGCCCCTACGGAACGACCAGGGGAAAGTGCTGGCCTACCTCGCCATGCCCTTCTTCGCGCGGCAGGGCGAGATCGAGGAGGAACGCGCCGCGGGCTACGTGGCCATCGTGAACCTCTTCACCCTGCTGTTCCTGCTGAGCGTGGTGAGCGCGACGCTGATCGCCAACTGGACCACCCGGCCCCTGCAACTGCTGAAACGGGGCCTGGAACGCATCGCGCTGGGCGGCCGCAACGAGCCCATCGCCTACGCCGGGGATGACGAGCTGGGCGAACTGGTGCGGGTGTACAACAACAAGGTGGAGGAGCTTCGCGAAAGCGCCGCCAGGCTGGCGCGCAGCGAGCGGGAGAGCGCATGGCGCGAGATGGCACGGCAGGTGGCGCACGAGATCAAGAACCCGCTCACGCCGATGAAGCTCAGCGTGCAGCATTTCCAACGCACCTGGTCGCCGGACCGGCCGGACGCGGCCGAGCGGCTGGCCCGGTTCAGCGATGGACTGGTGCAGCAGATCGATGTGCTGAGCCGCATCGCCGGGGAATTCTCCCACTTCGCACAGATGCCCCCGCCGCATGAAACGGACCTCGACCTGGGCGAGGTGGCGGAGGCCGCGGTCTCGCTCTTCGCCAGCGTGCCCGGCGCGCGGGTGACGCTGGAGCGCACGGGCACGTTCCCCGTGCATGCCGACCGCGAGCACCTGCTGCGGGTCTTCAACAACCTGGTGAAGAACGCGCTGCAATCCGTTCCGGAAGGGCGGCCGAGCGAAGTGCGCGTCCGGTTGCATGCGGAGGCCGGCGAAGCGCGCGCGGAGGTGCGCGATAACGGCGCGGGCATTCCGGCGGATATCCGTTCCCGGATCTTCACGCCCAGCTTCACCACGAAGAGCAGCGGCATGGGCCTGGGCCTGGCGCTGGTGCAGCGCATGGTGGAGCAGGCCGGCGGGCGCGTGTGGTTCACCTCGGTGGAGGGCGAAGGCACCTCGTTCTTCCTGGCCCTGCCACTGGCACCCGCATCTTGAAAGGTGCCGCAACAAGCCCTTCTTCACGGTGTCGCCTTGAGCGTGGTCGAGAGGCGCTTTCAGGCACGTAGGACACGGTTCGGGCGCCTGCGCCAAAGCGCTTCGGTCTCTTGCTTCAGCGACGGAGCGCGTCGGCGCGCAGGCTCACCGTGACAATTCGAGGGCGCTCCGACGGACATGGTCCGACCTGAATACAAAAGAGGCCCAATGAAAAAGGGGCCTTGCGGCCCCTTTTCAATGAGGATCGATCGGCTTAGTGGCCGACGGCCTTCTTGGCGGCTTCTGCAGCTTCCTTCGTCTTGTCGGCAGCTTCCTTGGCGGCGTCAACGGCGCCGTCCACAGAGGCCTTCACCGTGTCCAGCGTGGCTTTCGCCGTGCTGTCCAAGGCGGCTTGGGCGGCCTTGGCATCAGCCTCGGCCTTCTCCATCATTTTAGCGGCGCTGTCCTGAGCAGCTTTGGCCTTGGCCTCCGCACTCTCCTCCGTGTTGCCGCCGCAGGCAACGAAGAGGGCTGCCGCCGTAGCGAGCAGAGCGAACTTCCTGATCATTTCCGTGTTCTTTGTTTGGTGAAAGTGGGGGCGAATGTATGCATATTTCCACGCGCCGATGTTCCGCCCGCCCATCACCTAATTTTGGCACCCCGCTTCCCTTGGGAAGCCCTAAAACCGACCTGGACCATGGCCTTTGAACTGCCCCCCCTCCCCTACGCGCCCAATGCGCTGGAACCCCATATCGATGCCCGCACCATGGAGATCCACCATGGCAAGCACCACAACGCCTATGTGACCAACCTGAACAAGGCCATCGAAGGCACTCCGCTCGCCGGGAAGACCATCGAGGAGATCCTGAAGGGGCTGGACATGGGCAACATGGCCGTGCGCAACAACGGCGGCGGCCACTACAACCACAGCCTGTTCTGGTCCATCATGGCCCCGAACGCGGGCGGCGCCCCCACCGGCGAGCTGGCGGCGGCGATCGACCGCGACCTCGGCGGCCTGGACGCCTTCAAGGAGAAGTTCGCGCAAGCGGCCGCCACGCGCTTCGGCAGCGGCTGGGTCTGGCTGTGCGTGCACAAGGGCGGCAAGCTGGAGATCTGCTCCACGCCGAACCAGGACAATCCCCTCATGCCGGACACCGGCTGCGGAGGCACGCCCATCTTGGGCCTGGACGTGTGGGAGCATGCCTACTACCTGCACTACCAGAACCGCCGCCCGGACTACATCACTGCATGGTGGAACGTGGTGGATTGGAACGCCGTGGCCAAGCGCTACGCCGCAGGCAAATAACCGTTCCCTTCCTGCAACCGGACGGGCGGCGCGGACATCCTCCGCGCCGCCCGTCTACTTTTGACCGGATGCTGCGCACCGGGGCCTTGGCGATCGCACTGCTGCTGGCGGTGGTCCGGCCGCCCATGGCGGTAGCGGCGGGGCCGTTCCAACGGACCGTTATCACGGAAGCCGGGTTACCGGCCGGAGCATCGACCCTACAGGGGCCGGAAAGCAAGGAGCCGCAGCGGTTGGTAGCCGCCGCGCTGGCGCTCACGCTCGGGCCGTTCGGGGCGCACCGCCTCTACCTGGGTACTAACGTGAAGGTGCCGTTAATCTATGGGATCACCTTCGGCGGCTTCGGCGTGCTGGCGGTGATCGACATGGCGCACATCCTCTTCACGAAGGACCTTTCGCCCTACCACGACAACGGGCACGTGTTCATGTGGGCGAAGCCCCGCACGGAGACCTCTACTCCACCGTGACGCTCTTCGCGAGGTTGCGGGGCTGGTCCACGTTGCAGCCGCGCATCACCGCGATGTGGTAGCTGATCAGCTGCAAGGGGATCACGCTCAGCAGGGGCACCAGGGCATCGGGCGTCTCAGGATCTCGATCACGTGATCGGCCAGGCCCTTCACCACGGTGTCACCTTCGGTCACGATGGCGATGATCTTGCCCTTGCGCGCCTTCACCTCCTGGATGTTACTCACCACCTTCTCGTAGCTGGCGCCCTTGGTGGCGATCACGAACACGGGCATCTCCTGATCGATCAGGGCGATGGGGCCGTGCTTCATCTCCGCGGCGGGATAGCCCTCGGCATGGATGTAGCTGATCTCCTTCAGCTTCAACGCGCCTTCCAGCGCCACCGGGAAGCTGTAGCCGCGGCCGAGGTAGAGCGCGTTGGCGGCATCCTTGTAGATGTCGGCGATGTACTTGATCTGCGCCTCGTTCTCCAGCACCTTCTCCACCTTGCCGGGGATGGCCTCCAGCTCGTTGAGCAGGCGGTGGAAGCTGCCGCCGCTGATGGTGCCCTTCCGATGGCCCACGGCCAGGGCCATGAGCGTGAGCACGGTCACCTGCGCGGTGAAGGCCTTGGTGCTGGCCACCCCGATCTCCGGACCGGCGTGGGTATAGGCGCCGGCATGCGTCACGCGGGCGATGCTGCTGCCCACCACGTTGCACACGCCGAAGATGGTGGCGCCACGGCCCTTGGCCAGCTCGATGGCCGCCAGGGTATCGGCGGTTTCGCCGCTCTGGCTGATCGCCACCACGATGTCGTCCTCGTTGATGATGGGGTTGCGGTAGCGGAACTCGCTGGCGTACTCCACCTCCACCGGGATGCGGGCCAGTTCCTCGAAGAGGTATTCGGCCACCAGCCCGGCGTGCCAGCTGGTGCCGCAACCGACGATCAGGATGCGCTTGGCCTGCACGAACTTCTGCTCGTAGTCCTTGATGCCGCCCATCACCACCTCGCCCTTGGCCAGGTTCAAGCGGCCGCGCATGGAATCATGGATGCTGCGCGGCTGCTCGAAGACCTCCTTCAGCATGAAGTGGTCGTAGCCGCCCTTCTCCAGCGTCTCGAGCTGCATCTCCAGCTCGTGGATGAACGGGGTCTTCTCCTGGTTCTTCACGTTGCGCAACGTGAGGCCCTTTTTCCGGTCGATGATGGCGAGCTCACCGTCCTCCATGTACACCACGTTCTTGGTGTACTCCACGATCGGGGTGGCATCGCTGGCCAGGAAGTGCTCGCCGTTCTCGCCGATGCCGATCACCAGGGGCGAGCTCTTGCGGGCCGCCACCATCACATCGGGGGCCTTGCGGTCCAGCACCACGATGGCATAGGCGCCCACCACGCTTTCCAGGGCCTGGCGCACGGCCTCGCCCAGCTCCACGCCCTCGGTGCGCTGGATGTCGTCGACCAGGTGTACCAGCACCTCCGTGTCGGTCTCGCTCTTGAAGCGGTGGCCGCGGTGCTTCAGTTCCTCCTTGATGGCGGCGTAGTTCTCGATGATGCCGTTGTGGATCAGCACGATGTCGCCGCTGGTGCTGCGGTGCGGATGCGCGTTCACGTCGTTCGGGGGACCGTGGGTGGCCCAGCGGGTGTGCCCGATGCCGATGCTGCCCTTCGTGTCGTGCCCGGTGGCGTGGGCCTCCAGGTCGCTCACCTTGCCCTGGCACTTGTACACGTTCAGGGCATCCCCATGGATCAGGGCCACCCCTGCACTATCATAGCCCCGGTATTCCAGCCGGCGAAGCCCGTTGATGAGGACCGGATAGGCTTCCCGGTGGCCGAGGTAGGCGACGATACCGCACATGCGTTGGACGCCGAAGGCCCGGCGTAGGCATTGAAGGTCAGTACGTGGTGAAGGTAAGACGCAGCTTCATCGGGTTGGATGCCCCCGGCCCCATCAGGGTGGCCCGGTTCGCGCTCACTCCACTCGATCCTGCTACCACGGCCAGGCCCGTATTGTCATAGGTGCCATTGATCACGCCCTGCACCCAGCGGGTCAGGTTGAACCGGTATTCCTGGGCCGCGGCATCGAACGTTCCCCCCACCGAGCCCAAGGCCGGGTCCTGGTCCGGCACCGTCAGGTCCGTGCCATCGCTGGCCTTGCGGTAGGCATAGATCACCGGCGGCGGTTCGTAGGTGGCGTGGTACGTGCCCGACAAGGGAACGACAAGCTCGGCCTTGGCAACGGCCATCAGGGACGTGCCCGCATAGCGGTCCAGGAACGGGAAGCGCACTTCCGTACGCATGCCGCCCAGGCACTGCACATATACTTCCTGCTGGCCCAGCGTGCTGTCCGTCAGCGCGTTCACCAAGCGGGGATCCGTGGCTTGGCCGCGGTCGAAGGTGCTGTGGGTGTAGCGGATGCTGCTGGTGCCGAATACGAAGTCAAAATGCTGCGGGGTGTTCACCGAACGATCGTGGTAGTACAGCGCCAGTTTCGAGTTCCCATCGCGCAGGTTGAAGTTCCATACGCCACCATGGAGCGCGGCCATCCCCGGGTCGTTCGGCGCGATCTCCAAGCCCTTGAAATAGGAAACGAACGAGGCATTATCCGCCAGCTCGGATCCTCCCCAATGGCCCAGAAGCTCCTGACCCAGCGCATTGGACAAGCGGATCCGCACTTGCGGGGTCAGCGTGTCCCCGTCCACTACCACGGCATCGAGGGTATCCGGGGTGAACATCCGCGGAGCACCCTCCACCAGGTCGGTGGCGTCCACCTGCGGCGCGCGGTCGTTCCGGTAGAGCGAATCCGTGCTCAGGTCCTCGGTGAGCCGGCGCACGGAAATGGTCTGCGGGTCCAAGTCGCCGTAGGTGGGGTCGGCGGCATAGAACACCAAGGACAGTACCAGCGAGTCGCATACCAGGTCCGGGTTCGCGGGCCCCACGTTGCTGGCGCTCAAGGCCAGCTGCGCCACGGTGGATACGGAGACCTTGCCGAAGCGGTCGTCCACGTAGGCACCCACAAGGTTCAGGCTCAGGTTCGTGGTGCTGAAGGTAGGCGGCACTTTCGGCCAGGCCAGGATGGAGGTGGTATCCACGATCCGCAGGCCCAGCGTATCCGCGGGGTTCAGCAGGTCCAGGCCCAGGTCATCCTCGGGCTTCTTGCACCCGGTGCCCACGAACAGGCCGAAAAGCAGCACGGCCCCCGCCGTACGGCGGGGCCATGCACGCCGAAGGAAGGAGCGCTTGTCCAAGGGGTCAGACGAGCGCTTCCTCCAATACGCCGTGGTAGAATTCCGCGTGCGCGTTCACGCGCTCCTCGTCACCGGCATAGGCCAGCACCGGTTTCTCGGTGGCCTTCACGGCGTTCTCCATGGTGCGGCTCAGCTTCGCGCTGCCGCGCACCACGGCGTCGCTAAGGCCCATGGCGAACTTGTGCAGGTCGTCCGTGGTGGGCTTGTTCAACCCCTTCAGCAGGTCCTTGGAGAAGCCTTCCATCGTCAGCTTCTTCGCCAGGTCCTTGTCCAGCGCCTCGGCCTTCTCGTCGTACACGCTGTAGACCAGCTTGGCGTCCTCGAAATGCGGGTCGTCGTTGAAGAAGTGCTTTACGTACAGGGGGATGAAGGCGGTCATCCAGCCGTGGCAGTGGATGATGTCCGGCCGCCAGCCCAACTTGCGCACCGTTTCCAGCACGCCGCGGCAGAAGAACAGGGCCCGTTCGTCGTTGTCGGGGAAGAAGGCGTCGTTGGCGTCCACCGTGGTGGCCTTGCGCTTGAAGTACTCCTCGTTGTCGATGAAGTACACCTGCATGCGGGCGCTGGGCACGCTGGCCACCTTGATCAGGAGCGCATGGTCCGTGTCGTTGATGATGAGGTTCATCCCGCTGAGGCGGATCACCTCGTGGAGCTGGTGCCTGCGCTCATTGATGGAACCGAACTTGGGCATGAACACCCGGATCTCGTTGCCACGCTCCAAGATACCCTGGGGCAGCTGGCGGGTGGCCTTCGCCATATCACTGCCATCCGTGAAAGGTTGGATGAACTGGGAAATGGTGAGGACCTTCGCGTTCTTCAGACTCATTGGGGATCGGGGAAAGGATCGGGGGTACAAAAGTATAGACATTTCGGGGGACCTTCAAGCAGCCGGGGTTAGTTTGGGCCCCTTCCAACGGCCCCTCCCCACCTTTTCCGTGCAGCTGATCACCTCATCCCCGGCCATGTCCGGACGTTCCGCCATGGAACGCCGTTCCGGGCGGCGCATTGCGTTCGTGCCCACCATGGGGGCGCTCCATGCAGGGCACCTGGCCTTGGTGCAAGCCGCCAAGGACCGGACGGGCTTCGCGGTGGCCAGCATCTTCGTCAACCCCCTGCAATTCAACAACAAAGAGGACCTGGCGAAGTATCCCCGGGACCTGGACAACGACCGCGCATTGCTGGAACGCGCAGGCTGCGACGTGCTCTATGCGCCGGAGGCGGACGATATCTTCCGGGACTTCTCGCCCCGCCGCTACGACCTGGGTTCGCTGGACAACGTGCTGGAAGGCCCCTCCCGCCCCGGCCATTTCCAGGGCATGATCAACGTGGTGGAGCGCCTGTTCCATTATGTGCGGCCCGATGTGGCCCTTTTCGGGGAGAAGGACCGCCAGCAGCTGGCCGTCATCCGGCACGTGGCCACGCAGCTGCATTGGCCGGAAGAGATCGATCGGCCACCCCACGCTCCGCGATCCGGACGGGCTGGCCATGAGCAGCCGCAACCAGCGGTTGTCGCCAGCGGAGCGGGCCATCGCGCCGGTGCTCTACCGTTCGTTGAGCGCCTTGGCGGCCAAGGCCTTTCGGGTGCCGGTGGCGGAGGCCCGGCAGGCTGGGCTGGACGTGCTGGCCACCAGACCCACGGTGAAGCTGGACTATCTGGAGATCGCCCACCCCCTTACGCTGGCCCCTTTGACGGACTGGACCGGCCTGGACGAGGCGGTGGGGCTGATCGCCGCGCAAGTGGGCCCCGTGCGGTTGATCGACAACATCACCTTGCGGCGGTAACTTCGCCGCCCTTCGCGCAGGGCTGCCTTGCGGAAGCCTTGAAATGACCATCGAAGTACTGCGCTGCAAGATCCACCGCATCCGGGTGACGGAAGCGAACGTGGACTACATCGGCAGCATCACCCTGGACGAGGACCTGATCGACGCCAGCGGGCTGGTGGAAGGCGAAAAGGTGCAGGTGCTGAACGTGAACAACGGCAACCGCCTGGAGACCTACGTGATCAAGGGCGAGCGCGGCAGCGGCGCCGTGTGCCTCAACGGTCCGGCGGCGTTGAAGGCCGAGGTCGGTGACATCGTCATCGTGGCGTCCTACGCGCACATGACCCTGGAAGAGGCGCGCCGCTTCCGGCCCTCCATCATCTTCCCCGATGAGCGCACCAACAAGCCCAAGGCGTGAAGAGGGCGCTGGGGAACGCGCTGAAGATCGCGGTGCCCCTCGGCATCGGGGTCTGGCTCATCTACAAGCAGTACCACGACCTCGACCCCGCGCAGCGCGACCAGCTCTTCGCGGCCTTTCGCGCGGCGGACCTGCGCTGGGTGCTGTTGGCGCTGGCGGTGGGCGTGGGCTCGCACATGAGCCGGGGCTGGCGCTGGCGCTACCTGCTGGAGCCGCTGGGCCATAAGCCGGGCTTCTGGAACTGCTACAACGCGGTGATGAGCGGCTACTTCATGAACCTCTTCCTGCCGCGCGCCGGGGAGGCCAGCCGCGCCGCCAGCCTGTACCGCACCGAACGCGTGCCCTTCGAGCAGGGCTTCGGCACCATCCTCGCCGAGCGCGCGGTGGACGTGCTGATGCTGCTGGTCATCGCGGCCCTCACCCTCGCGATGCAGTGGGACAAGCTGGACCTGTTCCAGGTGCGCATCGAGGCCTTCCGCGCCGCACAGGGGCCGGCGGAAGAGGGGGGCATCCCCTGGCTGTTCGTATTGGTCGTGGGCGTGGTGGTGCTGGGCCTGGCGGGCGCCTACCTGCTGTTCACCCGCCCCGCCCTGCGCGCCCGGGTGATGGACCTGATCCGCGGCTTCGGCGCGGGCGTGCAGGCCGTGTTCCGCACCAAGCGGAAAGGCGGGTTCCTGTTGCATACGCTGCTCATCTGGTCGTGCTACATCCTGATGTTCCACCTGGGCTTCCTCAGCATTCCGGGCATGGACGCGGTGCCCTTCGCCGGCATCCTCGCGGGCTTCGTGGCGGGCACCATCGGCATCGCGCTCGTGCAGGGCGGCATCGGCGTGTACCCCGCCTTCGTGGCGCTCATCATCAGCATCTACATGCCAGCCCCGGCCGATGGCGGCCTCATCCGGCCCGACGCGCTGGCGCTGGGCTGGCTGCTGTGGCTGGCGCAGACGGTGCTGATCATCGTGCTGGGAGGGCTGTCGCTACTTTTGGTCACCTTGAAGAAAAGGCCCCTGCCATGAGCGCTCCCGCCGCTGCACCCATTTCGCGCATCATCGACCTGGTGGAGGCGCAACGCCTCGTGAACACCTGGCGGCTGAAGAGCGACCGCATCGTGTTCACCAACGGCGTGTTCGACATCCTGCACAAGGGCCACGTGACCTACCTCGAGGAAGCCGCCGCGCTGGGCCACCGCCTCGTCATCGGCCTCAACAGCGACGCGTCCGTGAAACGCCTCGGCAAAGGCGATGACCGCCCGCTGAACGACCAGGACAGCCGCGCCACGGTGCTCGCCGCACTGCGCTGCGTGGACGCCATCGTGCTCTTCGATGAGGACACGCCGATGGAACTGATCCAGGTGATCGGCCCCGACGTGCTGGTGAAGGGCGGCGACTGGGCACCGGAGAGGATCGTGGGCGCCGAGTACGTGAAGAGCTACGGCGGTGACGTGCGGTCCATCCCGCTGGTGGACGGCTTCAGCACCACCAACCTGGTGGAGAAGATCCGTCGTGGCTAGGAGCCTTCTTAAAATGTGTTCGGTAGCGAGCGAACTGTATTTCGCGGCCAGGCGAGGCGCAGAAGCCGAGCATAGCCGGGTGCTCTGTGAGGCCTTCTGTAACGAAGCATGGGCGCGAAAGACGCTCGCGCAGCCCGAATCACATTTTTGAGATGGCTCCTAGGGTCCGGTCCCAATACGTCTGCCAGAACTGCGGCGCCACCTATTCACAGTGGCTCGGCCAATGCAGCGCCTGCAAGGAGTGGAACACGCTCGTGGAGGAAGTGCGCGACCGGGTCGAGGAGCGCCGCGGCACACCGGCCAACACGAAGAACCGCAACCCGCAGGCCATCGCCATCGCGGACATCGCCGCGCAGGACGGGCCGCGCATCCCCCTCAGCGACCGCGAGCTGTCGCGCGTGCTCGGCGGCGGCATCGTGCCGGGCAGCATCGTGTTGATCGGCGGCGAACCGGGCATCGGCAAAAGCACCCTGCTGCTGCAAACAGCGTTGCGCAATCCGCACCTCAAGACCCTTTATGTCTCCGGCGAAGAGAGCGAGCATCAGGTGAAGATGCGGGCGGAGCGTCTACAGGCCGGAAGTAGGCCGATAGCCGGTGCCCAAGAGCAGGCGGCAGGCGCAGGCTGCTTCGTGCTCACCGAGACGAACACCCAGAACATCTTCAAGCAGATCCAGGCGCTGCAACCCACGTTGGTGGTGATCGACAGCGTGCAGACGCTGCACACCGCCGCGCTGGACGCCAGCCCCGGCAGCGTGGGCCAGGTGCGCGAATGCACCAGCGAGCTCATGCGCTTCGCGAAGACCACGGACATCCCCTTCGTGCTCATCGGCCACATCACCAAGGACGGTTTCATCGCCGGGCCGAAGGTGCTGGAGCACATGGTGGATTGCGTGCTGCAGTTCGAGGGCGACCGCGACCACGCTTACCGCCTGCTGCGGCCGCTGAAGAACCGCTTCGGCAGCACGAACGAGCTGGGCATCTATGAGATGCAGGGCAGCGGCCTGGCGGAAGTGGAGGACCCCAGCCAGGTGCTCCTCGGCCGCCGCGACGATCGCCCGAGCGGCGTGGTGGTGGCCGCCACCATGGAAGGCATGCGCCCGCTGCTGATCGAAGTGCAGGCACTGGTGAGCAGCGCCGTGTACGGCACGCCCCAGCGCAGCTCCACGGGCTTCGACCTGCGCCGCATGAACATGCTGCTCGCCGTGATGGAGAAGCGCTGCGGTTTCCGCCTGGGGCAGAAGGACGTCTTCCTGAACCTCGCCGGTGGCTTCCGTGTGGAGGAGCCCGCCATCGACCTGGCCGTGGTGTGTGCGGTGCTCAGCAGCAACGCCGACATCGCCATCCCGATGGACACCTGCTTCTGCGGCGAAGTGGGCCTCACCGGCGAGATCCGCCCTGTGACGCGCACCGAGCAACGCATCGCCGAAGCGGCCAAGCTGGGCTTCGGGCGCATCTTCGTACCGAAGGGCACCAAGGGCATCCCCGCCCGGCCCGGCATCGAGGTGGTGCAGGTGGGCCGGGTGGACGAGGTGCTGGGGCAGTTGTTCGGGTGATAATGCGGTTCCTCCGTGAAGCGGGACTTTGCGGATACTCCCCGTAACTTACCGCGTGAGCCGTAGCCTCAGCGAAGGACAAGCAACGGCAGGACCATAACGATCCGATCAACGACAGGAATGATCAGCACAGCAGAACGCGAAGTGCGCACCACGCGCATCCTCTCCGCATCACGCGAACGTGTATTCACCGCCTGGACGGACCCCGCGCAACTCGCGCAGTGGTGGGGACCGAAGGGCTTTTCCAATACCATTCATGCATTCGAGCTGAAGCCGGAGGGCATCTGGGAGTTCACCATGCACGGCCCGGATGCCATGGACTTCCACAACACCTGCGTGTTCAAGCGGATCGAGCCACCAGACTATCTGGAGTTCGATCACCTGAAGGACATGCACTTCTACAAGGCCATGGTGATCTTCACCGAAGTGAACGGAGCGGCGGAACGGGGCACCCGCATCGAATGGACCATGTGCTTCGATACCGCCGAGGAGCTTGCGCCGATCCGCGCATTCATCGAGAAGGCCAACGAAGAGAACCTCGATCGGCTGGGAACGCTCCTCCTTGCTGGAGGGTGAAAGAGTGCAAGGAATGGACCCTTCCCATATCTCGTTCCGCTCGACGGGACAGCAGGCCCGAACGAGGCTCGGCACGGCCTACTTCTGGTCGTTCACCAGCTCATAGAGCTGTTTCAGGTCCGGTGACAGGATGACCTCGATGCGGCGGTTCTTCGCCTTGTCACTGGGGTCCACGGGCACGTACTCGCCACGGCCGCCCGCGGTCACCCGCACGGGGTCGAGCTTCGAGCTCTCCTGCAGGATGCGCACCACGCTGGTGGCGCGCAGCACGCTGAGGTCCCAGTTGTCCTTGTAAGCCGCGCCGGGCAGCACCTTGTCCGTATCGGTATGGCCCTCCACGAGGATGTTGAGGTCCTTCTCGTTCTCCACGGCTTTGGCCAGGCTGCTCAGGGCCTCACGGCCCTTCGCGTCCACCACCGTGCTGCCGCTGGGGAAGAGCAGCTTGTTCTCGAGGCTCACGTAGATCTGGCCGTTCTTCTGCGTCACGGTGAGGCCCTTGCCCTCGAAGCCGGTGAGCGCCTTGCTCACGCGGTCCTTCAGATCCTTCATCGCCTGGTCCTTCTTCGCGAGGTCGGCCTGCAGTTGCGCCAGTTTCGCCTCGCGATCGGCGAGCGACCGGCCCAGCGCGTTCAGGGAATCCTGCTGCGTCTGGAGCCGCAGGCGCGTGGCCTCGAGGTCGGTCAGGAGCTTGCGGTTCTCGTTGCGATCGCCCGCCATCAGCGCGTTGTACTTCTCGAGCAGCTCGTTGTTCAGCGCGTTGATCTTGTCGTACTGATCGGTCATCTTCCGCAGGCTGGTGCCCAGGGTGAGCGTGTCGCGCTCCAGCTTCTCCTTGCGGCTCCGCAGGTCCTCCAGGATGGTCTGCTGCTCCTTCTGCGCGGCTTCCGCGGCCTGCGCCTTGGCGAGGGCGGCGGCTTCGCTCTCCTGCTTGCTCTTGTAGCGGTCGTTCAGCTCCTCGTATTTCCGGGCCGGCACGCAGGCGGTGAACAGGGCGATGGTGATGAGCGGGATGCTCAGTGCTCGGGAACGGTTCATGGCGGACCTATCTTTCTTTCCGAATGGGACGGCCAAAGGTGCCTCCGGTCATCCGCAGGACCGTTCCAGGCGCAACTTTTTTATGAACAGCCCGTTTCCCCTGAAGCCATGGAGACGATCTCGTGGAGCGGCCCGTCCGGGGACCACATCCTGCACATGCAGCTCGACAGCGAGCTGGACCAGTACCGCCTGCTCGCCTACCTGCAACGGATCGACGTGCGGTACCGCGAGCAGAAGCTGTACCCACACCTCGACGAACTGCGCACGCGCCTGGAGCAGTTGATGGCCCTGCGCCGCAAACGGGAGGAACTGCTCGGCGAGCGGCCCGGTGAACTGCTCGGGATCGACCTGCGGAACAAAGCCTTGGTGCGGGCGGCGCGCGCCGAGGACACCTTGCTGTGCACCATCGACGCGATGCTGGACTTCGCGCAGCCCGAACTGCGGCAGGCCCTGGCACGGGGCGAAGAGCTGCGGGAGGAACTGAGCGGGCGCATCCGCTGCGGGCCGGTCGGACTGGTGCCGCTTTCGGCCCGGGAAGGCTACCTGTTGCTCTGCCAGGCGAACGAGGCCGCCGTGTATACCTACGCCCTGCCGTTCTTCCACGAAGCGGACGCGCACCGGCAGTACCGCAGCCTGCGCACGCGCTACGTCACCACCTACACCACGGGGCTGGCGAACACCATCGAGCACGTGAAGGCCGACCTCCTGCGCACACGGCGGCACCTGCCGAACCCGGCCACCTTCGCGTTCGTGTCCGACGTGACCCTGCCACGCGTGGAGACCTTCATGCCGCTGGCGAAGCAGATCGTGTACGAACTGATCGCGGAAAGCCTGCGCTAGCGCAGCGGACATCGCTGCGGGATCGGGGCCGGTCGGCTCCCAGGCCGGGCAATGGCACGGCGCGGACGGCGTTACCAACAGGCCCGCCTTGGCCGCCTGTCCGGGCTACAACGTCCTTTGCGGGATAATTTCCAGCCCCCGCAGTCCCCAACCGGTGCCTTCGTCACGCCCTGCCCGCTCCCGGCGCCGTAGCCTGCGCTCCCTCGCACTCCTCCTGCCGATCGTGTGGTGCGGCCTGGCATCCGCACAGGGCACCGACAACCGTGTACGCAAGCGCGTGGTGCTGGACCGCGACACGGTGACGCTGGATTCCTTGAGCATCGTGCCGGGCTCCTTCTCCCTCTGGCGGAACGGTGCGGAGGTGCCCGCCACGGACTACCAGCTCAACCCCTTCCACGCCCGCGTGGTGCGCACCGGGCGCACGCCAACGGACACCCTCGAAGCGCGGTACCGCGCCATGCCCCTGTTGCTCGGAGGGCCGGTGCGGCACAAGGACCCGAACCGCGTGGCACCCACCGCGGGCGATCGGAACGATCCCTTCAAATACACCCCTGACCGCGGCAACAGCGATCCCCTCGGCATCAGCGGGCTGAACAAGAGCGGCAGCATCTCGCGCGGCATCGTGTTCGGCAACGGGCGCGACCTTTCCGTGAACAGCGCGCTGAACCTGGAGCTGAGCGGCAAGCTCACGGACAAGATCAACGTGCTGGCGTCGGTCACCGACAACAACATACCGATACAGGCCGGCGGGAACACGTTGGAACTGCAGGATTTCGACCAGGTGTTCATCAAGCTCTTCGATGACAAGCAGGAACTGATCGCCGGCGACTTCACCCTGCAACGGCCCAAGAGCTGGTTCCTCACCTACCTCAAGAAGACGAAGGGGCTGAGCTACACCACGCGAACGGGCGCGGACGGAAAGCGCGGCATGCTGGGCGTCAGCGCGGCCATCAGCAAGGGGAAGTTCGCACGCAACCTCATCCAGGGCATCGAAGGCGTGCAGGGCCCCTACCGCCTCAGCGGCGATGCGGGCAGCACCTTCATCATCGTGCTCTCCGGCACCGAGCGGATCTACGTGGATGGCCAGCTGCTCACCCGCGGCCTCGACAACGACTACGTGATCGACTACAACACGGCCGAGATCACCTTCACCGCCAAACGGCTGATCACGAAGGACCGCCGCATCGTGGCCGAATTCCAATACTCGGACAAGAACTACGCACGGTCGCTGGTGCGGCTGACGGACCAGTTGGAGCTCGGGAAGACCAGCCTGCACTTCGACCTGTACACGGAGCAGGACCACAAGAACCAGCCGTTGCAGCAGAGCCTGACGGATGCCGAACGCGCGGTGCTGGCCGAGGCGGGGGACGATCCGTTGCGCGCCGTGGTGCCCGGCGCGGACAGTGTGGCCTATTCCGCGGACGAGGTCCTGTACGCGCGCATCGATTCGCTGGGCTACTCGCCGGTGTATCGCTACAGCACGAACGCGGACAGCGCGCGCTACCGCGTTTCGTTCAGCAACGTCGGCACCGGCAACGGCGATTACGTGCAGCAGCAGTTCACCCCGAACGGCCGCGTGTTCCAATGGATGGCCCCGCAGCTGGTGAACGGCGTGCTGGTGCATCAAGGCAACTATGCGCCGGTGCGCGTGCTGGTGCCGCCCCGTGCCCAACGCGTGCTCGCCATCGGCGCGGACCACCGGTTCTCCGCCCGCACCAAGGCCTGGAGCGAAGTGGCGTTCAGCGACTACGACCGCAACACGTTCAGCTCGCTGGACCAGGCGGACGACCAGGGGCTCGCCATACGCGCGGGCCTCAGCCATGCGATCCCCATCAGCAAGGCGGACACCACGTTGCAACTCGTCGTGGGCACCGACAACGAATGGCGCTCCGCCAACTTCTCCGTGGTGGAACGCTACCGGCCCGTGGAGTTCGAACGCAACTGGAACGCCCTCACCATCGCGCAGGACGCCGACCAGGTGCTCGCCACCGCGAGCGCGGGCCTTCAAGCGAAGAAGAAAGGAACGGCCACCTTGTCCAGTTCCACCTTCCAGGTGCGCGACCGCTATGCAGGCTACCGCCAGGCGCTGGTCAGCGACCTCCACCTCGGCCGCTACGACATCGCCGCGGAGGGCAGCCTGCTGAACACCGCAGCGGGCTCCGGCAGCAGCGAGTTCCTCCGGCACAAGGCACGCATCACGCGGCGCTTCGGCCACTTCACGCTGGGCGCACGCGACGAACAGGAGCGCAACCGTTTCCGCAGCGATACGATCGCGGGCTATGCCCTTGGCAGCTACCAGTTCCACGATTGGGAAGGCTTCGTGCAGAACGCGGACACCGCGCGCGTGAAGTTCCGCCTGGGCGGAGGGCAGCGCCGTGACCAGGGCCTCAAGGCAGGCGGGCTGGTGCCCTTGACCGAGGCCACCACCTACTCGGCGAACTTCGACCTAGGCCGATCGAAGATCCGCAAGCTGGCCACCACCTTCACCTACCGCCGCCTGCGCATCATCGACAGCACGCTCACCGCGCAGAAGCCCGAGGACACCTGGCTGGCGCGCGTGGAGCACGGGCACAACGCGTGGAAGGGCGCGCTCTCGTGGGACGTGTTCTACGAGTTCGGCAGCGGATTAGAGCAGCGGCGCGAGTTCATCTACGTGCAGGTGCCCACCGGGCAGGGCCTATACGTATGGCGGGACTACAACGGCAACGGCCAGAAGGAACTGAACGAGTTCGAGCTCGCCAGTTTCGGCTACGAGGCGGACTACATCCGCGTGTTCGTGCAGACGAACGATTACGTGCGCACCTACTGCAACCAATTGAGCGCTTCAGCGGAGCTGCGGCCGGCCACGGCGTGGGGCGATGCGAAAGGCCTCAAGGGGTTCCTCGGGAAATGGAGCGATGCCGCCAGCTTCCGCACGGACCGCAAGACCGCGAGCGATGATCCGAACAGCGCGTTGAACCCCTTCCTGCTCGATCCGCTGGACCCGGCGCTCGTCGCCTTCTCGGGGTCGGCGCGGAACACCGTGTACTACGACCGCAGCAGCCGGGCCTGGAGCATCGACCACACCTGGCAGAGCGACCGCACCAAGAGCCTGCTGCTGAACGGCTTCGAATCGCGCGTACGGGAGAGCAACCTGGTGCATGTGCGTTGGAACACCACGTCGCAATGGATGCTGGAGGTGGAGGCCGAAAGCGGGCGTTCCGCGAACAACAGCGATCTGCTTTCTGGCCGCACGTACGCCATCGATCAACGCAGCGGCAAGCCGAAGCTCACCTGGCAGCCCAGCACGCGACTGCGCGCATTGGTGTCGTTCAAATACACGGAGAAGCGCAATAGCACCGAGCTCGGGGGCGAGCACGCGGACCTGCGCGACCTCGGCGCGGAGCTGCGCTACAACACCGCCGGGAAAGGCGCGATCCAGTTCAACATGAACCTGGTGGGCATCGCCTACGACGGCACGGTGGATTCATCGTTGGGCACCGAGATGCTCGCCGGCCTGAAGCCGGGCACCAACGCCACTTGGAGCGTCACCATCCAGCGCAAGCTGAGCGACCACCTACAGGTGGACCTCACCTACAACGGACGGCGTAGCGAAGGCGTGCCCGTGGTACACATCGGCGGTGCCCAGGTGCGGGCCTACTTCTAGGCTACTACTTCAGGTCGAAGGTGGTCTTGCCCACGCTGCTGCCCGCTTCGTAGAGCTGCACCACGTACTGCCCACCCTTCAGCTTGCCGTTGGCCGTCCAGAACATGCACACGTCCACCGGCTGGTTCTGGTAGTTCACCTCGCGCTTCACGCTGTATTCTCCCTCCACCCCATCGTACCTGAACCGGTTGTCGCTCTCACTAGCGGGCAGCACCACGCCATCGGGCCCGATGATGCGCATGTACACCATCTTGTTCCCGGGCATGGTCGTGCGGTTCTCGCCGAGCGTGAAGCAGCACTTGATCATCTCCGCTTTGCTCGCTCGTTCGGTATCCACCTGCTTCCCGCTGTTGCGCAGAAAGAGGGCGCCGGCACTGATGGTGGTGGTGCTGAGCACGGAGCCTTTCGCGATCAGCGCCTCCTGTTCGGCGCTCTTCGCCTCAAGCGCCTGTTTCTGACCGGTGACCTCCCCGAGCCGCTGCTTCGTGGTGGTGTTCTCCGCCACCAGCGCCTGGTTCACCTGGTTCAAGGAATCGATGGTGACCACGTAGCCCTGCATAATCTTCCGCAGCGTTTCGGCCTCCTTCTTCACCTTGAACAGATCGGCCTTGCCACGCTTCACCTGGTCCATCAGACCCTCGATTTTCTCCTTCTGCGCGTCGATCTCCGTGCGCAGCTGCTCGTTGTCCGTGCTCAGCGTGTCGTACTGGCTCAGCATGTCCTCCAGCAGCTTGGTCACGTTCTCCTTTTCGCTGCTCACCTGGGTCAGCTGGGTTTCCGTGGTCTGCGCCTGGTCCTTTTTCTGCGACCAGAGGTAGAGCAGCACCACGTTGCTGATCAGCAGGAGCACCACGAGGGCGAGCAGCACCGTGTTGGAACGGTTCTTTTGCGGCTGGGAGGAAGGGGACTGGTCCATGCGGGATGGTTCGGCTATTGAACAGCCAAATTACCTTCGGGGTTCGGGGCCCTTCGGCAGGTCCGCTGCTTTTTTCAACAACACCGGTTTGACCATGGAGGCGCGGAAAGGCTCGCTGGTGCATGATGTGATCGGGCTGTTCTTCCCGCGACGCTGTTCCGCATGCGACCAGGCGCTGATGATCTTCGAGCACAGCATCTGCTTCGCCTGCGTGAGCGACCTGCCGCGCACGCGGTTCCACGATGATCCGCGCAACAAGGTGGAGCTGCTCTTCGGCGGGCGCGTGAAGCTGGAGGCCGCGAGCGCCTTCCTCCAGTTCACCCCCGGCGGCATGGTGCAGCGGATGCTGCATCGCTTGAAGTACAGGGGCGACCGCGAAGTAGGCCTGGAACTGGGCCGCCGCATGGCAGAGGACGTGATGGCGAGCCCGCGGTTCAGCACGGTGGATACCGTGATGGCCGTTCCCCTGCACCCCCGCAAACAGCGGCAACGCGGCTACAACCAGAGCCAGGTGCTGGTGGACGGCCTGCGCACGGCCTGGCCCCTCCGCAAAGGCGGTGACGGACTGCTGCGGACGGTGCGGACCTCCACCCAGACCAAGCGCGGCCGCATGGACCGCTGGACGAACGTGGGCGGCGCCTTCGATCTGGCCGATCAGGAACCCCTGCGCGATGCGCACGTGCTGCTGGTGGACGATGTCATCACCACCGGCGCCACGCTGGAAGCCTGCATCCAGGCGCTGCAACGCGTGCCCGGCACGCGCGTGAGCGTGCTCACGTGCGCCTGCGCATGAGCCTTGCGGCACGCCGCCGGTATCTTCGCGCGCCTCCCATGAGCACCACCATCGCCCTGCCCGACACCACCGACCGCGTGGCCCTCTACGCCGCGTTGATCCCGCAAGTGCGCGAGCTGCTGCACGAGGAACGGGACGTCGTGGCCGCCATGGCCAACGTAAGCGCCGCCATCCGCACCGCGTTCGGCTGGCACTGGATCGGCTTCTACCGCGTGCTCGGCGCGGAACTGGTGCTCGGGCCCTTCCAAGGGCCGGTGGCCTGCACGCGCATCGGCCATGGCCGCGGCGTATGTGGCACGGCATGGGCGGAGGAACGCATCCTGATCGTTCCGGACGTGGAGAAGTTCCCCGGGCACATCGCATGCGACCCGCACAGCCGCAGCGAGATCGTGGTGCCCATCCGCGACCGCGACGGGCGCGTGGCCGCCGTGCTGGACATCGACAGCAGCAAGCCCGACGACTTCTCCGAGGTCGATGGGCACGCATTGGACCGCCTCTGCGCGTTGATCGGCCCGCTCTTCGAATGAGACAGGGAGCGTACGCGGCGTTGTTGATGGCCATGCTGGCCGCTTGCGCGCAGGTGCGCGAGCCCCAGGGAGGCCCCAAGGACAGCACGCCACCGGTCCTGCTCGGCGCCGATCCGCCCAACGCCAGCATCCGGTCCAGCACGGACCGCATCGTGCTGCACTTCAACGAACGCATCACCTTGGACCGCGTGCGGGAGAAGCTCCTCGTATCGCCCCCGCTCGCCAAGGCCCCGAACGTGCAGGTGAGCGGCGGCCGCGACGTGGTGATCGCCCTGCGCGCCCCCCTGGCGGCGAACACCACGTACACGTTCAACATCGGCGATGCCATCGCGGACCTCAGCGAAGGCAACCATGCTCTGGGCCTGAGCTACGTATTGTCCACCGGCGATCATGTGGACAGCCTTACCATCCACGGGTCGGTACGGGATGCGTTCACGGGCGATGCGGCCGCAGGGGTGCTGGTGTTGTTGCACGACGCGGCGGATACCGTGACCGTGCGCACCGGGATGCCCGCCTACTTCACGCGTACCGACGCCAACGGGGCGTTCCTGCTGGAGCACTTGCGCGCGGGACGGTTCCACCTCACCGCCTTGCGCCGATCAGAACGCGAACTACCGCTACGACCTGCCGAACGAGGAGATCGCCTTCGCCGACAGCGCCATCGCCGCAGGCGACACCGCCGTCCACTCCCTGTCGCTCTTCCGCGAACCGCCCGATCGGCAGCAGCTGGTGGAAGCCCGCGTGCAGGCCGACCGCGCGTGGCGAATGGTGCTGGCACGGCCCGGCACACGGCCCGCGTTGCGGTCCCTGGACCGCGAGGGCAATCCGCTCACCTGGTCGCCGGAATGGAATGCGGCGCACGATACCCTGCTGATGTGGCCTTCGGATACGGCATGGCTTCGGGAACAGCGGTTCGAGCTGCGCGAAGGAGAGAACGTGCTGGACACCCTCACCTACCGCCCGGTCGTGCGCATGCCGTTCTACGTGGGGCTTACCCTGGGAAAGGACACCCTGCCCGGCACCCTGCGCTTCACGGCCACTCGTCCGCTGACCACCGTGGATACCGCCCACATGGGCGTGTTCGAGGGTGCGGAACGGCGCTCCGTGGCCGCCGTGCTCGACACCGCTGCACCGCGCACGCTGAGGATCAGGGAGCTCACCCCCGGCAAGGCGAAACGGGAACTCGTCCTTTTCCCCGGCGCACTGACCGACCGCTACCGGAGCGGGAACGATACGTTGCGCTTCCCCTTGGGCACCGCCGGGGACCAGGGTTCCGGGGAACTCCAGGTAACGGTGGAGCCGAACGGCCTGCATGCGGCACCGGAACCGGCGGTGCTCCAATTGATCGATGCGGGAGGCCGCGTCAGCCGGGAGTTCCGGAGCGCGCAATGGCCGGTGAAGGTCTTTTGGAGGAACGTGGCGCCCGAGGGGTATTCCCTGCGGCTAATCGACGACCGGAACGGTGACGGCAAATGGACCACGGGGAGCTACGCCGCCGGATTCCAGCCGGAACGGACCTTCCGGTACGCGGCTCCTGTGACCGTTCGGGCGGACTGGACCGTCGAGATCATTTGGCCTGTAAAACCCTGATCCTCAGTCTATTAAGGCACTATTTCTGACCCTTTTTGAGGGTTAGGCATCCACGTTCGTCGACGAAAAAAGGCCTTTCGCCGAGGCAACCCAGTGACCTGTTCACCTGTCTTGGGTCAGAAGATGTGGTACATTCATCGGCAAGAAAGGTCCATTCATCGAAGGCGACTTCTTCTTGAACGAACGAACCTTTCAACCCAGCGGCCCGTATCAGGCCAGATGAAAAAGAGGACCCCCGATCGGTGAAAGAGATGCGTGTGCTACGTCCGTTCTTCTCCTTGTTGCTCGCCTGCGTGGCCGCTGTCGCTGCCGCGCAACCCCTGCGCATCGGCACATATGGAACGGATTTCTGGTGCGGCTTCATGCAGAATTCGACCGGCAGCCAATCGCTCCAGCTCCTCATCGGCGCGCCTGATGGGGCGAGCGGCACAGCGAGCATGCCGGCAACGGGCTGGTCGGCGAACTTCACTGTAGCGGCCAATAGCACCATAGTGGTGAACGTGCCCCTGAGTGCAGCGAGCATCGGTTCAGAGATCGTACAGGCCGGGGGCATCCACATCACTGCCTCCGATAGCGTGAACATATCCGCTGTGAACTACCAAGCCACTACGGGAGATGGTGCGCAACTGATCACCACGGCTTCCCTAGGCAACCGTTACCGCGTGGAAGCCTATAGCGGCGTACCCGGCTGGGCGGACACCTACCGCAGCGAATTCCTGGTGGTGGCCACTACGCATGGTACGCAAATACGCATCACGCCGACGGTGCCCACCAAGGGCGGGCACCCCGCCCATGTCCCGTTCACCGTGGACCTGGATGCCGGTCAGACCTATCAAGTACAAGCGCTCAGCTCCAGCGCCGATCTCACCGGCACTTTGGTGGAAGGTACGGAGGCCAGCGGTCCTTGCCGGTCGTTCGCCGTTTTCGGCGGCAGCATCTGTTCATATGTGCCATCCACCTGCCCGGCCTGCACCCACCTGTTCGAGCAAATGGCGCCGGTAACGTCCTGGGGTGCTTCCTTCCATACCGCTCCCATCGTCGGCATGCCCGCGTATACCTATCGTGTGCTTGCCGCAGAGAACGGCACGCATGTGAACGTGGATGGCGTCGCCACGGCCACGCTGAACGCCGGCGAGTACTACGAGGCCAACTTCGTCCCCACACCGGTATGCATTTCCGCGGACCGCCCGATCAGCGTAACACAGATGCTCCAGGGAGGTGCCTGCGGCCCAACACCTAATGCAGCAGGTGATCCAGCATCGGTGCGCTTGCTGCCCGACCAGTTGCTGAACCATTCGGTGGTATTCTCCACCATGCACCTCCAACCACCCAGCACGGTGCATCGCCTGAGCGTGATCGTTCCCACCTCGGGCGTGAACACCGTATACCTGGATGATGGGGCGATGAGCAGCGCGCTCTTCACGCCATACGGGCACTGCACCGGCCTTTCCTATGCGAGCACGGTGATCTCGGCCGGGACGCACCGCCTGCGCTCCAGCGCCGGTTTCCTCGCCTATGGGTATGGCCTGGCCCCTGGGGAAGGGTATATGTTCTCGGTATCCGACGCCCCGTACCCCATCATTCCACCGGAACCGGTGCTCTGTTCCGATGCACCGATAACATTGAGCGCACCGATCGCGCTGAACAACATCGCCTGGACCACCGCCAGCACGCCCGGCACGGTGCTTTCCACCAACAGTGACTACACCTTCACGCCGGACCACAACGATGTGTACCGGGTGGATGGCACGCGGCCCATCAGCGGCTGCCCGGAACATTTCGAATTCCCGATCGGCCTACCGGTGCAACCCACGCTGGATATGCGCGCCAATGGCGCCACCACCGTGGATGTATGTCAGTTCAGCTCGGTCCACCTGGAGGCTTTGCCCGCACCCGACCCGGCTTGGTTCGACCTGAGCTGGAGCCCCGCGAACGACCTCAACGATCCGCATTCCCCGACCCCGCGTGCTTTCCCGAGCACCACCACGTGGTACAAGCTCTCCGTGGTAAGCCCGGTGGGTTGCGGCAGCGCGGTGGACAGCGTGCTGGTGACCGTGCGCCCCAGTGACGTATACGCCCTGCACGCCACCACGAACGACGATGCCATCTGCCTGGGCGAGACGGTAAACCTGCAAGTGAAGGCCGAGCGGCCGATACGCTTCGACGCGTTCAACGGCGCCCCCGCCACCTGGTGGACGATCCGCGGCGGCTCCATCAGCGATGCCTGTGGTGCGGTCAGCGGAACGGCCCTGTACTTCAACGGTGCCGGCCAGCGCAGCGCGGGCATCGGCCCTGTGGACCTTTCCGGCGGCGGGCGGGCGCACTTCGCGCTGAAGATCGCGGCGGGCACGGCGCCCTGCGACGATGCCGAGCCGGGAGAGGACGTGGTGTTCGAATACAGCGTGAACAACGGCACCAACTGGACGACGCTGGCCACGTTCAATGAAGCCGGGTATCCCTCCTTCACGAACATGGACGTGGAGATCCCGGCACTGAACGGGCCAGGAGCGAACACCTTGGTGCGCTGGCGCCAGCTGAGCCACTCCGGCGCAGGCCAGGACAACTGGGCATTGGACAACGTCGTGCTGACGCGCCTCGACAACACCGGACTGCCGTGGACGTGGACACCGGCCGCATCGCTCACCGCACCCACCGCAGCGGTCACCACGGCCACGCCGACGGCCGATGCACGATACCACGTCAGCACGAGCACGCCCTCCGGCTGCAGCTATGCCGATTCGGTGCAGGTCACGGTGGCACCGGCGTTCAGCATCGTTCCCATCGCGGACACCGTACGTTGCGGAAATGCCGGCATCCAACTGCACGCACACGTGACCTCGGGCCAGGGCGTGCAATGGGCCTGGACGCCGAACAACGGCTCCATCGATCACCCGGACGCGCCCAACGTCACCGCCACCCCCAACGCGACCACCAATTACACCCTGACGGCCACCAGCAACCTGGGCTGCACCGATACGAAGACCATGCGCGTGACGGTGGGCCAGCTCACCGCCTTGAGCGTGACCACACCGGACGCGCAACTGTGCAGTGGCGAGCAGACCACGTTGCAAGCCACGATCACCGCCACGGGCGACTACAGCATCAGTTGGTCACCCGCGGCAGGATTGTCGGATGCCCATGCCGCCAACCCCACGGCATCACCAACGGAGACCACCACCTATACCTGCACGGTGACCGATATCGCCAGCGGCTGCTCCCTTACTGATAACGTGACCATCGTGGTGCACGGGCCCTACCATCTGAGCCTTCCGAACGACACCACCGTATGCACGGCCCTGGGCCGGCAACTTATCGCCACGCACGACGTGCCGGCCCCCTATTCGATCGCATGGACACCGGCGGCCAACCTGAATGCCGCCAACATCGCGGCACCCACCATCCTGCACGACAGCTCCGCCACCTACCGGGTGACGATCACCGATGCCTTCGGCTGTTCCGCTTCGGATTCGGTGCGCATCAGCGTGGCCTTCGACGATCTGCTGACCCCGGTCCATGTGAGCGCATGCGCCGGCCAGCCGTTGGTGTTGGATGCGGGCTTCCCGGGATCCACCTATGACTGGACCACGGGCGATCGTACGCGAACGATTACCGTGAACACGCCCGGTTCCTACACGGCCACGATCACCGATCCCCGGTTCTGCCAGGCGATCATGACGTTCGTGGCCTCGTTCTCCCCGCTCCCACAGGTGGACCTGGGTCCGGACACCATGCTCTGCGGCGCGGCCTCCTTCACGCTCGACGCACGTTCGTCCGGCAATGCGCTGACGTGGAACACGGGCGACCACACGCAGCTGATCACCGTGACAAGCAGCGGCATGTACAGCGTACAAGCCACTTCACCCCAGGGGTGCCAGAGCGGTGATGCCGTGCAAGTGACCCTGGCCGCTGCGCCCGTGGACGTACTGCACGACGTGACACAATGTGAAAGCGAACCGTTGGTGTTGGATGCAGGCAACACCGGCTCAACTTATGCCTGGAGCGATGGCTCGCACGCGCGGCAGATCACGCCGAACAGCAGCGGCACCTACAGCGTGATCGTGACCACGCCGCAAGGTTGCAGCCGGACCTTCGATGCCCTGGTGACCTTGATGCCGGTGGTACACGTGGAACTGGGCCCCGATACCGCGCTGTGCGATGGCCTGCCCCTGGTGCTCGATGCCGGTTCCCCTGCGCTCACCCATACCTGGAACACCGGCGACCACACACGCACGATCACGCCCACGGCCTCCGGCACGTTCCGCGTGACGGTATCCAACGGCTACTGCAACGCCACCGACTCCATCGCGGTGCGCTTCGATCCATTGCCCGTGGACGTGCTACAGGACATCACCTCCTGCATCGATCAGCCCGTGACACTGGATGCCGGCAATGCAGGCTCCACCTATCTGTGGGACAACGACGCACGGACAAGCACACTGACCGTGAGCGCACCCGGCGGCCTGCGCACGGTGACCGTGACCACGGAACACGGCTGCGTGGGCCATTTTGACGCGCAGGTGGCGTTCGTGCCCTACCCGGTGGTGGATATCGGCGCGGACACGGTGCTGTGCGATGGCGAAGTGCTCACGCTGAACGCCGGGGATCATCCGGGCGCATCGTTCACCTGGAGCAACGGCTCACACGCCAGCACCCTGGCGGTGACCGGCAGCGGCTCCTATTCGGTGGCCGTGGACAATGGGCATTGCATCACCACCGATGCGATCCAGGTAATCTTCAACCCGATCCCGCTCCGTGCCCCCGTGCATCAGCTCTACACCTGCTTGAACGAAGATCCGCACGCGATCGCCGTGGATGCCGGTAACGAGCACTGCACATACAGCTGGAACACGGGGGAGACCACGCGGACAATCATGGCGGGGGAATACGGCTGGCACGTGGTACGCATCACGAACGCGTACGGCTGCTCCATCACCGACAGCGTGATGGTGAACGAATTCTGCCCGCCGAGCCTCTACATACCCAATGCCTTCACGCCGAACGGTGATGGCCGCAACGATTCCTGGCAACCGGTCGGCAACAACGTCGTGGACCTCGACCTCCAGGTGTTCGACCGCTGGGGTGGGCTCGTCTTCCATGCCACCGATCTGTCACAGGCGTGGGACGGCACGATCGCTGGCCGTCCGGCCCCGAACGACATGTACGTCTGGCGCATGACGTACAAGTTCATCGAGCAGAGCGACGGAACCGTGGGCTTCGAGCACAAGGAGATGGGCCAGGTGCAGGTGCTGCGCTGAGCAACGGCGATCACCGCAGATCGAACGCATCCGCCTCGAGGCGGACCGGGAATTTCGCCCGGAAGTCCAATAATGCCTGATGGTCCAGCACCACGGTGCGGACCTCCTCCTGCGCAGCCGTTAGCTGCGCCATCGCCATCCCTTTCGGATCCAAGGCAATGGAATCACCGGAGTAATGGTGCCCCGCGCCATCCATACCCACACGGTTGACGCCGATGACATACGCCTGGTTCTCGATCGCCCTTGCGATCAGCAGCTGTGACCAGGGATAGCGGCGCGCTTCCGGCCAGCAGGCCACGTAGAGCATCGCATCATAATCGCCACGATCCCGTGCGAACACCGGGAACCGCAGGTCGAAGCAGATCTGCAACAGGATGCGCCAGCCACGCCATGCCACCACCACGCGCTCCTGGCCGGGGCTATAGTGGTCGGTCTCGTTCGCGAAGCGGAACAGATGGCGCTTGTCATAGATCGACAGCTCACCTCCGGGCTTCACGAACAGGCCACGATTGAAGCACTTCCCGCCCTCCGTGATGATCGCGCTGCCATAGATCGCCGCATCCAGGAGATCGGCCTGTTCGCGCATCCATTGAACGGTAGGGCCGTTCATGTCCTCCGCCAGTTCGGCGCTCCGCATGCTGAAGCCCGTGGTGAACATCTCCGGCAGCACAACGAGGTCCACCGTACCCTTCAACGCATCCAGCTTACCGCTGAACATGCCGCGGTTCGCGTCCGCATCCTCCCAATGGAGCATGCTCTGCACAAGTGCCACCCTCAGATCCGGCATAGCTTCTCGATCGCGGCATCCAAGGTAGCGTCCTGCTTGGCGAAGCAGAAGCGCAGCAGGCGTTGGCCTGCCGGTGGGTCCTTATAGAACGGCGAGAGCGGAATGGCGGCCACGCCACCCTCGCGCGTCAGGCGCTGTGCGAAAATGAGGTCGTCCTCATTGGTGATCGCCGTGTAGTCGGCCGTTTGGAAATAGGATCCTTCACAAGGCAGCAACTTGAAACGCGAGCCGCGCATGCCCAGGACGAAACGGTCGCGCTTGGCCTGATAGAACGCGGGAAGCTCCTCGTAATGCCGGGGCTCCTGCAGATACGCGGCCAGCGCATGCTGCACCGGCGTGTGTACACTGAAGACGTTGAACTGGTGCACCTTGCGGAACTCGGCCATCACGTCCTTCGGCGCGAGCGCGTAGCCCATCTTCCAACCAGTGGCATGGAACACCTTGCCGAAACTGAAGATCACAAAGGCCCGATCGCGCAGCTCCGGATGGCGGACCACCGATGCATGCGGTTCGCCATCGAAGACGAGGTGCTCGTACACTTCATCGCTCAACAGGATGATGTCCGTTCCGCGCAGCATGTCCGCGATGCGGCGCATGTCGGCATCGCGCAGGATGGCGCCCGCCGGGTTGTGTGGCGTGTTCACCATCAACAGGCGGGTGCGCGGCGTGATAGCGTTCTTCACGGCCTCCCCATCGAACCGCATGTCTTCACCAAGCCGCACATGCACGGGCACGCCACCGAACAGCGCCACCGTGGGCGCGTAGCAATCGTAGGCGGGATCCACGATGATGACCTCATCGCCCGGATGCACCACGGCGGCGATGGCCGTGAAGATGGCCTGCGTGGCACCGGCCGTTACGGTCACCTCTGTATCGGGATCGTACGCGAAGCCGTATAGCCGCTCCACCTTGGCGGCGATCGCCTCGCGCAGGGCAGGCAGGCCGGGCATGGGCGCGTACTGGTTGTGGCCCGCGCGCATGGCAGCGCCCACCATCCCGCTCAACCGCTCATCGATCGGGAAATCGGGAAAGCCTTGGCTGAGGTTGATGGCGCCGCACTCCTGCGCCAGCTTGCTCATCACCGAGAAGATGGTGATGCCAACGTGGGGAAGCTTCGAACCGTTCCGCATGATCGGCGAAGCTAGTCGCGACGATCCTCGTTCCATGAACGTCCGAAGTACGTGACATCACGACGGTTCCGGCAGATGCGATCGTGAATACCGCCAACATCAGTTCGATGGCTGGTCACGGGCTGAGTACCGCTGATCTGAAAATCTCCATCGACTGACAACCGCACAAAAAAGGCCGCTCTTCGAGCGGCCCTCAATTATCATATCGGTCGTTATCACTCCTTCGTCACCGTCGCTGCCGGGTACTTCCGGTTCGATCTTGCGATATGTTCAAGGCTGATCTGCTTGGGACATTCCTCCTCGAATCGAGATACCGGTGGCTGACGCGAGCCAGAATCACTGTACAACGGAGGACCTACGGACCGCTGAGTTGCGGTACCAGAGATGACCAGTTCAGATAGCCCACGAGATCATTGAACTTTTTCAGCCCGATCTCCTTTGGGTAAAGGCGCTCTACTTCCGGCTGCCTTGTAGGAGTGGCGTAGTACCTGAGTCGATAGGAACCACTGCTATCATCATACAGCACATGCAAGGTTTCGACACCGCGCTCAAGCTCGGGATAAAGCCCAACGATCAGTTCCTGCATGGAAGTGAACGCGAAGAGCCGGTCAGCGTATCCAGCCGAACGGATATGGCGGACCAACTCTGCCATTGCTTCTCCCCATCCCTAATCTTGAGCGGGCCGAAAGTAGAACTCTTCGATATCCGACCAAGGGCACGTCGGTATCAGAAGACCTCTTCCTCGCGTATGCGGAAGATCCATGCGATCACTCCTTCGTCGCCGTAGCCACCAAATACTCCCGGTTCAACCGTGCGATGTGCTCCAAGCTGATCTGCTTGGGGCATTCCACCTCGCAGGCGCCGACGTTACTGCAATTGCCAAAGCCTTCCTTGTCCATCTGCTCCACCATGGCGAGGGCGCGACGCTTGGCTTCGGGACGGCCCTGTGGCAGTAGCGAGAGTTGCGAAACCTTCGCCGCTACGAACAGCATGGCACTGCCATTGGGACAGGAGGCCACGCATGCGCCGCAGCCGATGCAGGTGGCGGCATCGAAGGCCTTATCGGCATCGTCCTTGGGGATGGGCAGCGCGTTGCCGTCCACGAGGTTGCCGCTGGTGTTCACGCTTACGAAGCCACCCGCCGCCTGGATCCGGTCGAAGGCGCCGCGCTGCACGGCGAGGTCCTTGATCACGGGGAAGGCCGCGCTGCGCCAAGGCTCCACGTAGATGGTGTCGCCGTCCTTGAACTTGCGCATGTGCAACTGGCAGGTGGTGATGCCCCGGCCCGGGCCATGCGCCTCGCCGTTGATGAACAGGCTGCACATGCCGCAGATGCCTTCGCGGCAATCATGGTCGAACGCGATCGGGTCTTCGCCCTTGCGCACGAGATCGTCGTTCAGCACGTCGAGCATTTCCAAGAACGACATGTCCTCGGAAACGTCGTTCACAGGGTAATCGACGATCTTGCCTTTATCGTTGGGGCCGTTCTGGCGCCACACCTTCAATGTCAGCTTCATGTTGCCCATGTTCCTCTATTCTGTTGGTAGGCCGACCGACTGCGCTCAGAATGGATCGACGCTACATGTGGACCTACTTATATGAACGTTGCGTCAGCTTCACTTCTTCGAAGGTGAGCGGCTCTTTGTGCAAGTCCTCTTTACCCGGGTCGCCTTTCCATTCCCACGCCGACACGTAGGCGAAATGCTCGTCATCACGCTTGGCCTCGCCGTCCGGCGTCTGGTATTCCTCGCGGAAGTGGCCGCCGCAGCTCTCGTTGCGATCGAGCGCGTCGATGCACATCAGTTCGCCCAGCTCCAGGAAATCCGCCACGCGGCCGGCCTTCTCCAGTTCCTGGTTGAATTCACCCGCCTTGCCCGGCACACGCACATTCTTCCAGAAATCTTCGCGAATGGCGCGGATCTCCTCGATCGCCTCCCTCAGTCCTTCCGCGTTGCGCGCCATGCCGCATTTGTCCCACATCACCTTGCCCAAGCGACGATGGAAATCATCCACCGGTTTTGTTCCCTTGTTGTTCAGGAAGTGGCTGATGCGGTCCTTTTGCTCCTTCTCCGCAGCTTCGAACTCGGGGCGCTTCGTATCGATCGGCCCCGTTCGGATGTCGTCCGCCAGATAGTCGCCCGCGGTGTAGGGGATCACAAAGTAGCCATCGGCCAGGCCCTGCATCAGCGCGGAAGCACCGAGACGGTTGGCGCCATGATCGCTGAAGTTCGCTTCACCCAAGGCGAAGAGGCCGGGCACAGTGGTCTGCAGGTTGTAATCCACCCACAGGCCGCCCATGGTGTAGTGCACCGCGGGGTAGATCTTCATGGCGTGGTCGTACGGGTTCTCGCCGACGATGTTCTCGTACATGTCGAAGAGGTTGCCGTACTTCTCGCTCACGATCTTCTTACCCAGCTCGATGATCATTCCGTGGCTTGGGTTCTCCAGCTTCTGGATGTTGGCCTGCTGCTTCCCATAGCGCTCGAAGGCCGCACCGAAGTCGAGGTACACGGCCTCGCCGGTCTTGTTCACGCCGAAGCCCGCATCGCAACGCTCCTTGGCGGCACGGCTGGCCACGTCGCGCGGTACCAGGTTGCCGAAGGCCGGATAGCGGCGTTCGAGGTAGTAATCGCGGTCCTCCTCGGGGATGTCGCGGCCCTTCTTGCGGCCTTCGCGGATGGCCTGCGCATCCTCCAGCTTCTTGGGCACCCAGATGCGGCCGTCGTTACGGAGCGATTCGCTCATCAGCGTGAGCTTGCTTTGGTGATGGCCGCTCACGGGGATGCACGTGGGGTGGATCTGCGTGTAGCACGGGTTGCCGAAGAAGGCGCCCCGCTTGTGCGCTTTCCAAGCAGCGGTGACGTTGCTGCCCATGGCGTTCGTGCTCAGGAAGAACACGTTGCCATAACCGCCGGTGCAGAGCAGCACGGCATGCCCACCATGGCGTTCGATCTCGCCCGTGATCAGGTTGCGGGCGATGATGCCGCGCGCCTTGCCGTCGATCACCACCACGTCGAGCATCTCGTGGCGGTCGAACATCTGCACGGCCCCCTTGCCCACCTGACGCATCAGCGCGCTGTATGCGCCGAGCAGCAACTGCTGGCCGGTCTGCCCGCGGGCATAGAACGTGCGGCTCACCTGCACGCCGCCGAAGCTGCGGTTGTCCAGCAATCCGCCGTAGTCGCGGGCGAAGGGCACACCTTGCGCCACGCACTGGTCGATGATGTTCGCGCTCACCTCCGCGAGGCGGTACACGTTGGCTTCCCGCGCGCGGTAGTCGCCACCCTTCACGGTGTCGTAGAACAGACGGTAGGTGCTGTCACCGTCGTTCATGTAGTTCTTCGCGGCGTTGATGCCACCCTGCGCGGCGATGCTGTGGGCGCGGCGGGCGCTGTCCTGGAAGCAGAACGCCTTCACGTTGTAGCCCTGTTCAGCGAGCGAGGCGGCGGCAGCTGCACCGGCCAGGCCCGTACCCACCACGATGATGTCGATGCGGCGCTTGTTGGCCGGGTTCACGATGCGTGCATGCCCCTTGTGATAGGTCCACTTCTTGTCGATGGGACCGGGGGGATCTTGCTGTCGAGCTTGCTCATGGGATGAGGAAGGGGCGAATGGTCAATGGCGAATAGTGAATGGTGAAAAGCGAATGGCGAATGGTGGAGCAGCCTCCATCCCATTCGCCATTCACCATTGACCATTCACTTGTGCGGGGCATTTGCGCAGTGGTCACTTGATCCAACGGAAGTACATGCTCACCGGCATCAGGGCGAAGATCAACGGAACGATGATGCTGAAGCCGGTGCCGATGGCCGAGATGATGGGGTTGTAGCGCTTGTGGTTGAGGCCAAGGCTCTGGAAGGCGCTCTTGAAGCCGTGCAGCAGGTGCCAGAACAGGCTGAAGCAGCCCAGCACGTAGATCACCACCAGCAGCGGGCTTTGGAACACGTCCAGCATCATGGCGAAAAGGTTCTCCTTGCCCTCGGCGTCGGTGCCGTATTGTTCGGCGCTGCCGATGATGTGGCGCGTCTTCACCCAGAAGTTGGCCAGGTGTACGATCAGGAAGAGCAGGATGAGCGTGCCAAGGAGGGCCATGCTGCTGCTGTACCACTTGCGGTTCGCGCTCCCCTTCTCCATCGCATACTTGACCGGCCGTGCCGCACGGTTCTGGAAGTAGAGCATCAGGCCATCCACGATGTGGACGAGCAGGCCCAGGAAGAGCACGATCTCCAGCGTGCGTACGATCAGGTTCGTGCCCATGAAGTGGGCCCAGTAGTTGAAGGTGACGCCACCGTCGTTGAACCAGATCATGCCGTTGATGGTGGCATGCACCACCAGGAAGGAGACAAGGAAAAGGCCCGTGAGGGCCATCCAGTACTTCTTGACAAGGGAGGAGCCGAAGAGTCCGTTACGAGCCATGCTTGCGGATTGTCACCGGAACATACCGGCATTGCAACGACAAAAGTAGGGGTCGGTGGTTTTCGGGGACGGGCGTGGTGGGGTACGGGGTTATTTGGAACGGTTCTGATCTGGGTGTTGGGAGGGTCTAAGGACAGGGCTCCTCGGACCGTACGGTCCTGCCACGCGATCCCTCGCACCCTTCACACTGGATACGCCTGCTTCGCCAGTTCGCGCAGCACCTTCAGGTCGCTGTCGCCGAAGTGCTCGACATAGAGGCAGCTCTTGGTGTGGTCCGAGCGGTGGTCACGGAAAGTGAGGGCGCCTATACGAATGCTCAACGCTGAATGATGAATGATCAATGCTGAATGGTCAATGCGCGCCCGGCCGCTGAGCGTTGGACATTCATCATTCAGCGTTGAGCATTTGGAAGTTGGACATTCCACCCCTGCTACCTTCGTCCCATCCATCCACGCCTCGGCCACTGCCATGCGCTACACCCCTCTTTCCGCCGCCACCTACCGCGAGCACCGCGCCCGTTTCCGCCAGCACATGGAAAAAGGCGGGCTGGCCGTGTTCCACAGCAACGACATCATGCCCACCAGCGCGGACGGCACCATGCCCTTCAAGCAGGCCGCGGACATCATGTACCTCACGGGCATCGACCAGGAGGAAACGGTGCTGCTGCTCTTCCCCGACGCAGTGGATCCGAAGGACCGCGAGATCCTCTTCGTGCGCGAGACCAACGAGCACATCGCGATCTGGGAGGGCGCCAAGTTCACACAGGCCGAGGCCCGCGAACTGAGCGGCATCGCCACCGTGCTGTGGACCAGCAGCTACGACGCCACGATCAAGCGGCTGGTGCCGCAGGCCGAGCACCTGTACCTGAACGGCAACGAGCACCTGCGCCAGGGCAACGAGGTGGAGACGCGCGAGGAACGCAAGAACAAGGAGCTGCGCGCGCTGTACCCGCTGCACAGCGTGAGGCGCAGCGCACCGATCATGCACCGGATCCGCAGCCGCAAGACGCGCGAAGAGGTGGCACAGATGCAGCGTGCCATCAACATCACGGGCAAGGCCTTCGAGCGGGTATGCCGCTTCGTGAAGCCGGGCGTGAAGGAGTATGAGATCGAGGCGGAGATCACGCACGAGTTCATCCGCAACGGCTCGCGCGGGCATGCCTATACGCCCATCATCGGCAGCGGCTACAACGCCTGCGTGCTGCACTACATCACCAACGACATGGTGTGCAACGAAGGCGAGGTGATCCTGATGGATTTCGGCTGCGAGTACGGCGGCTACGCGAGCGACCTCACGCGCAGCATCCCCGTGAACGGCCGCTTCTCGCCCCGCCAGCGCGCGGTGTACGATGCGGTGCTGCGCGTGCAGCGCGAGGCGTTCAAGATCCTGCGCCCCGGCGTAATGATGGCCGACTACCACAAGGAGGTGGGCCGCATCATGGAGAGCGAGCTGATCGGCCTGGGCCTGCTGGACAAGGCCGAAGTATCTGAACAGGATCCTGAGCGCCCGCTGTACAAGCGCTACTTCATGCACGGCACCAGCCACTTCCTCGGCCTCGATGTACACGACGTGGGCCTGTGGAACGAACCGGTGTCCGAGGACATGGTCTTCACCATCGAGCCAGGCATCTACATCCGCGAGGAGAAGCTGGGCATCCGGCTGGAGAACAACATCCTCATCGGCAAGAACGGGAACACGGACCTGTTCGCGAACATCCCGATCGAGGCGGAGGCCATTGAGGAACTGATGAGCCGCAAGGCTGTAGTAGCGTAAGCGAGCACGAACGATCATTTCCACGCTCGTGGGCGCGAAGCATGGGGAACGGTCCCTGATCGCGCAACCAGATCGAAGACCACTTCGGCCTGCGGAAGCGCAGGTTTGGAAAGGGCCAGGTAGCTTATTCCTTCAGGATCCGCGCCATGCGGTCGCCAGCGCGGAGCACGTACAAGCCCGATGGCAAGGCCGCCAGATCGAGCAGGCCATCGGCCACTGGTGGCATCGGAACAGGTCGGCCGGCCACATCGAACAAGCGGACGTCCACGGCCTCCTCTGCAGTAAGGCCGCTCAAGCGTGCCACGTCGCGCGCGGGGTTCGGCACGACCGATAAGGTCCCAGCGTTCATCGGGATGGACACCGGCCTGACCTCGCTGTGGACGAAAGCCCCGTCCACGTCCACCTGCTTCAAGCGGTAGTAGTTGATGCCCGGCTGCGGCTGCTCATCGCGCAGGCCATAGTCGATGCGCTGCATGGACGTGCCGTTGCCAACCACCGTGACGATGCGCATGAAGGTACGGCCATCAGTGCTGCGCTCCACGTCGAAGTGATCGTTATCGCGTTCCGAAGCGGTGGCCCAGGCAAGTTGCACGGCCGAGCTCCCGACGGGCTGCGCATCGAAGAAGAGCAGTTCCACTGGCAGGGGCGTGCCCGCGTTCACCGAGCCGATGGTGAAATAGCGCGTGCTGTTCTGCGGCACCATCGCGTTGGTGATGCCCGTGATGGACACGACGCCACTGGTGTACGTGATGGTGAGGCCGTTCGCCAGGCTATAGACCTTGGCATCGGTGAAGTCGCCATCATCGTCCACCAACAGGCGCAGATCGTTGGCGGTGATCGGGGTCGTGTTCAATTTGAAGTTCAGGCCGAAGGTGCCCGGAAATGCCGTGTTCGTCACCTTCCATTCGCGGTCGATGCGCGAGAGTATGCCGCTGGGCCGCTCGCTGCCCGTGCCGGTGGCGCTGCGCATTTTGCCGCCGTTCTGGCCGATCACCACGAACTGGCCGCTGCTGCTGAAGGTGCCCGTGTTGGCAGCGTTGGTAGCGGCCAGCGATGCGATGAAGATGCGCGTGGAATCGTCCGCCTGGCGCGATTGCTTCTGTACAAGGCCGGAGCCGCTGTCGGACCCGATGCCGATGATGTTGTTGGTGTAGGCGCCCGTGCGGCTGAAGATGTTCGTGCCAGTAGAAGCGAATAGATCATGCCCGATGGTGACCGCATACTTCAGCGCCAGATAGCTCTCGATGCGCTGATGCTGCACCTGGGAAATGCTGCCGGTGTAGAGGAACAGTTCGGCTAGTTCACCGGTGAATGGATTGTTCGGCGCATCACCGGTCGCCAGCTCATTGTCCCCTATTTGCGTGGGTTGGTTGCTGTGGGTGATGGAGGTGCGCGTGGTCTTCGCTGCACCCGCTGTGCCGTTCGCGAAGTATTGCACCTTGTTGGCCTCGCCGCCACCGTAGATGCCGGTATTGTCCGCCTTTACGGCCAGGATGTTCGTGCGGCCCGCGGGTAGCTCCGTGGAAGTGCTCGCCGTTACCCGGTTATAGGTGGCAGGCACGTCGCAATCCAACGAGGCGGCTCCCCCGTAGTTCATGGACACGGACAGACGATCGAGACCGGAAGTGCCACCGGCGTAGAACAGCCAATCGAAGTCGGCCGCATCGTAGTCGTAGTAGACCACGTACAGGTTCAGTTTGTCATAGGTGGCCCCATTGGCCAGGATGCCCGGCGCGGCACGGAACAGGTAGTTGTTCGTGAACTTGATCGACGGATTGTAGTTCTGGTAGGCCGCGGAAGAGCCATTGGACCACGTGGGCTTCTGCGCGGTGGTGGTCTGGCCCAGGTGCAGCGCGTTGGCGGTCTGGTCGCGCCATTGCGTCACCACTTGGCTATTAGTGCAGAGGGCAAGCGGCGACGTGGTGTAGTACGCGTTCGCATCCGCCTTGAACCAGGCCCGCAGGTTCGTGCTGACACCGCCGGGCTGCTGCGCGTAGGCCGGGGGAAGGGCGAAAAGCAGGAAGCCGATCAGGCACATGCCGGCCTTTTTGGAGGAAGGCATGGAAGCGGTCATCATCCGTAGGGTCTTTTGGGCCGCACCCTCCTACGGGAAACCGGGCCCGGAGTTGCATCCGGCCAGCACCGCCTGGACATGCGGAGGCCCCGAATCGCCGGGGCCTCACACATTCCGCCAAACCAAAACCAGTACCGATAGTGAACGGACGTCACCACAACGTCCTTCGGATACCAAACTACCACCAAGCACCTCCGGCCGCAGGGCCGGAAAGAGCAACGGTACGGGAGGGATGGGGAACGGCGGGAACGGAAGCCTCAGCGTCGGGGCAACACCTCGTAGGCCACCTCCACCTCATCGGGTAGGGTGGTATCCACCACGAGCAGGTGGCACAGGCCACCCTCTTCATCGCGGGAGAGCGCCGTGCCGACCACGGTCATGCCCCGATAGAACGGGACACGGTATGCGGAAGAGGAAGGGCTCAACTGGCCTTGCGGAGTTGGATGGAACGAACGGTGGACGAGTCGCCGTCCAGCACCATCAGGAGCAGGTCATCACCGTTCACATCGGTGAGGCGGACGCGGGTCACCGGCCCGCGATCTCCCCCGTCTTCAGGATATGGCCCTGGGGGTCGCAGATGTCGTACAACGCATCCTCGTGGGCGGGATCATAGTCGAACATGAGCAGCCGTTCGATCTGGTCGACGCGGATGCGGAGCTCGTGTTGGTCGTTGGGGCGCATGGCACTGGGGATCGCCCCTTCTACGTCCCATCGGGCGGCCGGGTTCCATGCACGGAAAAGCCCCGACGCATCGGGGCCTTCCGTCAAGCATCAGCCTTCGCCAGGGCTAGTTGCCCTGGTCGTTGAAGATCCACGGCAGCGCGGCCTTATGGGGAACATGTACGTGCATAGCTACGAGGGGTTTTGTGCGTTCACTACCAAACTACCGCGCCACGCAGCGCCGGGGAAATGCCGAACGAGCAACGGCCGCCATCAAGGGACGAGCGGTCCCACGTAAGATCCATCCCTGACCAGCGGTCCGCGTACATTCGTCGGCATGGCCGATACCAAGCTGCGCGCGTTGTTGGTGGACGATGAGGAGCTCGCCCGCGAGAACCTGCGCATGATGCTGGAGGATGCCGCCGTGGAAGTGGAGGTGGTGGGCACCGCCGACGGTCCGGTGAGCGCACGGGCCCGCATCGCAGAGCTCGATCCCGACCTGTTGTTCCTGGACATCCGCATGCCCAGCGGCACCGAAGGACTGGACCTGCTGGAGAGCGAAGCGGAGGGCCGCTTCATGGTCATCTTCGTCACGGCCTTCAAGGACCACGCGGTGCAGGCCTTCCACGCGAACGCGGTGGACTACATCCTGAAGCCCATCGACCCCGACGAACTGAAGGCCGCCGTGGGCAAGGCCCTGAAACGCTGGGAACTGCTGCACCATGCGGAGGGCGAACGCACCGGCTACCGCGAAGACCTGCTGAACGCCGTGCAGGCCATCCGATCGCACGAAAGCGCGCCCCGGCTGGCCGTGGACCACGCCAAAGGCTTCAAGCTCTTCGATCCGCGCACCATCTCCTCGCTCGAGGCCGATGGCAACCGCACAGTGCTGCACTTCACCGACGGCTCCCGTTACCTGGACACCCGCACGATGAAGGTGTACGAGGACATGCTCGATCCGCTCCAGTTCCTGCGCGTGCACCGTTCGCACATCGTGAACACCGAGCAGATACGGGAGTACGTGCGCGAGGATGGCCACTGGGCCGTGATGCGCGATGGCGAACGCATCCCCATCGCGCGGGAACGCGTGAAAGCGTTCCTGGACGCCGTGCGCGGAACGGGATGAACGCTTCGCTCGGCGCACCGCACGATCCGCTCGATCGTTCCCACCGTTGGTCCCTGCATGCCGGACGGATAGGGGCGGCCGGTTAGTTTTCGGCACAACCCCATTGTGTCATGGCCTTGCGTGCCCTTATCGTGGATGATGAAGCCGATGCGCGGGACAACCTGCGCCTGATGCTGGAGGAATACTGCCCGGAGGTGACGGTGGTGGCCCAGGCGGGCAGCGCCGCGCAGGCGCGGAAGGCCATCGAGGCCGAGAAGCCCGAAGCGCTCTTCCTGGACATCAAGATGCCGGGCGAGGACGGCTTCGCGCTGCTGCGCTCGATCGCCGACCTGGAACTGCCCGTGATCTTCACCACGGCCTACGATGAATACGCCCTGCAAGCCTTCAAGCAGAACGCGCTGGACTACCTGGAGAAGCCCATCGATCCCGAGGACCTGAAGCGGGCCGTGAAGAAGCTGGTGCGCACCGCGGGCGATCCGGCCGCGGCGCACGAGCACACCAGCGCGCTGCAGGCATTGATGAGCGACCCGGCCTCGCCCCTGAGCACGCGCGTGGCCGTGCCCAGCCGCGACGGGCTGGTGCTGCTGAAGCACGAGGACATCCTCTACCTCGAGGCCAGCGACAGCTACACCACCGTGTTCACCCGCGACGGCAAGCGCACCATCAGCAGCAAGCACATCCGCGTGTTCGAGACCAACCTCGACCCGAAGAAGTTCTTCCGCGTGCATAAGTCGTACATCATCAACCTGGAGCATCTGAAGGGCTTCAGCCGCAGCGAGGGCAACATGGCGCAACTGGACAACGGCGCACTGATCCCCGTGAGCCGGCGCCGCCTGCCGGACTTCCTCGCCATGATCAACACGTTCTGAATGTGCAGCGTGCGCGCCTTGGGAGCGGCGGTGGCGGCAATGGCCGCCGTAACGCTCCCGTGTCTCGCACAACAGTTCGGGTTCCGGCAGTTCACGCCGCGCGAAGGCTTGGCGCAAAGCCAGGTGCGCGCGATCGCGCAGGATGCGCAGGGATACCTCTGGTTCGGCACGCTCGGGGGCGCCAGCCGCTTCGATGGCAACGGGTTCACCAACTACGCCCTCCAGGAAGGCCTGCCCGATGCGCAGGTGAACGCCGTGCTTGCCGCCAGCGACGGCACGCTCTGGCTCGCCAGCGGCCCGGCCCTGGTGGCCGTGCGCGGCGAAGAGCGCCGCACCGTGGCGCTCGCGGGCCTGGCGCCCGAGCAGCGGGTGCAAGCCCTGGCCGAAGGGCCGGATGGTGACCTCTTCATGGCCACGGACGGCCACGGGGTGCTGCGGCTGCACCACGGCGTGGCCGCGCCGCTGGAAGGCTATCCCGATACGGTGGCCAGCGCGCGCGCCTTGCTGGTGGCGCGCGATGGGTCCGTGCTGGTGGGCGTGCGCGATGGGCTGTTGCGCTGGCGCGACGGGCATTGCGAACGGGTGGCCGGGCTGCCGCCGCAGACCTCGGTGGGTGCCCTGGCCCAGGGCGATGACGGCACCATCTGGGTGGGCACCTTCGGCGATGGGCTGATCGGCATCGCACCCAACGGACCGGTGCTGCATTACGACGAAGAGAACGGGCTGCTACAGAGGAACATCCGCGGATTGCTGATGGACCAGCGCGGACGGTTGTGGGTGACCACCAAGTTCGGCCTGAACGTGCTGGAGAAGGGGCGGATCCGCGCGTTCACTGTTCACCAAGGCATGCCGAACGACAACGTATGGTGCGCCTTCGAGGACCGCGACGGCGGGCTCTGGTTCGGCACCGACGGCGCGGGCGTGCTGCGCTTCGCGGGCGACCGCTTCGTGACCCGCACGGTGAGCGACGGCCTGTGCAGCGACCTGATCATGACCCTGGTGAGCGACACGCACGGGGATGTGTGGCTGGGCACCTATGGCAACGGCATCTGCCGCCAGGACGGCATGGCGATGATCACCACCAGCGACGGGTTGCTGAACAACACCGTCTGGTGCAGCCTGGCCGACCCGGACGGCTCGCTGTGGTTCGGCACGAGCGATGGCCTGTGCCGCATCGTCAACGGCGTGGTGACCCACCGCGACAGCGCGCACGCCCTGCTCGGCCAGCGCGTGCTGGCGCTGCACCGCAGCACCGATGGCCGCCTGTGGTGCGGCACCCGAGAGGGTGTCACGATCATCGGCCGCGACGGCACGATCGAGCACCTGGAACAGGCCGGGGATACGCCACTGCGCGGGATCCGTGCCTTCCTCGAAAGCGACGAGGGCCTTTGGATGGCGGGGGACCAGGGGCTGGTGTGCTGGAAGAACGGCCAGGCCCGGAGCTTCAACACGGCCAACGGGCTGTCGGACAACATCATCTTCTGCCTGCAAGGGGATGCCCGGGGGCGCGTGTGGGCCGGCACGGCCAATGGCCTGAGCTGCGTGGACCGTGGCCGCGTGAAGGCCCTGCGCCTGGGCCAGGACTTCGGATCGAACTACGTGGGCCTGCTGATGATGGACGGGCAGGGCACCCTGTGGGTGGGCACCAACAACGGCCTTTTCCGGGCCGCGCCCGACAGCCTCCTGGCCGATCCCGACGGGGCCGAGCACATCACCATGGACGATGGCCTGCGCGGCATGGAATGCAACCTGAACGCCGGTTTCCGCGACCAACGCGATCGGCTGTTCTTCGGCACCAACGGCGGGCTGGTGATGTACGACCCCGCGAAGGCCATGCTGTACAAGGCCCCACGACCGCCGGTGGTGTACATCACCGGGCTGCGCAGCTTCCTGCAGGACACGGATTGGAAAGGCGTTTCGGACGGGCGGGACCCGGTGACCGGCCTGCCGTTGGACCTGCGCCTGGTGTACCGCAAGAACCACCTGACGTTCGACTACACGGCCATCGCGCTGGCCGACGGGGACCGGGTACGGTTCCAATACCGGCTGATCGGTTTCGACGCCGATTGGCTGCCACCCACCGCAGCACGGTTCGCCAGCTATTCGAACCTGCCGCACGGCGAATACACGTTCGAGGTGCGCGCGAGCGACCGCGCGGGCCATTGGGGCACCCCGGCCACGTTCACCCTCCACATCACGCCGCCCTACTGGCTCCGCTGGTGGTTCTATGCGCTCTGCGCGCTGGGGCTGGTCCTGGCCACCTGGGCGGTGATGCGCTACCGCCACGTCCGGCGCGAACGCCGCGAGAAGACCCGCCAGCTGATGCTGCGTTCACGCATGCTCCAGCTGGAGCAGCAGGCCTTGAACGCGAACATGAACCGGCACTTCATCTTCAACGCGCTCAACAGCATCCAGTACTACATCAACCGCCAGGACCGGATGGCGGCCAACCGCTACCTCACCAGCTTCGCGAAGCTCATCCGCAAGAACCTGGATGCCAGCCAGACGGATACCACCACGCTGGCCGAGGAATTGTCCCGCCTGGAGCTCTACCTGCTGCTGGAGCACATGCGTTTCAAGGACAAGTTCCGTTACACCATCGATGTGGACCCCGCCGTGGACACCCAGGCCATCGACATCCCGGCCATGATGCTGCAACCCTACGTGGAGAACAGCATCTGGCATGGCATCCTGCCGATGGACCACCAAGGCGAGGTGCGGATCACCGTGGAGCCGTGCGCAGGCGGCCGCACGCAGGTGGGGATCATCGACGACGGCATCGGGATCGAGCGCAGCCTGGCCCTGAAGAACGGGGCGGAAAGCGACCACATCTCCCGGGGGATCGAGATCACCAAGGGCCGCGCCGACGTGCTGCGGAAGCTCGAACTGGCGGACATCCGCATCACCGGGCCCGAACAGGTGATCGCCGACGGGATCGCCCGCGGCACCCGGGTCCTTATCGAACTCCCTTCCAAGGACAGCACAGCAAAAGTGGCCGGGGACTTGCATCCGGCCAATCCTTCCTATACATTTGAACGGTCATGAAGCGGATAGTCACGTCCATCCGGGTGCTTTCACTGGCGTTCGCGCTGGTATTGCTCGGCACGTCGTGTACGAAGGAGGAAGTGGTGGCGCCCGTTGCGCCTGCCACCACCGGGCATGGCGTGGCGAAGGGTGCCTGCACCCCTCCTCCTCCCGATCCGAACACCGTGAACAACGGTGCGACACCGACCACTTCTTCGAAAACAAGCCCGTCCAACATCTCCGACGACGGGGATAACCAAGGCGACCGCGAGCGTGGTCGCCCGAAGCGTTTCCGGTAACCGGACAACAGGTCCAGGATTCCAAGAAGCCCGGTGACCCGGGCTTCTCTTTTTTCATCCTCTCTTAACCGTTCCTTCATCCTGGCGGCCCGTTCCCCGGAACCCGGTCAGGATGCCCCGAATGGACGCTATTTTTCTTTTCGAGAACCCGGAAGGCTATCTCCGGCGTTCATCCCAAGCAGCCATGGCCAACCACGCGCAAGACCATGTCCACCGCCTCATCCGGTCGCTCACCCGCCCGGAAAAGCGGTACTACAAGCTCTACACGTCACGGCACCTGCTGGGCGGGCACAGCAACCACCACCTGCTCTTCGATGCCATCGCGGCCATGGACGTGTACGACGAGGGCGCCTTGCGGAAGAAGTTCGAGGGACAGGCCTTCCTCCGCAGCTTCAGCATCACCAAGCGGCGGCTGTACGGATCCATTCTCCAGAGCCTCAACGCGTTCCATGCGGAGAGCTCCTTGGACGCCAAACTGCGCCGCCAGCTGCACCAGGTGGAACTGCTGTACCAACGCGCCCTGTACCAGGATGCCGCGAAGATCCTGCGCAGCGTGCGCACCCAGGCCAGCGCGCATGAGCGCCACGGCCTGTTGCTGGAGGTGGTGGACTGGCAGCGGCGGCTGATGGAACGGACCAATTACCAGGACGTGAACGGCATGGACCTGGACGACCTCCAGGCCCAGAGCGCGGTCGTACTCCAGGGATGGGGCGAGATGGACACCCTGTGGCACCTGAAAAGCCGTTCGTTCCTGTTGCTGTACCGCGGCGGCAAGGCGCGTGACCGCGCCAGCGAGCCCGAACTGCGGGCCATGCTCGAGCACCCCCTGCTGGCCGAAGGCGCGCAGTTGAGTTCGCGCAAGGCGCGGTTCCTGCACCACCACGTGCGGTCCGCCATCGCCTTCGCATTGGGGGAGCTGGCCGAATGCGAGCGGCATTTGGACATCAACGAGCAGCTGTTGCGTTCGGAGCAGGAGCATTTCAGCGACGAACCGAACCTGCTGCTGAGCGTGCTGAGCAACCACACCTACGTGCGGATGCGGCTGGGGCACTACGAAGCGGCCATCGCGGGGGTGAAGGCGTTCCGCCGCCTGCCGCTGATGCTGCCTGGGGCTCCCAGCCCCGACCTGGAGATGAAGGTCTTCGCCATGGGCTCCAGCCTGGAGCTGACGGTGCTGAACCGCATGGGCTCCTTCGAGCAAGCGGTGGAGAAACTGAACGACGTGGAACAGGGCCTAGCCCGGTTCAGCGACCAGCTGAGCGTGATCCGCAAGGCCGGCATCTGCTTCCAGGCCGCCTATGCCTGCTTCGGAGCCGGGCGTTACGACAAGGCCCTGCGCTGGTGCAACCGGGTGCTGAACGAGAACGGCATCGACGCCCATGAGGAGGTGCACACCATGGCCCGCCTGCTGGACCTGATGGTGCTGCTGGAACTGGGCAAGCACGACCTGCTGCCGTACGCCCTGCGGAACACGGAACGCTTCCTGCGGGCGCGTGGCCGCGACACGGGCCTGGAACGCGCGCTCCTCACCTATGCCCAGGCGCGCACGAAGGCGGACGGCCGCGTGGCCTTGCAACGGGCGCACACCGCGCTACTCCAAGCCTTGAGCGAACTGAAGGCGGACGGGAAGGAGCCTGCGGCCTTCGACCATTTCGACCCGCTGGCCTGGGCGGAAAGCAAGGCGAGCGGCCGGAGCATGGGCGACGTGTTGCGGGAGCGGGCCGGCCAGGGCTCCTTCAAACCACCGGCACCCAAGCGGGCCGCTTGATCCACCGGACGAAATAGAAGTCCAGCACCCGGTGTTGGAAACCCCCTTTTGCAGGCGCGTTCCGGCCTTGGAGCGGCATACATTTGCGCGGCCCGTGGCGGAAACCGCTAGGTTCGCCCCGGCCCTGGCCCTCACATGAGCACTCCGCACGACTACCTGCCGATCGTCATCCAGACGATCATCGCCGTCGGCTTCGTCGGCTTCGCCCTGTCCGCTGCCGCGTGGCTCGGTCCCAAGCGCCACGGCCGCCACAAGGACGAGAGCTTCGAGTGCGGCATCGAGCAGCACGGCAACGCCCGGATGCCGTTCTCGGTGAAGTATTTCCTGATCGCCATCCTCTTCGTGCTGTTCGACGTGGAGGTCGATCTTCCTCTACCCCTGGGCGGTGAACTTCAAGCAACTCGGGGCCACCGGCTTCATCGAGATGGTGTGCTTCATCTTCTTCGTGCTGGCCGGGTTCTACTACGTGATCAAAAAAGGCGCGCTCAAGTGGGAATGAACGACCGCAAGCATCCGCACGAGATGCCGGAGGTGAAGGACACCGGCCGCGGGAAGCCCGCCATCGTGGCCCCGCCCGAAGGCATGACCGGCAGCGGCTTCTTCGCCACGTCCATCGACAAGGCCATCGGCCTGGCGCGCAAGAACAGCCTGTGGCCGCTGCCCTTCGCCACCAGCTGCTGCGGCATCGAGTTCATGAGCACCATGAGCGCGCATTACGACCTGAGCCGCTTCGGCATGGAGCGCCTGAGCTTCAGCCCGCGCCAGAGCGACCTGCTGATGGTGATGGGCACCATCGCCAAGAAGATGGCCCCCGTGCTCCGCGAGGTGTACACGCAGATGGCCGAGCCCAAATGGGTGCTCAGCATGGGTGCGTGCGCCAGCAGCGGCGGCATCTTCGACAGCTACAGCGTGCTGCAGGGCATCGACCGGGTCGATCCCCGTGGACGTGTACATCCCCGGCTGCCCTCCGCGTCCGGAACAGGTGATCGACGGCATCCTGAAGATCCAGGAGCTGGCCGCCAATGAGAGCCTGCGCCGCCGCTACAGCAAGGAATACGAGGACCTGCTCACCAAGTACAAGATCGACTGAGGTGCCAAGCTTCGCCATCAAGGCCGACCGCGACCAGCTGGTGACCGACCGGCTCACCGCCACCTTCAGCGGGGAGGTGCTGTCGCATGAGCGGCTCTACGACGTGCTGTGCTTCACCGTGCAGCGCGACCGCATCATCGACATCCTGCGCTTCCTGCGCGACGAGCTCGGCTTCAACTTCCTCACCTCGGCGTGCGGCATGCACCACCCGGGCCAGGAACTGGAACTGGGCATGGTGTACCACCTGCACAGCATGCGCAACGGGCACCGCATCCGCGTAAAGACCTACATGCCGCTGAAGGATACCCGTGCTCCCGACAGCGGTGGACGTATGGCCCACGGCCAATTGGATGGAGCGCGAGGCGTGGGATTTCTTCGGCATCCGCTTCACCGGCCACCCGAACCTGAAGCGCATCCTGAACATGGAGGACTTCCCGGCCTTCCCCCTGCGGAAGGACTATCCGCTGGAGGACCCCACGCGCCACGACAAGAACGATAGCATGTTCGGCCGATGAGCGAGACCGGGAAACCCATCGGCCCTGCCCAAGGCAGGCCGGACTACTGGCAGCGCGATGTGGTGGAAGGCTCCGCCATGCGCGAGCTCACCACCCTGAACCTGGGCCCCACCCACCCGGCCACGCACGGCATCTTCCAGAACGTGCTGACGCTGGACGGCGAGATCATCCTGGACACCGAGCAGACGATCGGCTACATCCACCGCGCGTTCGAGAAGATCGCGGAGCGGCGGCCGTTCTATCAGATCACCACGCTGACGGACCGGATGAACTACTGCAGCGCCCCCATCAACAACATGGGCTGGCACATGACGGTGGAGAAGCTGGTGGGCATCGAGCTGCCCAAGCGCGTGGAATACATGCGGGTGATCGTGATGGAACTGGCGCGCATCGCCGACCACATCATCTGCAACACCATCATCGGCCAGGACGCCGGGGCCACCACGCCCTTCCTCTACGTGTACCAGTGGCGCGAGCGGATCTACGAGGTGTATGAGGAGATCTGCGGCGCGCGGCTGACGACGAACATGGGCCGCATCGGCGGCTTCGAGCGGAACTTCAGCGACCTCGCCTGGCAGCGCATCCGCGCCATCCTGAAGGAGTTCCCGCCGGTGCTGAAGGAGTTCGAGAAGCTGCTGGTGCGCAACCGCATCTTCATGGACCGCACGATCAACTGCGGCGGCTTCCCGGCCGACCGCGCGCTGGCCTACGGCTTCACCGGCCCGAACCTGCGGGCCTGCGGCGTGGACTACGACGTGCGCGTGGCCGACCCGTACAGCAGTTACGCGGACTTCGACTTCACCATCCCGGTGGGCCAGAACGGCGACGTGTACGACCGCTTCATGGTGCGCCAGGGCGAGATGTGGCAGAGCCTCCGCATCATCCAGCAAGCGCTGGACAAGCTGGAGAAGATGCCGGACAAGACCACCTTCCGCGCGGACGTGCCCGAATGGGTGCTGCCACCGAAGGAGGAGGTCTACAGCCAGATGGAGGCGCTCATCTACCATTTCAAGCTGGTGATGGGCGAAGCGGAAGTGCCCGTGGGGGAAGTGTACCACGCGGTGGAGGGCGGCAACGGCGAACTGGGCTTCTACCTGGTGAGCGACGGCGGCCGCACGCCGTTCCGGCTGCACCTGCGCCGGCCGTGCTACATCTACTACCAGGCCTTCCCGGAGATCATCAAGGGCGGCATGCTGAGCGACGCGATCCTCACCATGAGCAGCATGAACGTGATCGCGGGTGAACTCGACGCGTGAGATGGGAGCCACGGTAAAAGCCATCACCACCACGGAGGGCGTAGCGCCCTTCTCCTTCAGCGAGGCCGCGCTGGCCGAATGCAGGCGCATCATCGCCCGCTATCCGGAAGGCCGCAGCAAGAGCGCCCTGCTGCCGATCCTGCACATCGCACAGTCGGAGAACGACGGCTGGCTGAGCGTGAACGCCATGGACGCCGTGGCACAGCTGCTCGGCATCCAGCACATCGAGGTGTACGAGGTGGCCTCGTTCTACTCCATGTATAACCTGCATCCGGTGGGCAGGCACGTACTGGAGATCTGCCGCACCACGCCCTGCCTGATCCGCGGGGCCGATGACCTGATCGCCTATACCGAGCAAAAGCTGGGCATCCACGTGGGCGGGACCACCCCGGACGGGATGTTCACCCTGAAGGCGGTGGAATGCCTGGGCAGCTGCGGCACCGCGCCGATGCTGCAATGCGGCGCCAAGTACCACGAGGACCTGACGCCCGCGAAGATGGACGCACTGATCGAGGAACTGCGCAACTCCCCCACGCGTAACAACTACACCGACCGATAACCACCGAACCCATGCCGGGCCTGACCCGGCATCGCGCAAAGCACATGGGCCGCAAACTCCTCCTCGAGCACGTGAACGTCCCCGGCATCCAAGGGCTGGAGACCTACCGCCGCATGGGCGGCTACCGCAGCGTGGAAAAGGCGCTCAAGACCATGGCGCCCGACGCGGTGGTGGAGGAAGTGAAGAAGAGCGGCCTGCGCGGCCGCGGGGGCGCGGGCTTCCCCACCGGCATGAAGTGGAGCTTCCTGGCGAAACCGCCCGGCGTGCCCCGCTACCTGGTGGTGAACGCCGACGAGAGCGAGCCCGGCACCTTCAAGGACCGCTACCTGATGGAGCGGATCCCGCACATCCTGATCGAAGGCATGGTGACCTCGTGCTTCGCGCTGGGCGCGAACACGGGCTTCATCTACATCCGCGGGGAATACTTCTACGTGAGCCGCATCCTGGAGCGGGCCATCGACGAGGCCCGCGCGGCCGGCTGGCTCGGCAAGAACATCCTGGGCACCGGGTTCGACCTGGACATCCACGTACAGGTGGGCGCCGGCGCCTACATCTGCGGCGAGGAGACGGCCCTGCTGGAAAGCCTCGAAGGCAAGCGCGGCAATCCACGCATCAAACCGCCCTTCCCGGCGGTGAAAGGCCTCTACGACTGCCCCACGGTGGTGAACAACGTGGAGACGATCGCGGCCGTGGTGCCCATCGTGAACGACGGCGGCGAGGAATACGCCAAGATCGGCATCGGCAAGAGCACCGGCACCAAGCTCATCAGTGCAGGCGGCAACATCAAGAAGCCGGGCGTGTACGAGATCGAACTGGGCGTGCCGGTGGAAGAGTTCATCCAGAGCGATGAGTATTGCGGCGGCGTGGAAGGCCGCGCGCTGAAGGCCTGCGTGCCGGGCGGCAGCTCGGTGCCCATCCTTCCCGCGGAACTGCTCTTCAAGACGGCCAAGTTCGAGCCGCGCCTGATGACCTACGAAAGCCTTGCCGATGGCGGCTTCCAAACGGGCAGCATGCTCGGCTCCGGCGGGTTCTACGTATACAACGACGCGCAGTGCATCGTGCGCAGCACATGGGCGCACGCGCGCTTCTACCACCACGAAAGCTGCGGCCAGTGCAGCCCCTGCCGCGAAGGCACCGGCTGGATGGAGAAGGTGCTGCACCGCCTGGAGCACGGACAGGGCCGCATGGACGACATCGACCTGCTGTGGGACATCCAGCGCCGCATCGAGGGCAACACCATCTGCCCGCTCGGCGATGCCGCCGCCTGGCCGGTGGCCGCGGCGATCCGCCACTTCCGCGATGAGTTCGAATACCACGCCACGCACCCCACCAAGGTGAAGGACCCGAAGCACTTCGAGAAGGAGCCGTTCGTGCGCAAACACAAGACCGTAGTCGTCTGAGCCATGCCGAAGGTCACCATCGACAACATCGAGATCGAGGTCCCGGAAGGGACCACCATCCTGCAGGCCGCGCGGATGATCGGCGAGCGCGACCCGGCGCACCGCCACGTGGTGCCGCCCACGATGTGCTACTACAGCACGCTGAAGACGAGCGGCGGCTACTGCCGCACGTGCATCGTGAAGGTGACCAAGGGCAGCGAGAAGGACCCGCGCCCGATGCCTAAGCCGGTGGCCAGCTGCCGCACCAACGTGATGGACGGCATGGTGGTGGAGAACACCATCAACGCCGAGGTGCTGGACGCGCGCAAGGGCGTTACCGAGTTCCTGCTCATCAACCACCCACTCGATTGCCCCATCTGCGACCAGGCCGGCGAATGCCACCTGCAGGACCTGAGCTATGAGCACGGCGTGGAGAACAGTCGCTACCAGTTCGAGCGCCGCACGTTCGACCCGATCGACATCGGCAGCACGATCAAGCTGCACATGAACCGCTGCATCCTGTGCTACCGGTGCGTGAAGGTGGCGCAGCAGATCACCGACGGCCGCGTGCACGGCGTGATCAACCGCGGCGACGTGAGCGAGATCAGCACCTACATCCAGGAGGCGATCGACAACGACTTCAGCGGCAACATGATCGATGTGTGCCCGGTGGGCGCGCTCACCGACCGCACGTTCCGCTTCGCCAGCCGCGTGTGGTTCACCAACCCCACCGACGCGCACCGCCATTGCACGAAATGCAGCGGCAAGGCCGTGCTGTGGCTGAAAGGCCAGGACGTGCTGCGCGTGACCGGCCGCAAGGACCAGTGGGGCGAGGTGGAGGAGTTCATCTGCAACGAATGCCGCTTCGAGCGCAAGGACCTGTCGGCCTGGACGGTGGAAGGCCCGCGGAAGATCGACCGCCACAGCGTGATCGGCCAGGGCCACTACGAGCTGAAGCGGCAGCAGAAGACGCTGGACAGCCCGGCACCGAACGTGCCTGAACTGGCCCGCGCCACCAAACCCGTGAAGGACTGATGCTCGCCACGATCCTATTCCTGCTCGTGCTCTTCGTGGTCACCTTGTCGGTGGCGGCGTATGAGACCTACGGCGAGCGCAAGGTGGCCGCCTTCCTGCAGGACCGCATCGGTCCGAACCGGGCGGGCCCCTTCGGGCTGCTGCAACCGCTGGCCGATGGAGCCAAGATGTTCATGAAGGAGGACTTCGTGCCCGCCACGGCGAACAAGAAGCTCTTCTTCCTCGGCCCCGCGATCGCGATGACCACGGCGCTCCTCACCGGCGCGGTGATCCCCTGGGGCGGCAGCATCACGCTGTTCGGCCATACGATGAACTTGCAGGGCGCCGATCCGGAGATCGGCATCCTGTACGTGTTCGCCATGGTGAGCATCGGGGTGTACGGCATCATGCTGGGCGGCTGGGCCAGCAACAACAAGTTCGCGCTGCTGGGCGCCATCCGCGCGGCGAGCCAGATGGTGAGCTACGAGCTGGCGATGGGCCTGAGCATCGTGGCGCTGGTGATGATGACGGGCACGTTGAGCATGCACGGCATCGTGGACCACCAGGTGCAGTACGGCTGGAACATCCTCTACCAGCCGCTGGGCTTCCTCATCTTCATCACCTGCGCCTTCGCAGAGACCAACCGGGCCCCGTTCGACATGCCCGAGTGCGAGACCGAGCTGGTGGGCGGCTACCACACAGAGTTCAGCAGCATGAAGCTGGGCTTCTACCTTTTCGCGGAGTACGTGAACATGTTCATCAGCAGCGCGGTGATGGCCACGCTGTACTTCGGCGGCTACCACATCCCGGGCCTGTACAAGCTCGGCCTCGATCCGGACCTGGTGACGGTGCTGGGCACGCTGGCGATGTTCGCGAAGACCTTCTTCTTCGTGTTCTTCTTCATGTGGATCCGCTGGACCCTGCCGCGCTTCCGTTTCGACCAGCTGATGAACCTGGGCTGGAAGGCCCTGATCCCGCTGGCGATCCTCAACATCCTGCTCACCGGCGCCTGGGTGGGCCGTCACGAACTGATGCAGTTCCTCCACTTCTGAGGCCATGGCCACGCCGATGCAACCGTTGACGCAGCGCTCCCAAGTGGTGAGCAACAAGAAGATGTCGCTGATGGAGCGGATCTACATCCCGGCCATCGTAGGCGGGCTGCTGATCACCATCAAGCACTTCTTCCGCCTCAAGCGCCCCACCATCCAGTACCCGGAGGTGAAACGGCCCTTCAGCCAGGTGTACCGCGGCCAGCACGTGCTGAAGCGGGACGAGCAGGGCCGCGAGCGTTGCACGGCCTGCGGCCTCTGCGCGGTGGCCTGCCCCGCGGAAGCCATCACCATGACCAGCGGCGAGCGCAAGAAGGGCGAGGAGCACCTGTACCGCGAGGAGAAGTACGCCATCACCTACGAGATCAACATGCTGCGCTGCATCTTCTGCGGCGACTGCGAGGATGCCTGCCCGAAAGAGGCCATCTTCCTCACGGACCGCATCGTGGAGAGCGACTATCTGCGCACCCCGTTCGTGTTCGGCAAGGACGAACTGGTGGAGCCGATGGAGAAGAGCAAGCGCATCGACGTGAGCAAGCGGCAAACGCCCGCCGTGCTCAAGTTCAAGGAGCAGCGGCAGTTCGCGCACAACCGCTGATACGCATACCCCTGATATCTTGAGCAAGGGCGGCCGTTGGCCGCCCTTGCTCTTCCAGCACGAAACGCGCGGAATGGCTCCCGGGTCCGTTCCCGACCACGGGCAGGGACGGCCCGGCCGGCTTTCGGTCCACAGGATGGCGTGCAAAGCGGGGGACCGTGTGGCGCTCGGTTGCGGGTTATCGCTTTACTTTCGCCACCGTTCAGCCAGGAACCGTTCCGAGGCATGCAGCTTCTCTTCTACGTCATCGCGCTCATCAGCATCGTCAGCGCCCTTCTCGTGGTCTCCGCGCGCAGCCCGATCAACAGCGTGATCGCCTTGATCGTGTGCTTCATGAGCATCGCGGGGCACTACATCCTGCTGAACGCCCAGTTCCTGGCGATGGTGCACATCATCGTGTACACGGGGGCCATCATGGTGCTGTTCCTCTTCGTGATCATGCTGATGAACCTGAACGCGAACACCGAACCGCGGAAGAGCCTGGCCACCCGGGTAGCGGCGGTGCTCAGCGGCGGCATCTTCCTGCTGACCCTGCTGGCCGCCGTGCGGGAGGGGGTCGACATCCAGGCGGCGCATCCCCTCGACGGGGGAGTGGGCCTGGTGCGCAGCGTGGGCATGAGCCTCTTCAACACCTTCCTGCTGCCGTTCGAGGTGAGCAGCGTGCTTTTCCTCAGCGCCATGGTGGGCGCCCTGATGCTGGCCAAGAAGGATACCCCTTCCTCGCTGCCCCGGCCCTACACCGGCAACACGATGGAAGCCGCCACCCCGCCCACCGTGGACCGCAGCCTGGAACGCACCAACGCCTGATCGATGGACAAGATCACCACTGCCATCCAGGTCGTGCCGTTGGAGCAATACGTGTACCTCAGCTTCATCCTGTTCAGCATCGGGCTGGCCGGGGCGCTGTTCCGCCGGAACACGATCATCATCCTGATGTGCCTGGAGCTGATGTTCAACAGCGTGAACCTGCTGCTGGCCGCCTTCAGCGCGCACCATAGCGACCCCTCCGGGCAGGTGTTCGTGTTCTTCATCATGCTGGTGGCGGCGGCGGAAGTGACCGTGGGCCTGGCCATCCTGGTGATGATGAAGCGTAACGTGGACAGTGTGGACATCAACCGCTTGAACCGCTTGAAATGGTGACACCGGTCCTCGCTGCACTTGTTCCTGGACTTCCGCTTTTCGGCGCGATCGTTCTTGCCGCACTTCGCCGCACTTTGAAAGGAAATGCGGGTGGCATCCTTGGCACATCAATGGTCGCCGGAGCTTTCATCTGTAGCGTGTTGTTGTTCCTTGAACACAACACCCCTCCGACGGATGTTGTCCTACAGAATTGGCATCCAGGCGTGCGCATCGTCACGCTGTTCGATTGGATCAAGGTGGGAGGCATGCGGATCCCCTTCGCCTTCCAGCTCGATGCCCTCTCGCTGACGATGATGCTGATCGTGACCGGGGTGGGCACGCTCGATCCACCTGTACTCGATCGGCTACATGCACGACGACGCGCGGGTGACCACCTTCTTCGCGCAGCTCAACCTGTTCACCTTCGCCATGCTGCTGCTGGTGATGGGGGCCAATTACCTGGTCACCTTCATCGGCTGGGAAGGCGTGGGCCTGTGCAGCTACCTGCTGATCGGCTTCTGGTACACCAACCCGGAGTACAACTACGCCGCGCGCAAGGCCTTCGTGATGAACCGGATCGGCGACGTGGGCGTGGTGCTGGCCCTGGCGCTGCTGTTCCACCTGTTCGGCACGCTGGATTACACCACCATCATGGGCCAGGCGCCACGGATGGGCATGGGCAACACGCTGATCATGGCCGCCACGCTGCTGCTGTTCGTGGGCGCCATGGGCAAGAGCGCGCAGATCCCGTTGTTCACCTGGCTGCCGGACGCCATGGCGGGCCCCACTCCCGTGAGCGCGCTGATCCACGCCGCGACCATGGTGACGGCCGGCATCTTCCTGGTGGTGCGCAGTTCGGTGCTGTATGAGCTGGCCCCGTTCACGAAGGACGTCATCCTCTACATCGGCCTGGCCACGGCGCTGCTGGCGGCGAGCATCGGCCTGTTCCAGAACGACATCAAGAAGGTGCTCGCCTACTCCACGGTGAGCCAGCTGGGCTACATGTTCGTGGCCCTGGGCCTGGGCGCCTACAGCGCGGGCATGTTCCACGTCACCACGCACGCCTTCTTCAAGGCGCTGCTCTTCCTCGGCGCCGGCAGCGTGATCCACGCGGTGGGCGGTGAACAGGACATCCGCAAGATGGGCGGCCTGCGGAAGGAGCTGAAGATCACCTATGCCACCTTCCTGATCGGCACGCTGGCGATCTCCGGCATCGTGCCGCTGAGCGGCTTCTTCAGCAAGGACGCGATCCTGGCGCATGCCTATGCCCATTCCCCGGTGATCTACGCGCTGCTGCTCTTCGGCGCGCTGCTCACCACCTTCTACATGTTCCGGCTGCTGTACCTCACCTTCTTCGGCAGCTACCGCGGCACGGCGCACCCGCACGAGAGCCCGGCCACCATCACCATCCCGCTGGTGGTGCTGGCGGTGCTGAGCATCGGCGGCGGGCTGCTCAACCTGCCCCACCTCTTCGGCGGCCATGAGGCCATGAAGCATTACCTGGCCACGGCAGCGGACGGCATCTCCGGCGAGCACCTGGAACTGAGCGCCACCCTGGAATGGGGCCTGATGGGCCTGAGCACGGCGCTGGTGCTGCTGACCATCTATTACGCGTACGGCCGCTTCGGCAAGAAGGCCGAGCTCGATGGTGCCACGGCGGACATGCCGTTCCTCAAGCGCCTGATCGCGAACAAGTACTACATCGACGAGCTGTACGCGAAGCTCTTCGAGAAACCCTACGGCTGGCTCAGCACCACCCTGTTCACCTTCGGGGAGAACAAGGTGATGGTGCCGCTGATGAACGGGGTGGGCAACATCACCCTGCGCGCGGGCAAGATGGCGCGGCGCCTGCAGACGGGCAACGCCAGCTTCTACCTGTTCGGCATGGTGGCCGGCATCATCGTGTTCCTGCTGTTGACCCTATACGGTGCATGAGATGGTGCTGCTGATCCTCCTGCTCGTTCCGTTCCTGGCCGCCACGTTCCTGGTGCTGGCCCGGCCCACCGCGGCCGCGCGGGGCATCGCCCTCACCTCCACCCTGGTGACCCTGGGCATGGTGCTGTGGCTGTGGTACAGCTACACCGGCGCTCCCGTGCTGGCCATCTCCCGCGACTGGGTGCCGGCCTGGGGGCTCCGGTTCACCTTCGGGTACGACGGCGTGGGCCTGCTGATGCTGTTGCTGACGGCGGTGACCTTCCCCTTCATCATCGGCACGGGCTTCAAGCAGCAGCTCACCCACCCGTCCATGGTGAACGCGCTGCTGCTGTACGCACAGAGCTTCCTGCTGGCGGTGTTCGTGGCGCAGAACGCCTTCCTCTTCTACATCTTCTACGAACTGGCGCTGCTGCCGGTGTTCTTCCTGCTGCTCTACTGGGGCGGCGAGCGGCGCCGGGCCATCACCGTGCGCTTCTTCATCTACACACTGCTGGGCGGCCTGGCGCTGCTCTTCGGCATCGCCTACTGCGTGGTGCAGACCGAGCCGCACAACGCGGACCTCAGCGCGCTGGCCGGCCTGCACCTGCCGCTGGACGTGCAGATCTGGCTGTTCTGGGCGCTGTTCCTGGCCTTCGCGGATCAAGCTGCCCATCTTCCCCTTCCACAGCTGGCAGCCGGACACCTACACGATGGCGCCGCTGCAAGGCACCATGGTGCTGGCCGGCGTGATGCTGAAGATGGGCCTGTACGGCATGCTGAAGTTCGTGTTCCCCATCGTGCCCTTGGGCGTGGGGTACTGGCGCGACACGGTGATCTGGCTCAGCATCATCGGCGCGCTCTATGCCGGGGTGATCGCCTTCCGGCAGCGCGACCTGAAGCGGCTGGTGGCCTATTCCTCGCTCAGCCACGGCGGGCTGTTGTGCGCGGGCCTCTTCGCGTGGAACAGCTACGGCGTGAGCGGATCGCTCTACCAGGCCTTCGCCCACGCGGTGCTGGTGATCTGCCTGTTCTACATCGTGGGCGCGGTGAAGGACCGCACCGGCAGCAGCGAGCTGAGCACCATGGGGGGCATGAAGCTGCGCGCCCCGCGGCTGGCCGCGCTCTTCCTCCTGGTGGTGGTGAACGGGGTGGCGCTGCCGCTCACGCAGAGCTTCGTGGGCGAATGGCTGATGTTCAACGGGCTGTGGCAGCGCGACGCCACCGGCTGGATGACCTTCGCCGCCGTGATCACCATCGTGCTGGGCGCCATCTACATGCTCTATGCCTACCAGCGCGTGATGCTGGGGCCGGACCGCTGGAAACTGGACATGAACGATGCCGACGGCGAGGACCACTTCTTCCTGGTGCCCTTGATCGCCATCACGCTCGTGCTGGGCATCTATCCGGCGCCGATCCTGGACCTGGTGAACGGTCCCGTGCAGGCAATGCTGTCCACCTTCACCGCGATGAACTGAGATGAGCGCGCTGATCCTCACTTCCGTCCTCGGCGTGCTGCTGCTCTACCTGGGGCTCTTCGGCAACAAGAAGCTCCTGGCCCCGGTGGGCATCGTGGGCCTGCTGGCCGCCATGGGCCTGTTCTGGAGCGGCTACCACGTGGATATGCCCTACTTCGGGCACATGGTCGGGTTCGACCGGCTCAGCATCATGTTCAACTGCGCGATGATCGTGATCACCGTGCTGCTGTTCCTCTTCGGCATCGACTACTACGAGCGGATGACCGAGCACGTGGCGGAGCACTACGCGCTGATGGTGTTCTCGCTCACGGGCGCCTTCCTGCTCACGAGCTACACCAACCTGCTGATGCTCTTCCTGGGCATCGAGGATCCTGAGCATCCCCCTCTACGTGCTGGCGGGCGGCAAGCGGCACAGCTACCGCAGCGGCGAGGCTTCGTTCAAGTATTTCCTGCTGGGTTCCTTCGCCACGGCCTTCTTCCTGATGGGCATTGCGCTGATCTACGGGATGACGGCCTCCTTCGACCTGGCGCAGGTGAAGGACTACGCGCAGCGCCACGTGGCGCATCCGGAAACGCTCTTCGTGCTCGGGCTCTTCTTCGTGGCCGTCGGGCTATCCTTCAAGATCGCGGCGGTGCCCTTCCACTTCTGGAGCCCCGACGTGTATGAGGGCGCGCCCACGCTGGTCACCGCCTTCATGGCCACCGTGGTGAAGACCGCCGCCTTCGTGGCGATGTACCGCTTCGTGAACATGACGCCGATGCCCGACGCGCTGGGCAAGACGCTGTTGCTGATGACCGTGCTGACGCTGTTCATCGGCAACGTGGTGGCCCTGCGCCAGAGCCAGTTCAAGCGCCTGATGGCCTACTCGAGCATCGCGCACAGCGGCTTCCTGCTGATGGCCGTGCTGAGCAACAGCCCGTACACCGGCCAGGTGCTCTTCTACTACACGTTCACCTATGCGCTGGCCACGGTGGGTCTGTTCATGGTGCTGACCCTGGCGAAGCGCGCCGCGAACGGCGATGAGAACATCCGCATCTTCCGCGGGCTGCTGCGCGCGCGGCCCTGGCTGGGCATCGTCACCATGCTGTTGCTGCTGTCGCTGGCGGGCATTCCGATCGACCGCCGGGTTCATCGCGAAATACCAGGTCTTCCAACTGGCGATCGCCGCGGGCTTCATCAAGACCACGCTCTTCGCCGTGGCGATGGCCGTGGTGGGCATCTACTACTACGTGCTGGTGATCCGCGAGGCCTTTACACCCGCGGAAACGGATACCACGCTGGTGGTGAGCCCGGTGAACTGGCTGGTGATCAGCATCTGCGGCGTGGCCGTGGTGGGCTTCGGCCTTTGGCCGGCGTGGCTGCTCTGAGCAGGGCGCCTCTGCTTCAAAACCGTGGGCCTTTCAGGCGGGCGGCCGTCAGCCGTCCTTTGCGGTAACGTTCGTCCCGAATAAGCCGCCCATCCTTGTCCCATTCGCGTGCGCGGCCATGCAGCATACCATTGCAAGCTCGACATACAGACGTGGTCACCCGTCCTCGTACCAGTTCTTCAGAGAGCCTTTCAAGCCATTGCCCCGGTCGATCTCTACGGAAGCCAACTGTCCGGAATCGAACCACTCCATGACGATCCGCTCCCGTTCATCTTCCACGGACAGGTATGCGCGGCGCACCTGGCCATTTCCGTTGAGGTAGATCTCCGCACCCGCAGGATCGCTCGCGAATACCCGTGAGGCAGCAGCCATGCTTGTGTCCACGTGAAGCATAGCGACCCGCTCGATCGACCCGGAGCCGCTCGTATCAATGATCGTCCGGAAGACCTGCCCTTTGCCCTCCACCGCCAATGCCACCGCGATCCATATCCATGCCCGCATGATGCATTGAACGACGGAACGGGACGATCAGTGCGACAGGTCCCCTTCCCACTTGCTCACCACGCTGGTGGCCACGGCGTTGCCGAGCACGTTGGTGGCGCTGCGGCCCATGTCGCAGAAGTGGTCGATGGGCAGGATGAGCGCGATGCCTTCCACCGGCACGCCGAACATGCCCAGCGTGGCGGCCACCACCACGAGCGAGGCCCGCGGCTCCCCGGCGATGCCCTTGCTGGTGAGCATGAGCGTGAGGAGCATGGTGAGCTGCGCGCCCAGCGGCATGTGGATCCCATACACCTGCGCGATGAAGAGGCTCGCGAAGGTCATGTACATCATGCTGCCGTCGAGGTTGAAGCTGTAGCCCAGCGGCAGCACGAAGCTCACCACGCGGTCCTTGCAGCCGAAGCGCTCGAGCTCCTCCATCAGCTTGGGCATCACGGCCTCGGAGCTCGTGGTGCTGAACGCGATGGTAATCGGCTGGATGATGCGCCGCAGCAGTTCCTTCATCCGCCCGCCCAGCACGGCATAGCCCGCCAGCAGCAGCACGGCCCACAGCACGGCCAGGCCGAGGTAGAACTCCGTGATGTAGACCGCGTAGGTCCGCAGCACGCCGAGGCCGCGCAAGGCGATCACCGCGGCCACCGCGCCGAACACGCCGAGGGGCGCGAAGTTCATCACGTAGCCCACCATCTTCAGAATCACGTGCGCCACGCTTTCCAGGAAGTGCACCACGGGCTTCGCGTAGTCGCCGATGCTGGCGCAGGCCACGCCGAAGAAGATGCTGAACACCACGATCTGCAGCACCTCGTTGGTGGCCATGGATTCAATGATGCTCTTGGGGAACACGTGCTCGATGAAGGTCTTCAACGTGAAGCCCTGCGTCTTGCCGATCACGTCCTGCGCGCCGCTGGTGTCCGCGCTCAGGTGCAGGCCCACGCCGGGATGCAGCACGTTCACCAGCAGCATGCCGAGCAGCAGCGATACGAGCGAGGCGGACATGAACCAGGCCAGCGCGCGTCCGCCGACGCGGCCCACGGTCCTCAGGTCGCCGAGCTTCGCGATGCCCACCACCAGCGTGCTGAACACCAGCGGCGCGATGATCATCTTCACCAGGCGCAGGAAGATGTCCGTGAGCACGGAAAGCCCTTCGGCAAAGGCCTTGAGGCTGTCGGTATCCGCCACCTGGCGGCGGTAGGCATAGCCCACCACGATCCCCAGCACCATGGCGATGAGGATCCAGACGGTGAGGCGGTTGCTCTTCGACATGGCGGGGTGGGCGAATGTAGGTGGCGGCCCCGAACAGGACGGCATTCCTCGCGCTCGATCGCCGGGCCTGGTAGCTTGAAGGACCCGTAATGCGCGTCAGTCTTTGCGCGATGCCGGGTCAAGCCCGGCATGGTATGCTCACGGGGCGCTGGACCAAGGTCCAGCGCCCCGCGCCTGATGATGATCGGGATCCGGCTACAGCACGTCGCAGCCCGACGGCGTCACGTCCTTGAGCTCCTTCATTTTCAGGAAGGTCTCGTTCACCTGCTTGGTGATGCTGGTGTTGGCCCCGAGCGCGGACACTTTCTCGAAGAAGCACTTGGCCTTCGCGCGGTCCATGTCCGCCTTGCTATAGAGGTAGTACAGGCCCATGTAGTTGTAGGCCTCCTCCAGGTCGGCCTTCGCTTTGGCCTGCTCCTCGGGCTTCATCTTGCGGATCACGTCCTCGTAGTACGGCTTGGCGGCCCAGGTCTTCACTTCGGCGGAATCCAGACCGGCCTGCGCGCGGGCGCGGTAGAGGTAGCCTTGGTAGATGTTCGGCTGCTTCACGATGTACTCCGCCCAGGCACTGTCCGCCATGGTGTAACGCCGGGCCTTGTTGGCGGCGTTGCCGAGGTAGTACCAGTCGTTCACCTCCAGCTTGCCGGTCTTCATCTTCTCGCGGTAGGCGTTGATGGCGCTGTCGTAGGCCCTGGCCTTACTGAACGCCTTGCCGGCCTCGATGAAGAGGTGGTCCTTCGTCCGGTCCATGCGGGCGGCTTCCAGGAACTTCTCCCCGGCGAGCGAATCCTCGTGCTGGAGCGCGAGGGCCTTGCCGTAGTATTCCAGGTCGCTGCTAATCACCTTCTCCTTGGCCTGTTCGGCGAAGTAGGCATCGAACGCCGGGATGGCGTTCACGGTATCGCCTTGCTCCACGAGGTCATAGGCGCGGATGCGCTGGAGCACCACGTTCTTCACGCCCTGCGCCTGCAACGCGTCGATCTCGCGCAGGCTCTCGGGGTACTTCTTCACCAGGAAGAGGAACTGCGCATTGCGCACGCGGGCGCTCGTGTTGCCCGAGTTGAGCTCGAGGTACTTGTTCATGTCCGCCGTGGCCTTGTCGAAGTCGCGGCTCATGTAGTAGGCTTCCGCGCGGCCGCTGTAGGCCGGGGCGTACATGGGGTCGATCTTGATCGCGTTGCTGTATTCCTCGATGGCGCTGCCGAAGTTCTTGGCGCGGTAGTACATGAAGCCTTTCCGGGCCACGGGCTTCGCATTGAGCGCGTCCACGTTCATGGCCTTCTTGTAGTTCTCCAAGGGCGTGGTGCCATCGCGCGGGTTCGCGTCGAAGTAGGCATCGCCCTTCAGGATGTAGGCTTCCACGTTCTTCGGGTCCAGCTCGATGGCCTTGTCCAGGTCCGCCTGGATGGCGGCATAGTCCTTGTCGCTGCCTTCCATCAGCCCCTCGGCCACTTCGCGGTAGGTAGCGCCGATGAGCTGCTTGGGGTTCTTGGCGGCCTTGTCCGTGGCGGCGGCGATGGCTTCGGTGAACTGGGCGTTCGCCTGGTCCTTCTGTCCCTTCGCGCGCAACACCTTGCCGAGGCCGGCATGGTTCAGCGGGAACCGGGGGTTCACCTCGATGCCTTTGCGATAGGCGTATTCCGCGCTGTCCGTACGGTCGTTGGCGAAGTAGTTCTCACCCAGGTAGAACCACGCCTCCCCGTTCTGCGGGGAAGCGGCGATGGCGGCCTTGAAGGCGGCGGTGGCCTTGTCGAACTGCTCCTTGTCGGTGAGCTTGATCGCGTCCTGGAGGGACTGGGCGCTGGAGGCCAGCGTGGCGCTGAGCAGGCCCAGCGTCAGGAAGGTGCGCATAACGGTCATTTGCTACTGGTGAACGATCTCCACGTCGCGGGCCGGGACCTTGATCGGCGCCACGCCACGCTTGAGGATGATGCGTTGTCCTTTGTGATTGGCCACAAAGGAAACAAAACCGGTGCCAAGCCCCGACCGGCCTTCGGTAAGGAGCATGTTAACTGTTCGCCTCAGCGGGTATTGCCCATCGGCCAGCGTGCTCTGGTTCGGAAGCACGGCCTTTGAGCCATCCGCTCTGCTGACAGCCAGCAGCTTGACCTGATCGCGCAGCGCGCGCATGTGCGGGTCGTCCAGGTCGCTGATGAGGCCGAAGGGCACGAACCCGATGCAGCGGGGATAACGGGCCACGGTGGCCACCACGGAATCCACATCGGGCAGTGCCTGGGCCCGCAGGCCGGGCAATTGCAACGAATCAATGAGCGTGCGCGCCACACCGCTGCCGTTCCCGGCGAACAGGGGCTGTACCACATCGTTGGAGGTGCTGGCCTCGAAACCGCGCCAGAACGGTCCGGCGTTCCCTATCACATCGTCGCGCAGCAGCTGCTTGATCGCCGGTACACTGAGCGCATCGCATGCCCGGGACGTGTTCACCACCACCGCGATGGCATCCGTCCATATCGGCACGCTGGGCGGCGTGATCTGCCGCTTGCGGAAGTAGGCCTCCTGCTCTCCGCCGATGGCCACGGTGCTGATGACGCACCGCACGCTGTCGTTCTGCATGGCCTTCAACAGCGCGGCCTCGTTGAGGTAGCGGATGTCCAGCGTGGCCTTGTGGTAGATGCTCTCGAACACCAGGCGCTCGGCCTCGATCACCGGCTTCAGGTCCTCATCCGCCAACAGGAGCACGTGCCCGAAGGTGGGCGTGTCGTCCGTCCGCGGATCGGGACCGGGGGAACACCGCGCCAAGACCAGCACGGGCAAGGCGATGGCGCAAAGGGTACGGCCGATGAACGTTCCTTTCACGCGTCGCCGTCGGGTTGGGCGTATTTCCGGCGCCAGAGCACGAAGCGCACGATGCCATAGCCCACGAGCAACAGGCCGAGCGGCAAGCGGAAGCGCGGAATGAGCTCGATCGCCGTATTGGTGAAGAGCAACGCCAGGCCGGCGGCGGCATAGACCGCGCTCATGATCAGGGCGAAGTACTTCATCCAACCGTGCTACTTGGTCTCAAAGCTAATGGGGAGCACCAAGCGGCAGGCCACTTTGTAGCCCTTGCGCATGGCGGGCACCCACGCGGGCATGCCCTTCACCACGTCCTCGGCGGCCACGGCATACGCGCGCGGCGCACCGCCCTTCGCGGTCACATCGAGCACGTGGCCATCCGTATCCACCACGAATTGGACATGGACCTTCTGCTTACGGCCATCGCTTTCCGGAAAGCGGATGTGGCGCTGGACGTATTCCATCATGCGCGCGTGACCGCCGGGGAATTCGGGCTGCACGTCCACCTCCGCGATCTCCCTGGTGCCACCGATCGAGCCGCTGGAACTCCCATCACCCGTGCCTCCGTCATCCGGACCGGGATCCGATCCAGGACCGGCCGGTCCTTTGTTCGTGCCATCCCCGAAGGCAGCGGTATCCACCTGCGGGGGCGTATCGGCCTTTATGCTATCCACGGCCGCACCCGCTTCGACCGGTCCGGGATCCCTGCCTGCATCGGGCGGGGTGGGCGTGCTTGGCGCAGGCGCGGATGTGCGCTTGGGGGCTGGCGCATCAAGCGGTGCGTCATATACCTGATCAAGCTCCCAGTCCACGACGTGATGCGGAGGAACCACTGTGATGCCTTGCGGCGCGAAGAGGTAGGAGGCCCCCACCAAGCCACCCAGGAGACCCAACGCGAGCAGCAGGGCGAACAGGAAGCGGCGGTCGTAGTCGCGGCGCAGCACGAAGGCGCCATAGCCGCGGTGACGTTCGTGGAAGACCAGCTCGTTCCGTGTGGAGCGGGTGACGTTGTCCCACGCAAGGTCATCGCTGAGGGTGATGCACAGCAGGGTGAACAGGGCAAGGGCGGTCGCGGTCAACATGGCGTAGGTGTGTTGGTGGTCGAAGCGAGGAGCATGTCCTCCATGCTTCTTTAGAACCGAGCGATCCGGCGGTCCATTGCGTGCGCCGTACCGGATGGAGCGGTGGATATACACGTCCGAGATCGTGCTGTTCCCCGATGCCGGCATGACCGCCCGTGATGACCTATCGCTACCGGGCCACCAGCAAGGGCTCCAGCGCCACAGCCTCCTGTTCGCTCAACCCTTCCTGCACGGCATAGTGGCGTGGCCCCAGGAATGCGACCTCGTCCAGCACGCGCACCACGCCCTCGTAACGCGCGGTGGGATGCGTGCGGATGATGCACGTGAAGTCCGCAGTGTCGGGGATGGCGTGCAGTGCCGTACGCACCTGGTCCAAGCCATACGGCCGGAGAAGCGTGGTGGCGGGGTCGAAGTCGCCTGCGTAACCGTGGATGCGATCGCGCCCGCTCACGAGCAGGGTGATGGTATGCCCGTGCGCTCGTGGACCGCCCGCGCCCAACGCCAGCTCAATGCCCGCCGCGCGCCGGAGCGACGTGGTGAGGAGGAAGAACGAGAGCAACAGGAACGCAAGGTCGACCAGGGGTGTCATGTCGAGCTTGATGAAGGCGGGAATGCCGCGCATGCGCGGACCGGAGGGCTGCATATCGGCCATTCGGAAGGTGTTTCCCGCAGAACCGCCGCACCGTGCAGGGCATTGCGTGCGCCGTACCGATCCGCGCGCGGATCATACAGGTCCATGGAAGCGGCAAGCCCCGCCGATGGCGGGGCTTGCGAAAGGGCCACAGGCCGGGATCAGCGCAGGATGAAGCTCACCGGCAGGGTGAAGCGGCATTTCACGGGCTTGCCGTTCATCTTGCCGGGGTTCCACTTGGGCATGGCCTTCACCATGCGCACGGCCTCCTTGTCGAGGCCGCCGCTCACGCCCCGGCGCACTTTCACGTCCTCGATGCTGCCATCCTTCTCCACGGTGAACTCCACGTACACCTTGCCTTGGATGCCGGCCTCGTATTCCATGTCCGGGTACTTCTTGATCTTGTCCCAGAACTTGTACATCTCGGCGGTGCCCCCGGGAAATTCCGGCTGCTCCTGCACGGCGGCGATGTCGTAGGTCTCCTCTTCCACGGGTGGCGGCGGGGGCGGGGCGTCCACCTTCTCGCCCTCCTGGGTCGTGGTACCGGCCGTGGTCTCGGTGAGGTCGGCCTGCGTGGGGGGCGGCTCGTTCACCGGCTCGTCGGCCGCTTCCACGGCCACGAACTGCACCGTTTCGATCTGCGGCTGCGGCGGCGGGATCACTTCCGGCGGCGGAGGTGGTTCTTCGGGCTGCTCCTGGTAGTTGTCCAGGTTCACGTCCACGATCTTCACCTTCTCCTCCTTCACCTCCTTGCTGCCGAGCTTGTTGATGATGTAGGGTGCCCCGATCACCACGGCGAAGAAGGCGACGCCGCACGCCAGCGCCAGCGCCAGGCGGCGGTTGTAATCCGTGCGGAGCTCATACGCGCCGTATGCCTTGTTGCGGTCCGCGAACACGAGGTTGTTGCGCACTTTCTGGAGCACGTTCATCCAGCTCCCGTCCAGGGTGAGCAGGAGGCTCAGGACGAGCAGGACCCCGATGATGGTCACATAGGTCATGGTGCTCAGAATTTGAGTTTCTCCGCGTCGATCAGCGCCTGCTCATCGGGCTTGATGGTATCCTGCACGGCGAACTTGCCGATGCCGCTGATGTCCATCTCATCCACGATATCGATCATGTTCCGGTACTTGGCATCCTTCTCCGGCTTGATGATCACGAAGAGCGCATCCTGGCGTTTCTGCGTTTCGTTCTTGAGCGAATCGTAGGCGGCTTTGGTGATCTCCTTCCTGTTCAGCCTTTCGCTCAGCTCGTTGATGCGTTCCACGGTGGACTTGTTCATCTCGATGAGCATCTTCTCCACCGCGCTGAAATCGGTGCGGCTGAGTTGCGTCTCGCCGGGCTTGAACGCGTCCTTGTAGTAGAGGATCTGGTCCTTCTTCGTGAGGAAGAGGGTCAAGGCGTTGTTCACCTTGTCCAGGTCCTTGGGTTTATTGTCCTCGGGCGGTACGGGGAACGTCAACTGCAACGTTGACGGCTTGTACATGGTGGTGGTGAGGATGAAGAACGTGAGCAGCAGGAAGGCCAGATCCACCATCGGCGTCATGTCGACGCGGGTGTTGCCCTTCTTGGCGCGCTTCTTCTGGTGCCTTCCACCTCCGCCGCCTTCTCCTCCGGGTACTTCTGCCATGGCTGTTGGGTTGGCCTGACCGGGGTCCCTCGCGGTGCCTGCACCACCGGGGCCCATCGGTCCAAGGCGGGTCTACATGCGGCTTTCCTCCAGGTCGGTGATCATCTTGAACCGGTTGATCTTGATCGTCGGTCCTTGGAAGATCTTGATCACCTTGTTGATGGTCCCATAGTTCACGTTACCGTCGCCTTTCAGCGCCACCAGGGGGTTCTTGCCCTCCGTGTCGCTACTGAAGATAAGCTGGGTCACGCGGATCCAGTCCTGCAACTGGTTGTTGGTGCTGTCCATCGGTATGCCCTTGGTCTCCAGGTCCATCACCTTGCGCTCGGTGGCGTTCGGCAGGTCCAGGTAAGCGGGCAACTGTTGGATGGGCATGCCGATGACGGTGAGGTTGGTGAACCGGGCTACCTGTTCCTCCGTGAGCGGCGGAAGGTGGTAGCGGTTGGCCATCTCCTTCACCACGGCGGTGCGCACCTTCTTGTCGGTGAAATCCCAGAACACCCGCCCTACGCTGTCCACCGTGATGGTCATCAGGTTCTCCGTGGGGATGGCCGATTGGGACATGCTGCTCGGCGTGTCCACGGCGACCACCTCTTCCGGGCGGAACTGGGCCGTGAGCATGAAGAAGGTCACCAGCAGGAAGGCCAGGTCCACCATCGGGGTCATGTCCAGCGAAGGACTGCTCCGGGGCATTTTGATCTTGGGCATCTTGCTTTGGGGTTGGTTCTCGACTGCGCTCGAACTGACACGCAGGAATGGAACGACCTATTTGTGGTTGGCCAGGGTCTGGCTCACGCTGAAGCCCGCCTCATCGATGCCGTGGGTGATGGCGTCGATCTTGGTGCTGAAGTAGTTGAACATGATGATGGCGATGCACGAGCCGATGATACCGAAGGCCGTGTTGATGAGGGCCTCGGAGATACCGGTGGACAGCGCGGTAGCGTCCGGGGCGCCGGCCTGGGCCAGTGCCGCGAACGAACGGATCATACCGAGCACCGTACCGATCAGACCCAGCAGGGTGCTGATGCTGGCGCAGGTGGAGAGGATCACCAGGTTCTTGCTGAGCATGGGCAGCTCCAGCGCGGTGGCCTCTTCGATCTCCTGCTTCACCGTGCTGATCTTCGTCTCCTTGTCCAGCGCGCCGTCGCGGAGCACCGTGCGGTACTTCTCCAGGCCGCTGCGCATCACGTTGGCCACGCTGCCCTTCTGCTCGTCGCAGGCGGCGATGGCCTGGTCCACTTGATCACCGGCCAGCAGGTGGCGCACATTGCCCAGGAAGGCATCGATCCGGCCCGTGCCCTTAGCCTTGCTCAGGGTCAGGAAACGCTCGATGGAGAAGATGATCACCAGCAGGTTCACCGTGATCAGGATGGGCACGATGAAGCCCCCTTTGTGGATCAGGCCGAAGGTGTGGCCCGGCTCGCTGGCCACCGGGTGCCCTTTAATCGGATCGCCACCCTCGAAGTTCCCCGGATCACCCAGGACGAACATGTAGAACAGCACGCTGACAATCAGCGCGAGGGGGATCACGATGGCCACGAACATGCTGGACATCTTCCCGGAGTTGCTTCCGTTGCTCATTGAGGTTGACGTTTCGAGGTTGGGGTGTGTTCCTGTGATTGATGCGCGGTGACGCCTGATCGCATGGCGGCGAAGGTCCGCACGGAGGGTCGCAAACATAGCAAAGTCGCCGCTCGGCGCATGTAAAGCGACCGTTATGCCGCTCCAGGTGACGAACGGGTGCCAGTGGGCTTCCTTCCGGCCAGGACCCGCGCCGGACGCGGGAAGGCGCCGACGATCGATCAACGCCGCGCCGGGCCGCGAACGTGCGCCGCCCCATCGGCGATCGAGGAACGGGCCTTCCGTCGCAAGGAACGGCGCTCAGGCGCGCCGGGCCCGGGCGATGACGGCTTCGTGCGCCTCGCCCCACGCCTGGATGGCGTCCATCACCGGTTTCAGCGTGCGGCCGCACGCGGTAAGGGCGTATTCCACCGTGGGCGGCACCGTGGCGTAGGCGGTGCGGGTGACGATGCCCGCCCGCTCCAGGTCCTTCAGCTCCTTGATCAGCATGCGCGGCGTGATGCCCGCCAGGTCGCGCTCCAGCTCCTTGAAGCGCATCTTCTCCCGCTTCAGCAGGCTGTGGATCACGGGGAACTTCCACTTCCCTTCCAGCAGGCCCAAGGTCTGGCGGAAGGCGCAACCCGGCCCGGAACCGGTATCCACGCGGGGTGCTGCATTTTTCCGGACGTTGATCTTCCTTACGCTGTCCATGATACTATCACGGAGTATATTGATATACATCCGTGTAACTACTTGCAAATGTATAGTTATGTGGGTGAACTTTGTCCCCGAAAAGAAGGATCCAACGGATGAACACCACGACAACGACCGGCCGCCTCACGCTCCATCGCGCAGCCGACCGGGGCCACGCCGACCACGGATGGTTGGATGCGTGGCATTCCTTCAGCTTCGCCAGCTGGTACGACCCCGCCAAGGTGCATTTCGGCACCCTGCGCGTGCTGAACGACGACACGATCGCCGGGGGCATGGGCTTCGGCATGCACCCGCACGACAACATGGAGATCATCACGATCCCCTTGGAGGGCGCCTTGCAGCACAAGGACAGCATGGGCAACACGGCCGTGATCAAGACCGGCGACGTGCAAGTGATGAGCGCCGGCACGGGCGTGCGGCACAGCGAGTTCAACCCGGACCATGCGCACCCCACCAAGCTGCTGCAGATCTGGCTCTTCCCGCATACGCGCAACGTGACGCCACGCTACGACCAGATCACGCTGGACCCGGCCGAGCGGCAGGACCGTTTCCAACAGATCGTTTCGCCGGACGCCAACGATGCGGGCACCTGGATCCACCAGCATGCCTGGCTGCACCTGGGCCGGTTCGGCGCGGAACGCAGCGAGCGCTATTCCGTGAAGCGCGAGGGCAACGGCGTGTACGCTTTCGTGATCCGCGGCAGTGCCACGATCAACGGGCAGGAACTGAACACGCGCGACGCGCTGGGCGTTGAGGGCACGGACACCCTGGCGATCACCACCGGCGCTGACGGCGCGGATATCCTCTTGCTCGACGTGCCGATGCACGTGCATTGAACAGAACACTCAACCAAGAACAACGACGATGACGAAGTGGACCATCGATCCCGCGCACAGCGAGATCCAATTCAAAGTGAAGCACCTGATGATCACCACCGTGACGGGCAGCTTCCAGCAGTTCGGCGCGGAGATCGAAGCCGAACACGACGACCTGAGCAAGGCCAAGGTGGAGTTCTGGGCTGACGCCGCCAGCGTGAGCACCGGCAACGAACAACGCGACGGCCACCTGAAAGGCCCGGACTTCTTCGACGCGGAGAAATTCCCCAGGATCACGTTCAAGGGCACACGCACGGAGAACGTGGATCAGGACGGCAGTTGGGAGCTCTACGGCGACCTCACGATCAAGGGTGTCACCAAGCAGGTGAAGCTGGACATCGAATGGGGCGGCGTGACGAAGGACCCCTGGGGCAACACGAAGGCGGGCGTGAGCGTGCATGGCAAGCTGGACCGCAAACAGTGGGGCCTGGAATGGAACGCGGCGCTGGAGAGCGGCGGCGTACTGGTGAGCGACGAAGTGCGCATCGCCTGCGAAGTGCAATTGGTGAAGCAAGGCGCACCCGAGGTGGTGTGATGCTCCGGGGCAATAGGCAGGTGGCAGGAGCAGGGGCAGGAGGCAACTGCCGCTGCTGCCTGCCCCTGCCTCTTGCACCTGCCACCTGCGCCTGCTCCTGACCACCAAGCGTACCTTCGCGCCGTATTATGAAGAAGATCAACGACACCACGATCGCGCTGCTGATCGATGGTGACAACGCGGCGCCGAAGCGGCTGGCCGCGATCCTGGAAGAGGTATCGAAGCAGGGCACGATCACCATCCGCCGCATCTATGGCGACTGGACCACCACCGGCATGAGCGGGTGGAAGGACCTGCTGAACGCGAACGCCATCCAGCCGGTGCAGCAGTTCGCCTACACCAAGGGCAAGAACAGCACGGACAGCGCGCTCATCATCGATGCCATGGACATCCTGCACGGCCAGCTGGTGGATGCCTTCTGCATCGTGAGCAGCGACAGCGATTACACCCGCCTGGCCACGCGGCTGCGCGAGTCCGGCCTGTTCGTGATGGGCGTGGGCGAGAAGAAGACACCCGACGCCTTCGTGAAGGCCTGCGAACGGTTCATCTACGTGGAGAACCTGGACGTGCACGAGGAGACCGCGGCGAAACCCGCGAAGGAACGCGCCCCCGGCAACCGCAAGGCCGCTCCCGCGCTCTCGGCGAACGCTCCCCTGATGCGGAAGCTGCGCAAGGCCTTCACCATCGCCAAGGGCGAGGAGGAAACGGCCAGCCTGAGCCGCATCGGACAGGCGCTCTACCGGCTCGATCCCGGATTCGATCCGCGGAGCTACGGCCACGCCTCGCTCTCCGCGCTCGTGAACGCGCTGAAGGACCAGTTGGAGATCACGCGCGAAGAGAAGGGGAACACGGTGATGGTGCGCTTCCGGAGCTAGGGGGGTGCGTCACCCTGAACGAAGCCGAAGGGTGACCGCTCCACACCGCTTGCCAATTCCTGTGAACGGGCCTTCCGATCCATCGGATCGAAGCAATTTCGCGGGCTTTTCGTCCCTCCTCTCCCATGGCCGCCCATGCACCAGCGGCCGCGAAGCCGCGGCTCTTCTCCCGTTACCAGGTGTTCCTGATCGCCGTGCTGGCCTTCATCCAGTTCACGGTGATCCTGGACTTCATGGTAATGGCCCCGCTGGGCGCCATCCTGATGCCCGTGCTGAAGATCACGCCCGCGCAGTTCAGCCACGTGGTGTCCGGATACGCGTTCGCCGCCGGCGTTTCGGGGCTGCTGGCCGCGGGCTTCGCGGACAAGTACGACCGCAAGAAGCTGCTCCTGTTCTTCTATACCGGCTTCCTGGCCGGCACGCTGTTCTGCGGGTTGGCGCCCACGTATGAACTGTTGCTGGCCGCTCGGATCATCACGGGCACCTTCGGTGGGGTGATCGGCTCGGTGAGCATGGCCATCGTAACCGACAGCTTCCCCATGGAGAAGCGCGGCCGCGTAATGGGGTTCGTACAGATGGCTTTCGCGGCGAGCCAGGTGCTGGGCATCCCGGTGGGGTTGTACCTGGCCCATTGGTGGGACTGGCACGCCCCCTTCCTGCTCATTGTCGCCGTGGGCCTGGTGGCCGGGCTGGTGATCGCGCGCTGGATGCGTCCCGTGGCGGAGCACCTTCACCTGCACCACGACACGGACCCCGTGCGCCATTTGGTGAGCACGGCGACGAACCGGCGCTACCTGGTCCCGTTCCTCGGGGTCATATTGCTGGCCACGGGCGGGTTCATGATGATGCCGTTCTCCACCGCGTTCCAAGTGAACAACCTGCTGATCCCCGAGGCCAAGCTGCCGCTGATCTTCATGATCGTCGGCGTATGCTCGTTCATCACCTTCCCGCTGGTGGGCAGGCTCAGCGACACCATCGGACGGCTGCCCACCTTCATCATCGGCACCATCATCGCCATCATCGTCACCTTGTACTACAGCCACCTCGGTCCCACGCCGCTCTGGGCCGTGGTGGTGCTCAGCTCGGTGATGTTCGTGGGGATCTCCTCGCGCATGGTCTCCTCCTCGGCATTGATGACGGCCGTGCCCGAACTGGCCGATCGTGGCGCGTTCATGTCCATCATGTCGTCCATCCAACAGCTCTCCGGCGGCTTCGCCGCCATGGTGGGCGGGCTCATCGTGGAACAGCCTGAAACGGGTCCCTTGCTGCATTACGACACGCTGGCCTACGTATGCTCCGCGACCATGGTGACCTGTGTGGGCCTCATCTGGCTGGTGGACCGCCAGGTGAAGCGGCATCAGCACGCATCGCAGGCCATCCGGCAGGCAGCGTAGGTCCGCCCCTGCGGGTGATGCACCGGCGTTGATGCTTGAAGGCGATCGACCATGATCGCCGTTTGCCGACCTTCGCGCGCCATGAAGAAGATCCTAGACAGCCGCCGTCTCCTGGGCGCCACCGCGAAGACGGACCTGAAGGAGCTGGGCCTGCTCTATAAAAAGCTGATGAAGGAGCATCATCCGGACCGCTTCGCGAACGACGAAGCCCGCCGGCATGAGGCCGAGGAGACCAGCAAGCACGTGATCGATGCGTACCATTTCCTGGTGAGCATCCACCCGGAAACGCACGCGCAGAGCGCCGAGGAGTTCGAGCGCACGATCGCCACGCCGATCACCAACTGGCACTACAAGTCACAAACGCTGCACGTGGATTTCGGCGATGGCTGTGCGTTCGAGTTCTACGGCGTGCCGCAGAACGTCTACAACAAGTTCGTGAACAACGACGGCAACTCCCGCTTCGCGCGCAGGCACATCTTCCACACGTATATACGGCGGCAGGTGAAGAAGGCGAACGAGGCCTCCGCCTAGTTCACTTCCACGCGTCCGGATGCCGCACCGGACGATAGCCGGGATCGGACGGCCCCTTGAACGGCAGGAAGATGTTGCCATAGAGCACCTTGCTGTACGCATAGACCAATGGCGCCAGAATGAGCGTCACCACCGCCACACCGGCGATCTGCCAGGGAATGGAGAGGTCCGGTGCCAGCCAGGCCAGCAATACATAGGTCAGCAGGCCGATCAACACCGAGATCCCATAGCTCACGTACATGGCGCCCATGTAGAAGCCGTATTCGATGTGGTAGCTGCGGCGGCAAACGGGACACTCGTCCAGCGTGTCACCGGCGCGCTTGAGGTCGTAGGGATGGGAGACGTAGAATCGGCCTTCGCGGCAATAGGGACAGCGCATCCGCAGGACCCCCTGGAGGAAGGACGGCTTCTTTTCCACGCTGCAAAGCTACCAGAAGCAGCCGCTTTGCCGTTCCGTCAGCCTATGCCTTTCCCGTAGAACGCGCGCAACCGCTCCGGTACTTGGCGGCGCAGGCGTTGCATCATCCGTTCGCGTTCATAGTGCGCGTCCATGTCCTGGCGCGGTTTTTCCAGCCAGCGGAGCTCCTTGCCGTCATGCACCGCGATGGGCACCCCATGGCGGAAAAGGATGCGGTCGTTGTAGCGCGCGGGCAGCCGTTCGCCCGGCGTGATCACGCCGGTGAGGTTGAGCGGATCGGCCGCGTTCAGCACCACATGGCCGGCATCGCCTTCATCGTTCGTGGGGGCCACCGGCTTCTGCTGCGCGCGCAAGAGCGGGATGGCGTTGGCCAGCGCGAACTGCTCTCCCCACACGCCGCTCACGAAGCGGCCGCCACGCAGCTCGCCGCGGTCCTCCATCCGGCGAAGCACCTTGAGCATGTCACGCCAGGGCGGCGCACATCGCTCGCGTTGCACGAGCTTGCGGAAGACCACGCCGTAGCGGAGCAACAGCATCCGGGCCAGGTGCTCCGTGCGTTCGGGTGCGGGCATCTCGTCCACGGGCCGCTCATCGAAGAGCCACCACCGTCCCGCCTGTTCCAGGCTGAACGGCATGCTGCCTCCCCTTCGTGAGCGGCTTTCCTTCATCGCCGCGCGCTTGGCCGTGGGCACCAGCAGGGCGCGCAGGCCGGTGAAGCCGTCCGCGCTCACGCGGCCTTTCGCCACCAGTTCGGCCAGGCCGTTCTCCACCTGCGAAGCGAGCAGGTTGCAATGCTTGGTTAGGTCGTGGTAGAACAGCGCGCCGCGCTGCTGCAATTGCTCGAGCACCTTCACTGCCTCGTTGCTGAGCGTGGAGGAGGGATCGGAGTGGTCACCCTTCGGCAGGCTCAGGGTGACATCAGGGGCAGGTGGTGCGAGAAGACTGGGCAGGTCCTCGCGCAGGCAGATGCTGATGGGCGAGTTCCGCAGGGAAGCGGGTGCGCCGGCCTCGCCCGCATAAGGCGTGAGCTTGCCCCAGGCGATGCGGCCGCTGAAGCACAGCTGGTCCATCCATTCAGGCGCATAGTCGGGCAGGCGCGCGGGCAGGATCTCGCTCTCCCACGCCACCGCGGGGGCTTCGGCACCTTGCAGCTTCTCGATCACGCCGCGCAAAGCTTCCGGCCCGGACGGCCGGTCATCAGTACCGATGCCGTGCCATTGGAACAGGAAGCGCATGAACGCGGCCGGTGACACCGGCTCCACCTCGCGGCGCAGCTTCTGTAATGTGTAACGGTGGATGCGCGCGAGCAGGCGGCGTTCGCACCACTGCAGCTCGTCCACATCGGGGTCGTAATGGCCGCGGAACAGCATGCCATCCTGTTCGAGCCGCAGCATCGCATGGTCCACGGCGGAAGGCTCCAGGCCGAAGCGTTCCGCAAGGTCGGCCACCGTGGCGGGGCCTTCTACTTCCATGCGGCCACGGAGCAGATCGGCCAAGGGTTCTTCGGTGGGATACAGGCCGAACACGCTCTCCGGGATCTCCAGCGCAGGTGCGATCGTGGCCCGTGGGTACAGGGCTTGCAGCTGGGGCAGGCGTTCGAGGGGAGCCCAGAGAATTCGGGGCGAATGGTCACTGGTAAATGGTGAATGGGACTGCTGGGTTTGCCCATTCGCCATTGACCATTCGCCATTCACCCAAAGCTCCACCGCTCTCCCCTGCTGTACCAGTTGCCCGAACAAGTGCGCCCATCCGCTGCGCTCGCCTTCCTCCGCAGTGAGGAGCCCCACTTGCGCAAGCGCATCGTAGAGCTCGTCCGCATCGGCGGCCTGGGGCCACGCTTCCTCCCGCACCATGCGGATGGCCTGCCCATCGAGACGACCCAGATCCTTCGCGGTAGCAGGGTCCAGCGCGTGGCGCACGCGGATGGCGCGGGTGCGGCGCTCCTCCAGCGGCGCGGGATCGAGGAAGGCATAGGGCCGTGCGTTGATGATCTCGTGGCTGAACGGCGAAGGCTCGCGCAGGTCCTTGCACACCAGTTCCAGCTTCCGATCGACAATGCGTGCGATCACCGCCTCCAGCTCATCGATGTCCATGGCCTCGGTGAGGCAATCGTGGATCGTCTGCTGCACCAGTGGATGCCCGGGCACTTCCCGCTCGCCCACGATGTTCTCCAGGCACGCGAGCTGATCCGGAAAGACGAGCGCGACGAGGTCTTCGCTCTGCATGCGTTGCAACTGCGGCGGCACGCGCTTGTCGAACCAGCGGCGTTGCACGGCCAGCGCGCGCGTGGCGTTCCAGCGCCAGCGGGTGCCGAACATGGGGGCATCCAGGAGCGCCTGCACCAGCACGTCGCGCACGGTGTTCGGGTGGAGGTATTTCCACACGTCCTCCAGCGCGAAGCTGTGCGTGCTGCCGAGCGAAAGGATGATCGCATCCTCGGTGGCGGCGGCCTGCAGCTCGAAGTTGAAGTTGCGGCAGAACCGCTTGCGCAGCGCGAGGCCCCAGCCGCGGTTCATGCGTGCCCCGAACGGCGCGTGGATCACCAGGTGCATGTCGCCCGCTTCGTCGAAGAAGCGCTCCATCACCATGCGTTCGCGCGTGGGCATGGCACCGAGCGCGACGCGCGCGGCGGCGAGGTACTCGATCGTCTGGTCGGCCACGCGCTCACCCACGCCCACTTCCTCCGTGAGCCACTTCAACGCATCCTCCTTCCAATGCTCGTCGTCCGTGAGGCCCTCGGGCAGTTCGCCCAGGCGCATACTCACCTCCTCGCGCAGGCGCGACACCGCTTCGCTCAATTCCTTCGTGCGGCCGGGCGCTTCACCCAACCAGAACGGTAATGAAGGCGGCGCGCCTTCCGCGTCCACCACGCGCACCTTGCTCTCGTTCACGCCGAGGATGCGCCACGTGCTGTTGCCGAGCTGGAACACGTCGCCTTCCATGCTCTCGATGGCGAAGTCCTCGTTGAGCGAGCCCACGTACACGTTCTCCGGCTCGGCGATCACGTCGTAGTCGAAGAGGTCGGGGATCGCGCCACCGCTGATCATCGCGATCTGCCGCGCGCCCTTCTTCGCCCGCAACCGGCCCGTGATGATGTCGCGGTGGATATGCGCGCCGCGTTTGCCGCGCCGCGTGGTGAAGCCGTCGGCGAGCATCTTCACCACCTCATCGAAGGTCTTGCGGTCCAGCGCGCGGAACGGATAGGCGCCGAGCATCACCGCGTACAATTCCGCTTCGGGGATCTCCTCGCACGCCACCTCGGCCACGATCTGCTGCGCCAGGATATCGATGGGCTGTTCGGGCATCACGATGGCGTCCAGTTCGCTGCGGCGCACGGCGTCGAACAGCGCCACGCTTTCCACCAGTTCATCGCGCGAGAGCGGGAAGAGCCGGCCTTTCGGCAGGCCGCCCACGTGGTGGCCGCTGCGGCCCACGCGCTGCAGGAAGGCGGCGATGCTGAAGGTGTTGCCGATCTGGCACACCAGGTCCACGTCGCCGATGTCGATGCCGAGCTCGAGCGACGCCGTGGCCACGAGCACCTGATAGCGGCCTTCCTTCAGGTTGGTCTCCGCCTCCAGGCGCTGCTCCTTGGAAAGACTGCCGTGGTGCGCGCCCACCTTGTCGTTGCCGAGCCGCTCGCGCAGGTTGAACGCGAGGCGCTCGCACATGCGGCGCTGGTTCACGAAGATCAACGTGGTGCGGTGCTGCTGGATCAGCTCGATGAGCCGTTCGTGGACCTCCCCCCACACCTCGTTGGCCATCACCGCACCCAGCGGGCTTTGTGGCAGCTCGATGGCCAGGTCCATCTTGCGGCGATGGCCCGTGTCGATGATGACGCAGTCCACTTCCGCCGCGATCCCGGACTCTGGGACAGCCTGGCGGATGTGCTTGTTGCCCACGAGGAAGCGGGCCACCAATTCCACCGGCTTCTGCGTGGCGCTAAGGCCGATGCGTTTCGCGGGACGCGTGAGCAAATGGTCCAGGCGCTCAAGCGAGAGCGCGAGGTGGGAACCGCGCTTGTCGCCGATCATCGCATGCACTTCATCCACGATCACCGTGCGGACGGAGGAGAGCATGCGACGGCCACCCTGGCTGGTGAGCAGCACGTAGAGCGATTCCGGCGTGGTCACCAGGATGTGCGGCGGTTTCTCGCGCATGCTGGTACGTTCCTGCTGCGTGGTGTCGCCCGTACGCACCATCACGCGGACCTCCGCCTGCGGCAAGTCCTGTTTCTTCAGCACCTCGCGGATGCCGCGCAGCGGCTTCTGCAGGTTCTTCTCGATGTCGTTGCTGAGCGCCTTCAGCGGCGAGATATAGAGCACGCTGGTACGGTCCTCCAAGCGGCCGTCCACTCCCTCACGGACCAGTTCATCGATGGCCCAGAGAAAGGCCGTCAGCGTCTTACCGCTGCCGGTGGGTGCGGCCACGAGCACGTTCTTCCCGGCCGCGATGGCGGGCCAGGCCTGCCGTTGCACGGGCGTAGCACTTGGAAAGGAGCGCTCGAACCACGTGCGGACGGCGGGATGGAAGTCGTGGAGGGGCATGATGACGGGAAACCCAGCGATCGGGAGGATACAAGGTAAGGATGGAGATAGGGGATCCGTTCGGAGGCCGCTCCTTGGTGGTCGGCGGGCTTGGAGAGATTTCGGTCGACTGGTTCACACCCTGCACCGCCAGTACTCACAGGAGGACACGGGCGGACGCCGTAGCGCCACCGTATCCACCCGAACATGCCAGCAGCAACTGCCGATCACACAAGCGAAAGGCACCCCGCAGGATGCCTTTCGCGTTCGATGGCCCTTGTGAGGCCTACGCCTTCACCACCCTCATCACCGCCACAGCGGAGCGGCAGCGGGTTCCACCGCGCGGGTATCTTCTCACTTCACCCGCTGCAAGGTGATCTCATTCCCACGGAATTCCATGTGGATGGCATTGCCCTGCTTGCGGATCACCGCCGCCTCGCCCTGGCTGCCGCCGCTGATCACGAAGCGGTCTTCCAGTTCGATGTAGTCGCCCATACGGGCATCATTGTCGAAGTCCTTGTCGTTGTTGATCATGGCCCACTTGCCGTTGGCGGCGAAACAGATGCTGGCGGACTTGCCCTGGCGCTCGCCGCGGTACTCACGGGTGGCCTCCGGGGTGGCGAACTGCTGGCCGCAGCTGGTGAGCAGGGCGAGGGCGATCGCCAGCATGGAGTTCTGGATCTTCATGGTGTTCTTGTGGTTGGTATCGGTCCGGGCATCCCGCGCACGTCCATTGTGGCGCATGCTGGATGCCCGGGGCCTTGGTTGATGTTCATTGTTCTCAATGCTGCACCATCACCCGCATATCGCTGTGCCGATCGCCTTGGAACACGCGCACGGTGTACAGGCCACCCGCCTCGCCAGCGAGATCAAGCGCGATGCGGTCCGTGCCGGTGCTGTCCAGCTCGCGCACGAGCTGGCCGGTGCTGTTGTGTACCAGCACGCGGGTGATGAGCGCCTCGGCGACAAGGGTGAACTGGCCCGTGGTGGGGTTGGGGAAGAGCGCGATGCCCTGTTGGGCGATGTTCGCGGACACACCGGTGCCGGACACGGTCACGGTCAGATCACGACGCGGGCCTGTCCCGCATCCGTTGCTCGCGGCCACGGTGATGATCCCATCGGGGCCAGGGTGCCCCACGGTCGCGGTAATGGAGTTGGTGGTGCTAGTGCCGCTCCAGCCGTTGGGCAGGGTCCAGGTGTAGTAGGAGGCGCCGGGCACGGGAGCAACGGAGTAAGTGACGGACGTTCCTTCAGGCGGCGTGCGGTTGCCGGTGATGACCCCGGGCTGCGCGGGAGGCGCCGTTGAACCGTTCACCGTGTAGTTGCGTGTCAGCACCGAGCTCCATTGGGCATGGTCGTCCTTCAGTTGGAAGTACACGTTCGTCTGCCCCGTAGTGCTCCAGTTGCAGAAGAGCACATCATCGATGATGTCGAGGTACTGCACGGCGGTCGTGATGGGCACCACCGTCATGTCGCGCGGGTCGGTGGCGGCGGGGTCGCTCCAGTAGCGTAGCTCCACCAGCCGGTACGGCCCGGCGTTCGTTACCCGGAACGGCTTGCTGAGCACGCTGCTCCAGTTGCCGCGTGTGTCGGTGAGGCGGTAGCGCACCCAATGCGGGCCGCGAGCCAATCCGGCGGTCAGCGCGTTGATCGTCGCCTCCACGGATTGCCCCGGCCCCAGCGTGAAGGGGGTGCGCTCCGCATCGTCATCATCCTGGTCGAACCAGTACTCGCCTCCCACGATGTTGTTGGGGCCGCCAACGTCTACCCGGAACGGCTTGTTCAACACGCTGCTCCAATGCCCGGCGGCATCCTTCACGCGGTAGCGCACGGTATGCGGCCCCACGGCCAACGTTCCTGCCGGGATCGCTTCCGCCAGCGTGATGTCGGTGGCTGGAGCGGTGGCGTCCACCCATACGCGGGCATCATGGTCCCGGTCGAACCAGTATTCGTAGCCGGTGATCTGCTGGGCCTGCACGCGCAACACAGCCACCGCGCTCAACAGTGCGAGTGTGTGCTTCATGGTCAGCGGGTTTGTGCGGAAGCCTTGATGGTCACCGGGGAGAGCACGCCGTTCGTCGCGGTGCTGCCGGGCGAGGTGAGCAGCCGCCAATGCGGGTTGAAGGGCAACGCGCCATTCTTCCACGCAGGGCCGGGGCCGCCGTAGATGCCTACCTGGGTTCCGCCGTATCCGGCGGTGAGGAAAGCGGGGACGACCGCGTAGTTCGCATCCTCATTGAACGCCGTGTAATCGATGTTCGCTGTATTGGCGAAGGCAGCGCCCAGGCCGGTCACCGCCGCATTACCGCTTTGGGAGATCACGTTCGCTCCGAAGGCCAGCGAAGACCCGGCCCCCTCCAATACCCAGCGGTTGTTGAGGAAGATCGCGGGAACATTGACCGTGAACGTCTCGCCAGCGGTGGTCTTGCGTGTGAATACGCAGCTCTTGTATGTGAGCCCATTGCTGCCGGATGCATTATTCAGTACCGGATTGAGAAGTAGGCAATTCTCCACCAATGATCCCTGCACGGCTCGCGAAATGGTACCGGTGATCACCGAGTTCTTCACAGTGGCCGTGGCCACGTCGTGGAAGTCGAACGAGCCGATCACGCACTGCTCCACCGTGATGTTGGTGGCCCATGAAGTACCCGTCTGGGTGCCCAATGCCAGGCTCGAGAATTGGCAACGTACGAAGCGCAGGCCATCGATCGCGCTGTTCGCTTCATATCCATTGATAGCGACAGGCACGTCATCGAAGAACAGGCCATGGAACTCCGAGCCGTCCGCACCACGGTCAAGCCACCATGTGGGACCCTGGACACGGGAGATGCGCGTCCTTCCAGAGGTGGTCGTGCTGTCCTGATGCCATCCCGTTCCCACGATCACCAGGCGTTTGTTCTGATGAATGGGATGCTCATAGTCAAGAACGTAGTTGTCCCCGCCCAGATAGAGCGTGTCACCAGCGCTGGCCAGGCCGATGATCGCCTGGAGGCGTTCGCCATCCGCCACGGACGGCCCAGGGTCGTAGTAGAAATAGCTCTGCCCACCGCTCACGCGGGTGATCACGTCCTGGGCGCTGATGGTGCCGCACAACGCTGCGGCGGCGGTCAAAGAGAAGAGGGTTCGCATGGGTCTGTGTGTGTTGGTTTGTTCGTGTTGTGCCGGGTCCAAGTGTTCACCACGGATAACGGATCCGGGCGGAGTAGCGGTCGGTGCCGCCGGTGCGATCGGGATTGCGCAGGTGGTTTTCGGCACCCGGTTTCTCAAGGATCGGACCGGGGCGCGCAGCACACAAGCCGGATCCGGTATCGGGGCGGATGAACGGGGTATCCGGGCGATAACTCCCGGTACGCGTGCGTCACGGTCATATGTGTTCCCAGGCCTCCGCCAAGGCGTTCCTTCTGTTGCGGCTCACGGGGACCTCTTGTCCGTTGCTGAGCACCAGCATGTGCCGCGCGTAACGGACGACATGCCCCAGGTTCACCAGATAGCTTTGATGCACCCGCAGGAACCCTTTGCCACCAAGGCACGCCTCGAACTCTTTCAGCGAGCGCGATACCACCAGGCGGGGCCGCTGGCATAGATGGATCTCCGTGATGTCATCATCGCTCTTGCAGTAGAGGATATCATCCACATGAAGGACCGTGACCCCATTGTTCATCCGCAAAGCGATCCGCGGACCGCTTCGGCGCACATCGGCTGCCGGATCCGGCCGGTGGTCTATCCCGGAGAAGGGGGGCTTGGTGGCTTTCAACGGGTGGGCGCGGAACCACCACCGAGCCGCTCACCGGAGGCCTACCAGAGCCTGAAGTACACGGACTACGACAGCAGCCCGCGCCCAAGTGAGCGCACGCTGTGCGTAGTCCTTCCGTACTAAAAATGGGTTCTGGTAGTTCCCGGCGAGAAAGGACCGGCGGCAATGCCGCCTGTATGTAAGTGGGAACGAATGTAGCGAGGGGGTTGGATCCTGCAAGGGGGCGTATTCCCCTTCGCATAGACCGGCCGGAGGTGTGGGAAGCCCCATTTCCCGCCTCTACGCCGATGCCTCCCGATATCTTTGCCGCCCATTCAAGATCCTTGATGGACAAGCGTTTCACGCAGTACGACGAACTCGACCTGCCCAAGCTGGCGGACGAGGTATTGAAGCAATGGGAGGCCGAGGACACCTTCGGGAAGAGCCTCGAGCTGCGCAAGGACGCGCCACCCTTCGTGTTCTACGAAGGCCCGCCCAGCGCCAACGGGCTGCCCGGCATCCACCACGTGATGGCCCGCACCATCAAGGACATTTTCTGCCGCTACCAAACGCAGAAGGGCAAGCGCGTGGACCGCAAGGCCGGCTGGGACACCCACGGCCTGCCCATCGAACTGGGCGTGGAAAAGGAGCTCGGCATCACCAAGGAGGACATCGGGAAGACCATCACCATCGAGGAATACAACGCCGCCTGCCGCAAGGCCGTGATGCGCTATACCGACGTGTGGAACGACCTCACCAAGCGCATCGGCTTCTGGCTCGACCTCGAACATCCGTACATCACCTACAAGACCAAGTACATCGAGAGCGTCTGGTACCTGCTGAAGCAGTTGCACGACCAGGACCTGCTGTACAAGGGCTACACCATCCAGCCATACAGCCCTGCGGCAGGCACGGGCCTTTCCTCGCACGAACTGAACCAGCCCGGCACCTACAAGCCTGTGAAGGACACCACGATCGTGGCGCAGTTCAAGGTGAAGCAGGATGCGGCCAGCGAATTCCTGTTCAAGGATGCCTTCGGTGAGGTCTTCATCCTCGCTTGGACGACAACACCGTGGACCCTGCCCAGCAACACCGCGCTCACCGTAGGCCCGAAGCTGGAGTACGTGCGCGTGAAGACCTTCAACCCCTACACCCACGCACCGCAGACCGTGGTGCTGGCGAAGGCGCGTCTCGCTGCATACTTCAACGAGAAGAACAAGGACGCCAGCCTCGATGAATACAAGCGCGATGGGAAGAACATCCCATGGAGCATCGACGGTGAGTTCTACGGCCACCAATTGGAGGGTGTGCGCTACGATCAACTGCTGGCCTACGCTGAACCCGAAGGCGGCGGCGATGCCTTCAAGGTGATCGGCGGCGATTTCGTGACCACCGAGGACGGTACCGGCGTGGTGCATACCGCGCCCAGCTTCGGTGCGGATGACCAACGCGTGGCACGTCAGCACAACATAGGCTCGCTCACGCTGGTGGACCTACAAGGCCGCTTCAAGCCGGAAGTGACCGATTTCGCGGGCGAGTACGTGAAGGCCGAGTACCTCAGCAAAGAGGAGCAGGAGGCCGAAGCCAAGAAGCAAGGGCGCGACAAATACCTCAGCGTGGACGAGCGTATCGCCATCAAGCTGAAGACCGAGGGCCGCGCCTTCAAGGTGGAGAAGTACGAGCACAACTACCCGCACTGCTGGCGCACCGACAAGCCGATCCTCTACTACCCGCTCGATAGCTGGTTCGTGCGCGTCACGGCGAAGAAGGACCGGCTCATCGCGCTGAACAAGACCATCACGTGGAAGCCCGAGAGCACCGGCACCGGCCGCTTCGGCAACTGGCTGGAGAACCTGCAGGACTGGAACCTTTCGCGCAGCCGCTACTGGGGCATCCCGCTCCCGATCTGGCGCACCGAGGACGGCGATGAGGAACTGTGCATCGGTTCGCTCAAGCAACTGAAGGAAGAGATCGCACGGGCGGTGAAAGCGGGCGTGATGAAGGCCGATCCCTACGCCGCGTTCAACGTGGACGACATGAGCGATGCCAACTACGACGGCATCGACATCCACCGGCCGTACGTGGACGACATCGTGCTGGTAGCGCCCAGCGGCAGGCCGATGAAGCGCGAGACCGACCTGATCGACGTGTGGTTCGACAGCGGATCCATGCCCTACGCGCAATGGCATTACCCCTTTGAGAACGAAGCGACGTTCAAGGAGAAGTTCCCTGCGGCCTTCATCGCGGAGGGCGTGGATCAAACGCGAGGGTGGTTCTACACGCTGCACGCCATCGCCACGCTCACGCAGGATTCCGTAGCCTACCGGACCGTGGTGAGCAACGGCCTCGTGCTGGACAAGCACGGCCAGAAGATGAGCAAGCGCCTCGGTAACGCCGTGGACCCGTTCAAGACGCTGGACCAGTACGGCGCCGATGCCGTGCGCTGGTACATGATCAGCAACGCATCGCCGTGGGACAACCTGAAGTTCGACGCCGAAGGCATCACCGAGGTGCAGCGCAAGTTCTTCCGCGCGCTCTTCAACAGCTACAACTTCTTCGCGCTGTATGCGAACATCGATGGTCCCGCACTTGATGCGGGATCTCGAGTGAGCGCCGAAGGGCTGACCGAGAGCGATCGCTGGATCCTCTCGCGCCTCAACTCGCTGATCAAACAGTGCGATGCGGCCTTCGCCGACTACGAGCCCACCATCGCAGCGCGCGCGATCCAAGACTTCGTGGTGGAGGACCTGAGCAACTGGTATGTGCGCCTGAACCGCCGCCGTTTCTGGAAAGGTGAGTTGGGGCCGGACAAGAACGCCGCCTTCCAAACGTTGCACCGCTGCTTGGAAGTGGTGGCGATGTTGAGCGCGCCGATCGCACCGTTCTTCAGCGACCGTTTGTATCGTGACCTCATGGGCAAGAGCGTACACCTAAGCGATTGGCCGAAGTACGATGAGCAACTGATCGACCTCGAACTGGAGCAACGGACTGCGCTCGCGCAGAAGCTCACGTCGCTGGTGTTGAGCATCCGCAAGAAGGAAGGCCACCGCGTACGCCAGCCGTTGCAGAAGATGATGGTGCCTGTGACCGATGCCACCATGCGCACCCGCTTGGAGGCCATCCGCGAACTGGTGTTGAGCGAGGTGAACGTGAAGGAGCTCGTGATCCTTGACGCCAGCGAAAGCAAGCTCACCAAGAAGATCAAGCCCGACTTCAAGAAGCTCGGCGCGCGCATGGGCAAGTTGATGAAGAGCGTGGCCGCCGCCGTGACCGCCTTCAGCCAAGAGCAGATCGGCGAGTTGGAGGCCAAGGGCAGCCTGACGCTCACCATCGAGGGGCAGGAAGTGGAACTGCTGCGCGATGACGTGGAGATCACCGCCGACGCGGTGCCGGGCCTCAGCGTAGCCAGCGATGGGCCGCTCACCGTGGCGCTGGACATCACCCTGAACGAAGAGCTGCTCCAGGAAGGCATCGCCCGCGAGCTGGTAAGCCGCATCCAGACCCTCCGCAAGGAGACCGGACTGGAGGTGACCGACCGGATCGAACTGCGGATCCAACGGAACGGGGATGCGCGTTTCGAGCAGGCCGTGCGGACCCATTCCGCCAGCATTCTTTCCGAAACGCTGGCCTTAACACCTGAAGATCAGATACTTGTGTCCGAACTGAGCGGCAGGTCCGGCCCGGTACACCACGTGGAGATCGAGGGGACGGCGGACTGCGCGCTGGCCCTGGTCCGATCGGCCGATTGAGGGGGTGGAAGGCCTATATTTGCGCACAATTTTCAATAGGGTACCGCCATGGCCAAAAAGAAGCCCGCACCCAAAGCCGCAAAGCCTGCGAAGAAACCGGTCGTCAAAAAGCCGGTGAAAAAAGCGGCCCCGGCCAAGAAGGTCGCTCCGAAAAAGGCCGTGGCGAAAGCGAAACCGGCCCCGAAAAAAGCGGCCAAGCCCGTCAAGCCGGTCGCCAAGAAGGCCGCCGTGAAAGCAGCGCCGAAGAAGGCCGCTCCCAAGGCGGCACCCGTGAAGAAGAGCATCCCGGCGAAGAAGGCCGCCCCCGCCAAGCCGATCGCCAAGAAAGCGGCCCCGGCCAAGCCCGCCCCGAAGGCGGCGCCCAAAGTGGCGGCCAAACCCGCTCCGGCACCGAAGCCCGCACCGGCCAAGGCCGCGCCGAAACCCGTAACGAAAGCATCCGTGAAGAAGGAGAAGGAAGAAGCCTCGAGATCCTCGAACAAACCCCTGGTGACGCAGACCTCGGCCCCTGTGATGCCGAAGGCCGCGCCCATGGTGAAAAAACAGGTGAGCACGTTGGAAGCAGGCAACAAAGACCGCTACTCCGATACCGAACTGGAGGAGTTCAAGCAGATCATCAACGTGAAGCTGGAGGAAGCGCGCAAGGACTATGAGCTCCTGAAGCAGACCCTGGCCAACACGGACAACAACGGCACGGAGGACACCAGCCCCTCGTTCAAGATGATCGAGGACGGCAGCGAGACCCTGAGCCGGGAGGAGACCGCCCAGCTGGCCGGCCGTCAGGAAAAGTTCATCAAGCACCTGGAGGACGCCCTGTTGCGCATCCGCAACAAGACCTACGGCATCTGCCGCGTCACGGGCAAGCTGATCAGCAAGGAGCGCCTCCGTCTGGTGCCGCACGCCACGCTGAGCATCGAGGCCAAGCAGCAGATGAGCAACTGAGGCGCATCGCCTCGCCGAAGGACCCGTCTTGAAGCGCGCCCTGCTCGTCACGCTCGCGGTCCTGGTGGCCGATCAGGCCCTGAAGTTGTGGATCAAGCTCGGGTTCTTCCTGGGTGAATCACGCCCGTTGTTCGGGCAAGGCTGCCGTTGGGCTTACCTGCAGTTCGTGGAGAACCGGGGCATGGCCTTCGGGCTCGAGTTCGGCGGCACCGCAGGCAAGCTCATCCTCACCCTGTTCCGGATCGGGGCCGTCATCGGCATCGGTTATGTGCTCTGGCGCGTGATCCACCGGGGCCGCAGCAAGGGGCTCGTACTCAGCCTCTCGCTGATCTTCGCCGGTGCGCTGGGCAACATCATCGACAGCACCTTCTACGGATTGCTCTTCAGCGAAAGCCTGCCCTTCCAGAAAGCCGTGCTGCTGCCGGCGGACGGCGGTTACGCCCCGCTGCTGCATGGCGCCGTGGTGGACATGTTCTACTTCCCGCTCTGGCAGGGGCATTTCCCGGCATGGCTGCCCATCTGGGGCGGACAGGAGTTCGAGTTCTTCCGCCCGGTGTTCAACTTGGCGGACGCGGCGATCAGCGTCGGCGTAGTGCTGCTGATCATCGTGCAGCGGATGGAGGAAAGGAGCATGCTGGCCCGGAAGCTGGAACCCTCGCGGCCGGAGGGTACCGGCCCCTCTTTCCCGGAATGATCCGTTAGGCCACAGGCCCCGTGGCGGGGATCTTCAGCAGCCCTTCGCGCACCAAATGCTCCGCGATCTGCACCGCATTGGTGGCGGCACCCTTGCGCAGGTTATCGGCCACGACCCACAGGTTCAGCGTGCGCGGCTGGGTCTCATCGCGGCGCAAACGGCCCACAAATACCTCGTCGCGCCCATCGGCGAGCAGCGGCATCGGGTACTCGTCCTTCGCGGGATCGTCCAGCAACGTGATGCCGGACGCTTCCCGCAGCAAGCGGCGCACGTCCGCCAGATCGAACTCCTCGGCGAACTCCACGTTCACGGCTTCGCTATGCCCGCCGGTCACCGGCACACGCACGGCCGTGGCGGTGACACGGATGCCGGGATCGAGGATCTTCTTCGTCTCGTTCACCAGCTTCATCTCCTCCTTCGTGTAGCCATTGTCGGTGAACACGTCGCAACGCGGCAGCACGTTGCTGTCGATCCGGTACGGATACGCCTTTTCCCCCTCGATGCCCTGGCGCTCATCGGCCAGTTGCTTCACGGCCTTCACACCGGTGCCGGTGACGCTCTGGTAGGTGCTCACGATCACGCGGCGAACGCCGTAAGCCTTGTGCAGCGGGGCCAGCGCCATCACCAGCTGGATGGTGCTGCAGTTCGGGTTCGCGATGATGCGGTCGTCCGCCGTGAGCACGTGCCCATTGATCTCCGGCACCACCAGCTTCTTGTCCGGCATCATGCGCCAAGCGCTGCTGTTGTCGATCACCGTGGTGCCCACCTCCGCGAAACGCGGCGCCCATTCCAGGGACGTGCTTCCACCAGCGGAGAACAGCGCGATGTGCGGACGCGCCGCCACGGCCTCCTCCATGCGCATCACCGGCACGTCGCGGCCCTTGAACCTGATCGTGCGGCCCACGCTCTTCTCGCTGGCCACCGGCAGCAGCCGGTCAATCGGGAGATCGCGCTCTTCGAGCACCTTCAGCATCACGCCACCGACCAGCCCGGTGGCACCGACAACGGCAACGTTCATGGGGAAGACCCGGAAAAAGCGGGCGGGCGAAAATACTACCTTTCCATTCGTGCCTGCCCAGCAAGGACGGGCCTCTGCCACCATGCGCCGCCGCCTCATCCCCTTCCTGTGCGTGCCGCTCGCGCTGTCCGCGCCCGGCATCGCCTCCGCCCAGTTCATGGACGACTTCTCGGATGGCGACTTCACCGCCAACCCCGCGTGGGAGGGCGATGATGCGGCCTTCATCGTGAACGCCGCACAGCAGCTGCAACTGAACGGCGTGGTGGCCGCCACCAGCCAGCTCCACAGCGCGAACGCGATGGCGACGCTGGACGACAGCGAATGGCGCGTGCGCGTGAAGCTCGCCTTCCCGCCCAGCGGCAGCAACTTCGCCCGCGTGTACCTGGTGAGCGACCAGGCCGACCTCACCGGCGCGCTGAACGGCTACTACCTCCAGTTCGGTGAAGCAGGCAACGCGGACGCGATCGAGCTCTTCGAGCAGACCGGTACCGCCAGCGCCTCCGTATGCCGTGGCACGACCGCACAGATCGCCGCTGCGTTCGACGTGGGCGTGCAGGTGAAGCGCGATGCCTCCGGCACCTGGCGATTGGCGGTGGACCCCACCGGTGGAACGAACTACGTGCTACAGGCGAGCGGCGTGGGCACGGCGCACACCACCAGCACCACCATCGGGGTGCGCTGCACCTACACGGTGAGCAACGCCACCAAGTTCTACTTCGACGACTTCTTCGCCGGACCGGCGATCGTGGACACGCAGGCGCCGACCCTGCTGTCGGCCATCGCGGCCGGTGCCACGGATGTGGACCTGCGCTTCGACGAGCCCGTGGAACAGGTGAGCGCGGAGACCGGCGCGAACTACGCCCTGCAGCCGGCGCTCGGCATCGCTTCCGCCACGCGGGATGGCGCCGATCCGGCGGTGGTACACCTGTCGCTGGCCGCCCCCATGACCAGCGGCACGCCGTACACCGTGACGGCGACGGGCGTGCAGGACCCTGCGGGGAACGTGGGTGCGCCCACGAGCGCCTCGTTCCTCTATATCGTACCCGTGACGGCCCAGCCGGGCGACGTGGTGATCAACGAGATCATGGCCGACCCCACGCCCTTGGTGCAACTGCCCGAGGCCGAGTTCGTGGAGCTGTTCAACGCCTCACCGAACGCGCTCGACCTGGCCGGATGGACCTACAATGATGGAGGCACCCTCACCACGCTGCCAAGCGTGGTGATCGCACCGGGCGGGCACCTCATCCTCTGTTCTCCCTCGAACACCGCGCTCTTCAGCGCTTTCGGCCCCACCGTGGGCGTTTCCATGTCACTGGTGAACACCGGGGACATCGTGGAGCTGCGCAAAGGGGATGGCACCGTGATCGACGCTGTCACCTATTCCGTCTCCTGGTATGGCGATCCGGTAAAGGCCAACGGCGGCTGGACCCTGGAGCGGATCAACCCGTTCGCGCCGTGCAGCAGTGCCACCAACTGGACCGCCTCCACCGACGAGCGGGGTGGCACGCCGGGCCTGCCCAACTCCATCCTGGACGATACGCCGGATACGGAGGCCCCCGTGATGACCGCCGTGGACGTGGTCTCGTCCACCGAGATACAGCTCGTGTTCAACGAGCGGCTGGACCCTTCCGGCCTGGCGCAGGCCATCATCACCCTCACGCCTCCGCTGGACGTGGCGCTCACCGAACTGGTGGCGCCGGACAATGACCGCATCCGGCTGGTGTTCGCCACGGCCCTGCCCGAGACCGAGGTGCATGCCGTGCGGATCGAGAACCTGTCCGATTGCAGCGGCAACGTGGCCGCCATGAACGGCCCGCTGGAGTTCATGTTCGTGGTGCCTGCGGCCCCGCGTCCGGGCGACGTGGTGATCAACGAGATCATGGCCGATCCCACGCCCGCGGTGCAACTGCCCGAGGCCGAATTCATCGAGCTGTTCAACGCCACGCCCGACCGATACCTCGACCTCACCGGCTGGACGTTCACCACCGCGAGCACACAGGCCACCCTGCCCGCCTACACGCTGGCACCGGGCGCTTTCGTGGTGCTGGCCAATACCGCGCAGTCGGCCGCCTTCACCGGCATCCCCCACGTGCTGGGATGGTCGCTGAGCAGCACGGCACTGCTGAACGCCGGCACCACGCTGACCTTGACGGGGCCCGACGGCACCGTGATCGATCGGGTGAGCTACGCGAGCGCCTGGTACGGGGACGATGTGAAAAGCGACGGGGGGTGGACCCTCGAACGGATCAATCCCTTCGCCCTATGCAGCAGCGGAGCGAACTGGACGGCCTCCACTGATGAGCGCGGGGGCACACCGGGCCAGCGGAACTCCGTCTTCGACGATACGCCGGACACCGAGCCGCCCATCCTTACCGGCGTGCAGGTCGATCTCCCCGGCCGAGGTGGTGCTGGTGTTCAATGAAGGGCTGGATGCCGCCAGCGTGGCAGATATGCGCTACGCGATCCAACCGCCGCTGGACGTGGCCGAAGTGGGGACCATCGCACCCGCGAACGACCGGATCCGGCTGATGCTGGGCACGCCCATGCAGGAGAACATCGTGCATACCATCCACCTGGAGCGGGTGGCCGATTGCAGCGGCAACCTCCTGGAGGCCACCGAAGGATCCTTCGCCCTGCCCATGGCCATCGCCCCTTCCGACATCGTGATCAACGAAGTGCTCTACGATCCCATTGGCACGGGCAGCGACTTCGTGGAACTGTACAACCGCAGCACGAAAGTGCTCAGCCTGGCCGGGGCGCAGATGGCGAACGAAAGCGGGGGCGTCATCGGCAACTACCGCGTGATCACACCGGACCCCGTGCTCCTGATGCCCGGGGAATACGTGCTGCTGGCCACCAGCACCCAGGACGTCGCCACACGCTACCCGCAGGGCCGGGCGGAGCGCTTCCTGCAAACGAGGCTGCCCAGCTACAACAACGGCTCCGGCACCGTGGTGCTGGCCGGCGCGGACGGCCAGGTGATCGACCTGTTCCGCTACTCCGACGCGATGCACTTCCAACTGCTGAACAAGACCGAGGGCGTGAGCCTGGAGCGCGTGGACCCCGCGCGCCCGACGAACGACAACAGCAACTGGCACAGCGCGGCGGAAGCGGCGGGCCGGGCCACGCCGGGCTACAAGAACTCGCAGTACGCCCCGGCCATCGCGGCCAGCGGCGCCCTCTCGATCGAACCGGCCATCTTCTCCCCGGACAACGACGGCTACCAGGATGTGCTTAGCATCAGCTACACCTTCAAGGAGCCGGGGTTCGTGGGCACCATGAAGGTGTTCGACATCGCGGGGCGCGAAGTGCGCACGCTCATGTCCAACGAACTGCTGGGCACCGGCGGCGCCGTGAGCTGGGACGGCATCATGGACACCAAGGACCTGGCGCGCATCGGCCCGTACGTGGTCTACTTCGAAGCCTACGACCTCTCCGGCAACGTGGAGAAGTTCCGGGAGACGGTGGTGCTGGCACATCACCTTTGACCGCATACCCGCGGAACGATGGACCGCGTGTTCCGTAATCAGAGGGAGCAGAACAGGAGCAACGGATCAAGCATAGATCGGCTGAACTTCGCAGCCACGCATGGAAGGAATGGACGTACGCGACAAGGTGCGACTGCTGCCGCACAGCCCCGGCGTGTACCAGTTCATCGGGGAGGATGGCCGCATCCTCTACGTAGGCAAGGCCAAGGACCTGAACCACCGCGTGGGCAGCTACTTCGCCAAGTCCCACGCGGACGGCAAGACCAACGCGCTCGTGCGCCGCATCGTGGACGTGCGCACCATCGTGGTGTCCACGGACTTCGAGGCGCTGCTGCTGGAGAACTCCTTGATCAAGGAGCACCAGCCGCGATACAACATCAAGCTGCGCGACGACAAGAGCTTCCCGTGGATCCGCATCCGCAACGAGCGGTTCCCGCGCGTGGAGGGCATGCGCAATCCCGAGGACGACGGGTCCGAATACTTCGGTCCGTTCGCGAGCGTGCGCACCATGCGCACGCTGCTCGGCCTCACGCACCAGCTCTACAAACTGCGCACGTGCAACTACGACCTCACGGAGAAGAACATCGAGAAGGGCCGGTTCAAGCGCTGCCTCGAATACCACATCGGCAACTGCAAGGCCCCCTGCGAAGGGCTGCAGCCGCTGGAGGACTATGAGGCGAACATCACCCTGGTGCGCCAGATCGTGAAGGGACGGATCAACGTGGTGCTGAAGGTGCTGAAGGAACGCATGCTCGCCTTTTCCGAAGAGCTCCAGTTCGAGCTGGCGGAGGACATGCGCCAGAAGATCGAGCGGCTGGAACAGTACCAGGCGCGCAGCACGGTGGTGAACCCCGACGTGGGCGACGTGGATGTGTTCGGCACCGCGGGTGACACCGAGAGCACCTTCGTCAACTACATGCGCGTGATCGACGGGGCCATCGTGCATGGCGTCACCATCGAGCTGAAGCGGCCCATCGAGGAATCGCCGGAGGACGTGCTGCAGCTGGCCATCGCCGAACTGCGCCAGCGGTACCGGAGCAATGCGCCCGAGGCCATCGTGCCCTTCGAGCCCGGCATCGAGATCCCCGGCCTGCGCTTCCTCGTGCCACAGCGCGGCGACAAGAAGAAGCTGCTCGAGCTCTGCGAACGCAACGCGCAGTACTTCATGCTCGACAAGCACAAGCAGGAATCGCTGGTGGACCCGGAAGCCGCCACCAACCGCACGTTGGAGCAGATGAAGCAGGACCTCCGCCTGAGCGAGCTGCCGCGCCACATAGAGTGCTTCGACAACAGCAACACGCAGGGCACCGACCCGGTGAGCGCGTGCGTGGTGTTCAAGGACGCGAAGCCGAGCAAGAAGGACTACCGCCACTTCAACATCCGCACGGTGGAGGGGCCCAACGATTTCGCCAGCATGGAGGAGGCGGTGGAGCGGCGCTACGCACGGTTGCTCACCGAGGGCGATCCCCTTCCGCAACTGGTGGTGATCGATGGTGGCAAGGGCCAACTGAGCGCCGCCATGAACGTGTTCGAGCGCCTCGGCTTGCGCGGCAAGGTGGCCTTGGTGGGCATCGCGAAACAGCTGGAGGAGATCTACTTCCCGGAGGATCCGGTACCGCTGCACATCGACAAGCGCAGCCGGACGCTGAAGGTGATCCAGCACATGAGGAACGAGGCGCACCGCTTCGGCATCACGCACCACCGCCTGCGCCGCGGCAAACGCACGGTGCGCACCGCGCTGGAGGACATCCCCGGCATCGGACCGGAGACCTCGCGCAAGCTGCTGAAGCGCTTCGGCAGCATCAAGGGCATCACCGAGGCCCGTTACGATGAGCTGGTGCAGGAAGTGGGCGAGAAGAAAGCCTCCATGCTGAAGGAGAAGCTGGGCATCCTGGGATGACCCCCGAGGTCTCGGTACTGCTGCCTTTCCGCAACGCGGCGGCCTCGCTGGATGCGGCCATCGCGAGTATCGCCACGCAAACGCACACCGGCCTTGAACTGCTGCTGATCGACAACGGCGGCGCGGATGGCGGCGCGGCCATCGCCGCGCAGTGGGCACGGCAGGACACGCGCATCCGTGTGATCGAGGAGCCCCACATCGGGATCGCGCACGCGCTGAACACCGGCCTCGCCCAGGCGCGGGCACCACTCATCGCCCGCATGGATGCGGATGACATCTCGCATCCGGAACGGCTGGCCAGGCAAGTGGCGTTCCTCGCGGAACATCCGGGGATCGGCGTGCTGGGCACGCGCACGGCCTTCGCCACCACGGTGGCGAAGAGCAGCGGCATGCAAGGGTTCGTGGAGTGGCAGAACAACATTCTTTCGCCGGAGGAACATTTCGTGAAGCGCTTCGTGGATGCGTCGCTCGCACACCCCACGGTGATGTTCCGCCGGGAACTGGTGGAACGCTTCGGCCCATACGATACCGGGCCCCTGCCCGAAGATCATGAACTGTGGCTGCGCTGGATGCATCACGGCGTACGCTTCGCCAAGCTGCCGGAGGAGCTGCTGACCTGGAACGACCACGCGCACCGGCTCAGCCGTACACATCCCAACTACAGCGTTGAGGCCTTCTTCACGACGAAAGCGAAATGGCTGGCGTTGTGGCTGCATGACCACCTGCGGGAGCGTCCGGTGATCATCGCCGGAACGAGCGGACTGTGCCGCAGGCGCGCGCAACTGCTCGAAGCGGAAGGCATCCCCATCCATGCGTTCACGGATGTACGTACGCGCATCCTCCCAGGCCACGCATTCATCGCGCATACCGATCTGCCGCCGAGCAGCGAAGCGTTCATCGTCTCCTTCATTTCACAACGCGGCACCGGCGACCGTATCGCGGCGTTCTTCACATCGCGCGGGCTGGTGGAGGGCACGGACTTCCTGCTCGCCGCCTGAGCCCGCCTATCTTCGCCTCCACCTGTTCCCATGCGCCGACCGCTGCTCCTCCTGTTCCTACTCCACGCCGTTCTTCACAGCCAGGCCCAGGATGTGCTCGACAAGGTCGCCAAGGATTCCTGCCCCTGCGTGGATGAGGCGATGCAGGACAGCACCGATGCCGCTGCAGCGAAGCTCGGCACGTGCATGCTCACGAAGGCGATGCCCTACAAGAAGGAGCTCAAGAAGAAGTACGGCATGGACCTCGATAGGATCGATGGCGAGAGCGGACGCGCGTTCGGCCAGATGCTCGGCATCCACATTGCCATGCAGTGCCCCAGGTTCGCCGAATTCTCCATGCGGCTGGCGGCACAGACGGAGAAGGAGAACGCGGAGATCCCACCGCCGCCCACCACCATCCGGACGATCACCGGGGTAGTGCAGGAGACGCATCCGTCGGCATTCCTCACCGTGCTCGTGCGCGCAGGGGACGGCACCGCCTACGAACTGCTGCTGCTCGATCACGTGGCCAACGCCGAGCGCGTGTACCAGGATCCCGCGAAGGCCCGCGGCCTTGCGGCGGACTGGACGTACGAGGAACGCGAATTCCTGGATCCGTACTCGCGCTCCTATAAGACCTATCGTGTGATCCGGGGGATCACGCCGCGCGAGTAGCGCCTATGCAACAGGGCGGTCCGCACGCTTGGGACGCAACCGGTCCCGCACGAGCACCAAGTGCCGCTCATCGCACTCGAGCGTGGCTACGCGGCGCGCATTATCCGTGGAGGTCCAAACCTTGCGCTCCGTGATGCCTTCGCGGTCGCAGAACTCGTGCAGGTGCTTCACGAAATGATCCGTCGTGCCCTGGGCATCAGGCCCGAAGAAATCCCAGTGGAAACGCAGCGCGGCCATCACGCGAGCTTGTCGCTCAGCAGGCGTATCTCGATCGTAGGGGCGATGCGCTCGTAGAGCATGCGGTAGGTGGCTTCGGTGATGGGCATGTCCACGCCGAGCCGGCCGTTGATCTCATGCACGCACTTCACGGCGTAGTATCCCTCGGCCACCATGTTCATCTCCAGTTGCGCGGCCTTCACGCTGTAGCCCTTGCCCACCATGGTTCCGAACTCGCGGTTGCGGCTGAAGGTGGAATAGGCGGTCACCAGCAGGTCGCCGAGGTAGGCCGGTTCGTTGATGTCGCGCGAGATCGGATGCACGGCGGCCACGAAACGGGCGATCTCCTGGATGGCACGGCTCACGAGCACCGCGCGGAAGTTGTCGCCATAACCAAGGCCCACGCTGATACCCGAGGCCACGGCGATCACGTTCTTGAGGATGGCGGCGTATTCGGTGCCGTAGATGTCGTCGCTGAGCGTGGTCTTCATGAAGCGGCCGTTCAACGCCGCTCCCATGGCCTCCGCCTTCGCCGCATCCTGGCTGGCGATGGTGAGGTAGCTGAGGCGTTCCATCGCCACTTCCTCGGCGTGGCAGGGCCCGCAGATCACGCCGAGGTCGTGCTTCGCCACGCCCCAGTGCTCGAAGAGGTATTCACCCACGATCTGGTTCGTTTCGGGCACGATGCCCTTCACCGCGCTGAACACCACCTTGCCCTGCAGTTCATGCCTGGCGAGCTGTTCAAGCGTGTTCTTCAGGAACGCCGACGGCACCGCCACCACGAGCGTATCGGCTTCGGCCACCACGGCGTGGAGGTCGTCGCTCAACGCCAGACGGTCCACTTCGAGCTGCGCGGCGCTGATGTAGTTGGGGTTGTGCCCGTACTTGCGGATGTGCGCGATGGTGTCCTTCCCGCGCACCCACCAGCCGGTGCGGACGGCGTTGCCGCTGAGCAGCTTCACCAGGGCCGTGCCCCAGCTGCCACCGCCGATCACGGCGATCCGCCGTTCCGCGGATGTGCTCATTTGAACGAAATGGTGGCTTTCACCTCCTGCTTGTCGCGCAGCACCGTCACTTCCGTGCTGTCGCCCTTCTTGAACGCGCCGAGCGCCTTCATGTAGCTCATCATGTCCGCCACTTCATGGTCGCCGAGCTTGATGACCACGTCGCCCGGCCTGAGCCCGGCGGCCGCGGCCGGCTTTCCATCGTTCACGCCGTCGATGCGCATGCCCCTCCCATCGTACATGTAGTCGGGCACCACGCCCAAAGTCACCGTGAACCGCGGAGCCTTGGTGCTGTCCGCATCGGCCGTTCTGGTGAACACGGGCTTCGGCTCCTTGTCGAGCGAAACGATCAATGCCTCGATGAACCGCGTGATCCGCAGCATGCCGTCGTAGTTGATCTTGTCCTCATCATCGCTGGGCTTGTGGTAATCGGCATGCGAGCCCGTGAAGAAATGGATGGCTGGAATGCCTTGCAGGTAGAACGACGTGTGATCGCTCGGGCCCACGCCGCCCTCGCTAGTCCGCACGTTCAGCGCACCGTCCTTGATGTCCTTCACCCCGGCCCATACCGGCGAAGTACCCACGCCGCTGATGGAGACGTCGCTCGTGCTGTCTAGCCGTCCCACCATGTCCAGGTTGATCATGTAGTCCAGCGAACCGAGGGGGAGCGTAGGGTGTTTGGTCCACCAGTTCGATCCATACAGGCCTTTCTCCTCTCCGCTGAAGGCGATGAAGAGGTAGTTATTGTCCTTCGCCCCGGACAAGCCCCGCAGGTCATGCGCCAGTTGCAGCATCAGCGCCACGCCGCTCGCGTTGTCGTCCGCGCCGTTGTGGATCGCGGGCTTGCCGCGGTAGAGCGATCCTTCGTGGCCATAGCCCAGATGATCGTAGTGCGCGCCGATCACCACGGTGCCCGGCCGGCCGTTGTCCAGGAGGCCCACCACGTTGTGGCCGGTGTGCTGCGCGCGCACCACGTCGCTGGAAATGACCACGGGATCACCGTCCAGGCCCATCTTCTTGAAGCCGCTTTTCGTGACGAAGAGCACGGGCACGCTCACGGCCTGCACCTTCCCGCTGAGCGTGCTGTCCAGATCATCGGTGGTGGCGTCGTCGTTATAGAGCAGGATGGCGTTGGCCCCGAGCTTCACGGCATCCTCGATCCGGCCGCGGATGTCGTTGTGCGCGATGAACTTCGAGTGCGGATGGATGCCATCGGGCGAACTGATGCAGATGGCCGCCGCATGGCCCTTCACGTCGACGCCATCGAGATCGTTCCTGCCCAGCTCGGGCGCGAGGATGCCGTAACTGCACCGGGCCAGCCGCGTGAACGCCGTGGCCGTGGGCGACCAGCTCACCGGGTAGAAGTCCGTTCCCGGCACAAGCTTGGTGCGGCCCAACTGGAGGCTGTTCTTCGGACCCGGCACGGGCTCGATGGCGAAGGAGAAGGCCTGCAGGTAGGTGGTGCTGTCCCCCAGCGGCGCCAGTCCGAGCTCCTTGAAGCGGCCCACGAGGTGATCACCGGCCAGCCGTTCCCCGGGCATGCCGGTCTCGCGGCCTTCCAAGCGGTCGCTGGCGAGGAACCGGATGTCCTGCTGCATGCGGTCCTTCGCCTCCAGGTCGGCGGGTGATGGTGTCTGCGGCCGTGCGGCCTTCTGCGCGCACAGCACCGAGGTGGAGAGCAACGCCAGGGAAAAGAGAAGGGAGCGGGTCATGGTCAAGGGCGCGCAAGATACCCCGCACAACGCTGTAGTTCCGGCAGACGACAGGTGATCGACAGACCTGTGACGATGCGCATCTGCCCTATCCTTCGTTACCTTGGTCGATCCGCACCAGTTCCATGATGAAGCTTCCCACCCCCGCCCCTATCGTCCGCATGCTGGGCGCCATCGGGCTCTTGATGGCGCATGCCCCTGCAACGGCCCAACTGGTCATCACCCAGACCCAATCCCCCGACACCTTGGTGAAGAATGTATTGCTGGGCCCGGACGTGGCCTTCAGCAACGTCTTCTTCAATGGCCGGCCGGGCAATACCGTGGCACCCGTGCTTAGCGGGCTGAGCGAGATCGGAAGGTTCAATGGCACACATACGAGCATCGGCATGGGTGGCGGCCTGTTCCTCTGCACCGGTGTCGCAAGGGCCCACCTGCCTGGACCCAATGATCGTTTATCCTCCTCTTCAGGTACGCACGCTTCGACATCGGCATCGCTGACCCCCGACCTCGATCTGAGCCGCTTGACAGGCTGGCCACGTGCAGAAGCGACCGACGGTGCCAACATCTATAACAGTTCCATCCTCGAATTCGACTTCGTTCCTCTGAACGACATGATCAGCTTCCGCTATGTCTTCAGTTCCGAGGAATACGAACGTTGGGCCTGCAGCCAATACGACGACGTGTTTGGCTGGTTCATCAGTGGACCGGGCATTTCCGGCCCCTTTACGAACAACGCCATGAACATCGCGTTCATTCCAGGTTCCATGAAGCCGGTATCGATCAATACCGTGAACAGCGGAAGGCTGGACGCCAGCAATGCGAATGGGCCTGTTTTCACCGATCTCTTCGGTCCGTGTTTTGCTGCTGACCCGAACTGGCGGGCCAATGCGCAGTATTATCGGTACAACGGGGGGCAGTGGCCATCCCCGGTGCCGCAGGGCGGGGTAGCTCAGTTGGAGGCCCCCTATAACACGGACCCCTACTACATCCAACACAATGGCATGACCGTGGTGCTTACTGCCAGCGCTGCCGTGCTGATCGGCGAGACCTACCACATGAAGATGGGCGTGGGGAACGTTAATGATGACCAATTCCCTTCTGCGGCCTTCATTGAGGGAGGCTCGTTCAAAAGCGCGGACCGGTTCTCCCTCACCGTGGACGAACGGCCCAACGTGGACCTGTCCGGGACCGACCCCATCCTCCACGAAAGCCAGGTGGACAGCGTCTACCTGCGCTTCAACCGATGGGGTGGCTTCTACCTTGATGAATACCTCCCCATCGCCGTGGAAGGTGATGCGATCCCAGGCCTGGACTACCTGCCCAGCCTGCCCGATAGCATCCACTTCGACCAGTTGGATTCCGCCGTGGTCCTTCCCCTGGCTATCCCCGTGCGCTCCGACGAGGCACGGCAACTGAACGTCAGCCTCATCACCAGTAACGGCAACAAAGTGCAGACCTATCACCTGGAGATCCTTCCGCAGATCGCCATGGCGGTGGATCAGGAAGTCCTTGGCCGGATCTCCCTCTTCCCCAGCCCGGTGGAGAGCACCCTGCACGTGGCGCTCCCTGCGGACATGGTGGGCCGCACCGAACTGCAAGTGCTGGACGTATCCGGCCGCGTAATGATGCACCAGGTCCTCCTTGGAAGCCCCACCGCCACGCTCGACCTGGGACACCTGCCCAATGGTCTGTACGTGCTGAAGGCCTATGCACAAGGGCGAGTGGCCACCGAGCGGGTCAGTGTGCGGCATTAGACCTTCTTCGTAACGCCCCGAAGTGTCCCAGCGCTTTGGCGTGGAGTAGGACGAATTACGAAGGGGATCGAGAGGCGCTCGAAACCGCTACATCATCAGCGGATACCTATATTCGATGGCCTCCAAGCCAACCTTGATCGCCGCTTCATGCGCTTCCCTCATCGACCCATCCTACGGATACTCACAGCCTGCGCCCTGTTCCTGACGCAGCGGCCGGCCCATGCCCAGCTGTTGCTCTCCAAACCGAGCGACCGGACACCTTGGTCAGGAACGTGCTGATGGGCCAGGATGTGACCATTAGTAATGTCTCCTTCAACGGTCAGCCAGGTACCGTGGTGGCACCAGTGGGCCTCGGTCCAAGTGAGATCGGGCGTTTCGATGGCTCCAATACCAGCATCGGCATCGATAATGGCTTATTCCTCTGCTCCGGTGTCGCATCATATCACCTGCCCGGCCCTAACAATCGCTTGGTTCGAGACGGAGGAGGGCTCGGCATGCCAAGGGGATACCTGACCCCTGATCTGGACCTGAGCCGCTTGACGGGTTGGGCGGCGGCGGAAGTGACCGGCGGTAGCAACATCTACAATAAAGCCGTTCTCGGGTTCGACTTCATCCCCGCGAACGATATGATCTGCTTCCGTTATGTCTTCAGTTCCGAGGAATACGAGCGTTGGGCCTGCAGCGAAAACAACGATGTGTTCGGCTGGTTCATCAGTGGTGCGGGCATTTCCGGCCCCTTCTCGAACAACGCGATGAACATCGCGTTCATTCCAGGTTCCATGAAGCCGGTATCGATCAATACCGTGAACAGTGGCCGGCTCGATTCCAGCAATGCGAACGGGCCTGATTTCACTAATCTCTTCGGTCCGTGTTTCGCTGCCGACCCGAATTGGCAGGCTAATGCACAGTACTACCGTTATAATGGAGGGAAATGGACATATACCGGAGCAATGGATTGCCCCCAGTTGGAAGCTCCCTACAACACGGATCCTTATTACATCCAGCACAACGGCATGACCGTGGTGCTCACCGCGAGTGCCGCCGTGCTGATCGGCGAGACCTACCACATGAAGATCGGTGTAGGGAACGTCAACGACGGCTGGTATCCTTCCGCCGTCTTCATCGAACGGGGTTCGTTCAAAAGCGCGGATCGATTCTCCCTCACCGTGGATGAACGGCCTAACGTGGACCTGTCCGGCACTGAACCCATCCTCCACGAAAGCCAGATGGACAGCGTATACCTGCGCTTCAACCGATGGGGCGGCTTCTACCTCGATGAATACCTCCCCATTGCCGTGGAAGGTGATGCGACCCCAGGCCTGGACTACCTGCCCAGCCTACCCGATAGCATCCACTTCGACCAGTTGGATTCCGCTGTGGTCCTTCCACTGGCTATCCCCGTGCGCTCCGACGAGGCACGGCAACTGAACGTCAGCCTCATCACCAGTAACGGCAACAAAGTGCAGACCTATCACCTGGAGATCCTTCCGCAGATCGCCATGGCAGCACCCGGCCGTGATAAGTCCATCGGCCAGTTGTCCGTCTTCCCCAATCCTGCTGAGAACACCCTTCATGTAGACCTACCCTCGGGGATGGAAGGACGCACGGAACTGCAACTGCTGGACGTGGCCGGACGCGTGGTGATGCAACAGGTCATCAGCGGCACCACACAGGCCACCCTGGACCTGGGGCATCTCCCCCATGGCTCATACACACTGAAGGCGACCACCAACGGCCGCGTGGTCCGGGCGACGGTGCAGCACTGAGGAAAGGCGGCATGCCGATGATCCGGTCGCCGATCCCCTCGCTGGACGGCCATTTTACCGAACGCTTGCGTTTCCGCGCGGCCACGATGGATGATGCCGGATGGTGGATGGCGTATATCCAGGATGCGCGATCGATCCGCTTCATGCCCTTCACGCTCGGTAGCGCCGCGGACTGCACGCTCTTCATCCGCCGCTCGATGGACCGGTATGCTGCCGATGGCTCCGGGCTGCACGCGATCGTAGAGCGCAACACCGGCGTGCCGGTAGGCATGGTCGGCCTCCTGACCCAGTTGGTGGACGACGAGCCCGAGCTGGAGATCGGATACCACCTCGTTCCCAGCGCCACGGGTCAAGGCTATGCGACCGAGGCGGCGATCGCGTGCAAACGCTTCGCGCAAGCCCACGCGTTGGCGCCATGCGTGATCTCCTTGATCGACCCACGGAACTTCGCCAGCCAAGCCGTGGCCCGGCGCAATGGCATGGTCCACGAGAAGGATACGGTCCACCGCGGGATGCCCGCGATGGTGTGGCGGGTGGGCTTCTAAAAGGCCGATAGGCCCAGGGCTCTGGCGAACTAGTCGAATTTTTCCGGCCGCATCTGCGGGAAGAGCAGCACCTCCTGGATAGCCGGGTTGTCCGTCAGGAGCATCACCAGGCGGTCCATGCCGATGCCGATGCCACTGGTGGGTGGCATGCCGTATTCCAGCGCGCGCAGGAAATCCTGGTCGATGAACATGGCCTCGTCGTCGCCGCGCTGTTGCAGCTTCAGCTGGTCCTCGAAGCGTTCGCGCTGATCGATGGGATCGTTCAGCTCGCTATAGGCGTTGGCCACCTCGAAGCCCGCGACGAAGAGCTCGAAGCGTTCCGTCAACCGCGGGTCGTCGCGGTGCTTCTTGCACAGCGGGCTCATCTCCACGGGAAAGTCCATCACGAAGGTGGGCTGCACCAGTTCCGGTTGCACCAGCGCGCTGAACAACTCGTCGATCAGCTTGCCTTTACCCATGGACGGCTCTACGTGGATGTTGTTCGCCGCGCAAAGCGACCGCAGCGCGGGTTCATCCATTTCCAGTACGTCCCTGCCGGTCTTCTCCTGGATGGAGCCGCACATGGTGATGCGCTTGAAGGGCGCCTTGAAGTCGATGGTCTTGTCCTGGAACTGCGCGGAAGGCTTGCCGTTCGCGGCCAGTGCCACCTTGTGGAACACGCCTTCGATGAAGTCCATCATCCAGCGGTAGTCCTTGTAGGCTACGTAGAGCTCCATCACGGTGAACTCCGGGTTGTGGGTGCGGTCCATACCCTCGTTCCGGAAGTTGCGGCTGAACTCGAACACGCCGTCGAAGCCGCCCACGATGAGGCGCTTGAGGTAAAGCTCGTTGGCGATGCGCAGGTAGAACGGCACGTCCAGCGCATTGTGGTGCGTGATGAACGGGCGCGCCGCCGCACCACCCGGGATCGCTTGCAGCACCGGCGTATCCACTTCGATGTAGCCGGCCTGCTGGAAGGCGCCACGCATGGCATCGAAGATGCGGGCGCGTTTCAGGAAGGTCTCGCGCACGCTGGCGTTCACCACCAGGTCCACGTAGCGCATGCGGTAGCGCTGTTCGGGGTCGCTGAAGGCATCGTGCACGTTGCCCTGCTCATCGGTCTTCACCACGGGCAATGGGCGCAGCGCCTTGCTGAGCACGGAGATCTCCCGCACATGCATGGTGACCTCACCGGTCTGCGTGCGGAAGATGAAGCCCTTGATGCCGATGAAGTCGCCGAGGTGCAGCAGCTTCTTGAAGACCTCGTTGTAGAGCGTCTTGTCCTCGCCGGGGCAGATCTCGTCGCGGTTGATGTAAATCTGCTGGTCGCCGGTGTGGTCGCGCAGCACGGCGAACGAGGCCTTGCCCATCACGCGCACGCTCATCAGGCGGCCGGCCAGGCACACGTTGATCGGCTTGGCCTCTGGCCCCTCGGCGCCAGGTTCCGCGAACTTCCGCTTCACCTCGGCGGCGGTGGAATCAACGGGGTAGGCGGCGGCGGGGAACGGCTCGATGCCGAGGGCGCGGAGCTTTTGCAACGCCTCGCGGCGGATGAGCTCTTGGTCGCTAAGAACAGTGGACATGGGACTGGAAAAGAGCGGCGAAGATACCGTCCGTACCTGGCCTTCATGGACATTACCTTCACCTTCATCATGAGCAACCTCCATGACAAGCGGATCGCGCTGGCGAAGAAGATCCTCGATACGACGGATGCGATGACGCTGGCCCGCGTGGAGCACGTCCTGGGCGATCCCGTTCCTTATCAGATACCCGAGGAGGAGATCAGGCTTTTCGAGGAGCAGTTGGACCGCTAGGAGCATGGCGAAGAGAAGACTTCGACATGGCCGGAGGTGAAGCAGCGGTTGTTGCGGAAAGCACGGAAGTAATGCTCCCCATCCGCTTAACGCGGAGTAGCACCGCTGAGCGCATCAACGCTCACTCCCACGTCGGCTCCTCGTCGCTCTCCTGGAAGATGGCCGGGCGGGCGCCTTTGTTGTGGTGGCAGTCCAATTCCACGCCAAGGTCGCCTTCCGGCTTGGTGAAATCACCCGTGCTGATGCTGATGGAGGGGTCCGCGTACACCTTGTTCATGTAGTAGCCGTAGATCGGCAGCGCCATGTTCGCGCCCTGGCCGAGGTCCGTGCGGGTGAAGCGCACGCTGCGATCCTCCGCGCCCGTCCATACACCGGTGACGAGGTCGGGCGTGATGCCGATGAACCAGCCGTCGCTGTTGTTCTGCGTGGTGCCGGTCTTGCCCGCGGTGGGCGCCTTGATGTTGCCGTACTTGGCGCGGTTGCCCCAGCCCATGCGCAGGCGCATGCCGGTGCCCACCGTCTTGCCGGTGCTGGGATTGTAGGCGCCATCCACCACGCCTTCGAGCATCTTCAGCATCACGTAGGAAGTGCGCGGATCCAGCGCCTCCTCGGTCCGTGGCGTCACGTCGTAGATCGTGTTGCCGTTCTTGTCCTCGATGCGGGTGAAGACGATGGGCTCGATATGCACACCCTCGTTGGCGAACGTGGCAAAGGCACCGGTCATTTCCATCAGCGTGAGGTCGGCCACGCCGAGGCAGAGCGAGGGTACGGGGTCCAGCGGGCTTTTCACGCCCATGTGGCGGGCGAGCACGGTGACGGCCTGCGGGCTGTACTGCTTCATCAGCCACGCGGTGATGGTGTTCATGGAATTGGCCAGCGCGTATTCCATGGTGACCATGCCGCCGTACTTCGCATCGCTGTTCTCCGGGCACCAGTCCGGCTGGCCGGGCGGCATGTCGAAGCAGGTCTTCTGGTTGGGCAGTTCCATGCACGGTTGCAGCCCTTCGCGGATCGCCGTGGCATAGACGAACGGCTTGAAGGTGGACCCCACCTGGCGGCGGGCCTGTTCCACGTGGTCGTACTGGAAGTTCTTGAAGTCGATGCCGCCCACCCAGGCCTTGATGAAGCCCGTGTGCGGGTCCATGCTCAGCAGGCCGCTCTGCAGGAAGCTCTTGTAATAGCGGATGCTATCGTTCGGCGTCATCACGGTGTCGATCTCGCCGTGCCAACTGAACACGCGCATCTTCACCTTCTTGTCGAACTGCGCCGCCACCTCGGTCTCGGCCAGTACAGGCCACCACGTGTCGCATCCGCCCTTGTCGGGATCGCAGTGGTACATGCGCTTGCCGTCCTTCGTGGCCGTGGCGATGTAGCTGGCGGGCCGCTGGCAGTTGGGGCAGAGCTTGCCGCTGAGCATGCGATAACGGTCGCTGCGCTTCATCGCCGTGGCCATGATCTGATCGATCTCGTCCTTGCTCACGCGCCAGTCGAACGGCCGGTTCTTCTTGTCCTTGATATCCTTGAAGAACTGCGGCTGCAGTTCCGTGCCGAGGTGCTCCCGCATGGCCCACTCACCGTATTGCTGCATGCGCCGGTCGATGGTGGTGTAGATGCGCAGGCCATCGGTATAGATGTCGTAGGGCGTGCCGTCGGCTTTCGCGAGGCGCAGTTTGCCGGTCTTCGGATCCTTCTCGCTGAGCAGGGACTGGACCTTGGCGCGCAGCACTTCGCGCAGGTAGGGTGCCGGACCTTCGGTGTGGTCGATGCGCTGGAAGTGCAGGCCTATCGGCAACGCCTTCAGCGAATCATAGTCGTGCTGGCCGAGGAAACCGTTCCTCCGCATCTGGTCCAGCACCACCATCCGGCGGGTCATCGTGGTATCGGGCCGGCGGATGGGATTGAAGAGCGCCGGGTTCTTGCACATGCCCACCAGGAGCGCGGCCTGTTCCACCTTCAGTGAATCGGGCGTGGTGTTGAAGTAGACGCGCGCCGCGGAGTTGATGCCCACCGCCTGGTTGATCCAGTCGAAGCGGTTGAGGTACATCGCTATGATCTCGTCCTTGGTGTACTCCCGCTCAAGCTTGGCGGAGATGATCCATTCCTGGAACTTCTGGCGGATGCGGGCCACGGTGCCTTTGGCCGGCTCGTGGAAAAGCATCTTGGCGAGCTGCTGGGTGATGGTGCTGGCCCCGCCTTTCTTCCCGAGGAACGCCGCGGCGCGCAGGGTGCCGCGCACGTCGATGCCGCTGTGCTGCCGGAAGCGCTCATCCTCGGTGGCGATCAGCGCGTTCACCACGTGCGGGCTGATGCGGTCGTAATCCACCGGTATGCGGTTCTCGCGGTAGTACTGGCCCATGAGGCTGCCGTCGCTGAAGAGCACGGCGGTGGCCAGATCGCTGCGGGGGTTCTGCAGTTCAGTGGTGCTGGGCAGGTCGCTGCTGGTGGCCGCCATCAGCAGCAGGCCCAGCAGGCCGAGCACGGGGGTGAGCACCAACACCCACCACCACTTGATCCAAGCGGGGCGGCCAGCGGCTTTCTTGGACTTGACCATGGGTTCAGGAAGCGGTCGTGGAGCGTTCCACGCTGACCCCCACGTCGATCACGCCGGGCAGGGTATCGGTGCGCATGGCCTGTTCGATGGTGAACGTATAACGGCCCGGACGCGGGAACCTATTGTGCATGCGGTAGAGCACGTGCGCCTGGAACCGGTCGCTGAAGATGAAGCCGGTGCCTTTGCCGAACCAGCGGCCGGTAGGATCCGCCAGCGTGCATTCCACCGTATCCGTGAGCGTGCGCCCATCGGGCCCGGAAAGGGTGATGAACGTGTAGAGGTTGCTGTACGGGTAATCGCCCGTGTGCCGGATGTCCAGGTACACATCGTGCTGGCCCACGGTGTCGGCCACGTCGAAGGAGAAAGCGGGCTTGTAGCTGCGGGTCCACAGGCCGCCGGGCACTTCGCTGTCGGCCTGGAACAACACCTCTTTCGCGCAACCGGCCATCAGGAGCGCGGCGGCGATCGCCAGAACGGGGTGCTTCACGCGGCGGGCGGGGTTGGTGGCGGTCCACCGGCAGGCGGGCCTCCTTCCGGACGAGGACCACGGTCGCGCCCTCTTCCACCACGGCGCCGGTCACGGCCGTCGCGGCTGCGGCGCTCGCCTTCGGGACGAGCTTCGCCTTGCGGGCGCGGCCCATCAGGTGCAGCTCCTTGCGGCCGTTCGGGGCGCGGGGGGCGGTCCGGCCGCAGTGCACGATCACCCCGTGGCCGCTGATCGGGGCGCGGCCCCTGGGCCTGTTGCGGCGGGCGCTGGCCCTGCGGAGATTGCGGTTTCGCGCCGCCTTCGCCACCGCGCCGGTCGCGGTCGCGGCCCTTGCCGCCACGGCTGCGCTTCTTGCCGCTCTTGATCTTGCTGTCGAAGCGGGTCAGGTCCTCCTGGCCCACCACGTTCTCATAGTCCGGTGCGGGTGCAGCCTTTTCCTCGGGCTCGTCCACCATGTGCAGGTCCACCTCGGGCTCCACGCCCTCCTTGTTCTGGGCCAGGATGCCGCGCACCACCTCGATCGGGAAACCGGCCATCACCGGGGCGGAACCGGGTTTCTTGAAGAGATACCACATCTTCTCCTCGAAGATGTCCGTCTTCATGTGCATGCCGGTGCCTTGCTGGGTGCGGAGCTTGGCGTTCTGCGAGGGATAGCTCTTGATCGCCTCGATGTACATGTCCAGCTCGTAGTTCAGGCAGCACTTGAGCTTGCCGCACTGGCCCGCGAGCTTCTGCGGGTTCAGGGCGAGCTGCTGGTAGCGCGCCGCGCTGGTGGTGACGCTCCGGAAGTCGGTGAGCCAGGTGCTGCAGCAGAGCTCGCGCCCGCAACTGCCGATGCCACCGATGCGGCCCGCCTCCTGCCGCGCGCCGATCTGTTTCATCTCCACGCGCACCTTGAAGCGGTCGGAGAGCTTGCGCAACAGGTCGCGGAAATCAATGCGCTGTTCAGCGGTATAGTAGAACGTGGCCTTGGTGCCGTCGCCCTGGTACTCCACGTCGGTCACCTTCATGTCCAGGCGGGCCTCGCTGCAGACCTTTCGCGCGGCGAAAAGGGTCTCGTCCTCCTGCTTGCGGGCGGCATGCCACCGGTCGATGTCCTCCTGGGTGGCCTTGCGGAGCACCTTGCGCAGCTCGTACGTATCCGTGTTGGTGCTCTTGCGCTGCATCTGGGCGCGCACAAGCTCGCCGCTCAGGCTCACCATGCCCACGTCGTGCCCGGGCGCGGCATCCACCACCACCAGGTCACCTTGCATCAGCTGCAACGCGTTGGCGTTGCGGTAGAAGCCCTTGCGGGTGTTCTTGAAGCGCACTTCCACCGCGTCGAACGGCGTCTGCCCGCCGGGCAGGGGCACACCGGCCAGCCAATCGAACACATCGAGCTTGTTGCAGCCGCTGGTGCTGCAATAGCCGTTGCTCTTGCAGCCGGCGGGTTTGCCATCAGCGCCTTTGGCGCAACTGGTACAGGACATTGCGGGCGAAGATAACAGGCTGGGCCTGCGGCCGATCAATGGAGCGCGGTGGCCCCCGCCTCCGCCAGCTCCACGTCGAACAGGTCCGCCAGCTCCAGTTTCAGGCGCTGCTTCACCTCTTCGATGTCCACCGGCCCGCCCAGCTCCTGGGCCATGCTGGTGACGCCCTTGTCCGCGATGCCGCAGGGCACGATGTTCCGGAAAAAGTCCAGGTCCGTGTTCACATTGAAGGCGAAGCCGTGCATGGTGACCCAACGGCTGGCGCGGATGCCGAAGGCGCAGATCTTCCGGGCCTTGAGCGGATCGGCCGGGTCCAGCCACACGCCGGTGAGCCCATCGATGCGGCCGGCCTGGATGCCATAGGCTTCCAGCGTGCCGATGATGGCCTCCTCCAAGGTGCGGAGGAAGCGGTGGATGTCCGTGAAGTGGTGATCGAGGTCGAAGATGGGATAGCCCACGATCTGACCGGGACCGTGGTAGGTGATGTCACCGCCGCGGTCGATGGGGAAGAACTGCACGCCCTTCTCGCGGAGGCCCTGCTCGTTCAGCAACAGGTGGGCTTCCTTGCCGCTCTTGCCCAGGGTATAGACATGCGGGTGCTCGACAAAGAGAAGGTGGTCCTCCGTGGGCACTTGTTCGGCTTCCGGCTTATCGCGGTTGGCCAGCTTACGGTCGATGTTGGCTTGGAAGAGCCGCTTTTGGAGGTCCCAGGCTTCGGCGTATGCGATGGTGCCGAGGTCACGGAAATGGACGGTGCGCATGACGGACGCAAAGTTCGGCAAAGAGCCGCGGGGACGACGCACCCGCCAGGATCTGATGGAGCTTACTTCACCTCCGCCAGCTTCCCCTTCAGCATATTGATCACCGCGATCTCGCTGGGGTCCACGCCCTTTTTCTCGGCCCAGTAGTAACTGATCCAGTCGCCCACGTTGATCAGGTAGAGCTGGCGGCCGATGGTGTTGTCGCCTTCGCTCCACAGCTCGAACACGTTCGGGGTGTACTTCCCAAAAACGCCCTTGTTGATCTCCATGCGGATCTGCGAGCGCTCGTGGTCGCTCTTGTGGCGGAACAGCAGCACGGCGAGGCTCTTGTCCCCACCGGCCCAGCCCACCAGCTCGTTGTGGTTCATCTCCGGGATGGCGTGGTGCCAGCAGAGCTCCTTGCTGTTCTCGTTCACCTGCTGGCGGAAGCGGATGCTCACCGCCTCGGTGGCCGCCTCGCTATAAATGATAAGGCGCTTGCCGAACAGTTGTCCGGTGAGTTCCTGCGCCTTCGCCTGGATCTTGGCCTTGTCGGCCGCAAGGCGGTCGGCCGCAGCAGCGATCTCCTGCTCGAAGCCATCGCCGATGATGCCGAAGTGGCGCAGCACGAAGAACTGCTGCGTGAGCGAATAGGCCAGCATGGTGCGGGGCGGGTTGCCGCCGGGGATCACGATGTGGTCCAAGCCCTTGGCCTTCGCCATGTCCAGCATGGTGCCGCCACTGGTGATCGCCACCACGCGGGCGCCTTTCGACAGGGCCTGCTCCATGGCGGCGATGGTCTCCTCGGTATTGCCGCTGTAGCTGCAGGCGATCACCAGGCTTCCCTTGCCCACGTATGCCGGCAGGTAGTAGTTGCTGTACACTTCGATGGGGCAGGTGGCCTGCGGGGCCACAATCTGCGCGGCGATGCGCCCGCCGATGCCGCTGCCGCCCAGGCCCGTCACCACCACATTGGTGTAGGGACCACCCGGTGCGGAAAGGGTGGCGCTGCGGCCGATGGCGAGGGCCTCCTTCAGTTGCTGCGGGAACGCGTCGATCAATGCGTACATGGTGTGCGGGATGGGTGTGACCCGGAGGCCGGGCGAAAGTTAGACCCCTGCAACGCTGCCCCGTCACCCAAAGTTGCCCGTGGTACCGCGCTTTTATCTTCGTCGCCTTAGCGGACAGACGATGAAGAAGACCGTGGCGAACGCCGAAGCGGCGTTGGAAGGCCTTGCCGATGGCATGACGGTGATGGTGGGGGGCTTCGGCCTGTGCGGCATCCCGGAGAACACCATCGCCGCGCTGGTGCGCAAGGGGGTGAAGGGCCTCACCTGCATCAGCAACAACGCGGGCGTGGATGATTTCGGCCTGGGACTGCTGCTGAGAACGCGGCAGATCAAGAAGATGATCGCCAGCTACGTGGGCGAGAACGCGGAGTTCGAGCGGCAGTTGCTGGCCGGGGAGCTGGAGGTGGAACTGATCCCGCAGGGCACGCTGGCGGAGCGCTGCCGGGCGGGCGGAGCGGGCATCCCCGCATTCTTCACCCCCACCGGCTACGGCACCGAGGTGGCCGAAGGCAAGGAGACGCGGGAGTTCGACGGCCGGATGTACGTGATGGAACGCTGGCTCCGCGCGGACTTCAGCATCGTGAAGGCCTGGAAGGGCGATACCAACGGCAACCTGGTGTACCGCCACACGGCGCGCAACTTCAACCCCATGATGGCCATGGCCGGCACCATCACCATCGCCGAAGTGGAGCACCTGGTGCAGCCGGGCGAACTGGACCCGGACCACATCCATACGCCCGGCATCTTCGTGCATCGCATCTTCCAGGGGAGCGATCACGAGAAACGCATCGAGCAGCGCACCGTACGGCAACGCGCTTGAGTTCTTCCTCCCCCTTCCCAACCGCATAGACATGGCATTGGACAAGAAGCAGATGGCGAAGCGCATCGCGCGCGAGCTGCAGGACGGCTACTACGTGAACCTCGGCATCGGCATCCCCACGCTGGTGGCCAATCACATCCCGCCGGGGATCAACGTGACGCTGCAGAGCGAGAACGGCATCCTCGGCATGGGCCCTTTCCCGTATGAAGGCGAGGAGGACGCGGACCTGATCAATGCGGGCAAGCAGACGGTGACGTTGTTGCCGGGCTCGGCCATTTTCGACAGCGCCACCAGCTTCGCCATGATCCGGGCGCAGAAGGTGGACCTCACCGTGCTGGGCGCGATGGAAGTGGCGGACAATGGCGACATCGCCAGTTGGAAGATCCCCGGCAAGATGGTGAAGGGCATGGGCGGCGCCATGGACCTGGTAGCCAGCGCGCGGAACATCATCGTGTGCATGATGCACACCAACAAGGCGGGCGAGAGCAAGCTGCTGAAGCGCTGTTCGCTGCCGCTCACCGGCGTGGGCTGCGTGAAGCGCGTGCTCACCGACCTGGGCTTTTTCGACATCACCCCTGATGGCTTCGTGTTGAAGGAACGTGCACCCGGCGTGAGCGTGGAGGAGATCAGGGCGAAGACGGAAGGCAGACTGGTGGTGCCGGAGGGTGTGCGGGAAATGGTGGTGTGAGGAGCATTCAGCGCCTTTCTTCACCATGGGCTTGTCCGCACACTTCCAAAGACGTTGGAGGTTGTTCCTGTACCTGGCCGGAACCACCTTCCTGATCGTGGCCCTAGCTTTCTACAACCGTTACCCCCTGGTGTTCTCGGACTCCGGGACCTACATCCGCTCCGCATTCACCTTGGAGCCGCCGGCGGACCGGCCCATCGGTTATGGCCTCATCATCCGGGCGGTCACTTGGCAAAGCACGTTATGGACGGTGATCATCTTCCAATCCTTCATGCTGGCGTGGTTGCTGCTGGAAACGCTGCAGAAGGTGCTTCCGGCGGGTGTTCCCCTCCAGCGCACGCACCTGGCCCTCGTGCTGGTCCTAGTGCTGTGTACCAGCATGCCGTGGTATGCCACCCAGATCATGCCCGACGTGTTCACGCCGATGATCGCCTTGGTGCTGTACCTGCTGTTCCGGGCACCTGAGCTCGGCAGGGTGAAGCGCGGCTTCCTGTGGATATGCCTGTTCTTCTTCCTCATCACGCACTATGCGAACACCGCCATGGCGGTGTTGCTGCTGGCCGCAATGGCCGTGGTGAAGATCGCTGGCGGGAGCCGATCGCCTTGGCCACGTTTCTGGCCCAACCTCGGCGGTTCATTGGCCGTGTTGGCCGCAGGCATGCTGTTCGTCGGTTGGTACAATGGCCGGAACGGCATGAGGCCGGTGTATTCCCCCACATCCCATGTCTTCCTCGCAGCAAGGCTGTGCGAGAACGGAATGCTCGGCGATTTCCTACATGAACACTGTCCGGAACGGAACTATGCACTCTGCCCCTATAAGGATGAACTGCCGATGGTTCCCGTGCAGTTCATCTGGGGCGATAGCAGCCTGGTAAGACGGATCGGGCCGCAGCTCACCGTGGCCGATCCGCTACTCGCTCCGGTGGTGCATGACCTCTTGTCCGAGCCTGAATATCTGGGGCGGTTCCTGCGCAGCAGCCTGGTAGCCTCCGTCACCCAGCTCTTTCAGGTCAGTGCCGCTTCCTGTCTTTCACCATATGGAGAGGATTCCGCGCCGTACAGGGTGATCGCCGAGCGGTTGCCTTGGGAACTCTCCTCGTACGTCGGCTCCATGCAGATGGCCGGCGCTTGGTGGGATCTCGGCTTCTGCAACACCGTGGTACGCATAGCCGCACTGTTGGCTGTCGTATTCCTGGCGTGGACGCGTTCCCGGTGGAGATCCCATCAGGAACTTGCCTTGCTGGTCCCGCTGCTTTTGGCCTGGGTGGTGCTCAATGCCATGATCACGGCCAGCCTGGCCAACGTGTTCGACAGGCTACAATCCCGCGTAGCGTGGCTGGTAGTGCTGGCAGCATGCCTCGTGCTCCTGCAACGTCCATGGTGCATACGCATCCTGCGCCAGATGCCGGGACCTGCTTGACCCTTCTTCACGTCCCCTCCCCTTCCGGCCGGAGGTCGGCCACTTCGTGGACCAAGCATTTGTGCAACCCACGGTCCGGCCTTCAGTGTGCTTGTTCCTGGGGCCGGAACGTATCAGGATCGAATCGCCATTCCGGCAGCAACATCACCTCCACCCCGTCCAGTGCATGGAATCCGGTATCCTGCCGGAAAACACGGACCAGCAGATCCCGTGTCGGCTCTCCTTCATGCACCACTGCAAGATCGAAGGTCCGGCCCTGGAACATCCTGAGCCGGTTCACGTGGTTATAGGCCACGACATCACCTTCCACCGGCAGCACCACCAGGCCCTTGTCGGAGAACATGGTGATGCGCTTGGCATCCCAATAGTTACCTACCCCGTTCTTCATCGGGAACCGATCGGCCAGCCGGTCCAATGCATCCACCCGTTGCGGCTTGTACGTCAAGAGCCGTTGGTATCCCGACGTACCGGCACTGACACAGACCCAGCCGGATGGGACACCGATGATCGCGATGACCAGCGGTACCAGCCATTTGTTCCACTTCATCGACCACTTGCCCAAGGCCGCACCGGCAACCAAGGGCGCCAGCATGAACACAGCGAAGTTGTAGCGAAGGGAGTCCAATCCATCAAAGGATCCATTGAGGACCGGCGTGAACAACACCATCGGGAAGAACATCGCCGCCATCCAAGTGGAAAGTACAGCGGCCTCTTCCTCTTCACCCAAGAACTTCTTCGGCGTGCGCAACCACGCCCGAAAATTGCGGATCCCCATCACGGAACACCAGAGCATCACCAAAAGCCCCGATCCGGTGAGCGCGATCGCGAGCGGATGGCCGGACAGATAGGTGCCCAGCATCTCCAAGAGCCGGTGCCAGGAGAACACGATGCGCTCGAAGGCGAGATAGGCATAGGGGTTCTCAATGCGCATGGGCAGTGACCGGTCCAGCCAAAGCAACCCCTGATAGGAGGCCACAGTGGCGCCAGCGATCAAGAGGGCGATCTGCAACAAGCGTCCTGGACGGGCCGACCGGGCCGATAGCGATCAGGCAGGCCGTGGTCGCCGGGATCGGGAACATCACCCAGAACAGACGATCGGAAACCGAACCGGCCGCGATCGCCAAGCCCAATATCCACCAGGCCCACCGGCCCTTGCCCCGGATCAGACGAAGCAACAGCCACATGCACAGCAGTGCGTTCACGAACGCCCCGGCATGAAAGGAATTGATGAGCAGGTGGAACGCGTAGCCGAAATCCCCGTCCCACCAGCCTGTCAGCGGGACCAAGGCCAACAGGCCCACCCCCAGCGCCACCCAGCGATCATCCTTGGCCAGCGTGCTTTCCCGCGCTATGGCCCTGAACAAGACCGCAATAGCCACGAACTGCACCACGGGGTACAAATAGGTTGCCGCCAGAAAGCTGCCTGTCAGCCAATTCAGCAGAAAGAACAACCCCATGTCCGGGAAGAAGTTCGGAGCGGCATTAAGCGACCATTCGGATAAGTGCCCCCCCTCCTGGAAAAGATCGCGATACAAGGAAGGCAGGTACAGGGAGTCCGAGGTAAAGAAGAAATCGAGGTCCCATGACCCGGTTCGCAGGAAAGTGGCTACTACCGCGAGACACCCAGCGGCCAACGCCAGCAGGAAAAGGATGTGGGTCCGTCGGTCCGAGGGGGAAGGCATTTGCTTTTCGATGCTGCAAAGAAAGTATGCCCTCGATCGGGATGCTCAGGTCAACGCGAGAGGATCCGCATCCGTAGTTTTATCCTTGCCAGCGGCCATGGAGATCCTGTCCATCAGCACTCCCGCCTACCCCGAGGAGGACGCCATCCCTTTGACGAACGATGAGCAGTAATAAACAACGGACCGCGCGCCTCGGCCTCTCGCGCAGCGCAGGCCGCATTGGAGTGGCGGGCTGTGCGATGGCCTTGCTCACATACACGGTGCTGCGGGCATGGCTCACTTCCTTCACCTGGGATGAGAGCTTCACCTTCATCTACCACGTTCTGCCGCGCATCTTCTTCCAGCGCTCCTTCGACCAGATGGGCGCGAACCACCATTTGTTGAACGTGTGGGGCATGATCGCGTCCCATCAGCTCTTTGGCATCAGCGAATTGGCGCTCCGCCTGCCCGGTCTGCTTGCCCATGTGGTCTACCTGTATGCCAGTGCCCGCATTGCCTTGCAGGCGCGTTCATCCCTACTGGCCGTGGCCGCCTTCCTGCTGATGAACGTACATCCATACCTGCTGGACTTCTTCAGCCTGGCGCGCGGCTACGGCCTGGCCAATGGATGGCTGATGTTGTGCCTATGGCAGGCCACCCGCTACTTCACCCAGGGACGGCGCGCAACACACCTGGTCTGGGCCACGGCGGCGGCCGTGCTTGCGGCCATGTCGAATTTGATCATGCTGAACTTCCTGCTCGCTATTGCGGCGGCAGTAATGGCCATATGGATGATACAAGCCATCCGCGGCCAGGTGGGGTTCCCGTGGCGGCATGCCCTGATCATGACGGGAGGCGTGGGGCTGGGGCTGGCCTTGCTGCTCCCTACCGCCATCGGGTTGGCCAAGGGCGGTTCATTCTTCTTCGGATGCGGCGACCTGTGGGATTGCATGATGGGTTCATTCGGCTCAAGGTTGCTCTACGAGCTGCCGTATGGAACGCCGGTGCTGCGGATCATGGGTTGGGCCTTGGGCATCACCGCCGGTTGCTGCACGGTGATTGTGATCGCGGCCCTGCGCGGAAAATGGACCAGGCTGTTGCTGCCCATGGCCTTCGGCGCACTGGTCCTGGCAGCCTGCATGGGGAGCATACTTGTGCAACATCATTGGCTCGGGATGCTGTATCCCCGCGCCCGCACCGCGCTCTTCCTGCTGCCGATGGCCAGCTTCATCCTGGCCTCCGGTCTGGTGGCATGGCCAGGTCGCGCGGTGTTGCCGGCGGCCATGGCCGCATTGCTGTGCGTGCCACTTTTGATCAACCAATGGCAGAGTGCCAACCTTGTTTATTCCGCGGAATGGAAGCCCGCAGGAGAAGTGGCCAGGATGATGGCGCTCATCCGGCAGGACCATGCCCCGTTCAGGCCGGAGCGGCCCGTGATCACCGTGGCCAGCGACATAGAAAGCCGCGGGAGCATCTCCTACTATGCCATCCGCGACAGCATGCCATGGGCGATACCCATGCCGCATGACGACCCGGGGCCGTTCCTCCCGAACGACTATTACATCGTTGAAAGCAGCAGCAGCGACCAAGTGGATACCGCGAACTGGGAGCTGATCTACCATTCCGCCATCACGGGCACCGACCTGTACCGGGACGAACGTTGGCGGAACGAACCATACGTGGTACACCATGAAGTACTGGACCTGGAAAGCCCCGATGTGCCCGGCCTGACCTCGGAGCAACATTCCAGCGGCCGGTACAGTGTGCGCTTCGACAGCCGGACACGCTCCACCCGATCGATCACCTGGATAGTGCCGGATACCTTGGACGGCCCGGAGCTGCGCCTGTTGGGCACCGCCATGATCATGCAGCCGGGTCCGCTCAATTGGGTCACGTTCATTGTCCGTGTTACGCGGGGTCCGGCGCAGGTCGCATACGCCGACGCCAATTCCGCCATGCAAATGCAGCGCTTCGGGGAATGGCAGCTCGTGGCCCTTCCCTTGAACCTGCTCCAGCCTTTGCTGCCGGGCGATGAAGTGCATGTGGAGGGCATACCCCTGACCGACGATACGGTGATGTACATGGACGATCTGGGACTATGGGTGCTGAAGTGAGCGCCGCGCCTCCTGTTGATCGCACGTCCAGTAAAATCCGACTTTTACCGCACCATGCGCACCCTTTCCATCATCATCCCCGCCTATAACGAGGAACGTACCATCCACCTGATCCTGGACAAGGTGCGCGACGTGCAGTTGATCGGCGGCCTCACCAAGGAGGTGATCATCGTGAACGATGGCTCGCGCGATGGCACCGTGGATGCGATCCAGCGATACATGGCCGCGCATCCGGAGATGGGGATCCAGTTCTACGACCAGCCCCGCAACATGGGCAAGGGCGCGGCCATCCACCGCGGCATCCGGGAGGCGAAGGGCGAATACCTCATCGTGCAGGATGCGGACCTGGAATACGATCCCCGCGAATACAACGACCTGCTGCGCCCCGTGGTGGAAGGCTTCGCGGACGTGGTGTTCGGCTCGCGCTTCATGGGGCATCACCCGCATCGCATCCTGTTCTTCTGGCACAGTATCGGCAACAAGTTCCTCACCATGCTCTCCAACGCGTTCAATAATTTGAACCTGACGGACATGGAGACGTGCTACAAGCTGATCCGTTCCGACATCGCCAAGGGGCTCGACCTGCGCGAGCAGCGTTTCGGCTTCGAGCCGGAAGTGACCGCGAAGCTGGCGCGGGTGAAGGGCACGCGCATCTATGAGGTGGGCATCAGCTACTACGGCCGCACCTATGCCGAAGGCAAGAAGATCGGCTGGCGCGATGGGTTCCGGGCCATCTGGTGCATCATCAAATACGGCCTTTGATGCGCCCACGTCCGGCGATCCGCCGGCTTCCTTCCCTAACCTGGCTCCCGCCGGGTCCAAGCAGCCCACGGAAAGAATGATGCAGAAAGCGCTCCCTCGTCCCGTCGAACGCTATCTGTTCCTGATCGCCGTGCTGCTGAATGCACTGCCGGTACTGGTATCCAAATATTTCCCGTCCATGGACGGGGCCGCTCATCTGTACAACTCCCGGCTGATCCATGAGCTTCTGTTCGGACAGGATGACCCCCTTCGTTTGTTCTACTCGTTCACAGCCATTCCCGTACCGAACTGGCTCGGCCACTTCATCCTGACTGCTGCTCTTACCATACTGCCCGCCTTCCTTGCCGAAAAAATGGTGGTGGTGGCGTATGTCGCTGGATTGCCTTACGCATTTCGTCAGCTCATCAGGACCATCAGCCCACGGAACGTGGAATATAGCTTCCTTATCCTGCCCTTCTGTTATTCATACCTGTTCACGCTGGGTTTCTACAACTTCTCGCTGGCATTGGTCCTCATGCTTCTCACCCTGGCCTTCTGGATCAGAACGGATGCCACGCCTCATACCGCTCGCACATTGGGCTTTCTTGCCCTTCTGCTCACCTTGCTGTACTTCGCCCACATTTTCGTCTTCGGGCTCACCCTTGGCATGCTCGGCCTCCATGTTGTGATCCATTCCGTTCCAGGGGGGACGTGGCAGGAAGGTGCATGGACCCGTGACATGCTCCGTTCCATGCGGCCCAAGCTGGGGCGTCTGGCATGCGCATCCGCCATTCCCCTGATATTGGCCTTCATCTATTCCCGGAGCATGCCAAGTGCTCCATACTACACGTTCATCAGCAGGCACGAATTGCTGGAATGGCTTTATACGTTAAGACCCATCATCTCCTACAACATGGGGTTGGAAGGTGTATACACCCAGCGGATCTTCCAGGCCTTGGTCCTCCTTTCCATCATGTCCCTGTTCATCTTTCCTGCGATGGGATACTTCAGGCGCAACGGCCCGAATGCAGTGAACGCAACGGTGATCAACAGGCGCTCGGCCCTGTTCTGGGCCACCTCATGCTTGCTGCTGTTGCTGCTGTACTTGCTCATGCCCGATGGCAACGGCCTTGCCGGATACATGTCCGTCCGCTTGGGACTTCTGCTGTTCCTGTTCGCCATCGCTGCATTATCGCTGAAAAGAACGCCCAAGTGGTTCACCTGGGCCGTCATTCTGCTCGTGTTGTACAGCAACTTCGAGCTGGACCGCTACTATGTTTCCGTGGTGCGGGACCAGAACAAGGTCGCCATGAACTGCGAGCTGGCCTGCAGCCATATTCCGTCCGGCTCCATCGTGTTCCCGATTGATCGCTCCGGCAACTGGTTGGGCAGCCATTATTCGAATTACCTGGGGATCAACAAGCCCTTGGTGATCCTGGAGAACTATGAGGCCGGAACAGGCTACTTTCCACTGCGATGGAACAATGCACGGCTTCCTGACCTGCGGCTGGGAAGGCTGCATGTGGCGGACCTGATACATGGGCCGTGGACCCGGAACGACAGCCGACCGGAGCGCAACGTTGATCATGTCTTCGTCCTGGGGGACCATCGCGGGTTCGTGAACGATGTGGGGAATGACGTGGTCAAGGAAACCTTGGAGCACTACACCTTGATATACGCGAACGAGGATTGCGCGGTGTACGGGCCCATCGGGCCATCCGCTGCCGATCCCGCTAGACCTGATGGAGAACAGAACGTGGTAGTGCCTGAATAACATGCATCAGCGCAGCCACCGGTTCAACCTATTGGCATGGTGTTGCTACGCCATGCTTTTGCTGTTACCCTCGTGTACCCGGCATCATCCCAGCGGTTTCGTGGGCATGGAGGATGGGCACATGGTGCTTGACGGCAAGGCGTTCTTCCCCCTGGTGGTCAATTACATCGCCGACCTGCAATGGAACGGGGATAGCTGCTGGGCCTCCTCGGGGTTCGATTACCAAAGCGGCGGAACATACCGTTCCGGCACGCGAAGCGGGGCACGGCTCCAACTGAAAAGCGAGTTCCGGCTGATGCACCAGATGGGGTTCAATACGGTCCGTTTTGGCCTGGCACCCGACCCGTTCCTCACGCCTGGCAACAGGACGGTAATGCTTCCCAGCCGCCACGGCATGGGTACCGACACCCTGCTCACCTTCAACGGACCATGGGAAGCGCGATACCTGGATGCCTTGGAAGACCTCATCGATGTGGCGCAAGAAGAAGGATTGAAAGTAATCCTCTTGCTACGGATGAGGCCGGATGATCCGGTTTTCGAGGAGCACGCCATCCACCTCGTGGACCGCCTGAAGGACCATCCCGGCATTTTAGCTTACGACCTGTTCAACGAGCCGCTCTATTTCGACAACCCGCACCATCGCCCGAAGCAGGACGTTCACCGGGCGGTCAAGCGGTGGAGGGCCCTGATGCATAAGCACGCCCCGCACCAACTGGTCACCCTTGGTCTGGTGGGCGTGCCCGAAGTGTTCGCCTGGGATCCCAATATCCTTGATGTGGATTTCATCTCGTTCCACCCCTACGAGTATGAGCCGGAGCAGGTGCGCAACGAGATCCGCTGGTACGGGGAGCATGTGGATAAGCCGTGGATCATCGGCGAGACGTCATTGCCGGCGGACAACGATTCAGTGCCTTACGCGGACCAACTGGCGTTCGCCCGGAAGACCCTTGCCCAAACCGTGGCTTGCGGCGGAAAAGGGTATTCCTGGTGGCAGTTCAAGGATGTGAAATGGGGACGCTTCCATGCGGATCACATGGGAGTATTGGACCGGCAAGGCTGGACCGAAGTGGGAGAAGGACTTCCACCGATCGAGGGCACGGTAAAGCCGGTAGCGGAAGCGTTCAAGGAGTTCCAGCCATGGAAGGCCCCCGGCCCATGCGCCCACCTGCCCAACTACTACAACTTCTCCTCCCTGCACGCCGCGAAGCTCACCGGACGGATCGTGGATGAAGACCGCAGACCGGTGGAAGGTGCGGTGATACTAGGATGGAATGAGCATTGGACCCGCTCCTACTACACCATTTCCAAGGCCGACGGCAGCTTTGAACTGTACGGCGATCTCCGCTTCCACCATTGGATGGCCTCCGCCACACGCCGGGCCATGACGCGTGGCGATATCCAGCCGGGCGCCTTCCTCACGGGCAGCAACGGCGTGGCCGGATACTACCTCGGCGAGCTTGCGTTGGAGGATCTGCACCTGGACGAGACCAAGTAAGGCCGCTCAATCCACCGGCACATGGCGGACCACCTCGAACCGCTCCTGCCGTTCGGGCCGTTCCGCGATCGCATGCACGGTATGGGTGGCAGTGTCCAGCGAGAGGTAGCGGCCATTGAACCCCTTCAGTGCCATGGATCCGTCCGCTTGCTGCTCGTCCGTGAAAAGGCCGGAATCACCGAGGTCCTTGCCATCGGCCGCCAAGCGTCCATCCCCCCCCAGCCCGGCAAAGAGAAGCTCCCCGTTGTGGGCCATGAACGCCACCCGCCCGCCCGCCGTGCGGATGCGGAGATAGATCTCCCATGCCATGGCCGTATCCCGATCCGCGATCACCAGATCATCCCGGGTGATGTTGGCACAGAGGAACTTGCCGTTGGAGGCCCGGATGGTCACCGTGTCCACCTGCACCACGGGTAGCCCAAGGCCGTGGATCTCCTGGATGCGGCCGGCCGATAAGCCGTTGAACGCACACCAATCGGCCAGTGTGCGGTGGTCCATGTGGTCGAAGAAGGAGATGTAGTTCCCCGGGTATCCTCCGGTATAGGCATTCACCACGGGGATTCCCAGTTCCTGCCCGGCCAGCATGGCCGTGATCTCGGTGGTGATCACTTGGGAATGGAACACCTCGAACCCCTGCTTGAGCCCGAGCAATGGTTCATATGCAACGGCATCCCAACGCTCCGGCCCGCCATATTCCCGAAGGATGCGCCGTTCGACATCCTGCACCTGCGCACGGGATCCAAACTTGTCGAACCGTTTGAGCCAGCTCACCTCCCAGCGGTTGTCCTGCACCACGGCCACCGGCAAAACCACGCTGACGACCATGGCTGCCCAATTTTTCCGGAACAAGGGACGCATCACCATCACGAACAGCACCAGGAAGAAGATCACCTCCACATGGATGTACCGGTCCACCGCCCGCAGGACCGAGAACCCAGGCAGGGCAAAAACGAGGCGGTAGAGGGTGAAGCCGCCGATGTTCAGCACAAAGAGCACACTGAGCGCCAAGCCGACGCCAATGGCCGCAAGCGCACGGCGCGAAAGCTTCGGCGTGGCCTTGCGGAACAACAGGAAAGGCGCGGCGGCCACGGCGAGCCAAGGCAACAGGCCGATAAAGTGGAAGTGGCTCCACCATTGCGGGAACGCGTCCACCCCCATCCCGGAAAGGGAGCGCCAGGACAGCGCCGCCGGATGGGTGAAGAAATACGACACAGGCCGCGGGATGGAGGCCGAGATGGAGTCGAAGCTCCGCTCGTCCAGGTCCTTGGGCACATCCATGTAATGCAGCATCATGGGCGCCAGCAGCAGCAGGCCCACCGCAAGCGTGGCCAACCACCCCATGGCGAACCGGCGTTGCCTGAACCGGGCCAGGAAGGACGGCCTGCGGAAAGCCACTACGTGCCCCACGAAAAGGAAGAACAGTCCGTACACCAGGATGAAGCCGATGTATACGCCGCAATAGAACTGGTACACCGTGGCCAGCGCGGCCCATAGCAGGAACTTCAGGGCGCCCGTCCCTAGGTGTCGCCAAAAGAACAGAAAGGCCAGCGGCACCATGAATTTAGGCATCACCTGCAGGTTGTTGATCTGCCCGATGTTGTATATGCCGAACGCGAAGATGTACGCCGCACAGGCCGCCAGTGCCGCATGGCCCGCCCATTTGCGCAGGGCAAGGAAACAGCACCAGTAGTTCAGTCCGAACAGCAGCAGCAACCATCCTTGGAAGGCGCTCTCCCGGGTAAAGCCGAGCCCGCGCAGGGCCGAATAGAAAGGAACGGTACCCAGCAGGTTGTCCGACAGGGCGACCACGTTCTTCCATGGGTACATGAAGGGCGCATCCCAGAAGGATCCTTCCTGACCCTTGATCCAGCGATGGCCGTGCTCCAGGATGTAATTGTTGAACCGCGCATCACCCATATCGCCTGGGATCAGCGCATGGTCCGGACCAAAGATGGCCAGCGGCACGGTCCAGATGCCTATCACGAACAACCCGGCCGCAGCCAACAGGCCCAATGCCTTCAACCAGCCTGGGCTGGGACGATCGTTGGGAAGGATGGTGTCCTCAGCCATGGTATCACTTGCCCGCCATGATATTCCCGATCACCTCCAGGACCGGAGGCCACTCTCCATTATCACAATAGACATCAAAGCGGAAGTGTTCCATCATGCCGAAGTTCAAGTGGACCAGCAGCCAAACCAGCAATGCCGTGATCACCCGCGTGGTCCAGGAACGCCGCATGACCGAACGGAAAAGCCACGCCAGCGGAATGGCCAGCAAGGCGTAGAGGTCGATGAGACCACGGAAGCCGTAGCCCCCACCCAGCCACCAGCACCACCAGGCGCTATACAGCAACACGGTAAGCATGAATATCAAGAGGATCGGCCGGGCCGGCCGCGTATTGCGCCATGCGCGCACCACCAACAGGGCCACCACCGCCAGGAACATGGGGCTGTATGTGAACCACCCGTTCCGGGGGCTGAAGAGCACCATGCCGGGGACCATCTTGCTGAAGTCGAAATACTCCTCCTTGTATGCGTACCCGTTGGCATACCAATCACCGGTGATGTGATGCCAGTAGATGGATTGCAACACCCACGGCACCAGGCCCAGCACCACCCCCAGCATCAAAGGCCCGCGCCGGCCGACCACATTCCCCCATGCCCCGCGAACGCCTCCGGGACTGGACCCCGCTACCCAGAGCGGAAAGATGAACACGAACACGTTGGACTGCCGCACCAGCACGAGCATGGCCGCGGAGAAGACGAACAGGACCACATGCCACGGCCGGGGACCATCGATCACCCGGAGGGCGCACCAGCAGAACAGCGCGATCAGGAAGAACGAGTACACATGCGACATCAAGGGTGATCTCGTCGCATAGAAGAACAAGTTGCTGCCGGCATAGATCAGCAATACCGCTAGGAGGGCCGCCGGTATCGTGGCATATCGGCGCGCCAGCCTGTAACTGAGCACAACCCCCAGGCCCGTATAGGTGGCCGCGCTGGCCATCATGGCCACGGCATACGGAGGCTCGAACCCGGTCATCGGATAATCGAAGAACCAGGCCATTCCATGCCCAACCAGGAAAAAAGGCAGCTGGAGCAACGCCACACCAAGCGTGAAAAGGCTGATCGCCTTGCCTTCCGCAATCTTATGGCACCAGAACATCCAGTCGAAGCTCTGGTCGAAGAAGGCGGTGGGCAGCCATTGGTAATAGCCCAAGCCATCATACGCCTGTTGGAAGAAATCATCCAGGTTCCCTTCATGGATGGTCCAAGCGGCATGGAAGGACAGGATGAACACCAAAAGGAAGAGGAGCCATTCCAACAGATGGCGATCCGCCTTCTTGCCCTGAAGGCCCGCGATATTCCTGGCTTGTGCCATGACAGGCTGGTATTCTCCGGCCGATCCCATTTCTACTGACCGGCCGAGGGGGCTAAATGTAGATCGGCCGCTCAGCTCACATCCGGCCTTTCAGGGGCCAATGGACGAACCCTCACACCACCGTGATGGACGCGCCATCGATCAGCGGCTCGCCGCGCAGGCGCAGGAAGAGCTGCACGGTGGCCACCACGTCCTTCTTGCAATACGTGGCGATGCGTTCGAGGTCGTGCTCTTCATGGTACACGCGGCCCACGTCGGCGCCGCTGATGTCGTCCTTCGGCGTGGGGATGCCCAGGATGTGCGTGAGCAACGCCAACGAAGTGAAGTTCTTGCGATCGCCGAAGCTCCACAGGTTCATCGTGTCCAGGTGGCCTACCTCCCAGGGCTTCAGGCCGCCGATGTCCAGCAGCTTCGGCAGGCGCACGCTGTTCACCACGCAGCGGCGGGCGATGTAGGGGAAGTCGAACTCCTTGCCGTTGTGGCCGCACAGCCAGTGATCGTCCGTGTTGTAATGCTTGTTCAGCAGGTCGGTGAACCGTTGCAGGATGTCCCGCTCATCGTCGCCGTGGATGGTGGTGACGCGTAGTCTCAGGTCGCCGCCCTCCTTGTGCAGGATCCCCACGCCAATGCACACGATGCGGCCGAACTCGGCGAAGATGCCAGCCTCGGCGTAGAGCTCCTCGGCCGTGCGGCCCTGCTGCTCGCTGCGGAAGCGCATCTTCTGCCCCCAGAGCCGCTGCGTATCGGGATCAAGGTCGTCCCACTTCCAAACGGCGGGCACCGTTTCGATATCCAGGAAAAGGATCCGGGTGAGGTCTCGGGCGGTCTCGTTGCGCATGGTGGTGCGGGTGTGGCGGCTATGGTGCGGTCATTCGATCATCACGCCGCGTTCGTTCATCAGCGGCACGGTGGTGAAGTTGTCCTCCAGGATGCTCTCCGGCAGAAAGATGTACTTCTTGTCGTGCAACACGCCGTTGATGTAGAAGCTGAGCCAGTACTGGTTGTTCAGGGGGAACACGTCCTCCACGATGCGCTCGATGCGCGCCCAGCTGCGCGGTTCGAGCTTTTCCAGGAAATGCCGCATCTCGCCGGTCCTCCGCGGCTCGCCGTCGATCTCGCCGTAGCCGCGTGAACTCACCAGCACGTTCTCCAGCGCGCGGTCCAGCTGGTTGATGAGGTAGACGTACCAAGCCTCGGCGCCTTCCTCGTCGTGCTGCCGCACGATGGCCATGGCCACGCCTTCCACCTTCGGCCGCTCGATGTCCTTGTTCATGCCGGATGTTGCTGTGCGAGCGAACGGGCGATGGCGATCCACTGGAAGACGTCCTTCGGATGGCCTTCCTCGTTCTTCTCCTCCCACTTGCTGCCGGTGCGCACCAGCACGAGCTTCTCCTGCGGGACCACCACCACGTACTCGCCGTGGAACCCGCGACAGTAGTAGATGGGCTTGCCGTCCAGCTCGGCCAGCCACCAGTAGTAACCGTAGCGCTTGTTGGGCTTGCCGTGATCGAGCAGCGCCGCCGGTGTCACCGAGGCCTGCCAATAGTCCAGCGGCACGATGCGCGTGCCTTTCCACATGCCGCTGTCGAGGTACAGCTGGCCGATGCGGGCGAAATCACGCGCCGTGGCGTACAGGCAGCAGAAGGCCTTGAAGTCGCCATCGGCGCGGTCCTTGCCCCAGAACGCGGGATGCTCGGCGCCGAGCGGCTTCCAGTCTTTTCGCGCGTCAGCTCATCGAGCCCTTTGCCGTAGACCTTCTGCAGCACGTCGGCCATGATCTGCGTGCTGCCGCTGATGTAGTCGAACTCCTTCCCGGGCTCGTCACGGCAGGGTTGGTCCATCGCCAGCTTGCGCACTTCGGTGCCGTAGTAGCCCTTGGCGTTGTCGCTGAAGGAATCGGCGCCGCTCTCGCTCCAGTCCAGGCCCGTGCTCATGGTGAGCAGGTGCTTCAGCGTGATGTTCGCATGGCAGCCGTCCAGTTCGTCGAACTCAGGCAGGTAGCTGCCCACGGGGTCATCAACGCTCTTGACTCGCCCTTCCTGGATCGCGATGCCGGTGAGGACGCTCACGTAGCTCTTCGCCACGCTGAACGAGTTGCTCACGCTGTCGGCGTTCCAGCCGCCGAAGTAGTTCTCGTAGATCAGGCTGTCGTTCTGCACCACCACGAACCCGACGGTGTTCAGCGCGAGCAACTGCTTCTCCTGTTCCGATGTGATGCTAAGATGGCCGTAGCGCTTGTCCTGTGGCCACGGCTGCGGCGCATCGGCCGGGATGGTGGTGTACGGAAAGAAGTTGCGGTCGTCGATCTCCGGGCCGCCGCGGCCCATCAGGTAGGTGAAGCGAACGCCGCGCACCAGGTGGCCGTTGCCCGTGGCATAGGCGAGCACGATCAGCAGCAGCACGAGGCCGATGATCCACAGCAGGAGTTTCCTCAGGAAGCGCATGGTGGCGGGGTTCGTGCCGAAAGTACGGAACGGTGCCGCCGATCGACCATTCATGACCCGCTCTACGCCGCCGGCAGCCGCAGCCACCCGCCCATGCGGTAGCTCAGGTCCAGGAAGAGCACCTTCGGGTTGGCGTTGCGCTCCAAGTGGCCGTGCGCCGTTTCCAGTTCGGCCCGAAGCCCTTCCACGTTGCGGGCGTTCAGCAGCCGCGCGAAGTCGTTCACGAACTTCAGCTCCTGGCCGAACGCGCCCACCAACTGGGGCACCTGCTGCCATTGCAGCACGCATTGGCGGATGAGGTAGAGCGCATAGCGCACGAAAGCCTTCTGCCGCTCGCGGCCCATCTTGCTGAAGTACTCCCCGAACTCCACCGTATCGGGCACCTTGTTGGCGTAGCAGGCACGCAGCCAGTCGCGGAAGAAGATGAACGATTCCTCCTCGCTCTTCGCGGCCATGGCGGCGGCCTCCAACAGGTCCCCCTCGCTGCGGGCCGCGATCGCGCGGGCATCCTCAGGGGAGAGCTCGGGGTGGCGCGCATGCAACGCTTCGGCCACCTCGCCGGGGTTCAGCGCAGGCACCTTCACCAGTTGCGTGCGGCTGAGGATGGTGGGCAGGATGCGCTCGTTGGCGTGGCCCACCAGCAGGAAAGCCGTCCTCGGCTCGGGCTCTTCCAGCACCTTCAGCAGCTTGTTGGCGGTGGCGGCGTCCATCAGCTCGGGCAGCCAGACCAGCATCACCTTCCAGCCGCCCTGGTAGGCCTTCAGGCTCAGCTTGCGTACGATCTCCGCGGCGATGTCCACGCCCATGCGCAGCTGCTTGTTCTCGCCTTCCAAGGCCTCCCGCCACACTTCCTCGTCCAGGTAGGGCTCCCTCAACACCGCCTCCCGCCACTCAGGCAGGAACGGTTCGCAGGTCTTCGCCTTTTCGCTGAGGAAGATCGGGAAGGTGAGGTTGAGGTCGGGATGCGCGAGCTTCTCCACCATCTGGCAGCTCGGGCAGGTGCCGCAACTGTCGGCCGCCCCTTGCTCCTGGCACAGCAGGTAACGCGCGTAGGCGAGCGCGAGCGGCAGCGTCCCCGATCCGCGGGGTCCCAAGAAGAACTGCGCATGCGGCACGCGTCCCTCACGGATGTTGCCGATGAGCTTCGCCTTCAGCGCGGCATGGCCGATGATGCGGGAGAACTGCATGGCCCAAAATTGCATCATGTGCCCATATGCTCATGGGACCATGTGCTCATGGCTCCGGATTGCTCCGCTCCCGGATCGGACCCGGACAACCTGGCGACAGCGCTCGGATCATGGGCACATGAGCACATGGTGCGAAGCCCCGCGCGTGGCACCACATGGGCACATGGTATTTTCGCCGCATGCTGAACATGGACTCCTTCAACTTCAATGGCAAGAAAGCGCTCGTACGTGTGGACCTGAACGTGCCGCTCGATGCCAACGGCAACGTCACCGACGACAACCGCTCACGCGCCATCCTTCCCACGGTGAGGAAGATCGTGAAGGACGGCGGCAGCGCCATCCTGATGAGCCACCTCGGCCGCCCCAAGGGCAAGGTGAACGCGGCAATGAGCCTGAAGCCCGTGGCGAGGCACCTGGAGGAACTGCTCGGCATGCCGGTGCAGTTCGCCGGCGACTGCATCGGGCCCGATGCGAAGGCGAAGGCCGCCGCCTTGAAGCCCGGTGAAGTGCTGCTGCTGGAGAACCTGCGCTTCCATCCCGAGGAAGAGGCCGGCGACGAAGCCTTCAGCAAAGCTTTGTCGGAATTGGGCGATGTATATGTGAACGACGCCTTCGGCACCGCGCACCGCGCGCACGCCAGCACGGCGGTGATGGCGAAGTTCTTCCCCCAGGACAAGCTCTTCGGCTACGTGATGCAAGCGGAGATCGACAGCGTGGGCAAGGTGCTCGGCAACCCCCAACGCCCGCTCACCGCCATCGTGGGCGGCAGCAAGGTGAGCAGCAAGATCGAAGTGCTGGAGAACCTGCTGGACAAGTGCGACGAGGTGATCATCGGCGGCGGCATGGCCAACACCTTCGTGAAAGCGCAGGGCGGCCAGGTGGGTGCCTCGCTCGTGGAGGACGACCACCTCGATACCGCTCGCACGATCCTGAAGAAGGCCGCTGAGAAAGGCGTGAAGCTGCACCTGCCCGGCGACGCTGTGATCGGTGATGCGTTCGCGGCAACGGCCAACACCGACCAATGCGCGGCCGACGCCGTGCCCGACGGCTGGATGGCGATGGACATCGGCCCCAAGAGCATCGTGGACTTCACCGAAGCGGTGAAGCGCAGCCGCACCATCCTGTGGAACGGCCCCATGGGCGTGTTCGAGATGAAGCCGTTCCAGAAAGGCACCATCGCCATCGCGAACGCCGTGGCGGAGGCCACCAGCAAGGGCGCGTTCTCCTTGGTGGGCGGCGGCGACAGCGTGGCCGCCGTGAACCAGTTCGGGCTGGCCGACAAGATCAGCTACGTGAGCACCGGCGGCGGCGCCATGCTGGAATACCTCGAAGGGAAGGTGCTGCCGGGGATCGCGGCGGTGATGGGGTAACCCCCAAGCCCCATGCACCCCACGGAACGGTTCCGCGACGCTTTCGTGACCGTGGATAGAGCTCAGTGCCGCACGCTGACCCTGGCCGTGGACAGCTTGCCCTGGCTTTCCGCCTTCACCATATACAGTCCGGCAGGTAGATCGCTCAGATCGATCGTGGTGCTCCGGCCGCCGTTGAACACTTGATGCAGCACCACGCGGCCCGATGCGTCCAGCACCTGCAGATCGGTGATGCCTTGCATGGCCTCAGGCAACCCCACGTGCAGGATGTCCACCGCAGGGTTGGGGAAGAGCGACAGCCCGTTCCGATCGGATCCAATGCTTCCCACGCCTTGGGCGATCCGGGGCTGGTCGATGGTCGAGTGATAGGCCCGCACCTTGTTCCCGTTGCTGGTGATGAGGTTGATCACCAGTTCTCGCTGCCCATCGGCATGTACCGGCACGGCCAGTGGCAGGATCACGGCGGAATCCAGTTGGTTGAAGTGGATGCTATCGGGCAGTACGGGCAGATAATCCACTCCGGCCACGGCATCACCCTCTACGGAGATCTTCAGGTATTCGTCCAGGTAGAAGCCGCCCCAGCGGTTGAAGCGCAGGTGGATGCTGTCCGTATTGCTTTGGTGGAGCAACGGAACTTCGGCCTGGGTCACGTTGGCCCCTTCATCCACGGTAAGGCTGAAGCGGTCCGCGCTTTTGAGCGAGCCCCGCTCGATGAAGACGGCGGAGGGATATTGCTCATCAGAGGCATTACCTAAGCCCATCTTCATGTGGTAGGTCTCGCCGATCAGCACGGCCGCGCTGGCGGTGAGCACCACCGTCATGCCGTTGTGCTGGAGGTAGTAAGGGTCCGTGTTATAAGGAGCTTCCAATTGAGGAACACCACCCGGAGCCGGGTGGATCGGCCATTGCCCGCCGTTATACCGATAGTACTGCGCGTTGGCCTGCCAATTCGGGTCCGCATTGAAACAAGGACGGAACAGATCCAAAGTGTCCGGCCCGTTCGCATTGCTCGAGTCCAGCCGGCCACTGTTCACGGTGTTGATCGACACCGGCGACATGGAGCCCGGAATAAAGGCGATGTTCATCGCGTTGTTCGTGAACGGACCGGAAATGCCCGGCCCGCTGAGGAACCAGCCGAACACGTCGTTGTACTTGCTGCAGGCCCAGCGCTCGTATTCCTCGGAACTGAAGACGTAACGGAAGCAGATCATGTCGTTCAAGGGCACGAGGTCGAATTCCAGAACGGCTTTGTTATAGATGTTGCGGCCGCCCAAAGAGTCCGCACGCTCCCAGCCGGTCAACCGGCTCAGGTCCAGATCGGGAGTCGGTGGGCCATCCACTACTCCTCCCCCGTACTGAAGGAGTCGGTCGTTCGGCCCAGGAAGATGACTTTGGGCAACCTGCGTGCAGAGGAAGATGCCACTGGCCAAGCCAAGGCATGTATTGGCGCCGTTGAACCGTCCGATCTCACTGGGACCAATGCCCACGCGAGCCACCACATTGCCCGGACGGCCATTGAACAGGATGTTGCTGGGGAACACACCAGATCCCAACAAGTAGTTCTGCACCAAGGCATTGGGGGTTAACGTCTGATCGATGATCAACTGGGCCTTCCCGTGAAGGCTTACCATCGCCAGCCCGAGAGCGGCGAACAAATGAGAGGTAGAAGTGCGGAAAGATGGGGTCATAGCGTTCGGGTCAAATGGTCGACCGATCATGAAGAAAGCGGAGCCGACCCGAAAAATAATCACCTCAGTCGTCCCCGCACAACGCAGATCTGTCCCGGCGTCCCACGTCACAAGATCCCTGACCCAGCGCAAATGCCAGCCCTGCGGTGCGGAGCTGCTGTCGATCCGTGAATGATCCCGGCGCTTCCGCAGAATCCCTCGGCGAACCAGGCATTCGATCCCGGGATGTTCGTTCCACCTTTGCGGGCCATGCCCGCGCACGACTTCGACTGGCCTCAGCTTACCGGCCTGATCGCCCTCGGCTTCGGAGTGGGCGCCATCGGCACGCTGATCGGCGCGGGCGGCGGCTTCATCCTGTTGCCGGTGCTGCTGTTGCTTTTCCCGGACATGGGTCCGGGAACGCTGACGGCCATTTCGCTCGGCGTGGTCTTCATCAACGCCAGCTCGGGATCCATCGCCTATGCCCGCCTCAAGCGCATCGACTACCGCTCCGGGATCCAGTTCGCCCTGGCCGGCCTGCCGGGCGCCCTCATCGGCGCGTACCTCACCAGCTACATCCCACGGCGTCTGTTCGATGTGGTGCTGGGCGTGCTGCTGATCGCCATCGCGGTGTTCCTGCTCATGCGCCCGCACTACCAGCGCAAGGCCGCGGCGGAGAACAGCCGCTTCCGCGCCACGCGCAGCCTCACGGACGACCAAGGCCACACCTACGGCTATGCGTTCTCCTGGCTTACGGGCGTGCTGTTGAGCTTCGTGGTGGGGTTCGTCTCCAGCCTGCTGGGCATCGGTGGAGGCATCATCCACGTGCCCATCCTCACCACACTGCTGCACTTCCCGGTGCCCATCGCCACGGCCACCTCGCACTTCATCCTGGCCATCATGGCGCTGGCGGGTACCATCGTGCACGTGGCGCGTGGCGACCTGCACAACGGCTGGCACACGCTGCTGGCCATCGGCGGCGGCATCGTGGTGGGCGCGCAGGTGGGCGCCTACTGGTCGCACCGCATGCAGCCGCACTGGATCGTGCGCGCGCTGGCGCTGGCGCTATTGCTCGTGGGGGTGCGCATCATCTTCGCCTGACGGCCGATCGAGCAGTTGCTCCCCTTCCGCCTTCAAGCGGGCCACGGTCTGCTTCACCCACTTGGTCTCGCCCAGGACCGGCAGGAGCATCGGCGCGAACGCGCACACCGGCCCGTACATCCGCGACCCGGCAAGGACCCCCTGGCCCGATGCGGGAACCTGCCGGAAAGCCGCCGGTATGCCGTTCAACAACACGCTGACCAGGAAGGCCATGCGCAAGGCTCCGAAAACGATGCCCGCCACCCGGTTCGGCAGGGATAATTGCGCCAGGTCGAGCGCTGCCGTCAACGCCCTGCCGATCAGGTGTACGATCAGCATCACCGCCAGCACCGTGATCAGGAACGCGATCACCGCGCGCTCCTCGCCCCAGCCCAGCCACGCGGACACACGTCCGCTGAAATGCACAGCGCCCCAGATGCCCAGCACCAGCCCCAGCAGCGAGCACACCTCAACGATGAAGCCGTTGCGGAAACCGCGAATGGCGCCGAGCGCTAAAAGAGCAAGCAGTACCCAGTCGAGCCCGTTCATGTTGGAGCGGGTAAAAGTGGTGCGGGTGGCCATGGCAGCGACAACAGGCAGCACCGACCTTTGCACGCGGACCTGTTCACCCCTTTCCCTACTCCCCTCCTTGGACCTCCAATTCGATAAGCGCTGGCGCGACCTGGTAAAGGACCTCTCCAAACGGTTCGACGCGCCGCTGGACCTGAACGCCGTCATCTTCCTCATCGGCGTGCAGGAGCTCGGCCAGCATGCCCGCACGTTCAAGAAGGACGAGAAGGTGAACCTGATGCACGTGGCCATCTGTGTGCTGCTCACGCCCTTCGGCTACTACAAGGAACTGGGCCGCGACCCGGACGGCTGGCCGCACTTCGAGCGCGTGAAGGAACTGCCGCCCTTGAACGAAAAGGAACAGGAGCGCCTGATGCAGGAGGCTATCCTGCACTACTTCGAGCGCTGACGTTCGGTCTGCTGAACGGCTAAATCAACCACCGGACAGCACGTCACGAACGCCGTTCCGGAAGCATTGCCCCTCGAGCGGATCCAGGAAGTCGGGCGTCAGATATGCACGAGGGTGACCGTCTCCTCGTTGGCCTCCTCCTCGACGATCTTGATGACCCCTTCGCCCGCCGTGCTATCCTTGGTGGAGAGGATGCTCAGCACACCCAGACCGGCCTGGCCCCGCTTATAGAGGTCCGTGTAATCGAACCTCACCTGGCCTTTCGAGTCGGTCACGCCCTCCTTGTTCAGGCGGCTGTAGTCGCTCTGCTGAGGGGGGTGCGGATCGGCAAAGAGCTTCACGTGGGCCCCTTCCACCCGGGTACCGTTCGCCGTCTGGACCGTGATGGTCGCCGTGGTATCCTTCTCCTTGTTGCAAGCCGGGGCCAGCGCAAGGATGGCGGCCAGGCCGAGCAAGTGGACAAGCGCTTGACGCTGCATGGTCGGGAGTGCGTAAGGGTTACTTTTGCCCGCCTTGCCGGGCACTCAGGCCCGGGGACGGAAAAAGTCAAAAGTAGTACACCCGCCCCATGTTCACGCAAGCCCCCCTTCGCACCACCCTTGCCGGGCTGGCCTTTCTGCTCCTGCCCCTGCTGGGAACCGCACAGGACAAGGCTCCCAAGACCCGCACGCTGGTGGAGATCAACACCAGCGCGGGCCGCATGGTGGTGGCCCTGTATAACGAAACGCCCCAGCACCGCGACAATTTCCTGAAGCTGGTGAAGGAGCATTATTACGACAGCACCCTGTTCCACCGGGTGATCCCGGGGTTCATGGTCCAGGGCGGCGATCCCGACAGCCGGAGGGCGGCCGACCATACCCAGGTGCTCGGGGAAGGCGGCCCGGGCTATACCATCCCAGCGGAGATCGACCCCGCGTTCATCCACAAGAAGGGCGCATTGGCCGCCGCCCGCCAAGGAGACGACGTGAACCCCCTGAAGAACAGCAGCGGCAGCCAGTTCTACATCGTGCAAGGCAAGAGCTGGACGGCTGCGGACCTGGACCGGCTGGTGCAACGCAAGAAGGCCATGTACCCGGCCGGGAACTACGGCTACACGCCCGAGCAGGTCCAGACCTATGCCTCCATGGGCGGAGCACCGCACTTGGATGGCAACTACACCGTGTTCGGCGAGGTGGTGGAAGGGTTCGAGACCATTGATGCCATCGCCATCCGGCCGTGCGACGGCCATGATCGCCCGATGACCGACGTGCGCATGTGGATGCGCGTGCTGCCATGAGCATGACCGAACGCATCGCCGCCCTGGAGGCGGAATTGAGATCGGCCGTCGCGAACACGGCCGAGGAAGTGGAACGCTTCCGCGTGGCCATGCTGGGCCGCAATGGGCAGGTGACCGCCTTGTTCGATGAGTTCAAGGGCCTGGCGGCCGAGGAGAAACGGGCCTTGGGCCAGCGCCTGAACCAGTTGAAGAACGCCGCGCAGGCCCGCTGGGAGGAGCTGAAGGCCGGGGCGCAGACCGCAACCGCTGAAAATCGCCCGCGCACCGATGCCACACGTCCCGCCGCCCTGGACGGCGCCGGCAGCCTGCATCCCATCAGCCTGGTGCGCCAGCGCATCGTGGACGTGTTCGGCCGCATCGGCTACACCGTGAGCCAGGGCCCCGAGGTGGAGGACGACCACCACAACTTCAGCGCGCTCAACTTCGCGCCGGACCACCCTGCACGCGATATGCAGGACACGTTCTTCATAAAGGACGATGCTAGCCCGAGCGGAGCCGAAGGCCTCGCCCTCCGCACCCACACCAGCAGCGTGCAGGTGCGGGTGATGGAAAGTACCAGCCCCCCCATCCGCACCATCTCGCCCGGCCGGGTGTACCGCAACGAGGCCATCAGCGCCCGCGCGCACTGCATGTTCCACCAGGTGGAAGGCCTCTACGTGGACCGGGGCGTCAGCTTCGCGGAGCTGAAGGGCACCCTCGATCACTTCGCCAAGGCCATGTTCGGCGCCGACGTGGTCATCCGCATGCGCCCCAGCTACTTCCCCTTCACCGAACCCAGCGCGGAAGTGGACATGAGCTGCACGATCTGCGGCGGCGCCGGATGCAACGTGTGCAAGCACAGCGGTTGGGTGGAGATCATGGGCTGCGGCATGGTGGACCCGGCCGTGCTGGGCAATTGCGGCATCGATCCCTCCGTCTACAGCGGCTTCGCCTTCGGCATGGGCGTGGAGCGCATCGCGCAGCTCCTCTACCGCGTGCCCGACCTGCGGCTCTATTGGGAGAACGACGTCCGTTTCCTGGAGCAGTTCACCGACGGCGCCTTCCGCAACTGACCCTATCCGCGATCAGAAGATCAGAACATGAGTTGATCAGATGATCGGGCACACGAGGGAGGAACATCAGCTGATCGGCCAATTATCTGATCGAATGGGTCCCGTGCGCACCGACGTCTGCATCGTGGGTGCCGGCCCTGGCGGATGCGCGGCGGCCCTGACCCTGGCCAAACAGGGCGTACGCGCGGTGCTGGCGGAAAAAAGCACCTTCCCCCGCGACAAGGTCTGCGGCGATGCGCTCAGCGGCAAGGTGATGCGCGCGCTGGAGCGCCTGGACCCTTCCCTGGCCGCCACGCTGCGCGCCGACGCGCGGCAGCTGCCCAGCTGGGGCGTCACCTTCGTCGCGCCCAACGGGAAGGCGTTGCATGTGCCGTTCAGCCGCCACACGGGCCAGGGCGAAGCCCCCGGCGCCATTATGCCACGCCTGGACTTCGATGCCTTGCTGTTCGATCGCGCAAGCCGCGCGGAAGGGATCGACGTGCGGCAAGGCACGGTGCTGAAGGACTTCGAGCGCGTACCCGGCGGCTGGCGCATCAGCGATGCGGAAGGGAGCACCACCATCGAGGCGCGGCTGGTGATCGCCGCGGACGGTGCCAACTCGCACTTCGCGCGGCACGTGGCCAGGCTGCCGATGGAACCGCGGCACCACTGCGCCGGTGTGCGTGCCTATTACAGCGGGGTGGCCGGGCTCGATCCCCAGGGCTTCATCGAGCTGATCTTCCTGAAGGAGCTGCTGCCGGGGTACTTCTGGATATTCCCCTTGCCGGATGGACGCGCCAACGTGGGCCTCGGCCTGCGCAGCGACGTGGTGCGCAGGCGCCGCACGGACCTGAAGGCCGTGATGCAGCAGTTGATCGCCACGCATCCGCAACTGCGCCATCGCTTCGCGAACGCACAGGCCGAAGGCCCGATCCAAGGACTGGGCCTGCCGTTGGCGAGCAAGCGCCGGCCGCTGAGCGGCGAGGGCTACCTGCTCGTGGGCGACGCGGGCCACTTGATCGACCCCTTCACCGGCGAAGGCATCAGCCACGCGATGATCAGCGGTATGCACGCCGGCGACGTGGCGGCCGAAATGCTCTCGCGATCAACGTCGGGCGAAGCCGGGACATATGACGCCCGCGTCTGGAAGCGCCTCGGAAAGGAACTCGCCATCAGCACGCGCCTGCAACAGCTCGCGGACAAGCCCTGGCTGTTCAACTTCGTTGTGGGCCGCGCAGCGAAGAACCCGGTGCTCGCGGACACGATCAGCGCGATGTTCAACGACCTGGACCTACGGGCGCAATTGAAGCGGCTGGGGTTCTACGTCAAGCTGCTCTTCGGCTGATCGATCCACCAAAGCACGTTGTCACTGCGGCCTTGGGCCGCAGTCGCAACCAGCGGTAGGCGTTCCCGTATGGCTCCTGCTTGCGATGGCGGGTCATGCCCGCCATGACAGCACGTTGTCAAAGCACGCTGGACAGACCATGGGCACAGGTCGCGATCCACACCGGCCAGGTCCTGGCTGGAGTTCACTTTGAGGCTGAGCCGGAGGACTCGCGACGATGAACATCAAACGCTATTTGCGGTGCCCCTCACCTTGATGTCACATTCTGTGACATCAAATTCTCCGGCGACGAATGCCGCGGCTCCTCACCGGTTCGGGCGTCGGCGCGCAGGCCAGCCGGGGCATTGCGCTATAGGCATTGGGGGCAAAATACGATGGAGGCCCCTTGAAGGAGCATCACTTCCGTTGCTCGGCCACCATCAGCCAATCCCAGGGGTAGGGGCCGCGCATCCAGCGCGCCGGCTCCTCGAACTCGGTGCTCCACGGGTATTCGATCTTCAGCACCTCCTGCACTTGCAGGCCTTGCAGGGTCACCAGCTCCTCCAGTTCCTCGCGGAGGTGGTGCTTGGTGGGCACGTCGTCGATCATCACCACGCCGAGGTCCAGGCGGGAGCCGTCGCGCCAGGCCTTGCGCTCGGCCACGTTCGGTGCCATGCCGCTGCGCCGGTGCCATTGCACCAGCTTGTGCGAGGTCAGCAAGGCCGATTCCACCGAAGGCACCACCAGCAGCAGATGCCCGCCCTTCCGCACAGCCGAGCACGTGTGCTCCATGATCGCTTCGCGCTTGCCCAGTGAAGCGTTCAGCAACGTGTTGATCGACACCACGAGGTCCACGGGACCGGGCAGGCCGGTGTCCTTGGAGAGGTCCGCATGCGCGTAGGTGATGTTCGTGTAAGCCGTGCCCTTCCGCTGCGCGATGGCGAGGCACTTGCGCGAGATGTCCACGGCATGCACCTGGCCGAAGCGTTCAGCAAGCCAGGGAAGTGTGCGGCCCACGCCGCAGCCGAGAATCCGCCGCCACCTGGTGCTTGCCACCGAAGCGGAAGATGCGCTCCTTGATCAGCCCCTTGCGGTCGTTGGCGGGCACATTGAAGATCTCCTCCTCGAAGGAGTCCGCCACGTCGTCCCAGTCCTTTTCGTCCATGCGTTCGTGGTCCATGGACCACGGTCGCGGGCGGCGGAGAAAGGAGCCTGGTGCTGTGCGTTGATCAACGCGTCGCGATCGTGGTCCGGATGTGTTCGTTGGATGGCAAGGTAATCACCTCTCCGATCCGGTCCTTGTTCGCCGTGGTACGAAACCTAAGCCGGGCTCAACTTCAGCATGTTCGCCATGCCCTTCTCGGCGATGGGCATGCTGGCGATGTTGATCACCAGATCGCCCTGCTCCACATAGCCGCGCTTGCGCAGGATGTGCTTGATGTCCGCGATGGTATGGTCGGTGCTCACCGTCTTGTCGTAGTACTCGGCGCGCACGCCCCACACCAGGTTCAGCGTGTTCAGGATGGCGCGGTTGCTGGTGAAGGCGAAGATCTTCGCGCGGGGCCTCATGCTGCTGATCTTGAAGGCCGTGTAGCCGCTGTGCGTCATCGTAACGATGGCGCTCACGGGCATGGCCTCGGTCATGCGCACGGCGGCGATGCTCACGGCGTCGCTGATGGTGCGGTCGGTCTCCGTGAGGGGCGGCGGCGGTACGTCGTACATGCCATCGGCGGTCTCCATCTCCACGAGGATGCGGTTCATGGTGCGCACCACCTCCACGGGGTATTTGCCCACGCTGGTCTCCGCGCTGAGCATCACGGCATCGGCGTGGTCGAGCACGGCGTTGGCCACGTCGTTCACCTCGGCGCGGGTGGGCGTGGGGCTGGTCGATCATGCTCTCCATCATCTGGGTGGCCACAATCACCGGGCGGTGCATCTTCAGGCAGCGGCGGATCAGGTCCTTCTGGATCAGCGGCACCTTCTCCATGGGCACTTCCACGCCCAGGTCGCCACGGGCCACCATCAGGGCATCGCTCTCGTGGATGATGTCGTCGATGTCCTCGAGCGCTTCCGGCTTCTCGATCTTGGCCACCACCCGCGCATGCTTGTCCTGCGCATGGATGATGTGTTTCAGCTCGATGATGTCGCGCGCGTTGCGCACGAAGCTCAGGCCGACCCAATCCACGTTGTGCTCCAGCGCGAAGTCGAGGTCCGCGCGGTCCTTCTCGGTGAGGCAGGGCAGGCTCACCTTCGTGTTGGGCAGGTTGATGCCCTTGTTGCTGCTGAGCTTGCCGCCGGTGATCACCTTCGTGGTCACGCGTTGCTTGCCGTCGGTGGCGATCACCTGCAGGCGCAGCTTGCCATCGTCCAGCAACACCATTTCACCGGGCTGCACGTCCTGCGGGAACTGCGTGTAGCTGGTGCTCACGAGGCCGGGCACGCCTTCGGTCCTTTCCGTGGTGATCACCAGCTCGCTGCCCTCGGGTAGGTCGATGGAGCCGTTGGACATGGTACCGGTGCGCAACTTGGGCCCTTGCAGGTCGGCAAGGATGGCGGTGTTCACGCCGAGCTCCTCGTTCAGCGTGCGGATGTCCGCGATGAGCTTGGCGTAGAAGTCGTAGCTGCCATGGCTGAAGTTCAGGCGGCACACGTCCAGGCCGCTCAGGATCATTTCGCGCAGTACGTCGGGGGCGGCACTGGCCGGGCCGATGGTGGCCACGATCTTGGTCTTCGGGTCGATGACGGATCTCATTGCAGGAGTTTATGTGCCTCCCGCAGCCGGCGCATTTCCAGCGAGAACGCGGTAAGCACGAATTCGGTGGCGCGCACCTGGTCCAACAGGTCCGCGTCGGTCACGTGGGCGGCGGGGTCCACTACCAGGAAATAGTCCGCCTGGCGTTGCTCGCGCAGCAGCACCCCGTCGCCGCTGTGGTTGTTCACCAGCGTGTAGGCCGGTTGGGCGGCCTCGTCCAGGTGATCGAACGCAGCGAACCGGGCCAGGCCTTCCGGCCCTCGCTCCTCGATGTCACGCCCGCGGCGGGCCAAGGCCAGGCCGAGCTGGCGGTTGAGCGCCCAGCACAGGCGGTAATCGTTCACGTGGCTGCTGATGCCGATCAGCTGCACATCGGGGACGTCCACGGGTTCGAGCTTGTGCTTGGCCAAGGAGAGAGCGACTGGTCCGCTGTCGCGGAAGCATCAAAGGTAGGATCGCGCTGTCCGCGCTCCTTGCTTATGGAACGCATTGTACACACCCGCAGGTGCATAGCGGAACGTCAGGCATCAGGCCTCGGGCCATCGCCGGACGGCGGATGGGGCGGCAGTGCGCGCGCTTCCGCATTGTGGGGAAGGCTTCGCGGCCCACCCATGCCACGTTCACGCGGTGCCCGGCGGGCCGGACGGCGGGGGCGGTCCCCGCGCTCTTCACGCTCCCCGGAGGGCCGTTCGTGCCGTTCACCGGACGGGCGCAAACTGCGGAACGCGGCCTGCGCGGCATCCTGTTCCGCCTTCTTCTTGCTGGCGCCTTTGCCCGTGCCACGCACGGTCCCTTCCACGAGCGCTTCAGCGATGTATTGCTTGCCCCGGCCGCCCCGCGAAGATTCCTCGGTGATGCGGAACTCCACCTTGCGGCGCTTCTTCTGCCCCCATTCCAGCAGGCGGCTCTTGCTGTCGCGGTCCTCTTGCTCGATGGCCTTCAGGTCCAGGTGCTGGTGCATGAGGGCGAGCACGGCCTTGTTGGTGCGGTCGAAGCCGCGGTCCAGGAAGAGCGCGCCGATCAAGGCCTCCAGGGCGTTGCCGGGCACGGCGGTCTCCTGGGTGCGGCCGATGTTGCTCTCCATCACGCGCTCGATCTGCACGTGCTTGGCGAGGATGCTGAGCTGGTGGCGGCTCACCAGCTTGCTGCGCATGCGGGTGAGGAAGCCTTCGCCCTTGTCCGGATAGGTGGTGAAGAGGAACCGGCCCACGACGGCGTCGAGCACGGCATCGCCGAGGAACTCGAGGCGTTCGTTGTCCGGCAGGTCCGGGCGGTCGTCGGGCACGGCGCTGCTGTGGCGCAGGGCCTGGCGCATCAAGGGCAGATCGCGTGGGGTGAGGCCGAGCGTCTTGCGGCACCACGCGCGGATGCGGCGTTCCTCTGGGTTTGCCGCGCGGTTGAAGAAGCGGGAAAGCAAGCGGGACTAGCTGTACTTGCGGAAGATCACGGCGGTGTTGTGGCCGCCGAACCCGAAGGTATTGCTCATGGCGGCGTTCACGGTGCGCTTCTGGGCGGTGTTGAACGTGAAGTTCAACCGGGGGTCCAGTTCCGGATCGTCCGTGAAGTGGTTGATGGTCGGCGGAACGATGTCCGTATGCACGGCCATGATGGCCGCCACGCCCTCCACCGCACCGGCGCCGCCGAGCAGGTGCCCGGTCATGCTCTTGGTGCTGCTGATGTTCAAGCGGTAGGCGTGTTCACCGAACAGGCGTTGGATGGCCTTCACCTCCTGCGGATCGCCGATGGGGGTACTGGTGCCGTGCGTGTTGATGTAGTCGATGTCGCTCGCCTTCAGGCCGGCGTCAACAAGCGCATGTTTCATGCACAGCTCCGCCCCCAGGCCTTCCGGATGCGGGGCGGTGATGTGGTAGGCATCGCTGCTCATGCCGCCCGCGAGCACTTCGCAATAGATCTTGGCGCCACGGGCCAGGGCGTGCTCCAGGTCCTCTAGGATGATGGCCGCACCACCTTCCCCGAGCACGAACCCGTCGCGGTCCTTATCGTATGGACGGGAGGCCGTGGTGGGGTCGTCGTTGCGGGTGCTCATGGCGTGCAGCGCGTTGAACCCGCCCACGCCCGCTTCGTAGACCGCCGCTTCGCTCCCGCCGGTGACCACTGCGGTGCAGGTGCCCAGGCGGATGTAGTTGAAGGCGTCGATCATCGCGTTGTTGCTCGAGGCACAGGCGCTGGCCGTAACGTAGCTGGGGCCGCGCAACACGTGCCGCATGCTGATGAGGCCCGCGGCGCTGTCCGCAATCATCTTGGGGATGAAGAACGGATTGAAGCGCGGGGTGCCGTCGCCCTTCCCGAAGCCGATGCACTCGTCCTGGAAGGTCTTCAGCCCGCCGATGCCACTGCCCCAGATCACCCCGATACGGTCGCGGTCCACCCCTTCGGTCAGCAGGCCGCTGTCCGCCAGGGCTTCATCGCTGCAGCCGATGGCGAACTGTGAATAAGGGTCCATCTTCCGGGTCTCCTTGCGGTCAAGGAAGCGCTCGGGGTCGAACCCTTTCACCTCGCAGGCGAACTGCGTCTTGAACTTGGAAGCGTCGAAGCGGGTGATGGGCGCAGCTCCGCTACGGCCGCTCACGAGGCCCTCCCAATAATCCTTGAGGGTATTACCGAGGGGAGTAAGCGCGCCCAGACCAGTGACGACCACACGCCTGAGCTGCATACGGCCAAGATATTACTTGGCGTTCTTCTCCACGTAGTCCACGGCCTGGCCGACCGTCTGGATCTTCTCGGCCTGATCGTCGGGGATGGCGATGTTGAACTCCTTTTCGAACTCCATGATGAGCTCGACGGTATCCAGGCTGTCAGCGCCAAGGTCGTTGGTGAAGCTCGCTTCTGGCGTGACCTCGCCCTGGTCGACCCCGAGCTTGTCCACGATGATCGCGATGACCCTTGACTTGATGTCGGACATGTCCGTGCGTTTTTGTGATGAGGGTGCAAAGGAAGCACATTTTCCTTCCGGTCAACGCCCGCCCTTACCGAGGTAACGGAGCCCCGCGTGCCCATCCCCTCCCGCGCCCCTGCCCTTCCCCGGACGGAATGAGCGCCTGACCGCGTGGGCACCATGGTATTTATGGGATCTTCGCGCCATGGTCCGCATCGCCATCCTCGCTTCGGGCTCGGGCACCAATGCGGCCCGGCTGATCGCCCATTTCGCCGGTCATCCCCAAGCGGAAGTGGCGCTGGTGGGCAGCGACAGGCCGCAGGCCGGCGTGGTGCAGCGGGCCTGGGACGCCCATGTGCCGGTGTATCTCTTCAACGGGACCGACCTGCGGAACGGCAGTGTCCAGCGGGAGCTCGAGGGCCAGCGGATCGACCTGATCGTGCTGGCCGGTTTCCTGCGCCTGGTGCCCGCGGAACTGGTGAAGGCCTTCCCGCAGCGCATCGTGAACATCCACCCGGCGCTGCTGCCCAAGTATGGCGGAGCGGGCATGTACGGCGACCGGGTACACCAAGCTGTGATCGCCGCGGGCGAGACCGCCAGCGGCATCACCATCCACTACGTGAACGAGCGGTACGACGAAGGCGAGCACCTCTTCCAGGCCACCTGTCCCGTGCTGCCGGGCGATACGCCCGATACGCTGGCCGCGCGCATCCACGAACTGGAGCACCGACATTATCCGGAGGTGGTCGCTTCGCTCGTTGCGAAGCTCGCGGCCCGTACCTGAGCCCGGATACCTTCGCGCTCGTGGAACTGCATTTCACGCAGATCGGCAAGGCCTTCCTGATCCTCTTCGCGGTGATCGACATCATCGGGGGCATCCCCATGATCCTGAGCGTGCGGCAGAAGGCGGGGAAGATCTACCCGGCCCGTGCCACGCTGGTGAGCCTGGCCATCATGGTCACCTTCCTCTACCTCGGCGAGGTGATCCTCCACGTGGTGGGCATCGACGTACACTCCTTCGCCGTGGCCGGTTCCTTCGTGCTGTTCTTCATCGCGTTGGAAATGACACTGGGCATCCGCCTGTTCAAGGAGGACACCTCGGCGCCGGGGCTCAGCGAGGACCCGAAGGTCTACAGCATCGTACCGCTGGCCTTTCCGGTGATCGCAGGCTCCGGCACCATCACCACCATCCTTTCCCTGCGCGCCGAGTTCGAGCGGCCGGACATCCTCGTGGCGATCCTGCTGAACATGATGGTGGTGCTCACCGTCCTGCTGCTCACCGACCGCATCGAACGGATGCTCGGCCGCGTGGGCCTCATCGTGCTGCGCAAGGCCTTCGGCATCATCCTGCTCGCGATCAGCGTGAAGCTCTTCGCGGGGAACATCACCTACCTCTTCCCGCAAACCATATCCGTCCCGTGAGAACGCAGGGGATCGCAGGAACAAATCTTCTGGTCGGCCTTGCGCTGTTCTGCTCTGTTCTCGCAGCAGGGCTCCAGTTCTACGAGTACTTCCATGTGCGGTCGCTGGTCGGCAATGGCGATTATCCGTTCGGATGCGAAGAGGCCATTTCCCAAGGCGGACCCGCATACGCGAACAGATCGGCCTATCTGCGATCGACCTTGGTGAGCGGCATTGCCTACGCCTTCATCATCCTGATGCTTCTCACCGGCCTGTTCACGCGACATAAGTGGGTGGCCATGTGCGGCACCATCCTCTTCGCCTGCTTATTGCTCGCCAACCTCTGTCACGTCATTTGAAGATCACCATATACACCGACGGCGCGGCCAGCGGCAATCCCGGGCCGGGCGGCTACGGCGCCGTGATGATGGCCGGCCACCACCGCAAGGAACTGTGGGGCGGCTTCCGCCGCACCACCAACAACCGCATGGAGCTGCTGGCGGTGATCATCGCCTTGGAAGCGCTCAAGGGACCGGGCCACGAGGTGACCGTGGTGAGCGACAGCAAGTACGTGGTGGACGCGGTGGAGAAGGGCTGGGTGTTCGATTGGGAGAAGAAGGGCTTCGCCAAGAAGAAGAACCCCGACCTCTGGCAACGCTTCCTGAAAGTGTATCGCCAACAGCGCGTGCGCTTCCAATGGATCCGCGGGCACAACGGCCATCCCGAGAACGAACTATGCGACCGACTGGCCGTGGCCGCGCGGGAGCAACCGGACCTGCCGGCGGATGTGGAGTATGAGCGGTCCGGCGATGGCGGATCCTCCGATCGAACACCTCCACGGTCCGCGGACCTCTAACTTCGCACTTCGCCATGGCCAAGCTCTACGCCACCATCAACGGTGCCAAGGACCCCATCACCCTGGAACGTGCGACCCCTTCAGCGCCGTGGTCCTTCGGGGACACCCTCAGGCCCGATCTGGTGCGCACGGGCCCCGGCACCTTCAGCCTGGTACACAAGGGCCGCTCGTTCAAGGTGCTCGTGCTGAAGGAGGACAAGGAGAACAACACCGTGCGGCTGCGCATCAGTGCGCACACCTATACCGTGCGGCTGGAAGATGAGCAGGCCCGCCTGGTGCATGACCTGGGGCTGGACAAAGCCCAACGGGCGGTGGTGCATGAACTGAAAGCCCCCATGCCGGGCCTGGTGTTGAGGATGCTCGTAGCCGAGGGCGATGCGGTGAAGAAGAACGACCCCGTGCTCATCCTGGAAGCGATGAAGATGGAGAACGTGATCAAGAGCCCGAGCGACGGCACCGTAAAGAAGATCCACGCGCAGGAGCGCACGGCCGTGGAAAAAGGCCAGTTGCTCCTGCGTTTTGAATGAACCCCTGAACCCTTCCCCCGATGAAACCCCTGGCCCCTGCCCTGTTCACCGCCGCGCTCTTCGTTGCCTGCGGCACTCCCCCGCCCGAACCGAAGCCGGAACCCGCTCCGGTTAAGGATACCGTAGCCGCTGCACCACCTGCGATCATCGCCCCGGCCACTAGCAAGATCCACTTGGTGGCGGCCCCGCCGGCCACCCAGTTCCCCGATGCCGCCCTGACCCTCGAAAGCTCCAGCGCCGACGCCAAGAAAGGCGAGGTCGCCTACAAGTTCGCCGTCACCGGCTACGACCTGAAAGCCCAGACGCCGGACGCCCCAACCCGCGGCTGCGCCAACAGCAAGGACGGCCAGCACATCCACTACATCCTTAATAACAAACCGTACGTAGCCAAGTACGACGCCTCCTTCACCGAAAAGGCGGACCCCGGCCACAACGTGGTGCTCTGCTTCCTGAGCCGCAGCTACCACGAGAGCCTGAAAGGCAACAACTCCGTGGTGCTCACCGAATTCGACATGCCCGGCGGCGATGCCACCGCCAAGAAGGAGGACCTGAAGAAGGATCCCACCCTTTTCTACAGCCGCCCCAAGGGTGACTACAAGCAGATGGATGGGGACAAGATCATGCTCGACTTCTACCTGCTGAACACGGACCTGACCGACAAGGGCTACCGCGTCCGCGCCACCATCGACGGCGAAGTGTGGCAGATCACCAAGTGGGACGCCTACTTCATCGAGGGCCTGGAACTGGGCAAGCACACCGTGCGCCTGGAGCTGATCGACGCCAATGGCCAGTTGGTGCCCGGCCCCTTCAATGACAGCGGCGTGCGGGAATTCAATTTCCTGGCGAGCTGAGCGGTCTTAGGTCCCAGGTCGTTGGTCCTAGGCAGATCCGATCAGGCCTAGGACCAACGACCTGGGACGTGCGGGGCGGCGCGTGCTACTCTTCGACCAGCTCGATATCGAAATCCACCAGGTCCACGAACTGCTGGATGCGGCGGTCGATGTCCTCGCGCTGGATCTCCAGCAGGCGTTGGATGCCGAACTTCTCGCAGCAGAACGAGGCCAGGGCCGAACCCACGATGATGGCCCGCTTCAGGTTGTCGAAGCTGTGGTCCTGCGTGTGGGCCAGGTAGCCCATGAAGCCGCCCGCGAAGGTGTCACCGGCCCCGGTGGGGTCGATGATATCCTCCAGCGGCAGAGCGGGTGCGAAGAAGACGCGGTCCTCGCTGAAGAGCAGCGCGCCGTGCTCGCCCTTCTTCACCACCAGGTATTTCGGGCCCATCCCCAGGATCTTATTGGCCGCCTTCACCAGGCTGTGCTCGCCGCTGAGCTGGCGGGCTTCCGCATCGTTGATGGTGAGGATGTCCACGCGGGCGATCACCTTCTTTAGGTCCTCCATCGCGCTGTCCATCCAGAAGTTCATGGTATCCATCACCACCAGGGCCGGGCGCTCGGTCATCTGGTCCAGCACCTTGGCCTGCACCTTGGGATCGAGGTTGCCCAGCATCAGGTACTTGGCGGCCTTGTAGGAAGAGGGCAGCTTGGGGTCCAGTTCCAGCAACACGTTCAGGCGCGTTTCCAAGGTGTCGCGCGTGTTCATGTCGTAGTGGTAACGGCCGGCCCAGAAGAAGCTCTCCTTGCCCCTCAGCACCTCCAGGCCCTCCTGGTCGATGCCGCGCTGGCGCATCAGGGCCATCACGTCCGAGGGGAAGTCATCGCCCACCACGCTTACCAGGCCGAGGCGTTGGAGGAAGTACGAGGCGGCCAGGGAGATGTAGGTGGCGGCACCGCCGACCACCTTGTCGGCCTTGCCGAACGGGGTTTCGATGCGGTCGAACGCGACGGTGCCTACGGTGACGAGTTGCATGCGGAAGGGTTGGATGATCCCGCAAAGATGGAGGAATGCCCCTTGTGTGAACGCCGGGACTTCCTACTTTTGCCGTCCCTTTGCAGGAAGGGACCTTCCCTGGTAGCTCAGCTGGTTAGAGCACCTGACTGTTAATCAGGGGGTCACTGGTTCAAGTCCAGTCCGGGGAGCGACAAGGCCTCAGCGACCGCTGGGGTCTTTTTCGTTGGTGCCATTTTTGTGCCCCGGCCACATCCACTGGTCCCTGCCATGCCGTGTCACCGCTCTCGCACCATCCTCGGCGCCCTGCTGTTCCCTGCACTGTTATGGGCGAAGGCCTATGAAGTGCCCGCCGGCGCCGACGTGGGCGTCTTTTTCGCCACCCTGCCGAAGGACGTGACCCTGATCACGTTCTCCGCCGCGAACCACTACAAGAGCCAGGGCGACATCGTGCTGCCGGACGCGCCCATGCTAACGATCGATGGGAACGGCTGCAAGCTCGCGCTGGGCGCCGGCTCCAACGGCTTCACGCGCAAGATCGCCGACCAGAAGGACGCCATGCAACGAATCTCCTGCCGCTATTTCATCCGCAACATCACCATCCAGGGCGGCAAGCGGGCCATCGACCTGCAGGCCACCTACGGCAGCGCCATCACCGACATCGGCACCGCGAGCCAGACCGAAACCGCGATCGACCTGCGTTTCTGCCTGATGTGCCGGGTGCAGAACGCGATGGTGACCGATCCCCGGGGGCAGGGCATCGTGGTGCGGCAGGGCGATTGGCCCGGCGCTTCCGCTACCAACAGCCAGAGCAACAGCACGGTGCTGGAGCAATGCCGCATCTACTGCGCCAAGAGCACCACCAACGCCTTCACCGTGCTCAACAGCGGCGGCGTGCGCATGCAGGACTGCATTTCCGAGGGTGCGGACGCGGACCGTGATCTGTTCCTGTCAGCATCGAGCGATGAGGCGAAAACGGCCGGGAACCCCGTGGTGAAGTCCTTTACGCTGGACAACTTCCACGTGGAGCACGCGGCACGCAAGCAGTGCATCTATATCAACATGCCGCCGAAGGCCGCGGTACACCTGTCCAACCTCTACATCAACCACCCGCAATCGCAGCCGGTGATCTACTACATGACGGGGCAGTTGAGCCTCACGGACATCGGTTGGTGGAACCAAGATCTCCTCATCGCCACCCCCTTCCCGGCCCCGCGCATCAATGTGGACCGCTGCCACAGCGACCTGAACGCGGGGCCCAAGGGCGGGCCGGTGAGCCCGAAGGCGGGCGTATTTCGCTACGTCGGAACGATCACCGATGCGGTGAAGGGCCTGAGCCAGGCCTATATCCGCATCATGAACCCTTCGATGTAAGGAGCGATCAATCGCCGGTATCGAACACGAAGCGATAGCCGGGATCGCCGGTGAACCCGGCTAGTTCCTCCTTCGTGCCCGCACGGAACCGGTAGCGCTTGGCGTCCACCTTGGCCTCTTTCAGGTAGGCCGCCACCGCGTTCTTGCGTGCTTCTTCCTGCACGGCGATGGCCTTGCGCACGGCGTCCACGCCCACCAGAGCCAGGCAGCGCGCGCGTTCAGGCCGTCCCTTGGTGCCGGGGCTCTGTTCGTCCAGCCATTTCAGGAACTCTTCGTCGCGCAGCGAGAGTTCGGCCACCTTGGTGCTGTCCTTGTTCTTCAGCTCACCGTCCAACCGCAGGTAGCGCTTCTTCACGGCGAAGGCGGCCCATTCCTCTTCCGTCTGCTGCTTGTCCATCAGCGGCACCAGGTCCACGGTGAAGGCCGGCCGTTCCTCCAGCAGTTTCACCAGCATGTCCAGCGCCTTCTGCTGGGGCTTGTCCACGGTGGCTTGGGTGGGCCCGAAACGGACGCTTTCCAGATCCTTCTCATCCACATCCTTGAAGGCACCCGCGATCAGCCGCACCGGAGCGGCACCCGCTTTCACCACCAGGTTCTTCAAGACCTGCCACACGATGGGCCACACTTTGAAGGAAGGGTCCTTCAGGTCGCCCTTCACGGGTATGTCGAGGTCGATGTGGCCGTTCACATCCTTCAGCAGGCCGGCCGCCAGGCGCAGGGGCAATACGAAGATGCCCGTGTCATGCACGTCCGTCTTCCGGCCGAACTTCAGCCTGTCCACCAGGAGGTGGTTCTCGCTGTCCAGCTTGCCTTCCTGGATGGTGGTCTTCCCCGTATAGACCAGCACACCCTGCTGCAACGGATAGGCCGCGTACCAGCGACTATAGGGATCGAGGTCCTGCAAGGCCAGGTCGTCCACCAGCATCTCCGCCTGCACGTTGCCGAAGTTCTTCGGGTCGAAGCGGAAAAGGCTCTTGAGCTTGCCGCGATCGTTCAGCAGCGCGGAGACGCTGAAGTCCGCCGTGCCCTGCGCGGTGCTGATCCGGCTGCTGCGCACGTCCAATCGGGAGAGGTCGTAGCGGAAGGGTTTCTCCGGGGTGAAGTCCTCGAAGCGCACGTGGCCATTGGCGAACACCATGCTGTCCGCCGTGTACTGGTTGGCCACGAAATCCTGGCCCAGCATCTTGATGTAGTCCGCCAGCATCACGAACACGTTGCTCTCGCTTGCGGCCAGCTTTACGCTGCCATCGCCGGTATCGGTCCGGTCCAGGATCAACGCCTTCGTCCACGTGTTGCTGCCGTCGGCCCACATCCGGTAGCGCGTATCCAGGCCGTCCACCAGCACCTGGCTCAGTTTGAAGCGCTTGTCCTTCGCGTTCAGTGTGTCCAACTGCACCAGGCCCTTCTTCAGGCCCAGCAGGGGTTCCCCGTTCGCGTCGGCGATCGCCAGATCCTGCATATCCAGGCGCGCGCTCACGGCCAGCGCCGTGGTGTCCACCCAGCTGTCGCGGAGGTCCAGGTCCAGGTCCACCAGCCCTTTCAGGTCCTTCGCGTGCATGAAGTCCTGCAGGTAGGGCAACAGCTGCGGCAGCGCGAAGCGGCCCAGCCGCGCATCGATCGTGTAGAGCGACCGGTCCGTATCGATGGTGAAGCCTCCTTTCACGTCACCGCCGGAGGCCAGGCCGAAGTCCAGCGCGAAATCCATGCGGGCATCGTCCGAGGTGATCCGCGTGCTCGTGGCGTTCAGGCGCTGCACGGTCACCGGCGCCTTCAGCACGTCGCTCACGTAGTCGATCGTGCCGTCCTCCAGCTGGATGTCCTCCATGCTGAAGCGCGTGGTGGAGGTATCGGCCGAGGGCACCGTGTCCGTGCCGCCCAGCTCGATCAGGTCGGTGAAGTTGAACCGGTCCTTCCGCTGCACCAAGTGGAAGTATGGCTTGCGGATGAGCACGTGTGTGAACCGCCAGTCGTTCTCCCGGAAGCCTTTCCAGAGGTTGCTGCGCACACTGATGGCGTCCCACGACACGAACACCGTATCGCTGCCGTGGGGTTCGTAGCATTTTACCCCGTAAATGCCGTACTTGAAGGTGAGGGGGTTGAGGATGAGATAGTCGATGGTGACCTTCCGGTCGATCCATTCCACGCTGTGCTTCTCGATGTAGCGCTTCAGCAGGTAGGGCAGGAAAAAGACGAAGAGGGCGAGCAGGACGGCCAGCACGCCGCCGATGACGATCCACCGGCGTTTGCGGCCGGTCCGCCGGGGTTGGACGTCCGTAGTGGTGGGCATCGGGCACAAAGATGCCGGTGAATGCGGCAGCCTGTATCCATAACGCGGAACGGCCCCCGAAGGATCGGAGGCCGTTCCGCCACGGGCAAAGGGCGACGCTTAGGCCGCCACCCGCGGCTGGTCGGGGTGGTCGTAGGCGATCACCTTGAAATCGCTCAATACGATCTCGGTCACGTAGCGCTTGTACCCGTCCTTTCCGCTGTAGCTGCGATGCACCAGGCGCCCTTCCAGCATGATGGGCGAGCCCTTGCCCAGCAACCGCTGCACCTGCTCGGCCATCTTGCCCCACGCCACCACGGTATGCCATTGGGTATCGGTGACCCGCTCCCCGTTGGCACCGGTGTAACTGTCGTTCGTGGCCACACTGATACGGGCCACCTTCCGCCCTTTCGCGACCTCCCGCACTTCGGGGTCGAAACCCAGGTTGCCGATCAGGCGGACGTTGTTGTTCAGCGCTTTCATGTTCTGCTCGTTTTAGGTTCTACGCTTGTTGTCCTTGGAGCTGCGGGGCTGATGCCGAGCTCCGGGGCAAACGTTCAGCGGCGAGGCAGGGAAAGCCGTCCAGTAGTCATGTGTAGGCGTTCATAAGCGTTTGTTGGACGATTGCTCAACGGTTATCATCCGATCCGGATCGTCCTAACTTGAACTTCGCCCTTCCACAGGCAGCGCGGAGCAGGTGGTCAGCGTCTAGCTGTCGGAAAGGTCATTACGAGTTGCGCGAGCTCACCGAACGAGAGCTGGTGGAGGGTTGCCAGCGGGAGGACCGGCGTTGCCAGGAGATCCTGTACGCACGGTATGCACGGCGGATGTACGCCGTGTGCCTCCGCTATGCCCGGCACCAGCTGGAAGCGCAGGACCTGATGCAGGAGGCGTTCATCCGGGTGTTCGACAAGCTCCATGGGTTCCGCATGGAGGGCTCCTTGGAGGGATGGGTGCGGCGGATCACGGTGCACACCTGCATCAACCACTACCGCAAGAAGGCGTTCCAGAACGAGCGGTTCGGGCTGGAGCACGTGCCCGATGAGCCGGTGGAGCCCCTGGCCCTGGAGCGGTTGGGACAGCAGGAGCTGATCACCCTGGTGAGCAGCCTGCCGGATGGGTACCGCATGGTGTTCAACCTGTTCGCCATCGAAGGGTTCGACCATGCGGAGATCGCGGAGATGCTGGGTTGCCAGGAAAGCACCTCGCGCAGTCAGTTGGCAAAAGCACGGCGTATGCTCCAGCAGCGCCTTGGAGAACATGTTGCACGTCATACACATGAACGGAAAGCATTCCCTGGATGACCTCTTCGCGCGCGGTCTGCGCGACGCGGAGGCTGCCCCGCCGGGAGCGGTGTGGGAGGGCGTGGTGCGCAGGCGCGGCCGGGCGCACCGCATCCTGCAACGCCTGCGACGGAACTGGGGCTACGGCCTGACGGCATTGCTGCTCATCGGAGCGGGTACGGCGTTCTGGACCTCGTACACATCGGGGCCGGGCCACACGGCCGAAGCGGTCCCCTCTTCGGGAACAGCCATCCCCGGCCGGGAGCGGGCTTCCACCACGGAAGAGCCCCGCGCGGTCCCCGAAGGACCCACCGAAGCATCCGGCACCACTTCGCCCGGCGGCGTTCCCGTGCCTCCCCCGAACGCCGCGGCCACGCCGGGAACACCGGCCCCAATCCTTCCGGAACAGGCTCCCGCACCCGGCATCACGCGATCGTCTGCGCAACGGACGGACGCGCGCACACCGGAACACGCTGAACGCTCGGCAAGCAGCACGTCCGCTTCTTCCCCGCGAACCGTTGCGGTGGGCCACACCGCTGATGCATACGGCGCAGCCTCCTCGGCCACGCGGCGCAGCAGCATCGACACCCGCAATACCAATGCTCCGGATCCATCGGCCGCATCCACGCCCGTGAGCGCTCCTTCATCTGTAGCGAGCGTTCCGCGTTCAGGAGCGGACGCGTCACTTGCTGGATCCGATCACGCTCCGGCTTGGGAAGGCGCTTCCGTACTGCGGCCGAATGGACAGGACAGGGCCGTTCAAGAGCCCGCGCGCATGGTGGGGCTCCTCCGGGATAGGCCCGCGCCGGCACCGGCCACCATCACCACGCCGCCCTATGTGCGGCCCAAGGGCGATCGGTGGGTGGCCGTGCAAAGCGGCTACTACCAGGAGGAACGGGTCTGGAACGGCTCCGATAAGGCCCTGGTGAAGGCCCTGGGCCATACGGAAACGCCCCACTATCCTTGGAGCATCGGAGTGGCCGCCGGACGCACGTTCCGCAGCGGCTGGGGCCTTTCGGTGGGCGCCGAATACCTGGGCGCGCGTTACCGCTTCCTGCACGAGGACCGCATCGTGCAGCGCACGGAGACGGTGACCCGATACCTGGTGACCTTGAACACGGACATCTTCAGCAGCCGCATGGATACGTTGGTGAGCATTTCCGAGGATCGCCGCACGTCCAGCGCCATCAACACCTATTCGGTGGTGCGCGTGCCGGTGGAGCTATCCTATCACCGGCCGTGGAAGCGCTGGCGGTACGGCGTGCAGGCCGGTGTGGCGGCAGAGTTCGTCCGGATGCGCTCGGGGCTCACCTTGTCCACCTCGCCGGAAGGCAGTGAATATGCCGTGGACCTGGCCTCGGAGGACCAAAAGCAACGCTCGAACACCTTGCTGACCGGCAGTATCGGGCTGGACCTGGGCTACCTGATCAACGACCGGATCGGCCTCTGGGCCACGCCCACCTACATGCGTGGCCTCTCTCCCTTGACGACCGGCGATGCCGCGTATGCCATGCCCGATCGCTGGGGCGTTCGTTTCCGGCTGGCCTATACCTTCCCGCACCGCTGATGGACGTTCGCTTCTTCCGTTGTTGCGCGCGCTGGCGCATGTCCTTGCTGCTTGTGGCCGCTTATGCCTGCGGTCCGGCGTTGCAGGCACAGCCCGTGTGCGACAGCCTCAACCTCCTGGGCATCGGGCACCAGCCCCTGCTGGGCACGACCTACCAACTGAACACGTTCGTGCTTGGCGGCGCCAGCGAGATCCTGGATACGCCGCAGTGGGACATCGTAGTCCAGGGGTCGCATCAGTCCCTATCCGGAAGCGGAGCGCAATACACGTTCCCCCAGGAAGACCCCTACCTCGTCTGTGTGTCGGCACTGGTGCGGGACGTGGACCAGCAGGCCTGCAAGGCCACCATCTGTGAGCAGTTGGATGTGGTACCCTATTACCCCGATTGCCACGACACGCTAGAGGCGCAATTCACCATCTCCGCGGTCGATGGCCTCACCGTCACGTTCGTTGACGCGACATCGACGACGGACAGCATCACGTCGTACAACTGGTTCTTCGGGGACGATGGCTCGTCCGTTACCGGTCCGAACCTTACCGGGATCACGCACACCTTCGCCGGTAACGGGCCTTATCCCATCGTGCTGAACGTCCACACGCAGGACTGCTGGTCACACATCGTGAAGTGGTTCTATTCCGGCCCGGCGAACGTGCCTTGCGGAACGTTCCTGCATCCGGACGTGCGGCACGCGGAAGTGGGGACGAGCACCTCGTTGTACGACCTCACCCCCGACGCGGGCATGTTCCGCCGCACCACCTGGGACCTGGGCGACGGCACCCGGACGGAAGGCCATGCGGTGATCCACACCTACGACGCGGACGGCGCCTATCCGGTCACCTGCACCACGCAACTGTGGGGGCCTCTGGCACCCGACACCTGTTCCCACACGGAGACCTTGACCGTGGTCGTATCCTCGCAGGCCACGGCCGGCGTCGATGAGCGCGGAGAGGTGCGGCCGCCGATCGCGCGGCCGTTGCCGTTCACCGATGCGGTGACCATTGCCGATGGGCCGCGTGGAACGAACGCGCGGTGGGAGCTGTTGGATTCCATCCGGCCGCTTGCTGATGCACGGCATGACGCCGATGAGCGGCCCCTTCACCATCGATGGCGGCGCATTGCGCACCGGGCTCTATGTGCTGCGTATGCGCAGTGGCGATCGCGTGGTGGCCACCCGGCTCGTGAAGCAGTGATCAAGCATTTTTTCCGGATCGGGGCAGCGCGTTGAGCGCGACGCCTGTCTTTCTTCCAACGAACCTTAGGATATGAAAGCGATCAGGACCCTTGCTGCGTTCACCGGCCTTCTGCTGGCCGTTGCCGCGCGGCCCCAATGGCCGTGCGACAGCCTGTTGCACGCGTCGTTCACCGCCGCACCGGACCCCACCCAGGACCGGGTGATCCACTTCGACAACACTTCGTGGACCGCGTTGGGATCCAACGCCACGTACCTATGGTCGTTCGGTGACGGCCAAAGCGCTTCGTGGGAGAATGCCGTGCATCAATACGCTGCGCCAGGCACCTACACGGCGTGCTTATGGGTGGTGGCGGGCCATTGCAGCGATAGCGTCTGCATGTCCGTAGTGGTGGGCAATGTGGTGAGCCCCTGCTCGCAGCTCGACGCCGGGTTCAGCATGACCAACGATGGGCTGACCGCGCACTTCCTGAACAGTTCGCCGCTGAACACCGTGGCCTACGAATGGAGCTTCGGCGACAGTACCTACGCGACAGGCCGCGACCTTTATCACACCTATTCACAATACGGCCAATATGAAGTGTGCCTGAAAGCCCGGACGTGGGACCCGATCACGCAGGCCTTCTGCACGGTGGACCATTGCGGGATCATCCACCTCATGCCGGACACGATGCCCAAGCCGTGCGACCTGCTGGACAGCTCGTTCACCGTGTCGCTCCAAGGGCCGGTCGCTTCGTTCCGTTCGAGCATGGGCTCGAACGAGATCGGCTACATCTGGTCTTTCGGCGATGGCACCGCCAGCCAGGAGGCCAGCCCGACGCACACCTATGCCCAACCCGGACGGTACTACACCTGCATGACCGCGACCGCGTGGGATCCGCACACCCAGGACGTGTGCCGCGTGGACCATTGCCAATGGATCGTGATACCGGGCGATAGCATCGGTCCCTCCCCGTGCGATGGGCTTTCCGCCAACTTCCAAGCGACAGTGGACGGTCACACGGCTTCGTTCCACCAGGGCCCCACCACCGATGCCGTTTATCAATGGTCCTTCGGCGACGGCACGACGGCCTATGGACCGAACCCCGGCCATACCTATGCCCGGCCCGGCCAATACCAGGTTTGCCTATGGGCCTGGGCCCTGAAGCCGGGAAGCCAGGACACCTGCTTCGATCACCACTGCGCAACGGTGACGATCATCGGCGACACGCTGGATTCCTGCAACGGGCTGAACGCGGGGTTCCAAGTGACCACCCAGGGCAACGTCGCCTCCTTCCACAACAACGAGGTGAATGGTGGGATCTATCACTGGAGCTTCGGGGATGGCGCCTCGGGCTTCGGGCGTAACCCGTCCCATGCCTACGCCCAACCCGGCCAATACCGCGCCTGCCTGGTGATCTGGACCTGGAACCCTGTTACCCAGGACACTTGCTTCGCCGACCAGTGCGAGTGGGTGATGATCAACGGTGGAAGCGCTCCCTGCGACAGCCTCTTGCACATGTCTTTCTCCTATGACCAACAAGAAGGGAACGTGACGTTCACCGGCATATCCACCCTGCCGGGGACCTCGTTCAGTTGGAATTTCGGGGATGGTTCGTTCGGCAATGGCAGCACGGTGCAGCACACGTATGCGCCGGGCCAATACGAGGTCTGTCTCCAGGGCTGGTATGCCGGACCCGACAGCATCGCCATGTGGGATAGCTGCTTTGCGACGTACTGCCGCCTGATCGTGGTGCAGCGGGATAGCACGTCTTCACCCTGTCATGATCTGAACGCAGGCTTCCAGGTGACCATTCAAGAATCCACAGCCGCCTTCCACAGCAGCAATGTGAACATCGCTGCGTACCTGTGGACCTTCGGGGATGGCACCACGGGGCATGGGCCCAACCCCACCCACACGTATGCCCAGCCCGGCCGATACCACGCCTGCCTGAGCACATGGACCTGGGATCCCGCAACGCAGGACACTTGCTTTGCTGACCATTGCGAATGGGTGATGATCCCGGGTAACGGGTCGCCTTGTGATAGCCTGTTCACCGCCACGTTCACCTATACCCAGCAAAACGGGCATGTGGCATTGAGCGGATCCGCGTCGTTGCCCGCGTTCTTTTCCTGGACACTGGGAGACGGGACCACGGCCACTGGACCTGTGGTGCAACACACCTATGCCCCCGGGCAATACACCGTGTGCCTCTTTGCACACGCCAACCTCTTCAACGGCGGAACCGTGAGCGACAGCTGCTTCACCCAGTATTGTTATGCCATCGTGGTAGCGGGCGATAGCACACATTCGCCCTGCCATGATCTGAACGCAGGCTTCCACGTGACCACTCAAGGATCCACGGCCGCCTTCCACAGCAGCAACGTGAACACCGCCGCCTACCAATGGACCTTCGGGGATGGTACCACAGGACAGGGGCCCAACTCCACCCACACGTATGCCCAGCCCGGCCAATACCACGCCTGCCTGAGCACGTGGGCCTGGAATCCCGCAACGCAGGACACTTGCTTTGCTGACCATTGCGAATGGGTCGCCATCAGCGGCGCCCACAACCCTTGTGACAGTGCGTGGGTACTCGCGTTCGATCGGTACGCCAGCGATACGATGATCGTGTTGACGAGCAATGCCGATGGCCTCGGCCTGGATGTATCGGCCGCGTGGTTCGCGAACGGTCAGCCGATCGGTACCGGTCCGCAGGTGACCTACCAGCCAACCACCTCGGAACCGTTCGTGGTGTGCCTTGAACTGGGCCTCTACGACAGCACCCAGGTATTGGTGTGTTCCGGGACGGTCTGCGATACTGTGGGCCTGCTCCTGTCCACAGGCATCGACGAAGCCGGCCGTGGCATGGATGTCAACGTGTACCCGCAACCGTTCACCGGGCAACTGGTGGTGAACGCGCGCGGCCTCACCGGCACCACACGCGCCACGCTGCTCGATCCCTCCGGCCGCTTGGTGGACGATCGCCAGGTAAGCCTGAACGGCCCTACGGTGATCGATTACACCGCGCTGGCGTCGGGTATCTATGTGCTGCGCTTGCAGAACGCGGCTGGTGAACGCACGGTGCGTGTGCTGAAGAACTGATCTCCTTCTTCTCTTCAGGAGAAAGGCCGGAGACGATTGTCTCCGGCCTTTCTCCTTAGGGCCCGGCAAATTCAGCCGAGCATCGCTTCAGCCCCGACCGCTACTTGTTCGAAGTGGAGCATCACCACCTCGGTCACGTAGCGCTTCTGGCCTTCCTTCGTCTCATACGTGCGATGCACCAGGCGCCCCTCCAAGGCGATGCGGCTCCCCTTGCGGAGCTGCTCTTGAAGCACTTTGTCCGTCACGCGGTCCCAGGCCACGATGGAATGCCATTGGGTATCCTCCTTGGTCTGTCCATCGCCATAGGTGAACCGTTCATTGGTGGCCAGGCTCAACCGGGCCATGCGTTTGCCTCCCTCCAGTTCCCGCACCTCGGGGTCGCGGCCCAGGTTGCCCATCAATTGTACGCGGTTGCGCAGCATCGTTCCCATGTGTTCTCGGTGTTTACGGCATGTTCTGTATTGCCGGGAACAAAGCTGCCGGCCACCCCAGGCCGGATCCGGCCAGTTGGCGTTTGTAGGCGTTCATAAGTATTTCCCACCGTTTGCTCAACGGCTCTTCAGGTGCCGCTCCGATCAACGGCCTATCTTTCTCCCCTCAAACCGAGACACCTCCATGAGCGGCACGATCAAGCGGATCCTGGTCCCCACCGACTTCACCAAGGTGGCCGACTGCGCGATGAACCACGCGGCCCTGCTGGCCGAACACGCCGATGGCGAGATCCACCTGCTGCACATCGTGGATCACGCAGCGGACGTGGAGGAGGCCCGCACGAAACTGACCATGGAAGCGGAGCGTGCGAAGCGCTGGAGCACGCGGGTGAAGGTGACCCCGATCGTGCGCGTGGGATCGGTGTACGAGGACATCGGCACGGCGGCCACGGAAGTCGGCGCGGACCTGATCATCATGGGCACGCACGGCATGCGCGGCATGCAGTTCATCACCGGCAGCCGGGCGTTGCGCGTGATCACCAACAGCTCGGTGCCGTTCATCGTGGTGCAGGAGCGCAACATCAGGCCCAACGGGTACCGCAACATCGTGGTGCCGATGGACCTGCACCGGGAGACCCGCCAGAAGATCGCGCTGGTGGCCGACATGGCGCGGTACTTCAACAGCAAGGTGCATGTGATCACCCCGAAGGAGAACGATGAGTTCCTGCATCACCAGCTGGAGAACCACATCCGCTTCGCGGAACAGTATTTCGGCGAGCGCAACATCGAACTGGAGACCACCATTTCGGATGCGGACAGCGACGGCTTCGTGGCGGCGGTGATCCGCTACGCGATGAAGGTGGACGCGGACCTACTGGCCATCATGAACCTGGCGCAGGGCAATATCTTCGGCGTGCTGGGCGTACCGTACGAGCAGGAGATCATCACCAACGAGGCCATGGTGCCGGTGATGCTGATGAACCCGAAAGAGACGGGGACCGGCGGCGGCTGGACATTCCAGTAGCCGGGGCGAAGCGGCCTGATCCATGTGCTCATGTGCCCATGGCCTGCGAGACACGATTTGAAAATTGCCACCTGGTCCTGCGCCTGCCGCCTGGAGCCTAACTGCCGCCTGCATCCTGCCTCCTGGGACCTAAGCACGCATCCCGATCACCAGAATGTCGTCCACCTGTTCCTGGGCGCCCTTCCAATCGTTGAGGGTCTGCATCAGCAGGCTCTTCTGCCGGTCCATGGGTTGGGCGTGGATCTCCAGCAGCAGTTCACGGAAACGGCGGTAGAGGAACTTCTTGCCCTTGTCGCCCCCGAACTGATCGGCGTAGCCGTCGGAGAAGATGTAGACCACGTCGCCCTTCCGGAGCTCGATGCGGTGGTCCGTAAAATCGTGGCCGCTCAGTTCAAAGCCGCCGATAGGGCGCTTGTCCGGTGAATATTGGAGCACCTCGCCGTCGCGCACGAGGTAGAGCGGACAGTTGGCGCCGGCATACTCCAGCACCATGTCATCGGGGTCCAGCGTACACAAGGCCATGTCCATGCCGTCGCGCACGAACTGGTCACGGTCCTTATGCAGCATCTCGAACGCGAAGCGGTTCAGGTCGCGCAGGGCTTCGCTGGGCTTGGTGATGCGGTGTTCCTTCACCGCCTGGTTGAGGCCGTTGTGGCCCACGAGGCTCATGAAGGCGCCCGGCACCCCGTGCCCGGTGCAATCCACCGCGGCGAACACGACCTTGTCCTCCACCCGTTCCACCCAGTAGAAATCGCCGGACACGATATCCTTCGGGCGGTACAGCACGAAGCTTTCCGGCAGCAGCTCCTTGATGCGCTTCTCCGGCGGCAGAATCGATTCCTGCAGGCGTTTCGCGTACCGGATGCTGTCGGTCACGTTCTTGTAGAGCTCCACCACCTTGCGGCTCTGGCGCTCCACTTCCTCCTTCTGGCGCACGGTTTCCTCGGTGCGCTCCTTCACCTTCGTTTCCAGGATGCGTTCGCGTTCACCGAGCTCGGTGCGCATCTTCAGCAGGGCGTGGCCCAGCACGTCCTCGTCGCTCAGCGGTTGGTAGTCCGCGTTGAAGTTGCCGGCGGCCACCGCATGGGAGAAATCCGTGGTGCGCTTCAACCCTTCGATCAGGCCGGAGAGCGCCTGCGACATCTCGCCGATCTCGTCGTTGCGCACGGGGATGCGCCCGCGCGGGTATACCCCACGGCCCAGCGCGAGCAGGATGCCCCGCAGGCGTTGCACGGGTCGCACGATGCCCCGCACGATCAGGAAGGCCACCACGATGCCGATCACCACCAGGCCGGTGCCCAGGTAGAGCACGAAGAACTTGAGCGAATCGAAGCTGCGGATCATGCCGCTGCTCAGGGCCTGGCGCTTCGCCTCCTGCATACGCAGGAGCAGGTCCAGGTCCGCGAGCACGCGGTCCGTCCGTTCGTCCAGCGGACCGCCCTCCTCGGCCAGGTCGTTGCGCTCCATGAAGATGTACGCGTCCTGGTAGCTCTCCAGCGAGGGCAGCAGCTTCTTCACGTGGTCCTGCATGGTGAAGAGCTCGTCCATCTCGCCGAACGTCCTGTTCATGAGCGCCACCTCGTCCTTGTCCCAGTGGGCCTGCAACGTATCGATGCGGTCCATCAGGCGGGGCAGCTCCTGGTCGGTGAGCTGGATCAGCGAGGTCTTCTCGGGGGCATCGGGTATGCTCTCCACCAGGGCCCAGTGCTTGATGAGCATGCGGGCATTGATGACCAAGTTGCGCAGGCGCACCAAGGCGTCCACCGAAGGGCCGTACACCTGGTTGATCTGGTCGTTGATGCTGCGGCTGCGCTCCAGCGTGCGGTTGGTGAGCAGCACCACCACGAAGGCGAAGAAGATGAACAGGCCGAAGCCCAGTCCGATCCGCCTGCCGATGGTCCAGCGGATGCGCGCGAACGGCCTACTTCTGCTCACCGCCATCCTGCTCCAGCTGCTGCATTTTCTGATAGAACTCCTCGCTCTTCTCGTGGTCCTGCAGGCTGTAGTAGATGCCCTCCAGGCCCATCAGGGTCTCTTTGCGGGCCGGGTTCATCTGGTGGGCCTTCAGCATGTAGGGCAGGGCCTGGGAGAAGAATTCCCGGCTCACCTCCTGGATCTCCTGTATGCTGGGGATATCGTTGTCCGCACTGATCTGCTGGATGTTGTATACCCCGCGGTTGTAGTAGAGCGTGGCCAGGTTGTAGTTGGCGCCGTAGTTGGCGCTGTCCGCCTGGAGCACGCGCTTGTAGGCGTCCAGCGCGCGTGCGTACCAATCCAGCTGCGTGCGGTCGCGGTTGAAGCGCTTGGTGTACACCGTGCCCAGCGCATTGTCGAACTCGATGTCGCGTTCCTTGAACTGCATGGCCGGGTCCATGCGCAGGATCACTTCCTTGTACTTGGCATAGAGGCGCTTCGCCTTCTCCTCGTCCATGTCGTTCAAGGAACGGGCCGCGTCGTTGTAGATGGTCTTGGCCAGATACTCGTAGGCCTTGCGGCTGTTCTCCGTGTACTGTTTCCGGGTGTCCATCTCGTTGCCCACGTACAGGCTGGCGAGGGCTTCGTCTCGCAGCGTTGCGGCGGAGGCGGAGGTGGGATCCTTCTTGAAGAGGTCCTTGTACACAAACCCACGCAGCACCCACGCTTCGGCGGAGCGGGCGAAGGCCTCGTCCTTCACGGCCTGATCGAGCAGCGCGCGGGCATCCTCCAGCTCGCTGGCCTGGTATTTCGCATTGGCCTGCAACAGCAGGTCGGACTGCGCGGCGGCGAAGAGCGACACCAGCAGCAGGCAGAGCGATATGGTCCAGCGGCGCATCATTCGATCACGCGGTTGGCCAGTTGACGCAAGGTGCTCCCCACTTCCAGGTGGTGCTTCCTGGCGTTGCTCACGCTCAGGTCGTACTTCACCGTGTTCGCTATCCGCACGAAGTTCACGACAGCGCCGTCCTCCAGCGCGTCGGGGTATTCGGTGATCAGGAGCGTGGACCGCTTCTCCAGGCTCTTGTTGATGGCCTGCATGAGGTTCAGTTCGCTCTGCCCCACGAAGAGGATGTGGCAGCGCTCAACGTCCGCGGAGCGGGGAAGCTTGCGCACTTCGATGGGCTGCTTGCCGATGGACTTGGTCGCGTACTTCTTGATCAGCTCCTGGTACACGTTGGCACTGCCCAGCACGCCGATGATGAAGTTGCCGTTCTTCTGCGCCGGGTCCTTCCAATCCACCAGCTTGGCGATGTTGTAGATGTAGCTCGCCTGGACGATGGCGGTGGTGTCCTTGTCCGGCGTGCGGCTCTCCGGCTGCTGGCGCATGGCCATCAACGTGAAGGCGGCCGCCAGCACGACCACCCGGGGCAGATACCCTCGGAGGATCGCAGGAACAGGGGCTCCCATGCGGTGATCGTCCATACGTCCTAGCACCGGACAAAGTAGCGGTGGGCCGTTCCTACGCAGGAAACCGGCCGCAAGGTTCTATCCACACCACCTTGTTCGTGGTGAGGCCTGAGGATCAGCGCCGTTCGCCGCCCTGGCCGCCACCGGCGAGGCCCTGCAGGTCGCGATCGAACAGGTACAGCCCGCCCTTGTCGCCACCGATCAGGTTGAGCTTGTCGATCAGGGTGCGCGCCAGGCGCTCCTCCTCGATCTGTTCGCTCACGTACCACTGCATGAAGTTGTGCGTGGTGTAGTCCTTCTCCTTCAGGCACAGGTCCACCACGCCGTTGATGTCGCTGGTGACCTGGGTCTCGTGCTGGAAGATGGTCTGGAACACGTCCATGATGCTCTTGCAGTCCTTCGGGGGCTGGCCCAGCGCGGGCACGAGCGCATGGCCGCCCCGTTCGTTCACGAACTTCATCAGTTTAAGGGCGTGCAGCCGCTCCTCATCGCTGTGCTTGTACAGGAAGGCCGCGATGCCTTCGAGGCCCTGCACTTCCGCCCAAGAGGCCATGGCCAGGTAGATCTGGCTGCTCATCGCTTCGGTCTCGATCTGTGCGTTCAGCGCGGCTTCGATCTTATTGGACAGCATGGGGACGTGTGTTTGTGGGACAAAGGTATTCAGGGCCGTGTCCTCCGCCAACGCAGCGGACGATGCCCGCCCCGCCGGATCAGCGCTTGTTGAAGGCGTTCATCGCGTGGGCGATGCCCAGCAGCCCGAACTGCAGGATGGCCTTGGACGCAAGCTCGATGCGCTCCGGCAGGGCCTTCTGCTCTTCCGCGTTCCAGTGGCCCAGCACGAACTCGCTCTGCCGCCCACGCGCGAAATCGCTGCCGATGCCGAACCGGAGCCGGGGGAAGTCCTCCGTACCGATCAGTTCGATGATGCTCGTGAGCCCGTTGTGCCCGCCCGCCCCGCCGCTGCCGCGCAACCGCACCTTTCCGAAGGGCAGGGCCAGGTCATCGGCCACCACCAGCACGCGGTCGGCCGGTACGTGCTCCTGCTCCATCCAGTAGCGCACAGCCTTGCCGCTCAGGTTCATGAAGGTGGCGGGCTTCAGCAGGATGAACGTGCGGCCCTTGTGGCGCAGCTCAGCCACGTCGCCATAGCGGGCGGGGCTGAACACGGAGCCGGACGCTCCCGCAAGGGCATCCAACACCTGGAACCCGATGTTGTGGCGGGTGCCCGCATACTCCGGCCCGGGATTGCCCAGGCCAACGATCAAGTACTTCATCCCGGTTGCAAAAGAACAAGGCCCCTGCGATGTGCAGGGGCCTTGTTGATCGTATCGTCAAGCCGGGGTTGTCACCCTGAGCTTGTCGAAGGGCTACTTCTTCGCGGCCGGTTTCGCCGGAGCGGCAGCGGGCTTGGCACCGGCGGCGGCCGGAGCACCAGGGGCCGGGGCGGCTTCCGCCTCCTTCTTCACGGCTTTCACGGCCACCACCACGTCCGTCGGCTTCTCCACCAGGGTGAGGCCGTTGAACTTCAGGTCGCTCACGCGGATGCTGTCGCCCAGGTCCAGGGCGGTGATGTCCACTTCCAGGTGCTCGGGCAGCGCGGTGGGCAGGCCCTTCACGCGCAGCTTGCGCATGTTCTGGCTCAGCTTGCCACCCTTGCGCACGCCGGCGGCCTGGCCGGTCAGCTTCACCGAGAGGTCCACGCGCGCCTCCTTGCTGTCGCTCATTTCCAGGAAGTCCACGTGCAGCAGCTTGTCCGACACGGGGTGGAACTGCTTCTCGTGCAGCAGCGCCATGCGCTTGTTGCCATCGATGTCCAGCTCGATGCGGTACACCTCGGGGGTATGCACGATCTTGCCCAGCGCCTTCTCGTCCACGCTGAAATGGATGGTTTCCTGGCCACCGTACAGCACGCACGGAATGGATTGCGCCCGGCGCATGCGCGAAGCGTTCGACGAGCCTTTCGTGTCGCGTTTGATGCCGGTGAGTTCGACCTTCTTCATTCTTCTTGCGCCTTGGCCGGCGCGGCTTTGATGGTTTTGACGGTCCTTTCGTCTGGGTGACGCCTGGGCTTTGTCAGGCGATGTTGTGCTAGGCGATGATGAAGTGGCTGCTGATGCTCTCGTGGTTGCGCACGCGGGTGATCACATCGGCGAAGAGCTGCGCCACGGACAGCTGCTTGATCTTGTGGGTCTGTGCCAGCTTGTCGGCGCTGATGGGAAGCGTATCGGAGACGATGAGCTCGGTGATGGCGCTGCGTTCCAGGCGGCTGCAGGCCTCGCCGCTGAGCACCGCGTGGGTACACATGGCGCGCACGCTCACGGCGCCCTGCTCCATCATCATGTCGGCGGCCTTGGTGAGCGTGCCGGCGGTATCCACCATGTCGTCCACCAGCACCACGTTCTTGCCCTTCACGTCGCCGATCACCGTCATGCTGTCCACCTGGTTGGCCACTTTGCGCTGCTTGTAGCAGATGGCCATGTCCACGCCGAGGTGCTTGGCATAGGCGTTGGCGCGCTTGGTGCCGCCGGTGTCGGGCGCGGCCATCACCAGGTCCGGCAGGTCCAGCTTTTGCAGGTACGGCAGGAAGATGCTGCTGGCGAACAAGTGGTCCACGGGCACCTCGAAGAAGCCCTGGATCTGGTCCGCGTGCAGGTCCATCGTCATGATGCGGTCCACGCCTGCGGCAGTGAGCATGTTGGCCACCAGCTTCGCGCCGATGCTCACGCGGGGCTTGTCCTTGCGGTCCTGGCGGGCGAAGCCGAAGTAGGGCATCACCGCCACGATGCGCTTGGCGCTGGCGCGCTTGGCGGCGTCCACCATCAGCAGCAGCTCGAACAGGTTGTCCGTGGGCGGCATGGTGCTCTGGACGATGAAGACCAGCTCGCCCCGCACCGTTTCCTCGAACGAGGGTTGGAACTCCCCGTCGCTGAAGCGGCTTACGGTCACTTGGCCCAGCTTGTCCCCGCTGGCCACGGCGATCTGTTCGGCGAGGTAACGGCTGGCGGTACCTCCGAAGATCTTGGCGCTTTCGTACTGCACTCCCATGGTCCGGACCGCTCCGCGCATAGCGGAGGCGGGTGTGAAAGGGCCGCAAATGTAGTGATCCTCCGGTGGTTATCAACGATCGTTAGTGGATCCTTCCGGGAAGCCCGTCATTCTTTGCCACCTTCGCCCGGAATGTCCCGCGAACACGACGATACGCCCAAGGCGGGCAAGGTGGAACAGGACGTACTGGCGGCCGTGCGGAAGGCGGGCCACGCGGGCATCACCAGCCAGCAACTGGCCTTGCAGCTGGGCTTCAAGGAGAAGGGCCAGCGCTACCTCGTTTACGACGCCCTGGAAGCACTTCAAGAAAAAGGACAGGTGAAGACCGGCAAGAAAGGACGCTACCTCAGCACCAAGCAGCGCGACGAGGTGGAAGGAACGATCGACATCATCGCGAGCGGCGCGGGCTACCTCCGTCCGGACGCCGCTTCGGGCCTTACGGAGGACGTGTTCATCCATGGCCGCGACGTGGGCATGGCCCTGCACGGCGACCGCGTGCGCGTGCGAGTGGCCGGTGGGCGCGGGACCCGGCTCGAAGGCAAGGTCCTTGCCGTGGTGCAACGCCGCCGGAACTCCTACGTGGGCGTGCTGCACAAGGTGCAGGGGCGCCTGGTGCTGGTGGCCGACGACCAGAAGGTGCAACGGCCCTTCTTCATCCCGCCCCACGAGGCCAACGGCGCCAAGGAGGGGGAAAAGGTGGTGATCGAGCTGGGCGAATGGAAGGATGCGCGCGACCTGCCGCGCGGCCGGGTGACCCGCATCCTCGGCAAGGCCGGGGAGCACAACGTGGAGATCCATGCGATCCTGGCCGAGTTCGGCCTGCCGCTGGAGTTCCCCGACAGCGTCATCGAAGCGTCCGAGCACATCCCCAATGGCTGCACGCCGGAGGAGATCGCCAGGCGCCGCGACGTACGCAGTGTCCCCACCTTCACCATCGATCCGGACGATGCGAAGGACCTGGACGACGCGCTGAGCGTGCGCCAGTTGGACAACGGCCATTGGGAGGTGGGCGTACACATTGCGGACGTGAGCCATTACGTGCGGCCCCGCACCGTGGTGGACATGGAAGCCGCAGCCCGCGCCACCAGCGTGTACCTGGTGGACCGCGTGGTGCCCATGCTGCCCGAACGGCTCAGCAACGACCTCTGCTCACTGAACGCCGATACGGACAAGCTCAGCTTCAGCGCCATCTTCGAGCTGGACGACAACGCCCGGATCAAGGGCGAGTGGTTCGGCCGCACGGTGATGCGCAGCCAGCGCCGCTTCGCCTATGCGGAAGCGCAGGCCATCATCGATGGCGGCGAAGGCGACTTCAAAGCCGAAGTGCTGCTGCTACACAAGCTCGCCCAGGTGCTCCGCAAGGACCGCATGAAGAACGGCGCGCTGGAGGTGGGCGGCAACGAGGTCAAGTTCAAGCTGGACGACAAGGGCCGCCCCTTGAGCGTGTATGAGAAAGTGATGGGCCCGGCCAACTGGCTCATCGAGGAGTTCATGCTGCTGGCCAACAAGCGCGTGGCCACCTACGTGAGCGACCTGAAGCGGAAGCACCACGGCACGGCCTACCCGTTCGTGTACCGCATCCACGACCAGCCGGACCCGGAAAAGGTGTCGCAACTGCGCACGTTGGTGAAGAGCTTCGGCCATTCGCTGGACGTGGGCAAAGGCGAACAATTACCGCATGCGATCAACCGGCTGCTCGCGACGATCAAGGGCAAGGAAGAGGAGAACATCATCAAGCAGGTGACAATCCGTTCGATGGCGAAGGCCATCTACAGCACGGACAACATCGGCCACTACGGCCTCGCCTTCGAGCACTATACGCACTTCACCTCCCCCATCCGCCGCTACCCGGACCTCTTGGTGCACCGCGCGATGGCGCACTACCTCAGCGGCGGCAAGCCGCTGAACAAGGACGAGCTGGAGCTGAGCTGCGAGCACAGTTCGCAGATGGAGAAGCGGGCGGCCGATGCCGAACGCGCCAGCATCCGCTACAAGCAGGCGGAATACCTGCTCTCGCGCATCGGCCAGACCTTCACCGGCGTGGTCAGCGGTGTCACGAACTGGGGCGTTTACGTGGAGCTAATCGAGAACAAGTGCGAAGGCATGATCGCCCTGCGCGACATCCCCGGCGACCATTTCAAGTTCGACCAGGACCGCTACGTGGTGGTGGGCCAACGCACCGGCCGCCGCATCCGCTTAGGCGATGAGGTGGAAGTGATGGTGCGGGCCGTGGACATGGAAAAGCGCACCGTGGACCTGTCCCTGGTGGACGACGAGCGGCCCTACGTGGCCAGCACCTCGCCGGAACGCGATACGCGCGGGCAATGGGAGGAAACGCGGCCGTTCGCGCAGGGGCACAAGAGCGGCCCGCGCAAGGGGTTCCGCAGCCCGAAGGGCACCAACGCGAAGAAGAGCCGGGGCCCAGCGAAGGGCGGGAAGAAGAAGGGGCGGCGGTAGCGCCGGGTACCACCGTTCCGTAGTGTCAAGCCGGGCTTGACATCCGTGGGGGAAGAGCGCTAAACGAGGTTCAGGCGCTTGGCCAGGTCGTCCTTGTAGCTGCCGCCGATGGGGATGATCTTCTTGTCGTTCTCGAGGATCAGGTTCGGCTGCTCGATGGCTACGATCTTGTCGATGCGGACGATGAAGGAGCGGTGCACGCGCAGGAACTCGGACTCGGGCAGCTTGGCCTCGATGTCCTTCATGGTGCTGTGGATGGTGTAGCGCGTGTTCAGCGTGTTGATCACCACGTAGTCCTTCAGCGCCTCGATGAAATAGATGTCGCTGGTGCGCAGCTTCACCAGGCGGCTGTTGCTCTTCACGAAGAGCAGGTCCTTGCCGGTGCCCTGGCCTTCCACGAGGTTGAAGAGCAGGTCGCGCTCCTTCAGCACCTCGGCCTCCTTCTTGTGCTTGTAGAGCGCCATCTCGATCGACGTGTGGATGTCGATCTCCTTGAACGGCTTGATGATGTAGCCGTAGGGCTGCGTCACCTTGGCCTTGTTCAGTGTGCTCTCGTCGGCGTAGGCGGTGAGGAAGATCACCGGGATGTTGGTCTCGGTGCGGATCTGCGTGGCGGCCTCGATCCCGTTCATCTCGCCCTTGAGCATGATGTCCATCAGGATGATGTCCGGCATGGTCTCGATGGCCAGCTTCACCGCCTGCTCGCCCGAGGAGGCGGCGCCGACGACGTTATAGCCGAGTTTCTTGAGACTGTGCTGGATGTCCTTGCTCACGATGCTCTCATCCTCCACCACAAGAACGTTGGTCTGCGCCATTTGTCCGCGTTACGACTTGATGCGACCAAAAGTAATGAAATAGGCCGCCCCGCGCAGGCTTTTGCCGCTGCCGGGCTTCCGTTCGATATGGCCGTCCAGTTGTCCGATGAGGGTGCGCACCAGTTGCAGGCCGAGGTTCGCATCGCGCTCCTCATCGAAGCCCTCGGGCAGTCCCTTGCCGTCATCGGCGATGGTGATCTGCACGCGGTCGTCCTTCTCGCGGAGGGTGATGTGGATGGTGCCGGCCGCCGCATCCGGGAAGGCATGCTTGAGCGCATTGCTGATGAGCTCGTTCAGGATGAGGCCGCAGGGGATGGCCTGGTCCAGTCCCAGCCGCACCGGCTCCAGGTCCTTCTCCAACCCCACCTTGCCGCTGAGGCTGTAGCTCATCATCAGGTTGCGGCTGAGGCCGTCGATGTAGTCGGCCAGGTCGATGTGGCTGAAGTTCTTGGTCTGGTAGAGGCTTTCGTGGATGAAGGACATGCTGCGGATGCGGTCCTGGCTGTCGCGCAGCAGTTCCAGCATGCGCGGGTCGTCCTCCACGTAGCTGCTCTGCAGGTTCAGGATGCTGGAGATGATCTGCAGGTTGTTCTTCACCCGGTGGTGCACCTCCTTCAGCAACACCTCCTTTTCGTGCAGGCTTTCCAGCAATTTGCGCTGGGCCTCTTTGCGGTCGGTGATGCCGTAGGCCAGGCAACTGATCTCGGTGACCGCGCCATCCACCAGGATCGGGTTCAGGAAGGTCTCCACCCAGAGCGAACGACCGCTTTGGCCGCGCACCTCCACTTCGAACTGCTGCGGTTCGCCCTCGATGGCCGCCTTGTATTGCGCGGCGGCGGCCACTTTCTGCTTGGCGGCCACGCGCTCCAGCAGGGTCGACACGAAGTCGTCCCCGATGTTGAAGCGGATGCCCAGTGCGCGCTCACAGGAGGAGCGGAAATGGTCGTTGTAGGCCGTGATCCGGAAGTCGCGGTCGAGCGTCCAGATCATCATGTTCGCCGACGTCTGGAAGATGGCCTTCAGGCGGGCGCTCTGTTCCCGCACAAGCTCTTCGGCCTCGCGCTGCTCAGTCACTTCGTGGCCCACGCCGAACACCTCGGTCACCGTGCCGTCCTCATCGAAGATGGGGCTGAGGAAGATCTCATTGCACACCCGGTCGCCGTTCATATCCAGCAGATCGGTCTCGAAGCGCAAGGGGCGGCCTTCGAAGGCTTCCGCATAACGGCTCTCCCACAGCACGTGGTAGGCCTCGCTGGCGAATTTCCGGCGGGGACGGGCGGGGTCGGTGTTCAGCTCGGGAGGCGTGCCGTAGAGCCGCTGGATCATGTCCGAATACCCGCGGTTGAAGCTGGTGAGGGCGATGCGGTGGTCCACCGTCCAGAACATGTGCTCGCTGCTCTCGAAGAGCGCCTTCAGCTTGGCCGCATGCTGCTGCAGCTCTTCGTGGACCTGCTCCACGGAAGTGATGTCGCGGAAGATGCTGCGCACGGCCACGGCCTTGCCCTCCACCATGCGCGGGTTGCTGTTGCCCTGTACGATCACCTTGCGGCCGTCCTTGGCGATGAGCACCGTGCGCAACTGGTCCACGGCCTCGCCTTGGAGCACGCGATCGAACTGTGCCTGGGTGGACTCCGCGTTCCGCAGGAGCGATCAGGTCCCAGATGGTGCTCTCCTTCAGTTCGGCCTCGGAGTACCCTAAGGCCGAACGCCAGGCACGGTTCACGTACTGGATGCGCCCGGCGCCATCGACGCTCTGGATCAGGTCCGAAGCGTTCTCGAAAAGGTCGCGATAACGCGCTTCGCTGGCGCGCAGCGCTTCCTGGTCACGTTTCGCCTGCGTGATGTCACGGCTCACGCCCATGCTGCCGAGCAGGCGCCCGTTCTCATCGTACACGCGGGAGGCCGCGAGGAAGCTCATGAACTCCCGCCCCGCGCTGGTGATGTTGCGCACTTCGCCCGCGAAGGCACCGTGGCGGTCCAGCTCTACCTGCACCCGCTCGTATCCCTGCTCCTCGGCATAGAACATCCGGGCGTTCCTGCCCATCACCTCATCGGTCTCGTAGCCGAACTTGATGGTGGCGGCCGGGTTGAACTCGGTGACGTTGCCCTGCTGGTCCACCGCGATGATCATGTCCAGCGAACTGTCGATGAGGCCACGGGCGAAGCGGCGGCTCTGGCCCAGCGCTTCCTGCGTGCGCTGATGTTCCTGCAGCTCTTCGCGCAGCGCGAGGTTCACCTCCTCGGCCACCTTTACGCGTACGCGCTCCTGCAACAGGGCGCGTTGCGGGCCGGGGTCATGCAGGGTCACCTGGATGGCCGGGCGGCGCTGGTGCAGCGTGCGCGTGGCGCTGAGCTCCAGCTCACGTTGTGTACCAGCGTTCGAACGCACAACGATCTCGTGCAGGACCGGTTCCGGGTCATCCGTCAAAAGCGCCTCCAGGTCCAGGCCGCTCGGCACATGGTCCACGAACGCGGAGCCCACCACGTGGGTGCTGCCAAGCAGCTCGTGCGCGGCCGGATTGGCATAGGTGATGCGCCCTTTTTCCACGATGAGGATGCCATCGCGCATGCGCTCCACCAACTGGCGGTAGTTCTCGCTGAGCGCCCGTTGCTCCAGCTCCGCCTGGCGGAAGGCCGTGATGTCGATCACCGTGCCTTCGATGATGGCCGGACGGCCTTCCTGCTCATGGAGATGCACGTTCTCCAGCACGTGGATGGTCCGTCCGCTCTTGTGCCGCAGCACGACCTCGTAGTTGATCAGCTGGCACCGCTCGGACAGTTCGTTCAGGAAGCGCTCGCGGTCCGCCTCGTCCAGGTAGAGGTCCCGAACGGGCCATTGCATAAGCTCCTCGATGCTGCTGAACCCGAGCATGCGCACCAGGCTCATGTTGCACTCCAGGAAACGCCCGGTGATGGTGGTGCGGAAGACACCCGCCAGGCTGTTGCCGATCAGGTCATCATACCGCCGCTTCAGGTCCGCGTAGGCGCGGCCCATATCCGCGCCGGGAGCGGGTACGCCGTGGTGGTGGGACTTATCGGACATCGGTTCTACAGCAGGGCCCTAGGGCTCGAATACACCGGGTTCGAAGGGTGGTGGCACCTTGGCGTCATCCAGCTTCACCTCCGTCCCGTTCTTGTACCGCACCGTCAGCAGCAGAGCGCCATACTCGTTGTAGTAGTTGAAATCGCCCTGTTGCAACCCGCCCGTGTACCGGCCTTCCAGCTTGAGCTGGCCGTTGGGCCAGTACCAGCGGTGCCGCCCGTTCGGGTCGCCGTTCACGAAGGAGCCGATGAAGTTGCGCTTGCCATTGTCATAGGTGTTCACCCATTCCCCATCCTTGAGCCCGGCCTTGTAGGCACCCACTTCCTTGTGGTCGCCCACGTGGTAGGTCCACTTGCCTTCCTTGAGCCCATCGATGTATTCGCCCTCGGTGATCACTCCACCGGCCTCGTCATACTCCACGGAACTGCCGTCCTCCTTGCCGCGGCGGTAGTTCTCCTCACGGTGCAAGGCGCCATCCTCGTAGTACCATTTCCACGTGCCTTGCGGAAGCCCGTTCAGGTACTGGCCGCGCTGCTCCACCGGACCGCTGCGATGGTAAAATACCCACTCCCCGTCCTTCTTGCCGCCCTTGTACATGCCCTCGGCGCGTTTCTCGCCGGTGTTGTAGTACTCGGTCCATTTCCCTTCCAGCGCACCCACGTCGTTCACCATTCCAGCGCTCATCAGCTGCCCGCCCTGGAAGATCGACGCGGAGGACGGCTTGCCTTCGTCGTTGAATTCCCGGAACAGGCCCTCCTTCTTTCCATCCTTGCCGTAACTGCCGATGCTGGCCACCTTCCCGTTGCTGTGATAGGTGTTCTTGATGTCGAGCATCTTCACCTCGGCCGCGTCCTGCTCCAGTTGGTCCTGGTCGTACTTGGCCATGGTCTTCAGGTTGCCCTGCAGGTCGTATTCCTTGAAGATGCCCTGGCGTTTGTCGTCCACGAAGCTCCCCTCCCACTTCACCTTGCCGTTCGGGTGGAACTCCTTCCACGGCCCCTGCTTCAGCCCTTGCGCATCGTAGCGGTTGATGACCTCCTTTTTCCGCAGCATGCCGACCCGGTATTCACTAATCGTCAAGACCCGGCCATCCTCGGCGTATTCGTAGGCCTTCCCTTCCTCCTTCCCCTGCACGAACGGCGTCACGGACCGCACTTTCCCGTCCGGGAAGTAACCCGTGGTGTTGCCTTCCTTCAGGTCGTTGGCGTACGCCTCTTCCGTAAGCAGCGACCCATCGGCGGCATACTTCCGGGTGATGCCTTCCTTCTTCCCGCCCTTGTAGGTGATGCTGGTACTCAACTTGCCATCAGGCGCATAGAACTTCCACGTGCTGTCCAGTTCATGGTGGATGCGGTCGCCTTCGCTCTTGATGGTGCCATCCTCGTAGTAGGTCTTCCAGTAGCCTTCAGGCTTGCCGTCCACAAGAAGGCCCTCGCTGCTCACCTTTCCGTTGGGGTGAAGGTAGCGCTGATACCCATCGCCCACCTGCGCCGTTGTACACACCAGCACACCACACGTGAACAACAGAGAAAAGAATATCCTTTTAAAGGAAGGTAGTTGATATAGTATGGGCTGTTGATCGTGTGGACGATCGGAGCGGCCGGTGCTTGACGGGATCACTTTTCAAAAGTATTCAACGCGGGACCAACAGCTGATGGCCGCATGCCTCCCCGCAAGCAACGGGCCTGCAAGGGAAGCCGACGGCGATCCAACAATCGTGGATGACCAATCGGTGTGGCAATCGTGGATAGAAAGGCAGCAGCGGAACGGGTCCGGATCGTGGACAGGAAGTTCGCAACTGGCGAAAGACGATCCTTGCTTTCCCGGAGTGATCGATCATGCAGCGGTGGACCTATTGGTGCCTCTTTTCCTTCATCCTGAGTTATCCACGGGATAACATGGTTCTGCACGATCGCGATGTTGGATCCCGGGGACAGGGGGTATCTTTGGGTCCATGCGCATCGCCATCGGCAGTGACCACGCGGGTTTCCGCCTGAAACAGGTCCTGGTGGACCAACTTTCCCAAGAAGGCTACCAGTTCATCGACGAGGGTACGAACGGTCCCGACAGCGTGGACTATCCGGACTACGCCCACCCCGTGGCCGATGCCGTGCTGAACGGCACCGCGGACCTGGGCTTGTTGCTCTGTGGCAGTGGCAATGGCGTGAACATCACCGCGAACAAGCACAAGGGCATCCGGGCGGCGCTGGCCTGGCTGCCCGAGGTGGCCGCACTCGCCCGGGAGCACAACAACGCCAACGTGCTCTCCCTGCCTGCCCGCTACCTCACGGATGAAGAGGCCCTGGCCGTCGTACACAGCTTCCTGAACGCCCGGTTCGAGGGCGGCCGGCACCAGCGCCGGGTGGAGAAGATAGAGGCCACCACACCTGTTCCTGATCGGTGAACGGGCGCGCTTTCTTGGCAGCGTGGGCCATCGGCCTGTCCGGCCTTTGTTCCGCACAATCGGATACGTTGGCTACGCACTACGCGGCCACCATCACCGAGCAGGACCTGCGCACCTACCTGACGGTGCTCGCCAGCGATGCCTACGAAGGCCGCGAGACCGGTATGAAGGGCCAGAAGATGGCCGCGGCCTACATCCAGGAACACTTCCAAGCCTTCGGCATACCGCCCGTTCCGAACGCGGAACAACGCGGCATGATGAACGGCTATCAGCAGTCCTTCCCGCTGGTATTGTCGTACCCGGGTGGGATCACCTTGGCGGCGGCCGGGAGATCGTTCGGTTTCCCGCAGGACTACTTCTATTTCAATGAAAAGCTGCGTGGCGCATTGGAGGTGCCGCAGATCACGTTCGTGGGTGATGGGCAGCACGTGCCCAAGGATGCGCGTTTCGCGGAAGTGGCGCTGATGCTGCTTCCTTCCGGCCTGGTGTCCGGCGATGGAGCAGTGCCATCGGGTACGTTGCATGGGCTCATCCAGCAGCGGACCGCGGTGGCTGCGGCCCATGGAGCGCGGGTGCTGCTGATCGCTTCACCGGAGGAGCCGGCCATGGCCCAGGCCTTCGCGCATTACATCAATGGTCCGCGGATGCGCTTGGCCCGCGCGGAGAAGGAGGAAGAGAAGCCGCAGTTGCAGACCATCATCATCAGCAAGCCCATGGCGGAAGTGCTGTTGCAGCAGGCCGGGTGGACCTGGCGCAAAGCCCTGCGCAAACAGACCAAGGCCCCGGTGGACCTGGAATGTCCAATGCAACTGGCCTATGTCCCCAAGCAGCAGGAACTGACGGGTGAGAACGTGCTGGGCTACATCGAGGGCAGTGACAAGAAAGGCGAGCTTGTGGTGGTGACGGCGCACTTCGATCACATCGGCAAGGATGGGGATGAGGTCTACAACGGCGCCGACGACGATGGTTCAGGCACGGTGGCCGTATTGGAACTGGCCCAGGCGTTCGCAAAGGCCAAGGCGGAAGGTCATGGTCCCCGCCGCAGCATGTTGTTCATGACGGTATCGGGCGAAGAAAAAGGGCTGCTGGGGTCGGAATGGTACAGCGAACACCCGGTGTTCCCCTTGGACAGCACGGTGGCCGACCTCAACATCGACATGATCGGCCGGGTGGACAGTGCGCATGCCACCACCGCGCCCTATGTATACGTGATCGGCAGCCGGATGCTCAGCAGCGAGCTGGGCGACATCAACGAAGCGCAGAACCAACGGCACGTGGGGCTGCAGCTCGATCACACCTTCGATGCGCCGGACGATCCGAACCGGTTCTATTACCGCAGCGACCATTACAACTTCGCCAAGCACGGCATCCCGGTGATCTTCTACTTCAGCGGCGTGCATGCGGATTACCATGGTCCCTACGATGAGGTGGACCGCATCCGTTTCGACCTGCTGAGGCAACGGGCCCTCCTAGTGTTCCACACCGCATGGGAACTGGCCAACCTCGGCCACCGCATCACGGTGGACAAGGACCGTTCGCGCTGATCCAATAGCGCTCCGTCACGATCCCGGAATATCCTGGTAAGCTTGTCGAGACCAGCGTCCTCTGAACTGTCACGGTGAGCCTGCCGAACCGTGACAGTTCAGAGGACCGCGCAGGCTCACCGTGACGTGTTCACCAAGGCCGGTGTTCCTTCCGCCAACAGCGCGATGATGGAACGCTTCAGGTCACGCTTGTAGGCGGCGTAGCGCTCCTCCCCTGTCCCGGGACCGTAGAAGCCGGTGTGGATACGCCGCACCACCCCATCACGCCCGATGAAGATGCAGGTGGGATAGCCCATGAAATGGTCCAGGAAAGGGAGCTTTTCGCCGGTGTGCTTGTCCGCGGTGCCCGCGTAGGCGATGGGATAGGCAACGCCCAGCCGCTTCCGGAAACGCTTCAAGGCGTCCACGGCCTTCAGGCTGTCGGTCTGGCGTTCAAAGGCGATGCCGAGGATGTCCAACCCCTCTTGATGATGGCGGGCATACAGCTCGTTCAGCAGCAGCGTTTCATCCACGCAGTTCCCGCACCAGCTGCCCATGATCTGCACCAGCACCACCTTGTTGCGATGCTCCGGCGCCTTGAGCGAGACCTGACCGCCCTCCACGTCCGGGAAACGGAGGTCCACCATGGCGTGGCCTTTCCGAAGAAAGGTGAGCGAATCCGCGCTGCGCAAGGCGAAGGAGGGGTTCGGATGGGCGACCCAGGGTTCCTGGTAATGGATGCCGCTCCAGCATCGGCCGATCAGGCTGTCCCCCCGCAGGGCGGCGGCGAAGAGGAGGGCCTGTGAACCGTTGAAGGAAGAGAGGTAGAGGGAATCCGAGGAGACCATACCGTCGAGGAAGTGATGATCGCCGGTCTCCGTGGCGAAGGTGCCCGTTACGCGGCCATTGATTTCGGTGAAGAGGCCGATGGCCGCATGTCGGTTGGTGCTGTCCGCGCCGAAATAGGCTTCCCAATGGTCCGCGGCCAAACGTCCAGGCGCAGGCGCCTTGGTGAAACGCGGGGCTGCTCCGGCGGAGGCGGTGAAGGGGATCCGGTAGTTGGGACCTTTCAGGTAATTGTGCCAGTCGCCGGTGATGGTGCTGTCGTTCCGCACCACGCCGATGAACTCCGAATCATACAGCGGCATGCGGATACGAAGGCTGTCACCGCGCAGCGTGATCTCGTCCACGGCGATGTCCTCCGCGCCGTTGTGGATGTGCATCCGCCAGGAAGAACTGTTGTGGTCCAGGTCGAACAGGAACGGCAGCTGATGGTCCGTACCGGCGATGGTATCGCGCAGGGTGAACACCATGCGCCAGGGGCCGCTGCGCGGTACGGGTGGCCCTTCCGCGCCGTGACGGCAGGCGGAGAAAAGCAACACAAGGCCCACCAATGGACCGAAGCAACGCAAGGGCATGACGCGAAAAGTATCGTGAATGCTTGGGACGGACCGTGCGTTCGTCCATCATCCTTGGAGCGCTGTCCGCTATACGTCGAACCGGATGCCTTGGGCCAGGGGCAGCGAAGAGCCGTAATTGATCGTGTTCGTCTGGCGGCGCATGTAGGCGCGCCAGGCATCGGACCCGCTTTCACGCCCGCCGCCGGTCTCCTTCTCGCCACCGAAGGCGCCACCGATCTCCGCGCCGCTGGTGCCGATGTTCACGTTGGCGATGCCGCAGTCACTGCCGCCCGCGCTCAGGAAGCGCTCGGCCTCGCGCAGGTCCATCGTCATGATCGACGAGGAGAGGCCCTGTTTCACCCCGTTCTGGATGGCGATCGCCTCCTCCACCCCGCCGCTGTAACGCAACAGGTAGAGGATCGGCGCGAAGGTCTCTTCCTGCACGATGTGCATGTCCGGCCGGGCCTCCACGATGGCCGGCTTCACGTAGCAGCCGCTTTCATAGCCGGCGCCTTGCAATACACCGCCCTCCACCAGCACGCGGCCCCCTTCCTGCATGGCCTTGTCCAAGGCCTTGGTGTACAGCTCCACGGCCGCCGTATCGATTAGCGGGCCAACGTGGTTCTTCTCATCCAATGGATCACCGATGCGCAGCTGGCCATACGCCTTCACCAGCTTCTGCTTGAAGGCCTCGTACACGTTGTCGTGGATCACCAGGCGGCGGGTGGTGGTGCAACGCTGCCCGGCCGTGCCCACTGCGCCGAACAAGGCGGCGCGCAAGGCCATGTCGAGGTCGGCCTTCTCCGAAATGATGATGGCGTTGTTGCCCCCGAGCTCCAGTAGGGAACGCCCCAGGCGCTGGCCTACCGCGGCCCCCACGGCCTTGCCCATGCGCGTGCTGCCGGTGGCGCTCACCAGCGGCAGGCGCGTGTCGTTCGCCATCCACTCCCCTATTTCGCGGCCTCCGTTCACGAGCACGCTTACGCCTTCGGGCACGCCGTTGCGTTCGAACACGCTCGCCGTGATGTGCTGGCAGGCCAGGCTGCACAGCGGGGTCTTTTCACTGGGCTTCCACAGGCACACGTCACCGCATACCCAGGCCAGCGCTACGTTCCAGCTCCACACGGCCACCGGGAAATTGAACGCGGTGATGATCCCCACCAGCCCGAGCGGATGCCATTGCTCATACATGCGGTGGTCCGGGCGTTCGCTGTGCATGGTGAGGCCATGCAATTGGCGCGAAAGACCGACCGCGAGGTCGCAGACGTCGATCATCTCCTGCACTTCGCCCAGGCCTTCCTGGTAGCTCTCTGCCCATTTCATAGCTCACGAGCTTGCCCAGATCGGCCTTGTGCTTCCGCAGCTCCTCCCCCAGTTGGCGCACCACCTCCCCGCGCCGGGGAGCGGGCCAGGCGCGCCATTCCTTGAAGCCTTCCTGGGCCTTGAGCACGGCCTGTTCGTATTCGGCCTTTGACGCTCCTCGCACCGTGGCGATCAGTGCGCCGTCCACGGGGGAGTGCGACGCGAACCGCCCTCCTTCCCCTTTCAGCCACGTGCGGCCCGTGGAGACGCCGCTGCTTTCCGGGGAGATCCCCCATTGGTGCAAAAGATCGGCTACTCGGGAGGATGCGCTCAAGGTGCTCATGCGTGGCGGTGTGAAAAGGGCTGCAAAGTTACTGGACCGGCTTGCTCCCGTTGGCTGGAAGCCTTTCGCTGGCTTGGAATGACGCTTTCTTGTAAGTCGCTGATAGTCAGCTTGTTGTCGCTGGTTGTTCTTCTTGCTCTGGCTGCGCGATCGGCCCTTGTCGGTAGGTGTGCCACCGGCGAGCGTGGGATAATGCGCCAGCGCGCGAAAAAAGGGCCTTCCGGAGGGGCTAAGGCTTTACGGCGAAGAACAGGGAACTGGATGTTGGGCGCTGGGTGGTCGCCGCGACCACATTGGACCACGATCCAAGGATCCCCCCCTTGATCAGTGCGGTAAGTGCCCCGGCGCCACGGTAGCGTTCGCTGTGCATGGCGATGTAGGGGGCGTCAAGCCACATCGGCGCGATGCGGTCCAGGCGGAGCCCTTGTTGTTCCAGCAACCGCTGGACATCCCGTCTCCGGAAGTGCCAGAGGTGGCGCGGGACATCGTAGGCCGCCCAGTCGGCCCCGTAATGTTGGGCGTCCCAGCTTTCCCGGTCCGGTACGGCGATGATCAACACCCCTCCTGGCGTCAGGCGGTCAAAAAGCTGCCTGGTCGTTTCCAACAGGTTGTGGATGTGCTCCAGCACATGCCAAAGTGTGATGACCTGGTAGGTGCTGTCCCGTGGAAGTTCTTCCAAGGTGGCATAGGCCGTCACGCCCTGGCTTTGGGTTGCTTGTGCGCGGGCTTTCGGGTTCGGTTCTATGCCGGTGGCCTGATATCCTTGGGTCTTGAGGTGTCCTAAGAACTCCCCTGTGCCGCAGCCGTAATCCAGCACGTTCCCCGCCGGGTGGTATTGTTCGATCTGTGCGTGCTTCGTTCGCAAGGCATGCCGTCTGGCTGCTTGGTAGAGCTTGAATTGGGCTCCTCTCTTCGTATTGCTGTGGGATACGTAATCCTCCGAATCATAATACGGACCGATCTCGGCTGCGGATGGCCGTGGCGTGGTCGCCAGAAATCCACAGGAGGTACACCGCTGTAGCTGGAATGCCTCTTGGCTGACCGAGTGGTCCTTTACGCTGATGGCGGGCACGAACGTGCCTTTCCCACATAGGGGGCATTGGGTGATGTTTTCCATGCGTTCCACGTGGAACGATCCGCGCTAGCGGCCTAGGTGTACCAAGAGTACACTGAGGTCTGCTGGCGAAACGCCGCTGATCCGGGAGGCTTGTCCAAGGGTGCTGGGGCGGGCGCTGCTGAGCTTCTCGCGGGCCTCCTTGGAGAGTGAGGTGAGTTGGTGGTAGTTGAGGTTGCCGTGGAGCAGTATGTCTTCGAGCCGGGATAGCTTGTGGGCCGCTTCCCGTTCCTTTTCGATGTAGCCTGCGTACTTGGCGGTGATCTCCACTTGCTCTTCCACTTCGGCGCGAAGGTCTTCGCTTTGTCCGGCCATGGCTTCGCTGGCCGGCGCGAAGCTTAGGATGTCTTGGAGCGTCAGTTGGGGGCGAAGCAGCAGTGGGTAGGCTTTGCTGCGTTGTTTCAATGCCTCTGTTCCACGTGGAACGATCACGGCATTCGCGGCTTCCGGCGCTACGCTCTCTTTGTGCAGGGCCTCGGTGAGGGCGCGAGCGTGGCGCTCTTTGGCCTCCAGTCGGCGCATGCGTTCTTCGCTGGCCAGCCCGATGGCGTGGGCGCGTGGGGTCAGCCGGGCGTCTGCGTTGTCCTGCCGCAGCAGGATCCTGAATTCCGCCCGGGAGGTGAACATGCGATAGGGTTCTTCCGTGCCCTTGGTGATGAGGTCGTCGATGAGCACGCCGATATAGGCTTCGTCGCGCCGTAGTACGAACGCTTCTTGCTCCGTCCGTTTGCGGTGTGCGTTGATGCCGGCCATGAGCCCTTGGCTGGCGGCTTCCTCGTATCCGGTCGTGCCGTTGATCTGTCCGGCGAAGAACAGCCCGCTTACCGGTTTCGTCTCCAGGGTGTGGTGGAGCTGGTCCGGCGGGAAGTAGTCGTATTCGACCGCATATCCCGGGCGGAACATCCGGGCGTGCTCGAACCCCGGCAGTTGCCGCAGGGCGGCGGTCTGGACCTCTTCGGGCAGGCTGGTGCTGAACCCGTTGATGTAAGTTTCGACCGTGTTCCAACCCTCGGGCTCCACGAAGATCTGGTGCCGCTCTTTGTCCGCGAACCGGTCGATCTTGTCCTCGATGCTGGGGCAGTACCGCGGCCCCCGGCCTTGTATCCGGCCAGCGAACATCGGGCTGCGTTCGAACCCGGTCCGCAGCGTGTCGTGTACGGCGGGGGATGTATAGGTGATCCAGCAGCTCAATTGGCGGGCGGGCGGCGCTGTGCTGGGCAGGAAGCTGAACTTGCCGGGGCGCTCGTCCCCGGGCTGCTCTTCCAGCTTGCTGTAGTCGATGCTGCGGCCGTCCACGCGCGGCGGCGTGCCCGTCTTCATGCGGCCGCTGGTGAACCCCAGTTGCTGGAGCTGTTCGGTGATGCCGTGGGATGCCTTTTCGCCAGCGCGGCCGCCGCCGAGCTGCTTTTCCCCGATGTGCATCACGCCGTTCATGAACGTGCCATTCGTCAGCACGACGGCTTGGGCGCGGATGTGCTTGCCCATGCTGGTCCGCACCCCTGTTACGCGGGGGCGGCCTTCCGGGCCGGGTCCGGTCACGAGCCCGGTGACCATGTCCTGCCAGAAGTGGACGTTGGGCGTCCGCTCCAGCATCGTGCGCCATTCTTCGGCGAACCGGGCGCGGTCGTTCTGGGTGCGGGGGCTCCACATTGCGGGGCCCTTGCTGCGGTTCAGCATCCTGAACTGCACCATGCTCCGGTCGCTCACGATGCCGCTATATCCGCCCAGGGCATCGATCTCCCGAACGATCTGCCCTTTGGCTACGCCACCCATGGCGGGGTTGCAGCTCATCTGCCCGATGACCCCCATGTTCATGGTGATCAGGAGCACGGTCGAGCCGAGGTTGGCCGCCGCCGCTGCTGCTTCGCAACCCGCGTGACCGCCCCCCACCACGATGATGTCGTAGTCTCCCATGTTCCGGGCGTTCCACGTGGAACGCTGCTGTCGATGATCTGGTCCTCAGTGGCTTGGGCCCTTTTTTAAAGGACACAACACCGCTCACCGCAAAGGTAGATCCTGGGCGATCGGTTGTTGATCCCGGCGGGGAGGGATCAGCGCTCGTAGTAGAACAGGATGCTGGCTTTCGCCAACGTCTGGCTGTGCAGGTTGAACCCGACAAGTGCCGGGGTCGCCTTCGCATCCAGGCCGAGCTTTTCCGTTCTCAGTGCATATACGGTCACGACATAGCGATGCGCTCCGTGGCCGGGTGGGGGACAGGGGCCGCCGTATCCGGGGGCTCCGAAGTCCGTGGTGCTTTGGACCGCCGTGGCGGGCATGCCGGTGTGCCCGGCCGTGCCTGCTCCGGCGGGCAGTTCGGTCGTGGTCGCGGTCAGGTCGAAGACCACCCAATGCCAGAACCCGCTTCCGGTGGGTGCATCGGGATCGTACATGGTCACGGCGAAGCTTTTGGTGCCTTCCGGGGCATTGGACCAGTTCAGTTCCGGCGAGAGGTTCTTGCCCGTGCATCCGAAGCTGTTGAACACCTGGTCCAGAGTGGCTTGCCCGCCCACCGTGCTGCTCTTGAGCGTGAAGGTTTGGGCGTGTGCGCTGAAGGCCGCGGCCAGCGCGAGGGGGAGAAGGAGGGTGCGCATGGGTGTGGTATCGTGCCCGAAAAGTAGGGGAGGTCCGGTCTTTGGCCGGGCGTTCCCGGGATGATCTTTGCTCCCTCTCTTCCGCCATGTTCCGCCCGTTCTCCCTTCTCCTTGTTGCGGCATGCGGCTTGGCCCTTCATTGCGCACCCATGGATACCGCCTCCACTACCACCCAGGACCCACCGTCCAATCCGTACTACTCCCGAACGGACACCACTCCGCTCCAGGTAAGCGATGCCGAGTGGAAGCGGGTGCTGCCGCCGGACGTCTTCGCCGTGGCGCGGAACAAGGGCACCGAGCGCGCCTTCACCGGGAAGTATTGGGACTTCGAGGGCCTCGGCACATACTACTGTGCGGCCTGTGGGAACGCCCTGTTCCGGTCCGATGCCAAGTTCGGCAGCAGTTGCGGCTGGCCCAGTTTCTATGCGCCCCTGCGCCCGAACAGCGTCCGGTACGCAGAGGACCGCAGCCATGGCATGGTGCGCACGGAGGTGCTTTGCGGGCGGTGCGGGGGACACCTGGGCCACATCTTCAATGACGGCCCGCCGCCCACCGGAAAACGGTTCTGCATGAACTCCGTGGTGCTGGAGTTCGTTCCGGATAAGTAGCCCGCCTCCGGGCGGTAGTGTGGCGGAACTTCCCCGATCGTGGCCCGCCGTGCCCCCGTTGTATGCCGTGCTTGAAGGGCGGGTGGCGAACGGCAGGGGTACGGCCCTCTAATGGGAACGGCGTGCTCCCGGCCGTATGGCGTGGGGTACGGCCGTGGAGATCGGCCGGTCCTGCGCGATCTTTGCTGGTGGCGTTGTCCCTATCCATGCGAACGGTCCTGCTCATCGACGACGAGACGGAGATCTGTTTTCTGCTCTCCAATGTGCTCCGGCGTGCCGGGGCGGAGTGCATCACGGCGCATTCCCTGGCGGAGGGGCGGCGGGCCTTGACCGGGAATGCCTTCGATGCCGTATTCCTGGACATCCACCTGCCGGACGGACTGGGGTATGACCTCATCCCGGAGATCCGCGAGCACCAGCCCGATACCCGGGTGATCGCCATCAGCGCGGTGGACAATGAGCGCATGAACGCCGCGGCCCGGGGGGCCGATCTTTTCATTTCGAAGCCACTTTCCAAGGACCTGGTGCTCGGCGGATTGCGCTCCGTCGGGCTCCCGGCCTGATCACCAACCCGCACCCACCATGCCCCAGCATATCCTGGTCATCGACGACGACGCGGACATCTGCACCTTGCTTTCGCGCTTCCTCACCAAGCAGGGGTATGAGGTGGCCACCGCCAACCGCGGCACCACCGCGAAGGAGCTGCTGCAGAAGCAGTCCTTCGACCTGGTGCTTTGCGACCACCGGCTGCCGGACACCGACAGCCTGGAGATGCTGCGGCACATCAAGGGGACTTCACGCAACACGGCGGTCATCATCATCACCGGCTATTCCGACGTGCGGACGGCGGTGGAGCTGGTACGCCGGGGTGCTTTCGACTACGTGGGCAAGCCCCTGTACCCGGACGAGATCCTGATGCGGATCAAGGAGGCCCTGGCCACCGCCGCCGCTCCGGCCGTGAGCGAGAAAGAGCCGGTGGTGGCGCCGCGCAAAGCCGGGAGCGGCCCCGCCCCGCAAGCGTATGTGCAAGGCGTCGGTGCCTATGCGGCGAACATGGCTTCGCACATCCTGCTCGTGGCCCCCACGGACATGACGGTGCTGATCACCGGGGAGACCGGCACGGGGAAGGAGTATGTGGCGAAGGAGGATCCACGCGCAGAGCAAGCGCGCGCCGAAGCCGTTCGTGGCCGTGGATTGCGGCGCGCTGCCCAAGGACCTCGCCGGCAGCGAGCTCTTCGGGCACGTGAAGGGGGCCTTCACGGGGGCGGTGGCCGACAAGCGCGGAAGTTTCGAGCAGGCGCATGGGGGCACCCTGTTCCTGGACGAGATCGGCAACCTCACCTACGAGAACCAGGTGAAGCTGCTGCGCGTGCTCCAGGAGCGCCGCATCAAGCGGCTGGGCGACGACAAGGACATCGTGGTGGACGTGCGCATCCTCGCCGCCACCAACGAGGACCTGCGGGGCGCCGTGGCCGACGGCCGGTTCCGGGAGGACCTGATGCACCGCATCAATGAGTTCGCCATCGCCCTGTTGCCGCTCCGCGACCGCCCGGAGGACATCCCCGTTTTCGCGGAGCATTTCCTGCGCAAGGCGAACGAGCAATTGGGCAAGCAGGTGGAGGGCTTCGATGAAGCGGCCATGGCCAAGCTTCGTACGCACAGCTGGCCGGGCAACCTGCGCGAGCTGGGCAACGTGGTGAAGCGGGCCGTGCTCCTCACCACCGGCCTGCGCATCGCCCTGAACGCGCTGCCCGCCGAGGTCATCAGCGGCGAGGTGGTGCGTGAGGTCGGCGTGGGCGTTCCTGTTACCGGTCCCGTGGCGGACGGCCTGCGCGGCATCTCCCATTCCGCAGAGAAACAGGCTATCTTGAAGGCCCTGGAGCGCAATGGCTTCAACAAATCACGCACGGCCGAGATGCTCAACATCGATCGCAAGACGCTGTACAACAAGCTGAAGGCGTTCGGCATAGAGATCTGAGGGTGCGCATGGCGACCCCTGCGGAACCGACACGGCGTCCACGCACGAAGCAGCTGGAGGAGCGGCGGTTGCTCAAGCTGCTCTACATGGGCACGGTGCTGCTGTTGCTCGTCGTCCTGTTCGCCACGTACAGGGACCTGCAGGGCTACCGGTTGGCCACCAAGGGCATCCGGAACGCGAACGATGTGTTGCGGCTCACGGAAGCGGTCACCTCCTCGCTCAAGGATGCCGAGACCGGCAGCCGGGGCTACATCCTCACCCACGACACCGTCTACTTGCGCCCTTTCCGCGAGGCCCAGGGAGCGGTGAGCCAGGCCTTGGACGAGCTGTCGCGGATCGCCGTCCTTGACACGGCCGTGCAGCCGCGGATGGATACGCTGTCCCTGTTCGCCAGCGCCTTGTTCAAGCGCATCCAGGACCAGATCCTGATGGAACGCACCTCCGAGCCGGGCGTGCAGGGGGCTGAGGCGGTGCAACTGGCCGAATGCCGTGCGCTGATGGACCGTATCCGGCAGAACCAGCGGCGCACCACCGAAGCGTTCAGCATCCGCCGGGACCATTGGCTGGAGCAGGAGCATTCCTCGCAGTTCAGCACCCCGCTCATGCTGTTGGTCTATGCCGGCATGGCCATCCTGGCCACGGCGCTGCTGTTCTGGCGGCTCTTCAACGCCTTGGGCAAGGCCGAATCCGCCGAGGCGGAGACCGCGCGCAAGGTGGCCCAGCTGGACCGCGAAGTGCGCACGCGCGAGTTCGCGGAACGCTCACTGAAACGGGTGCTGGACAGTTCGCCGAGCGGGATCATGGCCTTCCGCAGCATCCGGGACCAGCAGGGGGCCATTGCCGACTTCGAATGCATCCTGGCGAATCGGGAGGGCGAACGCATGGTGGGGCGCGAAGGGCAGCCCTTGCTGGGGCATCGCCTATTGGACCTGGTCCCTGACTTCCACGGTTCCGAGGCCTTCGAGGCCTACGTGGCGGTCGTGGAAGGCGGGGTGCCGTATACCGCTGAGCGCTCATCTCCCCTGTGCCCCGGCCTCTGGTTGAGCCTGCATGCGGTGCGCCTGCTGGACGGCTTCGTGGTGACCTTCACGGACATCTCCGACCGGAAGCGGTCGCGCGAGATGCTGATGGAAAGCGACCGACTGGCCACCACCGGCCGCATCGCCCGCGCCATCGCCCACGAGGTGCGCAATCCCCTCACCAACCTGCAAATGGCGTTGGAGCAGCTGGTGGATGAAGTGGGGACGGAACGCGCCGCCGACGTGGCGCCGTATACCGATATTCTGCGGCGGAACACCAAGCGCATCGGCCAGCTGATCACGGACCTGCTGGAGTCCTCCAAACCGCGTGAACTGCACGTGGTGCCGGGGGACATGCGCGTGGTGCTCGCGGCCGCGCTGGACGCCGTTTCCGACCGCCTGGCCCTCCAGCGCATGACCGGTGTGCTCCACGTGGCCGACGACCTGCCGCCGGTGGACATGGACCCGTCCATGATCCAATTGGCCTTGGTGAACATCTGCATCAATGCCGTGGAGGCGATGACACCCGGAGAGGGGCGGCTGCGGCTGTCCGCCGTGCGCAGTGGCAACAGCGTTCTGGTGGAGGTGGAGGACAACGGTGCCGGCATCGCCCCGGAGAACATCCAGCGGCTCTTTGAGGCATTCTATTCCGGCCGTTCCGGAGGCATGGGGCTGGGTCTCACCACCGCCCGCACGATCCTGAACGCCCATGGGGTACACGTAGAAGTGCGCAGCGAACAGGGGCAGGGCACCTGCTTCGCGCTCACGTTCCCGCTCGGAGAGCCGATCAGGAGTGGCGCAGTGTAGCCCGGAGCAGGGACAGCACGAACAGCACGAGGAAGACCGGGAAGAGGAATTTGGCCACCGTTCCTGCGCGCGGGTCCACGCATCCCAAGCCGAGCAGGGCCGCCACGATGGCGACCACCAGGAAGGTCAGGGCAAGGCGTAACATCCGTTCGGCCTTCAAGCGGCGGCTCCCTCCATAGGAAAGGAGCGTGCCAGACCGCATCCCTGGCGGGTGGGGAGGCTAAAGGTCCATGGGGGAGAGTACCCGCCACCGCAGCGGGGAAGGAACACCACGCGGGCTCCGGGAGTAACTTGGCGGTGCATATCGCCGTTGCAAGGCCCCACCCCCGTTCCCATGGAGATCAAGAAGGTCGACGCGAAGGACATCAGCTACGAGCAGTTCATCGAGGAGCATTGGAAGCCCGGTGTGCCGCTCGTCTTCAAGAACGCTACCAAGGTGTGGTCGGCGAACGGCACCTTCACCCCGGACTGGTTCCGCGCCAATTACGGCGACCGGCGGACCATCGTGAACGAGAAAGAGTACACCATGCGGGAGATCATGGACCTGGTGGAGGGGAAGGACACCACCCGCCCGGTCCCGTATCCCTGCAAGTACCACATCCCTACGCAGTTACCCGAACTGCTGCCCATGCTTACCCCGATGCACATCGGGTTCGCGCGGCCGAACTGGCTGGAAAGCCCCTGGTTCGCGCGGGGTAACTGGGGCGGCGCCATGGAGCTCTTCATCGGCGGCCCGGGAGGCAAGTTCCCCTATATCCACTTGGATTACTACCACCTCAGTGCGTGGATCAACCAGCTCTACGGCAACAAGGAGTTCACCGTATGGCCCCGCGGGCAGGAGAAGTTCCTGTACCCGGACCCGAAGGACCCGTGGCGCAGCGTGATCCCGGATTTCGAGGACCCCGACTACGACCGGTTCCCGCTCTACAGGCAGGCCACGCCGATCAAGTTCGTGGTGGGCGCGGGTGAAACGCTGTTCATCCCCTTCGGCATCTGGCACACGGCGAAATCGCTGGAGCCCACCATCTCGGTGGCCTTCGACCTGCTGAACGGCCACAACTTCCCGCTCTTCCTGAAGGACGTGTGGGGGTTCCGCAGGGATAACAAGCTGAAGGCGGTGGCGCATGCCAGCTACGCCATGCTTGCGGGCACGATGTGCCGCATGGGCGACCTGCTGGGCGTGCAGCGGAAGAGCCCGCTGGCATAGTGTGACGTTCGGTAAATAGGCATACGAATGGGTCCGCCCTCATTCTTCTTCCCGCAAGGCGGAACACGCACGACGTAGCGGTGCTACGGCGAAGTGATCCAACGCCGCAGGAAGGAGAATGAGGGATGGAGACCGTATGTTTATTTATCGAACGTCACACTAGCTCCGGCTCAGCGTTCCGCGAGGTACTTGTCCTCGAGTTGGCGCATGGCCTCGCGTTTGGCCTTGCTCTTGTCGCTGTGCCCGAGCAGGTGCAGCAGGCCATGCACCATCACGCGGTGCAGCTCGTGCTGCGCGCTCACGCCGTAGGTGGCGGCGTTCTCGCGGATACGGTCGTAGCTGATGAGGATGTCCCCGGCCACGCCGTTGTTGCTTTCCACGGGGAACGTGATCACGTCCGTGTAATCGTCGTGGGCCAGGAACGTGTTGTTGTAGTGCAGCAGGGCATCATCGTCCATGAGCACGTAGGTCACCCGGTCCACGCGGGTGCCATGGTCCTGCGCCACGCGGCGCAGCCATTTGCGCAGCGCGTTGCGGTCGCGGAACGCGTCGGGGACCTGCTGGACGATGAAACCGATGTCGCCGCTGGCGGACATCACTCCTGCACCGGTTGCCGGCTAAAGGCCATGACCACCGTGGCCCCGTTGTCGAAGAACTCCACGCTGTCGGCCAGCGCGCGCATGAGGAACACGCCGCGGCCGTGGGGCTTCTCGATGTTCTGCGGGTCGGTGGGGTCGGGGAGGTGATCGTGGTCGAACCCCGGTCCTTCATCGCTCACCTGGAAGATGATCCGGTCGTCCTTCACCTCGTAGCCCAGGCCCACTTGCTTGGAGGGGTCCAGGCGGTTGCCGTGGTGGATGGCGTTGTTCACCGCCTCGGTGAGCGCGATGAGGATGTTGCCGTAGTGGCTTTCATGCACCTCGTGCTTGGAGCATGCCTCGTCGATGAGCTTCTCGGCCAGCGCGATGTTCTCGGCCTTCGCGGGGAAGTCGATGCGCTGGGTGAATTGCAGGTCCTCGGTCAATGCTCCCATCGGTGTGCTCAGGGTCGGTCAAAAGTATCGAAATACTGATCCACGCGGGCCTTGTAGTAGGGCTTCAGGCCGGGGGGCACTGTACGCAGAAGTTCGGCTTCGCGTTGCCTGCTCCGCTGATATTCGAAGAAACGCGCCGGATCGGGGTGGTCGCGGTCCTTGCCCTCGTTGCTTTCGCGCTTCTGGTCGAGCTCGCGTTCACGCTCCGCCTTTTCGGCCTCGAGCATGCGCACCATGATGTCCTGCTGGCGCTTCAGGGTCTCCTGGTCGATGCGCTTGTTGACGATGTCCTTCTCGTTCTTCTCCATCTGCTCGGCCAGCTTCTGCAGGCCGTTGCCGGCGCCGCTGCCGTCCTTGTTCAGCTCCTGGGCCATGCGCTGCATCTCCTTGCGGATGGCGGCCTGCTGCGCGGCGAGCTGCGCCAGTTGCTGGCTCATGCCGGGGCCCATGCCGCCGGGGTTCTGCTCCCCGGGCTTCTGCCCCTTGTTGGGCCCTTTCTCCATCTCCTTTTTCATCTGCTCCAGCTGCTTCTGCAAGGCTTCCTGCTGGGCTTTCATGCGCTGCATCTTCTTGCTATCGCCGGGGCTGCTGCCTTTGCCACCGGGCTTGGTGCATGAGCCGGAGCCGGGCATGCTCTGCGCCTGTTCCTGCATCTGCTGCAACGCTTCGTCCAGCAGCAGCGCAAGGTTGTTCAACGAGGTCATGGCGCGCTGCTGCTTGTCCGCGGCCATCGGCTTCGCGCGGTCGTTGGCGCGGCTCTCGGCCAGGTGCTCGCGGGCCTGGTCCATGTTGGCGTTCACCAGGTTCATCTCGCTGTTCACCACGGACTGCAGCTGGGGCACGCGCTTGCTGAGCGCGAAGAGCGAGTCCTCGACCACCTTGGCGTCGTCGCGCAGCTTCTTCTGCTGTCGCCCGATGTCCACCAGGTGCGGATCGCGGGGGGCGGTCCGTGCCAGGTCGGTCATGGCGGCCTCCTGGTCGAAGCTCAACTGCACGATGTTCTCCAGCAGCTGGCGCAGGGCGTCCATGTCCTCTTCCTGCTGTTCCTGCTGGCTCTGCTGCATGCCGCTCTTCATCTGGAAGGCGAGCTGTTCCATCTGCTCGGCGGCCTTCTGCTGGCTTTCGGCGGCCTTCTTGTCCTGCTTCTTCTGCAGTTGCTCGCTGCTCTGCTGCTGTTCCTGTTCGATGGCTTTTTCCTGTTCCTCGGTCTTGGGCAGGTCCATCGGGTTCTCCAGCTCGCTGTTCTTCTTCTCCAGTTCGTCCAGCTGCTTGCGCACGTCCTGGAACGCCTTGTTCAACTCGTCCTGCTTCTTCTGCTGGTCCGCGTTGTCGCCTTTGTTGTCCTTGCTCTCCTCGCTCAGCTTCTTCTGGTCCTCGGCCAGCTTCTCCAGCTGATCGGCGATGTCCTGGGCCTTCTGTTCCACCTCCATCTGCTTGAACTGTTCCAAGGCGCGGTCGAGTTCCTTCTCGATGTCCTCCTGGCCCAGTTTCATGTCCTGCATCTTCTCCTGGAGCTGCTCCTTGTTGAGCTTTTCCATCATCTCCTGCACCTGCTCGTAGAGCTTCTTCATCTCCTCGCTGAGGACGTTCTCGAAGAGCTCCTGTACCTGCTGTTGTTTCTGCAGGATCCGCTCATCGACCTCGCGGAAGCTTTGCCGCTCGACCTGGTCCTGCTTGAGCTGCTCGGTGGTCTTCTCGATCCGCTGCTGCAGTTCCTTCTGGCGGTCGAGCACGTTCTGCATTTTCTGCTTGTCCTGCCAGTTCAGTTCCTTCTTGTCCAGCAGGTCCCGGCGCATCTTGTCCAGGTCGCGTTGCAGTTGCTGCGCTTCCGAGATGCTCTGCTTCAACTGGTCCTTGAGGGCCTCGGCCTGGCGGTCCTCTTTCTCGGCGAGCGCTTTCAGCGTGGGCGCCTCGAACACCAGCGTGGTGCTGCGCGCGCTCTTACTGCCGTTCACGCCGTCGTTGTCCCACACCTCGAACCAGTATTCGAGCTTGTCGCCGGGCAGAAGGCGCAGGTCCGTCACGTCCCAGAAGTGGAAGAAGGGTTGGCGCAGGGTCCTGGCATCCACCGCGATGTCCTTCGTGCCTTCGCGCTGGTCCACGGCCGTGCTGTCGCCTCCGCTTGCGAAGCGGTAGTGGAACGCCAGGCGCTTGAAGCCGTGGTCATCGCTGATGTCGCCTTTGAAATACAGGCGCTTGGGCGCGGTGCTGTCGGCCTTCTGCTCCATGGCGATGGTGGGGTAGAGGTCCGGCACCACTTCCACGCGGTATTGGAGCGGCGTGGCGGCCTTGCGGTCGCCGTTGCCGGGTATCAGCGCATAGGTGTGCCCTTGCAGGAACCGGCGGCTGGCCGAGAAGCGGTCCGCGCTCTGCGGGGAGAGGGCGTACGTGGTGTCGTCGAAGGCGAGGTCGAGCCGGTCGGAGCTGCGCGTGTTCGCCGTCCAGGTGATGCGGGTGCCGGCCGGAACGGTGACGTCGCCGGTGTTGCTGGTGACGGCCTTCGGCAGTTCCAAGTATGGGGGATAGTCCAGTGCCAGGGTAAGGTCGAGCAGCGCCGGGTTGGGTACGGTGGACAGGGTATAGTCCGCGCTGTGGAACCCTTCGGCGGCGAGGCGGAAATGCACGGCCTCCTGCACGTTGCGGAAGCGGTGGATGAACCGGACGGCGTCCTGCTTCACCAGCGGGATGCGTTTGCCGCCCACCTCCAGGTCCACCTGTTGCGGCACGGCATCGCCCTGCATTTCCACGTGCAGTTCGAAGTCCTCCTGCTCGGGCACGGAGAGGTCCTTGTCCAGCACCACGAACCGGAAGGGCGCTTCGGGCTCGAAGGCGCGGCCATGCCCGATGATGCGCTTGGTGGGCTCGGTGATGAGGCTGGGCGCGGCGAAGAGCAGCACGAGCAGCACGGCGAGCGGGGGCAGCGCATAGCGGAGGTAACGGCGGTTCTTCGTGAGGTCGATTGCGGCGGCGAAGGGCACGGGCGACAGTTCACGGCTGCGCTGGGCGATGCTGGCCTCGATAAGGGCGCGGCCCGCGGGATCGCCATGGGCCTGTTCGCGGAGCTGGAGGGTGTTCAGCAGCTTGTCCTTCACCTCGGCGAAGTGCGCCCCCACGATGCGGGCGGCCTCGTCGTGCGAAGATCACCGGCCCCAGGCGGAGCAGCTTCATCAGCGGCAGCACGATGAACCGCACCACCACGGCCAGCGCAGCGATGATGAAGGCCCAGAAGAGCACGGTGCGCACGGTGGTGCCGAAGCGGCCGAAGTATTCGGTGAGCGAGGCGCAGAGGAAGAAAAGCACCAGCAACCCCGCACTGTACAAGACCCCGCGGATCAGGCGGTCCTTGTAGTACTTCCGGATGAAGGCATCCAGCTTGGCGATGAGCAGGTCGTGGTCCGAGGCCATGGGTGATGGGGCGGTCACCGGTACACAACGACCGCGCCGTCCGTGCAATTGTACATCCAAGGTAGCAGCCCGTTCACCCGGGCCGGTGTGAACAAATGCTAAAAGCGTTGTTAGTTCCTACGGGTTCCGCCGGTGGGACCTCCCTTCCGGGCCTGCACGCAGCCGCCTTCCCGCCCATACTGGAGGAGGCGTCCATCGTGTGCCGATCCTCCGGCAAGGCTTTGGTACCTTTGTGTCCGTGGCCACCAAGAACACCCCCCTTACCCCCGAGGCCCTGCAAGCGCTGCCGTTGACGGACGAACCGGACGATCGCCAGTTCGTGCTGCAGGTGGGCAGGTACCGTGCCCGCATGGAGTATGAGCGGGAGGGCGACCGCATCTTCCTCACGCATGTGGAGGTGCCGGCCGCGATTGAAGGCCAGGGCGTGGCCTCCGTGCTCACCGAAAAGGTGCTGCACCGGATCGAAGCGCAGGGGCTGAAACTGGTGCCCTATTGCCCGTATGTGAAGACCTACCTGCGCCGGCATACCGCCTGGCAGCGCTTGTTGTTGAAGGGCGTTCAGATCTGACCGGTCGTGTGGTCCGTCCGTCCCCGCCCATGGCGCGGGGGCTCCGCGTTACCTTCGCGCCCCGCATCGGCCGCCCACGAAGGGCTGTGCCGGCCGCGGTATCGCTGAACGATGAGCGTACGCGTCCGATTCGCCCCCAGCCCCACCGGCCCGTTGCACATGGGCGGGGTCCGCACCGCCTTATACAACTACTTGTTCGCGCGCAAGCATGGCGGGCAGTTCCTGCTGCGCATCGAGGATACCGATCGGACGCGGTTCGTGCCCGGTGCGGAGGAATACATCCGCGAGGCGTTGGACTGGTGCGGCCTGGTGCCGGATGAAAGCCCCTGGACGGGCGGCCCGGACGGCCCTTACCGCCAGAGCGAACGCAAGGCCCTGTACAAGGGCTATGCGGACCAGCTCGATCGCCGCCGACAAGGCCTACTACGCGTTCGATACGCCGGAGGAACTGGAGGCCATGCGCGAGCGCCTGAAGGCGGCGGGCGTATCGGCGCCCGCCTACAACGCGGTGACGCGCGAGCACATGAAGAACAGCCTCACGCTGAGCGCCGACGAGACCAAGGAGCGCCTGGCGCGCGGCGATGAGCACGTGGTCCGGTTGAAGGTGCCACGCAACGTGGAAGTGCGCTTCGAGGACGCCATCCGTGGATGGGTGGTGGTGCATACGGCCAACATCGACGACAAGGTGCTGTTCAAGAGCGATGGCATGCCCACGTACCACCTGGCGAACATCGTGGACGACCACCTGATGCGCATCACGCACGTGATCCGCGGGGAGGAATGGCTGCCCAGCGCGCCGCTGCACGTGCTGATCTATGAGGCCTTCGGTTGGGAGCGCCCGGCCTTCGCGCACCTGCCGCTGATCCTGAGACCCGACGGCAACGGCAAACTGAGCAAGCGCGACGGCGATCGCCTCGGGTTCCCGGTATTCCCGCTGAACTGGACCGACCCCACCAGCGGCGAGAAGAGCAGCGGCTACCGCGAGCGCGGCTACTATCCCGAGGCGTTCGTGAACATGCTGGCCCTGCTGGGTTGGAACCCGGGCACGGACCAGGAGATCATGTCCAAGGAGGAGCTCACGCGGCTGTTCGACCTGGACCGCGTACACAAGGGCGGGGCCAAGTTCGATCCCGAGAAGACCAAGTGGTTCAATCAGCAGTACCTGCGCATGCGGCCCGATGCCGAGCTCGGCGCGCAGCTCATGGCGCGCTTGAAGGACAAGGGGATCGACACGACGGCCGAACGCGCCACCGCTGCGGCCGCGCTGCTGAAGGAGCGCGCCACCTTCGTGGACGACATGCTCGAAGGCACCTACCTCTTCCTCCACGGTTCCCCGCTGCAGGATAACGCCGCGGGGATGGAGGAACTGAAGAAGCGCTGGAAGCCCGAGGCCAGGCCGGCGCTGGACGCGTTCATCGCGAAGCTCGGCGGCGTGTCGCCGTTCGGCGCAGCATCCTTGGAAGCGGCCTTCAACGAGGTGTTGCAGGCCCATGGCCTGAAGATCGGGCAGGTGATGCCGCTCTACCGCCTCTTCGTGGCGGGGCGCATGCAGGGTCCGGGCATGTTCGACGTGAGCGCCCTGCTGGGCCGCGAGGAAGTGGTGGCGCGCCTGCGCGCTGGACTGGAGACCTGCCAAGCATGGGCCTGATCGAGGTCAACGGCATCCAGGTGTACGCCTACCACGGCTGCCTGAGCGAAGAGGGCCGCATCGGCGGGCATTACCGCGTGGATGTCGCCGTGCGCGGTGACTTTGCGAAGGCCGAGGCCACGGACCGGCTGGGCGACACCATCGATTACAGCCGCGTTACCGCGATCGTGCAGGAGCAGATGGCCGTGCGCTCGGCGCTCATCGAGCATGCGGCGCGGCGCATCCTGGACGCTTTGAAGGCCGAATGGGGCGGAGGCCATGTCTGGCGCGTCCATCTGGTGAAGGAGCATCCGCCCATCCCGGGCTCGGTGGAGCACGTCGCCTTCACCCTTGAGGGGTGATGCCATCCAACGATCCCACTTGGACGCCCGCAGGTCATCCGCCGGAGGGATCCGGACCAGCGCTTGCCGGGAAAGGGCGTAACGCCGATCCATCTATCTTCGCGGGCCGCTTTGATGGTCGCGTGGCCGAGTGGCTAGGCACAGCTCTGCAAAAGCTGCTACTGCGGTTCGAATCCGCACGCGACCTCACCCAACGAACGCCCCGGTCTTTCCGGGGCGTTCATTCTCCAGGGCTACCTTGCGCATACCGATCGCCCTGCCGACACGTTGTTGCAAGGCTTGAACGGACCGATCGATGAGCAGACGAGCGATGTGCGCATGGGCCCTGGTGATCGTGCTGGCCCCGCAGGTGGTGGCCCAGGTGGCCATCGGTCATTGGCGCGACCACTTCCCCTACCGCAGGGCCATGGCCGTAGTGGAAGGCGGCGGCAAGGTGTACTGCGCCACCAACAACGCGGTGTTCTCCTTCGATCCGCAGGACCATGGGATGGAGCGAATGACCAAGGTGAACGTGCTCAGCGACGTGAACATCCGCTCGATCGGATGGAGCGCGGACCTGGGGGCGCTGCTGGTGGGCTACAGCAACGGCAACCTCGACATGGTCCGCAATGGCCGCGCCGACAACCTCGGCGACATCAAGCGCAGCAGCCTGATGGGCGACAAGGGCATCTACAACATCGTCTGCCGCGATGGGCAGGCCTACCTCTGCTGCGGGTTCGGCATCGTGCAGATGGACCTGCAGCGCAGGGAGGTGCGCGATACCTGGATGATCGGCCCCAACGCCTCGCAGGTGCAGGTGAACGATCTGGTCTTCCACGGCGATTCGATCTATGCGGCCACGGCGAAAGGGCTCTTCTCGGCCTGGCGCGGCAACCCGAACCTGGCGGCGTTCACCAGCTGGCGCAAGCGGATGGATATACCCCGGCCCAACGGGCCCTTCACCGCGGCCGTTTCGTTCAACGGCCGGCTGATGGTGAACTTCCGCTTGAGCAATGATCAGCAGCGCGACACGGTGTTCTACTGGGATGGTGCCTGGCAACGCTTCGGATCGGTCTACGACAATCGCAACCTGTCCCTCAAGGTGTCGCAGGACGGCCACCGCCTGATGGTAACGCATCTGAACACCTTCCATGAGTTCGATGAGGGGCTGTCGCAAACGATGTTCGCCGACAGGGTAGGGGGGGTCAGCTGGCCCCGCGCATGGTGATCAGTGGCACGACCGGCGGCGCATGGGTAGCCAGCGACAGTTGGGGCCTGGTGCGATACGCCTTCAACGGAGATGCGGGCCAGCGGTACTATCCGAATGGTCCGAAGAACACCAGCACCTACCGCATCGCCTGTTCTGGCGGCGCGGTCTATGTGGCCACGGGGTCCGTGCCCGGCAACTGGGGCAATGATTACCGCAAGGACGGCGTGCATTACCTGCTGGATGGGCAATGGAACACCACTGACCTTTTCAATGATCCGCTTTTCGCCAGTGGGGCCAATACCTATGGCGGAACGGTGAACGACATCCTCGCTGTGGCGATCGATTCCGATGATCCGCGACACGCCTACGTGGGCAGTTGGGACGATGGGGTGCTCGAATTCCGCAACGGGCACGTAAGCACCATCTACAACGCCACCAACAGCTCCCTGCAACTGTATGCCGCCTATGCTAACGATGGCGTGGTGGAGGTAGGGGGCAGCGTATTCGATGAGGACGGCAACCTGTGGGTGACCAACAGCAACTGCAACAACCCGATCAGCGTGCGGATGCGCAACGGCACCTGGCGTTCCTTCAATCCGGGCAACGTGCTCGGCGGCAACACGCTGTTGAGCGACCTCATCAGTGCGCAGAACGGGTACAAGTGGATCATCCGCCCGCGCGGCAACGGCCTGCTCGTGTTCAGCGATGGCGGCACGCCCACGGACGCCTCCGATGACCATTACAAGGTGATCACCACCTTCGACGGGCAGGGCAAGCTTCCCTCCGCCGACGTGTTCTCCGTGGCCGAGGACAAGGACGAGCGGATATGGGTAGGCACGGGCAAAGGCATTGCGGTCTTCTACAACCCCGACCAGGTCTTTTCCGGCCAGAACTTCGATGCGCAGCAGATCCTGATCGAGCAGGACGGCAACGTACAGATCCTCCTGGAGACCGAGGCGGTGAGCGCCATCGCCGTGGACGGTGCCAACCGCAAGTGGCTCGGCACCCAGAACAGCGGTCTCTACCTCGTATCGGCGGACGGCACCGAGCAGGTCCAGCACTTCACCATGGCCAACAGCCCCCTGCCGAGCAACAACATCACCACCCTGGGGATCGATGCCACGAGCGGGGAGGTGTTCATCGGCACTGATCAGGGCCTGCTGAGCTACCGCGGCGATGCCACCGAAGGCGGGCTCACCGCGGATTGCGCCACGGTGTTCCCCAATCCGGTGCGCGAGACCTATACCGGGCCAGTGGCCATCACCGGGCTGTTGCGCGACAGCGACGTGCGCATCACCGACATGGCGGGCAATCTCGTGTATCGCACCATCTCCCACGGTGGACAGGCCATCTGGCCCGCCATCGATATGGAAGGGAAGCGGGTAGGCACGGGCGTGTACCTGGTGCTCGCTTCCGACCCCACGGGCGCATACAACTGCAACACCAAGGTGCTGGTCGATCCGCTGAGCGGCCCCCACCGCCCGAAGCCGGCCACGATGCTGCACACCACGCGCGCCGTCGTTCTCCGCACCGTGCGCCATGGCGATCGCACCACCGTGCTGAAGGCCTACACGGAGGCCTTCGGGTTGCGGTCGTACGCCGTGCGCGCCGGTGGGAAGGGCGGCGTGCGCGAGGCGCTGCTGCAACCGCTGGGCCGCCTGGAACTGGTCGTGAACGAAGTGCCCGAACGCGACCTCCAGCAGGTGCGCGAGGTGCGCGCGGAACGGCCGTACCTGCGGCTGGGGGAGGACCCGCTGCGCGCGGCCTTTGCTCTCTTCGTGCAGGAGGTGCTTTACCGCACGCTGCGCGAAGAGGCGGCCGATCCCGCCACGTTCGCCTTCGTGCAACAAGCGCTGGAGGCCCTGGACCATTGGCCTGAGCTGGCCGATCTCCCCAACCGCTTCCTCGTGCATCTGGCGCGCCACCTCGGGTTCTTCCCGGAGCCGCCGGAGGAAGGGGAGGACCGCTTCGACCTGCGGGAAGGACAGTTCTTCCGCGGTATGCCTCCACATGAGTTCTGCCTGGACCCGGCATTGGCGGCAGAGCTGGCCTGGCTGATGGACCGTCCCCTGCACCACGGTGCGCCGGTCCCGCATACGGCCCCGCACCGCCGTGCGATGCTGGATGGCCTGCTGCTCTATTACCGCCTGCACCTGCCCGGGTTCGGCGAGCTGCGCTCCCCGGAGGTACTGCGCGCCGTGCTGCGTTGAGCTGAGGACGCATCCTACCTTGCGCCCCTCGCAGGCAAGGCCCCATCCGGCCCGTGGCATAGGACGGCCGCCGTCACCACCGTGCATGCACCGATCCCGAAGAAGCAGACCGTGGAACCCATCCCTCCCGTTGCGGCCCAGGAGCCGCACCTCCTGAACGAGCATGGCCGCCAGCGCATGGACCCCTATGCCTGGATGCGCCTCAGCGAAGCCCAGCGCGAAGCCCGCGTGCCCGATGCGCACACCCGCAAGGTGATCGACCACCTGAACGCGGAGAACGCCTACACCGACCAGATGCTCGCGCCGATGAAGGAGCTCCGCGCGAAGCTGTTCCAGGAGATGAAGGGGCGCATCAAGGAAACCGACATGAGCGTGCCGTACCGCGAGAACGGTTACTGGTACGGTTCACGCTATGAAGAGGGCCGGGAGTACGCCATCCACATGCGCGCGCCGGTGGGCGTGGAGAAGGACGTGACGCCAGCGGAGCTCACCGACATCCTCGACGAGAACAAGCTGGCCGAAGGGCATACCTTCTTCGACCTCGGCGACTTCGAGATCAGCCCAGGCAACGGCATCGCGGCATACAGCGTGGATACCGTGGGCCGCCGGCAGTACACCGTGCGTTTCCGCGACCTGCGCACCGGCGAGGACCTGGCGGACACCATCACCCACACCAGTGGCGGCGGCGCATGGGCCGATGACCGCACGTTCTTCTATGCGCGCAAGGACCGCACGCTGCGCAGCTACAAGGTGTTCCGGCATATCCTCGGCACCGGCCAGGAACAGGACGTGGAGGTCTACCACGAGAAGGACGCGGCGTATTCCTGCGAGGTGTACCGAAGCCGCTCGGACCGGTTCGTGATCGATCAATTCCGAAAGCACGCTCAGCAGCGACAACCTGCTGCTGCCGGTGAACGAGCCGTTGGGCACCTTCACGCCGTTCATCCCGCGGGAGCCCGAGCATGAGTACAGCATCCTGCACGTGCGCGCCACCGCGGATGCTCCCGGCCGCTTCTACATCCTCACCAACTGGGGGGCGAAGAACTTCCGGATGATGGAGTGCCCCGAGAACGACACCGCGAAGCGCGCATGGACCGAAGTGGTGGCGCACCGCGATGACGTATTGCTGGAGGACCTCGACGTGTTCCGGGACCACTGGGTGCTTACCGAACGCAGCAACGGCCTGGTGGACCTGCGCGTACACCGGATCAGCACCGGCGAGGAGCACCGCATCGCCTTCAAGGATCCGGTATACGTGGCCTACGGCGGCACCAACCCGGAGTGGGACACCGACAAGTTCCGCTATGGCTACACCAGCCTCACCACGCCGAGCAGCGTGTTCGAGTATGACCTCCTCAGCCGGGAACAGACGCTGCTGAAACAACAGGAAGTGGTGGGCGGCTTCGATGGCTCGCTATACGGCAGCGAGCGCCTCTGGGCCACGGCGAAGGACGGCGTGCGCGTGCCGATCAGCGTGGTGTACCGGAAGGACACGCCCCTGGACGGCCGGGCACCCCTGCTGCTCTATGGCTACGGTTCGTACGGCATCAACGTGGAGCCCAACTTCAGCAGCGCGCGCCTGAGCCTGCTGGACCGCGGCCACGTGTTCGCCATCGCGCACATCCGCGGGGGCGAGGAACTTGGCCGGGGGTGGTACGAGAACGGCCGGATGGAGCACAAGATGAACACGTTCACGGACTTCATCGCTTGCGCGGAACACCTGGTGGCCCAGGGCTATGCGGACCCCGCGCGGCTCGCCTGCATGGGTGGCAGCGCCGGTGGCCTGCTCGTGGGCGCCGTGCTGAACCTGCGCCCCAATCTCTGGAACGCCGCGGTGGCCGAGGTGCCGTTCGTGGACGTGGTGAGCACCATGCTCGACGACAGCATCCCGCTCACCACCGGCGAGTTCGACGAGTGGGGCGACCCCAAGGAAAAAGAGGCGTACGCCCGCATGCTCAGCTATTCGCCCTATGACAATGTGCATGACGCGCATTATCCCGCCCTGCTCGTCACCACGGGCTTCCACGACAGCCAGGTGCAGTATTGGGAACCGGCGAAGTGGGTGGCGCGGCTGCGCGAGCACCAGCAAGGCCCCTCACCGATCCTGTTGTGGACGAACATGGAGGCGGGCCATGGCGGCGCCAGCGGGCGCTTCGAGCGCCTGAAGGAAGTGGCGATCGATCTATGCGTTCCTGCTGGACCGCGCCGGCTTGTCCAAAGCAGGGTAGGGGGCCCGGACAGGATCAGCCGCCGATGACAGCGCTGCCGGTGAACAGGACGGAACGCAGCACGGGGTTGCCGTCCACCACGGCCTGCACGTAATACGTGCCGGGGGCCAGCTGTTCGGCGTTCACGCGCACGAGGCCGGGCTGCACGTCAAGGGGCAGGGGAATGAACTGCCCGCGGTCGTTCAGCAATTTCACGTCCGTCAACCGGCCATCGGCGGTGACCACGAAGCGGCCCGGTACCGTTCCGTTCTGGATCAGCAAGGCAGAGGCCCGGTGATGGTCCACCGCGAACACGTCGGACAGTTCGGTGGATTCGCCGCCTTCCAGCGACAGTAGCCGGTAGTAGGATACATCCTCGAACGGATGTGGGTCCACGATGGTGTAGGTGGTGTGGCCGTTGCGGCCGGTAGCGGGGGTGCCCAGGGCCGTCTCCCACGTCATGCCATTGGAAGAGCGCTGCACGACGAAGAACACGTTGGCGCGCTCGGAAAGGGTGGACCAATGCAGGCGCACACCCTCGGCACCGGCGCTTTCCGCGGTGAAGGAGACCAGCTCCAGTGTGGCGTCCGTGGCAGCGCGGGCGCTGGCATCGGCCGGATCAACGTCCTGGGCAAAGGCGGGAGCCGCGATCAGCAGCGATCCCCAAAGCATCCACTTGTTCATGGTCCATCGGTCAGAGTGGACCGTTCAACGGGGCATCCTCGCGACAGGTTCCAACGGACCGTTCGAGTGAAGCTGAGCGGTGAGGTTCCGATCCGGGGCGTTCCTGTCCCGCTTCGACATAACACGGTTCACCAAGCTCACCGTGACAGTTCGAGAGCGCCTAGCCAACCCATCCAAGCGAATAGACGTCATGCATCAGGGCCCGATTCCTTCGGACAAGGATCCATCCCGAGTCGTTGGCATTCAGTAGGAGATCGATCCATTTGCAGTTAAACTTGTATCAATGTCCCGGATGGACATGCCTTCGGCACGGCTCACTTCTGAAAATGCTACTCCCATGAAGCTGATGACCCTTCGCTTCCATCCCGATCGAGCAGCGCAAGCCGCGCGTGGGCAATGGTCCGGCCTCATCCTGTGCCTGCTCATGGGGTTGTTCGCCATGCGGGCGCAGGCGCAGGCCACGGACAACCCCTCGGATGCCTCGACCCTCACCTACGCCACCACCAATGGCCAGACGCTCGCCTCCCTCTCTACGCCATTCCCCACCTCGTGCGGTGCGCCCTACGGCACCATGAACCCTGCCTCCAGCTATTTCACCCTGTCGGGGGCCACGTCCACGGGCATCACATGGGCGGGCAATACCACCTACCCACTAGCCCTGCCAGTGTGCGGTAATTACGCGGCCAGCAACGATGTATGGTTCCGGCTGGTGCCCCAGACCGTGGCCACCAGCTACCGGTTCACCCTGCTGGCCTCGGGCACCGCACCCGACCTGCTGACCGGGGCCATGGCCGTGTACGAGGCCCCCAGTGCCGCAGGCCCCTTCACTTTGCTGGATTGCGCCATCGGGGGAAGCAACGCCGCCGCCCTAGCCTCCCTAGAGGTGAACGACTACCTCCACACGGGCTACAACCTCTACCTCCGCGTGTGGGATAGTGGCACGCCCCCTTCCAACAAGAACTTCAAGCTCTGCGTGCAGGGCCAGAAAGTAACCAGCATGAAGCCTAGGGGTGCGGGCGAGACCCCGGCCGACGCTCCCCTGCTGCTCCCCCGCACCACGGATCCGGTTTCGCCGGACTTTGCCAATGTGGATACCGTCCGCTATGCCTTCGCCAAGGAGGAAGCGGGCTTCCTCCACGATTCCTCCGCCTACATGGGCGGGGACCTATGGGTGAAGCTCACCGTGCCCACCTCGGGCAACCTGCAGGTGTACATGGCGCAGGACGGCACTTCGTCCAACCGGACCGACTACATCGCGGTGAGCGCCTACCTTTCCCCAAGCGCTTCGGACCTCTCCAAGTTCCGGCAGGTGGGCGCCTTCGTGGGTGCTCCGCCCAGCACGTTCACCAGCGTGATGGTCGATCAAGTGCCTCCCTCCAGGGGCCACCCTCTACCTGCGGGTCCACTCAGTGAAGGCCGCGCAGGCGACCACCCGGCGCTACGGGAACATCCGCCTCTACTGGAAGGCGATAGCGGGGTCCACGCCTGACATGAGCCAGCCTTGCAACGCCGAGCACCTGACCGTCACCACGGGGCCCTGCCCGGTGGACCCCAGTACCGTTGGTGTCGTCGGCAACTTCGGCGCTTGCAGCTCCCCCGGCCCGGGCGTCCCCAAGCCTTCTTGCGGGAACTTCAGCGACAACTCCCGGGACGCGTGGTATTCCTTCGAGGCCCCCGCCAGCGGCACCGTTTTCATCGAGGCCACCGGCGGCACGACCTTCCCCGCCGACCCGGCCATGGCGCTCTACACCACCGGCGCCTCTCCCAGCGACCCCACCCACGGGTGCAACGGCCGCTTCACCCTGATCCAATGCGACGACCGGAGAGGAATCGGGAACAGCGCCCGCATCATCCGCACCGGCCTGGAGCCGGGGCAGACCTACTACATCCGCGTTTGGAGCGAGAGCAGCGCGAACACCTACCAAGGCACCTTCAAGGTCTGCGTCAGCGAGCCCATCCCCCCCGCCGGCTCCTGCTTCTACCTGATCGACCTGTGGGCAGAGAATACTGTAGGCCAGCAATTCACGGATGTGTCGATCAATGGAGGGGCTCCGGTCACCTACGCGACTTCCTCCGGGGATGCTTCCGAGCTGTTCCTAGTAGCGATCCCCATCGGGGCCACCGTTGTCTTCAAGTATTCTAACGACGCCACCGTCGGTCGGCGCATCATCCAAGTGACCCGGCTGGGTCGATCCGGCCCGGCTTTGGGTACGGAGCATGGGCACGGGCGAATTCGGCCCAGGGCGGGAGAACCCGGATACCTTCACGCTGACCAATGCCTGCCAGCTGCCGCGGCGCAGTTCGGACTGCCTGGGCGCCCGCACGGTGTGCGCACCCAACAATGTCACCCAACAATCCGTCGATTCCATCCCCACGGGTAACACCTATGACCTGACCGGGGCCAACATGGGCTGCCTGGGCACCGGTGCTGAGGACCGAGGCATCACCTGGCTCATCTTCCGGCCCATCACCGACGGCACTGTGGCCTTCTCCTTCGATTACAGCGGCATCGACCTGGATTTCGCCGTCTGGGATGCCGGGACTATCACCTACATGCCCAGCATGCCCAACGTGAACGCGGACTACATCTGCGCACCGCCCGGTGCGCCGGTGCGATGTAGCAGTGCCCGGGTGAACGCATCCACCGGATTGACGTCCCAATGGGCCCCGGGCATGCCCCTGCCCGCCACCCAGCAGGAGGCGAGCGGCGGGTGGGGGTGGCTCGCTCCGCTCCCCGTAACGGCCGACCATGCCTACCTGATCGCCGTGGTGCGCAGCACAAGCAATGGCACCGTGGTCTACACCATGCGCTGGACCCTGTATGCCGAGCCTTCCGGCATCTCCAACACCAACCTGATGGGCTGTACCCCCCTGGTGCTCCCGGTGGAACTGCTCACCCTGGATGCCAGCGTGCGGGACCGTGTGATCGACGTCCACTGGGCCACTGCCTCCGAGCACAACAGCAGCCATTTCGTGGTGGAGCGCGGCCGCGATGCGAAGGACTTCTCCCCCATCGGCGTGGTGAGCGCCATGGGGGAAGCGCAGCAGCGCACCGACTACCTCTTCACGGATGAGCACCCCTTCCCGGGCCCCAACTACTACCGCCTCCGCCAGGTGGACCACGACGGCGCGTTCCAGCTCAGTTCCACTGTGGTGGCCGTGATGGACGATCGATCCACCCGGCCCCAGCTCTTTCCCAACCCCACCACTGGACAGGTGGACCTGATGATGGACCTGCCCACCAGCGGCTCCCTTACAGTGGTGGTGACCGATGCGGTGGGGCGTGTGGTGCATGCAGAGACCACCGCTGCCGAGCAAGGGGCGTTCCGGTACACCATGGGCCTGGCCGAACTGGCCCCCGGGCCTTACCAGGTGCAGGTGCTCGCGCCCACTGGCAGCCCGCTGGGCTCCGCGCAGCTGATGAAGCAGTGAGTTCCGAGCAGAGGATCAGATGATCCGCCGATCCCGTTCTCAGAACACGGTTCGGATGCTTGCATCGCCTTCGCGTAGCCGCTGCGGCGTCGGCGCACAAGCGTCACGGTCCGACAGGCTCACCGTGCACGGTGGTGGTTCGGGACCCCAAGGAGCACATCATCTGATCATCCACAAAGCGCGTGTCGTGATCCTGGTAGCAGGGTTGCCTGGTATTGAAAAACATTTTTTTCTTGCATAACGTCTGAGCAACCCATTAACATTGATACCACTCTCTATTCATGATCGGTCCATCTAGGTAACGCTAACCCTCAACCCCCAGCTCTCGGTCCACAACCGCTTCCCTCCCGACCAAGCCCGTTGCAGCGCGTATACGCCATCCAACGCCGAACCCTTCTACTGTACCGCCCGTTCGGTGGTATCCACACCCCCTGACGGTGGTGGCCTTGCGGCCCCACTGTATCATCGCCCGGCATCCGGGCCCCCTCCAACCCCCAAAAACCTCGAACATGCATTGTAGAACGACACTTTTCCAGCGCCGGGAGCACCGCTCCTGGCCGTGGGCCAAACCGTTTGCCGCGGTTGCCCTTGCGCTGTGTACCGGCTCCGCCTTCGCGCAATCGGTGGCCGAGTATTCGCTCACGTACCAGCACATGGACGGCCTGGGCACCGGCCTTGTGCAACCCGACGAGAACGCGGTGACCGATTTCGGGGCCATCACCGGCGGCACCGTGCTGGTGGACGGCACGCAGGCCGCAGTAACGGCCGGTGGCAACGCCATCAAGGGCCTTGGCTACACGGCCTATAGCGGCACCACCACGCCCATCACGGCGGCCAGTTGGCTGGGCAATGCCTGCTTCACGGGGGCCACGCCCTCGCCAGCCAACGCCAACGCCAGCGATGTCGCGTGGTACAATAAGACGGTGGCCGCCACTTCCGCTACGGCCCTCCGCTACGGCCCCGGCTACCCCATCGGGTTCAACTTCACCTACAACGGTACAACGTTCGACCGCGTGGGCATTTCGGCCCAGGGCTGGATCGGCTTCGGCCAAAGTGCTGCCCTCGGCAACGGCGATCCCAACAACGCCGTGGCGGTGTACACGAGCTATACGACTGCCACCGCCTACCTGCCGTTGGACAACACGGCCGTGCTGAACAACGACATCCGCCGCAACCGTGTGGTGGCCGTGGGTGTGCAGGGCGCGCTCGCCGTAACGACGGCCGCCACCACCAACCTGGTCCCCATCCTTTATAGCAGCACCAACAGCTCCTACCCGGGTGCCGAGCTGCGGTACGAGACCATCGGCACGGCGCCCAACCGCGTGTTCGTGGTGCAGTGGCTCAACTACGGGGCCGTTGTGGCCAGCACGGACGTGAGCACCTACCGCCGCATGAACTTCCAGATCCGCCTGTACGAGACCAGCAACCAAGTGGAAGTGCGTTTCGGCAAGTGCTATCGCGGCAGCACCGCCACCACCCCCACCCAAACCGTTACGCCCTTCCAGACCGGCCTGGGCGGCAAGATCGGTGGCAACGGCGGCACCGGCGTGGCCGACTTCAACCAGTTCATGTTCATCAACGGCAGCTCGGCCACCGTACCCCCGGATGCGTTCAACCGCACGGCCACCCAGAACGGCGTTACGGGCGCCATCCTGGCCCGGCGCATGGGGTGGACCGAAACGAACACGAACCTTTCCGGCATCACCCCCCAAACCGCCCAGAACTGGTATACCCAGCGCTTCAAGCAGCTGAACACCCTTGCAGCGAATGTCGGTACCTACGATACTCGGAGGGCCAACCAGACGATCGCCTACACCCAGGTCGCGAGCCCGGATATGACGAGGTTCATCTGGACGCCTCCCGCTTGTTACCTCGCGGTATCGAACCTGACCGTGACCCCGAGCTTTAACCAGGCCACCCTGAACTGGAGCGGCACGGGCAATGTGGACTGGGCCGTGAGCACCGGGACCGATCCCAACACGGCCACCTTCACCGGCGGCGCCTCGGGCAACAGCACGGTCGTCAGCGGACTGACCGTTACTACGAAATACAATGCCTGGATCCGCACCAACTGCGGAGGTGGCAACGTGAGCGCATGGCGGCCCATGGTCTCCTTCACCACCTTGCCCTGCATGGTGACCACCCTTGGCTCAACGACCCCTATCACCTCGGTCCAGTTCGGCGGCTTCGTCAATGCCAGCGATGCCACCAACAGCGGCGTGTACTTCCAGAATTTCACCAGCGTGGTGGGCCAGGTGCAGGCCGGCAACAGCTATCCGATCACAGTTGAAAGTACATCGGATGGTTACAGCTCAGGTTACTATATCTCGGTCTTCTTCGACTGGGATCAGAACGGCGTGTTCGAGGCTAGGCAAGACCTTGGTTCCCATACGATCACCCCTGTCGGATCGGTCTCCGGGAGCATTTCCGTACCGGCCAATGCGCCAGCGGGCGATTGCCGCATGCGGGTGGTCCAACAAGCGTATGGCTACGTGACCGATGCCTGTAGTGGTGGTAATGATGGGCAGGTGGAGGACTACACCATCCATGTGACAACGGGCGGGTGCCAGCCGCCTTCTGGCCTAGTGGTCAGCAACGTCACGGCCCGCACGGCGACTCTAGCTGGACGGCCAGCACGAGCAACCCGTCCAATGGTTACCAATGGGAAGTGCGCAGCAGTGGCGCCCCTGGCACCCCTTCACCGGCCGCCAGCGGCACCACGGCCGGCACCACGGCCAACGTGACCGGATTGAGCGGCTATATCAAGTATTACCTCTATGTGCGCAGCGATTGCGGTGGAGGCGACCAGAGCACGTGGATGTATGCCGCTTCCTTCACGACCATTCCAGGCTGCGGCAGCACGTGGATCAGCCCCGGTGGGGTCAACACCCTGGTGGATGGGCAGTTCACCACCACCTATACCATTTGCCCTGATAACCCCGGTGATGTGGTCACCCTCGAGTTCACCACGTGGAACGGATTGCTGACGACCAATCAGCAGTACGCCGCCATGTTCATCTATAATGGGGATAATACCTCCGCGCCGCTTATCGCCGGCACAGGTACTGGATATACCCAAGGGGCATGGATCCGTGCCTGCCGGTGGATGGATCGACCAAGCCGCCGATCACCACCTCCACGGCGCCCAGTGGTTGCCTCACCGTGAAGGTGATGTCCTATGGCTCGTGGACCGCGGGCGCGGGTTGGAGCGCAGACGTCACCTGTGCCCCGACGCCCACCTGTTTTGCGCCCACCAGCCGGACCGTGACCAGCACGGCGGCGCATACGGCCAGCTTCAGCTGGAATGCGGGCGCTTCGCCCAGCGTGGAGTATAAGGTAGTGGCCTATGGAGGCACCCGGAACGCCCCGACCATCACCAGCGGCACCAGCAGCACGGGCAGTTCCACCACGGCGGCCGGTGTGCTGACGCCCAACACGCAGTACACCGCGTATTTCCGCGGGGTATGCGATGGTGGCACTAACCCCAGCGCATGGAGCGATCCCGGCCTGAACTTCCGCACCAAGCCGGGTTGTGGAGCGCCGTATGACCTGTTCCCTTCCAGTACCTATGCTGCCTACTCAACGCCCAAGGATAGCGTGGTGACCATTTGCCCCGATAACGCGGGCGATGTGGTTACCCTCACCCCGACTACGTTCAGCTTCGGCTGGAGCGGCAACGGTACGGTAGGCCTGCTTGTGTATGACGGCAGCACCACCAGTGCTCCACAGTTCAATTCAGGTCTGCCGGCCAAGACCTATGGTGCGAATACGCTGCCTGTCGGCGCCTTCTACGAGACGAATGGGGGAGGTTACAACAACAGCCACCTGCCTGGGCCGTTCACCAGTTCGGTGGCCGGCGGATGCCTCACCCTGCGTTTCCTGGCTTACTCGGCGGGTACGTACGACACGGGCATGAAGGCCAATGTGACCTGTTCCCCGGCACCCTGCCCCGTGCCCACGGTGGTGACGTTCTCCAACATCGGCGGCACCACGGCCACCGTGAGCTGGGGCAACACTACGCACCCCTGTGTGCTTGAATACGGTCCCGTGGGCTTTACGCCGGGAACCGGCGCCACGGCGGGCACCAACGGCACGGTAATGAGCAACGTTACCTCGCCGGTCAACCTCACCGGCCTGAGCCCCACCACCACCTACGATGTGTATGTGCGCCAAGTGTGCGATGTCACCGACTACTCGTCCAACAGCTTCTTCACCCGCCTGACCACCAGCATGGATTGCTCGGCCGCCCAGGTGATCACCTGTGGTGTGCCGGTGGATAACGTGTTCACGCAATATGAGTCGGGCACCGATGCCTACACGATCGCCACCTACACCAACGCCAGTAGTTGCATGGGCAGCAGCCCAGGAGCTGAAACCACGGGCTTGGAGCGGTTGTTCCGCTTCACGGTGACCGAGCCAGGGGTGCACAACCTGACTATCCCGGCCAACGGCGTAACGAAGGTGGGCTATGCGATCGCTCCGGTGTCGAGCGGTTGCGCGGCCTCGGCGTTCACCTGCGTGGGTGTTGGCCTTGCGGCCGGTTCCAGCCTGAACACCACGAGCCTGGCCGCTGGTGACTACTACCTGATCGCCGATGCGCACAGCTCGTATGTCGGTAACCAGAAGTTCACCCTGTACTGCCCAGGGGTTCCATCGTGCGTAACGGCCCCGACCTACCCAGCCAACGGTAGCACTTTGGCCGTGAACACGAACAACATCGCGTTCACCTGGCCCGCGGCGTTCGGCGCCACGGCGTACGACATCTACTGGAACGGGTCGGGCACTCCGCTCACTACGGTGGCCACCAACTCGATCACCCCCAACGGATACACCACGGCGGCCGTGAAGGCCCTGGTGGGTGGCGTGGGCAACCCGGTGGGCTGGCGCGCGGTGCCGAAGAACAGCTACGGCACGGCCACCTGCCCCACCAACTGGACCTTCAGCGTGGGTGCCAACGGCTCTACCGAGGCCATTGCCCTTACCGATGGCGTGGTCCGGACCGGAAACCGGTACACCACCAATGGGTACAGCAACATCAACAACGTCGCGCGCATGGTGCGTAGTGGTACTTCGCAGACGAGCACCAACTTCACCGGGGTGGATTCCTGGTACACGTTCGTGGCCAGCGAGTGCGCCGACAGTGTGAAGGTGAACCTGAAGAACACCACTACTGCGAGCAGGCCCGTGGCGCTGATCCTGCTGGATGCGAGCCTGAACGGGGTGGTGCTGCCGAAGCAGTATGACAATGGAGGCAACAGCGGTGCCAGCACAGGTGTTGGCATCTATGCGAGCAGCCTGGCGGCGAACGCATTGCTGCCGTGCCAGTGGTTCGACTACGACCAATACTATTACGGCACCCCGCCCAATCAATCGATCACGCGCAACACCGTTCCCACCTGGAAGGTGACGCCCGGCCAGCGCTACTACGTGGTGGTGGACGGCTACAGCAATGCCCCCGTTGGGAGCCAGGAATGCGACTTCGAGGTGAGCTACACCGAGACGAAGAAGACGGTGGATACGGACGGCGACGGCACCCCGGACTGCTTGGATGCCTGCCCGGAGAACCCGGACCTGACCGCGGAGACCGTATGCGGTTGCCAAGTGGCGACGGATACGGACGGTGATGGGATCGCGGATTGCATCGACCTGTGCCCGAGCCTGGCCGGTGAGCCCGGCGGCCCCTGCAACGCGGGTCCGTTCTACCTGAGCGGAGAGATCGACGACGATTGCAACTGCATCGGCGGCACGCCAGTTCCCACGGTGGACTGGAGCCTGAAGCTGAAGACCGACCATGGGGATGAGACCAGCTGGGAGATCCGTGAGGTGGGCAGCAACTTCCTGGTGGCCCATGGCGACCCGGTGGGGACCCACAGCCCGACGGAGACGACCACGCCGGTAACCCTGCCCGCTACGGGGCACTTCACCCTGCGGGTGCTGGATAGCGGGAACAACGGCATGGGCGCCGACGGCGGCTACGTGCTGCGCGATGCGAACGGGAAGCGGGTGATCGACAACTGGGGCAACGGAGGTGGCTTCACCAGCGTGAGCGAGAGCCCTGAGGGCTTCACCACGCCGGTGGGCACCGATGGGTTGACGGCGGCGCAGTGCGACAACGTGGAGCGCCTGGCCAACGAGATGATCATCTGCAACGTGAACCCCTTGGTAAGCGCCAAGTGGGGCGTGGGCGATCAGACCACCAGCGGTTACGAGTTCTGGTTCTTCGACCCCAACGGGAGCTACAGCCGCCACATCCTGCGTCCGCACGCCACCAGCGGTGGCTACGCGCCCGCAGATGCCACCCGTGCGGCCAAGCTGGGCCTGGCCTCCTGGTCGGTGAACCCGCTGCCGGCCAACACCCTGCTGAACGTGCGGGTACGTGGCCGTGTGGAAGGGGTCAACCTGCCCTTCGGTCCGGCGTGCCGCCTGAAAGTGGACCCTGTTGCGGCGGAATGCCACACCACGCAACTGGAGAACCTCCCCGGGTCGAACCTGAGCTGCGGTGTGACGGGCCTTCGCACCAACGGGAGCAACGCGATCTATGCGAAGCCGGTGCGGCGCTACATCGCTGCGACCAACACGTACGTGTCTGCGAACCGGTACAAGTTCCACTTCGAGAACACGGGCGAGGGCCAGCACTTCGACATCGTGCAGAGCACCTACCCGATGGTGATCTACTCGAACATGCCCTTCCGGTTGGGAGCGACCTACGACGTGACGGTGCAGGCGAGCATGGACGGTGGTGTGAGCTACTGCCCGGTGGGGGCGACCTGCCAGATCTCCTTCGCCACGAGCAACGCGCGGATGGAGGAAGTGGCGGGCACCAGCCCGAGCGACCTGCTGCTGTGGCCGAACCCGAACCGAGGGGATGAGCTGTACCTGAGCATGGGCCAGCTGGAAGGGACCAACGGGAAGGTGACGGTGGACGTGGTGAACATGTTCGGTGAGCGGGTGCTGGGCACCACGGTGGCCGTGAACGGGACGAGCCTGAACACGGTGCTGTCCTTGAACAAGGACCTGGCCAGCGGGCTGTACCTGGTGAACCTGACGGCCGGTGATCGGGTCGATCACCAAGCGTTTGGTGATCCAGCACTGAGCACGAGCCTGAACGATCAAGGGACCGCCCCTGCCTCGAAAGAGGCGGGGGCGGTCCGCGTTCAGCCATACCCGATCAGATGATCAGAAGCTAGAGGCTCAGATGATATGCTCCTTGTCGTCCCTACCGTCCCCCATTGTCACGGTGAGCCTGTGCGCCGACGCGCTTTGGCGCAGGCGTCCGAACCGTGACCGCTCGAACGTCCCTTTTATCAGGTCGAGCGAAGTGTGACATGAACGCCCCTGATCGAAAGTGCGTTCCCGCCACGTCATCGCAAGCAGAGGCCATCCGGGAGCCCCGGCATTTGGGACTAGAGGTCCAAAGCCGCAGGGACAACGTGTTTTGAGGGCGGGACCAGAAGGTCATCTAATTACCTCATCTTCTGATCGGCCCCCGTGCTCGAAGGCGTCCCCCCTAGGCTAGGCTCAAGTGCAGATGGGATCGCGGAATGGTACGACCATCCTAGTGAGCATGGATACCAGCCATCCGGTGTGGGGATCCTACGGCTCAGCCCTTGAGGGCTTCGGCGCCACCGACGATCTCGAGGTACTCATTGGTGATGGCGGCCTGGCGGGCCTTGTTGTAGGTCAGCTTCAGACCTTTCAACAGGGCGTCGGCGTTGTCCGTGGCCTTGTGCATGGCGGTCATGCGGGCGCCGTGCTCGGAGGCGTGGCTGTCCAGCAGGGCCTTGTAGAACTGCACCTTCAGGCTCTTGGGAATGATCCCTTCCACGATCTCCTCGCGGCTGGGCTCCATGATGTAGTCCACCTTGGTGGACTTGCTGGCCTCGGCCTTCGGTGCGGGCGCGATCGGGAGGTATTGCTCCTCCGTGGTCACTTGTACGGCCGCGTTCTTGAACTTGTTGTAGACCAGGTCCACGCGGTCGTAGCTGCCGTCAGCGAACTTGGCCATGATCAGCTCGGCCACCGGTGCGGCCTTGTCGAAGCTGAGACCATCGAAGAGGTGGGCCAGGTCCGTCGGCAGCTCCGCGTTGAAGAGCGGGCTGCGGCGGTAGGTGTCCAAGGCCTTTTTGCCCACGGGCAGCACGTGTACGGTGGCGCCTTTGGCCTGCCATTCGGCGGCCGAGCGGCGGATCAGACGGAACACTTGCGTGTTGAAGGCACCGGCCAGGCCGCGGTTGCTCACGATGGCCACCAGCAGTACCTTCTTCACCTCCCGCTGCTGGCTGTAGGTGCCTTCGCTGCTGTCCAGCGCGGCGCTCACGTTGCTCAGGATAGCCTGCAGTTTCTCGGCGTAAGGGCGCATCCGGATGATGGCGTCCTGGGCACGGCGCAGCTTGGCGGCGCTCACCATCTTCATGGCGGCCGTGATCTGCTTGGTGCTGTTGACCGAGACGATCCGGTTGCGGACTTCCTTCAGGCTGGGCATCGCGTGCGGCGGGCTTGAGGCTTAGGCGAAGCTCTTCACGAGGTCGGCGCCGACCTTCTCGAGCGTGCCGGTGATGGCGTCGTTGTAATCGCCCTTCTTCAGCGCGGCGAGGGTATCGCTGTGCTTGTTGCGCAGCACGGTGAGGAACTCGCGCTCGAACTCCCTCACCTTATGCACCGGCACTTTGCCGAGCAGCCCTTTGGTGCCGAGGTAGATGATGGCGATCTGCTCCTCCACGCGCATCGGACTGTTCTGCCCTTGCTTCAGGATCTCCACGTTGCGGGCGCCCTTGTCGAGCACGGCCTTCGTGGCGGCGTCGAGGTCGGAACCGAATTTGCTGAAGGCTTCCAGTTCGCGGTATGCGGCTTGGTCGAGCTTCAGCGTACCGGCCACTTTCTTCATGGATTTGATCTGCGCGTTACCGCCCACGCGGCTCACGCTGATACCCACGTTGATGGCGGGGCGTACACCGCTCAGGAACAGGTTGCTCTCCAGGAAGATCTGCCCGTCCGTGATGGAGATCACGTTCGTCGGGATATAGGCCGATACGTCACCAGCCTGCGTTTCGATGATCGGCAGCGCGGTCAGGGATCCACCGCCTTTCACCTTGCTCTTCAGCGAGGCGGGCAGGTCGTTCATCTGTTCGGCCACGGTCTGGTCAGCGGTCACTTTCGCGGCGCGCTCCAGCAGGCGGCTGTGGAGGTAGAACACGTCACCCGGGTAAGCTTCGCGGCCTGGCGGGCGGCGGAGCAGGAGGGATACCTCGCGGTACGCCACGGCCTGCTTGGACAGGTCATCGTACACGATCAGCGCGGGGCGGCCGGTGTCGCGGAAGTATTCGCCGATGGCGGCCCCGGTGAACGGTGCGTAGAACTGCATCGGGGCGGGGTCGCTGGCGTTGGCGGCCACCACGGTGGTGTAGGCCATGGCGCCGGCTTCTTCCAACACTTTCACGGTGCCGGCCACGGTGCTGCCCTTCTGGCCCACGGCCACATAGATGCAGTACACGGGCTTGCCGGCCTCGTAGAACTCTTTCTGGTTGATGATGGTGTCGATGGCCACCGTGCTCTTGCCGGTCTGGCGGTCACCGATGATCAGTTCGCGCTGGCCGCGGCCGATGGGGATCATGGCGTCCACGGCCTTGATGCCCGTTTGCAGCGGCTCCTTCACGGGCTCGCGGTAGATCACACCGGGCGCCTTGCGCTCGATGGGCATCTCGAACAGCTCGCCGCTGATAGGGCCCTTGCCGTCGATGGGTTCGCCGAGGGTGTTCACCACGCGGCCCACCATGCCTTCGCCCGTCTTGATGCTGGCGATGCGCTTGGTGCGCTTCACCGTGTCGCCTTCCTTGATGCCCACGCTGGGACCGAGCAACACCGCGCCCACGTTGTCCTCTTCGAGGTTGAGCACGATGGCCTGCAGGCCGCTGGTGAACTCGATGAGCTCACCGCTCTGCACGCCTTTCAGGCCGTAGATGCGGGCGATGCCGTCACCCACTTGGAGCACGGTACCGACCTCTTCCAGTTCGGCCTCCGTGCGGAAACCGGCGAGTTCTTGTTTGAGGATCGCCGATACTTCGGCGGGTTGCACTTGGGCCATGGCTGGAAGGCGTTAGATCTCGGGGATGTACGGGTTCTCGGAGAATTTGCGGCGCAGGTCGTGCAGGCGGCGGCTCACGCTGCCATCGTACTGCTCATCGCCGATGCGGATGACGAGGCCGCCGATGAGATTGGGGTCCACCTTTTCCGAGAGCTGGATGGACTTGCCGGGGTGCTTCTTCACGGCCATGTCGCGCACCTGCTGGCGCGCTTCTTCGCTGAGAGGCACCGCGCTGGTGACCTCGGCCGTGAGGATGCCTTGGTTCTCTTTGTACAGTTCACGGAACGCCACGGCGATCTCCGGCAGCATGGCCTCGCGACCCTTGCGCACCAGGATGCCCATGAAGCGGTTGGTGATCTCGCCGATCTTGCCGGCGAACACCTGGTCGAGCACGCGGTCCTTCTTGTCCGCCTTGATCACGGGGCTCTTCAGGAGCATCCGCAGGTCGGCGCTGTTCGCGCAGGCATCCGCCACCAGGCGCATGTCCTCGCTTACCCCGGACAACTGGCCCCTTTCCAGGGCGAGGTCCATGAGGGAGCGCGCGTAGCGGTAGGCGACGGGGCTTACGTTCATGAGCGGCGGAGGGCGGCTTCGTTCATCACCTTATCGACCAAGGCCTTTTGGGCGGCGGCATCGTTGAGCTTCTCCTTCAGGATCAGCTCGGCCACCTGCACGCTCAATTCGGCCACCTGGTTCTTCACCTCGGTGATGGCGGCGTTCTTCTCGTTGCGGATGTCCTCGCGGGCACGGCCCAGCAGGGCATCGGCTTCGGCTTTCGCCTTGATCTTCGCCTCGCTGATCTCCTTGTCGCGGATGTCGCGCGCTTCCTTCAGCAGCAGGTCACGCTCGGAGCGGGCCTGGCGCATGAGGTCCTCGTTGCTGGCCTTCATGCTTGCGATCTCCTCGCGGGCCTTCTTGGCCTCGTTGATCGCGTCCTCGATGGACCGCTCGCGCTCGTGGAGCGACTTCAGGATGGGCTTCCACGCGAACTTGGCCAGCAGGAAGAACACGATCCCGAAGGACAGGGTCATCCAGAAAATGAGGCCGAACGCGGGCTCTACGAGGCTTGCGAGGAACATGGGAATGCGGATCGAGGTTGAACGGAAGAAGCGCGGACCGTGCGGCCGGCTCCTCTTACTTCAGCACCACCAGCAGACCCACCACCATGGCGAAGAAGGCGGCGCCTTCCACCAGTGCGGCGGTGAGGATCATGTTGGAGCGCAGGTCGTTGGTGGCTTCCGGCTGGCGGGCCATGGCCTGCACGGCGTCACCGCCGATGCGGCCGATGCCTACGCCGGCACCGAGAGCAGCGAGACCAGCGCCCAGGGCGGCGATACCATAACCCGTGCCGATGTCGAGGAGGGCTGAGAGGAACATGTGCGTGTGTGTGGTGTTAGACGAGTGATTCGGTGTGTTCGTGGTTGTCCTCCAGCGCGGCGCCGATGTACATGGCCGAGAGGAAGGTGAAGACGTAGGCCTGGATGAAGGCGACAAGCAGTTCCAGGAACGCCATGAAGACGGTGAAGGCCAGGGAGACCACGGACACGCCGTAACCGGCCGCGGCGCTGGTGGCGCCGAACACGAAAATGAGGCTGAAGAAGCTGAGCGCGATGATGTGGCCCGCCGTGATGTTGGCGAACAACCGGATCATCAGCACGAAGGGCTTCAGGAACATGCCCAGGATCTCCACGGGCGTGAGGATGATGAGCACCCACGCAGGCACGCCGGGCATGGCGAAGATGTGGTGCCAGTAGTGCTTGTTGCCGTTGAAGGTGACGATCAGGAAGGTGATCACCGCCAGGGTGAGGGTGATGGCGATGTTACCCGTGAGGTTGGCACCACCCGGGATGAAGGGGATGAGGCCGAGCAGGTTGGCGAAGAAGATGAGGAAGAACACCGTGAGCAGGTATGGCATGAAGCGCGCATACTTGTGGGCTCCGATGGCGCTCTTCGCCACGTCGTCGCGCACGAACAGGATGATCGGCTCCAGCAACGATTGCAGGCCTTTCGGCGCCTGGCCTTCGCGGCGCTTGTAGGCGCGGGCCACGCTGGTGAACACCAGCAGCAGGATCACCATCACCAGCAGCATGGTGGCCACGTTCTTGGTGATGGAGATGTCCCAGATGTTCTTGGTGGCGGCTTCGTCGATGTGACCGTCCGCGTCCACCGCCACGATCTTGCCTTCTTCCAGCTTGTAGCCGTTGTAGGCGGCGTGGCCGTGCTCGAAGCGCGAGCTGCTGAACAGGGACAGGCCGCGCTGCGTGTCGTAGATGATCACCGGCAGGGGCAGTGCGATGGCATCGTGGCCTTCGCCCGCGATGTGCCAGCCGTGCTCATCGCCGATGTGGTCCATGATGAGCTTGCCGGCATCGAACGCCTTCTTTTCGCCTTCGGCGCCGTGCGCTTCGGCCACTTCGTGGTCTTCAGCGGTGGCCTCATGGCCTTCGTGCTGTGCGAAGAGCGGCGCCAGGGAAAGGGAGCCGATCAGCAGAAAAGTCGCGCGCAGCAAGGGTTTCAGGGCCATTGAAGGTGGGGCGTCACCCCCGTTTCAGGCCGCAAATGTAGACATCCTGCCGATATGGAAAAACCACAAGGCCCATGCCGTTCTCTCGGTCAGGGAAGAGACCTCCGGTGGGCCTGTGCGCCGACGCGCTCCGTCGCTGAAGCTATGGCGCAAGAGACCGAGGCGCTTTGGCGCAGGCGCCCGACCGGGCGGCTAGCTCTTCCTCCCCGTTTCCTTGATCAGGAAGTAGAGCGCAGCGGCCACACCGCCCAGGGACAGCACGAGCGTGAAGAGCGGAAAGCCCCACTGCAACTGCTTGTCGAGCCACCAGCCCGCGAAAGCGCCCAGGCCGATGGTCGCGGCCATCTGGAAACCGATGCCGCTGTATCGCAGGTAGTTGTTCACCTGCTTGCGGGCCTTTTCCAGGTCGTTCGGCGTGGGGGTGTCCATCGGTCACGAGGAATCGCTTTTCCCACGCGAGCGGCCCATCAGCCGAACGGTGCTGAAGCCCAGGAAGGCCAGGTACAGCATGGCGAAGGTGAGCGCCAGGGGCAGGGCCGTGGGGCGCGGGAGCAGGAAGAGCACCGCCACGATGAGCACGAGCGAGACGAGCATCTTCCCCACAAGGCCCAGCATGAAACGGTTGACAAAACCCTTGGGGTCCGTGATCAGCGCGCCTTCCTGCCAGTGATGCAACACCAGGGTGATGCCTGCGAGGTAGATGATCACCGCGGCATAGTGCCACGTGAACGGCAGGTGGAGCGCGGTGAGCACCCCGAAGGTGGCCGCGGCACAGATCGCGGAAAAGACGAGGATGGGAACGACCGGCGAGGACCGGCGAGCGGTGGCCATGCCGGGTGCTCGGGGATCAGCGGGCGGCCTGCTGGGCGGGCTCCACGCGCGGGGCGTTGGTGGCCGTGCTCAGGCGCATGGGGTCCATCTCCTTCACCACACCGCCGCCCATGCTGCAGTTGCCGGTGAAGATGGCGCCCGGCTCGATGGCGAGCTTCTTGGTGTTGATGTCGCCGGTGAGCTTGGCGGTGGCCTTCAGGCTGAGCAGGTCCTGGCAGTTGATCTTGCCGTTCACGGTGCCCTCGATGTCGCTGCTCTGGCAGGTCACATCGCCCTCCACCACGCCGCTGGCGCCCACGATCAGGCGGCCGCGCACGGTGATGGTGCCCTTTACCCGCCCTTCGATGCGGATGTTGCTGTCGGAACGGATCTCGCCCTCGATGGACGTCCCTTCCATGATGGTGTTGATCTTGCCGGTATTCACCGGCTCTGGGGCCTTGGTCATGGGCTCGGTCGGTTTGTCGTTCCGGAACATCGCGCAGGGGGCTTGGTCGGGAAGTGGATCGATCAGGTCAGGTACGAAGGTAACACAGCTTGCGGCACCCGTCCTACTGCTTCGGCAGGTAGTTCTCGGCGAAGAAGGCATTATAGCCTTCCAGGTCCTTCTTGGTGTAGAAGAGCTGGTAGTTGGCCGGGCTGATGGCGAACATGGGGTAGCCGCGGTCGTTGATGCCGGCGAGCATGTCCTTGTTGGCCTTGAAGAGGTCGTAGTATTCCATGGCCTTGTCCTTGGTCTGGAACATGCTGAGCATGACCACCTGGTTGTTCTTATCGAGGATGCTGCTGGTGATCTGGATGGGCGTATTGCGGAAGTAGGCCTTGTCGAAGTCGTCGATCTTGGCCTTGATGGCGTTGGCGTCCCCGCCCGCATTGGGCACCACGAGCACGAAGTAGTGCTGGCCTTGTTCGAGCTTGAAGCCTTCGGCATCCTTGGGAGCGGGGGGCGCCCCGCCGCCTTCGGCCTTGTCCAGGTTGGCGAGGATCTCCTGGGCCGCCTTGGCCTCGTCGGTACCGGCGAACTTGTCCTTCACCTCGTTGAGGGCGTTGCGGAAGGCGTTCATCTCGTGCATGCCCCCCACGGCCATGGCCTTCAGCAGTTGGTACTTGGCCAGCAGGTGGTTGCCGGGCTGGTCGGCGATCACCCGGTTGCAGGCGGTGATCACCGGCACGTAGAGGCCCTGGCGGAACCGCTCATAGAGGGCCGTGTACGCTTCTTCCTCGGCTTGTTTGGTTGCCTCGTCCGCCTGGAGCTGGTTGGGGTCCCTTACCAAACGGGCGAACTCCGAATCGGGCCAGCGCTCCTGGATGATGTCCGCGTAATGCTGTGAACTGGCCCCACCGAAGTCGATGAAGTTGCCGGTGCGCTCCTTTTCCAGGTAGATGCGGTAGAGCTGGTAGTGGGCCTCGGGCGTGTAGCGGCAGTCGTCGAAGCGGCTGTTGAGGTTCTGGAAGCTCTCGATGGCGTTGTCCACGTCCTTCAGCTTCTCCTTGTAGATCATGCCCGAGAGGTAGAGCGCTTCACAGACCCGGCCGTTGCTGGCCTCCAGCATGGCGCTGTCCTTGGGGATGTCCTTCAGGTAGTTGGCGGGGTCCTTCCAGGCGGGCTCGCCCTCCTTCTCCTTCTGGGCATCGGAGGTGGGCGCTCCGTCCTCGGGGTCGTTCTCCGTAGTGGCGGCCGCAACGCTGCCGCTCTTGTCCTTGCGACGCCAATCGTCGTCGTTGGGGCGCGTGCCCCATTTCTTCTTGAACTCGGCCATGCCCCGTGCGATCTGGGTGGCGTTGTAGAAATACCAGGCGCCGGAGGGGGTGCCGGTGGGCCTCACCGGGGCGATGGGGTTGGCCTGCACCTGGCGGGCCTCTTCGGCGGCCTGTTCCTTTTCGGCCTCTTCGCGCTCGCGCTCCTTAATCAGGCGGCGCACGCGCTTCTCCTGTTCCTCAGGATCCAATTGCGCGAAGGCTTGCAGGCTGTCCTCGCGGGCGATGATGTTCAACTGCTCCACCAGGTCGCCCAGCACCTCGGCGCGGGTCTTCACCTCATAGAAGCGCTTGTGGGTGTCGGCGATCAGGGTGGCGGTGCTGTCGTAGTACTGCTGGGCGGGCGGGTAGTCCTTGCCGTCGAAGAAGAGGTCCGCCAGTTTCAGGAAGCTCTTGGCCTTCTGGCGGCTGTCCGTGGTGCTTACCCGGGCGCTCGTCTTCAGTTCGGCCACGGCGCTGGAGTCCTTGTTCTCCTTCAGGTCCAGCTCCGCCAGGGCATAGTGGATCATGTCGAAATGATCCTTGTTCTTCTCGTCGCGCAGCATGCGGTGCAGCTTCTGGCGCAGGGCCTTGCTGTTGCCGCGGTCGAAGGCCAGGGCCTGGAAGATCTGCGCGTGGAACCCCATTTCATAGGGCGGGCTCATGCGGACCACCTTGGCGTACTGGGCGATGGCCTTGTCCTCCATGCCCTTGGCCTGGTAGAGCTGCGCCAGGATGAACGCCCAGCGCACCTTGTCCTTCCGCTTGTTGGCGATCTCCACGGCGTGCTCCAGGTCGGTGATGGCGTTGTCCACCTTGCCGCGGTGGAGGTCCAGGTCCGCCTGCACGGCGCTCAGCTGGTCGTGCGGGAAATGCTTGGGCAGCACCTTCTGGTTCTTGATCTCGTCCAGCGCGCTCTGGGCCTTGGCGTACTGCTCCACCTGGATGGCGGTGCGGGCCAGCCACAACTTGGCCTCGATCTGGCGGTCCTGGCCCTTGAAGTGGCGGCTGATGTAGTCGAAGGTGCGCTCCGCGTCGAAGTAGCTGCGCTTGTAGAAGTGGGCGCGGCCGATGACGAAGTAGGCGTCGTCGATCCACGTGTTCTTCTCCTTGCCGCCGATGTCCATGGAATGCCGGTCGATCACGGTGGCGCACTTTTCGATGCACTTCTCCATGTCGGGCACCATGCCCTTGGCCTGGTCCTCGGAGCCATAAACGAAGATGGGCAGCACCTCGTCGTAGTCGTCCACATAGGCCTTCTCCATGGCCTGCACGGATTCCTTCAGCTTCTCGTTGGCGTTGAACCAGTAGTTGTCCCGCGCCACCAGCCGGTGGAAGGTGCGGTTCAGGAAAGCGTCGCGGTTCGTGGAGCACGCCACCAGCACCAGGGCGAGGACCCCGGCGAGCAGGAAAGGAGGGCGGATGCGCTTCACGGACGGGGGCTCGCTGTAGAACAGCAAGGCGGCGAAGATATTTCATGGGGTCGGTGGCGCAGAGGCCGTGCCTGGGCCATCCGGGAGCACCGCGCAATTCCATGTGCCCATTGCCCTTCGCTCGGAGGATGTCCCGTCCTGAAAAAGTTGACGGATGGGCACAGGGTGGGCAGGCCTGGCGCGCGGACACATGAGCACATGAACACATGGAACCCGCACCTTTGTCCCTGCCATGCCCGCTCCGCCGCCGCCCGTTCCCTCTCCCAAGGCCAAGCGCCGGACGGTGTTGAGCAAACTCAAGAGCAAGTACCGGCTGTTGCTGATCAACGACGCCACCTTCGAGGAGCGGTTCAGCATCCGCCTTTCGCGGATCAATGTGATCCTGTTGTTCCTGGCGCTGTTCACCCTGCATGGCCTGTTCGTTACCGCGCTCATCGTGTTCACCCCGGCCAAGCGGTACATCCCCGGCTATTCCGACCAGCGCACGAAGCTGAACGCCTACCGCGCCACGGTCCTGGCCGACTCCCTGCAACACGCGCTGGACGTGCGCGATGCCTACATCGCCAACGTGCGTGCGGTGCTCAGCGGGAAGCTGCCCGCGGACCCCGCCACGCTGCTCGCGCCGATTCAAGTCCCCGCCCACGGCCGATCAGCTGAAGGCCACCCACGCGGAGAACGCGTTGCGGGACCAGGTGCGCCAGGAGGAGGCCTACAGCGTGACGAGCGATGCCACCGCGGCGCGCGACCGCGGCGGGCTGTCCGGCCTCATCTTCTTCCCACCGCTGCGGGGCGTGGTCACCAGCACCTACGACCGGCAGGACGGGCATTTCGGCGTGGACATCGTGACCAAGGCCGATGAGGCGGTGAAGGCCTGCCTGGACGGCACGGTGGTCCTGGCCAGCTGGACGAGCGATGCCGGCTACGTGATGCAGGTGCAGCACGGCAACGACCTGGTGAGCGTGTACAAGCACAATGCGGTGCTGCTGAAGCGGGCCGGCGACCGGGTGAAGGCGGGCGAGGCCATCGCGATCGTGGGCAACAGCGGCGAGCTCACCACGGGTCCGCACCTGCACTTCGAGCTGTGGTCGCACGGAGAGCCGCTGGATCCGCAGGCGTACATGGTGTTCAAATGAGGAGCCAGGAGGCAGGGGCAGGAGGCAGGGGGCAGTGCATGGCGCACCAACGGCCCCTGCTCCTGCCAACGGCCCCTGCTCCTGCCAGCTGCCTCCTGCTCCTGCCAACTGCATCTGACCAATGGGCATCAAGGCAGCACTGAGCAAGCCGCTCGCGCAATGGGCCACCGCCCGCGCGATGCGCGCCGCCATGCGTCCGGTGGAGACCCAGGCCGCGGTGTTGCGCTATCTATTGAAGAACGGCGCGGGCACGGCTTTCGGCAGAGACCATCGCCTCTCCCAAGTGGAGGACCAGGCGGGCTTCGTACAGGCCGTTCCGCTGCGGGATTATGAAGGCCTCAAGCCGTACATCGATCGCACCATCACAGGGAAGGCGGACGTGCTCTGGCCCGGCAAGCCGCTCTACCTGTGCAAGACCAGCGGCACCACCAGCGGCGCCAAGTACATCCCCATCACGCGCGACAGCCTGCCCAACCATATCGGCAGCGCGCGGCGGGCCCTGTTCGCCTACATCGCGCGCACCGGCAATGCGGCCTTCGTGGACGGCAAGATGATCTTCCTGCAAGGCAGCCCCGTGCTGGACCGCAAGGGCGCCATCCCCACCGGGCGGCTCAGCGGCATCGTGGCCAACCACGTGCCCCGCTACCTGCTGAAGAACCGCCTGCCCGGCTTCGCCACCAACAGCATCGCGGATTGGGAAACGAAGGTGGAGGCCATCGTGACCGAGACGATGCACGCCGACCTACGGCTCATCAGCGGCATCCCGGCCTGGGTGCAGATGTATTTCGAGCGGCTGCTGGCGCGCACAGGCAAGGCCGATGTGCGGTCGGTGTTCCCGGACTTCTCGCTGTTCGTTTACGGCGGGGTGAACTACGCGCCCTATAAAGCCCGCATGGAGGCTCTGATCGGCGCATCGGTGGACAGCGTGGAGCTATTTCCTGCGAGCGAGGGGTTCATCGCCTACCAGGACCAAGGGCCGGGTGAGGGGCTGCTGTTGGTGCTCGACAACGGCATCCACTATGAGTTCATCCCCACGAACGAACTGGGGCGGCCGGACGCGCGGCGCCTCACCATCGGCGAGGTGGAGCTGGGCGTGAACTACGCGTTGGTGCTGAACACGAACGCGGGCCTGTGGGGCTATCAGATCGGGGATACGGTGCGCTTCGTGTCGCTGCTGCCGCCGCGCGTGCTCGTTACCGGGCGGACGAAACAGTTCACCAGCGCGTTCGGCGAGCACGTGATCGCCGAGGAAGTGGAAGGCGCCCTGCGCGATGCGATGGGCGATCAGCCGTGCGAAGTGGCGGAGTTCACCGTGGCGCCCCAGCTTTCACCGAAGGAAGGCCTGCCACACCACGAATGGGCGATCGAGTTCGCCGCGCCACCGGCGGACCTGCCACGGTTCGCGCTGGCGATCGATGCCGCGCTGCAAAAGCGCAACTCATACTACAAGGACCTGATCACCGGCAAGGTGCTGCGGCCGCTCACCATCACCGTGGTGCCGCGCGGCGGCTTCGCGGCGTGGATGAAGGCCCGCGGTATGAACGACGCGCAGAGCAAGATGCCGCGCCTGGCGAACGACCGCCGCTATGTGGACGGCTTGATCCCCGCGTGATGCCGTCCGTGCGCGCGCTGTTCACCGACATCCGCACCTGGATCCTGCTGCTCGCACTGGTGCGGCTTGTCGGCATCACCGATCCGCCGCTGGAGGCGGCGCACAACTGGCGGCAGACCACCGTGCTGATGGTGGCCCGCAACTACTACGAGCAAGGCCCGGACCTGCTGCATCCGCGCATCGACTTCGCCGGGGAGAGGACGGGTATCACCGGCATGGAGTTCCCGCTGCTGAACTACCTGGTGTATGCGGTGGCGGCCGTGTTCGGCTGGGCGGGCTGGTACGGCCGCGCCATCGTGCTGCTGTCGTCGATGCTGGGGGCGTGGGCGTTCCATCGGCTCGTCCGGCGGTACGTGGGGGATCGCATCGCGTTCATCGCGACGCTGTTGCTGCTGTCCTCGTTGTGGTTCCAGTACGGCCGCAAGACGATGCCCGACGTGTTCGCGCTGTCGCTGGTGATGGCGGGGCTGTGGTGGACCTCCCAGGTGCTTCACGGCGAGCGGCCCGGGTTGAACGGCTGGCTGGCCGGCGTGTCGATTGCCTTGGGCGTGCTGAGCAAATCGCCGGCGGCGTTGTTGCTCGTGGCCTTGCTGCCGATGTGCTGGATGGCGCGCGCAGCGCGAACGCGGGTGATGTTGGCCGTAGCGATCGCCGGGCTTGCCTTGATCCCCTCCGTGTGGTGGTATGGCTGCTGGGTGCCCCATCTCGTGCGCGCCTATGGCTTCTGGCACTTCTTCATGGGCAAGGGCATGGCGGAAGGCGTGGCCGAACTGGTGGCGCGCTGGCCGGAAGTGGCGGAGAAGTTCTATTTCGATGCGTTGCGGTTCTCCGGCTGTGCGGCGTTCATCGGAGGGCTGGTGGTGGCGGCGCGTCGCCGCGCGAACGGGTTGTTGCTCACGCTCGCAGCCTTCGCCTGCGCACAAACGATCATCATGCTGAAGGCGGGCGGCACCTTCGCGGGGCATTCCTACTACATCCTGCCCTTCGTGCCGATCATGGCCGTGGTCGCGGCCTACGGGCTGACGGCCCTGCCTGGCCGCTGGCCGATCATCCTCACGGCGCTGATCGCGATGGAAGGATTGCTCAACGCGCAGCACGACCTGCACCTGCGGCCCGATCAGCGCGAACTGCTGTCCTTGGAGCCGTTCCTGGATGGCGCCACGCACCGCGATGAACGCATCGTGATCAATGCAGGCGACGTGCCCACGGCGATGTATCTCGCGCACCGCAAAGGCTGGCTGGCACACAACGCGGACCTGCAACGTCCGGTCTTCGTCGATTCGCTCGCGGCGCTCGGCTGCCGCTACGTGGTGGTGCTGAAGGACAAGGGTGAAGGGGACGTGGCCATCGGCCGCCCTGTGGTGGCGGAGGATGCGCATTTCCGGTTGCTGCGGGCGACACGCTGAACGGGCGCTCCGCTACAACGATCTTCGCGCCATGGTCATTGGAACGGACATCCGTGAAGCAGTGCGTGTGCTGCACGACGGCGGTCTGGTGGCCATCCCCACGGAAACGGTCTACGGCCTGGCCGCGAACGCCTTCGATCCCGAAGCGGTGCTCGGCATCTTCGAGGCCAAGCAACGTCCGGCCTTCGATCCCCTGATTGTGCACGTGGGCGATCATGCGCAGGTGGACGACGTGGTGCGCGAGATGCCACCGGAAGCCCGCGCACTGATGGAGCGGTTCTGGCCCGGTCCGCTCACGCTCGTGCTGCCGAAACAGGCCGGCGTTCCGGACATCGTCACCAGTGGGCTCGGCACGGTGGGCATACGCATGCCCGCGCATCCGTTGGCCTTGGAGCTGTTGCGCGGTCTGTCCTTTCCGCTCGCCGCGCCGAGCGCGAACCCCTTCGGCTATGTGAGCCCCACCACGGCGCAACACGTGGCGGACCAGCTCGGCGATCGCGTACCATACATATTGGATGGAGGCCCGTGCGTGGTGGGGGTGGAAAGCACGATCATCGGGCAGGAGAACGGCGCGTGGGTGCTGTATCGCCCCGGCGGCCTTCCGGTGGAGGCGATTGAGGAGGTGATCGGCCGCGTGGGCCGCGTGCAGCGGCAGATGTTGCCCGTAGCACCCGGCCTGTTGGAAAGCCATTACGCTCCGCGCACGCCGTTGCATGTGGGCGATGTACAGGCATTGCTTCGCCAACACGCGGGCAGGAAGGCCGCCGTCATCAGCTTCAGTGCGGTGTACGATGCGTGGCGGTGCGAGCGCCTGTCGCCCCGGCGGGATGTGCAGGAGGCCGCGCGGGCCCTGTTCGCCGTGCTGCGCGCGCTGGACGCCAGCGAGGCCGAGGTGATCCTGGCCGAGGTCTTCCCGGGTGAGGGGCTCGGCGCGGCGATCAACGACCGGCTGCGGCGGGCGGCGGCGAAGCGCGGCTGAGCGCCGCGGAAACCCGATCTTCGCGTTCCGGTCACGGCTTGGGCTGATCGACCGGCCGACCATTGATCGATCCAACGAACAAGAAGCGCCTCGCCATCCTGGGGTCCACGGGCTCCATCGGCACGCAGGCCCTGGAGGTGGTGCGCGAGCAGGCGGAGCGCTTCGAGGTGGAGCTGCTCACGGCAGGCCGGAACGCGAACCTGCTCATCCAGCAGGCGAAGGAGTTCCGGCCCAATGCTGTGGTGATCGGAGACGAAAGCCGCTATGCGGAGGTGAAGGACGTGCTGTTCCCGCTCGGCATCAAGGTATACGCGGGTGCGGCCGCCATCGAGCAGGCGGTGCGGATGGAAGGTATCGATGCCGTGCTCACCGCCATGGTGGGCTACGCCGGCCTGAAGCCAACGCTGGCCGCCATCGAGGCGGGCAAGATCATCGCCCTGGCGAACAAGGAAACGCTGGTGGTGGCCGGTGAACTGGTGACGCAGGCCGCGCGTGCGAAAGGCGTGAACATCCTTCCGGTGGACAGCGAGCACAGCGCCATCTTCCAATGCCTCGCCGGTGAATGGGACAACCCGATCGAGAAGGTGGTGCTCACCGCCAGCGGTGGCCCGTTCCGTGGAAAGACGCGCGCCGACCTCGAGCGCGTGACCCCGCAACAGGCACTGAAGCACCCCAACTGGAGCATGGGCGCCAAGATCACCATCGACAGCGCCAGCCTGATGAACAAAGGCCTGGAGGCCATCGAAGCGAAGTGGCTCTTCGCGTTGCGGCCGGAGCAGGTGGAGATCATCACCCATCCGCAGAGCATCGTACACAGCCTGGTGCAGTTCCGCGATGGCAGCATGAAGGCGCAGCTGGGCCTGCCCGACATGAAGCTGCCGATCCAATATGCGCTGGCCTATCCGCAGCGGCTGGCCACCACCTGGCCACGCTTCGACTTCACCCGGTACCCGGCGCTCACCTTCGAGCCGCCCGACCTGGACACCTTCCGCAACCTGGCGCTGGCGCTGGAGGCCTTGGAGCGCGGCGGCAACGTGCCGTGCGTGCTCAATGCCGCCAATGAAGTGGCCGTGGAAGCCTTCCTGGCCGGGCGCGTCAGCTTCCTGGGCATGAGCGACCTCGTCGGCGAAAGCCTCACAAAGGCGACCTTTGTGGCACATCCCACGCTGGAGGACCTGCAGGAGAGCGACGCCGAAGCCCGGCGCATCGCCCGCGGCCTCAAGCCCATCAACCTCGCATGGAGATCCTGATCTACACCGGCCAACTGCTGCTGGGGCTGTCCATCCTGGTGGCCCTGCACGAGTTCGGCCACTTCCTGCCCGCCAAGCTCTTCGGCATGCGGGTGGAGAAGTTCTTCCTCTTCTTCGACGCGCCCTACGCGCTGTTCAAGCGCAAGATCGGCGAGACCGTCTATGGCATCGGCTGCCTGCCCTTCGGCGGGTACGTGAAGATCAGCGGCATGATCGACGAGAGCATGGACAAGGAGCAGAAGGAGCGCATGCAGCGCCCGCCCGAGCCGTGGGAGTTCCGCGCCAAGCCCGTGTGGCAGCGCCTGATCGTGATGGTGGGCGGGGTCACCGTGAACGTGCTGCTCGGCTTCGCGATCTACGCCATGGTGCTGTATAAGTGGGGCCGCGAATACCTGCCGCTCCAGAACATGACCTACGGCGTGGTGCCCAGCGAACTGATGAAGGCCGAGGGCTTCCAGGCGGGCGACCGCATCGTGGCCGTCAACGGCCAGGCGGTGAAGACCCTCGAGGACGTATCGCTCGACATCCTCATCAACGGCGCCCGCACGGTGACCGTGGAGCGGGAGAACGAACAGGGCGTGGGGCTGTTGCAGGAAGTGACCCTCTCCGCCGACATCGCCGAGAAGATCCTCGAGGCGAACGCGAAGAAGCTGCTGTTCGAGCCGCGCTTCCCCTTCATCGTGGATTCGGTGCTGAAAGGCAACAACGCGGAGAAGACCTTCGCCTTCCGCAAGGGCGACCGCATCGTGGCGGTGAACGGCCGGCCCGCCCGCTACTTCCAGGATTTCGTGGCGGCGGTGCAGGACAAGAAAGGCGAGCCGGTGGAAGTGACGCTGCTGCGCGAAGGCCACGAGGTACGCGTGCCGGTGCAGGTGAGCAGCGAAGGCGTGGTGGGGCTGAAGCCGCGCTCGCCGCGCGACATGTTCACCTTCGCCACCGAAGGCTATTCCTTCCTCGGCAGCATCCCGGCGGGCGTCAAGTACGGCTGGCAGCGGCTGAAGGACAACGTGTCCTCCTTCAAGCTGCTCGGCACCAAGGCCGGTGTGAAGCAGATGGGCGGGCTCATCAGCATGAGCAAGGCCTACGGCAGCCAATGGGTATGGCAGCGCTTCTGGGAGATGACCGCCTTCCTGTCCATGGCGCTCGCGTTCCTGAACATCCTGCCGATCCCCGCGCTCGATGGCGGGCACGTGGTGTTCCTGCTCTACGAGGCCATCGCGCGCCGCCCGGCACCGGCCAAGGTGCTGGAGTACGCGCAGATCGCCGGCATGGCCTTCGTGCTCACGGTGATCATCGCTGTGAACGGGCACGACCTCGTGAAGCTCTTCACAGGGCAGTTGTAGCGCTGAGCGCAGTCGAAGGGTGACTTTCCGCGCGTTCCCGTGACGACCACGCATGATGCGTTCATCCTGGGCCATGGCCTGGCCGGTGCGGTGCTCACCGCCGAACTGCGGCAACGTGGCCTGCGGGTGCACGTGTTCGATCGCCCGCAGGCCGGACAGGCTTCACCCGCGGCAGCGGGCCTGGTGAACCCCATCGTGCTGCGCCGCGACGTGCCCAGCTGGCGTGCGGTACAACTGCTGCCATTGGCGGAAGCCTTCTACCGTTCCCTGGGAACGCGCCTGGGTGGATCGTTCTGGCACCCCACCGAGGTGATCAAGGTCTTCCCCACGCCGAACGACGCGCGGCAGTGGGAGCGGGCCATGGCCTCTCCCGCGAGCGCGCCTTTCCTGTCGCGTCCCGCACGGCCGGAACTGGAGGCGGCCGGTGTGGCAGCGCCGCACGGCCATGGAACGGTGCGCCCAGCTGCCTGGCTGGACGTGCCGCATTTCCTGGAAGCGCACCGAACGGCGCTGCGGGCACAAGGCGCGCTTACGGAACGGATCGTGGCCGACCAGGAGATCGAGCACGGAGCGGACGGTGTGCGCATCGGCGATCGCACGGCACGATGGCTGGTGCGCTGCGAGGGTCCTTTCGCCACGGTCCCCGGGCTCGTTCCGGTGAAGGGCGAAACAGTGGTCGTCCGGCTGCCGGAGGTGTCCTTGTCGCATGTCGTGCATCGCGACGTGTTCGTGCTGCCGCTCGGCGGCGAGCACTACCGCGTGGGGGCCACTTTCCAATGGAACAACGTGTGGGAAGGCCCCACGGATGCGGCGCGCGAACACCTCCTGCGCCTGCTGCGTGCGCTCATCCCCGTGGAGGCGGAAGTGCTCACGCACCTGGCCGGCGTGCGGCCCACCGCCCGCGACCGCCGGCCGATCATCGGATGCACGGGCGCACGGGAGGCCGTGCTCAATGGGCTCGGCGCGCGCGGCGTGCTGCTGGCGCCCTGGTGCGCCGCGCACCTGGCGGACCATCTGTTCTTGGGCCTTCCGCTTGATCCGGAAGTGGATGCATCGCGCTTCGCGAGCACCTCGTCCTAATCCGCCCCAGGCAGCTCGAGCGACATGGCGGAGGACAGGCTGTCCGGGAAGTAATGGTCCGCCAGGCGCACGAACTCGTCCCCGCGCAGGAACATGTCCATGCCCACGTCCTCGAAACCGTGCTTGCCGCAGGCGGCGAGCAGCTCGATGGCCGCATGCAGGGTGTTCTTGTGGAAATGATGGACGCGTTCCGCCTTGTCGGTGATGACCAGCCCGCGTTGCAGGCCCTTGTCCTGGGTGGCCACGCCGGTGGGGCAGTTGTTGGTGTTGCAGCGCAGCGCCTGGATGCAGCCCAGCGCGAACATGAAGCCGCGCGCGCTGTTGCAGGTGTCCGCGCCGAGCGCAAGCATCTTCAGCAGGCTGGCGGCGGTGAGCACCTTGCCGCTGGCGATGATGCGGATGTCGGGCTTCAGGCCGTGCTGCTCCAGGGAGCGGCGCACGAACATCAACGCGGGCTCGATCGGCATGCCCACCGAATCGGTGAACTCCAGCGGCGCCGCGCCGGTGCCGCCCTCCGCGCCGTCCACGGTGATGAAGTCCGGGCGCATGCCGGTGTCGCGCATCAGGCGGCACAGCTCCGTGAACTCCTCCGTGCGGCCGATGCAGAGCTTGAAGCCGACGGGCTTTCCGCCGCTCAGTTCGCGCAGCTTCACCACGAAGCGCAGCAGCCCCTCCGCATCGCGGAACGCGGAATGGCCCGGCGGCGAAAGCACGGTGGTGTGCGGCGTCACGTGCCGGATGCGTGCAATCTCCGGGGTGTTCTTCGGAGCGGGCAGCACGCCGCCGTGGCCGGGCTTCGCGCCCTGCGACAGCTTGATCTCGATCATGCGCACCTGTTCGTGTGCGGCCTTTTGGCGGAACAGCTCCGGGTCGAACTCCCCCTCCAGGGTGCGGCAGCCGAAATAGCCGGTGCCGATCTGCCACACGATGTCGCCGCCCGGTCGCAGGTGGTGGTCGCTCAGGCCGCCTTCGCCGGTGTTGTGGTAGAAGCCGCCCTTCTTCGCGCCGCCGTTCAGGGCGAGCACGGCACGCTCGCTCAGCGCGCCGAAGCTCATGGCCGAGATGTTCAGCAGCGAGGCATCGTAGGGCTTCGTGCAATGCGGCCCGCCGAAGCGCACGCGGGGAGGTTCCTTCAGCAGCGGTGCGGGATACAGCGAGTGGCGCAGGCCTTCATAGTCCGTGGCATTGATGTCCAGCTGCGTGCCGAACGGCACCGTGTCAGCCACGTTCTTCGCCCGTGTGTAGGCCAGCGCGCGCTGCTGCCGGCTGAAGGGGCGGCCATCGGTGGAGCGCTCGATGAAATATTGCTGGATCTCCGGCGAGATGAACTCGAAGAAATAGCGGAAGTAGCCCAGCACCGGGAAATTCCGCAGGATGGTGTGCTTGTGCTGGAACAGGTCCAACAGGCCGATCACCACCAGCGGCAGCACGATCGCATACCACCACAGCATGCCCGGGTACCAGTGCCCGATGAGGCCGATCAACGCGATGAGGGCGAAACTGATGCCGTAGAACAGGTAACGCATGGCGCGAAGGTGTTGCTCAAACGTAGCCTATCCCCGGATGCGCAAGCCTTCTTAACAACCTACCTCGGGTCCAGGTGCGCGATCACATGGGCGAGCGCGTGCCGGTGGAACCTCACGCTGAAGCCTTCGTAACGCAGACGCACCACCGCATTGATCGGCTTGTCCGCATCGGAAAGGTCCCAGGTCAGTTGCGGATACCGCCGGGCGAACATGCGCGGATCCTCGCCCACCACGAACTCGGCGTGTTCGAACCCTTCTGGATACGGGCTGCCGGGCTTCGGTGCGGGCAGCTCGATCACGGCGATGAGGCGGTCGTGGTATCGCATCGGCCGATGCAAAAGGAAGGAGGCGATGGGACGTCCGCCGATCAGCGTTTCCGACAGCAGTCCACCCCGATCGGCCAGGTCCTTTTTCAGCGCGTCGTAGCGCTCGGCGCTCGCCACACGGTAGCAGAGGTGGTCCAGTTCGGAACCGTTCACATCGACCCCGTCGGCGGTCAGCGCGGCGAACAGGCGGTCAAGGAACGCACGGGGATCGAGCGTCATGGCACACGCAAGGTGAACGGCCGTTGGAGCTCGGCGCGCAGCTCCGCATCGATGCTCGTTGGCGAGAGGCCGATCAAGGCCATCGCCTTCCACAAGCCGTCCTCATCGTTGCTGCTGCGGAACAGATCGAACAACCGCTCGCGCCCGCCCAGCCGCAGGGCCCGCTCGCACAGGAGCCCGCCCACCGCGTAGGCCACCGAGGTCCCCCCATCGAGGTCCAGATGCACCGCAGGGTCCAGGTGCATGGCGAACCGTTCGTCGGGATGCGCGGCCATGAACGCGGCGAGCGCGGCACGGTGGTGGGCGAACGGCTTTTCGTTGCTTCCGCCCAGCAAGGTGCAGATGCCTTCCTCCAGCAGCAAGTGCATGCCGCCTCCGGCTGCGCGCACAGCATAGCTATGCACCAGTTCGTGGTCATAGCGGAATGCACCGTTGCCAGCGTAGACGGTGTTGCTCCACGTTTCGTTCTGTCCGCCGGTGCGCGCGGCGTACATCAGGGGCCAGTGCTCGAACCCGCGGATGCGGAACACCTGCTCGGGATCGACACAGACGTAGTAGGTGAACGGAAGCGTGTCCGAGCCGAAGAACGCGGCCACCCGCTGGTTGAAGGCTTCTTCCTCCTGGGCGGCCGCGGCATCGAAAGCGATCCCCGGTGGGAAGCGGTACACGAGCGTGCCCACGGTGCGTTCCGTCCACGTGCGGGTGTTGCGCGCCAACATGCGCTCGAGCGTGACGCGTTCAGGCGTCACCGTCACCAGCACATCGAAGAGCGCCCTCAGTTGCAGGATCCCGCTGCTGTCAGCGCCGAGGAAGGCGAGCTTCGCCACCCGCTGGTCCGCGCGCTCCGTGGGCGCGATCGCGGCGAGCGTAGGCCGATAGGTGCGTGGCCCGTTCCAGCCGGCTTCGATGTGCAATAGATCGGCATACGGATGCACGTATGCCTCGAAGTCCTCCGGTTTCCAATAGGGGGATCGGGTGTCGCCATCCTTGGTGCGGAGGAACCCCTGCAGCGTAGCAGCGATGTGCGCATCCGTGCTGTCGTGTACCACGCCCGGCGCTATGCCCAGGCGGTAGGTGGTGTCCGGCGGCGCTCCGGCCTTGCCTTCCAAGGACGGTGGCCTCGTGCATGCGCCGAACAGCGACAGCAGGATGATGGCACGGTGCATGATGGGTGTTCCCTTCGGCGTTGTGGAGGGCACGAAGAAAGTGACGCGCCCGTGAACGGCCGTCGAACAACGGGTACCACATCGCGATGCGCACGTGAACAACGAGCTTTGTACATCTCCGCCGCGGCATCATGCGCGGCGGCACGTTCTGATGCAGCACCTCCGCAAGATCCTCCTCGGTACCGCCGCCGCATGGGCCGTGGTGCTGGGTTGCGCCACCAAGCAAGCCACCGTGAGCACGCCCATCCCCGCCAAGGACCCCCGTTGGGTCCGCATCGATTCGCTGGCCGGACTGGGCCAGTATGCCACTGCCCTGGCCCACGTGGACGTGCTGAAGGCCGAGGCCCGCGCGAAGGACGATGCGCAGAACGAGTTCCGCGCCTGGATGTACGCCAGCCGCCTGGGGGCGGCCACCGGCCAGGACGCGATCGCGGCGATCCAGGCCATGGAAGCCCGCGCACAAGGCGCCGCCTTTCCGTTGAAGCAGTTGTTGTGGTCGGTGGTCGCCGAGCAGTGGTGGCAGCGCTACCAGGCCGATCGCTGGACCATCCTGCAGCGCACGAACACGCAGGACGAACCCACCGATCCGGCCACGTGGGGTCAGGCCGCCTACATGAAGCGCGTGATCGACGCCTACGAGGCTTCGTTGAGCCCATGGGACAGCCTGAAGGTGACGCCTGCGGCCAGCATCAGCGATCTGCTCACCGTGGACGGGGAGCAGCCTGCTCGTCCGGAATACACGGAGGGCCGCATGCTCAGCGATGTGCTGGCGCAACGGGCCCTGGCGGTCTTCGGCAATTCAGAAACGCGGCTCACGGAACCCGCCTGGCGTTTCCGCCTGGACGATCCCCGCGTGTTCAGCGTGCCGGACCTGTTCGCTGCCGCGCGCTTCACGCACCGCGACAGCACGAGCTGGGAGTTCCAGGCCCTGCGCCTGTACCAGCGCCTCGAAGCGCAGCACCTCGCTGATGCGCGTCCGGACCTGCTGGTGGCCACCACCCTGGCGCGGCTGGACTTCGCCGTGTCCAAGAGCACCCTGCCGGACAAGGACAGCCTGCACCTGCGGGCGTTGGCGGGCCTGCGCGATCGGGTGGCGGGCGATGCGGCTGCGGCGGAAGTGATGCTCGCGCAAGCCCGTTGGCACGAGGCGTTGGCCGGCAAGTACGACCGCCTCACCGGCGTATGGAAGGAGGAGAAGCGCACCGCCCTGGCCCTTTGCGACGAGGCGATGACGCAATGGCCCGGCTCCTTCGGTGCGAAGAACGCCGCGGCCATGAAGGCAAGCCTGCTGCTGCCCACGCTCACCGTGCGGGTGGAGGAGGCCGAGCGCCCCGACGCGCCGTTCCGCGTGGCGGTGGACTACGCGAACCTGAAGCACGTATACCTGCGCTTGGTGAAGGCGGCCGCCATGGACCGCGACCGCTACGACAGCGAACGTTACGAGAAGGTCCTGCAACAGAAGCCCGAGCGCGCCTGGGACACCGGCCTGCCCGACGACGGAGACCTGAACGCGCACCTGACCGAGCTGCCGGTGGACGGCTTGCCGCTCGGCAATTACGTGCTCTTCGCCAGCAACGACGCACGGTTCCGGCCACACACGGATATGATCGCCTATGCCGATGTGCGGATCACGCGGCTGGCCTGCACCGGCCGCCGGTCCCCGGAAGGGCCGGAACTGCTGGTGATGGACCGCTGGACCGGTGCGCCCAAGAGCGGCGCGGCCGTGGACCTGCTGGTGTACCGCTGGGGCCGCAACGGCCAGGAGCACCGCAAGATCGGATCGTACACCACCGACGCCGAAGGCCGCGTGCGTGCGAAAATGGCGGACGATCAGAACGGGTACGAATGGGTGGTGCGTGATGGCGCCGATCAATACACCACGGCGCGCAACTACTATTCCTATTCCCGCATCGGCGGCACGGAAGCGGATCCGCTGCGCACCTTCCTCTTCACCGACCGCGCGATCTACCGCCCCGGACAACCCGTGCATTTCAAAGGCATCGTCACGGCGAAGCACGGCGCGGGGTCCACGGTGCAGGCGGGCTATCCGACCGTGATCGAGCTCTTCAACGCCAATGGCGACAAGGCCGATTCGCTCGCGGTGACCACCGATGCCTTCGGCGCGTTCCAAGGTACCTTCACCGCACCGGCCAGCGCGCTCACCGGTGCGATGCGCCTGAGCGAACGCAACGGCTCCGTGTCCTTCCGCGTGGAGGAATACAAGCGGCCCACCTTCGAAGTGGTCTTCGACCCGATGAGCGGGCAGCCCAAGCTGGAGCAGGAGGCGAGCATGACCGGCGTGGCGAAGAGCTACGCGGGCGTGCCGCTCGACGGGGCGCAGGTGCAATGGCGCGTCACGCGCGCGGCGCGCATCCCCTGGTGGTGCTTCGGCTGGTACCGCGGCTTCGGCTGGGGCACACCCACGGAAGTGGCCAGCGGCGTAACAGAGGCCGATGCGCAAGGACGCTTCACCGTGACGTTCATGGCGCAGGCCGATCCCTCGGTGCCGCGTGAGGCGGATCCCACCTTCACCTACACGGTGGAGGCGAACGTCACCGATGTGAACGGCGAGACGCAGCGCAACACGGCCACGCTCAACGTGGGCTACCGCAGCATCGACATCGACCTGGGCATCGGCGAGGCCATCGACCGCAGCACCACGGACAGCCTGCGCGTGCAGGTGAAGAACCTCAACGGCGAGGCGGTGGCCGTGCCGGTGGACGTGCGCATCGTGCGCGTGGACCCCGGCCCCCAGCCGCTGCGCGCGCGCGCCTGGGAGCGTCCGGACCGTTCTGTGATGACCAAGGCGGAGTTCCAGACGAAGTTCCCCGGGGACGTGTACGACCGCGAGGACGATCCGCTCACCTGGCCGGTGGAAGCGACGGTGCTGGAGCGCTCCGCCTGGGACGGCCGGTCCACCGCGCTGCCGCTTACCGGCATCCGCAATTGGGATGTGGGTGCCTACCGCGTGGAAGTGACCGCGCGCGATGCCGATGGCAGGGAAGTGAAGGCCACCAAGGCCATCACGGTCCTTGATCCGGATGTCCGCAACACGGGCTTCACGGCCGAAGGGTTCCACGTGGAGGTGGTGAAGGGCAAGGTCGAGCCCGGGGAGAAGGCGGTGCTGTTGGTGGGCAGCGCGCTGCCCGAGGCCCACGTGCTGATGGAAGTGGAACGCGCTGGTCTCATCACCGCCAGCCGCTGGATCACCCTGCACCGCGAACAGCAGCGCATCGATCTGCCGGTGCAGGAAGGCGATCGCGGCGGCTTCAGCGTGCATCTGGTGTGCGTGGAGCGAGGCCGCGCGCACGTGAGCACGCAGGCCATCGACGTGCCGTGGAGCAACAAGGACCTCCAGGTGGAGTGGATGAGCTTCCGCGACAAGCTGTTGCCGGGCCAGCAGGAAGAGTGGCGGCTGCGCATCACCGGTCCGAAGAAGGAAAAGGTGGCCGCGCAGCTGCTCGGCGTGATGTACGATGCCTCGCTCGATCACTTCGTGCCGCATGGCTGGAACATGGACATCTGGCCGTCCACATACGCGCACCTTGGCTGGGAAGGCGCCTCACCGTTCGGTCTGGAAGGCGGCAACGCCATCTGGCGCGACCTGGCCATGCCGGGGGATACCACCCGCATCGTGCCGTTCCTGAACACGTTCGGTTTGGACGGGTACCCGGTCCAAGGGATGTACTATGCTGCGGGAGCGACCATGCGGGGGAGCAGGCGGGAACGCTGGGAAACGGCGGAAGATACCGCCATGCCGGCAAAGGTCATGGCCGATGAGGCCGCACCGGCGCCCATGCTCGAGAAGCAAGGGCAGGAAAAGAACAAGGAGGTCATAGCCGCTGCAGGAGGCTCTGCGGAAGCCCCGCCTGTCGTGCGCACGGACTTCCGCGAAACAGCCTTCTTCTTCCCCGACCTGCTCACGGACAAGGACGGCGCCATCGTGCTGCGGTTCAAGACGCCGGATGCGCTCACGCGGTGGAAGGTCATGGGCCTGGCCCATACCAAGGATCTGAAGCTCGCGCAGTTCACGAAGGAGGTGGTCACCAGCAAGCCCCTGATGGTGGTGCCCAACTTGCCGCGCTTCCTGCGGGAGGGGGACCGCATCACGCTCACCACCAAGATCAACGCGCTGGAGGGAACGCTCACGGGCACCGCGAAGCTGGAGCTCTTCGATTCCTTCACGAACAAGCCGATCGATACGGCGTTCGGCCTTGCCGAGAACGTGCGCGCCTTCACGGCGGCACCGGGCGTGAGCGCGAACGTGGCGTGGGACATCTCCGTGCCTGAAGGCGTGGGCATGGTGAGCGTGCGCATCACCGCCACCGCCGGCACGAACAGCGACGGCGAGGAGCGGCCGCTGCCGGTGCTCACCGACAAGGTGCTCGTGACCGAGAGCCTGCCGCTGTGGAGCAACACGGCGGGAACGAAGACCTTCCTGCTGGACAAGCTGAAGAACAACACGAGCACGACGCTGCGCACGCAGGGCCTGAAGCTCGAGTACACGCCGAACCCGGCGTGGTTCGCCGTGCAGGCATTGCCGTACCTCATGGAGTATCCGCACGAATGCGCGGAGCAGCTCTTCAGCCGCTTCTATGCCAACAGCCTCGCCGCGAACATCGTGCAGGAAAGGCCCGCCATCCGGAAGGTGTTCGAGCAATGGAAGCAGGCGGGGCCGGAGGCCTTCGTGAGCGCGCTGGACAAGGATCCCGGACTGAAGAGCGTGGTGTTGGAAGAGACGCCGTGGGTGGTGAACGCCCGCAGCGAACGCGAAAGCCAACAGCGCGTGGCACTGCTGTTCGACCTGCAGCGGATGTCGGATGAACGCGAAGGGGCGATGCGCAAGCTCAGCGAGATGCAGCTGGGCAATGGCGCCTGGCCGTGGTGGAGCGGCATGCGGCCGTCGCGCTACATCACCGAACACATCGTGGCGGGCTTCGGGCACCTGGAAAAGCTCGGTGCGGCGGACCTGCGCCCGGACGGCCGCACGCAGGTAATGCTGCGGAAGGCGGTGCAGTGGCTGGACAACGACGTGGACCGCGCGTACAACGAGCTCATCCGCCGCACGAAGCCCGCCGACCTGGAGAAGTACGTGCCCAGCGCCGATGACATCCACTACCTCTATGCGCGCAGCTTCTTCCCACGCTGGCCCATCAAAGGCATCACCAGCACCGCGGTGGAGTTCTACAAGCGGCGGTTGAAGGACACCTGGCTGCAGAACGCCCTGCAGCAGCAGGCGATGATTGCCCTTGCGCTGGACCGCTTGAACGACTGGGCCACGGCGGAACTGATCATGCGCTCCCTCAGCGAGCGCGCCACGCAGAGCGAGGAACTGGGCATGTACTGGAAGGGCTTCAACAGCGGCTACGAATGGTGGAGCTTCCCCACGGAAACACATGCGCTGTTGATCGAAGCCTACCACGACGTGACCGGCGATGCCGCCAGCGTCAATGCGCTCCGCACCTACCTGTTGAAGCTGAAGCAGACCACCGATTGGAAGACCACGAAGGCCACGGCGGAAGCCTGCTACGCGCTGCTCCTCTCCGGCAACGACTGGCTGGTGGACGCCCCGGCACCGGTGATCACCGTGGGCGGCGTGCGTGTGCAGGCGGACAAGAGCGAGGCAGGCACCGGCACCATCGAGCGGGCCTGGAGCGGCGATCAGGTGAAGCCCGCGATGGGCGAGGTCACCATCACCAGCACGGCGGATAAGCCGTCCTGGGGGGCGCTGCATTGGCAGTACCTGGAGCGCATGGACAAGGTGACGCCGCACGAAAGCCCGCTCAGCATCGAACGCCGGGTGATGCTCACCGAGTGCACCGACGCGGGCCCGCAACTGATCCCGTTGGACCAAGCGCGCACGTTGAAGCCGGGGGACCAGCTCACCATCCGCATCGAGCTGCGCACCGACCGATACGTGGACTATGTACACCTGAAGGACCTGCGTGCCGCAGGCTTGGAACCGGAGGAGACGCTGAGCGGCTATCGGTACGAAGGCGGCCTGGGCTACTACCGCACCACGCGCGATGCCAGCGTCAACTTCTTCTTCGACCGCATCGCACCGGGCACCTATGTGCTGGAGTATACCCTGCGGGTGACGCACGCCGGGGACTTCAGCAACGGCATCACCACGGCGATGTGTATGTATGCGCCGGAGTTCAGCTCGCATGCCGGGGGCGTGCGGGTGCAGGTGGCGGAATGATCCCATGCCCCGCGTTGGAAAGATCCGCGGCGCTCCCCTGCGGACGGCCGCGGATCTTTCGTCATTTCGTGGCATGAAGCCCGTTGCTCTTTCCCTGGCCGTTCTCCTGTTGACCGCCTGCGGCGGTGGTGCCCCCGCCTCCGATGACGGTACCGCCACCGACCCCATCGCCGTGGACACGCTGCCCACCGCCGGCATCGACCTGGCCCGGTACGATCTGCCTTTGTTGCTGAACGCCCCTGACAAGCAGTCCACCGGCGGGGCGGAGCCGAGCATCGTGTGGAAGGATGAGATCGGCAAGTTGGCCGTCACCGCCGGCGACCGGTTCAAGCTCACCATTGTGGAGGAGCCGGGCGACGTCGCGCGGCTGAAGGCCGACCTGGGCCGCGACATGCTGAAGAAGAACACCGTGCTCCAGGAGACCCCCGATCTGGTGATCTACAAGAGCGAATTCCCCGATGATCCGGACCTCGTGTTCATCCACTTCTACCAAGTGGTGAAGGTGGGCGATCGCTCCTTCGCCGTGGAGGACGCGCAGGACGGCACCCGGTTCACCGAGCAGGACGTGCAGCGGATGGCCGCCGCCATCACCCCCCGGCAACCGGCTTGACGCGCGGAGCATGATCCTTCGGTCGGCTTGCCGGTCCGTGGAGGCCTCTTGGGCCCGTTGTAGCACACTTTTTTGGGGCCATGAAGAAAGGTCCATCGTCCACGGGGAACGAACCCTGGCACCGGGCCTGCGTAGAAGAGGCCGCTCCCGGAGCCCTTGTGGATCTTCCAGGGATGTATATTCGACCCGTTAGAAGCTGACCGTCATGCGAATGCTACGTACCTCGTTCCTGCTCGGGCTCATGTCGGTGGGGGCACTGGCCCAAGCCGGCGTCATTGTGCTGGAAGGCAACTACCAGGGCAAGAACCTGTTCATCCAGAACCCGTTCTCGGAGGCCGGCGTCGGCTTCTGTGTGTTCGAGGTCACGGTGAACGAGAAGATCGCCACCGACGAGATCAACTCCAACGCCTTCGAGGTGGACATGGCCAACTTCGGCCTGAAGCTCGGCGAAAGGGTCGTGGTGAAGATCATGCACAAGGACGGTTGCACCCCCGTGGTGCTGAACCCGGAAGTGCTGCGCCCGAAGAGCACGTTCGACATCGTGAAGCAGGCGGTGGCGCCGGACGGCACGTTCAGCTGGACCACCACCAACGAGACCGGCGAACTCCCCTTCGTGGTGGAGGAAAAGCGCTGGAACAAGTGGATCAAGGTGGGCGAGGTGATGGGCACCGGCACCCCCGGAGAGCACACGTACTCCTTCAAGGTGACCCCGCACAGCGGCGAGAACACCTACCGTGTGAAGCAGGTCGACCTGATCAAGAAGGCCCGCTTCAGCCAGAACGTGACCTACACCGATCCCGCGGTGGCCGTGGTGACCTGGAGCCCCGCCAAGCCGAAGGATACGATCACCTTCAGCAGCAACACGCTCTACGAGGTATACGACCAGTTCGGCAACATCGTGAAACGCGGCTATGGCAACACGGTGGACGTAAGCACCCTGAAGAAGGACCTCTACTACCTCAACTACGACAACAAGACCGGCGAGACGTTCACCAAGCGTTGATCCGTCGTCCCTCGTGGCGAAAGCCCGATGTCACCCTGAGCTTGTGAAGGGGACATCGGGCTTTCGCATTTTTGGTCCATGATCCGCATCGAGCACATCGGCATCGCCGTGAAGGACCTTGCGCAGGGCGAGGCTGTGTATACCCGCCTGCTGGGCGTAGGGCCCTACAAGCGCGAGGCCGTGGAGAGCGAAGGCGTGGTCACGTCCTTCTTCCAAGTGGGCCCCAACAAGATCGAGCTGCTGGAGAGCACGCGCCCGGACGGCCCCATTGCCAAGGCCATCGAGAAGCGCGGTGAAGGCATGCACCACATCGCCTTCGAGGTGGAGGACATCCACGCGGAAATGGCGCGCCTGAAGGCCGAAGGCTTCCAACTGCTGAACGAGGAGCCCAAGCGCGGCGCGGACAACAAGCTGGTGTGCTTCGTCCATCCGAAGGGTGCGAACGGCGTGCTGGTGGAGCTCTGCCAGGAGATCCGGTGATCGTGGCCTATGCGCATGGCCCCTTGCCCCCGGTGAGCCTGCCCGGTTCGGCAAGCTTGCCGTGACAATTAGGGATCAGGGAAAGATCACTGGATACGATCAGGCCACCAAGCCCAACCGTTCCGCCAGGCCCACCACGTCCTCGTTCGCCAGTTCCAGGTGTTCGGCATGCAGCCCGGCATGGCGCGCGCCGATCACGTGCTGTACGCTGTCGTCGATGAAAAGCGTGCGCGAAGGGGTTGCGCCATGCTTCGCCAGCACGTGGTGGAAGGCTTCCGCATGCGGCTTGCGCAGGCCGATCGCGCAGCTGTAGTAGGCGCCGTCGAACAGCGCGGGGAAGTCGGTGACGCCGTTCTCCTGCGCAACGATGGCTTCGAACGCGGGTATGTGGATGGCATTGGTGTTGCTCAGCAGCAGCACGGTGTAGCGCTCGCGCAGGCGGGCCACCAGCTCCAGCCGTTCGGGGGCGATGCTGCCCAGCATGGCGTTCCAGCACGCGTCGATCTCCCGGTCCGTCATATCCATGCGGTGCAGGGAGCGGATGCGGTCCCGGAACTGGCCGGGGGTGAGGGCTCCCACCTCGAAGCCATCGAACAGGTGGTCCTGCTGGGCCTTGCTGTAGAGCTCCTCGAAGCGCTCGAAGCCGAGCGCATGGAAGGTGCGTGCGGTGCGCGCATAGTCCACGTCGATCAGCACGCCGCCGAGGTCCAGCACCAGGGTGTCGATCGAGGAAGGGAGGTCCGTCATGGTCGCGGTGAAGGCCGCGCGAAACTAGCGTTCGGCCGCGCCCGTTACTTTCACGGCCTTTTCCGCCGTGTGCGGGAACCGGGCCTATAGCTCAGCGGTCAGAGCAGGGGACTCATAATCCCTTGGTCGCAGGTTCAAATCCTGCTGGGCCCACGTGTGCACGTCACGGTGCGATGCCGTAGACGATGCAGCCCAGGGTGCAGGTGGCGCCGAGGAGCGCCCCGGCATAGACCTGCGCCGGTGAATGGTCGCTGTCCAGCAGGCGGGCGGTGCCTAGTACGCCGGCCGCCACGAAGGCGGAGGCGAGCAGCAGCGGGGCATGGGTGCCATGCACTGCCATCATCCCGAGCAGGGCGCCGAGCAGGCCGCCGATGCCTACCATGTGGGCGCTGATCTTCCACCGCAGGGTGATGAGCAGCGTGAGGAACAACGCCAGTGCCGCAGCGAAGAAGAGGCTGAGCGTGACCGGATGGCTGGGCGTGTGGCGCAGCAGGTAATAGGTGGTGCCATAGTAGAACAGGGTGAGCAGGAACGGCATCACGCGTTCGCCGCGGGTGGGCAGGGAGGTGCTGCTCACCAGGCCGGAGCGCCACAGCATGAAGGTGCTGAGCGCGGGAAAGATGCCCGTCATGCACAGCACCATACCGTAGAAGTACAGGCGCTGCTTGGGCAGGAAGCGGAAGGAAAGGAAGGGGTCGGTGGTGAAGGCCAGCACGAGGATGATCGTGGGCATCCACACCGGATGCAGCACCACCGAAAGGACGCGGGCGAGGGAGCGCATCAAAGTTCCTTGCGCAAGCGGGCTACGGGAATATGCAACTGCTCGCGGTACTTGGCCACCGTGCGGCGGGCGATGTTGTAGCCCTTGCTCTTCAGCAACGCGGTCAGTTCATCATCGGTGAGCGGGTTGCGCTTCTCCTCGGCCTCGATCGCGTCCTTCAGGATCTTCTTCACCTCGCGGGTGCTCACCTCCTCGCCGCTGTCGGTGCTCAGGCTCTCGCTGAAGAAGAACTTCAGGCTGATGGTGCCGTAGTTCGTCTGCACGTACTTGCTGTTGGCCACCCGGCTGATGGTGCTGATGTCCATCCCCACCTTCTCGGCGATGTCCTTCAGGATCATCGGCCTCAGCTTGGTCTCGTCGCCGGTGAGGAAGAACTCGCGCTGGTGCTCCATGATGGCCTCCATGGTGGTGAGGAGCGTGTGCTGGCGCTGCTTGATGGCGTCGATGAACCACTTGGCCGAATCGAGCTTCTGCTTGATGAACACCAGCGCGTCCTTGGCGTCCTTGTCCTTCTTGTTGCGCTGGTAGTCCTTGATCATCTCGCGGTACTGCTTGCTCACCCGCAGTTCCGGCGCGTTGCGGCTGTTCAGCAGCAGTTCCAGCTGCCCGTCGATGGTGTTGATGATGAAGTCCGGCACGATCTCCTGCACGGGCTTGTCCGTCTCGCGGCCGGTGTTGCCGGGCTTGGGGTTCAGGCGGAGGATCTCCTCCATCGCATCCTTCAGCGCGTCCTCGTCGATCTCCAATCGCTCGAGGATCCGGTCGTAATGCTTCTTGGTGAAGGCGTCGAAGTGCTTGTCCACGATGGCCTGCGCCGTGCGCGTCACCACCGTGTGGGGCATGCGCTCCAGTTGCAGCAACAGGCATTCGCGCAGGTCGCGCGCGCCCACGCCGGCAGGGTCCAGGGCCTGCACCTCCTTCAGTGCCTTCTCCAGTTCCTCGCGGTCGCACATCACATTGGCGGTGAAGGCCAGGTCGTTCACGATGGCGTCCAGGTCGCGGCGCAGGTAGCCGTCCTCGTCCAGGTTGCCGATCAGGTGTTCGCACAGCAGTTCGGTGCGCTCGTCCACGTCGCGCAGCGCTAGCTGGGCCTTCAGCGACTCCTGGAACGTGGTGCCACCGGCCAATGGCATTTCGCGATCCTCCTCATCAGGCCCTGTGTTCTTCACGCTCAGCTTGTAGTCCGGCGTGTCGTCGTCCTGGAAATAGTCGCTGAGGTCGAATTCGTCGTTGCTCTTCTCCGTCTCCCCATCGTCCTCGCTTTCGGCGATGGCTTGCTCCTCGGTGGGCAGCTCCTCCTCGTCGTGGTCCTCGCCCTCTTCCAGGGCGGGGTTCTCCTCCATTTCCTGCTTGATGCGCTGCTCCAGCTCCAGCGTGGGCACCTGCAGCAGCTTCATCAATTGGATCTGCTGGGGGCTGAGCTTCTGTTGGAGCCGTTGCGAAAGGGACTGTTTGAGCATGACAGGGGCGAAGGTACCAAGCAGGCCACCCTCGCCGCTCAGCTTCCCGCCGCTTCCACCATCGCCGCCACCACCTTCGGCGCATTGCCGATGAAGATGCGGCCATCGATGATCGCCACCGGCCGCTTCAAGAACGTATACTCCTCGAGGATCAGCTGGCGGTAGTCCTTCTCGGTGAGCGGCTTGTCCTTCAGGCCCATGCTGCGGTACTTCAGCGCCACGCGGCTGAAGAGCGCCTCGTAGCTGCCCGCGAGCTTCTTCATGGCATCGAGCTCCGCGGGTGTGATTGGGTCGCTCTTGATCTCCCGCAGCGTGAAGCGCTTCAGGTGGGGGATCTCCTTCAGGATGCGCTGGCACGTTGTGCAGGTGCCGAGGTGGTAGATGACGCGGGCCATGGCGCGAAGATGGCGCTGCGGCGGGATCCCCGCATTCCCCCCACGAACAGGGGGGCAGTGGCACGCCCCGGCCGCGCGTACTTTGCATCATCCATGATCCGCGTCCTGCTGTTCGAAGACAACACCGACCTGGTCGAGAGCTTGCGCGAGCTGATCAACAGCAGCGACGACATCCGCCTGGTGGCGCACTATGGCAATGCGCAGAAGGCGGACCAGCACGTGCGCTACCATCGGCCCGACGTGGTGCTGATGGACATCGACATGCCGGTATGCAATGGACTGGCGGGCTTGCGTGCGATCCGCGCGGCGGGCAGCGAAGTGATGGTATTGATGCTGACGGTGTTCGACGACAATGAGCACGTGTTCCAGGCCATTTGCCAGGGTGCGTCGGGCTATCTGCTGAAGCAGGCTGCGCCGGAGAAGATCCTCGATGCCATCCGCGAAGCCACCACCGGCGGCGCGCCGATGACGCCGAGCATCGCCCGCAAGGTGATCACGCTGTTCGCGCAACCCTTCAAGAAGACCGCCGAACTGCAGGCGCTCACCGCGCGGGAGCACGACGTGCTGGCCCTATTGGTGCGCGGGCACAGTTACAAGATGGCTGCCGCGGAACTGGCCATCGGCGTGGAAACGCTGCGCTTCCACATCAAGAACATCTATGCCAAGCTGCACGTGAACAGCAAGAGCGAGGCGGTGATTAAGGCGTTGCAGGACCGCATGCTGTGAAGCACGGCCATAACTTGGTGCCATGCGGCTGAACGCATCGTGGATCGTAGGGTTGGCATGCGTGGCAGGGGAAGCCGGCTGCACCGGCGATCGCGAGGAGCGGATCGCCGATCCGGCGGGCCGATCACTCCTGTTCGACAGCGCGCGGTATGCCGAGGTGTCGTTCCGGCTGCGCGATGCCTTCGCGTGCCATGACAGCGCCTATTGCGACAGCGTGCTACCGCTCTTCGATGACACCGCGCTCGCGCGGGAGCATCCGGACAGGGTGGTGGACGGTTTCGTGAGCGACCTCATCGGCCACGACGCCCCGCAGACGGCCACCTCGGCCCGCTTCAATGAGCTGGTCGCGTATTCGGCTGCGCCGATCATGCGCAACTGGCGGGACTACCTGGTGGCCCGTGCGCTGCAGGACGAAGGAGCGCGTGAGCAGGCCATAGCGGCATTCGAGCCGCTGCTGGAGCGCTTCGTCAAGGCGAACGATACGATCGGCGTCGCGTCCGTATGCAAGCGCATTGGGAACCTGTACCTGGAGCTGGGCGAGCCCGGCATCGCAGCGAAGTACCTGCTTCGCGCACGCGCCCTCGAACCGCGCGTGGACCTGCGTGCGGTGATCACGGCCACGCTCGGACGCTGTTATGTGCTCACAGGCCCGGTGGACTCGATCCGGTGGTGCATGGAGCGGTTGAACGAGGACGCTTCCGACCGGTTGAACGAAGCGCGCGGTGACGAACGCGCGGCCATCAACGCACGGTGGCTGGCGCACTTGGCGGCGCTCTTGCAGGAGGATCGATCCGGCAAGGCGGGCGCATTGCATGAGGCCGCGGCGGTGGATGCGCGCATCCGCTCGGTGGATGACGGCTACCTCGTGGCGGGCGATGAGGCCGCGCGTTCGGAGACCGCGATCATCCGTGTCCGCGCGCTCATGGCGCTGGGGCGGATGCGGGAAGCCGAACAGGCGCTCTCCGCCATGGAAGGACCCATTGGACAATGCGCAGGATGCCTGCCGCAACGCCTCAGCTTTCTCTCGGCCTCGTCCGATGTGAAGGCTGCGCTGGGTGACCATCGCACGGCACTGCGGTACCAGCAGGAGCGTGCGGATGTGCTGGTCATGAACAACGTGGGCCGGGAACGCCTGGCCGTGGAGCAGGCGCGCGCCAAGGCCGATCAGGAGATGCAGGAAGCGGAAGCGCAACGCGCCTTCGAAGCGGAACGGGTGATCGCGCGGACGAGGGAGAAGGAGCACCGTGCGCAACGCACGCACCTCGTCATGCTCATCGGCCTCGTCACGCTGATCGGCGGGCTGCTCGTCAACCGCGCCCGTCTCAAGCGCCGCATCCAGCTGGACCGGTTGCGGACCCGCCTCAGCCGCGACCTGCATGACGACATCGGCAGCACGCTCAGCAGCATCAACATCCTCAGCACCGTGGCCCGCCGCAAGGCCGAAGCAGGCGACGAGGAAGGTGCGGCGGCCTCCCTGACCGGCATCAGCGAGCGCTCGCAGCGCCTCATGCGGAACATGAGCGACCTCGTCTGGAGCGTGGACCCCAACAAGGATTCCACGGACGATCTGCTGGCCCGCATGCGCGAGTTCGGTGTCGCCGTGCTCGAGCCGAAGGGCATCGGTTTCCGGTTCGATACGTCCGCTGGCCTTCCGGCCACATGGGCGCCCGAGGTGAAGAGCAACCTCTACCTCATCTTCAAGGAAGCCGTGAACAACGCCGCGAAGCACGCGCACGCCACCCAGGTGACCGCATCGTTCGTGCGCGATGGAGCTATGTTGCGCATGACGATCGCCGACAACGGCAAAGGACCGGAGCATGCGGGAAGTGCTTCCGATCGCAGTGGTGGCAACGGCCTGCGCAACATGCATGCGCGGGCCAGGGAGATGAACGGGGAGCTGCACCTCAGCGGCTCTCCCGGAGCGGGCACCACCATCGAACTGGTGCTGCCGCTTTGACGGTCAGCGGGCTTGGTTGCTGAACAGGACGAGGATCACCAAGGCCAGAAAGCCCAGCACAAGGCAACGCAGGATGATTCCCTCCAGGTAGAGGTCCAACCGGTTGTTCCGGTAGCGTATGACGGTCGCGGCGAGCAGCGAGACGCCGCACCCGGCCACGGCCATGGTCAACAGGAAGCGGCTGAAGGGCCAATGCAGGATGAAGGCCATTTGCGCACTCAATGCCGCGCATAGGGATAGGCCGCCCAACAGGCTCAGCCAGATCAGCTGGTCCGCTGCACGGGGTGTGGGCAGCGTGCGGTAACCGAACGGGAAGTAGAACAGCGCGAGCAGCCCTCCTCCGGAAACGATGAGCACGCTGGCGCCCGGCCAGTGCATGATCTTGAACAGAAGGCCCACCACAACGGCCAGGGCAAAGGCGATCTCCGCGTTCCGCATGCGTTGGTGAAGGTCTTGTTCCCTGGCGATGGTCCTCCATGAATGGACCACCACAAAAATGCGGACGGAGCGGGCCGTGCCGCCCCACCTTTTCATGGGGTTTGCAGGCCCTCGCGTTCGCTGAACGTTTGTGGATCGACCCAACCACTTCGATCATGCGTACACCACTACTCCTCGCGATCACGATGATCAGCCTTGCGCAGGCAGGGCTGGCACAGGACCGGCCCTTGCGCCATCCGGCGTTCGGCCCAGGTGCGGTGGCCTTGCATCAGGCGCCGGCGCACGCGCGTGGCAACGCGCCAGCGAACGACGATTGTGCGAACGCGCAGGTCATCACCATGGCCGCCGATTGCTCCAGCCCCGTGAGCGGCGACAACACCGATGCCACGCAGGACGGCGGCAGGCCGGGCTGCGAAGGCGTGGGCACCTTCCTCGACGTGTGGTACGTGCTCGACCCCGGCGATGCGGACACCATTGCCATCCAGCTGACGCCTGCTGATGCGGACGCGCAGGACTGGAGCTTCGCCGTGTACGGCGCCTGTGGCGGTACCGCGAGCTACTGTGTGATCAACCCTGCCGTGGCGCTGGATGTGCCGGTGGTGCCGAATGCGAACAACTGGATCCGCGTGTGGTCCAATACGAGCTACGCACCCGGTGGGCCGTTCACCCTGTGCGTTGCGCCTGCGCAGAACCTGCCCGTTCCACCGAACGATGTATGCGGTGACGTCGTTCCGCAAGCGGTGGCCATCGGGAGCAGCCGGACCTTCACCGGCACCAACATCGGTGCGATCAACAACGAGGCGGAAGGTGTACCCTGCGTGTGGGAAGCCTTCAGCATCGCCGCATGCGCCGACGTGCACATCAGTTACTGCGGTACCCCCACGCCCTACGAGCACTTCATGTTCCCGCTCTATACCAGCTGCGACTTCACGCAGCGCTATCTTCCGGGCTCGTATACGCGATGCGGCGATGGCAACTTCATCCTGTGCTACTCAGGATTGCCTGCGGGCACGTACCACTACCCGGTCCTGGAGGTCCATGGATCGGTGGGGCCTTATACGCTCACCGTTTCGGCGGAAGCCTGCGGCACGGATGCGCCCGCGAACGATGAATGCACGGGAGCCACGCCGCTGGCTGTCAGTGCCACCTGCTCGCCGCGGACGTTCAGTCCTGCGTGCGCGTCGCAATCCATGGGAGCGATGACCTGTGACAACGCCACGGGCCTGGCGAACGATGACGTTTGGTACCGCTTCACGGCCACGCAGAGCGAGATGAGCATCGGCGTGCTGCCGCATGGTGACATGGATCCCGCCATGCAGGTCTTCTCCGGCTCATGCGGATCGCTCACGCCATTCGCCTGTATGGACGTGAACGGCAGCGGCCAGCCTGATGATCTGCAGATGACCGGTCTCACGGCCGGCAGCACTTATTACGTCCGCGTGTATGACTTCCGCGCGCAGTATGCCTGGGCCGATCCCAGCTATGACCTGTGCGTGGTGGAAGGCCTGGGCAGCGGTGTGGGTGTGGGCGAACAGCAGGTGGATGCGGGGGGAAGCCTCTTCCCCAATCCCACGAGCGGGACGTTCATAGTGCGCGTGGATGCGCATGCGCCGATCACCTCCATCACCATCCTGGATGCCATGGGCCGCGTGGTACTGCGCAAGCAGGTGCCGCCTGCCGCCGGTATGGTGCATATGGACGCACACGAATTGTCCCCCGGCCGTTACATGGTGCGCTGTGAGGACGGATCGCATGTGACCTTCCAACGCCTGGTGGTGGTCCGATAGGGGCGAGGACAGCGTTCTGGAACCTCGTGCTCTTCAGCATGCTCAGGAAGGGACATCTCCCATATGGCGGATTGCCCGGCACGGTGCTTTCTCAAAGTGCCGACCCAGGTGGTCCCGCGTTGCATCTAGTTGCCTTGCGCGGCTCGTTGAGCCGGATCTTCCGCTTATGGGTTGGCCTTGCTGTGCTTGTCCAGCCAGGTGTCCAGCGTCTTTAGCGAGGCGTTCACCGCTACCACGATCACGGCCGCTACCGTGGCTTCCTTGGCGAAGCCTGCGCCGGCCAGGCAGCCGATCGCGGAACTGCACCAGATGGTGACCGCCGTGGTGAGGCCGAAGACGTTGAGGCCGTCCTTGAAGATGATGCCCGCGCCAAGGAAGCCCACGCCGGTGACCACCTGCGCGATGATGCGGGTGACGTCGCCTTGCGGAGGCGTGGCCATGAACGACAGCAGCACGAACAGCGCGGCGCCCGTGGCGGCCAGGATGTTGGTGCGCATGCCCGCCGCCTTGTGGTGGAACTGCCGCTCGAAGCCGATGATCGCACCGGCCAGCACCGCTACCATGATCCGCGCAACGAAGGCCTTCAGCTCCATGGGTCAGATGATCGTTCGGTGATGGTACGACGTTCCCGGATCGGATGCGTAACGAAAGGTAGGATTTGCGGGGCCTCCGACGGACCGTGCGCAGACATATCGGAAGCAAATGGTCCTAGAACTCCGCGCTCTTCGGCGTGCGCGGGAAGGGGATCGACGTCGCGGATGTTGCCCATGCCGGTAACGAACAGCACGAAGCGCTCCAGCCCCAAGCCGAAGCCCGCGTGCGGCACGGTGCCGAAGCGGCGCGTATCCAGGTACCACCACAGTTCCTCCTTCGGCACGCCCATCTCGTCCATCCGCGCTTCGAGCACGTCCAGGCGCTCCTCGCGCTGGCTGCCGCCGATGATCTCGCCGATGCCGGGGAACAGCACGTCCATGGCCGCCACCGTGGGCCCTTTGTCGCTGTAACCGAAGTCGCCGGGCGCGTTGGTGCGCATATAGAACGCCTTGATCTTCGCCGGATAGCCCGTGACGATCACCGGCTTCTTGAAGTGCTTCTCCACCAGGTAGCGCTCGTGTTCGCTTTGCAGGTCCACGCCCCACTCCACGGGGAACTGGAACTGCTTTTTCTGGTAGGGCTTGCTGCGCAGCAGGATGTCGATCGCCTGGTCGTAGGTGATGCGCTCGAACGGGTTATCGAGCACGAATTTCAGGCGCTCGATCAGGCCCAGTTCGCTGCGTTGTTCCTTCGGCTTGGTGGCCTCTTCTTCCTTTAAGCGCGCATCCAGGAAGGCGAGGTCGTCGGCGCTGTTCTTCAGCACGCGGGTGATCAGGTGCTTGCACAGGCCCTCGGCCAGGTCCATATCGCCGTGCAGGTCCAGGAAGGCCACCTCGGGTTCCACCATCCAGAACTCGGCCAGGTGGCGCGTGGTGTTGCTGTTCTCGGCGCGGAACGTGGGGCCGAAGGTGTACACCTTGCCCAGGGCGAGCGCGGCGTTCTCCGCTTGCAATTGGCCGCTCACGGTAAGGCGGCTTTCGCGGCCGAAGAAATCCTCGCTGAAATCCACGCGGCCGTCCTCCCGGCGTGGCGGGCTGTTGGCATCGAGCGTGGTCACGCGGAACATCTCGCCCGCGCCCTCCGCGTCGCTGGCGGTGATGATCGGCGCATGGAAATAATTGAACCCGTTCGCATCGAAGTATTCATGGATGCCGAAGCTCACCTGGTGACGGATGCGGAACACCGCGCTGTACGTGTTCGTGCGGAAGCGCAGGTGCGCCTGCTCGCGCAGGAACTCGAGCGAGTGCTTCTTCGGCTGGATGGGGTAGGTGGCACCGTCGCTGTCGCCGAGCACGGTCACCTCGGCCACCTTCAGCTCCACGCGCTGGCCGCTGCCTTGCGAAGGCACCAGCTCACCGGTGCAGCGCACGGACGCGCTGGTGGTGAAGCGCGCGCGCGTCCCCGCGTCCACCCGCTCCTGATCGATCACGCACTGGAGGTTGCGGATGGTGCTGCCGTCGTTCAGCGCGATGAAGCGGTCGTTGCGGAACGTGCGCACCCAGCCCGCCACGGTGACCGTGGTGCCGGTAAGGGTGGTGTCGTCGAGGACTTGCTTGATCGAATGCATGGTGCGAATGGAGAACGTGGTGCGGGTGGGCAAAGGAACGAAGGCGGCGCCGGTCGGGCATGAAGCGCGTTGCTGGAAAGGATATTCCGCAGGGCTTAGCGTATTCGCCCGGCCCATCCGTCTCCTTGGCCGAAGGGATCATCATTCCGGCCCAGAGGAAACATTTTCACACCCATATTGTTTCCGATGTTCCTGGCAACTAGATTTGCGCCCCCCGAAAAAAAATGGCCGAGAGCATCACCCTGGCGGACCAGCAAGGCCCCGAGCCCAGCGACAGCAAGGCGCTGCGGATCGTGGAAGGGGCCACAAAGGTCTTTTGGAAGTTCGGCATCCGGAGCGTGACCATGGACGACGTGGCGCGGCACCTGGGCATCAGCAAGAAGACGCTGTACCAGTACGTGACCGATAAGAGCGACCTGGTGACCAAGGTGCTGAACAACACCAGCGACCGGTTCTGCCGGGAGATCGACCGCATCCGCGCGAACGGGTACAACGCGATCGAGGAGATGCTGGCCATCGCGAGCTACATCTCCAAGCAGGTCTCCGCCTTCCATCCGAGCATCTACTTCGACCTGGCCAAGTACTACCCCGAAGCCTGCCGCATCATGGACACGAACAAGCAGGTGCTGGTGGTGGAGCAGATCGCGGAGAACATGCGCAGGGGCGTGCGCGAGGGCTTGTATCGCGCGGACGTGAACGTGCCGCTCATCGCCAAGCTCTACGTGGTCCGTTTCGACAATGCGATGACCATGGAGATGGGACGCGCCACGGACCTTAGCCTAGCCGAGATGAACTGGGAACTGTTCCGTTACCACATCCGCGGCATCGCCAGCGACAAGGGATTGAAATACCTGGAGAAGAAAGTGACGAAGGAACGCATCGAACCATGATCACCAGATACCTCTCGACCCTCGCCGGAGCGTTGCTCGCGCTCGGTGCCCTCGCGCAGGGGCCCGTCAGCCTCTCCCTGCGGCAGGCCATGGACATGGCGGCCAAGCAGAGCTATGCCGTGCAGGCCAGCTCGCTCGAGGCCGAGAAGGCGCGGGCCAAGATCAAGGAAGTGACCGCCATTGGCCTGCCGCAGGTCGCGGCCACCGGCTCGCTCAGCAACTACCTCATTGTGCCCAAGATGGTGATCCCCGACTTCTTCGGCGGGGGCGGCCTGATGGAAGTAGAGTTCGCGGTGCCCTGGACCATCGGTGGCGGCGTGCAACTGAGCCAGCTGCTCTTCGACGGCAGCTACTTGGTGGGCCTGCGCGCCAGCCGCGAGCTGAAGACAAAGAGCGACATGGACCTGCAGCAGGCCGAGGCCAATGCGCGCACCCAGGCCGCCAAGGCCTACCTGAGCGTGCTCGCGGCGGAAGAAGGCGTCCGCCTGATCGGCGAAGGCCTCCCCGTGGTGGAGAAGGCCACCAACGATGCCACCGCCATGGTGCAACAGGGCCTGCTGGAGGGCACGGACGCCGACCGCCTTACCGTGCAACTGGAAGAGACCAAGGCACAGCAGCGCAGCCTGCAACAACAGGCTGCGGTGGCCCGGGCCTACCTCGCGCTGGTGCTCGGCCTGCCCACGGGCACGCCCATCACCCTCACGGATGCATTGCAGCCGCTGCTCGACGATCCCGCTGAGGCCGGCCTTGCCGACATGCAGCTGGACCTCGCGAAGCACGTGGACGACCAAGTGGCGCAGTCCGTGGTGCGCATCAGCGAGCTCGACGTGCGCAACAAGAAAGCCGCCTACCTGCCCAAGCTCTCGGGCTTCATCAACTACAACCAGCAGTTCAACTACACCACGTTCGACCTGGCGAAGGGCCCGTGGTTCCCCAACAGCATGTGGGGCCTCTCGCTCAACGTGCCCATCTTCAGCAGCGGCATGCGCCAGCAACAGGTGAAGCAGGCCAAGCTGAGCCTGGACCAGGCCAGCGTGAACCTGAAGGCCACCGAGCAGCGCCTGCTCACCGACCACCTGCAGCAGCAGGCCCTGCTGCGCACGGCACAGGACAATTACGAGACCGGCAAGAAGAGCCTCGCCTTGAGCAAGGCCATCTTCGAGCGTGTCTCCACCAAGTTCACCGAAGGCGTAGGCAGCAGCTTCGAGCTCACTCAAGAGCACAGCAACTACCTCACCACCCAGCAGACGTACATCCAGCGCATCGTGAACCTGTTGCAGGCGCGCACGGACATGCACAAAGCACTCGACCTCTATTGATCCCACGACCGACCATGAAGCAGACGATCCTGTTGATGACGATGATGGCCCTGCTCGCCGCCTGCGGGGGAGGCCATGATACCAGCGCCCTGGGCAAGAAGCGCGCGGAGCGTGATTCCCTCAAGGCCGCCTATGCCGACCTCGGCGTGAAGATCAAGGAGGTGGAGGAATGGCTCGCGGAGAACGACACCACCGTGAAGCGCAACCTGCCTACCGTGACCACCCTGTCGCTGAAGCAGGGCCCCTACGCCCATTATGTGGATGTGCATGGCAACGTGAAGGCCGACAGATCAGCGGCGCTGTATGCGCTGGGAGGCGGCCGCGTGCGCTCCATCCTGGTGAAGGCTGGCGACCGCGTGCGCACCGGCCAGCTGTTGGTGAGCATCGACAGTGATGTGATCCAGAAGCAGATCGCGCAGGCCGAGACCGGCTATGAACTGGCGAAGACCGCCTTCGAGAAGCAGCAGCGCCTGTGGGACCAGAAGATCGGCAGCGAGATGCAGTACCTCCAGGTGAAAAGCCAGAAGGAGCAGGCCGAGGCCGGGGTGGCCGCCTTGCGTGAACAGCTCCGCCTCACCAACGTCACCGCACCCTTTGATGGTACCGTGGACGATGTCATGGTGCGCGTAGGCGATATGGCCGCTCCCGGTGTCCCTGTGGCCCGCGTGGTGGACCTTTCCGGTGTGCAGCTGGAGGCCGACGTGCCGGAAGTCTATCTCAAGAGCATGAAGAGCGGTGCGCCGGTGAAGGTCTCCTTCCCGAGCGTGGGCGAGGCCTTCGACGCGAAACTGGACCACGTGGGCGAGTATATCGATCCCGCCAACCGCACCTTCAAGATCACAGTGCGCGTGCCGAAGGGAGAAGCCTACATGCGTCCCAACCTGCTCAGCGATCTCAGCATCCTGGATGCCAGCAGTGACAGTGCCTGGGTGGTGCCCAGCCGCACCGTGCTGGAGGACGTGGAAGGCAATAGCTACGTGTTCGCGCTGACGCCCACGCGCAACGATGAAGCCAAGGCCCGCAAGGTGAAGGTGAAGCGCCTGAGCGAATACAAGGGGAACACCAACATCGTCCCGATCGATGCCAATGGCTTGAGGAACGGCGACCTGGTGGTAGATGAAGGGGCGAAGAACGTGAGCGACGGCCAGGCGGTGCGCATCGGCCACACGCATAACAACTGAGAACGCAGGCCATGCACGCCAACGACATCGAGAACGACCTGCACCACGGTCCGGAACGTCAGTTCGCGATCACCAGCTGGGCGGTGAAGAACCGCACCACGGTGATCGTGCTCACGGTGCTCATCTTCTTCATGGGCATCTACTCCTACATCGTGATGCCCAAGGAGAGCTTCCCCGAGGTGGTCACGCCGGAGATCTACGTGGGCACCGCCTACAACAGCAGCTCGGTGGTCGACATCGAGAAGCTGATCACCAAGCCGATCGAGAAGGAGATCAACACGATCAGCGGGGTGGACGAGATCAAGAGCACCACGGTGCCCAACTACAGCGCCATCGACATCAAGTTCAACTACAACATTACGCCCACCGAAGCGCTGCGCAAGGTGAAGGATGCGGTAGACAAGGCGCGCGGCGACAAGGACTTCCCCACCGACCTGCCCCAGGAGCCGAACGTGTTCGAGCTGAACTTCTCCGAGCTGATGCCGGTGATGAACATCAACCTGAGCGGCGACTACCCCATGGAGCAGCTGCATGCCTATGCGAAGCACTTGGAGGACCGCATCGAGGCGTTGCCGGAGATCAACAAGGTGGACATCCGCGGCGTTCCCGACCGGGAGATGCGCGTGAGCGTGGATCTGGCGCAGCTGGAAGCCCTGCAGCTGAACCTGAACGACATCGGCAACGCGCTGGCCAGCGAGAACCTGACCTTGAGCGGCGGTGAGCTGCTGGTGAACGACCAGCGCCGCGCCGTGCGCGTGATCGGCGAGTTCAAGGACGTCGCCCAGGTGCGCGATATCGTGGTGAAGAACGAAGGGCAGCGCGAAGTGCGCCTCGGCGACATCGCTGACGTGGCCTTCACCTACAAGGAGCCGGAGAGCTTCGCCCGCGAGTACGGCAAGTCCGTGGTGATGCTGGACGTGATCAAGCGCGCCGGGGAGAACCTCCTCACCGCGAGCGACGAGATCGACCAAGATTCTGGAGGAGGACCGCGGCCGTGCGTTCCCGGAGGACCTGAAGATCACCATCACGGGGGACCAGAGCGAGAATACTCGTACCAGCGTGGACGAGCTGATGAACCACATCGTGCTCGGCGTGTTGCTCGTGGTGGGCGTGCTCATGCTCTTCCTCGGCTTGCGCAACGCGCTCTTCGTGGGCCTGGCCATCCCCATGTCCATGTTCATCTCTTTCACGCTGCTCAACGCCTTCGGCGTCACGCTGAACATCATGGTGCTCTTCGCGCTCATTCTCGCCCTCGGGCGATTGGTGGACGACGGTATCGTGATCGTGGAGAACATCTACCGGCACATGAGCAATGGCGAGCCCGCGCTGAAGGCCACGCGCCTGGCGGTGGGCGAGGTGACCATGCCCATCGTGGCCGCCACCACCGCCACCGTGATGGTGTTCGTGCCGCTGCTCTTCTGGCCGGGCATCATGGGCGAGTTCATGAAGTTCCTGCCCATCACCTTCATGATCGCGCTGGGCAGCTCGCTCTTCGTGGCCTTGGTGGTGAACCCCGCCCTCGCCTCCAAGTTCATGAAGGTGGAGAAGGACGAGATGCCCAAGCGCCGCCGCATGGTGCTCACCGCTGTGCTCATCATCGTAGGCTCTCTGTTCGCCCTCATGGGCTGGGGCTCGCACGCCAGCGGCGTGTTCGGTTTCGGTCTGCTGATGGTCTTCTTCGGCCTCATGGGCTGGGTGAATGCCAAGTGGATCTCCCCCGCCACGGACTGGTTCCAGAACGTATGGTTGCCGCGCATCGAGGCGCGCTATGAGAACTTCCTGCGCTACGCGCTGAAGAAGCATCACCCGCGCACCTTCCTCATCGGCACGTTCGTGCTGCTCATCCTCGCCTTCATCCTACTCGGGGCCTTCCCGCCGAAGACCCTCTTCTTCCCGGAGAACGAGCCCGAATACGTGAACGCCTTCATCGAGGCGCCCATCGGCACCGACATCATGCGCACGGACAGCATCGCCCGCATCGTGGAGAAGCAGGTGATGAAGGTGGTGAACGACCCGAAGTACCTCGACGTGCGCGACGTGAAGATGCCCGACGGCACCGTGCGCAAGGACACCTTCAATTTCCTGGTGAAGTCGGTGATCGCCCAGGTGGGCGAAGGCACCAGCGACCCCGGCAGCGGCGAGCAGGCCGCCGGTCCCACCCCGCACAAGGCGCGCATCCAGGTCACCTTCGTGAAGTACGCCGACCGCAGAGGCTACAAGACCAACGACGTGCTGGAGGCCATGCAGAAGGGTGTGGCCGGCTACCCGGGCGTCATCGTCACCGTGGCGAAGAACGCCGCGGGCCCGCCCGTGGGCAAGCCCATCAACCTGGAGATCAGCGGTGACGACATCGAGGGGCTGCTGTCCGAGGCCGAGCGCGCGAAGAACTTCATCGAAAGCCGCAACGTGCCGGGCGTGGAAGCCTTGCGCATCGATATCGACCGGGCGAAGCCAGAGATGCCCATCGTGATCGACCGGGCGAAGGCGCGCCGCCTCAATGTGAGCACCTACGCCATCGCGGACGCCATCCGCACCGCGCTCTTCGGCAAGGAGGTGAGCACCTACCGCATCGACGGCGACGACGACGACTATGAGGTGAACGTGCGCCTGAAGGACGACTATCGTTATGACCCGCAGAAGCTGATGGACATGAAGATCACCTTCCGCGACATGATCACCGGCCAGATCCGCCAGGTACCCATCAGCGCGGTGGCGAAGGACGAGCGCAGCAGCACGCTGAGCGCCATCAAGCGCAAGGACCTCAAGCGCGTGGTGAGCGTGAGCAGCAACGTGATCGCCGGTTACAACAATAACGAAGTGGTGCAGCAGATCAAGGACGAGATGGCAGCCGGCTTTGAGCTAGACAACCGCTTCACGGCCCGCTTCACCGGTGAACAGGAGGACCAGGCGAAGGATATGCAGTTCCTGGGCATGGCGTTCCTGGTGGCCATTTTCGTGGTGTTCCTCATCATCGTGGCGCAGTTCAACAGCATCAGCTACCCCGTGGTGGTGATGAGTACGGTGGTTTTCAGCACCATCGGCGTGTTCCTCGGGCTGGTGGTGTTCCGCATGGAGTTCGTGATCTTGATGACGATGCTGGGCATCATCTCGCTCATCGGCGTGGTGGTGAACAACGCGATCGTGCTCATGGACTTCGCGCGACTGCTCTTCGCCCGTAGTCAGCGCAAGCTGGGCCTGGACGAGGACGCCATCGTCCCCAATGAGGAGAGCCGCGAGGCGCTCATCATCGCCGGCAAGACGCGCTTGCGTCCAGTACTGCTCACAGCCATCACCGCCGTGCTGGGCCTGCTGCCGCTCGCCATCGGCCTCAACTTCAACTTCTTCACGCTCTTCAGCGAGCTGGACCCGCACATCCACATGGGCGGTGACAACACCATCTTCTGGAGCCCGCTCAGCTGGGCGGTCGATCTTCGGCCTCACCTTCGCCACCTTCCTCACCCTCATCATGGTACCGGTGATGCTGCTGATCATCATGAAGATCAAGCACCGCAGGCAGTGGAAGCGCGCTCAGCGCATGATGCGGTCAAGTGGAGCCACGCCATAGATCGAACATCTCTGTTCAAGGGCCGGTGACCCCGTGTTCCACCACGAGGCGCTCCACCACGCGATCGCCGTCCTGTTCCACGTTCACCAGGTAACAGCCATCCGCCAGGTCGGCTGTTTCGGCGATCAGTTGTTGCCCGGCGGTCTGGTTCATCTGCTTCTGCTCCATCACCCGGCCGTCCGAGGCGATGATGGTGACGATGGCCGGGCCGGTGAAGCCCGGGAAGACGATGGAGGACCGATCGTCGGCCGGATTGGGGAAGATTATCACCCTGCCGGTGGTCTGTTGCTCGAACAGGCCCGCGTTCCAGGCACCTTCGCCGAAACCGGTGGAAGTAGGTCCGTTGGCCGTCCCTTGTGCGGCCGCATTGACGGTGAGCGCCACGGCCGCGATGATGGTAAAGGCTCTCATGGCCCAAGTGGTTTTGTCGCTTTCTGAGGCACAGAAGCCGTGCCGCAGTGGTGCCAACGACTGTTAATTCCGCCTTGCGCAGACCTTGGTAGCGCACACGATATGGCCCGGCTGAACGACCGTTGTGATCGTTCCCTTAGGCGACGGGACGCCTTCGCCTACCGCCCCATGGCTGGGGAAATGCTTGCCCGCGTTCCGTGGATCACACCGTGGCGATCACCTTCAGTTCGATGGCGATCGGCGTGGGCAGGCAGTTGATCTCCAGCGTGGTGCGGCAGGGCGGGTCCGTGGCGAAGTATTCCTTCCACAGCCGGTTGTAGATGGGGAAGTCGTCCTTCATGTTCGTCAGGAACACGGTCACATCCACGATCCGTTCCCAACTGCTGCCGGCGTCCTCCAGGATCCACTTCACGTTCTGGAACACGCTGCGGCACTGCGCCTCGATGTCGTAGGAAACGATGTTCCCCGCAGCATCCAGTTCCACGCCCGGGATCTTCTTCGAACCGCGTTCGCGCGGGCCCACGCCGCTGAGGAAGAGCAGATCGCCCATGCGGCGGGCATGCGGGTAGTGGCCTACCGGTTCTGGTGCCTTGTTGCTGTCGATGCCGCTCATGCGTATCCGCCAGCGCCGTTGGGGCGAAGGCGGGCGGGCAAAGGTGCGGCGCGGACAGAGAAACGAAAAGGACCCGTCCCGGGCCCTTTCCGTTACTGCTCCCCGCGCAGGGCGCACATCACGTCGGTCCCGCTCCTGCGAGCGGGGTCCTCGCCCTCCCGGGCCGTTCGCGGACGTCAGGTGCCGGCCGCTCCTGCTCGGGGCGTGCCATTGGTCCGTGCGCGGGGTCGTTCGCCATCAGCACCCTAAAGCTACGGCGCTACGGGGCGGATCGTGTTGCCCGCGTGTCAAGAATGCGTCATGCTTCGATCGTTACACGAACCGCCCCAGTACGGTCCTCATCTGGGTGAGGTACCCACCGCCGAAGAGCAGCACATGCACGAGCAACGGATACAGGTTGCACAGGTCCACGCGCTCTTCCCAGCCGTGCTCAAGTGGTGCTGCTTCGTTGTACGCCGCATGGAACGTTCCATCGAAGCCGCCGAACAGCCTCGTCATCGCGAGGTCCATCTCGCGGTGGCCGTAGTACACCGCCGGATCCACCAGCCAGGCCGCACCGTCCGGGCCCGTGATGGCGTTGCCCTTCCAGAGGTCGCCGTGCAACAGTGCAGGCCGCTCGGCGGGGAACAGGCGGTCAAGCTTTCCGAACAGGCGTTCGAAGCGCAGCGCATCTCCCGCCTCCAGCCGCTGGCGATCGCGGGCCTGCTTCACGAGCGGCTCCAGGCGGCAATGCAGGAAGAAGTCCACCCAGGTCGCATGCCACGTGTTGATCTGGGGCAACGGGCCGATGTAGTTGTCGCGCTCCAGCCCGAAGCGCTCAGCGGTGCAGGCATGCAGGCGCGCCAGTGCGCGGCCGAGGTCACCGAAGTAGTTCGGGGCACGCGGCGCTGCCTGTAGAAAGGGCAGCAGGAGGAAGGTGGTATCCTGGTCCTCGCCGAAGGCCAGCACTTCGGGCACACGGACGGTGTGCGTGGCGCGCAGGCGTTCCATCCCATCGGCTTCGGCCTCGAACAGGCTGGGGAAGCGGTCCGCGCTGTTGGTCTTCACGAAAAAACGGCCCGAGCTGGTCTCTAGGCGGTACGCGTCGTTGATGCTGCCTCCGCCGATGGGGACCGCCTGTTCCACGTCCACTGGATGCCCCAGTCGTTCGGAAAGCCGCAGGGCGATCACATCCACCAAAGAGCCGGGCAGTTGCATGTGGTAAAGGTGGTGCGTGTGTCCGGTTTTCCTACATTTGCCACCCCGTTCCCGAACGGGTGGCATCTTGGGGAATTAGCTCAGCTGGCCAGAGCGCTTGCATGGCATGCAAGAGGTCACCGGTTCGACTCCGGTATTCTCCACTGAAGGGCGGTCCATCATGGGCCGCCCTTTTCTTTTCGTGTCATCCCCTCGTGAGCGCCTGCGTGGGGCTTCGTCCTGCGGCTCAAAGCCCCACGTGGAACCCCAGGCCAGTATGACCTATGCTTGGGCCTCCGCCAGGAAGGCGTACCAATCGTGCTGGGCACGGATGGCGGGGGCGCTCTTCTTCCGCTTGCGGTAGGTATTGGTCTGCTTCGCGTCGATGGTGCGGGCCTTCACGTTGTCCGCCCATTGGAGTTCCAGGAAACGTATGATCTCTTCCCGCAGGGCCGGGTCGAGCACCGGGAAGGCGACCTCGATGCGGCGGTCCATGTTGCGCTCCATCCAATCGGCCGATGCCAGGTGCAGCGTGGGCTTGCCGCCGTTGTGGAAGACGAAGGCGCGCGCATGTTCCAGGAAGCGGTCCACGATGCTGATGGCCGCTATGCGTTCGCTCTGTCCTTTCACCCCGGGCACCAGGCTGCAGATGCCGCGCACGATCAGGCGGATGTCCACGCCCGCGCGGCTGGCGTCGTAGAGCTTGCGGATCAGGGGCTTGTCCTCCAGGCTGTTCATCTTCAGCAGGATGGCCGCGGGTTTGCCGGACAGGGCCTGCTCGATCTCCCGGTCGATCGCGTGCTCCAGTTCGCTCCGCAGCATCTCCGGGGCCACGAGCAGGTGTTTGGGCCGTTCGCGCCGCTTGGGGTCGTCCAGGTGGGAGAACAGCATGGCCATGTCGCGGGTGATGCCCTCGTGCGTCGTCAGCAGCGCCATGTCGCCATAGATCCGCGCGGTCGCTTCGTTGAAGTTGCCCGTGCCGAGGTAGGCGTAGCGTTGGAGCATGCCCTTCTCGCGGCGTTCGATGAGCAGGAGCTTGCAATGCACCTTCAGGCCTTCGCGGCTGTAGATCACCCGCGCGCCCGCCTGCTCCAGGGCCTCGCCCCAGAAGAGGTTGTTGCCCTCATCGAACCGTGCCTGCACTTCCACGAAGGCGGTGACCTGCTTGCCTCGCTTCGCCGCTTCCACCAAGGCTTTGCAGATGAGCGAGTCCTTGGCGACGCGGTACAGCGTGATGGCGATGCGCTCCACGTGCTCATCCGTTGCGGCCTGTTGCAGCAGCCGCACGATAGAGCCGAAATCCTGGTAGGGGAAATGCAGCAGCACGTCCCCCTTCCGCATCGCAGCGAAGGGGTCCCTGCGGGGACCGAGCGCCGGATGGGGCAGAGGTGGCAGGGGTTCCTCGCGCAGGTCGGGATGGCCGGGCACGGGCAGGCCCATCAGGTCGCTGAGGTTGTGGTAACGTCCGCCGCGGAGCAGATCGGGCTTGCGCTCGTCCAGCAAGGCCTTCAATTGCTGCAGCATGGCGCGTGGCATGGCGCCGTCGTAGAGGAAACGCGCCGGTACGCCGGTGCGCCGCTTCTTCAGGCTGCGCCGCACCTTCTCCACCACGTTCTCGGCGAACTCCTCGTCGAGGTAGAGGTCGGCATCGCGCGACAGCTTGATGGCGTGGCAGGCCACGGGGGTATAACCGTGGAAGAACAGCGGAGCGCCCAGGCGGATCGCATCGTCGAGGAAGAGCAGGTCGGTGCGGCCCTTGGGGGAGGGCAGGATGATGAAGCGCCCCAGTTCGTCCGCGGGCACGTTCACCAGCACCATCTTCCGCTTCTTCTTCCCTTTCTGGGCCAGCGCGAACAGCAGATAGAGCTTGCGGTCCTCGATGAACGCGGCGTTGCCGCGGCGCACCGAGGCGGTGTTCAGCAGCGGAGCTATCCGCTGGGTGAAGAGGTCCAGTACGAACGCCTGTTGCTCGCGGTCCAACGAGCGTTCGTCGAGGAAGCGGATGCCGTGTTTCTTCAGCGTCGGCAGCAGGCGACCGCGGTACAGCGCGCCCAGCGCCTGCTGCTGCTGCAAGGCCACGCGGTTGATACGCGCGATGTGCCTGCCCGGCGGCACGTCGAGGGCCGTGCGGTTCCATTTGCCCAGCTTGCGAAGACTGCGCAGTTGCGCCACCCGCACGCGGTAGAACTCATCGAGGTTGCTGCTGTGGATGGCGAGGAACTTCAAGCGCTCGAGCAAGGGCGTGCGCTCATCCTGGGCCTCCTGCAGCACGCGGGCATTGAAGGCCAGCCAGCTCAGGTCGCGGTCGAAGAAGCGGTCCTTCGCGCCGGGGATGAGCGCCTTCACGCGCTTGTGCTTCGCCAGCACCCGCTCGAGCGCCGCGATGTTCAGGTCCTTCTGCTTCTGGAAGCGCCGCTGGGCATAGGCCGTGTGGAAGCGATGGGCCAGCAGGTGGTCCAGGTTCTCCTGCGCCCAGGCCTGTGCGGGGATGCGTTCGCCGCGGACATGCTCCAGTTCCCACCGCAAACCCTCGCTGCGGGCGATGAAGTCCACCTGACCGGCCTTGGCCGAATCGGCGTCGCGGATCACGCGTTGCAGCAGCGTGCGCGGCCGCTGGGCATAGCGGGTGGCGAGGATGAGCCCCTCCACCTGGCGGATGGAGGCAGCGGACAGGCCCTGTTTCTTCAGGAAGGCATGGGCGAGCTGCGCGCTGCGCTCCTCGTGGCCCGCGTAGGTGAAGGCGTAGCCGGTGTCGTGGAAGAGCGCGGCGATCTCCACCAGCACGAGCTGTTGCGCGGAAAGCTGGCTGCCCCGGCCGATATCCACCGCGGCGCGGGCAACGGAGAGCGTATGCTCGATGTCGTGGAACGCCATCCATTTGGGAAGGTGGCGGGAGAAGTGACGGCGCACGTGCAGGCGCGTCTTCTCCAGCAGGATGGTCGAGGACATGAGTGCGGCGAATATAGGATCGGCGGGCAGGGCCGGAGGTTATGTCCCCGTTATCTTAGCAGGCGAGCGCATGGACCTACGCTTCGCACTCCCCCTGTACAAGGCGCTGCGTGGCGATCGGTTCGCGTTCGGGTACAGCGGCAATTTCCACGACGACCACACGGCCCGGCTGATCACGCTGGGGGAATCCGTGATGACCGATGGCGGCGGCAGCGCGCGCAGCAGGCTGGCCTTCGTGATGGTGGAAGCCTACCAGAACATCATCCGGCACCGTGCGGAGCTTCCGGCGGAGCTGGCCGTGGGCGCTGGCCGAAGCCTCTTCCTGCTCCGGTGCCAGAATGCCGGCCAGCAGGTGGTGGCCGTGAACGCGGTGGAGAAGTCCACCGTGCCGCGCCTGCGGGAAGTGCTCAAGCGGCTGGAAGGGGTGGGCAAGGACCGGCTGAAGGAGATGTTCCTGGCCCGCCTGCAAGAAGGGGACAGCGGTTCCTCGCGCGGGGCCGGCCTCGGCCTGATCGAGATGGCGCGCCGTTCCGGCGAGCGGCTGGCCCATGCGTGGCACGACCTCGGTGGCGATCACGAACTGTTCGCGCTGATGGTGCGCCTGGGCGAAAGCCCGGAACATTCCAAGGTGCTGGCAAGTTCCGCCGTGCTGCATGGGCTGGTGGTGCAGGAGGATATCTGTGTGCTCCAGGTGGGCCGTCGCACGGCCGCCATCGAAGAGGCCATGCTGCGGCTGATCGAGAAGGACGCTGATGGCGCGAACGAAGCCTCCGCCTGCGGGCGTGGCTACCTGGCCGCCTTGGAACTGATATCCGGCTATGCCGGGAAGCATGCCACGGGCGTGTTCCTGCTTTGCGGCGGGGATGCCCGGCGCAGCATCATCATGGGTGCGCCCGTTGACAAGGCCACGGCCGAGCGGTTCGAACGGGAGTTGGCGACGGCCGCCGCATGGGACAGGCTACAGCTGGAGCGGCACTACCGCGATCACCTGCTGGCGCGCGCCGCAGGCACTGTTCCGTTCGGCCTCATCGAACTGATCCGGCTCAGCATGGAGCCGCCCGATCACCGCGTGGAACCCTTGGAGGAAGGGGCCTTCATCAGCCTCCGGGCGATGCTGTAGTCCCTCGCGAAATGCCACGGCTCGCAATACGGGAGCGGTCCGCGCAATGATCGGTGCGATGCTTGCGTAGCACAAGCATAACCTCCAGGACATGGGCCGTCTGTTGATCTTGATCCGCGCCGGGTTCGCGCGCTTCGAACGCTGGTTCGACCGGCATTGCGGCTGGTTCTTCACCAATGGGATGAAGGGCCACCGCTGCCGTCCGCATTCCTTCAAAGCTTGATGCACACGTTCTTCGCTTCGGTGAAGAAGCGGAGCGCCTCCTCACCGCCCTCGCGGCCCACGCCGCTGCGTTTCATGCCGCCGAACGGGGTGCGCAGGTCGCGCACCATCCAGCAGTTCACCCACACGATGCCGCTCTTCAGCGCGCGCGCCACGCTGTGCATGCGCCGCCCGTCGTTCGTCCACAGCACGCTGGCCAGGCCGTAGGGCGTGCCGTTGGCCGAGGCGATCGCCTCCTCTTCGCTGTCGAAGGGCTGCAACGTCACCACCGGTCCGAAGATCTCCTCCTGGTTCGTGCGGCACGCCGGGCCCAGCCCCTCGATCACCGTGGGAGCGATGAACCAGCCCTCTTTCAACGCGCCGTCCAGCTTCACCTGATGGCCGCCGCACAGGATGCGGCCGCCTTCCTCCTTCGCCAGGCCGATGTACGACAGCACCTTGCGCATGTGCGCCTCGCTCACCACCGCGCCCAGGTCGGTGTGCTCCAGCTCGGGGTCGCCCACGCGCAGCGCTTTCACCCGCTCCACGAAGGCGTGCTTGAAGCGTTCATAGATCGGGCGCTCGATGAGGATGCGCGAGCCGCACAGGCAGATCTGGCCCTGGTTGCGGAACGAGGAGCGCAGCGTGGTGCGCAGCATCTCTTCGAAGTCGCAATCAGCGAAGACCAGCACGGGGTTCTTGCCGCCCAGCTCCAGGCTCAGCTTCTTGAACATCGGTGCCGCCACGCGGGCGATCTCCGCGCCGGTGGCCGTGCCTCCGGTGAACGACACCGCGGGGATGTCCGGGTGCGCGGTGATGGCGGCGCCGACCTTCGGCCCCAGGCCGTGCACGATGTTGAGCACGCCCGGCGGGAAGCCGGCCTCCGCGCACAGCTCCGCCAGCAGGTAGGCGGACCACGGGGTCACTTCGGAAGGCTTGGACACCACCGTGCATCCGGCGGCCAGCGCGGGCGCGATCTTCCACGTGAACAGGTAGAGCGGGAGGTTCCACGGGCTCGATCGCCCCGGCCACCCCGATGGGCTGGCGGTCGGTATAGTTGATCGCCGCATCGTCCGTGAGGTGCGCCTCGCTGCCCCAATGCAGCACGGCGCCCGCGAAGAAGCGCAGGTTGGCGATGGCGCGCGGGATGTCCACCTCGCGCGCCAGATGCACCGGCTTGCCGTTGTCGCGGCTCTCCGCGCGGGCGAAGCGTTCCAGGTCACGCTCCACCAGGTCGGCGAGGCGCATCAGGAGATCATGCCGCCCTTGACGTCCCAGGGCGATCCATCCGGGCAGGGCCGCCTGGGCCGCGCGCACGGCCTGGTCCACGTCGCGGCCATCGCTGTCGGCGATGTGTGCGAAGACCTGTCCGGTGGCGGGGGCGAAGCCGTCGAGCCACGTGCCACCCGCGGCCGGGAGCAGTTCACCGCCGATGTAGTTGAGGATGCGTTCCATGGGGACAGCGAAAGTAGCGCAGGCCCCAACGCCGAAGGGCCCGCGTTGCCGCGAGCCCCTGGCCCCTTGTTGCTGGTGGGAACGGATTAGGCCCCCTCAGGCCCGGACCGCGGTGCGATGACCAGCGCATCGCCCGCGAAAGCGTTCCGCCGTCGGCGGAACATAGGCTGTCACCCTTTTTTCGGATGGTAGCGGAAGACGTCCGCATCGTTCAGTGCGCGGGTGTCCATCGCCGCCGTTGCGGTAGCAGCATGGGATACGCGGGCATCGGTGGTGCGGGTGCGTACGGTGCCGGATGCGGCCAAGGAGAGGCCCAGCAGGATCAGCATCGCGGGAAGCGTGTGGCGTGCGTGTCGCATGGGAGAGGTGTTGATGCGAAAGCGAACCTACTTCCGTCCGCGTGCCGGGCGCTGTTAAGCAGCAGCCAACGCCCGTTAAAGAACGTTAAGCGGAGGTGCATGCCCTGCGGCCGTTCTAGTTTCGGGACGGTCCATGGACAGGCGTGTCATTCCGGTGCTGGTGGTGGCCATCACCGTTGCGTTGGCCGGCCTGGTCTTCATCCAGACGATCTGGGTGCGCAACACGATCCTGTTGAAGGATGCGCAGTTCCGCGAAAGCGTGGACAACGCGCTGATCGCCGTGAGCGACCGCCTGGAGCGCATGGAGGCCAAACAGGAGATCGAGCCAGCACCGCCACGGCCAGGTGTGGCTCGAGCAGCTCGATTCCCTCGAACGCGCGCAGCTGGATACGTTCGCGGACAGCGATGCCCAGCGCGCCATGCTCGAGGAAGCCCAGGTCATTGCGGACCTGCAGGACCAGGAGGCGCCACCGGAAGCGCATGCGCCGCCCGACCGGGAAGAACTGTTCCAGGAGGTGTTCCGCGGCATGTTGAACGTGCATCCGTTCCGGCCCATGCATGAGCGCATCGATCCGAAGGTGCTCGATTCGTTGGTGACGGATGAACTGGCGCGGCGCGGCATCAAGGAGCCGAAGGCCTATGGCGTGTTCGCGGAGCATGGCGCGCCCCTGTTCGTTTCGCTCACGGCGCCGGGCGACAGTGCGGCGTTGCGCAACAGCACGCACCGCACGCGCCTGTTCCGCACGGACATGGGTGGTGAGCCGCACTGGCTCACCCTCTACATCCCCGGCCAGCAGCGGCTCGTGCTGCGGAGCATGTGGCCCATGTTGCTCGCGTCGGCGGTGTTCGTGCTGCTCATCGGATCGGTGTTCGTGTTCACCCTGCGCACCATCCGCCGGCAGAAGCGGTTGAGCGACATCCGCACGGACCTGGTGAACAACCTCACCCATGAGCTGAAGACGCCCATCAGCACCATCGCGCTCGCCTGCGAGGCGCTGAACGATCCGGGCCTGCCGAAGGGACCCGAACAGGTGAAGGCGTTCACCAACATGATCCGCGATGAGAACAAGCGCCTCGGCATGCTGGTGGAGAGCGTGCTCCAGAGCGCGGTGGTGGACAGCGGCAAGATGCGCATGCGCTGGTCGGACGTGGACCTGCACGCGGTGCTGGCGGACGTGGTGCGCAACAGCGCCATCCAGGCGGAGAACAAGGGCGGGTGGCTGAAGCTGGAACCGAAGGCGGAGCTGGCGCACGTGCGCGGGGACCGCATCCACCTCACCAACGTGTTCTACAACCTGGTGGACAATGCGGTGAAATACTGCGAGCGCGAGCCCGAAGTGCGCATCGTTACGCGCAGCGAGGCCACGGCGATCGTGGTGGAGGTGCACGACAACGGCATCGGCATCCCGCGCGCCGAGCAGCAGAAGATCTTCGAGCGCCTGTACCGCGTGCCCACCGGCAACGTGCATAACGTGAAGGGCTTCGGCCTCGGGCTCAGCTACGTGAAGGCCGTGGTGGAGCGCCACGGCGGACTCCATCCACGTGGAGAGCGAGCCCGGCACCGGCAGCACCTTCCTCATCACCATTCCCTATGAACATGGAGAGCCCGATCAAACTGCTGCTCTGTGAGGACGACCCGAACCTGGGCAGCCTGCTGGCCCAATACCTCGGCGCCAAAGGCTACGACGTGGCCTTGCGCGTGGACGGCAAGCTCGGCTGGGACGCCTACATCAAGGGTGGCTTCGACCTGTTGATCCTGGACGTGATGATGCCGGTGAAGGACGGGTTCACGCTGGCCCGTGAGGTGCGCGCGCGCGACGAGCGCACGCCGATCATCTTCCTCACGGCCAAGAGCATGAAGCAGGACACGATCCAAGGCTTCCAGAGCGGCGCGGACGATTACCTCACCAAGCCTTTCAGCATGGAAGAACTGCTGCTGCGCGTGACCGCCGTGCTGAAGCGCGCGCGCGGCATCGCGCCCAAGGAGAAAGCGCCGACGGAACACCAGCTGGGCGGGTTCACCTTCGACGTGCGGAAGCAACTGCTGAAGGGCGGAGGACAGGAGCGCAAACTGACCACGAAGGAGACGGAACTGCTGCGCCTGCTATGCGAGCACCGCCAAACCATCCTGCAGCGTAGCGATGCGCTGCGTGAGGTGTGGGGCGACGACAGTTACTTCAACGGCCGCAGCATGGACGTGTACATCGCGAAGCTGCGCAAGTACCTGAAGGATGATCCGCGGGTGGAGATCCTCAATGTGCACGGCAAAGGCTTCCGGTTGGTGACAAGGGAGGAGTAATATTCGGGGTTCCATGTGCCCATGTGTTCATGTGAACATGTGTCCATGGGCTGTGCCGGGTACCATCCCGATACCGCTCTCCTGTTGTCTTCTAGAGCGAAGTTGAGAGGGGTTTTCCATCCGGGCGTTCGCCTAACTTGGGGCCGCATGGAACGGTTCTCATGGATAAAGTCAGGAAGCTTCGCGGATAGGAACGGATGAAAGCATCGGACAGCCTCCACCGATCACCCCGGCTATCCGGGTGGAGCACAGCGTTCGGCCGGCTGGGAAGGCTTGCGGGAGTTGGGTGTTTTGCGCTCATCACCCTTGCGGCGGTGGGCCAGCGTGTGGGATCGCCGGTCCCGTTCCAGCTCGGCGTTGTCGAGGCCATCCGGTCCGCTGTGCTCAACGAGGAACGTACGCTCAACATCGCTTTGCCGCAGGGCTACCACCCCGACAGCGCCGCCCGCTATCCGGTCATCTACCTGCTCGATGGCGGCGCGGATGAGGACTTCATCCACGTGACGGGTGCCTTGCAGTTCGCTGCGTTCGCGTGGGTCGCCTGGCAGCCGCCCAGCATCGTGGTGGGCATCGCCAGCACCGACCGCAAGCGCGACCTCACCTTTCCCACCACCATCGCGGCGGACAAGGAGCAGTTCCCCACCACGGGCGGGTCCGGGGCCTTCATGCGGTTCATCGGTGAAGAGGTGATCCCCTTTGTGGAAGCGAACTACCGCACCGGTGGTGAGCGCATGCTCATCGGCCAATCGTTGGGCGGCCTGTTCGCCGCTGAAGTGCTGATCAAGCGGCCGGAGCTGTTCACCCGCTACCTGATCGTAAGCCCCAGCCTTTGGTGGGACGATGGTTCGCTCCTGAAGGTGCCTGCTGCGTTCCTCAGCGATCCGGCCAAGGCGCCCACGGAAGTATACATCGCGGTGGGGAAGGAAGGCAGGCGCATGGGGGGCGATGCGGAACGCTTGCATGCCTTGGTGAAGAAGAGCCCGAAGATCCGCTCTGGTGCCAGCCATCTGCCAAAGCACGATCACGCCAATAGCCTGCACCAAGCGGTGATCGACGGGTTCAGGTGGATGGGAGGGAAATGAACTCCTCAGCGTGGTGTATGGGGGCCGTGAAAGGATACATGCCCCCATGCCGTGGACGCATGATCCCAGAAGCCCCCGCGCTCAAAGGCAGCCCGTCCGCCCGCCGTCCACCGGCAGGTTGATGCCGTTGATGTAGGCCGCGGACGGCCCGGCGAGGAAGCAGATCGCGGCGGCCACCTCTTCCGGCTTGGCGAAGCGCCGCAGCGGGATCTCGGCCATCATCTCGTGCGCAGCCTGTTCCTCGCTTACGCCCTTCTTCGCGGCGTTGTTCCGCACGATGGCCTCGAGGCGGCCGGTGCCGGTGGCTCCGGGCAGCACGTTGTTCACCGTGATGTTGAAGGGCCCGAGCTCGTTGGCGAGCGTCTTGGACCACTGCGCCACGGCTCCGCGCACGGTGTTGCTCACGCCGAGGTTGGGCAGCGGCACCTTCACGCTGGTGCTGATCACGTTGATGATCCGGCCGTGACCGGCGGTCTTCATGCCCGGCACAATGGCGCGTACGAGCGTTTGTCCGGCGAGAAGGTGTTGGCGGAACGCCTGTTCGAACTGGTCGGCCCCGGCCTCGTGCGTAAGGCCCGGCGGCGGCCCGCCGGAGCTGTTCACCAGGATGTGGACCGGTCCTTCGGCGGTGATGTGCTCCTCCACGGCGCGCCGGAGGGCATCGGTATCGGCCATGTCCACGGCAAGGCGCGTATGCCGGCGATCGGGGCCTTCCAGCCTGCCCAGCGCGGCATCGAGCGCGGAGGCATCGCGCGCCAGGAGGGTGATGCGGGCGCCCTCGCGCGCCAGCGCCTGTGCCGCCGCCGCTCCGATGCCCTGGCTTCCGCCGCAGACCAGCGCATGCAGGCCGTCGATCCGTGTGTCCATGCGGCCAAAAATAGGAGGAGCGCCATCGGAACGGTGATCGGCCGGTCCGGAACAGATAGGCACTCGCAGGCAGGGATCGTTGGCCTGTTTTTTGCACGGTGCAGGCTTGGTAAAAGGTCCGCAATGCTCCTGCATCGTGTGGGAGCGGGCGCGACCTTCGCACCGACCTAAAACAGAGCGAATGATCGATCGTTACATCGGCCTTACGGCCTCGGCCCTGCTCTCCCTCGGCCTGCACGCACAACAGAACAGGCCACAAGCCGCGTTGCTGCGCAGTCCCAGCACACATGCGCACCATGCAGCCGCGTTGGGCGGCGCTGCGCCCGTGAACGACCATTGCGACCAGGTGGTCCCGGAGGCCCTGGCCGCCGGAGCCACGCTCACCTTCACCGGCACCACCACGGGTGCCACGGTGGATGGCGATTTCGCGCCGGGATCGCAATTGGATGGATACGGCCCCGTGGTCTGGCTGGCGTTCACCACGTCCGAGCCGCTCGAGGTGACGATCGATTACTGCGGCAGTGCTTCACAGTTCACGGATTATTGGAACTTGGTCACCACGGATTGCCCGGCCAATGACCTCATCATCGCGCAATCCTATGACGAGATCACCTGTCCGGACAACAACCCCTCGGTCTACTTCAGTGAGCCCCTGCCGGCGGGCACGTATTACTACCCGGTATGGGCGGACGCGAACACGGCGAACGGCCCCTACACGATCCATGTGACCGCCAGCGGAGGCGGCCCGGCCGGGCCCGTGAACGACCGTTGCAGCGGCGCCACGGTGACGCCCCTGGCGGCGAACGCCACGGCCACGATCACCGGTGACAACACGGGTGCCACCGATTCCGAGGGCCTCGGCTTCAACTCGGTGTGGGAGGCGTTCAGCCTCTCGGAATGCGCCACGGTGGTGCTGGACTACTGCGCCACGGACGGCTTCGGCGGTTATGCGCAGGGCCTGATGAGCGGATGCCCAGGCGGCACCCTGATCGCTGCCACGGCGACCACCACCTGCGAGAACGGGCAACAGTCCGAGACCTTCCAGGAGCTGGCGGCCGGTACGTACTACATCCCCGTGCTCATGGAAGAGGGCGTATCGGAAGGGAGCTATACCCTTACGCTGACCACGACCGCCTGCCCCGCTCCGGAGCCGCCGGTGAATGATGGCTGCGGTGACATCACGGCGGAAGTGCTCGCCATCGATGGCACGCTGGAACTGAGCGGCGATAACACGGGTGCACTTGCATCCGGCGACGCCGTGGAGGGAAGCACGCTGGACGACGGCCATGCCTACGTGTGGCATGCGTTCACGCTGAATGACTGCGCTGATGTGACCCTGGACTACTGCGGCACGGCGACCCCGTTCACCCACGTGACGAACGTGCTCGCCGTGGGCTGCCCGGCCGACTCGACGATCGCGGCCGACGGCCTGCTCGATTCCTGCGATGACGGCAACGCGGCCCTGCGGTTCGGGCATCTCGCGGCCGGTACGTATTACATCCCGGTATTCAGCGATGCGCCCGATCAGGGTTCGTACACGATCCACCTCAGCGCCACCGCCTGCGCCCCTGCACCGGTGAACGATGACTGCGCGACGGCCACGGAGCTGAACGTGACACCGACCTGCGAGCCGATCCGCTCTTCCTTGGAGGGCGCCACCGGCTCCCTGGCCGCGATCGATTGCCGGGATGCGGGTCTCGTCAGCGGCAATAAGGACGTCTGGTTCTCCTTCATCCCCACCCAGTCGGCCGAGGTCGTGCATGTGCAAGGCGACGGCATCGATGCCGTGGTGGAAGTGTTCCAGAACGGCTGTGACGACCTGCTCAGCATCGCCTGCTCCGATACCAGCCTCGTTGGCGGTGTGGAGGAACTGACCCTTACCGGGCTTTCCGTGGAAGAGACCTACTACGTGCGTGTCTACCATTGGTCCGCGACCGACCCGGCGGACCCGGCGTTCGACATCTGCGTGTACGGTGACATGGGCACGCGTGTGAACGAAGTGGCGGCGCAGGGCCTTGCGCTCTACCCCAACCCGGGCAACGGTGACCTGACGCTGTCCAATAGCGGCATCGCGGGCAACGTCACCCTCGAGGCGCTGGACATGACCGGTCGCCGGGTGATCGCCCAAGGCGCCGTTCTGGTGGAGAACGCCCGCTACGAACTGCCCTGGAGCGGCAAGCTGTCGCCGGGTACCTACCTGCTGCGCATCACGGGCGCGGAAGGCATGCGCCAGCAGCGCTTCACGGTGAAGTAGGCTGCGGACCATCCGAACACGAAAGGCCGGTGGATTCCACCGGCCTTTCGTGCCTTGGGGCGGGCAGGCCGTACCTTGGCGGTCCATTCCTCCGACCATGGCCGTACGCCGTCCGTTCAACCTGAAGCAGTGGATCGCCGACAACCGCGCGCTGTTGAAGCCGCCGGTGGGCAACAAGAACCTCTATGCCGAGGCCGGCGACTATATCGTGATGATCGTGGGCGGGCCCAACGCCCGCAAGGACTACCACTGGAACGAGACCGAGGAGCTCTTCTACCAGCTGGAAGGCGACATCGAAGTGGGCATCCAGGAGGACGGCCGGGCGGTGACCATCCCCATCAAGGAGGGCGAACTGTTCCTGCTGCCCGGCCGCACACCGCACCAGCCTCGCCGCGGCGCTGGCACGGTGGGCCTGGTGATCGAAGTGAAGCGCGATGACCGCGAACTGGAGGATGGCCTGCAGTGGTACTGCGAACACTGCAACCACTTGTTGCATGAATACCGGTTCGTGCTGCACAACATCGAGACCGATTTCCTGCCCCGCTTCCGCGAATTCTACGGCAGCAAGGAGTTCCGCACCTGCAAGAAGTGCGGGCACGTGATGGAGGCCGATCCACGGTTCGTCTGAGGCGATGGCGGAACTGTTCTCCATCGACATCCACACGCATATCCTTCCGGAGCACATCCCGGATTTCGCGTCGCGTTTCGGATACCGCGGGTTCATCCACCTCGATCACCACCGCCACGGCTGCGCGCGGATGATGATGGACGACAAGTTCTTCCGGGAGGTGCAGGCCAATTGCTGGGACCCGCACGTGCGCCTGGAGGAGTGCGATCAGCACCACGTGCACGTGCAGGTGATCAGCACCGTGCCGGTGATGTTCAGCTACTGGGCGCGCCCGCTGGACACCCTGGTGATGGCGCAATTCCTGAACGACCACATCGCGGGCATCGTGGAGAAGCATCCGAAGCGCTACGTGGGCCTCGGCACGCTGCCCATGCAGGACGTGGAGCTGGCAGTGCGGGAGCTGGAGCGCTGCAAGCAGATCGGGTTGGACGGCATCCAGGTGGGCACCCACGTCGAGGGCGTGAACCTCGGCGAGCCGCGGCTGCTGCCGGTGTTCCAGGCGTGCGAGGAACTGGGCATGGCGGTGTTCGTGCATCCGTGGGACATGATGGGCAGGGATCGGATGGACAAATACTGGCTGCCGTGGCTGGTGGGCATGCCGGCGGAAACGGCGCTCGCCATCAGCAGCATGATCTTCAGCGGGCTCTTCGAGCGCCTGCCGAAATTGCGCGTGGCCTTCGCGCATGGCGGCGGTGCTTTTCCCGCCACCATCGGCCGCATCCAGCACGGCTTCGAGGTGCGGCCCGACCTCTGCGCGGTGGACAACAACGTGGATCCCCGGCACTACCTGGGCCGCTTCTGGCTCGATTCCCTGGTGCATGACCCGGCCATGTTGCGCTACGTGGTCGACCTCTGCGGCGAGGACCGCATCTGCCTGGGCAGCGATTATCCCTTCCCGCTGGGCGAACTGGAGCCCGGCACGCTCATCCGCTCGATGAACGACTGGAACGACACGCGGAAGGAGAAGCTGTTGAGCGGGGCCGCGTTGCAGTGGCTGGATGCGCCACGCCTGCGCTTCACCTGAGCAGGTTCACGTGCCCGTAGAAGGTGTGATGTTCGCCGCTGCGCTCGAGCAGTTCCACGCGCCACACGTACGTATCGATCGGTGAGTCCACGCCCTTGTAGGTGCCGTCCCAGGCCTTGGTGGTGCCGGTGCCCTCGTAGATCATCTCGCCCCAGCGGTTGAACACCCATAGGCGGAGCTCTTTCGCTTCGGTGGCCAGGGCGAAGAAGCGGTCGTTGATCCCGTCGCCGTTCGGGGTGAACGTGTTCGGCACGAAGAGGCTGCCTTCCACGAACACCGTCACCGCATCCGAGGCCAGGCAGCCGTGGGCATCCACGATGCGCGCGGTGTACGTGGTGGTCGAGAGCGGTGCGGCCATCGTTCGCGCGCAGCTGTCGCAGGAAAGATCGGGGGAGGCGTCCCAGTGGATCGTGCCGTTGCCGTATGCATGCAGCAGGGCGCTGTGGCCGTACGGAATGGTCACATCCTCCCCGGCGGATACGCTGGCCTCCGGGAACAGCTCGACCCGCACGGTGGCTGTATCAAAACAGCCCAGCGCATTGCTCACCATCACGGAATAGGTGGTGGGCGCATCCGGGAAAGCTTGAGCAGTGCCCACATCGGTCGCGGTCACCAGCTCCGGCGGTGACCAGGCATAGTCCACGCCGCCGGAGGCGTGCAGGATCGCCACGCTGCGCGGGCAGATCGTATCCGACCACGCAATGGCGACCACGTGTTGCACGTCTACGAACAGGCTGTCCCAGGCGGTGCCGCACATGTTCGTCGCGGCCACGGCGTAATACATCGGCGCGGGTGGCGTCACCATCGGTGTTGCCGACAGCAGGTCCGTGATGCCGGGTGCGGCCCGCCAGGCGTAGCGATTGGCATCGTTCGCCGCGATGCGCACGGAGTCGCCCAGGCAGACCACGGTGTCGGTGAGCATCGGCGCAGGACGATGCACCTGCACGTTCACGCGGATCGAATCGTTGATGGTGCAACCCTCACCAGTGGTGATGGCCACGTGGTACAGCGTCGTATCCAGCGGCGTGGCCCGTGGCGTGGGCGATGTGGCATCGTCGAGCGATCCGGCGGGCGTCCACGCGTAGGAAACGCCGCCTGTTGCGCCCAGCACCACGCTCTCACCGCGGCATACCATGGTGTCGGGCGCCACGGACACGGCGTTCAGGTTGAACTTGATGACGCCGAGGTTGCAGTTGGAACTTCCGTTCCCGGGGCTCCAGGCGCCCGGCGTGGTCGGGAAATCGTTGTGCCCTCCGCATCCGGCGCATACGGCCTGGTAGATGCTGCCCTTTTTGTCGAACCGTGAAGTGCCGCCATCCACGTGCTCCGCGCCCGCGGGCCCGCCGAAGAAGGTGGCGTATTCCAGCACGGTGGCGTCGGCGTTCAGCAGCATCAGGTAGAAATCGCTGCCATCGGTGGTGGACTGGAACGCGTTCGCGGACACCGGCAGGCCCGTGGTGGTGCTTTGTGTCGCCTGCCCGAAGTGGTTCACGCTGCCGCCCCAGCCGCTGAAATAGATCTGGTCGCAATTGCTCACGAGGAAGGCCGATGGCGAAATGTCCTCCCGCCCGCTGCCGGTCCCGATGACGGTGGACCAGAGCGAGGTGCTCAGGTCATGGCTGAGCTTCTGGATGAACTGCGAACTGCCGGGGTTGACGTACTTGCCCGGCGTGCAGGGATAGTTCCCATGCGTCTGGCCCACCACGAACACCTGATCGCCCGTATTCAGCTGCACGAAGTAGCATTGATCGTACGCGTTGGTGCCGATATAGGTGCTTCCGAGCAGGCTGGTGCCGGTGGGGGAATAGTGCGCCACGTAGCCATCCACCCCGCCCCCGAACTGCGCCTTGAGCGGGTTGCCGGCCATCGGCAGGTCCGGGCTGGTGGTGCCGCCGGTCATGTACGGTTCGCCGTTGCGGTCCAGCTGGATGCCGTAGCCGCTGTCGTCGCCGGATCCTCCGAAGAAGGTGCCCTGCAAGGTCGATAGCGCCGGGTCCATGCGGAAGAAATAGGCATCCTGCGCGCCGCCGCCGAAGGTGCGTTGGGGCGCATTACCGCTTATGGGGATGTCGGAGCTTTCCGTGGACGTGGCCACCAGCGGCCATTGCTGCTGGTCCAGGGTGATCTCACCGCGGAAGTGGTCCCCGTAGTTGTGCGCCAGGGCCACGGCATTGTTCAGGCCGTCGTTGCGGCTGCCGCCCACGTAGGAGGAGGCCACCAGCGATGCCGCGTCGGCCGCGAAGTGCGTTACGGTGATGTCGGTGCCCTGCGGATGGGAGAACCCGTAGCCGCTTATGGCCATGCCCGGCCACCCGACCACCGCCGTGCCGCCGTTGAAGGATCGGTCGTAAGCGCTTGCGGTCGTCGGGAAATCGTTCGATCCCGATACGCCAAGCACATACAGTTCCTCCGCGCTGTTCACCACCAGGCTGTGCGGCGTTTCGTTCATGGAACCGCCCAGGTAGGTGCTCCAGATGAGCGATGTACCGTCCGGCGAGAACTTGGTGAGGCCGATGTCGACCCGTCCGCCATTGAACGAAGGGTCCTGTACGCCCACGGTCAATGGATAGCCGTTGCCGAACACGATGCCGCCGCCGTACAGATGGCCGGCATCATCGTAGCTGGCGGTGAAGCCGAAGTTGTCCGCCGCGCTGCCGGTATAGGAGCTGAACGTAAGCTCAGGGTCGATCACCAGCGGGTAGCGGCGATCATAACCTTCCGGGAACTCGAAGGAAACGCGGCCGTTCTTCAAGGCGTACCGGCAAGCCACGGACCTGCGCGCCCGGCCGATGGGTTGGTAGGCCACCGGTGCCTCCTCCGTGACGGTGCCCGCCGAGGTCGTCACCACGATCCGGCCGTCCTTCAGCTCCAACCGATCCTGCCCTTCGTAGCCTAGTTGGATGAGCGCCGGATCGGCGCCGGGATCGAGCAGCAGGTCGTACTTCAAGCCTGTGGCCCCGTCCACGCGCAGGCGGATGCCCGGGTAGAGGCCGTCCAGCCGCACCGCGCCGAACACGAGGCAATGCCCGGCCCAATGCGCTGGATCGTTGCCGAGGAAGAAGTTCTCGTAATGCGGCTGCGCCGCCGATCCCGTGCCTTTCGCAGGCTGCGCCTGGAGGAAGCGGACGCGATAAGCCTGTGCGTGGAACGGCTGTTCGGGAGCGTCGTCACCATGCCGGTGGCCGAGCGGACCGCCGCTGTGGAGGGAAACGGTGAAGGCATCCTGTTCCACGAACAGGACCCCGCCGGGCACCAGCGTCCGGTAGAGCACCTGGGAAGGCCATTGGCCGCGGTTCTCCGTGAAGGAGGCCACGGGCGGATGGCCGCACCAAGCCTGTGCGGCAATGTGGAAGAGGGCGATGGCGGCAACGGCGCGCACGGGGAACAGGAGGCCTGCCAAGGTACCCCCATCCCATGACCGGCGCGGTCCTCCGCAGGTTGCTTCCCGTGGGATCCCGGCCGGGCCTTCCGTACCTTTGGCGCCGCCCCGGCCCGTCCTTCTCCATACCCCCCGGCACCGGTGGCCGATGCATGAGCGACGCCATCAAGCATGAATGCGGTCTAGCGTTCATCCGACTCCGCAAACCCCTGCACCACTACCAGGAACAGTACGGTACCCCGCTCTACGGCCTGGACCGGCTGTACCTGCTGATGGAGAAGCAGCACAACCGCGGGCAGGACGGCGCCGGGGTGGCCACCATCAAGCTCGACCCCGTGCCGGGTACCGCCTTTATCGACCGCGAGCGCAGCACGGACAAGCAGGCCATCCAGCGGATCTTCGCGAAGGTCCACAAAGGCTACAACGACCTCGCCGCCACCGATCCCGCCGCGGTGAAGGACGCCGCGTGGCTGAAGGCCAACATGCCCTTCATGGGCGAACTGCTCCTGGGCCATCTCCGCTACGCCACCTTCGGGCGCGACAGCTTGGAGAACTGCCACCCGCGCCGCCGGCTGAGCAACTGGATCACGCGCAACCTGGTGGTGGCCGGCAACTTCAACATGACCAACGTGGACGAGCTCTTCGGCCTGCTGGTGAGCATCGGCCAAACGCCGAAGGAGCGCAGCGACACCATGACGGTGCTGGAGAAGATCGGGCACTTCCTGGATATGGAGAACGAGCGGCAGGTGGCGATCCACCGCCAGTTGGGGTACTCCGACCGGCAGATCACCGAGGCGGTGAGCGGGAAGATGGACGTGCGGTCGATCCTCGAACAGAGCGCCGCGGACTTCGATGGCGGCTATGCGCTGGCGGGCCTGATCGGCCACGGCGATGCCTTCGTGCTGCGCGATCCGGCGGGCATCCGCCCGTGCTTCTGGTACGCCGATGACGACGTGGTGGTGGCCGCGAGCGAGCGCCCCGCCATCCAGACGGCCTTCGCCCTGCGCACCGAGCAGGTGCATGAACTGAAGCCGGGCCACGCACTGATCGTGCGGAAGAACGGCAGCTACAGCGAGGAGCTGGTGCGCCAGCCGATGGAGAAGCGCGCGTGCAGCTTCGAGCGCATCTACTTCAGCCGCGGCAGCGACCGCGACGTGTACCGCGAGCGCCTGGAACTGGGCCGTTCGCTGTGCCCGGCGATCCTCGACGCGGTGGACCATGACCTGGAGAACACCGTGTTCTCGTTCATCCCCAACACCGCGGAAGTGGCGTGCTACGGCATGCTGAAGGGCATGGAGGACGAGCTGGACCGGGTGAAGGAGCGCCGCATCCTGGAGCTGGGCGCCAAGCCGCCCGTGGAAGAGCTGCGGAGGATCCTCGCGCTGCGTCCGCGCCTGGAGAAGGTGGCGATCAAGGATGCGAAGCTGCGCACGTTCATCACCAACGACGATGCGCGCGATGCCCTCGTGACGCACGTGTACGACATCACCTACGGCAGCGTGCGCGAGGGCGTGGACAACCTGGTGGTGATCGACGACAGCATCGTGCGCGGCACCACGCTGCGGCAGAGCATCCTGAAGATGCTCGATCGCCTGGGCCCGAAACGCATCGTGGTGGTGAGCAGCGCCCCGCAGATCCGCTACCCGGACTGCTACGGCATCGACATGGCGAAGATGGGCGACCTCGCGGCCTTCCAAGCGGCCATCGCATTGCTGAAGGAAACGAAGCAGGAGAACATCATCGACGACGTGTACGACCGCTGCCTGGCGATGGTGGACCGTCCGCTCGCGGAACAACAGAACGTGGTGAAGGATATCTACCGCCCGTTCACCGCGCAACAGATCAGCGACAAGGTGGCGGAGCTCCTCACGCCGCCGGACATCAAAGCGGAGGTGCGCCTGGTGTTCCAAAGCATCGAGGGCCTGCGCGCGGCTTGCCCGGACCACACGGGCGATTGGTACTTCACCGGCGACTACCCCACGCCGGGCGGCAACCGCGTGGTGAACCGGGCCTTCATCAACTACCGGCAGGGCAAGAACGTGCGGGCGTACTGAGCACGGCCGCTCTATCTTGACGGGATGATCGCCGGTCTGCGCCCCCTCATCACAGGCGCCATAACGGTCCTCCTGATGGCCGGGCTCCTGTTGGTGCCGGCGCTCATCAATGGGTTCCCGCTCATCTATTCGGATACGGGCACGTACATCAGAAGCGCGTTCGAGGGGTACGTTCCGGTCGATCGCCCGTATTGGTATGGGCCGTTCCTGCGCTGGACCAGCATAGGCGGGTGGACGCTCTGGGGCACCGCGGCCGCGCAAACGATCCTGTGCGCCTGCTACCTTTTCGGCTGCACGCGTCAGGTGCTCGGCACGGACCGCGCGCCGCGTATCGCGCTGCTGCTGACAGCGGTGCTCACGGCCGGTTCGAGCATTGGCTGGTATGCGGGCCAGCTGATCCCGGACATCTTCACGGGCATCGGCTCGCTGGCGATGTATCTGCTCTTGCGCGGCACGGCCTCCCGTTGGATCCGCCCGCTGCATGGCCTGGTGATCATTGCAGCCTGCTGGATGCACTTGAGCAACCTGCTCATTCTGCCACTGGCAGGACTATCATGCCTGATCATCGGAGGGGCGCATGACGCGTTCCGCAGGCGGAAGGTGTGGAGCCTCGCCGCGGTCACGGCCATGGCCTGGTTCGGCCTTGCCTTCGGCAACCGCTTGGTCGATGGCCGGCCGTACATCACCCGTTCGAGCCACGCCTTCTTGATGGGCCGCATGATCGATATGGGCATGTTGAAACCCTACTTGGATGAGCATTGCCCGGAGGAGCACTTCGGCCTGTGCGCCTATGCGGACAGCTTGCCAACGAACGGGCAGGATCTCCTCTGGTCGGATAACAGCCCGATGGTCAAGCAAGGCGGATGGGATGCGACGCGGGAAGAATACGGCCGCATCGTGCATGGGTCGATAATCGAGCCGCGATACATGCTGTGGCATGTGCAAGGCAGCCTGACGGCTACGGCCAGCTTATTGGGCACATGGGAAATAGGGAAAGGGCTGAGGTCCGGCTGGTACCGCACCCCGGGAAGTCCGCCGTATGCGATGATACAGGCGCGTTTTCCCCAGCACATGCCAAGCTATCTCCACTGCATGCAGAACGGCGGGCGCGGCGAGCTGGACATGCGCGTGCCGGACCTCATCTACGCCATCGTGCTGGGGCTTTCCGTGATCGGGGCCGTGCTGCTGTTAGGGCGCCAGCGGCACCAAGCATCGGGCCGGGAAGGCCGCGTGCTGCTGCTCTTCGCCATCGCGACGGTCATCATCGGCGCATGGGTGTGTGCCACGTTCAGCACGGTGGACTCGCGCTACCTCGGCCGTGATTCCTGGCTGCTGCCTTTCGCCCTCCTGCTCGCTTGGATCGGGCGCGATGCCCGCATGCCCCGACGGGCCTAACGGTCCGCGTCGATCAGCTGCTTCCTCTTCCGCAGCTTGCGGAGGACCTTCGGTCTGGCGGAGACCTTCGCATCCCGATGGACCACGATGCGGGAGCCCGAGGCGACGTGGAGCTTTGCCGTGCGGTCCAGCACAAGTTCTGCCCCCGGCATCAGGTGCATGGCGCTGCGGTTATCCAACGACAATACGCTCTTTCGTTCGAGCAGGACGGAGGCGCCACTGGCAATCGTGAAGCTGGTCGGCGGAGCGAAGTAGCTGAAGCCGCCCTTCGTTTCCTGCAGGTCCATGCGCGTCGGCGTCCGCGACCGGTCGATCAGCAAGCGTTTGCCCGCGGAGACGGTCAATGAGCGGCCATCGCGTCCGCGCAACGGTGGCAGCACGATGCTGTCCGCGCACCAGCGGGTGTCCTCCGTCAGTCGGGTGTCGCCGGTGCATACACGGACCGCGATGTCCCCGTTCGCGTATTGTTCCTGGAGCTCGATGCGGATGCCGTTCAGGTAGACCGTGCGGTTGTCCGGAGGGGCATGCTTGTTGAGCTCCCGTTTGTTGTTGCAGCCCAGCGTCAGGATGTTCGCGCTCGAAGGATTGCTGCCGATGTTCAACACGCGCTTGCTATTGGCGGACCAGGCGTGCCTGGCCGCGCCGAAGAGGGCCGCATCCGTCACCAGTTCGCCGCCGGGCTGGTAGCCGGAGCCCATCACGAAGTGCTCGCTGCGCTCGACCCGGCCATCCTTGTTCCTGTCATATACCGGGAGCTCCTGCTCGCAGTTCCCGCTCAACGGGTTCATCCAGCGGGCCTCCTTCCGGTAAGCCCGGTCCTGGCCGCCGAACGGACAGGCAGGCACGGTATCATCGGTCAGGGACACATCATAATAGCCGCAGGCGGTGAGCGGATGCAGGTAGTCGGCGTACCCGCCGAACAGGTCCGGCCCGCTCTTGTTCTCCCGTTCGATCTGCATGATCATGTACAGCCCGGGGACCGCGGGTGAAAGGCAATCGGCGTTGGTGTTCTCCCAATGGAACCGGTCCGTTGGTGAGCCGTTCCGGGCATAGGTCTGGTGGTTCTCCACCCAAAGCCACTGGCGGTATTCGCCTTCGGGCAGGAAGGGCATGCGGATGCGCAGGGCATCGCCTTGCGTAACGAAGTCCTTCAGGATGAAGATCCCCGTATCCCCGGCCAGCGGATCGAGGTCACTGTTGACATATCCGCCTTGTGCATCGTGCGCGTTGATGCGGTATGGGGCATCCTTTGCTCCCCATCCCATGCGGTCGCGGTCCCACGCGCAGGCGGTGAGGAGCGAACTGCTGGCGGCCCCCATCATGCTCCAGCCGCCCTGCAACGACAGGAGATAGCTGGAGAACTGCGCAGCGTTCCCACCGGCACTATGGAAATTGTTGCCACCGAGAAGCAGGTGGTTGAACTCGTGCTTGAGGATCTCGAACGGCAATCCGTTCATCGCGCCGAAACGACTCTGCGTATCGCTCGGATAGCCGAACAGCTGGCCCGCGCTGCCCGCGTCCGTGCTGCCTTGGCCGTGGGTCAGCGAGCTGTTGCGGAGGATCACCATCACGTGATCATAGCTGTGCGGCTCATCGGCACCGGCCATCTTCGGCATGCCCGGGTTGCTGCTGTCGTGCCACTGGTCGAGGTCGTTGATCGTGGAACCGTGCGCGGTGTGCAACGTGGCTTGCCTGTTCGCGGCGACCCAGGCGTTGCCGCTCCAATCGCCGAAGTTGGCATGCTCGCTTTCGCGGATCGTGATCAACTGGTCCACGTAATCGCCCAGCACGGTGTAATCGTCGAGGGAGATGTCATGGTAGTAGCGCGACACCATCGCCTTGGGTTGCGCGAGCGGGCGGGGGTCGAAGAGGTCATCCTTCCACGCCGGCAGCTGTCCTTTGGGCCAGTCGTTGGTGGGAACGGGCTGTGGATCGCGCGAAGGGTTCTTGTCATAGACCACCTCGGCGAAGAGCACCAGCACGCGGATGGTGCCGTGCGGGGAGAGGTACCATCCGTTCTCGCTGCGGGGAACAGCGGCTGTACCCGGCTGCGCCGATCCCGGCCGCGCGGCACCGAGAAGAAGGAAAAGAAGACACCAACGCATGGCACCGAAAAGTAAGCTACCGGCCTTTGGGCGCCTTGTACAGCGGCACCGTACTGCATGCCTCGCCGAACATGAGGCTCTTCACGTGCGGCAGCAGCTTCGCGCCGATCTCCACATAGGCGTTCAGCGGGATGGGCAGGTTGCTGCACCCCTTCACCACGGTACGGGCGCCGTGGTAGGGCGTGGTATCCAGCCCGGCAATGAAGCGGGTGAAGATGGCGCGCTCCAGCTGCTCGCCATCGCCCTGCGTGATGAAGGCCGCATAGGGTTGCAGGTGCGTCATCACCAGCATATAGGCCCACGTGGGGATGATGGCATCGGCGCTGCAATGCACGGTGACGTACTTGCCCGTATACTGCATCCAGTCGTGGGTCTTCACGAACTCCCGCAGGTCGGCTTCCTTCAACGCGATCTCCTGCCACAGCAGGGGTTTCAGGTCGAAGACCACGCGCTCGCCCTTTGGGTACATTTCCTCTAGATCGAGGGTGATGATCCCGCTCGCTGCGACTTTATTGAGAATGGGCTCTTCCACTTCAGGATCCAGAAGGTCGAACTTACATGAACCCGAGCTCGAGCTGCGCCGCCTCGCTCATCATGGTGCGGTCCCAGGCGGGCTCGAAAGTGATGTCCACCTTGGCACTGGTGACGCCCTGTGTCTGCGCCACCTTCTGTTCCACTTCGCCGGGCAGTGTGCCGGCAACGGGGCAGGCAGGGGAGGTCAGGGTCATCTTGATGTACACGCTGGCGTCGTCCTGCACCACCACGTCATAGATCAACCCCAGTTCGTAGATGTCCACGGGGATCTCCGGGTCGTAGATCGTCTTCAGGGTGAGGATTACACGCTCCTCGAGCTGTTTCTTCTCCTCGGGTGTCATGGCTTGGAGGGGAATGCGGTCCAAGGCCTTTGGTCCAAGGTCCTAGGCCATGCACTGCGCCGTGTGCATGGCCTAGGACCTGAGACCTTGGACCAAAGGCCAAAGCAGCGCAGGATATGCAGGCTATGGTTCATGCGCGGTCCGTGGAAGTTGAGAACGCCAGCGCGTACCGTTTCATCTGGTCCAGCATCGCGCTGAGGCCATTGGCGCGGTTGGGGCTGAGGTGTTCGCGCAGGCCGATCTTATCGATGAACTCCGTTGAGCCGCCAAGGATCTCCTGCGGCGTGCGATCGTTGTACACGCGCACCAGCAGGGCCACGATGCCCTTGGTGATCATGGCGTCGCTGTCGGCGGTGAAGTGCACAGTTGGTTCGCCCCTCGGCTCCGCTCGGGGTGACACCAACTGTGCATGGAGCCACACCCGGCTTTGGCAGCCACGCACCAAGTTGTCGTCGGTCTTGTGTTCCGGGGCGATCAACGGAAGGTCTTTCCCCAACTCGATCAGGTGCTCGTAGCGGTCCTGCCAGTCCGTGAACAGGGCGAACTCGTCGATGAGCTCTTGTTGGGCTTGGGGGAGTGTTTCCATGGCGTTCATTCGCGCACCCGTACTAGTGGATCAAGTCCGGTGGGACTCACCAACCGCGCGGACAATTCCTTCGTTCCTTGCTTCTGCTCTTCGTACTGCTCCAATGTCATGGGAACAAGCCCGTTCCAGTCCCAGATGACAGGTTTTGGGAGTGACCTATCCACCAAGGACCAAAGTGGAAGGGTGTCATGCTTACTAGGAACGACCAAGAATCCGGAGTTGTAATACGCTCCATAACCTTCAGTACGTCGTTCGATCATAAAGGCATCGTTGAGCAAACTTGTGTCGAGAAAACACAGATAAGCACCTTTACGCACGGATGCTGACATGATCTCGAACGTATCCTCTGACAGGGATGGGGTCCAAATGCGATAAGGGCCGAATAGAAAGCTTCTTCCATCCACGGGCACGTTCGAGGTCATAGTGGATCGGATGGTATCGAATGCGGTCACATGAGCCGTCTCGAATAGTTGACCAATGCTGTCATACTCGTGGTAGTGGTCAATGGTCAAGTCTCCGACCCGCTCGGTCCATGTGATAGTAGTGTCCCGATAGCGCTGTTCGGACAAGCCGTCTTCGATCGGCTGCTCATTGCATCCGAACATCAACGCAGAAAGCGCTATCACGAAAGAAATTCTCATCGCAACATCTTCACCGCCTTCTTCGCTGCGGCGATCATGGTATCCACCTCCTCCACCGTATTGAAGCACGCGAAGCTCGCCCGCGTGGTCCCGCTGATGCCGAAGCGGTCCATCAAGGGCTGGGTGCAATGGTGGCCCGTGCGCACGGCGATGCCTTGCTGATCGAGCAGCGTGCCGAGGTCGTAGTGATGTATCGCCTGCCCTGAGCCTGTCGAAGGGCCTTCGATAACGAAACTGACCACCCCCACCTTCTCTTTCGCCGTGCCGATGATGTGCAGGCCATCGATGGTGAGCAGTTCCTTGGTGGCGTGTCGCAGCAAGGCGTGTTCGTGCTTCGCCATGGCGGTCTTGTCGTAGTCCTCCATCCAGCGGATGGCCTCGCCCAAGCCGATGATGCCAGCGATGTGCGGCGTACCTGCCTCGAACTTGAACGGCAATTTCGCCCACGTGCTCTTTTCCAGCGTCACGGTGTCGATCATCTCGCCGCCGCCTTGGTAGGGAGGCATGCGTTCCAGCAGTTCTTCACGGCCGTACAGCACACCGATGCCCGTTGGCCCGTAGGCCTTGTGCCCGCTGAAGGCGTATAGGTCGCAGCCGAGATCCTGCACATCCACATTCAGGTGCGCGATCGCCTGCGCGCCGTCCACCACGGTGATGATGCCGCGTTTCTTCGCCTCGGCGATCAGCTCCTTCACCGGGTTGATCGTGCCCAACGTATTGCTGACGTGCGAGATCGCGAGGATCTTGGTGCGCTCCGTGAGCAGCCCTCCCCCTGCGGGGGAGCCGGAGGGGGCTTCCCATTCTCCGCTCTCCGTCACCGGGATCACCTTCAACACCGCGCCATGCCGTTCGCAGGCCAGTTGCCACGGCACGATGTTGCTGTGGTGCTCCATGCCGCTGATCACCACTTCATCGCCGGGCTTGAGCAACAATTGGCCAAGGCTCGTCGCGGCGAGGTTGATGCCCGCCGTGGTGCCGCTGGTGAAGATCACCTCGTGCGCGTGCTTCGCGTTGATGTGCCTGCGGATGGTCTCGCGCGCGGCCTCCTGCGCTTCGGTGGCCTTGGTGCTCAGCGTATGCACACCGCGATGCACGTTGGCGTTGATCGTGGCGTAGTAGGCGCTTTCGGCCTTGATGACGCGGCGCGGCTTTTGGCTGGTGGCAGCGTTGTCGAAGTACACCAATGGACGGCCATGCACGAGTTCCTTCAGGATGGGGAACTGCGCACGGATTCCGGCGATGTCGAAGGTCGGCGCTATGGATGGTCCTGATCCACGCATACGGTTCATCAGTCATTGAAGGGACAGGGCTCCCCTTTCACGTTCTCAAAGTGATGTGGCCGACAGAAAACGCTCAATGCGACGGCACCGCGACCACACCGTTCCTTTCTACACACGGTGTCTTCTCGCTCCCTGCCAAGTGAATCGTAGAACTCCCGATCCAGCTGTCTTTTCGTCTCCTCCCAAGGTGGTGGATCGGGCGCTCCGAGCATCTCTGGAAACGCATCGAACCGATAGTAGTACAGGAACACATCCAAACGAGCTGCCGCATCCTCCGTCCCCGAAAGCTCATCCGCCCAATGGACGATCTGCTCGATCGTTCCACTATCCAAAGTGACGATCGATCCGTCTATCTCATCAGGAATATCCTCTTCGCCAACCGGGATCACTTTGCACGTTGTGTTCGCCGACCATTCTTCATCCTTGGGCAGATAAAGCCAAAAGTCTCCAGCTACGCCATTCTTTGCCTGATCGAAGGCTTCATGCAGTTTGATCGAAGGCGCTGGGGCGGTCATCTTCACAACGTCTCCAGTTTCGCGTCGATCAACCCTGCCACGTACGCCCGCCATTCCTCGTTGGCGATCCGATCCAGCACATCGGTCATGAACGCGTGCGAGAGCATGCGCCGGGCTTCGGCCTCGCTGACCCCGCGCGAACGCAGGTAGAAAAGGCCCTTCTCATCGAGGCGGCCGATGGTGCACCCGTGGCTGCACTTCACATCGTCGGCGTAGATCTCCAGTTCGGGCTTGGTGAACACGCGCGCATCGTCGCCTTGCAGGATATTGGCGTTGCTCTGGTAGGCGCGGGTGCGCTGGGCATCCTGTTTCACGTATACCTTACCATTGAACACGCCGGTGGCCTTGCCCGCCACGATGCCTTTGTAAAGCTCATCGCTGGTGCAGTCGGGCACGTCGTGGCCGATGTAGGTGTGGTTGTCGCAATGCGTGGTGCCGTTCAGCAGGTACACGCCGCTCAGTTCGGCATGTGCTCCGGCGTCGGCCAGCGATACGTTGAGGTCATTGCGTACGAGCGAACCTTCTAATGTGGTGGTGCTGATGCCGAAGTGGCCTTGCGCGCCCACCTGCACGCTCTCCTGGGAGAGGTGCGCAGCGGCATCGCGTTGCAGCTTGTGTATCAACAGTTCGGCGCCTTCCGCCACGTGGCATTCGCGCACACCGTTCACAAGGCTCGATGTTGCATCAGGCGAGGAAGAGATATGCTCTTCGATCACTTCCACGCGTGCTTCGGAGTGCAGCAGGAACAGATCGCGCGGCTGGATCGAACAGCCCACCGGCCGTGGTGATGCGCAGCAGATGGACCGGCCGCTCGGGCTGTACGCCCTTCGTGGCCAGAACGATCAGGCCGTCAGTAGGGGCCGCGGTGTTCATCGCCGTGAAGAGGCTGCTGCTGATGGTGGCGAGCGTGCCGTAGTGTGCCTTCACCGGCCCGTGCGAAAGATGGCGTTGCAGGCTGTCCACCACCAGTCCTTGTTGTGCCCGCAGGTCATCGCTGAGGTCGGCGCGGAAGTGGCCGTTCACGAAGACCACACGCGTGGCATCGAACGGAAGGCGTGCAGGCAGTGCCACGCTCGCATCACCCTTCGGAGCGGCGTAAGGCTGGTTGAAGAGCTTCGCCACGCGGGTGTATTTCCACGCCTCGGTCTTGCTCGTGGGGATGGGCAGGGCGAGTACCTGTGCAAGTGCTTCAGCAGCGCCGGGCCATGCGGAGCCTTCCAGCAGGGAAAGGAGGGTGGCCTTGGGGTCGGTGGCGGTTGCAGTGCTCATCGGTCACGGGCGACCCGCTGGGTCGCGGGTACATTGATCGGTGAGCAGGATCCCATTTTCTGATCGGCTGATCTTCTCATCCTCTGATCCCTCATGCCATTTCCTTCACCCAATCATACCCCTTCTCCTCCAGCTCCAGGGCCAGTTCCTTCGGCCCGCTCTTGATGATGCGTCCATCGGCCATCACATGCACGAAGTCGGGCACGATGTAGTCCAGCAGGCGCTGGTAGTGCGTTACCACGATGAAGGCGTTGTCGGCGCTGCGCAGCTTGTTCACGCCGCCGGCCACGATGCGCAGCGCGTCGATGTCGAGGCCGCTGTCGGTCTCGTCGAGGATGCCGAGCTTGGGTTGCAGCATCGCCATCTGGAAGATCTCGTTGCGCTTCTTCTCGCCGCCGCTGAAGCCCACGTTCAGGTTGCGGTTCATCAGGTCGGCGTCCATCTCCACCAGCTTGGCGCGTTCGCGTACCAGCGCGAGGAAGTCCTTGCCGCCGAGCTCGGGCTGCCCGTTGGCCTTGCGGCATTCGTTCAGCGCGGTGCGCAGGAAGTTCATGTTGCTTACACCGGGGATCTCCACCGGGTACTGGAAGGCAAGGAAGATGCCTTTCCATGCACGTTCCTCGGGGGACAGCTTCAGCAGGGCCTCGCCTTGATAGGTCACGGAGCCGCCGGTCACTTCGTACTCCTCACGGCCGGCGAGCACATTGGCGAGCGTGCTTTTGCCACTTCCGTTGGGGCCCATGATGGCGTGGACCTCGCCGGCCTTCACCTCCAGGCTGAGGCCCTTCAGGATCTCCTTGCCTTCGATGCGAGCTTGGAGGTTGTCGATCTTCAACATGCTCATTCGTTCTTAGCCGACGGAGCCCTCCAGGGATACCGCCAGCAGTTTCTGTGCCTCCACCGCAAATTCCATCGGCAGCTGGTTCAGCACGTCCTTGCAGTAGCCGTTCACGATCAGGCTCACCGCCTTCTCCGTTTCGATGCCACGCTGGTTCAGGTAGAAGATCTGGTCCTCGCCGATCTTGCTCGTGGTGGCCTCGTGTTCCACCATGGCGCTGGGGTTCTCGCTCTCGATGTAGGGGAACGTATGCGCGCCGCACCGATCGCCGAGCAACAGTGAATCGCACTGGCTGAAGTTGCGCGCGCCTTTCGCACCACGGCCGATCTTCACCAGACCACGGTAGCTGTTGTTGCTGAAACCCGCGCTGATGCCCTTGCTCACGATGGTGCTCTTCGTACCCTTGCCGATGTGCGTCATCTTGGTACCGGTATCGGCCTGCTGGCGGTTGTTGGTCACCGCCACGCTGTAGAACTCACCAGTGCTGTGGTCGCCCTTCAGCACGCAGCTCGGGTACTTCCAGGTGATGGCGCTGCCGGTCTCCACCTGCGTCCAGCTGATCTTGCTGTGCTCGCCGAGGCACAGGCCGCGCTTGGTCACGAAATTGTAGATGCCGCCCTTGCCATCCTTGTCGCCGGGGTACCAGTTCTGCACGGTGCTGTACTTGATCTCCGCGTCCTTCAACGCCACCAGTTCCACCACGGCGGCGTGCAGTTGGTGTTCGTCGCGGATGGGCGCGGTGCAGCCTTCGAGGTAGCTCACGTAGGCGCCCTCGTCGGCGATCAGCAGCGTGCGTTCGAACTGGCCGGTCATGGCCTCGTTGATGCGGAAGTAGGTGCTCAGCTCCATGGGGCAGCGCACGCCCGGCGGTATGTAGCAGAAACTGCCATCGCTGAATACGGCGCTGTTGAGCGCGGCGAAGTAGTTGTCGGTGCGCGGCACCACGCTGCCGAGGTACTTCTTCACCAGCTCGGGATGCTCCTTCACCGCTTCGCTGAACGAGCAGAAGATGATGCCCTTCTCCTTCAACGTGGCTTGGAAGGTGGTCTTCACGCTCACGCTGTCGAACACCACGTCCACGGCCACACCGGTGAGGCGCTTCTGCTCCTCCAAGGAGATGCCCAGCTTCTCGAAGGTCTTCACCAGCTCGGGGTCGGCCTCATCGAGGCTGTTGAGCATGGGCTTCTTTTTGGGCGCGCTATAGTAGTAGGCGTCCTGGTAGTCGATCTTCGGATAATGCACGTGGGCCCACTCGGGCTCCGCCATCTGCTGCCACAGGCGGAACGCCTCCAGCCGCCACTCCAGCATCCATTCGGGCTCTTCCTTCTTCGCGCTGATGAAGCGCACGATGCCCTCGTTCAGCCCTTTGGCCGCCTTCTCGCTCTCGATGTCGGTGACGAAGCCGTAGGCGTATTCCTTGGAGGTGACCTCGCGGAGGATGTCGTCGGTATCGGGGGCCATCTCAGATGCTGAAGCTCTCGCCGCAGCCGCAGGTGCGCGAAGCGTTGGGGTTGATGAACTGGAAGCCCTTGCCATTGAGGCCGCCGCTGAAGTCGAGCGTAGTGCCGAGCAGGTAGAGCAGGCTTTTCTTGTCCACCACCACCGTCACGCCGTTGTCCTCGAATTCCTTATCGCCGTCCTTCAGCTGGTCGTCGAAGGTGAGGTCGTACATCAGGCCGGAGCAGCCGCCGCCCTTCACGCCCACGCGTACGAAATGGTTCGGCCCGCGGCCTTCCATGCCGAGGAGCTTCGTTACCTCGGACTTGGCGTTCTCACTGACCTTGATCATGATGACAACCGCCCTTATTTAGGATCAATCTAAACAAAGCGGTCGCCAAAGGTACGCTGTAAAAGCCGTTGGACCAGCGGGTCGGCTGGCGGGTCAGGACCAGGTCCGGACGCGATCCCGGCCGCTTTCGTCCCTTGGGCAACCTACGGCCCCTGTGAACGGCCCGGCGTATCCGTATCGGCAGGCGGGCTCTCCCTTTACTTTGCCGCCTCGCTCTCAAGCCCCTTGGCGCAATGAAGACCACTCGCGCGGCCTATGCCGTCCTGCTTTCCGCGGCACTCACCGCCTGTACCTCCGCCGTTCCGGAAGAGAAGAAAGGGACCTCGGCGGACCCGGCGGCCTTCAGCCCCGCCAGCATGGATACCACGGTGAGGCCGTGCGATGACTTCGATGCGTTCGTGAACGGGTCGTGGAAAAAGAACAACCCCATTCCGTCCACCGAATCGAGCTGGGGCGCTTTCGTGGTCCTGAACAAGGAGAACCTCGAGGTGAAATGCAAGGGCATCATCGACGAGCTGCTGGCGAAGAAGGACGCGAAGAAGGGCAGCGATGAGCAGCTGATCGCAGACATGTACCGCTCGTTCATGGACACGGTCACCGTGGAACAGCTCGGCGCTACGCCGCTGAAGCCCTATTTCGGCCAGGTGGAGGCCGTCCGGTCGCTGCCGGAATATGCCACGCTGGCCGGCGGCTGGATGAAGTACGGCGTGTCCATCTTCTTCGGCATGGCCGCTGAAGCGGACATGCGCAACAGCCACATGAACGTGCTCTACGTGGCACAGGATGGCCTGAGCCTGGGCGAGCGCAGCTACTACGAAAAGACCGACGCGGAGATGGTCCGCGTGCGGGACGAGTTCGTGAAGCACGTGAACACGATGTTCGCCCTCGCCGGTCTGCCGCAGAAGGAGCCGGGCAAGCTCCTGCTGGACTTTGAAACGGGCCTGGCGAAGCTGCAACTGACCAACATCCGGACGCGTGACCCGGAGATCTTCACCAAGGTCGCCACCACGGACCTGTACAAGCTCTCGCCGAAGTTCGACCTGGCGGCCTACATGAAGGAGGCCGCCATCGCCACCGACAGTTTGCTGCTGCAGGACCACGCCTACGTGCAGCAGGCATCGGCCTACATCGCCGCCACGCCGCTCGCCACGCTGAAGACCTGGCTGCAGTGGAAGCTGCTCCACGCCTACGCCGGTTCGCTGAACAAGGCCATCGACCAGGAGCACTTCCGCTTCTACGGCACGGTGCTGCGTGGCACGAAACAGCAGCGCAGCCGCGCCGACCGCGCGCTCCGGGAGACCAACGGTTCCCTCGGAGAGCCGATCGGCAGGCTCTACGCGGCGAAGTATTTCCCACCCTCGTCGCGCAAGCGCGTGGAGGACATGATCGAGAACATGCGCTCGGTCTATGGTGAGCGGATCAAGCAGCTCACGTGGATGAGCCCCGCCACCAAGACCAAGGCCCTGGAAAAGCTCGCCGCCTTCACCTACAAGATCGGCTACCCCGACACGTGGAAGGACCACAGCATGGTGGAGGTGACGCCCACCACCTTGGTGCAGAACATGATGAACCTGAGCGCCTGGACCAGCCACGACAACCTGAAGCGCATCGGCAAGGAGGTGGACCGCAAGGAGTGGGCCATGACGCCGCAGACGGTGAACGCCTACTACAACCCGAGCGGCAATGAGGTGGTGTTCCCTGCGGGCATCCTGCAGCCGCCCTTCTTCAACGCGAGCGCGGATGATGCGATCAATTACGGCGCCATCATGACGGTGATCGGCCACGAGCTCACCCACGGTTTCGATGACCAGGGCGCCAAGTTCGATGCGCAAGGCAACCTCGTGAACTGGTGGACCGCCGAGGACAAGAAGAACTTCGATGTGCTGGCGCAGAAGCTGGTGGCCTATTACGATGGGTTGGAGGTGATGCCCAGCGTGCATGTGAAGGGTGGCCTCACCCTCGGCGAGAACATCGCCGACTTGGGTGGCGTCACCATCGCGTACCACGCCTTGGAGCGTTCCATGCAGGGCAAGCCGGAGCCGGCCCCGATCGATGGCTACGACTGGCGCCACCGCTTCTTCCTGGGCTATGCGCAGATCTGGTGCATGAACATGACCCCCGAAGCCTTGCGCAACCTCGTGGAGACCAACCCGCACAGCCCCGGGCACTTCCGAGTGAACGGCGTGCTGGGCCAGTTGAAGGACTTCGCGGAGGTCTGGTGCAAGGATGCGCCGGGCGCGATGATCGTGCCGGACAGTGCCCGCGTGGTGATCTGGTAAGCGGCCCGCTGGCGGCGCGAAGCCGTCCATTGCGGAACTTCGCGCCGATGTCCGACACCCCTTCCCGCACCGAGCTCTCCGACCTGGGCGAGTTCGGCCTCATCGAACGCATCGCGTCGCGCGTACAACTGCAGCAGCCCTCCTCGGTGAAAGGCATCGGTGACGATGCCGCCGTCATCGACCCGCAAGGCCTGCACCAGGTCGTTACCACGGACATGCTGGTGGAAGGCGTGCATTTCGACCTCAGCTACATGCCGTTGAAGCACCTCGGCTACAAGAGCATCGTGGTGAACCTCAGCGACGTGTATGCCATGAACGCCGTGCCGCAGCAGGTGGTGGTGGCGCTCGCGCTCAGCAACCGCTTCCCCGTGGAGGCCATCGATGAGCTCTACGAAGGCATGCTGCTGGCGTGCCGAACCTATGGGGTGGACCTCGTGGGCGGCGATACCACCAGCAGCACGAGCGGCCTGGTGATCAGCGTCACGGCCATCGGCGCGGCGGAGGCGAAGGACCTCGTTTACCGCGATGGCGCGAAGGACAACGAGCTGCTCGTGGTGAGCGGTGATCTTGGTGGCGCCTACATGGGGTTGCAAGTGCTGGAGCGCGAAAAGGCCGTATTCAAGGGAACGGGTGCGCAGCCGGACCTCGAGGGGCACGACTACATCCTGGAGCGGCAACTGAAGCCCGAGGCGCGCCGCGACATCCTGGACCTGTTGCGGAAGCTGGACGTGCGCCCCACGAGCATGATCGACATCAGCGATGGCCTGGCCAGCGAAGCGATCCACATCGCGCGGCGCTCCGGCCTCGGCGTGCGCCTGTTCGACGAAAAGCTGCCGATCGATCCCGCGACCTTCCGCACCGCGCGTGATTTCAACCTCGATCCGTCCACGGCCGCGCTCAACGGCGGAGAGGATTATGAACTGCTGTTCACCATCGCGCAGAGCGACTACGACAAGATCAAGGGCAACCCGGACCTGACGGTGATCGGCCACATGACCGATAAGAACAACGGCTACCGCCTCGTGGACAAGAACGGCGGCGAGCACGACCTGAGGGCGCAGGGTTGGGACGCGTTCCTGCGCCCGGCTTGATCGCGCCCGGCGCGGGACCTGCCGGTACGCGGTGCCCGCAGCAAATGCAGGCGACCGGCCGTACCTTGATGGGCCCGATCCGTTCACGCATCGCCTACCGATGAAATTCGGCCGTACCGACCTCCCCAAGAACGCCGTCCTCCGGCTTCCGCCGGACCATGCCATCACCGCGGAAGTGCTGCCGGGCAGCCCGGCGCGCGCGTTCCACCTGTATACCGGCGGAAGCAAATGGAGCCTGAAGGACCTCGTGGGTCCCGTGTACCCGCCGGGCACCAAGGCGAAGGATATGCTGCGCGTATACGCCTCGCTCTTCAACGCGATCGAGCTGAACGCCACCCGTTATGGCAACTTTCCGCCCGCCACGTGGGCGAAGTGGGTGGCCGAGACCCCACCCGATTTCCGGTTCTGCCCGAAGGTGCACCAGAGCGTGGCGCAGATCCGGCGGTTGCAGAACGTGGAGGAGGTCTTCCGGCAATACCTCGACAGCGTGGCCCATGCCGGGGACAAGCTCGGGCCGATGCTGCTCCAGATGCCGGAGAACTTCGGGCCCGAGCACATGGACCGTGTCGTGGCCTTTGCGCCGTTGGTGCCGCGCGGCTGGAAGCTGGCGGTGGAAATGCGCCATCCCGGATGGATGGAGGAGCCCGTGCTGACCGAATTGTTGACCGTGCTACGCCGGCACAAGCTGGGGGCCGTCATCACGGACTCGCCGGGCCGGCGGGACATGGTACACATGGCCGTAACGGCTCCCTATACGTTCGTGCGTTTCGTGAGCAGCGATGACGAAGCGCGTGATGCTTCCCGCCTGCACGCATGGATCGAGCGCTTGGATGCCTGGCGTGCTAAGGGCTTGCAGGAAACCTGGTTCTTCGTGCATGAGGCCGTGTTGGGCCGCGTGCCGCGCTGGACCGCCGCACTGCAGGAGCACTTGGGTGGATCCCGCCGGACGGCGGAGCCAACGCTCTTCGATCAGTAGGGGCCCGCTTCACCGGCGCCTGCCACCACCGCCGCCACGGTTGCCGCCGCCGTTCACGCCGCCGCCCATGTTGCCTCCGCCGCGCGGGGCGCGTACGCCGCCATTACGGGAGGGCATGCGGTCCCCGCCGCGCATCGTGCCGGAGCGGTGGCCGTTGGCCGGTTGCATCTGCCGGCCGCGCTGCTCCCCGGCATGGCCACCTTGGGCCGGCCGTGCTGCCGGACCGGTCCGGTGTTGCACTACGGTGCCACGCCGTTCCACCACCGTGGGCGACCCCATCCGGCGGGGGGCATAGATGCGGTTCGCTGCTCCCACGCGGTCCACACGCACGCAGGCGTAGTACGGGCGGTAGTGGTAGTTCCAACCCCACCACGTGCGCCAGCCATAGGGGCGCCAGGGGTGCCAATATGGCGGGTAATAGCCCCAGTACCAGGGCGAGGACCAGACCACGTAGGTGGGCCCCCAGAACCATTGCACGCAGGGCCAGCCCCATACGTTCACCACCACGAACATCGGCGCCATTTCGGGGACGGATGGGCCGCTCGCTCCTTTCATGTTCTGTTCCTTCTCCCCGGCGGGCTCCACGATCATATCCGCGCCGTAAAGGGTCTCATCCCCTTTGATCTGCGCCACGGCCTCTTGCGGGCCTTTGCGCTCCAAGCCGATCACGGCCACATCCTGGGATTCCTCCTTGTTCACCGGCACTTGCAGCACGATGGCATGCACATTCGTGTTCGATGGATCCACGTTGTCCACCACGCGGATGTAGTCGACCTCCCCGTCACCGTTGAGGTCGAGGTTGTTCACCTTGTTGTCGGCGTTGTTCAGGGCCTTTTCGAAGTCCTCCAGGTCCTTGGCGCGCTTGAACAGGTCCAGCGCGCCTTGCAGGCTGAAGTTGTCACCGGGCAGGCCGGTGCTGTCGGCGGCCGTGGGTTCCTGCGCAAAGAGCGCGGAAGAGCCCAGCAGACCGGCGGTGAGCAGGGCAAGGGTTTTCATGGCGATCGGTTTTCCGGGGTGGGATAGCGAAAAGGATGCCGCGTTCGCTCGGGAACGGAAGCTACGCACGGATCGGCCCGGCCCGCCGTTCCATGGGCGATCCCGTTACATTTGCTGTTCACCCCCTTCGGTCCTGCTCGTGAGCGCCTCCCCCAGTCCGTATCCGCTCCTGGAGCGCATCGTTGTCCCGTCCGATCTCCGCGCGGTCCCCGAGGAGCAGCTGGAGGAGGTCTGCAAGGAGCTCCGCGACTTCATCATCGACGTGGTGAGCGTGAAGGGCGGCCACTTCGGCGCGAGCCTGGGGGTGGTGGAGTTGACCGTGGCCCTGCACTACGTGTTCAACACCCCCTACGATCAGCTCGTGTGGGACGTGGGGCATCAGGCCTATGGGCACAAGGTGCTCACCGGGCGGCGGGAGGTCTTCCACACCAATCGCATCTATAAGGGCCTCAGCGGGTTCCCGAAACGCAGCGAGAGCGAGTACGACACCTTCGGCGTGGGCCACAGTTCCACCTCCATCGGCGGCGCGCTCGGCATGGCGGTGGCCAGCAAGCTGAAGGGGGAAAAGGACCGGCATACCGTGGCGGTGATCGGCGACGGCGCCATGACCGCGGGCATGGCCTTCGAGGCTCTGAACCACGCCGGCACGGCCAACAGCGACCTGCTGGTGGTGCTGAACGACAACTGCATGAGCATCGACCCGAACGTGGGCGCGCTCAAGGAATACCTCACCGACATCACCACCAGCCGCACCTACAACAAGGTGAAGGACGACGTGTGGAAGCTGTTGGGGAAGATCAGCAAGTTCGGCCCGAACGCGCAGGCCATCGCGCAGAAGGTGGAGAACGCTGTGAAAGCCGCCCTGCTGAAGCAGAGCAACCTGTTCGAGAGCCTCAACTTCCGCTACTTCGGCCCGGTGGACGGCCACGACGTGGAGCGCCTCGTGAAGGTGCTGCGCGACCTGAAGGACATTCCCGGCCCGAAGATCCTGCACACCGTTACGGTGAAGGGGAAAGGCTATGGCCCGGCGGAAGAGGGCAATGCCACCGTATGGCACGCGCCCGGCCTGTTCAACAAGGAGACCGGCGAGATCATCAAGGTCGTTCCGAAGAGCCCGCAGCCGCCGCGTTATCAGGACGTGTTCGGCCACACCATCGTGGAGCTGGCGGAGAAGAACCCGCGGATCGTCGGCATCACGCCGGCCATGCCCACGGGCTCCTCGCTCAACATCATGATGAAGGCCATGCCCGACCGCGCCTTCGATGTAGGCATCGCCGAGCAGCACGCCGTCACGTTCAGCGCGGGCCTGGCCACGCAGGGCCTGGTGCCGTTCTGCAACATCTACAGCTCGTTCATGCAGCGGGCCTATGACCAAGTAGTGCATGACGTGGCCTTGCAGAAGCTGCACGTGGTCTTCTGCCTGGACCGTGGTGGATTGGCCGGTGCCGACGGCCCCACGCACCACGGCGCGTTCGACATCGCCTACTTCCGGTGCATCCCCAACATGATCGTGAGCGCGCCGATGAACGAGGAGGAGCTGCGCAACCTGATGTACACCGCGCAACTGAAGGACCACGGTCCGTTCAGCATCCGCTACCCGCGCGGGGAAGGCGTGATGACCGAGTGGAAGACGCCCTTCAAGGAGATCCCCATCGGCCAGGGCCGCAAGGTCTGTTCCGGCAACGATCTCGCCGTGCTCACCATCGGGCACATCGGCAACATCGCCGCGAAAGGCATCGATACGCTACAGGCCGAAGGCTACAGCGTGGCGCACTATGACATGCGTTTCGCCAAGCCGATCGACGAACTGCTCCTGCATGAGGTGTTCGGCAAGTTCAAGCACGTGATCACCGTGGAGGATGGCTGCATCCAAGGCGGCATGGGCAGCGCAGTGCTCGAGTTCATGGCCGACCATGGCTACCACGCGCAGGTGAAACGCCTGGGCATCCCCGATCGGTGGATCGAGCATGGCAACCAGAAGGAACTCTATGCCGAATGCGGCTTTGATGACGTGGCGCTCGTCGCTGCGGCCAAGGAGATGCTGCCGGCCAAAGGGGCGAAGCGCGTGATCGCCGGTGCCTGAATTGCAGGGCCATGCAGACTGATCCGCGCATCCGGTTCGGGACGAAGGCAGAGAACAATGCGCGGCGCGAGCGAGAATTCCTCGCCTTGTCGCCGTGGGGGCGTTTGGTCTGGTTCCTTCGGGACATTGAACGGAACCCGCCCGACCCCAGTGAGCTGGGGGAGGCTAAGGGCAACTTCATCATCCGTCGCAAGCCGCATGGAGTTCGAAGATGAAGTGCGTCGGTTCCTGGCCCTTGCCCAGGAAAGCGGGCTCCGCGTGATCATGGTAGGTGGCGCCGCCGTGAACCATCACGGCTACAAACGCCATTCAGCGGACGTTGACCTGTGGATCGAGCCCTCATCGGCCAACTTCACCAAGTTGCTTCACGTGCTTCGAGACTTGGGTTATGAGGTGGACGCACTACCTGATAAGGTCCTGTCCGCAGAGCAGAACATATCAATCAAGATCTCGCCGAACCAGGAGATCGAGCTCATCACGCGGTTCGATCCGGGATGCTCCTTTGAGGAGGCATGGTCGCACTGCGAGTTCGCAGAAACGCATGGAACACCGTTGGCCAGGTACCGGGTGATGGGTTTGGACGACCTGATCGAGAGCAAGCTGCGATCCCTGCGGCCAAAGGACTCTGCTGGATGTCCAGGGAACGGAAGCGGATCAAAGGATGAAACGGCCCTCCGCCAAGGAGGCTCGTCGCATCGCCAAGATGCACGGCACCAAGGTCTGGTACATGCGGGACGGCAAGCTCGTTGGCGAGTGCCCCTGATCGGTCTCAGTCGTTCCGTTCGAACACCTCCACGCGCAGATCGTCCACGCGCCAGGTGCCACCGTGCTGGTCCCAGAGATACACCTTGAGGTTGTCGGCCGTTGAACGCACTTCGGGCGTGAGGTAGTCCATGCGCAACTCCACCCAGCGGTGCGTGCCGGCCGGCGTCGCGTTACTGGACGTGCGGTATTTGTAGGTCTGTCCGTCGTGGTTGAAGGTCATCACGATCACCGGCAGATGCGTGGTGTCGTTCTCGATCCAGACGCGCGCAGTGGCACGTAACCAGGCGTGGTCGCGTTCAGTGAGATCGGCGTAACGCACATCGGGACCGGGTGAGTAGGGGTTCTCGGCGGTCAGGGTGTACACGCTGTCGGGCCGGTCGTCGAAGGTGTAATGGCAAAGCTCGTGCGCGTTGTAGCGGGCCTCATCGGCGAAGACTTCTTCCGTCGTGGTGGGGCGATCCACCAAGAGCAGATCCTTCGCGCCCGGGGGAACGGATGTCCGTCCGAATACGGCCAGGTAGTAGCGGCGCGTCATGCGTTCGTGGTCGATCACTCCGTGTTCGAACTGCCAGGTCTGGAAGAGGTTCAACGCGACCAACGCCGCCAGGGTGCCTCCCACGGGCCAGCGCAACGCCCGCCGTGACCATAGCGCCTGCACGCACAGCCCCAATGGGATTGCCAGCACGGTATAGGCAGGCAGCAGGGAGCGAGAGCTGAAGCTACCTCCGGCATACCACCAGCAGCTCCAACTGGCGATCACCCAGAGGTCCACGAGGAAGAAGAGCAGCACGGCCCAGAAGGCCTGCCGCTGCCGGCGCCACAGCGGCACGAACCCGGCCAGGGCGAAGAGCATGAGGGGCGTATACACCAGCCACCCTTTCCGGAAGCCGATGAGGAACTTGCGGAGGTAGGGCGAGGCGAACTCAAAGCCTTCGCCCGGGTTCACGTACGAGTAGAAGATCCAACGCCCCGTGACCGCGTGCCAATAGAACGCCTGCGGGAGGAGCAGGATGCCGAACGCGAGCGCCACCAGCGCCACATGCCCAGCGTGCTTCCGGAGCAGTTCCAACTTCCGGCGCCATCCGTTCGGTCTTGCCGGAAGCCACAACAGAGGGATCAGCAGGCAGACCGCTTCCGACGGCCGCACCAGAGTGATGAACCCCGCCGATACCCCGATCGCCAAGGCCTGCTTCCAAGTGGGCTGCTCGTGCCAGCGGATGGTGGCGAGCAACAACACTGCATAGAGCGTGAAGAGGAAAGAATGGGTGAGGAGCGTTCCGCCGAGCGCCGTCAGTTGCAGGAGGTTCGTGCCGAACACGATGAGCACGAGCGTTGCTGCGACCCAACCGTCCGAAAGAAAGTAAAGGAGCACCTTGCGCAGCACGAGAAGCCCGATGAGGGCATAGCATAGGCAGCCGAAGGTGATCAGTAACTGGTAGGGAGGTGAGAAGCCATCCGCCGGATAGCCCAATAACGACGCCACTCCATGGGCGATCAGGAAGAACGGCGCATAGGCGATGGCCATTCCTGCACTGTATTTGATCACACGGCCGCCATCGGGGGCATCCACTACCTGGTAGAGCGTGCCGGAGGGTTCGTAGGTGGTCATCACCTCATCGAGCCACGCATGGTCCTTCAATGCCGGATCGTCGTGGATGACGATCGCGGGCAGGTACAGGTAATAGCCGAATACATCCCACGTGAGCGTAGTGGGTGGCAGCGAAACGATGTGTAGCACCAGCAGCACCGCGCAGGTGTACCACACGGCGATAATGGACCGCATGCGGGAAAGATAGGTCTTGCTGGCAGCAGGTCTACTTTCGACACATGTCCCCCCGACACGTCCGGCTGTTCCTTGCAGCGTTCCTCCTTTCAGTGCTGGTGCGCGCTCCGCAATTGGGCCGGCCCCTCTCCAAGAACCACGAGTTCGCCACCGGCTCGGCGTTGGTGGTGATGGACGTGTGGTGGGAACGTGGCTTTGCCGTTTGCCAGGGAAGCCCGGCCGTGACCTATCCGGGCGGATGCGATGGTGCTGCGACGGGTTTGACCTACGCGTTCATGCAACGCGACGGGGTGCGGTACTATATCTCGCACTTACCCCTGGCTTATTGGGTGCCCTATGCCGTGTTCCGTGCGCTGCACCTGCGCCCATCGCCGGTACCGCTGCGTTCGTTCAATCTACTTCTGCATGGGCTCACGGCGTTCCTCCTATACCGCTTCCTGCGCACGGTGGCGAAGGCCACGCACCATCCCTACCAGGAACGGCTACCGCTGATCGCGAGCGTGCTCTACTTGTTCATGCCGGCGCCGTTATGGTACCACGGCAACATATACATGAGCGACATGGCGGTGCAACTGCCTTGGGCCTGGTCATTGGCCGCGGGAGCACGCGCCTTGTTAGCGGGGCCCGTATCGTTGCGGCGCAGCGGATGGTTCCTGCTTGCGGTGTTCGTGACCGCACTTACAGAATGGATGGGCGTTTTCATCGCGCTCGTGTTCGCCGCGTATGCCTGGATGCAGGCCTGCCGCACCGGTGATCGTGCCTGGCGGAAGGTGGGCCTGGCCCTGGTGGTGGCGCTGGCCGCGGCCTTGGGAGCGGCACTTATCCTGTATGCCAGCATCGCCGGCTGGCGCGCGTTGCTCACGTATTTCACCTACCGGTGGGAGGTACGCGGCACCTTCACGACGGCCGATCACGCTTCATGGACCGATCTGCTTGGAGGCCTTTGGAACAGTGTTCGTGGCGCGTGGCTGCCGCTGTTGTTCGTGGGGATATCCGCGCTCTTCCTGCCCCGCGACCGGCGTCGTATCTGGTCCCTGGGCCCTACGTGGTCCTGGTCGATCCTTCCGGCGGCCCTGCATCTGTTGGTGTTCCTGCGTTACGATGGACATGAGTTCGCCGCATTGAAGCTCGGCTTCTTCCTGTGCACGGCGCTGCGATCATCGTATTGCGCTGGGAAGAGCGCGCGCCCGTGTTCGGCAAGGCCTTGTTGTTCGCCGCGCTGGTGCTTGGCGTGGTACACGTTAGTGAACCGCCCCGGTGATGGCACTTCCACGGGCGATGCTTATGCCGTGCATCAGCGTCGTGGCGCCTACATCGCAGGCATCGCCTGCCCGGATGAACTGATCTGTGTCAGCGGTGCCGAGGTGGGAACGCAATTGATTTTCTACGCGCACCGGAATATCGAGCCGATCGATGCGGCGGATGTCCGTGCAGGGCGCTTCCCGGACGTACCCTGTAGCATTATCTGGTTCGACTTCGCGGACGATGGATCATGTACCGTGCATCGCAGGCCCCGGCACGGACGATGATCGAGGAACTTCCTGGAGGGTCGCTGATACGGATCACATACTTGGGGCTTGGTATGTTTGGATGGTCACGGGATAGACTATCCTCAGATCCGCTCACGCCAAGCCCCGATCAGCAGATGGAGAACTACACGATCGTCCTGCTCATCATGGCGCTGATGATCGGCGCCTCCGGCATCGCGGAAAGGATCAAGCTGCCGGTGCCGGTATTGCTCCTGCTGACAGGCATCGCCATGGGGTCCCTGCCCTCGATGCCCGCCATCGAGCTGGACCCGGAGATCGTGATGCTCCTTTTCCTGCCGCCGCTGCTCTATGATGCGGCGTTCAATATCTCATTCAAGGACCTTAAGACGAACATCAATACCATCGGCACACTGGCGTTCGGCCTGGTGTTCATCACCACCGTTGGCATCGCCGTGGTGGCGCATTACCTGATACCGGGCATGGGCTGGCCGCTCGCCTTCGTGTTGGGCGCCATCCTTTCCGCCACGGACGCGGTGGCGGCCATCGGCATCACCAAGGGGTTGGGACTGCCGCACCGGACGGTCACCATCCTGGAAGGAGAGAGCCTGGTGAACGATGCTTCCGCGCTGATCGCCTACCGGTTCGCGATCGCCGCGGTCACGGGCGTGGCCTTCGTCTGGTGGAAGGCGTTGCTCCAGTTCCTGGTCGTGCTGGGCGGCGGCTTTTTGGTCGGCTTCATCCTGGCGTGGCTGCTGGGGGCCCTGCTGCGGCTCTTCCGCACCAACGACATGGTCGTCATCAGCCTGATGCTGCTGATGCCTTTCGTAGCCTACCTCCTTGCCGAGCACTTCCATGTATCGGGGGTCATCGCCGCGGTCATGCTGGGGGTGGGGATGGCCCGGTTGAGCCGGGAAAAATTCCCGGAAAGGCTGAGGACACAGTCCAAGCACTTCTGGGACGTCATCATTTTCCTGCTCAATGGGTTCATCTTCCTGTTGATCGGGCTGCAGTTCCCGATCATCCTGAAGAAGATGAGCCCCATGGACGCGCGGACGTACATCGGCTATGCGGCCGTTATCACTCTGGTGACGCTGGGCATCCGGATGGTACGGGTCTACCTGCAGCAGTTCAATCTTCAACGGGCGTTCCAGGGGAAACGGCGGATCAGCGAGGAGGCCCTGTTCGATTCCCGAACAAGCTTCATCCTCACCTGGTCGGGCATGCGGGGCATCGTTTCGCTGGCCATCGCCATCGGTCTTCCCATGCGCCTGGAGGATGGAACGCCGTTCCCGATGCGGAACGAGATCATCTTCATCTCCATCGCCGTCGTGCTGTTCTCCCTGCTGGGGCAGGGGCTTTCACTGCCCTGGGTGGTCAGGAAGCTGGGGGGGAAGGATCCTGAGGGGAGAAGGAGCTTCACCCCGCGCTGGCCTCGAACGCCGGAACCTACCCAGGCCGCTTCGATCTCGAAGTCCTCGAGGAACTTCGTGGTGAAGTCGCCGGCGCGGAACTTCTCGTTCTGCAGCAGCAGCAGGTGGAAGGGGATGGTGGTGTGCACGCCCTCGATCACGTATTCGCTCAGGGCGCGCTCCATCTTCGCCAGGGCCTCCTCGCGGGTCTGCGCGCTCACGATCAGCTTGCCGATCATGCTGTCGTAGTTCGGCGGGATGCTGTAGCCCGCGTACACGTGGGTGTCCACGCGCACGCCATGGCCGCCGGGGCTGTGGTAGCTGGTGATCCGGCCGGGCGTGGGGCGGAAGTTGTTGAAGGGGTCCTCCGCGTTGATGCGGCACTGGATGCTGTGGCGGGTGGGCTCGTAGTTGAGGCCGCTGATGGGGATGCCGGCGGCGATCTTGATCTGCTCGCGCACCAGGTCGAAGTCGATCACCTCCTCGGTGATGGTGTGCTCCACCTGGATCCGGGTGTTCATCTCCATGAAGTAGAAGTTCCGGTCCTTGTCCACGAGGAACTCCACGGTGCCCACGCCTTCGTAGTTCACGCTGGCAGCGGCCTTGATGGCGGCCTCGCCCATCTTCTTGCGCAGGCTCTTCGTCATGAAGGGGCTGGGCGTCTCCTCCACGAGCTTCTGGTGGCGGCGCTGGATGGAGCAGTCGCGCTCGCTCATGTGGCAGAAGGTGCCGTACTGGTCGCCCGCGATCTGGATCTCGATGTGGCGCGGCTCCAGCACGTACTTCTCCATGTACATGCCGGGGTTGCCGAAGGCGGCACCTGCTTCCTGACTGGCCTTCTCGAAGGCCTCGTCGAACTCCTCCTCCTTCCACACCAGGCGCATGCCCTTGCCGCCGCCGCCGGCGGTGGCCTTCAGGATCACGGGGTAGCCGATGCGCTTGGCCTCCTTCTTGGCCACGGCGGTATCGGTGATGAGCCCTTCGGTGCCGGGCACCACGGGCACGCCGGCCTTGATCATGGTGGCCTTCGCGGTGGCCTTGTCGCCCATGGCCTCGATCTGCTCGGGCAGGGCGCCGATGAACTTGATGCCGTGCTCCTGGCAGATGCGGCTGAACTTGGCGTTCTCGCTGAGGAAGCCGTAGCCGGGGTGGATGGCGTCGGCGTTGGTGATCTCCGCCGCGGCGATGATGCGCGGCATGTTCAGGTAGCTCTCCTTGCTCGGCGGAGGGCCGATGCAGACGGCTTCGTCGGCGAAGCGCACGTGCAGGCTCTCGCGGTCGGCGGTGCTGTACACGGCCACCGTCTTGATGCCCATCTCGCGGCAGGTGCGGATCACGCGCAGGGCGATCTCGCCGCGGTTGGCGATCAGGATCTTCTTGAACATGGGCCGTAGGCTTTAGGCGGGATCGACCAGGAACAGGGGCTGATCGTACTCCACGGGCTTGGCATCGTCCACCAGCACCTTCACGATCTTGCCGCTCACCTCGCTCTCGATCTCGTTGAAGAGCTTCATGGCCTCGATGATGCAGATGGTCTTGCCGGGCTTCACCTCATCGCCCACGTTCACGAACAGGGGCTTGCCCGGTCCGGCGGCGCGGTAGAAGGTGCCGATCATCGGGGCCTTGATGGTGATGTATTTGCTCTCGGTGGCTGCGGCGGGGGCAGGCGCAGGGGGCGCTGGCGCGGCTGGCGGGGCGGCAGGGGGCGGGATGGCAGCGGGCGTCGGTGCGGGGGCGTAGGCCGGGGCACCCATCGGGGCGGCGATCACCTGCACTTCCTTCTTGCTTCCCGCAGGGGTCTTGATCGTGATCTTGAAGTCCTTCTGCTCGATCTCCACCTCGCTCACGCCGCTCTTGGCGACGAACTTGATCAGGTCCTGGATCTGGGAAAGGTTCATCGGTTCGCTCATTTGGTCGTAGCTGCCCCACCGCTGGGGGAGGGCCAATGTATAGGTTCCGGGGATGGAATGGACGCTCCAACATGGTCCTTTGCGCGACTCTGGGTCAAGCCCGGAGTAACGAGTTCGTGAGGCCGGGCAAGGGCGCGGTCCTCGCGCCCTTGCCCGGCCTTTATCCGGATGTCATGCCGGATCCCGGAGCTTGCCGAAGGGCCCGGCATCACGAACAGGCAGCGGCCCATGTTCAACCGCCGTAGGCCCACTTCAGGTAGATGGCGCCCCACGTGAAGCCGCCACCGAAGGCCGCCAGCACGATGTTGTCGCCCTTCTTCAGGCGGCTCTCCCACTCCCACAGGCAGAGGGGGATGGTGCCCGACGTGGTGTTGCCGTACTTCTCGATGTTCACCATCACGCGGCTGTCGTCCAGGCCCATGCGGTGCGCTGTGGCGTCGATGATGCGCTTGTTGGCCTGGTGCGGCACCAGCCACGCCACGTCCTCACTTTTCAGGCCGTTCTTCTCCATGATCTCCGCGCTCACGTCGGCCATGTTGGTCACGGCGAACTTGAACACGGCCTTGCCCTCCTGGTACACGAAGTGCTCCTTCGCTTCCACGGTGCGGTGGGTGGCCGGACGCGCGGAGCCACCGGCCTTCTGGTGCAGGTACTGGCAGCCGCTGCCGTCGCTGCGCAGGATGCTGTCGATGATGCCGAGGCCTTCCGTGTTGGGCTCCAGCAGCACGGCGCCGCAACCGTCGCCGAAGATGATACAGGTGGCGCGGTCGGTGTAGTCGATGATGCTCGACATCTTGTCGCCGCCCACCACCACCACCTTCTTGTGCTTGCCGCTCTCGATGAACTGCGCGCCGGTGGTGAGGCCGTAGAGGAAGCCCGAGCAGGCCGCGTTCAGGTCGAAGCCCCAGGCGTTCTTCGCGCCCGCCTTGTCGCAGATGATGTTGGCGGTGGCGGGGAACTGCATGTCGGCCGTTACCGTGCAGCAGATCAGCAGGTCGATCTCCATCGGATCGATGCCGCGCTTGGCGCACAGGCCTTTCACGGCCTCCACGGCCATCACGCTCAGGCCCTGGTCCTTGCCCTTCAGGATGCGGCGTTCCTTGATGCCGGTGCGTTCGGTGATCCACGCATAGTTGGTGTCCACCATCGTCTCCAGCACCTGGTTGGTCAGCACGAAGTCCGGTAGGTAGCCGTGTACCGCGGTGATCGCCGCCGTTGTTCGTTGCGCGCCGGAGCCTTGGCGCAGGTGGTCGCTCATTGGAAAGCGTCGCGGATGCGTTCGTTCAGTTTGCTGATCGCCACCTCCCGGCTCAGCAGGATCATGTTCTTGATGGTGACGTCGTTGCTGATGCCGTGGCCGATGATGACGTTGCCGTTCACCCCCAGCACGGGACAGCCGCCGTAGTTCTCGTAGTTGAACTTCTCCAGGAAGGGGTCCTTCACGCCGCGCTTCTCCAGCAGCTCGTGGAAGCCCTCCACCACCTTCAGCACCACGTTGCCGGTGAAGCCGTCGCACACGATCACGTCGGCCTTGGGGTCGAACAGGTCGCGCCCCTCCACGTTGCCGATGAAGGTGAACTGGCCGGTCTCCTTCATCAGTTCATGCGTGGTCTGGCGGAGCAGGTCACCCTTCTTCTCCTCCTCGCCGATGTTCAGCAGGCCCACCTTCGGATCCTTGATGTGGTACACGTGCTCGGCGAGCAGCGAGCCCAACACCCCGAACTGGACCAGCACGTCGGGCTTGCAGTCGGCGTTGGCACCCACGTCCAGCAGCAGGCCGATGTTGCCGTTCTCCTTGGGCACCAGGGTGGGGATGCACGGGCGCAGCACGCCGGGAATCGGCTTCACGCTGAAGATGCTGCCCACCAGCATGGCGCCGGTGTTGCCGGTGCTGGCGAAGGCGTCGATCTTCCCTTCCTTCAGCAGGTGGAAGCCGATGGCGATACTGCTGCGCTGCTTGGACTGCAGCGCCTTGGTGGGGTGATCGCTCATGGTGATATCGTCCTCACTGGGGACGATATCGAACGCGGCGGGGTCGGCGCCTTCCGCGCGCAACCCCTCCGCAATGACGGCGGGGTCGCCGATCAGTACGAGCCGGACGCTGGCGTCCAGTTCACGTGCGGCCAGTACGGCGGCACGGATGGGCACGACCGGTCCGTGGTCGCTGCCCATGATGTCCACTCCGATCTTCATGCCGGGCGGGGAGAGTTACCAGAGGGGGCTTACTCGGCCGCCGTCTTGGTGCTCACCACCTTGCCGCGGTACATCAGGTCGTCGCCCACCTTGTAGGCGCGGTGGCGCTGATGGGTCTCGCCCGTGGTGGGGTCGATCGTCAGCGTGGGCACGTCTGCCTTCTTGGTGCTGCGGCGGCTGGCAGTGCGGGTCTTACTGAATCGGCGCTTCGGATTTGGCATCGTCGTACGTGTGTGCGGTCAGGACTTGTTCTTCAAAGCCTTCAGTGCCTCCCAGCGGGGATCGGGCACGGGCTCGTGTTCCACTTGGATGCTCTTCAGGGCGTTGTCGACCTCGGGGTCGCACTGCCCGGCGGGGTGCACGTGCCGGATGGGCAGGTGCAGGCTGATGCACTCGAAGAGGTAGTGCGTCAGGTTCACTTCATAGGCGTTGGCGCCCAGGCCCACCAGTTCCTCGTCCTCGTTGCCTTCCTCATCGGTCAGCTTGAAGATCTGGCGCTGGTCGCCCTTCACCTTCTGCTGCATGGGACCGTTGCAGTGGTCGCACAGCATGTTGATGAAGCCGTCCACGTGGATGTTGGTGACCAGCAGGTGCTCGCTCTTGTCCAACTTCACTTCGGCCTTCGCCTCACCGCCCAGGAACTCCTCCACGCCGGTGGCGGCAAAGAAGGCATCGCCCAGCACGTAGCGGAACTCATGGGTCCCGTCCTTCAGGCCGGAAAAGGCGATGGTGTGTTCGTGCAGCGGTTCCATGGCACGGGGGATACCCCCGGAACGGATCGGCAAATGTAGGGAGATCGGGGGTACGGCCGGCAGGTTATCAACAGCCTGTGGATAGGCACCCGGCCGTAAGGGCCCTTTTTGTGGCTCCGGCTCAAGGCTGGAGCTAACGCTATGGCGCTCCGGCCTTGAGCCGGAGCCGCGAAAGTGAGGGGACTACTCGCCCCCTTTCTCCTTCCGATGCGGCTGCAACGGGTTGGCGCTCATGGCCTTCCAGCGCTCACGCTGCTGGCGGATGTCCAAGGCGGTCCAGATGGCGTGGCGGAAGCTGCCCTCGTCGGCCACCCCCTGCCCGGCGATGCCCAGGCCGGTGCCGTGGTCGGGGCTGGTGCGGATCACGGGCAGACCGGCCGTGTAGTTCACGCCATGGCCGAAGCTGAGCGCCTTGAAAGGGGCCAGACCCTGATCGTGGTACATGGCCAGCACGCCGTCGAACTGCTTGTAGCTGCCGTTGCCGAAGAAGCCATCGGCCGGGTAGGGGCCCATGGCCTGGATGCCCTCGTCGTTCAATTTGCGCACGGCCGGGGCGATGCGTTCGCGGTCCTCGCTGCCGAGGGTGCCGTTGTCGCCGGCGTGGGGGTTCAAGCCCAGCACGGCGATGCGCGGGGCCACCACGCCGAAGTCCTTCTGCAGGCTCTGGTGGAACAGGCGGGCCTTGCCGATGATGCGCTCCTGGGTCACCTGTTCGGCCACGTCCTTCAAGGGAATGTGGCCCGTGACGGTGCCCACGCGCAGCCCTTCGCCGCACAGGATCATCAGCACGGGGTTGTCGGCCCCGGCCATGTGGGCCAGGTATTCGGTATGGCCAGGGAAGGGGAAGCCCGCGGCCTGCATGCTGTGCTTGTCGATCGGCGCGGTCACCAGCACGTCGATCTTGCCCTGGCCGAGGTCGGTCACGGCCGCTTCCAGGCTTTGGAGCGCGTATTTGGATTGAACGCCGCTGGGCTTGCCCAATTCCACGGGCACGTCCTCCTCCCAGAGGTTCACCACGTTGAACTTGCGCGGAATGGCCTCGCTGGAGTTGTGGATGCCGGTGAACTGCACTTCCTCCAGGCCGAGCAGCTTGCGGTGGTGGCTCACCACCTTGGCGTTGGCATAGAGAATGGGCGTAAGGTCCTGCAGGATGCGGTGGTCCTCGAAGGTCTTCAGCACCACCTCGAGGCCGATGCCGTTGAGGTCGCCGCAGCTGATACCGACGCGGGGAACGCGGGCCTCGCTCATTTGCGGGCGGTTTTGGCGGGGGCTTGCGCGCGCCGCTTAATGAACTCGTAGAACAGGCGCACGCCCACGCCGGTGCCGCCTTTCCCGCGGTAGTGGTCGCGCTTGTGCAGGTAGGCCGTTCCGGCGATGTCGATGTGGATCAGCGGCTTGGTGGTGAAGCGCGCAAGGAACTTGCCCGCGGTGATCTGCCCGGCCAGGTCGCTGCCCAGGTTCTTGATGTCGGCGATGTCGCTTTGGATCTTCGTCGCCGTATTCGTCCCAGAACGGCATGCGGGCCACGCGCTCGAATACCTGTCCGGCGGCGGCCTCCAGGAGATCGAACTGCTCGTCGGCTGCGGTGCCCATCACCACGGAGCCGTGGGTGCCGATGGCGCGTGCTGCCGCACCGGTCAGGGTGGCGATGGTGAACACCAGCTCAGGGTCGTACTGTTCGCCATAGCTCAGCGCGTCGGCCAGGATGATGCGGCCTTCGGCGTCCGAGTTCACGTTCTCCACGGTGAGCCCGCTGTGCATGCGGATGACATCGCCGGGCGCGAAGGCTTCGCCGCCCGGACGGTTGTCCGTGGCGGGTACCAGGCCCACCACGTATACCGGCAGCTCCTGCGCGGCCACGGCGCTCATGGCGCACGCCACGGCAGCGGCACCGGCCATGTCGCATTTCATGTGGTCCATGCTGTTGGGCGTAGGCTTCAGGCTGAGGCCGCCGGTGTCGTACACCACGCCCTTGCCCACCAGCAGGATGGGCTTCTTGTTCACGGCGTTCTTCGGCTTCCACTCCATCACCGTGAAGGTGGGCGGGGCCAGGCTGCCCCTGTTCACCGCGAGCAGTCCGCCCATGCCCAGCGCCTCGATCTGCGCCTTCTCCAGCACCTGCACCTTGAAGCCGGAGGTCTTCGCCATCGTGCGGATCTCCGCGCTCAGTTGCACGGCGCCGAGCGAGGAAGCGGGCTCGTTCACCAGGTCGCGGGCGGCGAACACGGCCTCGCAGACGTCCAGCAGCTCGTCCAGTTCCTTAGCGGTGACCTCGCTGGCCACTAGGGCGATCTTCTTCAGGGTGCCGCCCTTGCCGTTGGTCTTGTACTTGCGGAACTCATAGGCCCCGAGCACGGCCCCTTCGGCCAGTGCGAGGGTGAGGGAGGCTTCCTCCTGCAGGCTGATCAGTTGGGCCTCGTCGCGCTTGGCGGCGTTCAGGCGCCCCACCATCTCGTTGCCGGCGCGGCGGGCAAGCTCGAGCTGGCGCTCCCTGCCGCCTTCGCGGATGCGGTGTACGAGCACCAGCCTTCCACTGATGTCGCAGGCGGCGATGGACGCATCCCCCTGCAACTGCTCGGTGAGGTACTGGCGGTCGCTGCGTTCCAGGTCGAGGCCGCGCAGTTGGGCGGGGTCGGAGAGCAGGACGAGCAGGTCCTTGCCGCCCGCGGTGCGCGTGGTCCGGGTGAGGGTGATCATGCATGGGCACCCGCGCGCTGGTGCGCAGGGGTGAGTGGCGGGCGAAGATAGCCTTCCAGGGACAGGGCACCGGGAGGCGTGCGGTGCGCGGACGTGCCACGTTGCCCGCAGGAATGGCGCATGCGCGCGCCGGATGCCGCTCGGGAAATCGCGTACTTTGTGGGACCGATGAAGCCATTGTCACGTGCGCTGGCCGCGCTCTTCCTGTTCGCGCTGTCGATGACGGCACGGGCCACCCACAACGAGGCCGGCGAGATCACCATCTGCTACGTGGGCGACAGGGGGCAGCCGCTCTACGAGGTCACGATCTTCACGCACACCAACCCGGCTTCGCCGGCGGACCGTCCGGAGTTCATCCTGGATTGGGGCGACAACCGCATCGACACCATCCCCCGCACGTCCAGCCAGGTGGTCACCGTGGCCGGTGTACAAGTGCAGCGCAACCTGTACGTGGCCCGCCACTTGTACCCCGGTCCCGGGGTGTTCCTGTTGCAATACATCGACCCCAACCGGGTGGCCGGGGTGGTCAATATCCCCGGTTCCGTTACGGTGCCCATGTGCGTGCAGACGCAGTTGATCATCGGAGTATCCGGCAACAACTGCTCGCCGCGGTTCCTGAACGCGCCGATCCAGAACGCGTGCCTGGGGCAGCCGTGGATCCACAATCCGGGCGCGTACGACAGCGATGGGGACAGCCTTTCGTTCGAGCCGCGGGTATGCCTGGGTGGCGACCAGAACGGTGATGGCATCGGCGATCCCATACCGGGCTACCGGTATCCTGACGGGATCGCGCCGGGCGCGAACAACCGGTACGGCATCGATCCGGTCACGGGCACCATCAGCTGGATCTCTCCGCAGGAAGCAGGCATCTACAACATCGCCTTCGCGGTGAAGGAATGGCGCCGGCTGAACGGCGTGATGCGCGAGATCGGCTACGTGGTGCGCGACATGCAGGTGATCGTGGGCCCGTGCAACGACCGCCCGCCCGTGATCGCCGCGCTGCGGGATACCTGTGTGGAGGCGGGTACGAACCTGTCCTTCCAGGTGCGTGCCACCGACCCGGACGCGGGGCAGACGATCACGCTCTCCGCCTTGGGTGGCCCCTTTGCGGTCACCAGCCCCGCGGTGTTCAATTCCACGCCGGCGCAGAACACGGTGAACGGCGTGTTCTCCTGGGGCACCACCTGCGCGCATGTGCGGCAGCAGCCCTACCAGGTGGTGTTCAACGCGCGCGACAACTACAACCAAGTGCAGTTGCAGGACGTCGCGACCGTGTTCATCACCGTGGTCGCACCTGCGCCACGGAACCCCTCGGCCACGCCGAACGCCTCGCGGATGCAGCTGCATTGGGATGCCAGCATCTGCAGCAATGCCACGGGATACCTCATCTACCGCCGGCAGGGCAGCTACGGGTTCACGCCGGGCCATTGCGAAACGGGTGTTCCCGCCTACACGGGCTACACGTTCATCGGCAGCACCACCGGGCTGAACAACACCTCCTACACCGATGAGGGGCTGTCGTTCGGCATCACCTATTGCTACATGGTGGTGGCCGTGTTCCCCGATGGCGCGCAGAGCTATGCGAGCGTGGAATTCTGCGCCATGCTGGACCGCGATGTGCCGATCATGACCAACGTGAGCGTGGGCGTGACGGATGTGACCAGCGGCGTGGACACCGTGCGGTGGAGCAATGCGCACGACCTGGACACGCTGCAATATCCGGGTCCGTACCAGTTCAAGGTATACCGGGGGAGCAGCTACACCACCGCCACGGACCTGGTGCATACGAGCGCCCTGTCGCCCTTCCTGACCCATCCGGACACGGTGTTCATCGACAGGGGCATCGATACCCGCACCACGCCGCACGCTTATCGCGTGGAGCTATACAGCGGTAATGGCAACACGCTCGTCGGCCCGAGCAATACGGCCTCATCGGTGTACCTGGTGGCTGACCCGAACGACAAGCGGGTGACGCTGCTCTTCAACCATTCCACGCCCTGGCTGAACACGCGGTACGACGTATACCGCCAGAACGGCGCGGCGTGGGACCTGATCGCCACCACGCCGGAGACCACCTACGTGGACACCGGCCTCACGAACGGACGCGAATACTGCTACTACGTGAAGAGCACCGGGGCCTATGACGACCCGGACATTGTGGCGCCGCTGATCAACTTCAGCCAGGAAGTGTGCGCCACGCCCGTGGACCGCACGCCGCCCTGTGCGCCCACGGTGCAGCTGGACAACGATTGCGGAACGCCGCTGAACACGCTCACGTGGAACAACCCGAACAACAGCTGTGCGGACGACACCTACCGCTACAACATCTACTTCACCGATTCGCTCGGTGGCCCGTTGGAGCTGATCGCCAGCATCGTGGGGGCGGAGGATACCGTCTTCACGCACACGGATGGCAGCTCAGTGGCCGGTTGCTATGCGGTAACGGCGATCGATACGGTGGGCAATGAGAGCGCGCTGAGCGACACGGTCTGCGGCGACAACTGCCCGGACTACCGCCTGCCGAACGTCTTCACGCCGAACAACGACCGGAAGAACGACCAGTTCATCCCCTTCCCGTACCGCGGGGTGAAGCGGATCGACCTCCAGGTGTTCAACCGCTGGGGCAAAGTGGTGTTCTCCACCACCGACCCCGCCATCCAGTGGGACGGCACCTACCAGGATACGAAAGAGAAGCTGCCGGACGGCGTGTACTTCTACACCTGCATTGTCACCTTCATCCGCCTGGCGGGTGAGGAGCCGGTGGTGCTGAAGGGATACGTACACCTTTTGGGCGGCAGGAACGGAAGCCTCGACTGATGTTCACCGGCATCGTGGAAGAAGTGGGACGCGTGCGGGAAGTGCGCGTTGCGGGCGGCAACACCGAGATCATCGTGGAGGCGCGCATGGCGCCCGAACTGCGCATTGATCAGAGCGTGTCGCACAACGGCGTCTGCCTCACCGTGGTGGAGCTTTCGGCTCCGCTCGGCCTAACGCCTTGGTACCGGGTGACGGCGGTGGAAGAAACGCTGCTGCGCAGCAACCTCGGCACGTTGAAGGCCGGTGATGGCGTGAACTTGGAGCGTAGCCTCCGCATCGGCGACCGGCTGGACGGGCATATGGTGCAAGGCCACGTGGACACCACGGTGGAATGCCGCTCCGTGCAGGACCTGGACGGCAGCTGGCGCTATGCGTTCGCGTTGCCGGAACAGCAGCATTTGTTGGTACACAAGGGATCCATCTGCCTGAACGGGGTGAGCCTCACCATCGCCGAGCTGGATGCCGAGGGGTTCGCCGTGGCGATCATTCCCTATACCCATGAGCACACCACCTTCCATGCGTTGCGCGCGGGCCACCGCGTGAACGTGGAGTTCGATGTGCTCGGCAAGTACGTGGAACGGATGATGATCGCCCGGCGCTAGCGCTTCACGAAACGGGTGCGGCCGTAGCTCCCGGCATCGATCAGGTATGTGCCCGCTGTGAACGCTTGAACGTTGAGCTCGGCCATGCGGGTGGCCGCATGCTGCGTCAGTACGGTACGGCCGAGGGCATCCAGCACGCGGAGGTCTGTGGGGGAGTCGTTCGGCAACAGCACCGTCAAGCGGTCGTTCGATGGATTGGGAAATATCCGCATGATGCCGATCCCCGCGGCAACGGGCTCCACGGCGGTCACCACGTTCCGGCCGCTGATCAGCCACAGCTCGGGATCGAGCTCCGCGCTGTCCGCCTCGAACGGCAGGTGGAAGGTGAACGGCTGTCCGTTGAAGGTGTTGTCGAGCACCACGGTCGAGTCCTGGGTCGCGTTCTTGAAACGCACGGGCACCGGTAGCGCGAAGAAATCGACGCTCGGGTGTGAGGTCACTTGGTCCAGCACGGCGTTCACCTGGCCTGAAGCATCCTGTGACCATGTGAGGGTATAGCTGGGGAATCCCTGGCCGAGGTACCAATCCGAGAAGAACCGGTCCAGGTCCACGCCGCTGGCGGCCTCCAGATGGGCCTGCAGTTGCGGTGTCAGCGCGCTCGCATACGCCAGGGCTGGATCGTGCAGGTAGTTGCTCGCTCCGGCGAAGAAGGCGCTGTCCCCGCAGATCCAACGGAGCATGTTCAGCACCAGGGCGCCTTTGGCGTAGGTGAGGCGGCCATCGAACAGGCGGTCCATGGTCGTGGTGTCGTCGCAGCGCAGGGTGCCGCCGGGCTGGCTGATCACATAGTCGAGGCGGCCGCGCTTGAAACCGTACCAATACTGCGGGACCAGGCGCTCGTATACCAAGGCGCTGAGGTAGGTGGCGAACCCTTCGTTCAACCAGATATCGGCCCAGCTGCCGCAGGTCACCTTGTCACCGAACCATTGGTGGGCCAGTTCATGCGCAAGGATCTCGTAGTTGAAGCCGCCCACGAAGCTCATCGTCTGGTGTTCCATCCCTCCGCCCCAGCCGAACTCTGCATGGCCGTACTTCTCGTCCGCGAAGGGATATTCTCCGAACAGGCTGCTGAACAGTTCGAGCTGGCGGGCCACGTTCGGCGTGGCGGCCTGCGCCTCTTCCAAGTGTTCAGGGTAGACGTAGTTCAGGATCTCCACCGGTCCGGAGGGCAGCAGGGCCGTGTCGCTATAAGTGGCATAATTGGTGACGGCCGTGGCGATCAGGTAGTGCGCGATGGGATGGCGCTCGCGCCAGTGGAATGTTGCCAGACCATCATGCACATCCACGCTCACGAGCACACCGTTGCCTGCGGCGCGCTGCCCTTCCGACACGGTCACGTACACATCCATGGAATCGGCCTTGTCGGAGAGGTCCTGCTTGCACGGCCACCAGTCCGGCGCGCCGTAGGGCTCGCTCAAGGTCCACACGATCGGCGCCCCCGCGTGCTGGTCCTGTACGAACGAGCCGAACCCTGTTTCCGGCGGCGTGCCGTGGTACACGACGGTAAGGGAATCAAGCGTGCCGGTGCTGAGCGGTGCAGACAGTTCCACGTGCAGCGAATCGCCCCTGCCATGCGTGAAGGGCACGGACGCTCCATGGTGGAGCACATCGTCCACGATCAGCGTGTCGTCCAGGTCGAAGCGCACGGCGGAAAGGTCCGCAGTGGCCGTGAACCAGGTGGTCACTTGTCCGCTGATGGCCCGCACGGCCGGATCGATGGACCATTCCAGGCGCAGGTAGCGTACGTCGTAGTTCCGGGTGGTCGTTGCGGCGGCGGCACGCGCGCCATGTCCGCGCATTTCTGTGGCCGCTATGCGGTCGAGCGTGCCGGAGGGGAAAAGCTGCTGGGCACGGCTTTGTGCCGCAAGCACCAGGATCAACGCGGTCGCGAGCAGGGTACGCATACCCGCCAAGGTAGCGTGGCTGTTCGGAAAGAACAGGTCAGAACACCTGCGAAACGATGGATCGCACCGCCTCGGAACGCCCCATCGTGTAGAAGTGCAGGCAGGGCGCCTTCCGCTCGATCAGCTCACGTGCTTGTTGCGCGCCCCAGGCGATACCCACGGCCTTCACGTCGGCATCGGTGCGGCACTTCATCAGCTCCTTCGCGAACTCATCGGGAAGGTCCACGTGGAAGGTCTTCGGGATGAAGGCGATGTGCTTGAGGTTGGTCAGCGGCTTCAGGCCCGGGATGATGGGCACGGTGATGCCTTCCTGCCGGCAGCGCTCCACGAAGGCGAAGTACTTCTGGTTGTCGAAGAACATCTGCGTCACCAGGTAATCGGCCCCGGCGTCCACCTTGCGTTTCAGGTAGGCGATATCCGTGGTGAGGTTGAGGGCCTCGGAGTGCTTTTCGGGGTAGCAGGCGGCGCCGACGCACAGGTCGGTGGGGGCGGCCTCCTGTTCCTCGTCGTGCAGGTATTTGCCCTTGTTCAGCCCCGAGATCTGGTGGATGAGGTCCTCGGCGTGGGAGTGGCCATCGCGCTCGGGGATGAAGTGCGGCTCGTTCTTGATCGCGTCGCCGCGCAGGGCCAGCACGTTGTCGATGCCCAGGAAGTTGAGCTCGATCAGCGCGTCCTCGGTATCCTCCTTGCTGAACCCGCCGCAGATCAGGTGCGGCACGGTGTCGATGTTGTACTTGGCCTTGATGGTGGCGCAGATACCCACGGTGCCCGGCCGCTTGCGCAGGCGCACCTTCTGCAGCAGCCCGTGCCCGCGCTCCTTGTAGATCACCTCTTCGCGGTGGTAGGTCACGTTGATGAAGCTGGGGCGGAACTCGAGCAACGGGTCGATGCCCGCATAGATCGAGCGGATGTCATTGCCCTTCAGCGGCGGCAGGATCTCAAAGGAGAGCAGGGTCCGGTCCGCGGAGCGGAGGTGGTCGATGACCTTCATGCGAAAGGTGCCGAAGGTAACGAAAGCCGGTCCCGCAGATGGCGCAGATGACACAGATAACGGACCGATGGCCCAACACCATCAAGCCCGCCGCTGAACGGAGGGAAAAGCTCAGCGCAGGAGGGTCACGTGGCCGGTGTACACCTTGCCGGTATTGATGAGCTTGAGGACGTAGAAGTAGGTCCCTTCCGGCAGGTCCTGCCCGATCCAGGTGTTCCTGTAGTTGGTGCTGGCGAAGACCACCTGCCCCCAGCGGTTGAAGATCTGCAGATCGTTGTCGTAGTACTCCGCCCCGGAGAATACCAGCCGGTCGTTCTCGCCGTCGTTGTTGGGACTGAAGACGTTGGGCGTGATGATCTCCTCGGGGATCACCACCTGGTCATAGGTATGGGTGCTGGTGCAGCCGTCGCTGGTGGTCACCATAAGGGTCACGGGATAGACCCCCGCTGTGGTGAAGGTCTGGGAAAGGGTCTCTCCGCTGGCGCTGATGCCCAATGTGCCGATGGTCCAAACCATATTGGTGATGGTAGTGCCATTGGACGCCGAGGTATTGGTATAGGCGACGGTGGTATTGGGGAATACCGCGCCGCCCGGGATCGCGTTGAACGAAGCGGTGGGTGAGTGGGTGCTGACCGCATGCACCGATGGCGAAGTGCCGGTGCAGCCTGCGCTGTTCGTTACGGAAACGGAATAGGTGCCAGTGCCTACGGAAATGGTGGGAGTATGGCTGCCCTCGCTCCAATCATACGCGGCATACGGCTGTGTGGTGCCCAGCAGGATGGGTGCTCCGGTGCAGTTGAGCAGGTCCCCTTGGATCACCGGGTGCGGTGTAACGTCCACCACGGTGATGGCATTGGAGGCCAGGCGGCAGATGCCGGCGGTGGTGAACACCCGGTACGTGCCCGGGCCCACCGTGATGGCCGTGTCGGTGGACGTGTTGCTCCATTGGTAGGAACTGAAGCCCGGCTGCGCGGTAAGCACCACGGTCTGTCCATTGCAACTGGTGCTGTCACCGGAGATCACCGGAGGCGTGTCCGAGGTGTAGATCACTTCGAGCACGAGGTCCACGGTGGTGGTAAGGGGCGGGGTGCCGTTGTCCGTGGCGGAAAAGGTGATGGTGTGGAAGCCCGCATCGCCGGGATTGGGGCGGAAGCTGGGATGCAGGGTGTATTGGACCCCGTTGTTCAACGCGGTCATGCGGAAGCTGGGCAGTGTCGGTGCGCTGGCGGTGGCGTTGGTGATCACCTGATCGGCCTCGGGGGTCAGGAAGGTCACATCGAAATCCACCAGTTCGCCGTTGCACACGCGCACCGTGTCGCAGAGGAAACTGGAGCTGACGATGGGCGGGATGTTCTGCGTGCTCACCGCCGTGGTGAAGACGAAGTTCTGGTTGTTCAGCCAGCTCACGCCGTCCGTATGGCCGAAGGGGCCGTCGTAATCGCTGCCGGGATGGTCGAAAAGACCGAACTGGATGTAGTCCACGTTGTTCCCCCGGTTGGCTCCCACGATGGCAGGGTAGCCGCCGAAGCCGTTCTGGCCACTGGACGCATCGCCGGTCGTCCAGTTCATCTCCTTGTAGCAGAAGCTCACGTTGTTCCCCACCCCGATCACCGGGTCGGTGCCGTCGGTGATGATCAGCTGGAAGGTGTTCCGTTTATCGACGTGCTCATGAAAATAGCCCACGGAAACCCAGTTCACATACAATGCCGTCGGGGTCAACTTGTACACCACGGAACCGCCGCTCACGTAGCTGCCGAGCTGGTAGTCAGGGCCCCAGTGCGTGTCCACGTCCGCCCAGAAGGGCGCCACCATCACCGTGTCGTAATGCGCGGGAAATGCGCCGTTGGGAGCATTCACATAGTTGGTCACCGGGCCCACGAACGAGATGTTGCCATTGTTGTTGATCCAGCAATGGTCATAGCGATCGCCGTACAGGTCGAACTGGAACGGCAGGAGAATGGTGTCCGAAAAGCCGTCATCATTCGGGGCCATAGCCAGGCTATAAGTGTTGTCCGGCTCGATCCAGCAGTTGCAGCCCTGGCCTGTTCCGCTGCCCTTGGCGTGGCCTTGGGTGGTGCTGGCCTGCACACCGGCCACCGGAAGGGTGCTGTAAGCCACATGGAATTGCGGAGGCAGCGTGCCGTTGGCCTTGCGTTCGCCGTACTCCTCGGGGCTCAGCTCCACCATTTGGGCCTGCAAGGCGGTGACTAGGGAGAGGGCGGCAAGGGTCCAGGCAAGTCGGGTGTGCTTCATGGACGTGATCAGTGCAAGAGGTCGGCCGTCGGCCCAACATACGGAAGATCCCAACATGCGTCCTGGCAGGGCCATGCTCAGGGGCGGAACAGGCGGACCACCTCGCCCTTGGAGCGCGTGCGGCCATCGGGGCCCGTTGTTTCGATGGCGTAGAAGTAGTAACCGTCCTCGACCTGGCCGTTGGGCATGGTGCCGTCCCAGGCGTGCTCCAGATCGTGGGCCTTGAACACCAAGGCATTGTTGCTGGCGGAGAAGATGCGGACCTCCACGGAGGAGCAGTTGTTGCAGGTCACCACCAGTTTGTCGTTCACGCCGTCGCCGTTCGGGCTGAAGACGTTGGGGATGAGCACGAAGGGTTCGTTGCGATCGAGCGATCCCGGAAGCCTCGGTGCCTTCCGCTGGCGTGGGCAGGAGCTCCGGCGGCAGGTCTTCGCTGCGGGGCGGGGGAACGGGTTCGGGGTGCTGCGGTCCGGGGTGGGTGGCGTTCTGGGCCACCAGCTGGTGCATCACCTCGGAGACGATCTGTTCACCCGGCGTCGGGAGTGACGGCACTGGAGGCGGCGTTGCTGTAACAACTGGAGCAGGGGCCGCTTTATGTGCCGGTGCTTGGGCGGTCGTGGCGGGTGCCTTTCGTGGTCCGGGGGGTGGCATGTGCTCCGATGTCCGTTCCACGGGGATCGGCAGCGGGGCGGGGGGGATGGCCGCGTCGTTCTTCAAGGGGAGCGGCTGTACGGCCGGTGGGTCCACACGGGCCACATTTGGTGGTGGACCGGGCACTTCCGGCGAGCCGGGAGAGACCGCCCGGTAGACCAGGCCACCGGCCACAAGCAACGCGGCCACGCCGGCTGCCATCCAGCCAGCGCCGAGGCCGGTGGCCGTACCGGCAGCAGCGCCATGGCCCAATTGCGAATGGATGTTCTGCCACACGCCGGGATCCACCTCCTGCTCATGGCCTGCGAACTTGTCCTGTAGCGCGCCTTGCAGGCCCGCACCGCTGGACGCCGCGACCTGGGCGCTGATGGCCTCCCATGCGCCCGGCGGCACGTCCGCCTCGTGCCCGGTGAAGCGCTCGCGGAACAGGCCGTTGAGCTTATCCTTCATTGCTGTCGCCATGGATGCCGGCCGCTTCGTTGGGGAGCAGCTTGCGCAGGTAGGCCCGCGCCTTCATGAACTGCGATTTGCTGGTGTTCTCCGAGATCCCCAGCATCTCGCCGATCTCCTTGTGGGGGTAGCCTTCGATCGCGAACAGGTTGAACACCGTGCGGTAGCCGGGGGGCAGGGCCTGGATCAGCGCCATCAGCTCATCGGTGCTCATGCTGCTCAGCACGTGCTCGTCCTCCGCATGCAGGTGCTCGGCGTTCGCCAGGTCCACGCCGTGGTCGTATGGCTTGTTCCGGCGGAGGTGGTCCAGCGCGGTGTTCACCATGGTACGTGCGATCCAGCCGCCCAGCGGGCCCTCCCCGCGGTAATGGTCCATTTTCTGGAACACCTTCACGAACCCGTCCTGGAGCATGTCCTGGGCCTGATCGCGCCCGCTGGCATAGCGCATGCAGATGCTCATCATCTTCCGGGCATAGGTCCTGTAGAGCGCTTCCTGGGCGGTCGGCTCACCATTGAGGCAGCCTGCTACCATTTGCTCATCCGTCATGGCCCGTGCGTGCATGATGCGATCCCGCGTGCAAAGGTTGCCTCGGTCCTCGCTGGGCCTGCAAAAAAGAAGCCTGGCTGGGCTTTCAATGTCCCACGCTCAATGGTCAACGCTGAATGACCGACGTTCAATGGCCGGGCTCTGCGTTGATCATTCATCATTCGTAAGGGAAGGGGGTATAACTTGGCATCTTGAAGGTTCAAGGATGAAGTCCAAAGGCTTCACGGGTAGGCAAAGGATGAGCCATCGGACCCCGCCCACAGGTCTCCGGTCGCAGATCTGGTGGTCCCAAGTACTTTCGCTTTCATGAGCGATCACCTCGGATCCATAAGGGCAGTGCCCATCCGGATGGTCCGATCAAGTTGTTCGAGGATGTGGAGCGGACCTGACAGCTGGAGGCCGAAGAAAGCTTGGCATCTTCTTTCGTGGTACGCACCGAGCGCGGGTGTGGGCCCTGCGAGAGGACAAGTGTTATGATCCAATGAACAGAAAGAGTAGGGTTTGGGTCTTAGTTGGTTTCGGCATTCTAGTGGTTGTATCACTGGCGCAAGTTTTTTACCGTATTCTTCAAGATGGCCCTCGTTTGGATATGGATCCAACAGATTCGATCCCAATATGGGCTGATTGCAATCTTGTTTACGCCAATGCTCAGAGCGATACGGTGGTTAGCTGTATGCCAGATGAAAGGCTCCACCTCACTCTTGGTCTTAAAGTATTAAGAACTATGTCGCGCCACTCCGTCGTCTTCAAAAAGGTCGCTATGAAACCGGACGGTATCGCACGTATCATAACGAAGGAATTAGCAACGGCGTGGGATATACGAGTGCTCTAGCCCCAAAAGAAGCCCTCTCGAAATTGTACTTGGCAGTAGACAGTATTATTGATGAAGACAGCCTCACAAGGTCTTGCACTTTTATGGGCCAGTACATCACGATTTCAGATGACGACTCCAAGCTTCTCACGGAAGTGCGCCTTCCTCAACGTTCCACCGCACGGGTAACGCTGAATAGTACATCATCCGGGTTCCTGCTGAAGATTATCGCAGCAGCACACTAGGCAATTTCTTCCTACCCGGCGCCCGGCTGCGGCCGGATCACACGCTTGCGCCAGGGAAATTGCCATAGACCGGCGTTGATCGGCGGCTCCCGAACGGCTGGCCGAGGCGGGGCGCCCTTCGGATCGCTACCTTCGCGGGCCTTTTTTGCATCCGTCGTCGCCTTGGCGAAGGCGGATCCGCGTCCAACCCCACATGAAGAACACGCGCAACTTCTGCATCATCGCCCACATCGACCATGGCAAGAGCACCCTGGCCGACCGCCTGTTGCAGATGACCGGCACCATCGCCGACCGCGACATGCAGAACCAGGCCCTGGATGATATGGACCTGGAGCGCGAGCGGGGCATCACCATCAAGAGCAAGGCGATTCAGATGGACTACACCCTCAACGGGCAGAAGTACATCCTGAACCTGATCGACACGCCGGGCCACGTGGACTTCAGCTACGAGGTGAGCCGTTCCATCGCCGCCTGCGAAGGCGCGCTGCTCATCGTGGACGCCACCCAAGGCATCCAGGCGCAGACCATCAGCAACCTCTACCTGGCGCTGGAGCACGACCTGGAGATCATCCCCATCCTCAACAAGATGGACCTGGCCTCAGCCAATCCCGAGGAGGTGAAGGACCAGATCGTGGATTTGCTGGGCTGCAAGCGCGAAGAGATCATGGCCGCCAGCGGCAAGACCGGCCTGGGCGTGGACAAGGTGCTGGAGGCCATTGTGGAGCGCATCCCGGCGCCGAAAGGCGACCCGGCCGCACCGCTGCAGGCGCTCATCTTCGACAGCGTCTTCAACCCCTTCCGCGGCATCATCGCCTACTTCCGCATCATGAACGGGTCGCTGAAGAAGGGCGACAAGGTGAAGTTCTTCAACACCGGCGTGGTGTACGACGCGGACGAGGTGGGCGTGCTGAAGATGGACCTGAAGCCGCAGGACCGCCTGAGCGCGGGCGACGTGGGCTACATCATCAGCGGCATCAAGACGGCCAGCGAGGTGAAGGTGGGCGACACCATCACCCACGTGGAGCGCCCGTGCGCCGAGGCCATCAAGGGCTTCGAGGACGTGAAGCCCATGGTGTGGGCGGGCATCTTCCCCGTGGACACCGACGAGTACGAGGAGTTGCGTGACGCCATGGAGAAGCTGAAGCTGAACGACGCCAGCCTCACGTGGACGCCCGAGAGCAGCGCCGCACTGGGCTTCGGCTTCCGTTGCGGCTTCCTGGGTCTGCTCCACATGGAGATCATCCAGGAGCGGCTGGAGCGCGAGTTCAACATGACGGTGATCACCACCGTGCCCAACGTGGGCTATGTGGTGACGAAGACCAACGGCGACGTGGTGAACGTGCACAACCCGAGCGAGCTGCCGGACGTGATGCACATCGAGACCATCGAGGAGCCCTACATCAAGGCGCAGATCATCACCAAGGCCGAGTACACCGGCGCCATCATGACGCTCTGCATCGAGAAGCGCGGCATGCTCATCGGCCAGAACTACCTCACTACGGACCGCGTGGAGCTCTCCTTCGAGCTGCCCCTCGGCGAGGTGGTGTTCGACTTCTTCGACAAGCTGAAGTCCATCTCCCGCGGTTACGCCTCCTTCGATTACCACCCCATCGGCTTCAAGGAGAGCGACCTCATCAAGCTGGACATCCTGCTCAACGCGGAGAAGGTGGACGCCCTCAGCGCGCTCATCCACCGCGACCACGCGCACGAGCTGGGCAAGAAGATGTGCGCCAAGCTGAAGGAGCTGCTGCCGCGCCAGCAGTTCGACATCCCCATCCAGGCGGCCATCGGTGCCAAGATCGTGGCGCGCGAAACGGTGAAGGCCCTTCGCAAGGACGTGACCGCGAAGTGCTACGGCGGCGACATCAGCCGGAAGCGCAAGCTGCTGGAGAAGCAGAAGGAAGGCAAGAAGCGGATGCGTCAGGTGGGCTCGGTGGAGATCCCGCAGCAGGCGTTCCTGGCGGTGCTGAAGCTGGATTGATCGCACCGGCCGGTCCAGGCTGTAACTTCCTGCCCAGCCTCTCCGTCCCATCGGAAAGGATACCTGCGCCCGTCCCCAGCGCGATGACCCTACAGGAATACAACACCTGCGTGGACCTGCACAGCGATGGCGTGTACCGCTTCGCGCTGAAACACCTGCGCGATGCCGACACCGCGAAGGACGTCGTGCAGGAGAGCTTCGCGCGGCTGTGGCAGAAGGTGGAGGACGTGGAGGGCGGCAAGGCCAAGAGCTACCTCTTCACCACGGCGCACCACATCCTGGTAGACGCCGTGCGGAAGGGATCTGCGCAGCACCCGCATGGAGGAGCACCACGAGGACCTGCACTGGAGCACCCAGTCCCAGCCGGACCTGAAGCAGGTGTTGGACGCGGGCCTGGCCACGCTGCCCGAGGTGCAGCGGAGCGTGGTGCTGCTGCGCGACCTCGAAGGCTATACCTACGAGGAGATCGCCGAGCTGACGGGCCTGAACCTGACGCAGGTGAAGGTGTACATCTACCGTGGCCGCACCGCGTTGAAGGACTACATCGGCAAACTGGAGATCGTGCTGTGATACTGGACCGCTCCACCTACGAAGCCTGGCTGCTCGATCGCCTCGAGGGCCACCTCACGCCTGAGCAGGAGCGTGAGCTGGATGCGTTCCTGGCCGCCAACCCCGACCTGCCCGCTGGCCTGGGCGAGCTGCCCCGCGTGGAAGGGAGCGTCGCCGTGTTCGGCGCGAAGGATAAGCTGAAGAGGGTCTATCCGCCCACGGGCCGGCCGGACATCGCCCGCTTGGACGACTTCCTGGTGGCGCGGCTCGAAGGCGACCTCTCCGCCCGCCAGGAGCAGCAGCTGGACCGGCTCCTGTACGAGCACCCCGAGCGCGTGCAGGACGCCCGGCGCATGGCCGCCAGCCGCGTGCCCCGCACGCCCATCCCGTTCACCGCGAAGGGCACGGTGGAGCGCCATTTCCCGCCACAGGGCCTGCCGGACCGGCACCGGCTGACGGACTTCCTCATCGCTGCGCAGGAGGGGGTCTTTCACCCGATCAGCGACAGGCGTTGGCGCGATACCTTGATGTGCATCCCGATGCCGCGCGTGAGCAACGCCTGGTGGCCGCATCGCGCATCGTGCCGGAAGCGGTCGTCTTCCCGGCGAAAGAGCTTCTGAAGAAGCGTGAAGTCCGCGTGATCCCGCTGTGGCCGCGCCTGGCCGCCGCGGCGAGCGTGGTGCTGGTGTTCGGCCTGGGTTGGTGGTCGCTACGGGGGCCTGATGCCAGCGATCAGCGCATCGCGCGCCAGGAAAAAGAGAAGCCCCTGCAAGTGCCGGTCCCCACGGAGCGGACCACTCCTGCCGAGGACCAACGGCCGGAAGAACGGCAACAGGAGAAGGCCGCCGATACCTCCGTGCGAAAAGCGACCATGAAGGAAGAAACCAGCCCCGCGCGTGGCCATGCCCCGGCCGACCGGCGGAGCGATCCCCCTGAACAGCCTGCGAAGGAAGTGCTGCCGCTGCGCGGCACGCAGCCGCCCGACATGCCCGAGCCTTCCCTGGCCCAGGTATCCCCGGACCCCGGACCGTTGCCGGAGATGGGGCACGACGAGGCGCTTGCCCAGGCCGTGCACGCTCCTGCCGCGGCAGGAGGAACAACGCTCGCCACGTTCGTGGCCAATGCCGTGCGCAACGAAGTGCTCGATTCCCCCGCGCGCAGCACCTCCCTGGACGGAGGCGATGCCGTGGCCGCGGTGGACAAGGGCCTGCACGCGATCACGCGCGGGGCGGGCGGCATGCAGGTGCAGCGCACCGGCACGCGCAAGCAGGTGTACCTGCGCCTGGGGCGCAACCTCGCGATCAGCGCGAGCAGCGGCCGCTGATCGGCCGCTCGCCGCGCGTTCGTACCGTTCATCACACATCGTCCCGGTGCCGGTAACAACGCGGCGTGTGGCCTCGTCCTATGGGTGTAGAACGACCAACACCACATCGCCATGAGAACCGTCGCCCGCCTCTTCACCGCAGTGCTCACCGCCACGCTCCTGCTGGGTCAGCTCAGCGCTGCCGAACCGTTCCGCTTCACCGGCAGCTCCGCTGCGCCCGCCGCCTCGCTTGCCACCGGCAACAGCTCCGCCCTGGAGCATCAGCTCTCCCGTCAGCTCGATCGCTACGTCATCTATCCCATCATGAACGGCCAGCAGGACCTCTATGGGGATGTCGTCGTGAGCTTCGTGATCAATACCGAGGGCCACGTAGAGGTGATCGCCGCGACCGCATCGGATGAACGCCTCGCGGACTACGTGCTGTCCCGCCTGAGCAAGGTGGACGTGGGCCGCAACCCCGAAGGCGTGTGGAGGACCTCGCACGTGCGGTTCCGCTTCCGCCCTCAAGCCTAGTTGAGCCTTTCCCCATCCCGGAACCCCGCCCCGCAAGGCGGGGTTCTTCATTTGGGTTGTAACAAAGCGGGAAGTGGGCCGTCCCATGGGAACAAGCCGACATCCATGGTACGCCGCACCCTCTTTTACCTGCTTGCCTGTACGCCGATCCTCGTGGCCGCACAGTCCGATACGCTGGTCGCTGATACCGCCGCGCACGCCCCGGACCACCAGCACGTGCTCTACCTCGGGGTGGGCAGCAAAGGCGCGGAACTGCGCGTGGAACGGACGGACAGCCTGGCGAAGCCGAAGGATGCCGATACGCTGCGGATCACGACCTCGCGGAAGATCATCCGCATCATCACCAGCGGGCGCACCGACGTGCCCGCGCCGGACAGTCTGGCGGAGCGGCTGGAGGACGCCCGCAACGACCGCCGCCGCACGTTCACCTACTGGTCCGGTGTAGACATCGGGTTGAACACCTTCGTCACCGAAAGCGGGGACCTGGGCGAAGGCAAGGACAGCGGCCCGCTGAAGGTGAACAACGGCAACAGCCGGTTCCTGGCTATCAACTTCCTGGAACAGAAAGTGGAGTTCGGCAGCCATCACGCCGGCTTCTACACCGGGCTGGGCGTGGAGTTCCTGAACTACCGGCTGAAGGAGAACGCGACGCTGCACTTCACCGGCGACAGCACCTACAGCGTGCCGGCGAGCGGCATCGACATCAGCAAGAGCAAGCTGCGGCAGATCGGATTGCGGGTGCCGCTCCTGTTCGAGTTCAATACCAAGCGCGCGCCGCTGCCGGACCAGCCGGAAGCCTGGAAGACCTATGGCGAAAAGGGCTTCAGCCGCAAGGGCAACTTCCACATCGCCGTGGGCGTGATCGGCAGCTGGTACTTCGACCGCATGTATAAGCTGCGCTACACCGAGGATGGCGACCGCCACCAGGTGCGCGAGAAAGCGGGCTACAACCTGCTGCCCTACCGCCTGGCCGCTACGGTGCGGTTCGGCATCGGCGGCTTGAACCTCTTCGCGGAATACAGCCTCACGCCGATGTTCGAGAACGGCACGGCGCCCAAGCTGTCACCGCTGAACGTGGGCCTCACGCTGCTGGCGTTCAACTGAGCCGTTGCGGCCCGGGGTGACGAGGGGACCTGTCCGAAGGGCCGCGAGGCGGGGCCGCCGGTAACCACCAAAGGTGGAGGCCGGCGGTCTTTCCGCTGAGGGGATAGCCGTATTTTCGCGGGCCCGCCGCCGTTCCACGGAAGCGGGACCAGCCAAACGCACCACCCATGGGCCGCATTTTCGAGAAGCGCAAGCACAAGATCTTCGCACGCAACGCCAAGCTCAGCAAACTCTTCACCCGCATCGGCAAGGAGATCGCCATGGCCGTGAAGGCGGGCGGCCCCAGCCCCGAGGCCAACACGCGCCTGCGCATGGCCATACAGAACGCGCGGGGGGCCAACATGCCGAAGGACAACATCGACCGCGCCATCAAGAAGGCGGCCGGTGGCGGCGAGGCGGACTACCACGAGATCACCTATGAAGGCTATGCGCCCGGTGGCGTGGCCATCTTCGTGGACGCCAGCACCAACAACGTGAACCGCACGGTGGGCAACGTGCGCAGCTACTTCACGAAGTGCGACAGCAACCTCGGCACCAACGGCTCGCTGGCGCACGTGTTCGAGCGCAAGGGCGAGTTCGTGATCGAGAACAGCGCGCTGAAAGGCAAGGACGGGGATGAGTTCGAGATGGAGCTGATCGATGGCGGCGCCGATGACGTGGCGCGCGATGAGGAGGGGTTCTACGTGTATGTGCCCTTCACCGGCTTCGGGGCCATGCAGTCCAAGCTGGAACAGCTCGGCGTGGAGCCCAAGAGCGCGGAACTGAAGCGCTTCCCGCTCACCACCATCCCTGCGGACCTGAACACCGCGCGCAACGTGATGCGCCTGGTGGACCTGCTGGAAGAGGACGAGGACGTGAACGCCGTGTACCACAACATGGAGCTCACGGAAGAGGTGGAGGCGGAACTGGCGAACGGCTGACCCGGAGAAGTCCCGATCCTCAAGCCCCGAGGTTCAAGGCCGATAACGCTATCCGTGCGACTTGAAGCGGATGTGGTAGCGCGTGCCCTGGTCGTCGCTGTCCACCGTGAGGAAACCGTTCAACTGCTCCACCAGGCTCTCGATCAGGCTCATGCCGAGGGTCTCGCCCATGTCGGCGAGCTTTTCCTTGGGGATGCCGATGCCGTTGTCCGTATAGAGCAGGTCGAACTCCCGCTCGCCCACCCGTTGCAGGCGCAGGTCGATCAGGCCTGAGGGGCGGCCGGCGAAGGCATGCTTGAAGGAGTTGGTGATGAGCTCGTTCAGCACGAGGCCCAGCGGCACCATCGTGTCCAGATCCAGCGCCAGGCCGGGATCGATCGTGGTGCGGTAGCGGATCGTGTCGCGCACGTTGTTCATCTGCACCAGCTCCGCGAACAGCTCCTTCAGGTACTGGGCTAGGTCCACCTGCGCGAGGTCGTCGCCCTTGTACAGTTTCTCGTGGATCAGCGCCATGGAGGCCACGCGGCTCTGGCTCTGGGCGAACACCTGTTGCAGGTGCGGGTCCTCGATGGTGCTGCTCTGCAGGCGCAGCAGGCTGGCGATCACCTGCAGGTTGTTCTTCACGCGGTGGTGGATCTCCTTGATCAGCACGCTGATGCGCTCGTTGGCCTGCTCTAGCTTCTCCTTCTCGGACTGGAGGTCCTTGTTCTGCTGCAGGTCGCGGTCGCGCGCCGCGCGCAGGTTCTCCTTCATGCGGGAGAGGGCCAGCCCGAGCACGTCCTGTTCCCCGCGCACGTCCACCGGCATGTCGTAATTGCCCTTGCCGATGGCGTCGGCGCTGGCGGCGAAGGACCGGATGTGCTCGATCATGCCGTTGAAGGAGCGCGCCATGTCGCCGATCTCGTCGTTGGAGCTTACGGGCACGCGGGCGCGCACGTCGCCCACGGCGAGCGCCGAGGCGGCGGTGGTCACCTCGTTCACCGTGTTGCGGATGCCACGCATGATCACGAAGGCCATCACGCCCACCGCGCCCACCACGCCGAAGAGCGCGGCCAGCACAATGAACAGGCGGCGTTGCGCGTTGGTGGAGTTCGCCTGGCTGGCCGAGATGATCGAGCCGATGGACACTTCCTCCACCGTCCGCAGGTCGGCCATGGTGCGGCCGCCCAGCTGCCACCATTCCAGCGCGGAGGTGCCCAGCCCCTCGATCGTGCGCTTCTCGTGGATCGTGCCGATCATCGAGCGGACGAAGTTCACCTCCGGCCCGCGGAAGGCGCTGCGGTAGAGCGCCAGCACGTCCGATGGCGCATCGCGCTGGAACAGCAGCGTGTTGGTCTCGTATTGCGCGATGCGTTCGTTAAGCTCGCCGAGCTGGTCCGCCGGCAGCTGGCTCTCCGCGAACGCCCGGGTGACCCGCACGCGGATGTCGCTCAGCGCCTCCTTGGCGTTCAGCAGGCTCAGGTGGGCGAAGATCTTGTTGTTCGTTTCCGAATCCATCGCCTGCTTGAACACCAGGCCCAGGTATTCCAGCAGGCGGGCGTTCATGCGGCGGTAGGCCTGCTCGGCCTCTTCCGGCCGCACGCGGTGCGTGCGCACCCGGTCGCGCAGCGCGGCCGATCCCTCCAGCACGCTCTTGGGCCGCACTTCGGGATCGAGCAGGAGCGCGGGGTCGTCCAGCCGGCCCACGGCCAGGTCCGTATGCGAGCAGGCCACCATCAGCCGGTTCGGGTTCTGCTCGAGGCCCTCCAGGAAGGCGATGCTCGCCGCGTTCTCCTCCTGCAGGGCATCGATCACGTCGCCCAACAGCTGGATGTTGCGCGCCTGCACGCTCACGTAGCGGAGCACGTCGCGGCGTTTCAGGCTGGAATCCACCTGCTTGCCGATGAGCAGCACGAGGCCCACCACGGGGATGCCGAGGGTGATCAGGAACTTGGTGCGCACCGGAAGGTCCGCGAAACGCCAGGCCATGCTACCGGCGAAAGTAGAGAAGCCCCACGGCACCGCTGGCTACATTTGGCCGCGCCGCTCCAAGGCGCGTCATCCGATGGATACGAAGGACCAGTTCGCCGCGCTCGACGGCCGCATCGCGCAGGCCTTGCAGGGCGGTGGCGCGGACCGCATCGCCGCACAGCACAAGAAGGGGAAGCTCACGGCGCGGGAACGCGTGCATCTGCTGCTGGACGAGGGTTCCTTCCAGGAGATCGGCCAGCTGGTGACGCACCGCAGCACCAATTTCGGGCTGGACCAGCAGGTGTTCCTGGGCGATGGCGTGGTCACGGGCTACGGCACCATCGACGGGCGGCTCGTCTACGTGTTCTCGCAGGATTTCACCGTGCTGGGCGGTTCGCTGGCCGAAGCGCACGCCGAGAAGATGTGCCGCATCATGGACCTGGCGATGCAGAACGGCGCGCCGGTGATCGGCCTCAACGACAGCGGTGGCGCGCGGATCCAGGAAGGCGTGGTATCGCTCGCGGGTTACGCGGACATCTTCTACCGCAACGTGCGCGCGAGCGGCGTGGTGCCGCAGATCAGCGCCATCATGGGCCCCTGCGCGGGTGGCGCGGTGTACAGCCCGGCGCTCACCGACTTCGTGCTGATGGTGGAGGGCACCAGCTACATGTTCGTCACCGGCCCCAACGTGGTGAAGACCGTGACCCACGAAGAAGTGACGGCGGAAGAGCTGGGCGGTGCGGGCACGCATGCCAGCAAGAGCGGCGTGGCGCACTTCACGGCGCCCAACGAACTGGAGGCCATCAAGGAATTGCGGCGCCTGGCCGGGTTCATCCCCGGCAACTGCGAGGAAGAGCCGCCCGTGCTTCCGTACGAGCCGGGCGATGAACGGCGTCCCGAGCTCGACACGATCATCCCCGAGAACCCCAACCAGCCGTACGACATCCGCACGGTGCTGAACGCGGTGATCGACCCGGACAGCAGCATGGAGGTGCATGCCGACTATGCGAAGAACATGGTGATCGGCTTCGCGCGCATCGCCGGGCAGGTGGTGGGCTGCGTGGCCAACCAGCCCGCCGTGCTCGCGGGCGTGCTCGACATCGATGCCAGCGTGAAGGCCGCGCGCTTCGTGCGGTTCTGCGATGCGTTCAACATCCCGCTCGTGGTCTTCGTGGACGTGCCCGGCTTCCTGCCCGGCACCGACCAGGAGTGGCGCGGCATCATCGACCACGGCGCGAAACTGCTCTATGCGTTCAGCGAGGCCACGGTCCCCCGCATCACGGTGATCACGCGCAAGGCATACGGCGGCGCCTACGACGTGATGAACAGCAAGCACATCGGCTGTGACATGAACTACGCATGGCCCACGGCGGAGATCGCCGTGATGGGCGCGAAGGGCGCGGCCGAGATCATCTTCAAGAACGAGATCGGCAAGGCCGCCGACAAGGAGGCGAAGTGGAAGGAGAAGGAGGCCGGATACAAGGAGCAGTTCGCCAACCCCTACGAGGCCGCCGCGCGCGGGTACGTGGACGAAGTGGTACGCCCCAGCGAAACGCGCATCAAGCTGATCCATGCCTTGCGCATGCTGCGCAACAAGGTGGACAAGCTGCCGAAAAAGAAGCACGGGAACATCCCGCTCTGAACGAAGGCTCCGAGCCCTCTGTCATCACCCGCTGCCCGATGGCCCGGCTACGGACTTCACCGTAGCCGATCACGGTAACCATCGGACGCCATTCATGCGTTGGAAAGGTCAATTCGCACAAACGACCAACACGCATGAAGTCCCTTTACTCCGCGGCGCTGATCGCGCTCTCCGGCACCCTGTTGTTCTCCGCCTGCAAGAAGGAGAAGGACACCGAAACGCCTTCCACCCCGAGCAACAGCAGCAACCAGAACGCGCAGGCCCGCACCACGCCCAATTTCAGGGGTGCCAATGCCTCCCTCTGGGCCGTGAACACGTTCACCACGCAGACCACGCCGATCGGTCCCATCGACATCCAGGCGGGCATCGGCGTGGCCATGTTCTCCAACGACACCTACACCGGCTTCACGTCGGCGGGATCCGTCAAGCTCAATGACAAGTCGCTCACCGAGCAGACCGATCATTCCTACCTCACCATACCCAGCATGGCGGAGCCCACGGGCGTCGACCTCTCTTCCGGCCAGACACGCTGGGTGGTGACGGGTGCCGGTGCCAACCCGGCCTTCGACCGCACGCCTTCCATCACCTTCCCCACCGTGCAGGGCATCAACAGCTCCACCACCGTGGTGCGGGCCAATGGATACACGCTCACCACGCCTTCGGTCAGCGGTGCGGACTCGGTCATCTTCGCCGTGGGCGGCCTGCTGAAGACCAAGGGCCCGGGCACCACGTCCTGCACGTTCACGGCCTCGGAGCTCGGCGCATTGAGCGCAGGCAGCAGCATCGTGCAGGTGGCCGCCTACACCTACACCCACGAAGTGATCTCCGGCAAGGACATCTACTTCGGCAAGGAAGCGGTACAGACCCGCAGCGTCACCATCCAGTAAGGAACGCCACATGCAGGAAGGGGCACCGCACGGATCGCGCGGTGCCCCTTCGCATTCGGCATGGCTTGGCCCCCTCGCCCTACATTCGCCTTGTTCGATCCGATGCACATCTTCTCCTCCCTGATACCAGTTCGCAATGGAAGGACCGCCCGATCTGCTTGCTCTTTTTCCGCATGCCTTCTCCGAAGAGGCCGCACCGTAGGCACCGCTATGCTGCGGCCTCTTCGTATCGGCCTACGAAAAAATAGCCGCGCATCTTTGGACGGCCTTCCATTGCGAAATGGTATAAGGCCGTGCATGGTGGTGGCGATGTGCGCGCAACTGCTGTCCGCGAACGCGCAGCAGGTGGGGCAGGTGCTCGCCCTGCGCGACGACACGGCGAAAGTGCGGCGGCTCTCGGACCTGTGCTTCGCCTACCGCCGCATCGACGGTGATTCGGCACTCCTGTTCGGCAATGCCGCACTGGCACTGGCCATGCAATTGCGCGATGCACCGGGCGAAGCGCAGGCCTGCAACGACATGGCCATCATCCACATGGACCGGAGCGCCTTCGGCACGGCGGACAGCCTGCTTCGCCGCTCCCTCCGTATCCGCGAACAACTGAAGGATTCAGTTGGCATGGGCGCCGTACACAACAAGATGGGCAACATCTTCCAGGCGCAGTTCAAACTGGAGGATGCCCTGGAAGAGAACTTCAAAGCCCTGCGGATCTTCGAACGGATCGGGCCGCCGATGAAGGAGGCGCTCATCCTGAACAACATCGCCAACCTGCAGTTCAACCTGCGTCGTACGGCCGCCGCCCTGGCCACGCACCAGCGCGCCGCCGCCGTCCGGCAGGCCATCGGCGACCGGCGCGGGCTGGCCGAATCCCAGGGCAACATCGCCAACGTGCAGGTGCAGCTGGGTGATACGGCGGCGGCCATCGGGCTCTACGAGCAGGCCATCGCCTACTTCCGCGACAACGGCCTGAAGGCCGAACTGGCCGTGCAGCTCAACAACCTGGCCGGGGTGCTCATGGCCCAGGGGCACCTCACCCAGGCCGCCGGACTGTACAAGGAAGCGTTGGGCATCCGCGAGGATCTGGGCGAGCCCAAGGTCATTGCCTCCTCGCTCATCGGGCTGGGCGGCGTGTACACGCGCCAGGGCCGGACCGCCGAAGCCAAGCCGCTCCTGCTGCGGGCACTGCGCATAAGCGAAGCGCTCGGCGTGCGCAACGAGCGGATGCAGGCGCTGCTGGACCTCGCGCGGCTGTATGCACGCACAAACGCGGGCGACAGCAGCTTCCTCTATCACCAGCGGTATGTGGCGCTGCGCGATTCCGTGTTCAACGCCGACCTCCAGTCGCGCATGGCCGAGCTGGAGGCCCGGTACGGCACGGAGAAGAAGGAGCGCGAGATCCAACGGCAACGGGCCGACATCGCGGAGCTGGGGAAGCGGGCGGAGCGCCGCCGGTTCTGGCTCGCAGCGGCCGTGGGCGGCATCGCCGTGGTCACGGTGGTGGCCCTGCTGCTCGCGCAGGTGCAGCGCAGGCGGGCCCGCGCCGCGCGTGACGCCGCCATCATCGCCGAGCGTGAACGTGGCCTGCGCGCGGTGATCGACAGCACCGAGGCCGAGCGGCGACGGCTGGCCGGCGAACTGCACGACGGCGTGGGCCAGCAGTTGGGCGGCCTGCGTTTCCGCATGGAGCACGTGGCCGGGCGCATGGCCGGGCATGCGCCCGAGGAACATGCGCGGCTCACCGAACTGCTCGCCATCGTGGATGATGCGGGCCGTGACGTGCGGAGCATCGCCCACCGCATGCGCCCGCGCGCGCTGGACGACCTGGGCCTGGCCCCGGCGCTCGGCGAGATGCTGCAACGTTCGCTCACGCGTCCCGACCTGCACCTCAGCTACGAGCACTTCGGTATCGACGAGCGGCTGCCCGCCGAGCTGGAGACCGGCGTGTACCGCATCGCCCAGGAGCTCGTTTCCAACATCATCAAGCATGCCCGCGCGCGGAACGTGTCCGTGCAATTGCTGCGCAACAAGGGCTGGCTCGTGCTCATCATCGAGGACGATGGCGAAGGCATGGACCCCACGCTCGCCTCGCGGGGCATCGGCCTGCTCAGCATCAACGACCGCGTGCGCGTGCTGCAGGGCACGGTGGAGTTCGATAGCGCGCCCGGCAAGGGCACCGTGGTCACCCTGCGCGTGCCCTGGCGCACCACCAACCTCTCCTGATCCATGGAAGCGACGGACATCCGCATCGTGCTCTGCGACGACCACCGCATCATCACCGACGGCATCCGCGTGCTGCTCGAAGGGGCGGACGGCATCGCTTGCGTGGGCTCCACCACCAGTGGCATGGAACTGCTCTATCTGCTGGAGCACATCAGCGCGCACGTGCTGCTGCTCGACCTGGACATGCCGGAGATGGATGGCGCGCAGGTGGCGGAGCGCATCCGCCACAAGTACCCCGAACTGCGCATCATCATCCTCAGCATGCACGAAGAGGCCGCGATGGTGCGCAAGCTGATGGACCTGGGCGTGGACGGCTACCTGCTGAAGACGTGCGGCCGGGAGGAGCTGCTGCTGGCCATCCGCGAGGTGCATACGGGGCACAAGCATTTCTCCGGCGCGCTCACCGCGTCGCTGTTGAAGCAGCAACACGTGGGCGAGCGCGGCCGCCAGTTGCTGAAGGGGCTCAGCGAGCGGGAGGTCGAAGTGCTGGCCGCTTTGGCCGAGGGCCTGAGCAACCGCGAGATTGGGGAGAAACTGTTCATCTCACCGCGTACGGTGGACACGCACCGCACAAACCTGATGCGCAAGCTGGGCACGCACAACATCGCCGGGCTGGTGCGCACGGCCATACACGCCGGGTTGGTGAAATAGGCAGGCGCCGGTCGCAGGGGGATTACCTTCGTACCTTACAAAAGACCCCGGATAGATCATGCTCAGGACCATCCTGCTCGCCGCCACGGCCGCCCTCGCCTTCGCACCGCACGAACTGCCCGACATGGCGATCGGATCGCCGATCCCGGAGCCCGAACTGAGGATGAAGGACATTTCAGGCCGCGAGGTCTCCTTGAAGGAGGCCGCCCGCGAGAACGGCCTGCTCGTGATCTTCAGCTGCAACACCTGCCCGTTCGTCATCGGCAGCGAGGGCAGCGCCGGGTGGGAAGGCCGTTACCCGGACCTCGCCACCACGTGCGACAGGAACAAGGTGGGCTTCATACTGGTGAACAGCAACGAGGCCAAACGCACGCAGGGCGACGGCTATGCCGACATGCAGGCCCGCTACAAGGAGAAAGGCTACAAGGGCCTTTACGTGCTCGATGCGCACAACCGGCTGGCCGATGCCTTCGGTGCGCGCACCACGCCGCACGTCTTCCTGTTCAACAAGGACGGCAAGCTGGTGTACAAGGGCGCGATCGACGACAACGTGGAGGATCCGGGCGCGGTGAAGGAACACTACCTGGAGAACGCGCTCACGGCGCTGGTGGCCGGCAAGGCCATCGATCCGGCCACCACGCGCAACATCGGTTGCAGCATCAAGCGCGTGGACGTACACAAGTGAGCAACGCCCGGCGTATTCCGGGTCGTTGATCTGTTGGAAACTTCATTTCGTGCCCCAGCGGGCAGGGAGTTCCTTTGCGTGAAAGACTTCGGGCATGAACGTTCTGCTGATCGGTGGTGGAGGTCGTGAGCACGCGATGGCGTGGAAGATCGCGCAGAGTTCCCTGCTCGATGAGCTCTACATCGCGCCGGGCAACCCCGGCACGGTACGCCATGGCCGCAATGTGCAATTGGACCTGAACGACCAGCGCGCGCTGCGCCAGTTCATCATCGACAAGCGCATCCGCATCGTGGTGGTGGGGCCCGAAGGTCCCTTGGTGGACGGCCTGCACGACCGCATCGCGGCCGACCCGCAGTTGCAGGGCATCGTCACCGTGATCGGTCCCAAACAGGCCGGTGCGCGCCTGGAGGGCAGCAAGGAGTTCGCCAAGGAGTTCATGCTGCGCCACAACATCCCCACCGCGCTGTTCCGCAGCTTCGGCAAGGGGCAGGTGAAGGAGGCCGAGGAGTTCCTGGACCGCCTCGGCGCCGCTCCATACGTGATCAAGGCGGACGGCCTGGCGCAGGGCAAGGGCGTGGTGATCGCCCAGGACCGCAAGACCGCTTCGCGCGCGGTGAAGGACATGCTCGAGAGCGGCCGTTTCGGCAGCGCCGGGGAACGCATCGTCATCGAACAGTTCCTCCAAGGCATCGAACTGTCCGCCTTCCTCATCACCGACGGCACCTCGTTCAAGATGTTGCCCGCAGCGAAGGACTACAAGCGCATCGGCGACAACGATACCGGCCTGAACACGGGCGGCATGGGCGCCGTTTCCCCCGTGCCCTTCGCGGACCGCGACTTCATGCAGAAGGTGCATGACCGCGTGGCCGCTCCCACCGTGCGCGGCCTGCGCGAGGAGGGCATCGCCTACCAGGGTTTCATTTTCATGGGCCTGATGAACGTGAACGGCGAGCCTTACGTGATCGAATACAACGTGCGCCTCGGCGATCCCGAGACCCAGGCCGTGCTGCCGCGCCTGCGCAGCGACCTGCTCGACCTGTTCGAGGCCATCTCCACGGGCACCCTCAGCGAAAGCCACGTGGACGTGGACGACCGCACCTGCGTAAGCGTGGTGCTCGCCTCGGAAGGGTATCCGGAGAACTACGAGAAAGGGAAGCCGATCAACGGGCTGGACCAGGTGCGGGATGCATACGTGTTCCACGCCGGAACGGCCGCAGGCCAGAACGGGCTGGTCACTTCCGGAGGCCGCGTGCTGGCGGTATCCGCCTTCGGGAAGGACGTAGAGCAGGCGATCGCGAACGCATACCGCAACGTGATGGCCATCGATTACGAAGGGCGGACGTTCCGGAGCGACATCGGCCACGACCTGGCGCGCATGCCCGCGCCGAAGGCTGGGGCTTCGCAGCCGATGTGATGGGCGGGCCTCAGATGTATTCGCCCTTCTCCTTCGCGCGGCGGGTGTACCGGGCCTGCAGGCTCAGCCAGTACAGCAGGCCGATGAACAGCACGAGGGAGAACACCACCACCGGTGCCCAGCCGAGGGAGACCAGCAGGAATTTGAACGAGAGCTGGAGGACGTGTCCGATCGAATACCAGATGTGGTTCATGGGCGCTGCCCTGGATGGGCCGTGCAAAGATAGAAGCCGTCCGTCCTCCGCACCCGTTCCCCGCTGACGCCATGCTCGCCCGTGCCTTCCGCCAGAACCAGCCCGCGGTGCTGCTGCTGTTGCCGGTGCTGGTGGCCGCCCTCTGGCCCGGTTCCCATTTCGGCGCCCCGCCGGATGGCACGGCCGCTCCGGGGATGCCGCTGTACGTCTGGCTGAGCGGGGTGGCCGCCGGAACGTCCTGGGGCCCCACGACGCTGTCGGTCGTGCTGGTGCTCGGCACCGCTTTCGTGCTGAACGTGGCCACCAACAATGCCGACCTCTTCGAGCGCCGGAACCACCTGCCGCCGCTGCTCTTCGTGCTCTCGATGGCCTTGATGCCCCAGGGCCTCCGGGCGGACCCGGCGCTGATGGGCATGCCGCTCGTGCTCTGGGCGATGGCCCGGGTATGGTCCGTGCAGGGCCGCGGCCGGGTGGAGGCCCGCCTTTTCGATACCGGCCTGCTGATCGGCCTGGCCGCCCTGTGCTACCTGCCGTATGCGTTCCTGCTGGTGGTGGTCTGGGCGTCGCTCGCGGTGATGCGCCCGCCCGCGTGGCGGGAATACGTGCTGCCGGCCGTGGCCTTGGCCGTGATCTTCGCGCTGGCCAGCGGCGTGGCGTGGATCGTCCGTCCGAGCAGCTGGCATCCGCTGGCCTCGCTGGGTGGGTACGTGCCGTTCCGTTCGCCGGGCCGCCCGATGCCCCATTTCTTCTGGATCACGCTCCTGGCCTGGCTGATCGCCTTCGGCACGGCGTCCATCCTGGCCTTCTTCACCAGTTATACCCGCAGCATCATGCGGGAGAAGAACACCCGGTCCTCTTTCCTGGCCCTGGTGTTCACCCTGGCCCTGCTCGCCACCTTCGCGTGGGCGCTGACCAAGCAGGTGCCGCCGGTGCTGGTGGCGGTGCCCGCCGCCGTGCTGCCGGTGTACGCCCTGCTGAACGCCGGGCGCAGCGGGTTGGCCGAGATCGCCGTGTGGTGCCTGCTCCTCCTCGGGCTATGGGCCCGCTGGGCCGCCTGAGCGGCGTATTTTCGCGCCGCCCGGTGCACCAGCGCCGTGGCAAGTGCGCATGAAAGTCGGCGTCGTCACCTTCCCGGGATCCAACTGTGATGAGGATATGGTCCACGTGCTGGAGCAAGCCACGGGGCACCCCGTGGAACGGCTCTGGCACAAGGAGCACGACCTGCGGGGCTGCGACCTCGTGGTGCTGCCCGGTGGCTTCTCGTATGGCGATTACCTGCGCAGCGGGGCCATCGCCCGGTTCTCCCCGATCATGCAGGAAGTGGCCGCGCACGCGAAGAAAGGCGGGCTCGTGTTCGGCGTCTGCAACGGCTTCCAGGTGCTGTGCGAGGCCGGGTTGCTGCCGGGCGCGCTGCTGCACAATGAAGGCCAGCGGTTCATCTGCCGCAACGTGCACCTGCGCATGCAAACACGCAACACGGTGCTCACCGCAGGCGTGAAGGACCATCCGCTGATGATCCCCATCGCGCATGGCGAAGGCCGCTACCATGCCGACAGCGCCACGCTGAAGGCCTTGAACGACCAGGACCAGGTGCTCTTCCGCTATTGCGATGCGGACGGCCGCTTGAAGGAGGAGGCCAATCCCAATGGTAGCCTGGAGAACATCGCTGGCGTATGCAACGCCGCCCGCAACGTGTTCGGCATGATGCCGCATCCGGAGCGCGCGGCCGATGAACGCCTGGGCAACACGGACGGCAAGGCCCTCTTCGCTTCGCTGCTACAGGCGGTGCCGGTTTGACAGCCCGGCCGGCCTGAACACCGCGCGCACGTTTCGCAGCTTGCCGGGCACCACGGTCAGCGTGGGTGCCGTTCCGTCCACGCCCTTCCAGCCCACGAACTCCATGCCGGGCGCGGGTGCCACCTGCAGCGTGAGCGCGATCGGGCCGAACCCTTGCAGGGTGGTGGCCGTGCGTGTCAGCTCCAGCCCATCGAGGGTGATGGTGCCTGCGTTCCGGGGCTCCACGCTTACGTTGATGGTGCGCAGGGCCGTGCGGGTGTGGCGCGCCAGCTGTCCCATCACGGCGGGTGCGCGGTCTTGGATGTGCTGTTCCAGATCGTCGCGGATCTCCGCCAGAGTGGGCAGTTGCATCGTTCCGCTCCACCGTTCATGGTCGGCCTGCAGGAGCGTGGCGTTCGCTTGGACGAGTTGGTCCGCGAGGGCCTGTGCATGGCCGGGCGCAAGCGTGGTGGCCATCAATGTGCTGAAGCGTTGCAAAAGGCGCCGCCGCAGTTCCGGGTGCGCCAGCAATTGATCGAGATAGGGGGCTTCCAGTGTCGCGGCACCGGTCATGCGGTCCACGGTCGGGTCGTCCGGTGAAGGCCACAGGTCCATGTCGTACAGGATCCAGCGGAAGCGGCCGCCGGCCGTGCGTGGGCGCCAGCAACGCGTGTTGAGGTCATGGTCCACCCGTCCGGTCCAGAGGTCGAAGCAGGCGAGCTCGATCAGGCTGTTCACGTCGATCGCCCGTTCCAGGCTGTCGATGGGTGCCTGGCGTTGCAGCATCGCCAGCGCAGCGCGGAACCGGTCGTCCTTCCCGCTGATCGCGTGGGCCCCGGGCCCGTCGATCAGGTCCACGGCCTCGGTGTGGCCGAGGTGTTCCACCCAGGCGGTGTTCTTCGCCGGCATCGCGCGGTAGGTGCCGAACGGCTTGCCGTTCACCACGAGCGGCAGCACGGTGCTCGGTTGCACGTCCACCCGCCCGCCGCTGCGCACGGCGATGCATTCCATGAAGAGGTTGCGCAGCAGGGCATGGGGCGTGGCGTCGGCGCGCAGGATCAGTTCGTCGGACCCATCGGCCATCGGCAGGGCGGCATCGCTGCCGAAGCGGTCGCGGGCGAAAAGCTTCAGGTTCTTCTTCGGCGCGCTGCGTGTGCCGCTGCCGGACACCGCGAGGCCGACCCGGCCGATGGTGCGTTCGCCGTTCACGCGGGGCCATTCGATCACTGCCGGCCGTTGCCAGGCGCGGCCCTTCCGGGCATAGTTGTCGTTCGCGAACAGGCCCCGCTGCAGGTCCGTCAGGTCCTGCGGATCGATGGTGATGGCGATCGCCGCATCCGGCAGCCCTGGTGTGTGGACAGCGTCCGGCGAAGGGATACCGTCCGGCGCGAACGCCCGCGCGCGGAGCACGTCGCCTGCCTGCACGATGAACGGCGCATCATAGGCCCGTGCTTCTTCGGACGGCATCGTGCCATCGGTGGTGTAACGGATCGTCGTGCCCGGCTCGGCGGAGAGCACGATGCGATCGGCCTCCTCAACGATCAGCGGCGCGCGGAGCAGGCGTTCGCGGGCGCCGTTCACCGGGTTCGCCTCGCCGAACGAAGGCACCTCGAAATAGCCCCACGTGCGCGCTCCGTCCGGCACGCGCCCCATGGATACGCCGGGCGGTAGCCCGGCCCAGGTGAAGAGATCGAGCACCTGCACGCGGTCCGGCGCGATCAACAGCAGGGCGCCGCCGTTGCGCGGCAATGCCAGGTCGAGGTGGTCGTTGCCGCGATCGGGATGGCGGTCGCACCACAGCACGCGGAAGCCCCGCGCGGGAATGGGCAACGGGCCTGCGATGCGGTGCGAGGCACCGTTCAAGGCCAGGGTGAAGCCGTCGAGGTCCACCGGTGCCGTACCGGCGTTGTAGAGTTCGATGCGATCGCTCCGGTCGGCGGCGTCCCACGCGTGCCCGCAGAGCACTTCGTTGATGCGAATCCCTTGGGCGCTGGCCGTGTGCAGGAGCAGGCCGAGGCACAAGGCGATGGGGGCCCGGAGCATGGCGCAAAGTAGGGGGATCGTGCCCCGTTGTCTAGAGCGCGTTGCGCGTGACCCAGTACCGATAGCCCACGAGGGCTTTCTGGACCTTGGTCAGGCGGGTGAGGTCCCTGTCCCAAAGCTTGGGCAGTACGGCGCGGTTCACGGCGGCCAGCAGGCGGAAAAATCGTTTTCGGAGCGGCATGGTCAATGGTGCTGGAGCGTGCAGGCCTCATCGCGCTCCTCCAGTTCGATGGTGGCGTGGTGTACACCGAGCGCATGGAGCGCGGCGCGCGCCTGTTCCTTCACCTGGCGCTGAACGGCCGCGGCCATCGTATCCACCTCCAGGTGGACGGTGAGCACCACGTAGCGGCCATCGAGCGTCCACGCGTGCTGATCGTGCGACCCGACCACGTGCGGCAATGCACGCAGCGCGGCCGTGACCTGCGCCTCATCGAAGCCCTTCGGCAGGCGTTGCATCAGGATGCCGGTGCCTTCGCGCAGCGTGCGCAGCGCATTGAAGAGCACGAACAAGTTGATCGCGATCGACAGCAGCGGATCGATCCACGTCCATCCGGTGAAGTGCAGGACCACGGCGCCCACGAGCACGGCGGCCCAGCCCAGCACGTCCTCCAAGAGGTGCAGGTATGCGCCGCGTTCGTTCAGCGAATGGCCGCCGTGCAGCTTCCAGGCGGCGAGGCCGTTCATCAGCAGGCCGAACACGGCCAGCACGAGCATGCCCTGCGCGTTCGGCATGTGCGGTTCGTTCAGGCGGGTGATCGTCACCACCATCAGCACCAGCGATCCCACGGCGAGCATCACCGCGGTGAGCCAGCCTCCGAGCATGCTGTAGCGCCCATAACCATAGCTGTAGCTGGCATCGCGGCCGCGCATCGCCACGCCGCTGAGGTACCACGCGGCGCCGAGCACGAGTGCATCACCGAGGTCATGGAAGGCATCGCTCAGCACGGCCATGCTGTCCGTCCAGAGCCCGCCGGCGAACTCCACGCCGGTGAAGGCGAGGTTCAGGAGGAAGGCGAGGCGGAGGTTGCGCGCGCCGGCCCGGTGCGCATGATCGTGCTCGTGGCCATGCGCATGCCCGTGATGGTGGTCCTGTTCGTGCGGGTGTGCGTGCATGTGCATGGCGTGAACGAAATTAGCCGGGCATTCATCCTGTTCACGCCATGGCGATCAAGTTCAAACATCTCATTATCCCGTTCCTATGGATCCTGCTCGGCACCTTGGCCGTGGTTTCGCTGATCAACTACTTCTTCGTCATCCGGCTGGGTTGGCTGCCGCTCACGCACATGCAGGCCGAGCTCATTATGCCGGGTATCCTATGCCTGATCGGGCCGTTCATCTGGATGAAGCCGCGCATCAAGCGGTGGGTACAGTTCAAGAACGGGGCGGACAAAGCGTTCGAACTTTCGATCCTGACCGTGTCTTGATTGGCGCACCCGTGCTGGTAGCGCAATATTGGATCGGTCTGGCTGCGGTGGAATTGAGGCATGTGGACAGCGTGGATGAGCTGGCCACGCTGGGGCCGCGCGATCACACCACGTTGCCCACGCCCTATATCGATCGCGGGAACGGTCAGGCCGACGTGTACGTGCATACCTCCGGCAAGCATGATCAATACCTGAACTTCGACATGTACTTCGCGTTGCCGATCCGTACGGACATCGCGGATACGGCGGGACCGGTGGTGGCCTGGCTTGGTCGCAAGTCGCACTACTCCATGAGCACGGACGCGTCGGACGCTGAAAAGGAGCATGCGTACCAGGCGCACGTCGATAGCTCCATTGCGGCGATCAACAGGGCCGAACTGGACACGTTCGATCACTTGGAGAACCTTGGCGCGAACGATGACCTGGAACATTATGAGGCCGCTGTGCGCAAGAGCCCGCTGTATGCCGAAGGCACACCGATACGCATGTTCGCCGCCCATGCGGAGCCGTTCGCGGAACGCGACGCGAAAATGGGCCGTTACTTCCTGTGGGCCCTGCTCGTCCCGCTGGCGGTATGGGGGCTGATTCTGGCCTTCCTCCGGGTGCGCGACGGGCAGAAGGTCGTGATCGCTCCGGCGGAGGAAGGAGGGACCGGTGCCTGGCAGGGGTTCAAGGATGTGGCATTGCCGCGCCCAGGGTTCTTCACCACGCCACTGCTGATCTGGGCGAACGTGCTGGTCTTCGCTGCCATGGCGATCGCCGGTCTTGGTTTCATGGAGTTCGATCCGAAGGACCTGATCACCTGGGGCGGCGACTTCAAGCCGCTCGTGCTCGAAGGACAATGGTGGCGGTTGTTCACGTCGACCTTCCTGCACGGTGGTTTGTTGCACCTGCTGTTCAACATGTACGGCCTGTTGATGGTGGGCATTTTCCTCGAGCCGGTGCTGGGCCGTTGGTGGGTGCTGGGCCTGTACGTATGCTGCGGCCTGGTGGCCAGCGCCACGAGCCTCTACTGGCACGACGATCAGGTGGGCGTGGGCGCGTCCGGTGCCATCTTCGGCCTGTACGGTGTGCTGATCGCGCTGCTGCTGACCGGCGTGTTCGAGCGCTCGTTCACGAAGAGCCTGCTCGTCAGCATGCTGTTCTTCGTGGGCTATAACTTGCTGATGGGCATCCAGGGCAACGTGGACAATGCCGCGCACATCGGCGGCCTGGTGTGCGGCCTGGTGTTGGGATCGCTTACGCGGATGACCATGAAGCCGCTACCACCTGAGGAAAATGCGCCCGCAGTATAGCGGACGGCTCAACCCACGATCACGCGGCCGGTGCGCTTGGCCAGCGCCTTCTTCACCTCGTTCAGCGCCTGGATCTCCTGCAGCACGGCCATCAGTTCCACCTCGTCGGTGATCGTTCTGAGCTGTTCCTGCTTTTCACGGATCATGCGGTCCACGCGGCGTTCCTTCAGGATGTCCACGCCTTCCTCCACCGCGTCGAGCAGCAGTTCGTTCTCGCGCGTCACATGGATCTTGTGGCGGTCCTTCCAGTTGGGGCTCAGCTGGTGCTTTTCCGTGAGCAGGTCGATGCTGAGGCCGCGCCAGCTCTCGTTGCTGTGGCCGGTGTAGCGGCTGCCCTGCACCGGTTCGCCGAGGTTGGTGTTGTGGCGGTAGTCCAGGTAGATGGCCTGGAACAACGGCTCGTCGAAGCTGATGTCGTCCACGGCGAGCAGCTGGAACAGCAGCTCGGCCACGCTGATCTCGTCCTCGCTGGTGGTGCCGTCCTCGTTCTGGAAGGGCACCAGGATGCGTTCGTGGCCATAGCTCAGCAGCATGCGCAGCAGGTCACGTTCCTGCGGCGTGGTGCCGAGGTCCTCCACGGTGGGCTGTGGCGGCGCCGATCTCCGGCGCGATCGCCTCCTCCGCCACCGGCGCATCGTCGCCGAGCCGCTTGCGGTAGCCCTTGCGCAGCACCTTGTTCAGCTCGCTGATGAGCGCCTGCTCGTTCACGCCGAGCATGCTGGCGCATTGCTTCACGTAGAGCGAGCGCAGCACGAGGTCGGGGATCAGCGCCATGCTCTCCACCAGCTCGTGGATGGCCGCCGCCTTGCGCACCGGATCGCCCTCCGCGTCGCGCACCAGCACGTCGGCCTTGAACACGAGGAAGTCTTTCGCGTTGGCGGTGATGAAGTCCTGGATTCTCCGTGCTGCTGTGCTTGCGCGCGAAGCTGTCCGGGTCGTCGCCGTCGGGGAAGAGCACCACCTTCACGCTGAGGCCCTCGGCGAGGATCAGGTCGATGCCGCGCAGCGAGGCCTTGATGCCGGCGTTGTCGCCGTCGTAGAGGATGGTGATGCTGTTGCTGTAGCGCTTGATCAGGCGCACCTGGTCCTGCGTGAGGCTGGTGCCGCTGCTGGCCACCACGTTGGCGATGCCCGCCTGGTGCAGGCTGATCACGTCCGTGTAACCTTCCACCAGGCAGCAGGTGCCCTGCTCCACGATGGCCTTCTTCGCGAAGGCGATGCCGTAGAGCGAACGGCTCTTGACGTAGAGCGTGCTCTCAGGGCTGTTGAAGTATTTCGGGAGCTTCTTGTCGCTCTTCAGCGTGCGCGCGCCGAAGGCGATGGGCTGGCCGGTGAGGCCGTGGATGGGGAAGGTGACGCGCCCCTGGAAGAAGTCCCAGGCATCGCCGTTGTCGCGCCGCTTGATCCAGCCCGCCTTTTCCAGCAGGTCGGGCGCGAAGCCGTGGGTCAGGGCGGCGGTGGCGAAGGCGTCGCCGCGCTCGGGCACGTAGCCCAGCTGGAACGCGCGGATGATGTCGTCCCGGAAGCCGCGCTCGTGGAAATAGGAGAGGCCGATGCGACGGCCTTCATCGGTGTTCCACAGTTGCTCCACGCTCCAGTTCAGCGCCCATTGCTGCACCACGGCGAGGCTTTCGCGCTCGCTCTGTTCCAGCTGCTGTTCGGGCGTCTGCTCCTCTTCCTCCAGTTCGATGCTGTAGCGCTTCGCCAGCCAGCGGATCGCTTCGGAGAAGGAGAGGTGCTCCTGTTTTTGGAGGAAGGTGATGGCATCGCCGCTCTCGCCGCAGCCGAAGCACTTGTAGATGCCCAGTTGCGGGCTCACGTTGAAGGAGGGCGTCTTCTCGTTGTGGAACGGACAGAGCCCGAGGTAGCGCGGTCCTTTGCGCTTCAGGTCGAGGAACTCGCCCAACACCTCTTCGATGCGGACGACATCCTTCACCTGCTGGACGGAGCGCGGGGAGATCATGGCGCGAAAGGGTGCGAAAATACCCGTTGGGCCAACGGCCGATGGGGATCGTTGATAAAGCTTCGGGTGGTCACCCTTCGGCTTGGCTCAGGGTGACATGGAACGTTCGGGCGGACGCTTGCATCCAGGCTGTCGCCCTGAGCCAAGCCGAAGGGTGACCCAACGCGGTCACTTGGGCACCTCCGCGCCCGTGCTGTCGAACACCACCGTGCGCACCAGCTCCCCCTGCTCATCGAAGAAGCGCCACTCACCGAAGGACCTGTCGTTCAGGTACTGCCCTTGGTAATAGATGCTGCCGTTCCCCCGGAAAGTGGTGGTGGGACCTTGCAGCACGCCATCCACATACTCGTTCAGGCTCTTGATGCGGCCATCGGCGCCGTAGCTCGTCCAGGTGCCGTTGCGCTTGCCGTTGCGCAGGTCGCCTTCCAGCCGGGTGCCGCCCGGGCCCTGCAAGGTGTGTGGACCGTCGCGCAGCTGATCCTGGCGGATGCTGTCGCGGTATGCCACGGTCCGCAGGCTGTCGGCCACGCGGTCGTCTGCCGGTTTTGTGGCCGGTGCCCCGCAAGCGAGCAGGAGCAGGGGGACGAACAGGAGGGTCTTCATTTGGATCGTTGCACGGTGAGCTGTACCAGGCCTTCCAGCGAACGGCGCGCTTCGTTGTCGGGGAAAGTATGGAGCACGGCCAGCGCGCGGTCGCGGTGGTCGTGCATGCATGCGGTGGCGTGCGCGATCCTCCGGCCTCGGTCACCTTCCGGATCACGCGGGCCACCGCCTCGTCGTTCTCGTTGTCGTGCTTCACGGTGCGCACCATCCAGCGGCGTTCCTCCGGGGTCACGTGCTGGAGCGCGTGGATGAGCGGGAGGGTGAGCTTGCGCTCCTTGATGTCGATGCCCGTGGGCTTGCCGGTGTCCATGCCGGCGCCGTAGTCGAACAGGTCGTCCTTGATCTGGAAGGCGATGCCGGTGAGCTCGCCGAAGGTGCGCATGCGTTCCACCTCATCCGGCGTGGCACCGGCCGCGGAGGCCCCGCTGGTGCAGCAGGCGGCGATGAGGCTGGCGGTCTTCTGGCGGATGATCTCGAAATAGACGTCCTCCTTGAAGTTCAGGCCGCGCGCCTTTTCCAGTTGCAGCAGTTCCCCCTCGCTCATCTCGCGCACGGCGCGGCTTACGATGCGCAGCAGCTCGAACTGGCCCTTCTCCACCGCGAGGAGCAGTCCGCGGCTCAGGAGGTAGTCGCCCACGAGCACGGCGATCTTGTTCTTCCACAGCGCGTTGATGCTGAAGAAGCCGCGGCGCATGGGGCTGCCGTCCACCACGTCGTCATGCACCAGGGTGGCCGTGTGCAGCAGTTCGATCAGGGCGGCGGCGGTGTACCCGGCCTCGTCCACCGGTGCGAACAGCCGCGCGCTGAGGAGGGTGAACATGGGCCGCATCTGCTTGCCCTTGCGCTGCACGATGTAGTGCATGATGCGGTCCAGCAAGGGGGCCTTGCTGCGCATCGCCTCGCGGAAGCGCTTCTCGAAGAGCTTCATCTCGGCCTTGATCGGCCGCTGGATCTCCGCCAGGGAGAGCACCGTGCCGGAAGGGGAGTGGGCCTGCACGAAGGACATGGAGGCGCAAATATGGGGCGGCGGCGGCCGCCGCAGGCCGGGAGGCGACATCCGCGGAGAGCCGTGCCACCAGACGCATCCGTGGTGGACCCCGCGGCGGGCGTATGTCCCCGGCCCGTACATTCGCTCGGCATGTCCGCCGCGCTCCGCCGTTCCACGCTGCTGCTCGCCGCGTCCGCCCTGTTCGTCCACACGGCCATGGCGCAGCCCGCGCGTGCCAAGGTGATGCTGTACAAGGACCGCATCGCGGCCCAATGGGACACGGTGGAGTGCGTGAAGAACGTGGTCTCCATCAACCCGCTGCTGTTCCTGCGCGGCGAGATCCCCGTGTACTACGAGCGGGCCCTGTCCGTGCGGCTCAGCGCGATCCTCGGGGTGGGCCTCACCTACCGCAACTACCTCAACTTCGATCTCGCCGGCGACGACGTGGACGACTTCAGCGCGGGCACGCAGATCTTGGCCAAACCGTCCTTCCACCTGGGCGGGCGCTACTATCTGCAGGACGACCTGGAGCCGCAGGGCACCTACCTGCAGGTGGAGTTCGCCTACCTGAACTATTCGAAGAACATCACCGAGAAGGACAGCACCGGCCGGTTCACCGACCGCAAGCGGCTGGACGAGCGCATCTACAATGATGTCCGCCTGCTCTTCGGCTACCAGCGGCTGAGCGGCAACAACAACTGGGTGTTCGACTTCTACGGTGGCGTGGCCCTCCGCGCGCGCGACATGACCATCGTACACGAGGACCTGGAACCTGTGGCGCGGCAGTGGGTCTACCGGACGGAGGAAAAGCGCGACAACGTGCCGGCCTTCTTCCTCGGCGTGAAGGTGGGGCTGGGGTTCTGAGGAGAGTTCATGGTTGCCAGGCTGCCTCCTGCCAACTGCGACCCGGCAACTGCCTCTATCATTTCATGACACGCTCTCCGTCCTTCAACGCGGGTTCGTTCTTGTTCGCGAGCTGTCCGCAGGCGGCGTCGATGTCGCGCCCGCGGCTGCGGCGGATGCGTGCGATGATGCCCTTGCTTTCCAGGTAGCGCTGGAAGCGTTCGGCATGCTCCGGGGTGGTGCCTTGGAACAGCCCGTCGTCGGTGGCGTTGTACTCGATCAGGTTCACCTTGGCATGCACGGTGCTGCAATAGCGCACCAGTTCCTGCGCGTCCTCGAGCGAATCGTTGAAGCCGCGGAAGAGGATGTATTCGAAGGTGACCTCCTTGCGCGTCTTGCGGGTGTAGTAGCGCAGGGCGTCCATCAGTTCGGCGAGCGTGTTCTGCTCGTTGATGGGCATGATGGTGTCGCGCTTCCTGTCGTTGGCGGCGTGCAGGCTCAGGGCCAGGTTGAAGCGGGCGTCGTCATCGGCCAGCTTGCGGATCATCTTGGCGATGCCCGCGGTGCTCACGGTGATGCGGCGCGGGCTCATGCCCAGTCCATCCTCCGCGCTGATGCGCTCGGCGCTGCGCAGCGTGTTGGCATAATTGAGCAGGGGCTCGCCCATGCCCATGTACACGATGTTGGTGAGCGGCTGCTGGTAGTTCTCCTGCGCGAGCTTCGCGATCTGCACCACCTGGTCCACGATCTCGCCGGCGCTCAGGTTGCGGATGCGCTTCAGCTTGCCCGTGGCGCAGAACGCGCAGGTGAGCGAGCAGCCGATCTGCGAACTGATGCACGCGGTCATCCGCGTTTCCGTGGGGATCAGCACGCCTTCCACGACATGGCCGTCCCACGTGCGGAAGGCGCATTTGATGGTACCGTCGGCGCTTTTCTGTTGTTCGGCCAGGGTCACCGGCCGCAATACCGCCCGCCCCTTCAGTTGTTCACGGAAGGCTTTGGACAGGTTGCTCATCCCGTCGATGCCCGCCGGGAATTTCTTCCAGAGCCATTCCCACACTTGGGCGGCACGGTAGGGCTTCTCGCCCAGTTCGGCCACGAGGGCGGTCACTTCCTCCTTGGTGAGGTCGCGGAGGTCGATCGGGGCGGCGTTCATGCGGCGAAGATCGGCCATTCGGGCGGGATACCCGACCTCAGGAACTGCGTATGACCAGCCAGCGGATCTTCCCCTTCCAGGCCTTCACAAATGTGTTGATGGCGAACACCACAAGCAGGATATACCCCGCAAGCCCGGTGCATGAGTACACGAACAGACCCTCAGTATGGGTAACGCCCATCTCCACGATAGGTCCGATCCCAAAAGGGAGCAGGAGCAACAGCATCAACTGGATCATTGCGAGCACTCGCGCCATAGTGTTGTCCATCGGGGGTGCCCCTCCCTCCACGCCTTTCGCGAATGTGTTGAGGGTGAGCGCCAACAGAAGGACGTATACCAATAGCCCGATGTGTGGATAAACGCGTAGGTCGGCGGCGGCCCCGTCGCTATTGTTGATAACGCCATTCACATAAAGGCCAAGCCAGAAAGGGAACAGCGACAATAGTGCCAACTGGATCCTTGCGAGTCCTCGCACCGGAGCACCTCTTCGTGATCTCCTGAAGGCCATGTATGCGCATAGAATGAAGCATAGTCCCATCACCAGTTGGAATTCGATGGCGCCAATGAGAGGGCTCCTGTCCTTCCCCAGGATCGTTGCTCCGAGGATATAGATGTCCGGGACATCAGGCCCATAGAAGGCGATGCCTTGAGGGCCGATCTTGATCCAAATGAACGGCGTAGCCAGCGCAACCAGTGCGAGCCATAGCGTGAGCCGGGTCGATCGCTCGATCGTCATGAACGCGGAACTTTTTGGGATCAAGCGGGGAACGCCAAAGGCCGCCCGGAAGTATCCATTGCTCGGCACCGCACAGTGTGACGAGCAAGTACTCTCTATCTCACGCCTTCCGACAGCGCCACCACCACCCGCAGATTCATCGCCGTCGTCACCTTGATGTTGTTCTCCTCGCCTTCCACCAGCGCCACCTTGACGCCCAGCCGTTCCACCAAGGTGGCCTCATCGGTAAAGGTGCTGTCATAGGGCTGCTCGAAGGCCTTCCGCAGCAGGTCGGTGTGGAAGCATTGCGGCGTTTGCACGGCCAGCAGGCGTGAGCGGTCCAGCGCGCGGCTGCCTTCCGCGGTGGTCTCGCGGATGCTGGGCACCACGGGCACCACGGGTATCGCGGCGGCCTGCTTACCGGCGGCATCGAAGCAGCGGGCGATCAGCTCCGTGCTCACCAGCGGACGCACGCCGTCATGCACAGCCACTAAACCATCACCTTGCACCTTCTCCAGCCCAGCCTTCACGCTGTGCCAGCGCTGTTCGCCACCGGCCACTACTTCGTGGGTGATGAGGAACCGATGCCCCATGCACAACGCCCGCCAGATGTCGAAATGCTCCCTGGGCAGCACCACGATCAGCGGCATGGCGGGGTCGTAGCGGTGGAAGGCCTCGATGGTCCACATCAGCAGCGGACGGCCCTTCACCGGCTGGAACTGCTTGGGCACGGGGCCGCCGAGACGTTTGCCACTGCCACCGGCAACGATGATGGTCGTGCGGGGGGTCATGACCTGTCACGCTGAGCCTGCCGAAGTGTGACAGGCTTACGGATCCGTTGGTCGTGGTCCGGTGGGCTCACCACGCGACAACAAGATCAGATGATCAGCATCGCATCCCCATAGCTGAAGAAGCGGTACTTCTCCTTCAGGGCCACCTTGTAGGCGTTCATGAGGTTGTCGTAGCCGGCGAAGGCCGCCACCATCATCAACAACGTGCTCTCGGGCATGTGGAAGTTGGTGATCATGCGGTCGGCGATGCTGAAGTCGTACGGCGGGAAGATGAACTTGTTCGTCCACCCGTTGTAGGGCTTCATGCGGTTCTCCGTGCTCACGCTGCTCTCGATGGCGCGCATGGTGGTGGTGCCCACGCAGCACACGTGCTTCTTGCGCTCCTTGCTCTTGTTCACGACGTCGCAGGCCTCCTTGGAGATGATCACCTGCTCGCTGTCCATCTTGTGCTTGGTCAGGTCCTCCACCTCCACGGGACGGAAGGTGCCCAGGCCCAGGTGCAGGGTGACGCCCGCGAAGTGGATGCCCTTCAGCTCCATGCGCTTCATCAGTTCGCGGCTGAAATGCAGGCCGGCCGTGGGGGCGGCCACGGCGCCTTCGTGCTGCGCGTAGATGGTCTGGTAACGCTCGGCGTCGCTGGGCTCCAGGTCGCGCTTGATGTAGTGCGGCAGCGGGGTCTCGCCCATCTCGGTGATGGTCTGCTTGAACTCTTCGTAGGTGCCGTCGAAGAGGAAGCGCAGGGTGCGGCCGCGGCTGGTGGTGTTGTCGATCACCTCCGCCACCAGTTCATCGTCCTTGCCGAAGTACAGCTTGTTGCCGATGCGGATCTTGCGGGCAGGGTCCACCACCACGTCCCACAGCAGGCTGTCGCGGTTCAGTTCGCGCAGGAGGAACACCTCGATCTTGGCGCCGGTCTTCTCCTTGTTGCCCCACATGCGGGCGGGGAACACCTTCGTGTCGTTCACGATGAAGGTGTCGCCCTCATCGAAGTAGTCGATCACGTTCTTGAATTTCTTGTGCTCGATCTTGCCCGTCTTGCGGTCGAGCACCATCAGCTTGCTGCCGTCGCGGTCCTTGGCAGGGTAAAGCGCGATCTGTTCCTTGGGTACGTTGAACTTGAAGGCCGTCAGTTTCATGGAGCGGAGCGGGGGCTTACAGGCCCTGTGCTTTGGTTTTTGGGGCGCCGAAGATAGTGTGATCGGTAAGGGTCAGCGAACGGGCTGATCGCCAGCGCCTTGCTTGAGTATCCAAGCGTCGAGCCATACGGACCACTCCTGCGGGGTGCGGGCGCCTTCCAGGGTGTAGGGCCCGCTGCGCGTGCGCCGCAGGGCGGTGAGGTAGGCGCCGCAGCCCAGCATCTGCCCGATGTCGTGGGCCAGGGAGCGGATGTAGGTGCCCTTGCTGCAGGCCACGTCAATCGTCACTTCCGGCCCTTCGATCTTCACCAGATCGATGCGGTCGATGCGCACCGTGTGCGGGGCCAGCTCCACGTGGGCTCCATCGCGGGCGAGGAAATAGGCCCGCTCGCCCTGGAAGCGCTTGGCGGAGAAGTTCGGCGGGCGCTGCTGGAACTCTCCCGTGAAGCGGTCCAGCGCCGCGCGGATGTCCGCTTGCGTGAGGTGTTCCCACGGCCTGTGGTCTTCCTCGGCGGTCTCGGCGTCGTAGCTGGCGGTAACGGCCCCCAGCCTCAGGGTGGCGGTGTAGCCCTTGTCGTGGTCCGTGAGGGTGGGGAGCTGCTTGGTGCATTTGCCCACGCCGATCACCAGCAGGCCGCTGGCCAGGGGGTCCAGGGTGCCGGCATGGCCCACTTTGATGCGGTGGCCGGTGAGGATGCGCAGTGCTCCGCGCAGCTTCTTCACCACGTCGAAGCTGCTCCAGGTGGTGGGCTTGTCCACCAGCAGGATGGCCCCGGCCTGGGGATCGAAGGGTCCCTCCATGGTCACACCACGGCCAGGTCTGCGCCGAAGGCGATGAGCACCAGGAGCACCGCACCCAGCGCGATGCGGTACCAGCCCCATACACGGAAGCCGTGCCGGGTAAGGAAACCGATGAAGAACCGGATGGCGAGCATGGCCACCACGAAGGCCACCAGGTTGCCCACGATTAGCAGGGTGAAGCGCTCCGAATGCAGCCCCTGCGCGATCACGCCCTGGGCCTTGTGGAGCTTGTCGGCGAGGTGGTCGCCCTCCGTGATGCCTGCGCGCTCCAGGATGGCCCTCAGCAGCTTGTAGCCGCTGGCGGCGGCCATGGTGGGCACGGCCAGGAAGAAGCTGAACTCCGCCGCCTGCGTGCGGGTAAGCTTTTGCGACATGCCGCCGATGATGGTGGCCGCCGAGCGCGATACGCCGGGGACCAGGGCGAGGCACTGGAAGAGGCCGATGGTGAAGGCGCGCTTGGGCGTCACGTCCACCTCGTGCTTCGGGTCGAGCCACTTGTCGATGAAGAGCAGCACGATGCCGCCCAGCAGCAGGGCCACGGCCACCACCGTCACGTTCTCCAGCAGCAGGTCGATGTCATCTCCGAAGAGCTTGCCGATCACCGCCGCGGGAAGGAAGGCGATGAACAGCTTCACGTAGAAGGGGATGCCTTGCAGGAAACGCCTCCAGTAGAGCACCAGCACGCTGAGGATGGCCCCGAACTGGATGCACACGGTGAACAGCTTGGTGAAGGCGTCGTTCGGCACCTTCAGCAGGTGCTCGGCGATGATCATGTGGCCGGTGCTGCTGATGGGCAGGAACTCGGAAAGGCCCTCGACGATGGCGATCAGGATGGCTTGGAGAAGCGTCATGCAACAGGAGGTGGGCCGCTTGATGGAGCGTGTAACGTCCGAGGGCTGGGGCCTTCAGGACCTTTGGACAAGAGCGCACTAGGCGGAACGGTCCGCGCCCGGCTTCTTCATGATGGCGTAGGCCAGGAAGAGGTAGCCGATGAGGCAGACGATGGGCGCCACGGTGATGCGGCGCGCGCTGAAGATCTCGTCCTTGTTGAACACGTTCGGGTCGCCGCTGCCCCCGCCGGACATGAGGATGTAGCCCAGGATGAGGATGCCGATGCCGATCAACAGCAGGCGGTAGTTGAGGCGGGTGAACGCCAGTTCGTCCTTGTGTGCGTCGGCCATGTGCATATCGCCGTAAGCCCGGCGAAGGCGTATCAGCTCCAGTTCAGCTCGTCCGTGTTCATGCGAAGGTAGCGCCGCACGGCGAACCACGTGGAAAGCAGGGAGATCACCAGGCCTGCCAGCACGACCCCCGCCAGCAGGATGGCCAGGGGCACGGGCTGGATGAGCGAGCGCAGGTCGGGCACGAAATGCAGGCACAACTGGATCACGCCCACCAGCAGGCCGATGGCCAGCACGGCGGCGATGAGCCCCTGCCACAGGCTGGTGACGATGAAGGGCCGCTTGATGAACCAGCTCGTGGCGCCCACCAGATGCATGGTGCGGATGAGGAAGCGCTTGCTGTAGATCGCCAGTCGGATGGTGTTGTTGATCAGCGCCACGGCGATCACCAGCAGCAGCGCGCTGAACAGCAGCAGGGCCCAGCGGAGCTTGCCCATGTTGGCGTCGATGTTCTCCACCACCACGGCGTTGTACTGCACTTCGTCCACGTTGGGGTCCTTGCGCAGGTGTTCGGCCACCCACCGCAGGCTGTCCGGCAGGCTGTAGGCCTCGGTCACCTTCAGTTCGATGGAAGGCTTCAGCGTGTTGGTGCCTAGGATACCAAGGAATTCCTCGCCCAGGTCCTTCTTCAGTTGCTCGGCCGCCTCGTCCGCGGTCACGTAGCGCGTTTCGCGGGTAAAGGGCTCGGTGTCCAGCCGCTTGCGGAACTTCATCACGTCCACCTCCTTCAGGTCGCGCTTCAGGAAGATGTCCACCTGGACGTTCTCCTTGAAGTGGCGCTCTAGGGTGCGGGCGTTCAGCAGCAGGAAACCCAGCACGCCCAGCATCAGCAGCACCAGGGTGATACCGATGACCGTGCCCACGTTGCTGCTGCGCGTGCGGGCCTTGATGAAGCGTTCGGTGGACATCGTAGGGCGGCGAAGTTATTTCCGGGTGCATCCCCATGACACGGGAACGCCACACATTGTCAAGCGGACGTTGTGAGTTCCGTGGGGGCTGTCTGCTTCGGCAGGCTCAGCATGACAGTCCCAGGATGTCACCCTGAGCTTGCCGAAGGGTGACCCACGCCCCGCCTAACTTCGCGGGCTTTCAGCCGAACACATGCAGTACGACCCGCAGGGCATCGAGAAGAAGTGGCAGCAGAAATGGAAGGCCGACCGGACCTACCACGTCGAGAACGATCCGTCCAAGCCCAAGTACTACGTGCTCGACATGTTCCCCTATCCCAGCGGGGCCGGGCTGCACGTGGGGCACCCGCTCGGCTACATCGCCAGCGACATCGTGGCCCGCTTCAAGCGGCACAACGGCTTCAATGTGCTGCACCCCATGGGCTACGACAGCTTCGGCCTGCCCGCTGAGCAGTATGCCATCCAGACCGGCCAGCACCCCGCGAAGACCACCGAGGAGAACGCCGCCCGCTACCGCCAGCAGCTGGATGCCATCGGCTTCAGTTTCGATTGGGAGCGTGAAGTGCGCACCTGCGATCCTTCCTTCTACAAGTGGACGCAATGGATCTTCCTGCAGCTCTTCAACAGTTGGTACGATCCCCGCGCCGACAAGGCCCGTCCCATCAGCGAGCTCATCGCGCGCTTCGAGGCGCAGGGCTGCATGGGCCAGGATGCCAGCGTGCTCACCGGCGACGAGGAGGAGTTCATCGGCGAGTTCAGCGCCGAGGAGTGGAAGGCGTTCGATGAGCGCACCAAGCAGATGGTGTTGCAGCACTTCCGGCTGGCGTACCTCAGCGATGCATGGGTGAACTGGTGCCCCGCCCTCGGCACCGTGCTCGCCAACGACGAGGTGAAGGACGGCGTGAGCGAGCGCGGCGGCCACCCCGTGGAACGCAAGCGCATGCCGCAATGGAGCCTGCGCATCACGGCCTACGCCCAACGGCTCCTCGATGGGCTGAACGAGCTGGATTGGAGCGAGAGCATCAAGGAGGCACAGCGGAATTGGATCGGGCGGAGCGAAGGCGCCACTGTGCGCTTCCCCGTGGGCGACGACTTCATCGAGGTGTTCACCACGCGCCCGGATACGCTCTTCGGTGTCTCCTTCCTCACCCTCGCGCCCGAGCATGTGCTGATGGGCAAGTTCACCACGCCCGACCGCCGCGCCGAAGTGGAGGCCTACGTCACCAAGGCCAAGAACCGCAGCGAGCGCGAACGCCAGGCCGAGGTGGACAAGGTGAGCGGCGTGTTCACCGGCAGCTACGCGAAGCACCCCTTCACCGGGGCCGATGTGCCCGTGTGGGTGGGCGATTACGTACTCGGCGGTTACGGCACCGGCGCGGTGATGGCCGTGCCCGGCGGCGATCAGCGCGACTGGCGCTTCGCCAAGCACTTCGGCCTGCCGATCATCGCGGTGACGGAAGATGCTGACATCGGGAAGGAGGCCGATGAACGCAAGGATGCCACCATCAGCAGCGAGGGCTTCTTGAAAGGACTGAAGGTGCCGCAAGCCATCACGCACGCCATTGAAGAGTTGGAGCGGATCGGTGCCGGGCAGGGCAAGATCAACTACCGCCTGCGCGATGCCGCGTTCGGCCGCCAACGCTACTGGGGCGAACCCATCCCGATCTACTACAAGGACGACATCCCGTACCCGCTGCCCGAAAGCGAGCTGCCCTTGGAATTGCCCGAAGTGGACAAGTTCCTGCCCACGGAGGATGGCGAACCGCCCTTGGCGCGTGCGAAGGATTGGACGTATTCGCCTCCCCTCTCCCCCGGAGAGGGGTCGGGGGTGAGGCCGAAATACCCGCTCGAGACCACTACCATGCCCGGCTGGGCCGGTAGCAGTTGGTATTTTCTGCGCTACATGGATCCGCGCAACACGGACCGCTTCGCCTCGCCCGAAGCCGTGGATTACTGGAAACAGATCGACCTCTACGTGGGTGGCAGCGAACACGCCACCGGCCACCTGCTGTACTTCCGCTTCTGGACCAAGTTCCTCTTCGACCTTGGGTTGATCCCCTTTGATGAACCCGCGAAGAAGCTGGTGAACCAGGGGATGATTACGGGCAATTCTGCTTTCATAACTCGGGTGACCCAGATTTCTCTAAATACAGAGAAACCTTCAGATTCGTTCGAAGACTGGCAAAGTAGCAGGCCTGAGATTTTGATTTCATGGGATTGGAGCGATCGACCAGAGCTAAACGAGGAAACCAGGGAAGGCATTCGAGAATTGTTGAATAGTCTCAATGCAGAACTTGATGGTAAAGATTTCTCCTTCGAGATTGGATTAAAACATATCCCGATTTCAATGGTCGAAGCAGGGCGCGTTCCGATGGAAGCGCTTACGCAATGGAAGCGAGAACTCAGCGAGCAGAGGACGTGGGTCTATATGCCACATGATGGCGGAGAAGAACTGCTGGTCACTCGCCAAGTTGAGAAAATGTCCAAGTCCAAGTTGAACGTCGTCAATCCCGACGACATCATCGCCAAGTACGGTGCCGACACCCTGCGCCTGTATGAGATGTTCCTCGGCCCCTTGGAGCAGAGCAAGCCGTGGGACACCAACGGCATCGAAGGCACGTTCCGTTTCCTGCGGAAATTCTGGAACCTGTTCCACGCCGGATCATCGGACAATACACCCGTAGCGTCGACCCACCGGGTCGACCTACTGGACGATGCCCCCACCAAGGCTGAGCTGAAGATCCTGCACGCCACCCTGAAGAAGATTACCGAGGACATCGACAAGATGTCCTTCAACACCAGCGTGAGCCAGTTCATGATCGCCGTGAACGCACTGCAGGAACTGAAGTGCCACAAGCGCGACATCCTGGAACCGCTGGTGATCGCGCTGGCGCCGTTCGCGCCGCACATCGCTGAGGAATTGTGGGCACAGTTGGGGCATCCGGAAAGTGTCACCAAGGCGCCCTGGCCGAAGTGGGACGCGCAGTACCTGGTGGAGGACAGCTTCAGCTACCCCATCAGCTTCAACGGGAAGACGCGCCTGCAACTGGAATTCCCCATCGCGCTGAGCAAAGAGGAAGTGGAGGCGCAGGTGCTGGCCGACCCCGAGGTGCAACAGCGCCTGGAAGGCAAGGCCCCGAAGAAGGTGATCGTGGTGCCCAAGCGCATCGTGAATATCGTGGTATAGCGTACCGACCGCCACCTTGGCGCGTTATGTTCGGGTCGCAACCACCTGATGATCATGGAAGGTACGCTGCTGTATGGGGCTTGGCTGGATCGGCATCCCGTTTGCCCAAGGGTGGACATGGCACGAAAGACGATCATCGCCCTCGCGGGGGCCTGCTTGTTGTCCTTCGGGTTCGCGCAGGGCGGCAGCGAAGTGGTGGAGAAGAACACCTCGAAGGTGTATCCGCTGCGCATCCTGGACCACAAGGCGTTCAAAGCGGGCGAGAAGCTCACCTACATCCTGCACTATGGCCTGCTGAACGCCGGGGAGGCCACATTGGAGCTACAGGCGAGCGACCGCGAGATCCAAGGGCGGAAGATCCTGCATGCGGTGGGCCGGGGCAAGAGCGTGGGGGCGTTCAAGGCCTTCTACAAGGTGGACGACCTTTATGAGAGCTGGTTCGATGAGAAAGGGGTGTTCCCCTGGGTGTTCACCCGCCGCGTGGACGAAGGGGGCTATACCTTCAGCCAGGACTACCTGTACATGCAGCACCGGCGCCAGGTGACCACGCAGAAGAAAGAGACGCACGATACGCCGCCCGGCGTGCAGGACATGATCAGTGCGTTCTACTTCGCCCGCACCTTCGACCTGAGCCACGTGAAGGAAGGGGACGAGTTCACCGTGGACCTCTTCATGGACGACCAGAACTGGCCGCTGAAGATGAAGTACATCGGCAAGGAAACGGTGAAGCTGCGCAATGGCAGGTACCGCACGCTGAAGTTCCAGCCCATCGTGCAGGAGGGCCGCGTGTTCAAGTCGAACGACGACCTCAACGTGTGGATCACCGACGATGCCAACCACATCCCGGTGCTGGCCCAGGCGAAGATCCTGGTGGGCTCGATCAAGATGGAACTGAGCGGCTATGAAGGGTTGGCGAACCCCATCGCGCGGGAATAGGTTTCCCGTGCCACCTGTTGAAATGATCCAAGAGGCCCCGGCGTTATCGCCGGGGCCTCGTCGTTCCTTGTGCATCCATGGGGGGGAAGAAACTTCGGATCATCGGGGGGAGCGTGTTGCTGGCGCTGGCCGCAGCGTACGTGTATGTCGGGGTGGACGTGTCGCCGCACGTGGAATATGTGCAGGAGCCGTCGGTGGTGGAGGACACCATCCCCGATCCGCCCAGCGCCTACGGCATCCCACTGGACGGCTTCGTGATGGAGCAGGAGAAGGTGCCCGCGGGCGCCACCTTCAGCGACCTGCTCAGCGCGCATGGCCTGGCCCCGGCCACGATCGACAGCCTGGTGAAGCTGGCCGCGCCGGTGTTCGACATCCACAGGATGCGGGCGGGCCATCCCTTCGCGCTCATCTTCACCGACGATGACGCGCGCGTGCCGAGCTATTTCGTGTACGAAGCGGACCAGGTGGAGCACGTGGTCTTCGCGCTGCGCCCGCCCATGGACGTGCAGGTGGGCCGGCGCGAGGTGCGCACCGAAGAGAAGAGCGTGAGCGTGGCGGTGACCGGCGCGCTGTGGAGCGACCTCCAGAAGGCGGGCGTGGATCCCGCGCTGACGGTGAAGCTGAGCGAGGTGTTCGCCTGGACGGTGGACTTCTACCGCATCCAGAAAGGCGACCGCTTCACCGTGGTGTACCGCCAGCATACCGTGGACGGACGACCGTACGGCGCGCCCGACGTGCTCGGCGTGCGCTACGAAGGCAGCTACACCCGTGAGGCGTTCCGCTTCGGGGAAGGCAGCGCGCTGGCCTACTACGACGCCGAGGGCAACAGCCTGCGCAAGGCCTTCCTGAAAGCGCCGCTCAAGTACAGCCGCATCTCCTCCGGGTTCACCCTGCGGCGGTTCCATCCGGTGCAGAAGCGTTACAAGGCGCACCTGGGCACCGACTATGCCTCGCCCTATGGCACGCCGATCCTTGCCGTGGGCGATGGCGTGGTGGAGAAGGCCGGCTACTCGGCGGGCAACGGCAACTTCGTGAAGATCCGCCACAACGGCATCTACGAAACGCAATACCTGCACATGCGCAAGATCCTGGTGAAGAACGGGCAGCGCGTGCAGCAGGGCCAGACCATCGGGGAGGTGGGCAGCACCGGGCTGGCCACCGGCCCCCATGTGTGTTTCCGCTTCTGGAAGAACGGCGAGCAGGTGGATCCGCGGCGCGAGGAGTTCCCCAGTGCGGAGCCCGTGCCTGCTACGGAAAAGGCCGCGTTCGATCAGGTGCGCGATGGCCTGCTGGCGAAGCTCGATCACGCCGAGCATGAAGCGCAGCGGGTGAGCAGCGCCACGTTCTGAACATGACGACGCAATGGTCATCAGAGATCTTTACAGCCCTGTTTAGTTTATATAATAAACTAGTCTATATTTGCATCATCAACGACTACGCCATGGACCACGAGATGACCCCCGCCCAAAGCCTGAAGCTGATCGAAGAGATGATCGGCCAGGCGAAACGGAGCTTTCACCGCCAGAGCTACTACTTCCTGTTGTGGGGGGTGCTGCTGATCGTGGCGATGCTCTTCAACTACGTGATGGTGCTGAACGGCAGCCCGAACGGCGGCTTCGCCTGGCCGGCGGTGGGTGTCCTCGGCGGCATCCTGTCGTTCATCCACGGCAGCAGGGAAGGCCGTCGCACGCACGTGGCCACGATGATGGACCGGGTGATCATGTGGCTCTGGATGGCCTTCGTGGCCACCCTGCTCATCACCATGATCGCCAGCGCGAGCAGCGATCACACGATGCCGATGGGCTCCATCCTGGTGCTCACGGGGCTGCCCACCGTCACCACGGGCCAGCTCATGCGGTTCCGCCCGTTGATCCTGGGTGGCGTGCTGTTCTGGGTGCTTGGTGCGGTGTGCTATTTCGTGCCGCAGACGGTGATGGTATGGCTCTACATCGGTGCCATGGTCTTCGGCTACCTGCTGCCCGGCCTCATGCTCAAACGCCAGGAGGATGCCCTTCGCACCGCTTGACCCGGTGCTGCACAACCAGCTGCGGCTGGCGGTGGTGAGCCTGCTGGTGAGCGTGGAGGGTGCCGACTTCAACTTCCTGCTCGAGCGCACGGGTGCCACGCGCGGCAACCTGAGCGTGCAGCTGACCAAGCTGAAGGAGGCCGGCTACATCGACGTGACCAAGAGCTTCAAGGACAACTACCCCAACACGCTGTGCGTACTGAACGCGAAAGGACTGAAGGCCTTTGAGGCCTATGTGGCCGCGATAAAGGGATACCTCGGTTGAGGGACGCTACTTGCGGAGGAACTCGTATCCTCCGATCCCCGAGCCCCAGATCTGGTTGCCCCGGGCATCGAAGCCGCGTTCCCAGCTTACGATGCCATCTATGCCGATGGTCATGTCCATGACGACATAGTTGGCGCCATCCTTCTTGTTCAGGCAATCCTCGCCGTTGGTGGATCCGCCGAAGGTGCCTTTGTTCCAGATGATCGTCATAGTGCATCCCTTGAGCAGGTGGGCATCGGCCGGAGCACGCTTATCGAAGCGCGTAAGGTCCTTGTAGGCACCCATGTAGAGCTGCATGCTGTCGAGCTCGTATTGGAAGCCTTGGAAGATGGTGTCGTTCACCTGTTTCAGCAGGAGCAGATGCTGGCGGTACGGGTGGGCCTTGTCATCGGCGTCGGCCTCTTCCGTGTAGAGCCATGCGCCCTTGGTCTCCTGGGGCCAGATGCGCACCGTTTCCACTTCCACGTTGGCGTAGTTGGTGTCCCGCTTCGCCTGGTCAGCGCTGGTGAAGGAACCGGTCATCATTTCCACGAGGTTGTCCACCGTGAGCTTGTCCCATTGGGCGCTCAACAGGGTGGGCACGGCGATCACGAGCGAAAGCAGCAATGCACGCATGGGGGTCTGGAATGAGGCCGAAAGCTAGGAAGCAGCCCAGTTATCGAGCAAGCCCCGTGCCGCAAGGGCCGGGGTCATGGCCCAAGCTCAGGCTTCCACCCAGTCGCCGCCGGCCTTGATCAAGGCGATGAGCTCGTCCACCGCCTGGGCCGCAGGCACGTTGCGTTTCACCACGTCCTTCTCCTTGTAGAGTGTGATCACACCGGGGCCGGTGCCCACGTAGCCGTAGTCGGCGTCGGCCATCTCGCCGGGGCCGTTCACGATGCAGCCCATGATGCCGATCTTGACGCCCTTGAGGTGGCTCGTCCGGGCGCGGATGCGCGCCGTGGTCTCCTGTAGGTCGAAGAGCGTGCGGCCGCAGCTCGGGCAGCTGATGTATTCCGTTTTGCTGATGCGCGTGCGCGTGGCCTGCAGGATGCCGAAGGCCGTGCGGTCCACCACATCGTCACCGGCCGCACCGCCCGCCTGGATCATCACGCCGTCGCCGAGGCCATCGAGCAGCAAGGCGCCCAGGTCCGTGCTGCTGTACAGTAACAGCCGTTCGGCGTTCATGCCGGGATAGCCGCGCGCGATGATCACCGGCACGTCGCAGCCCGCGTCCATCAAGCGGAAGAAAGCCGCACGTTGATCGGCGTAGCCGTGCTGGTCCATCGTGGACAGGACCAGTACGCAACGCTTGTCCGCCTTCAGCAGGGCGATCCGTTCCTCGGTCAGGTCGATGGCTGGGGCGAAGACGAAGTTGATCTCGGGGTGTAGCAGCGCCCCGCGTTCAAGGTCTTTGATCCAGATGAACGGGTAGTGGCGCGGCTTTGCGCGGTCCTTCAGCCAGGCGGTGTGTTCCTGCACCACGCCCAGCGTCCCGGGGATCTCGAAGTCCAGTTGACGATCGCCGATGAACAGATAATCGCAGGCCTGGTCGGTGAGGTTCCACTTGTCCAGCGGTACGCTGTAGTGGTAACCCCACGCGAAGAGCGATGCGGGTGTGATGCGCTCCTTGGCGCTGAGGTCGGCCATCACCACCGGTACGTGGCGCGCGCCGATGTTCAGCACTTCATGGGTGGGGCGGCGCGTGTGCGAGAAGGGATCGATCGGCACGTGCCGCACTTCCGGGATGGATGCATGCCCGCGCCGCGCCGCGTAGCGATCCACGAGCGCCTTCGCCACGGGGATCTCCGCTTCGGGCTCTTCGGTGAGCGACACGCGGATGGTGTCGCCCAGGCCGTCCTCCAGCAGGGCGCCGATGCCCACTGCGCTCTTCACGCGGCCGTCCTCGCCGTCGCCCGCTTCGGTAACGCCCAGGTGCAGCGGATAGTCCCAGCCTTCGGCCATCATCTTGTGCACGAGCAGGCGGTAGGCCTGCACCATCACCTGCGGGTTGCTGGCCTTCATGCTCAGCACGATGCGGTGGTAGTCCTCGTCGCGGCAGATGCGCAGGAACTCGAACGCGCTTTCCACCATGCCGAGCGGCGTGTCGCCGTAGCGGTTCAGGATGCGGTCGCTGAGCGAGCCGTGGTTGGTGCCGATGCGCATGGCGGTGCCGTGCTCCTTGCAGATGCGCACCAGCGGCGTGAAGCGCTCACGGATGCGCTCCAGTTCCTCGTCGTACTGCGAGTCGGTGTACTCGCGCTGCTCGAACTTCTTCTTGTCGGCGTAGTTGCCGGGGTTCACGCGCACCTTCTCCACGATGCGCGCGGCGATCTCGGCGGCGTTCGGCGTGAAGTGGATGTCGGCCACCAGAGGCGTATCGAAGCCCGCGGCACGCAGCTCCTTCTTGATGGCCGCAAGGTTCTCCGCCTCCTTCTTGCTGGGCGCGGTCGATCCGCACCAGCTCGCAACCGGCCTCGATCATGCGGATGCTCTGCGCCACGGTGGCCGCGGTGTCCAGCGTGTCCGTGGTGGTCATGCTCTGCACGCGGATCGGGTTGCCCCCGCCGATGCCGATGCCGCCGATGGGCACCTCGCGGGTCCGCCAGCGCTCGTAGCGCGTGAGGGAAGGGCAGTACGTGGCGGGAGAAAGCACGACAGGTGCGGACATGGCGCGCGAAGTTACCGCCCCCCTTTCAGTTGGCAGGTGCAGGAGGCAGGGGCAGGCTGCAGGCAGCAGGGGCAATAGGCAGGCGCAGCGGTCAGCGCGACCATCCCGCTCCTGCCCCTGCCTCCTGCCACCTGGCTACTGCCTCCTGGGCTACTGCCTCCTGCCTACTGCCCCCGTCCCTGGAGCAGCGTACGCCCGTCCTTCGGCGCCCAGCCGAGCTCGAGCTTCCATCCGGCGCTTTCCGCCAATGAACGGACCACGGCCACGATGTCGTCGCGCTGCTTCTCGGCCTCGGCGAAAAGGCCGCTGGCGGGCAGCTGGTCGAGCACCTTCTGCTTGGCCTTGGCGCTCATGGCGGTCAGTTCCTGTGGTGAGAAATGGTTGAAAAGGCCCTCGTCCAGGTCGTAGTAGTCCAGGTCGTGTTCCACGGAAAGCACCTGGGGTTTGGGTGGCGCGTCCAGGCGCAGGGTATGCGTGGCCTCATCGGTGCTCACCTTCAGTCCGTTCAGGTCGTAGCCCACGCTTACGCGGGCCTTCACTCGGATGATGGCGCGCTTGCGGAAGCCCGGCAGTCCGGCCAGCAGTTGGTTGTAGGTCCAGCTATCGGTGTGGTCGTACAGTTCGCTGAAGTCGCCTTCCACGGTCACCAGCTTCAGCACGGGCCGCACGCGTTCCAGCAGCATGGTGCCGGAGACCTGCTCTGATGAAGGAGCGGGCCGGTAGACCTCGCGGGTGATGGAGAACACCAGCAGCAGGGCACCGATGGACAACAGGAGGCGGGCGGCGCGGGTCATGGTGCAAAGGTCCGTGTTCTGTAGCAGCGCATTACTCGGTGAGCACCGCCGGGCCATCGGCGTTCTTCAGGGTGCGGCGCTGGAGCCAGCCGTTGCCGAACAGGCAGAGCAGGATGAGCGCGATGCCGAGGTAGCTGCCCGTATGCAGGCGCTCGCTCTCGGGCCAGAGCAGCAGGGCGATAAGGATGGTGTACACCGGTTCCAAGTTCACCGCCAGCATCACGGTGAAGGGCGTGAGCTGCTTCATCACGACGATGCCCGCGAGGAAAGCGAACGTGGTGCAGACCAGGCCGAGCACCAATTGGCCGATAAGGTCCCGCGCGGGCAGCTCCCACAAGGCGGGCGGCGGATCCTTCGTTGCGGCCAGCCAGATGCCCACCACCGCCAGCGCGCCCGCCATCTCGTACAGCCCGATGCGCAGGGCGTCGTCGCGCTTCACGAGCACGCCGTTGATCGTGTTGAACCACGCGGACAGCAGGGCGCTCAACGTGGCCACCACGATGGCGGTGCGATGGCCGCTCTCCAGCCCGAAGATCAGCAGCAGCGCGGCCACCACGATCAGGCCCAGCACCACTTCGTACGAGCGGATGCGGCGCTTGAACCAGAACGGTTCCAGGATGGCGGTGAACACGGTGGAGGTGCTGAGGCAGGCCGCGGCAATGGAGGCCGAGCCGATCTTGATGGCGCCGTAGAAGGTGATCCAGTGCACGGCGATGATGAGGCCCGTGCCCAGGTATTTCCACAGTTCCGGCGTGCCCGGCCCGATGGGCTTGCGCATCACCAGCCCCACCGCCACCAGGCCCGCCAGGCCGATGAGCGTGCGCGTGAACACCAGGTGCCCCACGGGCTGCTGGATGAGCTTGCCGAGGATGCCCGTCCAACCCCAGATGAACACCGAGACGTGCAGGAGGATGAGCGCGTTGCGGCGGGCGTGCGGCACGGGTGCAAGTTAGCCGCCCGCCATACCATCTTGGACCACGGATCGATCCGATCTGCTGGCCCTTTTTTCGCATGGCTTCTCCGAGGATCCGCTCCGTAGCCCGCTCCGTCGCCGAAGCGGCTATGGCGCGCAGGAGGCCGCTACGCAACGGCTCTCTCGTATCGCCCTGCGAAAAAATGGCGGCGCATCTCTGGACCGATCCGTGATCCAAGATGGTATCAGCGCCGGGCGGGCAGCAGCTCCTGGAGGCAGCCGTGCGAGAAGAGGTAGGCCCCGTGCGCGTTCATGTGGCCGTAGTCACAGAAGAGGCTGTCCGGCCAGGACCGGCCGCTCACGTCGCAAACGGTGCCGCCATGGGCGGCGAGGGTGGTGCGCAGGCGCGCGCCGTGCCAGGCCAGGGTGCTGTCCGTGTGCGCATCGCGCAGGCCGTCGCGGTAGGGCGATCGCAGCACGATGAAGCGGATGCCCCGGTCGTGCAGGTATTCCGCCAGGCATTGCAGCGCCTGGTAGTGGTCGTCCAGCAGTTCCTGCCGTTCGGGCGGCCGCTTGTTGTAGCGGTCCGGGTCAACGCGGTCCGGGGGCACCTCCAGTTCCACGCCGCCGAAGCGGTCGAACACCAGGCGTTCGTAGTTGCCCGGGTCGTTCATGCGCACCGCGTTCAGCTCCATCTGGCGCAGGTAGTAGCCGGCATCGCGGGTGCGCAGGTAGGCGCCCGTCTCCGACCATTCGCCGAGGTAGTTCGTGATGCGCGCGCTGTCCATGGGGAAGCGTTCCGCCGACCCGCTGAAGTCGCCCATGTTCGTCACCATCAGCACCACGCGCGGACGCACCTGGGGCACTACGATGCGCGCCAGGTGCAGGCATTGCCGCACGTCCATGCCCCAGGCCCCCAGGTTCAGGTAGCTGCTGTCGCCGAGGGCTTCCAGCACCGCGCGGCTGCTGAGGTTGTTCAAGGTCATGCTGGAGCCGAAGGCGAGCACGTCCACGCGCTGGCCGCGCCGCTCCTTCAGCAGGTGCAGCTTGGCGTTCAGCGAGATGTTGGTGGTGATGCGCGGTGCCGGCACGTAGGCGCGGTAACGGAACACGAAGGCCGCCAGCGCCAGCAGGCAGATCAGGCCGAACACGCAGGCATTATGGAGGAAGCGGGCCATCAGAACTGGAAATAGATGAACTCGCCGCCGCCGATCGGCGCGTACTTGATGATGATGCACACCAGCAGCAGGTAGAGCGCCCAGCGCATGGGGCGCTCGCGGCCGCCGTCCAGTTCGAGGCCGTGCCGCTTGTGGCGCTGCAGGTACTCGAAGGTGAACATCATCGCGGTGAGCACCAGGCATTCCACCAGGTAGTGCGGGTAGGGGAGGCCGAGCGGGCCGAACAGGCTGCGCGAGAAGATCCTGCGGAGCACGGTCCATGCCGTGTGCAGGTCGGGTGAACGGAAGAAGATGCGCGTGAACGCGATGAGCGTGAAGGTGACCGCCATGTGGCGCAGCTCGAAGAAGGTGGGCCACCACCGGTCCTGTGCCAGGATGTCCATGAAGCGGCGGTGGCGCTTGCGCAGGATCGACGGCAGGAAGTAGAGCCCGTTGATGGCGCCCCAGATCACGAAGGTCCAGTTTGCGCCGTGCCACAGGCCGCTCACGAGGAAGATGATCATCGTGTTGCGCGCGATGGACCACCGGCCGCCACGGCTGCCGCCGAGGGGGATGTAGAGGTAATCGCGGAACCAGGTGTTCAGGCTGATGTGCCAGCGGCGCCAGAACTCACCCACGTCGCGGGCGAAGAGCGGGAAGGCGAAGTTGCGCATGAGGTCGAACCCGATCAACCGCGCGCTGCCCAGGGCGATGTCCGAATAGCCCGAAAAATCGCTGTAGATCTGGAAGGTGAACAGGAGCGTGGCCAGCACCGCCGCGCTGCCGGAATGGTGCGCCGGGTCGTTGTAGACCAGGTCCACGTAGTACGCGCAATTGTCGGCCACCACCACTTTCTTGAACAGGCCCCAGAGGATCTGCCGCAGCCCGTCGCGGGCCGCCGCCTCGTTGAACACCCGCGGCGCCTGGAACTGCGGCAGCAGGTGGTAGGCCCGTTCAATGGGACCGGCCATCAGCTGGGGGAAGAAGAGGATGAAGGGGAAGTAGGTGAACGGATCGCGGCAGGCTTTCATGTGCCTGCGGTACACGTCGATCGTGTAGCTGAGGCTCTGGAAGGTGTAGAAGCTGATCCCCACCGGCAGCACCAGGCGCAAAGTGCTAAGGTGCAACGGCCGGCCGAGCAGCGTGAACGCCTCATTGAAGCTGGTGATGAAGAAGTCGTAGTACTTGAAGAAGCCCAGCAGCCCCAGGTTCGTCACCAGGCTGATGGCCAGGAGCAGCTTCCGGCGGCCTTTCCGGTCGGTACGTTCGAGGGCCAGCACGACGAGGTAGTCGATACCGGCGCTGAAGAAGACCAGGCCCAGGTAACGCCAGTCCCACCAGGCATAGAAGAAGGCGCTGGCCGCGAACAGGAAGAGGTTCTGCGCCCGCAGCGAGCGGTTGAAGACGGACCAGTACAGCAGGAAGACCAGCGGCAGGAATACGCCGAACTCGACGGAGTTGAAAAGCATGCCGCTGGAGAATGGCGTCTACTCCACGAATATGGGGTGGTGGCACCCTTCTACGCAGGTCCGGGAAAGCGGTTTTGCAAGGCGGGATGTTGGCGGCGGCCGATCCCTATTTCTGTTGGCGGCGCCAACAGGCCGGCATGTGGTCGTCCACCATGCCCACGGCCTGCATGAAGGCATAGACAATGGTGGTGCCGACGAACTTGAAGCCGTGCTTCTTCAGGTCCTTGCTCAGGGCATCGCTTTCCGGGGTCGATACGGGGATGCCGTGCTTGCCGTCGTTCACGATGGTCTTTCCGCCCACGTGCTTCCACAGGAAGCGGTCGAAGGAGCCGGGGCCATCCTCCATGATCCGCAGGTAGGCCTGCGCGTTGCCGATCGACGCCATGATCTTGGCGCGGTTGCGGATGATCCGGGATCGTTCATCAGCCGCTCGATGTCCTTCTCGCCGTACGTGGCGATCTTCTTCGCATCCCAGTCGTGGTAGGCCTTCGCATAGCTTTCGGTGCGGACCAGGATGGTGTACCAGCTCAGCCCGGCCTGCGCGCCATCGAGGATCAGCTTCGCGAAGAGGCGGCGGTCGTCGTGCTCGGGCACGCCCCACACTTCATCGTGGTAGCGCATGTAGATGTCGTCCTTGAGGCACCAGGGACAGCGTGTGCGTTCGGTCGTTGCCATGAAGGGTCCGGTCGGAAGAGCGCGGGCAAGGTAGCTTCCGGCCGTGCGTGGCCCGCGCGGTATCAGCGCTCCTCGTCGTAATAGATCTTGTAGAACTTCCGTCCGTCGGCATCCACGCCCTGCTCGATCCTGTTGCGGTCGCCGTGGATGTAGATGTGGAAGTTCTTGTCCAGCTTCAGCACGCTCTTGAAGATGCGCGCCTGGCGTTTCACGGCGTGGGCGGAGATCTCGAACCCGTCCTGGATCTCCACGTTGTGCTCGTGCTGGAACCGGTCGCTGTACTGGTTGAAGGAGCGGATCGCGGCCTCTTCCTGGAACACCTCCTCCGCGAACGCCTGTTTGTCGAACGCGTCGTGGCTCTTGAAGTACTGCACCGATCGGTTCAGCAGGTCGATCTGGTCGGCCTTGGCCACCGTGAAGTCCTGCGGCAGCTGTTGCGTGATGAACGATCGCGTGAGGTCGAGCAGGTTGCTCGTGCTGTTCACGTGGTCGTTCTTCGGGCGGTGGCCGATGAAGTCCTGCTGCCAGTACTCGGTGTTCGTGCCGTCGTCGATGACGAAGAGCGTGGGGCTGCCGGGCGTGAACACCACGAGGCAGGCCTTGTTCGGGCGGTTGTTGCCGATGCCGCGCTTCATGCTGAGCTCGATGCCGCCGCCCGCCACCTTGCTTTCGATGAAGACCTCCTTCTCATCGAACTTGTGGATGCCCACGGCCTCATGCACCGCGCTGCCGATCTGCACGCCGCTGAACTTCGCCACGAAAAGGTCGCCCCCCTTGATCTTGTGGTGTTGCGATACGCCGATCAGGTGCTTCGCGATGGCCTCGGAACAGGCCAGCAGGTCCTCGCCGGCCTGGAGCTTCGTGCACAGGCCATGCAGCACGTTGTACTCCAGCCCGACGGCGTGCGTGAACTCGCCCGTGAAGGCCATGTTGGCGAAGGGCTTCAGCAGCAGCCTGCGCAGGAACTCCTGTTCCTCCTCGCCCTTGAGCGTGACCGTGAAGTCGCTGAAGGCATTGTCCTTGTTCTCTCCACCGAGGCGATGCACGGCGAACTCCTCCACCAGCGCCTCCTTGCCGTTCACCATGATCGTTGCGCTTCTTCGTGCGGCCTGCGAAAGTACCCGGCCCGCGCATCGCTCGGATCCCCAGGGTGCCGGTCAGGCCGGCCGCATCACCTCCCAGCGCCGTTGCTGGTCGTCGTAAAGCTCGACGCAGCCGTTCTGCACGGGCCGCCCGTTCAACAGATCATGCGTGTGTTGCGCCATGCGCCTGCCGAGCTCCTCAAGCACCGCGAGCGGAACATCGCGCATGTCACGGCTGTCGGGGTCCATCCCTGGCGTTCCGTTGAACAGGTCCGCGCGTGAGCGCCCGGTGCCTTCGCCCGGTGCGTGCAGCACGAGCACGTGTCCGCGCGCCCGATGCACGCCGCCGCTCACGAGCGGGATGCCAAGCTCGCCGCATACGCGGTCGATCAGCTGCTTTGTGTTCGGATCGTCCACGCTCTCCACCACAACGTCATGATCGCGCAGCAGGCCGTGCGCGTTGCTCGCGTCGAGGAACACATCGTGGGCCACCACGCGGCCCGTCACCAGGATCTGGCGCATCCACATTGCGGCGGTGGACGCTTTCGGATGGCCGATGTCCATGCCCTCATAGAGCGGTTGGCGCTCCAAGGCGTGCGCTTCCACGCGGCCGCTATCCACGATGCTTAGGGTGGCGATGCGCATGCGGGCCAGGCGAGGGAGCACGGCGCACCCCGGTCCGCCTGCGCCGATCACCACGATGCGTGCCGTTCCCTTGGCCGGTGCCTGTGCGTTCATGGCCGAACGATCAGCGCACCACCACGCGGCGGATAACGGTGCCGGCGTTGCTGCGTATGCGGAGGCCGTATCCACCGGCTGCGATGCCTTCCAGGCCGAGGGTCTCGATGCCGTTGGCGGCCGGGACGCGGCGGCTGATCACCGCGCGGCCGGTGATGTCCAGCAGGTCAAGGTCCACCGGGCCGGTGAGGGCGCCGAGGTCGATGTTCAGCAGGCCGGTGGCGGGATTGGGGTATACGGCGAGCGCGCTGGCCGCCGATCCATCAATGCCTGTGGAACCCACGTACACCACCACTTCGGTGCGGGGACCGGTGCAGTAGGTGCTGGTGCCTTCCACCTCCCAGTCGTAGAAGAAGTAGTAGAAGGCGGTGGCGGAGGGGCCGGTCGCGCTCGTGGAGAGGATGGATCCGAGCGTGCCGAGCGGGTAGGGGAAAGCGATGGTGCTGCCCTGCCCGTCACGCCACAGTTGCGGGTTGTTGCTGGTGATGCGCAGGCCGTAGGGGCCGCCAGCGGGCACATGGAAGCCCAGCTGCACACGGCTTTCGCCATCGGGTACCTGGAAGGTGCCGCTGGTGATGATGCTGTTGTCGGATCCGTCCACCAGCGCGATGGTGCGGCTGGCGGCGCCGTTCGCATACACCTTCACGCTCTTGAGGAGGAGGTCCTCATTGGCGGTGAACAGGAGGTAGAAGGTGTTGTTGTTCGCGTACTGGCCGGTCGAGGTGCTGCGGGCGGTCTTGCCGCCGTGGGCCTGTTCGCCGCCGTGTTGTTCCACACCGGCGCACCAGTAGGAACGCGTTGCGCTGAGGGCCGGGGTGGTGTAGGTGTTGCCTGTGCCCACCACGTTGCCACCCGTGGCGGCGTCGTACCACACGATGCTGTCACCGGCCGCGGTCAGGGCCGCCGTCGCGTTCACGGGGATGGAAACGTCGGAGCTGACCGGCGCATCCGGGGCGGAAAGTACCTCCACGGTCACGGGGCTGGACGTGAACGAGGCGCACGTGCCCTGGTGCTGCACCGAGTACGTGCCCGCCGTGGATACAACGAGTTGCTGGCCGGTGGATCCATCGCTCCAGGTGTTGCCGCCGGTGGCGCTGGAGGTCAGCGTCAACTGGTCACCGGAGCAGATCGTGAGGTCGCTGCTGGCGGTGATGGTGGGTGTTTCGTCGGGATCCTGGGCCACGGCGATGCTGGCCTGGCCGGGGCAGCCGCCGCTGCTTTCCATGATCACCCAATACGTGCCGCCCTGGCTTACGGAGATCGCCTCCGTGGTGGCGCCGGTGTTCCACCGGTAGTTCTCGAAGCCGGTGTTGGCGGATAGCGTCAGCGCGTTCCCACCGGTGCATACCACGGCCGGGCCGTCAAGGGTGATCGCCGCGTTGGACGAGATGCAGACGCCTTCCTTCACGGTCACCGTCTGGTTCGCGGCCAGGTCGTCGAAGGTCTCCTCCAGGCCGCTGGGCCAGCGCACGGTGAGGTGCTGCACCCGGTCGCTGGCGCCCAGGCCGAAGTGGCAGGTGAAGGAGTTCACCAGGCCGTAGCTCTCGCCGGCATGCACCTCGCGCACCTGCGTGCCCCACGGGCCGGTGATGATCACTTTCGCGCCCACCGCATCGCGGTTGCTCTGCACGCCTTCCAGTTGCACGTTGAACCAGTGGTTCCCGTTCGGCGTGTTCAGCCACAGGCGGTCGGGAAAGTTGTTGTCCACGCCCACGTAATCCTTGCCGTAGTTGGCGTACACGTCCTCGAAGCCGTCGTTGTTGAGGTCGCCGAAGGCGAAGCCGTGCATCGTCCGGTTGGCGGGGAACACGTTGTTGTAGCGGGTGAAGGTGCCGTCGCCGTTGCCTTTGAAGAAGGCATGGATGCCGCCGGCCACCAGGATGTCGAGGTGGCCATCGTTGTCCAGGTCGCGGAAGAGGCCTTGCAGGAAGAAGCCGCTCACCTCGAGCCCGCTGCCGGCGGTCACCTCGGTGTAGTGGCCGGTGCCGTCGTTCTCGAACAGCATCAGGGTGTTGTCGTGGTTGGTGGTCACCACATCGAGGTCGCCGTCGTTGTCGTAGTCGCCGAAGTCGCTCGTCCAGCTTTGGGAACGGTTCTCCAGGCCGTGGTCGGCGGCCAGGTCGCTGTAATGGTCGGTACCGTCGTTCACGAAAAGGCGGTTCCAGCGGCGGCAGTCGGTGGACTGGTTCACGCCCTGGCGGCAGTGGCTGATGTAGAGGTCGAGGTCGCCGTCGTTATCGAAGTCCGTGAAGGTGCTGCCGTAGTTGCCGCTCATGTCGCCGGCCAGGTCGGTACAAATGGTGGCCCAGTCGATGTAGGCGTTGTTGTTGACGGGTGTGCCGCTGGCATTGGTGAACCAGAGGTTCGGGGGACCATCGTCGTTGCAGGCCAGCACGTCGGCCCGGCCGTCGTTGTCCACATCGCCGATGCTCATGCATTGGGTGTAGATATCCGGACCGTCCAGCTGGCTCAGCGTGTACACGCCGCGCGAGGTGATGCGGATGTAGTGCGTGCCGTCGTAGAAGCCGCCGGACACGATGTCCTTGTGGCCGTTGTTGTCCAGGTCCGCGATGGCCCAGCCCCATTGTTCATCGCCCACGCTGCCGTAGTCGAAGGTGGTGAAGGTGCCGTTGGCGTTCTGGTAGAGCACGTACACGTGCGAGCTCTGGTCCAGTTGCACGATGTCGTCCAGGCCGTCACCGTCCATGTCCGTTACGGCCATGCACCCGCCGCTGCTGGCGCTGTGGCTGAGCGCTGCGGAGGCGTTCGTGAAAACGGGCTGTGCCACCGCGCCGGTGGCGAGGGCCAGGGCCAGTGCCCCGGTCGCGTACTGTTTCATCATCGGGTGATGCTTGCCTTGGAAGAGCGCTGCAAAGTAGGCCGGTCCCAAGGTCAGATGTCCAGTGGTCCTTCGCCCGTCATCAACGACCCTCGTGATCCTGAAGCGGGGGCCTGGTGCGGCACGGCCGTCTGCCGGCGGATGCTCTCGTTGTGGATGGCGGCCATGAAGTCGTCGATGAACCCGGGGTCCAGTCCGAGGCGCAGGCACAAGGCACGCTGGCGGGCCATTACCCGTTCCCAGCGCTCCGGCTGGAGGATGGCCACGTTGTGCGCCCGCTTGAACTCACCGATGCGCTCGGCGATGTCCATCCGGGTGGCCAGTTTCTGGGCGATCTCCTCGTCCAGCTGATCGATCAGGTCCCGGTATTCTTGGAGTTCATCCCGCAGGTGCGAGCCGGGCAGGGCCTCCCGGAAGATCAGGCTGCCGAAGAGGGTGGCCAGTTCCTCCGGGGTGATCTGTTGCTGGGCATCGCTGCGGGCCTGGGCTGGATCGCGGTGCGCTTCCACCATCAGCCCGCTGAAGTTCAGGTCCAGGGCCTGCTGGGCGATCTCGCCCAACCGGCCGGGGTGCCCGCTGATGTGGCTGGGGTCGCAGATCAACGGCAGGCCGGGGAAGGCGGCCTTCAGGCGGATGGGGAACTCCCACATGGGACTGTTCCGGTAGGGCGTGCGCTCGAACCAGCTGAAGCCGCGGTGGATGGCCGCCAGCCGGGTGATGCCCGCCTTGGAGAGCCGCTCCAGCGCACCGATCCACAGGTGCAGGTCCGGGTTGATTGGGTTCTTCACGAACACGGGCACGTCCAGGCCCTCCAAGGCGTCGGCGATGGCCTGCACGCTGAAGGGATTGGGCGTGGTGCGCGCGCCGATCCAAAGCATGTCCACGCCGGCGGCGAGGGCTTGTTCCACGTGGGTGGCGGTGGCCACCTCCACGATGGTGAGCAGGCCGGCCTCTTCCTTCACCCTGCGCAGCCAGGACAAGGCGGCATCGCCGACGCCTTCAAATCCGCCCGGTCGCGTGCGCGGCTTCCAGATCCCGGCGCGGAACACCTTCACTTGCGGCGTGTGCCGAACAATGCCCCGTGCCGTGTCCATCACCTGCTCTTCCGTTTCCGCGCTACAGGGGCCGGCGATGAGCAGGGGACGCTCCAAGCCCAGTCCCCATTGGTCCAGGGGCTTCGTCACGAACGGTTGGGGGGCCATCGCGGCGCAAAAGTATCAGCCATCCCAGCGCACGGCTACCTTGCCGCTGGTGCGGCCCCCGGCCAATGCGGCCAGTGCGGCAGGCAGTTCCGAGGAGGGGTAGGTGTGGTGTACGTGCGGGCGCAGCCATCCTTCGTTCCGCGCGCGCACCACTTCGCACAGGCATTCGGCGATCAGCTCAGGCTTCTGCTCGCTGATGCGGAGCATGTTCACGCCGATCAGGCTCCGGCTGCGCATCATCAGGAATATGGGCACCACCAGGCCCATGCGCCACACGAACGCCAGCGTGCCGAGGAGGCCGCTGCGCCCGCCGCCACGCTCCGAGCCGCCGAAGAGCACCAGCGCTCCGCCGCTGCCGATCAGGGCCAGGTCGCGCTTGAAGGTGGTGCCGCCCACGGCGTTGAAGGCCGCATCCAGCTGCTCCCGGCCCAGCAGGTGTTGCAGCCGCTCGTGGATGTTGCCTGCCTGCCGGTCGATCACGTGTTGCACGCCCAGGGCCCGCAGCCGTTCGCGCTTTTCCGCGCCGCTCGCCACTGAGAACACCTCGCAACCCTGGTGCAGCGCCAGTTGCACGAGCAACAGCCCGACACCGCCGGCCGCGCTATGCACCAGCACCCGCTGCCCCGGCCGCAGGGGACGGGCCACCATGGCCATGTACCACGCAGTGCAGCCCTGCGTGGCCAGCGCGAGCGCTTCGCCCAACGGCACGCCGTCATCGATCACGGCCAATGCGCGATGGTCCGTTACGGCCTGCTCGGCGTAGCCGCCGAAGCGTGTCATGGCCACCACGCGCTGATGCAGCAGTGCGGCCGGAACGCCATCGCCGACCGCGGTCACGCGCCCCACCGTTTCGTAGCCGAGCACGCAGGGCACGGGTGGCGCATCGCGGTAGAGGCCCTTCACGGCCATCACGTCGGCGTAGTTCAGCCCGAAGCCTTCGCTTGCGATGAGCACTTCACCCGGAGCGGGGGTGGGGGCGGGAACATCTTGCAGGGCCAGCGCCCGCGCGGGGGCGCCGTGCTTCATCAATCGCCAGGCACGCATGGCCGCAAGCTACGCGCGGCTGCTCAGTGCTTGTCCTCTTCCGCCACTTCGAAGTCCACCACGCACTGCCGCGTGTGGTCCATGTCCTCGCGGTCGCCGATGCAGGCGCATACGGTGTTGTATTCCGGATGTTCCCGCAGGAACCGCGCGCTGGAGGATCCTCCGATCGCCCTCCGTGAAATGCGCGGGCACGATCTCGCTTTGCAGGTCCTTGCTCAGGTAGGAGCGTTCACCGTCGTTGAAGAAGGCCTGCTCCACGTGGTCGCGCTGCATCTCCAGGTGGGCCAGGCCGTTCTCGTAGTAGCAGATGGCCCCCTTGGCCATGAGGCGCACGGGCATGCTGTCCGCTTCGCGGATGCGGAAGAGCACGCCGTTGTAGGTGAAGCCCCAGATCCGGCGGCTGTGCACGCGCTCCTGCCCATCGTCCTTGCCGAAGACCAGCACGAACCGTCCGAGCACCGGATAGGCCTCAACGAAGTCGCCGAGCGTGTCGCCGCGGTGCTGGACGTACTGCTCGTAGGCAGGGTATACCACGGTCTGCGCGGCCGCAGAACGCAGCATCACGCCTAGCAGGAGGAGCAGGACCGTTCGGTGCACGACCAAAGTTCTTCTCCATGGACGGTCCTCGTGGGCGATGGATGCTTCCGCGTAACAACCGGCCGGTGTTGATGGAGCTTGTGCGGCTCGATCCGATCAGGCGTAGTGCCGGGCTGCGGGCGTGCTGGCGTTCTCCACCAGTCCCGCTTTTTGCACCAGGTGGTCGCGCAACACGGCCAACGCCTTGTCGAAGCCCTGCTCGTTGATCACGTGCAGGTCGCAGAGGGAGCGGTACGGCAGCAGGTGATCGCGGTAGGCGGGCATCACGTGGTTCTCCCACTGGTAGCGGACCTCTTCCGAGCCATAGCCGCGTTCGGCGGCATCGCGGGCGAGCCGCCGGCCCAGTTGCACGTCCTCACTGGCCTCCACGAACACCTTCAGGTCGAACTGCTCGCGTACGGGCGCGTGGTGCAACACGAACAAGCCTTCCACCAGGATCACCGGGGCGGGACGGATCTCCATCCACTTGGTCTCCATGCCCGGCTGGTTGAAGTTGTACTCCGGCCGGTAGATCGGTTCGCCTTGCGCGAGCGCGCGCAGGTCGCTGGCCAGCAGGTCCAGGTCGATGCCTGAGGGCAGGTCGAAGTTGATCCTGCCGTTGGCGTCGGCCGCCTGCTTCTCGATGGGGTGATAATAGTCGTCCTGGGAGACGAGGCAGACCGTACCGGAAGGAAGCAGATCGCGCAGCGCGCGGATCAAGGTCGTTTTGCCCGATCCACTGCCGCCGGCCACACCCACGAGGTAGGCACCGCGATGCATCGGTGGCGAAGATAAACGGATCCCCCGCACACAATTTGGCACGGACCTTGAGCGTCATGTTACCAGAACGAACCCAACACCCCAGGGAACCATGATCGACCAAGTGAAGCGCTACCTGAAGCTGAAGACGGCCGCCACCCGCTCGATGCTGGCCGGTGATCTGGACCGTTACATGCATGCATTGCGGCTGATGAGCACCCTGCGCAGCCGGGGGCTCGCGGTCAGCTGAAGCAAGGGTGCGGCCCGACCGGCCGCACCCGGTTTTGGTGAAAGGCCACGGCGGACATCCGGAGCGATCCGGATCGTCCGCCGTGCTGCTTTACACCCCTCCGGGCGATCATCCCTGAAAATCGCTCGATCGGTGGATCCTTTTGGACGGAGTTCCCGTAGAACCGCCCATGACGAAGAAGGACAAAATAGCCTTCATCAAGAGCAGCAAGCGAAAGACGCACGTGTACAGCGACCTCCACCGGTATAACGACCAGCAGCTCAACGACCTCATCCGTGAGATCGTGCAGGGGCTGGTGCGCGAAAGCGAGATCATCGCCAACGCCTATATCAATGGATACCGCTAGCACGCGCGTTCCGCCTGCCCTCTGACGAGGCTGGAAGCAACACAGGTAACAGGGCCCCGGCACAGCCGGGGCCTCGTTACTTCCGGCCCTTGGCAGGAGCGGGCGGTGCCGGGCGCTTCACCTGGCCGTTCTCGTAGTGTACCTCCTTGGTCACCCGTCCGTCCGTTCCATACATGGTCATGGTGCCGTCCAGGCGGCCGGCCTTGTAGTTCATCCGCTGGATCACCTTGCCGCGCTGGTCGTACACCACGCAGGGGCCATCGGGTTCGCCTTTCAGCAGGGTCTGCTCGCGCATCTTCACCCCGGCATCATCGTAATACGTCCACGGCCCGGAAGGCTTGTTCTCCACGTACATCCCCTGACTGATCGGGGTGCCGCGGGTGTTGTAGGTGGTCCAATGGCCTGCCCGCGCCCCGGCCTTGTAGGTGCCTTCTTCCTTCAGCCGCCCTGTTCCGTACCAGGCCTTCCAAGGGCCGTCCTTGAGGTCGTTGCGCCACATGGCCTGGTACTCCGGCTTGCCGTCGGGCAGCCAGCCCTGCCAGGAACCGTCCATGTGCCCGGCCTTGAAATGGCCCACGTCCTTCTGCTGGCCGTTGTCGAACCAGCTCTTCCACTCGCCTTCCTCCAGTCCGTTCACGTAGTCACCCTCCTGTAGCTTCTTCCCGCTTTCGTACCACGTGGTCCAGCGGCCGTCCTTCTTCCCCTCCTTCCAGTTGCCGCGTTTCCAGTTCTGGCCACCTTCGTAGTAGTACATCCATTCGCCTTCCTGCTTCCCGGCCCGGTAGAGGCCCGTGGAGCTCAACTGCCCGGAGGGGTACCAGTATTTCCACAGGCCGTCCTGCAGGTCGTTCTTGAAGGAGCCGAGCATGTCCTTGGCGCCCGTGTTGGTGTACCAGGTCCACACACTGTCCTTCTTGCCGTCCAGGTAGAAGCCGGTGACGTTCTCCAGGCCGTTCTCGAACCAGGTGGTGCTGGGGCCGATCAGCTTGTTCATCACATAGGTGGCCATGCGTTCCGGCTTTCCGTTGGAGTGCCACCACTTCCACTCCCCGTGGCGGACCCCGCCGGACCATTGGCCCTGCACCTTCACATTGCCGGCCGGCCAGAACTCCTTCTGCTCACCGCTGCGCACGCCGCCGTGGTAGTGGCTCTCTTCGCTCAGCCCTCCGCTCGCGTAGTAGCTGAGGATCGACGCCGTCGCCGTTCACCAGGGTGTGGGTGCTGTCGCGGTCCCACGCGTCCAGGCTCAGGCCCACGCTGTCCTCCCACAGTTCCTTCAGCATGGGCTTGCCGTCGGGGTACCAGTAGGTCCACGGGCCGTTCTTCACGCCCTTCTTGTACGCCCCTTCCTCCATCACCTGGCCGGTGCGGTAGAAGCTGCGCATGGTGCTGTCCTGCCTGCCGTGGTGGAACCAGCCGTCATGCTGCTGCTGGCCGTTGTCGTAGTAGATCACCACGTGGCCCTCGCGCTCGCCGCTCTTGAAATCGGCCACTTCGGTCAGGTTGCCGTAGCGATCCCAGAACTTCCACTCGCCCCATTCGCGGCCGTTCCACAGCAGGCCTTCGCTGCGCTTCTTCGTGCGCAGGCTGTCCCAATGGTCCACGTAGCGCTGCTCGTTCTGGGCCGACATCCGTTCGGGGAGCAGCAACGCGAAGACGGCGAGCAGGCACAAGGCGGGGAGGACACGGCGCATGGGGCGAAAATAGCCGCGCTCCAAGGCGGGCATCCGGAGGGGAACGATGGTTGCCAACGATCGGTGCGTGGCAGCGCAGATACGGCGATCACCGTAGTGGGTACCGGTAACCAACGGACCCCGGCCGGGCGTAGAAGCGGGCAGTTTTGTCCCGCAGGTCCCCTCCCTTGGCTTCCGCCGCCATGCGCCCGCAACCGAACCCGCTCTTCCGCGCCCTCCTGATCGCCCTTGCCTGCCTGGCCGTGCTCGTGGCCGCCGCCCAGGTGGTGAACGAGGACGAGCTGCGCGCCATCCCGCTCGAAGGGAACACGGGGCAGATCATCGACATCGCCGCCCTGCCGGACGGCCACACCTTGCTCGCGAGCTGCGCGAAGGGCGCCCCCTTGCTGCTGATCGACACCGCGGGCTGGCGCATCGTGCGGTCCTTCGCGGTGAACGGGTTCGTGGACGGCGCGCGCCTCTCGCTTTCCGGCGACGGCCGCCACGCGCTCCTGCAGGAGGATCCGCGCTTCGACAACGATTCCAACCGCGACCAGGAGACCCGCGTGGCCGTGCTGGACCTCGCTTCCGGCGCGCTCGTGCTGGACCTGCCCAAGGCGCACGACGCCTGCTTCGTGCCGGACGACGCGGCGATCGCGGTGCTGAGCGCGGGCACCGTCACCGTGCATGGGTTGAACGGCGCGGTGCTGCGCACGTTGCCGATCCCCAATGCCGCGAACGCGCTCGCCATCAGCCCGGACGGCCGAACGCTCGTGGTGGGCCACCGGCCCACCGTGGGGGATCTCGCGCAGGTCCCGAGCATCCGCAACGACAAGAAGGCGCTGAAGCCCGCGCTCAAATACCGCCAGCTCATCAGCTTCTTCGACGCCCGCACCGGTCAGCGCCAGCGCATGGTGCCGGCGATCTATGACGTGGTGCAGGCCCTCCGCTTCATCGACGGCGGCAGCCGGCTGCTCGTGTACAGCATCCCCGACACGCGCTTCCTGGCGAACGCGGGCGGCGGCCTGATACGCACCGGACTGGTGGAGCAGGTGGATGCGACGAGCGGCGAACCGCTCCGCGCAAGCTGCATGACGCGCATGAACGCGCCGGTGCTCGCCGTAAGCCCGGATGCCGCCACGCTGGCCCTCAGCAGCAGCCAGGGCATGAACAAGCGCAAGCTCACGCTGTACGACCTCGCCACCGGTGACACGAAGCTGATGATCGACCTGGCCCAGCGCCGCCGCTACGACAAGGCGGAGGACGAAGCGCACGATGGCCGCCTCGGCTACGGCTGGCTCAGCGACGGGCGCCTCGTGGTGGCGCAAGGCACACACCTCGGCTGCTACCGCCCATGAAGCATCTGCGCGCAACGATCCTGATCATGGCCGCGGCGCTGTCCGCCCTTCCCCTGCTGGCGCAGCGGCCCGAACTGAACACGCAGGCCGACGTGGAAGAGCGCGTGAAAAGCGCGCTCGAAGCGGACAAGGCCCAGGGAAAGCTGGCGGAGCTGGCCCTGGAGCTCGGCCTGCGTGGTTCGTTCACGTTCGACCTCACCGTGGGCGACCGCGGCGAGGCCGAGACCGTGTTCCCCGTGGAGAGCACGATCGAGGACATTCCCGCCCGCAACCGGTTGAAGGACCACCTGAAATCGCTGCGCTTCGACTTCAAGCTGCCGAAGGGCAAACGCTTCAAGACCAGACAAACCCTGCAATTCCCCTGACGATCTCCGCCAAACACAACACGATGAAACAGTATTCCGCCTTCCTGCTCTCCGCGCTGCTGGGCCTGCAGGCCTTCGCGCAAGAGGAAATGCCCACGGTGTGGACCACCCGCCTGGAGCACAAGATCCAATACACCGGCACCGACGTGGTGGGCATGCTCGGCTACAGCTATGCCGCCAGCGACAAGGAGATGACGGTGTTCGACAACACCACGGGCAAGACGCTCTGGACGAAGCCCTTCAAGCAGTTGGCGCCCAACCTGCGCAAGATCGACGAGCTGGTGCCGTTCTGGGAAAGCAACTGCGTGTTCCTCTTCGACCGCAAGCTGGGCAAGGACCAGATCGGCGTGATTGACCTGAAGACCGGCCAGGCGCTGTGGACGAGCGAGAAGTACCAGGACCTGACGGAGGACAACATCATGTACATCAAGGAGCGTGACGGCTTCGCGATCAGTACCAAGGCGATGCTGTCGTTCGTGAAGGCGCGCACCGGCGAGGAAGTGTGGAGCACGAGCAAGTTCAAGGGCGTGGTGGGCAAGTACGTGTTCATGCCCGATGGCAACGTGGTGATGGTGAACTTCATCCCCGACGGGCTGGGCGCGCTCTTCAGCGGGTTCAAGAACCAGCTGATGAAAGTGAACCTGGACAATGGCGACATCGCCTGGGAAGCCACGTTCGTGGGCCGCGCGGAGCGCAAGGTGCTCACCGGTGAGTTCCTCTACGACCTGAGCGTGGACGGCGACCGGGTATACCTGCGCCTGAACGGCATGCAGGTGTATGATTACAAGACCGGCCAGCAACTGTGGAACGCGGCGTTCGACTTCACGCCGGACCGCGTGGTGGGCCGCCCCGCCGGCGCGAAGAAATGGGGCGTCTATGGCGCCGTGGCCGAGCCCGTGGTGGTGGGCGACGACCTCTACGTGCTCGACTGCCAGAACCGCAAGTCGCAATACATCAAGAAGTACGACCGCAAGAGCGGCAAGCTGCTGTGGACCTCCCGCGAGATCCCCGAGGCGAAGGCCATCCCCGGCATGTACGTGGTGGACGACCGCGTGATCCTGCAGATCGGCGGGCAGGTGGAGACGCAGGCCTACATCGTGCGCACCCAGCGCAACGCGGACGGCAGCACCACGACGGTGACCGAGAAGCGCATCGCCTACGAGAACGTGAAACCCTGCGGCGTGAAAGGCTTCAGCACCACCGATGGATCGATGGTGTGGGAAAGCGAACGCTTCAAGAAGGGCATCACTAACGCGTTCGCGGAGGGGAACAGGCTCTACGTCTGCAGCGGCAAGGCGCTCTATTCGATGGACTACAAGACCGGCAAGGACGGCTATGAGATCCCGCTGGGCGACGACAACATCGGCAACGCGGAGATGATCATGCCCTACAAGGACAAGGTGGCCGTGATGGGCGAGAAGGGCGTGGCCACCCACAACATGGCCGATGGCAAGCTGGTGAACAGCGGCAAATACAAGTCGTCGCACTTCCATGCGCGCGAGGGCGACTTCGTGCTGATGCAGACGGACGGCGCGGACATCGCGGCCTTCGACCTGAACACCTGCAAGTTCCTCCAGTTCAACGCGCGCCGCGACTCGGTGAGCGAACTGAGCTCAGACGGCGACTACGTGTACGTGTTCGAGAAGAAGGACGTGACCAAGGTGAAGACGCACTGATCGCCACACTCCTTTTCGCGAAGGCCGCTCCCATCCGGGGCGGCCTTCGTGTTCCTTGGGATCACCAGCATGCGCTGTGGCTGGCGCGGACCGGGCGCCGGGCATCGCCCTAATTTCGGGCCATGAAGGCGAACCGCCCGTGGGCGCGGCGTGCATGCGTGATCGCCGGGCTGTCCGCCTTGGTGCTGCTCTTCGCCGGCTGGACGGCGGTGACCGAGCCCCGCGTGGGCCCGCACAGCGTGTTGGACCTGGCCCTGATGCGCGATCGGATCGAGGGGCTTGATGTGGTGTTCGGCCCTTACTTCGTCACCGCCGGCCGCTGCGCGGGCTGCCACGGGCACGACCCGCAAGGCCTCGCCATGGTGAACGAGAGCGGCAACGACGTGAACGTGGTGGACGACTGGCGCAGCACCATGATGGGCAACAGCGCGCGCGATCCCTTCTTTCGCGCCACGATCGAGCATGGATCGCTGGGCGATCCCGCGCACGCCGAGGAGCTGCAGACCAAATGCCTGGGCTGCCATGCACCGCTGGGCATGCATCAGGAGCGCATGTTGGGCCACGCCCCCTTCACCTTGGCGATGTTGGACACGAGCTATTTCGGGCGCGATGGCGTGAGCTGCCTGGCCTGCCACATGCAATCCCCGGCCGCCGCAGGCCATGTGTTCTCCGGCGAGCTGCAGTTCGACTCCGCGCGGGTGTACGGCCCGTACCCCGACTCCACGATCAATGCGGCGATCATGCAGTACTTCGTGCGCTTCACGCCGGGCTATGGCGAGCACATCCAGGACGGCCGCGTGTGCGCCGGCTGCCATGGGCTCGTCACCGGTACGCACGACCTCAACGGCGAGCCCACCGGCGGGCAGTTCTTCGAGCAGGCCACCTGGCAGGAATGGAAGAACTCGATCTATCCCGGCCAGGAGAACTGCCGCAGCTGCCACATGCCGCGCACGGACGACCCGGTGATCCTCGCGTCGGAATACCTCTTCCTGCCCGCCCATTCGCCGTTCGGCACACACCACTTCGCCGGTGGCAATACGTTCATGCTGCGCCTGATGCGCGACAACAGGGATGAGCTCGGCATCCCCGCCACTGCGGAACAGTTCGACAGCACCATCGCGCGTTCGCTGCGGCAACTGCACAAGGCGGTGGACCTTGACGTGGTGCTCGCCGCGCGCTCCGCCGACACGATGGCCGTGGACGTCCACCTGACGAACCGGACCGGCCACAAGTTCCCGAGCGGCTATCCCAGCCGCCGCGCCTTCCTGCGGCTGGTGGTGACGAACGACGCCGGTGACACGCTGTTCGCCAGCGGCCTGCTCGATGCGCGGAACGAAGTGATCGGCCACGATGCCGACCATGAACCGCACCACGACGTGATCACCGCGGAGGACCAGGTGCAGATCTACGAGATGGTGATGGGCGACGTGAACGGCGACGTGACCACCGTGCTGGAACGCGCCGCCGCGCCGCTGAAGGACGACCGCCTGCCCCCCATCGGGTTCCGGAGCACGCACCCGAGCTACGACACGGCCGTGGTGGCCGGTGTGGATGCGAGCGACCTGGACTTCAACCGCGACGCGCTCGGCATGGAAGGCAGCGGGAGCGACGTGGTGCATTACCGCATCCCCATGAACGGATCCGCCGGGAACGTGCATGTGGTGGCGAGCCTCCACTACCAGCCCGTGCCACCGGCGTGGAACGCGGAGATGTTCAGCCTGCACAGCGACGGCATCGATCGGTTCCGTGCGATGTACCACGCCGCGGAAGGCCAGCCGGAGCTTGTTGCCGCCGATTCGCTCAGCGATGACCGCACCGGGGTGGACATGGCCGATCCTGGCAGGCCCTGCGCGTGTTCCCCAACCCGACGAGCGATGGCGCGGTGACCTTGACCGGGGAGGGCATCCAGCAGGTGACGGTATACGATGCGGCAGGCAAGCGCGTGGCCGTGTTGACCCCGCCGCGCGCCGGTGCAGTGCGCCTGACGTTGCCAGCGGCCGCAGGCACCTATCAGCTGGCCGTGTCCACGCCGAAGGGCGTGCGCCTCCTGCGCGTGGTACGCTTGTCCGGACAGTGATGGGCGCGTTGCATGGATCCATGGAGCACCGGGTCGGAGCGCAGCCGGTGATGTCGCGCACATGCGCGATCTTGCATCGCCCGGCATGATCCACTCCATCCTCCGCGACAAGCCCACGCGCCTTTTCCTCGTGCTGGGTGCGTTCTTCGTGGCGAACGCCCTGCTCGCCGAGATGATCGGCGTGAAACTGTTCCAGCTGGAGACCTTCCTCGGCCTGGAGAAGGCGGACTTCACCCTGCTCGGCCAGCCCCACCTCTCCTTTGTGCTCAGCGTGGGCGTGCTGCCGTGGCCCATCGTGTTCATCCTCACGGATGTGATCAACGATTACTACGGCGTGCGCGGCGTGCGTTTCCTCACCATGCTCACAGCGGGGCTCATCGGCTTCGCGTTCCTGGTGATGTACGCGGCGATACACATGCCGCCCGACCTGGGGTGGTGGACCACCAGCAGCGCCGGGCAGGGCGTGCCCGACATGCAGGCGGCGTTCAGCAGCATCTTCGGCCAGGGGATGAACATCATCCTCGGCTCGCTCACCGCCTTCATCGTGGGGCAGTTGCTGGATGCCATCACCTTCCGCGGCCTCAAGCGCCTCACGGGCGACAAACGCATCTGGCTGCGCGCCACCGGCAGCACGATCGTGAGCCAGCTGATCGACAGCGTGGTGGTGACCTACATCGCCTTCTGGGTGTTCAAGGGGATGCCGTTCGCGCAATGCACGGCGTTGGTGCTCACTGCGTATTGCTACAAGTTCATCGTGGCGGTGCTCTCCACGCCGCTGGTGTACTTGGTGCATGCAGGCGTGGAGCGCTACCTTGGCAAGGAACGCGCGCATGCGATGCGCGATGCCGCGATGCGGCTGAAGGAGGAGCAGTAGTTCTGCCGCATCCAGGCGCTCCATGACCGACATTCGCAGCGATCATGCCCCGGAAAGAGAAGGATTCCAAGAAAGTGCTCCGTGGTCTGGAGAAGACCGTGAAACGCGCCGAGCAGAAAGCACAAGGTGCGCTGGACGGGCGTTTCCGTGAAAGGAAGGTCGAGAGCAAGAAGCGCTATGCGCGCAAGCCGAAACATAAAGGCCAGGACGACGAGGCCGCCAAGTGAACGCATCGGACCACCGGCACACCCTACCACCGCCCGCGAACCCTTCCCGATGGACGCCGTCACCGCACAGCAGGCCCTCTACGAACGCGTGTGCCAGCGTATCAGCGCGCTGGTGACACGCACGTACAGCACCAGTTTCTCCTGGGGGATCCGGCTGCTCGGCGCACGCCACCGCGGGCCGATCCGCAGCATCTATGCCTTCGTGCGGCTCGCGGACGAAGTGGTGGACACCTTCCACGGGCATGACCGCGCCGCCCTGTTGGTCGAGCTGCGCGCCGATACGCACCGCGCCATCGCCCGCGGCATCAGTTGCAATCCCATCCTGCACGGCTTCCAGGCGGTGGTGCGCCGCTACGGCATTCCCCCCGCGCTCATCGATCGCTTCCTCGACAGCATGGCGACCGACCTGGAGGTGCAGGCGCATGATGCGGCCAGTAGCGACGCCTACATCACCGGCAGTGCCCGGTGCGTGGGATCCATGTGCCTGCTCGTGTTCTGCGAGGGCGATCACACGTTGTTCGATGAACTGGACCCGTACGCGCGCAGCCTGGGCTCCGCGTTCCAGAAGATCAATTTCCTGCGCGACCTGCGCACCGACCGGCATGAGCTCGGCCGTTCCTACTTCCCCGATAGCGGGAACGGTCCCCTGCCCGCGGAACGCAAGCGCGCTATCGAAGCAGGAATCGAGGCGGAGCTGGCGCATGCGCGAACGGGCATCGCGCGCCTGCCGAAGGATGCGCGCGGCGGTGTGCGGCTCGCCACCGCCTATTTCACGCGGCTGTTCCACCGGCTGCGGTCCGCTTCACCGGAGGAGCTGATGCAGCGCCGCCTGCGGGTGAGCGACGTGCGGAAGCTGGGCTTGCTCCTGTCGCACCTGGCCGCGCGGCCGTTCCACGCGTGATGGCCGGGGCATTGGAGCATTCACGCTGATGGCCGTTCGATCGGGGGATCATGGGGACGATCGTGGGGTCGCCGCACCACAACCTTGCATGTTCCGCCTAGTGGCGAAGGGGAAAGCCGGTGCGGCACGCCGGTGGCAGCACCGTAGGGAAACCATTCGCCATGAAGCCCAATACCCCTACCGCGAACGGTAGCGCGAAGACCGCCGCCGCCCGCCACACCTTGCACTGGACGAACGATGAACGCGAGCGCATCGTGGCCGCCCTTAATGAACTGCTGGGCAATTACCAGGTCCACTACCAGAAGCTGCGCAACTACCACTGGAACGTGAAGGGCAGCGACTTCTTCGACCTGCACGTGGAACTGGAGGCGCAGTACATGGAGGCCCAGGAGCACATCGACCTGATCGCCGAGCGCGTGCGCGTGTTCCGCATGCGGCCGCTGAGCACCTTCGCCGAATACCTCGATGCCAGTTCGATCAAGGAGGACGGCACGGTGCCCGATCCGGACAAGATGGTGAAGAACCTTCTCGCCGATTACGTTGCGCTGCTGGACCAGTGCGTGGCCGGTGTGGACGTCGCAGTGGAGCTGAACGACCTCGGCACCGAGAAGATGCTGAAGGACTTCATCGGTAAGATCGAGAAGCACCACTGGATGTTGAGCGCGTTCACCGCCTGATCCCGAGCGCCCATGATGGACCTGGCGTCCGGACTACCGTACCACCTGATCCTGAACGGCCTTCCATACCGCTATCCGGCCCTTCAGCGGGACATGCGGTGCGACGTGGTCATCGTGGGTGCCGGCATCACCGGTGCGTTGTGCGCGCATGCCTGCATGAAGGCGGGAATCCAAGCGGTGGTGCTGGACGTGCGTTCCATTGGCATCGGAAGCACGGCGGCGAGCACGGCCTTGTTGCAGTATGAACTGGACACGCCGCTGCACGCGCTCGCCGGACGCATCGGTGAGCGCGACGCGGTCCGCACCTATGTCCTGAGCCTGGAGGCTGTGGGGGATATCCTTGCCCTTGCGCAGGCCCTGGGAGAGGAGAGCGCCTCCCCACGGCAAAGTTTCCAGTACGCCAGCCGCCGCGCGCATTCCGCCGGTTTGCGGAAGGAGCATGCGCTGCGCAGGGCCAACGGCCTGCCGGTGGAGTTCCTGGAACGGCCGGATGTGCATCGCCTCTTCCCTTCGCTGCGCACGGTGGGGCTCCTGAGCGGAGGCGCTGCACAGGTGGACCCTTATGCCTTCACCCACCGGTTGCTGCAGGACGTCCTGCGCATGGGCGGGTCCGTGTTCGAGCGCACCGAAGTGACGCATTGGGAGCAAGGCGCCACAGGCGCGTTCGATCTGCGCACACGGGCGGGGCATCGCATACACGCGGAACACCTGGTGCTGGCCACGGGCTATGAAAGCCAGCACTACCTGCCGGAACCCTTGCTCACGCTGCATTCCACCTATGCCGTGGCGAGCGAGCGCATCGAACGGACCAGCCTCTGGTACCAGGACTGCCTGATCTGGGAAACAGCGCAGCCCTATCTCTACATGCGCACCACACCGGACCGTCGCGTGCTCCTGGGCGGGCTGGATGAACCCTTCCGCGACCCCAAGCGCCGCGACCGGTTGCTGGAGCGCAAGATCCGCCACCTCACGCGTTCGTTCCAGCGCTTGATGCCGGACGTGCCCTTCACGCCGGAGTTCAGCTGGTGCGGCACGTTCGGATCCACGCCGGACGGGCTGCCCTATATCGATCGCGATCCGCGGACCGGGGCCTGGTTCGTGCTGGGCATGGGCGGCAATGGCATCACGTTCAGCCACACCGGCGCCATGATCGTGCGCAATGCCATTCTCGGGAAGCCGGATGCGGATGCCCGGCTGTTCCGGTTCGATCGCTAGGTCAGTGCAGCTGCGTGCCGATGGCCCCGTACCACGGCCGGATGGTGTACTTCAACTGTCCGGCGCGCACGAACGGATCGGCCTTCAGGTAGCCTTCCACCTCTTCCTTGGTCTCGCAGTCATAGAGTAGCAGGCCACGCAGATCTCCATCGCCTCCGAACGGTCAGCCCATTTGGATCAGCCCGCGCTTCGCCTGCTCGCCCTGGTGCTCGAGGTGGGCCTTGAGGGTGACCGCGGACGTGGCGCTGTCGAGCGGGGCGGCATCGCCCTTGGTGTAGAGCACGAACCAATACTGCTTCATGTGGTACGTGCTGTCCGCTATGGTGACGTCGAACGTGCGTTGCGCCTTCGCTCCAACGGCGAGGGTGAAGAACGCGAGAATGAACAGCCGGATCCTCATGCCACGAATTTGCCATTTTCATCGGATCCCCGAAGGGGTCCGCCGGATCCATGTTAAGCCTGGTTGAAGTTTTGCGCCGCACGCGCCAGCGGATCGATCGGTTGCCGAACTTGGTGCCATGCTGAACGATGCACGCTCCCGCACCGCAGCATCTGCGGATGCACCACATGCCGCTCCGGTGTTGCAGGAACTGGGCCTGGGCATGCTGAACACCTCCAAGCGCTACATCCCCGGACAGCTCCAGATGTTGCAGCTCCTGCGTGAGCGCGCCGTCACGCTGGTCCGTTCAGGCAATGTCCTCGCCGAGCTGGTCTACGATGCGCGTCCGGCCTCCGGTCAGAGCCCGGTGCATCACGTGCACATCCTCTTCCGTTCCGAAGAGGACCTGCTCCCCGCACCCGAACTGGACCTCGGGGAACGCCGCTTGAAACTGTACTACCCGGCGAACGAACTGGAGCGCCTGCGCAACCTGCTCCGTTCCCGCAAGGACCGCCTGTGCTACTTCTGGCAGGGGGCCACGCCGGCGCGCGTGCATGCCTGGCTGTTCACGTCGCGATAGGGATCGATCGATGGCTCGTGCGAGCGGATCGAAGGTCCGTTCCTTGTAGCCTCCTCGCAAGGGACATCTTCTGATGCGTTACGCTGGCGCAACTTTGCGCGTTCCATGCCTTGCCGTCCACCACGGTCCGCCCTCACCCTGCTTGCGTTCTTGTCCGTTTGGTGCGCCCATGCCCAGGTGGTGAACATCGAGGGCCGCCGCTTCTTGAACGACACCGTGCCTTGGGCAGGCTACACCAATTTTCGGTTCAACGTGGCCGAAAGCGAGCAGCGCTCGCTCAACCTCGGCTTCAACGGAGCCGTGCAGTACATCAACGGGCGCGACCGCTGGTTCTTCATCAACGACCTTGCCTTCAGCCAGGTGGAGGCCAATGAGTTCCAGAACACGGGCTACCAGCACCTGCGGTACAACTACCGCTATGATCGGCTATGGACCGGCGAGGCCTACGCGCAGGCCCAGTACAACAAGCCCTTGCGGCTGGACCTGCGGCTGATGCTGGGCGCGGGCCCGCGCCTGAAAGCATTGGACACGAAAAGGGTGCGGGTGAACATGGGCATCTCGCTCCTGATCGAGCGCGAGGCCATCACCGATGGCCCCGTGCTGGTGGAAGGGCGCAGCAGCAGTTACGTGGCCGGCACGCTGAAATTCTCGGATGCGGCCAGCCTGACGAGCGTGATCTATTTCCAGCCCAAGCTGTTCGATGCCAGCGATCAGCGGATCCTGGTGGAAGGCGGTCTGCTCATCAACGTCACCAAGCGGTTCACCATGGAAAGCCGCCTGAACCTGCTGAAGGACAGCGCGCCGCCGGAGGGGGTGAACAAGCGCAACTACACGTGGAACAACATGTTCGGCTACCGGTTCTGAGCGGGTGCAAGGGAATACCTTCGCGCCCATGTCATTCAACAGCATATCCATGTTGCGGCGCATCATTCCCGTAGGGGTGACGGCACTGCTCATTACGTCCGTGAATGCCCAGGTATCCTTCGGGGTGCGTGGCGGTGCCAACTGGGCGAAAATGACCGCGCAGGAGGGGTTGGCGCAAAAGGTCGGCTCCCGGTTGGGCGTGGAGGCGGGTATCGCCATTGGGGTGCCGGTGGCGAAATGGCTCACGTTGGGACCTGAGCTGGCGTATGTGCAGCGCGGCTATCACCGGGACAACATCCCCGGATCGGTTTTCCCCGAAGAGAGATTGGTGCTTGGCTATGCGGACCTGGCCATCCTGGGGCGGATCCATCCGGCCAACGGCACGGCCCGCCCATATGTGACCATCGGTGCCACCATGGGGCGCTTGCTAAGCGCATGCCTTTACCAGACGGATCCCTGGACCCGGGACGAACAAGGCATCATGCTTGATCCCAGCGGGGTGAACATGGGTCCATGGAGTGCAAAAACTCCTATGAACCGGTGGAACTTGGGTCTGTGCGCGGGGTTGGGCTTCTCCTTTGCGGCGGGGACCTCACAGGTGATGGTGGAAGTCCGCTACCGCCATGGCCTCACCAACATTTGGAACGGAGTGCCCGTGACAGACGTCAACGGCGCTCCGGTGGGGGAGCTCAATGGATCCGATCGCAGCATCTCCGCCACCTTGGCCTGGATGCTTCCCGTGGGCAAGCAGCGGTCCGCGGGCGCGGCTCCTGCGGCCCAATAACAGACGGCCAAGGTTCGAGCCCTACTTGAACGCCGGTATCCCCGTCACCTCCGCCCCGGTGATCAGCAGGTGGATGTCGTGCGTGCCCTCGTAGGTGACCACGCTTTCGAGGTTCATCATGTGGCGCATGATGGGGTACTCATTGGTGATGCCCATGCCGCCGAGGATCTGGCGCGCCTCGCGGGCCACGCTGAGCGCGAGCGCCACGTTGTTGCGCTTCGCCATGCTGATCTGCTGCGTGGTGGCGCGGCCTTCGTTGCGCAGGATGCCGAGGCGCCAGGTGAGCAGTTGCGCCTTGGTGATCTCGGTGATCATCTCCGCCAGCTTCTTCTGCGTGAGCTGGAACCCGCCGATGGGCTTGCCGAACTGGATGCGCTCCTTGCTGTAACGCAGCGCGGTGTCGTAGCACTCCATCGCCACGCCGAGCGTGCCCCACGCGATGCCGTAGCGCGCGCTGTCCAGGCAGCCCATGGGCGCGCCGAGGCCGCTCTTGTTGGGCAGCAGGTTGGCCTTGGGCACCTTCACGTTGTCGAACACGAGCTCGCCCGTGGGGCTGGCGCGCAGCGAGAGCTTGCCGTGCGTGGTGGGCGTGGTGAAGCCTTCCATGCCGCGCTCCACGATCAGGCCATGGATGCGGCCTTCAGTGTTCTCGGCTTTCGCCCACACCACGGCCAGGTCGGCGAAGGGGGCGTTGCTGATCCACATCTTGGCGCCGTTCAGCAGGTAGTGGTCGCCCCTGTCCTTGAAGGTGGTGACCATGCCGCCGGGGTTGCTGCCGAAGTCGGGTTCGGTGAGGCCGAAGCAGCCGATCTTCTTCCCCTGCACCATCTCGGGCAACCACTTCTTCTTCTGCTCCTCGCTGCCGTATTTCCAGATGGGGTACATGGCGAGCGACCCCTGCACGCTGCACAGGCTGCGCAGGCCGCTGTCGCACCGCTCGATCTCCTGCATGATCAGGCCGTAGCTGATCTGGTCCAGGCCGGGCCCGCCGTATTCCGCGGGGAGGAACGGTCCGAATGCGCCGATCTCCGCCAGGCCGGGGATGATGTCCTTGCTGAACTCCGCCTGCTCGAAGCGCTCCTCGATGATGGGCTTCAGGTGCTTGCTCACATGTGCGCGGGCCGTGTCGCGGATCAGCTTCTGCTCCTCCGTCAGGAGCTCATCCACCAGGTAGTGGTCGTGGGACTGGTACAGGTCGGTGGCTGCGCTCTTCTTGGCCATGGTCGGGGTGCTCTTGGAGATCGGTGAGGTGGGCCGCCCACCGGAGGATGTTGGCGGAACGGCCCGCGAAAGTAGAGCGTATCTCAAAATTGCTTTCGGAAGCGAGCGAGAGGTATTTCACGACCAGGCAAGGCGTCGGGACCGAGCATGGTCGGGTGCCCTGTGAGGTTCCCGGCAACGAAGCATGGGCGTGAAAGACCCGAGCGGAGCCCGAAGGGCATTTTTGAGATACGCTCTAGGAAAGGCGGAAGGGGATGCGGCTACATTCGCCGCGCGATGGACAGCCTGCGGGTGGACGATCCGTTGAGCGCCGACTGGATGGTGGCGCTGTTCCTGCTGGTGGTGGGCGTGCTGGCGTGGATCAACATGGCCGCGCCGAAGAAATGGCGGCTGCTGACCGGCGCCGTGTTCAGCCTGCGGCTGGGCAAGCAGTCCCTGCGCGACGAGCTGGACGTGCGCGACCGGAGCCTGATCGTGCTGATGGCCATGGCGATGGTGCTCATCGCCCTGTACGCCTACCAAGTGGTGGTGGCGCGCGGTCTGGTGGTGCCGGGCATCGAGCAGTATGGACGGATCCTGCTGGTGCTGGTGGTGTTCCTGCTCTTCCAATTGTTGCTGCTGCGGCTCGTGGGCGTGCTGGCCGATGACGATCATGGGCTGGGCGAGTACTTCTACACCACCATGCTGTTCCACATCGTACTGGGGCTGGTGCTGGTGCCGGTAACGGCGGTCATCGCCTTCCCGTTCACCCTCGAGGCGCGCCGCACCGCCTTGATCGTGGGAGGCCTTTCCATACTGGGATTGATGCTGTTCCGCTGGCTCCGCGCCGTGGTGATCGGCGTGGGTGAAGGCGTTCCGGTCCGCTTCATTTTCCTTTACCTTTGCGGCGCCGAAGTATTGCCTGTAGCCTTATTGTGCGAACAAGCACGGCGTTCCATGCCTGCTCCGTCCAACCTCCTCTAACGCCGAGCGGCCTTGAAGATCAAGACCATCCTCGTTACCCAAGCCGGCCCTACGGACGATAAGAACCCCTACGCCGATCTGGCGAAGAAGTTCAACCTGAAGATCGACTTCCGGCCGTTCATCAAGATCGAAGCGGTGGGCGGGCAGGAGTTCCGCCAGGAGCGCATCAACATCCTGGACCATACGGCCATCGTGCTCACCAGCCGCAACGCGGTGGACCACTTCTTCCGCATGTGCAAGGAGCTCCGCCTCACCGTGCCGGAGATGATGAAGTACTTCTGCGTGAGCGAGAGCGTGGCCTACTACGTGCAGAAGTACATCGTGTACCGCAAGCGCAAGGTGTTCATCGGCAAGAACACGTTCAGCGATCTGATGGACGTGATCAAAAAGCACAAGGACGAGAAGTTCCTGGTGCCGTGCAGCGACATCCAGAAGCAGGAGATCCCCGCGCTGCTGGACAAGGCCGGTGTGAAGTACACCAACGCCGTGTTCTACCGCACGGTGGCCAGCGACCTGAGCGACCTGAAGGACATCAAGTACGACATGCTGGTGTTCTTCAGCCCGGGCGGCATCGAGAGCCTGAAGAAGAACTTCCCCAAGTACAAGCAGAACGGCACCGTCATCGCCGCCTTCGGCCCCACCACCGCGAAGGCCGTGAAGGACGCCGAGCTGCGCCTGGACATCGAAGCCCCCATGCCCGAGGCCCCCAGCATGACGGGCGCCATCGAGCTGTACATGAAGAAGGCGGCCAAGGAGGCCAAGAAGAAGTAGGCTTCGGCTTCGCTCAGCCTGACAATGCGCCGACCGCATCGGGCCGGAAAAGGAATGAAGCGGGTGTGAGGCTGAGCGAAGCCGAAGCCCGAACGCCCGGCACCAGACCAACCATCCGACACTGAAGGACCCCGCCCGGCATTCATGCGCGCTACCTTCCGCAAGCACGAGCGACTGACCGGCCGCGATCGCATCCAGGCCGTGGTGAAGGAAGGCCGTTCCGTGCATGAAGCCCCCATCCGCCTCACCGGCCTCGTGATGCCGCTGGAACCCATCGCCCAAGCCCAGGTGGCCTTCGCCATTCCCAAGCGCCACGTGCGCCTGGCCACCCAGCGCAACCGCATCCGCCGCCAGATGCGCGAGGTGTACCGCCTGAACAAGGAACGCTGGTACGCCACCCTGCGCGAAGCGGACAAGCAATGCGCCTGGCTCTTCGTATACCAGTCGGGCAGGCCGCTTCCCTGGAAGGCCATGCAGGAGAAAATAACCCGGTCCGTGGACCGTTGGATCCAACAGCATGTCCGCGCTGGTCAATAGGCTCTTCATCGCCCTGGTGCGCGGGTACCAGCTGGCGATCTCGCCGTGGCTACCCGCCACCTGCCGTTACACGCCCACTTGCTCGGAGTACGGCCTGCAGGCCCTGCGCAAGCACGGCCCCTGGCGCGGCGGCCGGCTCACCCTCAAGCGCATCCTATCTTGCCATCCCTGGGGCGGGCACGGTTACGACCCCGTCCCCTAACAGCCGCCGTACGTCCGGCACAACGCATGAAACGCTCCCTTCGCTCCTGGCAGAAATACGCGCTGATCGGCGCCATCGGTGTCGGCGCCGGGCTTGGCCTCGCCGCTGGTGACAACTACTTCGAGATCGGCAAGAACCTGGAGATCTTCAACGAGCTCTACAAGGAGCTCAACATCTATTACGTCGATGAGACCGATCCCGGCAAGTTGATGACCACGGGCATCGACGCGATGCTCGAAAGCCTCGACCCTTACACGCAGTACATCGCCGAGAGCGACATGGAGGACTACCGCATCATGACCACCGGCCAGTACGGCGGCATCGGTGCCATGATCCGCAAGAAGGGCGACGGCGTGATGATCGAGCGAGCCCTATGAGAACTGCCCGGCGATCAAGAGCGACATCCAGGCCGGTGACGCCATCCTGGAAGTGGACGGCCACGCCACCAAGGGCATGAACACCGATGAGGTGAGCAAGCTGCTGAAAGGGCAGGCCGGCACGCAGGTGAAGGTGGTGACCAGCCGCAACGGGGGCACCCCGCGTACGCACGTGGTGACGCGCGAGGAGATCGAAGATCCCGACGTGCCCTACAAGGGCTTCGTGGACAACGTGAACAAGGTGGGCTACGTGAAGCTCAACAGCTTCACCCAGACCGCCGGGCAGGAGGTGCGCAACGCCGTGAAAGAGCTGAAGGACCAGGGCGCGCAGAAGATGGTATTGGACCTGCGCGGCAACGGCGGCGGCCTCCTCCGCGAAGCGGTGAACATCGTGAACCTCTTCGTGCCCAAAGGCGAAACGGTGGTGGAGACCAAGGGCAAGATCGCCGAATGGGACAAGACCTACCCGACGTTGAGCGAGCCGCTCGATGCCACCATGCCATTGGTGATCCTGGTGGATACCGGCTCGGCCTCCGCGAGCGAGATCGTCACCGGTGCGCTACAGGACCTGGACCGCGCGGTGATCGTGGGCCAGCGCACCTACGGCAAGGGCCTCGTGCAGCAAACGCGCGACCTCTTCTACAACAGCAAGCTGAAGGTGACGGTGGCGAAGTACTACATCCCCAGCGGCCGCTGCATCCAGAAGGTGGATTACGCGCACCACGATAGCACCGGCCGCGCCGTGATCAAGGCCGACAGCACCATCCTCGCGTTCAAGACGCGCAACGGACGGCCCGTGTTCGATGGCCGCGGCATCGCACCGGACGTGTTCGTGACGGAGCCCGAACTGCCGAAAGTGGTGGGCGGCCTCTACACCGGTGACGCCTTCTTCGACTTCGCCAACAGGTACCGTTGGACGCATGACAGCATCCCCGCACCGGAGAAGTTCACCATCACCGACGCGATCTACAACGACTTCCTCGCCTTCGTGAAGGACCGCGACCTCACCTACGAGACCGAGAGCATGAGCGACCTCAAGAAGCTCGAGGAGGACGCGAAGAAGGAACGCTACTACGAGCATGCGAAGTCCGCCATCGATGCGTTGCGCAGCGAGCTCAACCCTGATCGCAGCGAAGAGCTGCAGCGCTTCCGCAAGGACATCGAGGAAGTGTTGCGCAGCGAGATCGTGGGCCGCTACTACCATCAATCCGGCCGCGCCCGCGCCATGCTCACCACGGACCCCTTCGTGCAGCGGGCCATCGCCGTGCTCAACGGCACCGATTATGCCGGCATCCTGAGCGGCACGGTGAAAGGCAAGAACTGATCCCGGCCATAGCGGCACGTGCTGAAGCAACTGCCCACGGACGGCTTTCGCCGCATGCACCTGGGTGCGTTGTGGCTCTCCGTGGTGATGCTGCCGTGGTCCGAGTTCGGGCTCAGCGTGGCACAACTGCTGCTGCTCGGCAACTGGCTGGTGGAAGGCATCGTGCGCCGCGACCTTGTTGGCCGCTTCAAGCGCGCGCTCACCACGCCCGCCAGCGCGGTCTGGCTCTCGTTCTTCGGCCTTCACCTGCTCGGCCTGCTCTGGACCACCGACCTGGAATGGGGCGTGGACCTGTGCCGCATCCTGCTGCCGGTGCTGGGGATGGGCCTGGTGCTGTCCTCGGTCCCACGGCTTGCCGCGCGCGAACTGCGCAGCCTTTTACTGTTCGGCGCTTGGAGCACCGCGGCCAGTGCGCTCGTATGCCTGCTGCTGCAACACGATGTGATCAGGCAGGGGCAGTACCGCGAGCTGTCCATCTTCATCAGCCACATCCGCCTCGCGCTGATGCTGTGCTTGAGCATTGCGGTGTTCGTGGCGCTGTGGCCGAAGAGGCTGTGGCAGCGCGCCGCGCACGTGCTGGCCATCGCGTGGTGCGTGTTCTTCCTGGACCGGTTGAGCAGCCTGCTCTCCTTCGGCATCCTGGCGGTGCTGGCGATCGGTGCGGCCGTCCGCTGGGCGCGCGGGCAACGCCCGGTGGTGCGCGCGGGCGCGTGGTCGGTGATCGTGCTGGCGCTCCTCGCCCTGGGCTTGTATGCGCGCTGGTGTGTGTGGTCCTATACGCAGGTGGAGCCGGTGGACCTTGCGCAGCTCGATCAGCGCAGCGCTGGTGGTGAGCTGTACTATCACGACCCACGGGGCTCCCAGCACGAGAACGGCCATCCCGTGTGGATCGATGTGGCCGACAAGGAGCTGGCGCGGGGCTGGTCGCACCTGAGCCGCGTGCCTTTCGACAGCCTTGATGCCCAGGGCCAGCCGCTGCGCTGGACGCTCGTGCATTACCTCGCCAGTCTCGGCGTCCGCAAGGATTCCGTCGGCCTCCGCGCGCTCTCGGCCGCTGACGTGCAACGCATCGAGCTGGGGATGACCAACGTGAACGAAGGGCGGCGCGATCCCCTGCGCGCGCGCATCGATCAAGTGCTCTTCGAACTGGAGGAATACCGTCGCACCGGCGACCCCAGCGGCCATTCCGTAACGATGCGCCTGGAGTTCCTGCGCACCGGCTGGTCCATCGCTCGCGCGCATTGGGCCTTCGGCGTGGGCACGGGTGACACGCAAGCCGCTTTCGACCAAGCTTACGTGGACACCGGCAGCCCGCTGGCATCGATCTGGCGCCTGCGTGCGCACAACGAATACCTCACACTGCTCATCAGCTTCGGTGCGTTCGGCCTGGCGTGGTCGTTGTTCAGCTGGTGGTGGCCCGCCTGGCGCAACCAGGCCTTCCGCCAGCCGCTGTTCATCGCATGGGGGATCATCTTCCTGATTTCCTGCCTCAGTGAGGACACGATCGAGACGCAGATGGGCGCCACCTTCTTCGCGTTGTACTACACGCTGTTCGTCTTCGCGGCACCACCGATCGCTCCGGCGATCACAGGAGCTGCAGCACCCGCTCCGGCGCGATCCGCGTGATGCAGTCACAGGGTTCGCCTTTCGCGCAGCGCGGACAGGCGGGATCGTTCACCAGCACGTGCGCGTCGGTGCCCAATGGCGCCCACCGTCCGGGATGGATCGGCCGCCGCATGCTGAACAGCCCGATCGTGCGGATGCCGGTCGCCGCCGCGATGTGCAGCGGACCCGTGCTGGCCGCTACCAGGGCATCGCTCGCGCCGATGAGGTCCATCAAGCGGTCCAACGGCAATGTCCCGCCCGTATCCGTCACGTGCGGCGATCCGACCGGCAGCACGCTCCTGTAGCGCTCCGCTTCCGCCGCCGTGCCTGTCAGCAGCACGTGGTAGCGCTGGGGATCGAGCGACCGGATGAGCGCCGCGAAATTCTTCAGACCCCACTCCACACCGCTGCCCTTCAATGGATGCAGGATGACGTTGCGGCGATCGGGGCGCAACAGCGCACACACATCGGCAGGTGCGGACAGCACTTGCAGGCCGATCCAAGGCACGAGGTCCTGCACGTTGCCGGGCATGGGAATGCCGAACGGGGCAAGCAGCTTGATGTTCAGTTGCGCCTCGTGCAGGTCGCTGCCTTTGCGGGTGAACGATACGCGCTCGTTGCAAGTGGTCCAGTGCCACCACCGATGGCTGGTGCCGATGCGCCGCGGGATACCGGCCGCCTTGGCCCAACGCGCCACGTCGCGGTGCGGGAACACATGCACGAGCGCGTTCGCGCCGAGCGCCCGCAACCGATCGATGGTTCCCGCCTCCTTCGCTGCGCGCAGTTCCTCGAGCGTGATGACGGCATCGATGTGGACGCAGCGCTCCCACACCGGACGCGTGTAGCCTTGCACGAGCGCGATGATGCGCGTGCCCGGTGCATGCCGCTTGATCCAGCCTGCCATCGGCAACGTCACCACGGCGTCACCCAGGTTGTCCGGGCGGCTCAGGATCACGGTGTGCGGCACGTTCATCGCCGTTCACGCCAGAGCTGCTTCAGCTTGGCATACTTGAGGAAGGTGGCGTGCGCGCTCACGCGCGCGATGACGAAGCCATGGAATCCGTCAAGAAACCCGAGGCGGAGGACATAATCGCCGATGAATTTCGCCGCCGGGCTGATGAGGAGCTTCACCACGCCCGCCCGCTTGCCGCGTTCGTGGTATGCTTTTGCTGCGATGGTGGTGAAGTAGTCCACCTGCCGGATGTGGTCGCTGAGGCTGTTGTAGCTGTAGTGCAGGATGTCGCCGGGCAGGTGCGCGATGCGTGCGTCCGGCCCCATTTCGTAACGGTCGTGCGGGTTCACGCCGCCCCAGCGGCCCTTGCGGCTGTCCCACAGGCGCAGTTTGCGATCGGGATACCAGCCACCGTGCCGCACCCATGTGCCGCAATAGTTCGTGAGCCTGTTCATCGTGTAGCCGTCCGCGGAAGGATTGCGCTTCACTTCCTGGATCGCTCGCGCCAGCCGTTCATCGAGGGCCTCATCGGCATCCAGCGAAAGCACCCAAGGATGCTTCGCCTGCGTGATGGCCCGGTTCTTCTGCTCGATATGGCCGTCGAACGCGTGCTGTACGAAGCGAGCGCCATGCGCCCGCGCGATCGCCTCGGTGCCGTCGGTGCTGAAGGAATCCATCACCACGATGTCGTCCGCCATGGCCTGCACCGATGCCAGGCAGCGCGCGAGGTTGCGCTCTTCGTTGAAGGTGATGATGACGACGGACAGCTCCATGCGGCTGCCGCCGAAGGTAGCCTGCCGCCCCGCAGCACCGCGATGCTTCAATGCGCCACCACGAAAGTGCCGCGCAGAAGAGGACCTGCCGTTCCGCTGATCCGATACAGGTAAGTGCCCGCCGCCAGCACCGAGGTGTCCAACATCGCATGGCCGTTGCGCACACTGGTATGCGCAACGGGGCGGCCGGCCGCATCGGTCACCCACACGTCACCGATCCCCACCGGTGCGTTGAACATCACCTGCTCGTTCGCGGGGATCGGGTACACGCGTGCGGTGGATACCGCCTGTCCGTTGATGCCCATCGTGCCGTGCCGCAGCAACACGCAGTAGTCCTCGGTCTCTCCGAAATCATACCGGTCGGCGCAGCCGCTGCTGACCGGGGAGCTGTAGCGCATGATCACGCGCATCCGCACGGTGCCGGCTTCCGTGCCGGCAGGGATGGTGAAGAGCGTATCGAGCAGTCCGGAGATCCCATGGGCCGGAGCGAGCACGAGCTCTTTCGGAGCGGTGAACCGGCCATCGCGATCAAGGTCCATCCACACGGTGAAGAACTCCGGATAGCTGGAGGCGATGAAGCCGGGCGCGAGCAGCAGGGGAACAGGGCCATCCATGTATACTTCGGCCTGTTGGCCGGTATGGTCGGCGTAGCCGTGGTCGTTGCCGGAGGTCACGTCCACGCCGCCGATGGCCACGCGTTTGATCCATTCCGCAGAGGCGTCCGCCGCCACGCTCGGGCAGAACGCCGTGCTGTCGCACTGCGGGCAATCCGCCGTGCGGTGCTGTTCGCTCGCCGACCAATCCGTGGTGCCTTGCATGCAGGTGCTGCGCACCTGGAACTCATAGCTCGTGCAGGTCCGTAGCTCGGACAGGTCGGCGGCCGTGATGGTGAGACCATCGAGCTCGGTCCATGTGGCCGCGCCTTCCTCGCGGTAGCGCATGTCGTAGCTGGTCGCGGCGAGCACGGGAGCCCAATCTACATGGATCGCCGAAACGGCCGTGCGCGTGGGGAGCACCTGGAACGGTGCGGTGCAGCAGCCATCGGTGGTGCGCATGAGCGCGTCGGTGAACACGCTTTGCGCATCGCCGCAATCGGTGCGCAGCTCGAACTCATACGCCTGGCAGCCGGAAAGCCCTTCCACCAGCAATTGGTCGGCGGACACGGACGGAGCCGTTCGCCAAGCGGTGTCCCCTACGGACCGGTAGCGCACCTCCACGGGCGTCCGGCCCAGCGTGCGCCAATGCAGGCGTATCGCCGTCGAATCCACGGCCTCGGTGGTGATGCCGAAAGGCATCATGCACCCCGAGCACCGGTCCATGAGCCACTGCACGCTGTTGCCCGCGTGGATGCGTCCGCCCGTGGCGGTGGCGCCGGGCAGGTTGCCCACTTGCTGCACCCCGGCGAACAACGCCTGCCGGATGTAGAGGGCCGCGGTCGCGGGGTCCGCATGCACGAGGCCCATCAGGTCGGGACAGGGTATGCTGTAGAGCAAGGCGATGACGCCTGCGGTGAGCGGCGTGGCGAAGGAGGTCCCGTTCACGTTGCCCGTGCCGCCGTTGAGCGTGGTGGTGAGCACACCGACGCCGGGCGCGCCCACGTCCACCGAAACGCTGCCGTAGGCGGAGAAGGTGCGCTGGTCCGCGTTGTTCGTGGCGGTGACGCTGATGAGGTAGTCGCTGGGGCAGTTGGTGGGCAGGTCGCCCACAACGTCCACGTCCACATTGTTGTTGGCCGTGGCGCCGCAGTTCAGGATTCCCGCCGTGCCGAGCGTGTCGAACAGGGCGCACCACAGCGGCGCGTCCGCAGGTCTTCCGCCGTTGACGCCCCAGCTCGCGTTGGTGACCACGACGAAGGCACCCTTCTGCCCATTCGTGCTGTTGTACAGCCGCCGCATCGTGAGCGGATAGCTGTAGGAGGCGAGCACGCCTGCGTCGTCGGCGCTCAGGTTGTTCACCACCATCATCTTCACGTTCCAGTTGGCGCCCACCACCTGCAGGCCATTGTCGCCCTTCGCGCCGATCATGCCCGCCACGCTGGTGCCGTGCCCGCTGCCGTACACCTCATCGTTGCCCAGCTCAGCGTTCCACCCGCGGTAGTCGTCCACGTACCCGTTGCCGTCGTCGTCGATGCCATTGCCGGGGATCTCCTGGTGGTTGTACCACGCGTTGCCGATCAGGTCCGGATGCGGAAGGTTCGCGCTCTCCACGATGCACACCACGATGGTATCTCCAGTGGCCGTGACCCCGCCCGTGGTGACCGCCCATGCCACTTCGCTGCCGATGGTCCGGTGGTGCCACTGCTGGCTGAATAACGGATCGTTCGGCAGGGCCCGTTCCTTCAGTTGGTGGTTCAGCTGGGCCTCCTCCACGCCGGCATGCCCGCGCACGGTGGCCAGCAGGCGTTGTTGCGGAACGGCTTTCGGATCGAAGCGGAACAGCCACGTGCGCAAAGGGCGGGAGACCTCCTTCACCACGTGCAGGCCTATAGCCTTGCCGTTCGCCCGTACCAGGTCATCCACCACCTTTTCAGGCGATGCCCCGGGCTTCAGCATCACCAGCAGGTCGCCAGGGATGACCGCATCCTGGGCGCCGGCCGTGATCACGAACAGGGACACCAGCAGGGCTAGGACGTATCTCATGCAGGAGGGAACGATCACAAAAGTAGCCTGCGGCGTAGGGGGCGGCCGCGATCCGGCCGGTGCAACAAGGGATGGTCTTGGACGGCTGAAGTTCAGCCATGCAGGTAGATGCGCTTCACCCGCGGGCTGATGGCAGTGAGCGCTTCGTAGGGGATGGTGCCCAGGTCGCGCGCGAACTCCTGCACCGGATGCGCGGGCGAGAACACGATCGCGGCCTCGCCGACGGCGCAAGGGATGCCGGTGATGTCCACCATGCACATGTCCATGCAGATGGTGCCAATGAATGGCGCCGGGCGGCCGCCGATCCACACGCGGCCCGCACCGTTGCTGAGCCGCCGCGACAGGCCGTCCGCGTATCCGATCGGCAGCACGGCGATCCGGGTGGGACGTTCGCAGCGGTAGGTGCGGCCGTAGCCGATGGTGTCGCCTACAGGGATGTCCTTCACCTGTGCGATCACCGTGCGCAGCGTGGCGGTGGGGAGCAGGCGGGCCGTTTCCTGTGCGTCCGCGCCCACGCCATGCAGGCCGATGCCCAGCCGCACGAGGTCGAAGCGCGCCTCGGGGAAACGCGCAGCACCGGCCGTGTTCGCCAGATGCAGCAAGGGCCGATGTCCCAATGCGGCGATCAGCCGCTCCGTGCCGTCGTTGAACAGCGCGATCTGCCGCCGCGTGAAGCCGTCCTGCGCGGGATCCTCGCTGGCGGCCAGGTGGGAGAAGATCGAAGCGACCCGCAGGGGCGCGCCACGCAGGCGCTCGCATACGGCGGGCACCTCCTCCGGCAGGAAGCCCAGCCGGTGCATGCCCGTGTCCAGCTTCAGGTGTACGGTCGGCTCGGTGCGTTCGTGCTGCGCGAAGGCGAGCGCGCGCTCCAGCGAGGCGCGGTCGTACACCACCGCGCCCAGGTCGAAGCGGTGCAGCACGCCGAGCGGCACCGGTTCGGGGTTCATCACCAGCACCGGCGTGCGGATGCCGTGCCGGCGCAGTTCGATGCCTTCGTCGGCATAGGCCACGCCGAGGTAGGCCACGCGCTCGTGCGCGAACAGCCGCGAAAGCTCCACCGCGCCACTGCCATAGCCGGAGGCCTTCACCATGGCCATGATGCGGACGTCCGGCCCGCATTGCACGCGGTAATGGTTCAGGTTGTGCCGCACGGCGTCGAGGTCGATCTCCAGCACGGTGCCGTGCGTGCGTTCCTCCCACGCCTCCACCAGCCGCTCCAGGCCGAACGCGCGCGCGCCTTTCACCAGCACCACGGTCTCCGCGAAAGGAGCGGTCCCCAGCGCTTCCAGTGCCGCCGGGGCATCCGGGAAGAAGCGGGCGTTCGGGAAGGTGGACAGGTGCGCGCCGATCTCCGGGCCGATGCCGATCAAGCTATCGATGCCCGCCTGGCGCAACAGGTCCGCCACCCGCGCATAACGCGTGGCCGGATCGCCGCCGCTGTCGAGGATGTCGCTCAGCACCACCGCGCGTGTTCGGCCTGCGCCGGTACGTACGAGCTGCTGCAACGCGATGGTGAGCGAGGCGAGGTCGTTGCTGTACGTGTCGTTGATGAGCGTGCTGCCCGCGAGGCCGTCCACCAATTGCAGGCGCATGGCCACCGGCTCCAGCCGTTGCACGCGTTCCGCGATCCACGCCGGTCCGTGGCCCAGGCAGAGCAGCACCGTGATCGCGTGCAACGCGTTCTCGATGGATGCGCCATCGGTGAACGGCACCGTGCAATGGAACGCTGTTCCTCTGTGCAACAGGCCGAGCTCCGTCCCGCGTTGATCGGTCCGCTCACCGGTGACCTGCACGAAGGCCGGGCCTGAGCGTGACCACGCGCAGCGCTCGACGGCCGAAGGCAACGCGGCGTCCAGGGCTTCGCGCACGGCGAAGTGGTCCGCGCAATACACGACGCGCCGCGCATGCTTGAAGAGCAGCGCCTTCTCCCGCGCCTTCTGCGCATCGCCCTGCGGGAAATGCTCCCCGTGCGCGGGCCCGAGGTTGGTGAACACACCGATCGTCGGCGCGATGATCGGCTCCAGCCGTGCCATCTCGCCGGGCTCGCTGATGCCCGCCTCGAACACGCCCAACGTGTGCGCATTGGTCATGTTCCACACGCTCAGCGGAACGCCCACCTGCGAGTTCCAGCTGCCCGGGCTGCGCACGATGTGCTCTTCGCGCAGCAATTGGAACAGCCACTCCTTCACCACCGTCTTGCCGTTGCTCCCGGTGATGCCGATGACCGGATAGCTGAAGTGCGAGCGGTGCCAGGCGGCGAGGCGCTGGAGCGCCACCAACGTGTCCGGTACGCGGATGACGTTCAGGCCCTGCGCATCGAAGGTGGCATCGGCCGCCGCGATCACGTGGGGCACGCCGCGTTCGGCCAGTCCGGCGATCCAGCGGTGGCCGTCGTGGTGCTTCCCGCGCAGGGCGATGAAGAGCGCATGTTCCGGCAGCGCGTTGCGCGTGTCGATCACGAGCTGCCCCACGTGCTCCTGCGCATTGCCGATGGTCAATGTCCCACCGGCGGCGTCGGCGATGGCGTGGATCGTGTAGCCCTCCATCACGCCTGCCGTTGCTGGGGGTCCGTCGCGATCGGCTGGCGCGCGGCCTCGAAGCAGCTGCGGCAGAGCGGTTCGTAATGGTCCGTTTCCCCCAGCAGGATCAGGTCCTGGCCGGGTGTGGTGCGGTGGCTGAAGGTGGCCAGCTCCCCGCAGCGCATGCAGATGGCATGCACCTTGGTCACGAACTCGGCCATCGCCATCAGCCGGGGCATGGGGCCGAAGGGGCGGCCCTGGAAATCCATGTCGAGCCCCGCCACGATGATGCGCACGCCCTGCCGCGCCAGCTGCTCGCACACGGTGGGCAGCCCTTCGTCGAAGAACTGCGCCTCGTCGATGCCCACCACTTCGACGTGCGAGGCGAGCAGCAGCAGGTTGCTCGAGCTGGGGATCGGCGTGCTGCGGATGCTGGTGCTGTCGTGGCTCACCACGTCGGTGGCGTCGTAGCGCGTGTCCACTGCCGGCTTGAAGATCTCCACCGTCTGCCTGGCGAACTCGGCGCGGCGCAGGCGGCGGATGAGCTCCTCCGTCTTGCCGGAGAACATGCTGCCGCAGATGACCTCGATCCAGCCCTTGCGTTGGGCCCGGCTGCCGGTGCGTTCCAGGAACATGTACGGAAGATGGGGCCGGGCCGCCCGGCAGGCCAGGGGACCACGCCGGACGTGCGCCGGAGCGGTTTGTGGCGCGGCACGAATTTAGCCAATTTCGCACGGCACCCTTCGCGAACGAACCTTCCCCGCATGCCGAACGACAAGGGCTATGAGCGTATGAACGAGTTGGCCGCCGCCCTGCAACGCGCGTTGCTGGAGCTGGAGGCCGGCCGCCTCGATCTGGATGGCCTGGAACGGAGCACGGATGATGCGCGCGCCCTTTACGAACGGCTCGTGGTGCTGCGCCACAAGGCGCGCGAGGCGCGCCAGCACCCGCCCGCCCCGGCGATCACCACCGCGCCGCCCCTGCGCCTGGACACGCGCCCGCAGGAGCCCGGCCTGCGGCAGACCTCGTTGATCGATGCGATCGCCGAGACCGAGGCCGTGCCCGCGAAGCCGGAAGCGGCCGCTCCCCCCGTTCCCGAAAAAGCACCTCCCGCCCCGCCGAAGGAGCCCGAAAAGGCCCGCCCTTCGCTCGCGGACAAGCTGGAGCATGCGCCCGTGGCCGACCTGCACAAGGCCATCGCCCTCAGCCAGAAGTTCTGGTTCGTGGCGGAGCTCTTCGCCGGGAAGCGTGAAGCCTACGAACAGGCCATCGACGCCATCAATGCGGCCCGCTCCTTTGCCGAAGCGAAGGCCTACGTGGACCGCGAGATCACCGCCAAGCTCAACAAACCACCCGACGACGAAGTGCTGATCACCTTCCTCGAACTGGTGCAACGCCGTTTCAGCTGATGCGCGCCATTGCATGGATCGGGCTCGCCCTCTTCGCCGTGCGCGGCCACGCCCAGGAATTGCCGTCCGTGAAGGACAAGGCCCGCGCTTACGTGGATGCGCTGACCGCTCCCGACCTCCATGGCCGCGGCTACGTGCAGGGCGGCGACAGCCTGGCGGCCGAATGGGTGGCCGCGCAGTTCAAGCGCATCGGCCTGGCGCCGTTGAACGACCAACGCTTCGAGCCTTTCACCTTTCCGGTGAACACGTTCCCGGACAGCGTCCGCGTGGCGGTGGACGGCCGCATGCTGCGCCCCGGCGTGGACTTCATCACCGATCCCGCCTCGGGCACGGCGGAGGGCCGTTACGACCTGGTGCGTCTTTCCTCCGCGGACCTGTCCACCCCGGAACGCCGCAGTATGACCATGGGCGTGGTGGTGGGGAAGGCCGTGTACCTGGATCTCCCGAAGACCGCCGATCGCGATTCGCTCGCCGCCTTCGCCGCGTGGGAACGGGAGCTCGTGCGCCATTCGCCCGTGCTGCGGAAGGGCGGCGGCAAGCTCACCTGGAGCGTGGCCGGTGAACAGTACCGCAATGCGTTGATCGAAGTGATGCCGGGTCTCGTTCCCGACAGCGCCACCACCGTGGACCTGCGCGTGCGCAACCGCCTGCTCCCGCGCCACACGGCGCGCAACGTGTTCGGCGTGGTGAAGGCGCGTGGCGGCAGCAAGCAATGGCTCGTCCTTTCGGCGCATTACGACCACCTGGGCCGCATGGGGCCGGACGTGCTCTTTCCCGGCGCGAACGACAACGCGAGCGGCATCAGCATGCTGCTCTGCCTGGCGGAACACCTCAAGGCCCATCCGCTGAAGGTGAACGTGCTGTTCATCGCCTTCGCCGGTGAGGAGGCTGGGCTGAAAGGCAGCGAATGGTTCGTGGTGGACCGGCCGATCGACCTGCAGCAGATCAAGCTGCTTATCAACCTGGACCTGAACGGCACGGGCGATGACGGTATCACCGTGGTGAACGCCACCGCGCTGCCCACCGTGTACGATCAGCTCGTCGCCATCAACACGCGCACGCCGCGCCTGGCGCAGGTGAAGGCCCGTGGACCGGCGTGCAACAGCGACCATTGCCCCTTCGTGAACAAGGGCGTGCCCGCGACCTTCATCTACACCATGGGTGGCAGCACGGCCTACCACGACGTGGAGGACACCGCCGCCAACCTCACGCTCGTGGAGTTCGACGACGTGTACCGTACCCTGATCGACCTGCTGAAGGACCTGAAATGAGCGGCCGCCTCGTCCTCGTGCCCACGCCCATCGGCAACCTGGAGGACATCACCCTTCGCGCCAAGCGCATCCTGTCCGAGGCCGATGCTGTGGTGGCGGAGGACACCCGCGTGAGCGGCCGCCTGTTGCAGCTCCTGTGCATCAGCAAGCCGCTCATCCCGTTCCATGCCCACAACGAGCACCGCGTGGTGGAGCAGCTCGTGGAGCGCCTGCGCAACGGCGAACGCCTCGCGCTGGTGAGCGATGCGGGCACCCCTGCGATCAGCGATCCGGGTTTCCTGCTGGTGCGCGCCGCCGTGCAGGCCGGCATCGCCGTGGAATGCCTGCCGGGCCCCACGGCCTTCGTGCCGGCCCTGGTGGTGAGCGGGCTGCCCTGCGACCGGTTCGTTTTCGAAGGGTTCCTGCCCGTGAAGAAGGGCCGCCGCACGCGGCTGGAAGAGCTGCGCGCCGAGCCGCGCACCATCGTGCTGTATGAAGGCCCGCACCGCATCGTCCGCACCTTGCGCGAGCTTGCCGAGGTCCTCGGTGCGGACCGCCCGGCCAGCGTGGGCCGCGAACTAAGCAAGCTCCACGAGGAGACCGTGCGCGGCACCCTTGGCGAAGTGGCCGCACATTTCGAACAGCAAGCGCCGCGCGGCGAGTTCGTGGTGTGCGTGGGCGGAAAGCCGTGAAGGCACTGGGCGGATCGTGGGCGTGAAGAAAGCCCGCTCCGCTTTGGGGCTTCTGATGATGAGCAGCCGAAAGGAGGGGAGACCTACGCCTCCATGTACAAGCCGTTCTGCCGGATGTACGCCACCACCTGCGGGTCCACCAAGCCGTCCAGCGGCTTCCAGTTGCGGAGGCGCACGCGGATGCCGGTGCTGCTGATGTCCATCAGCGGGGCATCGTTCACGAGCGTGACAGAAGGGTGGTACACAAGGTCGGCGGTGCGCAGGTGCTCCTCCACGCCGGGGCGCGGGTACACCAGGATGCGGTGGTGGCGCAGGACCTCCTCGGGCTCCTTCCATTGGTGGAGCGAGGAAAGGTTGTCGCTGCCGATGATGAGGGAGAACTCGTGCTGGGGCCAGCGTTCGCGCATGAAGGCGAGCGTGTCGCAGGTGTAGTTCGGTTTCGGCAGGTCCAGCTCCACGCCGCTCGCGTTGAGGCCTTCGTGGCCTTGCACGGCCAGGCGCGCCATGGCGAGGCGGTGCTGCTCGGGGCTGAGCTGGCGGTCCTGCTTGAACGGGTTCTGGGGCGTCACCACCAGCCAGACCTGGTCCAGGCCCTGGGTGCGGAGCATGTGCTCCGCGATGGCTACGTGGCCTTGGTGGGGTGGGTCGAACGAACCGAAGAGGCAACCGATCTTCATGGGGCGAGGAAAGCGCGCACCCGTTGATACGCCTCGTGGCACGCGCGGTCACGGTCGTCGTTCACGATCACCGCGTCGAAGCGCGGGGCATAGGTCATTTCGTGCGTGGCCTTGTCCACGCGGGCACGCAGGGTCTCGGCGGTCTCCGTGCCGCGCAGCAGCAGGCGTTCCTCCAGGGTCTTCACGGAAGGCGGCGCGATGAAGAGCGCGAGCGCGTCGTTGCCGAAGATGCCTTTCAGGTGCAGGCCGCCCACCACGTCCACGTCGAAGATGGGCGAGCGGGCCTGCGCCCAGATCCGCTCGATCTCCTCGCGCAGCGTTCCGTAGAACCGGCCCGGGTACACCTCCTCCCATTCCACGAACGCACCGGCCACGATGCGGCTGCGGAACTCGTCCGTGGTGATGAAGAAGTAGTCATGGCCGTCCACCTCGTAGGCGCGGCGCGGCCGGCTGGTGGCGCTGATGGAGAAGGAGAGGCCGAGGTCCAGTTCCAGGAGGTAGCGCACGATCGTGGTCTTGCCGGCCCCGCTGGGCGCCGACACGATGATGCACTTGCCTTTGTTGGGCTCCTTCACGGTCTAGAGCGCGTTCAGCACCTGTTCCTTGATCTTCTCCAGCTCGTCCTTCATCAGCACCACGCGCCGTTGCATGTCGGCGTCGTTGCTCTTGCTGCCGATGGTGTTGATCTCGCGGCCCATCTCCTGCGCGATGAAGCCGAGCTTGCGGCCTTGCTGATCGTCCCGGTCGATCGTCTCCAGCAGGTAGGCGCAGTGGGCGCGCAGGCGCACCTTCTCCTCGTTGATGTCGAGCTTCTCCAGGTAGAAGAGCAGTTCCTGCTCCAGGCGGGAGCGGTCCACGTTGCCTTGCAGTTCCTGCATGCGCGCTTCCAGGCGTTCGCGGGTGCGGCCCATGCGCGCGGGGTCGAAGCCCTCCACTTCGGTGAGCAGCGCGCTGATGTGCGCCACGCGCTGGCGCAGGTCGGCGGCCAGCTTGCGGCCTTCGTCGGTGCGGAACGCGTCGAAGGCATCCAGCGCCTGCTTCACCAGGGCCTGCACGCCGAGCCATTCGGCTTCGTCCAGCTGCTCGCGGCCGGTGTTGCCCACCTCGGGCATGCGCAGCACCAGGCCCATCAGGTCGGTCTGGGCGTTCGGGTCGATGTCGTTCACCAGGGTGCGCAGGTCGGTGTAATAGCTGCGCACGAGCGCAGCGTCCACCGGGCTGCGGCGTTGCCCTCCCGGCTGTTCGCTGCCGATGTACACCTCGGCCTTCCCGCGCACGATGCGTTCACCGGCGGACTGCCGCACCTCCACCTCCTTCTCGCGATAGAGCGAAGGCATCTTCACCAGCAGGTCCAGCTGCTTGCTGTTGAGGGAGCGCACCTCCACGGTCACCTTCCGCTCGTGTACCACGCCCTCGGCGCGGCCGAAACCCGTCATCGATCGCAGCATGCCTGTTCGCTGAAGGCGCCAAAGGTAGATGCCGCCCTGAGAGCCAGTTCAGGAGCTCTTCGCAGGCGCCCTCCGGCCTCTTTTCCGCTCGGACTTCCCCGGAAAAGTGTTCCCGTAGGCACCCGCTACGCGAACATTTTCCGGCATCGTCCGAGCAGAAAACAGTCTCGGAGGCCATCCTGCAAGAGATCCCGAACAGGCTCTGAAGGCGGACACGCGAGATCAGGATATGAACGGAACATCGGCCGTCCCTCCTCCGCCTTCAGCGCCCGGCTTTGGCAACATCCGCGCGGCCCACCAGGTGTACGCCCACGGCGATGGACAGGGCGCAGGCCCACTGCAGCGGGCCGAAGGCCCCCACGGGGTCGGCCGGATGCGAGAGCAGCGCCCGGCCGTAGTGCAGGAAGAACCAGCCGAAGAGCACCGCGAACGCCGGTTGCAGGTAGATGTAGGTGCCCACCACGCCCGGTTCCACGTAACGCATGGCCCAGGTGTTCAGCAGGTAGGCCACGTAGGTCACCATCACCACCACGAAGGCGAGGGCGCCGATCTCGTTGCGCGACAGCGTGGACCATTGCACCGCGCCCAGTTCCCCTGCACCGAACGGCAGCACCAGCAGCGTGCCGATGCCGAAGGTCCACAGCATCACCGTCACCGCGTTGTAGCGCTGCATCAGGGGCTTCGCCAGCACGAGGTAGATGCCGTACGAGCAGGCGTTGATCAGGATGAACAGGTCGCCGAGCATGCTGGACGCCGCACCGGACCCGGCCGCGCGGAAAAGCACGAGCCCCACGGCACCGCAGGCGCCGAGCGCGATGCCGAGGAGCTTCACGGGCGTCACCCGTTCGCGCAGCAGCACCGCGCTGATGGCCAACACCAGGATCGGCGTAGCCACCATGATGAGGCTGGCGTGCAGCGGCGAGGTGCGCATGAGCCCGTGGAAGAACATCAGCTGGTTCAACGCCACGCCGAACACGGCGCACAGGACCAGCCGCGGCAGGTCGGACCAGGCGATGCGCTCGCGCGCGAAGAGCCAGGTGAGGAGGAACAGGGCCGTGGCCCCGATCACGCGCAGCAGCACGAAGCCGGACGGCGCCGATCACCGCGGGCATCAACCCCTTCGCCACGGCGTAATTGATGCCGTAGAGCAGGTTCACGCAGAACAGGGCCGGGCCGGCAAGGGAGCGGCGATCCATCAACGGCAAAGGAACGATGCGGTCCGGCGGGTACCTTGCGGCGGTGGAGTGCACGGAGGAAGTACGCATCAAGGCCGAGGGCGAACAGGACCTGAAGCGGTCCTTCCGCTGGTGGCGCCTGGTGCTGCCCATGTTGCTGGGCGTGGTGGCGGTGGGTGCCCTGCTGTGGGGCGAGCTGAAGCATGCGGGCTATGCGCCGGTGGAGTCCCGGCACGGGCGATCACGCCTGGGTGGACCGGGACCACGACGGCACGCCGGACCTGGACGATGCAAAGGAGTTCGTGCCAGCGGCCCACGACGATTACCGCCTGGTGAGCGGGTGGGAGCGGCTGCGGCAGGTGCAGCTGGTGCGCCACGGCCTGCTCCTCCTCCTTTGCGCGGCCATCGCGAACGCCCTGCGCGACTTCGGCTACATGCTGCGGTTGCGCACGCTTACGCACGGCGACATCAGCTGGCGGCGCGCGTTCGGATCGACGGCCATCTGGGAGTTCGCCACGGCGGTGGCCCCGGCGGTGGTGGGTGGCACGAGCGTGGCCATCTACGTAATCGCGCGGGACGGCATGCCGCTGGGGCGGAGCGCGGCCATCGTGCTCGTAACGGCCATGCTCGACGAGCTGTTCTTCCTGGTGTTCGCGCCAGCGGTGTTCTTCCTCGTGGGCATGGACGAGCTCTTTCCGCCGCACCTCGACGCCGCGATGTGGGGGCTTCCCATCCGGACGCTGTTCTGGATCGGCTACGCCTTCATCGCGGTGATGAAGATCAGCGTGTTCTACGCCGTGTTCTTCCGTCCGCGGGCCATCAAGCTGCTGTTGGTGAACCTCTTCCGCCACCGGTGGATCCGGCGGTTCCGGCCGCGCATGGCCGAAGCGGGCGACGACCTGATCGCGGCGAGCAACGCCTACAAGGGCCGCGGTGCCGCGTTCTGGCTGAAGGCCATCGCCGCCACGTGGTGCTCGTGGGGCGCGCGGTTCCTGGTGCTCAACTTCATCGCCGCCGCCTTCTTCCCGGTGAACGGCCACCTGCTGATGTATGCGCGGCAGATTGTGCTGTGGGTGGTGCTGCTGATCAGCCCCACGCCCGGCGCGAGCGGCGCGGCGGAGTTCGCCTTCGTGGGCTTCATGCGCGACCTGTTGCCGGCGGGAGCGTTGCTCGTGGTGGTGGCGCTGTTGTGGCGGCTGCTCACCTACTATCTCTATCTGTTCGTCGGCGCGCTGGTGATGCCACGCTGGCTGCGCCGCACCGCGAAGAAGAGCGCTTGAGCGATCGGCCGGCGCGATAACGGGCCCATCAAAGTGGCCGGAACTCGCGAACTTCGCCGCCTCATCCCCAGGACCGATGCGTTTCGCGACCAAGGCCATCCATGCCGGTGTGCAGCCCGACCCCACCACGGGCGCCATCATGACCCCGAATCTACCAGACCTCCACCTACGTGCAGGCCGCACCTGGCGACCACAAGGGCTACGAGTACTCGCGCACGCACAACCCCACGCGCACCGCGTTGCAGAACGCGCTGGCCGCGTTGGAGAACGGCAGGCACGGCCTCTGCTTCGCCACGGGCATGGCCAGCATCGACACGCTGGTGAAGCTGCTGAAGCCCGGCGACGAGGTGGTGAGCACCAACGACCTCTACGGCGGCACCTACCGGCTCTTCACCAAGATCTATGAAGGCCTGGGGATCAGGTTCAAGTTCGTGGACATGGGCGATCCAGCGAACGTGGCCGCCGCCCTCACGCCGGCCACGCGCCTGATCTGGGTGGAAACGCCCACCAACCCGTTGCTGCGCATCATCGACATCGCCGCCGTGGCCGCGCTGGCGAAGAAGCAGGGCTGCTGGCTCGCGGTGGACAACACCTTCGCCTCGCCCTACCTGCAGAACCCCCTCGACCTCGGCGCCGACATCGTGATGCACTCGGTGACCAAATACCTCGGCGGCCACAGCGACGTGGTGATGGGCGCGCTCGTGGTGAACGACGATGCGCTGGCCGAACGCCTGGCCTTCGTGCAGAACAGCAGCGGCGCCACGCCCGGTCCGCAGGACTGCTTCCTGGTGCTGCGCGGCCTGAAGACGCTGCACCTGCGCATGCAGCGGCATTGCGAGAACGGCCGCGCCGTGGCGGAGTTCCTCGCCAAGCATCCGCGGGTGGACAAGCTCTACTGGCCCGGTCTGCCCACGCATGCCAACCACGACGTGGCCAAGCGGCAGATGCGTGGCTTCGGCGGCATGGTCAGCTTCACGCTAAAAGGCGATCGCCTGGAGGATGCGAAGAAGGTGCTTTCCGGCACCCGGCTCTTCTCCCTGGCGGAAAGCCTCGGCGGCGTGGAATCGCTCCTCGGCCACCCGGCGAGCATGACCCATGCCAGCATCCCGCGCGAGGAACGCCTGCGCAACGGCCTGGCCGATACGCTGATCCGGCTGAGCGTAGGATTGGAAGATGCACAGGACCTGATCGACGATCTGGGGCAGGCATTGGCCTAGTTCGGCCAGGCAACGGTATCACCGCCGCAATGCGGTGCCGATCTGGAACCCAACAATGCGCCGCTGAAGTCGGGTGACAGGCGGTTCGCGGGGGTACGAAGGCTCTACTTTCGGCGTCCTTAGAACGCACCCCTCGCATCCATGCGCATCACCCTGGCCTCGTTGTCCGCTCTCGCCCTGCTCTTCAGCACGGCCCTTACCGCCCATGCCCAACAGTTCACCTGCGGCGGTGGCAACGACCTGGAGCGGATGGTGTCGTTGCACCACAACGACCCCCAGCGGTTGGCGGAGATCAAGGCGGCCGCAGAGCGGTCGGAGGCGTTCACCAAGGAATGGCGCGGCCCGCAGCTGAAAAACGCGTCGAACTACGTGGTCCCGGTGGTCTTCCACATCATCCACAGCAACGGGCCGGAGAACATCAGCGATGAGCAGATCTACGATGCCATGCGCATCCTGAACGAGGACTACAGCCGCCTGAACCCGGACCGCGAGAATATGCGCCCCGAGTTCCGGCCCATCGCGGCGACCATCGGCATCACCTTCCGTCTGGCCCAGCTCGATCCGGACGGCCATTGCACCAACGGCGTCACCCGCACGGTGAGCGCCCTCACCAACGACGGCGGCCAGGATATGAAGGACCTGATCCAATGGCCGCGCGACCGCTACTTGAACGTGTGGGTATCCGTCAGCGCGGGCGGCGATGGCACGGCCGGTTATTCCATGTATCCCAGCAACGTGGCCTCGTCCTGGGGCGCAGCGGCCGATGGCGTGGTGCTGTGCCACAATTACATCGGCAGTATCGGCACCGGCAGCGTGCTTCGCAGCCGCGCGCTCACGCATGAAGTGGGCCATTGGCTCAACCTGAAGCACACCTGGGGGGACACCAACGCCCCCGGCGTAGCCTCGAACTGCGGTATGAGCGATGACGTGGACGACACGCCGCCCACCATCGGCTGGACGACGTGCGACCTGAACGGCGCCACGTGCGGTTCAACCTTGGACAACGTGGAGAACTTCATGGAATACTCCTACTGCTCCAAAATGTTCACCGAGGGCCAGAAGCAACGGATGCTGGCGGCGCTGAACAGCACGGTGGCCGGCCGCAGCAACCTCTGGAGCCCGGCAAACCTCCAGCTTACCGGCACGGACGGCACACAGCACCTGTGCCAGGCTCGTTTCAGCATGGACCAGCGCATCATCTGTGCCGGGCAGGCGATCACGTTCAAGGACGAGAGCTACAACAACGTCACGCAGCGCAATTGGAAGTTCACCGGCGGCGAGCCCGCCATCTCCACGAACGCCACGCCGGTGGTCACCTACACCAGGCCGGGCACCTACACGGTGGAACTGCAGGCGGGCAACGGCACGAACACCGTGAACACGAGCAGCACGGTGATGGTATTGGATACGGTAGGGCGCGCCCTGCCCTTCGTGGAAGGCTTTGAGGGTTCCATGCAGCTCGCAGGCAGCGATTGGACCGTGGTGAACGCGGACAACGGCGGCACGTTCGAAGTGCGGGAGGGCACGGCGTTCTCCGGCGACCGGAGCCTCCGCATGCGCAACTACGGCACGGCCGCCGGCCAGGTGGACGAGCTCATCAGCAGCACCATCGACCTCGGTTCGGACAGCGCGGTCACCCTGTCGTTCCGGTACGCCTTCGCGCGGCGGAACAGCAGCAACAACGACATGCTGCAGGTGTGGGTCAGCCGCGATTGCGGCAACATCTGGAGCGTACGCCGGCAGTTGCTGGCGGCCACCACGCTCCGCACGGTGCCCGATCAGGATGGTGCGTTCACGCCGGCCTCGCCGGACCAGTGGAAGGAGGCCGTGATCACCAACATCATGGGCGGGTTCCTCGTGAGCGACTTCCGCATGAAGTTCACTTTCACCGGCGGCGGCGGCAACGACCTCTGGCTGGATGACATCAACATCAACGGCCTGAACGTGGGCGTGGAGGAGCTTACCGGCACGGGCGCGCCAGGCTTGCAGGTGGTGCCCAATCCCGTTACGGACGAGGCCACCCTTGTCGCCGACCTGAAAGCGGCCGGGAACGTGGCCGTGGACGTGTTGGACCCGCTGGGCCGAGTGGTGGCCCACGTGGCGGATGCGCGCGGTGCCATGGGCGTGCAGCGCTGGGCGCTGCCGGTGGCGGGCCTGCGCAGCGGCCTGTACCTGGTGCGCCTGCAACAAGGCGATCAGGTGCAGGTGGTGCGGTTCACGAAACAGTAGTCTGAGGTCCATGGCCGGGTGGTGGCAGGCGCTACCGCAGGTCGCCATGCGCTCCTGGGACCCGATCAGGGGAGTGCGCCTTGCATCCGGTCGGACATGGGACCTCCTTCATCATTCCCCAGAAGTATCCCGGTGAGCTTGCGGGACCGTGTCATGGCGGCCTTGAGCCGCCATCGCAAGTAGGAGCGTCCGCGATCGCTTACTCTTGATCGCGACTGCGGCTCAAGGCCGCAGTGACAGCGTGGTGTGCGGGGCGGGGTCAGGGGATCATCTGATCACCTCATCTTCTATCCTCTGATCGATCGTGCCTATCGGTCAAAAGGCCCAGGCGGCGGAAGTTGCCTTGATAAAGGGTCCCAAGGTCCCAGCATGATCCCGATGTTCACGCCTGCTTCGGGCTTTTTATCAAAGATAAAATTTGGCCTTGGTACGGGAGAATGGTATACATCTTCAACATATTCTTGGCGGATAGGAACATGCACGAACAGATCAGCGAACCCCCCTATTTTGTTATGGATATGAAAATTTTGTCGTATGCCATATCTCATGGAAACACCTGTTCTCTTTGCTTGATGCACCCTCGACCATCCACTGCCATCGCTGTTCCGGGCTTCGATCTTGGATGGAACATGCCAGGCCGGCCCGAGCAGGAAACAGAGTTCATTCCCGTCGCTGCCCAAGATCTTGAATGATCCGATCAGGGGCACTGCTGTAAGATGATCGATACGTATGTCGGTTGTTTCTTGACCAAGGAATTCCGTGTACTGCGATCTTTCCCATTCGACCCCTACGAGGATCTTGATGGCCCGCGAGGGGCCGAGGATATAGGCTGCTCCCAAGCGCGGGCTGATGTTGCCAGCGGATACAGAGTAGTTGGATCGTCCATAATAGGAAGTGCGGGTAATGCCCCCATAGAGCGAGACCCAACAGGATTGTGGAGAGGCCTGGAGGACCAAGCCGCACGCGATCAGCGTGCAGGCATTTCGGGTCCACATCGTCTTATCGGCTTTTCAGTTCACCAACCTGCCTATCGGGTCCACCGTTCTTGCTCCACGCGATCGATCCATTTCCGCCTCCGATCGAATATAGCGTCCGTTCTTCGAGAAGCAGTGCGTCGTGGGGCCCAGGCCACCGCCATCATGGGCCATTTGTTCCGCGCTTGGACGCAACGTGGCCGGGTACAAGCAGTTCGGCTTACCACGCTCCGCTCTTGACGCGAAAGGCCCCGGAGCGGGTCCGGGGCCTTTCCACATGCACCACGGACCCTTCTTGCGGCGGGGGTGGTGGCACGATCGCCTTTATTCCTTGAAGCCGACGAGGATGCCCACGCACCCTACGGTGAGCATGCCGTTGCCGCCCTTCGCGGCGGGGGGCACGTCGATGTGTACGGTGAGCTGCTGGGTGGTGGCTACCTTGAAATCGAAGTTCGTTCTCGGGTCGTTGGCGGAGCTCTCGAAGAGGCTCTTGCCGGTGGCGTCCATCAGCTTCCAGTTCACCGCGCCGAGGATGGGATGGGCGCACACGAGCAGGCGGTATTCCTGGCCGCTGTAGAAGGTGAGCTCCACCTCGGCCTCTTCACCGGGGGCGAGCTGCGCGGCGTTGAAGGTCTCGTTGAACTTGTAGGGCGCCAGCGCGGGGATGCACTTGTTCTTGGCGAAGCTGCGGCACTGCGCTTCGCTGGCCATGGGCAGGGCCATCAAGGCCGCAAGGACGATGAGGGAGGGGATGTGCTTCATCGCCGGGGTCAGTTGATGTAGGTGCTGCGGACGGCGGCGGTCTTCTCCGTCAGGGCCTTCAATTGCGCATCGGTGATGGCCGCCGCGGGGGCGGTGCCGCCGATCACCGTTACGCCCTTCTCCTGCGTCACCGTGCTGGGGCCACCGGGGCTCGTCACGTTCGCGAAGAGCGCTTCCAGCCCGCGCAGGTCGGCGAGCACCGTGGCCAGCGCCGGGTCGTCGGTGCTATAGGTGGAGACCAATTCCAGCAGGTTCTGCAGCGGCAGCTTCTGTTCGGCGATGCGCTGGCGCAGTTCCGGCGTGTCGTGCGCCTTGGCCACCTGCGTGGCGATGTAGAGGCCTTCCACCCAGCCGCCCGCGATCATCAGCGCGCTGATGTTGTCGCGTTGGTTCTCCTTCAGGTAGGCGTCCATGTTCCAGTAGGTCTCGCTCACGATGCTCAGGAGCGAATCGCGGTCGTGCTGGTTCTTCTCCATCCGGTCGAACACGCCCTGGTCGAAGGCGCTGGTCACGTCCAGCCGCTTGGCGAGCTTCTGCGCGCAGCTGGTGTAGAGCATGCTCTCGGACGTCTTGTTGTAGACACTGGCATAGCTCAGGTCGGCGCCGTAGATGCCGAGGTTCAGCGCCTGCTTGCTGGCCGCGGTGTAGTTGTCCACATGCGTCACGTCGTTCAGCATGTCCTTGTCGTACCCGGCGCCCGCCTTCTTCAGCAGGGCCGCGGTCTCCATCGGGCTGGGGATGTTGTGGAAGATGTTCTTGGTCCTTAGCACCCGCGCGGCCTGCGTGGTGTCGGTGTCCTGGTCCGTGTGCAGGGTCTCCTGCGGGGCCTGGTCACCTCCGCAGGCGGTGAGCAGCAGGGCGGCCGCGAGGCCGGTGGACCAGTGGGTGATGCGCATGTCGGGAGAGGAGTTGTGAGCGGAGTAAAGATCTTCCGGCGCGGCCTGGGATCAGTGCGCTTCGAGCCAGTTTTTCCCCACCCCCATGTCAACAACCAAGGGCACGTCCAGCGGCAATGCGGTCTCCATCACCTCCTTCACCAGGTGCTTCATCACCTCCTCCTCGTCGCGGTGCAGGTCGAAGACCAGTTCGTCATGCACCTGCAGCAGCATCCGGCTGCGGAGGCCTTCGCGCTTGATGCGTTCGTGGATGCGCACCATGGCCACCTTGATGATGTCCGCGGCGGTGCCCTGCATGGGCGCGTTGATGGCGATGCGCTCGGCCTGCGCGCGCACGGTGTTGTTGGCGCTGGTGATGTCCGGCAGGTAGCGGCGGCGGCCCATGAGGGTCTTGATGTACCCGTGCTCGCGGCAGAAGGCGATGGTCTCGTCCATGTAGTTGCGGATGCCCGGGAACTGCGCGAAGTAGCCGTCGATGATCTCCTTCGCCTCGCTGCGCGGGATGCCGAGCACCTGGCTGAGGCCGAAGGCGCCCTGCCCGTAGGCGATGCCGAAGTTGACCGCCTTCGATCGCGAGCGCTGCTCGCGTGTGACCTCTTCGATGGGCACATGGAACACCTTGGCCGCGGTGGCCGCGTGGATGTCCAGCCCCTGGCGGAAGGCCTGCTGCATGTTCGGGTCGCGGCTCATGTGCGCGATCACGCGCAGCTCGATCTGGCTGTAGTCGGCGCTCAGCAGCAGGTGGTGCTCGTCGCGTGGCACGAAGGCCTTGCGGATCTCGCGGCCCTTCTCCGTGCGGATGGGGATGTTCTGCAGGTTGGGCTCGTTGCTCGCCAGGCGGCCCGTGGCGGCCACGGCCTGCTGGTAGTTGGTGTGGATGCGGCTGGTGTCCTTGTCCGCGGCCAGGGGCAGGGTGTCCACGTAGGTGCCCTTCAGCTTGCGCAGGCTGCGGTAGTCGAGGATGAGCGGGATGGCGGGATGCAGGTTGCTCATGTCCTGCAGGATGTCCTCGCTCGTCTGGTACTGGCCGGTGCGCGTCTTCTTCGGCTTGTCGCCGCCGAGCTTCAGCGTTTCAAAGAGCACGTCGCCGAGCTGTTTGGGCGAATCGATGTTGAACGGCACGCCGCACGCCGCGTGGATCTTCTCCTGCAGTTGCAGGATGTCCTGCGTGAGCTCTTCGCTGAAGGCCTTCAGGGCCGGGATGTCGATGCGGATTCCCTCCAGCTCCATGTCCGCGAGCACGCCGATCAGCGGCATTTCGACCTCCTCGAGCAGGGGCTTCAGGCCGTTCTCCTCGATCAGCGGCGCGAACGTGGTGTGGAGCTGCCAGGTCACATCCGCATCCTCCGCGCTGTACGCCGCCACGGCATGCACGTCCACGTCGCGCATGCTGCGCTGGTCCTTGCCCTTCGGGCCGATCAGCGTTTCGATGCTCACCGGCTTGTACTTCAGGTAGGTCTCGCTCAGGTAGTCCATGCCGTGCCGCAGCTCGGGGTGCAGCAGGTAGTGCGCGATCATGGTGTCGAAGAGCGGGCCCTGCACCGCAACGCCGTGGTTGCGCAGCACGATCACGTCGTACTTGGCGTTCTGCGCCACCTTGGTGATGGCGGATCACTCCAGGATGGGCTTGAAGATGCTGATGATGCGCTGCGCCTCCGCGCGGTCCGCGGGCACCGGCACGTAGTGGGCCTCGTGCGGCTTCCAGCCGAAGGCCAGGCCCACCAGTTCGGCGGTGCGCTCGTCGGTGCTGGTGGTCTCCGTGTCGAAGCAGAACGCCGGCTGCTTCTTCAACTGCGCGGCCAGCATGTAGAGCGCTTCGTTCGTGTCGGCCAGGAAATAACGGTGGTCCGTGGTGTCGATGTTTGCCAGCTCGTTCAGCACCACCGCGCCGTCAGCGTTCCCGCCGTCGTGCGGGCCGAGAGATCCCCCTGGCCGGTGGGCGCGCTTTTCGCCCGGCCCTTGGCGGCAGCCTTGGGTTCCGGCTCCGTGCCCAGCACGCGCGCCGTGAGGTTGCGGAACTCCAGCTCGCTGAAGACCTCCAGCACCTGGTCCTTGTCGGGCGGTTCCAGCAGCAGCGCATCGTGGTCCAGTTCCACCGGCGCCTCCACGTTGATGGTGGCGAGCAGCTTGCTCAGGAGGCCCTGCTCAGCGAAGGCGATCACGTTCTCCTTCTGCTTGCCCTTGAGCTGCTCCACGTTCGCGATCACGCCCTCCAGGCTGCCGAAGCGCTGCACCAGGGACATGGCGGTCTTCTCGCCGATGCCGGGGATGCCGGGGATGTTGTCCACCGCGTCGCCCATCAGGCCCAGGATGTCCTTCACCTGCTCGGTGCGTTCCAGGCCCCAGCGGGCGCAGATGGCAGCGGGTCCGAGCACCTCGGGCGGATCGCCGCCACGGCCGGGCTTGTACATCAGGATCTTCTCCGTCACCAACTGCCCGAAGTCCTTGTCCGGCGTCACCATGTAGGTGGTGTAGCCCTCGCGTTCGGCCTTCTTCGCCAGGGTGCCGATCACGTCGTCCGCCTCGTAGCCGTCCGCTTCGAGGATGGGGATGCGCATGGCCTCGATGATGCGGCGGATGTAGGGGATGTTGCCGCGGATGTCGTCCGGCATCTCCTGGCGGTTGGCCTTGTAGTCCAGCAGGGTCTCGTGGCGCTCGGTGGGCGCGGCGGTGTCGAACACCACGGCCAGGTGGGTGGGCTTCTCGCGCCGGACCAGGTCCAGCAGCGTGTTGGTGAAGCCGAAGGCGGCGCTGGTATTGAAGCCCTTGCTGTTGATCCGCGGCGCGCGGATGAAACTGAAGTACGCGCGGTAGATCAGCGCGTAGGCATCGAGCAGGAAGAGGCGCTTGTCGGAAGTGGCATCCGCCGGTGCGGCTTCCGGCGTGGGCACTTGATCGGTCACGGGGTCGGACATGGTGCGAAGATGGTGTTCATCATATCTTGATCAGTGCATTGGTCTGCATAGAAGTGCATTGGCGGGCATAGCTGTGCGTCCTGATCGGAATGGCCGGTCCAACGGACCTCAATGGGCCTCGCACGTCGATAAATGCATAGAAATGCATAGTTTTGCATCGTTAGTCGAGCGGAAGAAGGAAGAGGGGGCCGCCCCTCTTTTTTGTTCCCCGGCGATCAAGCGGACCATGATCACAACGGCTGAATTGACGCAAGCCCTTGAGCGCCAGCTCGAAGGCACGCCTCACTTTCTGGTGAGCGCCGAGGTGCGCCCATCGGGCAAGGCCATCGTGGAAGTGGACAACGACCGGGCCATCACGCTGAACGACCTCACGGCCATCAACCACGGCCTGCGGGAGGAGTTCGGCGAGGCCTTGGACGACATCGAACTGGAGGTGAGCTCGCCCGGCATGGGCCGCCCCTTCAAGGTGATGCGCCAATACCACAAGCACATCGGCCGCCTGGTGGAAGTGCAGCTGAAGGACGGCCGCACCCTTACCGGCCAGCTAGCCGCGGCCTCCGGCACCGAAGTGGCGCTGCTGAAGCAGGTGCCCACGAAGATCAAGGGCCGCACCCCGAAATTGGAAGAGGAACCTACCGTGATCGCGTTCCCCGACATCAAACACACCCAAGCCATCATCCAGTTCAACTGACGGACATGAGCACAGTGAACCTGATCGAAGCCTTCTCCGAGCTGAAGGACCTGAAGAACGTTGACCGCGTGACCCTGATGGGCATCCTGGAGGACGTGTTCAAGGGCGTTGTGAAGAAGAAGTACGGCGAGGAAGCCAACGTGGACGTGATCGTGAACCCCGAGAAGGGCGACCTCGAGATCTTCCTCAACCGCGTGATCGTGGAGGACGGCTTCAGCGAGGACGACGCCTTGGAGATCGAGCTCAGCGAGGCGCGCAAGATCGAGCCCGACTTCGAAGTGGGCGAGGAAGTGAGCCAGGAACTGAAGATCCATGACTTCCTGCGCCGCAACATCCTCTCCATCAAGCAGAACCTCCAGGGCCGCATCATGGAGCTGGAGAAGGACCACATCTACAACAAGTACAAGGAGCGCGTAGGAGAGATCATCACCGGCGAGGTGTACCAGATCTGGAAGCGCGAAACGCTCATCCTGGACGACGAGGGCAACGAGCTCATCATGCCCAAGGACCAGCAGATCAAGACGGACTTCTTCAAGAAGGGCGACACCGTGCGCGCCGTGGTGTGGAAGGTGGAGATGTACAACAACAGCCCGCGCGTGATCCTCAGCCGCACGGCGCCGGAGTTCCTCGAAAAATTGTTCGAGCAGGAGGTGCCCGAGGTGGCCGACGGCCTCATCACCATCAAGCGCATCGTGCGCGAACCGGGCGAGCGCGCCAAGGTGGCGGTGGAGAGCTACGACGACCGCATCGATCCGGTGGGCGCCTGCGTGGGCATGAAGGGCAGCCGCATCCACGGCATCGTGCGCGAGCTGCGCAACGAGAACATCGACGTGATCAACTACACGGCCAACGAGCAGCTGCTCATCCAGCGCGCGCTGAGCCCCGCCAAGATCGGCAACATCAAGCTGGACGGCGAGCACAAGCGCGCCGAAGTGTACATGAAGCCCGACCAGGTGGCGCTCGCCATCGGCAAGGGCGGCCACAACATCAAGCTGGCCGGCAAGCTCACGGGCTATGACATCGACGTGTACCGCGACAGCGATGAGGTGACGGACGACGTGGCCCTGGAGGATTTCGCCGACGAGATCGATCAGTGGATCATCGACGAGCTGAAGGGCATCGGCTGCGACACCGCGCGTTCCGTGCTGGACATCCCGGCCGATGACCTGGTGAAACGCACGGACCTGGAGGAAGAGACCGTGAACGAGGTGATCCGCATCCTGAAAGCGGAACTGGAAAAATGATCGTAGCGCCGATCCACTGGATCGGCGCCATAGGGGCGGCATTCACGTCGCCGAGGAACAGAAAGAAGGACGAACCGAGGAACTGAATGAGCGAAACAGCGGATAAGGCGGTGCGACTGAGCAAGGTGGCGCGCGAGTTCAACCTCGGCGTGCATACCATCGTGGAGTTCCTGGCCAAGCAAGGCCATCAGGTGGACTCCAACCCGAATTCGAAGATCTCCGGCGACCAATACGCGTTGCTGGAGACCCAGTTCGGCACGGACAAGGCGGACAAAGAGGCCAGCCAGCACACGGTGCAGCAGCGGCACGAGCGCGAAAGCATCTCCCTGGCCAGCGCCCCCAAGGAGCCCGTGGTGAAACGGGCCGCTCCCCCGGCGGAAGCGCCTCCGGCACCTCCCGCCCCGGCAGCGCCTGCACCCGCACCCGTGCCGGCCCCGGCTCCCGCACCTGCACCCGTGGCTGCTGTGGTCCCGCCGCCGCCTGCCCCCGCAGCGGAGCCTGAAGCCCCCGCAGCGCCTGCGGAGGCCGGTGCTTCCGACGTGATCAAGGCGCGGGTGGAAAAGGCCGTTGGTCCGAAGACCCTCGGCAAGATCGACCTGAACGCCGGCCGCAAGGGTGCCGCCAAACCGGCGGCAACGAAGGCCGAGTCTGAAGCACCCGCAGCGCCTGCCGCACCCGCGGCTCCGGCCGAGCCGGTGAAGCCCGCGGCGGAAGCCCCGGCAGCACCCGCTCCGCCTGCGGCCCCGGCCGAGCCCGAGACCATCCGCGTGAACGTGGCCAAGCTCACCGGCCCGAAGACCATTGGCAAGATCGAGCTGCCCGTGGAGCGCGAGCGCAAGCCCGCCGACCGTCCCGGCTCCGGTGACGATCGCGGTCGCCGCAAACGCATCGTGAAACCCGGTCCCGTGAACGTGGACCGCGTGGCCCAGCAGAACGACCGCGCCGCCGCGACCGGCCGTCCGGGTGAACTGGACGAGAACGCCGTGAAGCGCAAGGTGAGCGAAACGCTCGCCCGCCTCACCGGCGGTGGTGGCAAGGGGCGTGGCGCCAAGATGCGCCGCGAGAAGCGCGACCAGCGCTACCAACGGTTCGAGGAGGAACAGGCCGCGCGCGACCTGGCCGGCAGGACGCTCAAGGTCACCGAGTTCGTGACCGCCAGCGAACTGGCGTCCATGATGGACGTGCCCGTCACCGACATCATCAAGGCCTGCTTCGCGCTGGGCATGATGGTGAGCATCAACCAGCGCCTGGACGCGGAAACGCTCTCCGTGATCGCCGACGAGTACGGCTTCAAGGTGGAGTTCGTCGGCGCCGAAGTGGTGGAGGTGGTGCTCGAAGAGCCCGATGATCCCAAGCGGGTCGTTGCGCGCGCGCCGATCGTGACCGTGATGGGCCACGTGGACCATGGTAAGACCTCGCTGCTCGACCACATCCGCAAGGCGAACGTGATCGCCGGTGAGGCCGGTGGCATCACCCAGCACATCGGTGCCTACAGCGTGACGCTGGACAACGGCAAGCGCATCGCCTTCCTGGATACGCCGGGCCACGAAGCGTTCACCGCCATGCGTGCCCGTGGTGCGCAGGTCACCGACATCGCCATCATCGTGATCGCGGCGGACGACAGCGTGATGCCGCAGACCCGCGAAGCGATCAACCACGCGCAGGCCGCCGGCGTGCCCATGGTGTTCGCCTTCAACAAGATCGACAAACCGGCCGCCAACGCGGACAAGATCCGCGAGCAGCTCAGCCAGATGAACATCCTGGTGGAGGAGTGGGGCGGCAAGTTCCAGACGCAGGAGATCAGTGCCAAGAAGGGCACCGGCGTGGACCAGTTGCTCGAGAAGGTGCTGCTGGAGGCCGACCTGCTGGACCTGAAGGCCGACCCGGCCAAGCGCGCCATGGGCGTGGTGATCGAAAGCACGCTGGAACAGGGCCGTGGTTACGTGACCACGCTGCTGGTGGAAGGCGGCACGCTCCACAAGGGCGACGTGCTGCTGGTGGGCCAGTTCAGCGGCCGCGTGCGGAACATGTTCAACGAACGCGGCGTGGCCGTGGCTGAAGCCGGTCCGAGCACGCCCGTCTCCATCCTCGGCCTGGACGGCGCACCGAACGCCGGTGACCACTTCTACGTGATGGCGGACGAGCGCGAAGCGCGCCAGATCGCCACGCGCCGCCAGCAATTGCAGCGCGAGCAGGGCATGCGTACGCGCAAGCACATCACGCTGGATGAGATCGGCCGCCGCCTCGCCATCGGCGACTTCAAGGAGCTCAACATCATCGTCAAGGGCGACGTGGACGGCTCCGTGGAGGCGCTCACCGACTCGCTGCTGAAGCTCAGCACCGAGCAGATCAAGGTGAACGTGATCCACAAGGCCGTGGGCCCGATCGCCGAGAGCGACGTGCTGCTGGCCAGCGCCTCGAACGCCATCATCGTCGGCTTCCAGGTGCGCCCCACCGTGGGCGCCCGCAAGCTGGCGGAAACGGAGGAGATCGAGATCCGCTTGTACTCCATCATCTACAACGCCATCGAGGAACTGAAGCAGGCCATGGAAGGCATGCTCGCGCCGACGGTGGAGGAGAAGGTCATCGGCACCGCCGAGGTGCGCAACACCTTCAAGATCTCCAAGGTGGGCACCGTGGCCGGCTGCTACGTGTTGGATGGCAAGATCACCCGCAACAGCAAGGTGCGCCTGATCCGCGACGGCATCGTGATCTACACCGGCGACCTCAGCGACCTCAAGCGCTTCAAGGACGACGCGAAGGAGGTGACGCACGGCTACGAGTGCGGCCTCAGCATCAAGAACTTCAACGACATCAAGGTCGGCGACAACGTCGAGGCCTTCGAGATGGTGGAAGTGAAGCGCAAGCTGGACTGACTCCTACGGAACTGAACAACGAAGCCGCTTCGCAAGAGGCGGCTTCGTTGTTCAGGGACGCGGTCATGCCGGGCTCGACCCGGCATCGCGGCCAGGAGTTCCGATCAGATGATTAGAAAATGAGGTGATCAGATGATCCCCTGACTCCGCTCTCAAAACGCGTTGTCACTGCGGCCTTGAGCCGCAGCCGCAACCAGCAGCGGGCAATCCCGTGGGCTCCTACGTGCAATGGCGGCTCAAGGCCGCCATTGCACGGTCCAGGGGACGTCACGGTTCGGCAAGCTCACCGTGACAGCGAGGATCCGAACACCAAGGAGCACATCATCTGATCCGCTCATTTTCTGATCATCTGATCGAGCTGGGTCAGGGCAGCCGCGGCAGCTCGATGTCATCGGGCACCACGTAGAGACCGGGGAACTCCCCCTTGAGCTGCTCGCGCATCCGCTCCGCCTCGAGGCGGTCGCGCAGGTCGCCCACGCGCACCCGGAAGTTCGGGGCCAGGTAACTGAGGTAGGCGGGGATATCGGGGTGCTTCACCAGGAACGTGCGGCGGGTCTCTTCGGCCTGCGTCCGGTCGCCCAGGAACACCTGCACGCGGAAGCCCTTCAGCGGCTGCTTATGCGTGGCGTAGTCGGTCATCAGCTCGTTGATGCGCTCGCTCTGGTGGATGGTGACCTCCCCGGCGGTCCGGGGGGTATCGGCGGTGGCCGTGGACGGGCGGAACACGCGCGGGTCGTCCTGGGCCCGGAGGCCGATGGCGAGCAACAGCAGGAGGAACGTGGGGAGGAAGCGCATCGGAGGAAGTGCCAAAAGTACCGGCGTGGCCCGGTCGTGCAAAAGCGGACGTGTTTGCGGGGCGGCTGACGAAGCCATGACTGGAGCCTGAGCGGGGCGCATATTACTCTTTAGAACGATCCTAAATAGAGACACTGGGATGACACCGGACCGGCCTGCCCTTTACGCGTAAGCCTTCACCGTTATTTTTGCGCCGCGAATACCGACCACGGTCCGTCCCTAAATCGTCCGGAATGCCAGTCCCATCAAGGATTTTCAAGAGTTCGACCGGGCTTCTCCACGCTACCCTCGCTTTCCTCCTGTTGCTCTCCTTCTCCACTGCGCGCGCGCAGGAGGACAAGGCTTTGTACAGCGCCGGTGAGAAGGTGTTCAAGGGCAACTGCGCCAGCTGCCACAAGCCCGACAAAGACATGACGGGCCCGGCCCTGAAGGGGGCGAAGGCCCGTTGGGAAGGGCAGGGGGACATCCACGCTTGGATCAAGAACAGTCAGGCGTACCTGAAGACAGGCAATGCCCATGCCAACGAGCTCTTCAACAAATGGAACAAGAGCGTGATGACGCCGAACGCGGTGTCCGATGCGGACATCGACGCGGTGCTCTATTATGTGGACAATTTCGTTGCACCAGTTACGGATATTGGTCCTAAGCCTCCGCCCGTTCCTGGGGGTGAACCCTCCTCGACATCCTGGCAGTGGCTCCTGGTAGTGGCGTTGCTACTGCTGATTGTGGTCCTGTCGCTCGGTGGCGTGAAGCTGCAACTGGGCAATGCGTTGCGTGAGCGCGAAGGCAAGGAGCCCGAGCCGGAGCGCGGCGTGTGGGGCAACATCCTGCATTGGGCATGGGCCAACAAGGTGTGGGCGTCGATCATCGGCCTGTTCATCGTGGTGTGGCTGGTCCTGCTCGCGTGGGATTGGGCCTTCAACATCGGCGTGTACGGCGGTGATGCCGTGGCGCACTACAAGCCCGAGCAGCCGATCAAGTTCAACCACACCCTGCACGCCGGGAAGGACAACCTGAACATCAACTGCCAGTACTGCCATAGCGGCGCGGAGAAGAGCAAGCACGCCGGCATCCCGAGCGCGAGCGTCTGCATGAACTGCCACAAGGCGGTGAGCGAAGGCCCCACCACCGGAACGGAGGAGATCGCCAAGATCTACGCGGCGGTGGGCTGGGACGGCAAGAACTACACCGGCAAGGAAACGCCGATCAAGTGGAACAAGGTGCACAACCTGCCGGACCACGTGTACTTCAGCCACGCGCAGCACGTGGCCGTGGGCAAGATCGAGTGCCAGAAATGCCACGGCCCGGTGGACGAGAAGTTCGACGTGGCCGAGCAATGGGCCCCCCTCACCATGGGCTGGTGCATCCAGTGCCACAACGAGACCGAAGTGAACCAGCTGGCCAAGGGCGCGCAGCCCAACGGCTACTACGAGGAGATCCACCGCCGCCTTACGGAGACCCCGCTGGGCAACAAGGAGCTCCAGAAATACCTGGAGGACGAGAAGATCACCGTTCGTGAACTTGGCGGCTGGGAATGCGCCAAGTGCCACTACTAAGACCGAACACGCGCAGACCGATGTCGAGCACGAAGCGATACTGGCAGGACCCGTCCGAAATGGACGCGGCCTCCGACGTGGTGAAAGCCCGCGCGAACGAGTTCAGCACCCCGTTGCCCATCGACGAGATGCTGGCGGACAAGGGCCTCACCAGCGCGAGCACGGGCCGTCGCGATTTCCTGAAGTTCCTGGGCTTCTCGCTGAGCGCCGCCACCCTGGCCGCCTGCGAAACGCCGGTGATCAAGAGCATCCCGTACGTGACCAAGCCGGAGGACATCACCCCGGGCGTGGCCAACTGGTACGCGAGCACGTACTACGACGGTGAGGACTTCGGCAGCGTGCTGGTGAAGACGCGCGAAGGCCGCCCCATCCACATCAAGGGCAACACCCGCTTCGGCATCAACCGCGATCCGGCCTTGAACAAGGGCTCGATCAACGCGCGCATCAACAGCAGCGTGATCACGCTGTACGACAACGAGCGCCTGCGCGGCCCGATGATGAAGCACGGTGAAAGCTTCATGGAGCACGGCTGGTCCGATGCGGACAAGGCGATCGCTGAAGGCCTCGCGAAGGCCGCCGGCAAGCGCATCGTGCTGCTCACCAACACGGTGATCAGCCCCAGCGCCAAGGCCGCCATCGAGGCGTTCAAGGCGAAGCACAGCGGTGTGGTGATCTCCACGGACATGGCGTCGCCGGGCGCCGCCACCGGCAACGTGCAGCACATCCAGTACGACACGATCAGCTACAACGGCATCACCAACGCCAACCAGAAGAGCTTCGGCAAGCGCGTGTTCCCCGGCTACGACCTCACGAAGGCCGACGTGGTGGTGGGCATCGGCGCCGACTTCCTGAGCGGCTGGGGCAGCACCACGGAGAACAGCTGGCAGTACGCCAAGCGCCGCAATCCGGAAAAGGCCACCAAGGACATGCCGATGAGCCGCCACTGGCAGTTCGAATCGCGCATGAGCCTCACGGGTGCCAACGCCGATGTGCGCGTGGCCGTGAAGCCCAGCCAGCACGCCGCAGTGGTGCTGGCGCTGCACGATGCGGTGGCGAAGAAGGCCGGCGGTGGCACGGTGGGTGCCCCGGGCGTGGCCGGTGCCGACGCGCAGGTCGCCAAGTGCGCCGATGAACTGGTGGCCGCGCGCGGCAAGAGCGTGGTGCTCTGCAGCAGCAACGACGCGGACGTGCAGGTGCTGGTGAACAGCATCAACAGCATGCTCGGCAACTACGGCAGCACCATCGACCTCACCAACCACACGTACTTCTTCCAAGGCGACGACGCCGCGGTGCAGCAGCTGGTGAAGGACATGGAGGCCGGCAACGTCGGCGCCATTCTCATCGCCGGCGTGAACCCGGTGTACAGCCTGCCCAACGGCCAGGCCTTCGCGGCCGCGCTGAAAAAGGTGGGCCTGAGCGTGAGCTTCAGCGGCTACGACGACGAAACGGCGCACCAGTGCAACTGGATCGCGCCGGACCACCACTGGCTGGAAAGCTGGAACGACCTCCTGCCGAAGCCGGGCCACTACGCCACGGCGCAGCCCGCCATCCGCCCGCTGTTCAACACCCGCCAGTGGGCCGAGAGCCTGCTGAAGTGGAGCGGCGTGGACAAGACCTACCACGCGCACATCCAGGACGTGTGGCGTGGCGCCCTCACCGGCATCACCGACTTCACCCGCTCGTGGGACCAGAGCGTGCACGACGGCGTGTACCAGGCCTACACGAACACACCGGAAGCGGTGGCGTTCGCGGGCGACATCGCTTCCGCCGCTGCCGGTGCGAAGAAGAACGCCGCCGGTGGGGCCTGGGAACTGGAACTGTACACCAAGGAGAGCATCGGCAGCGGCCTGCACGCCAACAACCCGTGGTTGCAGGAGATGCCCGATCCGCTCACGAAAGCCACGTGGGACAACTACGTGTGCATGGCGCCGGAGGACCTGATGGAACTCACCGGCAAGAAGTTCAGCCAACTCTACATCGGCGAGCAGCACCCCGCGCACGTGGCGAAGGTGACGGTGAACGGCACGGCCCTGTCCCTGCCGGTGCTCATGTCGCCCGGCCAGGCGCCGAAGACCATCTCGGTGGCGCTGGGCTATGGCCGCGGCGCGAACGGCGAACGCGTAGGCCGCGCCGCCTGCCTGCGCGATGACGACGGCAACGCCCTGCCGGTGGGCCAGAGCGCCTATCCGTGGACGAGCGTGGTGAACGGCACCATGAGCTACGCCGCGAACGCGACGGTGGAGCTGACGGGCGAGACCTATCCGATGGGCCTTACGCAGACCCAGATGACGGACATGGACCGCCACAGCATCGTGAAGGAGACCACCTACACGGTGTGGGCGCTGCACGAGCCGCGGGAGACCTACAACGAGGTGGAGATGCTCGCGGTGCACGAGGACGTGAACCACGACGGCGAGATCAACGCCAAGGACCAGGTGCCTGCCACGTCGGTGGACCTGTGGGCCGCGCACCCCGTATCGGAAGTGGGCCACCGTTGGGGTATGAGCATCGACCTGAACAGCTGCATCGGCTGCGGGGCGTGCATCACCGCCTGCAACAGCGAGAACAACATCCCCGTGGTGGGCAAGGACCAGGTGCGCCGCAGCCGCGATATGCACTGGCTGCGCCTGGACCGCTACTACAGCTCCGACATGACCCACGAGAAGGGCCGTGAGGAGGGCAAGGGCAAGATCGAGCGCTACCTGGAGATGGAGGTGCCGAGCGCGCATCCGAAGGTCATCTTCATGCCGGTGATGTGCCAGCACTGCAACCACGCACCGTGCGAAACGGTGTGCCCGGTGGCGGCCACCACGCACAGCAACGAGGGCCTGAACCAGATGGCCTACAACCGGTGCATCGGCACGCGCTACTGCGCGAACAACTGTCCCTACAAGGTGCGCCGCTTCAACTGGTTCAACTATGTATCGGAGGATTTCGCCCAGGTGAACCCCGCGTGGGACGAGCTGGGCCGCATGGTGCTGAACCCGGACGTGGTGGTGCGCAGCCGCGGCGTGATCGAGAAGTGCAGCCTGTGCGTGCAAAGCATCCAGGCCGGTAAGCTCGCCGCCAAGAAGGCCGGCACCCCGATCAAGGACGGCGACATCGAGACCGCCTGCTCCGCCGCGTGCGGCACGGGCGCCATCGTGTTCGGCGACCTGAACGACAAGAAGAGCATGGTGCGCGGCCTGGCCGACAGCGAGCGCAGCTACCACATGCTGGACGAGATCGGCGTGCAGCCGAACATCAACTACCTGACCAAGGTGCGCAACCTGCTGCCCGAAGAGGAGCACGCCACCAAGGCCGAAGAACACCACGCCTAAGAGAGAACCGCGACCATGCATCAAGAAGCAGCGATCCGCGAACCCCTCATCCTCGGGCATCGCACCTACCACGATATCACGCATGATATCGTAAGCCCCATCGAGAGCAAGGCGGCGAGGGGCTGGTACGTGCTCCTCACCATCGCCGCGATCATCGCGGTATACGGCGTCGGGTGCATCCTCTACCTCATCAGCAAGGGAATCGGTGCGTGGGGCCTGAACAAGACGGTGGACTGGGCCTGGGACATCACCAACTTCGTGTGGTGGGTGGGCATCGGCCACGCCGGCACGCTCATCAGCGCGGTGCTGCTGCTGTTCCGCCAAAAGTGGCGCATGGCGGTGAACCGCTCCGCGGAGGCGATGACCATCTTCGCCGTGATCATGGCGGCCGTGTTCCCCATGATCCACATGGGCCGCATCTGGCTCGCCTACTGGGTGTTCCCCCTGCCGAACCAGTTCGGTTCGCTGTGGGTGAACTTCAACTCACCGCTGCTGTGGGACGTGTTCGCCATCTCCACCTACTTCTCCGTATCGGTGGTGTTCTGGTACATCGGCCTCATCCCCGACTTCGCCACGATCCGTGACCGGGTGGTGAAGCCCTGGCAGAAGAAGCTCTATGGCCTGCTGTCCTTCGGCTGGACGGGCAACGCGAAAGCGTGGCAGCGGTTCGAGGAAGTGAGCCTGGTGCTCGCTGGCCTGGCCACGCCGCTGGTGTTCTCGGTGCACTCGGTGGTGAGCTTCGACTTCGCCACCTCGGTGGTGCCCGGCTGGCACACGACGATCTTCCCGCCCTACTTCGTGAGCGGTGCCGTGTTCAGCGGCTTCGCCATGGTGCAGACCCTGCTGCTGATCATGCGCAAGGTGATGAAGCTCGAGAGCTACGTCACCACCAAGCACATCGAGTACATGAACATCGTGATCATCGTCACCGGCTCCATCGTGGGCGTGGCGTACATCACCGAGCTGTTCATCAGCTGGTACGGCGGCGTGGAGTATGAGAGCTACGCGTTCATCAACCGCGCCACGGGCCCCTACTGGTGGAGCTACTGGGCGATGATGACCTGCAACGTGATCAGCCCGCAGCTGTTCTGGGTGCGCAGCTGGCGCCGCAACCTCATGTTCACCTTCGTGATGAGCATCATCGTGAACATCGGCATGTGGTTCGAGCGCTTCGTGATCATCGTGACCTCCCTGCACCGCGATTACCTGCCCAGCAGCTGGACGCTGTTCCACCCCACCTGGGTGGACGCGGGGATCTTCGTCGGCACCATCGGCATCTTCTTCACCCTGTACCTGCTCTTCGCCCGCTACTTCCCCGTGCTGGCGCTGAACGAGCTGAAGTCGATCCTGAAGGGCAGCGGCGAGAGCTACAAGAAGGAGGCGCAACAACATCATCACCACTGAGCGGATGTCGAACAAGGTCATCTACGCGGTCTACGAGGATCCCGAGCTGCTGAAGAGCGCTGCCCGCAAGCTGGTCACCGCCGGCGTGAAGGTGCGCGACGTCTTCAGCCCGTTCCCGGTGCACGGCCTGGACCCGATCATCGGGTTGAAGCGCACGCGCATCGCCATCGCCTCGTTCATGTTCGGCATCACCGGCACGTCGCTGGCGCTGCTGGGCATCACCTATTTCATGATCTGGGACTGGCCGATGAACATCGGCGGTAAGCCCAGCATGCACCTGTACCAGAACATCCCGGCGTTCATCCCGGTGATGTTCGAGTTCACCGTGCTGTGCGCCGCGCACGGCATGGCGATCACCTACCTGATCCGCAACAAGACGCTGCCCGGCATGCCCGCGCGCAACCCGGACCCGCGGAGCACGGACGACAAGTTCATCATGGAGATCCGCACCGAGGACAACCACGGCCACAGCGCTGAGGCCGTGACCAGCATGCTGCGCGAGACCACCGTGTTCGAGATCAACGAACGCCAATGCTGAGCCCGATGACCACCCGCCTTTCCCTCTTCGCCGCCGTCGGCCTGGGCTCCATCGCCGCGCTCACCGGTTGCAAGAGCGACCCCAACAGCCCCGGCATCGAATACATGCCGGACATGTACCGCAGCCCGGCCGTGGAGGCCTACGTGGACTACGGCCAGGACCCCTATTACTTCGAGGACAGCGTGGTGCAGAAGGAGCGCAACACGCAGAGCGCCCGCTACGCGCCCGAGGGCACCATCGCCTTCGCGGAAACGGAGGACAAGGCGCAGTTCAACTTCCCCTATCCTTACGCCAACACGCCCGAGGATTACGAGCGCGCTGGCCTGGAGGTGCACAGCCCGATCCCTGCACGCAGGAGAACGTGGACAAGGGCAAGGTGATCTACGGCAAGTTCTGCGTCCACTGCCACGGCGCGTCCGGGCAGGGTGATGGCACCGTGCCGCAGCGTTCGCACGGCAACTTCCCACCGCCGCCCGCCTATGACGGCTCACAGCTGAAGGACCTGCCGGAAGGCAAGATGTTCCACACCGTGACCTACGGCAAGGGCATGATGGGCAGCCACGCCGGCCAGTTGAACAAGGAGGAGCGCTGGCTAGTGATCCAGTACGTGAAGTACCTGCAACATGGTGGCAAGATGGACGCCGCTCCCGTGACCGTCGGCAGCACCGCCACCGCTGCCGCGACCGCACCCGCCACCAAGTGAACCAACAACGGATCGAAGCGATGGAATTCACCTTCAGCAAACGGGCCCGCACCATCAGCATGCTGCTGATGGCGATCGGTGTGGTGCTCGCCGGCATCGGCGTCGTTGGCGACCATACCGAGCACCACCAGGAGTCCTGGGCGGCGCTCTTCATCAACGGCTTCTTCTTCTTCGGCATCGCGCTGGGCACCCTGTTCTTCTTCGCCCTGCAATACGCCACCGAGACCGCTTGGACGGTGATGGTGAAGCGCGTGTACGAAGGCATCCTGGCCTACCTGCCCTATGGCGCGGCGGTGATCGTAATCTGCCTGCTGGCAGGCTCGTTCGGCCTGCACCACGTGTGGCACTGGATGGACCACCGCGTGACGGACCCGGCCGACGTGGACCACTACGACGCGCTGATCGCCTACAAGAAGCCCTTCCTGAACATGCCCTTCTTCTGGATCCGCGTGATCGCGTTCTTGGGCACGTTCATCTTCGCCGCCCGCTGGTTCCGCAAGCAGAGCCTAGAGATGGACCACCTCACGGGCGATGCGCTCGTGGTGCGCCACAAGATGGTCTACCGCCGCAGCGCGCTGTTCCTGGTGTTCTTCGCGGTGTTCAGCAGCGTGCTGGCGTGGGATTGGATCATGAGCATCGACGCGCACTGGTTCAGCACCCTGTTCGGCTGGTACGTGTTCGCCGGCATGTGGGTGGGCGGCATGGTCACCGCAGTGGTGCTGGTGCTGTACCTGAAAGGCAAGGGCTACCTGCCCCAGGTGAACAGCAGCCACATCCACGACATGGGCAAGTGGGTGTTCGCCATCAGTTTCCTGTGGACCTACCTCTACTTCAGCCAGTTCATGCTGTACTGGTACGCCGACATCCCGGAGGAGGTGATCTACTTCAAGGTGCGCATCGACCACCACCCGTGGCTGATGTGGGGCATGTTCTTCATCAACTTCGCGGTGCCGATGGTGCTGCTGATGAGCCGCGATGCGAAGCGCAACCCGCGTTTCCTGATCGGGGTGGGCGCAGTCGATCTTCATCGGCCACTGGCTGGACCTGTGCCAGCTGGTGCTGCCGGGCGCGCTGGGCGAGCATTTCGAGTGCATCGGCCTGGCGGAGATCGGGATGTTCGTGGCCTTCCTGGGCCTGTTCATCCGCGTGGTGCTCACCGAGCTCACGAAAGCACCGCTCACCGTGGTCCATCACCCCTACCTGGAGGAGAGCGTCCACCATCAGATCTGAGGACCCGCACGCGATAACCGAACGAAGGCATGACCACTTTCCTGATCCTCCTGGTACTGTTCCTCGGCGTGTTCGCCGTGGTGCGCCTGAGCCGCGTATACCAGCTCACGGCCGCCCTGCGCGGCAAGCGCGAAGAGGAGATCTCCGATCGCGACAACCGGATGAACGCGCGCCTGATGTGGGCGTTCCCCTTCGCCTACTTCGGCTTCTTCCTCTGGCTCACCCTCCACTACGCGGACAAGGGCCTGCCGGTGGCGGCCTCCGAGCATGGCGTATGGCTGGACAAGATGTACGCCGTGAACTGGGCGATCCTGATCACCGCCTTCGTCATCACCAACTCGCTGCTGTTCTACTTCGTAGGCAAGTACTACTTCCGGAAGGACCGCTGGGCCTACTACTACCCCCACAACAACAAGTGGGAGTTGGCCTGGACCATCGTGCCCTCGATCGTGCTGATCGGCATCATCATCTACGGCCTCACCATGTGGAACCGGATCACCACGCCGGCCGCTCCGGGCACGCCCACAATGGAACTGTACGCGAAGCAGTTCGACTGGACGGCGCGCTATCCCGGTCCCGACGGCAAGCTAGGCGCCACGGACTTCCGCCTGATCAACGACAACAACCCGCTGGGTATCGTCACCCCCAAGGCTATCGCTACGCGCCTGGAGGAGCTGAAGGCCGATGAGGAGGCCAGCGACAAGCAACTGGCCGAACAGCACGACTACCTGCCCCCGGACCGGCTGAAGGAGCTGGAGGAGCACATCGCGCACGTGCGCCGCGTGGCGAGCCGCATCCTGAACCTGCGCACGCTGATGGAGCAGGACATCAAGGAGCGCGGCGACGACAGCCCCTACCTGCACGGCGGCGACGACCTCGTGGTGAAGGAGTTCCACCTGCCGGTGAACAAGGAGATCGAAGTGCTGATCCGCAGCCGCGACGTGATTCACAGCGCGTACCTGCCCCACATGCGCATGCAGATGAACGCCGTGCCAGGCATGACCACTCGCATACACCTGAAGCCGACGATCACCACCGACAGCATGCGCACGGTGACGAACAACCTGGCCTTCGACTACATCCTGCTCTGCAACAAGATCTGCGGGGTCTCGCACTACAACATGCAGATGGCCCTCACGATCGAACAGGATGCCGCCTATGAGGAATGGCTGACGGCACAGAAGGGCTTCGAGACGGGTGAACCCGCCAAGGCGGAAGGGGAGAAGGCCGCAGAAGGTGCGGCGACCACCGACAGCACGGCCGTTCCGGCCGACTCGGCCAAGGTGGCGATGAAGAACGAACCGAAAACGACGCACTGACCATGGGTTCCGTAGCCCACGCGCACGAGGCCGTACACGGCCACAGCCACGCGGATCATCACCACCACGAGGAGAGCTTCGTATCGAAGTACGTCTTCTCGCAGGACCACAAGATGATCAGCAAGCAGTTCCTGGTGACCGCGATCATCATGGCCTGGGTGGCCGTGGTGATGTCGCTGATCTTCCGCCTGCAGCTGGCATGGCCCGGCGAGAGCTTCGCCCTCACGCACTTCTTCCTCGGCGACAAATGGGCGCCGAACGGCGTGCTGAGCCCGAACATGTACCTGGCGCTCGTCACCATCCACGGCACCATCATGGTGTTCTTCGTGTTGACGGGCGGCCTGTCCGGAACGTTCAGCAACCTGCTGATCCCGTTCCAGGTGGGGGCGAGGGACATGGCGAGCGGGTTCATCAACATGCTCTCGTACTGGTTCTTCTTCCTCGCCAGTGTGATCATGCTGTGCTCGCTCTTCGTGGAAGGTGGTCCCGCTTCCGCCGGTTGGACGGTCTATCCTCCGCTGAGCGCGTTGCCGGAGGCGATCCCCGGGTCCGGCACGGGCATGACCCTTTGGCTGATCAGCATGGCCATCTTCATCGCCAGTTCGCTGATGGGGGGTCTGAACTACGTGGTGACGGTGCTGAACCTCCGCACGAAGGGAATGAAGATGACGCGCCTACCGCTCACCGTCTGGGCCTTCTTCGTCACCGCGGTGCTCGGCGTGCTGAGCTTCCCGGTGCTGTTGAGCGCCGCGTTGTTGCTGCTGCTGGACCGCTCCCTGGGCACCAGCTTCTACCTGAGCGAGATCCACATCGGTGGTGAGGCGCTGGACCACATAGGCGGCAGCCCGATCCTGTTCCAGCACCTGTTCTGGTTCCTGGGCCACCCGGAAGTATACATCGTGCTGCTGCCTGCGCTGGGCATCACCTCGGAGGTGATCGCCACCAACGCGCGCAAGCCCATCTTCGGTTACCGGGCGATGATCGGGTCCATCCTCGCGATCGGGTTCCTCAGCTTCATCGTGTGGGGCCACCACATGTTCATCACGGGCATGAACCCCTTCCTGGGCAGCGTGTTCGTGTTCACCACCCTGCTCATCGCCATCCCCAGCGCAGTGAAGGTGTTCAACTATCTCACCACCCTCTGGCGCGGCAACATCATCTTCACTCCCGCAATGCTGTTCAGCATCGGCCTGGTGGCCACCTTCATCGCAGGCGGTCTTACGGGCATCATCCTCGCGGACAGCGCGCTGGACATCCAGGTGCATGACACGTACTTCGTGATCGCGCACTTCCATATCGTGATGGGCATGAGCGCCATCTTCGGGATGTTCGCCGGCGTCTACCATTGGTTCCCCCGGATGTACGGCCGCATGATGAACACCAAGCTGGGCTATGCCCACTTCTGGATCACGTTCATCTGCGCGTTCGGCGTGTTCTTCCCGATGCACTACGTGGGACTGGCCGGCGCGCCGCGCCGTTACTACGAGTATAGCAACTTCCCGATGTTCGACGGGGTGGTGGACCTCAACATCGTGATCACCACCTTCGCCATCATCGGCGGCACTGCGCAGCTGATCTTCACCTACAACTTCTTCAGCAGCATCTGGCGCGGCCAGAAGGCGCCGCAGAACCCCTGGCGCAGTAACACGCTGGAGTGGACCGCGCCCGTGGAGCACGTGCACGGCAACTGGCCGGGCGCCATCCCCACCGTGCATCGCTGGCCCTATGACTACAGCAAGCCCGGCAAGGACCAGGATTTCGTGCCGCAGAACGTGCCGCTGGAAGCAGGCGAAGAGGAGCACTAGGACCGGCGCTCCACACGGGAAGAACGTCCACATCTATGATGTGGACGTTCTTCGTTACGGGCGATCGTGTGCCGCTATCTTGCAGCAATTCTGAAAGAACATGCTCCTGCTGCGGAATACGCTTGTCACACTATCGCTCGCATTGGCCTTGCCGTTCACCGTTGGTGCGCAGAACGTGTTCATCCCGGATGTGAACATGCGTAATTGGTTGAACGCGCAGGTGCCTGGCTGTGTGGACGGTACCGGTCACATGGATACCACGAACGTGGATCTGGGCGCTGCGCCTCAGGATGAGACGGGATCCTCCATACTTGAGGTGACATGGGCACCAAGCGATCTCAAAGGCTTGCAGTATTTGCGGGGCAATGGCGCCCTGTCCCTGCATTTCAAGATGGCTGGGACCACGTCGCTGCCGGCTTTCCCACGCAACATCACAAGGTTGGAGATCATCGGATACCCGAACAGCACCTTGCCGCCCATACCGGTAAGCATAGCTGGTCTGGATCTTGAGCACCTTCCTGCCTTGACAGAGGTACAAGGAGGTGGCGCGGTCAACGATCTGGTCTTGCGTGACCTGCCCGCGCTCACGGCCGTGCCGGCCGTGGTCGGTGGTCCCCTATCACCAGCCATCATGCTCGCACGGCTACCGCTGATCACCGCGCTGCCCGACCTGACGCTATTGGACCGGCTCACCATCGATTCATGTGGAATGTTCGGTGGTATCGCAGAGCTCCGGCGGGCATCACCAGCTTGACCTTATGTAACCTTCCCGCGCTGACCCATGTGCCGCTTGACCTGCCGAGCGTTCGCGAGATGTTCTTATGGGATCTGCCGTTGTTGACCCATGTGCCGCTGATCGGTGAGAATGCCTTGGTGTTCGATCTGGACCGATTGCCGAACGTGACCACCGTCTCGCTGTCCACAACGAGGTTCCTATTGGAGTTGCATGTTCGCCATATGACCAACATGACCGCCTTGGAGGCGCTGCCTGACACAGCCGTGCTGGTCGAACTGGATTCATTACCCAAGCTCACTGCGCTTGCTTCGTTCCCCCAGGACATGGCCGATCTGTGGATATCCAATGCGCCGTTGCTTACCGTGCTTCCGGTATTTCCCACGACGTTGTATGCTCTTCGGCTCAACGTTCCTATCACCGAATTACCGCACCTACCTTCCACGCTGCATATCCTCAGCCTTACTGCGGACGAGCTCCGGTGCTTGCCGTTCCTGCCGATCTCTTTACGGTCCTTCGACCTGTACGCGTCCCAAGTGACCTGCTTGCCGAACCATTTACCGGCAGGCACGGAAGTGTCATACTCTTCCGTGGATACGAGCATCGTCTGCTCCATCCTTACCAGCTCGTGCCCGTCGTTCTCGTCATACTTCACAGGCACCCTTTTCTTCGATGCGAACGCCAACGGTATACATGACCCCGAAGAGGGGCCTTATACGAATGCTCGCATCCATGTAATGCCATTGGACGCCGTTCTTGGCGTGGACACGGCCGGGCGCTTCAGGTTCGCTGTTGAGCCGGGCGATTATGAGCTATCCATACTGGCGGAAGAATGGTACGTGCAAGGTGTAGTGCCATCGGTACAACCGGTGCATATCGCGGATGCTACTTCGAGCGATTCCGCTGTGTTCGCCGTGCAGGCCATCGGTCAGCCCGACCTGATGGTACACATGGTGGCCGGTCCGCCACGTCCGGGCTTTTCGAACTGGGTGAGCGTGGTGGTGCGCAATAATGGCCCCGTATCATGCAATGGCACGGTCACGCTCACCGTGCCATCCGAGGTACACCTTGTGCATGCGGCTCCGCTTCCTTCCATACAGGCTAATGCATATACCTGGGATTTCAGAGGCTTGTCCCCGGGTGCTTCGCGCTATTTCCAGTTGGAATTCAGCACCCCGGCGACCACACCGCTTGGAACGATCTTCACCTACACGGTCAGCACGCTCCCGGAGGTGCTTACGGACCTGGATCTCACGAACAACACACAAGTGCTCCAGGATCCGGTGGTCGGTTCCTGCGACCCCAACGATAAACGGGTGCAGCCGGAAGTGTTGTTACCTGAAGCGGTCGCCGCCGGCACGCCGGTCACATACACCATCCGGTTCCAGAATACGGGCACTTACCATGCGGAACGCGTGCTGATCACCGACACGCTCAGCGAAGACCTGCAAGTGAAGACCATACGCCTCCTGGGGTCGAGCCATCCATGCAGTTGGTTCGTACGCGATCGGGCCTTGCATGTGCTGTTCGAGCCGATTCTTCCTGCCAGACAGTACCAGCGATGAAGCGGGAAGCCATGGGTTCGTGGTGTTCTCGATCGCTCCCGATGCGGGCTTGGTGCCGGGGAGGAACGTGAGCAATACCGCGAACATCTATTTCGACTTCAACGAGCCAGTGATTACGGAGCCTGCCGTTTTCGGGGTGGAGGTCGGTACGTCCATTGCCACGCAGGAAGCATCGATGTTCCGAGCATATCCGAACCCCGTGGAGGATGAGCTCTTCATGCAGTGGCCGGGCGGCGGCGCAGTGCGCTTCGAACTCCTGGATGCCACGGGTCGCCGCATTCGGACGGGGGCCGGTTGTTGCGGCACCGGATCGTTGAACATGAAAGGCATCGCACCTGGGGCATATCTGTTGCGGATGATTGCGGGCAGTACCATACGCGACCTGCGCGTGATCCATCGCTGATCATGCCCGGTGGCGGATCGCTCACCGCTTTGATGCGACGGCTGCTCGTTGCAGGGTTATTGATCGCCGGCCCGGCCGCTGAAGCCCAGCTGCTGGACAGCATCGCGTTGTTCACGGAGCGGCAGCCGAAACTGGTGGTGAAGCTGGACACCCGCGGGTCGTTCATCAGCAACCAGAACGTGAGCCTGTGGGGCCTGAAGGTGGGCCTGGAGCATGCGGGGCGGTTCCAATACGGCATCGGCTACAGCTTCTTGCGCACGCGAGTGGAAGGCGTGCGCCACGTGGATGGCCTTGGCGCGGTGGACGCGCATCTGCGCTTCGGGTACTTCACGCCCTACGTGGAGTATGCGTTCTACCAGCGCGGTCCATGGGAGGTGCGCATACCGGTGCAGTTCGGCATCGGTGGCGGTTCGGTCGTCTACCGTGATGCCAACGGCGACACGCAAAAGCTTGCGCGTTCGGCGATCTTCCTCTACGAGCCGAGCATGACGGTGCAATACCGGTTCCTGAAGTACTTCGGTGCCGGCGCGGGTTGGGGCTATCGCCTGGTGTTCGGAGGCGGTGGGCTGGGCGAACACCTGACGGCTCCGATCTATGTGCTCGGCATGAAGGTGTTCTTCGGCGATCTGTGGCGGGATGTGCGGACTTCCGGTGATTCGACCGGATCCCATCGGAAAAAGATGGCCTGCTCAGGCAACCCATGCGCCGTCCGGTGGTCTTCTTGATGTTCCATATCACCACGCTCCATGAAGACCTGTCGTTCCATGCCTTTCGCGGGCGCATCCCGGTCGTTGCTCAGCCTCCTCGCGTGTGCGGCGTCGTTCTTCGCGCTGCGCGCGGAACCCGTGTTCATCCCGGATGTTGCCTTTCGTGCCGTACTGAACGCGGAGGTGACGGGCGCGGTGGATGCCGATGGCTACCTGGACCCGGATGCGCCGGTCTGGAGCGGGGTGAACATGCTGGAACTGATGATCGATTGGTCACCGGCGGACCTGACGGGATTGAATGCGCTTACCGGGATCCGCGGCCTTTCCATCTCCTCAGTGGCGGAGGGGGCTGCGGAGATCAGCTTGCCCGCCCTGCCGCCACTTCTTGAGCGGTTGGACCTTTCCAATGTCTCGGCCGCCACCTTGCTTCCTGCCTGGCCATCGAGCCTGAACTCCCTGTACATGGAATACGCAGGAGGGGTGCCGATTCCGGAACTGCCCGAACACTTGGACACCTTATGGCTGGATATTGCGCCAACGGTCACCTTCCCAGCCCTCCCTGATGCGATCAAATACCTGAACACGACAGTCCCCTCAAGTGGGCTTCCGGCCTTCCCTTCGTCATTGATCACCGTGATCCTGACAGGTGGTGATGCCACAGCCCTTCCGCCTTGGCCGGGCGGTGTACAGGAGATCCGATTGCAGTACATGCAAGCATTGATGACGGTGCCCGCACTGCCATCGAGCATTAGACGATTGGACCTGCGCGGGCTGATGGTGGATCGATGCCCGGAACTGCCGGAAGGCTTGATAGGCCTCCATCTGGTGAACATGGGCCAGCTGCATTGCCTTCCGCTGCTGCCCGCTTCGCTGCTCAGCCTGACCATGGACTTGCTCGACCCTGAACCGGAGCCGCTCACCGACATCGCCTGCCTACCCAACTTCCCGCCGAACATGGAATTCAGCCGTGGTTATGACAATATCGAACTGGAGCCCGCCCTGCTCTGCACCACGCAGAACAGCGTTTGTCCGCTGGCCGGTCCATACGTTTCCGGCAGCGTGTATTGGGATCGCAATGCCAATGGCACACGCGAATCGGACGAGCCCGGCTATGCCGCCGCAACGATCCGAACAGCAACGGGCGGCATGCAGTTCGGTGTTTCGCCAGATGGCAGCTATCGCATGGCATTGCCAGCGGGCGACTATACGCTGGCGGTGGTGGGCGACCCGTCCGTGATCGCGTCCGTATCGCCCGCGTCCATCGATGTGTCCTTGTCCGGACCATCCTTTGAGACCGGCGGACATGATCTCGGGGTGGTGCTGAACGAAGGCATCCAGGACCTGCGGGTGGATGTGATGCCGATGGTCGCACGCCCGGGGTTCGATAATACGGTGGCTATCGTTTATACGAACCGGGGCAGCACCACGCTCGATGGCGAAGTGGCTTTCACCTTCTCCAGCGACCAGACCTGGGTGGGTAGCACACCTGCGTCCACCAGCCTTGCCGGGAACACGGCGACCTGGTCCCTTCCCGCGCTGGGTCCCGGCACCACAGGCACCATCACGGTAAGCTTGCACACGGATGCCGCTGTGGCCTTGAGGACGGTCCTGTTCCAATCGGCGGAGATCGGCCCGTTGGCGGGCGATGCCACACCTGCGGACAACCGCAGCGATGGCCCGCAGATGGTGGTGGGCAGCTTCGACCCGAACGACAAGACCGTATCGCCCGCCACCGTTGTCCCCGAAGAAGTGGCTGGAACAGAACTGACCTGGACGGTCCGCTTCCAGAACACGGGCAACTACCTGGCGGAGCGTGTGCTCATCACCGATACGCTCAGTGCGGACCTGCGTTGGGGGACGTTCCGGATGATCGGCAGCAGCCATCCATGCACCTGGCTGCTGCAGGACAACGGCGTGCTGCGCTTCACGTTCGACGGGATCATGCTTCCGGACAGCAACAGCGATGCATTGGGTAGCCAGGGTTTCGTGCGCTTCACCATGGCACCGCGAACGGATCTGGGGGACGGAGCACGGGTCGCGAACACCGCCAACATCTTCTTCGACTTCAATGCGCCGGTGATCACGGAACCGGCGGTATTCGCCGTGGATGCGAGCACGCGAGTGACCGAGCGCATGATGCCGGACATGCAGGTGTTCCCCAATCCCGTGAACGGGCTGCTCACCATCGCGGCCCCGGATGCGGTATCCGGCGCACCCATCGTACTGACGGACATTACCGGCCGTGAAGTGCGGCGCATGCCCGCGGCCGGGCCGCGCACGTCCATGGACCTCACCGCGTTGGCACCGGGCACGTACATGGTGCGCATGGTCGCTGGTGGCCACCTCCTGACGCAGGCCATCGTGAAGCGGTAACGGACGGCAGAAGCTTGTGTACTGAGCGGTGCGGCCTCCACGGGCCGCACCGTTACTTTTGGGCTCCCCATGCCCGAACCGTTCGACGTCCGCAACGAGCAGCGCTCCGCTTCCGACAAGGAGATGGAGCAGGTATTGCGTCCGCGGCGCTTCGAGGAGTTCGCTGGGCAGACGCAGGTCACTGACAACCTGAAGGTGTTCGTGCAGGCGGCCAAGCAGCGCGGCGAAGCGCTGGACCACGTGCTGCTGCATGGCCCGCCCGGCTTGGGCAAGACCACGCTCGCGGGTATCATCGCCCAGGAGATGGGCGTGAACATGCGCGTGACCAGCGGCCCCGTGCTGGACAAGCCCGCCGACCTCGCGGGCCTGCTCACCAACCTGGAGCCAAACGATCTGCTCTTCATCGACGAGATCCACCGCTTGAGCCCCGTGGTGGAAGAGTACCTCTACAGCGCGATGGAGGACTACCGCATCGACCTGGTGATCGATGCCGGTCCCAACGCGCGCACGGTGCAGATCGGCCTCAATCCCTTTACCTTGGTGGGGGCCACCACGCGCAGCGGCCTGCTCACCTCGCCGCTGCGCGCCCGCTTCGGCATCAACAGCCGCCTGGACTACTACGACGCGAACACGCTGAAAGGGATCCTGCACCGCAGCGCGGGCCTGCTGAACGTGCCCATGGACGATGCATCCGCCACGGAGATCGCGCGGCGCAGCCGTGGCACGCCCCGGATCGCCAATGCGCTGCTGCGCCGCGTGCGCGACTTCGCGCAGATCAAGGGGGACGGCCACATCGACCTGGCCATCGCGCAGCATGCATTGAAGGCGCTGAACGTGGATGCCCACGGCCTGGATGAGATGGACAACCGCATCCTCTCCTGCATCATCGACAAGTTCAACGGCGGGCCCGTGGGCCTCAACACGGTGGCCACGGCGGTGGGCGAGGAGAGCGGCACCATCGAGGAGGTGTACGAGCCGTTCCTGATCATGGAGGGCTACCTGATGCGCACTCCCCGCGGGCGGCAGGCCACCGAGCACGCCTACAAGCACCTGGGCCGCGTACCGAGCGTGAAGCCGGGATCGCTTTTCGAGTGATTGCGCAGGCGTCCGTCACGGATGCGTATATAGTTCCAGGAACGAGGCTTGTCCGAGCGGCCCCATTCCATGAGTGATCGGGTAGTTTTGATCAAGATCGAGCAACTTCTTCTGCCATGGATACCCTTACTCGGACCCTTCTCGTTGGTGGTGTTATCGCTTTGGGATCGCTGCAGCTACAGGCGCAATTGTATCCGATCCCCGATCCTGCGTTTGCGGAGTTCCTACAGGCGAATTACCCCCAGGTGATGGTGGATGGTGACCTGGATACCAGCGATCCCGACCTGGTATTCATCACCAGCATGATCATATCCGATACAACGTACAGAATGGAATCACTGGATGGTCTTCAGTTCTTCACAGGACTGGATTCCTTGATGCTTTATCAACTCGAGGTATACGATCTTCCACTTCCTGACGGTATCAAGATGCTCGAGCTATATGGGACGCGGGTCTATACGGAAGCGGTCACGCTTCCGAGCGCATTGCGTTACCTCTTGTTGATGGCGGAGTCACGGCTCCATACATATGTCCCATTGATGCTGCCCGCCGGACTGGAGAAGCTGCGCTTTTGGGACAGCTCCCCTGAACTGGCGAACTTCGTGTTCAATTAGGGGTTGGATACCATAGAGGCCGATTCTATGGAAGTGAGCTTGTCCGCTACATGCATGGCCAGCCATGGCCAACAGGCTTGCGTTATCTGGAACTGGCAGGTCCTTCCGCAGAGGTCGTCTCTGTTCCATCGTTCGCTCATACCTCGTTGGAGCAACTGATGCTCGGTTTCACGGTCACGGACCTGGGCCGAATGCCATCGACATTGAAGTACCTCTATACCCGGGGGGCCGCTACGCATTGCATCCCGCCTTTACCGGAAGGCATGCAGACCCTGATCATCGAGCAGTACAATAGCACAGGATGGATCGATTGCATTTCCGATCATCCCCCGGCATGTACATCCATAGCACGAGCGGCCTTCCGATCACCACACCCTGCACGATCTGGAACAGCATGTGCCAGGGAGGGAACCTCATCAGTGGGCAGGTCTTCCTGGATGCCAATGATGACGGGGTGTTCAATGGAGCGGACCAGCCCATATCGGGTCGTACCGTGCGTGTGACCCCTGGCCCGGTATTCACGTCCAGTGGCGAAAACGGCTTGTTCGAGCTGCCCGTGCATGCGGGCAGCTTCGAGCTCTTTGCAGATGCCGGTATGTATGATGTGCCGGCGGGTGAACCCATTCCCATATCGTTCAACGATGTCGGCCTTACGAGTACCGGGAATGCATTGCCCATGTCAGCCGCCACACCCGTTGCGGACCTGGCTGTGGGCATGGTCACCACACCTGCAGCGCCGGGCTTCATGAACGAGGTATGGATAGCGATCACCGATCAAGGCACATTGCCGCTGGGTGGCGCTTTGTCGTTCACGCTCGATGCGGCGCAAGAGTGGGTGACCAGCAATCCCCCGGCCACCGTATCGGGGAATACAGCCTCGTGGACGTTGCCCATACTCCAGCTTGGTGAACGGCATACGATCGCGGTCACGCTAGCAACACCCACGGGGGTCGCCTTGGGGACCGAGCTTTTGCATGTGGCCGTTGTCACTGCTTCGCCGGCCGACGATATGCCCATGAACGACGTGGCGCTCGTTACGGACACGATGGTCGGATCGTTCGATCCGAACGATAAGCAGGCCAGTCCTCAAACCCTGTCGTTACGGGATCTCGCCGAGGGTGGCGGCATTACGTACACGGTACGTTTCCAGAACACCAGAACATGGCGTGCAGAGAACATTCGCATCGAGGACGAACTACCGGATGATTTGGAGCCCTCATCCTTCCGGATGCTAGGAAGCAGCCACCCTTGTCATTGGTCCCTTACGGAAGGGAAGCTGAAGGTATACTTCCAAGGATCATGCTCCCGGACAGTGGCAGCAATGGACCGGCGAGCCATGGTTTCCTTCGGTTCGAACTACGTCCGACCGCGGCGCTCGCAGCAGGCACCACGATATCGAACACGGCGGCCATCTTCTTCGATCATAACGCGCCGGTGATCACCGCTCCTGCCATAGTGCGGATCGACGAAGGCGTGGGCATCATGGAAAGGGAGAGCCAGGGGATCCATTGCTGGCCCGTGCCTGCGCATGGAACATTGAACCTCGCCCTGTCTGGACCCGACGAAGAACGGATCATCGAAGTGCTGGACCACGCTGGAAGGCTGCTCCAACGTCAACGTCTGCAAGGCACCCGGCCCACGATCGGAATCTCCGGGCTCGCTCCAGGCATGTACCTTTTGCGAGTGACCGGAGAGGCGGATGTGCGAACGCTCCGCTTCTCGGCTTATTAGACCTTCTTCGCAATTCGTACCGGTACCATAGCGCAGTGTCACGGTAAGCCTGCCGAACCGGTTCGGCAGGCTTACCGTGACAATTATGAAGGAGGCCTAGATGTCCGGCCGCTACTCGCCCCAGCCATCTTCCCGGCCGCGATCATTGCGACACCCGCCGTTGCATCAATACCTGTCGTAGGAAGGACAGGCATGCTCATACCGCTGGCTCAGGCGCGCATCGTCCGCTGGAACACGTCGAGGATGACGTCCTTGTATTGATGGCCGAAGGTGGCGAGGCACCAGGCCTTCAGCAGCAGTTGATCGCGCTGGCCGACCCAGCGGGCGGCCTTCATCAGTTCCTTGCGGAACAGGCGCGGGTCGAAGCTCACCTTTTGGAGCACTTGCTGGCTCAATTCCATCATCTTCCTCCCCTGGTCCATCATCACCGATCGTCAGTTATGCGGTTCCTTGAAAGCAGGCCTGAAGGTAATACCTCCGGAGGCGTATGTACAGGTCCAGGATGAAAGGTTTTCCACCGCCGGACCGAGCGGTGATATGCGGGTAACGTGCGCGCAAGGCGATCGGTATCCGGGGCATCCGGAATGCCGGTCCCCGGGCGTGCCACCTACTCGTTCAGCTTGCGTTCGCTCACCTGCATCACCTCATAGTTGTCCGTGCGGTACACGAAGGCCACCAGCGCGCAGTTCGCCGGGTTCAGCACGTTGGCCGGGAGGGGATAGCTGAACGTGCGCTTGATCGTATCGCCCACGGCCGCACTGCCGGTCACCACGGGGTCGCCCCATGTGCCGTTCACATTGTCCCGCAGCACGTGGCGGTGGTCGAAGGGGAAGATATCGGGCGGGTTGTAACGGTTGTCCATCTGCGCATCCATCACGTGGTCTTCTGTGAGGTAGATGGTAAGGTTGTGGTCGCCGGAGATCGGTTGGAGCACGGGTATGCGCACGCGGAAGTCATACGCACCGGTGATCCTGTTGTGGATGATGGTGTCGATCAGCACCTCGAACCCGGCCGGCTCCCCGATGATGGCCGCGGTGGCGGAGCCCCACGAGGTCCGGCCCAAGGTCCGCGAGTTGCCGAACACCCGGCGGCTGATGAGCCCGCTGGGAAGACCGGTGGGTGTGAGGCCAGGCACGGTCATGTAGGCATTGCCGGCGGGGGTGCGGAAGTCGGTCGTGTACGGGGCGACGGTCGGGGCAGCGAAAGTGGAGGTGACGTGCAAGGACACGATGACCACATCCTTGCAATACAGCGATTGGATCTTCCGTGCTTCTTCCGCCGCCTGCGGGCAGTTGGGACAGCGGAAACCGGTGAGGTCCTCGATCAGCACGCGGCGCGCCCCCGAGCCATTGCCGGCGCAGGGCCCGGAGCCGGGCACCGGATTGTCAGGCTCGTTGATGACGTCGCATCCGGCTGCCCCGAGGAGGAGCGGGACCAAGAGCATCAAGATGAAGTATCGGCGCATGGCTCAAAAGGTCGTGGTGATGGAGGCTGTGAGCCCGTTGGCCGCGGGTACCACGCGGCACACGCCACCCACGCAGAAGATGCCCGCCCGCTGGCGCCCATAGCTGAACGAAAAGCGGCTGCCTCCGCGGATGTACCCCACCGAGCCGATAGGATAGTGGATCTTCTCGGTCTCAACAGAGCCCCCGTAGTTGTATTGGTCCATCGCAGCCACGAACCAGTGCGGGCTGAAGGTGAACTCCGCCAGCGCCGTGGCCCAGTTGCCATGGTCCTGGTGGGTGCTCAGATGTTGCACCTCGAAGCGGACGGAATTCCTGTCCGTGAAGTTATGCAGGCCCTCCAGAATGAACATGTCGGCATAGATCACCGGCTTGCCGGCCTTGCCTTGCACCACCTCGATGTCGTATACGAGGTTCAGGTAGGTCAGCGCCAGCTCCCAGGTCCCGCTCACCTTCTTGCGCACCTCCACATTGAGGTCGCTGAAGTATTGGCGCTTGCCGGGGGTGAAGAAGTTGGTGTGGTAACCGGTGAAATGCACGGTGTCGTTCGGGATATGAGTGGTATCCAGCCCCCAGGCTCCGCACCAGTTCACGGCCAGCTTGGTGCCGTAGGCGCCGCCCAACGGCGTGCCCTTCTTGAACTTGTAGAAGACCTCACCCTGGTAGGACACCTCGCCGTTGGGCTGCGTAGCGTAGGGATAGAGCGTGGCGGGCAGGTTGTAGGTGTGCTGCTTGGCCAGCGTGGGCAGGTAGTTGATGTTCAGGTCGAAGAGTGTGGGCGCGCCGCGGTCGCTCTGGAACACCATATTGTCATAGCTGTGCGCACCGGCGCTCACGCCGAGGCCCTTGGTGCTATAGGTCACGTTGGCCATCAGTGCCTGGCCGCTCTTGTATACGTTGTTGTTGCTGCCGTTGGGGTCGTTGATCTTGTAGGCGTATTCCGAATAGATGTTCCACTTGGGGGTGGTGTAGTTGGCACGGGCCGCCCACGTGCCCACGTTCTCCGGCAGTTCCAGCAGCGGGTCCAGGTCCGCCTGGTACTTGCTTACGAAACTGCCGCCGAGCGAGAGGTTGTGGCCCTTTTCCAGCCACTTCGGGAACCGGCGGGGGAAGGCTTCCGTTAGTAACACTTCGCCGTCGATGCCGCGCACGATGCCCACGCCCTTGGTGAAGCCGTCATCGAAGCCGAAGCGCTGGCGTCCGATGAAGCCTTTGAGGTAGATGCCGGTATCCGGCATGAACTTCACGCGCACGCCATCCATGGCATTGTCCACGCCGAGGTAACGTTCCTCGTAGCTGCGGAACGCCAACCCCTGGCCGAACTGCTCATAGAAATTGCCGACCGTCACCTCCAAGGCATCCTTGCTGTAGGTGGCGTAGCGATAGCCCAGTCCGGAGCCGGTGTACTTCTGGCCGGCGGGATAGCCCAACAGGCCCGGTTCATAGCTCTCGAAGCGCACCCCGGCCCGGAAGTTCCCGGACGCGGAGGTATAGTTCAGGTTGCTCCAGGCGTTCAGGCCGAAGTCCTGTGGTGGGGCGACCGCGTCGATCTGTGCATCGTCGTGGTAGAGCTGGCCGTCCATGCTGAAGTTACCGTGGATCTGGCCTCCGTCCTGGGCGAGTAGCGTGGTGCCGAGGAGCAGGAGGAGCGCGCTGGCCGCGGAGCGTGCGGCGGAAAGGAAGGGTCGCTGCATGCGGGTTGTCACGATCACTTGCCGGCCAGCTTCTTCACCTGTTCGTAGAGCACGTTCTCATCGCCCGGCTCGTAGTTGTTGTGCTGCCAGACGATGTTGCCCTTGCCGTCCACCAGGAAGGTATGCGGCACGTTGTTCACGTTCAGGGCGCGCTTCAGGTCGCCGTTCGGGTCCAGGTACACCTCGTAGTCCCAGTCCTGCCCGTTCACGTATGGCGCCACGCGGTTCATGCTGCGGGCGTCGTCGATGCTTACGGCCATCAGCTTCACGCCGGTCTGCTTCTGCCAGTCGGCGTACTTCTCGTTGATGGTGTTGAGCTCCCGCTTGCAGGGCGCGCACCAGGTCGCCCAGAAATTGATGATCATAGGCTTGCCGCCGTTGCTCCAGGTGGCGGTGCTCACCTTTTTGCCATCCAGCCCCTGCACGGTGATCGCGGGCAGCTTGCCACTTTGGGCGGACAACAGCAGGGGAAGGGCGAAGGCGAGGGAGGCGAGGAACTGTTTCATGGAAGGGAGATCGATTTGGGTAGCCGACGGGTTCCCAAACGGCGGGCCAAAGAAAAGGCCGGCGGACATCGTTTCGTGTGGTGCTCGCCGGCCTTCGCCCTGTTCGCTCGTTCAGCGCCGGTGCTTACCGGTCCAGCACGATGGTGCGGCTGGCCCTGATGCCGTCCGCAGTGATGTTCATGAAGTAGACGCCGTTGTCCAGGCCGCCCATGTCCATTTGCTTCAACTGCAGGCCTGCCGGCACGTTGGTCGTGTTGGCGAGCACCAAGGCGCCCTGGGCGTTGAACACCTCCACCGTCACGCGGGCGGCCTTCTCCAGGTCGTAGCTCAGGTACACGTCGCCGTGGGTGGGGTTGGGGTACACGTTCAGGCTGTTGTTGAGCGCGTTCTCGCTGATGCCAGCGGCCGTGTTCACGTTCAGGCCGCCCCGGCTCAGGTAGAACTGATCGGTGCCCCCGCCGGAGAACAGAGTGGTGCCATTGCCATCCACCATGGTCCAACGGCCGTTCGGATGCGGGTCACTGGTGTACATGCTGAAGAGCCCGTCCCCGCCGGCGTCATACACTTCCATGCGGTAGCACCCCAGGGGCAGCGTCCAGTTGAAGGTCTTCAGCTTGTTGGCATCGGCGCCACCGCCATCGGTGGAACAGTTGTAGGGGCCGCCCGAACGCACGGTAGCGCCGCTGAACGTGTTGAAGAGCTTCCAGGAGGTCTCCGAGCAGTAGTAGTCCAGGGTGAGGCTGAAGGTGATGTTGGTCGTGGCGGGCACGCCGGAGATGAGCTGCGGATCGAGCGTGTTGTCACTGGCCTTGTCATCGGGGGTCGCGATCTCGAAGGTCACATCTGCGGCGTTCGTCACGGCGGTCTGTGGGAAGTTCACATTACCGTAGGCGTAAGGAGGCAGGGTGCCGCTCCAGGATCGGGAGGCCACCGTGTTGCCGTTCTCCTTCATGTCCACGGAAATGGAGGAGAGGGTGGTGCTGCCCATGTTCTGCACGCGCACCTGGGTGGCCACCTGGTCGTTGCACATCACGGTCTCATCGTTGTAGGGGAGGAAGGCGGCGTTGGTGCCTTGGATGGCAACGGGGCATGCCTGCGCGAGAGGCCACAGCTGTGCCGCCGTTTCCACGCCGGTCACCGGGCCTACCAGCGTGACCAGGCGGGTGGGGCAGATCACATATGCCGTGGGGAAGTACCGGGTGCGGTACAGGCTGGCAATGGAGGCATTGTCGATGATGGGATAGGGCGTGTTGGTCACCCAGTTCCCACGCGAGTAGTTGGCATAGTCCGTGGGGATCCCGTTGGAGGTGCCGTAGAGCTGGGCCGTGGTGTTGGTGGATTCGCCTTCGACGAAGAGCACGCGCACCTTGTTCTGCGTGGTGCCCGGCCCATAGGTGTTGTACAGGTTCTTCAGGGCGCCGCTGCGGTGGTAGGTCCAGCAGGGGGCGCACCAAGCGGCGCTGATGTCCATGATCACCGTGTAGCCGGAATCCAGCAGGGCATACAGGTGCTGGCTCTTGCCGTTGATGTCGGTCGCGGTGAAGTCGGGAGCGATCGATCCGGTCGGCAGCTGGGCGGAGGCCATGGTCGCGCTCAGTGCCAGCGCAGGAAGTAGCAGGGTTCTTTTCATAATGGCGTGGTGCCTGTTGTTCTCGGGAAAGCCCCGCGAAGCTAGGCTAGTACGCGGCATGGCTGGACGATCCCCCGCATCATATCCTTGGAATCCCAATTCCCGACCTCCGTTGCCGGGGCAGGGCATGGGCGGCCCCATGGCCGGAGCCCGCCGTACATTTGCAAGGCAGGCCCTTGTCCCTGCGCAGGATACCATGGAAAAGAACTACGCTCTGCTGCTCGCCTCCGCGCTGTTGATGGCCACCGGCGCCTCCGCCCAATTCGTACGGATCACGGATAGCCATGGGACGCAGGTGAACGAGACACAGGTCCCCGTGAATTGCACGCCTGACGTCGACGTGGCAGATGTAGGCTTCATCACCACGAGCCCCGTGAGCCAATTCGTGCGCATGCGGCGCTATGAGGTCTCCGTGCTTCCCGGCACGTCGAACTATTTCTGTTGGGATGAGTGCTGGCTTCCCGTGGAAGCGGGCACCACCCCGGTCTGGGAGTCGAACGGGGCGCAATGGATCGAGGCCAACACGGCGTTCAGCGGTGCCCATGCCTACTATGAACCCAGCAACATCGCAGGTACCAGCACCTTCCGCTACGTGTGGTACAGTTCCTCGGACCCCAATGACAGCACCTGGGTGGACGTGGTGTTCAACGCCACCCCGGCAGGCGTGGAGGAGAATGCCGGTGCCGTGCGCAGCTTCAATGCCTACCCCAACCCGAGCAGCTCGGGCGTGGTGACGCTGGACTATGATCTGGCGGGCCTGCCCGCCGGGAGCCGGTTGGTGGTGTACAACACCTTGGGCGAGCGGGCATTGACGCGCACCCTGGGGGCCGCACAAGGCCGCGTGGTGCTGGGTGCGGGCGAGTTGGGCGCGGGCGTCTGGTTCGCCACCATCGAGAGCAAGGGCCGCACGGTGGCCACCCGCCGTATCGTGGTGCCGCGTTAGGCGTAGCGCTTTCGCAACAGGTCGGCTAGCTTGGGTATGCCTTGGCTGGCCTTTTCCTTCCAGTGGGTCACCCCGGACATGGTCAGTTCCACGGGACCGGGATCCACCAGATGGACCGGGGTGCCTGCACGGGTGGCATGCACCAGTCCGGCGGCGGGGTATACCTGGAGAGAACTGCCCACCACCACGAGCAGGTCGGCCCGTGACACGATGTCCGCGGCTTCGGAGAGCAACGGCACATCCTCCCCGAACCATACGATGTGGGGGCGCAGTTGGGATCCCAGTGGACAGCGATCGCCCAGGGCCGGATAGGGCCCGGTGATGGGCTGCACCAAGCGTGGGTCGCGGGTGCTCCGCGCCTTCCGGATCTCGCCGTGCAGGTGCAGTACGCGCGAGCTGCCTGCGCGCTCGTGGAGGTCGTCGATGTTCTGGGTCACCACGGTCACATCGAGATCCTGCTCCAGTGCGGCGATGGCGGCGTGGGCGGGGTTGGGCCGTGCGGCCAGGGTCTGGGCATGGCGCTGGCCATAGAACCGCAGCACGAGGGCGGGGTCGCGGGCCCAGGCATCCGGGGTGGCCACGTCGGTCACCTGGTACTGCTCCCACAGGCCGTCGCTGTCGCGGAAGGTCCGGAGGCCGCTTTCAGCACTGATGCCGGCGCCGGTGAAGAACACGATGCGCATGGTACGGTCCGCGAAGGTGAGCAAGGTATCGACAGGGAGGCCCTGTTCGGGTGTCGTTGCGAGGGGCGGCGGAAGAGGGGCCGCTGGTTTCCGGCAAGCGGTTATTTTGCAGCCCTTTTGCTAAAAACCCCTTTGCCCATCGCTACACGTCTACACCCCCTCCAACGACATTCCATACGGACGGAGGGCTGTTAAATGATCGAGATCCTGCGCGGCGAGATCGCCGAGCGTACCCCGACACACGTGGTGGTGGACTGCCATGGCGTGGGCTATCTGGTGCACATCACCGGGTCCACGTTCGCGGAGCTGCCCGATCAAGGTATGTGCAAGCTGTACATCCACTACAGCGTATCGGTGGACGTGCGCAGCGGGCAGAGCGAGCACAAGCTGTTCGGCTTCGCGCACGATGGCGAGCGCCAGCTGTTCCGGCAGTTGATCGGGGTGCAGGGGGTGAGCAGCACCATCGGGCTGGCGATCCTCAGTGCCCGGCGGGCGGACGACCTGCGCACGGCGATCCTGACCGGCGATGAAAGCATGCTGAAGAGCGTGAAAGGGATCGGGCCGAAGCTGGCCCAGCGGATCGTGGGCGAGCTGCAGACCAGGTTGTTGCAGGTGCCGATCACCGGGCTGCCGGCCCTGGCGGCGGGTGCCACGGGCAATACCCTGAAGGCCGAGGCGTTATCGGCCTTGGTCACGCTGGGCTTGGACCGCGCGAAGGCAGAGCGGTCGTTGCAGAGCGTGTTGAACGCGCACAAGAGCGACCCGCCGCCGGTGGAGGAACTGATCGAAGCTCACCCTGAAGAACCTCTGAGCACCGAGCGGCGATCGATGGCGGCCTTCCTCCTCCGGCATAACCTCTTGTTCCGGCTGCTCCTGGCGGGCGTGCTGCTGGCCGCTTTCGCGCGGCAGACTGCGGCCGCGGACCTGGCGCTGGACCTGGTGCAGCAGGTGGACAGCCCGCAGATCGACCTGCACTATCCGATCTCCGACCCCACTGTGCCCGGCGACCACAACACCGGCACGATCGACCTGGGCGCGCCCAGCAACGTGACGGACGATGTGATCTACGACCCCGTCACGGGCCAGTACATCCTGCGCAGCACGATCGGCAACAACATCGACTACCGTCCGCCCATGAGCATGTCGCTGGACGAGTACATGAAGTACGACATGCAGAAGTCCATGAAGACCTACTGGTCCCAGCAGGCCAGTGCGAACGGTCCGAACGGCGTGAACAACAAGGGGCTGATCCCGAGCATCAACGTGCGGAGCGAAGCGTTCTGCCGGATCTTCGGAGGGTGCAACATCGACATCCGCCCGCAGGGGAGCGCGGAGGTCACCTTCGGGGTGAACATCAGCAAAACGGAGAACCCGCGGATCCCGGTGGACCAGCGGAAGATCACCACCTTCAACTTCAACCAGAAGATCCAGCTGAACCTGGTGGGCAACATCGGCGACAAGCTGAAGATCAACACCAACTACAACACCGAGGCGACGTTCGACTTCGAGAACCAGGTGAAGCTGAACTACACCGGCCACGAGGACGAGATCATCCAGAAGCTGGAGGCCGGCAACGTGAGCCTGCCCCTCACCGGCCAGCTGATCCAGGGCAGCCAGAGCCTGTTCGGCCTGAAGACGGAGCTGCGCTTCGGCCGCCTCACGGCCACGGCCATCTTCAGCCAGGAGAAGGGCCAGCGCAAGAACGTGGCGGTGGCGGGCGGCGCGCAGACCACCAACTTCGACATCAAGGCGGACGAGTACGAGGCGAACAAGTACTACTTCCTCAGCTACTACTTCCGCGACAACTACGAGAACGCGCTGCGCACGCTGCCCACGGTGAACAGCGGCGTGCAGATCACCCGCGTAGAGGTGTGGGTGACCAACACGCGCAGCGACTACACGAACAACCGGAACATCGTGGGCTTCACCGACCTGGGCGAGGACGCGAGCCCGCAGAGCGTGGCGGCGCGGCGGATCAGCGCCAACCTTTCGCTGGTGGACGGTGACGGCCTGCCCAACAGCCCCGCGGCGAACAACGCGAACAACCTGTACGCGTTCGTGGGCAACAACCCGCAGGTCCGCGGGTTCTCGCAGGCCTCCCAGGCCCTGCAGGCCGCGGGCTACGTGGCGACGAAGAACTACGAGAAGCTCGAGAGCGCGCGCCTGCTCACCGCGAGCGAATACACGCTGAACGAGCGCCTGGGGTTCATCGGCCTGAACCAGAACCTCAACAACGACGAGGTGCTGGCGGTGGCCTTCCAGTACACGCTGAACGGCCAGACCTATCAGGTGGGCGAGTTCAGCACGGACGTGGCGCCTCCCGGCGCGCTGATGCTGCGCCTGCTGAAGGCCACGATCACCGATCCGCGGATCCCCCTGTGGGACCTGATGATGAAGAACGTGTACTCGCTGGGCGCCTTCCAGGTGAACAAGGAGAACTTCCGGCTGGACCTGATCTACAACAACCCGGCAACGGGCGTGGACCTGAACTACGTGCCGCGCGCGCCGATCGACCAGATGCCGCTGCAACGCGCGCTCGGCCTGGACCGCCTGGACCCGAACAACGCGCCGAACCCCGACGGCTGGTTCGACTTCATCGACAACGCGGCTACGCTGGGCGGCACCATCAACACGCAGAACGGGCGCATCTTCTTCCCCGTGCTGGAACCCTTCGGCAGCTACCTGGACCGGCAGCTGATCGGCCCGAACCCCGCTGCGCCGATCAACCCCGACCTGGTGCGGCGCAACATCGTGTTCCAAGCGCTCTACGACAGCACGAAGACCGCCGCGATGAACCAGCCCGAGCTCAACCGCTTCCGCCTGCGGGGCAGCTACAAGAGCGCCAGCAGCGACGTGATCAGCCTGAACTCGGTGAACATCCCGAGGGGCTCGGTGTCGGTGACCGCCGGCGGCGTGAAGCTGGTGGAGAACCAGGACTACACCGTGGACTACAACCTGGGCCGCGTGAAGATCCTGAACCAGGGCATCCTCTCGAGCGGTACGCCGATCAACATCAGCCTGGAGAGCAACTCGCTGTTCAGCATCCAGACGAAGACCCTGGCCGGCGCGCGCTTCGACTACCGCGTGAACAAGGACCTAACGCTGGGCGGCACGGTGATGAACCTGTACGAGCGTCCGCTCACCCCGAAGGTGAACGTGGGCGATGAGCCGATCAGCAACACCATCTTGGGGCTGGACGCGAACTGGAGGACGGAGAGCAACTTCATCACCCGCCTGGTGGACAAGCTGCCCTTCTACGCCACCAAGGAGGTGAGCACGGTGAACGCGAGCGCGGAGGGCGCCTACCTGATCCCGGGCCACAGCCGGGCCATCGGCAACATGGGCACCAGCTACATCGACGACTTCGAGGGCAGCGTGAGCACCATCGACATGCGCACGCAGAGCCAGTGGTTCCTGGCCAGCACCCCACAGGGGCAGACGGCCGACCTCTTCCCGGAAGGCGAATACATCAACGATCTCCGCACGGGCTTCCGGCGCGCGCTGCTGGCGTGGTACGTGGTGGACCCGCTGTTCTTCAACAACAACAGCCTGAAGCCGCCGCTGCCCGACGGGGCCGCCTCCGACAACCGTTCACGCCAGGTGCTGGAGCAGGAGGTGTTCCCCAAGCGCCAGCTGCCCACCGGCACGCCGCCGAACATCCCCGTGCTCGACCTGGCGTACTACCCCAGCGAACGCGGCCCCTACAACTACAACCCGGCCCTGGACGACAACGGCGACCTACAGGACCCGGACCGGAACTGGGCAGGCATCATGCGGCGGGTGACCACCACGGACTTCGAGGCCAGCAACATCGAAACGGTGCAGTTCTGGATGATGGACCCGTTCAACGTGGCGGCGCAGAACGGCAGCAACGAGGACTCGCCCAACACCACCGGCGGCGACTTCTACATCGACCTAGGCAACCTGAGCGAGGATGTGCTGCGCGACAGCCGCAAGAGCTTCGAGAACGGCTTGCCGAAGAATCCGCAGGACGGTGCGGCCACGGTGGCCACCACCACCTGGGGCGTGGTGCCTACCACCCAGAGCGTGGTGAACGCCTTCGCCATCCAGGACCAGAACACTTACCGCTACCAGGACGTGGGCATGGACGGGCTCAGCAGCAGCGCCAGCCCGCAGATCCAGATCGCCGGGCATACCGAGCAAAGCTTCTTCCAGGACTACCTGAACAACCTTCTGCCGGGTGCCCGAAGCCGTTGGCAGGGCGACCCCTCGGCCGATGATTACCACTACTTCCGCGGCAGCGACTACGACAGTCCTCCCCGTAGCATCCTGGACCGCTACCGCAGGTTCAACGGCACGGAAGGCAACTCCATCACCGACGAGGACAGTCCGGAGAGCTACCCCACGCAGGCCACCACGCTGCCCACCACGGAGGACGTGAACCAGGACCAGAACCTGAGCGAAAGCGAGAGCTACTTCCAATACCATGTGAACCTGCGCCCCAACAACATGGTGGTGGGCCAGAACTTCATCACCGACCGCATCGAGGGCGTGTCGGGCACCGGCAAGCGCGTGTACTGGTACCAGTTCAAGATCCCCGTGCGCCAGCCGCAGCAGAAGGTGAACGGCATCCAGGACTTCCGGTCCATTCGCTTCATGCGGATGTTCGTGAAGGGCTGGTCGCAGCCGGTGGTGCTGCGTTTCGCGCGCCTCGAGTTCGTGCGCGGCGAATGGCGCAAATACACGCAGAGCCTGGAAACGCCGGGCGAGGTGATCGGCGGCGACCCGGACGCCACCGCGTTCGAAGTGGCCGCGGTGAACATCGAGGAGAACGGCAACCGCATCCCCATCAACTACGTGCTGCCGCCCGGCATCAACCAGGAGACCGATGTGGCCAGCGCCAACCTCCGCAGCCTGAACGAGCAGTCGCTGCAACTGAAGGTGTGCGGGCTGGGCGACGGCGATGCGCGCGCCGCCTTCCGCAACGTGAGCTTCGACATCCGCAGCTACAAGAAGCTGCGGATGTACGTGCATGGCGAGACCGCCGACCCGGCGCACCCGATCAGCTACGGCGACGTGAGCGTGTTCATCCGACTGGGCAACGACTACGAGCAGAACTACTACGAGTACGAGATCCCCGTGAAGCCATCGACGCTGAACAACAGCGATCCGTACAACGTGTGGCCGGAGGACAACAACATGATCATCGAGTTCGCCAAGCTCAATGACCTGAAGATCCAGCGGAACCAGCACGGCGCCGCGGTGAGCCAGCGGTTCTCGCAGATGGACGGCGACCGGCGCGTAACGGTGGTGGGCAACCCCAACCTGAGCCAGATGCGCACGATCATGATCGGCGTGCGCAACCCGAAGAAGAGCGACAACCCGTGGTCCAACGACAAGGGCACCTCCCAATGCGCCGAGGTGTGGGTGAACGAACTGCGCCTGACCGACTTCGACCAGAACAGCGGCTGGGCCGCGCTGGCGCGCGTGAACACCACGCTGGCCGACCTGGGCACCCTGAGCGTGGCCGGCAACTACAGCACGCCGGGTTGGGGCGGCATCGACAAGAAGGTGAGCGAGCGCCAGCGCGACACGCGCTACGGCGTGGACGTGAGCGCCAACCTGGAGATGAGCAAGTTCCTGCCCGAGAAGAGCGGCGTGAAACTGCCGCTGTACCTGGGCTACTCCGAGCAGATCATCAACCCGCAATATGATCCGCTGAGCCCCGACATCCAGTGGAACGATGCCACGCGCGCGCTCACCCGGGACGAACGCAAGGCCCGCCTGAAGCAGATGCAGACCTACACGCGGCGGCGCAGCATGAACCTGACCAACGTGCACAAGGAGCGCGGGCAGGGGCAGGACAAGGAGCACTTCTACGACGTGGAGAACCTGTCGCTCTCCTATTCCTACAGCGACCAGGAGTATCACGACGCCACTACGCAGTACGAGAACACGCGCGTGTTCCGAGGCTCACTGGCGTACCAGCACTCGCCGAAGACCCGTCCCATCAAGCCCTTCGAGAACGTCGGGTTCATCGGCAAGAGCAAGTGGACGAAGCTGGTCAAGGACTTCAACCTGAACCTGGGGTTCAAGCAGCTCACCGCGCGCACCTCCCTCGACCGCAGCTACCTGGAGCGGCTCGATCCGTCCCAACCAGGACATCGCGAGCCTGCCGCCGGTGCCCACCTACAACAAGAGCTTCAACTGGCAGAGCCAGTATGGCTTCCGCTACGACATCACCAAGAACCTGAAGCTGGACTTCAACGCCAACAACAACGCCATCGTGGGCGAACCGGCGGGCCGGGTGAACGCGAAGGACCATTACAACTACCAGCTGTGGAAGGACAGCGTGCTCACCAGCCTGAAGGGCTTCGGGACCACCACCAGCTACGACCACGCGGTCAACGTCACTTACACGCTGCCGCTGGACAAGCTGCCCATCACCGACTGGGTCACGGTGAACACCACGTACGGAGCGGCCTACAAATGGGACCGTGCGCCGCTGATGCAGGACACCATCGGCCACACCATCCAGAATTCGCGCACCATCAGCGTCAACGGCCAGTTCAACTTCGTGAGCCTGTACAACAAGGTCAAATACCTGAAGCGGATCAACGACAAGGCCAAGGGAACGAAGCCCGCGAACAAGAACAAGCAGCAGGGCAAGAACGACAAGGACAAGAAGGACGACAAGAGCAAGGATGGGAAGGATGGGAAAGGCGGCAAGGACGGCAAGGATGGAAAGAAGGACGGCAAGGACGACAAGGGCAAGAAAGATGGCAAGGACAAGAAGGATGACAAGAAGAAGCAGGACGAGGAGAAGCCTGCGGGCCGCATAGACCCCTTGGAAGGCCTCGCGCGCCTGCTGATGACGATCCGCACCGGCACGCTCACCTACACGCAGAACTCGGGCATGCTGCTGCCGGGCTGGGACCGCAAGACGAACATCGTCGGCATGGACGCCGGCTTCGGCGCCCCGGGCTGGGGCTTCATCATGGGCCAGCAGGACCAGGACCTGGGCGGCAACTTCGTGCGCGACTTCGCCAGCGATGCCGCCGGGAAGGGCTGGCTGGTGCATACCCCGAGCATCTTCACGCCGCACACCAGCACGCGCACGGAGAACATCAATGCGCGGCTCTCGCTGGAGCCGGTGAAGGGCCTGCGCGTCGACCTCATCGCCACGCGCACCATGAGCGAGAACCACAGCTCGTTCTTCCGCTGGAACGCCACCGAGCAGCGCTACGTGAACGACAGCCCGCGCGAGTACGGCAACTTCAGTGTGAGCATGATCACCTGGGGCACCTCCTTCAGCCTGGACGACCCCAACACGTTCGTGAACCCGAACTTCCAGAAACTGCTGGACGGCCGGGCAACGATCAGTGAGCGCCTGGGCCGCGCGCACGGGGTGGACCGCCCGGCCGACAGCACCTACTACAGCGGCTTCAATGGCGCGCAGCAGGAGGTGGTCGATCCCCGCGTTCATCGCCGCCTACACCGGCAAGGACGCCGCGAACGTGAAGCTCAACCCCTTCAAGCAGATCCCCCTGCCGAACTGGGACATCACCTACGACGGCCTCACCAAGCTGGAGCTCTTCCAAGAAGCTCTTCCGCACCTTCACGGTGAACCACAGCTACCGCAGCACCTTCAACATCGGCAGCTACCAGACCAACCTGCTGTACCACCCGGACAGCCTGGACCTGGCGGGCAACTTCATCCCCCAACGGCAGATCCTCTCCGTCACCATCTCCGAGGTGATGCACCCCTTCGTGAACTTCGACGCCACGTTGCAGAACAGCCTGCTGGCCAAGTTCGAGTACAACCGCGACCGCACGCTGAACCTGGCGCTCTCCAACAACCAGGTGACGGAGGTGCGCGGCAAGGAGTTCGTGATCGGCAGCGGCTACCGCTTCAAGAACGTGAAGCTCCCCTTCGAGGTGGGCGGCAAGACGCCCAAAAGCGACATGAACCTGCGGGTGGACCTGAGCTGGCGGCAGAACAACACCATCATCCGCAGCATGCAGCAGCTCACCAACTTGGTGACGGCGGGCCAGAACATCATCTCCATCAAGACCAGCGCGGACTACGTGATCGACCAGAAGCTGAACGTGCGCGCCTTCTATGAGCGCGTGCTGAACAGGCCGGTGATCAGCACCAGCTTCCCCAGCGCCAACACCAACATTGGCATCAGCCTGCGCTTCACCCTCACGCAATAGGCCGGATCGCCGAAGGCGCTATTTTCGTCGTCCGTACAGCCAACGACCCCCCGCCATGAACATCCCCGCCGAACTGAAGTACACGAAGGACCACGAATGGATCCGCCTGGAAGGTGACGAAGCCGTGGTCGGCATCACCGATTTCGCACAAGGTGAGCTCGGCGACATCGTGTTCGTGGACATCACCACCGAAGGGCAGGACGTGGACCGGCACGCCGTGTTCGGCACCGTGGAAGCGGTGAAGACCGTGAGCGACCTCTTCATGCCCGTGTCCGGCAAGGTGAGCGCGGTGAACCCCGGTCTGGCCGACGACCCCGCCGCGGTGAACAAGGATCCCTACGGCGCCGGTTGGATGGTGCGCATCAAGCTGAAGGACATGGGCGAGCTGTCCGACCTCCTCAGCGCGGACGCGTACAAGGCGCTGGTGGGGTAAGCTCGGAGCGTCATGCTTCGGCTTTGCTCAGCATGACAATGGGCCTTGGTCCCCAATTATCGGGAACGTCTTCACTGGATGCAGCGCGCATCACTTCGCTGTCATGCTGAGCAAAGCCGAAGCATGATCTCCTCTCTCCCATGCTGAAGCACCTGCGTTGGGCGCTGCTCTGGGCGCTGGTGATCCTGGTGCTGTGCCTGCTGCCGGGCAAGGACCTGCCCGAGTGGCATTGGTTCGACCTCTTCGATCTGGACAAGCTGGTGCATGCCGGCATCTTCTTCGTGCTGGCCCTGCTGCTGGCGCAGGCCTTCCATGCCGCGCAGCGGCCGGCGCGTTGGGCCTTGGCGGCGTGCGGGCTTACCATCGCCTACGGCATCGGCACGGAAGTGCTGCAAGGCATCGCCGGCATGGGTCGCCACATGGACGTTGCGGACATGGTCGCCGACGCCATCGGCGGGTGCGTGGCCGTATGGTACGCCCGGCGCCGCGTGCGTGTGGGCAAGCCCGTGATGCCCGTGCGGGCGTTGCGTTAAGCGCGCACCGATAGGGTTTCGGGCTTTGCTTGTGACGCTGGCGCGGATTCTTTCACCGCCACGCTGCCACGGGCCCCGCCACGTCAGGTAGCCTGATGTGCGGTGAAGGGTCCAGCGGATCCGTTGCGCCGTAGCGGTGAAGGAACACAGCCCACAGGCGATAGCCCTGCGCGCTGGACCTGCCCCTGCCACCTGCTTCTGCGACCTGCGACCTGCCCCTGCCACTTGCGGCCTGCCACGTGCAGCCTGGTATATTTGGGATTATGGCCACCAAGACCCTCGCGGCTCCGCCGCGCCTGTCCGACCTGCGCTCCGGCTCCGGCAGGGCAATGCCCGATCCACGCACCACGCCCACCATCGATCAGGTGGGGATCGAGGAACGCGTGGCGCGCATCAAGACGCGCAGCATCAAGAAGGAGGCGAAGGTGCAAGGCTTGAAGCTCGCCTTGAACATGATCGACCTCACCACGCTGGAAGGGGCCGACACGCCGCAGAAGGTGCGCCAGCTGTGCTACAAGGCGATGCATCCGCACGATCAGTTGCCCGGCCTGCCCACGGTGGCGGCGGTGTGCGTCTATCCCTCGCTGGTGAAGGTGGCGAAGAAGGCGCTCGGCGATAGCGGCGTGAAAGTGGCGAGCGTGAGCACGGCCTTCCCTAGCGGCCAAGCGCCGCGCAACGTTAAGATCACGGATACCAAGTTCGCTGTGAGCGAAGGCGCGGATGAGATCGACATGGTGATCAGCCGCGGCCACTTCCACAGCGGTGAATACGGGTTCGTGTTCGATGAGATCGCCGCGATCAAGGAGGCCTGTGGTGAAGCGCGCTTGAAGGTGATCCTCGAAACGGGCGAGCTTGGCACCTACGACAAGGTGCGCCTCGCGAGCGACATCGCCATCGCGGCGGGCGCCGATTTCATCAAGACCAGCACGGGCAAGATCAACCCGGCCGCCACGATGGAAGTGACGCTGGTGATGCTGCACGCCATCCGCGACCACTACCTGAGGACCGGACGGATGATCGCCATGAAACCCGCCGGCGGCATCCGCAAGAGCAAGGAGGCGCTGCATTACCTGATGATGGTGAAGGAGGAGCTTGGCCCCGAATGGCTGGACAACCATTGGCTCCGCTTCGGTGCCAGCAGCCTGGCGAACGATATTTTGATGCAGCTGCAGAAGGAGGCCGACGGCCACTACCAGAGCGCGGACTACTTCAGCAACGATTGATTAGACAATATCCGTGCCCACCGTGCCCGCAGCATTCAGCGGCCCGGTCGTATGGCAGGCACCCGACCCTGCGATAGGCGCGGGGTACACTATCTTGTGGGACGCACCCAACCATCCGGCAACCTTCCGGGTTATCAGGGTGCCGGGGGTAGGTCGTAGCTGCTGATCGTGCGCATTCGGTGGTGTGGCCTTGTCCCGATGGTGATGGAACATGAGCAGCTGACATGCTGATGGCCAGTGGTCCGTTGTTGGAACGGTGCATCCGAAAGGACAGCGCGGCCCAGTTCGAACTGTACAAAGTGTTGCGTGATACGCTGCTGTCCATCGCCCACCGGTACGAGCGCGATGCCCTTCAACGCAGAGCCATGGTGAACACCGCCTTCCTGAAGATCCTGGACCATCTGCCTGCCAAACACCCCGATGCACCCTTCGAGGCGTGGTGCCGCAGGATCATGATCAACACCGTGCTGAACGAGCAACGCGACCGGCGCACGGCCCATGGGCACATGCAGCAGGTGGACCTTGCGGATGAGCATGGCCCCGCGGCCTTCAACGGGGTGGAGGAGACCATCCAGGCCGAAGAGCTCCAGCACATGATGCACCGCCTGCCCACGGTCACCCGCCAGGTGTTCAACCTGTACGCCATCGATGGCTGGAAGCACAAAGAGATCGCTGCTGCGCTGGGCATCAGCGAAGGCACGTCCAAGTGGCATGTGAGCCACGCGCGGCAGGCCTTGCAGGCCATGATCGCGGAAAGCACGCGCGCACATCAGAAAATGCGGATCGCATGAACGGGCAGCATTGGATCGATGCGCTCTTCCGCAGGCGGATGGAGCGGCGGACCTTTCCGGTAGAGGAGGGCGAGTTCGAGGAGGTGCGCGCGCTGATCAACAAACGCAACGACACAACGGGTGCGCGCGGCGGATGGCGCTTTTCCAAGTGGTGGCTCTCGGCCCTGCTGCCGGTGGCGGGACTGCTGTGGCTGGCCCTTGGCGGGAAGCCGGACGCCCCCGGCGGGCATATCCTATCCGCCACCGATGACCGGCCGATGACCGGCCAGGATGCCGCCATACAACGCACCGCAGATGCGGACAGCACCCTCGTTCGCTCCAACGCGGATGCGCCGTTCGCTAGGGAGGGAAGCTCTACTCCGGAGCGGGAGGTACACGCAAACTCTCGAAGTGAACAGGTGGCACCGTTGAACAGCCCGGTCGCAGAAGCACGGCCCAAGGGCGATCCGCGGATGCGGCGAACGCACGGACCACCACGGTCCGTTCCCGAAGAAGGAGCGGACAAGCCAGGTCGGAGTATGTATGGAGGCGCGGAAGGAACGCCTCGAACAGGCCTGAGCGACAGGTCTCCCGACCCACTTGGCGCGAACACCCGTGTCGACGATGCAGGCGATCCGCATCGTTCTTCCGTTGCCTCCCGTCAGGCGGGATCGGATGACCGCAACGATGGAGCGAACGATCCCAACACGCCGGAACTCCCGACCCTTCTTTCCGCCCGAGGCGAAGCCGCGGCCGCGTTCATGCAACCGCGTTGGCCGCTGGCGGAAGCGCCCCCTGCAACGGGTCCGAAGTGGCGCGATGTGGAGAAGTTCAAGAACGTTCCCATGGGGGAACTGCACGCTTTCGGCGCACCACTGTCCGTACACACGAAGCTGGGTGTCGGTGGCCGGTCCGATGCGGCGGGATCGCTCATCGGCTTGGAGTACCGGGTCCGCTTGAAGCGCCTGTCGTGGGCCACCGGCATCAACTACGGAAGCTATGAGCTCAAGTCGGACCAAGGCACGGCCGATGTGACGCTCGATCTGGTGGAAGTGCCCCTGCTGGTGAGCATCAAGTTCGGCAGGGGGCGCTTCGGCGTGTTGATGCAGGGTGGGTTGAGCGTGGACCTGCTGTTCAACTCCCGGGGGCGCTATCCGCTCGGGGATGGCCGCGCTGCCGTGGCCTTCCCGGACGATGCTTTCCGCACGGTGAACTGTTCATGGTCCCTACGCCCTCAGGCGATCTATTACATCACCGAGCAGTTGAGCATGAATGCGGGCCCGCTGTGGAAGGCCCAGCTCGGCGCAGTGGCGCACAAGGGTCCATTGGATGGTGCCAAGGTCAGCAGCTCGGGGATCGCGTTCGGGATCGACCTGGCGGCTGCACCGCACCACGTTCTGATCGCCGCTCCATGGCCGGAAGAAGTTCTTGAACGGCCCGGCCGTGGTGCGGTGATCAGGTCCGGATGGCATGGATGTGGGCGATTGCCCAACCATAGGCACGTATTCCGGGTTATCGAAGTGAGGTCAACGGATCCGCCACCTGCAAGCGGAGCGATCCGAACGCCGATACCCCATGCGCACCGCACCATCCTTGTTCCGCGACCGTGCCCTCTCTTTGCTTGGTGCGGGCATCATCACCCTGGGCAGCGCCATCGCCCAGAACGGGACACTGGACATGACGTTCAGTGGCGATGGGCAACTGGGGTTCCTGCCGCAGATACCCGATGTGATCACCGTGGACATCCTGGAGACCGGAGGAAGCATCTTCCCGATCCTCAGCGCGGTGAACGGCACTTCGAGCTCCTACATCCTGAAGTTGAACGAGGATGGATCGTTCAACGGTGATTTCGGTACGGGCGGGATCTTCGAATTCCCCCACATCGGCTTCTACGACGGCGCACTCGCGCACGATGGGAACAGCATCCTTCTCCTTGCGGGAGGCATGGGAACGTTCCGCATCTGCGCCCTTGACCTGAACGGGACGGTGGTGGTGCCGTGGACCAACGTGTTCACGCCCGGAGGTCTCGGCTTTGCGAAAATGCTGGTGGATCAAGAAGGCCGGATCTGCATCGGAATGGGCACGACCATCGATGGTGCGGGCCACGGCATGGTCGATCCGGTTGAACGCGGACCTCACGGCGGACACCACCTTCGGCACCAACGGCGTCGCCTATACAACGGCGGTCCCGTTCTCCTATCCGCTCATGGAGATCGATAACCTGGGCCGCATTGTGCTCGCGTCCTACGGGTCGGGTGCTGCCGGCATCTGGCGCTTCCACACCGATGGCAGCACCGATGCATCATTCAATTACACGCTTGACCTGTCGCCGTATTTCCTGGACAACTGGATCCTCGATATCGCGATCGCCCAGGACAACTCCATCTACGTGCAACCGAACACGTACGCATCGCCCAACTACCTCTTCAAACTGTTGGGGGGCGGCACCTTGGACACGGGTTTCGGCACCGGCGGACACATGATCTTGAACGATGACGAGCCGCTCCAGTTCGTGGCCCCCGACGAACTGCTGATCGAGCCCGGCGGCGGGTTGATCGTATTGGCATCGGCCTTCGACGGGGAGGCGCACATGACCGGGAAATTCCTTGTGCGGCTGGATGAGCACGGCGTGATCGACGACACGTTCAACCCCGGGATCCAACCCATCGACGACCATGGCTACGACCTGCGCATCAACTTCCATTGCGCCACCTTGCAGCACGACGGCAAGGTGCTCTCCATGGACCAGGTGGTGAAGTGGCGGAACGGGGAACTCTTCGGTTACGCCCCGCTCATCACGCGGTTCAACAACGAGAAGGGCGCGGTGACCGCTGCGGTGAATGAGGCCGGACCACGCGTGGATGATGTCTTCGCATTCCCGAACCCGACGATGGGAACGGTGTTCTTGCGCGCACCAAGTCTCGAGGTCTGGCAGAATGCAACGGTCATCATCACCGACGGCTTGGGAGCCGTGGCTCGGCAGGGGAAGCTCGTGAACGGGCGCATCGATCTGTCCGCGCTGCCCCCCGGTGTCTACTCATGCATGGTGAAGCATGCGGGCGGATCGCTGCATGCGCGTGTCGTAAAGGAATGAGCAGGATCCTGGACACAACGATCGAACAGCACGAGTTCCCCGACCATGAGCAAGCGGCAGCACGGCCCCCCCCGGACCATCCCGATCATGGTCATCCTCATCGGCATGGGCTTTCAGCCATTGAAGGCCCAAGTGCCCCCTGAGGTCGTTTGGCAGCGCTGCATTGGCGGCAGTGATATCGACTATGGGTTCGGAGTGTACCAAGCCAGGGACGGTGGTGTGATCACCGTTGGATACAGCCGATCGGCCGACGGGGACGCGGCCGGTTCGCATGGTGGCGATGATATCCTGGTCACCAAGCTCAACGCCGATGGCACGATCCAATGGTCGCGTGCATTGGGCGGATCATCAGACGATCGGGCCTTCAATGGCTTGGAGAACCTTGATGGATCGATCATGGTGGTGGGCTATACCTACTCAAGCGATGGGGACGTGACCGCCAACCACGGCGGATCGGATGTTTGGGTGGTGAAGCTCTCGCCCCTTGGCGATATGATCTGGCAACACACCTATGGAGGTTCCGATGATGATCTGCTCGGCCAAATACTGGGAACACCGAATGGAGGGTTCCTGATCCAGGCCTCCACCTTCTCAGGAGATGGGGATGTCGTGGGGTTCCACCCCGGATCGGGCGCCGACAACTGGATGTTCAAGATCGATGCTTCGGGTATCCTGCAATGGAGCCGCGCGATCGGAGGAAGTCAGCACGAAGGTGGCGGCCGGATGATCTTGACAGCGGATGGGGGCGCCTTGGTGAACTTCAGTTATACGGCATCGAGCGATGGTGACGTACAGAACTACCACGGTGATGGTGATTGCTTGGTGGCGAAATTGAGCGCGGCCGGTGTTCTTGAATGGTCACGCACCATTGGCGGCAGCCAGCGGGAACAGGGCAGCGATATCGTGGAATTGGGCAATGGTGATATCATGATGCTCGGATCGACCGCATCAAGCGATGGGGATGTGCCGCTCAACCAGGGTGGCAACGATGTTCTGCTCGTGAAGCTTGACCACACTGGTGCCGTGATCTGGGTGCGCACGTACGGCGGGTCATCGAATGATGATGGCGCGAGCATTGTCCCAACGGCGGATGGAGGCCTCGTCCTGGCGTGTGTCTCCACCTCCAGCGACGGAGATGTGCCAAGCAATCAAGGAGGTGCCGATGAATGGGTCTTCAAGGTGGATGCGAACGGCACACGGCTCTGGCAACGATGTGTCGGCGGGTCGTCGAGTGATTTCGGATTCCTAATCGAAGACGTGAACGGCGGATATCTGCTATGGGGGGTAACGGAGTCCAACAATGGAGAGGCACAGGGCAGCCATGGCGGCCGGGAGTTCTGGCTGGTCCGGTTCTCAACGGACGGAGAGGTCCGCTGGCATGCCTGCCTTGGGGGCTCCAATGACGAAGAGATCAAATCCGTGGTCCAGACCTCGGACAGCGGGTATGTGGCGTTCGGCTTCAGCCATTCGGATGATGGCGATGTTGCCGGCAACCACGGGCAGATCGATATGTGGGCCGTGAAGCTGAAGGCGATCGAGCCGGCCCCACCACTGGAATGCATACTGTTCATCCCGAGCGCGTTCAGCCCGGACAACAGCACCAAGAACGATGCACATTGCCTGTACGGCACCGACTGCATCGCCACCATGCAGCTCGGGATTTACGACCGCTGGGGCAACAAGGTCTTCGCCAGCACGGATCCCAACGTTTGCTGGGACGGTACTTACAACGGCCAGCCGCTGGACCCGGCGGTGTTCGTCTACCACTTGAACGCCACGCTGTCCAACGGCGAGCGCGTGGAACGGCAGGGAAACATCACCTTGATACGCTGACCGGAACGACCTCATGCAACGATCACCACGCGAAAGATCAACACGGACCATGGGACGCACGCTCGCCCTTGCCTTGCTCCTCGGCACACAGCTGTCGATGGAGGCACAAGTGACGGCCGATGTCGCATGGCAACGCTGCATCGGCGGAAGTGCGGGCGAGTTCGGCTCCGATCTGTGCGCGACCAGCGATGGTGGTTTCATCGCCATCGGGACCACGGCCTCCGCCGATGGCGACGCGACGGGTACGCACGGCAACGTCGATATGCTGGTCACCAAGCTCAACGCCGATGGTGACGTTCTCTGGAGGCGTGTCCTGGGTGGTTCGCAACCGGAGGCCACCGGTACGTGCATGGAGGCTTCTGACGGGTCGATCATGGTCGCGGGCATGACGCAATCCAACGATGGGGATGTGAGCGGCAACCATGGCCTTAGTGACCTTTGGGTGGTGAAGCTTTCGCCGCTCGGCGCCATCATTTGGCAGCACGCGTATGGTGGTTCGAGCTTGGAAGGCGGAGGGCAGATCCTGGAGACCGCTGATGGTGGGTTCGTGGTCTATGGTGTCACCAATTCCGACGATGGGGATGTGGTGGGTTTTCACCCGCCTGGCAATGTGCAGGATACCTGGGTGCTGAAGATCGGTCCTTCGGGCATGCTGGAATGGAGCCGGACCTTGGGCGGAAGCGGCACCGACTCCGTCATAGAGCTGATCCAAACGGCGGATGGGGGGTTCCTGGTGAATTTCGCCTACACGACTTCGAACGATGGGGACGTGACCGGCAACCACGGTGGGCAGGATTGCTGGCTGGTGAAACTGGGTCCCCTCGGCGCCATTGAATGGGCGACCGCGATCGGCGGAAGCCAAAAAGAGTTCGGCTACGATGTCCTGGAGCTGGACAACGGCGACATCCTGTTGCTTGGAGGGACCTTTTCCAATGATGGGAATGTTGCCGGGCTCAACCACGGGGGCTTTGATGTGTTCCTGTCCAAGATCAGCAGCAGCGGGCAGGTGATCTGGACGCGTACCTACGGAGGCTCGTTGAACGATGACTGCAGGAGCCTTCTCGCCACGGCCGATGGAGGGTTCATCATCGGCGGTTCCTCCGGATCGAGCGATGGCGATGTCACGATCAACCGTGGCGGGCAGGATGTGTGGGTCTTCAAGGTGGACGCGAACGGAACGCTGTTGTGGCAACGCTCCTACGGTGGTTCCCTGGAGGATTGGGCCTTCCTGTACGAAGATGATCGGGGTGGCTATGTGTTGTCCGGCTATACGTACTCCACCGATGGGGATATGCAGGACAGCAACGGGGGACGGGACCTATGGCTCGCCAGGCTCACCGACAACGGCGATCTCGTCTGGCACCGCTGCCTGGGTGGCTCCGCGGAAGACTGGGGCTATCTGAAGGCGCAGACCCCGGACACCGGGTATGTGGCGTTCGGCTACACCGACTCCAACGACGGTGACGTATCGGGCAACCACGGCGGGCGCGACATGTGGGCTGTCAAAGTGAAAGTGACCGGAACACCGGAGCGCATCGCGTGTGCGCTGTTCATTCCTACTGCCTTCAGTCCGGACAACAGCACCAAGAACGACGCGTATTGCCTGTACGGCACCGACTGCATCGCCACCATGCAGCTCGGCATCTACGACCGTTGGGGCAACAAGGTGTTCGAGAGCACCGATCCGCAAGCATGCTGGGACGGCACCTACAACGGCCAGCCGCTGGACCCGGCGGTGTTCGCGTACCACTTAAGCGCCACGCTATCCAACGGCGAGCGCGTGGAGCGGCAGGGCAACATCACCTTGATGCGATAACGGACCCCGATGAACAGCCGACCGACTTTGAGCCTTCACCGGACCTTCCTGATCCTCCTGGTCGGGTTGTCGGTCGCAGCGCACGGGCAAGGCCTGCACTTCGATGGGGTGGACGACCGGGTGACCATTCCCAACGTTCAGCTCAACACCATCGGCACCGGCAACTTCACCTTGGAAGCATGGGTGCGTGGCATCGAAGCCGAGCAGGTGGAGCATCCGCGCATCCTTTCCAACCGCGATGCGCGGGACCATGGCGTCATGTTCTTCTTCCACGGCCTGTGGGGCGGAACGCATTACAAGACCTTGTGTTTGCAGATCGGAGGCGTCAACTACCTCAACGTGGACAACGGCCCGATCAACGGGAGCATCCTCGATGGCACCTGCCACCATGTGGCTGTGAGCAAGGACCAGGACAGCCTGCGGTTCTATGTGGATGGCCAACCCATCGGACAGCGCGCGCTGGTCGGGCCTGTGGACGCCGCCACATCCGCTCAGGACATGATGATCGGCAACGATGGCCCGGATCCGCATCCCTTCAAGGGAACCATCGGGCAAGTACGCGTGTGGGATGAGGTGCGCACGGCTGCGCAGATCCAAGCCAGCATGGGCTTCAGCATCGCGGGAAATATGCCCGGCTTGGCGGGTTATTGGGAAATGAACGAAGGCTTCGGACAAACGGTGATGGACAAGACCACGACTGCGAATGGCACATTGGGGGTGAGCACGCTCGCAGAACCCCAGGACCCCACCTGGGGCGATGGTTGCAGCCTGAGCGCACCCATCTGCACCGCCACGCTCGACGACGTGCTCTGTGTTGGGGAAACCTACACCTTGCCAAGTGGTACTGTGGTAAGTGTGCCAGGAGCTTACTTGGATACGGTACCCGGTGCTGTATGCGATACCGTGTACACGGTTCGGCTGTTGTCAGGGATAGCCCCACCGGCCTATACCTACCCGTTCGATAGTGTGATCACGATCGGCGAGAGCACAGCGCTTCTGGCCGGCGGCGGGCCGAATTTCCGATGGTCGCCTGCTACCGGACTTAGTTGCACCACATGTCCGGACCCGATCGCTACGCCCACGGAGAGCACGGAGTATTGCGTGGTGGTGAGCAACGTTTGCGGCAGCGATACGGCCTGCGTTCGGATCACAGTGAGCCCACCGGTACCGGCATGCACCACGGCCAGCATCTTCGTGCCCACGGCATTCAGCCCCAACAGCAGCGGAAAGAACGATGCCCAATGCCTCTACGGTACGGACTGCATCACGTCCATGAGCTTCAGTATTTATGACCGCTGGGGCAACAAGGTCTTCGCCAGCACCGATCCGCAAACGTGCTGGGACGGCACCTACAACGGCCAGCCGCTGGACCCGGCGGTGTTCGCCTATCACTTGAGCGCCACGCTGACCAATGGCGAGCGCGTGGAACGACAAGGGAACATCACCTTGATCCGATAGCCGCCGAGCGACCATGGCGAACCAACGCAGACCAAGTGGAACGACCCAACCAAGGCGCGGCGATCCGGGTTATCACTTCGAGAACAGGAGGATCCCGCAAGCCACCGCAATACGACCGACCATGATCACACGACGACACTTGAGTTGCCAACGGGCGTTATCCACGGTGGCTGCCGGCTTGATCGCGATCGCCTCGGCCTTTGCGCAGGACGTCCACTTCACGCAGTACGATATGCAGCCCCTCCTGCAAAGCCCGGCCATGGCCGGCATCGGGCACGACATGCGCGGAGTGCTCCAGTACCGCAACCAATGGGCCAGCGTTACCACCCCGTTCACCACCACGGCCTTTTCCTACGACATGCAGCTGAAGCAGAAGCGCGGCAACTCGGGCTTCTTCGCGTTCGGCGTCAACTGCTTCATGGACAAGGCGGGCGATGCCAGGCTGAGGTCCACGCAAGGCGGGTTGAGCCTGGCCTACCACGTCAAGACCGGGCAGAACAGCACCATCGGTGCGGGCCTCTTCGGCGGGTTCGGTCAACGCAGCATCGATCCCAGCGGCTTGCAGTGGGGCGAACAGTACGACGGCAACGGATACAACGCGCAGCTGCCCACCGGCGAATCGCTCGCCGCGCAGTCGTTCACCTTCGTGGACCTGGGCCTGGGTGGTGTGTGGCACTACAGCGGCACCTCCGGCGAAAGCGATGTGGTGGCGAACCAAAGCCCGCAGGCCACGCTGGGCTTCGGCTACTTCCACGTCACGCGGCCTACCTACACCTTCCTCGGTGCGGAAGAGCAGCTCTATGCCAAGATGGTGCTGCACGGCCAGGGCCGCATCCCGTTGGGCGAAGGGAACATGGCCCTTGTGCCTGGTTTCCAGTACAGCAGGCAAGGTCCCGCGTCGGAGCTCCTGGTCAGCGCCATGTTCCGGTACGTGCTTACGCCTACATCGAAGGTCACGGGCATCAACAAGGGTTCGGCGTTCTCCCTTGGACCGGTGCTCCGCGCGAAGGATGCCGTGGCGATCGCGGCGCTGATGGAGTTCGGACAGATGGCGGCCGGGCTCAGTTACGACCTCAACACCTCCGGCCTGTCGAAGGCGAGCAAAGGGAACGGCGCGTTCGAGCTCACCGTTCGCTTCGTGAACCCGAACCCCTTCAACAGCCGGTCGAAAACACGGGATTGATCGGTGATGAGCACCCTTCGATATGTGCGGTTGCGTGGTGCCTTCGGGGCCCTGGCCGTTTGTGGTGTGCTTTCCGCATCCGGCCAGCGGCCCGCGAAGAACGACACCGTCAAGGTGAGCATCAAGAAGCTGATGCCGCCGCTGAACACGACGTTCAATGACTATGCCCCGGTGGTGAGCGCCGACGGAAGCACATTGCTCTTCACCAGCAACCGGCCATCCACCGAACGCGAAATGGCGAAAGGCAAAGCCGGACGGGAGAACATCTACGAAGTGACGGTGGATGCGAAGAAGAAATGGAGCGCGCCGAAACTGTTGGGCCCCGCGGTGAACGCTCCGGGCCGGAACAACAGCGCCATCGCCATCTCGCCCGATGGACAACGCATGCTCGTATACCGCGACGATGCGGATGGCAACGGCAACATCTTCGAATCCGTGTTGAGCGGAACGGAATGGTCAGCGCTCAAGGAGTTCCCCGAGCCGATCAACAGCGACAAGCACGAATCCTCCGCCTGCTATTCGCCCGATGGCCGCACCATCTACTTCGTTAGTGATCGCAAAGGCGGGCTCGGTGGCAAGGACATCTGGTACGCCACGCGCACCGATAACGGCACGTGGGGTGCGGCCAGGAACATGGGGCCGGCGATCAACACGGCGGAGGATGAGCAGGGATCTTCCTGCACGCCGATGGGCACACGCTCTACTTCAGCAGCAAGGGCCATGGAAGCATGGGCGGGTACGATCTGTTCGTGAGCACCTTCAGCGACAATGGTTGGAGCACACCGAAGAACCTCGGCCCGCCGCTGAACACGCCGGGTGATGACCTCTATCTGGTGATCCTCGCCGATGGACGAACGGCCTACATGAGCAGTGAGCGCAGCGGTGGCCTTGGTGCGAAGGACATCTACGAGGTGAAGTTCACGCCGATCGCGGGCCACAAAGCGCAGGATCCGCTGCTCACCCTATTGAAAGGCACCGTGATCGACGAAGAGACGAGGCAGCCCTTGGAATGCGACATCGAGATCACGGACAATGGCGAGGGCACATCGTTCTCCAAGCAACGCTCCAACAGCAGCACCGGCAACTTCCTGCTCTCGCTTCCTTCGGGAAGGAACTATGGCATCAGCGTCTCCGCGCCGGGCTATCTGTTCCATTCCGAGAACTTCGAGCTGACCGACACCGCCGGCTACAAGGAAGTGGTGAAGGTGATCGAGATGAAGAAGCTGAAGGCGGGCAAGCGCGTGGTGCTCAACAACGTGTTCTACGATTTCGACAAGGCCACGCTGCGTTCCGAGAGCACCAGGGAGCTCGATGCCTTATCAGAACTGCTGAAGCAGAACCCGGCCCTGCGCATCGAGATCGGCAGCCACACGGATGACAAAGGCGCCGATGACTACAACCGGAAGCTCTCCGAAGCGCGCGCCGCATCCGTGGTGGTGTACCTGGTAGGGAAGGGCATCGCGCAGGATCGCCTGGTCGCGAAAGGCTATGGCGAAAGCATGCCCGTGGCGACCAACAGCACCGAGGAGGGGCGCCAGCAGAACCGGCGCACGGAGTTCAAGGTGCTGGGATCAGAGGATCAGATGATGAGAAAATGAGGTGATCAGATGATCCCCTGACCCCGCCCTCAAAGCACGCTGTCACTGCGGCCTTGAGCCGCAGTCGCAACTAGAAGCGAGCGATCCCGGTGGCTCCAGCTTGCGATGGCGGCTCAAGGCCGCCATGACAGCAGGGGGCGAAGGACACGGGTCAGCAAGCTCACGGTTCGGCAGGCTCACCGTGACCAAGGAGGCACCGCCAAGGAGCCATCATCTGATCCTCTCATTTTCTGATCATCTGATCGGATCGGTCGATCGCGCTATTTTTGCCCCCACAGGAAATGGGGTCTTCCTGAACCAACCGCCGCGTGGCTGATGACTCCTGTTCATACAAGGTCACTGGGCCATGGGCAGGATGTGGATCATAGTCGGCATAGGTGGTGCTCTCGGTAGCATAGCCCGGTATCTGTCCGCAGCAGCGCTCACGCGCTGGTATCCCTCCGCCTTTCCCTGGGGCACCTTCGGTGTCAACGTCGCAGGCAGCCTGGTCATCGGGCTGATCATCGGCCTTTCGCAGCGGCATGGCTGGTCCGATCCGTGGCGGATCTTCCTCGCCACGGGGTTCTGTGGCGGCTTCACCACCTTCTCCTCCTTCTCCCTGGAGAACGTGCAGCTCCTGCGCCAGGGCGACTACACGGTGTTCGCCGCCTACGCGGCGGCGAGCCTGGTGCTCTGCCTGCTCGCCACGGCGGCAGGCCTTCTTCTCAGCAACCCCAACCCCACATGAGCTTCCATCCCTGGCATCACGTGGAGATCGGACCGGACGCACCGGACGTGGTGCAGGCCGTGATCGAGATCCCCCAAGGCAGCAAGGCCAAGTATGAACTGGACAAGGTCTCCGGCATGCTGCGCCTGGACCGCGTGCTCTATTCCGCCGTGCACTACCCGGCCAACTACGGGTTCATCCCGCGCACGCTCGGCGACGACCACGACCCGCTGGACATCCTGGTGCTGGCCCAGGTCAGCATCCAGCCGCTGTGCCTCGTGCGGGCGAAGGTGATCGGCGTGATGCGCATGCTGGACAACGGCGAGGCCGACGACAAGCTCATCGCCGTGGCGGCGGACGACGTGAGCGTGGCGCACGTGAACGAAGTGCATGACCTCCCCGGCCATTTCCTGTCGGAGGATCGCCACTTCTTCCAGGAATACAAGCGCCTGGAGAAGAAAACGGTGGTGGTGGACGACCTGCAGGGGCGCGCCATGGCCAGGAGCATCCTCGACAAGGCCATCGCCGATTACACGGCCGCTTATCCCGCCTGATCATGTCGTTCCACCGCATCCTCATCGCCGTGGACAGCAGCGAATTCGCCATGCAGGCCGCCAAGCGCGGGCTGGAGCTGGCCCATGCCCTGCACGCCAAGGCCGCGCTGGTCTTCGTAGTGGACGCCGCCAAGGCAACGGGCAACATCGATGCGGGGATCTCGCCGGAGAATGCGCTCATCGTGCTGAAGAAGGAGGCGGCGGACACCCTGGACCAGCTCGCCGCCATGTACAACGGCAACGACCTCCTGAAGTTCATGCCCGAAGGCCATCCGGTGGAAGAGATCCAGCTGACGGCGCATACGTGGGACGCGGACCTGATCGTCATGGGCACGCATGCGCGCACGGGCCTTGCGCACCTCTTCGCGGGCAGCGTGGCCGAAAGCGTGATGCACCACGCCAGCATCCCGGTCCTGATCGTTCCCGCGAAGTAGGGTGCCGGCCGCGCGGCTGCGCCCTTGTTCCCTACCTTTGTGGCAAGGCGATGGTGCTCCGCCTTGAACTGCCCGGCAACGGGATGATGGCGCCTACTGCTTGGACGATCCCAACGATCGTTCCGAACGGAAGGCATGCGCAACAGGAACACCCCCCGATCCTCCTTCGAGCATCTCCACATCCTCCAGCACGTGCTGCGGTGGACCGCCCTATGCACGCCCGTGGCCGTGCTGGTGGGTTCCCTGGTGGCCCTGTTCCTGCGGCTGCTCGAGCAGGCCACGGAACTGCGCTGGCATGACCCCTGGTTGCTGGGGCTGCTGCCCCTGGCGGGCGTGGGCATCTTCTTCCTGTACCGGTCCTGGGGGAAGGGCTCCGGCGCGGGCAACGACCTGATCGTGGACGAGATCCACGAGCCGGGCGGCGGCGTGCCGGCCGGCATGGCCCCGCTGGTGATCGTGTCCACGGTGGTCACGCACCTGTTCGGGGGATCTCGCCGGGCGGGAAGGCACCGCCGTGCAGGTAGGGGGAAGCATGGCGAGCCTGCTGGGCAAATGGCTCAAGCTCGACCGGCATGATACCCGCCTGCTGCTGACCACGGGCATCGCCGCCGGCTTCGGTGCCGTCTTCGGCACGCCCGTGGCCGGGGCGGTCTTCGCCATCGAAGTGCTGGCCATCGGGCGCGTCCAGTACGATGCCTTGATCCCCTGCCTCATCGCCAGCGTGCTGGCGGACCTCACCTGCCGGGCTTACGGCATCGAGCACGTGGACTATGCCGCACTGATGACCACACCGCCGACGGCGGGCGCCTTGGACCTCGTCCTGCTCGCGAGATCCATCCTGGCCGGGGTGCTCTTCGGGCTGGTCGGCTACCTCTTCGTGCTCCTCTCGCACGGCATCAAGCGGACGGGCGCCCGCCTCGTCAGGCCCGCCTGGTTGCTCCCGGCCTGTGGCGGTGTGGTGCTCCTGCTCCTGACCGCCGCGATCGGCACGCGCGACTACCTGGGCCTGGGCGTAACGACCATGGACGGCACCGGCACCTCCATCGTCAACGCGTTCCGGCCGGGCAGCATCCCCGCATCGGCCTGGTGGTGGAAGCTCCTCTTCACGGCGATCACGCTGGGCGCCGGGTTCAAGGGCGGAGAGGTCACGCCGCTCTTCTTCATCGGCGCAACGCTGGGGAACACCATCGCCGTATATGCCGGCGCGCCCGTCGACCTCTTCGCGGCGCTCGGCTTCATCGCCGTCTTCGCCGGGGCCACCAACACGCCGCTGGCCTGCACGCTCATGGGCGTGGAGCTTTTCGGCGGCGGCCACGTGCTCCATTACGCCGTGGCGTGCTTCACGGCCTACTACTTCAGCGGGCACTCCGGCATCTACAGCGCACAGCGGCTGGCCGTGGCGAAGCATGGAAAACACCCGCCGCCTGCCGGCATTCCCGAACGGACGAACGCACCCCATGGAACAGCACAAGACCCGGATCGCCATCCATAGGATGGGCAAACTGCGCATCTACCTGCGCGCAAAGGACAAGGTGAGCCCCGACGGCCTGTGGAAGAAGATGTTCCCGGTGAGCACCTACCGTCACGTGATCACCGAAGCGAAGAAGGCCGGCATCACCAACGCCTCGGCGTTCCCCACCCACATGGGCTACACCAAGGACAGCCGCGTCCAACAGGCCACCCTGGAGTCGGGCAACAGCCACATGACCCTCTGCGTGGAGCTGATCGACGAGCGGGACCGGCTGGAACGGTTCTTCCTTACCCACAAGCACCTCTTCCGCGACAAGCTGGTGGTCTATAAGGAAGTGGAGTTCTGGGAATATTGATCGGAGCGTCGATCCACTAGGTGCGCGCTATCTTCGCTCATGATGGCCACCAAGAAGAAGCCCCTGGACTGGAACCTCGCTCCAGCACCTGAAAGTAAGGACCACATCAAGATCGCCGACGAGTACCAGCTCTTCATCAACGGCAAGTGGCAGAAGCCGAAGAGCGGGACCTACTTCGACACCATCAACCCCGCCAACGAGCAGAAGCTGGCACGCATCGCCGAGGCCAATGCCGCCGACGTGGACGCCGCTGTGAAAGCCGCTCGCAGGGCCTACGACACCGTATGGTCCAAGATGCCCGCCGCCGAACGCGGCAAGTACATCTACCGCATCGCGCGGCTGTTGCAGGAGAAGGCCCGCGAGTTCGCCGTCATCGAAAGCATGGACGGCGGCAAGCCCATCCGCGAAAGCCGCGACGTGGACGTGCCGCTCGCCGCCGCGCACTTCTTCTACTACGCGGGCTGGGCCGACAAGCTCAACTACGCCTTCCCCGGCAAACAAGTGGCACCGCTCGGCGTCGCGGGCCAAGTGATCCCGTGGAACTTCCCACTGCTCATGGCCGCGTGGAAGCTCGCGCCCGCGCTGGCCTGCGGCAACACCGTGGTGCTGAAGCCCGCCGAGACCACGCCGCTCACCGCCCTCAAGCTCGCCGAACTGTTGCAGGAGGCCGAACTCCCCGATGGCGTCGTCAACATCGTCACCGGTGCGGGTGCCACGGGCGCGGCGGTCGTCAACCACCCCGATGTCAACAAGGTCGCCTTCACCGGCAGCACCGGCGTGGGCAAGCTCATCCAGCGCAGCACTGCGGGCAGCGGCAAGAAGCTCACCCTCGAGCTCGGCGGCAAGGCGGCCAACATCATCTTCGCCGATGCCACCATCGATCAGGCCGTCGAAGGCATCATCAATGGCATCTACTTCAATCAGGGCCACGTATGCTGCGCGGGCAGCCGCCTCTTCGTGGAGGAGACCGTGTACGACGAGGTCATCCGCAAGCTCAAGCACCGCATGCGCTCGCTCGTTGTGGGCGATCCGCTCGACAAGAACACCGACATCGGCGCCATCAACAGCCGCGAGCAGCTCGGCACCATCAACAAGTACCTCAAGCACGGCGTGGCCGACGGCGCCGAGATGTACCAACCCGCCTGCGACGTGCCCACCAAAGGCTTCTGGTGCCGCCCCACGCTCTTCCTCAACGTGGCGCAGAGCGCGCGCATCGCGCAGGAGGAGATCTTTGGCCCCGTCCTCGCCGTGCAGACCTTCCGCACCGTGGACGAAGTGATCCAGAAAGCCAACAACACCCCCTACGGCCTCAGCGCCGGCGTGTGGACGGACAAGGGCAGTCGCATTTTTAACTTGACCAGCAAATTGCGCGCGGGCGTGGTGTGGGCCAACACCTACAACAAGTTCGATTCCACCTCACCCTTCGGCGGGTACAAGGAAAGTGGGTATGGAAGGGAGGGTGGGGTGCATGGTTTGGGGGCTTACTTGAATTTGAATTAGGGCGTGCACCCTCGCAAAGCCTCGGGTCGCGCTTTCCACTCGTACTCCTCGCTCCTTCGTCACTGCGGGGTACCCGCTTCAATCGCTCACGCGAAATGCAAATCTGCCCTCGGTCGGAGAACTGATACCTTACCAAACAAATTCTCGCAACGCATGGCGGCAAGGAAGAACACGACCAAGTCAAGCGGACAGCCAATCGTACCCGAGGCGTCGATATTGTCAAAAGAGAAGCAGCCCCTTGTCTTCATTAGCCATGACACCAGAGACGCAGAGATTGCTGAAGCATTCAGCAAGTTGTTGAGTTCGGTTAGTGCCGGTGTGCTGAAGTCGTTTCGTTCTTCAGACAAGAAGGGAACACAGGGTATCGAGTATGGAGTTGAGTGGTTTCCTGAGATTATGAAGAAACTAGACGAGGCGTCGGACATCGTTTGTCTCTTGACACAGTCGAGCGTTGACCGACCATGGATTCTTTACGAGGCAGGGGTTGCAAAGGGGAAGCTGAGCACAACCGTTCTTGGGATTGCGCTTGGCTTACCACTTAATAAGGCGAACAATGGACCATTCGCGCAGTTTCAGAACTGCGCTGATGACGAAGAGAGCCTCACGAAATTGGTGCTGCAACTGGTTCGACGGATTCCAAATGCGGAACCAGACGAGGAGATTATCAAGGAGCAGGTCAAACAGTTCAAGAAGAAGCTCACTGAGTTACTTAAGGCGAAGCCGAAACCAGAGAAGCCAAGCGGTGAATTGAAGGAGGATGCGTCCATCGCGAAGCTCTTTGAGGAGGTCAAATTGATGTTCATGGACTTGCCGTCTCGCATAGATCGCCGACTTGACCCAGAGGCGATGTTGCGCCGTAAGAGACGCTTTCATCCGAAGATGCTCAATGAACTGATGCACATTGGATATCAGGCCGAAGACCCCAACATGTCCTTCCTGATACTTCTTTCTCTTTTCAGAGATGACATGCCGTGGTTCTATGAGATAGGGATGGAGACATATAGATCGTTGAAGATTGCTAAGACCAGAGCAGAGAGACAGAAGGCGATTAGTTCCTTCGAGCGCTCGTTCGACATGCTTGGTCATCCTATGTTATTCGAGATGAGTGGTCGTTCTGAAGACTCGTACATCATGATGAAGGAGCTTCGTCACGTAATGCACCGAGTTTTCCAGAATCTTTTGTAGTCGATCGCAATCCATCAAAATCGTGATGTTGACAGGCCTACACTGCAGAGCTTCAGTGTCGGTATAGAAGCAGACGTGATTGCAATTGTGCAACTATGCCCCGCCTCCTCGTCCACAGCTACACCATTTCGCTCGACGGCTACGGTGCCGGACCCGATCAAACGCTGGAAGCCCCGATGGGTACCGGCGGCCAGGGCCTGCACCCGTGGTTGCTCAACACGTACTACTTCCAAACCACCCACTTCGGCAAGCTTGATGGCTCCACCGGCACGGACAACGACATGGCCGTACAAGGCATGGAGAACCTCGGCGCGTGGATCATGGGCCGCAACATGTTCGGTCCGGTGCGCGGCCCCTGGCCGGATATGGAATGGAAAGGTTGGTGGGGTCCCAACCCGCCCTACCACGTGCCGGTGTTCGTGCTCACGCACCACCCACGGCCTTCGTTGGAGATGGAGGGCGGCAACGTCTTCCACTTCATCACCGGTGGCATCCACGAGGCCTTGGAGCGCGCCCGTGCAGCGGCAGGCACCAAGGACATCCGCGTGGGCGGCGGCGCTTCCACCGTGCGGCAATACCTGCGAGCGCGACTGATCGATGAGTTGCTCATTGCGGTGTCGCCGGTGCTGCTCGGCGCGGGCGAGCCGCTGTTGGCCGGGATCGACCTGCCCCGGCTCGGCTATGTGTGCGAACAGCTTATTCCGGGCCAGCGGGCGGCCTTCTACCGGGTCACGCGCGCCTAGCCACCTATCACGAGGCCGCGCATCTTCGCCATAAACCAGGGCGCCAGCAGGGTGGTGATCAGCACCAAGGCCCAGACGCGTCCCTTGGTGATGTCGTAGTCGACGAGCAGCTCCGCCCAGGGTTTCTTGAAGAGGAAGTGCCCGGCGCCGAATTCAAAGCCGAGCTTCATGGCCAGCCACAAGAGGCCGATGGTCAAAGTTTGCTTGTTGCTCATCGGACCCAACCAAGTGATGCCGAGCCAAGTGGCCAGGAGGATCAGCGCACACAGCAGGAGCGTACTGATCGCCAAGCCGACGGTCAGGCCGGTGACCGGGATGATCCACTTAACGCGCACAGCGCCGTTGGCGATGGCTAGCACCATCAGGCCGAGCCAGAGAAGGATCGCTTTCCACCACATCGTGCCGCTTTTCGGAAAGGTCGGGAGCTCCTTGCGACCAGGAACTGATGATCGACAGCACTTCACCGGGCGGACTGGAAAGACGCGAACGTTGAAGGACCATGAAGCCAGGCGCCAACAACGAGCGGGTCTTCCGGATGCCCTTCGCGAGCGTCTATCCGCACTATATGGCCAAGGTGGAGAAGAAGGGCCGCACGAAGGAGGAGCTGCATGCCGTCATCCACTGGCTCACGGGCTATGACGAGCAGGCCTTGCAGCAGGTGATCGCCGATAAGATCGACTTCCGGACCTTCTTCGCCCAGGCGCCGCGCATGCATCCGAACGCCTCGAAGATCACCGGCGTGATCTGCGGCTACCGCGTGGAGGACATCGAAGACCCGCTTATGCAGCGGATCCGCTACCTGGACAAGCTCATCGATGAGCTGGCCAAGGGCAAGGCGATGGAAAAGATCCTGAGGAAGTGAGCCTATTCCCGCGGCTCATACCGCATCGCCACCGCTCCCGAGGTGAACTCCTCCCGGCCCACGAGCTTCAGGTCCACCATTTTCGATAGCCCCGCGAACAAGGTCGGTCCATGACCGGCGATCCTGGGGTGCACGATGAACTGGTACTCGTCGATCAAGCCCAGTTCCGTCAAGGCCATTGCAAGCTGCACGCCGCCCACGCCAAGCGCCTTGCCCGGCGGCTGCTTGAGCTGTTGAACGAACGTCGCCAGGTCCCCGCGCACGAGCTCGGCGTTCCAGTCCACTTCCTTCAGCGTGCTGCTCACCACGTACTTCTTCGCCGCGTCGATCGTCCGCGCGAACGGGAGCATCCATTCCGGCATCGGCCACGACACCGGCAGGCGCCACGCGGCCCGCATCATTTCGTAGGTCACCCGCCCGAAGAGCAGCGCATCGCATCTCGCGATGTACGCCATGGCGTTTCGGTGCAGCTCCTTGTCCACGATCCCCACCGTGTGGTCGTAGCAGCCGTCCAAGGTGACGTTGAGGGAGAAGCGGAGAGGGCGCATGGGACAAATGCTTACATCATTCCTTAGCACCTCGAGCGAAACCTGTGCATGGATTCAGGGCTTTATTATTGCTGATCCGGGCTGGTCAAAGGAGGGTGGTTCAGGCTGTGTGATGGGCGACGGGCTCGACACTTACGGCTCGATCAGATTCAAATCCGGCTAACTTGTTGTGCATCTTCCCAACTTCCTTTGTAAACGCGTCGAATGCGGCGGAATGCCGGAATTCAATGCTCTTCTCAATGGAATCGAACACAATGACATAGGAAGGCCAGCCATAGGCGCTGGATCCTCTGCGAATACGGATGAACTGGATGCCTTGGCCATGAAGAAATGCAGTCAGCCTTTTCACCGGGAGATAGGTGGTCCTCAAATACCCAAGCACCATCAGTGCGCATAGAAGCACAAAGCCTATGGTGAACCACTTCAACATTTTTTCGTTAGGTTACTTCGGCTCCCACAATTCGATCTTGTTCCCCTCCGGATCGTACACCCACGCAAAGCGGCCATAGTCCTCGTTCATGCGCTTGGGGTCGATGCGTACACCGGCGGCCTCGAGCTTCTTCAATAGTCCATCGATGTCCTGCACGCGCAGGTTCAGCATGAACGGCTGCTTGTCGCTTCCGAAGTGATCGGTGTCGCGCTTGAAGGGCGAGAACACCGTAGGACCGGCATCCTGCTGCCACACGTAGCCGTTCTCCGCGTCGTTGATGCCGAAGTGCTGGTGGTACCAGCGTGCGAGCACCTTGTGGTCGTCCGAGCGAAAGAAAAGTCCGCCGATGCCGGTGACGTGTCGGGACATGGGGTTGGATCGATCGTGCCAAGATAGGCGTGTAGCTTCGTCGCCATGCAACCCCGCCTCTCCTTCATCACCCTCGGCGTCGCCGACCTCGGCCGCTCCAAGGCGTTCTACAACACCATCCTCGGCTGGACACCTTTTCAGGACAACGGCGGCATTGTGATGTATCAGCTCAACGGCATGGTGCTCTCGCTTTTCCCACAGCACGAGCTCATGGCGGACGCGAAGGTTACCGATGAGGCGAGCGGCTCACGCTTCACCCTGGCGCAATGCCTCCGCTCCGTGGAAGAGGTGGATGCCTTCTTCGCGCACTTGAAGAAGCATGACGCGACCATCACCAAGATGCCCGAGAAGGTCTTCTGGGGCGGCTACAGCGGCTATTTCGCCGATCCCGATGGGCATTTGTGGGAGATCGCGCACAACCCGTTCCTGGAGATGGACGATGCGGGGAACGTGCTCGGCATGAGGCAGGACTGATACCGCACTGAAGATCCGCCTCTAGGCGAGAGCGGTGAAGGGGATGAGGAACCCTAGCCACCTTTACCTTCTCACCATTCTTACCACGCTCTCCTGCACTCATCGCATGGTGCATCGGTCGCTTCTTTCATGCCGCCTGACTAGCTTAGCATGGCGTATCGACGCTGAAGCATGCCCACGACCACCAAGACCAACGCCGTAAAAGCCGAACTGAACGGCCACACCTCCAACGGCACCGCGAAGAAGGCCGAGCGCCTGCCCGTGATGAAGACCTACAAGATCTTCATCGGCGGCAAGTTCCCGCGCACTGAGAGCGGACGGTACTACCAGCCGAAAGGCGCCAGTGGCGAAGTGCTGGCCAACGTGTGCCGCAGCAGCCGCAAGGATGTGCGCGACGCCGTGGTGGCCGCGCGTGGCGCGCTTGGTGGCTGGGCTTCACGCAGCGCCTTCAACCGCGGGCAGATCCTGTACCGCATCGGCGAGATGCTCGAGGGCCGCAGTGCGCAGTTCGTGCAGGAGCTGGTGCTGCATGGCGCCACGCAGCGGCAGGCCGAGGCCGAAGTGGCCGCTGCGATCGACCGCTGGATCCATTACGCGGGCTGGTGCGACAAGTACCAGGCGCTGTTCAGCAGCGTGAACCCCACGAACACGTCGCACTTCAACTTCAGCGTGTACGAACCCACCGGTGTGGTGGGCGTGATGAGTGGAGGCAGTAATGGCCTGTTGGAGTTGGTGAGCCTGATCGCGCCCGTGATCGCGGGTGGCAACACCTGCGTGGTGATCGCCAGCGAACGGTATCCGCTGCCAGCGGTCACCTTTACCGAAGTACTCGCAACCAGCGACCTGCCCGGCGGCGTGGTGAACCTGCTCACCGGCTTCCGCAAGGAACTCCTCAAGCCCTTGGTGGCGCACATGGACATCAACGGGGTGGTCGTTGCGGATGCTTCACAGGATGAGTGCACCATGCTGGACCAGGAGGCCACGTGCAACCTGAAGCGGATGGTGTATCCGAAAGTGAGCGACCGGGGCAGCGGCGAAGCACAAAGCCCCTACTTCATCCTCGACACGCAGGAGGTGAAGACCACGTGGCATCCGATCGAACGAGGACAGGGCGGGGGAGGAGCATATTAGAAGACATGACAAGAGGGCGACCTTCATTGAGATGGTCGCTGCACCTCCTTTGACGTCTGATACTTCTCCTGGACATGATGACCTCATGCCTGCCGGAACGCGAGCAGGTGAAGGAACAGGAGATCGATCACAGCTGATGACCATGGAACAGATCACCTGGAACGACTTCGAAAAGGTCCACCTCTGCGTAGGCACCGTGCTGGAGGCCACCGACCTGCCCGATGCGCGCAAGCCGGCCTACGTGCTCACGATCGACCTTGGGCCGCACGGCATCCGGCGCAGCAGCGCGCAGGTGACGAAGCACTATACCAAGGAAGGTCTGATCGGGCGGCAGGTGATCGCCGTGATCAACCTGCCGGAGAAGCAGATCGGCCGGGTGATGTCGCAGTGCCTCGTAACGGGTTTCCCGGATGCGAACGGGGATATCGTGCTGGCCGCCGTGGAGCGGCCTGTTCCCAACGGCGCTCGGCTCTGTTGAGAAAAATGTGCGGTCCCGCGAACCTTCGGGCCTATTTTGGCGTCCGGACAACAACCAACACCCCGATACCGATGGCAGCAGCAGTCGAAGCCTATTGCGTGAAGTGCAAGGCGAAACGGAACATGAAGGATCCGAAGGAACAGACGATGGCCAACGGCCGCAAGGCGATGAAGGGCACCTGCCCCGAATGCGGCACGGGCATGTTCAAGATCCTGGGCAAGGCCTGAGCGCTCCCCGATCGTTGTGACAAAGGCCCCTGCAAGGGGCCTTTGTCGTTCCCGGGTTCAGGCGAGCAGCGCGAGGGTGGCCTCGCGCATCACCTTGCCCGCGCTGCTCCGGCGGAAATGCTCCACCGCGGCCACGCGCCGTGGAAGCTCATGCTCGTCGAGCACACCGACCATCTTCTCCAAGACCTCGGGCAGCACTTCCTCGGCCGGCCGGTCCGTCTCCAGCACCAGCAATGCGGCCTGCCCCAGGCGCTCATCGAACACCGCGGTGAAGAAGTGCGCATAGGGGATCACGCCGGCCGTGCGCGTTTCCATCGCTTCCGGGAAGAGCTTCTTGCCGCCGCTCAGGATCACGTTGTCGAACCGCCCGAGCCAGCGGAACCGGGTCGCGTCGATCAGGCGCACGATGTCGTTGGTCACGTGGTCCTGCACGCCCAGGTGCGGCGTGTGGATGGTGAGGCAGTCGTGCTCATCCTGCGCGAACGTGATGCCGTGCAGGGCCGTGAAGTGGTCCGAGCGGTCGGGCCCATTGAGCGGCCGGATCGCCACGTGCGTCACCGTTTCGGTGCTGCCGTAGGAGTGGAGGACCTTGGTGCACAGCCCTTGCAGATCCTCCACCAGCACGTCGCTCACCGGCCCGCCGCCGAGCAGGATCGTGTCGAACTGCGCCTCCACGCGGGCGCGATCCTCCTGGATGGCGCGGTGCAGTTGCAACGGCACCATCGCGGCGAAACGGAAGCGATCGGTGGTGCGCAGGTTGTCCAGCACGCTTCCGCGCGGATCGATCAGGTGCAGGTCGAGCCCCAGCACCATGGCGCGCACCAGCATCATCTTCCCGGCGATAAAATCGCACGGCAGGCAGAGCAGGGCGCGATCCCCTTCCTGCAGGCCGAACGCACGTCCGGTGAGCCGCGCGCTGGCCCAGAGGTCCTTCGCCGGGATCAGGATGTCCTTGGGTGTGCCGGTGGTGCCGCTGGTGTGCGCGGGAAGGTCGCCCTCCACGCTCAGGAGCGCGTGCAGGGTGCCGCGCACGGACGCGTGCCAGGGCTCGGTGGCGGAGGCGAACTGCTTGTCCGCATGACGCACGATGTCCGCGCCTTCCAGCGTGCGGCCGTCGATGATGAGGCGTTTGAACGGGCTCGGCATGGGCCGCAAAGTTCGCGCATGGGCGCGAGCGATCAGTCGATGCGCGCGAGGTCCCAGCTTCCCTCGGGGCGGTACCAGAGTGCGCCCGTCCCCACGTCGAGCGGTGAGGGGATGTTGTCCGCATACACCTTTCCGGTGCCGAGGCCTTGCGGCATGTCCACGCCGAGCGTGGCCGTCCACTGCGCGATCGCGTTGAGGCCGATGCTGCTCTCCAGCGCGGAGGTGATCCACCAGCCGATGCCATTGGCCTTCGCGAGACCGATCCATTCCTGGGCCGCGCTCCACCCGCCCACGAGGCTCGGCTTGATCACGATGTACCGCGGCTTCACGTGCGCGAGCAGGTCGCTCTTCGCGTCGCGCGTGTTCAGGCCGATGAGATCCTCGTCCAGCGCGATGGGCACGGGCGAACGTTCGCAGAGCTCCGCCATCGTTTCATAAAGGCCGGGCGCTACCGGTTGTTCGATGCTGTGTACCCGCAGGTCCGCGAGGCGTTGCAGCACGTCCATCGCCTGGGCGGCGGTGAAGGCGCCATTGGCATCCACGCGCAGGGTGAGCGTGTCCGCATCGTACTCGGCGCGCACGGCCTTCAGCAGGTCCAGTTCATCGCCGATGCCGATGGCGCCGATCTTCATCTTCACGCAGTGGTTGCCGCCATCGATTTGCTCGCGGATGCGTTGCCGCATGGCGGCCTTGTCGCCCATCCACACGAGGCTGTTGATCGGGATGCCTGCGCGGCCCAGCGTGAAGTCCGAAGGGAAGAGCACCTTGGTGCCGCTCGCCTCCAGGTCCTTCATGCATTGTTCCACCGCGAAGCGCACGCTGGGCACGTCCACCAGGTCGGTGCGCAGGCGGTGCTCCCAGTTGGTGGTATCGGCACAGAGGTCGAGAAGCTTCGTGCGTACATCGGCAGGGAACTCCTTGCTGTGGCCGGGGAATAGTGCCGCCTCACCGATGCCGCGGATGTGCGGGCGATCCGCATCCCACGCGATGAGGTACCACACGGTGCGCGTAGTGATGGTGCCTTTCGAGGTACCGAGCGGAAAGCGCGGCGTCAGTTGCAGTTCCTTCCAGCGGGCGCGGATCATGCGGAAAGCCAGAGGCCGATCGAAAAGGTCACGGCCGTGAGCAAGGTACCGAGCGCGAGCCGCTTCAGTTCCGGGTCCAGCAACTTCGGGTCGGTATTGGCCTGCACGCGGACGGCATGGATGAGCACGGGCACCGATCCGAGGAGAAAGAGCCACACCCATTTGTGCGGCGTGAACCATGCGGTGAACAGCACCAATGCGAAGAACGCGGTGCCGATGAGCACGGTGTGGTAGTTCTTCGCGTTCTCCGCGCCCAGGCGCACGGCGAGCGTGTGCTTGCCGCTGGCGGCATCGTTCACCCGGTCGCGCATGTTGTTGGTGTTCAGCACGCCCGTGGCGAGCAGGCCGAACGCCAGCGCAGGCAGCAGAACGGGCCACGTGAACGTGGCCGTGTGCAGGTAGTACGTGCCGGCCACGCCCACGAAGCCGAAGAAGAGCAGTACGCTCGCGTCACCCAGGCCCGCGTAGCCGTATGGGTTCCGGCCGTACGTGTACTTCACCGCCGCACCGATGGCTAGCAGGCCGATGCCGAAGAACACCAGCGTGCGCACCGACAGGCCGAGCGCGGTAACGATGAGCGCGGTCCCTGCGGCCAGAGCGAGCAGACCGCAGATCACCATGGCACGCTTCATCGCCGCAGGAGCGATGGCCCCGCTCTGCACGGCGCGCTGCGGCCCCACGCGGTCCGCGTTGTCCGTGCCGTGCTCGTGGTCACCGAGGTCGTTCGCAAGGTTGCTCAGCACTTGCAGCAGCACGGCCGTCAACAGGGCGAGCGCGAGGACCGGTCCTCGGAAGTGTCCGTTGTACGCGGCGAGCGCGCTGCCCACGAGGATGCCGCTGAGCGCGAGGGGTAGCGTGCGCAGGCGGAAGGCGTGGAGCCAGGGTTTCACTTGAGTGCGCAAGGGCGAGGATCACATTGGTCGGTCCATCCTATCAACGCAGAACAAGGAGCCGTGCTTCAGGATCCCCGGCGAAGGAGGCGATCGCTGATGCGTTGGCCCGGATCGATCTCCAGCCACTCGCGGGTGGTGTGGTTGCCCATTGCTAGATGGACAACCTTGGGAGGTGCTCCATGCAGGGCGCTCAGTTCCACGAAGTCATCGTCCTGTGTCAGGATGATGAAGCCGTCCTTCCGTGCAAGCTCCCACAACTGCGCATCGGGCTGTGCCACTAACCGCAGGTGCTTCACATGCTGCGTTCCCGGATGGCTCGCATCAAGGTGCGCGGCCAGCTTGTCCGACAGGTTCTCGTCGATCAGGAATTTCACGCGGCCGAAGGCACGATGCTGGTGAAACGCTCACGATCGGCAGCATAGGCAAGGCAGGCCCGGATGTCTTCCTCGGTCAGCTCGTCGAAATCGTCCAGGATCTCCGGGATGGTCATGCCTGCGGCCAAGTAGCCCAACACATCCCCCACGGTGATACGCATGCCCCGGATGCAAGGCTTGCCGTTGCGTTTGCCCGGTTCGATGGTGATGATCCTGCGGTAATCCATGGTGCGTGCGTTGGTCGCACGAAGTTAGGCTACGGGCTGAAGCGCAGCCGGATCGTATGCTCCGGCAACGTAGGTTCCTTGCCGTTCTCCGCGCCTTGGTATTGCACTATGGGAACTTGGGGAACTTCTGGAAATCCGGCGCCCGCTTCTCCAGGAACGCCGTCTTGCCCTCCTGCGCCTCGTCCATCAGGTAGTACATCAGCGTGGCGTCACCGGCGAACTCCATCAGGCCGCGCTGACCGTCCAGTTCGGCGTTCAGCCCACGCTTGATCATGCGCAGGGCGAGCGGGCTGCGTTGCATCATGATGCGGCACCATTCCACGGTGGTGTCCTCCAGTTCGGCCAGCGGCACCACCTTGTTCACCATGCCCATGTCGAGCGCTTCCTGTGCGCTGTACTGCAGGCAGAGGAACCAGATCTCGCGGGCCTTCTTCTGACCCACGTGCCGGGCGAGGTAATTGCTGCCGAAGCCCGCGTCGAAGCTGCCCACCTTGGGGCCGGTCTGCCCGAAACGCGCGTGGTCCGCGGCGATGGTGAGGTCGCACACCACGTGCAGCACGTGGCCGCCGCCGATGGCATAGCCGTTCACCATCGCCACCACGGGCTTGGGCAGTTCGCGGATGCGCTTGTGCAGGTCCAGCACGTTCAGGCGCGGCACGCCGTCGGAGCCGATGTAGCCGCCGCGCCCCTTCACGTTCTGATCGCCGCCGCTGCAGAAGGCCTTGTCACCCGCGCCGGTGAGCACCACCACGCCGATGCGCGGGTCCTCGCGGGCGATGTCCATGGCATCGATCATCTCCTTGTTCGTCTCCGGGCGGAAGGCGTTGTACACCTCCGGACGGTCGATCGTGATCTTGGCGATGCCTTCGAAGAGCTCGAACCGGATGTCCGTGTACTCCTTGATCGTGGTCCAATTGCGCGTGCTCATGTTCGTAGTTCACGCCGGGCTTGACCCGGCGTCGCGAAGTTGTTCGAAATACGCCCGCAGCACCTTCGGCGACACCAGTGCATCGGTGCGCACGTGCAGCACGGCGGGCTTGTCGTGCGTGGCGTACAGCGCGTTGAGGCCGGCATCCAGCGAGGCGGCGTCCTCGGCGAAGAAGTAGGGCAGGCCGTAGCCCTTCACCAAGGCCGCGATGTCGCGCGCGTGCGGGCTCTCGAACCACGGCAGCAACGCTGCGTCCTTGTCCGGCCCCTCGATGAAGCGGAAGATGTTGCCGCCGCCGTTGTCGATGACGATCACGCGCAGGTGCGGGCTCAGGTGCTGGTTCCAGAACGCGTTGCTGTCGTAGCAGAAGGCCACGTCACCGGTGATCAGCGTGGTGGTGCGTTGCGTGCCGAAGGCAGCGCCCACGGCGGTGCTCGTGCAGCCGTCGATGCCGCTGGTGCCGCGGTTGCTGAAGAAGCGCTGGCCGCGGGTGCGGTCGAACAGCTGCGCGTAGCGGGCGGGCGTGCTGTTCGCCAGGTGTACGTCGCTGCCGGCGGGGATGGTCTCCAGCACCGTGCGGAAGGCCGTGAGGTCGCAGAACGGCGCCCGATCCACGAAGCGGTGGTGCGCGCCGCGCGCCTCCTCGTCGAGCATTTTCCAGCCGGCGCCATAGACGCTCTCCGCAGGCCGCACGGAGCCGATGAGCTGCGCGAAGAACACCTCGGGGCTCACGGCGATGTCGTGCGTAAGGCTTTGGTACGTGTCGTAGTGGCGCTGGCCGAGGTCGATGTTCCAGTGCTGCGCGGGCTTCCACTGGCGCAGCAGCGTCTTCACGCGCTTGCTCACCACGGCCCCGCCGAAGGTGATCAGCAGGTCGGGCCGCAGGGCCTCGGCATTGTGCTGCTGCACGGCCTCGATCACGCGGTCGATGCAGGTGATGAACGCAGGCTCATCCAGGTTGCTCGTGGCCTCGGTATGCACCGTCACCTGCGGGAGCGCAGCCAGTTGCAGCAGCTGCTGCCGCAGCCCATCGCTCCATTGCCCCTGGCCGGCGAGCACCATCACCTTCTTGCAGGCGGAAAGCTGCGCGATCAGCCAGCGCGCATGCTCGGGCAGGATGAACGCTTCGGTCATCACCGGCGCGATGAAGCGCGACGGTGCGTCATGTGCCTCCACCTGACCGTAGAGCGGCTCCGCGAAGGGTACGTTCACATGCACCGGGCCGGGCACGGGCAGCAGTGTGGCATCGATCGCTTCGTTGATCAAGCGGCCGCCGTGCCAGCGCGCGAGGCCGTCGTGCAGCAGGCGTGGCAGCTGCACGCTGCGTTTCATGTGTAAGGCCAGCACGCCCTGTTGGCGGATCGCCTGGCCCTCGCCTTGGTCCACCCATTCCTCCGGCCGGTCGGCGGTGATCACCAGCAAGGGCACGCGCTGATAGAAGGCTTCGGCGATCGCGGGACCATAGTTCAGCACGGCGCTGCCGCTGGTGCAGATCAACGCCACCGGGGCCTGCAGTTGTTGCGCGAGGCCGAGGGCGAAGAAGGCTGCGCTGCGCTCGTCGATCACCTGCAGGCAGGTGATGTCCGGCTGCCGGTTGAAGGCGATCACCAGCGGTGCACTGCGCGAGCCAGGACTGATCACCGCGTGCTTCACGCCTTTGGCCGCGCACAGGCGCGCGAGCTCGGCGGCGGAAAAATGGTCGCTGGTCATTGGGCTGGTTCGTTGCCTCGCGCCGAAAGAGAGGCGAATGAGGCGGGGCGCGAAATTACCGTTGGCCAGCCTCTTCGGACATTCCCAACCGCCGCAGGCCATTTTACACCGCCGTTGCGCTATGTGTGGAACGTGAGATCCCATGAAGGTTTGGGCCAGAAAGGTGAGGACGTGCCCCTTTCCACAAGCAAAGCTCACGCACAGGCTGCGCCAAGGCATACGGCCGCTCCACCCGCTCACTGCTCTCCGAGCCCGTGAGCAAGCACGTGGCGGCGATGCCAAGAACCTGCAGCCGCCCCTTATTCCGAGCAGCGCCATGCTACCTTCATCGCGCATTCAGTATCACCACGCCCCTGCCATGAGGATCGCCATATATGCCCTGCCGCTGGCCGTGCTTGCCCTGCTGTGCTCGTGCAATGTGAGCAAGGTGCTGGAAAAGCGCACGGTGCGCACCTTCGAGCAGAACGGCATGGAGCCACGCACCTTCATCGATACGGACGGGCCGCATTTCGCATGGGCGAGCAGGGATGTGGCGAAAGGGGCGATGCCGAAACTGCTGCTCGTGCATGGCATCACGAGCAGTAGTGCCATGTGGGCGGGCAACCTGCGGGAGCTTTCGCGGCACTTCGATCTGATCGTGCCTGATCTGGTCGGGCATGGACGCAGCACGAGGCAGTGGAGCGGGCACAGTGTGGATGCGCAGGTGGCCCACCTAGCGCTGCTGCTGGACAGTCTCGGGGTACACGAGCCGGTGTACGTGGTGGGCAATTCCTACGGTGGCGCAGTGGGCGCCAACTTCGCGGAACGGTACCCGGAGCGCACGAAGGTGCTCGTGATTAGCGACGGGCCTGCGAGCGACTATACCAGCGCCATCGCCGACAGCGTGGCCCGCAGCCACGGTGCCACGGACATCACGGATCTCTTCACACCGAAGGATCCTGATGAGATGTACCGCCTGCTCTCCGTGGCGATGTACGAGCCGCCCAAGGTGCCCGCATTCGCAAGGAAACAACTGTTCAAGAAGTATCAGTTGCAACAGGCCGCCTATCTCGGCCTGTTGCAGGACCTGCTGAAGAACGAACAACGCTATGCACAGAAGCGGTACATGTGGACCATGCCGGTGTATGTGTTGTGGGGGGAGGGCGACAAATTGATCCCTCCCTCCGTCGGCGTGGGTATCGCCGTGCGCAACGAACTGCCTGCCGATCACTTGATCATGATGCCGAAAGCCGGGCACGCCACGAACGTGGAGCAACCGGATGCTTTCGCGGACCATCTGTTGCGGATCCTGAAAGATGCACCCTGCCTGGGTCCGGAGCGCAAGAGCGACGGGCCGTGCACGATGGAGTATGATCCATACTGCGGCTGCGATGGGAAGACCTACCCCAACCGGTGTGCCGCATGGCGCGCGGGTGTGCAGGTCGTGTCGCGGGGTGAGTGCCGCTAGGCCTGCCTGCCGATATTGATCGATCGTGGGTCCGACCGCGATGCCCGGACATGGGCTGTGGGGCCCTTGCGGTCGTCAAAGGAACGGATGGAGATCTTCGCGTTGCCCATGCCTCTCCTACACGGTGTGTGTACGGAGAAGCTGCCGCCAGCTATCGGCTTTGTGTTCGGTCTCCTCCCATTCCGCAGCGGGATCGGACCCTGCGGTGATGCCCGCGCCCACGTGAAGTTCAGCACTGCCGCCATGGATCCGCATGCAGCGGATGTTCACGAACAGGTCGGTGGGGCCGTCCGCGTTCCACGGCCCCCAGAAGCCGGTGTAGAGCCCGCGGTCGTGCGTTTCATGCTGCGCGATGAATTGTTGCGCGGCGTCCGTGGGCGTGCCACAGACGGCAGGCGTGGGGTGCAGCGCCAGCACCAGTTCGCTCAGCAGGCGTTCGCCGAGGTCGGCCTCGAGCACGGTGTGCAGGTGGGCCACGGGACCGGCCTTGCGCACGGACGGCCCCTGCGTGGTTATGCGTTGCAGGTCGAGCTCCACGAACGTGCGCATCACGCGGGTGGTCACCAGTTCTTGTTCGTCGCGCTCCTTGGCCCCCCAGCCGCCGGCCGTGGGCGGCGCGGTGCCGGCGGGCTGCGTGCCGGCGAGCGCGTCCACGCGCACGTGATCATCCTCCGCATGCACCAACTGTTCAGGGGACGCCCCTACCCAGAGGCCCTGCTCCGGTGTGAAAGCCATGGCTACGAAGGCGGTCGGCTCCCGTTGCAGCATCGCCACGAAAAGGTCCGGAACATCCGCCGCAGCGAGCGGCAGGCCGAACGTGCGGGACAGGACCACCTTGCGCAGTTCGCCGGATGCGAACGCAGCGTGGGCGGCGGCGATCCAGCTGGCGTAGGCCGCTTCCGCCGTCGGTGGCGGCAGGGGTTCCGCGTGCGCCGGCGTGCCGGTGCATTCCGCCAATCGGCTGATGTCGGGATCGATCTCCACGAAGGCCAGCTCGATGTCCGCACGGATGAACGGTATGCGCGCCGCATCCAGGCGGAACGGGGCGAGCAGGAACACCTGGTTCAGCTCCAGCAGCAGCGCGCCGTCCACTGTTTCCAATTCGGGCGAGCGTTGGGCCCACAGTTGCACGGGCTGTCCGGGCACACGGAACGCAGCGAACGTGAGCCGCTCTTCGACGCAGCGGGCCAGTGCATCGTGCAGTACGCTGTGGCTCATGATCGGCGATTGATCACCAGGTTCACCAAACGGCATACGGCCACGAGATCGCCGGCCTCGTTCGTCACGCGGAAGTCCCACACGTGGGTGGTGCGGCCTTTGTGCAGGAGCGTGCCGGTACAGGTCACCATGCCGCTATGAACGCCTTTCAGGTGGTTCGTGTTCACTTCGATCCCCACCACGGCCTGCGTGGCGCGGTCGATCAGCAGGGCGGACCCCATGCTCCCCACGGTCTCGGCCAGGGCGGCGGTGGCCCCGCCGTGGAGCAGTCCCATCGGCTGGTGGGTGCGGGCATCCACGGGCATGGTGGCGGCGAAGGTCCCCGGCGCGCTTGGGATGAAGGTGATGCCCAGGTGGCTTACAAGGGTATCGGCCCGCAGGGTGTTGGCCTGATCGATCAGTTCCGGTGTGAACATGCGGAAGGTCGCGCTTGACGGGGCTGCGCCGGGCGAATGTAGACGCGTCCGATCTTCGTACCTCCTTTTTCGATCCGATGACCGAGGTCCGCAAGAAGCGTTTATTGTTGGTGGAGGACGAGGAGACCCTGCGTTCCACCCTCCGCCTGAACTTCGAACTGGAGGGGTACGATGTGACCACCGCCGTGCGTGGCAGCGAAGCGCTGGAGCGCATCCGTGGCGCCCGGTTCGACGGGATCGTGCTGGACGTGATGCTGCCGGACGTGGACGGGTTCACCATCTGCGAAACGATCCGCCTGGAGGGCGACCGCACGCCGGTGCTCTTCCTCACGGCCCGCACCCAGCCGTCTGACCGCGTGCGGGGGTTGCGCTCCGGCGAGGACTTCCTGGCGAAACCCTTTGAACTGGAGGAACTGCTGTTGCGCGTGCAGAAGCTGGTGACGCGCGGGGAGGAAGGGGCCGCCGCCGGTCCCAGCAAACGAACGTTCGGCTACAACACGGTGGATTTCGATTCCTTCGAGATCACCGGCCAGCGCGATCTGCGCAAGCGGCTGACGCAGCGGGAGATCATGCTGCTGCGGCTGCTGATGGACCGCGCCAACGAAGTGGTGTCCCGGGAGGAGATCCTGCAGAAGGTTTGGGGCTACAACGTGTTCCCCACCACCCGCACGATCGACAATTTCATCGTGGCCTTCCGGAAATATTTCGAACCTGACCCCCAGATACCCAGGCACTTCCTGTCCGTAAGGGGGGTAGGCTACACCTTTGTTCCCTGAATTTTTCACCGGCGGGAGGCAACCCCCCTCCCTGCGGCCCGTCTTCCTATCGGCCAAGGGTCTTCCTTGGATCTGGTTCCATCAATTCCTTGCAGGTTTACCAGGCAGGAGCTCTTCGGGGCTCCTGTCTGGTTTTCGGCCCTCTCGTATAGCTGTTCCGGGTGCCGGTCGATGGACCGGATGGCTCGGTCGGAGGTCTGGCGCTGCTGATGGGTACGTTGTAACTTGCTGGCGGCCCCGCCGTAACGGTGGTCGATAGTCCTTCAACCGCACGACCATGCGCAGAACCACTTCCCTGTTCCTTTCCTTGTCCACCGCATTGGCAGCCATGGCCCAAGGGGTCGTGGACATCGGCCTCCACCACACCGATGCGGGCATGCTGGAGGTGAAGGTGCGCCCCACGTCGGATTTCGACGGCATCTTCTCATCGCTGGTCTTCGCCCTGCGGTGGGACAAGAACTCCGATGTCGTGCTGGGCGAGGCCGCAGCGCCCGGCTCGGCGCCGTACATCCTCACCTCGCCCTCCGGCGCACGGCAGGAGGATGGCACCTTCGGCTACCAAGTGTTCGCCGGCTTCGGCTACCAGCCGATGCAGGGCCTCGGCACCCGGTGGGAGGCGGGGCATGAATACACCATCCTCACCATCCCGGTGAGCGGGCGTGGCGCGGTGGAACTGGTGAACGATGCCTGGACCCATGCAGGGGCCTCCAACGCCGACTTCTTCGCGGCCCTCGGCGGTGCCGACCGCACCGGCCGCATCTATAAGAGCATGGCCACCACCACGGACCTGGGCGGCACCGTGGCCATCCAACCGAACCCCAATGAAGGACGCTTCACGTTCTCCTTCATGTCCGACACGCCGAGCGACATCCGCGTGGAAATGCTGAACACCTTGGGGCAGAGCGTGTACCAGACGCAGTTGCGCGGGTTCGAAGGCGCGTTCCGCAAGGACATGGACCTGACGAGCATGAGCGACGGCATCTATTACCTGCGCATCACCCGCGGGGAGACCACCAGCATACACAAGATCATCTACCACTGACGTCCGGTAGCGACGCTTGAAGAAGGGCCCCTGGGGCCCTTCTTTGTTCTTCACCCCAGGCAGAAGCGGCAATAACGGCTGTCCGGGTCGTGTCGCAGCGGAACGGTCTCGTCCAGCATCTCGCGGGCGATGTCCAGGAAGAGGCCTTCCAGTGCGGGAAGCAGCGCGCGATGCAGGTGTTCTTCGCCGTTCACGCGGACGAACAGGCCCTTGCTGGCCGAGGCCCGTTGCAGGGGAAGCAGCCCGGCGCGCAGGCCGTTCACATCCTGCTCCGCCCGCATGTGCAGCCAGGCATACACGAGCAGTTGCGCCGCGTAGCGCTTATCGCCCCGCAACGCATCCAGCGAAAGCTCCTTCAGGTCCAGCGCGCTCTGCTCCACGCGGCCGGTCTTGAGGTCGAGCAGCACGATGCCGCCGTCCCGCTCATCCAGCCGGTCTATGCGGCCCTTCAACCGCAACTGTACGCCGATGGTCGATGGCGCGCCGGGCACTTCTGCGGACAGTTCACGTTCCAGGGCCAGCGGCACGATGCGCCGGCCCTGCGCCACCTCCCGCGCCTCGTTCCGGAGGAACCGCTGCGCGGCATGCACGGCCATGTTGAACTGCAACAAGGGTTGTCCCTGCTCGATCGTGGATGCGGGCATCGCGGAGGCCAATGCCTGGCGGAGAGCATCCGGCACTTGGGCCACGGCCGCCTCCAGGTCCGCCGCGCGCAGCGGAGAGCCGAGCCAGGGCGCATAGAGGTGCTCCACTGCGGCGTGCAGGGCCTCCCCGAGCACATTGCTCCCGATGCGCGGGCCCGGCACGTCCGGTTCGCGCAGGCGCAGGATGTGCTTGTACCAGAAGTCCAGCGGGCAGCGCAACCAATCGCCGATGGCGGTGGGGGAGAGGCCCTTTTCCAACGCCGCCCGGAACGCAGCGATGATCCGCGGGTCCTTCCGGACGGCGATTGATCGGGATGCGCGCACGGGGACCGGCACGTCCACGTCCACCTCTTCAAAGCGCTCAGGCGCCGCATCGAACAGTTCGTGCTGCAGTTGCAGGATGAAGCGGCTGGGCCCCGGTGCGGCTTCGCCCTCGGCATGCACCAGCACCACCTCCTGCGCGCCCTGGAGCAGGCGCAGGAAGTTATAGGCCTGCACGGCTTCCGTGCTGTCGCGCAGCGGCAGGCCATAGGCGCGGCGCAGCTCGAACGGCACGAAGGACCGGTCCGCGGAGGAGGAAGGCAGCACGCCTTCCTGCGCGCCGAGCACTACCAGCCGTTCAGGCGAAAGGGCGCGGGCTTCCAGTGCGCCCATCACCTGCACGCCTTGGAGCGGTTCGCCGAAAAGGCCCACCTGCGCGGTGCGCAGCACGCGCTCCTGCAACAGGACGTACGCGGCAGGATCGAGCAGGACGTCCTGTTCCGCCAATGCTTGATGGATGCGGCGCAACGCCACCGAGGCCTGGTAGATCTGCTCGGTGGCGAACGCATCGTGCGCCATGGTGAGGCGCGCCCATGCGAGCAGGTGGTCCGAACGCCGGGGCATGTCCGTGCGCACGTCCTCCACGGGAGCGAGGGCGGCTTCCGCATGCCCGGCCAATGGTTGGGGCAGCTCCCGCAGGGCGGCGCGGAGCGAGGCGTCGGGCACGAAGGCCTGCTGCCCGCTCCCCGGACCGCTGAGGAAGGCATCGATGCCGCTTGCTCCGGCGCCGTGGCGCAGGAAGGGATGCCCCAGCAACCGATCGAGGTCGGCATGGAACCATCCCGTGGTGCGACGACCGGCATGCACCTGGTGGAAGGCCCGCAACAACCCACCGATCGGCAGGGCCGATACGGGCAGTCCCATGGTCACGTTCAATGCGCCGAGCTCGGTGGGCAGGGCCTCCAGCAAGGGTTGCAGCAAGCCTTCGTCCGCCAGCACGATGGCCGTGCGCGTGCGGTCCTCCGCATCGGTGCCGATCAGGCTGGTGGCCGCCGCCCAGGCCTGGGCGGCATCGCTCGGGGTCTTCCACACCTGCACGCGCGGCCCTTCCCCCTTCAGCCGGTCGATGGGCGGCAGTTCCCCCGCCCCGAAGCGTTCGATGGCCTTCCGCAAGTGCATGCCCGCCTCCTGCCGGCGATCATCCAGGTAATACCGGTCGGCATCCCAGGCGAAACGGGCCACCCCGAGTTCCTGGAGGTACGCCAACACGCGTTCCTGCGCGGGCGTAAAGGCGTTCGATCCGGCGAACCATACCCGCTCCCATGGCGGTGATGGGCGCCGTTCGGCGGCCGTACGCTCGACAAGTCCGGCGGTACCCGCGCCCTTATCGAGGAGGCGGGCGTTCAATGCGGCATGCATCCGCCCCATCATCGTCCAGTAGCGCACCATGCGCTCCTGTCCTGGGCTCAAGGGCATATCGTTGAAGCTCCAGTCGAGCTCCTCCCAGGAACGCAGGTCGCGGTAGAACCCATCCAGCGGTACCAGGTGCGCATCCGCTTCGCTGATGTCGTGCAGCGCGGTGGGGCCCCATTGCAGGAAATCGCCCAGCTCGCGGGCCTCGTTGCCCGCCACGGCGCGGTAGGCGGCGTAGCCCTCGAAGAGCAGTTGCTCCATGGGCATCGTCCGCGATCCGCTGAGCTGTTCCATGAAGCTGCCCAGCGTGAGCAGTTGTGGGCTCCACAGCGGCCCGCCCGCGGCGCGGGCCAGGGCGTGGCGCAGGTAAAGCCCAGCGCGCTGGCTGGGCAGCACCACGGCCACGTCGGACAGGTCGTTGCGGTCGCTCAGGATGGCGGCCGCCAGGCGGTCGAGGAAGGTGGACATGCGATCTTCGCCCAAAATAGCCCGCGGGGCGGGCCGCCGACATGCACCTGCGTTTCCCGATCTACCTCAAGCGCACCAATGGCCTGAACTGGTACCGCATCGACGCGGACGACCGGTTCGTGGAAGTGCAGCGGATCGGCGGCCGTTCCCTGGTCCACGAAGTGCAGGCGCGGTCGTATCCGGAGCGGTCGCGTATTGCGGACCTGCTGGCCGGTGAGGCGGGCGCGGTGGTGCCTTGTTCGGCGGAAGAGTTCCAACACGCCCGCGAAAAGGGGTGACCGTTGGTCGTTCCGGATGGCATCCGAAAAGGCCGGGCGATTACCTTGGGCACTTCGGTCCAGCGATGCGTGGTCCCCTTACCCTCTGCCTGCTCCTGGCGGCCCTGCTCGTCCGGGCCACGCACATCGTCGGGGGTGAGCTTTATTACACCGCGCTGGGGAACGATAACTACGAGGTTACATTGAACCTGTTCCGTGATTGCGGGCCGGGGAACGATCTAGGCACGGGCTTCGATGCTACGGCCGTCATCGGCGTGTTCCGAATGTCCGGCCAATATCTCAGGAAGTACTATGTCTCCACTCCGGCGCAGGGGGAACAGGTGGTGCCAGTGGACCTGTCGAACATCTGCCTCACCGCACCTCCTTCGATCTGCGTGCGGCAGATGACCTATCGGCAGGTGATTAACCTGCCCTCCGGTCAGGGTGGTTACATGCTCAGCTACCAGCGTTGCTGCCGCACGCCGACCATCGTGAACCTGGCACCGGTGCTACAAGGCCTTACCTGTACGGTACGTGTGCCCGACCCCGCCGCGATCGGGGGCAGCAACAGCAGCCCGCGGTTCAATGCCTATCCGCCGATCGCGCTCTGCGTGGGCCAGGAGATGCGGATCGATCTTTCGGCCTCGGATCCGGACGGCGATGAGCTCCGATATGATCTCTGTGCTCCTTTCATTGGAGGCGATGACCAGTTCAACACGATCCCGGATCTCGCCTTCTCCACCACCTTATTCGACCGTGATGTGGGGCTCGGGCTATTCGGTGGCGAACATGATGAACGCCTCGCCACCGATGATGGTGGACCCAGCGACGGGTCAGTTGACCGTGACCCCGACGATGGTCGGCTCGTTCTGCGTGGGTGTGCGCGTGCGCGACTTCCGCAATGGGGTGCTGTTGAGCGAAGTGGTGCGTGACTTCCGTTTCGACGTGACGGCCTGCACCGTGAACGTGCATGCGGTGATCGCTCGTCAATCGGGCTCAAGCGATTGTGCGGGTACCGCCCTGCAATTGCATAACAACAGCATCGGTGCCCACGCCTACCATTGGGACTTCGGCGTGAGCGGCTTGGACAGTGATACATCCAATGCAGCGGAGCCGTTCTTCGTCTATCCCGACACCGGCGTTTACACGGTGACCTTGATCGTGAACCCGGGCTGGCCATGTGCTGACACGGCCACGAACGAAGTGCGGTTGTTCGATTCGGTGGACGTGCATTTTACGCCGCCGGACATCCGCTGTCCTGATCAGTTCCCGGTGACCCTGGTGCCCGAAGGCGATCTGACGGCGAGCACCACATTCGTGTGGGACATCGCCGGTGGATCCTCCCCGGACCTGCATGCACGGGACCTTTCGCTCACCTTGAACGGCTTGGGCGCACATGCCGTGCATGTGGTGGTGACGGACCATGGCTGCACGGGCGAGTACACCGACAGCATCCGCGTATACCCGTTCCCTGAGCCGGACTTTTCGATCGACCCACAGGGATGCCAGCCCTATACGCCGGGCATCGTCAACCGTTCACGGGCATGGACGCCGATGACCTACGACTGGGACTTCGGCGATGGTACATCCAGCCAGGACAGCGTGCCCTCCCACACCTACGTTTCCCCAGGGAACTACAGCGTGAAGCTCACCGTGAGCACCAGCAACGGCTGCATCGCGTCGCGTTCGCTCAGCCGTTCCGATGCGGTGGAGGTATGGCCCATGCCAAAGGCGCGGATCACCGCAGACCCGATGATGACGAGCCTGATGCATCCCGAGGTGACCTTCGCTGATCACAGCATCGGTGCGGTCGCGATCGATATCGACGTGGCGGGTACGCATTACACCACGCCACAGGTGACGCACGTGTTCGATGACGCAGGCCGCTTTCCCGTGCTGCTGACCGCCACCAGCGACATGGGTTGCGTGGATACCGCGTCCGTAACGGTCATCGTGGGCGACCATTTTTTCTATGCCCCGACGGCGTTCACACCCAATGGCGATGCGGACAACGAGGTATGGCTGCCATCGGTACGGGGCGCGCGGCTGTATCGCCTTGAGGTGTTCGATCGCTGGGGCCAGGTGCGCTTCAGCACCACCGATCCCAGGCAGGGTTGGGACGGCAAAGGGGCCACGCCTGGCGTATACGCCTACAAGGCGTGGCTCAGCGAATACGGTCCGTTGGAAAAGGAGTACAACGGCAGCTTCATCCTGTTGCGGTGAGTTCCATGTCGATGTGCGGGATGCCGTCCCACACATACATGCCGCTCGTGCACGTGAAGCCGAGCCGTTCGTAGAACGCCTGCAAGTGCGCCTGTGCTGAAATAGCGATCGGTGCGTTCCAGGACCGTTCGCGCGCCACGCGGATCGCCTCGCGCATCACGGTCGTTCCCAGTCCCTTGCCGCGATGTTCGGGGTGTACCACCACGCGCCCGATGTGCGGCCGCCCATCACCGTGCGGTGGAAGGATGCGTGCATAGGCCGCCAAGCGGCCATCCCCGGTGCTGCCGGTGAGGTGGAGGGCCGCTTCATCCTGCCCGTCCAGTTCGGCATAGGGGCATTGTTGCTCCACCACGAACACGTCCGTGCGCAGCTTCATCACCGCATACACCTCGGCGCCGCTCAAAACGCCGAATGGTGAAACGCGCCACTCCAGGATGGTCCGCGTGCTCATGCGGGCACTTCGATCAACGTGCCATCGCTCACGTACAGCAGGAAGGCCCGGACCGATGGTTCGCCAAGTTCGCGCAGCAGGTGCGCGTAGCCGCGGACCTGGGCGGCATGCGCATCCGCGGGGGCGCCGGTCTTGATGTCGAGCACGCGCGTGCCTTCCGCGGAGCGCACCACGCGGTCGGGCCGCAAGGCATGCCCGTCGCGGTCGATCAAGGTCGCTTCCGTACGCACCATCAACCCCGGCGCGAAGAACGGCGCGATGTCCGGCCGGCCGATCAGCGATCGGAGGGCCAGGCGCACACGTTCGCGTTCATCCGCTGGAATGGCGTTCGCCTCGCCTTCCACATGCACGGCGCGATCGAGGTCTTCGAAGGTGCGTACACGCGCCAGGATCGCATGGATCGCGCGGCCATGCGAGCGGTAGGGATCGGGATCGGCGGGATCCCATTCTTTGGGCGCATCGCGGCGGATGGCGAGGTCGCGTGGCGCACCGATCGCGGAGGGCCGGAGCGGTCGCAGGTGCCGCGGCGGCTCAGGACGCACCAGTGCCGGCCCGCGTGTGCCCACGGTGGCCTGCCTGCCGGGATCGAGTTGGAAGTGCGCGCGCAGTCCCGCGGACAAGCGATCCTTGCTCTTTCCATCGACACCGGCGTACAGGCGCTGTTCCGGCCGCGTGAAGGCCACGTACAGCAGGTCCAGTTCATCCAGGGCGCGCATCCGCAGTTCCTCCGCGATCTCCGGCACGAACGTGTCCAGCGGTGCGGAGGGCCGCACCAGCACGCTGGGAGATCTTCCGCCACGGCACAGGATTCGATCCACAAGGAGTCCTTCATCGGGCCACGGGAGGACATGTTGGTGAACGGCACGAGCACCACGGGGAATTGCAGCCCTTTCGACTTGTGGATGGTCATCACCTGGATGGTGCCGCTTCCGCTGGTGCCGGGGATGGAGCGCCTGCTCGCCGTGCGCTGCCAGTGTTCCAGGAAGGCGGCCGCGTCGTCGCCGTTGGAGCGGATGAACGCATGCGCTTCGTTCAGGAGGCCCATGGCGAACGCATCCGTGGCGGGGTCGAGCGCGAGCGCATGCATGATGCGCGTCACCAACGGCAGCAGCGGTGATCGTGCGGTGACCAGTGGATGCGCGCGTGCCCACGCGCGCATCCACGCGTGCGGCGTGGCGTGTTCCTGGAACGGGTCCACGGCATCCGTGGAAGCGGTCAACACGGACACGTGCTGGGCGGCCACCGCCGCGCGCTGGTCGTCCGGCCGGAGCGTCCAGGCGAGCACCGCGATCACAGCGTTGGCGCCTCCGTCGGAGCCTAGTGAAAGCCCGTCCGGCGAGACCACGTCGTAGCCTTTCGCGATGAGGTGCGCCGCCACGCTGCGCCCTTGCTGGTTGGAGCGGGTGAGCACGGCGATGTCACCGGGGCGGAACCCGTCCTCCAGCGCATCCTGCACCACGCGCTCGCACCAGGACAGTTCGGCGCGGGGAACGTCCTCGCCCGCTTCAAGGGTGTCGAAGCAGGTGAGTTCCACATAGCCTTCATCGGTGCGCCGGTGCTCCTGCTCGTGGCGGTGATAGACGGCCCGCAGGTCCTCGGGCAGCTCTTCCCGCAGGGCCGCGAAGAGCCCGTTGTTCGTCGTGATCACCCCGTGCGCGGACCGGTGGTTCGCCGCCAACGGCTCGATCCCCACGTGGGCGCGGAGCAGCGTTCGTTCCCGTTCCTCACCGAACGAGAGCTTCTCCTTGTTGAAGATCCCGGGCAGCCGGATGAACTGCCGCACCTCGCCGTTGCGCCAGCGGTAGATGGCCTGTTTGGCATCGCCCACCAGCAGGGCGGACCCGCCGGTGCTCAGGGCGTTCTCCAGCAGCGGCAGCAACGCGTGCCATTGCAGCATCGAGGTATCCTGGAACTCATCGATCAGGAAGTGGCGGTACTTCTCGCCCAAGCGCTCGTACAGGAAGGGCGCGGGTTCCTCCTGCACGATGGCGGCGACCTTCCGGGTAAGGTCGCTGAAGAAGGCTACGCCTTCCTCCCCCTTCAACCGATCGAGGCGCTGCTCCAGCGCCTGGAGCGCGGCGGTGGGCATCAGGTCGCGCAGCACGGCGGCGGCGAGGGCATTGGTGCGCATCTCTTCCAATGCGTCCACCGCGCCGCCGATGCTGGCGCGCAGCACGGGCGCTATGCTGTTCACCGCGTCCAAGGTGGCACCCTTCGCGCTGTTGGATGCCCATTTGTCCGTATCGAGCGCCTTCACCGCGTTGCGGTTCAGGTCCACCCAGGTGTCGAAGTCTGCCAGTTTGCGCAGGAAACCGGCCGGCCCCGCCTTGCCGTAGGTGAGGTCCTGTGCCGTGAGCCCGGCGTTAGCGATCGCCGCGAGGCCCCTACGCCCCAACGCCTGCATGCGTTCGCGGAAGGCGGCGGTGCGCTGCCGAAGGCGGTGTTGCACGGCGATGAACCGTTCATGACCGATGTCACGCAGGGCGGCCAGGTGCTCCAGAGCATCCTCGCGTCCCAATTGCTTGGACAGGTCGAGCAGCGGTTGGTCCGGACGCCAGGAGCGTTCCTCTTCGAGCAGCTGCTCGCATGCGGCCACGAGCAACGCCGTGAGGGCATGGTCCGTACCGGCCTCCTCGAGCAGCAGGTCCACGGCCTTGGCGCGGTAGTGCTCCTCTTCCGTGGTCATGCGCAGGTCGTGGTCCAGCCGCAGGTCGCGGGCGAAAGGCATCACCACGCGGCGCGTGAAGGCATCGATGGTGCTCACCGCCAGTTGCGACCAGTGGTGGAGCATGTGCGTGAGGACGTCCGACGCACGCTGCCGGAGCCCGGTGGGCGTGAGGCCGGTCTCCCGCAGCACGGTCCCCTGCACGTCCTGCAGCGCACCGGAAAGCGCGTCATCCTTGGAAAGCCCTTCGAGGTAATGCAGGATGCGCTCGCGCAGTTCACCGGCGGCCTTGTTGGTGAAGGTGAGCGCGAGGATGCGCGTGTAGGCGGCGGGATCCTCCTCGCTCAGGGCCAGCACCAGGAAATGCTTCACCAGGGCATGCGTCTTGCCGGCACCGGCGGAGCTGTGGAGAACACGGAACATGATGGAGCGGAAAGGTAGGCGGGGGGAAGCGGCGGGGCTAATTTTGCGGAACGAGCGCCGCGATCCGGTGTGCGGCCGCTCCAACGTCCTTCGCCGATGCGGTATCCTCTTCCCCTGTGCCTTGCTGGCCGCTGTGGCCTTGTTCACCGCATGCGGCCGCGAACCGGCCACTGCGCCCTCCGTTCCCTGCCCGGTGAAGTTCACCGTGGAGCCGGTCTGGAACGGGGCGCCGTTCAACAAGGGCACGGTATACATGAACGCGGACGACAAGCGCGTGCAGGTGCAGACGCTGAAGTTCTACCTCGCGCCGGTCACCTTGCTGGGCGGTGCGCAACAGGCGGAGATTCTGCGCGCGGACCTCTTCGACGTGGTGAACGGCGGTGCGACGCGCATCCTGCAGGCGCCCGCGGGGCGCTACACGGGCCTGCGCTTCGGGCTGGGCCTGCCGCACGACCTCAACCACACGGACATCACGCAGATCGATCCGAACACACCACTGGGCAACAACAGCGGCATGTACTGGACCTGGGCCACGATGTACCGCTTCACGCTGTTCGAGGGCCGCTTCGACAACGATCCCCAGGCGTCCGGACCGCTGCCGTTCCAATTCGCCTACCACACGGGCCTGGACACGCTCTACCGCACCCGCACGCTTCCGGTGATGCTGGAAGTCACCCCGTCGGACACCACGGAGATCGTGTTGCAGGTGGACGTGGCGCGCTTCTTCACCAACGGCAGTGACACGCTCGATCTGTCCCAAGGCTCCAGCTTCCACGGGGAACCGGGCCTCCTCGAGCTGGGCATGCGCATCGCCGACCTGGAGCGCGATGCGTTCCGCTTGCCATGAGGACCGCGCCGGTATTGCTCGTGCTGGCCGCCGCTCCGTTATGGACGGCCTGTAGCCGCGATCCGGCAGGAACGGTCCTGACGGAACAGGACCGGCCCTTCGCCTTGCAGCTGCCGCCCGGTGCGCCGCCTCCGCCGATCCCGGCGGATGAACCGTTGACGGAAGCCGGCGTGGCGTTGGGGAAGGCCCTGTTCTTCGAGCCGCGCCTGTCGATGGGCAACGGCATCAGTTGCGCGAGCTGCCATCGTCCGGACAAGGCGTTCAGCGATACGGTCGCGTTGAGCATCGGCGCGCATGGCCGCACGGGCTTCCGGAATGCGCCTTCGCTGGCGAACGCCGCCTACCTCCCGTTGTACCTGCGCGATGGCGGCGCACCCACGCTCCCCTTGCAGGTGCTGGTGCCGGTGCAGGATGAACGCGAAATGGACGCGGACATCGTAGCGGCCGCCGCCGCCTTGCGCGACGTGCAGCCCTATCGCTCCCTGGCCATGAAGGCCTATGACCGCGCGCTGGACACCTATGTGATCACCCGTGCGCTGGCCAGCTATGAACGGACCTTGATCAGCGGCTGGTCGCGGTTCGATCGCTACATCCATGCGCACGATGCCACGGCATTGTCCGCGTCCGAATTGAACGGCTGGGCCTTGTTCAACGCGCCGGAAGTGGGATGCAGCAACTGCCATTCCGGGTTCGACCTGAGCGACCATGGCTTTTACAACATCGGGCTGTCGCTGGACCACGCCGCGGACCCCGGGCGGGAGCGCATCACACTGGATCCGGCGGATCGGGGCAGCTTCAAGGTGCCCACGCTGCGCAACATCGCCCTCACCGCGCCGTATATGCACGACGGCAGCCTGGCCACGTTGGAAGAGGTGATCGACCACTTCGCGAGCGGCGGCGTGGATGATCCGAACAAAAGTCCGTTGATGCATGCCTTCCCGTTGAACGCCCAGCAGCGCGCGGACCTCGTCGCATTGCTGAACAGCTTCACGGATGAGCGTAATTTGGACCAGGTCCCATGACACGCCAACGCCGCTCCTTGCTCCTGATCGCCTTGCTGGCGCTGGCGTCCGTGATGGGCTGCCACCGGGATTCGTCCGACGTGACGCCGCCCTCATCCGGTCCGGGCCCGTTCCCCGCGCCCACGCCGTACCGGCTGGTGATCCCGTCCAACCTGCCGCCGATGAGCATCCCGGCAAGCAATCCGCTGACGGTGGAAGGCATCCGGCTGGGCCGTTTCCTGTTCTATGAGGAACGCTTGTCGGGGGACAACGGGATGAGCTGCGCGTCGTGCCATGCGCCGGCGCTGTCGTTCACGGACGGAAAGGCGGTGAGCAAGGGCATCGACAGCATCGCCGGCACGCGCAGCACGATGCCGCTGATCAACCTGGGCTATTCCAACTTCTTCTTCTGGGATGGCCGTGCGGCCACGCTGGAGGACCAGATCCTGGAGCCGGTGCCCAACCCGATCGAGATGCACGAGACCTGGCGGAACGCGGTATCGAAGCTGCAGGCGGACGCGGCCTATCCGGCGCTGTTCGGTGCGGCCTTCGGTTCCACGCACATCGACTCGCTGAAGGTGGCGAAGGCGATCGCGCAGTTCATCCGCACGATGGTGAGCGCCAACAGCCCGTTCGACCGGTTCCGCCGGTTCGAGGGCACGATCCCGGTCGCAGCCCAGCAAGGCTATTCGTTGTTCCAGCTGGAAGGCGGTGCAGTGGGGCACCTCATTCCCGTGGCCGGCAGCGCGCCGGTGGTGGGGCAGGGCGGCGCGGATTGTTTCCATTGCCATACCGACGCCGCGAGCCTCTTCACCGATGAGCAGTTCCACAACAACGGGTTGGACGCGGTACCGGCGGAGTCCCGGCCGCGGTGGCGTAACGAACGATCCCTACGACGCGGGCAAGTTCAAGACGCCGACGCTGCGCAACATCATGCTCACCGCACCCTACATGCACGACGGCCGCTTCGCCACGATCGACGAGGTGCTCGATCACTACAACGACGGCGGGCACGCATCGCTCACCGTGGACCCTTTCATGAAGTTCACGGATCCCGAGGCCACGCTGGGCCTCACGCCGCAGAAGCGGGAACAGATCAAGGCGTTCTTGAACAGCCTTACGGACCTGGAGTTCGTGAACGATCCGGCCTTCCAGGACCCTGGTCCGCCGGTGCCGTGATCAGGCGGCCTTGACCTCCGCCGGCGGCCTCCACGTGTAGCACCGCATCTTGTCGCCGAACACCGGCGACTTGAAGATGCTCGTGCCGAGCAGCATCCGCGCGCATTCCTGCACGCCTTCGGTGATGCTCGGGTGCGGATGCACTAGGTCCGCGAGCTCGCGGATGCCCATGCCGGTGCGCATCATGAGGGCCACGGCCTCGATGGCGCTGCTGGCGTGCTCGCCCACGGCGCGCATGCCGAGCACGCGCATGTGCCCATCATCGGTCACGATCAGTTTGAAGAAGCCCTTGGTCCGGCGCATGGCGATGGCGCGCGCGATGCAGGCGTAATCCAGCCGTGCCACGCGGTGCGCGATGCCCTGCTTGCGGCATTCCTGCTCGTTCAGCCCCACGCCGGCCACTTCGGGGTCGAGGAACATGATGGTGCTCACGTTGTCATGGCGCAGCACCGGCGCGTCGTCGCTCCAGATGCGTTCCACCGCATGGCGGCCCTCCAGTTCGCCGAGGTTCACCAGCATGTTGGTGCCGGTGGCGTCGCCCACGGCGTGGATGTGCGGCTGCGAAGTGCGCGTGCCGTTCAGCACGATGTTGCCGGTGCGTTCGTCCACCTGCACGCCCGCGGCCTCCAGCCCGATGCCGTCCACGTTCGCCACGCGGCCTACCGAAAGCAGTGCCTTTTCCACGGTGAAGGCGGCTTGCCGGCCGTCGGCGTAGGAGATGGCGTATCCGACCCCTCCCGGAACGGCGGCGATGCGCTCGAGCTTGGCGCCCCGGTGGATGATGACGCCCTTGCGTTCCAGTCCCTGGGCGATCAGTTCGGACACGTCGGCGTCCTCGAACGGAAGGATGCGGTCCGCGCGGTCGATCAGGTGTACGGTGGTGTGGCCGAAGTTGCTGAGGATCGTCGCGAACTCGCACCCGATCACACCGGCGCCGATGATGACGATGCTGCGCGGAAGGTCGTTGATGTGGAAGATGTCGTCGCTGGACAGGATGTGGGACCCGTCCGTGGCCACGCCGGGCAGGGTGCGGGGGCGGCTGCCGGTGGCGATGATCGTATGCGCGGCGGAGATCACCCGCTGTTCACCAGCGCGTTCGATCGATACCTGGTGCGGGCCGATGAAACGCGCGTCGCCGCGCAGGTGGCGGAAAAGGCCATGGCCGCCCGCGGCATCCGGCGGGGCCAGCAACTGGAGATGGCAGGCGTACAGGTATTTGCGCTCGAACAGCGCCTCGTTCATGGTGCGCTCGATCTCCGCCCACGAGAGGCGGAAGGGTTCGCGTCCGCGCGTACGCACCACTTCATTGGCGCTGGCTACGCGTTGGCTCAGTTCCCAAAGTGTCTTGGAAGCGAGGGCGCCGTTGAAGATGCCGGTGCCGCCGATGCGGTCGCGTTCGATGAGGACGGTGCGTTTGCCGAGGTCGATGGCGCGCATCGCGGCCGCATAGCCGGCCGGGCCGCCACCGATGACGCAGAGGTCGAAATGTTCCATGGAGGGCGCTCGCTGATAGGTGGGAGAGGGCGTTCTTACGCAGGGTGGCGCGGTGGGGTTCAACGGCCAGGCGTGGGTAGCGGCCCCACCGGATCGGGAGGATGGCAGGTATCCTTCCAAGGCGAACGCCCGTAGAGAAGCCGGGAAAGACCCCCAGCAACACGGTGCGCCCACGGATCCTCTCCTTGTTCGGCCTGGTGCTGACCGCCACGGTCAGTGCGCAATGCCCGCAGTTGTATGACTACTATGGCGCACCCAGCGATGCGCCGGCGTGGTACAGTTGTTCGGGCACGGCGTACACGCTGCTGGTGGCCTCGCCGCAGAGCGTGGGCCCGTTCAGCATCGATTGGGGTGATGGTTCCACTCCCTACACCGGCATCTCGCTGGCCCCGCCGCAGAGCGTGAGCCACACGTATCCCGCCGGTGTGGCGGAATACACCGTGGTGTTCACCACGATCACCGGATGCTCCATCACGGGCAGGCTGGTGATGGAGAAGAGCACGAGCGCATCGATCCAGATACCCGTGGGCGGCCTCACGCAGGTGTGCGCGCCGCAGTCGGTGGACTTCATCAACAGCAGCACCAACGTTTCGCCCAACACCACGTTCGTGTGGGATTTCGGTGACGCGAGCACCAGGCTCACGTTCGACCACACCAACCTGGGGCAGACCATTTCGCACACCTACATGCCCGGCACGGTGGGCTGCGAGACCACGGTGCGCCTGACCGCGCAGAACACCTGCAATACGTTGCAGGGCGGCCCCAGCGTAGCCACGTTCAACCCGATCCGCATCTGGGACATAGACAGCGCGAACATCTCACCGAGCGCCACGCTGCTCTGCTGGCCGGACAACCGGGTGACGTTCCTGAACACTACGGACCGGAACTGCCTGCAACAGGGCAACATCTACCAGCGCTACGAGTACTGGAACTTCGGTGACTATTGGGGCATGGGCCACGATTCGATCATCGATTGGAACCCCTGGCCGCCCACGTTCCCGCGCACCATCAGCTATCCGGCGATCGGCAGCTACGAGGTGATGATGCTGGACAGCAACTACTGCGGCATCGACACGGCGTACGTGACCATCAACATCGTTCCGCCGCCCAGCGTGGCCCTTGCCGTGACCCCCGCCACGATCTGCGCGGGCGAGACCGCGCATTTCCACGAGACCACCACCGGCGGCGCGAACTACTTCACCTGGGATTTCGGCGAGGGCGGCGGCTTCCAATGGACGGGCGCGGGCGATCAAACGCACACCTACAACTCGCCGGGCGTCTATACCGTGCGCTATACCGCGAGCATCCAAGGCGCCACGGCAGGCTGCAGCGATACCGCTACCGTGCAGGTGACCGTGCTGCCAAGCCCCACGGCCGGTTTCACACTTGATCAGGACGCCGCTTGCACGAGCCTCACCACCGATCCAACGAACACGTCGGTGAACGGCGTGAGCTGGCAGTGGGACTTCGGCGATGGCACCACGGACACGCAGTTCGATCCGCCCCCGCATACCTACCCCACTGTGGGCGATTACACCATCCGGCTGCGGGTGTCCAACTCGGACGGCTGCCAGGATGCGACCACGCGCACCGTGCATGTGTACGACGTTCCGAACGTGCAGATCGGCGCACAGAACGTGTGCGTGGGCTCACCCGCGTCGTTCCGCGACCTCACGTCCACGCCACCGGGCAACCGGGTGATGCACTGGCAGTGGGACTTCGGCGATGGTGCGACCGATACCGTGCAGGCGCCTTCGCACCTCTATGCTTCGGCAGGCATCTACACCGTGACGCTGACGGTGACCACGCCCTACTGCTCCGGCACGGGCACGCGCACGGTGACGGTGGAGGCGAAGCCATTGGCCTCCTTCACCGCCGCGCCGGTCACCGGCTGTTCGCCGCTCACGGTGGGGTTCACCAACAACAGCACCGGTGCGGTAAGCTACCTGTGGCTGTTCGGTGATGGCAGTTCGAGCACCGAGACATCGCCGACGCATACCTACGCGAACTTCGGCACGGCGGACAGCGTGCGCACGGTGCTCCTGATCGCGAGCACGGCGTTCGGTTGCAGCGATACGGCGCGGACGACCGTTACGGTATCCCCCGGCGTGCTGGCCGCCTTCACGCACGATGCGATCCCGGGTTGCGCGCCGCTCACGGTCCACTTCAATAACCAGAGCAGCGGCGCCGGGCAGTTCCATTGGGACTTCGGTGACGGAACCACCAGCACGGACGCATCGCCGGAGCACGTGTACGTGAACAACACGTTCGTGCTGCAGACGGTCACCATCACGCTCACGGCCACGGCACCCGCGGGATGCGTGCATAGCACCCAGCGGACGATCCTCGTGTACCCCGCGCCGAACTTCTCGTTCGTGGCGCAGCCCGACAGTGGTTGCACCCCGTTGGTGGTGACCTTCCCCAGCGTGGTGGGCGCCGTGTCCTACCAATGGGATTTCGGCGACGGCAGCACCGGCAGCGGGCCCACGCCGGCGCATACGTACATCAACGCCACCGCGTCCATGCTGGACCTGCCGGTCAGGCTGATCGCCTCGAACGCCTTCGGTTGCATGGACACGGCCTATGCGCACGTCCGGGTATTCCCCGCGCCGGCGGCCGGCATCACGCTGGATGCCGTGAACGGATGCCACCCGCTGACGGCCACGTTGACCAACACATCGCACGGCGCGGTGGGCTACCATTGGAACTATGGCGACGGCAGCGGTTCGGACACGGCCCTGACCACCCACGCGCACACCTGGTACAACTTCATGGGACCGGGCGCGCAGACCTTCCCGATCGCGCTCACGGCCATCACGGACCACGGCTGCACCAACACGGCCACTGCGCAGGTGGAGGTCTACCCGCGGGTGGATGCCGCCTTCGTGGCCGACAGCGTGGGGTGCTCGCCGTTCGATCCGCACTTCGTGAACGTGAGCACCGGCGCGAGCAGCTACGCGTGGGACTTCGGTGATGGCAGTGGCACCACGATCGCCGGGGCATCGCACACCTACGTGGACCACGGGCTGAACGATGTGGTCCGTTATCCGTCGCTGATCGCGACCTCGTCCTTCGGCTGCACGGACACGGCCAGCGCAAGGGTGCTCATCCATCCGGCGCCGATCGCGCAATTCACCGCCGCGCCCGCAGCCGGTTGCACACCGCTGCCGGTGGCGCTGAACGACCGGACGATCGGCGCGAACACGGTGCATTGGTCGTTCGGTGACGGCAGCGACCTGAACGCTCTGCCCGGTGACGCGATGCACACGTACACCAACCCCGGCACCACCCCGGCGGTGTTCAACACGCGCCTGATCGCCACCACGGTGCACGGCTGCACCGATACCGCCACCGTGCCGGTACAGGTGTATCCGCCGGTGGTGGCTGCGTTCAACGCACCGGTGGAAGGCTGTTCGCCGCTCGCGGTATCGCTTTCCGCACAAGGGGCGGGGGCCGCGCAGTGGCTGTGGACCATGGGCGATGGCATCACGCTGGTCGGCCCCGACATCACGCACACCTATGTGAACCAAGGCAACACCGACGCGCAGTACACGATCACGCAGGTCGCGACGTCGGCGTTCGGCTGCACGGATACGATCATGCACACCGTGGTAGTGCACCCGTCGCCGCGAGGCGCGTTCATCGCCACCCCGTTCACGCAGCGGTATCCCGATGCCACGATCATCCCGTTGAACAATACGCCCCATGGCCAATGGAGCTATGCGTGGGACTTCGGCGATGGCGCCACGTCCACGAACGTGGATCCGGCGCCGCACACGTACGCCAGCTGGGGCACCTACACGGTGACCCTGGTGGTGTCGATCGGCGGATGCGCGGACACGGTGCGGCAGAACGTGACGATCGAGCCTCCGCTGCCTACGGCGAGCTTCATCGGCAGCGGCGAAGGCTGCGTGCCGTATACCCTCGCCCTCACCAACACCTCCCTGCAGGCGATCGGTTATCAATGGGACTTCGGCGATGGCGGAACGAGCACGGCGGACAACCCGGTCTACACGTGGACGAGGCCCGGTGTGTACACCGTCACCCTTACGGCGCAGGGCGTGGGTGGCGGACAGGCCACCGCGGTGAAAGTGGATTCGGTGATCGTACACCCGCGCGCGAACGCCTACTTCGTGCTTCAGCCGAACGAAGTGGTGGTGCCCACGGGCCCGCTCTTCACCTACAACCTCAGCGACAACGCGGACCAGTACGTGTGGGACTTCGGCGATGGCGGAACGAGCACGGAAACGGCTCCGGTCCACTACTACACCGCGCCGGGCACGTATGACGTGTGGCTCGTGGCGAACAACCAGTGGAACTGCCCGGACACGTTCGCCGTACCGGCGGCAGTGACGGCCATCGCCGCGGGCGAGCTCCACTTCCCGAACGCCTTCACGCCCGGTAACTCCGGTCCGACGGACGGCGTATACGACCCCACCAGCTTCGACAATGACTTCTTCTTCCCCGTCTACAAGGGCGTGCAGGACTACCATCTGCAGGTCTTCGACCGATGGGGTGAGCTCATCTACGAATCGTTCGATGTCCGCAAAGGTTGGGACGGCTACTACCGTGGCCGGCCGGCGAAGCAGGATGTCTATGCCTGGAAAGCCTACGCCCGTTTCAGCAGCGGCCAAGAGACCACGCTGACCGGGGATGTCACACTCCTCCGATAAGATGGACCAACGCTACCTCCTGATCCTGCTGTCCTCCCTGGGCGCCCTGGGCGCCGCGCAGGCGCAGACCGGCTACACGCGCACTCACAACCGCATGTTCGACGAGGCCCACGGCCTTTACGAAGCGGAGCAATGGGTGGAGGCCTCGAAGATCTACAAGCGCCTGCTCCCCGTGGACACGGCCTTCGCCGACGTATACTACGAGATGGGCATGTGCGAGATCAACATCCCCGGCCAGCGCGACAAGGCGGGCCCGCATTTCGAGCAGGCCGTGCGCCACGGCAGCAACGAGGCCCGCTACCAGCTGGCGCTGCAACGCCACCGGCAGCAACGCTTCGATGAGGAAGTGGCCCTGCTGAAGGAATACAGGACGGGCAAGGACCGCACGGCGGACGACCGGGAAGTGGACCGCCGTATCGCGATGGCGAACAGCGCCCGCACGCTCACGGCCGCGCCGGTGCCCCTGCGGATCCGCAACATGGGCAACCTGATCAATTCGTCCGCGCACGACTACTGTCCCATCGTGACCGCCGACGGGAACACGATGTACCTCACCAGCCGCCGCGAAGGCACCACGGGCGGCTTCCGCGATCCGGGCGGGCAATACTTCGAGGACATCTACATGGCGCGCCGCATCGACGATGTGTGGAGCAACGCGACCAACGTGGGCAAGCCGCTGAACACCTACGTGCAGGACGCCACCGTGGGCCTGAGCCCCGACGGCAACGAGATGATCGTGTACCGCACCAGCCAGGACCTGGTGAGCGGCGACCTCCTGCTGACGAAGAAGGTGGACGGCCTGTGGCAGACGCCCGAGCGCATGACGGACCGCATCAACAGCGATGCGCATGAGCCGAGCGCGACCATTTCGCCCGACGGTTCCGAGATCTACTTCACCAGCGATCGCGCCGGTGGCTATGGCGGGCGCGACCTGTACCGCATCCGCCGCCTGCCCAATGGGGAATGGAGCCAGCCGCTGAACCTGGGCCCCACGGTGAACACGCCGTACGACGAGGACGCTCCCTTCATCCACAGCGATGGCACCACCCTGTTCTTCAGCAGCAACGGCCACAACACGATGGGCGGCTACGACATCTTCAAGGCCACCCTCGTCGATCCCGACATGAACGTGTGGGGCAAGCCCGAGAACATGGGCTATCCGCTGAACACGGTGAACGACGACATCTACTTCTGCCTGAGCGAGGACGGGGAGACCGGCTACTTCAGTTCCGAACGGCCGGGCGGCCTGGGCGGCCAGGACATCTACCAGGTGGTGTTCCCCAATAGCCAGATCGATTACCTGCTGGTGCGCGGCGTGGTCACCGATGCGAACGAAGAGCCGGTGAAGGCGCGCATCACGCTGACCGATGCGGCCGGCGAAGAGATCGTGGGCGTGTACAATTCCAACGAACGCACGGGCCGCTACGTGATGGTGGTGAAGCCGGACGATCGCCTGCACATGACCGTGCAGGCAACAGGCTTCGATGAGCAGAAGAACGACGTGGTGGCGAAGCGCCCCACGGACGGCACACGCGAGATGCGCATGGACGTGCAGCTGGTCCGCAACGACCGCACCGCAGGCGCGCAGAACCCCTGATCGCATGAAGCTTCGGTATGCAGGTGCGCTGGCTGCGGCGATGTGCCTCCTGGGTCCGGTGAAGGGCCAGGATGCGCACTTCACGCAGTTCTACAGCGTGCCCACCTACCTGAGCCCGGCCTTCGCGGGAACGAGCGTGCAGAGCCGCTTCGCGATGCAGTACCGCGACCAGTGGCCCGCCATCCCCGGCGCGTTCGTTACCTACAACCTCGCGTTCGACCACTACCTCAGTGGCATGAACAGCGGCATCGGCTTCATCGCCACCAACGACCAGGCCGGCAGTGGCGCATTGCGCTACACCAGCCTCGCGTTCCAGTATGCGTATGAGATCCAGTTGAAGCGGCGCGTGTTCCTGCGTCCCGCCGTGCAGTTCGGCTACGTGAACCACGCGGTGGATTATTCGCGGCTCGTGTTCGGCGATCAGCTGATGCGCGGCAGCGACGTTGCCACGTACGAGTCCTATGACGGCCGCGCGATCCATTACAGCGACATCGGGAGCGGCCTGCTCTTCTTCACGCCGAAGATGTGGCTGGGCGTTGCGCTGGCCCACATGAACGAGCCGGACCAATCCCTGCTCGGCGGCCAATCGCGCGTGCCGAAGAAGTTCAGCGCCCAGGGCGGTTACCGCATGAAGATCAGCTCGCCGGTGATCAAGAAGCACGCGCAGAGCCTGGTGATGGCCTTCAACTACCGCGCGCAGGGCAAGTTCGACCAGCTGGACATCGGCGCCTACTTCGAGCGCGATCCGGTGTTCGGCGGTCTGTGGTACCGCGGCCTCCCGCTGTTCAAGGCGTACGCGCCCGGCTACAGCAACCACGATGCGATCGCGGTGGTCGTCGGCTTCAAGGCGGCCGACTGGCGCTTCGGCTACAGCTACGACATCACCGTTTCACGCCTCGCGGTGAACACCGGCGGCGCCCATGAGATCACCGCCGTGTACGAACTGGCGGACAAGCGCAAGAAGAAGGCCATGGCCAAGCGGCGCGTGGTGCCCTGCGCGAAGTTCTGAGCGGGTTGAATGCCGTGGACGCCCTCGCGTTCCTGGATCGGTATCACCCCGACCTGCTGTCGCCTTGCGCGAAGTCGGAGGAGGTTCTTCGAGCACAGTGTTCACGTCTCGCTCGACAACACGAGGGGAGCTCGAGATGCTGGGAGGTTCGGGCAAGATGTTTCCGTGAAATGGCGATCCGGTCTGGGCGCTGCTGGGTTCAGTAAAGCGGCGCATACCCTGCCCGCTCCCGCACGCGCTTCAGCGTGGCCCGTGCGATGGTGCGCGCCTTGTCGGCGCCCACCTTCAACTGCCGGTCGAGCTCCCCGCGATTGTTCATCAGCCGCTGGAAGGCCTCGCGTTGCGGGGCGAAGTGCGCGAGCAGCACGTCCAACAGTTCCTTCTTCGCGTGGCCGTACCCATAGCCGCCGCGCAGGTAGTTCTGCCGCATCGCTTCCACCGCATCCGAGGGGGCCACGAGCTTGAGGAGGTTGAAGACGTTGTCCTTCTCCGGGTCCTTCGGCGACTCGAGCGGGGTGCTGTCGGTGACAATGGACATCACCTGCTTCTTCAGTTCCTTTTCCGGCAGGAAGACGTTGATCGTGTTGTTGTAGCTCTTGCTCATCTTCTGGCCGTCGGTGCCGGGCACGGTCATCAGTTGCGGATCGATGCGGGCCTCGGGCACCACCAGCGTATCCTCCCCGTAGGCGCGGTTGAACGCACCCGCGATGTCGCGGGTGATCTCCAGGTGCTGCATCTGGTCCTTGCCCACGGGCACCACGTTGGCGTCGTATAGGAGGATGTCTGCGGCCATCAGCACGGGGTAGTAGAAGAGGCCTGCGTTCACCTCGCTCAGCCGCGCGCTCTTGTCCTTGAAGGAGTGCGCATTGGCCAGCATGGGGTAGGGCGTGAGGCAGCCGAGATACCAGGTCAGCTCGGCCACTTCTGGCACGTCGCTCTGGCGGTAGAAGGTCACCGTATCCACGTCGAGCCCGCAGGCCAGCCAGGCAGCGGCCACCGCATAGGTGTTCTCGCGTAACACCTGCGGGTCTCGCACAGTGGTGAGCGAATGCAGGTCGGCGATGAAGAGGAAGGCCTCGTTGCCCAGCGCCTTGCTCATGGCGATGGCCGGCAGGATGGCACCCAGGAGGTTGCCGAGGTGGGGCGTGCCGGTGCTTTGGATACCTGTGAGAACGCGCATGCGGGTCGGAAGCGGGCAAAGATAGACGGTAGCTTCGCGGCCTCTTCCGCCTTTTCCGCCGCTTTGGACGCTTCGCACGCACACCATGCCGCACCGTTGGTGCAGGACGGCGAAAGCCGCCGTGCCCGCTGGGCGCGCGCGCTGTTCATGCCTTTGCGCTGGGTGTACCGGATCTGGTTCGCGCTGGTGTTCTTCCTCTCGCTCATCGTGCTGTACGTGCCGTTCCGCATCCTGCTGCGGAAGGAGAGCGGTTATCCGAAGGCGTTCCGGCTGATGCGGATGTGGGGCGCGTTCCTCAACTGGGCCCTCCTGGTGCCGCTGCGCGTCCGCCGGGAAGGGGAGCTGCCGCCGCCGCCGTACGTCGTGTGCATCAACCACAGCAGCTACCTGGACATCATCCACACTTACAACGTGCTGCCGGACTACTTCCTCTTCATGGGCAAGTACGAGCTGCTGCGGTGGCCGCTCTTCAACATCTTCTTCAAGGGCATGAACATCGCCGTGAACCGTGGCAGCCGCACCGAGGCGGCCCGGGCGCTGATGAAGGCGGCGCGCGCGCTGGACCGGGGCGTCAGCGTGTCCATCTTCCCGGAAGGCACCATCCCGCACACGGCCCCGCGCATGAAGCCCTTCAAGGATGGCGCCTTCAAGCTGGCGATCGAGAAGCAGGTGCCGATCGTGCCCATCACCTTCGTGGACAACTGGCGGCTGTTCGGCGAGCCGGGCGATCCCATGGGCCGCGCCCGGCCGGGCATCGCGCGGGCGGTGGTGCATGCGCCGATCCGCACGGAGGGGCTTACCGAGGCCGATCTCGATAACTTGCGCCGCCGCACCTTCGAAACGATCGAAGGCCCGCTCCGTTCCCGATGAAGATCGACGAGACCACCCTGGACCGCATCGCCGAGCTCGCCCGCCTGGACGTGAGCGACCCCGCGCGCCGCGCCGGCCTGTTGAACGACATGCAGCGCGTGTTCGACTTCGTGGAGAAGCTGAACGGGGTGGACACCACCGGCGTGGAGCCGCTCGATCTTCCTCACCGAGGAACAGGACGTGCTGCGCGACGACGTGGTGACCGAGCACACGTCCAAGGCCGATGCGCTGCGCAACGCGCCGGTCAAGGACAGCGACTACTTCAAGGTCCCCAAGGTGCTGGACAAGGGCTAGTACCGTTCGGACATTAGGCCTCCTTCGTAATTCGTCCTCTATACAGTCTATCGGAACGGTCCGGCAAACTCACGGTTCGGCAGGCTCACCGGGACATTTCTGGGGGATTGCCACGCTTGCGCAGGGTCTCCGCCTCGGGATCCTGCGATCCCGGCTTTCGGGTGAATGTGGTATGGCCCGACTGTGGCCGGTCACACCCGGATCGGGAAACGCGTTCCTCGATCGGGAAGTAGTGCTTCTCTCGTTATGTGCCTGGCGGTCAGCGCGCTGTTCCGCTGGCACGATCGTTCGCGGAGGGTGGGCAAACCTGAAGCTCCATGAAGCCCACATTCAAGACCATCGCACCGGCAGGTGCGCACCTGATTGGCGCATCGTTCGTGGCCGTCCTGGCCTTCACCGCCTGCCAGCGGGGGCCGAGTCCGGAAGAACAAGCACGTGACAAGGCCCTCGCCGAGAGCGCGCAGTTGCGCAACGAACTGCAGGGGCGCGACTCGCTCATCAGCGAAATGACGTTGTCCTTTGACGAGATCGAGCAGAACATCGCCTTGATGAACGAAAGCGAACGGTCCATCGCGGCCAACAAGGACGAGGCGAACCTCGACAAGCGCAAGCGCATCATGAAGGACCTGCAACTGATGAACGGCCTGATGAAGGACAGCCGCGAGCGCATCGCTGAACTGAACAAGCGGCTGGACCGGTCGAAGATCGAAGCGTCCGGCCTGCGCAAGAAGCTGAAGGACCTGGACCTGCAACTGGCCTCACGCGACAGCTCCATCGCTTCGATGAAGGATGAGCTGCTGGCCCGCGACTTCAAGATCGGCCAGATCAACGACCAGCTGACCGCCATCGAGCTGGAAGTGGCGAAGCGCGAGGCCATCATCTCCCAGCAGGAGCATGAGATCAACAAGGCCTACATCGCTACGGGCACCTACAACGAGCTTGCGCAGAAAGGCGTGCTGACCAAGGAAGGCGGCGTCATCGGCATCGGCAAGCGCACGGAGGTACGTGATGATGCCGGTCCGGACCGGTTCACCGAGGTGGACGTGCGTGAATTGCGGAAGGTGCCGGTGAACGCGAAGAGCGCCAAGCTCATCACCGAACACCCGAAGGGATCCTATCGCATGGTGGAAGAAAGCGACCACCTGGCCTACCTCGAGATCAAGGACCCGGACCAGTTCTGGAAGCGCAGCAAGTACATGGTGCTCGAGACCAACTAGCGCAACGCTTCCCTGATCGGCTACGCCCGGGATCTTCCCGGGCGTAGCTGTGTTGTGGCCCGCCTTCGCATCTTCGCGGCATGTACGGTACCATCAAGCAGCATCTCCAGCAGGAGCTGGACGCCATCCGCGACGCCGGATTGTTCAAGCGCGAGCGCATCATCACCAGCGAGCAGGGCGCGGAGATCACCGTGAACGGCAAGCAGGTGCTGAACTTCTGCGCGAACAACTACCTCGGCCTCAGCTCCCATCCCGAGGTCATCAAGGCCGCCCATGCCGCGCTGGACTCGCACGGCTACGGCATGAGCAGCGTGCGCTTCATCTGCGGCACGCAGGACATTCACAAGGAACTGGAGGCGAAGCTGGCCACCTTCCACGGCACCGAGGACACTATTCTCTATGCGGCCTGTTTCGATGCCAACGGCGGCGTGTTCGAGCCGCTGCTCGGCGAAATGGACGCCATCATCAGCGACGAGCTGAACCACGCGAGCATCATCGACGGGGTGCGCCTGTGCAAGGCTGCGCGCTACCGCTATAAGAACAACGACATGGCCGACCTCGAAGCGCAGCTGCAAAAGGCGCAGGAGGCGGGCCAGCGGTTCAAGCTCATCGTCACCGACGGCGTGTTCAGCATGGACGGCATCGTGGCCGACCTGAGGGGCGTCTGCGACCTGGCGGACAAGTATGACGCCCTGGTGATGGTGGACGAGTGCCACGCGGCGGGCTTCATCGGCCGCACCGGCCGGGGCAGCGTGGAGCAGTGCGACGTCACCGGCCGGGTGGACATCATCACGGGCACGCTCGGCAAGGCGCTCGGCGGTGCCATGGGCGGCTACACCACCGGCCGCAAGGAGATCGTGGAGATGTTGCGCCAGCGCAGCCGTCCGTACCTCTTCAGCAACAGCCTGGCGCCCGCCATCGTGGGGGCCAGCATCGCGGTGATCGACCTGTTGAGCCGCACCACCGAATTGCGGGACAAGCTGGAGGCGAGCGTGCAGCGCTTCCGCACGGGCATCGAAAAGGCCGGGTTCAAGACGGCCGGCAAGGGCGCGGCCATCGTGCCGGTGATGCTCGGCGACGCCAAGTTGAGCCAGGTGATGGCGGACAAGCTGCTGGACGAAGGCATCTACGTCATCGGGTTCTTCTATCCCGTGGTGCCGCAGGGCAAGGCCCGCATCCGGGTGCAATTGAGCGCGGCCCACAGCGAGGCGCACATCGACAAGGCCCTGGCGGCCTTCACCAAGGTGGGCAAGGAGCTCGGGGTCATCCCGGCCTAGCTGTCGGTGGAGTTGCTGAACGCAAGTGGTTGTTCCTTAGTGGATTGTGAGGATATTCGTCCAGCGCCCGGCTCCGATGGCCCTTGCGGATATCCACGATCCGGCGGTCATGCACGGCCGATGGTGGGCACATTCTATCGACCGGGGTTTGTTGGTTCCGGGGATCGGTATATCTTCGCGGCCCCTTAGCGGGGGTTGATCCGTTAAATCCCAAGGACCCGTGGCATCCACGACCCATACGACATCCATGGCCAACGAGGCCACCGTGCAGAAGGAATGGCTGCTGGTGGACGCCGAGAACGAGGTTCTCGGCCGCGTGGCCAGCAAGATCGCCATGCTGGTGCGTGGCAAGCACAAGCCGACGTTCACCGCCCACGTGGACACGGGCGATCACGTGATCGTGATCAACGCCGAGAAGATCCGCCTCACCGGCACGAAGCTGGATGACAAGGAATACCAGCGTTATAGCGGCTACCCCGGTGGCCGGAGCGTGGAAACGGCGAAGGAGCTGAAGCACCGCAAGCCGCAGGCCATGCTGGAGATCGCCGTTAAAGGCATGCTCCCGAAGACCCGCCTGGGCGCCGCGCAGTTCGGCAACCTCCACGTGGTGGTGGGCAGCACGCACAAGCACGAAGCGCAGAAGCCGCGCAAGATCGACCTCAACAGCATCAAGTAAGATGGCATCCGTGAACAGCCTGGGCCGCCGCAAGACCTCCGTGGCGCGCGTGGTCCTCAACGAGGGCAACGGTGAGATCACCGTGAACGGCGTGGACGGGAAGGAATACTTCCCGATCACCATGCAGCAGTTCAAACTGAACCAGCCCTTCAAGCTCACGGGCACCGAAGGCAAGTACGACGTCACCATCACGGTGGACGGCGGCGGCATCACCGGTCAGGTGGAGGCCGCCCGCCTGGGCATCGCCCGCGCCTTGGTGGCCGTTGACGCCGCCCACAAACCCGCCCTCAAGGCCGAGGAGCTCATGACGCGCGACCCGCGCGCCGTGGAGCGCAAGAAGTTCGGCCGCAAGAAGGCGCGCAAACGCTACCAGTTCAGCAAGCGTTAAGGTCCCCACGCTTGCGAGTGCGTCGAAAGGCGCGTTCAGCATCCAATTCGGCCGGACCACGTTCCTCGGAATGTGCTACCGGCCGAATGCCTGACAGAGGGAACAAGGAACGTGAACAACAACAAGGACATGGCCCGTACGGATTTCAACAAGCTGCTTGAGGCAGGGGTGCACTTCGGTCACCTGAAACGGAAGTGGAACCCCAACATGAAGCCCTACATCTTCGACGAGAAGAAGGGCATCCACATCATCGATCTGCACAAGACGGTGGTGAAGTTGGACGAAGCGGCGGCCGCGATGAAGAACATCGCCCGCAGCGGCAAGAAGGTCCTCTTCGTGGCCACGAAGAAGCAGGCCAAGGACATCGTCACCGACAAGGTGAAGGTCACCGGCATGCCCTACGTCACCGAGCGTTGGAGCGGCGGCATGCTCACCAACTTCGGCACCATCCGCCGCGCCATCAAGAAGATGGCGAACATCGACCGGATGAAGACCGACGGCACGTTCGAGAACATCAGCAAGCGTGAGCGCCTCCAGATCATGCGCAAGCGGGAGAAGATGGAGAAGAACTTGGGCTCCATCGCCGACCTCACCCGCCTGCCCAGCGCGCTGTTCATCGTGGACATCGTGAAGGAGCACATCGCAGTGGCCGAGGCCCGCAAGCTCAACATCCCCACCTTCGCCATGGTGGACACCAACAGCGATCCCACGCTGGTGGACTTCCCGATCCCCGCCAACGACGACGCCACCAAGAGCATCGAGCTGATCGTGGACGTGATGGTGAACGCCATCAACGAGGGCCTCGACGAGCGCAAGCAGGACAAGGAGCGCGGCGAGGCGATCGGTGGCGAGGAGGAAGGCGATGAGGAGAACGCGGTCGAAGAGGCTGGCGACGAAGTGGCCGAAGGCGGCACGGCGGCAGCGGCCCCCGCTGCTCCCACCGCAGAGAAGGCCTGATCAACAGCAAGGGCGTGGGACCCCACGCCCCAACGAAGAAAACCATGAGCACGAAAATGGCCATTACCGCCGCCGACGTGAACAAGCTGCGCCAGATCACCGGCGCGGGCATGATGGATTGCAAGAAGGCCCTCACCGAGGCCAACGGCGACTTCGACGCCGCCATCGACTTCCTGCGCAAGCAGGGCCAGAAGGTGGCCGCCAAGCGCGCCGACCGTGACGCCGCCGAGGGTTTGGTGATCGCCAAGGTCTCCACCGACGGCAAGCACGGTGTGCTGGTATGCACCAACTGCGAGACCGACTTCGTGGCCAAGAACGCCGACTTCGCCGCCATGGCCGAGCGCATCGCCGCGATCGCCCTGGAGAAAGGCGCGGACAGCGTGGAGGCCCTGAAGGCCCTTCCGTACGACAGCAACGGCCTCAGCATCGCCGAGAAGCTCGTGGAGCAGACGGGTGTGATCGGCGAGAAGATCGACGTGAGCAGCTGCCAGGCCATCGCCGCCGAGTACGTGTACGCCTACAACCACCCCGGCAACAAGGTGGCCAGCCTGGTGGGCCTGAACAAGGCCGGCCATGAAGGCGTGGCGAAGGACGTGGCCATGCAGGTGGCGGCCATGGGCCCCATCGCGCTGGACAAGTCCAGCACGCCCCAGAGCGTGATCGACAAGGAACTGGAGATCGGCAAGGAGCTCGCCATCCAGGAGGGCAAGCCTGCGGAAATGGCCGAGAAGATCGCCCAAGGCCGCCTGAACAAGTTCTTCAAGGAAAGCACGCTGCTCGCCCAGGAGTTCATCAAGGACAACAAGCTCAGCGTGGAGCAGTATGTGAAGCAGGCCGACAAGGACCTCACGGTCACCGGCTTCAAGCGCCATTCGCTCACCGTTTGATGCACACCACGAACTGAATAGGGAGGGAGGCTTCGGTCTCCCTCTTTTTTTGTTGTTTCGACCAGCCCCCGCACCATGACCCCGATCACCGGCCACGCGCCCTACAAGCGCATCCTCCTGAAGCTCTCCGGCGAAAGCCTGATGGGCGATCAAGCCTACGGTATCAGCGACACGATGCTGAACGCCTATGCGGATGAGATCATCAGCGTGGCGGGCAAAGGGGTGCAGGTGGCCGTCGTGATCGGCGGCGGCAACATCTACCGGGGCATCCAGGCCGCGGCCAACGGCATCGACCGCGTGCAGGGCGACCACATGGGCATGCTCGCCACCATGATCAACAGCCTGGCGCTGCAAAGCGCGCTGGAGGCGAAAGGCCACAACACGCGGCTGCTGAGCGCCATCAAGATGGAGCAGATCGCCGAGCCGTTCATCCGTCGCCGCGCGGTGCGCCACCTGGAGAAGGGCCGCACGGTGATCTTCGGTGCGGGCACGGGCAATCCATACTTCACCACGGACACGGCCGCCAGCCTGCGCGCCATCGAGATCGAGGCCGATGTGATCCTGAAGGGCACCCGTGTGGACGGCATCTACACTGCTGATCCCGAAAAGGACAGGACCGCCACGCGCTACGAGCGTATCACCTTCAACGAGGTGTACGAGAAGGGCCTGAACGTGATGGACCTCACGGCCTTCACGCTGTGCAACGAGAACAAGCTGCCCATCATCGTGTTCGACATGAACAAGAAGGGTAACCTGCAGCGCGTGGTGGCCGGTGAGCGCGTGGGCACGTTGGTGGAGTTCTGATGATCCGAACGGTCATGCTTCGGCCTTGCTCAGCATGACAGGCCTGCCGGAGCGTGATTACCGTTCCCCCCGGTGCGCTTCCCTGATGCTGCTCTTTCGGATGCGGCTTGTTGTCATCCCGAGCGGAGCAGAGGCATAAATTCGCGCCCTATTCCGACCATCCCATGGACGCCAAAGCCGCGATCGCGCAGAACGAGGACCTGATGATAAAGGCCGTGGACCACCTGGACCATGAGCTGACGAAGATCCGTGCGGGCCGTGCCAACCCGGCGATGCTGGACGGCGTGCGCGTGGAGGCCTACGGTTCGCAGATGCCGCTGAACCAGGTGGCCAACGTGAATACGCCGGATGCGCGCACGATCATGGTCCAGCCGTGGGACAAGAAGATGATCGACGCCATCGAGAAGGCCATCCAGGCGGCGAACCTGGGCTTCAACCCCAGCAACAACGGCGAGAGCGTGATCATCAGCGTGCCGATGCTCACCGAGGAGCGCCGCAAGGAGCTGGTGAAGGCGGCGCACAAGGAAGGCGAGCATGCCAAGGTGAGCATCCGCGGCGCGCGCCAGAAGGCCATGGAGGCCATCAAGGCCGCCAAGATGCCCGAGGACATCGCCAAGGACGCCCAGGACCAGGTGGAGAAGCTCACCGGCAGCTACAACAAGAAGGTGGACGCCCTGCTGGAGCTGAAGGAGAAGGACATCCTGAAGGTCTGATCACGTTTATCGGCTGAGCTGAACGAAGACGGCCGCGCACAGCGCGGCCGTCTTCGTTACATTCGGAAGAAGCTCCGAGCTCCTGAGCGCGCCGAAGGACCTGGAGCCGCGAAAAGGATGGCATATTCGGTCTACATGGTCACGAACAAGGGCAACACGGTCCTGTATGTGGGCTTCACCAATGACATGAAGCGCCGCTTGTTCGAGCACCGCGTTGGTCATTACGAATATGGTTTCGCATGGCGCTACCAGTGTTGGAAGCTGGTGTTCCTGGAGGAGCATCCGAGCGCGGAGGCGGCCAAAGCGCGAGAGAAGCAATTGAAGAACTGGCAACGCGCCTGGAAGAACAAGCTGATCGAACAAGCGAACCCGCAGTGGAAGGACCTTAGTTCGGATTGGGACTACACGGGCTGGTATGATCCAAGGACCCACCATTGGGGTTCTTCGTGCAGCATCTCAAGGAGAATTGGGGTGGCCTCTCCCGCGACTCCGGGTCAAGCCCGGAGTAGGGTTGGGGGAGGTGAAGCGGCGCGCATGCGCGCGCCGCTTCACCTATGCGGTATAGCTCCGGCCTTGAGCCGGAGCCGCGAAAAGGCTCACGCCCACACCGGACTTCCCTCCGAGCAATTCCTGCACATCTCGATCCCGCTGCGCGAACGGAGCAGGGTGGCGCGGAACGCGTTGTAGGCATCGCTATGCCATACCTCGCGGAACCGCTGTCCCTTCAGGTCGCCGAGCACGTGGTGCGCATCCTTGTCGAAGCAACAGGGCACCACGCGGCCGTCCCACGTGATCACGCAGCTGTGCCACATCTTCCAGCAGTGGTCGTGCAGGGCGTTCTTCACTTCCCACACGCCGCTGGCATTGCGGCGGTAGCGCGCGTACTTGTCCTGGGTGGGGATCAGCGGGTGATCGTCCTTCGGATCATACACCTGGGCGGTCTTCAGCCAAAGGTCATCCACGCCGATGCGCTTGGCCAGCGCGCGCGCCGCGGGGATCTGGTGCTCGTTCGGCTTCACCACCAGGAACTGGAACACCACGTGCGGCGTGCGGCTCTTCAGCTTCTTTTTCCACTTCACGATGCGCTCGGCGCCTTCGATCACCTTGCTCAACGTGCCCTCCTTGCGGTACGCCTCGTACGTCGCCTGGTCAGTGCCGTCCAGGGAGATGATGAGCCGCGAGAGCCCGCTGCGCACGGTGGCCTCCGCCTTCTCCTCCGTGAGGAAGTGCGCGTTGGTGCTCGTAGCGGTGTAGATGCCGCGATCGCTCGCCTGGCGCACCATGTCCAGGAAGCGCGGGTTGATGTACGGTTCGCCCTGGAAGTAGAACGTGAGCGCCCAGAGGTCCGGGGCCAGTTCATCGATCACCTGTGTGAAGAGGTCGGGCTTCAGGTTGCCGGTGGGGCGGGTGAAGGCCCGCAGGCCGCTGGGGCATTCGGGGCAGCGCAGGTTGCAGGCCGTGGTGGGCTCGAAGCTCACGCTGATGGGCATGCCGGTGATGCGTGGGTCCTTCGTGCGCTTGGCCTGTTGGAAGCTGCTCCACACGCGGTAGGCATTCGCTGCGCGGCGGCCCGTGAGGGCGCGTCCCCACAGGCGGGCATCGCGGAGCTGGCTGTACATCGGGTGCAAGTTACCGGTGCCCCGCAGCTTTTGCCCGCTGTCCTTTCCATCGGGACCCCTCGCGCCCTTCAGGGCCAATTTGCGGGGACGGGCGGGGCACAGTCCTTCATTTCGCACCTTTGTCGGCCGTTCCCGGTCTGGCCGGGACTGATACGAAAGCATGTGGGCATGGTTGGCTAGCCGCGTTTTGCGGAACCGGATGGCGATCCTGATCGCGGTGGGATCGATCACCGTGTTCATGGGATACAAGGCCACGCAGGTAGGCATGAACTACAAGCACGGGGGCCTGCTGCCGAAGATCGACAGCGCCTACGTGGACTATGAGCGGTTCCTGAAGACCTTCAGCGAGGACGGCAACGTGATCGTGGTGGGCACGCAGGGGAACCTGGATCGCGCCGGATCACTGTACACGCCAGAGCACTTCAAGGCCTGGTATGACCTGGGCAAGGACCTGAAGGCGATCCACGGCGTGGATTCGGTCTTCAGCGAGGCCAACCTGTTCGAGCTGGTGCGCGACGACAGCTTGAAGAAGTTCGAGCTGAAGCGCCTGATGAAGGAGCCGCCGCGCACGCAGGCCGGGATGGACAGCCTGAAGGCGGCGATCCGCGGGTTGCCCTTCTACGCCGACCTGCTCTACAACGACAGCACGCGGGCTAGCCTGATGATGGTGTTCGTGAACGCGAAGCTGTTCGACACGGATGAGCGCACCAAGGTGGTGGAGGCCATCCGCGAGCGCACCGAGCGGTTCAAGGCGGACACGGGCCTGCCGATGCACCTGAGCGGCCTGCCGTGGATCCGGGTGAACAGCACCAACCTGGTGAAAGGGGAGATGCCGCTGTTCATGGCCCTGAGCATGGGCCTGTGCGGCCTGCTGCTGCTGCTGTTCTTCCGCAGCTGGCGCGTGATGTGGATCTGCATGGGCGTGGTGGCCATCAGCGTGATATGGAGCTTCGGCTCCATGGCGCTGCTCGGGTACAAGATCACCCTGCTGCAATCGGTGATCGCGCCGCTGGTGATCGTCACGGGCGTGCCCAACTGCGTGTTCCTGATCAACGCGTACCACTATGAGTACGTGGACCACCGCAACAAGATCAAGGCGTTGCAGCGGGTGATCAGCCGGGTGGGCGCGGCGGCGTTCATGACCAACGCCACCACGGCGGTGGGCTTCACCACGTTCTGCGTCACGTACAGCGATGCGCTGGTGGAGTTCGGCTGGATCGCCACCATCGGCATCATGGTGCTGTGGGCCTTGAGCATGCTGCTGATCCCCATTCTATTCAGCTTCATGCCCGCGCCCAAGCCGCGCCACCTGAGCCACCTGGACCGCCACTGGCTGGACAAGGCGGTGGAATGGATCGTGCGCACCTCGCAGACGAAGCGCCCCCTCGTCTATTCCATCACCGCGGCGGCCACGCTGCTGGCCTGCGTGGGCATGATGCAGCTGAAGGACGAGAGCCGCATCGTGGACGACCTGCCCGAGAACAATCCGGTGCTCACGGACCTGCATTTCTTCGAGCATAACTTCCACGGGGTGATGCCGCTGGAGATCGTGATCGACACGAAGAAGCGCGGCGGGGCCCTGAAGGACCGCACGCTTACGCGGATCGACCGGCTGGAGGACACGTTGCGCACCTATCCGCAGTTCAGCCGCCCCATCAGCGTGGTGGACGCGGTGAAGTTCACCAAGCAGGCGTTCTACGGCGGCGACCCGGCCAAGTACGCGCTGCTGTCCGGCACGGACAAGACCTTCATCCTGCCCTACCTGGAGAACCTCACCGACGGCGGAAAGGGCCGCGGGGCGGCGATGGGCAGGGCCTTCATCGACAGCACGCGCCGCACCACGCGCCTCACCGTGCAGATGGCCGACGTGGGCACCACGCGCATGGACACGTTGCTGAACAAGCTCCGCGCGCAGACCGACAGCATCTTCCATCCGGACGAGTACAAGGTCACGCTCACCGGCACCAGCGTGGTGTTCCTCAAGGGCAGCAGCTACCTGGTGAGCAACCTCATCACCTCGTTGTTCTGGGCCGTGGTGCTCATCGTGGCGCTGATGGCGGTGCTCTTCAACTCGCTGCGGATCCTCATCGTGGCGCTGATCCCCAACATGATCCCGCTCATCGTCACCGCGGGGCTGATGGGCTTCTTCCACATCCCGATCAAGCCCAGCACCATGCTGGTGTTCGGCATCGCGCTCGGCATCGCGGTGGACAATGCGATCCACTTCCTCGCGCGCTACCGCCTGGAACTGAAGCTCACCGGCCACGACCTGCAGCGCAGCGTGGACCTGGCCACGCGGGAGGTGAGCGTGGGCATCATCTACACCAGCGCGGTGCTGCTCGCGGGCTTCAGCATGTTCGCCTTCTCGCACTTCGGCGGCATCCAGGCCATGGGCATCCTCACCTCGCTCACGCTGCTGGTGGCCATGCTCACCAACCTGCTCGTGCTGCCCTCGCTCGTGTTGTCGCTCAACAAGAGCATCATGACACAGGCCTTCGAGGAGCCGCTGCTCGAGGTCCTCGATGAGGAGGAGGACATCGATCTCTTCGAACTGAAGATGGAGCCAAGACCCGACGACCACGCATGAAAGGCATCATCCTCGCCGGCGGCAGCGGCACGCGCCTGCACCCGCTCACCCTGGCGGTGAGCAAGCAGCTCATGCCGGTGTACGACAAGCCGATGATCTACTACCCGCTGAGCACGCTCATGGCGGCGGGCATCCGCGAGGTCCTCATCATCAGCACGCCGCACGACCTGCCGCACTTCCGCAAGCTGCTGGGCGATGGCGAGCGCCTGGGCTGCTCCTTCCACTATGCGGAACAGCCGGTGCCCAACGGACTGGCGCAGGCGTTCGTCATCGGCCGCGGGTTCGTGGGCAGCGACAACGTGGCGCTGATCCTCGGCGACAACATCTTCCACGGCAGCGGCCTGGGCACCAGGCTCATGGAACACCGCACGGTGCAGGGCGGCCTGGTGTTCGCTTACCGCGTGAGCGACCCGGAGCGCTATGGCGTGGTGGAGTTCGATGCGCAGGCCAATGCGATCAGCATCGAGGAGAAGCCAGCGAAGCCGAAGAGCAACTTCGCCGTGCCCGGCCTCTACTTCTATGACAACAGCGTGCTCGACATCGCCCGCGACCTGAAGCCCAGCGCGCGGGGCGAGTACGAGATCACCGACGTGAACCGGGAATACCTGCGCCAGGGCCGCCTGAAGGTGCAGGTGCTGGACCGCGGCACCGCCTGGCTGGACACCGGCACCTTCACTTCGCTGATGCAGGCTGGGCAGTATGTGCAGGTGATCGAGGAGCGCCAGGGCCGCCGCATCGGCTGCATCGAGGAAGTGGCCTTCCGCCGCGGCTTCATCACTGCGGAACAGCTCCGCCTGATCGCGGAACCCCTGCGCAAGAGCGGCTACGGCGAATACCTGCTGCAGGTCGCCAACGGCAACGTGTAAGCATGGAGCGGCACCTCGCATTGGTGGAGGCGCGCGTGGCGGAATGGTGCGATGCGCTCCCATCCGACGGCCTGTACGCGCCGATGGCCTACCTCATGCGCCTGCGTGCCAAGCGCGTGAGGCCGCTGCTCACGCTGCTGGGGTGCGAGCTGTTCGGCGGCCGAGCAGAGGACGCGTTGGATGAGGCGCTCGGCATCGAGGTCTTCCACAACTTCACCCTGATGCACGACGACCTCATGGACGCTTCGCCGCTGCGGCGGGGAGGACCGGCCGTGCATGCGAAATGGAACGCGAACACCGCCATCCTCAGCGGTGACGCCATGTTGGTGAAGGCATACGCCCTGATGGGAAAGCGTCCCGGAGTGCTGGACCTGTTCAACCGCTACGCCTTGCAGGTCTGCGAGGGCCAGCAACTGGACATGGAGTTCGAGCAGCGCACGGACGTATCCCTTGCGGCCTACACGGAGATGATCCGGTTGAAGACGGCCGTGCTGCTGTCGTGCGCCTTGCAGGCCGGTGCGGCGGTGGCCGGTGCGCCGGTAGCGGAGCGTGAACGGCTGGGCGCCTTCGGGGAGCACCTCGGACTGGCCTTCCAATTGCGCGATGATCTGCTGGATGCCTTCGGCGAGACCACCAGCACAGGCAAGCAGCGCGGGGGCGACCTGCGTGCGGGCAAGAAGACCTTCCTGCTGATCCGTGGGCTGGAGCGTGCGGCAGCGGAAGGCAGCACCGTGCTGGCCGCACAACTGGCGTTGCCGCCCGGGCAACGCGACGTGCGGCACATGGCCGCGGTGATCGAACAACTGGGGGTGCGCGCCGAGGCCGAAGCGGAAGCGGAACGCCAAGAGGGGGCTGCTTCGGAAGCGTTGGATGTTCTGCCCGTGCCCGAAGCGCGGAAGGAGCCGCTGCGCTGCCTCGCCGAAGAGCTAGGCCGGCGCCGCCATTAGAGCTCTTTCGTAATTCGTCCTCTTATATGGTCCTTCTGTCCTGTCGAGCGAAGTCGAGACATGAACGTCCGTGATCGAAAGCGCGTTAGCGTCCCGCTTCGCTCGACGTGACACTTCTGGAGAATTATGAAGGAGGTCTAAAGGCCGCTCCCGCCGCATGGCCTGCGGCATTGACACGGTATTAACGCGCCACCAGGAAGCGCGCGGTGCGCAGCTCGCCATCCACCGTGCGGACGCGCAGCATATAGGCACCCGCCCCAAGCTGCTCCGGCAGGGCTATCGTGCGCGGTCCCACGCCGGTCCATGCGCCCTGGGCATGCATGCGGCCTTGCATGTCCAGCACCTCGAACGAGCGGCCGTCCACCCCCTCGATCCGCAGCAGGCCCGATGCCGGGTTGGGCGATACGCTGAACAGGCGCCGCACCTGCTCTGTCAGGCCCGAACCGATGCAGGCCGGGTCGGTGGCCGGCAGCACGGTCACGGTCACATCGTCCGTGCAGCCACCGGTGCCTGTCGCGCGGTAGACGGTGGTCATCGCCGGTGATGCGATGGGCGCGGCGCACGTGTCGCAGGAGAAGTTCACCCCCACGATCAAGGTGTCGCCGCTCACGCTGGTCCATTGCAGCGTGCCGCCCGAAGCGGCCAGTCCGGCATCCTCGTTCGGGCAGATGATGCGGTCCGGCCCGGCATCGATCGGCGGCACCACGCGCAGGTGATAGGTGAACTGCTGCCGGTGGATGATGGGGCATGCGCTATCGTTCACGGCGATGATGAACGCATGATCACGCAGCGAAGCGCCGGAGGCGTCCCAACAGATGTGCGCGGTCACGGGGTTGTCGCCTGTCACGGAGATCTCGGCCCCTGGCAGCACACTGGTGATGTTGGACGTGAGCCCCGATCGCTCCTGGGGATCCGGATGGGAAAAGACCGCGTCGAAGCAGACGGTGCTGCCGGTGCAGGTGGCGATGCTGAACGGGCCGGGCGATCCTCCGCCTGTCAGGTCGCTCAGGCCCTCTGCTGCCGCAGGCTGGAACGGTGGACTGTTGCAGGGCTTCACGAACACGATGAGGTCACGGATCAGCGTGCCCTTCAGCTGTCCATCGCGGGTGAACGAGGAGATCTTCAAGTTGAAGGTATAGGGTCCCGCGACCCAGGCCGTGAAGACCATGTGCCCGGTGGAAGGATCGAACGCGATCCCCGGCACGGGTGCTTCACCGGAATAGCCGGACTCGTAATCGATGGGATAGATGTCCCCGGCATTGGCATAGCGGCCGCTGACCAGTGCGAACGCCAGGCTGTCGCCATCGGGATCGGTCGCATTCAGGTTGAGGTAGGTAGGCTCGTTCACGCAAACGAACGGGATGGTCGCCTGGCCGAACACCGGCGAGCTGTCGCAGGAACCGTTCAGGTTGCTGAGCACCGTTTCCACGTAGATGCCTTGTGGGCCGGTGTTCACACCGGTGGCATGGCAGCAAAAGTTCCAGCTGAGCACCCAGCGGGCGCATGGCGGCAGGGTCAGCGGCAGTTCGAACCGGTAGTGCATCACGCCGGGCAGCGCGCCGCCGTTGCACGTGGAACTACCCGCCGCACCCGGGCACAGCGGGCCCGCTTCCTCCTGTGAAACGGGTGGCAACTGGCTGATCACGTACGACGTGCCGCAATCGCTCGCGATGCTGAGGGTCTGCGGCACCACCGGGGCACCGGCACAGTCCTGGTACAGGTCCAGCACGATCAGGTAGCGGTTGTTCCCCTGGCAGGTGTACGTGATATGGGAGCCGAGGATGTGGCTGGCCTGTGCGGCGTATTGGAGCATGCTCCAGGCGGCCAGCACGAGTATGATCCGGCGAAGACCGGGCAGGGCGGGAGCAACGGGCATGGGATAGGTGGGAAAGACCTGAAAGATAGCAAGCCGCTCTTTGCTGCGGCCGGTGATCGCCGGAGCGCCCTAGCGCGATTGCTCCAGGATCCGCAGGTCCTCGCTGATGAAGCCTTCCTTCTTGCCGGCGATGGCGGCCTCATCCCGCTGGTACATCAGTTCGCCGGTGCTGGCGTTGAACACGCGGCGGAAGCACCATTTGGTCTTGTAGTCGCCGGTGATCACGATGTCGGCGATCGCCACGTTCGGCTCGCCCTTGGAAGCGGCGGCCATCTGCTGGGCCAGGTCCATCACCTGCACCTGGTGCGTGTAGGTCTCCTTGATCTTCGCCAGGTCCGGCAGGCTCTTGTCCAACTGCTCCTTGGCGAACCAGAGGTCCATGTCCTTCACCAGGCGGTTGCGGCCTTGGTACAGGCGGTCGGCGGTGGCTTTGTCCTTGATCTTGCCGGCCTCCACCTGCTTCAGGTAGTCCTGGATGTTCTTCACGTACACGTTCAGCAGCGCGCTGCCATCGTTGCCCAGGCGTTCCGGGTCGATCATCACGAAGGCGATCTCCTGCGCATTGGGCATGTTCACCACGGCGTTGCCCTCCACTTTCAGGGTCTCGCCCTTCTTCATCTTCCAGCCCTGCACCAGCGCGAGGAAGGTGGCGTCATACTTCGTGGCGTCCGTGTGGCGCACCTTCACCAGGTAGGTCTTCTCCGGCGCCACGCCGGCGGTGGCCAGGTCGTTCACGTTGATGAAGTCGAAGCTGCCCGTGGCTTTCCAATGGGCCTTCACGGCGTTCATGATCCCGCGGTTGTAGGGCGCGTCGCCGGCGTCGGTCACCACGATGGTGCTGGTGGCTTTGGCGGCGGCCACCGCCTTCGGGTCGAAGGTGCCGTACTGGGCGTTGAGGGCGAGGGAGAACGCGAGGGCGGGGAGGAGGGCGAACGTGCGCATCAGGTCGTGCGGATGGGGTTTGTTGAGGGAGTGCGCCAAAATAGTGCCAGCCGTTCCGCACCTTCGGGCGGCGGAAAAGCGAGATGGTGAACGAAGGCTTGTCAACAAGCGGGGGCGGCGGCCTGCGCAAGCGGCTGGACGAGGCGGTGGTGCTGCACGCCACGGTGATGCAACTGGGCAAGGACCTCAACGCCGACCTGGACCTGCCCCCGGTGGGCGAGGAGGCCTTCGAACGGCTCCGGGCGCAGGTGCTGACCGTGCTGGAGGAACGGCAGCGCCGGGGCGCCCACGCCTTCGGCCTGGTGCTGAACCGGGTGGACCTCACGGAAGGCGCCTTCCGCCAGGCCATGGACGCCGGAGGGCTGGATGAGCTGTCCGCCCGGATCGTGCTGCGCTGCCTACAGAAGGTGCTGGCCCGGGAGCGGTTCGCAGGGCGGGGCTGATGGCTCTCAGTTGGCAGGAGGCAGGCGCAGGAGGCAAGGGCAGGCGCAGGGTCACCGGTGATCACTCCCGACACCTGCGCCTGCCTCCTGCTCCTGCCGACTGCCCCTGCCACCTGCTTCCTGCCACCTGGGGGAACAAGGGAACAACTGGGGGGCAACACCCGTAAAGCGGCCGGATCCGGTGGCTACCTTTGCGGCCCGGCCCTAAGTCCGATCATGGACAATAACCCCTTCCTGAGCAACGCCGACCCTGCGGCGTTGGATGCCATCTACCAACAATATCAGCAGGACCCCTCCGCGGTGGACCCCTCCTGGGCGCGCTTTTTCGAGGGTTTCGACCTCGCCCGCACGCGGTTCGATGTGCTGCCGGGCGCCGCTATCACGGATCCCGCGATGTGCGGCCCCAGCAACGAGCGGGTGGCCAAGGAGTTCAAGGTCATCGGGTTGATCAACGGCTACCGCATGCGGGGCCACCTGTTCACCGCCACCAATCCGGTGCGCGATCGGCGCACCTACACGCCCACGCTGGACCATGCCAACTTCGGCCTCACCGATGCCGACCTGGATGTGGTGTTCGAGGCGGGCAATGAACTGGGCATCGGCCCGGCGACCCTGCGCGCCATCATCGACCACTTGAAGCAGACCTACTGCCGCAGCATCGGGGTGGAGTTCCACTTCATCCGCGACGTGGAGAAGGTGCAGTGGCTGCAGGAGCGCATGGAGAAGGTGAAGAACACGCCCGACTTCTCCCTGGCCGACAAGAAGGAGATCCTCTTCAAGCTGAACCAAGCGGTGGTGTTCGAGAAGTTCCTCGGCAAGAAGTTCATCGGCCAGAAGCGCTTCAGCCTGGAAGGCGGTGAAACGCTCATTCCCGCGCTGGACATGGTGATCGAACACGGCGCGGACGCCCATGGCGTGGAGGACATCGTGATCGGCATGGCCCACCGCGGCCGCCTGAACGTGCTGGCCAACACCCTGAACAAGAGCTACGACAAGATCTTCGCCGAGTTCGAAGGCCGCGACTACGACGATGCGCTGGTGGAGGGCGACGTGAAGTACCACATGGGATACAGCAGCCGCGTGAAGACCAGCGGTGGCCGGGAAGTGAAGCTCACGCTCACGCCCAATCCCTCGCACCTGGAGACCGTTGGTCCGGTGGTGGAAGGCCTCAGCCGCGCCATCATCGAGAACGACCACGCTTTCGACGACAGCAAGCTGTGCCCCATCCTCATCCACGGCGATGCCGCCATCTCCGGCCAGGGCGTGGTGTACGAGACCGCGCAGATGGCGCGCCTGAAGGCCTACACCACCGGCGGCACCGTGCACATCGTGGTGAACAACCAGGTGGGCTTCACCACCAACTACATCGATGGCCGCAGCAGCACCTACTGCACCGACGTGGCCAAGGTGACCCAGTGCCCCATCTTCCACGTGAACGACGACGACGCGGAAGCAGTGTGCTACGTGATGAAGCTCGCCCTCGACTTCCGCCAGCAGTTCAAGAGCGACGTCTTCATCGACCTGCTCGGCTACCGCCGCCACGGGCACAACGAGGGCGATGAGCCCAAGTTCACGCAACCGATCCTGTACAAGGCCATCGCCGAGCATCCGGACCCGCGCGCCATCTACATCCAGCAGTTGCAGGACAGCGGTGCCATCGGAGCCGATCTGGCCGCGGAGATGGAACAGCAGTTCCAGGACATGCTCTCCGAGCGGCTCCTGGAGGCCAAGCAGATCCAGAAGTCGGTGATCACGCCCTTCCTGGCCGGGCGTTGGGATGGCTTCCGCCGTCCCGATGACGCCGAGTTCGAGCGCTCACCCGCCACGGGCGTGAAGAAGGAGACGCTGGTGCGCATCGGCAACAAGCTCGCGGAGATCCCGCCGGGCATGAAGTTCTTCAGCAAGCTCGAACGCATCCTGCAGGAACGCGGCAAGATGATCGCCGAGGACCGCCTGGACTGGAGCATGGGCGAGCTGCTGGCCTACGGCACGCTGCTCTGCGAAGGGCATCCGGTGCGCTTCACCGGCCAGGACGTGGAGCGCGGCACCTTCAGCCACCGCCACGCCGTGGTGAAGGTGGAGGACAGCGAACAGGAATACATCCACCTGAAGCACCTGCAACCGAAGCAGGCGCTGCTGCAGATCTACAACTCGCTGCTGAGCGAGTACGCGGTGATGGGCTTCGAGTACGGCTACGCCTTCGCCACGCCGCAGACGCTCACCATCTGGGAGGCGCAGTTCGGCGACTTCGTCAACGGCGCGCAGATCATCATCGATCAATACCTCAGCGCGGCGGAGGAGAAGTGGAACGCCATGAACGGCCTGGTGCTGTTGCTGCCCCACGGCTACGAAGGCCAGGGCGCCGAGCACAGCAGCGCGCGCATGGAACGGTTCCTCCAGCAGTGCGCCGATGGCAACATGCTGGTGGTGAACTGCACCACGCCGGCCAACTTCTTCCACGTGCTGCGCCGCCAGCTGGCGTGGGACTTCCGCCGCCCGCTCGTGGTGTTCACGCCGAAGAGCCTGCTGCGCCATCCCAAGTGCATCAGCAGGTTGGAGGACCTCGCGAAAGGCCGCTTCCAGGAAGTGATCGACGACGCCACCGCCGACCCGAAGAAGACCGGCACCGTGCTCTTCTGCCAGGGCAAGATCTACTACGACCTGCTCGAGAAGAAGGAAGCGCTCGGCGCGGACGACGTGGCCATCGTGCGCCTGGAGCAACTGCACCCGCTGCCGGAGAAGCAGTTGGCCGCGGTGCTCGCCAAGTACAAGAAGGCCGAACGCCGCATCTGGGTGCAGGAGGAACCGCTCAACATGGGCGCCTGGACCTACATCGCCATGAACTGGCGCGACGCCGAGCTGCAGGTGATCGCCCGTCCCGCCAGCGGCGCCCCCGCCACCGGCAGCGGCATCCGCAGCGCGGCGCAGCAGAAAGCGATCGTTGAGCAAGCGTTCGCGAAGAACATGGAACCAGCCGCAGCAAGAGCGTAACGGTCATGCTTCGGCAGGCTCAGCATGACACAGTTAAGAACGAAGAAGGACCAGCACCCCGATCCCGCCTCACCGTCACCCTGAGCCCGACCACTGTCACCCTGCTGTCACCCTGAGCCTGCCGAAGGGTGACCCCTCCGAACCCCGAACTTCGACCTTTAGCTTTTAACCTTCAGCCCTCAACCTTCAGATGGCCCTGATCGACATCAAAGTGCCGAGCCCCGGCGAAAGCATCAGTGAAGTCCGCATCGCGCAATGGCTCGTGAAGGACGGTGACGTGGTGACCAAGGACCAGGTGATCGCCGAGATCGACAGCGACAAGGCGACGCTCGAGCTCAGCGCCGAAGCGGAAGGCCGGATCACCCTGAAGGCCCAGGCCGACGTGGCCGTGAACGTGGGCGACGTGGTGGCGCAGATCGACGACAGCGTGAAGGCTCCGAAGAAGGAGCAGGCGCAAGAGGCGGGCGCGGCCAAACCGGCGCCCAAGGCGCAAGCGCAGGAAGCAGGAAGCAAGACCGCCCCTGCGCCTGCTGCTGCTCCTGCCACCTCGAAAGCGCCTGCAGCTGTTCCTGCGGACCCGAAGCAGGCCTCGCCGGTGGCGAAGAACATGCTCAACGACAAGGGCATCGCCGCGGACAAGGTGAAGGGCAGCGGTCCCAACGGCCGCGTGATGAAGGGCGACGTGCAGGCGTACATCGCCGGTGGCGTGGACGCCGGGGCGAACCTCATGAACGGCTGGGGCGGTGGCCGCGAGCAGAGCCGCACCAAGATGACCACCCTTCGCAAGAAGGTGGCCGAGCGCCTGGTGAGCGTGAAGAACACCACCGCCATGCTCACCACCTTCAACGAGGTGGACATGAGCGCGGTGATGGCTCTGCGCGACAAGTACAAGGACAAGTTCAAGGAGGCCCACGGTGTGAACCTGGGCTTCATGAGCTTCTTCACCAAGGCCGTCACCGAGGCGCTGCACCACTTCCCGGCGGTGAACGCGCAGATCGACGGCGACGACATGGTGATGCACGACTATGCCGACATCGGTATCGCCGTCAGCTCGCCCAAAGGCCTCATGGTGCCCGTGGTGCGCAATGCCGAGCGGATGTCCCTGGCGGAGATCGAAGCGAAGATCAAGGAACTGGCGGTGAAGGCGCGCGACGGCAAGCTCACCATCGACGAGATGAGCGGCGGCACCTTCACCATCACCAACGGCGGCGTGTTCGGCAGCATGCTCAGCACGCCCATCATCAATCCGCCGCAGAGCGCCATCCTGGGCATGCACAACATCGTGGAACGTCCGGTGGCCGTGAACGGCCAGGTGGTCATCCGTCCGGTGATGTACGTGGCCCTCAGCTATGATCACCGCATCATCGACGGCAAGGAGAGCGTGAGCTTCCTCTACAAGGTGAAGGAGATGATCGAGGATCCCGCGAAGCTGGTCTTCGGCGGGAAGGATCCCGGAGCGGTGTTGGTGGGACTCTGATCCGCACCGATCACTGACCGTTGCATCCAACGGTTCGGAAGCGTCTTGATCCCTGCCTGGGTATCCTTCGCGCATCCCGCGCGGGGCGTGGCTTTGGTGCGCCATATACACAAGGGCCGAACAAGCTGGTGTTGACAACTGGAAGCATGATCGGAAGGCTACGGAAGGGGCGCGGATACTTTTGACCGGCACCTATCCGGACCACACGTCCGCTCGCCTGCATCCAGAGGACCCGCGCCCATGGCCGATCAAGGATGATGGAAGCGGATGCCCGACGGACCTGCGACCGTTCTCTCCGCAATCCTGTCCGGTCGCAGGTGTGTAAGGATGGCGGCCTACATATCGCAGGTACATGGCTGAACACGTACGCGTATCCCGCAACACGGTCCGAGCGACCGGCCTTCGTTCCCTCCTCCTCCTCAAACTGCTGGTCGTGGTCTGCGCGCTGCTGGCCTGGCGCCCCGATGCGCAGGCCTCGCATGCCATGGGCGGAGAGCTCAGCTATACCTGCCTAGGGAACGGGCGTTACCTGGTGACGTTGAACTTCTACCGCGATTGCAACGGCGTAGCTGCGCCGGGAAGTTGTGATCAGGGCTTGCGTTTCCGCGTGCAATCCAACACCTGCAACGCCGATTTCACACAGTGCTTCCCTGTTACCCATACTGTGGAGGTCATTACGCCGATCTGTCCGTCGGAGCTCGATCGCTGTAGTAACACGAACGGCACCTATGGTGTGGAGCGACACACCTTCACCAAGATCGTCGACCTCTCTTCCTATAATGGTTGCGGGAACGACTGGACCTTCTCCTGGTCGTTGTGCTGCCGGAACAACTCCATCACGTCGTTGAGCGATCCTGGCAACAAGGAGCTGTACCTGAGCGCACGTCTCAACAACACGAGCAGCTATTGCAACAATTCGCCCACGTTCACCAATGCCCCGACCCCTTTCTACTGCCTCGGCCAGCCCATCAGCTACAACCCTGGCGCGGTGGATGCCGATGGTGACTCCCTTGCCTATTCGCTGATTGCTGCTCGGGGTTCGAACGGCAACAACATCGCTTACAACAGCGGTTACTCCGCTACCCAGCCCGTTCGCAATACCGGTGGGGCCAATGCGGTGGTACTGGATCCGATAACGGGCACGATGACGGTGACACCGAGCATACAGCAGGTGGCCGTGGTGACCTATCGTGTGCGTGAATACCGTCATGGGGTGCTGATAGGCGAGGTCACGCGTGACGTGCAGTTCGTGGTCCGCCAGTGCGCCGGTAACACCGCGCCGACCGCCACGGGTATCAACGGCACGACCACCTATTCCATGCAGGTGTGCGCGGGTACGCCGGTCACCTTCACGATCAACTCCAATGATGCCAATGCGGGCCAGGTGGTAACGATGGCCTGGAACGGTGGCATCCCGGGGGGTACCTTCACCACGTCGGGTTCGCCGTTCCCCACCGGCACCTTCACGTGGACGCCGACCGTGGCGAACATCGGCAACAACGTGTTCACGGTGAGCGTGCGCGACAATGGTTGCCCGCTGGTGGGCTCCAGTGAGTTCGGCTATTCCATCTTGGTGACACCGCCGTTCACGGCGGCGGATGCTGGTCCGGACCAGAGCGTGTGCGGCACTTCCGCCACCCTTGCGGGTGTGCAACCGTACCCATCGGCGCAAGGCACGTGGTCCGTGGTGAGCGGCACCGGCACGTTCGCCGATTCCGAACAGTCCCACCAGCACGGTGAGCGGCCTTTCCCAAGGCGCGAACGTGTTCCGTTGGAGCGTGAACTACCAATCATGCGGCATCGCCACCGACCTGGTGACGGTGACGGGCTTCAACCCCGCGCAGGCTGCTGCGAACGCAGGCTCGGCACAACAGATCTGCCTGCCCGCCACCTCCGCGACGCTCGCCGGCAATGTGGCGACGGCTCCAGCGGTGGGCACATGGACCCTGGTGAGCGGCACGGGCACGATCACGAACCCGAACTCGCCGAGCAGCACGGTCACAGTCCTGTCCGTGGGTGCGAACCGTTTCCGCTGGACCATCAACAACGGTCCGTGCGGCACGCCCACGCAAAGCGAGGTAGTAGTGACGGTGTTCAGCAACCTGCAGGGCGCGGCCAATGCCGGTCCGGACCAGGCAATCTGCACTCCGGCCGGTTCGGTGACGCTCACGGGGAACGCCTTGATCGGCCCCGCAACAGGCACGTGGACGCGCGTGAGCGGATCGGGCACGATCACCACGCCGAACAGCGCCACCACCACGGTGACCGGATTGCCCGTGGGTGTGCATGTGTTCCGCTGGACCATCAGCAACGGCCCATGCACGAACCCGAACACTTCGGATGACATGGTGGTGACGGTGTACTCGGCGAGCAGCCCGAACGCCGACGCCGGTCCGGACCAACAGATCTGCACGCCGGGCACGTCCACGCTGGCGGGCAACACGCCCACCTTCCCGGCCACCGGCCAATGGACGCTGGTGAGCGGCAGCGGCACCATCGCCAACCCGACGAGTCCGACCAGCAGCGTCACAGGCATGGGCATCGGCACCAACGTGTTCCAATGGACAGTGAACAACGGTCCCTGCGCGAACGGGGTGACCAGCGACCAAGTGTCGATCACCGTGTTCAACAGCACGTTGCTCGGCGCCAACGCGGGTCCGGACCAGAACGTTTGCAGCACCACCACGTCGGTGACGATGGCGGCGAACGCACCGCTGGCCCCGGCCACCGGCACGTGGACGCGGGTAAGCGGCAGCGGCACGATCACCACGCCGGGCAGCGCCACCACCACCATTACCGGCCTGGCGGTGGGTGAGAACGTGTTCCGCTGGACCCTCAGCAACGGCCCCTGCCCGCTGAACCCGGCCAGCGACCTGGTGAGCATCTTCGTGTACGATGCCAATGCGCCGGTGGCGAACGCGGGCCCGGACCAGGCGATCTGCACGCCCACCACCACGGCCACCCTCGCGGGCAACACGCCCACCTTCCCGGCCACCGGCACGTGGACGCGAGTAAGCGGCAGCGGCACCATCACCGATCCGACCAACCCGACGAGTAGTGTCACCGGCCTGGCCGTAGGCACGAACGTGTTCCGTTGGACGATCAACAACGGTCCGTGTGCGAACCCGACCTCCAACAGCGTGGTGTCCATCGTGGTGTTCAGCGCGAGCACCCCGGTGGCGAACGCGGGTTCCGACCAGGACCTCTGCACGCCGAACACCTCCACCACGCTGGCGGGCAGCAGCGTCACCGCACCAGCCACGGGTACTTGGACGCTGGTGAGCGGCAGCGGCACCATCGTGTCGCCCAACAGCCCGAACACGCAGGTGACGGGCCTTGGCGTGGGCAACAACGTGTTCCGCTGGACGGTGAGCAACGGTCCCTGCGCGAACAGCACCACCACGGCCGACGTGCGGGTGCGCGTGTTCAACGCGAACAACCCGGTGGCGAACGCTGGACCGAACCAGAGCATCTGCAGCACCACGTCATCGGTGACACTGGCGGGCAGCACAGTGATTGCACCAGCCACCGGCCAATGGACAGTGATCAGCGGTACGGGCACCTTCAGCAATGTCAATTCACCAACCAGCTCGGTGAGCGGACTGTCGCTGGGCGATAACGTGTTCCAATGGAACGTGAGCAATGGCCCGTGCGCGAACGGCAACACGACCAGCCGCGTCACCATCACGGTGTTCAACAGCACGGTGGGCGCGCCGGATGCTGGTCCCGATCAGGCCATCTGCATCCCCACGGTATCGAATATAGTGACCATGGCCGCCAGCGCCGTGACCGCACCGGCCACCGGCGTGTGGACGCTGGTGAGCGGCAGTGGCACGATCACCGATCCGAACAGCCCCACCACCACCATCTCCAACATGGGCGTGGGCGTGAACGTGTTCCGCTGGACCATCAGCAACGGCCCCTGCACGCTCCCGGTGAACTCCGATCAGGTGAGCGTATCGGTGTTCAGCGCGGCGATGCCTCCGGCGAACGCCGGTCCGGACCAGAGCGTATGCACGCCGATCACCCAGGCCACCCTTGCGGGCAGCACGGTGATCGCGCCGGGCACGGGTACCTGGACGGTGGTGAGCGGCACGGGCACCTTCGTGGATGCGCACGATCCGACCACCGTGGTGAACGGGCTGTCGCTGGGCAACAACGTGTTCCGTTGGACGGTGAGCAACGGCCCCTGCGCCGTGGGCAGCACCTCGGATGACGTGACGGTGCAGCTATTCAATGGCAGCGCGCAACAGGCGAACGCCGGTGCCGACCAGTCGCTGTGCAGCACTTCCACCACGACCACGCTGGCGGGCAATCCGGCGGTGCTGCCGGCCACCGGCTCCTGGACGGTGGTGAGCGGAACGGCCACCATCACCAACCCCACCAGCGCCACCTCCGGCGTAACTGGTCTTGGCGTAGGAGTGACCACCCTGGCCTGGACGATCGACAACGGTGCGTGCGGCAACAGCACGGACCAGATGACGATCACGGTGTACAACAGTGCGAACCCGGCAGCCAACGCGGGTCCGGACCAGAACCTCTGCACACCGAACACCTCCACGTCCCTGGCGGGCAGCAACATCCTTGCGCCGGCAGTGGGCACGTGGACGCTGGTGAGCGGTTCCGGCAACATCGTGGCGCCGAACAGCCCGACCTCGCAAGTGACGAACCTCGGCGTGGGCACGAACGTGTTCCGCTGGACGGTGAACAACGGGCCCTGCCCGAACGGTACCACCACGGATGAAGTATCGATCGTGGTCTTCAGCAATGGCGCGGCGGCCGCGAACGCCGGTCCGGACCAGAGCATCTGCACACCGACGAGCACGGTGACGCTGGCGGGCAACACGGTAGCCGCTCCGGCAGTGGGCACGTGGACGCGCGTCTCCGGTTCCGGCACGATCACTTCGCCGAACGCGGCGAACACCACGATCACCGGACTGGGCGTAGGCACGAACGTGTTCCGCTGGACGGTGGACAACGGATCCTGCGGCAACACCCAGGACGAGGTGTCGATCCTGGTGTTCGATGCGAACAACCCGGTGGCGAACGCCGGTCCGGCGCAGGAGCTTTGCCTGCCCACGACCACGGCCACCATGGCGGGCAGCACGATCACCGCACCGGCTACCGGCGTATGGACGCTGGTGAGCGGCAGTGGCACGATCACCGATCCGAACAGCCCCACCACCACGATCACCGGCCTGGCCGTTGGCGTGAACCGGTTCCGCTGGACGGTGAGCAACGGCCCCTGCGCCGATCCGCTCACCACGAGCGACGTCACAGTGACCATCTTCGACAACACGATCAACGGTGCCAACGCCGGCCCGGACCAGGAGCTCTGCACGCCGAACACCACGGCCACCATGGCCGCCAACGCCGCGCCGGCCCCGGCGCAAGGCACGTGGACGCTGGTGAGCGGCAGCGGCACGATCGGTGACATCCACAGCGCCACCACGTTGATCACGAACCTGGCGGTGGGCGAGAACGTGTTCCGCTGGATCCTCAGCAACGGCCCCTGCCCGCTGAACCCGCCGACCGACCTGGTGAGCATCTTCGTGTACGACGCGAACGCGATGCCGGCGAACGCGGGCCCGGACCAGGAGCTCTGCACGCCCATCACGAGCACCACGCTGGCCGCTAGCGCTGCGGTGTTCCCCGGCGTGGGCACCTGGACGGTGGCGCGTGGCACGGCCACGTTCGCCGACATCCACAGCGCCACCACGGCGGTGAGCGGCCTTTCGCAGGGTGAGAACGTGCTGGTGTGGACGGTGGACAACGGCCCCTGCGCCAATCCGCTGACGACCGATCGCGTGAGCATCTTCGTCTTCGACAGCAACAACCCGGTGGCGAACGCCGGTCCGGACCGGTCCTTCTGCACGCCGGACGTGAACACCACGATGGCCGGCAGTGTCCCGACCTTCCCGGCCACGGGCACGTGGACGCGCATCAGCGGCACGGGCACCATCACCGATCCGAGCGATCCGGCCACCACGATCACCGGCATGGGCGTGGGCGAGAACATCTTCCGCTGGACGGTAAGCAACGGCCCGTGCGAAAGCGGCACCTCCTTCGATGAAGTGAGCCTGTTCGTGTTCGATGCGAACAACGCCACGGCGAACGCGGGCCCCGACCAGGAACTGTGCGCGCCCGCTTCGGGCACCACGCTCGCGGGCAGCGCGGTCACCTTCCCGGCCACGGGCACGTGGACGCTGGTGAGCGGAACGGGCATGATCGCCAACGCGAACGATCCGCACACCGCGATCACCGGCCTGACGATCGGTGAGAACGTGTTCCGCTGGACGGTGGACAACGGTCCGTGCGAAAGCGGCATCTCCTTCGATGAGGTGAGCATCTTCGTCTTCGATCCGAACAACCCAGTGGCGAACGCGGGTCCGGACCAGGCCTTCTGCACGCCGACGAGCGCCACTGCACTGGCAGGCAGCAACGTGACCTTCCCCGCGGTGGGCACGTGGACGCTGGTGAGCGGCACGGGCACCATCACCGATCCGCATGATCCGGCGAGCGGCGTGAGCGACCTGGTGGTGGGCGTGAACGTGTTCGTATGGACGGTATACAACGGTCCGTGCGCGGACGGCCTCACCACCGATACGGTGCGGGTGATCCTCTTCGACTCGCGCGGCCTTGCGGCGAACGCGGGCCCCGATCAGGACATCTGCACGCCGGTGACCTCGGCCACGATGGCCGCGAGCGCCGCCACGGCACCGGCGGTGGGCACGTGGACGGTGGTGAGGGGTACCGGCAACTTCGCCGATCCGCATGATCGGAACACCACGATTACCGGCCTGACGGTGGGCGAGAACGTGTTCCGCTGGACGGTGGACAACGGCCCGTGCGAGAACGGCACTTCGTTCGATGAGGTGATGGTCCGTCTCTTCAACGATGCGAACCCGGTGGCGAACGCGGGCCCGGACCAGGAGATCTGCACGCCCATCAACCTGGTGACGCTGCAAGGCAGCAACGTGATTTTCCCTGCGGTGGGCACATGGACGATCGTATCGGGCGACGGAACCATCGCGGACGCGAACGACCCCAACACGCAAGTGACGGGCCTCGGCGTGGGCGTGCATGTGTTCGCCTGGACGGTGGACAATGGCCCCTGCACGAACCCGCTGACGACGGATACGGTGACCATCACGGTGTATGACGCGAACTCGCCGGTGGCGAACGCGGGCAACGACCAGCAGGTATGCACGCCGCTCACGAGCGCCACGCTCGGAGGAAGCGGGTTGATCCCGCCGGCCACGGGCACGTGGACGCTGGTAAGCGGCAGCGGCACCATCGTGTCGCCGCACGATCCGAACTCGATCGTGACGGGCCTGGGCATCGGGGAGAACGTGTTCGAATGGACGGTATACAACGGGCCGTGCTCGGGCGTGACCGTGGATCAGGTGAGCGTATTCCTCTTCGACCTCAATGCGCCGCCCGCAACGGCCGGTCCGGACCAGTCCTACTGCACCCCCATGAGCAGCGTGACGCTGACGGGCAACACGCCGACCGGCGCGGCCATCGGCACGTGGACGCTGGCACAGGGCACGGGCACCTTCACCGACGTGAACGATCCGATCGCCACGATCGACGGCCTCACGGTGGGTGAGAACATCGCGGTCTGGACCATCGACAACGGCGTGTGCGGCATCAGCAGCGACAGCCTCAGCATCTTCATCTTCGACGAGAACAACCCGCCGGCCAGCGTTGGTCCGGACCAGGAATACTGCACGCCGCAGGACAGCACCTTCCTCACGGGCAACACGCCCATCTTCCCGGCCACGGGCACGTGGACGGTGATCGATGGCGCGGGCCTCTTCGCCGACGTGCATGATCCGAACTCCAAGGTGGTGGGCATGGCGATCGGCGCGAACACCTTCGTGTGGACGACCAACAACGGCCCGTGCCCGGACGCGATCACCTCGGATACGCTGACGGTGATCATCTACAGTGATAGCACCGCCGCGGCGAACGCCGGTCCGGACCAGAGCTCCTGCCTGCCGGTCAACACGGTCCAGATGGATGCGAGCGTGCCGCAGGCCCCTGCCACGGGCACCTGGTCGCTCGTGAGCGGCAGCGGCACCATCGTGGATCCGAGCGATCCGCACACGGTGGTGAACGATATCGGCGTCGGCATCAACGTGTTCGTGTGGAACCTCGACAACGGCCCCTGCCCGAACAACGGCATCCTATCCGATACGATGACGGTGACGATGTACGATCCGGCAGGCCCGGCGGCGGACGCCGGTCCGGACCAGGAGTTCTGCCTGCCGGAGGACAGCACGGTGATGACGGGCAACACGCCGCTCTTCCCGGGCGTGGGCACTTGGACGGTGATCAGTGGTTCCGCCACCATCGCGGACATCCACGATCCGGCCACGGCGATCACGGACCTGGCGGTGGGTGACAACGTGTTCATCTACAGCATCTTCAACGGTGACTGTCCGTTCGCACCGCCGACCACCACGGATACGATGCACATCCGCGTGTACGATCCGTCGGCCGCTCCCGCCAGCGCCGGCCCGGACCAGCAGCTCTGCCTGCCGGCCACCACGGCCACCCTCGCGGGCAACGCTGCCACGGAACCGGGCATCGGCACGTGGACGATCATCACGGGCACGGGCACCTTCGTGAACGCGAACGATCCGGCAACGGACATCACCGGCCTCGGCGTGGGTGACAACGTGCTCGTGTGGACGCTCGACAACGGCGCCTGTGGCACCACGGCCGATACGGTCCATGTAACGGTGTTCGACAGCAGTTCACCGGACGCTGATGCGGGCGCGGGCCAACAGATCTGCACGCCGACGACGGAGGCCACCATGGCGGCCAACGCGGGCATCAGCCCGGCGGTGGGCACGTGGACGCTGATCAGCGGCGCGGGCACCATCGTGTCGCCGCACGATCCGGCCACGGTGATCACCGGTCTGCAGCTGGGCGCGAACGTGTTCCAGTGGAGCATCGACAACGGCGCCTGCGGATCGACCTCCAGCCAGGTGACGATCACGCTCTTCGACGGCGGCCTGACCACGGCGAACGCCGGTCCGGACCAACGCCTCTGCATGCCTGCGAACAGCGCCACGCTGGCCGCCAACGCGGTGACCGCGCCGGCGGTGGGCACGTGGACGATCGTGAACGGCGGTACCGGCACGCTGAGCGATCCGAACGACGCGAACGCCACCATCAGCGGTCTTGCGGTGGGCACGGTCACGTTGGTGTGGAACATCAGCAACGGCGCCTGCACGAACCAACTAACGGACACGGTGACGATCCGCGTGTATGACAATGAAGCACAGGCCGCAGCCGCGGGCCCGGACCAGGAGACCTGCGTGGCTGGGCCGACCAGCGCCGTCATGTTCAGCAATACACCGGTGTCTCCGGCGGTGGGCACGTGGAGCGTGGTGAGCGGCTCGGGCACCATCGTGGACCCGAACTCGCCGGGCGCGGTGATCGAAGGCATCGGATTCGGTACCAATGTGTACCGGTGGAGCATCGACAACGGCGCCTGCGGCACGTCCTCGGATGAAGTGATGGTGGCCGTGTTCGATGCGAACGTGGCCGCCGCGCAAGGCGGTCCCGACCAGTCCTTCTGCCAGGACACCACCACCGCCCGCATGGCCGCTGTGCCTACAACGAGCACCGGTACGGGAGCCTGGAGCCTGCTGAGCGGCCGTGGCGCCATCGCCTCTCCGGGCGATCCGGCCACGGACATCACCGGCCTGGGTACCGGCATGAACGTGTTCGCGTGGACCGTGTCGAACGGCGTCTGCGGCACCACGTCGGATACGGTGATCGTGGAACTGCGGGATTGCACCACGCTGGTCGTGCCGGACGCCTACTCGCCGAACGGCGACGGGGTGAACGACATCTACGTGATCCGGGGGCTGGAGTATTACCCGAACAACACCTTCCAGGTGTTCAACCGCTGGGGCAGCAAGGTGCTCGACCGCAGCCCGTACCGCAACAACTGGGATGGCCGCAGCGAGAACAGCCTGAACTGGGGCGAAGAGCTGCCGGAGAGCACGTACTACTACATCCTCGATCCGGGCGACGGTAAGGACATCATCACCGGTTACATCTACCTCCGCCGCTGACCATGAACGCTTCCACGAAACATCCGCAGCCGATGGCACGCAAGGCCTTCCGTTGGAAAGAGGTGATGCTCGGCCTGGTCCTGGTCGTGCCCGTGCTGCTGCCCGGGCAGGCGCAGGCGCAGCAGGACCCGCAGTTCACGCAGTACATGTTCAACCTGCTCGCGCTGAACCCGGCCTATGCCGGCAGCGCGGAGCGCGTGAGCCTGAAGGCGCTGAGCCGCCACCAGTGGGTGGGGTTCGCGGGAGCGCCCACCACGCAAACGCTCACGGTGCATAGCCCGGTCCTGGTGGAAAGCCTGGGCCTCGGCGGAACGGTGATGCGCGACGAACACGGCCCCGTGACGCAGTATGGCGTGATGGTGGACCTAGCCTACCGCATGTTCCTTGGCGGTGGGCAGAAGCTCTCCTTCGGGGTGAAAGGGGGCATGAACATCTTCCAGGGCAGGTTCGCCGACCTGCATCCCCTGGAGCAGAACGACCAGGTGTTCCAGCAGAACGTCAACAGCAAGCTGGACCCGCAGTTCGGCTTCGGCATGATGTGGTACAGCGACCGGTTCTACCTGGGCCTGAGCACGCCGAAACTGCTGCGCACGGAGTTCTTCGACACCGATTCGCTGAAGCTGGTGAGCCAGCCCGGCCAGCGCGCGCACTACTTCCTCACCGGCGGTTACGTGTTCGACCTGAACCCGTATACCAAGTTCAAGCCCACCTTCCTGGTGAAGGCGGTGCAGGGCGCGCCGATGAGCTTCGACCTGAGCGCGAACTTCCTGTTCTACGAGAAGTTCTGGCTGGGCGCGATGTACCGCCACCAGGATGCGGTGGGCGCGCTGGCGCAGTACTACATCACCAACGACCTCACGGTGGGCTACGCCTACGACTACCCGCTCTCGCCGATCCGCAACCACAGCGGCGGCTCGCACGAGTTCATGCTCGGGTTCGAGTTCGGCAACAAGCTGAAGGGCATCCGTTCACCGCGTTATTTCTGATCACATGCACAGCACGCACATGAAGCCCTTACGCGCGTTGATGGCGGTCCTCTCCGCCGTGTTGTTGGCGGTGCCCGGCGCGCAGGCCCAGAAGCTGAAGACGCGCATGGCCGATCGCTATGCGGAAGTGTTCGACTACCCGAACATGGCGGTCATCTATGCCGACATCGTGCAGAGCGGCAAGGCCACCGCGGATGACTACCGCAAGCTCGCCTTCGCCTACCGCCGCACCGGCCGGTTGGACCTCGCTGCGGCCACCTACAGCCAGTTGCTCACCATGGGCACGCCCAGCGTGCAGGACATGCGCGACAACGCCGACGTGCTCCGCGAACTGGGCCGGTACAGCGACGCGATGGTCTGGTACAAGCGCATCGCGCAGGAGGTGCCGGGCGATGCCATCGCGCAGGCCTATGCGGAGGACCCGAACGTGTTCCAGCGGTTGAAGCGCGACAGCACCCGCAACCAAGTGCGCAACCTGCCCATCAATTCCGCCGAGGCCGACCTTGGCGTGGCTATCATGGACGACCTGCTGCTCTTCAGCAGCGCGCGTGGCGAAGGCGTGGGCGGCAAGACGCTGTACAAGTGGGACGATGAGCCGTTCCTCAACCTGTACACTGCACTGCTGAAAGGAGAGACCGCCACCGACCCCATGGTGATGCGCAAGGACGTGAACAGCCGCTACCACGATGGCACCGCCTCCTACGACAGCACCAACCACCGCCTCTACTTCACGCGCGACAATTACTTCTACGGCACGCTGAACAAAGCGAAGGACGGGCAGCTGAAGCTCGGTATCTTCTTCTCCGACGTGCAGCCCGGCGAGTTCGGCCAGAAGGAGTGGAGCGGGCTCGCCGAGTTCGAGCACAACGACCCCGAGTACAACACCGGTCATCCTTCCGTGGCGCCGGGTGGCCGCCGCCTCTACTTCGTGAGCGACCGTCCCGGCGGACTGGGCGGTACGGACATCTGGTACTGCGAAGCGTTGGGCCGCCAGTGGGGTGCGCCCGTGAACTTGGGCGCGCCGGTGAACACGGCCGGCAATGAGATGTACCCGTTCATCAGTAGCGACAGCGTGCTGTACTTCACCAGCAACGGCCATCCCGGCCTAGGCGGATACGACCTCTTTTCTAGCCGCCTTACACCCGCTGGTCCGGGCAAGGTCACCAATCTCGGCTACCCGGTGAACACCACGTCGAACGACATAGGCATCGTGCTGCTGAAAGGGGATACGGCAGGCTTCTTCGTGAGCGACCGCCCCGGCGGCAAGGGCAGCGATGACATCTACGGTTGCACCATCCATCCGCCCGCCACCCGCATGTTCGTGCGGGTGATCGAGAAGGGCACGGGCTTGCCGGTCGGTGAGGTGGCGCTGGACCTGCGCGATGACGCGGGCCGCTTCGTGGACGACGCGAAGGTGGAGACCATGGATCCGGGCAAGTTCACGATAACGGCGCCGTACAGATCCGGATATGTGATCAGCGCGGCCAGGAACGGTTACAAGCAGAACATCGTGGAAGTGGACCCGATGAAGGACGACCTCGATAACATCGTGATCGAGCTGGAGAAGTATGACTACGCGGCGGAGGGCACGGTGATGCATGGCGAAACGCTGGCGCCGATCGCCGGTGCGAAAGTGCAGTTGTGCAGCGCCACGGACGAAGTGCTGGAGGAAGCGGTCACGGGAGCGGACGGCCGCTACGCGTTCGCGCTGAAGCCGGAGACCGACTACCGCTTGAAGGTGGACAAAGAAGGCTTCTTCAAGCAGAGTGCCCGCATCACCACGAAAGGCAGGACGAGCACGGTGATCCGCACCGACTTCAAGCTCTTCCCGCTGGAAGTGGACCAGGTGGTGCGCCTGGACAACATCTACTACGACGTGGCCAAGTGGAACATCCGTCCGGATGCGGCCCTGGAACTGGACAAACTGGTGCAGACGCTGCAGGACAACCCCTCGGTGAAGATCGAGCTGAGCAGCCACACGGACTGCCGCGGCAAGGACGCCTACAACATGACCCTTTCGGAGAAGCGGGCGAAGAGCGCGGTGGAATACGTGGTGAAGCACGGCATTGCCAAGGACCGCATTGTAAGCAAGGGGTACGGCGAGACCAAGCCGGTGGAGACCTGCGAATGCACCAAATGCACCGAGGACCAGCACCAGCGCAACCGCCGCACGGAGTTCAAGGTGCTTTCGAAATAGTCGTTGGGTGGGTCAATGGGGGCGGGCGCCACGGGATCACCGTGGCGTTCGCATCCCCGGCCGGCAGCGGCATGAACGGGGACGGTCGTTACATTTGGTCAACACCGAACGGCGATGGCGCACGTGCTGAAGGAAGAGGGCGAGTTCCGATACATCGATGAGGGGCAGGGCCCCGTGCTCATCTTCCTGCACGGCCTGTTCGGTGCGCTCAGCAACTTCGAGGAGACCATCGGCCATTTCTCGCGCAGCTACCGAGTGGTGATGCCGATGCTGCCGCTCTACACCATGCCCATGCTCAACACGAACGTGGGCAACCTGGCGGATTTCCTCAAGCGCTTCATCCAGCACAAGGGCTTCAGCGAAGTGAACCTGCTGGGCAACTCGCTCGGCGGCCACGTGGCACTGATCTATTGCAGCAGGCACGCGGAGCGGGTGCGCACGCTCATCCTTACCGGCAGCAGCGGCCTCTACGAGAACGCCTTCGGCGGCGGGTTCCCGCGCCGCGAGGACTATGAGTTCATCCGCCAAAAGGTGGCCGTCACCTTCTACGACCCGAAGCACGCCACCAAGGAGCTGGTGGACGAGTGCTACGAGACGGTGAACGACAAGGGCAAGCTCATCCGCATCCTGTCGCTGGCCAAGAGCGCCATCCGCCACAACATGGCCGCGGAGATCCCGAAGCTGCGTATGCCGGTATGCCTCATCTGGGGCAGGCAGGACACGATCACCCCGCCGGATGTGGCCGAGGAGTTCCACCGGCTGCTGCCGCAGAGCGAGCTCTTCTGGATCGACGAGTGCGGCCACGCCGCCATGATGGAGCAGCCCGCGGCTTTCAATGCCGTTCTCGATCCTTGGCTGGCGAAGACGCTGGGCACCGCCTGATGGAGACCCTGCGCGCCGAGCATCTGGGCAGTGGCCGCGAAGCGAAGCACTGGCCCAAGCCCACCCTTCCGGAGTATGCCTTCATCGGGCGCAGCAACGTGGGCAAGAGCTCGCTCATCAACATGCTGTGCGGCATCAACAAGCTGGCGCGCGTGAGCAATACGCCGGGCCGCACGCGCAACGTGGAGCACTTCCGCGTGGAAGGCACATTGACCAGCGGCCAACCCTGGATGCTCGCCGACCTCCCCGGCTACGGCTTCGCGAAGGTTGCCCAGAGCGAACGTGCCGCGTGGCAGCGCATGATCCACACCTACCTGCGTGAGCGTGAGAACCTGCAATGCGTGTTCGTACTGGTGGACAGCCGCCTCGAACCGCAGCGGAACGACCTGGACATGATCCAGTGGCTGGGCGAGGAAGGCATTCCGTTCGTCATCGTCTTCACCAAGGCCGACAAGCTGAAGCAGCCTTCGCTCATCAGCAACATCGCGCTTTTCAAGCGTACGATGAAGAAGACGTGGGACCGGTTACCGGAGCTCTTCATCAGTTCCTCGGGAACGCGCAAGGGCCGCGATGAGCTTCTCGGCTTCATAGCGGACGTGAACGCCCGCTGGGGAGGCCCGCACGGATCCTGACGTCCCATCCTGCTGTCACCTCGAGCAAAGTCGAGAGGCTTTCGAGCACAGCAGATCGATGCCTCGACCTCGCTCGGCATGACAGGATCCGACATGACAGAAGTGGCCTATTGCGAAGGCCGGTCCGTGGTCACGGCTTCTTCAGCTCCGGCAGCATGTGCTCGGCGAAATAGGCCCCGAAGTCGCGCATCTGCGCCGCCATCCGGCCTTCGCCGGTCGCGCGCTCGAACGTGTCCGCCAGCGTGAGGATATTCTGGTGGAAGAAGGCCTTCATCTCGTCCGTGGTCATCTCCTTCGTCCACAGGTCGATGCGCAGGGTGTTGTTCTCCTTCGCGTCCCATAGGGAGAGCAGGGCGGCCTTGCAGTCGCTCTTCACACCGCCGTCCTCGGCCTCCCAATCGATGCGTTCGGGCACGTTGTTCTCATCGAGGTGTACGGTGAAGGCGATCTGCGAACGGCGGGCAGGCATGGGGTTCAGCGGGGCTTGTAGGTCTTCAGGAACAGGCGGGGATCGTTCAGCGTGAACAGCTGCGCGAACGTGGTGGCCGGGTTGGCGTCAAGGTAGCTGCGCACCATCCGGTAGCCGATCCACTCGCCGATATGGCCGGGACTTTCGCGCGGGAACCCGTTGGTGAAGGGGCCGTCGTTCATCAGGCGGGCGATCTCCGCCTCCTTCTTGCTGTAGAGCACGTCGTGCGAGACCAGCTCGCGCCAGATGGTGAATTCGTTCTCCTGGCACCACCGCAACTGCGCCTGGGAGAAGGCGAAGAGCGTGGCCGGGTCCGTGCCCGGCAGCAGCACCTCCAGCAGGGCCATCACCTTGCCCGTCTCCACCAGGTTCGTCAGCACGTCCGTGCCGCTGATGTCGCGGGTATAGTGCGTCAGCAACCAGCCCTTCACGGCGCTGGGCACCAGCATGGCCGGCACCATGCGGTCCTTCACGTATTGCGGGAAGTTCTCCGGGGAGAGCAGGCGCACCACCGGCTTGTCGGGGCCGATGAACCACTCCAGGCCGATCCCGAGCACGCTGTCCGTGGGGTAGATGCCGAAGTTGTAGCCCGAGTTGAACGCCACAATCCGCGGCACCAAGCTGTCGGGGAAGAGCGTGTGCAGGCGCGAAAAGGCCTCGTCCAGCTCCTGCTGCTGCCCGGTGAGGTCGCCCAGCACGCTGTCCACGTCGCGCTGCGCGCTGCTCCAGTCCGGGTCGCGGGTGAAGCGCAGCAGGGCGATGGGCAGGCGCGGATCATCGATCGGCGCGGCGTGCAGGATGTCCTCCACGTACGTGCGGAAGAACGCGCCGTGCCCGGCGTACAGGCCCAGCGCGAAATGCGTGTCCGTATCGTTCGCGGCCTTGAACAGCGCGCGGTCCAGCCGTTCGATGGGCACCTTCACCGGGGAGGTCACCGGCATGTCGCCGTGACGTTCGCCCCCGCAGGCGGTCCAAAGAAGGACCGCCAGGGCCGAACAGAGCTTTGTGAGGCCGGACAACCGGTTACTTTTGACCATTGATAACGCCGCCAAAACTATGAAGAAGGCTTCCGCTGCATCCGCGCTCGCACTGATGGGCGCCCTGTTCACCAGCACCCTCACCAACGCCCAGGACGGAAAGTCCGTGCGCTTCGGCCTGCAAGTGGCCCCGCACATGGCCTGGCTGAAGAGCGACACCAAGAACGTGAGCAACGACGGCTCCGTGCTGGGGTTCAAGTTCGGCCTGATGAGCGACTTCATGATCGGCCAGAACCAGAACTATGCCTTCTCCACAGGCCTTTACTACATGGTAACGACCGGCGTGAAGGCCAAGACGACGATCTCGGTGCCCGGCGTACCGGATGTCACCAAGTCTTCCGAGATGAAGCTGAGCTATGTGCAGCTGCCCCTCACGATCAAGCTGAAGACGAACGAGATCGGCTACATGACCTACTACGGCCAGATCGGCGCGGACCTGGGCCTGCGCACCTCGGCCAAGTCGGAAGGAGAGGATGTGTCCGACTACGTGAACGCGTTCCGCGCCGGGCTCGTGGTGGGCGCCGGCCTGGAGTTCAACTTCAGCGGCAACACCTCGGCCATGGCGGGCCTCACCTACAACAACGGCCTCACCAACCTATACACCAGCAAGGCCGGCGGCAAGGGCAAGCTGAACTACCTCGAACTGAACCTCGGCGTGTTCTTCTAGAGCGTATCTCAAAATTGCTTTCGGAAGCGAGCGAGAGGTATTTCACGACCAGGCGGCGCCTGCGCCAAAGCCGGCTACGGCGTCGGAGCAAGGCGTCGGAACCGAGCATGGTCGGGTGCCCTGTGAGGTTTCCGACAACGAAGCATGGGCGTGAAAGACCCGAGCGGAGCCCGAAGGGCATTTTTGAGATACGCTCTAGTCCACCGGACGCCTGTTGAAGCCCGTCCTGCCTATCGGGTGGACGGGGCTTCTTCGTTGTTCGGCCCTGGGTGTGAAGGCGTGCAAATGGATCCATGGCATAACCTCCGTTCCTTCGCAGCATGGATACGACCGGGGTCATCGCCCACATCACCGATTGGCTGCGCGGCTATTGCGAACGCAACCGCCAGGCCGGTTTCGTGGTGGGCGTGAGCGGAGGCATCGACAGTGCGGTGGTCTCCGCGCTCTGCGCGCGCACGGGCCTGCCCACGCTCTGCCTGGAGATGCCCATCCACCAGGCGCCCTCGCAGGTGCAGCGGGCGCTCGATCACATCGCGCAGCTGCGGCAACGCCACGCTAACGTGGAGATGGTGACCGTGCAGCTCACTTCCGTGTTCGATGAACTGGTGAAGCGGCTATCCCAGGGACAGGACAAGGAATCGAACGACCTGGCGCTGGCGAACACCCGCAGCCGCCTGCGCATGACCGCGCTGTACTACTTCGCCGGACTGCACCGCTACCTGGTGGCCGGCACGGGCAACAAGGTGGAGGACTTCGGCGTGGGCTTCTTCACCAAGTACGGCGACGGCGGAGTGGACCTGAGCCCCATCGCGGACCTCACGAAGACCGAGGTGTACGCCGTGGCGAAAGGGCTCGGCATCATCGGCAGCATCATGCAGGCCAGGCCGACCGATGGCCTTTGGGGCGACGACCGCAGCGACGAAGACCAGATCGGCGCCACCTACCCCGAACTGGAATGGGCCATGGACCTGCGCGACCGCCAGGTGGACGTGTCGAAGCTCGGCCTCGATGAGCGCCAACGGAAGGTATTGGCGATCTTCGACCAGCGGCGCGCGGCCAACCGGCACAAGATCGAGCCCATTCCCGTGTGCAGCATTCCCCCCGCGCTCCGCATGTGACCCCCTGCTCATCCGACCGTCCTACCTACGAAACCCTTTCGGACCATGCAACGCTTCTCTCTCCTCGCCCTCTCCCTCATGCTGGGCCTGGGCGCTTTCGCCCAAAGCAAGACCAAGGAAGGCTACGCCCTGAACTGGAACAAGGAGATCGACCGCGACCGTGGATACGGTGCGGATCGATCCGCTGAAGTAGGCGGCACCCAGGTGCCCATCTATGAGGCCCGCCCCTCGGACGTGGCCACGCTCCTGAGGACGGTCATCCCCGGAGCGTCGTTCAAAGAGAACAAGGGCGTCCAGACCGCCACGGGTGTCAGCCTGCCCGCTCTTTCCGCTGCGCCCTTGGACGTGCTGGCCACGATGAGCGAGGATAAGAAAGCGGGCCTCACGCGGCTCACCATGGGGTTCACGCAGAACGGCACCGCGCTTCCGGCGAACGAAGCCGTGGTGCGCGACCTGGCCGTGAAGCTGAACAAGGCCGTGGTGCAGCAACAGGTGGACGTGTGGCAGGGCAAGCTGGACAAGGCCGCAAAGCAGCAGCAGAGCGCCCAGGCCAGCCAGGAAAAGGCCACGGAGAAGGTCAACAAGGCCAATTCCGCCCTGGAGAAGACCATCAGCCGCCGCGGCGAGCTCCAGCGCGAGATCTCCAACATCCAGGCCGACATCACCCGCCAGGACACCCGCTGGCAGACCAGCCAGAACCCCAAGGACCTGAAGAAACTGACCAAGCTCCGCGAGAAGCTCGCCAAGACCGAGAAGAAGCTCGCGGACACCATGACCGACGAGACCAAGCAGACCAAGACCGCCAACAAACGCCAGGAGGACATGCCCGGCGTGGCCAAGGACCAGCAGAGAACGACCGAGAGCAAGGAGGAGGTGCAGCGCACCGTGGACGCCCTGAAGCAGAAGCTCGATAGCATCCGCTGAGCGATCCCCGCGATCCTGCCACGAAGCCCGGTCCCCTCACCGGGCTTCGTCGTTCAGAGCACAGGGTTACCTTTCTTCGGCCCATCGGACAAGGCCTACCCACCTGCCGAAGGTGGCGCGCGGAACAATGGCGGCCCCGCGCCGATGCCTAAGGACCTTTTTCAGAAGGCGGAACGCACCCTGTGCTCGCTCGGCGATAAGTGCATAGACCTGCTGAGGCGCTTCTACCTGTTGGGTAGGCCCCAGCAATTCAGATTACCCACGTATGCTCGCCCTTCAGCAGCGCATCCAGATCCCCTATGCCCTTCACCTCCTTCGCGCGCTTCACCTGTGCTTGCAGCTTTTCCTCATGCGTGGGGCGATCGGCCACGTAGAACACACCGAAGGGACGCGGGAACGCATGCTCGTGTGTCGCCTGCCCGCCGTGGCGGGAATCCTCGAACAACCGCACCAAGATCGACGCCTTGAAATTATCGCGCTCGTCGTGGATCCAGCAATCGTCCGGCGAGAAGTCGGGGCCGATGTCGATCACGCGCGGCTTCATGTCCTGGATACAGATGCCCTTCGTGCCTCCGGCGAACACCAGCGGCTTTCCATGCTCCACGAAGAGCGTGTTCGCCGCCTTGCTCGCCTTCTCGGTGAAGACCTCGAACGCGCCATCGTTGAACACGTTGCAGTTCTGGTAGATCTCCACCAGCGACGTGCCACGGTGCGCATCGGCGCGGGCCAGCACTTCGCGCAGGTGCTTCGGATCGCGGTCCATGCTGCGGGCTATGAACGTGCCGTCCGCGCCCTTCACCAGCGCCAGCGGATTGAACGGATGGTCCGTGCTGCCCATCGGCGTGCTGCGCGTGACCGCCCCCTCCGGCGACGTGGGCGAGTACTGCCCCTTCGTAAGCCCGTAGATCTCGTTGTTGAAGAGCAGCACGTTCACGTCCACGTTGCGGCGCAGCAGGTGGATGATGTGGTTGCCGCCGATGCTCAACGCGTCGCCATCGCCGGTGATCATCCACACGCTCAGTTCGGGGCGCACGCTGCGCAGGCCGCTCACGATCGCGGGCGCGCGCCCGTGGATCCCGTGCAGGCCGTAGGTGTCGAGGTAGTACGGGAACCGCGAACTGCACCCGATTCCGCTGATGAACACCACCTCCTCCTTCTTCCTGCCGCTCTGCTCCAGCAGCGTCTGCACCTGTTTCAGGATGCTGTAATCGCCGCAGCCGGGGCACCAGCGCACCTCCTGATCGGAGGAGAAGTCGATCTTCCCCGCATTGTCACTCCGGGCCTGACCCGGAGTCGCGTTAATGCCATTCACCGTGCTCATGCGTCCATCAAATTCAACACCCCCGTCCGTATCTCCTCGCTCGTGAACGGAAGCCCTTGGATCTTGTTCAGCCCCTGCGCATCGCAGAGGAACTCGGCGCGCAGCAACTGGCGCAGCTGGCCGCTGTTCATCTCGGGCACCAGCACCTTCTTGTACTTCTTCAGCAGCGGCCCCAGCCCCTTGTTGAAGGGGAACATGTGGCGGATATGCACGTGCGCCACGCTGCGCCCTTCGGCCTGCAACTGCAACGCGGCGGTGCGGATCGCGCCGTAGGTGCTGCCCCAGCCCACGATCAGCACATCGCCCTCGGACGGGCCACTATCCAAGCGGATCGGCTTGTACCGATCGGCGATGCGCGCCACCTTCTCCGCGCGCAGCCGCACCATCAGTTCGTGGTTCGCCGGATCGTAGCTGATGTTGCCCGTCTTGTCCTGCTTCTCGATCCCGCCGATGCGGTGCTGCAACCCCGCCTGCCCCGGCAACGCCCAAGGGCGCACGCCGCGTTCATCGCGCAGATAGGGCAGGAACGCTTCGGCTGCGCTTGGCATACCAGCCTCCCGCACCGCATCCGCATTGTCATTCCGGCCTTGAGCCGGAATCGCGGGATCAACCACACCCTCCCGCGCCGGAATGAAGTTCGGCTTGATCTCCGGCAGGTCCTTCGCTTGCGGGAAACGCCACGGCTCCGCGCCGTTCGCGATGTAGCCGTCGGTCAGCAGGATCACGGGCGTCATGTGCTCCAGCGCGATCTGCACCGCCTCGAAGGCCATGTCGAAACAATCGATCGGCGTGCTGGCCGCGATCACCGGGATCGGCGCCTCGCCGTTGCGCCCGTGGATCGCCTGCCACAGATCGGCCTGTTCGGTCTTCGTGGGCAGGCCCGTGCTGGGTCCCCCGCGCTGCACGTTCACGATCACCAGCGGCAGTTCCAGCATGAAGGCAAGGCCCATCGCCTCGGTCTTCAGCGCGATGCCCGGACCGCTGCTCGCCGTGATCCCCAGCGCGCCGCCGTAGCTGGCACCGATGGCCGATGCGATCGCCGCGATCTCGTCCTCCGCTTGGAACGTGATCACGCCGAAATTCTTGTGGCGCGAAAGCTCGTGCAGGATGTCGCTCGCGGGCGTGATCGGGTAGCTGCCGTAGAACAGGTCCAGCTTCGCCTTCTGCGCGGCGGCGATCAGGCCCAGCGCCGTGCCTTGGTTGCCGGTGATGCTGCGATAGGTGCCCTTGGGCATCGGCGCAGGCTTCACATCGAACCGCGTGGTGAAGGTCTCGCTCGTGTCGCCGTAGTGGAAACCCGCCTTCAGCGCGCGCAGGTTCGCGTCCAGCAGTTCGGGCTTCTTCGCGAACTTCTGGTGCAGGAACCGCTCGCTGTTCGCCATCCCCCGGTTGAACATCCAGTTGATGAAGCCCAGCACGAACATGTTCTTGCAGCGGTCCTTCTCCTTCATGCCCAGCGTGGTGCCGTCCAGCGCCGCGCGGGTCATCTTCGTCACGTCGATGCTGTGCAGCACATAGTTCACCAGCGAGCCGTTCGCCAGCGGATCATCGCCCGCCGCATGGCCCGCCAGCCGCAGGTTCTTCGGGTCGAAACCGTCGCTGTTGGCAATGATGATGCCGCCCTGCTTCAGCTTGCCGAGGTTCGCTTTCAGGGCTGCGGCGTTCATCACCACCAGCACATCGCACTGATCGCCGGGCGTGAAGATCTCCACGCTGCCGAAGTGCAGTTGATAGCCGCTCACACCGGCCAGCGTGCCCTGCGGCGCACGGATCTCGGCGGGGAAATTGGGGAAGGTGCTTACGTCGTTGCCGAAGAGGGCGTTGGTATCGGTGAACTGGCTGCCGGTAAGCTGTATGCCGTCACCGCTGTCGCCCGCGAACAGGATCACCACCTGCTCGCGCTGCTCTACGGTCTTGACCGCCGGGGTCGTCTGGTCCATGGGAATTGCGCGAAGGTACGGGGCCGTGGACCAGAAGATCGGATGATGAAAGGATCGGAAAACGGGATCGGCAGGTGAATGGCGACGGCTCAATGGTGGACGGGGAGCGTGCCCATTCACCGATCGCCATTCACCATTCACCTTGGATCCTTTATGTCAGCGGATAAGGTTGTAGGTGACCCCCGCGAGGAAACGTTCGCGATCGGGGACCATCATCGCGCCCTTGTCGCGCAGCACGGCATGTTGCCACACCACGGAAAGGCCGAAGGAGCGCCACCAGATCCGGGAGCCCAGGTGGCTGAAGAGCACGCTGCCGCCGGTGCCTGGATCAGCCACGCCGTTGGTGCGGTCCTGGGCGGTGGATTCGGCATAGCCGCCAGCGGAAGGGAACCAGCGCACAGTGCCGATGCGCAGGACGCGGAACACTTCCAACGTGCCGGTGCCACCGTGGCCGAAGCGGTGCCCTTCGGGCGTGGTACCATTGAAGCGGCCCATGCCACCGGCCACCAGGCCCCAGCGTTGCCCGCGCATCTGGTATTCCAGGCTCAGGAGCCCGTCCCAGGTGCCGGTGCCGGGTTGAAGGTCGTGGTCCAGCGTTTCGCCGAACTGGGTGAGGTCGTGCCGCCCCAAGGGCACTTTGGCCCCCACGCCCGCTGTGAGCCGGTGGCGTACGGCGGTGCTGTCGGTGCATCCGGCGTTGTTCAGGAGCTCGTAGCGGAGCATCACCAGCGGGTCGCCCACGGCGAGGATGTCCGCATGCGTGATGCCGTCCACCGCCTGGTAATTGTTCACCAGCGGCACGGCGGCCACGAGGCTGGTGCGCCCGCCCAGCCAGAACAGCCCGCGGGCTTCGAGCGCGTAATAGAGCTCCGTCCACTTGGACGAAGCGGCCGTGGTGGCCGGTGCATGCGAGCCATGCTTCGCGAAGCCCGGCGATGGGCCGTTCAGCAGTTCGCCGTTCAGGTAGCGCATGCGGAACTGCAGGCCGAAATTGTTGGTGCGTTCATAGGGCTGCACGCCGGAAAGGAGGCTGCAACCGCACTGATCGCAGGGGAGGCCCGGGAGCGCGTTCAACAACAGCGCTCCGAGCAGGATCGATCGGATCATGTGGGATGGTATTGAAGTGGAACAGAATGGCCGCGTGGGCCATGTCTCACTTCAGCACCAAGGCACGGGGTCGGGCGCGGGCACGCATCCGTCGGAAAGCGTGACCACCGGCCGCGGCGCGGCCAGCAGGATCCTGGCGCGTCCACCGTCCGGATCGTGGCGGGCATCAGCACGGCGTCGTCCACGCGCAGTTCGCGCAGCTCGGCGGGGAGGCCCTTTCCACGTTGCTCGGACCGGTCGAGCTTCTTCATCAGGTAGCACTCGCCGTGGCAGGTGCGGTGACCATCCACCACCATGCGTTGCACGCAGAGGTCGCGTTCGATGCGGTCGCGTTCCAGGAGGAAATCCGCCACGATGCCGGCCGGGACCAGCAACAAGGCCGAGTAGGCCAGCAGAAGTATCGCAGCAATGCCGCGCATGGACGATGCGAAGGTAGGGGCCAGCGGGATCGCATGGCTTTCTGCCATGCCGCAACTTGATCCTATCCGAACTCCTGCGGTACCTAGACCCGTTCCTCCACGTTCACGGCCTTCACGGCGTGGATTCTCCGGAGCCATGCGCTTGATAGCCTCTTCCACCCCCGCCTTCATCGTCATGGCGCTCATGGAGCAGTTGGTGCAGGCGCCGTGCAGGCGCACGCGGGCGACGCCGTCCGGGGTGACCTCCTCCAGGCTGATGTCGCCGCCGTCCGCGGCCAGGAAGGGCCGCAACTCGTCCAAGGCGCGCTGGACGCGGATGCTCACCTGTGCGATGTCGATGGAAACGGTCTTCATGCGTGTGCGGGAACGGGTGCGGAGGCGATCACCCGGGCCACGGCCTCGAGCAAAGGTGCGAAAGAGCGGGCAGCGGGCGTATCGCCCTGCAGCACGGCTGGCCGGCCAATGTCGGCCGCCTCCCGGATGCTTTGCACCAGCGGCACCTCGGCCAGCAGCGGCACCCGCAGCTCCTCGGAAAGCGCGCGTGCGCCGCCCTGGCCGAAGATGTAATACCGCTCGCTTGTCGCCCCGGCCCCTGAGCCGGGGTCCGCTGGCGTGAACCAGGCCATGTTCTCCACGATGCCGAGCACGGGCACGTTCACGCTGGGCAGCGCGAAGAAGCCCACGCCTTTGCGCGCGTCGGCGAGGGCCACGGGCTGCGGGGTGCTCACCACGATGGCGCCGGTGAGCGGCACGGCCTGCACCAGGCTCAGGTGGATGTCGCTCGTGCCGGGCGGCAGGTCCACCAGCATCACGTCGAGCTCGCCCCAGTCGGCATCCTTGAACAGTTGTTCGAGCGCCTTGCTGGCCATGGGTCCGCGCCAGGCGATGGCCTGGTTCGGGTCCGCGAAGAAGCCGATGCTGAGCAGCTTCACGCCGTAGCTCTCGATCGGCACGATCATGTTCTTGCCGTCCACCTCGCGCACGCGCGGCCGCTCGTGCAGCACGTCGAACATCAGCGGCATGCTGGGGCCATGCACGTCGGCATCCACTAGCCCCACGCTGAAGCCGCGCTGGGCAAGCCCGGCGGCCAGGTTGGCGGTGATGGTGCTCTTGCCCACGCCGCCCTTTCCGCTGGCGATGGCGATGATGTGCTTCACCTGCGGCAGCACCTTGCGTTTGCCGTAGGGCAGGCCGCGTTCACCGCTCAGGGCCTCCACCTTCACTTCCACGCGCACGTCGGCACCGAGGGCCTGCTTCAGTTGGAAGGTCACGGCCTCTTCCATGCGCTTGCGGCTGTGCATGGCTGGGTTGCTCACCTCCACGCGCACATGCACCGTATCCTCGTCCACCACCACCTCGCGCACGAGGTCCAACTCCACGATGTCCTTCTTCAGGTCGGGTTCGATCACGCGGCTCAGCGCGTGTTGGATGGCGTCCTCGGTAATGGGCATGATGTGGGGCGGGGGTGCAAAATTAGCGGACGTGGAGTTCGTGCAGACCCATTGTTCCGCCTTGGGTTGTGTACCTTCCAGCGACGCTCGATAGATGTGTGAAGGGTATCACCACCCCAGCTCCACCGCCGGGTCCCAGAACTTCTTCTGGAAGTCCACCACTTGGTCCCTCTTCACCTTCACGCCTTCCTTCTTCAGCAGATCTTCCATGGCGGTAGGTGAGCCGAAGTGGTGCTTGCCGGAGAGCAGGCCGTTGCGGTTCACCACACGGTGTGCAGGCACCTTGGGTTTGACGGTGTGGGCATTGTTCATGCAGTAGCCCACGAGCCGTGCCGAGCGCGTAGCGCCGAGGTAGCGAGCGATGGCGCCGTAGCTGGTCACACGGCCCTTGGGGACCTGCCGCACCACGTCCATCACATCGGTGAAGAAGTCGCGCTCATCCGCCGGAGTGTCGCGAAGGGGCAGGCGGGGGCGGACGGAGACAGGTTCCTGTATGGCGTCCTGTTGAACGGTGCGTTTGGGCATGGGGGCGGATGAGGGTCGGGAGAAAATTACATCCGTGGTCCAATAGCCCAATACTCACGAGTCTCCCTGGCTATCGGGGTGGAGGCAGCGTGGTTCATGTGGTCGTGACCGAACGTCCATGAACAAGAAAGGGCCCCGATATGTCGGGGCCCTTTCCTGTTCATGCGGAGATCTTCTTAATGCGCCACGCTCACCGTGATGTTCTTGCGGAACGCATCGGTGGAGAGGGTAAGGTGGTAGAGACCGGCGGAGAGGCCGTCCACGCTCAGGGTGGAGCGCTGGTCGCTCACCTGACCGCGGGCGATCATGCGGCCTTGCATGTCGCTTAGGGTATAGCCCACGCGCTGGCCGGCGGCGCTGCCCAGGTCCAGCGTCAGCAGGTCGGAGGCCGGGTTGGGGAACACGCTGGTGCCCGCGAGGATGCCCGCCTCGGCGATGCCGTTCGCGATCTCGATGTCCGCAGCCATGCGCGGCTGGATGTTGTACTCGCCGAAGGCGTAGTAGTTCACGCCGGTGATGTTGTAGTGGGTGCCGAGCGTGGGGGCTGGGGTGGTGGTGTAGATCAACTTGCCCACCGTGGCCGGGCCGCTGCCATCATCCACTTTGTATTTGCCGTAAGTGGCGCCGCTCGGCGCTTGGATGCAGTTGCCGTCCTCCACGCGCACCAGCACGCTTTCGAGCGCTTCCAGGCCGACATCGGCCACGTCCCCGGTGCTCACCACCACCGGTGCGGGTACCCGGTTCCCACTGGAAACAAGGGCGATGGCCTGCGGGGTCGTGATCTCGGTGTTCCCGTTGAACTCGGACACGACGCCGATCAACTTCACGCTGTCGCCCACCTGGCGGATGTTGTTGCGGTCATACACGAGCACGCCCTGCCAGGGGCCGCTGATGCTTTGGATGAAGTAGCCGGTGGTGTCGCGGAAGCAGCCCGTCACGATGCCGCCCACCAGCACGGTCTGACCGACGAGCGGGGAAGCGCCGCCGGAGCCCGTCGAGTTCTGGATGTCGAAGATGGGCGTGGGGGACAGCACGCTCAATTGCGTCACCGTCACGTCATCCACGACGATGTGCTCGGGCGCCGACGTGTTGAGCACGGAGATGACGAACTGGGCGTCCGCTGCATCCTTGCCGCCATAGATGGTGCTCACCACTTCGGTCCAAGTCGAGGTGGCGGTGGCGTACGTGCCATAGACATAGCCGGCCTGGTCGGCGCGGCCATCGTACAGGCCTGCGCGTGCCTGCCCCGCGCCGCGCACCCAGAAGCGCACTTCGTACACGCCTCCATACTGCACGGTCACGGGTTGGGTCGTGAACCGTTTGTGGCCGGTGGTGGCATTGGCCAGGCGCACGGCGGAGGTACCGCCATGCACGTTGTCCGTCACTTGGGTAACGCCACCGGCGGCGACGTTCGTCTTGGACCCCATCCAGCCGTCGGGGTTGCCGCCGGTCCAGTTCTCGAACCCGCTTTGGACGAGTTGCGCCTGGGCCATGCCGGCCAGCGCGATCATCGGAAGAAGTAGTGCTGTTCTCATGCTGTTGGCGCCGTATGCCTGGCGCGGGCGTTGGGTTGGGTTTTCGGGGGCTGCGAAGGAAGAGGGCCTAGTTCACCACCACGTCATCTATACGATAAATGGTGTTGTGGCCCGTATCGGTGCCGCTCCCGCTGTACTTGAAGGCGATTACGAAGTTACCGTGGTAACCGGCCGGGAGCGCACTGTCCAGGGTGATGTTACCGGAATTCACCCAAGCCGCGCTCGCATCGGCGGATCCGGCGATCGTAGGCCCGCTTACCTGGGTCCAGGTGGCGGTGGCCACAGCCGTGGTGTAGTCGGTGCTCACCCACACGGTGAGCCCGTCATGCACCCAGTTCAGTTGGGCGGATCGGAAGGACAGCGTCATGCCGCTGTGGAAGCTGATCGGCGCGGTCACCAGCCATTCGACACTGGTGGCATCGAAGCTGATGGGTGCGGCTTCCGCGCACATGTTCGCCCCGTCCGCGCGGCCGCGCCAGGCGCGGCTGCCGTCGGTCTGCGTGTTGCCCCAGCACGGTACCTGGGCCGGCGTGATGGTGGCATTGTTGGTCACCGCGTCGAAGTGCTCGTTGATGCTGGCCACGGGATCGCACGTGATGGGTCCTTGCCCGCAACGCAGCCCGTTCATGTCCACCTCGGCGCGGCTGCGCAGGTTCAGCTGCATGGTGTTGCCGAACTGCCCCACGGTGGCCACCAGGCTGCCCTTGCCGTTGGGGATCGGCTGCGCCGCGTAGTCCGAGAACCCGCTGTTGCGGGCGATCACGGTGTTGTTGCTGCAGTCCTCGATGGTGCGGCTGGCGGAGGTCTGGTGTATGGCGTCGGCGAAGGTGAGCGCGGTATCGCTGGCGGCGAACTCCACATTGGTCAGCTTCACCAGCATGCCCTGCAGGGTCATCCCGCGGAACGTACCGGCGGCGATGTCGGGATCTGTACCTCCAGGGGAGCCACGTCCACCCCGGTGGCCTGCTTCACCACGTTGTTGTCCACGTTCACGCTGTCCAGTTGCAGCATGTTCTGGTAGCTGCTGAGCACGCAGCCCGGCAGGTGGATGCGGATGCGGTCGCCGCGGTAGAGGCCGCCGCTGCTCAGCAGGCGCAGGATGATGCCTGCGCTGTCGTCCTGCACGTATACGTTCTTGTACAGGTTGCCGTCCTGCTCATCGGCGGTCACCACGGCGTAGACAGAGCTCACTGCACCGGCCGTATCACTGAAGTGTACGGGCGTGCCTTGGAACAGGGCGCGTAGCTGCTTGAGGGTGATCACATTCCCCACGGGCAGGGTGCGCACGGGCGGGGAGTCGAACTCCTTCTTGCATCCGGCCAGCAGGGCGATCGCGGCGATGGCGACGGGGAGGGGCACCTTCGCGAAGCGCTTCAGTGCCTGGGAGAAGGGGAGGGACATGCGGTGCATGGGGTCTGCTTAGAAACTGAGGGTGATCATGGCGAAATACGTGCGGCCGAACATGTAGCTCAGCTTGGGCGGGAACTTGTCGATCTGCTGCGGGATGTAGCGCATCTGCTCGTAGCCGCCGGTCATCAGGTCGGTGTTGTCCAGGAGGTTGTTGACCGAGAGGTTGATGCCCAGCCGGTACTTGTTCTTGAAGCGCCAGCTTTTCATGAAGAACAGGTTCACGGTGACGCCATCGTCCAGTTTGGTCTGGCCCAGTATCTCGTTCCACTGCGGGTCGTCCGCCACGAAAACGCCCAGGGCCTCGGCAGTGCGGCGATCGGGGTTGGGGTCCAGGTAGGTGTTGCCGAAGTAGTTGGCGCTGGCGCCGATGCTCCAGTATTTGGGGGCGTTGTAGCGCAGGCCGAGCGAACCGGCGCATTGGGGCATGCCGCCCACCCGGTAGTTCTTCCAGTACACGGTGCGGTCCACGGCGAGGGCCGTATCGCTGTTGTCGCGGGTGATCGTGGCCTTCGGGCGGCTGTTGTAGAGGTACTGGCCGTCCGCGTATACGGCGGTGAGCACCCAGGTGGGGGAGAGCTTCGCCTCGATGCCGAGCTCCACACCGGCGTGCTGCTGGCCTACACCCGTCATCGTGTAGTTCACGTAGGTGCGGTAGTCGTCGTTGTAGAAGCTGCGCGACCACGCCTGGTCCTGGATGCTGGCGTAGTAGAGGGTGGCGCGGCCCTTCACGTTGCCCATGCGCACTACGTAGCTGATGTCGCCGCTCAAGGCCTGCTCATTGGTCAGGTTGTCGATGATGGCCTCCCGCGTGCGGGGGCTCAGATATACGCTGCGCGGCGTGGGCGGGCGGGTGAGCCACGCGGCGTTGGCCGTGATGTAGTGGCGGCCGTTCAGTTTGTACACCGCACCGGCCTTCAAGCCCACGTTGAAGAAGTTCTGCTTCTCGCTTTCGCCGTAGGAGGTCTCCGGGAAGAGCGCCTTCTGGTAGTGGCCGTCGCGCCAGAAGGAGGTCTGGCCGAGGCTGAGGCCGGCGTAGGCATCGATGCGTTGCCACTTCTTCTCCACCTGGGTGAAGGCGTTCACCATGCGGGTGTGCATGTCGTAGTCGTAGCCGAACGCGTCGCCCTTGTGCACCACGTGGTTGGGCTCCATCAGGTTGTTCTGCGCGGCATTGGGGTCGCTGCTGTACTGGCTGGCGAACTGGTCCAGGTCCAGCCAAAAGTCGCCGCCCAGCAGGTCTTCCATCACCTTGTAATAGTGCGTCTTCTGGTGGGTGTAGCTGGCGCCGATGGTCAGGTGCAGCTGGTCCTTCAGTTCGCTGCTCCACACGCTGTTGACGGCCAGGCGGGTGGGGTCCGAGCGCTGGTCCTCCACGATGTACTTGCTGCGCATGCCCGTGAGCGAGGTGCCCGCCACGCCGTCCACGTCATGCACCGTGTACAGGTTCTTGCCGTTGGCGAAATAGAGCTGGTCCCAGTTCACCTGCTGGGTGTTGGGGTCGTTCTGCCAGGCGGCGGTCTGCTGCGCGGCGAGCGTGGGGTTGAACTGCGCGTTGTAGCTGGGCAGGCGGCGGTAGTAGTCCGGCCGGGGGTCCGGCGCATCGAACCAGTTCAGGCCGGTAAGGCCGTCGTGGCCGAAGGTGTAGAGCACGCTGCTCGTCCATTCCGTGTGGTCGTTCGGCTTGTAGTAGTGGCTCAGGATGAAGAGCGGCGTGTGGTCGTTGCTCACGCGCGCGTTGCGCATCTCCCCATCCTGATAACCCCAGGAGGGGTTGTAGTAATGGTTGTCGGTCAGGTCATAGGCCTCCTGCACGGCCACGCTCTGGCGGCCTTGGAGGGTGGGGGCCCCGAGGCCCACGAAACCGAAGCTGTGCTTCGCGTTGATCTTCTTCTCGACCGATAGGAAATAGGCGCCGGCATCGTACCACGTGCCTGGCACGTAGCCTTCATTGGACCACCGCCGAGACGCGCTCAGGCTGAACGCCCAGCCGTTGGCCATCATGCCGGTGTTGTACGTGGCCATCACCCGGTGTTTGTAGGTGCGGTTGCTCAACGCGTAGGAGAGGCGATAGCCCTTGCGCAGCTCACTGGCGCGCAGGTTGATCTCGGAGTAGCCGCCGATGCCGCCGAAGTTGTAACGCGAGGGAGATACGCCGGTGCGGGTCTCCCGCCACCGGGTCACATCGTTCAGGCCGCTCCAGTTGCTGAAGGAGGCCAGGCCCGTCTCCAGGTTGTTCAGCAGCACGCCGTTCGCGCTGATCAGCGTGTTCTCACCATCGAAGCCCCGCACGCGGAAACGCGCCGAGCCGAAGGCGAAGCCGGCCGTGGCGTTGAACACGTCGCGGGACGATTGCAGGATGCCGGAAACGTCCTGTCCGCCCAGTTCCGCATCGAGGTCGCCAGCGGAGATGGTATAGGCCGCCGCGCGGATGTCCTGTTCCCGCTCGGAGGTGTCCGGCACCACGATGAACAGGGAATCGGTCCTCAGGGAGTCCGTCTGGGCCTGGGCTGCGGTGGCGGCTGCGAACAGCAGGGCACCGGCCAGGCGGGCCCAGGTGCGGATAGGGTGGCGCAAGCGGTGGGGCATGGTCCGGTCGTTTCGTCGTTCTCCGCGGCCGGGACCATGCGATGCATGGGATGGACCAGCGAAAGGGTGCTAAATGTAATGCACCGCCCTTTGCCGGAACATGTCCCTTGCATCAACGAATAGGCGCCGTTCCGGCCGGATGGTGCGTCATGCCGTTGCGTTCCTGGTCGAACACCTCGGAAAGCCTTATATTTGAGGGATATAGGCGTTATAGCCCCACCCGGCGGAACATTCATGGAACGCGCTGCGCGCTCCCCTCTCTGCTTGCGTGCCCTGTCACGAAGGCTGGTTACGGCCATTATTCTTCTGCTGGGCCTGGCGGGTGCTGCGCGCGCCAACCATATGTTGGGAAGCACCATCACCTTCGATTGTCAGGGAGGCAACAACTACTTGGTGACGTTGGATCTGTTGCTGGACTGCGGTGAGAACACCCCGTATGCTCCGGCGGAATTGCGCGCTGTGAGCGATTGCGGCTGGACAGTATCATTCAGCGCTCTGCCACCGACATTGGTGGAGGAGGTGAGCCAGCTTTGTCCGGCGGCAATAAGCAACAGCACCTGCAACGGTGGCACGTTGCCGGGCGTGATGCACTACGGTGTCTCGGCACTGATGAACCTGCCGCCCTGCAACCGTTGGGTGATCAGCTGGCAGGGGTGCTGCCGGGGGACTACCGCGAATACGGGCAACCAAGGCATATACGTGGAGGCCATTTTGAACAACGCCACGGGCGCCTGCGACGATTCACCGGTGTTCCAGGCTCAGTCGGCCCCAAACGTCTGTGTGAACGAACAGGTGAACTACAACTTCGGCGTCACCGATCCCGATGGCGATCGGTTGGTGTTCAGTTTGATATCGGGGCGGTATGAGAATGCGGGTATACAGTACCCGATCACCTACAACGGTGGCTATAGCGGTGGGACCCCCATCCCGGGCATCGTCCTGGACCCGGTCTCTGGACAACTCACCTTCACGCCTACCGTGATCGGCCGGTATTGGGTGGTGATCAAGGTGGATGAGTACGACAGCAGCGGCCACCTCATCGGCAGCGTGATGCGGGACATGGTGTTCGTGGTGGCGCCCTGCGCCGGCAGTCCCCCGCTGGTCTCGGCCATACCTGCGCTTAGCTTGCCCAATGCTCCTGGCTCACCGAATGCCATCCTCACGGGGTCCCATTCGATCGAGGTGTGCAATGGGGCATCGTTCTGCTTCGATATCCCCTTCTCCAGTCCCGCCCCGGGCATCACGCTGAACGTGGTCTCGCAGGTGACCTCCCAGCTGCCGGGCAGCACGTTCAATGTGACCGGCACCAACCCCGCCGTAGCGCGCATCTGCTGGACGGGCGACATCAACCGCAGCCCGGTGATCGTGCTGGTGGTGGCCGATGATGGCGCATGCCCTGTGAAGAACACCGCTTCGGTGGGGGTGAGCATCACCACCGTCACAGGCGGTGGCACGCCGAACGCCGGGACCAACGGCACCCTGCCACTGTGCGCAACGGCCGGGGCTACGAGCCTGTTCGCCCACTTGGGCGGTACACCGGATGCCGGTGGCACCTGGCTCGATCCGGGTGGTACGCCCCGTGGGGACCTCATCAACCCGGCCACGGATCCGGCCGGGGTCTACACGTACCGGGCGGGTAACGCCTGCGCCTACGCCACGGCCACCGTTACTGTCACGATCACGAGCCCGCCCAGTGCAGGCACCAATGGTACGTTGGTCATCTGCTCCGATGCCTCCCCTGCATCGCTGTTCGCGCGGTTGGGTGGATCGCCGAGCGCGGGAGGGAGTTGGAGCGGGCCCAGCACGGTGACCGGCGGCATGTATGACCCGGCCACGATGGATTCCGGGCGTCTATACCTACACGATCACCGGTAACTGCGCGCCTGTCAGCGCCACGGTGACGGTAACGGAACGTGCCGCGCCCAATGCAGGTGTCGGCGGTTCGTTGGCCACATGCAGCAATGGGACAGCCGTGAGCCTCTTCGCACAGTTGACAGGGTCCCCGGCAGCGGGTGGTACGTGGAGCGGCCCAAGCCCGGTGACCGGTGGCAATTACAACCCGGTGACGATGAACCCGGGGAACTACGTGTACACGGTAACAGGCACGGCACCCTGTGCGAACGCCACGGCGACGGTGGTGGTAACGGAGAACGCACCACCGAATGCGGGCACGAACGGCACATTGACGATCTGCAGCACGGACGCGGCGGTGGCGTTGCTCAGCCGCTTGGGTGGAACGCCATCGACCCTCGGTACGTGGAGCGGTCCAAGTCCGGTGACGGCCGGGAACTACGATCCGGCTACGATGGATCCGGGTGTATACACCTATACGGTGACAGGCACAGCACCTTGTGCGAACGCTACGGCTACGGTGACGGTGACAGAGAACGCTGCACCCAATGCAGGTATGAACGGCACGTTGACGGTATGCGCGAACGGCACGAGCCAGAGCCTCTTAGCACGACTGGGCGGCTCGCCCTCGGCCCTCGGCACCTGGAGCGGTCCGAGCCCGGTGACCGGTGGCAACTACAACCCGTTGACGATGGATCCGGGGAACTACGTGTACACGGTAACAGGCACGGCACCCTGTGCGAACGCCACGGCGACGGTGGTGGTAACGGAGAGCGCACCACCGAACGCGGGCACGAACGGCACGCTGACGATCTGCAGCACGGATGCGGCGGTGGCGCTGCTGAGCCGCTTGGGTGGATCGCCATCGGTCACTGGTACGTGGAGCGGCCCAAGTCCGGTGGCGGCTGGGAACTACGATCCATCGACGATGGATCCGGGCGTATACACCTACACGGTAACAGGCACGGCGCCATGCGCGAACGCCACGGCGACGGTGACGGTGACAGAGAACGCAGCGCCGAACGCAGGTGCGAATGGCGCACTGACAGTATGCGCGAACGGCACGAGCCAGAGCCTCTTCGCACAGCTGGGCGGCTCACCGTCGGCTCTCGGCACGTGGAGCGGTCCGAGCCCGGTGACCGGCGGCAACTACAACCCAGTGACGATGGACCCGGGGAACTATGTGTATACGGTGTTGGGTACAGCGCCATGCGCGAACGCCACGGCGACGGTAGTGGTAACGAAGAACACGCCACCGAACGCAGGCACGAACGGCACCTTGACGATCTGCAGCACGGACGCAGCGGTGGCGTTGCTCGGTCGCTTGGGCGGATTGCCATCGGTCCTCGGTACCTGGAGCGGTCCAAGTCCGGTGACGGGCGGGAACTACGATCCGGCTACGATGGGTCCGGGCGTATACACCTACACGGTGACAGGCACAGCGCCGTGCTCGAACGCGACGGCGACGGTGGTGGTGACGGAGAACGCAGCGCCGAACGCAGGTGCGAATGGTGCACTGACAGTATGCGCGAACGGCGCGAGCCAGGGCCTCTTTGCGCAGTTGACGGGATCCCCGGCCTTGGGTGGTACATGGAGCGGACCGAGCCTGGTAACGGGTGGGAGCTACAACCCGGTGACGATGGATCCGGGGAACTATGTGTACACGGTAACAGGCACGGCGCCATGCGCGAACGCCACGGCGACGGTGACGGTGACAGAGAACGCAGCGCCGAACGCAGGTGCGAATGGCACGCTGACGATCTGCAGCACGGACGCGGCGGTGGCGTTGCTGGGCCGCTTGGGTGGATCGCCATCAGCCTCCGGCACGTGGAGCGGTCCAAGTCCGGTGGCGGGCGGGAACTATGATCCGTCGACGATGGATCCGGGTGTATACACCTATACGGTGACAGGCACGGCGCCGTGTGCGAATGCAACGGCCACAGTGACGGTGACGGAGAACGCAGCGCCGAACGCGGGCACGAACGGTACGTTGACGGTGTGTGCGAACGGCACGAGCCAGAGCCTCTTTGCGCAGTTGACAGGATCCCCAGCCATGGGTGGTACATGGAGTGGCCCGAGCCCGGTAACAGGCGGGAACTACGATCCGTTGACGATGAATTCCGGGGAACTACGTGTACACGGTGTTGGGTACGGCGCCGTGCGCGAATGCAACGGCGACGGTAGTGGTAACGGAGAACACACCACCGAACGCAGGTACGAACGGCACCTTGACGATCTGCAGCACGGACGCAGCGGTGGCGTTGCTCGGTCACTTGGGTGGATCGCCATCGGTCACTGGCACGTGGAGCGGTCCAAGCCCAGTGACGGGCGGGAACTATGATCCGTCGACGATGGATCCGGGCGTTTATACCTACACGGTGACAGGCACAGCGCCGTGTGCGAACGCCACGGCGACAGTGACGGTGATAGAGAACGCCGCACCGAACGCAGGCACCAACGGTACATTGACGATCTGCAGCACGGACGCGGCAGTGGCCTTGCTCGGCCGCTTGGGTGGCTCGCCGTCGGCCATTGGTGCGTGGAGCGGTCCAAGTCCGGTGACGGGCGGGAACTACGATCCGTTGACGATGGATCCGGGCGTATACACCTATACGGTAACAGGCACAGCGCCGTGTGCGAATGCGAATGCGACGGTGACAGTGACGGAGAACGCTGCACCGAACGCAGGCACGAACGGCACGCTGACCGTTTGTAGCAACAGTGCCGGCCAAAGCCTCTTCGCACAACTGGGCGGATCGCCGTCACCCCTCGGTACGTGGAGCGGTCCGAGCCCGGTGACCGGTGGCAACTATGATCCGGCGACAATGGACCCAGGCGTCTATACCTATACGGTAACGGGTACAGCGCCCTGCGTGAACGCGACGTCGACGGTGACCGTGACAGAGAATGCCGCGCCGAACGCAGGCATCGATGCGGTGCTGGACATCTGTAGCAATGGCTTGCCGACGAACCTGTTCCCGCTCCTGGGTGGTGGGGCCCAGGCGGGCGGCACATGGACAGAGTCCCCCCGCTGCATCCTTCGGCGGCCTATACGACCCGACGGTGGATCGATCCAGGCATCTATACCTACCAGGTCGCTGGGGCCCCGGGTTGTGCTCCGGACGCGGCCATCGTAACGATCACCAAGCATGTGGCGCCGGACGCGGGTAACGACGCTACGCTCAACATCTGCGCAGGGAGCGCAGCGGCCGATCTGTTCCCGCTCCTGGGTGTGACCGCACAAACGGGCGGCACGTGGACGAGCTCCGGAGGCAGGCCGTTCTCCGGTATATACGATCCGGCCACCAACAGCTCGGACACGTTCATCTATACGGTCCTGGGCACGGCCCCCTGCGCGAACGATCAGGCATCCGTGACCGTTACGGAGAACGCTACTTCCGATGCGGGCACGAACGGCACGCTGGACATCTGTGGGAGCGATGCACCGGTGAATCTCTTCACTCGCTTGGGCGGTACGCCACAATCGGGTGGTGCATGGACGGGCCCGAGTGCGACCACCGGGACCTACGATCCGGCCACCATGACGCCGGGCATCTACACCTATACCATCACGGGCATTGCGCCTTGCGCGAACGCATCGGCCACGGTCACGGTGACAGAGAACGCGCCGCCGCATGCTGGCACAAGTACCACGCTGAGCGTCTGCGATCAAGGCAGTGCGATGGCATTGCTGGCCTCGCTCCCGGGCGCGGATGGAGGAGGCAGTTGGAGCGGTCCGAGCCCAGTGGTCGGTGGGCAGTACGATCCGGTGACGATGACGCCGGGAGCCTATGTGTACACGGTAACGGGTACGCCCCCCTGCGCGAATGCCCAGGCGACGGTCACTGTGAGCGAGACAAGCACACCGAACGCAGGGGGAAACGGCACCGTCACTTTGTGTGCGACGGACGCTGCGGTGGATCTGGCGCACTACCTGACGGGTGCGGATGGAGGCGGTACGTGGAGCGGTCCGAGCCCGATCATCGGCAGCCTGTTCGATCCAGCGACGATGAGCGCGGGTGTATACACCTATACAATCGCGGCAGTGCCTCCGTGCGCGGGTGCTTCCTCCACAGTGACGGTAACAGTGAACGCTCCCCCCAATGCGGGCATAAGCACCACATTGAGCGTATGCGATCAAGGCAATGCGGTGGCATTGCTCGCTTCGCTTCCGGGCGCGGATGGAGGCGGAAGTTGGAGCGGCCCGAGCCCGGTGATCGGTGGGCAGTACGACCCGGTGACGATGACGCCGGGCGCCTATGTGTATACGGTAACAGGCACGCCTCCCTGTGCGAACGCCCAGGCCACGGTCACTGTGAACGAGACGAGCACACCGAACGCAGGGATCAACGGCACCGTCACGCTATGCGCTACGGACGCTGCGGTGGAGTCTGTCGCACTACCTGACAGGTGCTGATGGAGGCGGTACGTGGAGCGGCCCGAGCCCGATCATCGGGGGCCTGTTCGATCCGTCGACGATGAGCGCGGGTGTGTACACCTACACGATCGCGGCAGTGCCTCCGTGCGCAGGCGCATCCTCCACGGTGACTGTAACAGTGAACGCTCCCTCCAATGCGGGCACAAGCACCACATTGAGCGTATGCGATCAGGGCAGTGCAGTGGCATTGCTGGCCTCGCTCCCCGGCGCGGATGGAGGAGGCAGTTGGAGCGGTCCGAGCCCGGTGGTCGGCGGACAGTACGACCCGGTAACGATGACACCGGGCGCCTACGTGTACACGGTAACGGGCACGCCTCCCTGTGCGAACGCCCAGGCCACGGTCACCGTGAGCGAGACCGGCACGCCGAACGCAGGGATCAACGGTGTTGTCACCCTATGTTCTACGGACGCTGCGGTGGATCTGGCGCATTACCTGACGGGTGCGGATGGAGGCGGTACGTGGAGCGGTCCGAGCCCGATCATCGGCAGCCTGTTCGATCCAGCGACGATGAGCGCGGGCGTGTACACCTACACGATCGCGGCAGTGCCTCCGTGCGCAGGTGCATCCTCTACGGTGACAGTAACAGTGAACGCTCCCCCCAACGCAGGCACAAGCGCCACGTTGAGCGTATGCGATCAGGGCAGTGCGGTGGCATTGCTGGCCTCGCTCCCGGGCGCAGATGGAGGCGGTACGTGGAGCGGTCCGAGCCCGGTGGTCGGCGGACAGTACGATCCGGTGACGATGACGCCAGGAGCCTATGTGTACACGGTAACGGGCACTTCCCCCTGCGCGAATGCCCAGGCCACGGTCACTGTGAACGAGACGAGCACGCCGAACGCGGGGATCAACGGCACTGTTACGCTATGCGCGACGGATGCTGCGGTGGATCTGTCGCACTATCTGACAGGTGCCGATGTTGGCGGTACGTGGAGCGGTCCGAGCCCGATCATCGGCAGCCTGTTCGATCCGGCGACGATGACCGCAGGCGTATACACGTATGCGATCGCGGCGGTGCCGCCTTGTGCTGGTGATGCAGCCACCGTGACAGTGACCGTGCAGCAGCCTCCACGGGCTGGTGTGAGCGGTGCGCGCACGGTATGCGCTGGTGATGCGCCTTTCGCGCTCATCGCCGTGCTGGGTGCCACCGCGGATGCCGGCGGTTCGTGGACCGGTCCGGGCGGGCTGGCGGTCAGCGATACGTTCGACCCCGCATCCTCCGCGCCTGGAACCTATACCTACACGGTTGGAAGTGCGGTCTGCGGGCAGGTCTCGGCCACGGCTACGATCGGTGTATCGGCCGGTCCGAACGCGGGGCAGGACAGTGCCCTTCCATTATGCGGCGTAGGGCAGCCGGTGGACCTGTTCGCCGCGCTGGGCGGCACACCGGACGCGGGCGGCACGTGGGTGGGTCCGGATGGCCCGATCGCGGATGCCGGTTTCGATCCGGCCAGCGATCGGCCGGGTGCGTACACCTATACCGTGGGCACCACCACCACCTGTCCGGATGCGTCGGCCACAGTGACCGTGACGGTGAGCGCACCGCCGAACGCGGGTTCTCCCGGTGCTGTCACGCTGTGCAGTACGAGCGATGCGATCGATCTCTTCCATGAGCTGGGCGGCTCGCCCGATGCCGGTGGCGTGTGGGCCGGTCCGGATACGCAGCCGTTCAACGGCACTTTCGATCCCGCAGTGGGTGCGCCCGGTGCATACACCTACACGGTGGCCGGTGTGCCGCCTTGTCCGTCCGCAAGTGCATCCGTTACCGTTGGCGTGGAACATGCGCCCGATGCGGGTGCCGATGCGGAGCATGCGTTCTGCGCATCGGACGCTACCGTATCCCTGCTGACCCTGCTCGGTGGAACGCCCGATGCGAACGGCACATGGAGAAGTGCGAATGGATCGGCGGTCGCGGACACGTTCGATCCATCCAGCGGTGCGGCCGGTGTCTACACCTATCACTTGGATGCCGTTGCGCCCTGTGTGGCGGATGAAGCCTCCTTGACCATCACCATCGCGCGGCCGGTCTCCGCTGGTGCGGACAGCACGGTCACCTTCTGCTCGGACCACGATCCGGTGGCGCTCATCGGGCTGCTCAACGGCACGCCGGATGCGGGTGGCACCTGGATGGATCCGAACGGTGCGGTGAGCGATGGCCGGTTGGATCCATCCAGCATGGCCGCAGGCGACTACACCTACACGGTGACCGCGGAAGCCCCTTGCCCGCAAGCGGTGGCCGTGGTGCATGCGACGATCCTGGCCGCCCCGGACGCACAGATCACCGCCATAGGCAATGGCAGTTGCGCGCCTGCTGAAGTGCATTTCGCGAGCACGTACACCGGTGGCGGCTCCTGCAGCTGGGACCTGGGCAACGGCACGTTGGTGAACGACTGCGCACCGCAGGTGGTGACCTACGACAGCGCCGCCACCTACGCGGTCACCCTGACGATCGACGGTGGCAACGGCTGTGTGGCCATGTTCACGGTGGATGGCGGCGTGCAGGTGCTGGATGCGCCCATCGCGGATTTCCGGCCATTGGCTGAACACCTGAACGCCGACCATCCGTTGGTGATGTTCGTGAACCAGAGCCAGGGAGCCACGGCCTACGCATGGGATTATGCCGGACTGGGTTCCTCCACGGATGAGCAGGGCCTCTTCACGTTCCCGCAGGGCCGGGAGGGCCTGTACACGATCTGCCTGGTGGCCTATGCCTCATCGGCCTGCACCGATACCCTCTGCCAGGACCTCCGCATCCCGCTTGCCGCCACCGTGAACGCGCCGAACGCCTTCACGCCGAACGGCGATGGGGTGAACGACAGCTTCGCGCCGGTGCTCGATGGCGTGGACCCGGACGAATACCAGCTCTACATCTTCGATCGCTGGGGCCAGCGGTTCTTCTCGACCACCCGGATCGAGGACCGTTGGACGGGCGTTTCGCCTGGTGGCAGCCCGGCCCCGCAGGACGTGTACGTGTGGCGCCTCATCGGCAGGGACCAGTACACGAAGGACCGGTTCGAGAAGATCGGCCACGTGACGCTCGTCCGCTGAGGACAGCGGCCGGACGGCCGCCCGTTATCTTCGCGCCATTCCCGCGGCCGCTCCATCGAAAGGCCCTTCAGCAGAACCACCCGTGCCCGCGCGCCTCGTCATCATTCCCACCTACAACGAGAAGGAGAACATCCGTGACATCCTTGCGCACGTGTTCCGGCTCACGCCCGCCTTCGACGTGCTGGTGGTGGACGACAATTCGCCCGATGGCACGGCGGAGATCGTGAAGGAGCTGCAGGCGCAATGGCCGGAGCGGTTGCATCTGTTGCAGCGCCCCGGCAAACTGGGTCTCGGCACCGCCTACATCGCAGGCTTCAAGTGGGGCCTGGAGAGGGGGTACGCGTTCTACTTCGAGATGGACGCGGATTTCAGCCATGACCCGAACGACCTGGTGCGGCTCTACGAGGCCTGCGCCGGTGGCGCGCACATGAGCGTGGGCTCGCGCTACGTGAAGGGCGGGCAGGTGCGCGATTGGTCGTGGGACCGCATCATCCTCAGCTACTGCGCATCGCTCTATGTGCGGGCCATCCTCTGGCTCGGCGTGCGCGACACCACCGCCGGCTTCGTGTGCTACCGCGCCGCCACGCTGATGGTCCTGCCGCTGGACGAGATCCGCTTCGTGGGCTATGCGTTCCAGATCGAGATGAAGTACCGCGTGCATCTCGCTGGTCTCCGGATCCAGGAAGTGCCCATCTCCTTCAGAGACCGCGTGAAGGAATCGAGCAAGATGAGTGCGAACATCTTCCGCGAGGCCATCCTCGGCGTGGTGCGCATGCGCTTCGGCATCAAGCAACCCCGGGTAAGATGAACAGCGTGCTCATCCGCGATGCGCAGGTGGTGAACGAAGGCCGCACGTTCCATGCGGACGTGCTGGTGCGCGACGGCGTCATCGAGCGCATCGCTGAAGAAGGCATCGGTGGTGCGCCCGGCGTCCCTGAGCATGATGCGCGCGGCCGTCACCTGCTGCCGGGTGCGATCGACGACCAGGTGCATTTCCGCGAACCGGGCCTCACCCACAAGGACGACATCGCGCACGGATCGGCCGCAGCGGTGGCCGGTGGCGTCACCTCCTTCATGGAGATGCCGAACACCGTTCCGCAAACGCTCACGCAGGAACTGCTCGAGCGGAAGTTCGCGCTGGGCGAGGCTTCCAGCGTGGCGAACCACTCCTTCTTCATGGGCGTGAGCAACGGCAACATCGAGGAGGCGTTGCGCACCGATCCGCGCACCGTGTGCGGCCTCAAGGCCTTCCTGGGCAGCAGCACCGGCGACATGCTCGTGGACGATGCGCAGGTGCTCGACAACCTCTTCCGCAAGGCCCACATGCTGCTGGCCGTGCATGCGGAGGACGAAGGCACCATCGGGCGGAACATGGCGGAGGCCGTGGCCCGATACGGCGACGACATCCCGATGGAACAGCATCCGCTGATCCGCAGCGCGGAGGCGTGCTACCGTTCATCCAGTGCCGCGGTGGCACTGGCGCGGGAGCATGGCACGCGGCTGCACGTGCTGCACATCAGCACGGCGCGTGAGCTGGAGCTGTTCACGCCCGGTCCGCTGGAGGGGAAACACATCACCGCGGAAGCCTGCGTGCATCACCTCTGGTTCACCGATGCCGACTATGGCGGCCTGGGTACGCGCATCAAATGGAACCCGGCCGTGAAGACGGCCGCGGACCGTGCGGCGATCCGCCAGGCCGTGATCGATGGGCGCATCGACGTGGTGGCGACGGACCATGCGCCACATACCCTGGAAGAAAAGGCGCGGCCCTATGCGAACTGCCCGAGCGGCGCGCCGTTGGTGCAGCATTCGCTCGTGGCCATGCTGGAACTGATGCACGAAGGGGTGTTCACGCTGCATCAAGTGGTGGAGAAGATGTGCCACGCGCCCGCACGCCTGTTCGCGATCCAGCGCCGCGGCTTCATCCGCGAAGGCTACCAGGCCGACCTTGTGCTCGTGGACCTCGATGCGCCATGGACCGTGGAGCAGGCCGGCCTGGAGTACAAATGCGGTTGGTCGCCATTGGAAGGGCAGCGCTTCCGGGCGCGCGTGCTGCGCACCTGGGTGAACGGGAACACCGCGTATGCGGACGGCCGCGTGGACCGCTCCGTGCGCGGTGAACGCCTGCTGTTCGACCGATGAGGAGGCTGCTGCTCGCCTGGGTGATGCTCCTCGGCGCCTGCGGGGACCGGGAGGCCCTTCCGCCCACGCCGCTGGACCGCGGGAAGTTCGTGCAGGTGCTCACCGGTGCATTGATGATCGAAGCGCGGCTCGGCCACGAGATGAACGTGGACCGCCGCACGGACAGTCCGATCCAGCAGTATTACGACGATCTGTTCCGGGAGGAAGGCGTGACGCAGGCGGAATTCAGGGCGACCTATGACAGCTATGCCGCGCATCCCAAGGAACTGAAGGCGGTCTACGACGACGTGCTCGTCCGCTTGCAGCAGATGCAGGACGCGAAGGCCGCTCCCGCCGACAGCACCGCTCATTGAGCGTCCACGAAGGCCATGGTGTTCGCCACGGCCTCTTCCGCGTCCCGGAAACGCATGCCCAGCACCCGTTCGGCCTTCGATCCATCGTAGCGCGTGGGGCGCAGCGAGGTGGCAGCGGTGTAGCGCGTGATCATCGGGCGGCCACCGAACAGCGTGCGGAACGCCTCCATGCGCCAGGCCAGCCCCAGCATCCAAGGGCGCAATCGGAAGGCCGGTGGCGCGTGCCCGGCGGCTTTTGCCATCAGTCCGAAGAGGCGTTCGTAGCTCACGTTCTCTCCGATGAGCAGGTGGCGCTCCCCGCTGGGTCCGCTCTCCATCAGGCGTACCATGGCGGTGGCCACGTCGCGTGCGTCCACCACGGCATTGGCGCCAGGCGGGAAGAACCGCGAGCCCTTGCGCAACCGTTCGATCATCGTCATGCTGCTGCGTCCGGCCAGGCCGGGCCCCAGCACCACGCAGGGGTTCACCAGCACCGCATCAAGGCCCTCGGCGATGCCGCGTTGCACCTCCAGCTCCGCGTCGTGCTTGCTGATCGTATAGGGGGAAGTGTCCTGTGTCTGCCGGTACGGGGTGCTTTCGGTGGTCAGCGCGCCATCGTCGCGGCGGCCGATGGAGGCGGTGGAGCTCACGTGGCACAAGCGCCGTACGCCGCTTTCGAGCGCGGCGTTCACCACGTTGGCCGTGCCGGTGATGTTGGTGGCGAAGAGCGCGGCGCGGTCGCGGGGATCGAAGGAGACCATCGCCGCCGCGTGGTACACGTGCTCCACGCCGCGCATGGCATCGGCCAGGGAAGCCATGTCGAACAGGTCGCCCTCGGCCCACTGGATCCGTTGGAAGCGCACGTCGCCATCGGGGTGGTAATGGCACAGCACGCGCCGGACGATCGAGCGGTCCGTGCCCGGACGCACCAGCGCACGCACAGCGCGCCCGCGTGCCAGCAGTTCGGCCAGTGCGTGGCTGCCGACGATGCCCGTTCCTCCCGTGACCAGGTCCATGAAGCCGCGCAAGATATTCCGGTGGACGCACCGGCTATCTTCGCGGCCTGCCTGAAAAGCAGTAGCATAGAGCGCCATGGCCGTCCGGAATTTCATCGAGGAACTGCGCTGGCGGGGGCTGTTGCACGACAGCATGCCCGGCGTGGAGGAGCATTTGCAGAAGGGGCCGGCCAGCGGCTACATCGGCTTCGACCCCACGGCCGATTCGCTGCACGTGGGCAACCTGGTGCAGATCATGATGCTCGTACACTTCCAGCGCTGTGGCCACAAGCCGGTGGCCCTGGTGGGTGGTGCCACGGGCATGGTGGGCGATCCCAGCGGCAAGAAGAGCGAACGCAACCTGCTGGACGAGGATGCGCTGCGCCACAACCAGGCCTGCGTCCACAGGCAACTGGAGCGCTTCCTGGATTTCTCGGCCACGGCCAATGGCGCGCGGTTGGTGAACAACTACGATTGGTTCAAGGACATGGGCTTCCTGCGGTTCATCCGCGAGGTGGGCAAGCACATCACCGTGAACTACATGATGGCGAAGGACAGCGTGAAGAACCGCCTGGAGAGCGGGCTGTCGTTCACCGAGTTCAGTTATCAGCTGGTGCAGGGGTACGACTACTGGTGGCTCAACAAGCACATGGGCTGCACGTTGCAGATGGGTGGCAGCGACCAGTGGGGCAACATCACTACGGGCACGGAACTGATCCGCCGCATGGGTGGAGGCGAGGCCTACGCCATCACCACGCCGCTGCTCACCAAGGCCGACGGCAGCAAGTTCGGCAAGAGCGAGAGCGGCAACGTGTGGCTGGATGGGGAGCGGACCTCGCCGTACGCCTTCTACCAGTTCTGGGTGAAGGCGACCGACGCCGATGCGGCGCGCTTCGCGCACATCTTCACCACGTGGGAACGGGCCGAGGTGGAGGCGCTCGTCGAGCAGCACGCTAAGGCCGCGCATGAACGTCGCTTGCAGAAGGAAGTGGCGGCGTTCATCACCACAATGGTGCATGGTGCTGATGCGGCACGCAATGCCGAGACAGAATCGACCAGGATCTTTGAGAGTTTGAAGGCTGGAGATTTTTGTTCGTGGTCAGAGGAAACGTGGGAGAACGCTTCTAGTACGTTACCGGGATCACGCTTTCCTGACCCATTCGGTCCGGCTCGGCTTGTGATCGATCTGGTGTCCGTCGACGCCCATGTCTATCCCTCACGTGGTGAGGCTAAGAGAGCCGTCCAAGCCGGAGCCTTAAGACTGAACGGGGAAAAAGTTCTGGATGGAGCCATCGTGAAGGAGCAAGACCTCATGCACGGTCGTTATCTGCTCATTCAAAAGGGGAAGACCAACCCGTTCGTCCTCAGCTTCAATGATCCGAAAGCCTTAAAGGCCAGCTCGTAGAATAAGATCCGCCTAGATAGGGTCAGAAGTCACCTCTCGACTGCGCTCGAGGTGACAAATAATTTGATGTGTCACTTCGAGCGTAGTCGAGAAGCGACACCCGCGCTGCTTTTTTCGGAACAGGGTGGTCAACCCTCATAGAGCAAGCTACACCCCCGCACATCGCTGTGGTCGAACCGGCCGAGCACCTCGAACGAACCGTCCGCATGCAGGCGGCCGAGGTCCTGCGTGCTGATGAACGGGCAGCTGGCGACGTTGCACAGATCGATCACGTCGATGCCCCCGGTGCGGCCATCCTCCACGCGTGCGAAGGGGTCGTTCGCGTCACGGATGCGCACCTGCATCCACGGCGGGCAGCGATAGCGGCCCTCGCCGGTGGACCAGGCTTGCGAGAGCAGCTCCGTCATGCCGTACTCGCTGTGGATGTGCGTCACCTGGAACGCTTCTTTCAGGATGCCGTGCAGTTCTTCGCGCACGAGCTCGGGGCGCCGTCCCTTCATGCCGCCGGTCTCCATGATGGTGGTGTGGTGCAGCGGCATCGGATGCTTTTCCGCAAGGTCCAGCAGGGCGAAGGTGACGCCGAGCAGCAGGGTGGGCCTGCCCTCCGCCTCGCTCCGCCGGAGCACGTCCGCGAGGCGATCATACTGGTACAGGTACGTGCCGCTGAACGGGTCGCCGCTGGCGCGGATCAGGTGCTCGGCCATGTATACGAGCGAACTGCCCTGCCGCTCCAGGTAGGCCGGCAACAGGCCGATGATGCGCCACTGTGCCGGGTCGCCGTATGCCGCGCGGAACGAAGTGAGGAACGATCGTTCGTACAAGGCGGGCCAGGGCACATGGTGGCTGCTGGTGATGGCATCGGTGGTGCCGCTGCTGGTGAAGGTGACGGCGGGCTCCGATCCCTCCAGCAGCACGCGCTGGTCCTTGAAGAAGCGGATGGGCAGGAAGGGGATGCGGTCCACGTGGCCGATGGACTCGGGCGACACCCCTAGGGCCGCCAGGAATCCACGGTAAACGGGGTTGTGGGCCGCGTGCAGGCGAAATAGCTCCAGCGCCAGGGCGTTGAAGGACGCATGCCCATCCACGGCGAAGGGGGCGTTCAGCAGGGCGGGATCGATGGACGGGGCGGGCACGCGTACTTTTGGGGAACGATGAAGGACCGGCGTTGGAATGCGGCAAAAGTACCCGCCTTGGTGCTGGGGCTGCTCGTGGTGGCCTCCGGCTGTCTGAGAACGGAGAAGTTCCCCGTGGAGCCGAAGATCACCTTCAAGGAGTTCAAGCAGTTCGGCGATTCAGCTTCGCTGGTGATCTCCTTCACCGATGGTGATGGCGACATCGGGCTGGCACAGGGGGATACGCTCGGGAACTTCGCGCCCGGCAGCCAGTGGTACCACAACCTGTTCGTGGACTACTACGCGCGGGAGCATGGCACCTGGGTGTTGCAGGATTTCACGCTGCCGTTGTACTACCGCATCCCCGTGATCACGCCCACCGGGCAGAACAAGGCCTTGGAAGGCGATATCGCCGTGGCGTTGAAGCCTTACCCGGTGCTACCGGGCACGGAGGGCGACAGCATCCGCTTGAACGTGCGCCTGGCCGACCGCGCCCTGCACATGAGCAACGAAGTGGAGACAGGGATCGTGGTGGTGCAGTCGATCGCTTCGCTCGAAGGCTGAGGTGTGAAGGCTGAACGCTGAAGTGGAGCTTGTTGACGAGCCACTTCAGCCTTCACACTTCAACATTCAGCCTTCAGCCGTTCAGAGCTTGAACGCCTTCTTCACGGCGGCCAGCGCGTTCAGTTCCTCCCACGGGAAGAGCTTCACCTTCACTTTCGTTTCCTGACCGGCGTTCTTGAACACCTTGGTGATCTCGCGCGGCTCGCGGCCCATGTGGCCGTAGCTGGCGGTCTCGCTGTAGATCGGCGTGCGCAGGGCGAAGCGCCGTTCGATGAAGTACGGGCGCATGTCGAACTCCTTCAATGCGCCGATGGTGCGGGCGATCTGGCCGTCGCTCATCTTCACCTTGCTGGTGCCGTAGGTGTTCACGTAGAAGCCCACGGGTTTGGCCACGCCGATCGCATAGGCCACCTGCACGAGCACTTCGTCGCACACGCCGGCCGCCACCAGGTGCTTGGCCACGTGGCGTGCCGCGTAGGCCGCACTGCGGTCCACCTTGCTGGGGTCCTTGCCGCTGAAGGCACCGCCGCCGTGCGCGCCCTTGCCACCGTAGGTGTCCACGATGATCTTGCGGCCGGTGAGACCGGTGTCGCCGTGCGGACCGCCGATCACGAACTTGCCGGTGGGGTTGATGTGGTACTGGATGTCGTTGCCGAAGAGCGCTTGCACGCGCTTGGGCAGCTGCTTCTTCACGCGGGGGATGAGGATCTCTACCACGTCCTTCTTGATCCGGTCCAGCATCGCCTTCTCCGTGCCGAAGTCGTCGTGCTGGGTGCTCACCACAATGGCGTCGATGCGCAGGGGCTTGTGGTCGTCGCCGTACTCGATGGTCACCTGGCTCTTCGCGTCGGGGCGGAGGTAGGGCATCTTACTGTTCTTCTCGCGGCGGATGGCGGCGAGCTCGCGCAGCAGCAGGTGGCTGATCTCCAGTGGCAGCGGCATGTAGTTGTCCGTGTCGCGGCAGGCGTAGCCGAACATCATGCCCTGGTCACCGGCGCCCTGCTCCTCGGGCTTCTTGCGCACCACGCCCTGGTTGATGTCGGGGCTTTGCTCGTGGATGGCGCTGAGCACGCCGCACGAGTGGGCCTCGAACATGTATTCGCTCTTGGTGTAGCCGATCTTGCGGATCACCTCGCGGGCGATCTCCTGCACGTCGAGGTAGGCCTTGCTCTTCACCTCACCGGCGAGCACCACCTGGCCGGTGGTCACCAGGGTTTCGCAGGCCACCTTGCTCTGCGGATCGAACGCTAGGAAGTGATCGATCAGCGCGTCGCTGATCTGGTCGGCGACCTTGTCGGGGTGGCCTTCGCTGACGGATTCGGAGGTGAAGAGGTAGGGCATGGGAAAGAAGGTCGTGCTTGTTGAAGCGCCGCAAAGGAAACGCATCGGCCATGAACGGCAAATCCGGCGATCTTCACGGCCTTATCCAGGTTCGGACCAGCATGATCGATCGGGTTACGAAATGGACGGCATCCTTTTCTACCTTGACACGTCTTTTCCCTTGGATCCATCCTCGATATCCATTCATGTCTTGCATGCGCATTCCCACGCGTTCCCTTCTTGCGGCGTACCTGCTTTTGCAGGTCGGTGCGGCCGATGCGCAACGGCAGTATTGGGGTGTTGCGGAAGGTGCGGGTAGCAGCGCGACGGACCCTTATCGGTATGGCGGCATCTTCCGTGTGGACGAGGGGGCCATGCATCCCGAACAGGTGGTGCCGTTCGATACGGGCCAGTATCTGGGGCGGATGGCATCGGGAAGCGAACTGCTTGCCGCCTCGAACGGACGGCTTTACGGGATCACCTACACAACGAACAGCCCCCCCATGAAGGGCGATCTGTTCTGGATCGATCCGGTGACCGACAGCGTACACATCGCTGTTCGGTTCGGTTCATCCCAGTATCCGGTGTTCGACCAGCCCCCCCTCTGGAGCAGCTTGATGGAATTACGACCCGGTGTACTGATCGGACATACCGGTACAAATACCGCTCGCGCCACCCTGTTCAAGTTCTTCACCGCGAACGACAGCATCGTGCAAATGGCCCAGTTCCCGAGCACGCTTTGTGGAGATGGCCGTTTCGCCAACACGAGCCTACAGGGGACCTTGATCCGCGGGTCGGATGGCTATTTGTATGGCGTCTCCCCCTTGCATCGGTGCAAGGCCCAACAGGTGGTACGGATCGACGTGGACAACGGGTCCATCAGCTATTTCGACGTGCAGACCAACGATGGGTACCCATTGAACGGGGACAAGATCATCGAGCGCAACGGCAAGCTCTACTTCTCCGCGTTCCGCGGAGGTCCCGATGAACGATCAGGACATCGCGGGAAAAGGCACGGTCATCAGTTTCGACATGGCATCGCACGCCATCGTCAAGGAGCGCGACTACACCACGGACCTGCACAACCCCTGGAACGGCTGGACCATCGGGGCGGATGGTCGATGGTACGGGGAAGTGGCCGGAGAGCCCTGGGTGCCGTTCCAAGAGATCGACCAGACGCAAGCGCTGTATGCGTATGATCCGCAGCAGAACACCTTGGACGAGTTGGTGGATTACGGGGATCATCCGGGACGTGAGGTGATTGGAGCGCGTGTGCTCGGCGGCTTGCTCGGCGCCACCAACGGCAGGATCTACGGCTCGTTCCGCAATGGCCTGTTCGAATACGATCCCGTGGCCGACACCTTGCTGCTGAAAGCGGCCCTGCAGTTCGAGGCCGATGAGCAGGTTTCCGGTCACGGGGCCACCGGCTCGCTGGTGGAGGTCTGCCGCAAGCCGAACTACAGGCCCAGTGCAACAACGCAGTTCGAGGTATGTGCCGGCGCGCGGTTCACCTATGACCTGCGGAACGTGAACGCCACGAGCGTGGTATGGCGCCGCAACGGCATCGTCGATCCTGCCCAGGCCGACCAGCAGCTCACCTTCGACGCCATCGCCGGAGCCGATGAAGGCGCCTGGACCTGCACCTTGGCGAATGAATGCGGCACCACACAGCCGCCCCCGATCATCATCACCGTGAACCCCGGATCGTTCACCGCCGGCAGCATAACCGGGGACACGTTGCTGTGCGGCAACGGCGATACGGCGCTGCTTACCGGTAACAACGGTGGCACGTGGAGCACCGGTGCGATATCCTCCACGGTAGGCGTGAATGCACCTGGCGCATACTACGTGCGTTACCAGCAGGCCTGCGGCCTCAGCTTCAGCAATACGGTGCATGTGGCCCATCTGGACAGCGCGCAGGCGCCGCCGATCACCGATGGCAGCGGGCAGCGGTTCCACGAGGACCTGTTCATGTGCCCCGGCCAGACGGCGATCTTCAAGAACAATGTGGAAGGCCCCTGGGGCCTGTACACGCCGGGCATCTGGAGCAACGGCACCGCCGCCGGCACCACCGCTGCGATCACGGCCGTGCAGGACAGTGGCCAGTACCACGTCACGGTGAGCAACGCGTGCAACACGGACACGTCCGGCTCGTGGCACGTCCGCTTCTTCCCACCGCCACCGTCGCCGCACCTCGTGTTCACCGATGCCGATGGCCTGCCGGCGGACGCTTCGTTCTGTACCGGTGGATCCGTCTTCCTGAACATCAGCGTCACCAACAGCAACGAGCTGTGGTTGTCGACCGGATGGACCTTTCCCGATGGCACGTTCATCCTGGGTCCCCACAGCATCGCCGCCACAGCGACCGGGGTCTACGGCTTGCGGGTGGCCAGCTGCGACGTCATCGACACCGCGTTCACCATCACCCTGGACAGTGTGTTACCGGACCCGCCCGTGATCCTGCCGGACCAGGACGAGCTCATCGGTTGTGACCAGGATACGGCCTACCTCACCACGCTCTCCCCGAACAGCTATTGGGCGTGGCGCGATGCACAGAACGTCGTGCACGTGGACACCTTGCAGCAGGTGCAGGTGGATTGGCACGCGGGCATCAGCGGGCTCTATTCGCTGTACGCCTACAACGGCTGCGGCACCAGCCAGCCGGACCTCATCCAGGTGGTCGGCCTACCCGCACCGGAGGTCAGCTACGTGGAAACGCACGACATCGTGTGCCTGGATGCGGCCCCGTTCCCCCTGACGGCCGGATCGCCGCCGGGGGGCAGCTATAGCGGCCCGGGTGTGAGCGGGGCCGTTCTCGATCCTGCGGCGGCGGGCTTGGGCACGCACACCATCGTTTACGCGGTGGATGATGGCACGTGCATCGGCCGGGCCAGTACCACCGTGAGCGTGCAGATCTGCACCGGCATCGCGGAGCCGGAGGATGCGGGCGTTCGCATCGTCCCGCTGCCGTTGCACGACCGGTCCTTCGTACGGAGCGTGCGCGACCCGATCCTCAGCTACCGGCTGCTGGACGCTGTTGGCCGCACGGTGCGTGATGGGCTTGTCGGCGCGAACGAACTGGAACTGGATCGCGACGGGCTTCCGGCGGGGAGCTACCTGCTGCAACTGCGGTGCGCACAGCGCACCATCGTGCGGCGCATCGTGGTGGATTGAGCAACGGCTAGGGCCGTGCGGTCAATTCCTTGAACACATCCTCCAGCCCGCGTTCGGCCTTCTGGAGGGTGAGCACCTTCAGCCCCTTGTCCACGGCGAACTGGAATACGGCCGGGCGGGCGTCGCGCGTGGCGTCGGCCGTCAGCCGCCAGCGGTGACCGCCGAGGGCCTCGGCTTTGAGCACGCCGGGGATGTGCTCCAGCGCGGCGGCCTGCACCGCACCGTCCAACTCCACTTCCAGCACCTCGCGTTCGCGGGTGGCGCTGCGCAGCGCCTGGGCCTTGTCGTCGGCCACCAGCCGGCCGCGGTCGATGATGATCACGCGGTCGCAGATGGCCTCCACCTCCTGCATGATGTGCGTGCTCAGCATCACGGTGCGTTCCTGCCCGATCCGCTTGATGAGGGCGCGCACCTCCTCCAGCTGGTTGGAATCGAGGCCGCTCGTGGGCTCGTCCAGGATCAGCACGCGGGGCTCATGGATCAGGGCTTGCGCCAGGCCCACGCGCTGCCGGTAGCCGCGGCTCAGCTGGCCGATCTTCTTGTGCTGTTCGCGCTCCAGGCCCACCGTGCCGATCATCTCTTTCACCCGCGCCGCCACGTTCTTCAGCTTGAAGATGCCCGCCACGAACTCCAGGTACTCGCGCACGTACATGTCGGTGTACAGCGGGTTGTGCTCGGGCAGGTAGCCCACGTTGCGCCGCACGTCCATGCTCGCCTCCCGGATGTCGAAGCCGCATACCTCCGCATCGCCCGAGGTGGGCGGCAGGAAGCAGGTGAGGATCTTCATCATCGTGCTCTTCCCGGCGCCGTTCGGTCCCAGGAAGCCCACCACCTCGCTGCCGCCGATGGTGAAGGACACATCGTCCAGCGCCTTTTGCGCGCCATAGACCTTGGTGACGTTGCGGACGGAGATGGACATGGGGCGAAAGTACATGTGCCCATGTGGCCCACCGCACGACCTCACGCGCCATGTGCTCATCTGCCCATGGAACGCAGCGGAGAGGGGCATGAACGCATGAGCACATGAAGGCTCCATCTTTGCGCCATGCCCACCGGTCTCGTCATGCGCTCCACTGGCAGCCGCTACCGCGTTCGCGGGGAGGACGGCTCGCTGCACGATTGCGTGGCGCAGGGCAAGCTGCGGATCAAGGGCTACACCACCACCAACCCGCTGGCCGTGGGCGACCGCGTGGAGTTCACCCCGCAGGTGGGCGACGACGTGCCCGGGTCCATCCTCACACTGCACGACCGCCGCAACTACATCGTGCGGCGCTCGGTGAACCTCTCGCACCACAAGCACGTGATCGCCGCGAACGTGGACCAGGCCCTGCTGCTGGTGACGCTCGCCCGCCCGCGCACCTCCTACGGCTTCATCGATCGTTTCCTCGTAACGGCGGAAGCCTATCGGGTGCCGGCCGTCATCGTGTTCAACAAGGTGGATGCGTACGGCGATGAAGAGCTGGGGTCGCTGGCGGAATACGAGGACGTCTACCGGGGCGCCGGCTACCGCACGGTGATCACCTCCGCGTTGAAGCGCATCGGCGTGCCGGAAGTGGAAGCCTTGCTGCACGGCCGGGTGACGCTCGTGGCCGGCCACAGCGGGGTGGGGAAGAGCACGCTCATCAACGCCATCGACCCCGCGCTGGACCTGGCCACCACGGAGATCAGCGGCTACAGCAAGAAAGGCCAGCACACCACCACCTACGCGGAGATGTTCCAGTTGCACCTGCCGGCGGACGGCGGCCCGCCCACGTTCATCATCGACACGCCCGGCGTGAAAGGGTTCGGCCTGGTGGACATGAAGCCGGAGGAGATCGTGGACCAGTTCCCCGAGATGTTCGCGCTGAAGGGCCAATGCCGCTTCAACGACTGCAAGCACATGAACGAGCCGGGCTGCGCGGTGATCAAGGCGGTGGAAGAGGGTACCATCGCCGCGAGCCGCTACCACAGCTATGTGGACATGGTGAACGGCGTGGACGAGGAAAGCCCGTACCGACTGGACTAACGCGATCAGAAGATCGGCCGATCAGAACATCAGATGATGAAGCACCTCTTCCTGGCGGTTGGCGCCCTGGCCCTTGTAGCTTGCCATGAGCAACGCGCCGTAACGATGCCTTCCGCTCCTGCGGCGGATGCGGGCCGCACACTTTCGCAACAAAGTGTCGACGCGGTGATCTACCAGAACGCCAGCGCCGAGGTGTACCGCCTCTACCAGCAGGGCTACGAGCTGGCGCGGATCCGGCTGGACCAGAACCTGCAACGGCCGCACACCCTGCCGCCCGCGGTGATCGTGGACATCGACGAGACCGTGCTCGACAACTCCCCGTACCAGGTAACGGGCGTGAAGAACGCGCACACCTATCAGCCGGCCGAATGGACCGCGTGGTGTAACAAGGCGCGCGCGAAAGCCCTCCCGGGCGCCGTGGAATTCCTGAAGTACGCCGCCGGCCGCGGCTGCGCGGTGTTCTACATCTCCAACCGCAGCGTGGAGGAGAAGGCCGTCACCATCCGGAACCTGTTTCAGGAAGGCTTCCCCTCCGTGGACGAGGCGCACGTGATGGTGATGGAAGGCACCAGCGACAAGACGGCCCGCCGGGCCGCCGTGAGCAAGGACCATTACGTGGCGCTGCTCTGCGGCGATCAGCTCACCGACTTCGATCAGTCGTTGAAGGACCGCACCGTGAGCGATGGCAAGCCGCGCGTGGACGCGATGGCCGATACGCTCCAGCACTACTTCATCCTGCTGCCCAACCCGATGTACGGCAGCTGGCTCGACGCGATCAGCGGGAAGAAGGACGAGGAGAAGCCCGGCAACAAGGCGCGCTGGGTGAACGAACACGCCTACTGATGCGCGCCGTGGTGCAGCGGGTGCGCGAGGCGGCCGTGAGCATCGGCGGCATGGAGCGCGCATGCATCCGCCTGGGCCTGCTGGTGCTGCTGGGAGTGGAGGCCGGCGACACCGACGAGGACCTGTCCTGGCTCTGCGGCAAGATCGCGCGGATGCGCCTCTTCGCCGACGGGGAAGGCGTGATGAACAAGGACGTGAACGAAGTGCAGGGCGAGATCCTGCTCGTGAGCCAGTTCACGCTGCACGCCAGCACGAAGAAGGGCAACCGCCCCAGCTACATCCGCGCCGCGCGACCTGAGGAGGCCGTCCCGCTGTACCTGCGCGCCAAGCAGCTGCTGTGCGAGCTCACGGGCCACCGCGTGCGCACCGGCGAGTTCGGCGCGGACATGCAGGTGTCGCTGCTCAACGATGGCCCGGTCACCATCGTGATCGACAGCAAGCTGCGGGAGTAGCACGATCTTCGTCGCATGGACGGCAACATCAAGGCGCTCCAAGCCGAAGTGGACCGCTGGATAAGCGACGTGGGGGTGCGTTACTTCAACGCGCTCACCAACATGGCCATGCTCACCGAGGAAGTGGGTGAGGTGGCGCGCATCCTGGCGCGGCGCTATGGCGAACAGAGCGAGAAGGAAAGCGACAAGGCCAAGGACCTCGGCGAAGAGCTGGCCGACGTGCTCTTCGTGGTGCTTTGCCTGGCCAACCAGACCGGTACGGACCTGCAGGCCGCGTGGGAGGCGCGCATGGTGAAGAAGACCGCCCGCGACGCGGACCGGCATCAAGGGAACCCGAAGTTGCACTGAGGCGGAGGGTCACTTCACGGCTTCCACATACATGCTCTCGTCCGCGCGCTCCGCACGGTCCACGAGCAGGGCGGGGTCCTGGCCTTCGCGGAAACGGCGGCGATGCACCGCGCGGAAACCGGCCTCCCTCAGGAAGAGCGCCAGCGTCTCGAAGTCGAACAGGAAGGTGTGGCACGGATGCCGCATCGCACGGTTCAAGCTGATCATCGCCGTGGCCTCGTTCTCGCCGTAGGGGATCGCTACGCTCTTGTCCGTCTTGCGCCGTTGGTAGAGGTCGCAGTACAGCTCGGCATCGGCAAAGCTCATGCGCAGCACACCGCCGGGTTCGAGCACGCGGTGCAGGTCGCGGAGGATCGGCAGGAAATACCGGTGCGGCAGGCCATCGATGCAATGCTCCGTATAGATGCCGGTGAAGCGCTCATCGGAGAAGGGCATCCGCGGGCGAGTGAGGTCCCAGCACACGTCCACACCCGGCAGCCAGTGGTAGTCCAGGTTCACCATGGTGGGCTCGGGGTACCGGCCACAACCGAGGTCCAGGTATCGGAGGTCCTTGATGCGTTGCTTGCGGAAGAAGAGCGGATTGCAGCGGATGGCCCGGGAAATGAGCTTCTGCACCTTGGAATAGGAGAGCAGCGAGCGGCTGGCGTTAACGTCCTTCAAGCTCATATGCAGCGGCCCGCCATGCGGGAACGGCCAAAGATAGCCGGGCCCTCCGAGCGCGTTCAGCAATAGGGAAGAAGCCCCCGCACCACGCGTTCCGTGGCGCCCGTGCGCCCCTGCACGTAACCCCGCGCGGCAGCCGATGCCACGGCCAGCGAAGCGGGATCATTGAGCAGGCGCTGAAGCACATCGGAGAGGTCATGCGCGTTGCGCACCTCGGAACCGCCACCGGCGTCGATCAACCCTTGCGCCTCGGCGAACTTGGTGTGGCGCGGCCCGAAGATCACCGGTCGCCCCCAGGCAGCAGCCTCCAACAGGCTGTGGATGCCATCGCCGAAACCGCCCCCCACGTAGGCGAGGTCGCCATGCCGGTAGAGCCGTGCGAGCAGGCCCATGCGGTCCACCAGCAGGGTGCCGGTGCGGCCGGAGCCGAGCAACGCCCGCACATTATCGGCCGGCGCGCCCTCCAGCTCCGACCAGCGCGCAAGCGGTTTCGGGAAGCGCGCTTCGATGTCCGCCAGTTGGGCCTCGCCCAGTTCGTGCGGCACCACGAAGAGCTTCACCGGTGCATGCACCGCGGGAAGGGCGCCCAGCAGCAGCTTCTCATCGTCCGGCCAAGTGCTGCCGCACACCAGCGCGGGTCCTTCCCCGCGGAAGGCCGCGGCGATCGGCAGTTCCTCCGTCGTCCGCGCGATCGCCGCCACGCGATCGAAGCGGGTGTCGCCGCTCACGCACACGTCCGGCAGTGCGAGCGGTGCCAGCAGCGCCGCCGAGCGGTCGTCCTGCACGTGTATTTGGGTGAAACAGGCCAGCATGCGCCGCCATGCGCTGCCATACCACCGGAAGAAGGGCTGTCCCGGCCGGAAGATGGCGCTCACCAGCAGCGTCGGCACGCCCCCGCGCCGCAAGGCATGCAGGTGGTGGTACCAGAACTCGTACTTCACGAACACTGCGGCACGCGGGCGCACCAGGCGGATCAACCGTTCCGCGTTGGCGGCGGAATCCGGCGGCAGGTAGTCCACGTGCGTGGCGAGGGGTTCGTTCCGGCGCGCCTCGTAGCCGCTGGGGCTGAAGAAGGTGAGCAGCACCGGCAGGTTTGGCCGTTGCGCCTTGATGGCCTCGAGCACGGGCCGTCCCTGCTCGAACTCGCCCACGCTCGCGCAATGCATCCACAGGCAGCCCTGGAGCGCCGGTGCATGCTGTTCCAGCCGTTGCCACAGGCCGCGGCGTCCATCACGCCAGCGCCTCGCCTTGGCGTTGAACGCGGCCGCGCAGCGGATGCCGGAATGATAGAGGCCCGTCGCGGTATCGTACAGCGCCGGCATCAACGGTAGTAGATGCGGTCGTCGCCATGCCGGTAGATCGGCAGCGTCCAGCCGAAGCGCAGCCCGTTCAGGCCGTCCATGCGGCCACCGTCCAGGGAACGCCCCGAGGCGAAATCCACCGGCCGGAGGGACCGGGTGAAGCCTAGGTTCATCTCCCAGCCGATCATGAAGTTGATCAGGCGGTGGTTGCCGAAGTGCTGGTAGCCCACGAACGCCATCATCGCCGGACCGGCGCAAAGGCGGTCGTAGCCCTTGATGTATTCGTCCTCCAGCGCCGGCACCACGTCGTTCTGCGTCTCGATGCGGATCTTGTGGCGCATGTAGCCGCCGCCCAGCTTCAGCAGGATGCCGCTGTTGGGGTTGGGGCCCACCACGGGGATGATCTTCCCGACGGTAGCCATGATCGTATAGCCCCGCTCGAACAGGAACACCTGGGCGGGCTCGCCATCCTGGTTCACGATGCGGCCGTTGCTCGTGGTGAGCTCCGACAGCATGTTGCGTTCGTTCACGTGGTTGCCGAAGAGGAAGGAGCCCTCCAGGCCCAAGGTGTAGTTGCTCGTGAACTTCACCATGCTGCTGAAGCCGAGGTTGTGGTTCGCCCCGAACCGGTTGGCCAGGTCGCCCGAAGGCAACTGGTAGGCATAGCTGAGGGTGAGCGGGATGATGGTGAGGGTCGTATCCCGCAGCCCCCCTTGTGCGTAGGAGGGCATCCACGCGGACAGGGCGAGCATGAGGGGGAGCAGGGACCGGCGCATGGCGGGCGAAGTTAGCCGGGGCCCGGCGTACACACCGCCCCTCCGGCCGCCAGCCTGCCGCTTGGTTATCTTCGCCCGCCCTTCGCGGAGCCCATGCACGCGGCAAGCGGGACACCAACGATGAGACCCATCCAGATGGTCGACCTGGTCGGCCAGTACGAGAAGATCAAGCCCGAGGTGGACGCGGCCATCGCGCGGGTGCTCCAAAGCGCGGCGTTCATCAATGGCCCCGACGTGAAGGCCCTGGAACAGGAGCTCGCCGCATACCTTGGGGTGAAGCATGCGATCGGCTGCGCCAACGGCACCGACGCCCTGCAGATCGCCATGATGGCCCTGGGCCTGAAGCCGGGCGATGAGATCGATCACCGCCTCCTTCACCTTCGTGGCGACCGTGGAAGTGGTTGCCTTGCTGGGCATCACGCCCGTTTTCGCCGACGTGCTGCCGGGCACCTTCAACCTGGATCCCGCGGACATCGAACGGAAGATCACCCCGCGCACCAAGGCCATCGTGCCCGTACACCTCTTCGGCCAGGTGGCCGACATGGCGCCCATCATGGCCATCGCCGAGAAGCACAAGCTTTTCGTGATCGAGGACAACGCCCAGGCCATCGGCGCGGACTACACTGCGGGCGGAGCGAAGCGGAAGGCGGGGGCTATCGGCCACATCGCCTCCACGAGCTTCTTTCCCAGCAAGAACCTGGGGGCCTACGGCGATGGCGGCGCGCTCTTCACCAACGACGATGACCTGGCGAAGCGCCTGCGCCGCGTGTGCAACCACGGCAGTGATGTGCGCTACTACCACGAGACCATCGGCGTGAACAGCCGGCTGGATACGTTGCAGGCCGCCGTGCTGCGCATCAAGCTGAAGCACCTAGATGGCTATGCCGCCGCCCGGCAGCAGGCCGCCGGGGTCTACGACACCGCTTTCGCCGGCCTGGAGCACGTGCATGCACCCATGCGCAGCGCGGACAGCACCCACGTGTTCCACCAGTACACGCTGCGGATCACCGGCGGGCACCGCGATGGCTTGAGGAAGCACCTCGAGGCCCACGGCGTACCGGCCATGATCTACTACCCGGTGCCCTGCCACCTGCAGAACGCTTACAGGAGCGAACGCTGCCCGGAAGGATCGTTGCCCGTCACCGAGCGGCTCTGCGACGAGGTGTTGAGCCTGCCCATGAGCACCGAGCTCGACCACGAACAACTCACGCACATCACCAGCACGGTGAAGGCATATTTCAACGCATGATGCCGAAGGTGAATGGTCACTGGCGAATGGCGAATGGGAGCATCCCTGCCATTCACCATTGACCATTCGCCATTCACCTTTCCTCAACAAGGAACCATGAACATCGCAGTAGTAGGAACAGGATACGTGGGCCTCGTAACGGGGACCTGCTTCGCCGAAACGGGCAACCACGTGATCTGCGTGGACATCAACGCCGAGAAGGTGCAGATGATGAAGGATGGCAAAGTGCCCATCTACGAACCGCACCTCGACGTGCTCTTCGAGCGGAACATCCGGCAGGGCCGCCTGCGCTTCACCACCGACCTTGCGGAAGCCTTGGAGAACGCGCAGATCGTCTTCCTCGCCCTGCCCACGCCGCCCGGCGAGGATGGCAGCGCCGACCTGAGCTACGTGCTGAAGGCCGCCGGTGACATCGGCAAGATCATGAAGCACTACATGGTGCTGGTTGACAAGAGCACCGTGCCCGTGGGAACCGCCGAGAAGGTGCATGCCGCAGTGGCCCAATATGCCAAGGTGGAATTCGACGTGGTGAGCAACCCCGAGTTCCTGCGCGAAGGCTTCGCCGTGGACGATTTCCTGAAGCCGGACCGCGTGGTGGTGGGCACCAGCAGCGAGCGCGCCCGCAAGCTGATGGAGGACCTGTACAAACCTTTCGTGCGGCAGGGCAACCCCATCATCTTCATGGACGAGCGCAGCGCCGAACTGACCAAGTACGCCGCCAACGCCTTCCTCGCCGCCAAGATCACGTTCATGAACGAGATCGCGAACTTCTGCGAGGCCGTGGGCGCCGACGTGGACAAGGTGCGCATCGGCATGGGCACCGACACGCGGATCGGCAAGCGCTTCCTCTTCCCCGGCATCGGCTACGGCGGCAGCTGCTTCCCCAAGGATGTGCAGGCGCTGGCCAAGAGCGGCAAGGAGGCCGGGTACGACTTTCAGATCATCAACAGCGTGATGGAGGTGAACGAGAAGCAGAAGACCGCGCTGATGCCGAAGATCGAAGCCTACTACGGCGGCGACCTGAAAGGGAAGCACTTCGCGATGTGGGGCCTCTCGTTCAAGCCCGATACCGACGACATCCGCGAAGCGCCCGCGCTGTACATGATCGATGCGCTCACCAAGGCCGGTGCCACCGTCACCGCGTTCGATCCCGAAGGTGCCGCCAACGTGAAGAAGCTGATCGGCGACAAGATCAGCTACGCGAAGGATGAGTATGACGCGCTCACCGGCGCCGATGCCCTCATCGTCTGCACGGAGTGGGCACTGTTCCGCACGCCCGATCTCGCCTGCTTGGAGAAGAGCCTGAAAGAGCGCACCATCTTCGACGGTCGCAACTTGTACGAGTTGGACGAGATGAAGGCGAAGGGGTTCCACTACGTGAGCATTGGCCGCAACGTGGTAACGGCGGCGCACAGTCCGAAGGCGAACACCAAGGCCACGGCCTGAACACATGGCAACGAAAAAGACCCCGGCGAACACCAAAGGTTCCGGCAACGCGCGTGTTCGGACCCGACAGGCATTGTCCAGCGCACCCGTAGCGTCGACCCACAGTGCCCGCCGTAGCTCGGCGAAGGCGGGGCGGGTCGGCAAAACGACGACAACGGCCAAACGCCAACCCGCCCACACCCCCAAGACCCGCGTCCTCATCACGGGTGCCGCCGGTTTCCTCGGCTCGCACCTGTGCGACCGCTTCCTGAAGGAAGGCTACCACGTGATCGGGATGGACAACCTGATCACCGGCAGCCTCAAGAACATCGAACACCTCTTCAAGCGCGAGGACTTCGAGTTCTACAACCACGACGTAAGCAAGTTCGTGCATGTGCCCGGCGAGCTGAAGTACATCCTGCACTTCGCCAGCCCGGCCAGCCCGATCGACTACGAGAAGATCCCCATCCAGACGCTGAAGGTGGGCTCGCTCGGCACGCACAACCTGCTGGGCCTCGCGCTGGCGAAGAAGGCGCGCATCCTCGTGGCCAGCACCAGCGAGGTGTACGGCGATCCCAAGGTGCATCCGCAGCCCGAGACCTACTGGGGCCACGTGAACCCCGTGGGCAAGCGCAGCATGTACGACGAGGCCAAGCGTTTCCAAGAGGCCATCACCATGGCCTACCACCACTACCACGGGCTGGAAACGCGCATGGTGCGCATCTTCAACACCTACGGCCCGCGCATGCGCCTCAATGATGGCCGCGTGGTACCCGCCTTCATGGGCCAAGCCCTGCGCGGCGAGGATCTCACCATCTTCGGCAAGGGCGACCAGACGCGCAGCTTCTGCTACGTGGACGACCTGATCGAAGGCATCTACCGCCTGCTGTTGAGCGACTATGCCGGTCCGGTGAACATCGGCAACCCGAAGGAGATCACCATCAAGCAGTTCGCGCAGGAGATCCTGAAGCTCACCGGCACCAAGCAGAAGCTGATCTACAAGCCGCTGCCCAGCGACGACCCCATGCAACGCCAGCCGGACATCACCTTGGCGAAGAAGCTGCTGGGCTGGCAGCCGAAGGTGGACCGCGCGGAAGGCATGCGCCGCACGTACGAATATTTCCGTTCGCTGACCCCGCAGGAACTCAACGAGAAGGAGCACTTCGACTTCGGGAAGTATTCGCGGAAGTAAGGCTAACTTCGTCTTCGCCACCGCCCATCGGGTAAGGCGCACGACGCATGGCAACGAAGCAACGCACCTTGTCCAAGAAAGCCGTTCTGCGGACCTTGAGGGAGATGCCCGAACGGTTCGACGCGGATGAGCTGATCGAGCGTATCGTGCTGCTCCAGAAAGTGGAGGAAGGTCTCGCCGATGCCAAGGCCGGTCGTGTGTTGTCCATGGCGGAGATGCGCGCCCACATCGAGCGCAAATGGCTGAAGTGACGTGGACCCACCGCGCACGGAAGGATCTTGATGCCATCAGTACCTTCATCGCGGAAAGCTCGCCGTACTACGCCCAGCGGACCGAGGTCGGGATCCTCGAACGGACGCTGGTATTGGAGGAGCATCCGCTCATCGGCCATCCGGTGCAGGAGGTGAAGGATCCCGGCATCCGGGAGATCGCCTACGGAAGCTATCGCATCATCTATTGGGTCGCCGCGCCCGATCGGTTGTCCGTGATCACCGTGGTACACGGGAAACGCAGGGTCACCCGGACGGCCATCCGAGCAAGACTTTCCTTGGAATGACCCTCCGCATAGCCGGTGTCCCCGAGCCGTACAACCTGCCGTGGCACTTGGCCATGGAGGAACGCCGCTTCGCGCAAGCCGGTGTGGACCTGCAATGGCATACCGTGCATGAAGGTACCGGCCGCATGTGCCAGATGCTGCGCGATGGCGAACTGGACATGGCCGTGCTCGTCACCGAAGGTGCCGTGCGCGACATCCTGAACGGCGGCCCGCACCGCATCGTGAGCACCTTCGTGGAAAGCCCGCTGCCGTGGGGCGTGCATGTGCCCGCGTCATCCGCGTTGCGTGGCGGCGCCGATCTGAAGGGCGTACACTACGCCATCAGCCGCCTTGGCAGCGGAAGCCACATCATGGCGATGCTGCATGCCGAACAAGTGGGTTGGCGGCCCCATGCGGAGGACCTTGAGGTGGTACACAACATGGAAGGCGCGGCGCAACGCATGGCGCACGATCCGCCCGTGATCTTCCTGTGGGAGGAATTCGTCACCTCCCGCTACGTGGAGGCCGGTGTGATGCGCTGCGTGGACGTGGTGCGGGGCGATTGGCCGGGTTTCACCATCGTGGCCCGCGAGGACTTCATCCGCGACCATGCAGCGGTGATGCAGGCGGCGCTGTCCGTGCTGCGCGACGAGGCCGCCTCCCTGCCCAGCGATCCCCATTCCGTGGAACTGGTGATGCGGAACGCGGACTTCAGCGAGGAACTGGCGCGCGAATGGCTGCGGCACGTGCGGTGGAAGGTGGAGCGGCCGGATGCAGCGGACTTCGCCACGCTGATCCGTACGCTCCTTGCATTGGGACTGGTGAACGCGGACGATAGGGAAAGGCTCCTGGCCGGGATATGAGCCTCTTCGTTGGAGGGCCCACCACTTCGTTCGCGATCAAATGCCATCGCTTCTGATCACAGCTTCACAACGCGCACCTGTTGTGGGCCGTCCGGTAGCACCACCCATAGGATATACGTGCCGCTGGAAAGGTCATCGAGGGACCAATGGAAGCGTTGTTCGGTGATGGATACTTGGCGCAGCATCCGTCCGGAAGCATCGAGCAATAGTGCGCTCCGGCCCATGGCTTCCGCCGGAAGGTCAACGATCAGGTCCGTGGTGATAGGGTTGGTGAGCAGTTGCAGGTGGTTGCGCGTGTGTGGGTGTTGCGCGATCTCCAGGGACAGGTCGCATGGACCGTCCACTACGGAAAAGGTCGGGAATGCCTCATCACGATAGCAGCGGAAGGTGCCGCCCTCCTGCCCATCCACGAAACCGTTGGGAAAGTCGTAGGGAAGCATGTAGGAGACGATGGAACCGATGCGTTCGATCAGCGTGTCGAGATGGTCATTGGGCCCGGCACCTGGATAATGGTGCTCCACGGATAGCCAACGAAGAGGAAGGGCATTGATGTGAATGGTCCCCGTGTCCAGAACGGTAAGGTAGGCGTCACTGGTGATCGGTCCCGGCAAATGGATCAACTGCCATGTGTCGCCTGGAATGGCATTGAGGTTGTAGAGGGTGTCGAACGCATTGAGCTCCGGATCGAACATCCATACGATGCCCGCATCCGAGTAGGTGTATAGTTCCGTCAGCGTATCCAAGCGGACCTCCGGGTCCCCTAGGGCGGTATATGCCCTTGTTCGTTCGATGCGGGAACAGGATTGGTCTTGGAGGATCGTATCGCCCGCTTCCTTCATGCACACGTACCCATGGCAGCCACCCATGCAAAAGGAAGCATCATAGTACCAGACCGCCCCCGGCGGACACCAGCTTTGGGCGGTCAGCGTCAGGGCGGCCACGGTGCAGACGGAAAGGAATATCGTTCGCATGGAAGTCGGGTGCTGAGAATAAGACGTCCCGATCGCGCTGGACGCTGCCCCAGTAAGATACGCCAGCCCTTTGGTACCTTCGCAACCCTTCCGGACCCCATGGGCACATGAGCACATGGGCACATGAGCACATGTCCTACACCGCCCACCCCACCGCCGTCATCGACGAAGGCTGCACCATTGGTGAAGGCACCCGCATCTGGCACTTCAGCCACCTCATGGCGGGCTGCACCATCGGCGACAACTGCAACATCGGGCAGAACGTGGTGGTAAGCCCGGGCGTGAAGCTGGGCCGCAACGTGAAGGTGCAGAACAACGTGAGCATCTACACCGGCGTAGAGTGTGAGGACGACGTGTTCCTGGGGCCCTCGTGCGTCTTCACCAACGTCATAAATCCGCGGAGCGCCGTGAACAGGCGGGGGGAATACCTTCGCACGCTCGTGAAAGAAGGGGCTTCCATCGGCGCCAATGCCACCATCGTTTGCGGGCACGACATCGGCCGCTTCGCCTTCATTGGTGCGGGGGCCGTGGTCACGAAGGAGGTGCCCGACCACGCCTTGGTGGCAGGCAACCCTGCACGTCGTATGGGATGGATGAGCGAGTACGGCCATAAGCTGGTGTTCGATGCACAGGGCGAAGCCACTTGTCCGGAAAGCGGGCAGCGCTATGCTTTGAAGAACGATCGCGTGACGCGGACCCCCTGAGCCATGAGCAGTATTGAAAAGATCCGGTTCGCCGTAGTGGGCTGCGGCCACATCGGCAAGCGCCACGCGGAGATGGCTGCGCGCAACCCGGAAACGGAGCTGGTGGCGCTGTGCGACACGCGCTCCAAGACCGATCTGGGTCTGGATGCGTATCCGGTGCCGTTCTTCAACGACCTGGACACGATGCTGCGCGAGGTGCCCGGCATCGACGTGGTGAACGTATGCACGCCCAACGGTCTGCATGCGCCCATGTGCATCGCCGCGTTGGAGGCCCGCAAGCACGTGGTGTGCGAAAAGCCCATGGGGCTGAGCAAGGCCGCCTGCGAGGCCGTTATCTTCAAGGCCCTGCAGGTGCATCGCCACGTGTTCGGCGTGATGCAGAACCGGTACAGCCCGCCCAGCCAGTGGATCAAGGACGTGGTGGACCGTGGCCTGCTCGGCCGCATCCTGATGGTGCAGCTCAACTGCTACTGGAACCGCGACGAGCGCTACTACAAGCCGGGCGGCTGGAAAGGCACGGCCGACCTGGACGGTGGCACGCTGTTCACGCAGTTCAGCCATTTCATCGACATCATGTACTGGCTGTTCGGCGACATCACCGACATCGACGGGAAGTTCGCCGACTTCACCCACCAGGACCTGACCGCCTTCGAGGACAGCGGGCTGGTGAACTTCCGCTTCCGCAACGGCGGTATGGGCTGCCTGAACTACAGCACCAGCGTGTGGGACCGGAACCTCGAGAGCAGCCTTACTATCATCGGCGCGAAGGGCAGCGTGAAGATCGGCGGACAGTACATGGACCAGGTGGAGTACTGCCACATCAAGGACTACACGATGCCGGAGCTCGCGCCCACCAATCCGGCCAACGACTACGGCGCATACAAGGGCAGCGCGCAGAACCACCACTACATAATCCAGAACGTGGTGGATACGCTCCGCGGCCGCAACACCATGACCACCAATGCGCTCGAAGGGCTGAAGGTGGTCGAGATCATCGAACGCATCTACCAGAAGAGGGATGAACAACAAGCTCTATGACCGGTTGTTGAGGAAGGAGGCGAAGCTGGCCGTGATCGGCCTGGGCTACGTGGGCCTTCCCATCGCATTGGCCTTCGCGCGCAAGATCAAGGTCGTCGGTTTCGACATCAACCAGAAGCGCGTGGACATGATGCGCCGCGGCGAGGATCCCAGCAACGAACTGCCCGCCGAGGATTTCCAAGGCTGCGACATCCAGTTCACGGCGGACCTCGAGGACCTGCGCGACGTGGAGTTCTTCATCGTGGCCGTGCCCACGCCCATCGATCAGCAGAACATACCCGACCTGACGCCCTTGCTCGGCGCCACGCGCACGGTGGGCAAGGTGCTCAAGAAGAACGACTACGTGGTGTATGAAAGCACCGTGTATCCCGGCTGCACGGAAGAGGATTGCGTGCCGCTGCTGGAGAGCTTGAGCGGCCTCACCTACATCACGGATTTCAAGGTCGGCTACTCGCCCGAGCGCATCAATCCGGGCGACAAGGAGCACACGCTGAGCCGCATCACCAAGGTCACCAGCGGCTGCGATGCGGAGAGCGCGGAGACCGTGGCGAAGGTGTATGAACTGGTGGTGGACGTGGGCGTGCACCGCGCCGCGACCATCAAAGTGGCCGAGGCCGCCAAGATCGATCGAGAACACGCAGCGCGATGTGAACATCGCGTTGATCAACGAGCTCTCGATCATCTTCAACCGCATGGGCATCAACACGTACGACGTGCTGGAGGCCGCGGGTACCAAGTGGAACTTCCTCAAGTTCCAGCCGGGCCTCGTGGGCGGCCACTGCATCGGAGTGGATCCCTACTACCTCGTGTACAAGGCCAAGGAGCTCGGCTACCACGCGCAGATCATCGACAGCGGCCGCTTCGTGAACGACAGCATGGGCGGCTACGTGGCCAAGCAGACGGTGAAGAAGATCATCGCCACCGGCAAGAACGTGAGCGACGCCCGCGTGCTGGTGATGGGCGCCACCTTCAAGGAGAACGTCACCGACATCCGCAACAGCAAGGTGGCCGACGTGGTGAAGGAACTGCAAAGCTTCAGCCTGCACGTGGACGTGACCGACCCGCATGCCGATCCCGAGGAGGTGGAGCACGAGTATGGCTACACGCTCGCCAAGGAGATGAAAGGCCCATACGACGCGATCATCGTGGCGGTGAACCACACCGACTACGCCAGCAAGGACGAGGCGTGGTTCAAGAGCATGCTCACCCCGAAAGGCGTGCTGGTGGACCTGAAGGGCATCTACCGCAAGAAGGTGAAGGGGTTGACGTATTGGAGTTTGTAGGGGGCGTCTAGGTCGTTTCAGATGAAAGCCCATGACGGCCATGCACGGTATCTGTTCGTGGATGAGTTGGGGGATTATGCTGGAGCGCCCCCGATCCTGATTTCTGGCGCGACATCAATTTCTCATTGGGGATGTGACTACCTCATAGAGACCACCGAGGAGGGTATGACGCAAGCATACATGATCATGTATGATGTGCATTGTAGCCCATTCAAAGAGGCTCGGCGATGGAAAGGTCTGCTTGTGGTTGGACATGAGGAGCACCTTTATCTTTTTGACACCGAACAGAACAGGCCACTGCTTGTTGAACACCTTGAGGGATACTTCGGGCATCTCTACCAAGATCAAGAACATTGCTACGTGGCAAGTGGGCATGACCTGCTGTGTCTTGAGATGCCCGGTCGGATCAAGTGGAGAACGGAAAGACTCGGAATAGATGGCGTGATCATCGAATCCATAGAGGGTGATGTATTGCATGGGGCCGGGGAATGGGACCCTCCCGGCGGTTGGCGACCCTTCAGTTTGGATAGGCGCACGGGCCTCAAGAGATAGAAGTCGCCATGCTTTTCGGAAGCGTCCGTCCCATCTCTTGCTAACTTGCACATATCGGAGCGGCCATGTCCAAGCGGAAGTCCAGCCCACCCTCTACTGTGTCGGAGCCACAAGCGGCTTATGGCGCAGGGTCGGTCATTCCCCATTCGGTGTTGGGCGTTGGAGCTTCCATGCGCACTTTGGCCGATATCCTCACCGTACTGCGCCGCGAGCGCGCCCGCCTCTTCGCCAAATACGGCTTGAAGAGCATGGCCGTGTTCGGGTCGGCCACGCGCGACGACTTCCGCCCCGATAGTGACGTGGATATCATGGTGGAATTCGAGCCGGATGCCGACTTCGACTACTTCGACCTCGCCTTCGATCTGGAGGGGATCATGCGGCGGAAGGTGGATCTGGTGATGCGCACGGCCGTGAAACCGCATTACATGGCCTTCATTGAGAAGGATCTGAAGCATGTCTGAGCGCCACGATAAAGTGCGGCTCATCGACATGTTGGAGGCAGCCGAAAAGGTGGTGCGCGACATGAACGGTATCAGCTTGGAAGCCTTCCTTGCGAACGAGATATTGCGTGACGCCATCGTGTATCGGTTGCAGACCATTGGGGAGGCCGCCTACAAGATCACGGAGCAGGTCAAGCTGTCCAACCCATCGATCGATTGGTTCAAGATCCAAGGGCTTCGCCACCGGATCGTCCATGATTATGCGGCGATCGACGACACGCAGATCTTCCGGATCACCAACAAGTACATCCCACGCTGGTGGAGCAGTTGACAAGGATCTTGGAGGCCTGGCGAGACTGAAGCGAAGGCCCTATTGCCCGCCGTTCATCGATATTTACGCATCGAATGACCTACACTCGATCCATCCTCATCACCGGCGGTGCTGGCTTCATCGGCAGCCACGTGGTGCGCCGCTTCGTCACCAAGTACCCGCAGTACCGCATCATTAACCTCGATGCGCTCACTTACGCGGGCAATCTCGAGAACCTGCGCGACATCGAGCAGGCCCCGAACTACACGTTCGTCAAGACGGACATCCGCGATGCGGAGGCGCTGAAGCGGGTCTTCACGGAATACGCCATCGACGGCGTCATCCACCTGGCCGCCGAAAGCCACGTGGATCGCAGCATCACCGATCCGCTGGCGTTCGTGGAGACCAACGTGTTGGGCACGGTGAACCTGCTGAACGCCGCGAAGGAGGTTTGGAAGAATGCTTTCGCTGACAAGCGCTTCTATCACGTGAGCACGGACGAGGTCTACGGCTCGCTGCATGACGGCGGCTACTTCACCGAAGAGACCGCCTACGATCCACAGAGCCCCTACAGCGCGAGTAAGGCCGCGAGCGACCATTTCGTGCGTGCCTATGGCAATACGTACAAGCTGCCCTTCGTGCTGAGCAATTGCAGCAACAACTACGGTAGCCATCACTTCCCGGAGAAGCTGATCCCGCTCATGATCAACAACATCCGCTTGCGCAAGCCGCTGCCGGTCTATGGCAAGGGAGAGAACGTGCGCGACTGGCTTTGGGTGGAGGACCATGCGGCGGCCATCGACGTCATTTTCCACACCGGCACGGACGGCGAGACCTACAACATCGGCGGGCACAACGAGTGGAAGAACATCGACCTGGTGCGTTTCCTCTGCCGCCTGATGGACCGCAAGCTCGGTCGTGCGGAGGGGGAGAGCGAAGGGCTCATCGCCTACGTCACCGACCGCGCCGGGCATGATCTGCGCTATGCGATCGACGCCGGGAAGATCGAGCGCGAACTGGGATGGAGGCCGAGCATCACCTTCGAGGAAGGCCTGGAACGCACGGTGGAATGGTACCTCGCGAACGAAGCCTGGCTCGAGCACGTGACCAGCGGCGCCTACCAGCAGTATTACAAGGACCATTATACGCAGCGGTAGGATCGACCCTCCGCACCAAGCACCTGGACCATGGGCCTCTTCAGCAAGCTTTTCGGCAATGGCCCGTCCGCTCCTCCCGCGGACCTGAGCGTGTTGCGCTGCGACCTGCACTCGCACTTCATCCCCGGCATCGACGACGGCGCGCAGACCATGGAGAACAGCATCGAGCTGATCCGCGCGATGCACGAGCTGGGCTACACCAAGGTCATCACCACCCCGCACGTGATGGCCGATGGGTTCCGCAACACGCCGGAGATCATTCTCACCGGCCTGCAACGGGTGCGCGAGGAACTGGCCGTGCAAGGCATTCCGGTGGAGATCGAGGCCTCCGCGGAATACTATCTGGACCATGAGTTCGACCGGCTTGTCCGTGAGCGGCAGGTGATCCCGTTCGGTAACGACCATGTGTTGTTCGAACTCCCGTTCATCTCCGAGCCGGCCATCCTGCTGAACGTGATCTTCCAGTTGCAGACGCAGGGCTACAAGCCCGTGCTCGCGCATCCGGAGCGCTATCAGTTCTGGCACAACGACCTCAGCAAGTATGAGAACCTGAAGGAGCGCGGCGTGCTCTTCCAATTGAACACGGTGGCCCTCATGGGTGCCTATGGCCCCACGGCGCGCAAGGTCGCCGAGAAGCTGGTGGACAACGGCTGGTACGAACTGCTGGGCAGCGACTGCCACAGCATGAACCACATCGCAGCGATCAAGGCCACACTGAGCGAGCCCTACCTGCACAAGCTGCTGGCGAGCGGGAAGCTGCTGAACGCGATGCTGTGAGGGACCACGCCAGGACGAGGTTACCTTTGAAGAAAACCACACGCCGTGACGACCGAGCGCAAGAAAGCCCTGTTGAAGAAGCTCATCGGGTCGGAGAAGGATCCGGCCATCCTGGACCTTGTGGATAATGTGCTCCAACGCCGTACACGAGGGGTGGCATTCCAAAGCGATCTGGTGCAGCGCGTGATGCGTTCGGAGGAGGACCTGAAGGCTGGCCGCTACCAGACCTTGGAAGAGTTCGACAAGGATATGCGCGGGTTCATCGACTCGCTCTATGAGAAGCCTGTCAAGCCGAGAGAACACAAGTGAAGGTCATTGTCCTTGCGCAAGCGAAGACCAGCTTGAGGCGTTCGCTTCAGCATTTGTCCAAGCACTACGATCGGCGTACTTGCTTGCACTGGAGGTCGCGATCCGGCAAAGGATCCGCTGGCTGAAGGATCATCCGGGAGCGGGACAGTTCGAACCGGAGCTGGAGTGGGCCAATGCCGGGCATCGGCGTATCATCGTTCGCGACTTCAAGATCATTTATCGGATCGATGGGGATACCATCGTCGTGAACGACATTTTCGATTCACGTCAGGATCCGCGGAAGATGAAGGGTTGAGAGGGAGCTTACTGGCAGCCGCTGATCGGGAAAGGAATGTTGGTGCTGAATTGTTCAGGGCTACCTGTCACTTGCACGCCTGCATGACCGGGGAATTCCAGTTCCAGGTATGTCCAATCCTCGGTGTTCTCATAATTCCATCGGCCGATCACCGGGGCGGCGTCGTTGAGCGAGTCCAGAACAAGGCAAACACGATCGGGTTCGACGATCAGCGTTGGGCCCTTCCATGTGCTATCTGGCGAAGACCCCGATGTACAGGTGCGAAGAGCATGACGGCCTTGCCATGCGAGGGCTTCATCGCTCTTGTTCGGGTCGTGAGTGAAGAAGGCGATCAGAGACCACGTGCCTACTAAGGCGATCGGAAGCGCAATGTATCGGATGAGCTTCTTGTCCCAGAAGAGTATGACGAGGCTCCATGAGCCGAGCGTAACGGCCAGGATAGCCAGCAGGAACCAGATCAAAAAGAAGCTGAAGAACACGGTTTGCGATAAGCCTTACGCCGCCGCCGTCTCCAGTTCGCGGCTCACCTTCTTGAAGAGCCCTTGCAGCACATTGCCGGGCCCGACCTCCACCACCTTGGTGGCGCCATCGGCGAGCATGTGCTGCATCGTTTGCGTCCAGCGCACGGGCGCGGTGAGCTGCGCGATCAGGTTGGCCTTGATGCGGGCGGGGTCGCGGTGCGGCCGGGCGTCCACGTTCTGGTAGATCGGGCAGCGGGGGTCCACGATCGGCGTATAGGCGATGGCCGTGGCCAGTTCGGCGCGGGCGGGTTCCATCAGCGGGCTGTGGAAGGCACCGCCCACCTGGAGCAGGAGCGCCCGTTTCGCGCCGGCGGCCTTCAGGGCTTCGCAGGCCGCGTTCACCGCCTCCACCGTGCCGCTAATCACCAGCTGGCCGGGGCAGTTGTAGTTGGCGGGCACCACGATGCCGGGAATGGTCTTGCAGACCTCCTCCACCTTCCCATCCTCCAGGCCGAGGATCGCCGCCATGGTGCTGGGTTGCAGCTCGCAGGCCTTCTGCATGGCGTTGGCGCGCGCGGCCACCAACTTCAGCGCGTCGCTGAACTCCATCGCACCGGCGGCCACCAGCGCGCTGAACTCACCGAGGGAGTGCCCGGCCACCATCGCGGGCTGGAAGGTGTCGCCCATCACCTTCGCTTTGATTACGCTATGCAGGAAGATGGCGGGCTGCGTCACCTTGGTCTGCTTCAGGTCCGCTTCCGTGCCGTTGAACATCACGTCGGTTATGTTGAAGCCGAGGACGTTGTTGGCATGCTCGAAGAACACGCGCGCATTGGCGTCGCCTTCGTACAGGTCCTTGCCCATGCCGGGGAACTGGCTGCCTTGGCCGGGGAATACATAAGCGGTCATCGGGGATCGTGGGGTTGAGCGCGTGAATGTAGGGCGGGCGGTGCTTCAGGAAAGCAGGGGCGGGGTGCGAGGGCCGGAGCGTGTGAGAGCGAAAAGGTCAGAAAGAGCGAGAGGATGCTGGAACCTTGGCCCCTTGCACCCTCTCGCTCTTTCGCTTTGGCGCCCGCTTCAATCCCGGCGGTTGCCGAACAGGCGCAGCAACGCGAGGAAGAGGTTCAGGAAATCGAGGTAGAGGCTCAGGGCGCCCATCAGTGCCATCTTCTGAGCGATCTCGGTGCCGTTCACCACGTATCCTGCCATGTTCTTCAGCTTCTGCATGTCGTAGGCGGTGAGGCCGGTGAAGATCACCACGCTGGCCATGCTCAGGACATAGCCCATGGTGCCGTTCTTAAAGATGAATGCGTTCGCGAGCCCCGCGATCACGATGCCGATCAGGCCGATCATCAGGATGCTGCCCAGCTTGGTCAGGTCCGTCTTCGTGGTGTAGCCCAGCACGGCCATCACGCCGAAGAGCGCAGCGGTGATGAAGAAGATGCCGCCGATGGACGACTTTGTATAGAGCAGGAAGATGTAGGAAAGGCTCATGCCCGTTAGCGCGGAGTAAAGGATGAACACGCCAAGCATGGCTGCACCGCTCAAGCGGTTGACCATCCCGCCCATCAGGAACACAAGACCTAGCGGTGCCAGCAGTGCGACCCAACCTAGGATGGTCTGCTTTCCCGTCTCCGGGCTGCGCAAGTAGTCGAGCATGCTCATGTCGGTGCCGAACCACCAGGCCATCACCCCGCTGATGACCATGGCGAGGCCCATGTAGGTGAATACGCGCGCCAGGAACGCACGGGTGGTGTCGGCATCAGCAACGTGGACGAAGGGTTGTTGTCCTGCTGGCGGTTGGAAAAGGCCGTTCTCCATGAAGAAGGGTGTTAGTGCAGTTTGGAGCTGATGAGCTTGATGAACTCCTCGCGCGTGCGGTTATCGCTCAGAAAGATACCGGTGAACGCGGAGGTCGTCGTCACCGAGTTCTGTTTTTGGATGCCGCGCATCTGCATGCAGAGGTGGGCCGCCTCGATCACCACGGCCACGCCCATGGGGCGCAACGCGTCGTGGATGCAATCGCGGATCTCGTTGGTGAGGCGTTCCTGCACCTGCAGGCGGCGCGCGAAGGCATCCACCACGCGGGGGACTCTGCTCAGCCCCACGATGCGGCCGTCGGGGATGTAGGCCACGTGCGCCTTGCCGAAGAAGGGCAGCATGTGGTGCTCGCACATGCTGTACACCTCGATGTCCTTCACCAGCACCATCTGGCTGTAGTCCTCCGTGAACATGGCGCTGCGCAGGATGGCGGCCGGGTCCAGGTCGTAGCCGTGCGTGAGGTATTGCAGGGCCTTGGCCACGCGTTCCGGCGTGCGCTTCAGGCCCTCGCGTTCGGGGTCTTCGCCGATGGCGGAAAGGATGTCACCGTAATGCGCGCTGATGCGGGCCACGCTGGCCTGATCGAACTGATCGATGCGCTGGTACCCTTCGGCCGCGTTCTCCGCGCCCAGGCCATGGCCGTGTTCGGGGTCGTTCATGTGCCGAAGTATTCCACGTGGTTGTTCTCCGTCTCCCTCAGCTTCACGCAGTGCAGGGTGCAGCCCAGGCCGGCCATGTGCGGCTCCAGTTGCTCCCACGCGGCGATGGCGATGTTCTCCGTGCTGCTCAAACGGCCTTTCATGAAGGGCACGTCCAGGTTGATGTTCTTGTGGTCCACATGGTGGATCACATGCTCATGGATCAATTTGCTCAGCAGGGAAAGGTCCACCACGAAGCCCGTCTGGGGATCGGGCTCGCCCTTCACCGTCACCCACAGCTCGTAGTTGTGGCCGTGCCAGTTGGGGTTGGCGCACTTGCCGAACACCTCCAGGTTCTTCTCATCCGGCCAGTCGGGCCGTGCCAGTTTGTGGGCCGCACTGAAGCGCTCGCGGCGCGTGATGTGTACCAAAGCCATCGTTCCGTTGCAGGGCAGGCAAAGATAGGCCCAACCCACCGGGAGCAGTTGGCGGACGGCAGGAGGCAGGAACAACCGGCAGGAGCAGGAGCGAGCGCGTTGCCTCCTGCGCCTGCCTCCTGCTCCTGCCGTCTACCAGCTGCGCCTGCAACCTGCCCCTGCCAACAGGTACTTTCGCACCATGATCGTGGTCACAGGGGCGGCGGGCTTCATCGCGAGCCGGCTGGTGCATGCGCTGCTGGAGCGCGGCTGGACGGACATCGTGGCGGTGGATGATTTCGCGCGGCTGGACAAGGAGCCGAACCTGGCCGGAGCGAAGCTCACCGCGAAGGTGGACCGCAACGACTTCTTCCCCTGGCTGGACGCGAACGAGCGCTTCGTGCAGTTCATCTTCCACCTGGGCGCGCGCACGGACACCACCGAGTTCGACCACCGCATCTTCGACGAACTGAACGTGCGCTACAGCCAGCAGGTGTGGGAGCGGTGCGTGCGCTACGGCATTCCGCTGGTGTATGCCTCTTCGGCCGCCACGTATGGAGGTGGCGAGCTCGGCTACAGCGATGCGGATGACGCGCTGCCGTTCCGGTTGAAGCCGCTGAACCCATACGGGGAGAGCAAGAACGAGTTCGACAAGTGGGCGCTGTCCCAGGAAAAGCATCCGTACTTCTGGGTGGGCCTGAAGTTCTTCAACGTTTATGGTCCCAACGAATACCACAAAGGGCGCATGGCCTCCGTGGTGTTCCATGCGTTCACCCAGATCGACCGCCACCGGCGGCATGAAGCTTTTCCGCAGCCATCGCCCGGACTACAAGGACGGTGAGCAGCTGCGCGATTTCGTCTACGTGAAGGACGTATGCGACGTGTGCATTTGGCTGATGGAACACCGCGTGCCGGCGAACAACGGCATCTACAACCTGGGCAGCGGCACTGCGCGCACCTTCGTGGACCTCGCGCGCAACACGTTCACGGCCATGGACCGTCCGGAGGACATCACGTTCATCGACACCCCGGCGGACATCCGGGACAAGTACCAGTACTTCACGGAAGCCGACATGCGCAAGCTGCGCGGCATCGGTTACGACAAGCCGTTCCACACGCTGGAGGAAGGTGTCACCGATTACGTGAAGAACTATCTGCTGAAGCGCTGACGCCGTGGGGCGTTCAAGCGGCCATGCCCGTCAAGTCGAGCGAAGCCGCGGAACGCCTGCTGCCGGGGCTGCTTGCGCGGATGAACGCAAGATCTCCGCTCTGTGGGTCAGCGCGGCCACGATCTCGGACTGCTCCGCCGTGCCCAGTTCCTCGCGCAGCTTCAACAGTTGCGCGCGCACACGGCCCAGCCGGTCCACGGCTTCCTTCACGTGCTCCTCGTGCGTGTCCCCACTGCGCAACTGCCCCTTCGCGCCTTGGATCGTGAACCCGCGCTCCTTCAGCAGGTGCTGGATGTCGCGGATCTTGGCGATGTCGTCCTTGGTGTAGAGGCGGTCGCCCTTGCTGGTGCGCTTGGGGCGCAGGGAGCCGAACTCCTTCTCCCAGTAGCGGAGCATCGACGTGCTCACGCCCAATTGATCGGCCACCTCGCCGATGGTCCAGTAGATGCGTTCGATCGTCTTCTCCTTCAAAGGCATGCGACGAATGTAACGATCAGTCCATCGATTGCCCGGCATTGCGCGAGATCTCGATCATCCGCGCATACTCCTCGGGCGTAAGGCTGTTGAAGAGGTAGTTCACAGGGTCCACTTGCACGCCGTCCTTGTGTACCTCGTAATGCAGGTGCGGCCCGCTGCTCAGGCCGGTATTGCCCACCAGGCCGATCACATCGCCACGCTTTACATGCTGGCCCGCGCGCACCTTCAGGGCCGACAGGTGGCCGTAGAGCGTTTGGTACCCAAAGCCGTGGTCCACGATCACATGGATGCCGTAGCCGTTGGTGCTGTAATCGGCGAAGATCACCTTGCCGTCGCCGGTGGTGTGTGCTTCCGTGCCGATGGGCGCGGTGAAATCCAGGCCCATGTGCTGCTTCTGGATCTTCAGGATGGGGTGCATGCGCTCCCCGAAGCCCGAGCTCACGTGCGCCTTGTCGCTGGGGATCGGCTCCACGGACGGGATGCTCGCCAGCATCTCCTGCTTGCGCATCACCAGCGTGGCCAGCTCATCAAGGGAGAGGCTCTGCACGTAGAGCTGCTTCGCGATCATGTCCAGCCGCTTGCGGGTGCCGATCACCAGGTCGCTGCTGGCATATCCTTGCAGGTCGCGGTAGCGGTTCACCCCGCCGATGCCCGCCTGCCGCACGGAGGAAGGGATGGGGTCGGCCTCGAAGATCACGCGGTACACGTTGTCGTCGCGTTGCTGCACGTCGCCCAGCACCTGCTCGATGTCGGTCATGCGTTTGTTCAGCAGGTCGTATTGGACGATCAGTTGCTGGTTCTCGCGGCGCAGCGTGGCCTCCTTCGGCGAATCGATGAACTGGAAGGCGAGGAAGATGCCCAGCACGCCCAGCAGCAGGCCGGGGGTCAGCGCGAGGGCCGTGCGCTTCACTTTCTGCCACCCGCTCACGCGGATGCGCTCGAAGTTGAGCGTGCTGGGGTTGAAACGGTACTTATGCTCCGCCATGCCTCCGGAAGGTGGAAGGGACAAAAATACAGGGGCAGGCGGCAGGAGCAGCTGGCAACTGGCGGTCCGGCCCTACTGCCGACCACCAGTTGCCCCTGCCACCTGCGAACTGCCCCTACCAACTGCTCCTGCCACCTGCCACCTGCCACCTCACCCTGCCACCCGGGGAAACCTACCTTCGCGCTCCGAATTTTCCGGTACCGACATGACCTCCCGCGAGATCCGCCAGGCCTTCCTCGATCACTTCGCCGAGCGTGGCCACACCATCGTGCCCAGCGCCCCCATGGTGGTGAAGGATGACCCCACGCTGATGTTCACCAACGCGGGCATGAACCAGTTCAAGGACCTGTTCCTCGGCAACCGGCCCGCGAAGCACAAGCGCATCGCCGACACGCAGAAATGCCTGCGCGTATCCGGCAAGCACAACGACCTGGAGGAGGTGGGCATCGATACGTACCACCACACGATGTTCGAGATGCTTGGCAACTGGAGCTTCGGCGACTACTTCAAGAAGGAGGCCATCCAGTGGGCGTGGGAGCTGCTCGTGGACACGTACAAGATCGATACGGCGAACATCTACGTGACCTATTTCGGTGGCGATGAAAAGGACGGCCTGCAGGCGGACGAAGAGACGCGCCAGCTCTGGCTGAAGTACCTGCCGGAGGAGAAAGTGCTCCCCTTCTCCCGCAAGGACAATTTCTGGGAGATGGGCGACACCGGTCCGTGCGGCCCATGCACGGAGATCCACGTGGACGTGCGGAGCGCCGAAGAGAAGCAACAGAAGAGCGGCCGCGAGCTGGTGAACAATGACCACCCGCAGGTGATCGAGATCTGGAACAACGTGTTCATGCAGTTCGAGCGCAAGGCCGACGGTTCGCTCGTGACACTGCCCGCGCAGCACGTGGACACCGGCATGGGCTTCGAGCGCCTCTGCATGGTGCTGCAAGGCAAGCGCAGCAACTACGACACCGATGTGTTCCAGCCGCTGATCCAGGCGCTGGCGAAGAAGAGCGGGAGATCCTACGGTGGTGCTTCCGCGGCTCCGGGTCAAGCCCGGAGCAATGCAGAGGAGAAGGCCGACATCGCCATGCGCGTGATCGCCGACCACCTGCGCGCCATCAGTTTCGCCATCGCGGACGGACAACTGCCGAGCAATACCGGCGCAGGCTATGTGATCCGCCGGATCCTGCGCCGCGCGGTGCGCTATGGCTACAGTTTCCTCGGCTTCAACGAGCCCTTCATGCACGCGCTCGTGCCCGTGCTGGCGGAAGAGATGGGCGGCCAGTTCCCGGAACTGCGCAAGCAACAAGCCATCATCGAAGGCGTGATGATGGAGGAGGAGAAGGCCTTCCTGCGCACGCTGGAGCAAGGCACGAAGCGATTCGAACAATTGCTGAAGGATGCCACCTCACTGGAGGTGGCAGGTCGAACGCAGTCGAGACCCATCCCCGGCGACAAGGCCTTCGAACTCTTCGATACCTACGGGTTCCCGATCGACCTTACGGAGCTGATGGCCCGCGAGCAAGGCGCTTCCGTGGACATGGCCGGCTTCGAGAAGGAACTGCAGAAGCAGAAGGAACGTTCACGCGCTGCCACTGCCGTAACGACCGGCGATTGGGTAGAGCTGGCGAAAGGTGACACCGCGTTCATCGGCTACGACCAGCTGCAGTGCGAAGCCCGCATCCTGCGCTACCGCAAGGTGAGCGGCAAGGGCGGCGACCAATACCAACTCGTGCTGGACCGCACGCCGTTCTATGCGGAGGGCGGCGGCCAGGTGGGCGATCAGGGCTGGCTCATCCAAGGTAGCGGGAAGGTCGCTGTGGTGGACACCAAGCGCGAGAACCAGCTGATCGTACACTTCACCAAAGAGCTGCCCGCCGATGTGAACGTCCCGTTCACCGCGCAGGTGGACGAGGGCCGCCGCCTGCTCACTCAGCGCAACCACACGGCCACGCACCTGTTGCACCACGCCTTGCGCAAGCACTTGGGCACGCACGTGGAGCAGAAGGGCTCATTGGTGGCTCCGGACCGCCTGCGCTTCGACATCAGCCATTTCGCCAAGGTGACGCCCGAGGAACTGGCCACCGTGGAGCACACCGTGAACGCCATGATCGCCGAGGACCTCGCGTTCGAGGACCTGCGCAACGTGCCCATCGCGGAAGCGAAGGCCATGGGTGCCATGGCGCTCTTCGGTGAGAAGTACGGCGACCACGTGCGTGTGGTGAAGTTCGGCCCGAGCGTGGAGCTCTGCGGGGGCACGCACGTGCCGCGCACCAGCACCATCGGCCCGTTCCGCATCGTTAGCGAAAGCGCACTGGCCGCCGGTGTGCGCCGCATCGAGGCCATCACGAGCGTGGAGGCCGAGCGGATGGTGAGCGAACGGCTGGCGAAGCTGGCCGCCATCGTCGCGCTGCTGAAGAACCCGGCCGACGTGGTGGCCGCGGTGGAAAAACTGATCGAACAGAACGCCTCGTTGCAGAAGGAGGCCGAGAAGGCGGCGAAGGAGCGCGTCCGCGGCTATGCCGCCGCCCTGCCCGCCAAGGCGAAGAAGAACGCCAAGGGCTTCGGCCTGGTGGTGGAGCAGCTCGAGCTGGATGCCCAAGGCCTGAAGGACTTGGGCCATCAGTTGCGGGAGCGGCACCCGGACCTGGCCTTCGTGTCAGGCTCGGTGATCGATGGGAAGCCGTTGCTGGCCGTTTCGCTCGGCAAGGAGTTCGCCGCGGCCACGGGCCTGAAGGCGGTGGACATCATCAAGCAGATCAGCCCGGAGATCAAGGGCGGCGGCGGCGGTCAGCCCGACTTCGCCACGGCGGGCGGGAAAGAGCCTGCGGGCCTGGTCAATGCGCTAAGGAAGGCCGAAGAGCTGCTCGCCTGAGCGCGGGCGGGAGGAAAAGGAAAGGCCGCCCGGAGGGTGGCCTTTCAACTACCAAGGAACACACGTACGGAACAAGGGCGTCAGGCCCTAGGCCATGCTCGCCGTAGGCTTGATGGGGTGGTCGGTGGGCACGTGCTTGCCATAGACCGGTCCCACATACTCGGTATCGTAGCTCATGCCCAGGTTGAGGATGTAGAGGCCGTTGAGCACCACCACGAGGATGTAGTCCAGGATGCTGCGCTTGCCGAAGCTCTGGGCGGTCTCGATCCACACCTTGATCGCCAGGTAGATGTTGTAGCCGGGGATTAGGAACAGGAAGAGGTGGCTGGCCGGACGGCCCACCACGCGGAGGAAGATGATCATGTTGTAGACCGGGACGATCGCCGCCCAGCCGGGCTGGCCGGCCTTGTCGTACAGGCGCCACTGCGCGATGACCCCGATGACGACGAAGAATCCGGCGATGTAGTACATGCTATCGCCGAAACGTTCATAGAAGAACGTGTGGATGTTGTGCAGCAGTTCCATGGTGCTGTGGTTTAGGGTTGTCTCCTTGCGGTTCCAACAGAGAGACGCGGCAAGTTGGCTGTGGTTGCCTTCGGCCGGGAGGAGCTTCGCCACACCTTATCAACGCATCGATGAACGATCGTTCCGGATAGAGGGAAGGGCCCTGGGCCAGTTCAGCCTTTCGGGACCGCGTAGGTCCTCACGTCCGTATCGGTCGATCTCCTTGCCGGACAGGATGACCAGGCGTTCGATCACGTTCCGAAGTTCCCGCACATTGCCCGTCCAGGGCAGCTTCTGCAGCTCCTTTACGGCCTTGTCCGTGATGGTCTTGGCGGCTACCCCTTGTTCGGCACACACCAGTTGGATGAAATGGGCTGCGAGCAGGGGGATGTCCTCCAGGCGGTCCTTCAGGGCGGGCACGTGGATGGGGATCACGCTGAGGCGGTGGTAGAGGTCCTCGCGGAAGCGGCCTTCGGCGATCTCCCTCCGGAGGTCCTTGTTGGTGGCGGCCACCACGCGCACGTTCACCTTGATGTCCTTGTCGCCGCCCACGCGGGTGATGCGGTTCTCCTGCAGGGCGCGGAGCACCTTGGCCTGGGCGGCCAGGCTCATGTCGCCGATCTCGTCCAGGAAAAGGGTGCCGCCATCGGCCAGCTCGAACTTGCCCTTGCGCTGGGCGATGGCGCTGGTGAAACTGCCCTTTTCGTGGCCGAACAGCTCGCTCTCGATCAGTTCGCCGGGGATCGCGGCGCAGTTCACCTCGATGAAGGGGCCTGCCGCCCGGGTGCTTTTCTCGTGGATTAGCCGGGCCACGCCCTCCTTGCCGGCGCCGTTGCCGCCGGTCACCAGCACGCGGGCGTCGCTGGGGGCCACCTTGTCGATCATCGCGCGGATCTCCTCCAGGGCCTTGCTGGTGCCCACCATGCGGTCGCGCCCGGCTTTCTCCTTCTGTACCTTCTGGCGCAATGTCCTCGTTTCCTGTACCAGGTCGCTGCGGTCCAGCGCATTGCGCAGGGTCACCAGGATCCGGTTCAGGTCCGGCGGTTTCTGGATGAAGTCGAAGGCCCCCTTCTTCAGGGCCTCCACGGCGGTATCGATGGTGCCGTGGCCGCTGATCATCACCACCGGCAGGTCGGGGTCGTGCGCCATCAGCTTCTCCAGCACCTCCAGCCCGTCCATCTTGGGCATCTTGATATCGCAGAGCACCACGTCGAACCGGCTCTTCTTCGCCTTGTCCAAGCCGGTGGCGCCGTCCTCGGCCTCGTCCACCGAGTGCTTCTCGTGCTCAAGGATCTCGCGCAGGGCGTAGCGGATAGCTTTCTCGTCGTCGATGATCAGGTCTTGGCCATGGGGTGCGGGAAGGGCGGGACGAAGATCGCCACTTGCCCCCATTGCTCTTTTTGGGCGGCCCCAAAAAAGAGCAATGGGCCCCCACCAGGACCCATTGCCATAACCACGTGCCTTGCGGCACATGCCTCCTTTCGGAGTTCCTTACCAGTGAAGGCTTTCGGCCTATTTCGGCCGTGCCCTCACCACTTTACCCGGTGCGCCGGGCGGCCTTGTTCCCACCCACGCACCGAATTGATCCTTGCTCATCACCCCCTGGATCTCCTTCTCACGATCCGCGATCAACCCGCTCAAACGCCGTTCCATTTCCGTACGTGACAGTTCGTCCGACGAGTGGGCCAGTACCATACGCTCCTGTTCGTATTGCGCATCGATCGTCCGGATCCGGCGGGCCTGATCGTCGGATAGGCCCAAGGCTGTGAACACGCTGTCGTTCAGTGGGCGCCAAAGCTGCCCTGTTCCCTGCCCGAGAACGGACATACCACAACACCACAACAGGCCGATCAGCCATGCACGCATGCCGTCGTTAGGGCAAGCATCGTGCGATAAGCCGCGCTCATCTGGCTTGGGGAGGCCTAGACCGCCTATTTCCCACGAAGGAGCCTGCCGAATGGTCAGGATGCCATTTTCCCTTTGCGGGGTGTTCGCACGACTACCTGGGGAAACAGTTCCCCAAATGAGCAGGCCCATACCGCTGATCGGCCGCCCGGCCCGCACCGTTGAACGGAGCGGACGAGCTTCGGCGCGGTAACGTCCCCGTGGTGGCACGATACCCGCAGGCTGGGTATGGACCCGCAACACCGATCATCATGAAGACCACCAGGAAGAGCGCCAAGCGCCGCGGACCTGCGCATAAGAGGAAGAAGACCGGCATTCGGAGCAGGTCCGCGGCACGTTCAGAGGAGCACGTGCTGGAGGAGAAGCCGGAGGAAGGCGCGGGCAACAACGAGGAGGGTGCTGGCAACATGGACGAACGCGAGCTTCCCGAAAAGCTGCGCGATACCCCGGCAACGGAAACGCCCTACAAGCGCCCGCCCACGAACGCCATTCCGGATGGTCCCCAGGACCCGGCCTCTCCGGCCTACAAGGAGCCGCATCCGAAGGACCGCATCGTGAACAACTGAAGCACGCAGGGCCGGCTCCGAAGGACCGGCCCTGCGCACTTCACGGAAAGAAAGAGGCTACTTCTTCTTGGGCTCCGTTCTCGCGGGGGCCGTGGCTGCCGGTTTCGTGGCCGCCTTGTCGGCGGGCCGTTCCTTCGGGGCGTGCTTGCCGTCCTTCTTCGCGTGGTGCGGGTGATGCCCTTTGGTGTTCTCCTGTCCGGCCTTGGCGGGCTGTTGCGTGGTGCCTTGTTGGGCGTTGGCGGTGAACGCGAGGCCGGTGCAGAGCAGTGCGGCGAGAAGCAACTTTTTCATGGTGCGCGGTTCAATGTGTTGGTCCGCGTTCCAAAGCTTCCGACACCCGATGGCGAAGCGTGCGGGATCAGCATTCTTTAACGGCGATCGTTAGATCCGTTAACGGAAGGGCGATCCGGTTAGTTTAGGGCCGGATCAAATGAACCATAGCCCCATGAGCGGACACCATGTGCGGAAACCCTTGAGCGTACTGCTCGGCGAGGCGAAGGAAGAGGGCGATGGCACGTTGAAACGGCACCTAGGGCCCATTAGCCTGGTGCTGCTGGGCATCGGGGCCATCATCGGGGCTGGGTTGTTCTCCCTCACGGGGAAGGTGGCAGCGGAGCATGCAGGACCGGCCGTCACCATCTCGTTCGTCATCAGCGCCATCGGCTGCGCCTTCGCGGGGTTGTGCTATGCGGAATTCGCCAGCATGATACCCATAGCGGGGAGCGCCTACACGTACAGCTTCGCCACGATGGGCCGGCTCTGGGCCTGGATCATCGGCTGGGACCTGGTGCTCGAATACGCCGTTGGCGCCGCGATGGTGGCTATTTCCTGGAGCCAGTACCTGAACAGGTTGCTATTGATGCATGAGATCCATCTTCCACACGCCATCATGGCGGGACCGTTCGAGGGTGGAATGATCAATCTACCGGCCGTGTTCATCGTGGCCTGCATGTCACTGCTGCTGGCGCGCGGCACACGTGAGAGCGCGGGGGTGAATGCGGTCATCGTGGTCCTGAAAGTGGCGGTGGTGCTCACCTTCATCATTCTTGGCTGGACCTATATCGATGGGGCCAACTATGCCAAGTATATCCCGGACAACACGGGCAAGTTCGGCGAGTTCGGGTGGAGCGGCATCCTGCAAGGGGCGGGCATCATCTTCTTCGCTTATATCGGCTTCGACGCGGTGAGCACGGCGGCGCAGGAGGCGAAGGCCCCGCAGCGCAACATGCCCATCGGTATCCTCGGATCACTGTTGATCTGCACCATCCTGTACGTATTGTTCGCGCATGTGATGACGGGCCTTGCGCCTTACACTGCATTCGGTGGTGCCACCGATAAGCTGGCCCCGGTGGCCACGGCCATCGCTCACACACCATACGTATGGCTCCAGCAGATCGTCATCGTAGCGATCCTCGCCGGTTACTCGTCCGTGATCCTGGTGATGTTGCTCGGCCAGAGCCGCGTGTTCTTCAGCATGAGCCGCGATGGGCTGCTGCCGAAGGTGTTCAGCGAAGTGCATCCTAAATACCACACGCCGTGGAAGAGCAACCTGCTCTTCCTGGTGTTCGTCGGCCTCTTCGCGGGGCTGGTGCCAGGTGACATCGTAGGAGAGATGACGAGTATTGGGACCCTGCTGGCCTTCGTGCTCGTTTGCATCGGGGTGATCATCATCCGACGGACGATGCCCGATGCACCGCGCGGGTTCCGCACGCCATTGGTGCCGTTGGTGCCGATCCTCGGTATCATCGTATGCGGGTTGATGATGGCGGCCCTTCCTTGGGACACCTGGCTGCGGTTGGTGATCTGGCTGATCATCGGCATGGTGATCTACTACCGCTACAGCATCAAGCACAGCAAGTATTGAGATCCTCTCGCCGCGGACGGCGAAGAGTGGACACGGCATCCGGCGGTGCTGCCGATCAAGGAGCGGTCAAGGCGAACGCTCCTTCCTTCAGCGCGTAACGGCTCCACCGCAGTTCGCGGATGCCGCCGGCGGCGAGCACGCGTTCGATGGCGATGAAGGCGAGCGCGATCGTGTCCACACGGTACACCGGCAGGCCGGGTACGCGGAGGCGTTCCTCGCGCGTCATCGTCATCAGGTGGTCCTTCAAGCCGTCGAAGATCAAGGCATCGAACGCGAGCGTGACGGCATCATCGGGGAGCGGGGCGCCTTGTTCCGCGGCGATCATCGCGGCGAGCGTATCGAAGGAACCGGCGCTGCCCACCAGCAGATGCGGTTCGTGGCGCTCGATCACGGCCCACAGCGGGCTTAGCTGCGCGTCCAGGTGCTCTGCGATGCGGAACTGTTCTTCCACCGGTATCGGGTCCGCGGGGCGGAAACGTTCCCGCAGGCGGGTGACGCCGAGCTCGAAGCTGTGCTTCCACATCAGCGCCTTGTCCGTGGCGAGGATGAACTCGATGCTGCCACCGCCGATGTCCATAACCAGTTGCGGCCGCGCGCCGAACGGAACGGCCTGCCGCACACCGGCGAGGATCAGTTCGGCCTCCTGCTCGCCGGGGATGACGGTGATCGCCACGCCGAGCTCGCCTTGCGCGCGCTCCACGAACGCGGCACCGTTCCGGGCGTTGCGCAGGGCGGATGTCCCGAAACCCTGGATGCGTCCGGCTCCCAGCGCCCGGGCCTTCGCCGCCAGCTGTGCCAATGCCTGCATGCCCCGCTCCAAGGCTTCCGGCGCGATCACGCCCTGCTCGATGCCTTGACCGAGGAACACGCCCACCTCCTCGCTGTGTAGCATCCGCAGGCCGTCGCCCCCTTCACCCACCAGCAGGTTGAAGGTGTTGGTGCCGAGATCGATGACCGCGATCTTCATGTGTTCATTGGTCCATGTGCCCATGGCCACATGCGTCCATGGGGACTATCCGCGGTAGAACAGCCACTTCCCGAGTTCCTTCCACGTCACCTTCTTGCCGTACATGAGGATGCCGGTGCGGTAGATGCGGCCCGCGAGCCAGGTGGTGAAGATGAAGGTGCCGATGAGCAGCGCCATGCTGAGGAAGAGGTGCCCGATGTGCTCGAAGGCATTGCCGGTGGCTACGCGGATCATCATCACCACGGGGGAGGTGAAGGGGATGATGCTGGACCAGAACACGGCCGGGCCGTCCGGGTTGTAGACGGCCGTTTGGGCGATCATGATCGCGAGGATCATCGGCACGGTCACCGGCAGCATGAACTGCTGGGTATCCGTTTCCGCATCCACGGCCGAGCCGATGGCCGCGAACAGTGAGCTATAGAGCAGGTAGCCGCCGAGGAAGTAGAAGATGAAGCAGAGGATGATCTTCGTCACCGGCATCTCGTTCCAGAGATCGAGGGCGAGGTTGAGGTCCTTGGTGCCGTCGTCGTTCACCGCAGCCTTCTCCATCTGGTCACCGATCTGTTGTTGCAACTGCGTGCTCATCTGACCTTGTTCCAGTGCGTGTTGCGTCATCTTGTCCTTTGCCATGGAGAGGCCCACCGTGCCGAGCACGCCGGAGAACAGCACCCACAGCAGGAATTGCGTGAGCCCCACCAGGGCGATGCCCAGGATCTTGCCCATCATCAACTGGAAGGGCTTCACCGAGCTGATCAGCACTTCCACCACGCGGTTCTGCTTTTCCTCCATCACGCCGCGCATCACCTGCACGCCGTAGAGGAAGATGAAGAAGAAGATGAGGTAGCCGAAGGCGAAGCCGATGCCGGCCTTGATCTGGTCATAGGAGCGTTTGCCTGCCTTGTCGATGTCGAAGAACTGGATCTTCAATGCCGTCTTGATGCGCTGGTAGGTTTCCGGGTCCACGTTGTTCACCCGTAGTTTCTCCCTTTCCAGCACCTTCTCGATCTCCGCGGAGAGGTAGTTCTGCACGCTCTGGCTGGGCAAGTCCTTGTAGTAGAGCTGGATCGTGTTGTTCTCCAGCACCTTCTCGTTCACATGCACCATGGCCGTATAGGGGCTGGCCTTGAACGCGGAGTCGCTGATGTCCTCCGGCATGTAGTAGAACTTGATGTCGTCGGATTCCTTCAGCTTGTTGGTGAGGAGCTGCGCCTTGTCGATGATGAGAACGTTCTGCGGACCGCCTTCCTGCATCGCCAGGAACACTGCGGCGGTGATGCCGCCTATGAGCAGCACCGGCCCCAAGATCGTCATGATCAGGAAGCTGGGCTTGCGCACGCGCGTCCAGTATTCGCGCCAGATGATGAGACCTATTTTTCCCATGTGCTCATGTGTTCATGTATCCATGTGCCCATGATCCAGAACGCCGACCAGTAGCACATGGGCACATGAGCACATGGTCGCATGTCATCACTCCGTCATCCCGGTATGCACCGCGGCCGGATCCGCTTCCTCGTTCACCACCTTGATGAAGATGTCGTGCATGCGGGGCACTTCCTCATGAACGCCGAGGTATTCCACGGCGCGCAGGGTGGCGCCGAGCACGTCGTTCAGCTTCGCGCCATGGAGCAGCTTCACGCGGGCGCTCACGAACTCGCCGTTCTCCTGCGGGTCGATCAGTTCGCCGTGGTAGGCCAGCGCGTCGGCGTAGGCGATGCGCGAGCCCTTGAACTCCACCTTGTACGTGTTGGTGCTGAACTGTTTCCGGATCTCGCGCACGCTGCCGTGCAGCATCACCTTGGCGCGATCGATCAGCGCGATGTGGTCGCACAGCTCCTCCACGCTGGCCATGCCGTGGGTGCTCAGCATCACGGTGGTGCCCTCGTCGCGCAGGCGCAGGATCTCGCTGCGGATCAGGTCGGCGTTGATCGGGTCGAAGCCGCTGAAGGGCTCATCGAGGATCAGCAGCTTGGGGCCGTGCAGCACGGTGGTGATGAACTGCACCTTCTGCTGCATCCCCTTGCTCAGTTCCTCCACCTTCTTGTTCCACCAGCCGCCCATGTCCCAGCGCTCGAACCATTCCTTGAGCTTCTTCGTGGCCTCGGCCTTGGGCATGCCTTTCAGCTGGGCCAGGTAGAGGGCCTGCTCGCCCACCTTCATCTTCTTGTAGAGGCCGCGTTCCTCGGGCAGGTAGCCCAGGTGTACCACGTCCTCGTTCGTCATCGGGCGGCCGTCCAGCAGCACGCGTCCCTCATCGGGGCCGGTGATGCGGGTGATGATGCGGATGAGGGTGGTCTTGCCTGCGCCGTTGGGGCCGAGCAGGCCGAAGACCTTGCCTGTTGGCACTTCCATGCTCACCCCGTCCAGGGCCAGGTGCGTGCCGTAGCGTTTCACGATGTTCTCCAGCACCAGCATGTGCGATCGCCGTCTTGGAAGGCGCGACGAAGGTAGCGGAGCGCCCGCAGCGCGGATCGCCGCCGGTACAGGAAGGGAGCCGTTGGCGTGATCGGCCCGCGGAACGCGTCAGGCGTAGATCTCCCGCCGGGTGATCATGCGGCGCTGCACGGGGTCCCACACCTTCAGGCGCAGGCAGCGCACCACGTCCCATGGCAGCAGCGTGGTGGTGGTGGCCTGCTGTAGTTCGGGCACGGCCTTGTACACCTCGGGCAGGCGGTAGAAGGGGATGCGGGGGTTGAGGTGGTGGATGTGGTGGTAGCCGATGTTGGCCAGGAACCAGCGCATCACCGGGCTCATCTTCATGTGGCTGCTGCTGCTGAGCGCCGCATCGTGGTAGGTCCAGCCGTCCTTCTCCGCGTAGGTGACGCCGGGGAAGTTGTGCTGCGCATAGAAGAGGTAGGCGCCCAGGCTCAGCACCACCAGGAACGGCGCCAGGAAGCCGAACACGAAGCCGGTGAAGCCCGCCAGCAGCCAGATGCCGGCGCCCACCGCAAAGTGGAACACCATGGCTACGATGCTGTCCCAATGCTTGCCGGTGTTGTTCACCAAGGAGCGGATGCACATGCCGTAGAGGAACATGAAGAAGTAGCCCAGTCCGATGGTGATCGGGTGGCGCACGAACATGTACATCAGCCGTTCGCTTTTGGGCGAGGAGAGGTATTTCTCCTTCGTCACCACCGGGTACGATCCGATGCTGCTGGTGTAGAGCTTGCAGTTGTGCGCGTGGTGGTAGTTGTGGCTGCGCTCCCAGATGCTTACCGGCGCGAGCATGTACCAGCCGAACACGGTGAAGATCCCCTTCGCGGTCTTGCTGTGCTCGAGGATCGAGCGGTGCAGGAAATCGTGGTAGATCACGAACATCCGCCCGAGCGTGAGGGCCACCAGCAGGCTGCACGCGGCCTTGGCGTAGATGGAGACGGGCAGGAACACGCCGGTATAGGCGGCCCCCAATACCACGATGGTGATGATGACGTGCCACCAACTGCGGGCGCGGCTCTCCTGAGCGAAGCGGCGGGTGGCGAGGATGAGATCCTTCCCTTGGAGCATGGAGTGCAAAAATACGTCCCGACGGCGGATCAGCTCGAAGCCGGGCGCTGGTGTTTCCACCGCCGGTGCGTCCACAGCCAGATCGCCGGGCGGTAGCGGATATTCCGCTCAAGGCGCCGCGTGTGCAGCTCGTTCAGCTCATCCTCCGTGAAGGCTTTCGGATCGTCCACCAGCGCTTCGAACCGCATGACGTAGTGCCCGCGCCGGGGCCGGTCGATGCCCACGTACACGATCGGCCGGCCGAGCTTCAGGGCGATCTTGCCCGTGCCGCGGAACACCGGCGTATCCTGGTGCAGGAAGGTGGTCCAGTAGGCGGTCCCCGGCGGTGGGGTCTGGTCGGCGATGAAGGCCGTGGCGGTCACCAGCTGGCGGTCGCGCACCATGCACTTCACCGCCTCCTTCATCGGGTAGAGGCCGTTGCCCAGGCGTGAACGCATGTGGATGATGAGCCGGTCGAACCGCTTGTTGTGCAGCGGATGGTAGATCACGTTCAGGTGGTGCAGCCCCAACTGGCTGAAGCGGGCGCCGCCCAGCTCCCAGTTGCCCCAGTGGCCCATCACGAGGATGATGCTGCGCTTCGCGTCGAAGTGCCGCTGCAACACGTCCGTGCCCTCCACGCTGACGCGCGCCTTCACGGCCGCCGGGGAGATGGTGAGCGTCTTCAGGGTCTCCAGCACCAGGTCGCAGAACCAGCGGTAGAAGTCGCGCTCGATGCGGCGCAGTTCCGCGGATCCTTCTCCGGGAAGCTGTTGCGCAGGTTCTGCCGGACCACCTTCCGCCGGTAGCCGATCACGTGGAAGAGCAGCACGAAGACCCCATCGCTCACCGCATAGAGCAGCGGGAACGGCAGCAGGGCGATGCCGTAGAGGAAGGGGAGGGCGATGTAGTAGCCGAGGGTGCCCATGCGCGGTGCCTATGATCGGTCGGTCCGGGCCTTGCCGCCCCAGCGCAGCTGCACGCCACCGCTGATCCAGCGGCCCGGAAGGGGCACGTTGGCGCGGTCCATCTGCGCGGCGTCCAGCAGGTTGTAGCCGCTGGCGAACACGGTCACGCGGCCGCGCGTCCAATCCACGCGCAGGTCCACGCGCAGCGGGTCGGGATAGTCCACCAATGCGCCGTCCGTGAAGCGCGCATAGGTGCCGTACCGCTGCCGCCACGTGAGGTTGAGCTGTGCGCGGAAGCCTTTGCTGAAGGGCTGCTGCCACCAAAGCACCGCGTTGTGGGTGAGGTGGTCGAGCACGTACAGCGATTTGAAGGCGAACGCGGTCTGGTCGGCCCACTGGTACGCGTACAATGCGCCGCCACGGCCCTTGCCCTGGGTGAACGTCGCTTCCATTTCCACGCCGTTCAGGTCCACCTCGGTGAGGTTGGCGGCATGCGTGGTGGTCTCTCCGGGTAGCACCACCCAGTCGATCAGGTCGCGGCCCTGGCGGCGCCACACGCTCGCTTTGAACAGGACCCTGCCGACCCCGAAGCGTTGCCCCAGCTCGATCTGGTCCGCGTGTTCCGGACGCAGGTCCTTGCTCCCCACGGCGCCGCCGCGGTTGTAGTAGAGGTCCGTCCACGTGGGGAAGCGGAACGCGCGTCCGGCGCTCATGTACGTGCTGGAGCGTTCGGTCCAGCGGTACACCACGTCCGCCCCGGGCGCCCATTCCGGGCTGAACGCCGAGTTGATGTTCAGCAGCACACCGGCATCGATGGTCCAGCGGCCGTGATCGTAGCGGTGGTCCGCCGTCAACGCGAGGTTGCGGCGCTCGGCCGCGCAGGTGAAGGGTTCGCGTGCCCCGGCGGCCTCCACCGGCGTGGCGAGCGGATCGCCCAGCACGTTGCTGTAGATGTGCTCGTAGCGCCCGTGCGCCCCGAACGAGGTGATGCCCGCCTTCCACGAGCGCTTCACCTGGGCCTCGGCACCGGCCACGTCCGTGCGGTGGCGGTTGTGGTACGTGTAGAAGAACGTGGGCGTGAACCGCGCGGTATCCGCCTCGCCGCGGATGAAGTACCCGTTGCTGTAGCGGTAATAGCCGTCGCCTTCGCGGAAAAGCTCGAAGCGATCGTCGTGGCGACGGACGTAGCCGCGCAGCGTCCACGACCAGCGCTCGCCGGTGTGGCGCAGCTCCGCGTTGGCGAAGTACGTGCCGGTCGATCTCCTGCTGGTCCGGATAGAGCGAGGAGTAGAAGTTCTGCGCGCCGAAGCGCTTGTGTGCGAAGCCGGTCTGCACACGCAGCACCGAACGTCCGAAGGCATGCCGCGCCTCCAGCTGCGCGCCGTCCTGATCGAAGTCGCTGTCGTGGATATAGCCGTCGCTGTGGGCGTGCGTACCGGCGATGCGCAGGCCCGTTCTGCCGACAAGCACGTCCTGCAACACGCGGGCGCGGTAGCTGCCGAAGGCGCCGCCATCGAGCGTGAGCATGCCGCGCGTGTCCTGCGGCGCGCGGGTGATCACGTTGATCGCGCCGCTGAACGCGCCCGCGCCGAAGGTGCGCGAAGCGCCGCCGTAGAGCACCTCCACGCGGTCGATGGCGTCGGATACGATCGGCAGGTCCATCAGGTGGTGGCCCGTTTGCGGATCGGTCATCGGCACGCCGTCCACCAGCACAAGGGCCTGATCGAAGGTGCCGCCGCGCAGGCCGATGTCCGTCTGCACGTCGAAGGGGCCGCGCTGGCGCACGTCCACCAGGGTGGCGCTGCGCAGCACTTCGCTCACTTCGGGCCGTGCGCCCCCATGCACGGTGAGGCTGTCGAGCACCTGGAGATGGCGTCCCACCCGTGGCAACGGACTGGCAATGGGGGTGGCAGTGACCTCCACGGCGCGGAGCTGCGTGGTGTCGGCCTGCGCGGTGGCGAGGAGCGGCAGGGCCGCGAACAGGGACAAGAGGGGGGAGAGGGTCTTCATGCTGGTGGAGCGTGGCGCGAAGATGCCACCCAATGCGCGAACGGCACTCCATCGGAGCGCCGTTCGCGAGCGGATCGTACGGTGCGGCGGTTATTCGGCCAGCACGGTCACAAGGTTGTTGCTCACTTCCACCACGCCGCCATGCACGGGGAACTTCGTCTCCTTGCCGTCGGGCAGCAGCACCTTCACGTCGCCGGCCTTCAGCACGGTGATCAGCGGTGCGTGGTGGTCCAGGAAGCCCATGCTCCCGTCCACGCCCGGCACGCTCACGCGCTTGGCCTCGCCCTTGAAGAGCTCTTTATCGGGGGTGATGATCTCTAATCGCATGTGCTCATGTGCTCATGGGACCATGTGCACATGAGCACATGGCCACATGGTATTACGCTTTGGCGGCCTCGGCCAGCATCTTCTTCCCGGCGGTGATCACGTCCTCGATGGTGCCTTTCAGGTTGAAGGCGCTCTCGGGGTATTCGTCCATCTGGCCGTCCAGGATCATGTTGAAGCCCTTGATGGTGTCCTCGATGCTCACCATTACGCCGGGGATGCCGGTGAACTGCTCGGCCACGAAGAACGGCTGGCTCAGGAAGCGCTGCACTTTGCGGGCGCGGAACACGCTCAGTTTGTCGTCCTCGCTCAGTTCGTCCATCCCGAGGATGGCGATGATGTCCTGCAGCTCCTTGTAACGCTGGAGGATGGCCTTCACGCGCTGGGCGCAGCGGTAGTGCTCGTCGCCCACCACGCTCGGGCTCAGGATCCGGCTGGTGGAATCCAGGGGATCCACGGAAGGATAGATGCCCAATTCGGCGATCTTCCGGCTCAACACCGTGGTGGCGTCGAGGTGGGCGAACGTCGTGGCGGGAGCGGGGTCGGTCAAGTCATCCGCAGGCACGTACACCGCCTGCACGGAGGTGATGGAGCCGCGCTTGGTGGAGGTGATGCGCTCCTGCATGGCACCCATCTCGGTGGCCAGGGTGGGCTGATAACCCACGGCGCTCGGCATCCGGCCCAGCAGGGCGGACACTTCGGAACCGGCCTGGGTGAAGCGGAAGATGTTGTCCACGAAGAAGAGGATGTCGCGGCCGCCGCTCTGCTCGTCGCCGTCGCGGAAATATTCCGCCAGCGTGAGGCCGCTCAGCGCCACGCGGGCGCGGGCGCCGGGGGGCTCGTTCATCTGGCCGAACACGAAGGTGGCCTGGCTGGTCTCCAGCTTGCTGTAGTCCACCTTGTTCAGGTCCCAGCCGCCTTTCTCCATGCTGTGGCCGAACTCCTCGCCGTACTTGATGATGCCGCTCTCGATCATCTCGCGCAGCAGGTCGTTCCCTTCGCGGGTGCGCTCGCCTACGCCGGCGAACACGCTGTAACCGCTGTGGCCCTTGGCGATGTTGTTGATCAGCTCCTGGATCAGCACCGTCTTGCCCACGCCGGCACCGCCGAACAGGCCGATCTTACCGCCCTTCGCGTAGGGCTCGATCAGGTCGATCACCTTGATGCCGGTGAACAGCACCTCGGTGCTGGTGGTCAGTTCCTCGAACTTCGGGGCCTCGCGGTGGATGGGGTAGCTCTTGCCGGTGTTCACGGCCTTCATGCCGTCGATGGGCGCACCCACCACGTTGAAGAGGCGGCCCTTCACGGCGTCGCCCACGGGCATGCTGATGGGCTTGCCCTGGCCATGCACTTCGGCGCCGCGCTGCAGGCCGTCCGTGCTCTCCATCGAGATGGCGCGCACGGTGTCCTCCCCGATCAGTTGCTGGGTCTCTAGCACCAGCACGCTGCCGTCGGTACGGGTCACGTGCAGGGCGTCATAGATGTTGGGCAGGTCCTTACCGGCCTCGAAGCGAACGTCGACCACCGGTCCGATGACCTGGACGACCTTTCCGATGTGCTTGGACATGAGCGGGTTTCGATATGCGGGAGGCAGCACCTCCTGATTTGCGGCCGCGAAGGTACAGGTTCACGGCTCACGGTGGCGGGGTGTTGATCATTCCTCCTCCCGGGCGGTTTTCGTAAGGTGCCTGACCCATTGACCGTCAGGTTGTTGGCATTGTTGTTGGGAAGGGGTGGACACCCGCCGTCCACAGTGCCGCCCCGCCGTCGGACATTTGTGCGCCCGCGGCCGAACAATACCCAACGCCCGGAGCATCGTTCATGCAGGTCCATACGGACATCGCCCAGTTCCCGCGCATCGAGCGCCCCGTGATCACCACCGGCACCTTCGACGGCGTACACAAGGGCCATCAGGTCATCCTGGAACGATTGAAGGAGCTGGCGCGGCGCGAGCGGGGCGAAACGGTGCTCTTCACCTTCTACCCGCACCCGCGGATGGTGCTCTATCCGAACGACAACGAACTGAAGCTGCTGAACACGCGGAAGGAGAAGGAGGCGCTGCTGGAGCAGGCGGGCATCGACCATCTGCTCATCGTGCCGTTCTCGCGCACGTTCAGCCGCATGCACGCGGTGGATTATGTGCGCGACGTGCTGGTGGACGCCCTCGGCGTGCACGCCATGGTGGTGGGCTACGATCACCGCTTCGGCCGCAACCGCGAGGGCGATCTGGCGCTGCTGGAGAAGCTCGGCGAGGCCTACGACTTCCGGGTGGAGGAGATCCCCGCGCAGGAGATCGATCACGTGAAGGTGAGCAGTACCAAGGTGCGCGAAGCGCTCCTGCGTGGCAACGTGGACCTGGCGAGCGACCTGCTCGGGTACGCCTATCCCATCAGTGGGTTGGTGGTGAAGGGCGACCAGCTGGGCCGGAAACTGGGTTACCCCACGGCCAACATCGCCATCGGCGACCCCTTCAAGCTGGTGCCGGCCGACGGCGTGTATGCCATCACCGCGGAATTGCGGGAGGGCCGGTTCCAGGGGATGATGAACATCGGGGTGCGCCCCACCATCGACACCGCCACGGGCGAGCGGTCCGTCGAAGCGCACCTGTTCGGCCTGGACCGCGAGGTCTATGGCGAGCCGATCACCGTCCATGTGCATCACCGCATGCGCGACGAGATACGTTTCCCCGACCTTGATGCGTTGGTCCAGGCGATGCACCGCGACAAGGCCGACGCCCTGCGCCTGCTGGCCGGTAACTGATCATGCGTCTCCTGCTGCTGCTGTCGTCCATCTGCCTCTGCGCCGCCGCGCGTGCGCAGTTGCTCACGCCCATCGCGCTGGACACGGTGAAGGAGTTCCGCAGCCTGGAGCGTGCGTTGGAGGATCCGGAGCACGTGTACCGGCTGGACCTTTCGCGGAACAAGTTGAAGGAGGTGCCCGAGGACATCCGCCGGTTGAAGAACCTGAACGCGCTGGACCTGGGCCGTAACAAGTTGAAGACGCTGCCCGTGTGGCTCGGCGAGCTGCGATACATGCAGGAGTTCCGCGCCGGCCACAACAAGTTCAGCGAAGTACCCCCGGTGATCTGCCAGTGGCAGGACCTCCGGCGGCTGAGATCTGAGCGAGAACGTCCTTGTCGGCCTGCCCGCCTGCATGGGCACGCTGAAGAAGTTGTACGCACTGGATCTTTGGAGCAACGAGCTGGCGGATTTCCCCGAAGAGTTGCGCGGCATGACCGCCCTGCAGTTCATGGACCTGCGCGTGATCCTGTTCAATGAGGAGGAGATCCAGCACATCATGGACCTGTTCCCGCGCACGCGCATCCACTTCTCGCAGCCTTGCAACTGCGGCCATTAGCAGGGCCAGGAGGCAGGGGCAGGTGGCAGGGGCAGGAGGCAGCTCCATATCGGACGCGGGTCCTGCCCCTGCCGCCTGCCCCTGCCACCTTTCCTTTGCCGCATGACGGAAGCGCACGTGCTCGCGGCTGCGGAGTGGACCTCCACCCTCCTGAACCTCGCGTTCACGGCGGCCATTGCGTATGAGCGGCGCTTCGGCTGGCTGTTGGGTTTCGTGGCGTCGATGATCGGCGTATGGTTGTATGCGCGCACGCACACCTGGGCGCTCGCCGGGCTCAACGTCTACTACATGGTGATGGCCGTCTACGGATGGTGGGCGTGGGGGAGCAGCGCCGATGAAGCGCACTACCACCACCGTTCGCCCGCCTTCCATGCGGCGATCATCACTACGGGGCTGGTGCTCGCCGGTGCGGCGGCGTGGAGCCTGGGGGCGTTCCTCAACGGTGCGCATCCGCAGGCCGATGCGTTCATCACCGTATTCAGCCTGGCCGCCACGTGGATGATGACGCGCAAGGTGGTGGAGAACTGGCTCTATTTCATCGTTGCCGATGCGGTGGCCATCTGGCTCAACTGGAGGATCGGCTATCCCGTGTACGCCGCACAGTATGCGGTCTACGTCGGGCTCAGCGTGGCCGGTTTCGTTCGCTGGTCCCGCGCGCTGCGCTTGCAACAGGCAAGGCCAGTGTAAGTCCATGCGACGCATCGTGATCACCGGACCCGAGAGCAGTGGCAAGACCACGCTCGCTAAGGCGCTGGCAGCGCACTACGGCACATGCTGGGTGCAGGAGGCCGCGCGCAGCTACCTGGAGGCAAAGGCCGAGCCCGGGGCAACGTATGCGTACGTGGAAGCGGACCTGCTGGCCATCGCACGGCTGCAAGTGCAAATGGAGGAAAACTGCGCGGCGAGTATCGCGCAGAACGGACCGCAGCTCCTCATCTGCGATACGGACCTCATTACCATCCGCATCTGGGGTGAGGAGAAATACGGCCGCAGCGATTCCTGGATCGTTGAAGCGATCGAACAGCGGCCGTGCGACCTGTGGCTGCTGTGCGCGCCGGACATGCCGTGGGAGCCGGACCCCTTGCGCGAGAACCCCGATGATCGCGACCGCCTGTTCGCGGTATACGAGCGCACGTTGCGGCAACTGGGGAAACTGTACCTCGTGGTGCGCGGCGATCATGCGAAGCGGATGCAGGAAGCGGTCACTGCGATCGATGCGCTGCCGGCGCGTTGATCGCGTGATTACCTTTGCGCCGTCTTGCACTGGGGTGCCCTGCCGGCGGAAGCTGGGAAAGGCTGAGATCATACCCATTGAACCTGCGCGGGTAATGCCGCGAAGGGACCGGCCCGGCCAACGGGACACCTCCGTGCATGATGTAACCACACGGAGGACATGTACAGGATCATTCTGCTCGGCATTTCTGCGCTCGCGTTCACGGCGGGCCACACACAATCACGGTTGAACGGTTTCGTAGCGGACCAGCAGGGGCACCCGGTCGCGTTCGCGGACGTGGTGGTGGGCACGGGCCGCTTCCATGTTCCGGCGGATGAGCACGGCGCGTTCAGCGCGGGTGGCTTGTGGCCTGGTCCCGTGCCGGTGCACGTGGCGGCGGTGGGTGCCGCGCCGCTGGATACTACGGTGACGCTGGCACCTGGGGACAATATGGTGGTGCTCACCGTGCGCCTGGACGGCCGCGAACTTCAGGCAGTGGAGGTGGCTGCGTTGCGCGCCGGGGATCGCGCGCCCTTCGCGAAGAGCGTGCTGACGAAGGAGGGGGTCGCGCAGGTGAACACCGGCGTGGACCTGCCTTACGTGCTGGACCTGCAACCGAGCGTGGTGACCACCAGCGATGGCGGCACGGGCATCGGCTACACCTACATGCGCATCCGCGGAACGGACGGCACGCGCACGAACGTGACGGTGAACGGCGTGCCTTTCAACGATGCGGAAAGCCAGGGCGCCTTCTTCGTGGACCTGCCCGACCTCGCGAGCAGCGCGGAGGATATCGAGGTGCAGCGCGGCGTGGGCACCAGCACCAACGGTCCGGCCGCGTTCGGTGCGAGCGTGAACCTGCGGACCACGGCCGTGAAGCGCGAGGCCTGGGGGCTGGCCACGGTGGGAGCGGGATCGTACGGCACGCAGCGCTATTCCGTGAGCGCGGGCACGGGCCTGCTCGGCGACCGGTTCAGCCTGGACATGCGGCTGTCGTCGATCGCCAGCGATGGCTACATCGACCGCGCATCGGCGGACCTGAAGAGCTACTTCCTGCAAGCGGCGTGGATCGGTCGCACCAGCTCGCTGCGCTTCATCACCTTTCGTGGGAAGGAAGTGACGTACCAGGCGTGGGACGGCGTGCCGCGCGAGGTGATCGACACGAACAGGAGGTACAACGGTTTTACGTACGACCACCAGGTGGATGATTTCGACCAGGCCAACTACCAACTGTTGTTCGATCGGAAGCTCGGCCAGGCGGCGGCGCTCAACCTCACGCTCTTCCGCGTGGATGGAAAGGGCTTCTTCGAGCAGTTCCGGCCGGGCGATGACCTTTCCACGTACGGCATCGCGCCCGCGGTGATCAATGGCGACACGGTCACCACCACGGACATCATCCGCCGGCGTTGGCTGGACAACACGCTCACCGGCGCGAACGCGAGCCTCGATGCGAAGCTGGGACGTCAGCGGCTGGTGGTGGGCGGCAGCTACAGCGATTACCGCTGCGGCCATTTCGGCGAAGTGATCTGGGCGCGCTACGCGGGCGATACCGGCATCCGCGACCGCTACTACGACAACGGATCGAAGAAGACCGATGCCAACGGCTTCGCGAAGCTCACCTACGCCACGAACGACCGCCTGGACCTGTATGGCGACGTGCAGCTGCGGCACGTCACGTATGCCTACCTCGGGTTCGATGATATGCGTGCCAGCCGGATGCAGGACCTGGCGTGGACCTTCTTCAATCCGAAGGCCGGTGTGCTGTGGCGCGTGCGCGATGGGGACAAGGCCTATGCCTCGTTCGCCGTGGGCAACCGCGAGCCGAACCGCGATGACCTCGAGGAGACCACGCCCGCGAGCCGTCCACGCCCCGAGCGCCTATACGACTATGAGCTGGGTTTCGAGCACCGCAGCGGCCGCTTCAGCGCGGGCATCAATGGCTACTACATGGATTACAAGGACCAGCTCGTGCTCACCGGCGAACTGAACGACGTGGGCGCTGCGCTACGCACCAACGTAAAGCGCAGCTACCGCGCGGGCATTGAACTGATGGGCGCCGTGCAGGTGACCAAAAAACTGCTGTGGCGCGCCAATGCCACGGTGAGCCGCAACAAGGTGCGCGACCTCACCGAGTTCGTGGACGACTGGGACAACGGCGGGCAGGTAAGCACGCACTACGGGCAAAGCGACCTCGCGTTCTCACCGTCCATGATCGCCGGAAGCGAGCTCGGCTACCGCGTATGGGACCGGACCGGCAAGGGGCAGGCCACCATCACCCTCGTGACGAAGTACGTAGGGAAGCAATACCTGGACAACAGCGGCAGCGCCGACCGGATGTTGGACGCATACGTGGTGAACGATGTGCGCGCGAACGTGACGCTATTCGGGGTGAAAGGCCTGAAGAGCGTGGACCTCAACCTCACCGTGCGCAACGTCCTCAGCGAACTGTACGAGAGCAACGGCTGGGTGTACAGTTACTACCTCGACGGCCGCCGCACGCAGGACATCGGCCTGTTCCCGCAGGCGCCGATCAACGTGCTGGCCGGCGCAACGGTCAGGTTCTGAACGGCGCGTTGACGGCGTCAGTCGCGCCGGTACAGGTTCCAGCCGTGATCAGCGCTGGTATTTGCCGGTGGCACGCCGAACGTCCTTGCCTCGGTGAGCCCGGATGCGCCTTCACCGCATTCGTGCTTGTAGATCATGAGCGTGCTGTCGGTGATGTCCTTGAAGAACATCACGAAGTACACGCCGTCCTTCGGTATCGACCCGCCGCGGCCTACGGTGATGCTGCGCTGTTCGGCAGCGTCATAGCTCACGTGGAGCTGCGCATAGTCAGTGGTGTAGGCGCTGCCGGCCATGCTGTAATGGATGCTGTCCGGCCAGAACGTGTGCGTAGAGAGCTGGTCGCCCATGCCCGGGATGGTGAAGGCCCAGGTGTAGGTGCCGCTGAAGGGGATCTTGGCCGCGCCGGCCGCAGGAGTAGTGGCGGGCGCTTCGTTCTCCTTCTTGCAGGCGGTGATGGTCAGTGCAACGAGGCCGATGGAGAGCAGGAGGTTGAGGTTCATGTGTGGGGTGATGGTCGTTCCGTGTGCGGCGAACGTGCCGTACAGCGGCGCGAAGGGAACGATCGTTGCCCTGTAGTGTGTCATGCGAGCGTCGATCATGGGATCGAATGCCTACCTTCACATGCAGGTGATGGACATCCGCATCAAACGCGTTTACGACGAGCCTTCGGACGATGACGGGTTCCGCATGTTGGTGGACCGTTTATGGCCGCGTGGCATCACGAAGGTCCGGGCGCACTTGGACGAATGGAACAAGACGGTCGCGCCTTCCCCGGCACTGCGCCAGAAGTTCCATCAGGGCGACATGACGTTCGCGGTATTCGCGAAAGCCTACCGTGCCGAGCTGAAGGAACTGGAAAGTGACCTGGACCGGATCCGTGCGCAGGCGAAGAAGGGACCTGTCACGCTGCTGTATGGGGCGAAGGATCCCGTGCATAACCACGTGGTCGTGCTGATGCAGGCTTTGCGCAAGCACGCCTGAGGTATCGTTGGTGCGGCATTCCGCAACCACCTTAAGCGAAGTTCTGTATTACGGCGTGATCGGGGCCATCAGCAGCCCATGCACGCGGTCGATCCGTTCCAGTTCCTCCGCCGTGGCCTGTTCCTGCACCAGCGGGAAGAGCACCCGTTCCTCGAAGCGGATGTGCGCCTCCAGTTCATCCTCGATCAAGCTCAGCGTGTGTTGTGCGTCATCCACGTGCATGAACAGCCGTGACAGCCGCCGATGCTCCGTGATGGCGCGGTGGACCAGCGGATGCGCATGGCCCAGCACGGGGAACACCACTTCCTCGATGCGCCGCTCCAGGTCGCGGCGGATGCGCCAGCACAACAGCAGCCCCTCGTGGTGCTCGCGGCTCAGCGGCTGCAGCAGGGGATGGCGCTCAAGCGGAGGCATGGCGCAGCTGCCCTTCGAGGGCGACGGCTTTCGGGAAGAGGATGTTGTTCTCCAGGTGGATGTGCCGGTGCAGGTCCTGCTCGAACTCCCGCAGCAGCGCGAAGGCCGCGCGGTAGGTGTTGCAGCCGTCGGGCGGGGGCGTGTAGCCGTTGCTCAGCGCGCTGATCCGGCGGAAGCGCTCGCCTTCCTCATCGTGCTCGTGCATCATCATGCGCACGGGGTTCTCCACCGTACCGAAATGCGGCGTGGGCGGCGGTGCCCCGGCGGCCTGTGCCTTCTCCAGCTGCCGGATGAAAGGGAACAGCACCAGTTCCTCCTTCTTCATGTGCATCGCCATGGCACCGGCGCACCCGTGGAAGTCCTCGGCGATCTTGAAGAGCTCAGGATGCGCTCCGCCGTGGACCTTGCACAGCTTGCCGAGGTATTGCTGCAACACCGGTGTACGCTCGGTCACGTAACGGTGGTGCACCTGTTCGATGTGATCGGCCAGGCGGGCAAGGGGCCAGGTATTGGGGTCGTCGGCCGGGGCGCCATCGCGGCTCAGCGAGGCCTGGATCTCCTGCTCCAGCGTGGTGGGGTCGATGCCCTTGGCACTGCATACGTCCTGGATGGTGCGGCCGCCTTTGCAGCAAAAATCGATGCCGTGCGCGGTGAACACGGCAGCGCTGCGGAAATCATCGGCCACGATGGAGCCGATCGTGCGGGAGGGGAAGGGGTTCATGCGTGTTGGGTTGCGGATGGATGCTCAATGGCGGATCGTGAATGATGAATGGTCAATGATGAATGGTGAATGGAGGGCTGCTCACCATTGACCATTCGCCGTTCACGCTCAGGTCCTTCATTTCAGTTCCGCGTGTAGGATGGGCCCTGCGTTCCGTACGAACAACCCCACGCCGGACACCACCAGTGCAGCCACCTTCACCACCTCGAAGGCCACGTACACGAAGTGCAGTTGCGAAGGCGGCGCGGACCCATCCCGGAGCACCGCTGCGGCGCGGGCGTCCAGTGCGGGCAGCAGCCAGAAGGTCTGGAGCAGCAACAGGGCCACGGGTATGCCGATCCACAGCCACTGCGCGAAGGCTGGCTTCGTGCGGAGCAGGTCGATCACGATGGCGGCGGCCAGCAGCAGTTCCACCTTGTTCAACGCGCCGAACACCAGCCGGCCGATGCCCAGTCCGATTGGCAGCGTTACGCCTGGCGCGCGGAACTTCAGCCAGGCCTCCAGGAAACTGATCGCACCCACAAATCCCACCCACGTGAACGTGCAGATGACGGCGATGGGGTGGTGGACGATGGTCATGGGATCGGCGTGGAAAGGCGGCCCCTACGGTCGTTCAAGGCGATGATCGCGGAGGTCCTCATTGCAGGAAGCGTTCGGGGTGCTCGCGGTGGAAGGCGATGCGTTCCAGGAACATGGCAGCCATGCGTTCGGCGTTGCTCTTCGCCAGGTCGGCCACCGGGCCGTGGAAATGCTCCTTCACCGTGGCGTGGAACAGCAGCAGCCACCGGTCGAAATGCAGCTGCTCCACCGGCAGTTCCTTGTGCGGACGGAAGGGCGCGCCGAAATAGCTCTGCTCGCCGATCAGGATGGTACCCCAGAAGGTGTACATCTTGGCGAGGTGTTGCGGCCAGCGGTCCTGGATGACGCTGTTGAAGACCCCGCCCAGCAGAGGGTCCACGCGCACCTTGCCGTAGAAGGAATCCACCAGCAGGCGGATGTGTTCCGGGGTGGAGATGTCGGGCTTGGAGGAGGGGGGCATCATGGCTGAAGGATGGGACGAATTTAGGATATATATGTCCTAATATGGGTGTTCATACGTGATGCCGGGTCATGGAAGGGCCTTCTATGTGGACGACCTGCCCAGATAGAAGAAAGAAGCGACCGATTTGCCATGGATGAGCGTAGGTGAGTGTGGTGAGGAAGAGGATCGGACCTTATCGATACCTCACCGATCTGAGCGCTGGCCCTCAGTGCCATATCTAGTGAACTTTCACTTCCCTGACGCTCCCCATCTTTGCGCCGCGCCGCCAAAGGCTTCCAAGGCGACCGCAATCCACATCATGAGCACCAACGAGGACAAACTCAAGACCCTGATCGGCCATGCCAAGGAGTATGGCTACGTGTTCCCCAGCAGCGAGATCTATGACGGCCTCAGCGCCACATACGACTATGGTCCGTATGGCGTGGAGCTGAAGAACAACATCCGCCGCTACTGGTGGGAGGCCATGACCAAGCTGCACGAGAACATCGTGGGCATCGACGCGGCGATCTTCATGCATCCCACCACGTGGAAGGCCAGCGGCCACGTGGACGCCTTCAACGATCCGTTGATCGACAACAAGGACAGCAAGAAGCGGTACCGTGCCGACGTGCTGCTGGAAGAGCACATGGCGAAGTATGCCGACAAGATTGCCAAAGAGGTGGAGAAGGCGAAGAAGAAGTTCGGTGACGCGTTCAACGAGGAGCAGTTCCTGGCCACGAACCCGAACGTGAAGCGTTCGCAGGAGCGCATCGACGCGGTGGAGGGCCGCATGAAGGCCGCGCTAGAGGCCAACGATCTGGTGGCGCTGCGCCAGCTGATCGTGGACGAGGAGATCAAGTGCCCCATCAGCGGCACGGGCAACTGGACGGATGTGCGGCAGTTCAACCTGATGTTCGCCACCGAGCTGGGCAGCGTGAGCGGCGAGAGCAGCACGATCTACCTGCGGCCCGAGACGGCGCAGGGCATCTTCGTCAACTTCCTGAACGTACAGAAGAGCGCGCGCATGAAGATCCCCTTCGGCATCGCGCAGACGGGCAAGGCCTTCCGCAACGAGATCGTGGCGCGGCAGTTCATCTTCCGCATGCGCGAGTTCGAGCAGATGGAGATGCAGTTCTTCATCAAGCCCGGCACGCAACAGGAGTGGTACGAATACTGGAAGGCGAAGCGCATGGCGTGGCACCGCGCGCTGGGCCTGCCCGCTGAGAACTACCGCTACCACGACCACATCAAACTGGCGCACTACGCCGACGCGGCCTGCGACATCGAGTTCAAGTTCCCCATGGGCTTCAAGGAGCTGGAGGGGATCCACAGCCGCACGGATTTCGACCTCGGCAACCACGAGAAGTTCAGCGGGAAGAAGCTGCGCTATTTCGACACGGAGACCAACGAGAGCTATGTGCCCTACGTGCTGGAAACGAGCATCGGGTTGGATCGGATGTTCCTGGCGGTCCTAAGCGCAGCCTACACCGAAGAGCAACTGGAGAACGGCGAGACGCGCGCGGTGCTGCGCATCCCGGCGGCGTTGGCCCCGGTGAAGATGGCGGTGCTGCCGTTGATCAAGAAGGACGGCCTGCCGGAGAAGGCGCGCGCGATCATCGACACGCTGAAGCTGGACCACAACTGCCAGTATGACGACAAGGACAGCATCGGCAAGCGGTACCGGCGTCAGGATGCGATCGGCACGCCGTATTGCATCACCGTGGACCACGAAACGCTGACCGACGAGGCGGTGACGATCCGCGAGCGGGACAGCATGCAACAGGAGCGCGTGAAGATCGGCGAACTGGCGCGGATCGTGGGAGAGAAGGTGGATATGCGGGGGCTGCTGGGGAGGTTGTGAGTCCCGTACCTTTGAGCATGCGATGCCGACCGTTCTTAAACTCCGGGGCTTCACGTTCAAGTTCTACAGCAACGAGAACAACGAACCGCCGCATGTGCATGTCATCAAAGGGACTGCAGAATCCAAGTGGTGGATCGTCCCGATCTGGAGGAAGAGTATAGCGACGGCTTCAAGGTGCAGGAACTACGGACCATCCGCGAACTATTGAAAGAACAACATCATGCGCTCCTCCAAGCTTGGAAAGACCACTTCGGCGAAGACTGAAGGCAGGCGGCCCGCCGACCCGATCGACCGGTTGATCATCGACGGCGGCTTGCGGATCAAGGATGTGTACATCCGCAAGGATCTGGACCTTCTGATGGTGGTGCTCAACAACGGGAGTACGATCCGTAGCACGGTGTCCGATCATCCCCGGCTCAAAAGTGCGAAGCAGTCCGTTCTGGAACAGTGGCAATTGATCGCGGGAGGAAGAGGCATCCACTGGGAAACATTGGATGAGGATCTTTCCCTGCGAGGGTTCATCGTAGAAACATCCGTGCGCAATGCGATCGCATCGTTGAGCCGCTCAAAGGACCAGACGCCGGTCCATTGAGCCGATCCCGATGGAGGTCCTGTTCCACTTCGCGTTCCAGTTGGTCAAGATCTCCGTCCAAAGCGCCGTATATGCCGGCCTTGTCATAGCTGCCCTGACACTCCTCCGCCGAAAGCCGGATGCGGTGACATGGTTCGGTTCTGCTGTCGTGATCTGGATCAGCTTGTTCGTCTACTCATTCTCCTATTTGGGGGAACCATGGGCTGGGTGACACGTTCCTTATCCCATTGGGGAACGGGAAGAAGATCGAGAGCATCAATGCCATGGAGTATGCATCGATTCTCGATGTCACCAATTCGTTCGGCCACAGGGTGGAAATGTCAAAGCTCAAGATCGCCGACGGCAAGATCTTCGGGAACTGCGATGACTGGTTCTATGAAGATCCATGCGCCTACTTCGTGTACGACATTACCAAGGATGAACTGCTGGAATTCCGCGACTCAACGGCATATTCCAATGAGGGAGCGATCAAGGGCTGGCCACTACCGGATGAACTGAGGAGCTTCGAGTGGAACTACGATCGATACTGGAGCGGCTGGCGCTTTTGGCTGCTGCCTTGATCGATCGTTCTGAAACGCCCGCAGGGCTGCCTTTGCCTTTGTCAAGCGTACGCCAGGCACGCCCGGATGTCATCCTCGGTTAACTGCGGGAAATCCTTGATGATTTCATTGTGGGTCATTCCCGCCGCCAGCCAGTTCAGCACGTCGTATGCCGCGATGCGCGTGTCCCGAACGCAGGGCTTCCCGAACCGGCGCTCGCGGTCGATGGTGATGGTTTCGCGGTGATCCATGGCGTGCGTACCCAAAGATACGTGCAGTGCTGTCGAAGCAGCTCTGAGCCGCATTTGCTGCGTCGGCCGTCCCGGACCATGCCGCTTCCCGTCACATCGGGGACCGTTCCTCCACCGCTCGATGCTTCATGCTGGCGTTTCCTGCCAGTACAGTGTGAAGTAGAACAGCGCGAACCCGATGAAGCCGATGACCAGCGCCCACACCCAGGCCGGGATGCCTTTGGGATTCTCCGAGCCGGTTACGATGAACATGTCCTTGCGCTCGCTGCCGTAGGCATTGATGGTGATGGGCACGCGATCGTCCACCACTTCGCCGGGCTTCAGGCCGAGCACTGCTATGGAGGGGCCGTTCCGCACTTCGAAGGGAATGGTGCGCACGCCTTCCACGCCGCTGGTGCTACGAGCCACCACCTTCAAGGTATGCGGACCATCGGGCAGGCGCGTGGTGTCGAAGAGGAAACGCACGGGCGGTTCGAACTCGCCGAAGGGCACGGGGTCGTCGTCGATGAAGATGCGGACGCTGCGTTCAGAGGCCATCGTGGAGGATGCTGTGTTTGATATGGCCGGCCTGCCGTTCACCGGGACGGATGAGCATCTTCACAGCCAGGACCAAGGTGATGCCGACGATCGCGATGGCGCCCCATATGATCGGCATGTCCCACGCGCTCTGTGGCCCGGTACCGTGCGTGATGCCGCGCAGCGGAGCTGATTGGTTCTTCTGGCATGCATCGCAGGCGAATGCGGGAATGCTAGTAAGAAGAAGGAGGAGCGTGCATGTGGATACGCGACGAATGGCCCTTGGTGAATGGCGACGGGTTGATGGTGAATAGCGAATGGGAGTTGGTGAATGGAGAGAGGCTTTCCATTCGCCATTCGCCATGGACCATTCACCTGTATGCGCACTCATGGCACCAACATGGTTTGCGGCGCCACGGTGGAGCGCAGGGTGCGCACCTGGTCCTCGGTGACGACAGTGGCGGTGTTCCCGAAGTTACCGCGGACATAGCTGATCACGGCCGCGATTTGCGCGTCGTTGAGCTGTTCGGCCTGTGCAGGCATCACGCCATACTCCGCGCGTGCATCATAGCCGCCCAGCACGATGGTGATCATCTGCGTGGGATCGGCATCGTTCACGATGGGGCTGCCGGCCAGCGGCGGGAAGGCACCTGCGAGCCCCTTGGCGTCCGTCTGATGGCAGGCTTGGCAAACGCCCTTGAAGATCTCGGCGCCATCGGGCAACGCCGCATCGGACGAAGCGGAAGCACCTTCCATCTTTCCCTTTCCGGCACCGGGTGTCGGCAGGAAGCTGGGCGCGGGTACGCCATCGGGCAGGGGCGTTTGCTTCAGTGAGATCAGATAGGCCACGAGGTCCAGTACTTCCTGCTTCGCCACCACCACGTGCGTCGTATCGTGCAGGCGCTCCTTCGGAACGGGCACGATCACCGCGTCCTTCGTGGGGTGGGCGGTCTCCTCGAACAGCCATCCATAGCGCGGCATGATGGAGCCCTTCACCACCATGCGCGGGTCGTACAGATGCAGCAGGTGCCACTGGTCGCCGGGTTGGCGCTGGCCCACGTTGGTGAGGTCGGGGCCCGTGCGTTCGCTGCCCAGCACGGATGGGGTCTGGCGCCAAAGGTCCATGCGCCGCTTGCTGTAGTAATAGTCGCTGGGCACGCTGGGCCGGGCACCCCAGGTCTTGTCCATCTCGATGTTACGCACCTGCTGCGTGTGGCAGGCGCCGCAGTTCTCGCTCACGTACACGGCCAGCCCCCGGCGTTCGGCGGCGGTCATTTCCGGCATGCCTGGCAGCGGGTCGGTGCGCTCCATATTGCTGGCGGGCATCACGGCCACGCCCATGCTCAGGAGCACGAACACCAGCAGCGCCACGTTCACCAGATTGCGATGGTCCTTGTGGAAGTTGAGCATCGGGGGATGAGGTTCCGCCAAGGCTGCGGCGGTCGGCACAAATATAGGATGATATTGTCCGAAATAAGATCGGCGGTATCGTTCCTCCCCTTGATGAGGGAACGTGCAGCAATGGCCCCCGAAGCAGTCCTTCATTGGCGTGAAGGTGCCTGGCCAGGAAGGCATGCGGATAGCTTTGCACGCATGAAGTTGACCATCCGCAACATGGTGTGCGATCGTTGCAAGGCGGCCGTGGAGCGCATGCTGCGCGCGCAAGGCCTGCCCATCACGCACCTGGACCTGGGTGAAGTGGAGTTGGGCCGTACCCCCTCGGAGGCCGAGCTGGAGGAACTGCGCTTCCGGCTGGAGCAGGAGGGGTTCGAGCTGATGGATGATCGCACGGCCGCGATGGTCGCACGCATCAAGACGGCCATCGTGAAGCTGGTACACCACAGCGAGGCCATGCAGGGGCGCGTGAAGCTGAGCGAATACCTGGCGACGGCCTTGGGCCGGGACCATTCCACGCTGAGCAAGCTCTTTTCGCAGGTGGAGGGATCGACGATCGAACAGTATTTCCTGTTGCAGCGGCTCGAGCGCGTGAAGGAGCTGATCAAGTACGACGAGTTGACGTTGAGCGAGATCGCCGACCGCATGGGGTTCAGCAGCGTGGCGCACCTCAGTGCCCAGTTCAAGAAGCTCACCGGCATGACTCCGTCGGCCTTCAAGACCTTGGGCGCGGGGCGGACGCCGCTGGACAGGGTGGGATAGTCCTTCTCGCCCTCGTGATGGCCTTGTCTCCGGCCTTCGCATCCGTGATATAAACCTTTCCCAGGAAGATGTAACGCCTTACGTGTCCGGCCGCCGCTCCTTTGCACCATCACATCTTGAGCGACCATGAGCACTCCTGAGAAGTCCACTTCCACCGAGCGGTTCCATTTCTCTACTACTGGCATCACCTGCGGCGGTTGCGCCAACAGCGTACGCACCATCCTAGGCCGCTTGAGCGGCGTGGTGGGCGTGCAGGTGGACATTCCTGCGCAGACCGCCGAGGTGGAGGTCGAACGTGGGACCTTGACGCCCGGGCAACTGGCCGAAGCCCTGAAGCCCGCCGGGTACGGGCTGCTTCTGCAGGGCCATTGATACGCGACCGGCATGAACACCGGGAAGAGCACCCTGATCCTGCCCGTGGAACACATGGACAGCGAGCATTGCGCGCTGCTCGTGGACAAGGCGCTGGGAAAGGTCCCCGGCATCGGCGCACACCGGGTGGAGCTGAACAACCGGATCGCGGTGTTGGAAAGCGCCACGCCGGTGGAAGCCGTGCGCAATGCCGTAAAAGCGATCCGGGACAACGGCTACGACGTGCCCACGGTAAAGCGGACCTTCCCGGTGACCGGCATGACCTGCGCCAGTTGCGTGAGGAGCGTGGAGACCATGCTGCTTGCGCAACCGGGCGTATTGGCGGCCGTGGTGAACCTGGCTACCAACACGGTGCAGGTGACCTACGTGCCGGGCGTGATCGATGAGCGCGGGCTCCGTTCCACCGTGCAGGGCATCGGCTACGATCTGCTCCTGTCCGAGGAGCGCGAAGCGTCGGCCGAACTGGAAGACCTGCAACGGCAGCGGATGGCATCCTTGAAGAAGCGGTTGCTGGCATCGCTGGCCTTGAGCATCCCCTTGGTGATCGTGGGCATGTTCCTGATGCACGAGCCCTGGGCCAACCCCGTGATGTGGGTATTGAGCACGCCCGTGGTGCTCGTTTTCGGGCGGCAGTTCTTCATCAACGCCTGGGAGCAGGCGCGCCATCGCAGCGCCAACATGGACACGCTCGTGGCGCTGAGCACCGGCGTGGCCTACGTGTTCAGTGTGTTCAACATGCTGTGGCCTTCCTTCTGGACATCGCGCGGCCTCGTGCCGCACGTGTATTTCGAGGCGGCGGCCGTGGTGATCACCTTCATCCTGCTGGGCAAGTTCCTGGAGGAAAGGGCCAAGGCCGGCACCAGCAGCGCCATCAAGAAGCTCATGGGGCTGCGGCCCAACACCGTGCTCCGTGAAGCGGACGGCATCACCAAGGAAGTACCGATCGCCGATGTCAACGTGGGGGATATGCTCGTGGTGCGGTCCGGTGAGCGCATCGCCGTGGATGGCGAAGTGATCAGCGGGGAGAGCTACGTGGATGAAAGCATGCTGAGCGGAGAGCCGATCCCCGTGGCCAAGCTGGCGGGAGCATCCCTGCTTGCGGGGACCATCAACCAAAAAGGAAGCCTGCGCATGCAGGCCCGGAAGGTGGGTGGCGCGACGCTGCTCGCCCAGATCGTGCGGACCGTGCAGGAAGCCCAGGGCAGCAAAGCCTTGGTGCAGAAACTGGTGGACAAGGTGGCGGCCGTGTTCGTTCCCATTGTGATCGGCATCGCCGTGCTGAGCGCCATTGCCTGGTGGATCCTGGGCGGGGAGCACGCCTTCACCCAAGGGCTGCTCGCGCTGGTGACGGTGCTGGTCATCGCCTGCCCGTGCGCGTTGGGGCTCGCTACGCCCACGGCGATCATGGCCGGCATGGGCAAGGGCGCGGAGAACGGCATCCTGATCAAGGATGCGGAAAGCCTCGAGCGCGCGCGGAACATCACGGCCATCGTCCTGGACAAGACCGGCACCATCACCGAGGGAAAACCCGACGTAATCGATGCGGTTGGACTGGAGGATAAGGAAGCCACCGGCGTGTTGCTGGCGATGGAATCCCGTTCCGAGCATCCGCTGGCGGATGCGGTAACGCGCTATCTGCAAGCCAACGCCGATCCTGCACCCACAACGCTCTCGGCCTTCGAAAGCCTCACGGGCAAGGGCGTGGAAGCCACGGTCCATGGGACCACTTGGTCCGTGGGCAGCCGTCGCTGGATGGAGGAAATGGGCATCGCCATTCCCGCCGGGTTCCAAGCCAAGGATGGCGAGTGGCAGGAAGCCGCGTATACCGTGATCTGGCTTGCCGATGGCTCGCGCATCCGGGCCGCGATGGCCATTGCCGACCGCATCAAGCCGAGCGCCCGGCAGGCCGTCGCCCGGCTGAAGAAGGCGGGTATCCAAGTCTTCATGCTCACCGGCGATGCCCAGCGGACCGCACAGGCCATAGCCAAGGCTGTCGGCATCGAAGAGGTGCGCAGTGAAGTGATGCCGCACGACAAGAGCGCGTTCGTCACGCAGTTGCAGCAGCAGGGCCACGTGGTGGCCATGGTGGGCGATGGGATCAACGACAGCGAGGCCCTGGCGAAGGCCGACGTGAGCATCGCCATGGGCCATGGCAGCGACATCGCCATGGACGTGGCCCGCATGACCTTGATCACCAAGGACCTCCAGGCGCTGCCACTGGCCATCAAGCTTTCGCGGCGGACGGTCATGCTTATCCGCCAGAACCTGTTCTGGGCCTTCGTCTATAACGTCATCGGGATACCGATCGCTGCAGGCGTGCTCTATCCCGTCAACGGGTTCCTGCTGGACCCCATGATCGCCGGAGCGGCCATGGCGATGAGCAGCGTGAGCGTGGTCTCCAACAGCCTACGGCTGCGTTGGGCCAAACTCGATAAGTAGGAGAACTGGGCGCCCGATCGCCGGGCACCCATGCTGCGCCACACGGAGCTTATCCGCGCAGATGCGCCTCCAGGAACCAAAGCGATTGGTCCAGCTGGCGGGAAATGCCGGTGAAGAGGTCCGCGGTGTCCGCATCGCCGAGGTCATCGGCCTTGTCGATGGCTTCACGCGTGCTGCTGCACACCAGGCCGAAGCGGTCCGCCAGCATGGCCACCACCACCATGCCGCCGGAGCGATCGTTGGCCTTCCATTCGGGCAGGCGCGTGCTGGCAGCGGCCATGCGCAAGGTGCCTTGCACGTGCCCACCCAGGGCCATGGCGCGTTCGGCGATCTCGTCCACGTGGAGCAGGAGCTCACTGGCGAACTTGTCGAACATCTCATGCAGCGCGATGAAATGCGGGCCGCTCACCGTCCAGTGGGCCTGCTTGGTCTGCGAATACAGGTCCATGGTATCGGCCAGCTGCTGTTGCAACAGCGCCACCGTTCGCTTGCGCTTGTCCGATGACAGGTCGATGCGGGTGGTGTTCAACTTCAAATTGGCGGTCTTTGTGGTCTTGCGTGCCATGGTTCCAGTGGGATGGGAGTGCCGGGCAATAGCGCCTGGTATGGGACCAAGTTACTGCCAGAACGGCGACAGGTGTCTGCTTTAGAGCAGTACGGGACCGATGCCCTCCGCAGCAAAGGATCGATCTGCACCCACCTTGCGCCTCCTTCACATCGCTATAAGGCACGTGCATCTGAAGCTTAGGATACCTGCGAAGGAATCCCGAACGGGTTCCAATGAAGAAGCCCCGGCACAGGCCGGGGCTTCCTTGTTCCATGAGGATGTATCCTCAGGCCTTCACCACGTTCACCGCGTTGGGGCCCTTGGGGCTTTGCTCCACCTCGAAGGTGACCTTGTCACCTTCGTAGAGCTGCGACCGGGTGCCGGTCTTGTGGACGAAGAGGTCCTTACCACCCTCATCCGGGGTGATGAAACCGAACCCTTTCTCCGTGTTGAAGAACTTCACTGTACCACTTGCCATGTACTCCTTGTATTGCGCCCGCCTAACGGCCGGGCCTTAGCTACCGGTAAAACACCGGTGAATCGGGAACAAGGTAGGCCCATTTGCACCCGCGCCCGACGATCGGGCGATAATAAATAGTTCGGCCAGCACGGGCTGCGAGGAGATCACGAGGTCGCGTGCCGCCCTTCAGCGACGGCGCAAGGAGCCGGGCCCGACAAGACGGCCTGTGGAGAGTGTGACCCACGAATGGGCTTATGTGCGTTAGGAAAGGGGGCACGCCCCATCCACCAACGACCATTCGCCGTTCACCTTCCTTTCATGTCGATACCGGCTCAGGAGCAGCGGCCTTTTTCTCCCGCGTTCCTCTCGCCATCGTAAAGAAGTTCCAGGCGAACAGCAGGTGGCTCAGGAACATCAGCGATCCGCCGATGGCGCGCCAGATCCAGTAGGGCCGCATGCTGGTGACCGTATCGATGAAGGGCATGCCGTCGATCCACTGGAGGCCCTTGATCGTGCCGCCGGCCATGAGGCTGATCATGTAGGCGAACAGTCCGATGAAAGCCGTCCAGAAGTGCGCGCCCACCAGCAGTTGCGCGGGTTCGCGGCCGGTGATGCGCGGCAGGATGGCATACACGCAGGCCCACAGCGCGAAGGTGATGATGCCGTACATCGTCATGTGCGAGTGCGCCACGTTGAAATCGGTGAAGTGCCACACGTGGTTGGTGAAGCGGAAGGCCTGCAGGCTGCCCTGCGTGCTGCCCACGAAGTAGAAGATCACCGCCACGAGGAAGAAGGGAAGCACGTAGCTGCTGCCGATCGCGCTCCAACTGCCGCGCATGGTCATGAGGAAGTTGGTGGTGCCCGCCACCACGGGGATGAACATGCCCGCGCTGAACACGATCGCCACCGTTTGCAACCACCACGGCAGCGGTGCGAACACGAAGTGGTGCGTGCCGATCATGGTATAGAACAGCATCTGCGTCCAGAACGCCAGCACGCCCAGCGAGTAGGAGTAGATGGGCTTGTTGAGCGCCGAGGGCAGGTAGTAGTACAGCAGTCCCAGCGTGAAGGTCATGAACCACATGCCCACGCCTTGGTGCATGTAATAGCCTTGGATCACCGTTTCGCCCAGACCCTCCTGGTACCATGGCAGGTAGCCGATGGTGGCGAGCACGAGCGTCCATACCAGCGCGGCGAGGATGTACCAGTTGCTGATGTAGATCTCGCCGATCTTACGCGCGGCCACCGTGCGGTAGAAATTGCGGAAGGTGAGGAACAGCCCGATGGCGAAGGGCAGCATGGCGGGCCAGATGTATTCGCGGTACTCGCCGCCGCCGTTGTTGATCCCGGCCATCAGGCACAGATTGCCGCTGACGATGGAGAGGTTGATCAGCCACCACGCGCGCCACGCCAGTTTGTAGCTGTGGATCCTCGTGGCCGACGTGCGCGCCACCACGAAGTAGCCCAGTCCGATCATGGCGAGCGAGGCCCAGCCCCAGAACACCGTGTTGGTATGCACCGGGCGCAGGCGGCCGAAGGAGAGCCACGCCACCTCGTCCATGTCAGGCCACGCGAACTTCATGCCCACGTATTGGCCCACCAGCGTGCCGAACACCAGCCAGCTCGTGGCGGCGGCGAGGTACCACACGATCACGCGGCGCAACTCGGGCGCCACCTCCAACCGCTGCCGGACCTTCTTCTTCTCGTCCACCAGCGGGATGTCGGGTTCCATCACGGCGCGTTCCACCAATCCCCGCGGATCATCGCTGGCCTGTGTTCCGCCCAGCTCATCACCACGTAGCTGGAAGTTGTTGTCGCGCACCGTGCGGCGCAGGCGCGGGTCGCGCTCGCGCCGCAGGAATGCGATCATGCGCTGCACCCGGGCACTGATCACCAGCACCGCCACGAAGAGCACGATGCCGATCAATACCAGGGTACCGATGATGCCGGGTTGGGAGAAGATGCCGTTGGAGGAGGAGGTGAGGAGCATGCCGGATCGGATGGCCGGGCAAAAATAGGATGATCTTGTCCTAAATATGGATAGCGCGATCCGTAAATGATGGAATGAGCGCAATGTCCATCGTTCGTCGGATGGCAAGCCCATCTCGCTCCTTGCATGCTCGCACCTCTTCACCTCCTCACACGGCCCCCACGGTGATGACGTGCGTGCCGTCGTACCGGTAGTTGATGCGCAACCCGTGCAGGTCCTCGATGGCCTTCACGATCGGGAGTCCGAGCCCGGTGCCTGAATCGGCGGTGGTCTCCTTGTGGAAACGGTCGAAGATGCGCGCGGCGTCCAAGGGCTCGGGCCGGCCGGTGTTGCGCACCGTGAGCCCGCTGGCTGCAACCGCTATCTGCACGTAGCCACCGGCGATGTTGTGTACGATGGCGTTCTTCACGAGGTTGGTCACGAGGATGCGGGCGAGGCCGGGATCCATCCGTACCACCAGGTCGCCGTCCACCTGCATGCTGAGCTCCACCTGCCGATGCGCGGCCAGGTCGGCGAACTCGCCGAGCACGTCGCGGACCAGCGATGCGAACGCGATGTCCTGCGCCTCGTTGAACTGCCGGTTCTCGATCCGGGCCAGCAGCAGCAGCGAGCGGTTCAGGCGGGTAAGGCGTTCCAGCAAGGCCATCACTTCGCCCACCACGGCCATGCGTTCCTCCTCGCTGGACGTTCGTTCGGCGAGCAGTTCCAGCTTGTTGATCGCGATGGCCAGCGGCGTTTGCAGCTCGTGCGCGGCGTTCTCCGTAAAGGCGCGCTGGTTCGCGTATGCATCCGATGCGTGGCGCACGAGCGCATCGGCGGCCGCCTTCAGCTCCTTGAACTCGCGCACCTTCGTGGGCACCTCCTTCAACCGCCTGCCGGAACCCAGCCGGAACTCCTTGAGCTGTGAAAGGATGGCATGGAAGGGTTTCCACACGTTGCGCAGCACCAGCTCATGCACCACGATGATGGTGAGCAGTATCACCACGTACAGCACGATCAGTGCGATGAACAGGTTCTCCAGCAGATCGTCCTCCTCCACCGTACTGGTGAAGACCAGCAGCCGGTATCGTTGGCCGTCATGCTCGAAACCGCTGGTCATCAGGCGTACCGGTTCCACCTTGCCTTCCGCGGGCACGTACAGCAGGGTGTCGCTGTAACGCTCCTTCACTTTGCCGTTGGTGGGTTCGATCGCGAAGCCGGTCAGCCCCAGGTCACGCACGTGGAGCATGGTGGTGTCCTGCTCCACGCGGTACAGGATCATCTCCTGCTGTTCCCCCAGCCCTTCGTCGATGCTGTCGATCACCGCATCGCGCACCACGAAGAAGAAAGCTGCGGACCATACCGCCAGCACCAGCAGCAAGGCCACCGAAAGGTGCAGCAGGGAGCGGTCGAGGAGCTTCATCGGAAGGGATGGTGAGCGAGGGGATGGATGATCAGAGGATCAGGAAATGAGGGGATATAGAGGTGAATGGCGAATGGGAGTTGGTGAATGGAGAGAGTAGGTGAGGGAGCGCATTTTCTCCATTCGCTATTCGCCAACTCCCATTCACCATCCTCACTTCTTCATCCCTGCTCCTCCAGCTTGTAGCCGATGCCGTATACCGCTTGGATCTCCAACGCTGCTCCGCTCTGCTTCAGCTTCCGCCGCAGGTTCCTGATCTGCGAGTACATGAAGTCGAGGTCGCCGCTGTCATCCGCATGATCGCCCCACACGTGCTCGGCCAGCGAACCGCGCGAGACCAGCCGTTCCTTGTTCAGCAGGAAGTAGGTGAGCATGTCGAACTCCTTGCGGTGCAGGGCCAGCGGTTCGCCATCCACCGCCACGCTGCGATCATCGAGGTCGAGGCGTACGTTGGCGGCCGTCAACACGTTGTTCCCGCCGAGGGCCTTGCGCCGGATCACCGAACGTACGCGTGCGTTCAGCTCGGCGATGTGGAAGGGCTTGGTCAGGTAGTCGTCGGCGCCGAGGTCCAGCCCTTCGAGCTTGTCCTCGAGCGAATCCTTCGCCGAGATGATGATCACATTGCCGGGCTTGCCCATGGCTTTCAGTTCACGCAGGACCTCAAGGCCGCTTCCACCGGGCAGCATGATGTCCAACAGGATGCAGTCGTAGTCGTGGTCGGCGATCTTCAATAGGGCGGAGCCTCGGTCGCGGGCGGTCTCCACCACGTACCGCTCACGCTCCAGCGAACGCGTCAGCACGTCGGCCAGCTCGGGTTCATCTTCGATCACCAGGATCTTCACGCTTCGTTCGCCATTGCTGATGCGAAGGCGGAACAAAGCTACCTGGGTGAATTGGGAAAGAAATGGGATCCGAGTTCCCGAAAGTTCCCCAAGTAGCGCTGCTGCTTTGCGCCATGTTCAAGCAGCCCATCCTTGCGCTTCTGCTCTTCATCGCTGCCGTGCCGTGCGCCGCGCAGGAACGTTCCGTCACGCTTTCGGGCACGCTGGCCGATGGCGCCACGCGCGAGCCGCTGCCCTTCATCAACCTTGTGCTGCGGGCGGTGGCCGACAGTACGAAGCAATTGGGTACGTACAGCGACGAGAGCGGCCGGTGGACGCTGACCGGCGTGGCGCCCGGCGAGCAGGAGCTTGTGATCTCGGGCATCGGGTACGCGCCGCTGCGGCGCAGGGTGCATGTGGGCACGCTGAGCCCGCATCTGGACCTTGGCGCGATCACGCTGGACGCCACCGCACAGGAGCTGAAGGAGTTCGAGGTGGTGATGCGCACCGAGCAGGTGGGCGACCGCATGGACAAGAAGGTGTTCCGCATGGGCCAGCAGATCAGCCAGAGCGGCGGGTCGGTGTTGCAGGCGCTGCGCGATCTGCCCGGCATAACGGTGGACCAGCAGAGCGGCAAGGTGCAGCTGCGCGGCAGCGACAAGGTGGCCGTGCTGGTGGACGGGCAGCAGACGGCGCTGACGGGTTTCGGCGGCCAGAGCGGGCTGGACAACATACCGGCATCGGCGATCGAACGCATCGAGGTGGTCAACGATCCTTCGGCGAAGCACGATGCCAACGGCATGGCGGGCATCATCAACATCATCTACAAGAAGGACAAGCGCGAGGGCTGGCACGGCAAGGCCACGCTGCTGGCCGGGGTGGGCGCGCTGGGCATGAAGCAAGCCGACCTGCCCACGGTGCGGCCGCAGTACCGCCACACGCCCAAGCTGGGCCCGTCCATCGGCCTCAGTTGGAACAAGGGGAGGACGGACCTGTACGTGCAGGCCGATCTGCTGACGCAGCGGATCCTGAACCGCGATGAGCATTTCACGCGCAGCTACGCCAACGGCGACGTGGTGCGGCAGCAGTACTTGGAGAACCGCGACCAGACGATGTACACGCTGAAGACCGGGCTGGACCTGCGGCCCAACGAGCGCAACGATGTGCGCTTCTCGGTGCTGTACAACCGCGAACGGCACATCGACCATGGGGACGTGGCCTACTTCGACGGCTCGCTCGCGGAACGTCAGCGCCTGTGGCTGTTCCACGAGGATGAGGTGAACACGTCGGCGCAGTTCGCGGGCAGTTGGACGCACCGCACCAAGCGGCCGGGCGAACGCATCGAAGGGGGTGTGAACTACACCTTCCACCGCGAGGACGAGGTGTACGACATCACCGACCGCACGCCCGCCGGTACGGGCTTCAACAACACGGCGCTGATCGCCGATGAGCACGTGGGCGACGTGAAGCTGGACTACGTGCGTCCGCTGGCGCATGGCCGGTTCGAGACGGGCGCCAAGTTCCGCTGGCGGCACATCCCCACGCGCATCGTGTTCACGGCATCGGAGCAAAGCCCGCTGGATCCCGGCGCGGCGGGCGGCGCTACGTACGACGAGCTGATCCCCGCCGTGTACGGCAACTACGTATACGAGCGCGAGCGGTACGAGCTGGAGGCCGGGCTGCGCGTGGAGCACGTGGACCTGCGCTACACCGTGGCGCCCGGCCACAACACCTACGGAAGCGACGGGTACAGCTATCTGCAACCCTTCCCCAACGCGCGGTTCGCATGGAAGCTGAACGAGGCGTCGCGCATCACCGTGAGCATGGACCGCCGCGTGGACCGTCCCGATGAGGGCGACCTGCGCATCTTCCCGAAGTACGACGATCCCGGGATCCTGCGCGTGGGCAACCCCGGCCTGCGTCCGCAGTTCACCACGCGCGGCGAGGCGGGGTACAAGCGCGACATCGCGAAGGGCTATGCGTACATCGCCGCGTACCACCGCATCACGGACGACATCCTCACGCGCATCATAACGGCCGATACCGCAGGCACGCAACTGTACACGCTGGCGCAGAACGCGGGCCGGGGCACGAACAGCGGCATGGAGTTGGTGCTGGAGCGCGAGGTGGTGAAGCGCCTGAAGCTGGGCCTGAACGCGAACATCTACCGCAACGTGATCGATGCTTTCAGCACGGTGAGCGCGTATCCGCGTCCCACGCCGTACAGCGCGGCGCGCCAGCAGGCCACCAGCGGCAATGTGAAGCTGAACGCCCGCCTTGCGTTGCCGAAGGATCTTTCGGCGCAGCTAACGGGCATCTGGCTGGCCCGCGACATCGTGCCGCAGGGCAGCATCGCCGAACGCTGGTCGGTGGACCTTGGCCTGAACTGGAAGGTGCCGGGCACGCGCAGCGAGCTCACCGCCAACGTGACCGACCTCCTCAACACCATGCGGATTGAACGCACCGTGATCGGCGACGGCTTCCGCGTGTCAAGCCAGGACTACATGGAAACGCGTGCCGTGCGGCTGGCATGGGCGTGGGCGTTCTGAAACGGCATCCACACACACACACACACATCAAAACTACACCCATCCCATGAAACACCTGCTCCTCCTCACCGCACTGCTGTTCACCGCCTGTGGCCCGAATCGCCGGGATCCTGTGATCCCCAGTGCCGTACACGCGGCTTTCGCGCAACGCTTCCCCCACGCGCAAAGCGTGCAATGGACCACCCACGAGGGCGGCATCGTGGAGGCCACCTTCGTCCAGAACGGCAGGCCGCACAGCGCCAACTTCACCATCGGCGGCGCATGGATGGAGACCGAGCAGGCGATCGGCGAGAAGGAGCTGCCCGGCCCTGTGCGCGCGATCATTGGTGCGCGCCATCCCGGTGCCACGATCACCTTGGCCGAGCGGGTCTCCACGCCCGCTAGCGAACTGTTCGAGGTGGAACTGGCAACCGATTCGGGCAAGGTGGAGGTGATGCTGACACCCGAAGGCGTGGTGGTGCCGCATGATGCGGCGGACCGGGAGTGATGCCGGTCCCGCGATCCAGCCCGACCGTGAACAGGAACGCCGGACCTTGGTCCGGCGTTCCCGCTGATCCTCGTTGGATCTCAATAGAACTTGTAACGCTGGTACTTCATACCGATCGCTTCGCGTAGCGCATTGAACAGGCCGCTCCACTACGGAGGTCAATCCATGACGCAGCGCACGGAGTAGCCGCTCGTAACGTTCTGGGTCCCGCTGTTGCCTTGCCTGCTCAAGCTCGGACCTGCGTAACTGAGGCCATAGAGCCAGGATCGGGTGGCATCGATCGGCGTGGACGTCCAGAACCATGCGGCCTGTCCCGCCAAGGCATGCCCACCGCCTTCGTAGCCGCCGGCCGCCAGCGCGGTGAACCCCGTGGAGTTGGTGGCGCCGCCGTTGGGGTTCGCCTGCCACAAGCCCAGCCCGCCACCCAGGCCGGGAATGCTCGCCGTGCTCTTCAGCGCGCCACCGGCCACGGCCTCGCCGCCCAGGTGGTCCCTCAGTTCCATCCATTCCGCATCGCTGGGCACGTGCCAGCCGGTGGGGCACACGCCGTGCGCGTTGTTCACGGCATACCAGGTGTACCAGCGGCCGTAGACCGCTTCTTTCTGCACGCTCGGGTAACCATGCCAGCCGTTCACGTCCCCGTTGCTGGTGGTGCCGATGGCCGTGCCATCGCGGTAGCGCGATGTCTTCAGGTTGGCCCCCATCCAGCATTGGTCGCCGATCTGCACCACGGGGTAGTGGTTGCCGTCGATGTCCGTGACACTGGATGTGCCCGCGCACTGGGTGCCGGGGCCGAAGATGAAGACGATGGCGCCCTGCGCGATGGCATCGTTCGCCATGCGGTAGAGCACGTTGCCTGCGTCGGTGATGTAGGCGGTGTACTGCAGCGCATCACCGGGTTGCCAGGAGAACAGCGAGCGGTTGCTCTTCGGCTTCGCGCCGGCAGGGAATCCACCCAGGTAGGTGAGGAGGCTCTTGCCGCCCTCCGCTCCATCAAAGGCCACGGTGCTCAAGGTGCGGCGTGTGCCGTTCTGCTGCACGCTCACGAAATGGATGCCGGTGCCGCCGCTGGTGAAGCGGAACCGATGTTGACCGGCCATGGTTTGCACGCGCTGTGCGGCCAACTCGCGGCCCGTGGCATCGTGAACGGTCACGAGCATTTCGCCGCCGCTGGAGCGCACCACGATCTCCGCGCTGCCCGTGAACGGGTTGGGCATGCACTGCATCAGGTCCGGGTCGGCAGCGGCTTCATGCACGCCCACCGAGCCTAGCGTGAAGGTGGCTTCGGTATCATACACAGTGGTGTCGCCGCCGCTGGTGAGGTTCTTCACCACCACGCTGTCCAGTGCCACTGAGGTACCGTTCAGCAGGCCCTCGAAGGTGACGGAGATGCTCTGCGCAACGGCCAGGTGTGGCAGGCAGAAGAAGAGGAAGAAGAAGGGGAGGGCCAGCAGCGCCTTCAGGTGCGCATAGCACTCCGGGCTGGCAAGGTCCGTGGTGCCCACGCGCACGCGGTGGCCTTCAGCAAGGAATTTCTTCGTGGCATGGCTGCCGATGAACCCGGCGCCGCCGATGATGCCTGTGGTCGTCATGGGTATGTGGTTGTATGGTTCTCCTGTTCGCGCGCAAGCCCTTCATGCGTGGATCGATTCCTGGGCTTATGTACCTCCATCTCGATCATGGACCCTGGTAAGGTAGGGCCTTTTACTTCGATCCACCCAGTAGGCTTGGAGCCGTGAGGATCCGCGCCGCCTTCCGCCGCTTCACGAACAGCGACACGAGATAGAGCGCGCCCAGCAGCGCGAGGAATGTCCCCACGCCGATCCATTCCTTGCGTTCGAGGTTGGAGAGCAGCCAGACGATGCCGGCGATCGCAAGCGCGGGCACGAGGATGCCGCCGGGGGCGCGGAAGGTGTCGCGATCGCCCGGCACTGCGCGGCGGCGCTCCCTGAGCATCGCCAGCACTACGCCGAGGTAGATCAACAGGGCCGATGCGCTGGAGATGATGGCGAGCTGCCTGAACTCGCCCGTGAGCGCGATGCAGCAACCGATCGTCGCATACACCGCGATGGCGATGTGGGGCGTACGTGCCACCGGATGCACCCTCGCCAGCACCGGCGGCATGGTGCCGTTCCGGCCGGCCGCATAGAGGATGCGTGGCGTGCTCAGCATGTTGCCGCCCATGCAGCCCGTTCCCGACAGGATGGTGACGCATACGATGGCCAATGCGCCCATCGGACCAAGCACCACACCGGCCACTGCGCCCAGCGGCGACGCCTTGTGCCCCGGCAGCTCCGCGCCCAGCACCCCCTGCGCCACCAACTGCACGCCCACGTACAGCACGAGCACGAACGACAGCCCCAGCAGCAGTCCGCGCGGCGCGGTGCGCCGGGGATCCTTCATTTCGCCGCCGTTCAGCAACGGCGTTTCGCACCCGGTGAAGGCGTAGAACACCAGCAGTGCTGCGGCACCGAGGTTACCGATCGAGGGTGTCACCGTCCATGCGAGGTTGGCGGGCCGCACGAAGGCCGTGGCCAGCAGCACCAGTGCGATCAGTGGCACCAGCTTCCCCAGCGCGGCGAACTGCGCGAAACCCACGCCCTTCCTCACGCTGCTGATGTTGATCGCGGCCAGCGCGGAGAACAGCGATACCATGAACAGCGCGCGCCCCGCTCCGCTGGCCAGTGCCGGGAAGAAGCCCGCGAGGATGCCGGTGAGCACGTTGCTGATGGCGGCATCGGCCACCATCGCGGCCCCGAAGCAATGGAGGTTGGCCGCAAGGAAACCGGCGAACGGGCCGAAGGCCCGATCGATATAGGCGTACGGCCCGCCGCTCACCGACGTGCCGCTGCCCAGCTCGGCCAAACACAGGCTGATGCTGAACACCAGCACGCCGCACAGCAGGTACACCAGCACTGCTGCCGCACCAAGGTCGGCCGCCACCAGTGCGGGCAGTACGAAGATGCCCGAGCCCACGATGGCGTTCACGGTGGCCAGGGCCAGGGCGCGTGGGCCGATGGCGCGGTGGAGTTGTTCGGGACCGGTATCCATGGCCATTGTGGGTTCGTTCACTCCCGCTCCGCCAGTTCCTCCTCGATGATCGCTTGCAACGCCATGATGCGCTTCTCGATGTTCGTGTGCCGCCCGATCATCCACTGACGGAAGGAGGTCCGTGGAGGGCTCTCCATGATCGCTCTTGCTGGAAGGCACCAGCACCTCGAGGGCTTGGTGGCCGAACGAAAATATGTGATCCTCGTTCGGTCCTTCTTTTTCTCCGATTCCTCGATCGCCCTTCACATCGCCCGGCTGGGGGCGCTTTGCCACAGCAGTGGCCGCTAATGGGAATGCACGCGCGCCGATGCTACTGCTTCCTCCACCAGCAGCACCCGGTCTTGGATCCCGCTCCCTTAAGAACGAAATTTGGACGTTCGGGTAAAATGTTTGTTCCTTTGTTACCCGAATGGGTAATACAAGGAACAACGAGACCCGCCAGCGCATCGTCGCGGCCGCCATGGAACTGTTCCGCAGCAAGGGACTGCACGGCGTGAACATGCGCGAACTGGCGGAAAAGGCCGGGGTGAACAAGGGCCTGCTGCACTACTACTTCAAGACCAAGGAGGCGATCTTCCGCGAGGTGTTCGTGCAACAGTTGGCGCTGCTGTACCAAGAGGTGGGCGGCATGCTGGAACAGGAGGGTTCCCTGCACGACAAGATCCCCGGCTGGTTGACGGCTACTTCCGCATGCTGGAACAGGTACCGGGCCTGCCCGCCTTCGTGATGTTCGAGATGCAACGCGACCCCGGCATGATCGTCAAAACACCCGCCCGGGACACGCTCTTCAAGGTGATATCTGTCGTTGAGCCGGAGTTGAAGGGGCTGGGCCTTCCCCCGGAACGTGCCAGTGGCCTGCAGTTCATGATGGATGTGATCGCCCTTTGCGGGCTCTCCTTCGGCATGCTGCCGGGCATCGCCAAGGCCATGAAGTTCACCAAGGCACAGCGCACGCTCTTCCTCGAAACGCGCAAGGCCCACCTCATCGCCGTCCTTCAACAGCAGATCGCTCCATGAGACACTGGCTGCACATCCTTCCGTGGATCACGGCCTGCGCGGTGCATGCGCAGCCCCTTACGCTCGATTCGGCCATCGCACGGGCCGTGCGCCACGACCGCGTGCAACAGCAGCTCGGCGACATCGCGTCCACGGCCGCGCTGTACGACCGCGACCGCTCCACCGCGTGGTTGCCGCAACTGACGCTCAACGCGCAGAGCACCGTCCAGAACGAGCAAATGGCCTTCCCCGCCGCGCTTCCCGGCTTCACGCCCCCCGAAGTGCCGCTGGACTTCCACCGCATCCTGCTCAACTTCAACCAGACCCTCTACGACGGCAATGCCACGCGTGAGCGCCGCCGCTTGCAGGCCATCGACGCCGACCGCCAGCGGCTGGAGGCCGAGGCCCGCACCATCGAACTGAAGGCGCAGGTGATCCACCGCTACATGAGCGTGCTGGTCTGCGCCGAACAACTGCGATTGCTGGATGCCAAGGCCAACACCTTGGAGGAGCAGCGTGCACGGGTGCATGGTGCGGTGGAAGCAGGCGCGGCGCTCCCGAGCGAGGAGGACCTGCTGCGCGCCGAACTGGTGTCCACCACGCAGGAGCGCATCCGCACGGAGGCCACGGAGCGCAGCATGCGCGCGGACCTCGCGCTGCTTACCGGGGTGGAGGCCGACCGCGACGCCACACTGCAACGCCCGCTGGCTGTCGCCACCGTCGAAGTGGACCCCACGCAACGCGCCGACATCCGTGCCTTCGACCTGCGCGCGCAGGCGCTGGACGCACAGCTCGGGATCGGCATCGCCATGCGCCGCCCTACGCTGAACGTCTTCGGAAACGCGGGCATGGGCGATCCCGGCTACAACCTGTTCGATCCCGGCATGCGGCCCATGCTGCTTGCGGGCATCGGCCTGCAATGGCACATCCTCGACTGGGGGCAGGTGCAACGCCAGCGCACCATCACCGGGCTGCAACGCGACATGCTGCTGCAGGAACGCGAACGCGCGCTGCGGCAGGTGCACATGGCGCTGGCCACGCAGGAAGAGGAAGTGCGCAAGTACGATCGCCTGCTGGAGAAGGACGAGGAACTGATCGGCCTCCGCGCCTCCGTGACCAAGGCCCGCAGCGATCAGCTGGTGCTGGGCACGGCCACCGCATCGGACTACATCGCCGAACTGGACAAGGAGAACGCCGCCCGCCTGTGGCTGGAGATCCATCAACTGCAACGGCTGCTCGCCCAACGCGTGCGCCTCAACATCGCCGGACAATGAGGACCACATACTTTCTACTGATCGCCACCATCACGCTGTCCGCCTGCTCCGGCGGCGATCGCGATGCCGATGCCTATGGGAACTTCGAGGCGGTGGAGACCCTTGTGAGCGCGAAGGGCGCGGGCGAACTGATCGACTTCCGCGTGGAGGAGGGCATGGTCCTGCAGGCCGGGGCGCTGGTGGGCACCATCGACACGGTGCTGCTCGCTTTGCAGGCCGAGGAAGTGGCCGCCAGCCGCGCCGCCACCGCCAGCCGTTCCGGTGACCTCGTGGCGCAGATCGCCGTACAGGACGCGCGACTCAAGGACCTGCAACGCGAGGAGGAGCGCTTCGTGAAGCTGGTGGCCGCGAAGGCCGCCACGCAGAAGCAGCTCGATGACATCCGCGGGCAGATCGCCATCCAGCGCAAACAGGCCGATGCCTTGGCCGCCCAGAATCCCGGCATCGCGGCGCAGGTGCGCGCCTTCAACGCACGGGAGGAGCTGCTGCGCCAGCAGGTGCGCGACCAATCCATCATCAACCCCGTGCGCGGAACGGTGGTGGCGAAACTGGCCGAAGCGCACGAACTGATGGCACCGGGCAGGCCGCTGTACCGCATCGCCGCGCTGGACACGCTTGAACTGCGCGCCTATACCGCCGGGTCGGACATGGAGCGCCTGCGCATCGGCGCGGACGTGCTGGTGGGCGTGGATACCGGCGAAGGGCTCACCAAGCTGCCCGGCCGCGTAAGCTGGATCAGCACCGAGGCCGAGTTCACGCCGAAGACCATCCAGACGCGCGAGGAACGCGTGGACATGGTGTACGCCTTCAAGGTACGCGTGGCGAACACCGATGGCCGCCTGAAACGGGGAATGCCCGGCGAGGTGTACCTCAATGGAACGGAGGAGTGATGATAGTGAAGAAGGAAGAATGGTAAGAGGGTGAGCAGGCAGGGCCACCCTCACCACTACGACCGCCCACACCACGACCCCGATGATCGAAGTCTCCGACATCAGCAAGCGCTACGGCAGCGTGCAGGCGTTGAAGGACATCTCCTTCAGCGTTCCGCGCGGCGAACTGTTCGGGTTGATCGGCCCGGACGGTGCGGGCAAGACGACCCTGCTCCGCATGCTGGTGACGCTGCTGCTGCCCGACACAGGACGCATGGTCTTCGACGGCCGCGACGTGGTGCGCGACTACCGGTACGTACGCCGCAACGTGGGCTACATGCCCGGCCTGTTCTCCCTCTACCGGGACCTCACGGTGCGCGAGAACCTCGACTTCTTCGCCAGCGTGTTCAACACCACCGTGGAAGCGAACTACGCGCTGATAAAGGACATCTACGGCATGCTGGAACCCTTCGCCCGGCGGCGGGCGGGCGCCCTGAGCGGAGGCATGAAGCAGAAGCTCGCCCTGTGCTGCGCACTGATCCACAAGCCGCTGGTGCTCGTGCTGGACGAGCCCACCACCGGCGTGGACGTGGTGAGCCGCCGCGAGTTCTGGGCCATGCTGCGCAAGTTGAAGGCCGAGGGCATCACCATCCTCGTGAGCACGCCGTACATGGACGAGGCCGCCCTGTGCGATCGCGTGGGGCTCATCCAAGGCGGGCATCTGCTGCGCGTGGGCACGCCGGAACAGGTCATCACCGCGTTCGACCGGCCGCTCTACGCCGCCACCGGCGGTGATGCCTACGCCCTGCTCCATGCGCTGCGGAAGATCGACGGCGTGGAGCGCGTGTATCCCTTTGGTACCGCGCTGCACGTGACGGCGAGGGAGGCGCTCGATACCGAAGGCGTCGCGGCGACCTTGCGAACGCGGGGGCTGCACGGCGTGGAACTGCGTCCCATCCGGCCGGACATCGAGGACCTTTTCATGCACCTGATGCGATGAGCGCCGCACACGACACCACGCCCGTGATCCACGCACGGAAGCTCACCAAGCGTTTCGGCGATTTCACCGCCGTGGATGCGATCGACCTCGACGTGCGGGCGGGCGAGATCTTCGGGTTCCTCGGCGCGAACGGCGCGGGCAAGACCACCGCGATGAAGATGTTCATCGGCCTGTCCAAGCCCACGGAGGGCCTTGCGAGCGTGGCCGGTTTCGACGTGTACACGCAGAGCGAGGAGATCAAGCGCAGCATCGGCTACATGAGCCAGCGCTTCTCCCTGTACAACGACCTCACCGTGCGCGAGAACATCCGCTTCTACGGCGGTGTGTACGGGCTGGGCGCCGCGCGGCTGAAGGAACGCACCGAACAGCTGATCGCCGATCTCGGCTTGGAGGCGCATGCGCGGATGCGTCTGCAGGAACTGCCCCTCGGCTGGAAGCAGAAACTCGCCTTCAGCGTGGCGCTGATCCACGAACCGCGCATCGTGTTCCTTGACGAGCCCACCGGCGGCGTGGACCCGGTGACGCGGCGCCAGTTCTGGGAGATGATCTACGCGGCGGCCGCGCGTGGCGTCACCGTGTTCGTCACCACGCACTACATGGACGAGGCCGAATACTGCCACCGCGTGAGCATCATGGTGGACGGTGTGATGGCCGCGTGCGACACGCCCGAGGCCCTGAAACGGAACTTCGGCGCCGCCACCATGGACGAGGTGTTCTACCAACTGGCCCGTGGCGGCAGGCGCGGGGAATGAGTATGGACCATCAACGAACGACCGCACCGTGAGCCCCTTCGCCGCCTTCGTGAAAAAGGAGTTCCTGCACATCCTGCGGGACCCGCGTACGCTGCTCGTGCTGTTCGGCATGCCCGTTCTGCAGATCGTCCTGTTCGGCTACGCGATCAACACGGAGGTGAAGGAGGCCAAGGTCGCTGTGCTGGACATGAGCCACGATGCGCGCAGCACGGACCTCACGCACGTGCTCTTCGCTTCGCGCCACTTCCTCGATGCCGGTCGCCTTTCCAACGCGCAGGAGATCGAACGAACGTTCAAGGCGGGCAAGGCGAGGATGGTGGTGGTCATCGGCCCGCACTTCGTGCGCCGCGTGGACGAGGGGCGCGCGCAGGTGGCCCTGATCGCCGATGCATCGGACCCCAACGTGGCGAGCATCCTCACCGCCTACGGTGCGCAGATGATCGCCAAATGGTCCGCGCGAGACCCGTTGAAGCACGCCGTGGAAGTGATGCCGGTGGAGTCCCGGCTGCATTACAACCCCGAGATGAAGAGCGTGTTCCTCTTCGTGCCGGGCGTGCTCACCATCGTGCTGATGCTCGTCTCGGCCATGCTCACCTCCATCAGCATCGCGCGGGAGAAGGAGCACGGCAGTATGGAGGTACTGCTCGTGTCACCGCTGCGTCCCGTCCTCATCATCATCGGCAAGGCCGTTCCGTACCTCCTGCTCTCGCTGGTGAACGCGGCCTTCGTCTTCACTGTCGCGCACCTGCTCTTCCACGTGCCGATGCACGGCAGCCTCCTCCTCCTCACGCTGGAAGGGCTCCTCTTCATCATGTGCGCGCTCAGCCTCGGCCTGCTCTTCAGCAGCATGGCGGCGAACCAGCAGACCGCGCTCATGCTCTCGCTCTTCGTGCTGATGATGCCCACGATCCTCCTCAGCGGCTTCATCTTCCCCACCACCAGCATGCCGCTGCCGCTGCGGATCGTCAGCGAAGTGATGCCTCCCAAGCATTTCATCATCATCCTGCGCGGCATCATGCTCAAGGGCGTGGGGCTTGAAGTGCTGTGGCCACAGACGCTCACCCTCATCGGCATGACGCTCTTCCTGCTCGCCGTGAGCGTGCGCAAATTCAAACTGCGCCTCCAATGATCCCCGAAAAGCCATGAGGATCGTCGGTCATCTGCTGCGCAAGGAGTTCCTGCAGATCTTCAGGAACAAGGGCATGCTGCCCATCATCTTCGTGGCGCCCTTGATGCAGCTGCTCGTGCTGGTGCATGCCGCCGACTTCGAGGTGCGCAACGTGCGCCTGCTGGTGAGCGACATGGACGGCAGCGCCACCTCGCGCGGGATCGTGGAGCGCTTCCGCGCATCGGACCGCTTCCACGTGGAGGGCACGCGCGCCGGGTTCGCCGAGGGCATGGCCGCGCTGGACGGTGGCCGCGCCGATGCCTTCCTCCGCATCCCCGCAGGTTTCGAGACCGACCTGCGCCGCAGGGAGCACGCGTCGCTGATGCTGGACCTGAACGGCGTGGACGGCCAGTTCGCCAGCCTTGTGCTGGTGTACGCGCGCACCATCCTCGCCGACGAACAGGTACACGTGGTGCAGCGCATGCACGGCTTGGACAGGCCGCCCGCACCGCCGGTGGACGTGATCCGCGCTTCTGGTACAACCTGCGGATGAGTTACAGGAGCCTCATGGTGCCGGGGCTTCTGGTGGTGCTGGTCACGCTCGCGGGCATGTTCCTGAGCAGCATGAACATCGCACGCGAGAAGGAGGTCGGCACCATCGAACAGATCAACGTCACCCCGATCCGCAAGTGGCAGTTCATCTTGGGCAAGCTGCTGCCGTTCTGGTTCATCAGCCTGTTCCTGCTCGCCTTCGGCCTTGCCGTGGGCAGGCTCGTGTTCCACATCCCCATGGAGGGCAGCGTGTTCCTGCTGTTCGCGTTCGCGGCGGTGTACCTGTGGGTCATGCTCGGCCTCGGCCTGCTTATCAGCACCGTCTCCGACACACAGCAGCAGAGCATGTTCCTCTCGTGGTTCTTCCTCGTGATCTTCGTGCTGCTCAGCGGCCTCTTCACGCCGATCGACAACATGCCGCATTGGGCGCAGCGCATCACGTGGCTCAACCCGGTGAGCTACTTCGTGGAGGTGGTGCGCATGGTGCTGCTGAAGGGCAGCGGCTTCATGGACATCGCCCGGCATTTCGCAGTGATCGGGGCCTTCGCCGTAGGGATCAATGCGCTGGCGGTGGTGAATTACAGGAAGCGGGCGTAGTGGGCGATAATGGGCGGGTGACCGTGGCGGTTCGGCAGGGAGGAAGATCGGACCACCTATTGCAGGGCACCTGGCGCAGGTCCGGATGTCACATCCGCCGGGGGTATTTCGTCTTATACGAAAGTCACACCCTTGAACCTCTCGGCCATGAACAAGCCAACATCCACCATCGACGCCCTTTCCACGTGCTGCACGCTGATCAATGTGTACGAGGTGGACCCTGCGAAGCAGGATGAGCTGCTCCGCTGCCTTTCCGAGGCCACGGAGCAGAAGATCCGGCACCTGCCCGGTTTCATTTCCGTCAACATCCACCGTAGCTTGGACGGTATGCGGGTGGTGAACTATGCGCAGTGGGCATCGAAGGAGGATCTTGACAGGATGCTCAACGACCCGGATGCTCGCGCACAGATGGGGCGGTTCGCCGCACTTGCCAAGAGCGTATCGCCCATGCTATACACCGTGAGCGCGGTCCACACGGCATGATCCCATCGGCTGTGGAGGAGCGGGCCGAGGTGGTCTTTGAACAGCTGAGGCCGCGCTGGATCCGCCTCGCTTACCGGATGCTCGGTTCCGTTGCGGATGCCGAGGATGTCGTGCAGGAGGCTTTCCTGCGCTGGCTGGACGCCGATCGTGAAGGGGTACGCGAGCCGGAGGCGTTCCTGTACCGCATCGTCATGCGCCTCTGCTTGGACCACCTGCGATCCGCGCGGAAGCGACGCGAGACCTACATCGGCCCGTGGTTGCCCGATCCGGTGACCGAGCAGTGGGATGAGGTGATCGACGTAACGCTACCCTTGATGCTGGCGATGGAACGGCTTTCGCCGCTGGAGCGCGCCGCCTTCCTGCTGCATGATGTGTTCGGCCATGATTTCAAGGAGATCGCCACGATCATCGGCCGCCGCCCGGACGCATGCCGGCAACTCGCGCATCGGGCGAGGGTCCATGTACGGGAACCCTATGCCCGCTCCCGGATGTCGAAGGAGCAAGGACAGCGTATCGCCTCCGCGTTCTTCGCAGCTTCACGGAACGGTGACATGGAGCAGCTGCGATCGCTCTTCGCCAAGGACGTTCGTGCCATGGCCGATGGCGGTGGAAAGGTGCGTGCCTCGGAAAGGCCGATCGTCGGGATAGAGGAGGTGATGGCACTACACGCATCGCTGGCGGAAGGCTTCGCCGGATCGATGTCGCGCCTGTTGCATGAAGGACCGATCAATGGCCTGCCCGGTTTCATCACGGTGGAGCAGGGCGGGATCGTGCAGACCACGGCCATCGAGATCAAGCATGGCCGGATCACGGCGACCTATGTGATGCGCAATCCGGACAAGCTGGAGCATATCAGGATGGATCTGTGGAAGAAGATGTCCGGATAGGGGCGTATAGCCTCAACCATGGAGGCTTCCGAAGGAGGATCCGGTCAACAGCCTCCGTAATGGTGATCGGGAGCGCGTGCCTTGAAGCCGCTTACCGTGCGCCGCGCGCGATCGTCATCGGCAGGCCTTGCACGTGCCCTCCAGCTCCAGGTGGCTGGCCGTGACCTTGAACCCCCGCGGAAGGCTCACCGCCGGCAGGTCGACCGGCGCCATGCAGTATACATGCCCGCACGCGTGGCAGCGGAAATGGGCATGCGCGTCGTTATGATGCCCATGGCCGCAATCCGCGCCGTAACGCGCGAAGCAACGAGTGCCGCGCCCGTCCATGACGCGATGCACCACACCGGCCTCCTCGAAGGCGTTCAGCGACCGGAACACGCTCACGCGGTCCGCCTGCACGCGCAGGCCGTCCTCCAGCTCCTGCTGGGTGAGGGCATGGTCGCTGGTGCGGAGCAGGCGCATCAGGTCCAGTCGCAGGGCGGTCACCCGTAGCCGGTGGTGCCGCAGCACGTCCTCGTCCGTCATGGCGCAAAGATCGGGGTCGCGGCCGGATCTCTATATGCAACATTGTTGCATTTTGTATCGGATCGCTCATATTTGCAACACAGTTGCATTAATGATGACGAAGATGAACGAAAGGCTTCCGGCCACCGTGCTCAGCGGCTTCCTCGGTGCGGGCAAGACCACGCTGTTGAACCACGTACTGCATAACAAGCAGGGCCTGCGCGTGGCGGTGATCGTGAACGACATGAGCGAGGTGAACGTGGATGCCCGGCTGGTGGAGCAGGGAGGCGCGCTAAGCCGCACGGAGGAGAAGCTCGTGGAGATGAGCAACGGATGCATCTGTTGCACGCTGCGCGAGGACCTGATGGTGGAGGTGGAGCGGCTGGCGCGCCAAGGCCGGTTCGATCACCTGCTGATCGAGAGCACGGGCATCAGCGAGCCGGTGCCCGTGGCGCAGACCTTCAGCTTCGTCAGCGAGGAAAGCGGCATCGACCTGGGCCGCTTAGCCTACATCGATACCATGGTCACCGTGGTGGATGCGTGCAACTTCTTCCGCGACTACGGCAGCCTGGAGCGGTTGCGCGATCGGCAGCTGACGGACATGGAAGGCGACGAACGCACCATCGTGAACCTGCTGGTGGACCAAGTGGAGTTCGCCAACGTGCTCGTGCTGAACAAGACCGACCTGTTGCCGCCCGCACAGGTGGCCGAACTGGACGCCGTATTGCGCAGGCTCAACCCCGGCGCGCGCATCGTCCGCAGCACCTTCGGCCGCGTGGATCCTGCGGCGATCATGGGCACCGGCCTGTTCGACCAGGCGGAGGCGGAAAGCAGCGCAGGGTGGAAGAAGGAATTGGAGGGCGGTGCGCATACGCCTGAGACCGAGGAATACGGCATCGCCTCGTTCGTGTTCCGTGATCAGCGGCCGTTCCATTCGGAGCGCTTCTGGACGTGGCTGGACAAGCGTTTTCCCACCACCATCATCCGCAGCAAGGGCCTGTTCTGGCTGGCTTCGCGCCCGCAGCAGGCGCTCAACTGGAGCCAGGCCGGGGGAAGCCTGCGGGCCGACAGTGCAGGCGTGTGGTGGAGCAGCATGCCTTTCGGCCAGCGCATCCGGTATGCGGCGTTCGTGGAGCACCAAAAGGCCATCGAAGCGCGGTGGCACCAGGTCTTCGGCGACCGCCAGAACGAGCTGGTGTTCATCGGGCAGGACATGGATGAAGCGGCTATCCGCCAAGCATTGGAAGCATGCCTCTGCACGGAAGCGGAGATCGAGCAGTGGGGGCGCGGGCGTTTCCCGCAGCAGGATGCATGGCCCATTCCCGTGGCCGAACCGGAGACCGCAGAAAACCTGGACCCATGAAAGAGACGATCATCGTTGCGGTCCCCGGCCATGTGAGCAGCAGGCATGCCAGCGTGCTGCGCGACATCCATGATCCGGAGGTGAACATCGCGGTGTGGGAGCGCACCCCCGCCATACCCTCATCCGAGCTGGACGGTGTGCTGGACCTTTTGCATGAAGAGGTGCGCGTGCATGGCTGCACCACCGCGATCATGCGGCACCTGCGCAGCGCCTTCATGACCCTTGGCCTAGAAGCCCCTGTCCTGTTGGACGACGTTGCATGGCTGCTGGAGGAATTCGCCAGGACCGCCCGGGCCACGGACCTCCGGTTCCTGCTATCCGCCGTCACCACCAACATGTGCCGCCGTTTCCACACCGATATGAACGAGATGCGGCTGCTCTGCACCTACCGGGGGCCGGGCACCTTGTGGCTGCCCAACGATGCGGTGAACGAACACGCCATCCGTAGCCAAAATCCGGAGTTGCCCATTGAACGCTCGCCCGCCGACATCCTGCAGGTAGCCACCGGCCACGTGGCCATCATCAAAGGAGCGCTCTATCCCGGCACGCACATGGGCGCCTGCGTACACCGCAGCCCCACTATCGAAGAGGCAGGGGAACGCCGCTTGCTGCTGCGCGTGGACCCGAACGTCCCACTGTTCGGATCGTGATGGCGATACCCCGGACATACGACGAGTGGTTGCGCTGCATCACCCATGACTGCGGGATCGTCCTCACGCGTGCATTCGTACAAGAGCGCATCCGCCAGTTGCGCGATGAGGACGCCCCCGATACCGCGCGGTTCATCGAACGATATGGCGACCAGCACCGGCGCGGCGTGCTGGGCTGGTTCGAACGTGCCATGACAACTCTGCCATAGATCGGCAGAAAAGGAGGAACGGGTGCGTGGAGCATGGAACGAAGGCACTTCATCAAGACGGGCAGTGTGGCCCTGTTGGCCGCAGGCATGACCCGCCTCAACACGGAAAGGATGAGCACGATCAAGCATGACGCCATTATCATCGGTGGCAGCTTCAGCGGCCTCAGCGCGGCGCTGGCCTTGGCGCGCGCCCGGATGCAGGTGCTGGTGATCGACACGAACGAACCCTGCAACGCCCGGGTGCCCCACGCGCACAACCTGCTCACGCAAGATGGCGAGCCACCGCAGGCGATCCGAGCGAAGGCGCGTGCCGACGTGGTCCGCTACGCCACCGTGCGATGGCATGAAAGCCGCGCGATACAGGCCTCGGGAAGCAACGGCGCTTTCGTGGTGCGCACCGCTGACGGCATGGCGCATCACGGCCGGAAGTTGCTGCTGGCCTTGGGCGTGCGCGACGCCATGCTGGACATCCCCGGCTTTGCGGCGTGCTGGGGCATTTCGGCGGCGGCTTGCCCGTTCTGCCACGGTTACGAAGTGGCCGATGCGGCGCTGGGCATCCTGGGCAATAGTCCGGAAGTGGTGGACTATGCCCGGCTGATCCGCCAGTGGAGCCGCCGCATCACCGTTCTCACCAACGGCCCGGCCATGTTCACGGAAGAGCAACGCGCGCTGCTGGCCCCCTTATCCATTGCCTTGGAAGAGGCCCCCGTGGCCCGCGTGGAACATGCCGATGGCCGCATCACCAGCGTGGTGCTCCACGATGACCGGCGCATCGCGCTCACCGCGCTTTTCGCCCGGCCTACCACCAGCGTACCGGTGGCCTTCGCCGAAGGGCTCGGATGCGCGGTCACCGCAGCGGGTCTGTTGCAGGTGGACCCGATGCAGCGCACCACGGTGCCCGGCGTGTTCGCCAGCGGCGACTGCGCTATGCCCATGCGCTCGCTCAGCATGGCCATCGCCAGCGGGACCGTGGCGGGCGCCGCGATCGTGCATGAGCTGGTACTTGCGGATCCTTGATCGGTGCGGCGGTGCATAGGGCCGTTCCAGGTACCTTCGCCGCCATGGAGCCCGTGACCATCGACCGCGAGAAGCTCGCCCTTCCGGAAGGCGGGAAGAAGCTGCTGCTGCACTCCTGCTGCGCGCCCTGCTCGGGCGAGGTGATGGAGGCCATCATCGCCTCGGGCATCGAGTTCACCATCTTCTTCTACAACCCCAACATCCACCCGCGGAAGGAATACGACCTGCGGAAGGACGAGAACATCCGGTTCGCCGAGCAGCACGGCATCCCCTTCGTGGATGCGGACTATGACGTGGACAACTGGTTCGCCCGGGCCAAGGGCATGGAGATGGAGCCGGAGCGCGGTATCCGCTGCACCATGTGCTTCGACATGCGTTTCGAGCGCACGGCGCTATATGCCCACGAGCACGGCTTCGACACGATCTCCAGCTCGCTGGGCATCTCGCGCTGGAAGAACATGGACCAGATCAATCAAAGCGGGGTCCGGGCTGCGGGCCATTACCCCGGCTTGAGCTACTGGACCTACAACTGGCGCAAGAAAGGCGGTGCCGCGCGCATGGTGGAGATCAGCAAGCGCGAGAACTTTTACATGCAGGAATACTGCGGCTGTGCCTATTCGCTGCGCGACACCAACAATTGGCGCCTGGTCAATGGGCGCGAGCGGATCAAACTGGGCGAGAAGTTCTACGGGCAGGACCCGGCCTGAGCGATGCCCGGATCGGAGGAGGAACGCTGTCCCCGTTGTGGTTGCGCGTTCACCTGCATGGCGGGGAACATCGCCGCGTGCCAGTGCAGCACGGTGAAGCTCGATACCGAGCAACGCCGGCACCTGTCCGAACGGTATGACGGTTGCCTCTGCGCCGCCTGCTTGGCCGAGGAACAGGCAGGCATGCGGGAAACCAGGGGAGTGCGCCGCTGATCTTCCTTATTCAAGCCATCCGGATCCGCATAGCGGCCTACCGCTTCAGCACCGCTCTTCCATCCTCCAGCCCCAGCGACAGCGTGTGCATGTCGGTGCTTTCCAGCATGTCGCGCAGGTCATCGCGTACCTGCTGGAAATGGTCGTGCAGCGGGCAGGGCTTCTTCGCGTTGCAGTGGGGCAGGCCCATGCCGCAGCCGCGGTACACCTCATCGCCGTCGATGGCCTTCACCACCATGCTCAGCTTCACCTTCTTCGCCTTGGCGGATGATAGGTCGAAGCCGCCGTTGGGCCCTTTGGTGCTTTCCAGGATGCCTGCGCGGGCCAGCTGTTGCAGCACTTTCGCCGTGAACGCCTGCGGCGATCCGGTGCGTTCGGCGATCTCCACCAGGCTCATGCGGCGGCCCTTCCGGCCTTCCATGGCGATGAGCACCGTGGCGCGGATGGCATACTGGCAGGCCTTGGAGAACATGGGCGCAAAAGTAGAGCGGCGTGGGAGGCCGGACCATGTCATCCGGATGGATCACCGCAGGCGATCACCCATGCACCGCCTCGCTCATCGCGAAGATGAGGTCGGGGTCCTGCTCGAAGGCGGTGCCCACCACGAGCACGTCGGCGCCCGCGTCGCAAAGCATGCGTGCGGTGGCCGCATCGCGGATGCCGCCGCCCACGATGAGGGGCAGGTCCACGGTGCTCCGCACGGCAGCGACCATCTCCGGCGATACGGTGCGGAGCGCGCCGCTGCCGGTATCCATATAGATGGTGCGCAGGCCGAGCAGCTCGCCCGCGAGGGCGGTGCAGGCGGCGATGCCCGGCTTGTCATGCGGCAGCGGAACGGTCTGGCTCACGTAGCTCACCGTGGTCGGCTTGCCGCCGTCCACCAGCATGTAACCGGTGGGGATGGCCTCCAGGCCGAGCGCCTTTACCGTGGGGGCCGCGGTCACATGGTGCCCGATCAGCAGTTCGGGGTTGCGGCCGCTGATGAGCGAAAGGAACAGCACGGCATCGGCATGGCGGCTCAGTTGCGCCGGGCTGCCGGGGAACAGCACCACCGGCCGGTCGCTCCAGCGCGCCACCAGCGCCACGCACCGATCGAAGGCGGCCGACGTGAGCAGGCTGCCGCCCACGAAGAGCAGGTCGGCCTTGGCCGTGCAGGCGTTCTGAACGGTGCGCTCCAAGCGCGCTTCGTCCTGTCCGAAGTCAGGGTCGATGAGCACCGCCAGCAGTTTCCTGCCCGACGTGCGTGCTGCTTCGATATGGTCGATCACGCGCTCCAAGGCCCGGCGAACTTACGGCGCACCGGCATGCGGCCCGCTCGGGCATCGGTGGCGGCGCGTCCGCGATCCGCAGGAAGAACGTAATTTCGCGATCCGATGAACACGACCATGCCGCAGACCAAGGAACAGCTCAAGTACAAGGTGAAGGACATGAGCCTCGCCGACTGGGGCCGCAAAGAGATCGAACTGGCCGAGGCCGAGATGCCGGGCCTCATGTCGCTGCGCGCGGAATACGGCAAGGAGAAGCCGCTGAAAGGCGCCCGCATCGCCGGCTGCCTGCACATGACCATCCAGACGGCGGTGCTCATCGAGACCCTGAAGGAGCTCGGCGCCGAAGTGAGCTGGAGCAGCTGCAACATCTTCAGCACGCAGGACCATGCGGCGGCGGCCATCGCCAAGGCAGGCATCCCGGTGTACGCCTGGAAGGGCATGAACGCGGAGGAGTTCGACTGGTGCATCGAGCAGACGCTGTTCGCCTTCGAGGGCGACCAGCCGCTGAACATGATCCTCGATGACGGCGGCGACCTCACCAACATGGTGTTCGACAAGTTCCCCGAGCTGGTGAAAGGCATCCGCGGCCTCAGCGAGGAAACGACCACCGGCGTGCACCGCCTGCACGAGCGCGAGAAGAACGGCACGCTGGTGATGCCCGCGATCAACATCAACGACAGCGTCACCAAGAGCAAGTTCGACAACAAGTACGGCTGCAAGGAGAGCGCCGTGGACGCCATCCGCCGCGCCACGGACGTGATGATGGCCGGCAAGGTGGCCGTGGTCTGCGGCTACGGTGACGTGGGCAAGGGTACCGCCGCCTCGCTGAAGGGCGCCGGTGCGCGCGTGATCGTCACCGAGATCGATCCCATCTGCGCGCTGCAGGCCGCCATGGACGGCTTCGAAGTGAAGAAGATGGCCAACTGCGTGCACCGCGCGGACATCATCATCACCACCACGGGCAACTGCGACATCGTGCGCGGCGAGCACTTCGAGGCGATGAAGGACAAGACCATCGTGTGCAACATCGGCCACTTCGACAACGAGATCGACATGGCGTGGCTCAACACGAACCACGGCAAGAGCAAGGTGGAGATCAAGCCGCAGGTGGACAAGTACACGATCAACGGCAAGGATGTGATCATCCTCGCTGAAGGCCGCCTGGTGAACCTGGGTTGCGCCACGGGCCACCCCAGCTTCGTGATGAGCAACAGCTTCACCAACCAGACGCTGGCGCAACTGGAGCTGTGGAAGAACCACAAGAACTACGAGAACAAGGTGTACGTGCTGCCCAAGCACCTCGACGAGAAGGTGGCGCGGCTGCACCTGGCCAAGATCGGCGTGGAGCTGGAGGAACTGAACGACACGCAGGCGAAGTACATCGGCGTGCCGAAGAACGGTCCCTTCAAGAGCGACGCTTACCGCTACTGATCGGTATCATTGGATATGGGAAAGGGCCGCCTGCACAGCAGGCGGCCCTTTTTCGTTGGAGACCTTCGTGATTCCCGCAGAAATGTCCCGGAGAGCCTGCCGGACCGGTCCGGCAGGCTCATGGTCTTGTTGACCCGCCCAAGCACGTTGTCACTGCGGCCCTGAGCCGCAGTCGCGAACAGCAGTAGCTCCTAATTGTAGATGCGCAGGATCGTCCCGTTGAAGGTGGTGTGGTACTGCTTCAGGCCGAACGTGGCCGGGCCTTGCGTCACGCTGCCGCCGTCCACGATCAGGAAGGCCGAATGGCAGCAGGCCGTGTCGCGGGCGATCACCTGGGTGTTATCCACGGTCACGTGGCAGAGGTTCTCCGGCTGATAGGGGCAATGGCGGTCCATCGCATAGAACGTGTCCTGGTCCTTGCGGTACACGATCAGGCCTTGCGAGCCGCCGCTCAGGTATACCCAACCACCCACGGCCATGAGGTCGTTATACTCCGGCAGGTTCAGGTTGATGGTGATGTTCACGCCCGCGACCGGCACACCGGACTGGGCCTCCTTCTTGCAACTGGCGGCCATGAGGAGCAGGGCGAAGGCGGGAAGCAGGAGCGCGCGCATGGGAAGGCAACGGAAGGTCGGCGAAATTAGTGCGGACCGGAAGGTGCATCCGGCCTGCGGCGCACCCGGCGGTACCTTCGCACCATGTCCACATCCTGGCGGAAGCGCGGTGCGCGCATGGTGTTCCTGGCGTTGCTGTCCCTGGCCGTACCGGCGGTAGCGCACGCGCAGGAGGGCGTGAGCAAGGCCAAGCAGGAGCGGATACAGGCCAAGAAGGAGAAGAACGATAAGAAGGAAGTGCGGAAAGAGGAGAGGCGCCTGATGAAGGAGCACCGCAGGCACCAGGACAAGGCCACGCGCAAGCGCATGAAGCAGCACAAGAAGCGTGCGGACCGCAAGGGTCCCGACAGGCACCGCGACCCCTTCCTGCGGCGCCTGTTCGGCAGTAAGCATTGAGCGGTCCGGTGGCGGCGCCGGGGTCGGACGTGTATATCCGGTCCCGGTCTTCGCCCACATGAACGGAACAAGGCCGGTACATTGCGTTCGGTATGGATACGGGATCCACGGTGCGAACGATGGAGGTACTGCTGACGGATGTGTCGCAGGCCTCCGGAAACCCGCGCCCAGCGCGGATTTCACAAGATTTGGCGGATCCCGGATCTTTCTATCTTTGACGCCCCCTCGTTGCCCCCAGTAGCCCAGAACGTAAAACCTACCGTTGATGCTGAGAAGACTATCCTCGGCCGTTGCCCTTGTCGTTTGCAGCGTGATCGGAGCATTCGCCCAGGTGGGCTCCGGTTCGCTCCAGGGCGTGATCAAAGACAAGAAGTCCGGCGAACCGCTTCCGTTCGTCAGCGTGGTGGTGGAGAACCGCGGCACCCGCGTGGCCGGTGGCCAGTCGGACTTCGACGGGAACTTCCGCATCAGCCCCATCGACCCCGGCACGTATGACGTGACGGCGAGCTACGTGGGCTACCAGCCGCAGAAGGTCACGGGGGTGATCGTGAGCAACGGCAAGATCACCTTCCAGAACTTCGACCTCAACTCGGGGGTGGACCTCCAGGAGGTGGAAGTGGTGCGGTACAAGGTGCCGCTGATCGACAAGGACGGCGGTGCGAGCGGTACCACGGTAACGCGGGACCAGATCGCCAAGATGCCGGCCCGTTCGGCCACCTCCATCGCCACCACGGTGGCCGGTGCGAGCACGGCGGGCACGGGCGGCGGCATCAGCATCCGCGGCGCGCGTTCGGAGAACACCTACTACTACATCGACGGTGTGAAAGTGCCGGCCGGCGCGGGCGTGGGCCTGCCGAAGAGCGCGATCGAGGAAGTGCAGGTGGTGACGGGCGGTGTACCGGCGAGCTACGGTGACGTGACCGGTGGTCTGGTGAACATCACCACCCGCGGCCCCAGCCGTTCGTTCTTCGGCGGGGTGGAATACCTCACGTCCGGCTATAAGGTCGGGAAGGACATCACCGACATCGTGGGGCTGGACAAATACGCGTTCAACCAGGCCGAGCTCAGCCTTTCCGGCCCGATCCTCTTCCGGAAGGACAGCTTGGGCAACAAAGGGAAGCCGCTCCTAGGCTTCTTCGTCTCCGGCCAGGCCACGGACGCCGTGGACAACTCCCCGCTCTACAACGGCGATCTCCGCGTGAAAAAGGAGGTGCGCGACCAGTTGCTGGCCGATCCCTATCGCGTGCTCACCATCGCGGGCCTCCCCACTGTACGCTACAACTCCAACTTCCTGCGCGATGGCGATATCGAGCACTTGGACACGCGGCAGAACGCGCGGTTCCGCAGTTACCTGGCCTCGGGTAAGATCGACATCGCCACCACGCCCACGATCAACCTCACCGTGGGCGGGTCGATGGACATGAGCAATGCCTTGGCCTTCAGCCGCGCTAACTCCCTGCTGAACGCGGAGAACAACATCAAGCAGGAAAGCAGCAACTGGCGGACGTTCGTGCGCTTCACGCAGCGGTTCAACAGCCGCGAGGAGAGCGCGGGAGCGGGCGAGGAGCACAAGGGCGGGATCCGCAACGCCTACTACAGTATCCAGCTGGATTACTCGCGCAGCAACACCAAGGTGCAGGATGAGGACCACGGTGACAAGATGTTCGACTACGGCTACCTCGGCAAATACACCACATACCGCCAGCCCAGCTACACCTATGCCGACGGCCGCTTGACGCAGACCGGCTTCGAGGATACGCTGGTGACCTTCGTGCCCGGCACGTTGAACCCGACGTCCACGGCCTTCGCATCGGACTTCTTCTCCTTGGCGGACCAGAACAACCCCCTTCTCCGCTACCTCTTCTACAGGGACAACAACTCCATCCTGCAGTACAACGGCCTGCTGAACGGCATGCAGCCGGCCAGCGTGTATGGGATGTGGAACAACATGGGTGTGCTGAGCAATGCGTACCAGCGCTCGCAGGCCGAGCAGATCCGCGTGTCCGCCACGGGATCGGCCGACATCGGCAAGCATGCGGTGAGCCTGGGCCTTGAGTACGAGCAGCTCACCCGTCGTGCCTACAGCCTGGCTCCGGTGGGCCTGTGGACCATCGGCCGCCAGCTCATGAACAGGCACCTGCGCGAATTGGACGTGGACCATCCGACCGTCACCCCCGGCGTGAACGGTATCCCGGTGGTGAGCTACGACCGCCTCGTGGGGAACGACCAGTCCGCGTTCGACTATAACGTGCGTACCGCCCTCGGGCTCGACCCGCGCGGGCGTGACTTCGTGAACATCGATGAGCTGGACCCCTCGCAGCTATCACTGAGCATGATGACGCCGGACGAGCTCATCCAGGGTGGGCTGGGCGGCCTCCTCGGCAGCTACTACGGCTACGACTACCTCGGCAACCGCCTCAACTCGCGGCCCACCTTCAACGATTTCTTCGATGAGACCAGGACGGTGAACGGCCAGTCGTACTACACCCGCGCGCAGGCGCCGTTCCAGCCCATCTACGTCGCCGGTTACGTAATGGACAAGTTCGCCTTCGAGGACATCATCTTCAACGTGGGCCTGCGCGTGGACCGCTACGATGCGAACCAGAACGTGCTGACGGACAAGTACCTCTGGCGCCCGGCCTTCAAGGCGGGTGACGCAGTTCCGAACGCCGAGATCGCCAGCGCATTGAGCAGCCGCCCGAGCAATATCGGATCTGATTACGTGGTGTACGTGGACAACAGCGAGGACCCGCACAGCATCGTCGGCTACCGCGATGGCGACACGTGGTACAACGCCCAAGGCTCGCTGGTGACGGACCCGGTGGCCCTTCGCCAGGCCTCGGGTATTCAGCCTTACTTGGTGAACTACAAGACCGATCCGAACGGCAGCCTGGACGGTTCCAAGCTGCGCAAGGAAGCCTTCAAGGTGTATGACCCGAAGGTGAACGTGATGCCCCGCATCGCCTTCTCGTTCCCCATCAGCGATGAGGCGGTGTTCTTCGCCCACTACGACATCCTCACCCAGCGTCCCACGGACTTCTCGCGCCTGGACCTGCTGAGCTACGCCTACATCCAGAACACGGGTGCCGTCCTGAACAACCCGGACCTAAAGCCGACGAAGACGATCGATTACGAGCTCGGCTTCCAGCAGGTATTGAGCAAGTCCTCTTCCTTGAAGCTCTCGGCCTACTACCGCGAACTGCGTGACCAGATCCAGCTGCGCAACGTGGCCCAGGCCTGGCCATCGTCCTACCGCACGTTCGACAACATCGACTTCGGCACGGTGAAGGGCTTCACCGCTACCTATGACCTGCGCCGCACGAAGAACGTATGGATGCGCGCCAGCTACACCCTGCAGTTCGCCAGCGGCACCGGCTCCGACCCCACCACCAGCCTGGCGCTGATCAACGCGAACCAGCCCAGCCTGCGCACCATCTTCCCGCTGAGCTTCGACCAGCGCCATCGCTTCCAGGGCACAGTGGATTTCCGCTACGGCGATGGGGCGGACTACAATGGCCCGATGCTCTTCGGCAAGAAGATCTTCCAGCGCACTGGCGTGAACTTCGTGGCCGACCTCGGCAGTGGCACGCCCTACAGCCGCTCCGCCAACATCGTGGGCGAGGCCACCGGCACGGGCAACTACCGCCTGGATGGCACGGTGAACGGAGCGAACCTGCCGTGGACCTTCAATACGGACATGCAGTTGGACCGCGACATCCCGCTCACCCTGGGCAAGAGCCGGGGAGAGGAGCGCGCGAAGCGCGCGAACCTGAACGTGTACCTGCTGGTCACCAACCTGTTCAACACCAAACGGATCGTTTCCGTGTACCGCGCGACCGGCTCACCGGACAACGATGGCTACCTGGCCGCCGCCCAGTACCAGAGCAACATCGCCGCGCAGACCGATCCGCAGTCGTTCCGCGACCTGTACGCGCTGTCGGTGAACACGCCGTACAACTTCGGCACGCCCCGTACCATCCGTCTCGGGTTCCGTTTCGATTTCTGATCCATGAAAGGCCTTACGCAGATGAAGACGCAACGCACTCTGGCGATCGCCCTGGCCCTGCTCACTGTGGGTCCGCTGGCCGCGCGCAACAAGGACGGGAACGATACGCCGAAGTCGGCTCCTGCGGCCAAGGCGGCCGGTTGCGACCCCGCCATCGGGAAGAACGAGCTCGACCTGAACAACGTGCGGGCACTGGTGGAGACCGGTGGCAGCATGTGGCAGAACCGCGACCAGCGGAAGCCGGCCTATGAGGTGCCGAAGACCCCCGACCGCACAGGCCCGAACTCCATGTTCTCCGGCTCGCTGTGGATGGGCGGCATGTCCCCCGACAACGTGCTGAAGCTCGCCGCCGTGCAGTACCGCGATCAGGGGAACGACTTCTGGCCGGGTCCGCTCACCAACACCGGCGATGCCTCGGTGACCTCTGCGGTCTGCGCCAAGTACGATCGGATGTGGAAGACCTACCGGGTGGATGCCGAAAAGCACTCAGCCTACTACCGCTGCCTGTTCGATCCGAACTGCGCCCCCAACATCGCTCAGGAATTCCCGAACGGTTGGACTCCTCCCCTGGAGTTCTACAGCTGGCCGGCCAACGGGGACGTGGCCGCCGGGCAGGACGTGAACCTGGCCCCTTATTTCGACAACCCCTTGGGCCCGAACGGCGCCGACGGCTACTACGATCCCAACGACGGGGACTATCCGCGGTTCGACTTGGACAACATCGTGGATTGCAGGCAGCGCCGCCGCCAGGATCCCGTGGCGCTCTATGGCGACCAGAACATCTGGTGGGTGTTCAACGACAAGGGCAACTCGCATACCGAGAGTGCCGGTCAGCCCATCGGCATGGAGATCCGGGCCCAGGCCTTCTCGTTCAGCACGAACGACGAGGTGAACAATATGACCTTCTACAACTACGTGCTGCTGAACCAGGGCACGCAGACCCTCACCCGCACCTACTTCGGCCAGTATGCGGACCCCGACCTAGGCTGTTCGGACGATGATTTCGTAGGGTGCGATGTGCAGCGCGGCCTGGGCTACGTGTACAACTGGGATGAGGATGACCAGAGCTGCAAGGCGGGTATCCCGGGCTATGGTTCCCCCCCCCTGCGGTGGGCATCGACTTCTTCGAGGGTCCGTTCCAGGACGCGGATTCCGTGCTGGTGAATGGCGTGTGGCAACAGATCGACAACCCCGGTCCTACGCAGGGCCTGTCCTGCGAAGAGTATGTAGCGCAGAAGGGCATCCCCTATAGCGGCTTGGGTATCGGCTATGGTGACGGCATCCCCAACAACGAGCGCTTCGGCATGCGCGCGTTCATCTACTTCAGCCGCGATGGGAACGACAACGTGAACGATCCGAAGCTGGCCATCCATTACTACAACTACCTGCGCAGCATTTGGAAGGACGGCACGCCGCAGACCTACGGGGGCACCGGCTACTCGAGCTCTCCGAACGCGGTGCGAGCCACATATATGTTCCCGGGCGATTCCGACCCCCTGGGCTGGGGCACGGGCTGCGTGCCCCAGACCGCCTGGCAGGAAACGGCGCAGGTGAACCCCGATCGCCGCTTCGTGGAGAGCGCGGGCCCCTTCACACTGGAGCCGGGCGCGTACAACAACATCACCGTGGGGGTGGTGTGGGCCCGTGGAGCGAGCCGCCTCGCGAGCGTGGATGCCTTGAAGACAGCTGACGACAAGGCGCAGGCGCTGTTCGACAATTGCTTCCGCATCCTGGACGGCCCTGATGCACCCGACGTGGAGGTGCAGGAACTGGACCGGGAGCTGCTGCTCTACCTAAGCAACCAGAAGGGCGTGAGCAACAACTTCAACGTGCGGGATGAGGATTACATTGAACTGGATCCCACGATCCCGGAATCCGCGCCTGATCGCTACTACCATTTCCAAGGCTACCAGATCTACCAATTGGTGGATGGAACGGTGGGGCCGAACGAACTGGCCGACGTCAGCCGTGCGCGGTTAGTGGCGCAATGCGATGTCCGTGACTCCGTCGGGCGGATCGTCAACTGAATCCAGAACCCGAACATCAACCTGACCGTGCCCACCGAAATGGTGAACGGCAGTGACACCGGCGTGGTGCATGCCTTCCGCGTGACGAACGACCTGTTCGCCCAAGGCGATCCCCGCTTGGTGAACTTCAAGACGTACTACTTCATGGCGATTGCCTATGCGCACAATGAATGGATGAAGTATTCACCGGCGAGCGGTACGTCGTCCGCCGCGGGGCAGCCCTTCCCATACAAGGCCGGCCGCAAGGCGGCCGCGGGCAGCATCCGGGTATACTCCGGCATCCCGCATAAACCGGCCCCCGAGGAAGGTGGTACCGTGGCGAACACGGCCTTCGGCGATGAGTTCAGCATCACGCGCCTGGAAGGGCAGGGCAACGGCGGCCGTCCTCTGGTGATCGACCGCTTCACGGAGGACGCCATCATGGTCGGTCCGCCGTGGCGGACGGACGAGCTCCGTTACACCACCGGGCGTGGTCCCGTGGCCGTGAAGGTGATCGACCCGCTCCGAGTGCCGAACACGGCCTTCGAGCTGTGGTTCCGGGACACGATCGCGCCGTACCCCTCGCCGACGCAGTTCACCTCCTACAAGAACATCAACGACGGCTACTGGATGCTGGTGCGGCTGGACGGTTCGCCGAGCCGGGACGACACCGTGTATTCCAACAGTGCCGTCGGCGTGCGTTACGAACAGCTGATCACACAGTGGGGCATTTCCGTCACCGTGCAGCAGAGCGAGTACACCGGCGCCCTGGGAAGCCGCTCCGACATGCTGGCCAGCGAGTTCCTGACCGACCAGAACGCATCGGCGAACGCCTGGTATGCGGGCATCCCTGATACAGGACGGTGATACGCCCTTGAACTGGATCCCGCTCGGGTGAATCCAACGACAATACGGCCTATCCCGACCAGGAGGATTCCTACGGCAGCGGTTCCTTGGACAAGTCGCAACAGTACGAGAAGGTGCTCGGCGGCACGTGGACGGCGGGCATGCTGATCGGCGACACGAGCTATCAGCCGGGTGCCGCCACCCACACCGATGCCGTCCGTGGGCAGGGCTTCAACGCGGGCAAGTTGTCGGAGTCGCCCAGTTGCCTGGTGGTGTTCACCCCGGATAAGAGCAAGTGGACGCGTTGCGTGGTGCTCGAGGAGCACGACAAGACGGCCGAGACCACCCCGGCAGGCACGAAGAAGCTCTTCCCGCGCCCGGTGCCCAGTGTGGACAAGAACGGCCGCAAGGCCGGTGATCCCGGATACAACGCCGCGGAAGGCGACCTCACGTCCACCATGGGCATGGGCTGGTTCCCCGGCTATGCGATCGACCTGGAGTGCGGCGAGCGGTTGAACATGGCCTTCGGCGAGAACAGCAGCCTGTTCGGTGGTTCCATCGGCAAGGACATGCTCTGGAACCCGAACGACCAGCTCTTCTCCGACGGCACGCAGACGCAACCGATCTTCGGTGGTTCGCACTGGATCTACGTGTTCAAGAACCTGCGGCGGATGAAGACGAGCGGCGACCAGTGGATGCCGCAGTACGACGAAGGCGCGTTCATCCGGCAGAACCTGAACAATCCGTCGCAGCTCACCAACATGGGGAGGGTGTACCGCGCGTTGGCGTGGGTGGGTTCCGGCTTGCTTGTGCAGGGCCGTTCGCTGCTCCCGGTCGAGCAGGGCCTGATCCCGTCGGAACTGCGCTTGGTGCTCGACATCAACAAGCCCATCACGGTGTACCAGCAGCCATTCAGTAATTACGATCCGGCGATCGCCCCGCACCGCAACAACGGCTATCCGCTCTACACCTTCAATACCCTCGGCCAGGCCACGCAGACCCAGGTGGCGGCGGTGGCGGAAAGCTCGCTGGACCTGATCGGCGTGGTGCCCAACCCGTACTACGCGTTCAGCGGCTACGAGACCGATCGCCTGGACAACCGCGTGAAGTTCATCAACCTGCCCAAGCAATGCACGGTGAGCATCTACACGGTGAACGGCACACTGGTGCGCAAGTACCGGAAGGACAACGAGCTCACCTACCTGGATTGGGACCTGCGGAACACCCACAACGTACCGATCGCGGGTGGCACCTACATCTGCCACATCGATGTGCCCGGCGTGGGTGAGCGGGTGATCAAGTGGTTCGGTGTCATCCGTCCGATCGACCTGCAGAACTTCTGATCATGCCAGTTGCAACCATGGAACGTATGAAGATGAAGCGGATGGGACAGCGGCTGGTGGCGATCGCAGCCAGTGCCTTGATGGTGGGCCCGTCCTTTGCGGGCAATCCGAACCGTGCCGGCTCCGCCGGTGCCACGCAATTGCTGGTGAACCCTTGGGCGCGCAGCAGCGGCTGGTCCCTGGCCAACACGGCCACCATTGCCGGTGCGGAGGCCATGTACGGCAACGTGGCCGGTCTGGCGCACCTGCACAAGACCGAACTGCTGTTCACCAACACCCGCTGGCTGGAAGGCACGGGCGTGAAGATCAACGCGGTGGGGTTCGGGCAGCGCCTGGGTTCAGGGGTGCTCGGCATCACCGCCACCACGTTCTCCTTCGGTGAGCTGCCGGTGAGGACCATCGCCCAGCCGGAAGGCGGTCTCGGCACCTTCAGCCCCACGCAGGCCAACATCGGCGTGGCCTACGCGAAGGAGTTCTCGAACAGCATCTACGGCGGCGTGCTGGTGCGTGTGGTCTCCGAATCCATCGCCAACGTGCGGACCTCCGGGTTCTGCTTCGATGCCGGTATCCACTACGTCACCGGTCCGAGCGATAACGTCCACTTCGGCATCGCGCTGAAGAACGTGGGGCCCGCCATGCGTTTCAGTGGCGACGGCCTTTCCGTGCAGGGCCTGCTGGGCGATGGCTCCTCGGACCAGATGACATTGGAGCAGCGCTCCGCGCAGTTCGAGCTGCCTTCGATGATGAACATCGGCGCTGCGTACGACTTCAATCTCACCGAGCTCCACCGCATCACCGTGGCGGGCAACTTCACGTCCAACTCCTTCACGAGGGACCAGTTCATCCTGGGGGCGGAATACGCGTTCAAGAAGATGTTCCACGTGCGCGGCGGTTACCTGTGGGAGAAGAACGTCACCGACGCGGCCGCCCGCGAGACCGCGTTCACCGGCCCGAGCGGCGGGGTGAGCGTGGACTTCCCCTTCGGCGAAGAGAAGAAGAGCAAACTGGCGATCGATTACGGCTACCGGGCCACGAACCCGTTCAACGGGGTGCACAGCATCGGCATCCGGTTGTCGCTCTGATCGTCCGGCATAGTATCTTTGGGATGAGGGCCCTTCGCGGGGTCCTCTTCCATTCTCCTACTACACCAACCGGCCAATGAGCATGAGCACCACGGCCTACTACACCGAGGAAGGGCTGAAGAAGCTGCAGGACGAACTGCACCATTTGCGGACGGTCGAGCGCCCGCACATCAGCCAACAGATCGCCGACGCCCGGGACAAGGGCGACCTGAGCGAGAACGCCGAATACCACGCCGCCAAGGAGGAGCAGGGCCTGCTCGAGGCGCGCATCGCCAAGATGGAGGAGGTGCTCGCCAACGCCCGCGTGATCGACGCGAGCCAGCTGGACACGAGCAGGGTCTACATCCACTGCACGGTGCGGGTGCGCCACACGGTCAACGGCATGGAAAAGGATTTCATGCTGGTGGCCGAGAGCGAATCCGACATCAAGGTCGGCCGCATCAGCGTGAGTTCGCCCATCGGCAAGGGCTTGCTGGGCAAGGCCGTGGGCGAGGTGGCGGAGATCATCACCCCGGCCGGCAGCACGCGTTTCGAGATCATCACGATCACGCGCTGATGCCCTCGATCTTCACCCGCATCATCCAGGGCGAGATCCCTGCCACAAGGTGGGCGAGGACGATCGTTTCCTGGCTTTCCTGGACATCAACCCCGTGCGAGAGGGCCATACGCTGGTGGTGCCGAAGATGGAGGTGGACCGGTTCTTCGACCTGCCGCCCGACGTGCTGGCGGGTATCATGCCCTTCGCGCAGGGCGTGGCGCAACGCATCGCCAAAGTGGTGCCATGCGACCGCATCGGCGTGAGCGTGGTGGGCCTTGAAGTACCGCACGCCCACGTGCATCTGATCCCGATCGACAGCCTGTGCGACATGGAGTTCACGCACGAGCGGCCCCGCCTTGGCCCCGAGCAGCTAGCGGCGATCGCAGAGCGGATCCGCAACGCTTAAGCCAGGAGGCAGGAGCAGGAGGCAGGCGCAGTCCATCGCTTTGCCACCTGCTCCTGCCACCTGCAAACCGCCCCTGGGCTACTTCGATCCGCCCCGGATTATTGCGCACGAAGCTGCCCCAATCGCTGGAGCCGCGTGCGCGTCCGCTGGTACGGGTGATGCTGCCGTGCGAGAAGCAGTGGCACAGCGCCACGGCCACGGCATCGGTGGCATCGGTGCTGTCCGGCAGGTCGTTCAACCCGAGGATGCTCGCGAGCATGGCGCCCACCTGTTCCTTGGAGGCGTTGCCGTTGCCGGTGATGCTCTGCTTCACGCGCTTCGGTGCGTACTCCGTCACCACCAGTTCGCGCTGCAACGCCGCAGCGATGGCCACGCCCTGGGCGCGGCCCAGCTTCAGCATGCTCTGCACGTTCTTCCCGAAGAACTGCGCTTCGATCGCCAGTTCGTCCGGCTTGTGCCGCTCGATGATGGCGGCGGTGTGGCGGAAGATCGCGCGGAGCTTCAGCGTGTGATCGTCCGACACGGGGAAGCGGATCGCGCCGGCCTCCAGCAGTCGTATCGTGCGTCCTTCCGCATGGAGCACGCCGAAGCCCATCACGGTCGTTCCCGGGTCGATGCCCAGGATGATCCGTTCGGCGGGCAGGGGTGCCCCGCTACTTTTGGCCGTATCGTTCCCGTACATCGCTTCCCTGTGCCGCGCTGGTCCCTGCTGTTGTTCCGTTGGTCGGTCTTCGCGCTGGCGTGCCTTTACCTATGGACGCGGCTGCGCTCCGGCGAAAGTACGGCCGCCATGGCCGGGCTCGCCGATGGCTCCGCCGGTACCGGCACGCTCCTGCTCGCCCTGTTGCTGATGCCGGTGAACTGGGGCCTGGAGGCGTTCAAGTGGCGCCTGCTGATGCGCCCGGTGGAACGGCTGTCGTTCCTGCGCGCGTTCACGGCCACGCTCGCAGGCACCAGCGTGAGCCTGGTGACGCCCAATCGCACGGGCGAGTTCATCGGGCGTGTGCTGTTCGTGCGGCCGGACGGCCGCTTCGCCGCCGCTGCGCTCACGGTACTGGGCAGCATTGCGCAGGTGCTCATCACCTTACTGGCGGGGGCGTTCGCCCTGTGGCTGCTGTACGTGTTGGAACGTCCGTTGCCCATCGGTCCGGGCTGGTCCGTGGGCGCCATCATTTCAGCGACCCTGGTGCTCGCGTTGGCCAGCGCGGTGCTTTTCCTCGTGCCGGACCTGTTGCGCCGCCTGCTGGACATGGTGCCTTTCCTGCGCCGGTACGATGCGCGCTGGCGGGTGCTGCAACAGGTGTCCCGCTCCACCTCCCTCGCCGTGCTCGGCTTGAGCGCGGCGCGCTATGCCGTGTTCGTGGGCCAGGGCATGCTGCTGTTCGCGGCCTTCGCGCCGGATATCGATGCGCTGGCATTGGCGTTGGGATTGCCCTTGACCTACCTGCTCGCCACGCTGGTGCCCACCATGCTGCTGACGGACCTTGGTGTGCGGGGCAGCGTGGCCGTCCTCGTGTTCGGACCGCTCGGTGGTGAGCCGGCACACGTGCTGCTGGCCATGTCGCTGGTGTGGACGATCAATGTGCTGCTGCCGGCGGTGCTGGGCAGCCTCATCCTGCTGGTGGCGCGCATCCGCCTGGCAAGAACGGACGCATGATAGGCCCGGAACTGATCCCCTGCCTGCTGGCGTTCGCGCTTGCGCTCGTGTTCGCGCTCGTGGTGAACGGCTGGCGGCAACGCCTGGAGGATGCTAGCCCCGGCTCACCGTCGGCTGCCTCGTTGATCGGGCCGGTGCCGATGGTCACGCTGATCGTTCCGGCGCGGAACGCGGCGGATACCATCACCGGCCTGCTCCAGGACCTGTACGCGCAGACATGGCCACGCGATCGCCTCGACGTGATCGTGGTGGACGATGCGAGCACGGATGCCACGCGCGCGATCGTGGACGGGTTCACGCGCACATGGCCAGGGCTGCGCTGCATCCCGAACACCGGGGTGGGGAAGAAGGCCGCCATCGCCACCGGCGCGGAAGCGGCGTACGGCGAACTGCTCATCCTCACGGATGCCGATGCACGCTGTGGATGCGATCGTGTGCCGCTCATCGTGCAGCACCAGCGAACGAACGGCAGCGATCTCGTGCTGCTTCCCGTGGTCACACGGAGCGATGGCCGCTTGATCGGAAGGCTCCAGGAAGCGGAACAGGCGGCCCTGTTCGGCGTGGCGGCCGCCACGGCCCTGAACGGAACGCCCGTGCTGGCGAACGGAGCGAACATGGCGGTCACGCGCGAGGCGTTCTTCCGCGTTGGCGGCTATATCGGCGACCGCTGGGCGAGCGGCGATGACGTGTTCCTCCTCGCCCGCATGAAGCAGGCCGGGCGCCGCATCAGTTACCTGCCGGACCGCGGGGCGATGGTGACCGTGGATGCGGAGCAGGCGTTCTCCGGTTTCTGGCAGCAGCGGCTGCGCTGGGCGGGAAAGATGCGCGGCGTTCCCGGAGCGGGGAAGTGGCTCGGTGCGTCGGGCCTGCTGCTCCCGTGGTCATTGCTGGCGCTCACGCTGTGGTTCGATGCGCCCGCGGCGGCCGGCCATGGGCTGTTCGGCGGAACATGGCTCTTGCTCAGTGCCTGGCTGCTGTGGATCGTGCCGGTGCTGCTGCTCGTGCGCGCGGCCGACCGTTCCCTGGAACGGCGCAGCAATGTCATCGGCAACGCCGTTGCGTTATGTGCGTTCAGCATCTACGCACCGGTGATCGCGGTGTGCGCGCTGTTCGTGCGGCCTACCTGGAAAGGGCGGCGGATCTGATGTTCGGATCAGCGGATGATCCCTTTAGGGCCGCCGTAGCGTGCAATGATCTCCTCCAGCTCGGTCAGCGTGGACAGCAGAAAACTTTGGTCCATTTCGAACGCGAACCGGAGCACGTTCTCAACATGGGGATATTCCTGAAAAGAGCCGCTCACCTGCACGTGACCTCGTTCCATGAAATGGAGTTCCAGGTGCAGGTTGCGCTCATAGTTCGTCCAATCCACCTTGCCTTTTAGCTGCCGGAACGCTTCCTTCAAGCTGGTGGCGAACGTATGGATCTCACCCGTGGTCGTCCACAGTTCCCCGGTGGCCTGGTATCCGCTGGCGCGTATGGAGACCGTTCCCTTCACTTCGTATCCACCCCAATGGGATGTCTTGTCCGGGAATCCGAACAGTTCAGTGGAATGGAACGATAAGTGTTCGCTAGCTTCTCCTCGGATAGCGAACGAGAAGCACTCCACGGGCTAGAACGGCAGATCGTCCTCGTCCACCGCCGGAGGCATGTTGGCGATGCTCGGGGGCGGGGGAGCGTTGTAGCCACCGGATTGCGGGGCGGCGGCGCCCACGCGCTCGATGCGGTTGCCGCTGAGGCTCAGGAAATACTTGGTCACGCCGTCGCGGCCGGTCCATTCGCGGCCGTTCACGAAGGCGGTCACCGTCACCTCTTCGCCGGGTTGGAAGGGGTCCAGCAGGCCGGTGCGGTCCTGCGTGAACTCGACGGGGATCAGCTGCGGGCGCTGGCCGCTGGGCTCGGTGATCGACGAGCTCGCGCTTGCGGAACTTGTCGGAAACGTCCTGGGTCTTGCCGATGACCTTGATGGTACCGGTGATCGTTACTTGTGCCATGGTCTTCTTTTATTCTCTTGTCGGGCCGAAGCCTTCAGTTCATTTGTTCGGATCGCCACCCAACGCGTGTCAGGTCGAGCGAAGTCGAGACCCTACCGGTCGTTGAAGGCGAGCAAGGTCTTGAAGGCCTCCTCCACGTGCCCTTGCTCCAGCAAGGTATGGGCGCGTTGGTGCAAGGCTGTTTCCAAGGCCGGTTTATCGTGCTGATGCTGCATGAACAGCTCATCCAGTTCGGTGAGCTTGTATTCGTTCACGCTCGTTTCGTCGGGGATGGAAAGGCTCGCTCCCAACCGGCCAAGGTCGTTGCCGGTGAGGATGCGGCTGTGGCGCACGTCGGCCGGGAGCGCGTCCACGCCGATGCCGATCTCCTTCGCGGGTTGTTTCTGGCGGAAGAGCGCCGGGCCATGCGCGCGGCAGTAGTAGTCGCCACCCATGCGGCCCACGGTATCGATCCTCTCCTGATCGATGCGGCCGTTGGCGTCGAGCACGCGCTCGTCGATGTGGATGAGCACGATCTCGCACAGCACCAGGTTGCCAGCGCCGCCGCCTTCACCGGTCTCGATCACCTGCTTCACCACGCACTCGAACTGCACGGGGCTTTCCTGCACGCGGAAGGGCTTCACCTTCTCCGAGGCGATGGGCGTGAACCCGGCCTTGATGAACTCGTTGACGCCGGTGGGATACTCCGTGCTAGCCAGCGAGGCCTGCGTCACCATGTCGTAGGTGACGATGTTGATCGACCACCTCCGGCACCGCCTTCACGTTGTGGTAGGTGTCCTTGGTGGTGTTGTCGCGGCCGCGGCGGGCGGGGCTGAAGATGCAGAGGGGCGGGTTGGCGCCGAAGACGTTGAAGAAGCTGAAGGGGCTCAGGTTGGGCCGTCCTTCGGCATCCACCGTGCTGGCGAAGGCGATGGGGCGGGGCCCCACGGCGCCCACCAGATGGGCATGCAGTTCGGGAATGGGTACGGCCTTCGGGTCGACGCGCTTCATGGCCTTGTGCCTCAAGGGTTGGCGAAGGTAAGGGACCGCTGGGAACGGCTATCTTTGCGCGCCTTTTCAAAAGGACGCACGGACGTGGCGGAATTGGTAGACGCGCTGGTCTTAGGAGCCAGTACCGCAAGGTGTGGGGGTTCGAGTCCCCCCGTCCGTACTTCGGTCCGCCGAAGCCGCCAGGCGAAGGTGACCAACGTAACGGCTGTCCCCTCCGGTAAGCCCAGGGTGACAGCAGTGGAACGATAGAGCAACGTAAACACGCTAGCGCAGTATTCAGAGACCATGAACATCGAACGCGAAGAGACAGGCACCCTCACCGCCACGCTCAAACTGAAGCTTACGCCCGAGGACTACAACCCCGGCGTGGAGAAGGCCCTGAAGGAGCAACGCAAGACCGCCAGCTGGCCCGGCTTCCGCCCCGGCCAGGTGCCCATGACCATCATCAAGAAGCGCGTGGGCAAGGCCGTGCTGATGAACGAGGTGGAGCGCCTCATCGGCGAGCACATGCAGGGCTACATCCGCGACAATGCGCTGCGCGTGCTCGGCCAGCCCCTGCCGAAGCGGGACAGCATCGAGAGCAACAACTGGGACGAGCCCGGCGAGTTCAACTTCGCCTACGAGATGGGCATGGCCCCTTCGTTCGACATCGAACTGAACGAGAAGCTCGGCGTGGAATACCCCGTGATCGACGTGGACGACGCGCTCGTGGACAAGGAGATTGCCGACATGCAACGCCGCTTCGGCAGCATGGAGGACGCGGATACGGTGGGCGAGAAGGACATGCTGCTCGGCGACCTGATCCAGCTCGGCGAGGATGGCGCCATCCTGCCCGGCGGCCTCATGAACCGCACCACCATCAGCCTCGAATACCTCAAGGATGACGCCACGCGCCAGCTCTTCGTGGGCAAGGCCGCGGGCGATGAAGTGACGGTGGACCCGCACCGGATCAGCGACAGCCACGACGACCTCGCGCGCATGTTCGGCGTGGACCACGAGGCGGTGCACCACCTGCACGGCAACGTGCTGTTCCGCATCGCGGAGATCAAGCGCATGGTGGCCGTGCCGGTGGACCAGGCCCTGTTCGACCGTGTGTTCGGGAAGGACGCCGTGACCGACGAGGCCGGCTTCCGCGCCAAGGTGAAGGAAGGTCTGGAGGGCCAGCTGCGCCGCGACAGCGACCGCGTGTTCAAGCGCCTGGTGATGAGCAAGCTGGCGGAGAAGGCGAACATCGACCTGCCCGACCCCTTCCTGAAGCGCTGGATCGCGGAAACGAGCGATAAGCCCATCACCCCCGAGGACGTGGAGAGCGGCTACGCCGGCTACGCGCAGGGCCTGCGCCGCCAATTGCTGGAGGACCGCGTGATCGAGAAGTACGGCCTCGAAGCGAAAGGCGAGGAACTGGATGCGTTCGCCAAGCGCTACGTCACGGACCAGTTCGCGCAGTACGGCATGCCCGAGCCGGGCGCCGAGGAGCTGCAACGCATCGCGGGCCGCATCCTGGGCGATCGCGAGCAGATCAAGCGCATGCGCGACACCATCGTGGAGCAGAAGCTCATGGCGCACTTCAAGGCGATGCTTTCGCCGAAGGAGAAGAAGGTGCCGTTCGACGAGTTCGTAAACTTGGCCCGCACCGCCTGAAGTATTTCCGCGCGGCCAACGTCCTCCCCTCCAACACGAACAGCATCCGAATGTTCCCCCAAGACGAATTCCTCAAGTACGCGGTGAAGCACCGCGGCATCCCCAGCACCACGCTGCACAGCTACGTCAACAGCGGCATCACCTCCTCGATGACCCCCTACATCATCGAGGAACGCCAGATGAACGTGGCGCAGATGGACGTGTTCAGCCGCCTGATGATGGATCGCATCATCTTCCTCGGCACGGCCATCAACGACCAGGTGGCCAACATCATCCAGGCGCAGCTGCTGTTCCTGGAGAGCGTGGACCCGAAGAAGGACATCCAGATCTACCTGAACAGTCCCGGTGGCGGCGTGTACGCGGGCTTGGGCATCTACGACACCATGCAGTACATCAACCCGGACGTGGCCACCATCTGCACGGGCATGGCCGCCTCCATGGGCGCGGTGCTGCTGTGCGCAGGTGCGAAGGGCAAGCGCAGCGCGCTGAAGCACAGCCGGGTGATGATCCACCAGCCGATGGGCGGCGCCGAAGGGCAGGCCACGGACATGGAGATCACCGTGCGCGAAGTGCTGAAGCTGAAGAAGGAGCTGTACGAGATCATCAGCAACCACAGCGGCCAGCCTTTCGAGAAGGTGGAGAAGGACGGCGACCGCGACTATTGGATGATCGCCGAAGAGGCCAAGGCCTACGGCATGATCGACGAGCTGCTCGTGCGCAACCCGAAATAATAAGGACGACGCACGCATAGCCCCGCGGAAGGCGCGCGTGCCGCCCATGACCCCAAGGCTGAACGGCCGGTGGCGACAAGCCCCGGCCGTTCGCCGTATCTTTCGGGGCTCCCATCACGTACCACGCGCATACGCGGGTCCTCCCTCCATGGAAAAGAAAGAGATCAAGTGCTCGTTCTGCGGGCGCGACAAGCAGGACACCAACGTCCTCATCGCAGGCATCACCGGGCACATTTGCGACAGCTGCATCGGCCAGGCGCAGAACATCATCCAGGAGGAGCTGAGCCAGCGGGACCGCACCGAGCTGGAGGGCAACGTCATCCTCCAGAAGCCGGCCGACATCAAGCGGTACCTCGATGAGTACATCATCGGGCAGGACGAGGCCAAGAAGGTGCTCAGCGTGGCGGTGTACAACCACTACAAGCGGTTGATGCAGAAGACCGCGAGCGCGGACGACGTGGAGATCGAGAAGAGCAACATCATCCTGGTGGGCGAGACCGGCACGGGCAAAACACTGCTCGCCAAGACCATCGCCCGCCTGCTGAACGTGCCCTTCGCCATCGCGGACGCCACGGTGCTCACCGAGGCCGGTTACGTGGGCGAGGACGTGGAAAGCATCCTCAGCCGCCTGCTCCAAGCGGCGGACTACGACGTGAGCAAGGCCGAGCGCGGCATCGTGTTCATCGATGAGATCGATAAGATCAGCCGCAAGAGCGACACCCCGAGCATCACGCGCGACGTGAGCGGCGAAGGCGTGCAGCAGGCGCTGCTGAAACTGCTCGAAGGCAGCGTGGTGAACGTGCCTCCGCAGGGTGGCCGCAAGCATCCGGAACAGAAACTGATCCAGGTGGATACGCGGAAGATCCTCTTCGTGTGCGGCGGCGCGTTCGACGGCATCCAGAAGATCATCGCGCGCCGCGTGAAGAGCAGCGCCGTGGGATACAGCGCCAGCAAGGAGGCGCGCATCAACGACGAGCACCTGCTGCAATACGTGGGCCCCACGGACCTGCGCAGTTACGGCCTCATCCCTGAACTGATCGGACGCTTCCCCGTGCTCACCTACCTCGATCCGCTGGACCGCGAGAGCCTGCGCCGCATCCTCACCGAACCGAAGAACGCGCTGATCAAGCAGTACGTGAAGCTCTTCGAGATGGACAAGGTGAAGGTGACCTTCGACAAGAAGGTGCTCGACTTCATCGTGGACAAGGCCGTGGACTATAAGCTCGGCGCGCGCGGCCTGCGCTCCATCTGCGAGGCCATCATGACCGACGCCATGTACGAGCTACCCGGCGCGGTGGACAAGCCCGCCGAGCTGCGCGTGACGCTCACGTATGCCCGCGAGAAGTTCGAAGGCTCGCGCATGAGCCAGCTCAAGGTCGCCTGATCCAACGGCACCGCATCCAACGCCCCGGCCGCTTCACGCGCCGGGGCTTTTTCTTCAGGGTTATCTTCGTTCCCTCTTTTCAGACCCCATGATCGAACGAGCCCTTTTCCCCCTCGCCGCGGCCTTGCTGTCCACGGCCATTCTCGCACAGGACCTGCCCCAGCCCAGCCCGAAAGGCGAGGTGGAACAGGTCATCGGCCTCACCAAGGTCGAGGTCGGATATTCGCGTCCCGCCGTGAGGGGGCGTGCCATCTTCGGCGGCCTGCTGCCCTATGGCAAGCTCTGGCGCACCGGCGCCAACGCCGCCACCACCGTGGAGTTCAGCGGCCCGGTGTCCATCAATGGTTCCAAGCTTGAAGCGGGCAAGTATTCCCTCTTCACCATCCCGGAAAAGGGCGCCTGGACGGTCATCTTCAACAAGAACACCAGCGCGAGCGAAGGCGACTACAAGGAGAGCGACGACGCCCTGCGCGTGAAGGCGGACCCGAAGGAAAGCGAGTTCACCGAGTCGATGACCATCGGCTTCGATGAAGTGAAGGACGACATGGCGCGGATGGACATCCGCTGGGAGCGCACGCGTGTGAGCGTCACCATCTCCGCGCCGGCCACCGAGCAGGCCCTGGCGAACATCAAGGAAGCGCTGGCCAAGCCCGATGCGAAGTTCAACGCTTACAACGGCGCCGCCCGCTTCTGCGTGGACCGCGGCCTGATGCCGAAGGAGGCGCTCGCCTGGGCGCAGAAGTCGGTCTCCATGGAGGAGAAGTACTGGAACACCCATACGCTCGCGCTCGTGCAGGCCGCCAATGGCCTGAAGAAGGAGGCCATCGCCACGGCACAGAAGAGCATGGCGCTCGCCGAGAAGGAGGGCAACACCGCTTTCGTGGACCTGAACAAGGCGAAGATCGCCGAGTGGTCGCAGGGCAAGTGATATCACCGATACCCAAGAAGAAGCCCGTGCCGACCGCGCGGGCTTCTTCGTTCACGCCCGCGCCGGCCCGCCCAGCAAGGGCTGCAACAGCAACGCAGCGGTCAGCACGATCACCGGGGCGATCAGGTTGTACCAGAGAAAGCCGATCTCGCCGATGAGGCCAAGTTGTTGCAGCGCGAACAACGCCAGGATCACCGCCTCCGAAACGAGGGCGGCAACGAACACGGCACGCCCCTGCACGTGCTTCAGGAAGAACGCGACGAGGAAGATGCCGAGGATGGTGCCGTAGAACAGCGAGCCGATCAGGTTCACGGCCTGGATGAGGTTGCCGAACAGCGAAGCGACACCGGCGAAGATCATGGCGAGCAGGCCGAAGCCGAGCGTGGCGATGCGCGCCGCGCGCACCTGGCCCGCATCCGTGCGTGTGCGGCGTACCACGTCCACCGTGGTGGTGGTGGCGAGGGCATTGAGCTCGGCGCTGCTGGCGCCCATGCTGGCGCAGAAGATCACCGCCAGGAACAATCCCACGATGCCGGTGGGGAAGTGCTCCATCACGAACGATAGGAAGATGCGGTCATCATCGCGGGATCGGCCCCACGTACCCGCGCTTCGATCAGGCGCTTCACATCACTGCGGGTGATGGAGTCGCGCGTGAGAGCCTCGTGCAACCCCGCACGTGCGGCGCCCACGGTCTGCGGATCGTCACCACGCACGGCATTGAGGAGCATGACGGATCGTTCGTTGATCAATGCGACATCCTGGGCATGTTGGGCTTCGGACCGCACCATCTCGGGATCGTTCCGCACGGCGGCCACATTGGAAGCGTTCCAGTGCACCGGTGGCGTATGGAAGAGGTAGAACACGAACACGAGCACGCCGGTGAGCAGCACGATGAACTGGATGGGGATCTTCACCAGGCCGTTGAACACCATGCCGAGCCGTGCGTCGCGCACGCTCTTCCCGCTCAGGTAGCGGCCCACCTGGCTCTGGTCCGTGCCGAAGTAGGACAGTTGCAGGAAGAACCCGCCGAACAATCCGCTCCACAGCGTGAAGCGGTCGTTCAGGTCGAAGTTGGTGGTGATGATGTCCATGCGCCCCATGGTCCCGGCGATGCGCAGGCTCTCGCCGAACGTCATGCGATCGCTGAGGAAATGCACGACCAGCGCCAGCGTGAGCACCAGCCCGACCAGGATCACCGTCATCTGATGCCGCTGCGTGGCACCCACGATCTTGGCGCCGCCGATGGTGGTGTACAACACGACGAGCCCCGTGAGCGCGAAGCTCCAGCCGTAGCCCACGCCCAGCACCTTGTCCAGCACGATCATCGGCGCGTAGATGGTGATGCCCGCGGAAAGGCCGCGCAATAGCAGGAAGAGGATGGCCGTGAACAGGCGCATGCGCTGATCGAACCGCTTGCCGATGAACTCGTAGGCGGTGTACACGTTCCACTTGTAATAGAGCGGGATGAACACGGCGGACACCACCACCATCGCCAGTGGCAGGCCGAAGTAGAACTGCACGAAGCGCATGCCGTCCAAGTAGCCCTGCCCAGGCGTGCTGATGAAGGTGACGGCACTGAGCTGCGTGGCCACTACGCTCAAGCCCACGCCCCACCACCGGTCGGTGTTGCCGCCGCGCAGGTAATCCGCCCGGCTGTGTTGGCGGCGCGTGTGCCAGGTGCCATAGCCGACGATGAGCAGCAGCGTGCCCACCATCACCACCCAGTCCAGCACGCTCATGCCTCGAAGTAGCGGGTGATGCAGTAGAACACGATGATTTCCAGCACGAGCACGCCCACCAGCAGCAGGTGGACATTACGCCAGGAGCGGAAGAAGGGCGGACGATCCTCGGTCATCGGCGCATATCTGTAATGTCGACCCAATGGGTCGACGGTACGGGAGTATGAGGTCCAGAATGCTGCTGGCTCAAGGTGCCGTGCGTTTGGAGATTAAATTCGCAAAAAGCCGATATGCGCCCGGCACTCCTGCGGGCAGTTCGCGGAAGAAGCTCGATCCCTGTGTACACGTACCGCCCTTTGCCGTAGTCGCAGGTGACGAGGCCACCGTTGAGCGGTTGTTCGCCGGGATCGTTCCAGGCGATGAGCGGTGTGTAGTGCGGATTGAGGTCACCGAGGAAGTAGAGGCCGCGTTCCTGCACCCAGCCGTCGAAGTCGGCCATGGTGATCTTGTTCGGCGTGTTCAGCAGCGGGTGCTTGGGGTCGAGGAAAGTGGGCGGCGCCTCTTCCACGGTCACGCGATCGCGGGTGATGGTGAACGGGTACGGGCCGAGCGTGGACGGATCCACCACCATGTCGCGCACACCGGAAAGGCCGAAGCTGGGCGTGGTGTTGTACTGCACCACCAGCGTGCCGCCTTCCTCCACGTATTGCTTCAGCACGGGGTTCAGTTCCTTCAGCGGTTTCACGATGTTGTAGGCGCGGATGCCGACGACGATGGCATCGTAGGCCTTCAGGCTTTGTAGCGTCAACTGCCCCGCTGAACCTGCCGAAGCGTCGATGATGTCCACCTTCACGCCGAGTTGTTCGATGGCCTGCGGCACATCATCACCGGCGCCTTTGATGTAGCCCACGGTCTTCGCGGTGGTCTTCACGTCCAGCGGCACCAGCTTCACTTCGGCGGGCGTGTAGTACACCTGCGGCATGATGTGCGGGTAGTCGATCTCGTGCAGGGTACGATCGGCCTTGCCTTTAGGGCCGGTGAACTCGAACTTCACAGCACCAGCTTTCGCATGGTCCATCGGCATTAGTTGGAAGCGGAAGCTCTGCCGTTCGTTGCGCTTGGCGATGTTCACTTCCATCGTCTGCATGGCGATCGCCTCCTGCCGTGTCAAGCGGGGAGAACCATCGAACTCCCACCCCGAGGGTAGGGTGGCTCGTATTGTACCGGTGAGACTATCGGTAAGCGCTTCCACTTCCACCTCGATGGTCTGTGTGCCGCCGCGTGCGATCAGGTTGTTCGCCTTCGGGATCACCGAGGCCACGGGTGTTACGTAGACAGGGCGAATGCGTTCACCGGCTACGCGGTCGATCCATTTGTACATCAAGCCCCCATTGTATATCCAGTCTTCTTTTGGTGTGAATTCCTTCGGAGCAATCGAAGCTACTATCGGTCGACGGCTTGCCCAGCCAATATCGCTGGAAGGAATGTCGTACAAAGTGCCATGTTCTTTAGCTAACCAGAACGGCTCGCTGATCCAATGCGACGGTCGTATGGAGAAGGTCTTGGAGTTGTTGAATTGAAGCTTCGACGCCTGCAGTTCATCGGTAATGGGATATAACGAGAGCGTTGCCGTAGGAAGCGATACCGTTCGAGGTAGGGCATTCGCTGTCAAGTGGATCGAATCGGCTTCACTGAAGTAGGGGCTTGTAGCCAAGACCTCGAATGCGGCACCCATGCAATCAAGTTCGAGCTGCATTTGTTGATCGCCGCGCTTGTGTTCCCATGTATGCCACATGTGGATCGGCTTGTCATCGCCACTCAAGATCTCATCCATGGCATATCCGATCTTCCTGAGCTGATCCAAGCTCTTTGACGGTTGGCGTAGGTCATAAGAATTGATCAGTTGGTCAATTGCTTTGCCAATAGGACTTCCTCCCTTCACCCGCCCCCACGTCATATCGATCCCCTCGAAAATATCCTTGCCCTTCGGCCGGTCGCCCTTGACGAACTTCAGGTACTCCAACGCTTCGCCGCGTGTTTCCGCCGCGCCGAAACCTTGGCTCTTATGCATGCTGCGGCTGCGCCCGGCGAGCTCGGTGTAGCTCAGCCCCAGCAGCGGATCATAGCCGCCCACGTCCACGGTGGACCAGTCGGCATCGGTCTTGGCGAACTCGGCGAGGTCCTTCTTCCACCACGTGCTGCCGTTGAAGAAGAGGCGGCGCGGCTGCCACACGTCGAGCCCTTCCTGCAGTTGCTCCGGGAACGCCTTCGGATCACCGGCCAGATCGAAGGCCTCCTGCGCGAGTATGGCGCTGGCCTCGTGGTGGCCGTGGCCTGCGGAGCGGTCGGGTGCGAACCGCGTGATGATGACATCGGGCCGGAACGTGCGGATCACGCGCACCACGTCGCTCAACACTTCCTCCTTGCCCCACTTCGCAAAGCTTCTCGGCGGCGTTCTTGCTGAAGCCGAAGTCCACCGCGCGGGTGAAGAACTGTTCACCGCCATCGATGCGGCGCGCCTCCAACAACTCCTGCGTGCGGATGATGCCGAGCGCATCGCCCAGCTCGGGGCCGATCAGGTTCTGTCCACCCTCGCCACGCGTGAGGCTGAGGTAGCCGGTGCGCACCTTCTTGCCATTGGCGAGCCACGCGATCAGGCGGGTGTTCTCATCATCGGGGTGCGCGGCGATGTACAGCACGCTGCCCAGCACGTTGAGCTTCTGCATGCGGTGTAGGATCTCGGCGGCGTTGGGCTGGGCGGGCGGGCGCTGGGCCGAGGTAGGAAGGGTGAAGGTGTAGGTGTGCAGGACGAGGGCGAGCAGCGCCGAACGTGCGGCCCGGGACAAGCGGAAGTGCATGGGGCCAAGGTAGAGCAAGCCTACGGGGCCGGTAAGGGATGTAAGGTGGGCATAGGCATGCAAGGATGCGCCCTCACTTTCTCACGCGTTCACCCGATCGCCATCCTAACCAAGCCGGACCTTCGTTGCCGCATATTACCCCAACCCGAACGTTCCATCCCGTCCGTCCCAGGGTGGGTATGTGGGTTGTCCTAAGTTTGGATTGCATGTTAAGTATAGGCCGGGGGGTAGGTACATCCACGGTGCTGCGGGCTCTCCCCGTGGCTTGTGGGATGCTACTGTCCGGAGGGTTCGGAGGGGGGCCACTGCCTGATGTGAGCGGGAAGGTGGGTGGAAATGAGAGCGGGTGGCCCCCTCCAGGGCCGGTGCGGGTGGCGGAACACGCCACGGAGGCCGATACTTCGGCGTACCGGATCGTGCCCACGGGAGCGGGGTGTCTGTTCAGCAGCACCAATCCCGCCCAGGGCCTGTTGGTGGATTATGCCTCCACAGGGTTCACCCTCTTCCCGCAAGCGGACCGGAGCGGGCCGCATGTTTCCTTTCGCCTCACCGGGCTTGGCCGGAACGGAGCCCCTCAGCCGCTGGACCCGCTTTCCGGGCAACGGTCGGACGGCGGCACCCTGGATGTGGAACTGGGCGCGGTGCGCCTGCACTACCGGAACGATGCCCAAGGCATGCGCCACGACGTGGTGGTGCAGAAAAAGCCCTCCGGCGCTGGCCGGTTGGAAGCGCGCTTCCGGCTGGAAGGCGATCTGCAGGCCCTGCAAGCGCGGCCCGATGAGGTGGTGTTCCACCGCTTTGATGCGAAGGTCACGGCCTTGGTGCCGGTGATCCGTTACAGCGGACTGAAGGCCTGGGATGCGCAGGGGAGCATACTACCCGCCACCATGGAGCTACAGGATGAGGACCTGGTGCTGGCCGTAATGGACGAAGGGGCCGAATACCCGATCACCATCGATCCCCTATCCTCCACGCCCGATCGGGAGATCTTAGGGACGCAGGCGGGGGAAAAACTGGGTTATAGCGTGGCCACGGCGGGGGACGTGAACGGGGACGGGTATAGCGACTTGCTGGTCGGCTCGCCTTGTTGGAACACCCCCGCTGCGAACGCGGGCCGGGTGCAGCTTTTCCTCGGTTCGGCCAGTGGGATCCCCGCCACGGCGGCGTGGAGTTATCAAGGCACGAACGCCAATGACAGCTTGGGCTTCAGTGTCAGCAGCGCGGGCGATCTCAATGGCGATGGTTTCAGCGACGTGGCCATCGGCGTACCGGGCCGGACCAGTGGGGCCGGGGCCGTGTTCGTTTTCAAGGGGAGTGTTGGGGGCCTTGGTGCAACCCCGGATTTTACGTTGACCGGCACCTCCGGGAGTGCATTTGGCCGCTCGGTGACCCTGGCCGGTGATGTGAACGGCGATGGTTATAGCGACGTGCTGGTGGGCGCTCCGAGGTTCAACTCAGCCCAGGGCAAGGCCTTTTGTTACCTCGGTGCCGCCCTTGCGCTGACTTCGCAGAGCGGGTGGGGCCCCACCGGCAGTACGACGAATGTCCAACTCGGGTTCAGCGTAGCGGGCGCGGGCGACCTCAATGGCGATGGATACAGTGATGTGGTCATCGGCGAGCCCTACCGGGCCAATGGCGCGGCAACCGGCGCTGGTGCATTCCGTATTTTCAAAGGTACTTCCACGGGGTTGAGCACTTCTGCGAGTACCACGCAACAACCTTCAGGGAGCAGCAATGCCAATGTGGGCTATAGCGTTTCAAGCGCTGGGGATATGAACGGGGATGGCTATGCGGACATCGTGGTGGGTGCCCCAGGCGCCGGTGCCGGCAATGGGGCGGTTTACGTGTATGCCGGATCCACGGCGCTCGCCTTGATCAATACCACGCCCGTCAACTTCACGGGGTCCGGCACGGAGCGCTTGGGCCAAGCCGTTGGCCTGGCCGGTGACGTGAACGGCGATGGTTACTCGGACATCGTGGTGGGTAGCCCGAACTATTCCACCAATAAGGGCAGGGTGAATGTATTCCGCGGCGATGCCACCATCGCCTTGGATGCCGCCCATACGCTGATCACGATCAACGGATTGGCTACCACCGCCCGACTGGGTGCGGCGGTATGCACCGCCGGTGACGTGAACGGCGATGGTATAAACGACCTGTTGCTCGCCGCGCCGGACCAAGGTGGCACCGGGGCGGCCAAGGTCTTCCACGGCAGCCCGGACCTGCTGACGGTCTCCGCTCCCCAATGGTCGCTGCTGGGGGCGGTGCCAACGGCGCAGCTAGGCTACAGCGTGGCTTCTGCCGGTGATGTGAACGGCGACGGCTACAGCGATGTGCTGGTGGGGATATCCGGGGGAGGGGGCGGTCTGAAGGGCGAGGTGCGGTTGTTCCTCGGTTCAGCCACCGGTCTTTCCGCCTCGCCATCCTGGACCAAACAGGGCGAGAACGTGAATGATTACTTCGGCTATGCCGTGGCCTCGGCGGGTGATGTGAACGGTGATGGGTACAGTGACGTGCTGGTCGGCGCCCCTGCCTGGCCCAATGGCGTCTCCGGCCAATGGAGGGGCAAGGCCTACCTCTTCCTCGGCTCGGCCGGTGGACTGTCGGGCACGGCTGCATGGAGCAACACGGGGCCTGCGATAGAGAGCCGTTATGGGACCTCCGTGAGCAGTGCCGGTGATGTGAACGGCGATGGCTATAGCGATGTGATCATCGGCGCCAGTTCGGTGCCCAACGTAGTGGGCACGGGGAATGGGGCGGCCTACGTGTACCATGGCTCGGGCACGGGGTTGCCGGCAGTGGCGGACTGGACCATGATAAGCCAGCAGCACTATACGTCCTCCTCCAGCACGTTCGGCCAATGCGTATCCCTGGCCGGTGACGTGAACGGTGATGGGTACGATGATGTGATCATCGGCGACTCCTATTTCGAGCAGCCTTCGGGCGGCAACCTCAACATCGGAGGCGCCTTCGTCTTCCACGGCTCGCCTACGGGGCTTTCAGCCGCACCGGATTGGGCGGCATACGGGGCGGGACACGAATACCAGTTCGGCGTCTCCGTGAGCTATGCCGGCGACGTGAACGGGGATGGCTACAGCGATGTGATCGTGGGGGCGTATCAGGAGCTCGTGTCATCCTCTGCGCAGGGGCGCGCATACATCTACCACGGTTCGCCGGCCGGCCTGTCGGCCACGCCGGCCAGCAACATATATGGGACATCCCTGACCAGCGGTGCAACCGCGGGCTATTCGGTGTGCTCTGCCGGCGATGTTAACGGGGATGGCTATTCGGACGTGGTGGTGGGCGCCTCTAATCACGACAACTACGACCCATTCGCCAGCCCCTCCATCAGAACGGGGGTCGGCGCCGCCTCCATCCACCTTGGTGGCCCAGCGGGCATCCCCTCGGGTGGCCAGTCCGCAGCGCCAGCCATGCTGATCGGTTCAACGATAAATGGACATTTCGGCAATTCGGTGGCCCTGGCCGGCGATGTGAACGGGGATGGGTACAGTGATGTGATCGTGGGCGCCAGCAGAGAGGGCAGCAACACTGAGGGCGCGGCCTACCTCTGGCAAGGGAACATGGGCCGCTCGCTGACCGCGCGGACGTTCCAATACCGTGGCGACCTGAGCACGCCCGTGCGCACCAGCAATGGTACGTTCCAGTCGGATTGCCAATGGGGCATCGGCCAGTGGGCCCGCAGCAGCATGGGCAGGTCCAAGGTGAAGCTGGTTTGGCAGATGGCTGGCCACGGGCTCCCCATCCCGACCTTCCCCTTCACCAACAACGGTACCGCCTTCGATGCGGAGGATGCTTTCTGGACAGACAGTGGCCTTTCCGGCGTGCTTCGTCAGAGGGCGCTTTCCACTCCGCCTGCCACCAGCCATCCGGCGTGGCGTGCGCGTGTGCGCTACCACCGGTCCACCGCGCTGGACGGCCGCGTCTTCGGCCGGTGGTACAGGCAGGGCATGCATGACCTGCAGGTGCCCAGTATCAAGGTGGACCTGAGCACCTGTGGCCCGCTGCCCGTGGAGCTGCTGGGTTTCGGAGTGGAATGCACCCCCCAGGGCGCCCGCCTGCATTGGAGCACGGCGAGCGAACGCGCATGTGCCCGGTTCATGGTGGAGCGGTCGTTGGATGGAAAAGCCTGGAGCGCCTTGGACGCTGTTCCCTGCGCAGGGAACAGCCAGTCGAGATTGGACTACACCTACCTGGATACGCGGCCACCCGCTACGACGGGCGTGGTGTACTACCGCCTCCAGCAGTACGACGAGGATGGTAGTGTGAACACCCTGCCGACAGCAGCGATGGGAAATTGCGCGCAGGCAACGGGCGGGATCCTGCTCTATCCGAACCCGACGGACGGCGATGCCCTTCTGCGGTTGGATGGCCTTACGGCACGGGCTGTCGCGGTGGATGTGTTCGATGCGCCGGGTCGCTTGGTGTTCTCCCGGGCGATCGAGGGATGACAGGAGCCCGGCCGGAGCATGACCATCGATCTGGGTGACCGCCCTGCGGGCGTCTACATGGTCGTGGTCCGCGACCGTGATGGAGCGGTCCTCGATCGCACCGGTCTTGTCCGGCAGTAAGCGTTGTTTTGAACGATCCGCCCAGAGGCTTCACAATTTCCTCAAGCGTCCACAGGAGGGCCTGCGGTCCCGGAATTGGCATTGTGGCACCTCGACGTCCTTCCCCGTCTCCCTACTACGTTGTCGCGTCGAAGTCGGGACGCCAACGCGTTTTCGGGTACAATGACCACGGCTCGGCAGGCTTCACCATGACAATGCGGGGGCGATCAGAACAGCAAGGAGCACATTTTCTGATCGTCCGATCATCTCATTAGACCTCTTTCATAATTCCCCAGAAGTGTCACGTCGCGCGAAGCGGGACGCTAACGCGCTTTCGAACACGGGCGTTCATGTCTCGACTTCGCTCGACATGACAGAAGGATCGTATAGAGGACGAATTACGAAAGAGCTCTATTATCTGATCAGATGATCCGATAAGGCCTAGTGGATATCGAGATCGAACGGCATGCGGGCCTGGATGCCGCTCATGCCGCGCGCCTTGCGCACCGCCCCGAACTGTTGCAGCAGGTCCGCATCCGTGCCGAGGACCTGCGTGACCACCCAAGCGCGTGCATTGCCGTTCAGCTCCTTCATCAGCTGCTGGAACAGGCCCTCCTGCTCGGGATAGCCCACCTCGGTGTACGTGCCCTTCTCCAGGCCGGCCCGCTTGGCCGCCTCGGCGATCGCCGCCTCCAGCCCGCCGAGCTCATCCACCAGGCCGATGCGCAGGGCATCCGTGCCGGTCCATACCCGGCCCTGTCCGATGCTGTCCACCTGCGCCACGGTGAGGTGGCGGCCCTCCGCCACGCGCTGTTTGAAGTGGCCGTAGAAGCGGTCCACGTAGCCTTGGATGATGGTCTTCTCCTCGGCGCTCAGCGGGCGGCTGGTGGTGAGCATGCCCGCATACTTGTGCGTCTGCACGCCGTCGAAGGTGATGCCCAGCTTGTCGTTGAAGAAGCCCTGCATGTTGGGGATCATGCCGAACACGCCGATGCTGCCGGTAATCGTGTTGGGCTCCGCATAGATGCGGTCCGCCGCGCAGCTGATGTAGTAGCCGCCGCTGGCCGCCACGTCGCCCATGCTCACCACCACGGGCTTCGCCTTGCGCGCCAGGTCCACCTCGCGCCAGATGATGTCGCTCGCCAGGCCGCTTCCGCCGGGGCTGTTCACGCGCAGCACGATGGCCTTCACGGTGCTGTCCTCGCGGGCATCGCGGATCGCCTTGCTCAGCGTGGTGCTGCCGATGGAGCCATCGCTGCCTTCACCATCGCTGATGTCGCCTTGCGCGAACACCACGGCCAGCTTCGCGCGTTTGCCGGACGGCTTCTCCTTCTTCTCCTCCTCTTCCTTCTTCTTCGTGGAGCCCGGCACGTAGGCGCTGGCGTAATTGTTCTCGCTCACGAAAGCGATGTCCTTGTCCGCGGGCAGGCCCATGCGCTCCTTCAGCAGGGCGAGCACCTCGTCGCGGTACTTCACGCCGTCGATCAGTCCCAGGTCCACCGCATCCTGCGCCTTGCGCACTTGCAATCCCTCGGCGATGCTGTTCAACTTCGCCTTGTCCAGCTTGCGCTGCCCGGTGATGCCGTTGAGGTATTCGTCCCACAGGCCGTTCAGCAGCACGGTCATCTGTTCGCGGTTGGCCGGGCTCATGTGGTCCTCGGTGAACACCTCCCCGAAGCTTTTGAACTTGTTATTGCTGCCGCGGATGAACTGGATGTCCACGCCCAGCTTGTTGAAGAGGCCCTTGAAGAACATCATCTCGCTGCGCAGGCCGCGGAAATCCAGGTCGCCTTCGGGAACGAGGTACACCTGGTCCGCCGCGCTGGCCAGGTAGTAGGAACCCTGCGTGTACATGTCCGCGAAGGCCACCACGGGCTTGCCGCTGCTGGCCCTGAACTCCACCAGCTTGTCGCGCACCTCCTTCAGCGTGGCGGTGCGAGCGTTCACGAAGCCGAGGTCCAGGAACACGCCCTTGATGCGATCGTCCGTCTTCGCTTTCTCCAGGTCGGCCAGCAGGTCGTTCAGGCCCACCTTGGTGGCGGCGCGGAAGGGGCCGAAGTCCAGGTTGAAGTGGTCCTTCTCGCCGCGGTCCACGATCTCCTCGTCCAGCGTGAAGCGCAGCACCGAGCCGTCCTTTACGGTGGCGGGCCTGTTCTGGAAACTGAAGGCACTGCCCATGGCGGCGATGGCGCCGAAGAAGAGGAAGAGGAGCACCACGCCGATGAGGAGGGTACCGACCATCGAGGCGAGCATGAATTTGAGGAACTGGCGCATGGGAATGGAGCGTTGGACAGGCCGAAAGTAGGCTGCGCGCCGATGCGGTGCCGGGCACGATCACACGAGCGGCGGGCCAGGGGGCTGGGCGGATACCTTTGGCGGGCATGGCCGAATGGGTGCTGTTGTTGGGCGGCGATCGCGGCGACCTGCGGCGCACCTTCGCGCAGGCCGAGGAGCGCATCGCGGAACGGGTGGGCCGCATCCTGGCGCGCAGCCGCGACCACTGGACGGAGCCCTGGCAGGTGGCCGATGAGGCCCTCTTCCTCAACCGCGCGCTCGTGGTGGAGAGCGGCCAGGCGCCCGCGGTGCTGATGGAAGCGCTCCTCGCCATCGAACACGGGCTGGGGCGCCGCCGCGCCGATGGCCCGCGCTACGCCCCCCGGCCCCTCGACATCGACGTGCTTTTCCAAGGCGGCCTCGTGCTCAGCGATCCGCGCATCACGGTGCCGCATCCGCGCGTGCAGGAGCGCGCCTTCGCGCTGGCCCCCGCAGCGGACGTGGTGCCGGGGCTCGTGCATCCGGTGCTCCACGCGTCCGTGCTCACCCTGCTCGATCGCGCCCGCGCATGAGCCCCTGGGCCTACATCGCCATCGAAGGGCTCATCGGTGCGGGCAAGACCACGCTGGCCAGGCGCCTGGCGGCCGCCCAAGGCGCGCGCCTCGTGCTCGAGGGGTTCGAGGACAACCCCTTCCTGCCCCGGTTCTATGAGGATCCGCAGCGCTACGGCTTCTCCGTGGAACTGTCCTTCCTGGCACAGCGCTTCCACCAATTGAAGCAGGTGGGCGAGCTCAGCCTGTTCCACCCGCTCACCATCGCGGATTATTCCATCGACAAGTCGCTCGTGTTCGCCAGTGTCACCCTGGCGGATGACGAGCGCACGCTCTTCCGCGACCTCTACGACATCATGTACGCGGGGCTGCCCCGGCCCGACCTGCTGGTGTACCTGCACTTGTCCATGGCGAAGGTGCAGCAGCGCATCCGCTCGCGGGGTCGGGGCTATGAGCAGCGGATACAGGTGGACTACCTGGAACAGCTGCAGGAGCGTTACCTGGACCATTTGCAGCAGCTCGTCGGCCAGCGGGTGCTGGTGGTGGATGTGGAAGAGGCGGACCTTCTGCTCGATGAGGAGGCGTTCGCGCGCTTCACGCAGGAGCTGTACCGGGAGCGCGGGCCGGGCGTTCACGTGGTGAAGCTCTGATCCACAGCGGGGTTGTGAAGAACTGCACGGGCGATGGACCGCCACGTTGGCATGAATGCTGGTATGTTTGACCCGCATACAACCCACTCAGATCCAGACCTCATGGAACAACGTCACGTGAAAGGCATCGCTGCGATAGTGCTCGTGCCCGCCTTGGTAGCCGCCGGTTGCGGCGGTCTTGGCAAGATGAACAAGTACGTATCGACGATCACCTACACGGTGGATCCCAACCCCCTGATCGTGCAGGGTGACACGGTGCATGTGAACGTCAATGGGAATTTTCCGGGGAAATATTTCTACAAAAAGGCCCAGGCCGAACTCACCCCGACCCTGACCTACGCCGCCGGCGAGACGCCGTTGAAGATGCAGGGCTACCAGGGCGAGAAGGCCGCCGGCAACTACACGGTGGTGCCTTATGAAACGGGCAAGAGCTTCACCTACAACGACAAGGTGGCCTACAAGCCTGAAATGGCCGAGAGCCAGCTCATGCTGAAGATCTTCGGCAAGCAGGGCAAGAAGGAGAAGCCCTTCGATGCGGTGAAGCTCGCGGACGGCGTGATCACCACCCCGTACCTGATGCTGAGCGACGACAAGACGATCATCGCCAAGGACCAGTTCGTGCGCGTTACCAGCCACAGCCAGGACGCCACCATCAACTACCTCGTGGCCTCGGAAGTGGTGCGCCCCACCGAGCTGAAGGACCAGGACGTGAAGAACGTGAGCACCTGGCTAAAGAACAACACGAAGAACGTGCGGGTCACCCTCAAAGGGGCCACCATCGATGCGTATGCTTCGCCCGAAGGGGAGGTGAAGATGAACGAAGGCCTCGCCGGCAAGCGCGCCGCCACGGCCAAGCAGTGGCTGCAAGGGGAGCTGAACAAGAACAAGTATGAGGTAGCGAAGAACAGCGACTTCTACACGTTGAACCCGCGTGGGGAGGACTGGGCCGGGTTCAAGGCCGCCACGCAGGCGAGCAGCTTCGCCGACAAGGACCTGGTGCTGCGTGTGCTGGAGATGTACCCCGACGTGGAGAAGCGGGAGAGCGAGATCAAGAACATGGCGGCCACCTATAAGGAGGTCGCGGAGGAGATCCTGCCGAAGCTGCGCCGCTCGGAGGTGAAGCTGAACTACGAGATCACCGGTTACAGCGACGAGGAGCTGATCCAGCTCAGCAAGACCTCGCCCGATTCGCTCAACGTGGAAGAACTGCTGAAGGCCGCCACGCTCACCACCGACCTGAACGAGCAACTGCGCATCTACCGCGAGTGCGAGCGCATCCACCCCACGGACTATCGCGCCGCCAACAATGCCGGCTGCATCCTCTTCACGCAAGGCAAGGTGGCCGAGGCTGAGGCCGAGTTCAACAAGGCCAATGGCATCTCCGCCAACCCCATCAGCGCCAACAACCTCGGTGTGATCGCGCGCCAGAAAGGCGATCGCACGAAGGCCGTTGAATGGTACGCGAAGGCCAACGGTGCCGGTCCGGAAGTGAAATACAACCAGGGCATCATCGACATCCAGAACGGCAACTACAGCAGCGCCAACAGCAACATGACCGGCGTGAACAGCTTCAACAGCGCTCTCGCCAAAGTGCTGGGCGGCGATGCCGCCGGTGCCCAGCGCATCCTGGAGCAAAGCCCCGAGAAGGATACCGCCAAGGGCCACTACCTCATGGCCATCATCGGTGCCCGCCAGAACAACGGCGACATGGTGCGCAACCACCTCGGCCAGGCCGTGCAACAAGACGCCACCCTCCGGGAGAAGGCCAAGAAGGACCTCGAGTTCCGCGCCTTCAAGGACAACCTGGGCCTCTGAGGCCGGACGGACCCTCATCCCAAAAGCCCCCGGCGAACGCCGGGGGCTTTTTGCTGTACCGCGGACCTGTTGGAGCGGTTCGGCAGGGGCACTTGCGTGCAGGCTCACGGTTCGACAAGCTCGCAGTGGCAATTCGGGGCGCTCGGCAGGAAGGGAGCTCTGGTCAGATCGATCCTCCGATCCAGTCATCAGAACACATTGTTACTACGGCCTTGGGCCGCGGTCGCAACCAGTAGGCGCTTCCGGATGGTTGCTGCTTGCGATGGCGGCTCGATGCCGCCATGACAGAAGAGAGACGAAAGACACGGTTCGGGTGCCTTCGCCAAGGTGCATCGGCGCACGGGCATCACGGTTCGGCAGGCTCACTATGACATGGTTCGGCAAGACTCACCATGACAAAGGAGGGTTCCAAGGAGCCCATCATCTGATCCTCTCATCCTCTCATTCCCTGATCCTCTGATCGGGATCGGTCCGAACGCGGACCGCCCCCGCCTCGGATGAGGCAGGGGCGGTCCCTTGATCGTTCAGGTCCGTGCTCAGTGCTGGATCACCAACCGCTTGGTGATCACCCGATCACCGGCCGTCAGGTTCACCAGGTACAGCCCGCTGGCCAGGTCCTTGTCCAAGGACAGCACCGTGTTCAGGCTCGTCCCGTTCACGGCCACCGTGGTGCCCAGCACGCGCTCGCCGAACATGTTCACCACGTCCACCGTCACCTTCCCGTTGGTCCCTTCCAGCTGGCCCATGCTCAGGTACAGCTCATCCCCTCGGTTCGGGTTCGGCCACAGCAGCAGGTCGCTCGGGCTGGTGCCCGCCACTTCCTCCATCCGCGCGTTGCTCGTGGCGAAGGAGATCTGGCAGGTCGCCCCCACCGGGCAGTAGCTCACCCCGCCGTCCATGCTCGCCTGCACCGTCACGTCGTAGGTCGCTCCCAACCGGAAGGGCATGTTCGAGTAGATCACCATCGGGTAGGTGCTCTGCACGATGTCGAAGTGCTGGCCCTCGCCCGTGTTCTCGAAGTGGAACTTGTACCGGTTCGCAGACACGTACGTGTTGGTCGCAGCGATGTAGCGCCGCACCGGCTTCGCGTAGATCGCGTTGCTCCCGTTGGTGCGAAGGCCCGTCACACCGCAGCTCAGGTTCGACCCGGGGAGGTTCTCCAGTTGCGTGGTGTGGCATTCCGCCGCAACAGGGTCCACTTTCAGGCGGCACGCCGGACCGAAGGGCAGGTTGACCCCTTCCACACGGCCACGTACCCGCACGTTCAGCAGGGTGTTGGCCGGCAGCGGGTTCACCGACCAGGAGGCCAGGCCCAGCTTGGCCGCACGGGTGGCATCTGCGGGCGCGTAGCCACCGCTGGTGGCGTGCGGACGCAGGATGTGGCGGCTGTAGCTCCCGTTGGGATCGAAGAACCAGAACTCGTAGCCGCTGGTGGTCTGATCGCCCACGCCCCACTTGGCGCTTACCAAGGGGTTCACGTTGCAGATGATCATCTCGTTGGCCAGGCGCTCCACGTTGTCGCACTGCGCCGCCGTCAACCCATCGGTGCCCACCGGCGTGGTGAAGCCCTCAGGGCTCTCGCTCACGCTGGTGAAGCCACCTCCGTTGCCCCAGTTGTCGATCACCCGCTTCCCGTTGTGGTCATACAGCACGTAACCGCCGTCGGCGCCCATCCCGTTGTTGCCGCTATCCAGCACCCGCAGGGTGAAGTGCCCTGCATCGGGGATCGTCACCGGCGTGGTCACTTCCATGGGGCCCGAGGATCCGTACGGGCCATCGCTGGCGATCACCTCATTGGTGTTCAGGTCGCGGATCTCCCAGCTGGTCTCCGTGCCATGGTCGGTCTTCAGCTTCAGGCTCCAAGTGTGGGTATAGGTGCCCACGCAGACGCAGGAGCCGTTCAGCACGTCGTTCACGGTCGCCTCATCGCCATCATCGCAGGGCGAGCCTTGCGTGCCCTCGACACCCGGGCAGGTGTCATCGCAATCGTTGATGCCGTCGCCGTCGGAGTCAAGGAAGGAGCATGCGGAGCCGTAGATCCACTCCACGGTGGTCTCCCCGTTGTTGGTGCCATCCTGGACGAAGTAGACCGTGACAGGGGTGCCACCATTGTTGGTCCAGGAGAAGTTCGCTGCGCCGGTATTGCAGTAGAGGTAGGTGTTGCCCGGGCAGGAGGGACCGGTGGTGACGGCCACCTGGCCCACGTAGGGGGATACCGGCGTGCTGGAGAATTGGATGCCGTAGCCAGGGGCCACCGTGTAGGAGAGGATCAGGTCCCCGCCCACATTGCCGCCCGTGCAGGCGGAGATGTCGTTGGTGGCACCGGTGGTGTTCAGGTTGATGGCGCCGCTGTTGCCGGAAAGGGCGATGATGCGGCTGCAGTCATCCCCGTTGTGCAGGGTGAAGGAAGCCACCGTTCCGTTGGGGCTGAAGGTGCCACCGCCGCAGTCCTGGCGTACGTACACGTCATAGGGCGTGTCCAGGTCCAGGCCGCTGAGGGTGGTGCTGGTGCCGCTGACCGCTACGGCCGTGCCGCCATTGGCCGTGGCGCCGGTGCCCGGGGTGAAGCCCGCCGGGCCGTACTCCACGATCACGTTGCCGCTGCAGGTGGCGTTCCAGCTCACGTTGGCACCGGTGCCGGTGTTCGCCGTATTCACCGCCATGCCCGTTACTGCTGCACAGAAGGTGCCCACCGCCGGCGTGTAGCTGTAATTGTAGACATAGAGCGAAGCAGCAGAGGCCGATGAGGAACTGAACAGGATGTACAGGCGTTCCGTGTTGCAGCCGGTATTGGTCCAGGTGAACTGGGGATAGAAGCAATGGTCTGCACGTAGGTGCCGGTCGAGAGGTAGCCGGTGCCGCAGGCCAGGCTGGTGGTGCCGGGGCAGCTGCCACCATAGGCTACCGTCGTTTTGGCGCCGGTACCCTGCAACACGAAGGAGATGGTGGCCCCCACCTCCACGTCGCGGTAGAGCACCACATCCGCGAAGGTCATGCCCGAGAAGCAGGCCGAGTTGCTGTAATTGTTGAGCGCATTGGCGGTGGAAGCGATCTCGGACCAGTTGGTCAGCGGCAGCGTGGCCATGTTGATGGCGTTCGCGCAGAAGTCACCGGCCGCGATGCCGAAGGTGACAGGCCCCGCGTTGTCGCTGAAGCCGCCACCGCCGCAGTTCTGCCGCACGTAGGCCGTATAGCTGCCTGTGGGCAGGCCGCTGAGGGTGGCCGGATTGCTGGTGAAGGGGCCCGCCACCGTGCCGCCGCCCGCCGAAGCACCGGTGCCCGGAGTGAAGCTTTCGACCCCATACTCCACGTAGAAGTTGCCCGTGCAACTGGCGCAGGTCCAGCCGACGTCCACCGTACCGGGGCCGGTCACGCTGGCCGCGGGGGCCGTGGGCGCCGTGCAAGTGGCTGCGGGAATGATGCGGAAGTTGTCCACCCCGATGTCGTTGCCGTTGTAGGAGGGTGCGGTGCCTTTCAGGCGGATCACCGTGGTGGCGCTGGTGGAGCCGATGGTGAATTCCTGCGTCACCCAATAACTGCCGGTCGTATAGGCCGGTGTGGTGGTGCCCAGTTGCGTGAAGCTCGTGCCGCCGTTGGTGGAGATCCACACGCTCAGAATGCCATCGCTGTATTGGTTGGTGAACTCGAAGCGCAGTTTTTCAGCTCCGGTGGCGGCCGACATGTTCACGTAGAAGTCCAGCGTACCCGTGACGGAATTGCCATCATAAGCGTGGAAGCGGGCCGTGGGTTCGCTGACCGCCACCGCGTTGGGGGTGCCGTCGCCAGCTGTGGTGTACCAATCTCCGCCGAAGGGGTATGTCCAGCCGGCGGCCACCTTATCGGCATTGCTTGCGCGCCAGCTACCCGGGCCATAGGCCGGGGTGTTGCGCCAGTAGCCGGCGGTCATTCCTAGGGGCACATCACCCGTGCTGCACCGGTTGCTCCAGTTGCCGAAGGCTGCGTTGATCTGGGCGCCTGTGTATGTGTAGTAGTCCATCGCCGGTTCGGACACCGTGATCTGCACCGGGGTGCTGGCGGGCCCACGCCGCAGGTCACCACGCACTGGTACCACGCGGTGCTGTTCAGCGCTCCGCTGGTATAGGTGGCACTGGTGGCCCCGCCGATGTTGCTCCAACTGCTGCCATTGGGGCTGCTCTGCCATTGGTAGGAAACGGGGAAGCCGGAGGTCGCGTTCTGCAAGCTCAGGTTCGCGCTCATGCCGGGGCATATGCTCGTGGCAGCGGCCACGGTATTGCCCGGAGCGGGCGTGGTGCAGGTGGGGTAAAGGTGAAGAGGACACCATCCCCGGGCCAGGACCCCAGTGCCGTGGCGTTCGAACTGCTCACCGTAGGGCCGGGGCGCACGTTCAAGTAATTGTATGAGGTCTCATCGCGGATCCCGGACCATCCACCCAAGGCTGGTGCGCCCGTTCCGTAACGGCACTGGATCACGTTGCTGCCTTCATACAGCCACAATTGGAACAGGCAGTTCGGAGTATCCCCGGAAACACCCACGTAGGTGTTCCATTGGATCACGCGGATCCGGTTGGGGGCCGAGCCGGTAAGCACCGTGCTTACGGCGCCGATGGCCGTGGTCATGCCCTGGGCCACGAAGGCCCCCACCTTGGGGTCGTAGCTCGTATTGGCATTGATGGTGTTGATGCCGAAGCCCGTGATGACCGTTGACCCCAAGCGTAGGCAACCGTTCTCATTGACGGAATACTGGGTGTAGTCCGTTTCTGCGAAATGGAAGGTGAAACCGATACCTTGGACGCCGGAGGTCGCATAGGTCTGGTTCGGGCCGATCAAGTTCGTGGCCCCGCTCATCGGATCCAGCGTGGTGCCTACGCCGCTGGTGAAGGTGTACAGGTCTGCGGTCTGTGCTCGTGCGGTACTACAGTACAGTACAGTACAGTACGCTTTTCCGCCAACGCTGGCCGAAAGGCGTTGGGCGTGGTGGTGGGAAATGGTCTCTACGTTCCATGGTTTTTGGGGTTTTGAGTGGTTGGCCCGAATGTGTAGGGCCATTCGGATACCGGAAGCTAGACGGAGTTAGATGGAGGGGTGGCGAATGGACGGGGCGGGTCGTTCATCCAGGTGCGGATCGTGCCGATCCGCAAGAAAGAGGACCGCTTCGCGGCTCTCGTGCGTGCGCACGTGATGCTGGTCACATGCGTGATCAGAGGATCAGAAAATGAGATGATCAGATGGTCGTTCGATCCGGCCCTCAAAGCACGCTGTCACTGCGGCCTTGAGCCGCAGTCACGACCAGAGTAGCGATCCCGGTGGCTCCTACTTGCGATATGACAGGGACGAAGGACACGGTCCAGCAGGCTCACGGTTCGACAAGCTCACCGTGACAAAGGAGGACGACAAGGAGCATATTTCTGATCATCCGACCTTCTCATCAGATGATGAGAAGGTCGGATGATCAGAAGGCTAGAGCGCGATCAGTGGCTGGAGGAACCCAGGATCGTAAGCGTGCCGGTGGCCGGGGCCGTGAAGTGCTCGCTGCGCACGATGTAAAAATAGGTGCCGTCGGGCAGGCCGCTGGCTTTCCAGTTGTTCTGGTAATTGGTGGCATCGAGAACGACCTGCCCCCAGCGGTTGAACACGAGCACCGAATTGGAGGAGGAGGTGATGCCTTTGATCCTCCAAGTATCGTTCTGCCCGTCGCCGTTGGGCGAGATCACGTTGGGGATCGACCAGTTCACAGCCGGAATAGACCCACACCTCCTGCTGGACCTCCATGGGGCAATCGTCCCGCACCGTTACCGTGTATGATCCCGATCGCATGCCGGGGACCCACGTGGAGGTGCCATTGACGCCGTTGCTCCAGATGACATGCGTGTCATGGAAGCCGCCGGTCACCATTGCCGTCAACAGGGTGCTGTCCTGGTCACAGGCCAGGTCGATGCCGTGCGCGGTGAGCGTGATCGGCTGGTAGTCGACGATGTCCACGATGGAAGTATCCCTCACGGTATAGCCGCAATCGCTCGTGTAGGAGGCGATGATCTGCAGGTGCTCGGTGGGTTCGGCCACGCCGTCGGGCTTGGCGCGGAAGCTGAACGAAGCGGAGGTCTGTCCGGCAGGATCACCAGCGTGGAGGGTGTCCCCTCCACGTCGGAGCTGGCCGTGCCGCCATAGGCCAGGTCAACGGTGGCATCATTGGCGGTGCCGTCGCGGGTGATGGTCACCGTGGCGTTGCCGCAGCCTTCGGTCAGGGCCGGATCGTTGAAGGGAAGGGTCACCTGCGTGGTGAGGGAGCCGGAGGAGGAGAAGCTGTGGCCCTCGATGAACACGCCAGAATCCCGGTTGCTGTCGAAGATGTTCGCAATGATCATCTTGATGTGATAGGTCTCCCCGCACTGCACCCGTGCCCGCGCCCGTAGGGGCACGGTGAACCCGTTGAACTGGACGGTGGTGGTATCGGGAGGAGGGAAGGGCGGCGGCAGGGGCATGGGGTTGTTCACGTAGTAGATGCTGTTCGCCCGCCAGTCGGGGTCGCGGGCGGCGCAGCGGGATGCTTCCCTGCCCGGGCCGGGGCTGCCGCTATTGATGGTGTTGACGGAGACCGCGATGTCCGGTTTGTTGGGCACGGAGCCCAGGTTCACTGCGTTGTTGGTATAGATGCCGCTGATCCCCGGTCCGCTGAGGAAGAACCCGAAGACGTCATTGTACTGCGTGCATACGAATTCATTGTACTCCTCGGAGCCGAAGATGAAGCGGAAGGAGACCGAATCACCGGTGGGCACGAAATCGAACTCCAGCGCCACCACACCCGACTGTGCATACCCGCTGAGCCGGTCCAGGTCCGGGTCCCGCTGGTTCCAAGGGTTGGCGGGCGCTATCTGCAAGCTTGGATTGTTGTTGGGGCCGGCCGCCATGATGGCCTTGCCCGTGCAGAGGATGATCCCCTCGGTGAAGCCGATGTTGGAATTGGCGCCATTGAACGAGGCGACCTGATCGTTCACCGTGTTGCCGGGCTGGCCGTTCAAGGTCACGTTGCTCACATTGATGCCCTGGCCAGTGAGGAGGGCGGATACCAATTGCGCCGGCGTGAGGGTATTCTGTACCGTGAGTTGCGCGTTCACGCATAGGGCGGAGGCGAGCGCCGGCAGGGCGAAGAAAGAGCGGGTTCTGTTCATCGGTGGTCCAATGCTACTGTAACGGACGCAAAAGGCCCGCCCTGGGGTGCCAGGCTTGTTCCCGGATGGGACTGAACGTTCAGCTTGGTGTGGATCGTTGCGCTAACGTACCAGCGTCACGTGGCCGTTGTACTCGCGTGAGATCAGGTCCGTGCTGCTGCGTGCGCGGATCTTCCAGGCGTATACATCGTTCTTCGGAGGAGCGCCCTTCACAGAGCCGTCCCAACCCTTGGTGGGGTCGGAGGAAGAGAAGACCTCCTCACCCCAGCGGTCGAAGATCAGCAGGCTGTACCCGGTGGGAAGCACCTCGCGCAGCACCGGCAGGAACAGGTCGTTCACTCCGTCGCCATCGGGGCTGAAGGCATTGGGTACGTACATGGAGAGCACCCCGTTGATCGTCACCACCTGCACGGTGGTATCCGTGCAGCCATAGCCGTTGGAAACGATCAGCGTCACGGGGTATTCGCCCGGCGCGTGATCAGGGTAGCTGGCCCGGAAGGAGGTGGTGTTGGCCGAGTTCGGGTTGGCAGAGGGCAGGTCCCAGAGCCAGGAGGTCACGTCATTGCTGGAGCGGTCGCGGAAGAGGACGTACGGGTGGTTGATGTCCGCAGGCCGCGGGCTGTAGCTGAAGTCGGCCATCGGTGAGGAATCCACGTGTACGATGTCGAAAAGGGTGGTGTCGCCAGCGCATCCCGCAGGAGAAGTGACCACCAGGGTCACGTTATAGTCCCCGGCGGTGGCATAGGTGTGCGTGGTGTCGCATACGGGAGCGCTTCCGCCATCACCGAAGTCCCAATGGCAGGAGCCGATCATGCCGGGGTCCGTGCTGTTGGTGAAGCGGACCGTCAGGGGCGCGCAGCCGCTGTCGGGGGCCACCGAGAAGGTGACCACGGGGATGGGATGCGCGGCGACCGCGTCCACGCGGGTGATGGTGGCGCTGCACCCGAGCGCATTGCGCATGGTGAGGGTGACGGTGTAGTGCCCGGGTATGGTGTAGGTGGTGGAAGGAGAGCCGTCGGTGCTGGTCTGCCCGTTGCCCAAGTCCCACTCGGGGTCCTGCAGTTCCTGCCCCGGGGTCTGGTTGTTGAACCGCACGGCCAGAGGGATGCATCCGCTGTCGGGTTCAGCGGCGAAGGCGGGCTCGGGCGTGGCCAGGATGGCGATGAACTGCGTCCTCAAGGTATCATCGGAACAGCCGAAGGCGGAGGTGACGGTCAGGCGCACATCATAGTTGCCGGGGACGGTGTAGGTGTGCTGCGGATCCTGGTCCGTGGAGGAAGTGCCATCACCGAAGTCCCACGCGGAGGTGAAGGCATCCGGAGAAGTGGTGGCATTGCTGAACTGGACCACCAACCCCACACATCCGGAAGTGGTGTCGGCGGAGAAGGCGGCCACCGGCCGTGGGTGAACGGTGATCAGGTCCTGGAAGAGGCTATCCTTCATGCATCCTTCAGGGGAGGTCACGGAAAGGCGCACGCTGTAGGTGCCCGCGGTCCTGTAGGTGTGTGCCACCACGGCGTTGGTGTCGGTGGTGCCGTCACCGAGGTCCCAGGCCAGATGGGCGGTCAGGGCGGGGTCGGTGGAGTTGGAGAGGGTTACCGCCAAGGGAGCGCAGCCCCGTTGGGGTGTGGCGGAGAGCAGAGGCTTGGGGTACTTCACCAGCAGGGTATCGCTGGCTAGAAGGCAATCGCCGTTGGTGGCGATGGAGCGCACGGTGTAAATGCCCTGTCCCAGGCCGAGGGTGGAGGCCAGGAGGTGTTCGCCGGTCTGCCCCACGATGGCCACACCGTCCAGGTACCACTGATACCGGCTGTTGGCTGGATCATAGGGGATGGCGGTCAGTTGGAGATCATGGGTGCAGGGGTGCCCGGTGTGTTCGATGTCCAGGCTCAGCGGCTTCAGCGCCATGTCGTCCATGTAGATGAAAGGACTGCAGTCATTGTGCGCCCAGTAGCCTTGGGGGATGGGGCAGGGCGGGCCGAACATGATGGCCTGCACATCGAAGGGTGCGACGAAGTTGAAGGTGACCTCCTGCCAGGCGTTCACGGGGTTGTAGGTCACGTGGCCCAGTTCCGTCCAGCCCCAATAGGTGGGGCAGAGGGTTTGCCCATATTGCGGGTTCGTATATGGAAGCGTGGGGCAGCTGGCGTAGCCGAACAGGGTGAGGTTGATCGGCACGAGATCGTTCATGGGGCATGGGAACTCGAGCTGCGGTGGATCCGTGCCCATCGGTATGAGCCTGAAGACCTTCGCATTCGTCGCGGCCACGTTGAACTTCATCTCGTAGGGCTGCCCGGCGTTCATGGGGATCGTGAGGCAGGCGCTTAGAAAGCCGTAGTAACTATTAGGGTTCCAATTGCTCATGTCCGTGAACGGCATGAACCCCGCTACGCCTTGGCCATCGGGCATGGGTTGGGGAATAGTGGCCGGCAAGTGACTGCAGGCATTGAAATACGATGCGCTGCCATACGTCGTTTGGTTGGTCCATCCCGTGACGCAATCCATGCCGCTGAGCGGCCGGGGCGGGCAGCAGGTATGGTCCTCGAAGGACGGGTTGGGCAGCATGTTGGGCCGGGGCGGCGCCAAGGTGCAGGGACAGCCGGTGGTATCGTTCAGGTCGATCAGGCCGTTGCCATCATCGTCGATGCCATTGTCGCAGATCTCCTGGGCGGAGACCATGGAGGCCAGCAGCATGGCGGCGATGAAGGGAAGGGAACGGAGCATGGGCGAAAAGCGCAGATTAACAAGAATACGAAGGAGATGCCGTCCTGCCGCTCTCTGCCGGGGCAGGACGTTGGAACAGATGGCGGTCTGCACTTGGAATGCCACTGCGGGCTGCTCAGGGCAGCACAGAGACGTGTCCGTTGAGCTCTCGGCTGCGCTGGTCCACGGCGCTGCGGATGCGGAGCTTCCAGGCATACACGCCAGTAACGGGGTCCTGACCGTTCACGCGGCCATCCCATCCGGTGTTGGGCTGCGCGGAATGGAACACTTCGAGCCCCCAACGATCGAAGATGCGGAGGTCGTACCCGGTGGGTAGCGCATCGCGGACGATGGGCATGAACAGGTCGTTGTAGCCATCACCGTTGGGAGTGAAGGCATTGGGGACATAAGCGGAGAGGACCCCGTCGATCACCACTTGCTGGACCAGGGTGTCGGTGCACCCGAAGCCGTTGGAGACGATGAGCCGCACAGGATAAGTGCCACTGGTATCGTTGGGGAAGGCGACCTCCGGATGCTGCTCGTTGGAGGTGGGCGGGTCCCCCTGCTCAAAGGTCCACTGCCACCCGGCCACGTCGCTGCTGGACCGGTCGTGGAAGGTGATGCGTGGGTGGTAGAAGTCGGTGGGCTGCGGTCCGAAGGAGAAGGCCGCGGTCGGAGAAAGATCCACGTGGACCAAGTGGTAGAGGGTGGTATCGCCATCGCATCCGGCCGGAGAGGTGACGGTAAGGCTCACCGAGTAGGTGCCGGGATCGACGTAGGTGTGCGGCACCTGGCATTCATCGGAGGAGGAACCATCACCGAAGGCCCAGCGACAACCGCCGATCATGCCAGGGTCTGTGGTGTTGCTGAAGAGCACGTCCAGTGGAGCGCATCCGGTATCAGGCTCCACGAAGAAGGTGACCACTGGCAATCCGTGGGCGACAACGGCATCGGTCTGGACCAATGAAGCGCTGCACCCGAGCGCATTGCGCATGGTGAGGGTGACGGTGTAGTGCCCGGGTAGGGTGTAGGTGGTGGAGGGAGAGGCGTCGGTACTGGTCTGCCCATTGCCCAGGTCCCAGGTGGGGTTCTGCAGTGCCTGCCCCGGGGTCTGGTTGTTGAAGCGCACGGCCAGGGGAATGCATCCGCTGGCAGGCTCGGCGATGAAGGCGGGCTCGGGCGTGGGCAGGATGGTGATCAACTGCGCCATCAAGGTGTCATCGGAACAGCCGAAGGCGGAGGTGACGGTCAGTCGCACATCGTAGTTGCCGGGGGCGGTGTAGGTGTGCTGCGGGTCCTGGTCCGTGGAGGAAGTGCCATCCCCGAAGTCCCACGCGGAGGTGAAGGCATCGGGAGAAGCAGTGGCATTGCTGAATTGGACCACCAGCCCCACACATCCGGAAGTGGTGTCAGCGGAGAAGGCGGCGATGGGCCGTGGATGCACGGTGATCAGGTCCTGGAAGAGGCTGTCCTTGGTGCATCCTTCTGGAGAGGTCACGGAAAGGCGCACGCTATAGGTGCCTGCGGTCCTGTAGGTGTGGGTCACCACGGAGGTGGTGTCGGTGGTGCCGTCACCGAGGCCCCAGGCCAGGTGGGCGGTAAGGGCGGGGTCGGTGGCGTTGGAGAGGGTCACCGCCAAGGGGGCACAGCCCTGCTGAGGCGTGGCGGAGAGCAAGGGCTTGGGGTACTTCACCAGCAGAGTATCGCTGGCCAGCAGGCAATCGCCATTGTTGGCGATGGAGCGCACGGTGTAGATGCCCTGTCCCAGGCCGAGGGAGGAGGCTTGGAGTTTTTCGCCGGTCTGCCCCACGATGGCCACGCCGTCCAGGTACCATTGGTACCGGCTGTTGGCGGGATCATAGGGGATGGCGGTCAGTTGGAGATCATGGGTGCAGGGGTGCCCGGTGTGTTCGATGTCCAGGCTCAGCGGCTTCAGCGCCATGTCGTCCACGAAGAGGTAGGGCTGGGTGCCGTCGCGGGAGAGGTAATCGGCAGGCACGGGACATGCCGGACCGAACATGATGGCCTGCACATCGAAGGGCGGGGTGAAGTCGAAGGAGACCTCCTGCCAGGTGTTCGTGGGGGTATAGGTCACGCGGCCCAGTTCCGTCCAGCCCCACGTTGTGGGGCAAATGGTCGCTCCGGTGCCCATGGGGGCGACATAGGGTTGAGTGGGGCAACTGGTGTAGCCGAAGATGGCCATGTCGATCGGCCCGAAATCGATGGGAACGGTCATAAAGAGACCATTGCGGATCCGGGCGGCCGCCATATTGAAAGCCAGCTTATAGGGCTGTCCGGTGTTCAGGGGCACCGGCAGGCAGCGGGTCAGGAATTCATAGTAGCTGGTGGTGTGGCTATGATCGGTAAATACAGAGATGCCCACAGCGGCTTGGCCATTGGGAAGGGGCCGGGGCACTATAGGTGGGAAGTATCCGCAGGTATTGAAATACTCCAAGGTGGCGAACGTCATGTAGTCCATCCAGCCCGTGGCGCATTGGATATACTCGGTTGCCGGCGGGCAACAGGTATGTTCCTCGAAGGAGCCGTTGGGGATCAGGTTGGGTCGTGGCGGGGCCAGGGTGCAGGGGCAACCGGTGGTATCGTTCAGGTCGATCAGTCCGTTGCCGTCGTCATCGATGCCGTTATCGCAGATCTCCTGCGCCAGCAGGCCATGGGCCAGGAAACACCACGCCGCCAGTAGCAGGAAGGTCCTGCTGCTGGCGGCGGTGATGTTGTTCAGGGGCATGTATGGCGATCAGTGCGCGATCACCGCATGCAGGCGGCGGAGGGAGCCGTCCGCCAGGGTCACTTCCAGCACGTACGTGCCCGCGGCAAGCCCGGCGGTGGGCACATCGAGGCGCGAGGCGTTCGCTTGCGCATGGGCCAGCACCTGGCGTCCTGCGGCGTCCAGCAGGCGCACCCCGGCGATACGGGTGCCGTCCGAGCTGACGGAGAGCACATCGTTGGCCGGAACGGGCGCGAGGCGGATGCCATTGGTGCGGGCGGCCTGCTCACCGATGCCCACCGAGATGCTGATGTTCTGGCAGGTCCGCATCGAGCCACAGTCGCTGGTGGCGGTGAGGCACACGTTATAGGTACCCGCCGTGGCGTAGGTATGCGTGGGCGAGGTCTCATCGCTGGTGGTGCCATCCCCGAACTCCCAGCTATAGGAGGTGGCGGAAACGGACGTATTGCTGAAGAACCAGGTGAGGTCCAGGTTGTTGCCGACGGAGGTGAAGGAAACCTGGGGCACGCAGCAGGGGTCGTACGCCAGAACGTTCAGCGGCACGGCGACCGGAGCGTAGTCGGTAAAGAGGTTGTAGGTGGGGGTGCTCACTACGCTCGTGACGGGCGTGGAGGTCGCCGTGTCGGTGATCCAAATGAGCCGCGTGTCGAGGTCGGCGCACTTGGAGTGGTTGGTCGCATCGAGCTGCACCAAGTAGAGGTCCATATTGGGAGAGGCATTGAAGCTGTTGGTGCCGGCGAAGAACACGGTGTTGCCGTCCGGAAGGGTACGCGCGGAATCCGAAGTAATCACCCTTGCTGCCACCGAAAGCGCGGGCTTCCGCGAGCGTTCCGTCCGCCTCGAACCGGCCCCAGGCGATGTCATAGTAGTCGTTCGCACCGGCACCGGATGGCACGTCAAATTGGGGATCGGCCACCCAGTTCACGCCACCGTTGGCGGCCGGCCACAGGTATTGCACGTCGTTGCCGTCCGGCAGCACGCGGGTCCAGATCATGTCACCGGTGCTGGAGAGCTTGGAGATGAAGGCCGCCACGGTATTGCCCGTAAAGCCCAGGCCGCGGCCGCCCACGTAGATGGCTCCGGAGCCGTCGTTGGCCTCGGCCACGGCTGCGAGGTCGGCTGCGCGCTTGCCCTTCTCCTGGATGCTGCGGGACCACAGTTCGTTGCCGTCGGCATCGGTGCGCACCACATAGCCGGTGGTGGCAGAGGCCCAGCCATCGCCGAAGCCCACCTGCACGTGGCCGCCGTCCTGCAGGGTGATCACGTCATGGCCCCAGTCCCATTCCAGACCGCCGTAGGTATGCACCCAGTTGGCGGTGCCGTCGGCGTTCAGGTCGGCCAGCATCATGTCATATTGGTTCGCTCCCATCTCCACGCGGCCGCTGGCCAGGAAGCCACCGTGGCCGTTGGGGCGCATCCAATGGAAGGCGTTGGAGGAGCCGCCCACGTCGATGCGGTAGGAGGCGATGCGGGAACCATCGAAGCCCACGTGTAGCAGGATGGCATCGCGCGAGTTGGAGATCGCGCCGAGGGTATAGCCGGCCACCATCACGCCGTCGTCGGTGGCCACGATCGCATCCCCGTAGAAGCCCTCCTCCATGAAGAAGGCATACCGGTTGGACCATTCGAGCTCACCGGTAGGGGAGAGGCGGGTCAGCACGATGTCCGTGTTGCCATCATCCCGCGAGGCCATCACGTAGTGGCCTTCTTTGTCCACCGTGCCACTATAGGCGCCGATGTTCCCCGGGATGGGGATACCGCGTTCGAACGGTGCCTGTGCAGTGGCCAGCAGCCCGGTAAGGAGAGCGGTCGTAGTAATGCTCTTGCGCATGGAAGACGTTTGAGTTTCCACAAAGGAACCGGGAACGCGCCCCTGCCCGGGTGTTATCCGTCCCAGAATGAACGGTCCGCCCCATCTCAGCCCCGCGCTTCCGCCTCGGTCAGGGCCTGCGCGATGTGCTCGCGGTAGCTGCGCCCGCTCACGATGCGGTGGTCGTTCGCCATGATGAACGTGAACTCGTTGTTGCCCGCGTATCGCGCGGTGCGCACGTGGCTGCGGTTCACCAAATAGCTGCGGTGGATCCGCAGGAAGCGCAGCGGGTCCAGCTCGGCTTCCATGGCGTTCATCGTCAGGCGGTAGAGGAACCCCCGCTCCTGCGTCACCAGCTTCAGGTAATTGCCTTCGGCCTTCAGGTAGAGCACGTCATCGGCGGGGACCAGGTGCTCGCGCCCTTTGTCCTTGATACGGAACAGCTCGGTGTATTCGTTCTGCTCGTGCATGTGCCGGCGGATCAGGTCCATCAGCCGGCCGGTGAGGCGGTTGTTCGTGCTCATGGCGAGCATCTTCTTCGCCTTGGCCACCGACCGGTGGAAGCGCTCCGTGTCGTAGGGCTTCAGCAGGTAGTCCACGGCGTTCACCTCGAAGGCTTTCAGGGCATAGCCGTCGTAGGCGGTGGTGAAAATGGTGACGGGCATGAGCGCAGGGCCGATGCGCTGCACCACTTCAAAGCCGTTCATCTCGGGCATCTGCACGTCGAGCAGCACCAGGTCGGGTTTGTGCTTCTGGATCGCCTGCACGGCCTCATGCCCGTTGCGGCACTCGCATACGGCCTCGAGCTGCGGGTCCTCGCCCACCAGTTCCAGCAGGCGTTCGCGCGCGTCCGGTTCGTCGTCAACGATGATCGTGCGGATCCGTTTCATGGGGTCTCGGATGAGGTCTCGTAGGGAATGGTGAGCAGCACTTGGAAGCCTTTCCCGGGGCCAGGGCCCACCGCGAAAACGGCCTTGTCACCATAGAGAGTGCGCAGGCGTTCGCGCACGTTGCGGATGCCGATGCCGCCGCCTTCGGTCACTGCCGTGTGGTCGCGGCAGCCCCGTCCGTCATCGGTGATGCCCAGCAACACGTGGCCGTTCCGCCGTTCGGCGCTCACCGTCACCGTAACGGGTGAGAGGCTGCTGTCGGGCCCGTGCTTGATCACGTTCTCGGCCAGCGGTTGCAGGATCATCGCGGGCACCAGCGCGGCGTGCAGCTCTTGGGGCACGTTATAGTGTACCTGCAGGCGGTCCCTGAACCGCACGGCCTCGATGCCGAGGTAGCTGGATACGTAGCCGATCTCGTGGTCCAGCCGCACCTTCTGCTGGCGTTCTCGGTCGAGCGAAACGCGCAGCAGGTGGCCCAGCCGCTCCAGCATCCGCCGGGCTCCTTCGGGGTCGCGCCCCACCAGCGAGCTCACGCTGTTGAGGGTATTGAAGAGGAAGTGCGGCCGCAACTGCTGCCGCAGTGCGTTGAGCTGGCTTTCCTGCAGTTCGGAACGGACGCGCAGCAGCTGGGTCTCCTTCTCGCGCACCTGCCGCATCACCTGCACGGCCACGAGCACGCACAGCAGGGTCCAGTATTCCATGAACCGCTGGAGGGTGGCGGGGAACAGGGCCTGGAAGGCGTAGGAGCGGTACTCGGCGTTCCACACGAAATCGCTGTTCGCCCACAGGATGGCGTAGTAGATGGAGCTGGTGATGAGCTCGTGCGCGGCGCCGATGAGCAGGCCCAGCAGGGCATGCATCAGCAGGTTCCGCCCGATGGGCCGGGTGTTCAGGGGCCAGCGCTGGAGCACGCGGGCCACCAGCGGGCACAGGCAGGCCCAGCAGAGGAAGTTCAGGTAAGGCACGGGCGCCTCGCGCAGCCAGTCGAACTCGCCCATGGACTTGATGTCCGCATACACGTAATGGTGCATGTAGGCCTGGAGCAGGAAGAGGGTGGCCAGCACCACGGCCACGGAGAAGATGGCCCGTGGATCGATGGGCGATCGCTGGAAGTAGCCGATGCCTAGCATGCGCGGCGCGTTGATCCCACCAAGCTACCGGCCGGGCCCGCCGGGTGCGCGCTACTTGTGACGAGCGGGGGATCCGGTGTCCGGACGGTGGGACCGGTCAGGCGGAGCGCTCGGTGAGCGTCCGCGAGATCCGCTCCTTGTAGCTGCGGCCGCTGAGGATGTGCTGGCCGTTGCTCATGGTGAACATGAACTCGTTGTTGCCGCTGTAGCGGGTGTTGCGCACGTGCGTCCAGTTCACCATGTAGCTGCGGTGGATGCGGACGAAGCGCGCGGGATCCAGGTCGGTCTCCACCATGTTCATGGTCATCCGCAGCAGGTAGTGGCGTTCCTTGGTCTGCAGGATCAGGTAGTTGCCTTCGGCGCGCAGCCAGAGGATCTCCTTCACGGGCACCTTGAACTCGCGCCCCTTCTCCTTGATGAGGAAGACCTCCGTGAAATCCTTGCGCGCCCGCAGGTGGTCCTGCATCAGTTCCAACATGCGCCCCGTGAGGTGCGTGGTGGTGCGCATCTCGATGAGGTCCTTGGCCCGCGCGAGCGAGGCGAAGAACCGCTCATCGTCATAAGGCTTCAGCAGGTAGTCCACAGCGTTCACGTCGAAGGCCTTCAGTGCATAGCGGTCGTGCGCGGTCACGAACACCACGTAGGGCATCTTCTCCGGCTGGAGCTTGCGGATCATCTCGAAGCCGTTCAACTGGGGCATCTGGACGTCGAGGTACACCAGTTCGATGTGCTCATCGCGGATCACCTCCAACGCTTCGTTGCCATTGCGGCATTCGGCCACGACCACGATGTCCGGGTCGCTTTCCAACAGCCGCGCCACCCGAGTCCGTGCCGCCGGCTCGTCATCCACCACGATGGTCCGGATATTCTTCATGCCTGCTTGTCCTGGGTCTCGAAAGGAAGGGAGATGATCACCTGGAACCCCTGTCCGGCCTTGGTAAGGATCTGGATCGATCCATGCTGGCCGTAGAGCAGTTCGATGCGGTCGCGCACGTTGCGCAGGCCGATCCCCCCGTGCGTGAACGCCTGCTCGGGGTCGGCGCAACCTTTGCCATCGTCCTTCACGTGCATCACCAGCCGGTCGTTCTTGCGCTCGGCCTCGATGGAGATCCGCACGCGCTCGCTCATGGCGTCCGGCCCGTGCTTGATCGAATTCTCCACCAGCGGTTGCAGCACCATGCCCGGCACCAGCGCGTTCTGGCAATCCCACGGGATATCGTAATCCACCACCAGGCGGTCCTTGAAGCGCACCGATTCGATGCCCAGATAGTCGCCCACGTGGTCCACCTCGTGGATCAGGGTCACTTTCTCCTTGCGCTCCTCATCCAGCGTGTTGCGTAGCAACTGGCCCAACCGGGCCAGCACATAGCGCGCGCTCTTCATATCCCTGTCCATCAGGGCGCTTACCGTATTGAGAGTGTTGAAGAGGAAGTGGGGCTGCAATTGTTTCTTCAGTGCGAGCAGTTGGGTGGTCTGCAGTTCGTTCCGCAATCGGAGCACCTGCGTACGCTCCTCCTGCACCTGGCGGTGTGTTTCAATATACATTAGCAGCACCTGTAGCAGCCAGTATTCCATGAACCGCTGCAGGATGCCGCCGGGCAGGCTGAACAGGATGCCCTTCCACATGGAGCCTGCAATGTGGATGCGCCCCACTTGGCTCAGCAGGAAGATGTATATCGTGTTGGTGAACAGCTCGTGGATGGAGCAGAGCACCAAGCCCAGGCCGAAGAGGGCGAGCACATGCTTCTGGATCGGACGCACGTTCAGCGGCCAGCGGAGGCTCCATCCATAGATCAGCGGAAATACCAGCACCCACGTGCCGAAGTTCAGGAAGGGGATCGGGGCCTGCTTCCACCAATCGAAGCGCACGATGTAATACGTGACCATCAGCGAGCGGTTGATGTATGAGGTGAAGACATACATCACGGACAGCATGCCCGCGGCCACGCAGACGGTGCGCATCGGCACCGGGGTGCGGCTGAAATACTTACGGAGAGCTGATACGAACATCTGCCCGATGGATGGCCGCTTGCCTGGACCGGTGCCGGCCGGCCCCTGTGGCTCGGAGCGGAGAGGAAGCTGTGACCAATTTACGTAGGAAGCATCAACCTCCGGGGCCGGGGCTCCGTTCTGTTCGATGGTCCCGATAGGGTCGTTGGTGCGCATGGCTATCCCGACAGGCATGTCGCCGGAGCACGATGGTCCCGGGAACGCCGGCAAAATGTATCGGGAGGCGGGCGTTCGGGCTGTTCGGTTGGGGCAGACCGTGCCGATCGGGACGGATGGTATGGCGCAGCTTGGAACGGGTTGGGACGGAAGAGGAACGGTCGCCCATCTTCGCTGTCACCCTGAGCCCGCCGAAGGGTGACCCTGAATGTCCCAACGGATCAGGGCATGTCACGCATCGGCAGGCTCAGTGTGACAGAAGGGTAGGAGCGCCGCTCCAGCCAAGAGGTCTGTTACGCACCAACTGCCTGTCACCCTGAGCTCGCCGAAGGGTGACCCGGAACGTCCCAACGGATCAGGCATGTCACGCATCGGCAGGCTCAGCGTAACAGGGGCGTATGCCTCAGCGCTGCAGCACCTTGAAGGTGAAGGCGTAGGCGTGGCGGGCATCCGCCTCGTGCCGCTCCTGCCATACGACCTTCCAACCCTTGCCGATATCGGGGAACTTCACGTCGCCCTCCACCTTCGCATGCACCAGGGTGAGGTAGATGCGGTCCACCAGTTTGGCATCGAACGCCTGTTGATAGAGCTGCCCGCCGCCGATGATGAACACTTCGTTCTGTTCGGCCTTGCGGGCCACGTCCAATGCCTCCTCCAGCGAGGTCTTCACGGTCGCGCCGGGAGCCTTGTACTGCGCGTCGCGCGTCACCACGATGTTCACGCGGTCGCGCAGCGGGCGGAAGCGGGCGGGGATGCTCTCGTAGTTCTTGCGCCCGGAGATCACGTGATGGTTGAGCGTGGTGCGTTGGAAGAACTTCATGTCGTCCGGCAGGTTCCACGGCAGTCCGCCGTCCTTGCCGATCACGCCGTTCTCCGCTACCGCGGCGATGGCACTGATGATCATACCGATACAGTGGCTTTGATGTGAGGGTGCGGGTCGTAATGCTCCAGCGTGAAGTCCTCGAAGCGGAAGCCGAAGATGTCCTTCACGTTGGGGTCCAGGCGCACCGTGGGCAGCGGGCGCGGCTCACGGGTGAGCTGCAGCTTCGCCTGCTCCAGGTGGTCCAGGTAAAGGTGTACATCGCCGAAAGTGTGTACGAACTCGCCGGGCTGCAGACCGCAGACCTGCGCCACCATCAGCGTGAGCAGGGCGTAGCTGGCGATGTTGAAAGGCACGCCGAGGAAGGTGTCCGCGCTGCGCTGGTAGAGCTGGCAGCTGAGCTTCCCGTCCGCCACGTGGAACTGGAACAGGCAGTGGCACGGCGGCAGCGCCATCTTGTCGACATCCGCGGGGTTCCAGGCGGTCACGATCAAGCGGCGGCTGTCCGGGGTCTTTCGGATCATCTCCACCAGCTTGGCGATCTGGTCGATGTGGCCGCCATCGGGCGTGGGCCAGCTGCGCCATTGGTAGCCGTAGACGGGCCCGAGGTTGCCATCGGCGTCGGCCCACTCGTCCCAGATGCGCACGCCGTGCTCCTTCAGGTAGGCGATGTTGGTGTCGCCCCGCAGGAACCAGAGCAGCTCGTGGATGATGCTCTTCACGTGCAGCTTCTTGGTGGTGAGGAGCGGGAACCCGTCCGCCAGGTCGAAGCGCATCTGGTGGCCGAAGCAACTGAGGGTGCCGGTGCCGGTGCGGTCCTGCTTGCGCACGCCTTCGGCGAGGATGCGTTGCAGCAGGTCGTGGTATTGGCGCATATCGGATGCGAAGTTATGCCCTGCCGGAACGGTCACCCGCCGAGCCCGTCCGGCGCGGGCGATGCGGGGCGTTCGCGCTCCGGCACCATGTCCAGCACGCGGTTCTTCATGCGTTCATAGAACGATCGCGGGTCGATGGCGTGGGCGATGAGCGAGGCGATCATCGAGGCGTACATCAGCTGGAAGATGGCGCTGTGGCGATCGGTCATCTCCAGCACGATGATGGCGCTGGTGAAGGGCGACCGCGTGACGCCGGTGAGGAAGGCGCACATGCCGCCGAGCACCAGCAGGTTCAGTTCGCCGCGGTCCACGCCGAACCAGCTGCCGAAAAGCCCGCCGATGGCCGCGCCCGAGGTGAGCGACGGCGCGAACATGCCGCCCGCGCTTCCCGAGCCCGAGGAGAGGATGGAGCCGAGGATGCGCCCCACCGCATCGCGCCAGTCCGGCGCCACGTCCGGCGTGAAGAGGTAATGGTCCAGCAGCGCCTCGCCGGAGCCGAGCGAGAGCGGGCCGAAGGCGCGGACGATCGCCGCGAAGCCCAGCGCGCAGGCCAGCACGAAGAAGGATTGCAGCGTCCAGGAGGAAAGGCGGCGCCGGACCTTGTCCAGCAGCAGCATGCCCTTGCACGACAAGGCGCCGAGCGAACCGGCCACGAGGCTGATGGCGAGCAGCATATACATGAACGCCATGCCCACGGGCGCGAGCTTCGGGTAGCCGAGCAGCAGGTAGGGCCGCCCCAGCAGCCATTGCGCCGTCATGCCGCTGATGATCACTGAGCTGAGCACGGCGGTGCGGAACTTGGCGATGTGCGTGCGCGTGAGCTCCTCGATCACGAACACGATGCCGCCGAGCGGGGTATTGAAGGCCGCGCTCAGACCCGCGGCGCCGCCGGTCACCATCATCACCTTGCGGCTCACCTTGGGCCAGAAGGGCGGCAGCAGGCGATGCACCACGCGGTACACCGATCCGGAGATCTGCACCGTGGGCCCTTCACGCCCCACGGCGCCCCCGCCGAGCACCATGGCGAGGCTGCCCGCGATCTTCACCAGGATGATGCGCACGTTGAGGAAGCGCCAGCTGAGGTCCCGCTTTTCCTCGTCGTTGGCCACCTCCACGGCGGCGATCAGCTGCGGTATGCCGCTGCCACCGGCCATGGGCGAGAACCGCCGAACCACCCACCAACTGGCCAGGAAGGCCACGGGGGCGGTGAGGTAGATCATATCCGGATGCGCGATGATCAGGCGATGGTTGAGGCTTTCCGCCGTGTTGAACAGCCACGCGTAGCCCACGGCGATGCAGGCCGAGAGCACGGCGGCCACCTGGTAGGGGAAGGCCAGCATCCAAAGCTGTTTCACCCGGGTGCTCACGAGCATGCCGCGGATGCGCTCCAAGCCCCGCGTGATCGCCTGCTGGATGCGTGTGCGTTCGTTCTCCCGGCGTCCGTTCACGGGCGCAAGGTTAGCGGGCCGGGCATCGCATGGCCCAGTCGCCGGGCGTGGATTACGAACAGATCATGTGCTCATGCGGCCAATAGACCTCTTTCATAATTCCCCAGAAGTGTCACGTCGAGCGACCGCGTTGTCACCTCGAGCGAAGTCGAGAGGGGGCGTTCATGTCTCGACTTCGCTCGACAGGACAGAAGGGCCGTATAGAGGACAAATTACGAAAGAGCTCTAATGTCCCCCATGGATGCATGGGCATATGGACACATCGGCATAGGAAGGATCACCCCATCAGGATCCCCGCGATCGTGGCGCTCATGTAGCTGGCGAGCGTGCCGCAGAGCAGGGCCTTCAGGCCGAGGCGGGCCAGGTCGGCGCGGCGCGTGGGAGCGAGCTCGCCGATACCGCCGATCTGCATGCCCACGCTGCTGAAGTTGGCGAAACCGCAGATGGCGAAGCTCACGATCAGCAGGCCCTTCGGCGTCATCACCGGCACGCTGTGGTTGGTGAGGCTGGAGAAGGCCACGAATTCGTTCACGGTGAGCTTCTGGCCGAGCAGGATGCCCACGCTGTTCACGTCCTGCGACGGCACGCCCATGCACCAGGCCAGCGGCGTGAAGAGCTTCCCGAAGAACCAGTTGAGCGCCGTGGTGCCGTCGCTGCCGAAGGTGGGGTCCCAGAAATGGATGACGTACGCGGCGATCCAGTTCACCATGGCGATCAGCGCGATGAAGCCGATGAGCATGGCGATCACGTTCATGGCGATCTTGAAACCATCGCTGGCGCCGTGGCCGATGGCGTCCACCAGGTTGGTGTAATTGCTCTTCACCTCCAGCTTCACGGTGCCCATGGTCTGGCTCTCTTCCGTTTCCGGCCACACGATCTTGCTGATGACGAGCGCGCCCGGCGCGGCCATGAGGCTGGCGGTAAGGAGGAACGGGGCCAGGTCCATGCCCGCGGCGTGGCCCATGTTCACGTACACGATGAGGATGCCGCCGGCGATGCACGCGAGGCTGCCGCTCATGCTGGCGAGCAGTTCGCTCTTGGTCATGCCCGCCAGGTAGGGGCGGATCATCACCTGCGCCTCCACCTGGCCCACGAAGGCGCTCGCCACGTTGCTCAAGGCCTCGGCCCCGCTCACGCGCATGATCCAGTTCATCCCCTTGGCGATCACGCTCACCACACGCTGCATCAGCCCGATGTGGTACAGCACCGCCACCAGCACGCACACCAGGATGATGGTGGCCGTGACGTTGAAGGCGAACACGAAACCGCCGCCGAAATAGTTCCCCAGGCTGCCATCGGGCTGCTGGGCGATGACGCCGCCGTACACGAACGAGGCGCCCTGGCGCGCGAACTCCTCGATGTGGCCCATGCCCTTGCCGAGCCATTGGAAGAAGCGCGTGATCGGCGGCACCTTCAGCACCAGCACGGCGATGATGGCCTGCAACACGAGGCCGCTGATGACGAGCCGGTAGTTGATGGCCCTGCGGTTGTTGCTCGCGAGAAAGGCGATGCCCAGGATGACGAGGATGCCGATCAGGCCGGTGAAACGTTCCATGGGAAGGGAGGATGAACGGGGTGGGTGCTCAAGGTAACGGAGAAGCCGATCCCGCCGCAGGGTCGTGGGCCGGGTGCGCCAGGGGCTGGATCACGTTGCGGCGCACCCAGCGCGGCAGCAGGAAGGCCCCGATGGCGATGTAGGGATAGTAGCTCATCAGGCGCCAGAGGAAGGCCAGCTTGCCCGGCCCCACGGTGATGTACATGCCCAGGAAGTCACGGAAGATCAGCTCAGCGATGCCGCTGCCGCCGGGCGTGGGCATCAGCAGCACGATGATGCCCATGATCACCTGCTTGCCGTAGATCACCAGATCGTGACCGAAGCCCATGCCGGGATGGAAGGCATGCACGATGCAGTTGACGATGGAGTAGCGTGCGGTCCAGCTAAGGAAGGTGGTGAGGAGCGCCGGCCACCAGTAGCTCCAGCCGCGCTGCTTCAGTCCGCTGGCCGCGATGATCAATTGGTCGCCGGTGGTGACCATGCTCCGCCGCCACCGCCGCAAGCCTTTGATGGAGAAGACGCCCACCAGCGCGCGCTTCACGAACACGGGGTTCACGAACAGCGCATAGGCCACGAAGAGCTTGTAAAGGAGGATGATGCCGTAGACCACCCAGAAGGTGACGAAGAAGCCCGCGCCCAGCCAGCCCTGGCCGGTATCCACGCCCGCGAAAAGCTCCTGCCGGCCCACGGTGAAGTAGACCAGCGGCGCCATAAGGGCGATGAAGATGCCGTCGAGGAAGGAGGTGAAGGTGATGACGGTGATGCTCTTGCCCGCGTCCACGCCCTCGCGCGAGAGGATCCAGATGGCGAAGAAGAACCCGCCGCCGATGATGCCGGGCGCGAGCGCGCTGGCGAACTCCCACAGCATGATCACCACGAACGTGCGCCACCAGGTGAGCTTCTTGTCCGTGAGGTGGCGGATCCGCAGCATGTACATCCAGTCGCGCACCACCAGGCTCAGGAGGGCGAGCGCCATCCAGCCGCTGCTGTACCACGTCCATACCAGGGGTTGATCGGCGGCCTTGCCTGCGGCGCTCCATACGAGAAGCCCGGTGGTGCCTAGGCCGATGAAGACCGGCAGCAGGATCTTCCCGAGGCTGAACTGCTTCAGGATGCTACGCTCGTCCTCCGCCATGCGCTAAACATAATCAGGAGGCGGGTTGCAGGACGCAATTAGACAGGAACAGGGGGCAGGAACGATACGCAGGACCAGGAGGCAGGGGCAGGAGGCAGGCGTAGGCATTGCTGCCGGTTGCCCCTGCCAACTGCCTCCTGCCCCTGCCTCCTGGTCAGTTGGTGCCCTCCCGCCGTTGCAGCTCGTCGCGGAGCTTGCTGGCGCGCTCATAGTCCTCGTTGGACAAGGCTTCGTCGAGCATGCGCTTGAGGTCGTCCAGGCTGGCGTTCTTGATGTTCGCCTTCTTCTCGCCCTTTTCGGTCTTTTCCACGGGCTCCTGGCCGCCTTCCTTCTCCTCGTCGCCGTCCTCCACCTTCAATCCGGCGGCGCTCATGATGAACTCGTAGGTGTGGATCGGGCACTCGAAGCGCAGGGCCAGGGCGATGGCGTCGCTGCTGCGGGCGTCCACCTCCACTTCGTGGCCGCCTTGCTCCAGTACCAACTTGGCGTGGAAGATGCCTTCCACCAGGTCGTTGATCACCACCTCCTTCAGCGCGATGCCGAGCTGGTCGCTCATCTGCTTGAAGAGGTCGTGCGTGAGGGGGCGCGCCGGCTTGATGTTCTCCACCTGGATGGCGATGGCCTGCGCCTCCACGCCGCCGATGATGATCGGCAGGCGGCGGTCGCCATGCATTTCGGCCAATATGAGCGCGTAGGCCCCGGCGTGCGTGTGGCTATAGGTCGATCCGCAGGAACTTCAGCTCGACCTTCTCCATGCCAGGCGCAACAGGGGCGCCGAAGATACGGCGGACGCGGGAAGTATGAGGTGTGAGGGTCGAAGTGGGAAGTAGGAGTTGTGAAGTGTGAAGGCTGAAGTGGGAAGTAAGAGGTACGAGGTGCCGATGCGGACCACTTCACACGTCCCACCTCTCACTTGAACCCTCACACTTCAACCTTCACACCGCACACTTCAGCCTCACCGTTCGGCATTCAGCTTTTTCGCGGCCTCGATCAGCTTGGGCAGTACTTCGAACGCGTCGCCTACGATGCCGTAATCGGCGGCCTTGAAGAACGGCGCCTCGGGGTCCTTGTTGATCACGGCGATCACCTTGCTGCCGTTCACGCCGGCCAGGTGCTGGATGGCCCCGCTGATGCCGATGGCGATGTAGCAGTTCGGACGGATGGCCACGCCGGTCTGTCCCACGTGCTCGTGGTGCGGGCGCCAGTGCATGTCCGCCACGGGGCGGCTGCAGGCGGTGGCGGCGTGGAGCTCCTTGGCGAGTTCCTCCACCATGCCCCAGTTCTCCGGGCCTTTCATGCCGCGGCCTGCGCTCACCACGATCTCCGCTTCCGGCAAGGGGATGCCTTCGCCTTCCTTGCGGACCTCCTTCACCACCACGTGCGCGGCACCGAGATCGCCGCCATACTCTTCCACGGTGGCGTTGCCGCTGCCGGCCTCCACGGGGATGCTGTTCGGCAGCACGCTGATCACCTTCACCGGGCTCTTGATGTCCACCCAGGCTTGGGCCTTGCCGCTGAATACGTTGCGCTTCACGACGAACTGTCCCGCTGAGCCTGCCGAAGCGTCCGGCAGGGTGATGGCACCAGCCACCTGCCCGGCCTTCAGGCGGGCGGCCACGCGCGGGGCCACGGCCTTGCCGGTGGCGTCGTGCGTGAACACGATCACCTGGGCGTTCTCTTTTTGCGCCACGTCCACCACCAGGCGGGTCAGTTGCTGGCTGTCGGCATCGGAGGCTTTGCGGGCCACGATCACCTTATCGGCGCCGAGGCCGGCGAGGCGGTCGGCGGGTGCGTCACCGAAGGTCACCAGGGTAACGGTGCCACCGCTGGTGGCGGCCACCTTGCGGCCATAGGTCAAGGTCTCGAGGGCGGCCTTGGCCACTTTCTCCCCGCGGGTATCGGCGAATACGATCACGCTCATCGTCAGATCACTTTGGCTTCGGTGTGCAACAGTTCGATCAGTTTCCCGGCCTCCTCGGCGGGGATCATCTTCACCGCCTGCTTGGCGGGCGGCAGCTCGAAGCGCACGGTGGCGGTGAGCTGTTCCGCGGCGGTGGCGGGCACCACCTGCAGGGGCTTGGTGCGGGCGGCCATGATGCCGCGCATGTTGGGGATGCGCTGTTCGGCCATGCCTTTCGCGCAGCTCACCACCAGCGGCAGCGGGGCTTCCACCACTTCCACGGCGCCTTTCACGTCGCGCTCGGCCGTGGCGTTGCCGCCGTTGATATCCAGCTTGCTCGCCAGGGAGATGAAGGGCAGGTCCAGCAGCTCGGCCACCATCGGCCCCACCTGGCTGCCGTTGTGGTCGATCGTTTCCTTGCCGGCCAGGATCAGGTCGAAGCCCTTGTCCTTGGCGTAGGCGGCCACCTGCGCGGCCACGTCGTAGCTGTCGTTGGGGATCAGGTCGATGCGCACGGCCTCGTCGGCGCCGATGGCCAGGGCCTTGCGGATGGTGGCTTCGGTATCGGCCGGGCCCACGGTCACGGTGGTCACCGTGCCGCCTTGGGCCTCCTTCAGTTCCAGGCCGCGCACGAGCGCATACCATTCATCGTATGGGTTCACGATGAACTGCACGCCGTTGGTGTCGTAGGCCGTGTTGTTGTTGGTGAAGCCGATGCGCGCCGTGGTATCGGGCACCTGGCTGATCAGGACGAGGATCTTCATGCGGTCCGGTTATCCGTGGGCCACGCGCCGGAACGGTGCGCGGTGATGAGGGGCGCGAATTTAGGGAGCGGATGTTACCGCGCTCCCCGATCTGGGGAAGCGCCACCACAACAGTGCCGAGGCCGTGTAGCGGTTTTCGCGCGGCATCCCTGCACGAAAGCCGCATGCCTGCGACCGAGGCGGGCCGGCCCCCCCGGCACGGCACGCTCTTCGGAGGTGCCGGTCAACATTACTTCCCATGCGTTCACCGATCCTCTTTCTCGCGGGCATCGCCCTGCTCGGGCTCAGTGCCTGCTCCACCAGCCATGAAGTGGTCCAGAGCGGACCGTTCCAACAGCGGAAGTACGTGAACAAAGGCTGGTTCCTCGAGCTGCCCTCCGCCCGCAAGGACAAACCGAAGCCGGTGAAGGAGACCGCCTCCGCCATGGCGCAGACAATCGCGCAAGAAGGGGCCGTGCCCGATGGGCCGGTGCAGGCCACGTGGACACCCGGACCGTTGGACCTACAGGTGGCCGCCATGCCGGTGGAGGACGAAAGCGCGCCGCCCGCCATTGTCCCTCCGGTGAAGCGGCCCGCCGCCGTTACGGAACCCTTGATCGCGGATGATGGCTACGGCATGCGCGCCACACCGGCGCGCAAAGTAGGGGCCGCCGCTGCTGCGGTGCCGTTGCTGTTCACGCCGCGCGGGGATAATGTGGGCGGCATCAACATCTTCGCCTTGCTGGGGTTCATCCTCGCGTTCTTCATTCCGATCGCGGGGCTCATCCTGAGCATCATCGGCATGAAGCAGACCTCGCCGGGCGATGGCCATGGGCATGGCCTGGCGGTGGCGGGGCTCATCATCAGCATCGTGGCCTTGGTGGTCGCGCTGGCGATCATCCTCTGACCGCTGTGGTCGCGCGCCCGTGCCCGCCGTATTTTTCCACCCCTTATGCACCGACCGTTGCAACGCATCTGGCGCTTCACGAAGCTCATGTTCAGGGCCTTCGTGGAGGACAACACCTTCGACCTGGGGGCGGCGCTGGCGTACTACACCATCTTCTCCATCATCCCGCTGCTGGTGGTGGTCATCGCCGTGTCGGGTTTCGTGGCGGGGCCTGATGCGGTGCGGGGCGAGGTCTTCCAGGAACTGAACGGCTGGGTGGGCGAGGACACGGCGCGTTCGCTGGAGACCGTGCTCGGCAACGCCTACATCAGTGGGCGCAGCTGGATCGCCACGGTCATCGGCATCATCACCCTGATCGTGGGCGCCACGGGGATCTTCAACGCGCTGAAGAACGCGCTGAACCGCATGTGGGAGATCCAGCCCCGGCCGAAGAACACGGTGGTGGGATTCATCATCTCCCGGTTGTTGTCGTTCTCCTTCGTGATGGGCCTGGGTTTCCTGCTCATCGTCACCTTCACGCTGAACGCTGCCATCGATGGGCTGTCGGACAGCCTGGCGCGGCTGATCCCCGCCTATGCCGTGCTGCTGGTGCGCGTGGCCTCGTGGCTGCTGATGTTCGGCATCAGCACGCTGGTGTTCGCCTGCGTGTTCAAGTACCTGCCCTCGGCCGACATCCGCTGGAAGGACGTGCTGCCCGGCGCCGATCTTCACCACGGTGCTCTTCATCCTCGGCCGGTACATCCTCACGTTCTATTTCGACAGCAAGGCGCCCACCTCCACGTTCGGGGCGGCCGCCGGTCTGATCTCCTTGCTGCTGTGGACCTTCTACAGCTCGCAGACCTTCTTCCTGGGGGCCGAGTTCGTATATGTGTGGTGCCAGGAAAAGGGCCGGCCCATCCGGCCGGGCGCCGATGCGGTGCGCGTGGTGCGGCAGGAGGTCACCATCGACCACGGCCACGTGCTGGGCAAGGGAACGAAGTCGGATCGGCTGGACGAGGTGCAGTCTCGATCGGATGATCGGATAATGAGATGATCAGAAAGCCAGGGCGTGTGCTCGGCATCCCATCCGCTGATCCTCCCATTATCTGATCATCTGATCCCTGGCAGGGTCTACCTTCGCGCTCCGAACCTGTCCCGATCAATGCGTACCGTCCAGTTCCGTGAAGCGCTCAACGAGGCCATGAGCGAAGAGATGCGCCGCGACCCGAACGTCTTCCTCATGGGCGAAGAAGTGGCGGAGTACGATGGCGCCTACAAGGTGAGCAAGGGCATGCTGGCGGAGTTCGGGGAGAAGCGCATCATCGACACGCCGATCAGCGAGCTCGGCTTCTCCGGCATCGGCGTGGGCGCCGCGATGAACGGCCTGCGCCCCATCGTGGAGTTCATGACCTGGAACTTCGCCATCCTCGCGGCGGACCAGATCATCAACCACGCGGCCAAGATGCTGCAGATGAGCGGCGGCCAGTTCAACGTGCCCATCGTGTTCCGCGGCGGCAACGGCAGCGCGGGCCAGCTGGCCGCCACGCACAGCCAGAGCTTCGAGGCCATGTATGCCAACGTGCCCGGCCTGAAGGTGATCACCCCGAGCAACCCCTACGATGCCAAGGGCCTGCTGAAGGCCGCCATCCGCGACGACGATCCGGTGCTCTTCATGGAAAGCGAGCGCATGTACGGCGACAAGGGCAAGATCCCCGACGGCGAGTACCTGCTGCCCATCGGCGTGGCCGACATCAAGCGCAAAGGCAAGGACGTCACCATCGTAAGCTTCGGCAAGATGATGAAGGTGGCCTTGGCCGCGGCCGAGGAACTGGCCAAGGAGGGCATCGACGCGGAGGTGATCGACCTGCGCACCATCCGCCCGCTCGACACGGCCACCATCATCGAAAGCGTGAAGAAGACCAACCGCGTAGTGGTGGTGGAGGAAAGCTGGCCCTACGTAAGCATCAGCAGCGAACTGGCCTACCGCATCCAGCGCGAAGCCTTCGACCATCTGGACGCTCCCGTCGTGCGTGTGAACCAGGCCGACACGCCGCTGCCCTTCAGCCCCCCGCTGATCGAAGCCTCACTGCCCAATGTGGCGCGCACCGTAAAAGCGGTGAAGGAGGTGATGTACGTGACGCAGTAGCAGCTATCTCCGGTCGCACGGGCGTTAAAGCTCCAAGCCTGGGAAGGGAAAGCCGAAGGCGCGGGCAGGAGCATTAGGTGCTTAACACAGGATCTCTATTTTCGCACCCCTCTTGAGCGGACCTATCCGCTGAAGGACAAGACCATACACACGAAAGAAGACGAACAATGGAATTGATGTACTGGATCCCCGCGCTCGGCCTGCTGGGCCTCGTGGTGATGATCGCCAAGGCGATGTGGGTGAGCAAACAGGACGCAGGCGATGCGAACATGCAGGAACTGGCGGGCTACATCGCCAAGGGAGCCAGCGCCTTCCTGAAGGCCGAATGGCGCGTGCTGGGCGTGTTCGCCGTGATCGCTGCGATCCTGCTGGCTTGGAGCGGCACGCTCGTGGAGCACAGCGACTGGGTCATTGCCGTGGCCTTCCTCATCGGCGCCTTCTTCAGCGCCTTCGCCGGCTGGATCGGCATGAGCATCGCCACCAAGGCCAACGTGCGCACCACGCAGGCCGCCCGCACCAGCCTGAAGAAAGGGCTGCAGGTGAGCTTCAACGGTGGCACCGTGATGGGCCTCGGCGTGAGCGGCCTCGCCGTCCTCGGCCTCAGCCTGCTCTTCATCGTGTTCTACAACATGTACGTGCATGGCGAAAGCCCCAACGGCCCGCACATGATGACGGCTTTGGAGGTGCTCGCGGGCTTCAGCCTGGGTGCTGAATCCATCGCGCTCTTCGCCCGCGTGGGCGGTGGCATCTATACAAAGGCCGCCGACGTTGGCGCTGACCTTGTCGGTAAAGTGGAGGCGGGCATCCCCGAGGACGACCCGCGCAACCCGGCCACCGTGGCTGACAACGTGGGCGACAACGTGGGCGACGTGGCTGGCATGGGCGCCGACCTCTTCGGCAGCTACGTAGCGACGATCGCTTTCCACCATGGTGCTCGGCCGCGAAGTGGTGAGCACCGGCGACAACTTCGGCGGCATGGCCCCGATCCTGCTGCCCATGCTCATCGCGGGCCTCGGCATCGTGTTCAGCATCATCGGCACCTTCTTCGTCCGCATCAACAAGGACACGGACAGCGTGATGGCCGCTCTGAACAAGGGCAACATCGGCAGCATCCTCCTCACGGCCGTCGCCAGCTACTTTGTCATCAACTGGATGCTTCCGCCCACCATGGAGTTCGTGCGTGGCGACGTGCATTTCGTCATCGAGCGCATGCACGTGTTCTACGCGATCATCCTCGGCCTGGTGGTGGGCTTCCTCATGAGCTACATCACGGAATACTACACCGCCATGGGCCGCAAGCCGGTCGATAGCATCGTGCAGAAGAGCGGAACGGGCCATGCCACCAACGTCATCGGCGGCCTGGCCGTGGGTATGGAGAGCACCTTCCTGCCTATCCTTGTGCTGGCGGCGGGCATCTTCGGTGCCTTCTCGCTGGCCGGTCTCTACGGCGTGGCCATCGCGGCCGCGGGCATGATGGCCACCACCGCCATGCAGCTCGCCATCGACGCCTTCGGCCCCATCAGCGACAATGCGGGCGGCATCGCCGAGATGAGCGGCCTGCCGAAGGAGGTACGCGAGCGCACCGACATCCTCGACGCCACCGGCAATACCACGGCGGCCACCGGTAAAGGCTTCGCCATCGCTTCCGCAGCGCTCACCGCGCTAGCCCTCTTCGCGGCCTATGTGGGCCTGGCGGGCATCAATGCCATCGACATCTATAAGGCGAAAGTGCTCGCCATGCTGTTCGTGGGCGGCATGATCCCCTTCGTGTTCAGCAGCATGGCCATCAGCGCCGTGGGCAAGGCCGCGATGGACATGGTGAAGGAAGTGCGCCGCCAGTTCCGCGAGATCCCGGGCATCATGGAAGGCAAGGCCAAGCCCGAGTATGAGAAGTGCGTGGCCATCAGCACCAAGGCCTCGATCCGCGAAATGATCCTGCCCGGCGCCCTTGCGCTGCTCAGCCCTATCATCGTCGGGTTCCTCTTCGGCCCCGAGGCGCTCGGCGGCCTGCTCGCCGGCATCACCGTGAGCGGCGTGCTCATGGGCATCTTCCAGAACAACGCCGGTGGCGCCTGGGACAATGCCAAGAAGAGCTTCGAGAAGGGCGTGCTCATCGACGGTCAGACCTACAAGAAGGGCAGCGATCCCACAAGGCGGCCGTTACCGGCGACACGGTGGGCGATCCCTTCAAGGACACTTCGGGCCCGTCGATGAACATCCTGATCAAGTTGAGCAGCATCGTGGCGCTGATCATCGCGCCGCACCTGCCGAAGGAGGAATGCGCCGCTTCCTGCTGCATGAAGAAGGAGGCCGTGCTCACCGAAGTGGTGACCTCGGACGTGAACGCTCCCGGCAAGGTGGAGGTGAAGGTGACCGAGTACGTGAGGACGCTGAGCACGGGCTTCGACCTGAAGGGCGGTCTGGCGAACGGCATCGAGAGTGGCCTGGTGGGTTTCATCGAAGGCACCGCTCCGGTAGACAAGACCACGTGGTTCAACTTCGACCGCCTCACCTTCCAGACCGGCAGCGCCGCGATCGACATGGACAAGAGCCGCGAGCAGCTGACCAACCTCGCCGAGATCATGAAGGCCTTCCCGGCCGTTGCGCTGAAGATCGGCGGCTACACCGATAACACGGGCGATGCCGCCGCGAACCAGAAGCTCTCGCAGGAGCGCGCCGATGCGGTGAAGGCCGCACTGGTGGGCCTGGGCGTGGACGCCAAGCGCCTGGAGGCGGAAGGCTACGGTCCGCAATATCCGGTCGCTTCGAACGACACGGAAGACGGCCGCGCACAGAACCGCCGCATTGCCGTGCGCGTGATGGCCAAGTGATCTCCTGCTGAACGTATCACTGAAGGGCTGCCGTGAGGCAGCCCTTCTTCGTCGGATTCTCCCGCGTAGTATCATTTCACCGTTCGATCCTGTCCGAGTTCGAGCAGCGGTCATCCGCAGCGGATCTCGCATTCCAGGGATCGGGCGAGGTCCTATCGCAATGTCCCGGTGAGCCTGCCGAGCCGGTCCGGCAGGCTCACCGGGACATCTGGGGGGAATTCTACTGAAGCACCGTGAGGCGATATCCCCTTGCGCCATAGCGGAAGTATCCACCGAGAACCCGCACTTTCAGATGGGCATTATACCACTGCCCACCCCATTGTTATTCCAAAAGAAGTTGTCACCTCGAGCGAAGTCGAGAGGGGACGTCTTCGAAGAGGGTGGTCATGTCCCGGCTTCGCTCGACAGGACAGAAAGAGGATGACAGGAAGATCGGACGCGATCTTCCTGCGAAGTGGGATCACTTCTTCTTCGCGGGCGCCTTCGCTGCGGTCTTCGTGGCGGCCTTGCCACCGGCGAGTGAAGCGGCCTTCACCGCCGCATTGCCATTGCCGTTCGTGGCTGGTGCCTCGTTCGGGAACAGGCCGTGGATCTCTGCATCGATCGCGTTGATGATGCGGCCCAGGTCCTCCGCCTTCTGGTGGAAGCTGTTGTCGTCCACGTCGATGATCAGCAGCTTCCCCTTGTCGTAGGTGCTGATCCATGCCTCGTAGCGCTCGTTCAGGCGGCTGAGGTAGTCGATGCTGATGCTATTCTCGTAGTCGCGGCCGCGCTCGGCGATCTGCTTCACCAGGTTGGGCACGCTGGCGCGGAGGTAGATCAGCAGGTCCGGCGGGGTGATCGCGCTGTCCATGTTCTGGAACAGGCGGAAGTAGTTCTCGAAATCGCGCGTGGTCATCAGCCCCATCGCGTGGAGGTTGGGCGCGAAGATGAACGCGTCCTCGTAGATCGTGCGGTCCTGCACCACGTTGCGGCCGCTGCGGCGGATCTCCAGCAGCTGCTCGAAGCGGCTGTTCAGGAAAAAGATCTGCAGGTTGAAGCTCCACCGCTGCATGTCCTTGTAGAAGTCGAACAGGTAGGGATTGTTGTCCACCGCTTCCTGCAGCTGGTCCCACTTGTAATGCTTGGCGAGCAATTGCGTGAGCGTGGTCTTGCCGGAGCCGATGTTGCCTGCGATCGCGATGTGCATGAGGGACGGGGTCGTGAGGCCACGAATTTATCCCCTCAGGCCCTCTGCGCCCGGCGCTGTGGATAAGTCACGGAAGTGGCATGGCATGAGCGCCAAGCATGGTCACATGAGCACATGGCCATATGGGAGGTACGTCAGAAAGGCGAGATCACGATGCGGTCGGGCATCAGGAGGTAGAGCGCACCGCGTTCGATGCGCGCGTCGCGCACCAGGAACTCGTCCATTGGAATCGGCCAGGGCAGGCTGGTGGTCTCCATCGTACGCAGGTCGTATCGGTGAAGGTCGATCCCCGCGATATACCAGACCGCGCCGTTGCGCACGTCGATCGTCCGCGCGTTTACGATGGGCAGCGTGCGCGCGTAGGTGCCGAACAGGTCGAACAGTAGCACGCCGTGCTCGGAATCGCAGACGTAAAGCCAGCCGTCCAGCTCCGCTAGGTACGTCGGATGTGGCGTCCACCCCAGCAACTGGTCCAGCCGTCCCGTGCTCGCCAGCGGGCGCAGTTGCGCGTCCACGCGGGAAAGGGAAAGCGCGCGCTCGTCGAAGAACCAGAAGGCGTTCTGCACGCTCATGCACACCTGCGTCACCTGCGGGAACCCGGCGCGCGGCAGGTCGATCGGGTCGCCTTGCACGCTCAGGGTGTTGTCCAGCAGCGCCAGTTGCCCCTGCTGCCGCGAAAAGATCAGCGGCTTGAGCGAAGAGAACGCATCGATGCAGGTGATCCCTCCGAAGGTGTTGAGGCTGTTGCGGGCCAGCTGGCGGCCTTCCGCGTTGAACAGCCGCAGCACGTCACCTTGCAGGGCGTATACGTTGCCGAGGTCGTCCGTGGTGAAGCGGTCGAACGCCCCCTCGATGGTGCGCGGTGCGGGCGGCCCCTGGGCTTCCACGTGCAGTGCGCACAGCACCGCCAGTACCGCGATCGGTCTCATGCGGTGATGCGGTGCAACAACTCGTCCAGCAGCGAACGGTCGTTCATCAGGCGGGGCACCTTGTTCTGCCCGCCGAGCTTGCCCCGGTCCTTCATCCACTGGAGGAAGGTGCCGTGGCGCACCACGTGGAGCTTCGGCGCGCGGAGGGCCATGTCGCCGCGGCGCTTGGCGTCGTAATCGCTGTTGAGGGAGCGCATCGTGTCGTCCATCACCTGCGAGAAGGTCTGCATGTCCGCGGGCATGCGCTCGAACTCGATGATCCATTCATGGCCGCCACGCGCCTCGTGCTCCATGTACATCGGACCGGCGGTGTATTCCGTCACCAGCGCGCCGGTGGCGGCGCAGGCGGCCTCGATGCCGCGGTCCGCGTTCTCCACGATCAGCTCCTCGCCGAACGCATTGATGAAGCTCTTCGTGCGCCCGCTCACTTGGATGCGGTAGGGCCGCACGCTGCTGAAACGCACCGTGTCGCCCGGCATGTAGCGCCATAGGCCGGCGTTGGTGCTGATCACGAGCGCGTAGTTGCGGCCGGCCTCCACCTCGTGCAGCAGCTTCGTGGCAGGTTGCTCGCTGCCGAGCTGTTCCTCGGGGATGAACTCGAAGAAGATGCCGTAGTCCAGCATCAGCAGCAGGTCGTCCGCGCCGGGGCGGTCGGTGATGCCGAAGAAGCCCTCGCTGGCGTTGTAGCTCTCCAGGTAGTTCATGGTGGGCGAGGGGAGCAGTGCGCGGAACTGTTCGCGGTACGGCCGGAAGCTTACGCCGCCGTGCATGAACAGCTCCAGGTTGGGCCACACGTCCAGCATGTGCTGCTTGCCGGTCAGTTCCAGGATCCGCTTCAGGATGATCAAGGTCCACGACGGCACGCCCGCGATGCTGCGCACGTCCTCGCGCATCGTTTCGCGCGCCATGCGTTCCACCTTCTCCTCCCAGTTCTCCATCAGCGCCGTCTCGATCACCGGCGTGCGGCGCACCTCCACCCAGATGGGCAGGTTGCGGATGATGATGGCGCTGAGGTCGCCGGTGTAGGCATCGGTGCGCACCGGTTCGATGGTGCTGCTGCCGCCGATCACCATCGTCATGCCCTGGTAGAGCCTGCTCTGCGGGTACATGGCGCAGTGCAGCGCCAGCAGGTCCTTGCCGCCCTTGTAGTGGCAATCTTCCAGGGCCTCGCGGCTCACGGGGATGAACTTGCTGCGCGCATTGGTGGTGCCGCTGCTCTTGGCGAACCAGCGGATGTCCGTGGGCCAAAGCAGGTTCTGCTCTCCCGCGCGCATGCGGTCCACGTACGGCTTCACCGCCGTGTAGTCCTGCAGGGGCACGCGCTGGCGGAACACGTCGGGGTTCATGATGCCGGCATAGTCGTGCCGGCGGCCCCATTCGGTATGGCGGGCGGCGGCCACCAGGCGGTGGAACACCTCCAGTTGGGCCTCATGGGGGTTGTCGCGGAACAGCTCGATCTGCTGTAGCCGCTTCTTCATCAGGTAGGAGAAGAGCGCGTTGACGGGCATGGGAGAGCGCTGGCGGCGCAACTACTTTCGTGCGGAAGATAAACAACCGGGTGGATGATGGACGGAGCACCGTTGCGCAAGATGCTGGTGGGAGTGGACACCACGGGCGATCCCGCCGCTGGCGGCGTGGTCACCTATGCGCTGCGCATGGGGGAGCAGGTGCTGCCGCTGGCGGACCTGATCGGCAGGCCGTTCACGGTGCGCTTCACCGGCGCGCTCACCTGCACGGCATGTGGTAAGCGCGTGAAGAAGTTCTACGGCCAGGACCTGTGCTTCCCTTGTTTGAAGGGCGCGCCCGAAGCGAGCGAATGCATCGTGCGGCCGGAATTGTGCCGGGCGCACCTGGGCGAGGGGCGTGATCCGGCTTGGGAGGCGGAGCATCACCACCAGGAGCATGACGTGTACCTGTCGCATACCGGTGGCGTGAAGGTGGGCGTCACCCGCGGTACGCAGGTGCCCCTGCGGTGGATCGATCAAGGCGCGGGCATTGCCCTGCGCATCGCGCGGACACCCTATCGCCAACTGGCCGGGGCCATCGAGGTGGACCTGAAGCGGCTGTTCGCCGACAGGACCAACTGGCGTTCCATGTTGCAGCAATGCGTCACGGATCCCGCTGCGCTGCTAGAAGCCCATGCACAGGCGAAGGACGGCCTCGCCCCGGAGTTGCGGGAATACCTTTTGGAAAAGCCCGAGCCGGCGTTCTTCACGTACCCGCTGCCCGCGCCGTTGCCGAAGGTGGTCAGCGTATCGCTGGAGAAACTGCCCGAGGTCACCGGCACCCTGCTCGGGGTGAAGGGGCAATACCTGGTATGGGCCGATGGCCGTGTACTCAACGTGAGGAACCACAGCGGTTTCCATGTGCAGGTGGAGGCCATGTAACTTCTTGCCCCGTGCTCCGTTAGAGGGGGTGGGTTTTGGGTTATTTTGGATCGACCGAGAGGTCAGGTGAGGGGCTCCGATGGGGGCCCTTCGCTCGTCTCAGGGGGCACATCACGCCGGTTCCGTATGCCACTCCCCTCTGTCATGGCGGTCCGGGCCGCCATCGCAAGTAGGAGCACCCGGGCTCGTCCTGGTTGCGACCGCGGCCCAAGGCCGCAGTGATAGCGCATGCTGACGACACCAAGCCATCTGATCATCTCATTATCTGATCCTCTGATCGGAACTCCCTTCGCCTTCGCATTGTCACGGTGAGCCTGCCGAACCGTGACGCTTGCCGGGCCGTGAGCCTGTATGCTGACGCGCTTTGGCACGAACGAACAAGGCCCTCCGAGGAGGGCCTTGTCAATGCTTGGGTGGAAAGCGTGCGTTCCTAGAACACGATCTTCTGCCGGCGGATGCGCGTGCGGTACTTCTTGTTCGCCGAGCGGAACTTGTACAGCTTGTAATGTACCTGGAACTTCACGAAGAGGTAGGCATCCTTATCGGTGGGGTCGCCGCGCTGCTGGCCTTCAAAGGTCTGGCCGGCCACTTCGCCCAAGTTCGGGTCCGCCAGGTAGGCAGCCTGTGCGCCATGCGCGGCCCTGATCGCGTTGTTGTCGTAGTACGTGCCGCTGACGTCGTCGATGTAGTCCGTGAAGGTCTTCGTGTACTGCAGCTCCAGGCCGATGGAGATCTGCTTGCTCACCGCCTTGCGCAGGCCCACACCCATGGGGATGCAGAAGCCATAGTTGCTGTACGGCTTCGGTCCATCGGGAAGGCCCTGGCCTTCGGTGCCCAGCGGACGCAATTCGACCCACTGGCCGTTCAACTGCGTCGTGGGGTTGAAGTAGAAGCCGCCCACACCAGCGAACACGTACAGCCCGATGCGCGAGGACTTCTGGCCCTGCACCCCGCGCAGGTCGTAGACGTGCCCCAGCGACTCCAGGAAGGGATGGAACTCGAACACCACCTGGGCCTCGAACACGTTGGACTTGAAACTGAGGTTGCGGTTGTGTCGGAACGTTTCCTTGGTCAGGTTGTCGTTGCCGGCCAGTACGCCATAGGTGAGGGCGCCCCGCACGGCGGCATGCTCCGCCACGAAGTAGCGCATCCCAAGGCTCAGCGCTGGCTTGGTCTGGCTGAACTCCAGGTCATAGATGAAAGGACTGCCGATGCGATCGCGCCCGCCCAGTTCCCCCAGGAAGTTGGATACGCCCAGCCCGAAGCTCAACTCGCTCCGGTGCGTCTTCCAATAATCCGAATTGCGGAAGTACTGACCGCGCGCGCTGAACGCCGACAGGACCAGGAGCACCAGGAAGAGGTGGGGTAGTCGTTGCGTCGATCGCACGTGTTCGGGAGCGTTCAGTGCCAAATATAGAAGCGCTGGCGGAACCTGAACGGACAAAGCGGCCGCCAGGTTTCCACAAACACCGTTGAATGGCGCATGGATGCCGCTCCCATCAAGGGCGGAGCACCGCCCAGGCCGTAACGATCCCCGCGCATACGGACACGTTCAGCGAGTGCTTGGTGCCCCGCTGGGGGATCGCCAGGCAGCCGTCGCAGGCTTCCACCACGTCATCGGCCACCCCGTTCAATTCATTGCCGAACACCAAGGCGAGCGGGGTGTCCATCGGCGGCGCCCAAGCATCCAGCGGTATGGCGTGTACGGTCTGCTCCACGGCCCACACGCGATAGCCTGCGCTTTGCAGGCGCCTTACGGCCTCCACGGTGGTGGCCACATGCTCCCACGGCACGGAGAGCGTGGCCCCGAGCGCCGTCTTCTCGATCTCCCGGTGCGGCGGCAGCGGCGTGAAACCGCAGAGCAGGAGCCCATCGCAGCCGAAGGCGTCCGCCGTGCGGAAGAACGCGCCCACGTTGTGCCGGCTGCGCACGTCGTCCAGCACCAGACGCAGCCGCTGGCCGGCGCGGGCCTTGTATTCGGCCGGACCGATCCGGCCCAGTTCATCCATCGAAAGTTTGCGGTCCCCTGCGGGCATGGGCGGGCGTGTTGAAAACCGGGGAGATCTTCGCGCACCGCGCCCAGCGGGGTGCGGCGTACTTTTCCGGGCTCGCGAAAGTAGGTCCGCTCCCCATTGCCCGATGGCCAAACCCTCTTCCTCCGAAACGCCGTTGATGCGGCAGTACAACCGCATCAAGGGCCAGCACCCGGACGCCATCCTGCTGTTCCGCGTCGGTGATTTCTACGAGACCTTCCTGCAGGATGCCGTGCTCGCCGCGCGCGTGCTGGGCATCACCCTCACCAAGCGCAACAACGGCGCGGCCGGGGAGATGGAGTTGGCCGGTTTTCCGCACCATTCCCTGGACAACTACCTGCCCAAGCTCGTGCGCGCGGGTTACCGCGTAGCGGTATGCGACCAGTTGGAGGACCCCAAGCAGGCGAAGACCGTGGTGGAGCGGGGCGTCACCGAGGTGGTCACGCCCGGCGTGGCCTTCAGCGATCAGGTGGTGGACGGCCGCACGAACAATTGGCTGGCCGCCCTCACGGCGCACGGCGGCCGCTACGGCCTGGCCCTACTGGACGTCACCACGGGCGAGTTCCTGATCGGCGAAGGCGATGCGGAGGTGGTGGCGAAGCTGATCGAAGGCCATGCGCCGAGCGAGCTGCTGGTGCCCAAGGGCGCCGGTGAGGCCTTGGTGCGCGAGGCCGCCATGCGGTGGCGGGGCCACGCGTTGGAGGATTGGGCTTTCACCGATGATTTCGCGCGCGAACGCCTGCTCGGCAGGTTCGGCACCACCAGCCTGAAAGGGTTCGGAGTGGAAGATCTGCGCCTGGCGCAGCGCGCCGCTGGTGCGGTGCTGCACTACCTGGGCGAAACACGCCACGACCGGCTGGCCCACGTGCGCCGCATCGCGCGGCTCAGCATGGACGGCCACGTGCAGCTCGATGGCTTCACCGTGCGCAACCTGGAACTGGTGGCCCCCGTGAACCCCGGCGGGCGCACGCTGCTGGGGGCCATGGACGCCTGCCTCACGCCGATGGGCGCGCGCCTGCTGCGGCGCTGGCTGCTCTTTCCCCTGGTGGACCGGGCCGCGATCGACCAGCGGCTGGACCGGGTGCAGGCGTTGATCGCCGACGAACCGCTGCGGGCCTTCCTGATGGAGGACCTGAAGGCGGTGGGCGATCTGGAACGCCTGGTGGGCAAGGCCGCCGTGGGGCGCATCAATCCGCGGGAACTGTTGCAGATGGACCGTGCCTTGCGCGCCGCCGACCGCATCCGCCAGGCCTTGCGCGCCGGGGAGGAAGCGCTCGCCACCGCCGCGCAGGCATGGAGCGTGCCGCTGGAGGTGGCCGACCGCATCGCGGCATCCATCGAGCCGGAGGCCCCCGTGCAAGTGGCCAAGGGAGGCGTGGTCCGCCCCGGCGTGGATTCCGAGCTCGATGAGCTGCGGCACATCACCACGCATGCCAAGGAACTGCTGCTCGGCATCCAGCAGCGCGAAACGGAGCGCACCGGCATCACCTCGCTAAAGGTCGGCTTCAACAACGTCTTCGGCTACTACCTCGAAGTGCGCCACACGCACCGCGACAAGGTGCCGGCGGAATGGGTGCGCAAGCAGACGCTCACCGGCGCCGAACGCTACATCACCGATGAACTGAAGGCGCTGGAGGAGCGCATCCTCACGGCCGAGGAACGCATCCAGTCGCTGGAGGCGCGCCTCTACCAGTCCGTGGTGGACCGCGTGTGCGAGGCGATCCCCGCGCTGCAGACCATCGCCTCCGCCATCGCGGAGCTCGACGTGCTGCAGGGCTTTGCGGCTAATGCGCTGGCGTGGAACTATACGCGTCCGCAACTGACGGACGACGCGGTGCTGCGCATCCGCGCGGCGCGGCATCCGGTGATCGAGCAGCAACTGCCGCCCGGCGAACCGTACATCGCCAATGACGTGGCGCTCGACCCGGACGATGCGCAGCTGATCGTGATCACCGGCCCCAACATGAGCGGCAAATCCGCGCTGCTGCGGCAAACGGCGCTGGTGGTGCTGATGGCGCAGGTGGGCAGCTTCGTGCCGGCGGCCGAGGCCCGCATCGGCGTGGTGGACCGCGTGTTCACGCGCGTGGGGGCCAGCGACAACCTGAGCACCGGCGAAAGCACGTTCATGGTGGAGATGAACGAGACGGCCAGCATCCTCAACAACCTCAGTGCCCGCAGCCTGGTGCTGCTGGACGAGATCGGCCGTGGCACCAGCACCTATGACGGCATCTCCATCGCTTGGGCCATCGCCGAGTTCCTCCACACGCACGCCACGCGCCCGAAGACGCTATTCGCCACGCACTACCACGAATTGAACGAGATGGCGGACCACTTCCCGCGCATCCGCAACGCCAGCGTGGCCGTGCGCGAGGTGGACGGCAAGGTGCTCTTCCTGCGCAAGCTCGTGCCCGGCGGCACGGACCGCAGCTTCGGCATCCACGTGGCGCGCATGGCAGGCATGCCGGCGGCCGTGGTGGAGCGCGCGGAAAAGGTGCTGCATCACCTGGAACGGACCCACGCCGGCGACCTCGGCGATGGCCACGCGCCCGAAGCGGCCCCGCAGCGCAACAGGCCCGACACGAGCGGCCTTGGCGCTCCGCAGCTCAGCATCTTCCAGCTTGATGATCCGGCGCTGGAAGGCATCCGCGCGGAACTGGAGGCCATCGACATCGATACCCTCACGCCGGTGGAGGCCCTGCTGAAGCTGAACGAGATCAAGCGGATGACCGGTGCCCGCCAGGCGAAGCTGCGCAAAGCCTGAAGCAGGTTCGTTCAACAGGATTTGGAGGGGAAGGGAGAGGAGCTATATTTGCACCCTCATTATTCGCCGAAGCGCTCGCGCGGAGGCGGAACAAGCGAGAGTAGCTCAGTTGGTAGAGCACGACCTTGCCAAGGTCGGGGTCGCGGGTTCGAGTCCCGTTTCTCGCTCCGGATGCCTTCCTTCACCGGAAGGCATCGCTATTTTGAGCTCTTGCGTCCGCTGGGGCGGACGATGCCCGGGTGGTGGAACGGTAGACACGAGGGACTTAAAATCCCTTGGTCCGTAAGGGCTGTGCGGGTTCGATCCCCGCCCCGGGCACGATGATGGACCCTCTTCCGGCGGGCCTTCGTACACGCATCGCGCCCACGCCCAGCGGCCTGTTGCATAGCGGGAACGGGGCTTCGTTCCTGCTGACCGCGCGGCTGGCCCGGCTGGCCGGTGGCACGTTGCTGCTGCGGATCGACGACCTGGATGCCGAGCGCGTCCGCGAGCCTTACCTGGCGGACATCTTCGATACGTTGCATTGGCTGGGCATCACCTGGCAGGAGGGACCGGCGACCGTGGAAGAGCACCGGGCGCGCTACTCCCAGGAACTTCGCCTGCCGCGTTACCGCTCCTTGTTGGATGTCCTGCGGGAACAGGGCTCGCTCTATGCCTGCACGTGCTCGCGCAGCACGATCGCCACCTGCGCATGCCGGGACGCCGGGCATGCCTTCGAGGGCCCCGATCGTTCCTGGCGGTTGCGCCTGCCGCCCCAGTGCCCGATCGAAGTGCCATCCTGGCCCGGTCCGCCGATCGTTCTCGACCTGGTGGCGGCCCTGCCCGATCCGGTGGTGCGCCAGCGCAACGGCCGCCCGGCCTACCAGATCGCTTCGCTGGCGGATGACGTGGACCGTGGCATCACGTTCATCGTGCGCGGCATGGACCTGCTGCCTTCGACCGCCTGCCAGTTGCACCTGGCGAAGCTATTGGGGTTGCCGGTGTTCCAAGCCGTCACCTTTGTGCATCACCCCCTGTTGGTGGACGCGAAGGGCGAAAAACTCTCCAAATCCCACGGCGCCACATCGCTGCGCGCGCAGCGCGAACAGGGCGGGAGCGCGGCCGTTGTGAAGGCCCAGGCCGATGATCTCCTGGCGCGCCTTCTTGGTGGAGGGATTCTAGCTGGCAGGGATCGCTCTTTGTGTCCGGTCACATTTTGGATAAAAAGTTCTTTTTCTCATATTTGGAGGTATCACCGAACATCCACCGACCATGCGCCACCTTCTCGTCCTTTCCGCTTTCTTGTTCCACCTTCTCGCGCAAGCCCAAGAGAGCATTCCACCGGACCCTTTCCATGAGGTCGTCCCGATAGACAAAGGATACTGGGAGAACCGAGGTCAGTTGACCGATCCGGAGGGCCGTTCCTCCATGGAGGCCGCTTTCATTTCGGAAGGCGTTTACCCTTTTGTCTATCCGGCCGAAGGCGGGAGGGTGTCCTTCACCGCATCCGTGCAGAGCGCGGATAGCCTGATCCCGGACACGTTGATGCGTTGGGATATGCGATTGCTCGGGGGGCGTGCCCAGGAAGCGGCTCCCATCGGCGTGGCTCCCAGGGCGGATTACCGCAACTACTACTTCCCGCATTGCGGCGAGGCAGGTCTTACCATGGTCCGGCGTTTCGAACGGGTGGTCTACGAGGAGGTCTATCCGGGCATCGATCTGCACCTGTATCCGGGCGCGGCCGGCCAGAAGTTCGCCTTTGTATGCCGGCCCGGAAGCGACCCGTCCCTTATTGCCATGCTCTTCGAGGGACTTGCGGACATCACCATCGAACACGATGGCAGCTTGAGCTTCCCCATTCTCTCCCAGACCATTCGGCTCCCGAGGCCCATGGCCTATCAGTTCCAAGGATCCAAGTCTGGCCCTGCCGCAGGAAGCGTTCCAATATGAGCTTCGGGGTACTGAGGTCCATTTTACTTCGGGGGAGTTCGACCCGCAGCGGCCCTTGGTCCTCTTCATCGGGTCAGCCGCTTATGTAGAGGCAGGGGAAATGGAAGCCACCCAAAGCACGGAGGGGCTTTGCTGGAGCACTTACTTCGGCGGCAACGGTGGGGAATATGTGAACGGCAGTGACCTAGATGATGCGGAGAACTATTATGTGGCCGGATGGGGGAATTCTACATGGGCCACGTTCCCGCATACAGCATTATCTCCGGCCCCGGTCACCCCTTCGGTGAATCCGAACGGCTTCATCAGCAAGTTCGATAAGAACGACATCCTCAAATGGACCACCCTGTTCGGAGGGGGCACCAATACCCTTACCATCGTATACGACGTGGCTGTGCAGACGAGTGCCTCCGATACTACCGCCTATGTGGTCGGTTATACCGAAAGTGCGAACTTCCCCGTGCTTGCCGCAGGTTCGGCCTACTTCGATGGGGTGGGCACCACGGGACGCGTGGAACAGGGCTTCCTCTTCAAGGTGGATTACCGGGGATATCGGACCTGGTGTACCTATTTCGGTGACCAAAAGACCGCCATCACCGGCATTGACGTAGCCACCATCAGGAGACATACGGAGGTGGTGTTCACGGGCTATTCCAAGCAATTGCCGAACGAGCAGGTGACGCCGCCGGTCAATGCTACACACTTCACCTATTCAGGTGGTGACCAGGATGCCTTCGTGGCCAAGCTGAACATGTATGATCAGTTGCAATGGCGGACCTACTATGGCGGTACCAATACAGAGCTTGGGTATGATATCGCCTACGCGAGCTCGGGAGCGTTCTATGTAGTGGGACGCACGGCCAGCTCCAATGTCCCATTGGTGTCCAAGGCCGGTGCCTACAACGCATCCTATTCAGGGGGGGACGATGTGTTCCTGTTGCAGTTCAACATCGGTACCACTTTGACCTGGGCCACCTACTACGGGGGCACCGCGGATGATGAGGTCTTTTGGAACAGTCTGGCGGTCAACCGGAAGTCCAACAATGATGTATACATCGTTGGAAGGACGAACTCTTCGTCCTTCCCGCTGAAGGTGAAGGCGCTGGCCTTCAACGATGGCTCGTACACGGGGCCTGATCGGGGGTTCATCGCCCGTTTTAACGGGACCTCGCAGGCGCTGGATTGGTGCACGTTCTTCGGGCACGGCAACTATGCCGCCGCGAACGCCATCGCTTTCCGGAAGGATGGCGTGAGCTACTATGTTGCCGGAGCGGTGTCGATGGGTTCCATCTTCCTGCAGGCGAGTATCAACAATATGTACTACCAGCCTGTCATCAATGCGAACCTACCTTTCCCCTTGGATCAGGATCCTTCATTGCTGGCTTCGACGCGAACGACGTATTGCGGTGGTCCACTTATTTCGGCGGCGTGGCCAATTCGAATGAATACATCACGTCCCTGGAGTGCACGCAGCACGATCAGGTGCTCGCCTGCGGCTATACGTCCAAATACGCGAACCCGGCTACCTATTTCCCGCTGTATCCCCCCAGCCATCCGCTCGCTTATTACGATCCCACATGGAACAGTACGCCCACCGTGGAATTCTCGGATTGCTTCCTCACCCGGTTCTGCTCTTGGGCCCAGCCCCGGCCGGCAGGGGATGAGAAGCAAGCCATTGGGCCGGCGGATCCCGTGAACAACGGGCTGGTCGCCTCGGGTGTCCAGCATTACCGCATCTTGGGGGCGCAGCAGGGGGGCACCTTGCAGGTGCTCAATACCCTGGGCCAATTGGTCCGCTCCATTCCGCTGCAAGTGAACGGGGAAGGAACAGAGCCATTCGCCTTGGAGGGCCTATCCCCCGGCATCTACCTGCTCCAGTTCGGGAACATGCCGGCCATCAAGCTCGGGGTGGCCCCATGATGCGGACGACCTTCCTGATCGCTTGGGCGCTCCTGGCTGCGGCCAGCCTGCGGGGCCAGTGGTGGGCCGATGCCGGGTTGCCGGTGAGCAGCCCCTCCGGCGTGATCGAGATGTACGAGGACACCGCCACCAACACCTTGTATTGCATGGGCCAATTGGACCATGCGGTGGGCACCCCGGAGCAGGCGTCCTATTTCTGCATGTACCACGAAGGCGAATGGACCATGTCCGCGCCCTTCAACAATAGTGTGCTCACCGCGATCCGCTACCGCGATACCCTGATCGTTGGCGGTGTATTCACCAAGGTGAACGGTCAGAACATCCGGTACATCGCCGCCTATTACAATGGCCAGTGGTCCTCATACGGCAATATCGACGGCTACGTGCGTGCCCTGCGGATCCTGAACGGGGAGTTGTATGCGTTCGGCGGCTTCAAGTATGCCGACGGCCATTGGTGCGGGGGCGTGGCCAAGCGCGTGCGCAACTCCTGGCAGAACGTGGGCTATTTCCCGGCCAACGGTTCCAGCGTGGTGGGGGATGGGACGATCTACCAAGGCAACCTGGTGGTGGCCGGCACCCTTACCTTCAGCGGCCTGCCCTTCCTGCACCTCGCCGCGTTCGATGGGGAGAACTGGGGAACGCTCGGTCCGGGGGTCGCTTACCCACATGGGCGGCGGAGGGCCCCTGGCCGTGTACAAGGGAGACCTCTACGCCGGCGGCATTTTCCGCCTCAGCGAGGGCAACGCCGGCCAATGCATCATGCGGTGGGACGGCCAGGCGTGGCACCCCGTGGGCACCAGCGTTCAGGATGCCACCGGCGGGTATAACTACGCTGTGGGGGTGTATAAGCTCCTCGTAAAGGATGGGCTCCTGTTCGCCTGCGGAGGGTTCAATTATGCGGGTAATGTGCCCGCTGCCTTTACCGCCACGTGGGATGGCGAACGCTGGTGCGGGTTGGGAGGCTCGCTCGACCCGTTCTTGGGAGCACTGAGCATCGGTTTCTACGGGGATACCCTGTTCGTTGGCTGCGGGAACACGGCCGATGGGCGGCCGGTGAACCACCTGGCGCGCTACACCGGCACGCACTGGGGCGACACCTGCAGCGTGGCCATGGGGCCGACAAGCGTGGCAGAGGTCCCGGCCGAATGCTCTCCGGCACTTGTTGCACTGGGCAGCGGATGGTACATGCTGAAGGGAAACCTGTCCGGGACGGTCCTGCGGGTGTACCAAGCCTCGGGGGCCTTGGTGCGGACCCTGCGGATCGACCGGGGGCCGGATGGTTCCGGGCCGTTCGACCTTTCCGGGCTCAGCGCCGGCATCTACGTGCTGGATGTGCCGGGAACACCGGCGCTGAAGCTCAGCGTTGTTCCCTGACCTCTTTCGGGGCTTCCGGCTTTGCCGCCGCGAAAGGCCGCAGCAGGTCCTGTCGGGCCAGAAAACCGTTCGGTGTGCGCACCAACAGGCGCTCTGCCTCCAGCCAGGCCAGATCACGCTGCAAGGTCTTGGGGTTCAGGAGGGCATAGAGCCGCGCGAGCTCAGGGGAAAGCCGGGAGAGGCGGCTGGCCGGTACAGGGGTACGGTGCCCGGCCAGATCGCTCATCAGTTGGAGCCTGCGGGCCCCTTGTCCCTCTGGCTCAGGCCGGAGCAAATGGCCCATGTGGTGTTGCCATAAGGCCTGGTGCTGGATCTGTTCCACCTCGGCCCAGAGGGCGCGCAGGGCGTCCACGAAGCCACGCACCTGGTAGGTGATGAAAGGGGCCACGTTACCGGCGTTCCGGCTGTCGGCCAGTTGCCGCGCGTAGGCCGTCCGGGTGGCGGCCGCCTGGATGGTGATCTGGTGGGCCGCAATGGCCGGCACCCCGGCGCCAAGCAGCAGTTGGTGCTCGGCCAAACGGGCCATCCGGCCGTTGCCCTCCGCGAACGGCTCGATCCACAGCAGGTACACATGCGCCAGCACGGCCCGCAGGATGCCGGACGCCATCCGTTCCTCCTCCTGTTCAGGTGCAAGGATGCTGCTGGACGACCATTCGTGCAGGCGGTCCATGGCCCCCGTGATCGCTTCCGGTGCCGGTCCGGCGGAGGGCGTGCTCCGGTATTCCCCGGCGGCGCCCGATACCAGGGGGAGCCCTTTGAGGAGCTGGGCATGCAGCAACTGGATCGTCAGCGGGGACAGGTCCAGGTCTCCGGCCTTGGCGTGTGCTGCCGTCGAGCGGATGGCCTTCACGAGGTTCTCGATCTCCACCTGGAGGTAGCGTTGCGAGGGCGGAAGCTCCAGGCTTCCCTCGAACAGGCGGTCCACCTGTTCCTCCGTCAGGCTGTTCCCATCCAACGTGGCGTTCGCCAGCACGCCCCTCAGGAACGCCGCGTAGTCCAACAGTGCGGCGTCATTCGGTGGCAACGAGGTGCCTGCCAACGCCTTGCACAACGCTACCGCTTCTCCGAGCAGCAGCCAGGTCGCATAAGGCAGTTCCGCTGGTTGAAAGCCGAACAAAAGCCCTTTACTTGTCCTTGATATGGTCCGCATGGATGTCCACAAATAAACACATCATAAACCATTATGGATAAGGTTACTATATTTATACTGAACGATCCAATGTCCATCATCATGTCCAATAGAATGTCCTATATGGATGTCGATGCCGGATAATACCGTTGGACCAACGAATCATAGGTTCATGACCACCACGAGCAGGGCGAGGAAGAGCGACACGACGCCGATGATCATCGCGGGCATGGCGTACCCCCGTCCACGCTCCTCGTGATCGCGGGCATGGCGTCCCCCGATCAGCGCAAGGGTGAAGCCGATGGCCCCTGCGATGCCGAGCAGCAGGGTGCTCTGGAGCGCGATCGCGAGCCCCACGCCGATCACGGTCACCGGCAGCGAGGCCACCGCCAACTTGTTCATCGGATGGGCGCGCGCCTGATAGTAGTCCGTGTCCTGCGCCGCTATGATCGGGGTTATGAGCATCCGTTCAGGCGCCGGTCGGGTCCGGCGAAGGAGGGGGGCCGCCATGTGCTCCGTGTTCGGGAGCGGCCGCCCGCCGGTCGATCTCCGCCACCGGCTCGTCCCCGGCCAAAATTGCCGGTCCCGGGTCCGCTGGAGCCTGGTATTCGGCCGTGGCGGCGGGCTTGGGGTCGCCTTTCAGGCGCAACCAGCCGTAGTGGGCGGAGCCGCGACCGGTGCCGCAGCCGGTCAGCACCAGGGTGGACAACAGGAGGCAGGCGGAACGGAGGACCTTGCGCATGGCGCAAGCTAACCGCGGAGGGCGGTTCAGGCGATCAACCGGAAGGCGTCGCCATCGAACAGGCCGCGGTCGCTCATCTTCAGGTGGGGGATCACCAGCAAGGCCATGAAGCTCAGCGTCATGAAGGGGGCGGCCAGTCCGCTGCCCAGGGCCTTCGCCTGGGCGTCGATGGCCGCGTAGGCTTCGGCCACGGCGTAGGCATCGGCATCCGTCATGATGCCGGCGATGGGCAGGGGCAGGATGTTGGTCCGGCCGCCGTCGGCCAGGGCCACGCCGCCGCGTTCGGCGATCACCAGGTTGATGGCCGCGCACAGGTCGGCGTCGTTCGTGCCCACGGCCACGATGTTGTGGCTGTCGTGCGCCACGCTCCCCGCGATGGCGCCGCGCTGCAGGCCGAAGCCGCGGATCCAGCCCACGGCGGGGGGCGCATCGGCGTACCGGTTCACCACGGCGATCTTCAGCAGGTCGCGGACCGTGTCCGGCACGAAAAGCCCGCCTTCCACCCGGCCGGGCAGCTGCTCCTTGCCGGTGATCAGCTGGCCGTCCAAGGCCTTGATGGCGAGCAGGTGGCCGTTCGGGGCGGCCGGCACGGCCAGGTCCGCCGGCTTCTTGGGAGCGCAGTGGAAGTGGTTCGGCCGCCCGCTCGGCACGGAGGCGATCAACGACCGGCCGTTCTCCGCGACCAGCTGCCCGCGGATGTAGGTGCGACGGACCCGGAAACGCTCCAGGTCCTCCACCACGATCAGGTCGGCGGGCTCGCCCAGGCGCAGGCGTCCAACAGGCAGGCGGTAGTGGTCCAAGGGGTTCAGGCAGGCGGCCCGCAGCACGTTGAACACGTCGATGCCCTTCGCCACCGCCCGCGCGCAAAGGTCGTTGATGTGCCCGAGCACCAGGCCGTCCGGGTGCTTGTCATCGCTGCAGAACATGATGCGCTCCGGGTGGTCGCGCAGCAGGTCGATCAGGGCCTCGAAGTTCTTGGCGGCGCTGCCCTCCCGGATGAGGATGTGCATGCCCGCGGCCAGTTTGTCCTCGGCCTCTGCGCGCGTGAAGCACTCGTGGTCGGTGCTGATGCCGGCCGCGGCGTAGGCCTTCGCTTCCGTTCCACGGAGGCCGGGCGCATGGCCGTCCACCGGCTTCCCGAGGCGGTGGGCGTGGGCGATCTTCGCCATCACTTCGGGGTCGGCATGCAGCACGCCGGGGAAATCCATCATCTCGCTGAGGTACAGCACTTCGGGCCGTTCCAGCAGCGCGCCGACCGCGGCGGCATCGATCCGCGCCCCGGCCGTTTCGAACACCGTGGCGGGCACGCAGGCCGGTGCGCCGAAGAAGAAGTGGAAGGGCACCTGCGCGCCGTTGGCGATCATGAAGTCCACCCCGGCGGTGCCCAGCACGTTGGCGATCTCGTGCGGATCGCTCACGGTGGCCACGGTGCCGTGCGTCACCGCCAGGCGGGCGAACTCGCTGGGGATGAGCATGCTGCTTTCCACGTGTACGTGGGCGTCCACAAAACCCGGCAGCAGGAAGCCGTCCACGGGACCGGACCGTTCGCGGATGGCCGCGATGCAGCCGTTCTCCACGACCACTTCCGCCGGGAAGATGCGCCGGCCGGGAATGTCCACGTATCGGCCGGTGAGGGATACATTCGCCATGGCCGAAAGGTAGGAGGTGACGGAAATGGAGCACGTCGGTCCCAAGAACACAGAACAGACCCAAACACCACCCCATGTCCACCAGCAAGTTCAAGATCAGCACGGATGCACGCGGCGAGTTCCGCTTCAACCTCGTGGCCACCAACGGCCAGGTGATCCTCTCCAGTGAAGGCTACAAGGCGAAGGCCTCCTGCATGAACGGCATCGGGTCCGTGCGCAAGAACGCCGTACTGGACGAACGCTATGAGCGCAAACAGACGAAGAACGGACAGCACATGTTCAACCTGAAGGCTGGCAACGGGGAGATCATCGGCACCAGTGAGGCCTATGCCTCCGAGGATGGCCGCGATAATGGCATCGATTCGGTGAAGCGCAACGCCCCCGCCGCGGAAGTGGTGGAGGCCTAAGCGTTCCGCTCCGCGTCCACGAGCGCCCGCCGGTTCCCGGTGGGCGCTCGTTCGTTATGCCCTTTCGCGATCCGATAGCATATGCTGTCCCTGCGGCCTCGAGCCGCAGTCGCAACCAGGAGTAGGCGATCCGGGTGGCTCCTACTTGCGATGGCGGCTCAAGGCCGCCATGACAGGGGCCGACAGGCTCACCGGATCCTTTCAGGCCGCGCGCAGCCGGATGATCCCCACCGCGTGCAGGCCGCGGATGATCGGCCACGTGGGGTCGAACTCCCACCACTTCCAGCCGAAGTTGGCCCGCGTCGCGTGCGTGTGGTGGTTGTTGTGCAGGCCTTCGCCCATCATCACCACGTCCCACGGCATCAGGTTGCGGCTGGTGTTGTCCGTGGGGTGGTTCACGTAGCCGTACTTGTGGGCGAACCAGTTGATGATGGCGCCGTGCAGCGGGCCCATCACGAACTGGAGCGGAAGCAGCAGCCACTGCCACCAGGCCGTGGCGAAGGCGGCGTAGAAGCCGGTGTAGAGCAGGCCCCAGGCGATGCGCGACCACCAGCTCTCCCCGATGCGCTCCAGCAGGGGCCAGTGCGGCAGGTCGCGCGTGAACCGTTCCTCGGGCTGCTTGGTGCCGTACAGCAGGCCGTTGTACCAGCCGGCGGTGCGCCACATCATGGCGAAGAGGTTCGGGTCGTAGCGCGGGGAGTGCGGGTCGCGCTCCGTGTCCGCATAGGCATGGTGTGCGCGGTGGAGCATGCCGTACACCGCCGGGTTCAGGTAGCTGCTGCCCTGCGCCAGCCAGGTGAGCAGGTGGAAGGTCTTCTCCCAGAACGGGGTCATGGTGAACATGCGGTGCGCCGCGTACCGGTGCAGGTAGAAGGTCTGCACGAACAGGCTGAGGTACCAGTGCGCAACGAAGAAGAGAACGATGACCATGGCGCAAAGCTATCCCGCGGCCGCTCCGTGCGTTCCGGCAAGGTGAAGCCCGCCTTATTTCTGGCGCCTTGCGCGAGGCTTGATCCTCCGTTGATGCAGCCGTGATACGGCAGCTGTCGCTTTGCGGCATCAAAACCATGCGACACATGAAGATCCGAGCGAGCTGGCCATCGTGGGTATCGACCGCGGTGGCGTTGCTGGGCCTGATGGGCCTGGCGTATGGACAAGGTGAACCCGTTTCCGGCACCGCCCTCGTGCCGGAACTGCTGTTGATGGAGCGGGCGGAGCCTGGGGCAGCACCGGCGGCGCACGCCGTGCCCACGTCCATCACGGACGACCGGCACCAGGGCGATCAACGGCTGGAGGCGCGCCAGCTCATCATCGCGCTCACAGCGGAGCACGACCAAGCGATCCCCGTGGAGGTGCTGGATGAGCGCGGGCGCAGGGTGCATCGCTGCCTCCTCCAGGCCCAGGCGGGCCGCCGCGCGCTGGCGCTGGACGTGTCCGCCCTGGCGCAGGGGCGCTACGTGGCCCGCATCGGCGAAGCCGGGCCGATCGTGCGGTTCGTGCGCTGAAGCAAGCGCCTTCTTGATGCACGCGAGCAGCTCCTGCTCGCGTGTTGTTCTTTCAGGGATCAGTTCCCGAACATCTCGCGCACGCGCTCGAAGAACCCCTTGTCCTTGGCGGTGGGCTTGGGTTGGAAGGCGGCGCTTTCGCGGAGCTTCTCCAGCATGGCCTTGTCCTCCTTGCTAAGGTCTGTGGGCGTCCACACGGCGATGTGTACGAAGAGGTCGCCGTGGCCGTGGTGGTTCACGCTGGGCAGTCCCTTGCCCTTCAGGCGCATCACGTGGTTGCTCTGGGTGCCGGGGTCGATCTTCACCTTGGCCTTGCCGGAGACCAGCGGCACCTCGATGGTGGTGCCCAGGGCCGCATCGGCCATGTTGATGAACGCTTCGTGGTGCAGGTTGCTGCCGTCGCGCTTCAGCTCGGTGTGCGCCTCCTCCTCGATCACCACCAGCAGGTCGCCGGGCACGCCGCCCGCAGGCGCATCGTTGCCCATGCCGCTGATGTTGAGCTGCATGCCTTCCTCGACCCCGGCCGGGATCTTCACCGTGACCACGCTTTCCTCGCGCACGAGGCCGTGGGCATCGCTGCCGGGCGCGCGCTTGGTCACGGTGCGGCCCATGCCGCCACAGGCGGGGCAGGTGGTCACCGTGCGCATCTGGCCCAGGAAGGTGTTCTGCACCTGGGCCACCTGGCCCTGGCCCTTGCAGGTGGGGCAGGTGCCGTATTCGCTGCCCTTGGCGCGCACGAGCTTCTGTAGCTTCAGCTGCTTCTCGGCGCCATGGGCGATCTCTTCCAGCGAGAGCTTGATGCGCACGCGCAGGTTGCTGCCCTTCACGGTGCGCTGCTGCCGGCCACCACCGCCGAAGCCGCTGAACCCGCCGCCGCCGAAGGTCCCCCCGAAGATGTCGCCGAACTGGGAGAAGATGTCCTCCATGTTCATGCCGCCACCGTGGAAGCCGCCGCCGCCCATGCCCGGCCCTTGGTGGCCGAAGCGGTCGAAACGGGCCTTCTTCTCGGGATCGCTCGAGGATCTCGTACGCGCTGGCGGCCTCCTTGAACTTCTCCTCCGCGGCCTTGTCACCCGGGTTCTTGTCCGGGTGGTACTTGATGGCCTGCTTGCGGTAGGCCTTCTTGATCTCCTCCGCACTGGCGTTCCGTGCCACGCCGAGCACTTCGTACGGGTCCTTCTTGCTCATGCCATGGTCGGCCCGCCGGGCCGACGGTACAGGTTATTCGCCCACCACCACTTTGGCGTAGCGGACCACTTTGTCGTTAAGGGTATAGCCGTTCTCGATCACGTCGATCACCTTGCCCTTCAGGTCGGGGCTGGGCGCAGGTGCCTTGGTGATCGCCTCATGCACGTCCGGGTCGAACGCTTCACCCTTGGCCTGCATGGGCTTCATGCCCTGGGCGGCCAGCAGGTTGGCGAACTTCTGGTGGATCAGCACGAAGCCCTGCTTGAGGGCCTCGGCATCCGTCACGTTCGTGTTGTTGGCGATGGCGCGCTCCATGTCGTCCAGCGCGGGCAGCACGCTCTTCAGCGCGTCGGCGCCGGCGGTCTGGAGCAGCTCCAGGCGCTCCTTGGCGGTGCGCTTGCGGAAGTTGTCGAACTCGGCATGCAGGCGCACGTACTTGTCGTGCAGGGCGGCGTGTTCGATCCGCAGGGCGTCCAGTTCGCCGCGCAGGCGGTCGTTCTCGCCTGCGGGTGGATCATCGTTCACGGGTCGTCCGGCCGCGGCTTCGGTCGTTGCTTGAAGGTCCAAAGGGGCCGAATTGTCAGGGGACTGCTCGGCGGCAGTGCCATCGGGGCGTTCCGACATGGTTTTTCGCTTCTTTCTGAACAAGGGGCGCACAGGTCAATGAAAATGCCAAGCCCGGCCTGCGGACGAATTGGCAGGCCAGGATGGTGTTCGGTGGGTGCAAAGATGGACGGTCGGCGGACTTGAGGAAGGCGGCTTTGTCCGCCCGTGCAGGCTCAAAAGCTCTTCACGTACTTGTCCAGTTCCAGCGAGAGGTTCTGGCCGCGGAGGCCCTTGGCCACGATGATGCCGTTGGGGTCCACCAGGTAGTTGGTGGGGATCGAGTTCACCCCGTATAGGCGGGCGGGCTCGGAGCTCCAGGCACGGAGGTCGCTCACGTGGTAGGGCCATTCCAGCTTGTCGTTGGCGATGGCCTGGTTCCAGGCGGCGCGGCTCTTGTCCAGGCTCACGCTGAACACGGTGAAGCCCTTGCCGGTCTTGAACTTGGCCTTGCTGTACTTCTGGTAGGCGGCCACCACGGCGGGGTTCTCGTGGCGGCATGGGCCGCACCAGCTGGCCCAGAAATCCACCAGCACATACCGGCCCCTCAGGTCGGAGAGCTTGAGCACCTTGGTGCTGTCGGCATTGAAGTAGGCCAGCTCGGGGGCCTTGTCGCCGATGGCGGTGCCGATCTTGGGGTCGTTGCCGCCCGGATGCGCGGTGAAGCCATAGATGGCCAGCAGACCGGCACCCATGAGCAGGGCGATGCGGTTCTTGGTCAGGAAAGGACGGAGGAACATGCAGCGAAGGTAACGGGTGTGGGTGCGGAACAGGCGAACATCGTGCCGGGACTTGGGCTGCTGGAGCCGTCAGGGCTTCGGATCGGTCCGGATGCCTTTCTTCTTCTTCCGGGCCTGCTTGGCCGCGGCTTTCGCCCGTTCGCGCTGCTCCTTGCCCCAGGCGGCCAATTGCTTGGCGTCCTGTTGAAGCAGCGCGTTGAGGGCCTGTTCCAGGGCTTCGCCGTGCAGGTCCTTGCGGATCACCCGGCCTTCGCCGTCGATCAAGGCGTTGGTGGGGATGAAGGCCACCTGGTAGCGCTGCGCGGCGGCGGGCGTGCCGTTGGTCACATCGCCCACGTGCCATTTCCAATCGAGGCTGTCCGTGGCGATGGCCTTCTTCCATTGCGCCAGGCCACCGGCGCGGTCCAGGCTCACGCTGAACACGCTGAAGCCTTTGCCGTTGGTGAAGAGCCGGTCGTTGTAGGTGTGGTAGGCGTGGCGCACGTGCGGGCTTTCCATGCGGCAGGGACGGCACCAGCTGGCCCAGAAATCCACCAGCACCACCTGCCCTTTCAAGGAGGAAAGGCGGAGCGTGTCGCCGTTGGGATCGGGCATGGCGATCTCCGGCGCCAGATCGCCCACGTTCACGCCGGTGAGGCGTTCCTGGGCGCACAGCGAGAGGCCGGAGAAGGCGAGGAGGAAGAGCAGGAACGTGCGCATGGGGGTGGGGACGGCGCCCTAATCTACCCGTTCGATGCGCGCGCCCAAAGCGTTCAGGCGCTCCGCGATGCGCTGGTAGCCGCGGTCGATCTGCTCGATGTTGTCGATGGTGCTGGTGCCTTCCGCGCTCAGCGCGGCGATGAGCAGCGATACCCCCGCGCGGATGTCGGGGCTGGTCATGCGGATGGCGCGCAGCGGGCTCTGGAAATCGTTGCCGATGACCAGGGCGCGGTGCGGATCGCAGAGCGTGATCTGCGCGCCCATCTCGATCAGCTTGTCCACGAAGAACAGGCGGCTCTCGAACATCTTCTGGTGGATGAGCACGCTGCCTTTCGCCTGGATGGCCGTTACCAGCACGATGCTCAACAGGTCCGGCGTGAAACCGGGCCACGGCGCGTCCGCCACGGTCATGTTGCTGCCGTCGATGAACTTGGTGATGGTGTAGTGCTCCTGCGCGGGCACGAGGATGTCGTCGCCGTTGCGCACCACGGCGATGCCGAGCTTGCGGAACACGTCGGGGATCACGCCGAGGTGGTCGTAGCCGGTGTCCTTGATGGTGATCTCGCTGCGCGTCATGGCGGCGAGGCCGATGAAGGAGCCGATCTCGATCATGTCCGGAAGCATGCGGTGCTCGGTGCCGCCGAGGCGCTCCACGCCGTCGATGTGCAGGAGGTTGCTGCCGATGCCGCCGATCTTGGCGCCCATGCGCACCAGCATTTCGCAGAGCTGCTGGATGTACGGTTCGCACGCGGCGTTGAAGATGGTGGTGCGCCCTTCCGCCAGCACGGCGGCCATGATGATGTTGGCCGTGCCGGTTACGCTGGCCTCGTCGAGCAGCATGTAGCAGCCTTTCAGCCGCTTGGCCTCGGCCTTGAAGAAGCCTTCCTTGGCGTCGTACTTGATCTCGGCGCCGAGCTTCTCGAAGCCGATGAAGTGGGTGTCCAGCCTGCGGCGGCCGATCTTGTCGCCACCCGGCGTGGGGATGTAGCCACGCCCGAAGCGCGCGAGGGCGGGGCCCACCACCATCACGCTGCCGCGCAGGCTGCCACCGAGCTTCCTGAACTCCGGCCGCAGGAAGAACTCCACGTCCACGTCCTTCGCCTGGAAGGTCCAGTCGCCATCGCCGATCTTCTGCACCACCACGCCCATGGCGCGCAGCAGGTCGATCAGCTTGTTCACGTCCACGATGTCGGGCACGTTGCGGATGGTGACCGTCTCGCTGGTGAGCAGCACGGCGCAAAGGATCTGCAGCGCTTCGTTCTTGGCGCCCTGCGGCACCAGTTCGCCCTTCAGGCGGCGACCTCCTTCAATGCGGAAACTTCCCATGGTAGCGCCGGAGCCTCGGCGTAGGTGCTTGTGTTCGCTGGATGTGCGAAGCAATAGCACGGCCTCCCTGCATCGCCTTGCGGCGGGCCTGCACTATCAACAGTCAGCGGTCAGCAGGTCGGTCGTCAGGAAGCAGGAGCAGTTGGCAGGAGCAGTTCATGGGCAGTGTGAACCGCTCCTGCCCCTGCTAACTGATCAATAACGCTTCTTGTTGCGGTTGCGATGGCGCTTCTTGCCGCCACCTCCACCGCTACCACCGCGCTGTTTGCGCAGGTCCACCTCGTTGCGCGGGCCCTGGCGCTGGGCGTGCAGCAGCGCGTCCGTGCTGGTGAGCTGTTGCTCGGGGGCCGGCCGCACGAGGCCCTTGCTCAGTTCCACAAGGTCCTTGATGATCACGCCATCGCCCACGCTGTCGCGGTTCCAAGCGAGGAACTGCTTCTTCATCAGGTTGGCGATGGCCAGGGTGAACGCGTCCCGTTCCGGACCGTTCTCCATGGCCGCGCACTTGTCGATCAGCCGCTCCACCAGCTTGCCGTAGTGGCCGTACCTGATCGCCTGTTTCGGGTAGGGCACCGGATCGGGCTTCGTGTCCAGCTCGGCAGCGGTGGGCATGGGGAAGGGGCCGTCCACGTCGAGCTTCAGCTCGCTCATGATGTAGAGGTGGTCCCACAGCGTGCGATCGCCGTTCTCCGCGTTGCGCAGGGTGGGGTTCAGCCGGCCGATCACCTGGATGATGGCATGCGCCAAGCGGGTGCGCTCCACGCGGTCCTCCACGCCCATGCAATGTTCCACCATGCGCTGCACGTGGCGGCCGTATTCAGGAATGATGAGGTGCGGACGTGCGGTGTTGTAATCGGCGGCAATGCTGTTCATCGGAAGCAGGGTCGATCGGCCGGGCCTCATGGGGCGTTATGGCGAACAGGGAGGTCCGCCGGGCCGGGGGCCAAATGTAAGAGCCTGTTGGGAATCCTTTCGTAGGCTCTTAGTCCGCCACCACCGTCAATTTCGCGAAGCGCAGGAGCAGCTGTTTCTGCCCGGCGCTGGGGAAGAACACGGTGGCCTTCAGGTCCGGCGCGGTGCCTTCGACCTTGATCACCTTGCCCTTGCCGAAACGCTCATGCTCCACGGTGACGCCTTCGGCTAGTCCTTCCGGCGTGGCATGGCCCAGGCTGCTGGTGGCTTCCTGCGGCGCGCCCGCGGAGGAGATCTTCTTCAGGTTCCGTTTCGGGAGCGGCATGGGCGGCGCCGGAGGAGGAGCGGCAGGTTTCGGTACGAAACGCTCCGGACGTTCGCCGCCGCGTTGTGGTGTGCCGAAGGAGCGGCCTTGGGTCTTGCCGGTGCTTCCCCACTGCGTGGCCGCCGGGCCGCGGTCGCCGAAGACCGGCATTTCGTGGCGGGTGGGCAGTTGCAGGTATTGCGGATCGATCTCGTCGATGAAGCGGCTGGGCTCCGCGCTCGTGAGGTTACCCCACTTGTAGCGGCTGATCGCGTAGCTGAGCGTGGCCCGCTTCTCGGCGCGCGTCAGGGCCACGTAGAACAGGCGGCGCTCCTCCTCCAGGTCGGCGCGGCTTTGCAGCGCCAGTTGATTGGGGAAGAGCTCCTCTTCCAGGCCCACGATGTATACGTAGGGGAACTCCAGGCCCTTCGCGCTGTGGATCGTCATCAGGCTCACGCGGTCGTTGTCGTTCGGGTCCGTGTTGTCCGCGTCCGTCAGCAGGGCCACGTCGATCAGGAAGTCGGGCAGCGTGCGGAAGGTGTCCGTGCCTTCGCCGCCGTCGCTGAACTCCTTCATGCCGTTCAGCAGTTCCTGGATGTTCTCGTAGCGGCTCACGCCTTCCGGCGTCTTGTCGGTGAAGAGGTCCTGCAGCAGGCCCGTGGTGCGCGCGATGTACTCGCCGAGCGCATAGGCGCTTTGTGCTTCCAGCATCGTCTGGAAACTGCGGATCATCAGCACGAAGTCCGCGAGGCGCTTGCGCGTGCCTTCGTTGAAGCCGAGCTCGCCCAGGTGATCGCAGATGGTGTCCCACAGGCTCAGCTTGAACGCACCGGCAGCCACCATGATGCGCTCCATCGTGGTCTGCCCGATGCCGCGCACCGGATAGTTGATCACGCGCTTCAGCGCTTCCTCGTCGTTGGGGTTGCAGGTGAGGCGGAAGTAGGCGATCAGGTCCTTGATCTCCTTGCGCTGATAGAAGCTCACGCCGCCATAGATGCGGTAAGGGACGTTGAGCTTGCGCAGCGCTTCCTCCATGCTGCGGCTTTGCGCGTTGGTGCGGTAGAGGATGGCGAAGCCCTTGTTGGGCACCTGCTCGCGCATCCGGGTCTCGAAGATGCTGTGCGCAACGAACTTGCCCTCGTCGTTGTCCGTGATGCTGCGGTGCACGTGGATGGGCTCGCCCTGCGCGTTCTCCGTCCAGATGGTCTTCTTGATCTGGTCGCGGTTCTTGTCGATGAGGCTGTTGGCCGCGCCCACGATGGTCTTCGTGCTGCGGTAGTTCTGTTCCAGCTTGAAGAGCTGGTGCTCGGGGTAGTCCTTCCGGAAGTTGAGGACGTTCTGGATGTTGGCCCCGCGGAAGGCATAGATGCTCTGGCTGTCGTCGCCCACCACGGTGAGGTTCTCGTGGCGCGCGGCCAGTGTGCGCACGATGTTGTACTGCGCCAGGTTCGTGTCCTGGTACTCGTCCACCAGGATGTACTGGAAGCGCTGCTGGTACTTCAGCATCACGTCCGGATGGTCGCGGAACAGGATGTTGGTGTTGTAGAGCAGGTCGTCGAAGTCCATGGCGCCGGCGCGTTTCATGCGGGCGGCGTACTGCTGGTAGATGAGGCCCAGCTTGTCGCGGCCGCTGGCGGCATCGCTCGCCATCAGCTCGGCGTTGTTCACGTATTCCTCCGGACCGATCAGGTTGTTCTTCGCGATGCTGATGCGGCCATGCACATGGCTCGGCTTGTAGAGCTGCTTCTCATCGAGCTGCAGCTCCTTCACGATCGTCTTGATCAGCGAGCGGCTGTCGTCCGTGTCGTAGATGGTGAAATCCTTCGGGTACCCCAGGCGCTCCGCCTCGGCGCGGAGGATGCGTGCGAACACGCTGTGGAAGGTGCCCATCCACAGGTTGCGCGCCTCGGTGCTGCCGTGCTCGCCGAGCAGCTTGGCGATCCGCTCCTTCATTTCGCGGGCCGCCTTGTTGGTGAAGGTGAGCGCCAGGATGCGGAAGGCGTCCACGCCCTGCATCATCAGCTGGGCGATGCGCACGGTAAGCACGCGCGTTTTGCCGGAACCCGCTCCGGCGATCACCATCGTGGGGCCTTCGGTGGCCTGCACGGCGGCGAGTTGGGCCTCGTTCAAGCCCTTCAGGTGTTCCATCAGCGGCGAAGGTAGCAGTGCCGCAAAGCGGATCTTTTCAACGGTTGTTGATGGTGGAAAGCGAACGAGCGGCAAGGTGCCGCTCGTTCTTCGTCGAGCCCCGGGCCACCCCCCAGGGCCGTTGGGCGGACCGTTCCCTGCGCAGGGAACGGTCCGGGAGACATTCTTAGTGGCCGTCCTTATCGGCGTCCGCGTCCGTCTTCTTGTCGATCTTTTCCGTTTGCTTCTTGAACCAGTCGCCCACGTCCGTGGCCGTTTTGCTCACGCCGTTCTTCACGTCCTGCCAGGTGTTGTCCGTGGCGTTCTTCACGTCGTTCCACGCTTTGTCCACGTCGCTGCGTTGCTTGTTCAGATCGTCGCGCAGGGCTTCCTTCTCGGCGCGGGCCTCTTTCTTCAGTTTCGTGTCCTCCAGTTCCTTGTTCACTTCAGCGATGCGCGCATCCACGCGGTCGCGGAGGTCGCCCAGTTCCTGGGCGTAGCGTTCCCGCTCGGCGTGCATCTCGGCGGCGATGCGGTCGGCTTCGGCCTTTTCTTGCTGGGCCTTCTGCTCCATCGTGGGTTCCTTGGGAGCGGAATTGCTGCAGGCGGTCATCAGCGCGCCGGCGAAGAGCAAGGCGGCCGTGTTACGGAGGATGTAGGTCTTGTGGTCCATGGTCGTTGTGGTGCTGGATATGCTCTTTTGCGGACCCAATTATCCGTCCACACGACCGATCATGTTGGCCGTCCACCCTCCGGCCTCGCGCCAGCCCTTGTCCGGCGCGGGCATGCGCCCAAGTGGTGGCCGGCAGCCCGTGCTGGGTGGTGCCGGCAAAGCGGGGAGGAAGTTCCCCGATCCTGGGCAACGGAGGTGCTGGCATTATGCGGTGATCCTGCTGTTGCTCGCGCCGATCGCGGCCCAGGCGCAAACGGATACGACGTCGATCTACCGGAAGATCGAGGCCGCGGCGAGCAAGCACAAATTCACGCAGTGGATCTACGACGGCATCTTCGTTCCGCCCAAGGATGCGGACGAACCGGCGCCGTCCTCCGAGTCCACGCGCCGGGTGAACCCCTTCCTGAAGTATGCGGGCCGCATCGTCCGCAACATCGAGGTGCGCACTTTCGACCCCTTCGGATTCTCGGTGGACGACACTACTCTGAAGCCCGTGAACGTGCTGCAGACCTGGGCGGACCGCCTGCACCGCAAGACCCGGCCCCGCATCGTGCGGAACCTGTTGCTCGTGAAGCCGCTGGAGCCGTTGGATTCCTTGCAGGTCACCGAATCCGAGCGCGTGTTGCGGGCATCGCCCTACGTGAACGACGCGCGCATCATGCCGCTGGTCGTGGGCAAGGACAGCGTGGACCTGCTGGTGCTGGTACACGACAAGTGGTCCATCGACGTGGACGGAGAGGCCGACCTGACGAGTGCGAGCGGACGGTTGCGCGAGCGGAACTTCCTGGGCTGGGGCCAGGCGCTGGAGCAGCGCGTGGGCTATCGGCTGGGCGTGCCGCAACTGGCGTTGTCGGGTTCGCACAGCGTGTACAACATCGGGCGGTCGTACGTGTCGTCGAACGTGTTCTACAGCAGCAACGAAGATGCGGACCAGGTGGGCTTCGCGTTGTCGCGGCCGTTCTATTCGCCGCTGGCGAAGTGGGCGGGTGGCGTGAGCTGGGACCGCACCTGGGGCCATTACGATGTGACCGATGCGGATGGCGTGGTGCAGCAACGCTACCGGCTGGACCCCACGAACGCGGACGCATGGGTGGGCCGCGGGTTCGTGCTGGGCGATGGCAAGAGCATGGGCAGCCGCAGCAGCAACATCATCGTGGCGGCGCGTTATGCCCAGACACGCTACTTCGACCGGCCGCCGCCGAGCGTGGACCCCACGGGCGTCTATCGGAACAATTCGCTGTTCCTCGTAAGCACGGGGTTGAGCATCCGGCAGTACTACAAGGAGCGGTATCTCTTCCGCTTCGGCAATTCCGAGGATGTGCCCGAGGGCCTGTTGGTGCGGGCCACCGTGGGGGTGCAACGGCGCGAGCTTACGCCCAACGCGCCCTATGTCGGTGTGGATGCTTCCCGCGGCCGCAACTATACCGGCATCGGCTACCTCTCCGCAGGCATCGGCTACGGTACGTTCTTCCAAGGCCGCGATGTGTCCGATGGCACGTTCCGCCTGAGCCTGCTTTACTTCAGCGACCTGCGCACGTGGGGCCGCTGGCATTTCCGCCAGTTCGGGCGGTTCAACCTGACCTACGGCTACAACAAGCCCGCCTATTCCTACATCACCCTCAACGGCACGCAGCTGTATGGCTTCTCCAGCAACATACTGCGCGGGGTGCATAAGGAGGTGTTGGACCTGGAGACCGTCGCATACGCCCCTTACAACCTGTGGGGCTTCCGCATCGCGCCGGTACTGCTGATGGGCTTCGGCACCATCGGCGATGAGCACGACCCGGTGTTCGCGGGACGCATCTATAGCGCGTTCTCCCTGGGCCTGCTCGTGCGGAACGAGAACCTGCTCGTGCGCACGTTCGAGGTGTCGGTCGGCTTCTTTCCTTACGTCCCTGATAAAGGCGGGTCGTTGCTCGAGTTCAACAATTTCGGTTCGTTCTCTTCCAGGGCAGCGGACTTCACGTTCGCTGAGCCGGGGGTGATCGCGTTCGAGTAGGGGGGCGTGTATGCGTGGACAGAACGGCCGCATACCGCGAACGACCGAATCCGTTTGAGGGAGCGGGCCTACTTGGGGATCGCCGCTACGAGCGCCTTCAATTCCTTGTCGCTTATCGTGGCTTGCTCCGACTTATCGAAAATCGTCAGCAGCCATACGGTCCTGTCCACCGCGTAAACGCAGGTGATCACGCGTGCGCCGCCGCTCTTGCCCTTCCCTTTGGAGGCGATCCGCATCCGCACCTTGTAGCAGTTCATGCCCAGGGCGGCTCCCTGGTAGGGTGTTCCCGACAGGCTGTCCGACAATTCTTGAAGATCCTGCTTCAGGGAAGCATGGCGTTTCGCCAGCGCCTTCAGCCGGTGGTCGAATTCGGGGATGGTCAGTACCTCAAAGCTCATCCAGCAGTTCCTGAACGGGCCGCCCCTTCAGCTTCCCGGCCTTCACCAGTTTCATTTCCTCCACGGCCTGCCGCACGCTCGCAATGATCGCTTCCTTCTCAGCTGAAGCCTCGGAAGGCGCACGCTCCACTTTCACATACGAGAGCGTCCGAAGGAACTTCAGCAGAAGTTCGGCCTTGCTGTCCTTCACGTCCACAACGAGTCTCATGTCCCCAAAGATACACGCTGCGCCCTGCTCGGTGGGACTTCGCGCTGCAGCCGTTCACCGCTTGATCACGCGCACGGGCCGAACAGCATGGGAGAGGGCCCCAGCGATGGTGACTGCATATACACCCGGCGCCAACCCGCCCAGGTCGATGCGGACCTCGGCCCGATCACCGGCGGATAAAGGCATGGAACGAACGATGCGCCCCTGTCCATCCATGAGCTGAATAAGCGCGGCGCCGTTCAGGACAGGCCCCGATACCCGTGCATACACTTCATCGGTGGCGGGGTTGGGGAAGACGACGAGGGCCGCATCATCCTTGGGGCTCGGGAACGTCACCACTGTTTCATACATGGTGGCGGTGCCGTCAAGATCCACCTGCCGCAGCCGGTAATAAAGGAAGGAAAGGCCGGTGGGCGGCGCTGCCTCGATGAACGTGTATGCCACGAGCTGCTGGCTGTTCCCTGCGGCCTCCACGCGGCCGATGTCGGTCCAGGTGGTGCCATCCACGCTGCGTTGCACGGTGAAGTGGCTGCTGTTGCGCTCGCTGGCCGTGGTCCAGCGCAGCTCCACTCCGGCGTTCGTAGGCCAGCCTTGGAACGAGAGCAGTTCAACGGGCAGCGTGCTGGCGCATGCCACGGTGGAGATGGGGGCGATATTGGCGATATGGAAGGTCTCGGGCAACCGATCGGTGTAGCCACTTTCCACATAATTCACCTCCGTGCGTACCACGATGGCGGTGATGTCCACCATCCAAGGCGATACCACTTGATCGTTGCACCCCAGCTCGCCGCTGGGCGTGGTGCCGATGTACCAACCGCCGCCGGATGCATATCCCACCGCTCTGATCCCGGTAGCGGATACGGACAGTCCGTTCAAGCCCTCATCGCCGGGGGTGCCATAGCAGTATGCCCATGCCGGTGATCCGTTGTTGTCAATGGCGAGGATCCATCCGTCGGCACCGCCGGCCCCGTAGCTTCGCGTGCTGCCGCACACCGCATAACCGCCGCCGGGCATTCGTTCCACGGACTGGAACAGGTCCTCCTGGCTGCCGCCCACGGAGCGTGCCCATTCCACCGCACCAGCATAGGATAGCTTCATGATGAACCCATTGCGGTCCGTTCCCGAAGGGTTTATGTGGTTGCCCACCACGATGTAGCCATTGTCCCATGCGCGTATGATGCGCAGGATCTCGTGGTCGCCGCCCATGTTGTAGGAGTAGGACCAGGTCCGCGTGCCATTGATATCGGTGGCATGCACCCGCGGTGTACGGGAACCGCCCGCGAACACACTGGCGCCGCCGGGCCCTTCCACGCAATCGAAGAAGAAGTCGAAGGACGTGCGCAAGTGTTTCGTCCAGATCACGTTGCCCCAGGCATCGGTCCGCAGGATGTGTGCCCCATAATCCAACCCATCGCCAGGCACTCCAGGGTTCGACCATCCGGCGAACACGTGATCGCCCGTGGCCAGGGATCGGAACATGGCCGATATGCCGCCGCGTGGAATGCGGCCTGGGCCCGCCTGACCGAACCGATAGCGGGCGACCCGGCCAGCGGAAGCGTCCAGACCGGTCTTGAACACGGCGCCATGGGCGCCACCGGCCGCGCCCTCCGCAATGTAGACCGACACCACGAGGCTGTCGCCGTCCAGCGTCAGGATGTTGCGTGAATGCAGGCCGTCTAAGCTCACGCCGGTCCCTGAGGCGTTCAAGGAACGGATCCAGGCAAGACTGCCGTTCGGATCGATGGCGGCCACGCGCAGGTCGTCCAGGTTCTGCAAACCCGTACCGGCCAATAGATGACCACCCGCCGGCAGGGATGTGATGGAATACCATTCCGTGCCGGGCGTATAGCGTTGGAAATACTGCGCCTCCGCGTCGGCCAGGACGAGAAGCAACAGCGAACAGGCCAGCATCCGTGCTTGCCCGATCGCATGGATGCGCGGGCATTTGAAGCCTTGTGAGGTTGGGCGGGGGCATACGGTCCGCATGTGCCGCAAAGCACCGATGGGCATGCTCGGCGCGGCAATACAGCGATCGCGGTATCAGCCACCGGATGTTGCAGGAGCATGACACGTCCCGTGGATCGCACAGCAAGGCGCATGGGCCGCCGGGTGTTGTGGCATCGGTCATGCGCGTGTCATAACCCAAGGTGTTCCCCTGATCGTGGTATTGCCGTGCCCTTCGCATGGATGGTCCTTTGCGCCATGCCACCGGAAATATCCGTCCGCGCTTTGGGCCTTCATCCGTGGCATTTGCGGATGGGAGGCCAAGTTGGACGGATCACCCGGTCCCATCCAAAGACCCTATGATCATCAAGAGAACAGGACGCCTAGCAGGCTCCGCCGTGTTCGGTGCATTGTTGAGCATGCACCTCCATGCCAACAACATCCGGATCAGCAACGCCGGACTGACCGAGGACATCGGCGAGGCCGATCACGTGAACGTGCGCTTCGACATCGGTTGGGAGAACAGCTGGCGCACCAGCAGCACCCCCAACAACTGGGACGCAGCGTGGGTCTTCGTGAAGTTCCGTTCCACCGCTGGAGGCTGGCAGCATGCGCGCCTGCATGGCGATGCAGGCCATGCCGCTCCGAACGGCAGCATCATCGCCACCGGTTTGCGCACACCTGGGCAACCCTTCGATGCAGCCACCAATTGGGGCGTGGGCGCTTTCCTGTATCGCAGTGCCGATGGTACGGGCACGTTCACGGCCAATGGCGTGAAGCTGCGGTGGGACCTGGAGAGCAACGGCGTGGTCCGCGACGACATCGTTGAGATCAAGGTGTTCGCCGTGGAGATGGTATACGTGCCGCAGGGTACCTTTTACGTGGGCAGCGGAGGGAGCGAGTCCAACCGGTTCAAGGACGGCACCACGAGCGCTCCGTTCCTGATCACCGGTGAGAATGCGCTGGCCATGGCCAACACGAACGGCCAGCTATGGGCTGTGGGAGGCATCCAAGCCGCCACATTGCCGGCTGCCTTCCCGAAGGGCTATGCGGGGTCCTACGTGATGAAGCATCTCATCTCGCAGCAGGATTATGTGGACTTCCTGAACACGCTCACGCGCTCGCAACAGAATGCGCGCACGGGCACCGACCTTTCAGATGGGGTGACGAACGTATCCCAGCGGTATGTGATGGCGAGTACCACCGGGGTCACCTATCGCAATGGCATCCGCTGCGATGCCGTCATTGGCGCCCATGCTCCGATCAAGTTCTATTGCGACCTGAACGGCAATGGCACGGGCGGCGAGGCCACGGACGGGCAGTGGATCGCCTGCAATTACCTGAGCTGGGGCGATGTGGCGGCCTACCTGGATTGGAGCGGCCTGCGCCCCATGACGGAACTCGAGTTCGAGAAGGCCGCGCGGGGGCCGCTGGCGCCAGTGGCCAATGAATACGCCTGGGGAAGCACCGTAGCGGCACAAGCGGCGGGCATCACCAGCAGCGGCGCCATCAATGAAGGCAGCACGGCCGGAGCCAACGCGGCGTATGGCAACCACGGGTCCGTGCAGGGCCCCATACGGGTGGGGGCGTTCGCATCGGGAAGTACCACGCGGCAGGAGAGCGGCGCCGGATATTATGGCGCGCTGGATCTAAGCGGTAATCTGGGCGATCAGACGATATCCGTGGGCAACGCCGAAGGCCGGGCCTTTACCGGCACCCATGGCAATGGCATGTTGACGAACAGTGGCGATGCCAACGAGAACACCTGGCCGGATGCCAGCGCCACAGGCACCAACATGCGTGGCGGAACGTGGATCTACATGGCCTCGCTCATGCGCACATCCGACCGCATCTTCGGCGCCCTTGCCGTTGGCACGGACCGCAATGATCAGTTCTTCGCCGGTGGCCGCGGATCACGGACCGCGCCGTAGGCCGCATCGGCTACGGCATTTGCGACAAGGACGCACGATGAACAACAACACCATGAACGGACCCCGGATGGCCGACCGCCTCCTGTGGTCAGGCAGTTCCAGAACACCATGAATACCCTAAGACCCTTCCTCTCATTCTGCCTGGTGCTGCCGATGCTGGCACAGGCGCAATACACCGGCGGCCAAGGCCGCGGACAAGTGATGGTGGCCCATTGCCCCCAATTGGGGGGGGAGCCCGGTGGGCCTTGCAACGCGGGTCCGTTCTACCTGGCCGGAGAGATCGACGACGACTGCAACTGCGTCGGCACCACGCCTGCCCCCACGGTGGACTGGAGCCTGAAGCTGAAGACCGACCATGGCACGGAGACCAGCTGGGAGAATCCGCGACCTGAACACCAATGAGGTGATCGCCAGCGATGGCCCGTACGGATCCTCGGGCCCCATGGAAGTGACCACGCCGGTGACGATCCCCGATGCAGGGCACTTCACCCTGCGGGTGCTGGATAGCGGCAACAACGGGATGGGCGCCGACGGCGGTTACGTGCTGTATGACCACAACGGGAAGCGGGTGATCGACAACTGGGGCAACGGAGGTGGCTTCACCAGCGTGAGCGAGAGCCCTGAGGGCTTCACCACGCCGGTGGGCACCGATGGGTTGACGGCGGCGCAGTGCGACAACGTGGAGCGCCTGGCCAACGAGATGATCATCTGCAACGTGAACCCCTTGGTAAGCGCCAAGTGGGGCGTGGGCGATCAGACCACCAGCGGCTACGAGTTCTGGTTCTTCGATCCCAACGGGAGCTACAGCCGCCACATCCTGCGTCCGCACGCCACCAGCGGTGGCTACGCGCCCGCAGATGCCACCCGTGCGGCCAAGCTGGGCCTGGCCTCCTGGTCGGTGAACCCGCTGCCGGCCAACACCCTGCTGAACGTGCGGGTACGTGGCCGTGTGGAAGGGGTCAACCTGCCCTTCGGTCCGGCGTGCCGCCTGAAAGTGGACCCTGTTGCGGCGGAATGCCACACCACGCAACTGGAGAACCTCCCCGGGTCGAACCTGAGCTGCGGTGTGACGGGCCTTCGCACCAACGGGAGCAACGCGATCTACGCGAAGCCGGTGCGGCGCTACATCGCTGCGACCAACACGTACGTGTCTGCGAACCGGTACAAGTTCCACTTCGAGAACACGGGCGAGGGCCAGCACTTCGACATCGTGCAGAGCACCTACCCGATGGTGATCTACTCGAACATGCCCTTCCGGTTGGGAGCGACCTACGACGTGACGGTGCAGGCGAGCATGGACGGCGGGGTGAGCTACTGCCCGGTGGGGGCGACCTGCCAGATCTCCTTCGCCACGAGCAACGCGCGGATGGAGGAAGTGGCGGGCACCAGCCCGAGCGACCTGCTGCTGTGGCCGAACCCGAACCGAGGGGATGAGCTGTACCTGAGCATGGGCCAGCTGGAAGGGACCAACGGGAAGGTGACGGTGGACGTGGTGAACATGTTCGGTGAGCGGGTGCTGGGCACCACGGTGGCCGTGAACGGGACGAGCCTGAACACGGTGCTGTCCTTGAACAAGGACCTGGCCAGCGGGCTGTACCTGGTGAACCTGACGGCCGGTGATCGGGTCGATCACCAAGCGGTTGGTGATCCAGCACTGAGCACGGACCTGAACGATCAAGGGACCGCCCCTGCCTCATCCGAGGTGGGGGCGGTCCGCGTTCAGCCGTTCCCGATCAGAGGGTCAGAAAATGAGGAATCAGATGATGGGCTCATTGGAGCCCTCCTTTGTCATGGTGAGCTTGCCGAACCATGACGTCCTCTTCTGTCATGGCAGCCTTGAGCCGCCATCGCAAGTAGGAGCTACCGGGATCGCCCGCTCTTGGTTGCGACTGCGGCTCGAGACCGCAGTGACAGCGTGGCGTGAGGGCGGGGCCAGGGATGATCTGATCGAGATCCCACGAGGGACAGGCCGGTAGTTGCTCACTCGTCCGGTGCCGCTGCGCTCGATCACGCCGCTCGCGGTGGCTTCAGCCAGGTCGCGGCTGGCCGTGGCGGTGGACAGTTCCGGGAAGGAGTTGCGGTAATCCTTGCGGCTGAAGCGGCTGCGTTCGCGCTCACGGAGGAAGATGTCCACGCGTTCGGTACCCGACAGCACGGGGCGCTGGCCGGTGAGCAGCTCTTGCAAGGCCTCATCGATGCGCTCCATCATATAAGTGATGAAGCCGCCGCAGTCGCCCTGCCGGTCGGCGTAGGCCATGGAAGCGTAATAGGCCGGGCGCGTGTTCAGGATGAACGATTCCAGCGGTAGGAAAGCGAAGACGGGCCATTGCCGCATGAGCACCCGCTTCTGCCAGAGCCGCGCGATGCGGCCGTTGCCCGCCGAGAACGGGCGGAGGTAGATGAGGCCGTAGTGCAGCACGCAGCTGGTGATGAGCAGGGGCGCCTCGTCGTTCTCAGCGAAATGCAGCAGCTCCTCCACTTCGCTCGGGATGTTCTCCGCAGGCGAGGTGCGCGGGGCCTCGTGGTCGTCATACACCACGTTCATGGGGCCGGTGCGGTAGCTGCCCGCATCCAGTGCAAGGCCGTGCATCAGCTCCCCGTGGGCATGGCACAGGTCCTGTGCCAGGAAGGGGTCCAGCTGGGGAAGCAGCTCGTAGAGGCGCTGGGTGTTGATCACCTCCAGGATGGCCGAGTTGGTGGTATGGGGCGGTTTCCCATCGAGCAGTTCGGCGATGGGGCGGCGGTCCAGGGGATTGTCCTCCAAGGCCAATGTGGCATGTATGGTGCTGACCTTGTATGCCTTGCGCAGGTCGGGGGAGGGGTGGTGCAAATGGCCGGCGCGTACTTCGCCCAACCGCTCCGAAATGGAGGCGAGCAGGGCGAGCACGCGGCTGTGCAGGGTATAGGTCGTTTCGAGCATTCGAT
>JASGIM010000001.1:0-93203 GCA_047601855.1 Flavobacteriales bacterium | reverse complement strand
TGGGTCATGGCCGAACAGTCCACCGAGCAGGCCGGAACGAAGGACCCTGTGCCGTTCGCGCGCGCCTGGCGGCCGCTTTCCACCATCGCCAACGCGATGCCGCGCGCGGTCATCGCAGCGGAGGACCAGAAGTTCTTCGAGCACTTCGGGTTCGACTGGGAGGCCGTGCGCGAAGCGATGGCCTACAACGAACGCAAGGCAGGACGCCGCGTGAAGGGGGCCAGCACCATCAGCCAGCAGACGGCCAAGAACGTGTTCTGCTGGCCGGGCCGCACGTTCGTGCGGAAAGGCATCGAGGCGTGGTTCACGCTGCTCATCGAATGCCTGTGGAGCAAGGAACGCATCATCGAGGTGTACCTCAACGTGGCCGAGATGGGCCGCAACACCTTCGGCGTGGAGGCCGCGGCGCAGCGCTGCTTCGGCCGGCACGCGGCACAGCTCACTCCATCACAGGCCGCCTGCATCGCCGCCGTTCTGCCGTTGCCCCGGAAGTTCGATTGCGCCCATCCCTCGGGCTATGTATCGCGGCGGCAAGCATGGATCCTCGGCCAGATGGGCCACCTGAGCGACCTGATGGATCCGAAGGTCCGCGCGGCACAGCGCGCCGCCACCGATTGCGAGGAGCAACGTCGCACCCGCCGCAGGCGTTGAGCGTATCGATCAGCCCTCATCCTCACACTAAGCTAGCTTACTGTCACACTGAGCCTACATCGCCTACGCGTAGCCGCTTCGGCGGAGCGTGGCCGAAGTGTGACCTCTCCGAGCCTGGCGAACGGCTTGTCCAGCCGCCTCGACTAGACCGTCATACTGAGTTGGCTGCTTGTCACACTGAGCCTGCCGAAGTGTGACCCTCCGATCTCATCGAAATGGTCGTCTGCGTCGGGAAGGCGAACGAAAGGCCTTCCGCGTTGAAGCGCCGCAGCACCTCCAGGTTGATCCGCGTGCGCACCGCTTCGATGTCCTGCCCCTTTCGGATGTGGTACACGAACACCAGGTTCAGGGCCCAGTCCTTGAAGGCATCGAACGTGGCCACGTGCTCCGGCACCAGTTCCTGCTGGTGCTCGCCCACGATGGCGTGCAGGATGTCCAGCGCGCGCTGCATCTGCTCCGGTGTCGTGTCGTACACCAGGCCCAGCTCGTGCCGCACGCGGCGCGCGGGCTCTTCGCTCACGTTCACCACCACGGTATCGGTGAACTTGAAGTTCGGGATCGACCACCAACGGCCCCTCGATCGTGCGGATGCGTGTGCTGCGGATGCCTACGTGGATCACCGTGCCATCATACCCATCGATGCGGATGCGATCGCCGATGCGGAAGGGCCGGTCCGCGAACACCGTGATGCCGCCGAACACGTTCGCCACCGTGTCCTTCGCCGCCATGGCCAGCGCCAGGCCGCTGATGCCGATGCCCGCCAGCAGGGCGCTCACGTTGTAGCCCACGTTGTTCAGCGCCGCGATCAGGCCCATGCCCCAGATGATCATGCTCGCCGCGCGCACGCTCAGCGACATCACGTTGTCGTCCATCGAGCCCGGTATGCGCTCCTTGGCGTAGGGCAGGAGGTATTCACGCAGGACGCCCGCCACCACGCGGGCCGCGAGCCAGGTCAGGCTCAGGGTCCAGGCGGCGTGGAACGCGTCCATGCCGATCGCATCCACCTTGCCCGTGAAGCCCATCCGGGCGAAGGCCACGTACAGGCCGATCAGCGTCACCATCACCACCGCCGGTCCGCCCAGCGTGTCCAGCACGATGTCGTCCAACCGGCTTTTGCTCGACGTCACCCAGCGCCGCAGCACGTTCGCGGTGAACCGGTACAGGAGCTTGCCCGCCGCGAACGCCGCCGCGGCGATCGCGAGCGAGATGCCCCAATCCTCCAACGTGTGGCCCATCAACATCCATTCCCGCATGCCGTTCGCGCCTTTACTTTGATCGCACTGCGAATGTAGACCCCGCATGTCCGCTATGATCCCCAACGATCCCGTCGTTATCGTTACCGGCGCCAGCCGCGGCGTGGGCCGTGCCACGGCCAAGGAACTGGCCAACGGCCACGGCCGGACGGTGCTCGCCATCGCCCGCGATGCGGAGCGCCTGCACGCCCTGCAGGCGGAATGCGCTCAGGGACCAGGGCGCATCGAGCCCCTGGCGCTCGACCTGGCCGGGGCATCCGCTCCCATACGTACGCGCGAGGCATTGGCTGGGCGCCGGGTGCTCGGCCTGGTGAATGCGGCCGGCCTGCTGATCAAGCGGGACTTCGGTGCCTGGACCGCGGAAGACGCGCAACGGCTCTTCCACGTGAACGCCGTGGTACCGCTGCTGCTGGCACAAGCTCTGCAGGCGGAACTGGGTGGAACACCGCCCGCGCACATCGTCAACATCGGCAGCATGGGCGGCTTCCAGGGCAGCGTCAAGTTCCCGGGACTGGCGCTGTACAGTGCCAGCAAGGCTGCCGTGGCCAGCCTCACCGAATGCATGGCCGAAGAGTTCAAGGACCATGGGATCCGGTGCAACTGCCTGAGTATCGGGGCCGTGGATACCGATATGCTGCGTGAAGCGTTCCCCGGCTACCAGGCGCCGATCTCTGCGGCCAGCATGGGCGCGTACGTGGCCCGGTTCGTGCTGGACGGTCACAACTACTTCAACGGCAAGGTGTTGCCCGTGGCGTTGAGCACGCCGTGAATGGCGACGTGAAAAAAATGTTGCCCCAGGATTTGGAGGAAAGGAGAAGCCCCCTACATTTGCAGCCGCTTTCGAGGAAACGTTCTTTGAAGCCCTCGCGAAAGGGTGGTGTACTGGAGGTCGGCAAGGAGAGTGGTTGAAAAGAAATTTTCACCGACGCTTGCGGATGTGATCGGGCGGTGTACATTTGCAGCCCCTTCGCGAAAACGACCAACGGGCCGCAAGCCGCGAAAGGGCTGAACGACAAGACATCAAGGCCGAGCCAAGGCTCGAACTTCGATAACGTTCTTTGACCTATTGTCCAATCTGAGAACAGCAAGGTGTCCTTGATGGATCGCAAGATCTACATGAGAGACCTCGTCAAAGGGTCATGATCGAACACCACTTTACAATGGAGAGTTTGATCCTGGCTCAGGATGAACGCTAGCGGCAGGCTTAACACATGCAAGTCGAGGGGCAGCACGATGTAGCAATACATTGGTGGCGACCGGCGCACGGGTGCGTAACACGTATGGAACTTGCCCTTTACTGGGAGATAGCCCGGAGAAATCCGGATTAATATCCCATAATAAACGGAGTGGCATCACTCTGTTTTGAAAGCTCCGGCGGTAAAGGATGGCCATGCGCCCGATTAGCTAGTTGGTGAGGTAATGGCTCACCAAGGCTACGATCGGTAGGGGGCCTGAGAGGGTTATCCCCCACACTGGTACTGAGACACGGACCAGACTCCTACGGGAGGCAGCAGTGAGGAATATTGCGCAATGGAGGCAACTCTGACGCAGCCATGCCGCGTGCAGGAAGACGGCCCTACGGGTTGTAAACTGCTTTTAACCGGGAAGAAACCCCAGGACGTGTCCTGGGTTGACGGTACCGGAGGAATAAGCACCGGCTAACTTCGTGCCAGCAGCCGCGGTAATACGAAGGGTGCAAGCGTTATCCGGATTCATTGGGTTTAAAGGGTGCGTAGGCGGGGCGATAAGTCAGTGGTGAAATCCTGCAGCTCAACTGTAGAATTGCCATTGATACTGTCGCTCTTGAGTACGCTTGACGTAAGCGGAATGTGCCGTGTAGCGGTGAAATGCTTAGATATGGCACAGAACACCAATAGCGAAGGCAGCTTACGAAGGCGAAACTGACGCTGAGGCACGAAAGCGTGGGGATCGAACAGGATTAGATACCCTGGTAGTCCACGCCGTAAACGATGATCACTCGTCATTGGCGATATACGGTCAGTGACCTAGCGAAAGCGTTAAGTGATCCACCTGGGGAGTACGGCCGCAAGGCTGAAACTCAAAGGAATTGACGGGGGCCCGCACAAGCGGTGGAGCATGTGGTTTAATTCGATGATACGCGAGGAACCTTACCAGGGCTCGAACGCACGACGACAGGGGCGGAAACGTCCTCTTCTTCGGACGGCGTGCGAGGTGCTGCATGGCTGTCGTCAGCTCGTGCCGTGAGGTGTCGGGTTAAGTCCCATAACGAGCGCAACCCCTATCTCTAGTTGCCAGCGGGTAATGCCGGGGACTCTAGAGGAACTGCCCGTGTAAACGGTGAGGAAGGTGGGGACGACGTCAAGTCATCACGGCCCTTACGTCCTGGGCTACACACGTGCTACAATGGCGTGGAACAAAGGGAAGCTACTGCGCGAGCAGATGCAGATCTCTAAAACACGTCTCAGTTCGGATCGGAGTCTGCAACCCGACTCCGTGAAGCTGGAATCGCTAGTAATCGCATATCAGCCATGATGCGGTGAATACGTTCCCGGGCCTTGTACACACCGCCCGTCAAGCCATGGAAGCCGGGGGTGCCTGAAGTTGGTGACCGCAAGGAGCTACCTAGGGCAAAACCGGTGACTGGGGCTAAGTCGTAACAAGGTAGCCGTACCGGAAGGTGCGGCTGGAACATCTCCTTTTTAGAGACAACTCTTGAGAGGTCTCTGCCCCGATGCGAATCGGTGGTGACACTTTGCTTTCTCGATTGGATGATATTTCGACGGAGCCTTCCGTTGCCTTTCCTAGTCCTGTAGCTCAGTTGGTTAGAGCGCTACACTGATAATGTAGAGGTCAGCAGTTCAAATCTGCTCAGGACTACTAGGGATAAGGGAACGGGGAATTAGCTCAGCTGGCTAGAGCGCCTGCTTTGCAAGCAGGAGGTCATCGGTTCGACTCCGATATTCTCCACTGCGTTCACTTGAACTCGCAAGAGCGATGGTGAGCAGCCCTCCCAAGGGCATCCGTTCTTTGACTTGTTGTTAGACCGACCAAGACAGACCGAGAGATCGGTCCACCGAGCAAGACCATAAGAGGTCGAAAAGTTACTAAGGGCGTACGGTGGATGCCTTGGCTCTCAGAGGCGACGAAGGACGCGATAGGCTGCGATAAGCCATGGGGAGGTGCATAATGACCTGTGATCCATGGATTTCCGAATGGGGCAACCCGGCTGGTTGAAGACCAGTCATCCCGCAAGGGAAGCATACCCAGGGAACTGAAACATCTAAGTACCTGGAGGAAAAGAAATCAAATCAGAGATCCCCCTAGTAGTGGCGAGCGAACAGGGGACAGCCCAAACCGGGACCGTTTCGGCGGTGCCGGGGTTGTAGGACCACGATGTGGACTTCAGATGTATAGTGGAACCCTTCTGGAAAGTTGGACCATAGCGGGTGATAGTCCCGTACACGGCATGCATCTGATACCTAGTGGTATCCTGAGTAAGGCGGGACACGTGAGTATCTGTCTGAATCCGGCGGAACCATCCGCCAAGGCTAAATACTGCTGAGAGACCGATAGCGAACCAGTACTGCGAAGGAAAGGTGAAAAGCACCTCGAACAGAGGAGTGAAATAGACCCTGAAACCGTACGCCTACAAGCGGTCGGAGTCCCTTTCGGGGATGACGGCGTGCCTTTTGCATAATGAGCCTACGAGTTGCTCGTCACTGGCAAGGTTAAGGGGTCAAGTCCCGGAGCCGAAGCGAAAGCAAGTCTTAACAGGGCGCATAGTCAGTGGCGGCAGACGCGAAACCTGAGTGATCTAATCATGGCCAGGATGAAGTCCCGGTAACACGGGATGGAGGTCCGAACTGGTAGACGTTGAAAAGTCTTCGGATGAGCTGTGATTAGGGGTGAAAGGCTTATCAAACTGGGAGATAGCTCGTACTCTCCGAAATGCCTTTAGGGGCAGCCTCGGGTGTACTGTTATGGAGGTAGAGCTACTGATCGGGCTAGGGGGCTTCACCGCCTACCAAACCCGGACAAACTCCGAATGCCATAACATCAGTACCCGGGAGTGAGCGCATGGGTGCTAAGGTCCGTGCGCGAGAGGGAAATAACCCAGACCATCGGCTAAAGGTCCCCAAGTGTGTGTTAAGTTGGACTAACGAGGTCGGACTGCATTGACAGCTAGGATGTTGGCTTGGAAGCAGCCATTCATTTAAAGAGTGCGTAACAGCTCACTAGTCGAGCGGTCCGGCATGGATAATGATCGGGCATCAAACACACCACCGAAGCTGTGGGCTTCGTAAGAAGCGGTAGGAGAGCATTCCGGTCGGCGTTGAAGGCGTACCGTAAGGCACTCTGGAGCGTCCGGAAAAGAAAATGTAGGCATAAGTAACGATAAGGCAGGTGAAAAACCTGCCCGCCGATAGACCAAGGTTTCCTGATCAACGTTAATCGGATCAGGGTTAGTCGGGACCTAAGGTGTAGCCGACAGGCGAAGCTGATGGACATGCGGTCAATATTCCGCAACCGACCCATATTGCGATGGGGTGACGAAGGAGTGAACGGTCTCCGTGCTGACGGAATAGCACGGTGAAGGGCGTAGGTATAGCGCTGGCAGGTAAATCCACCGGTGTTGCTGAAACCCGACAGTAGCAGGAGGCTTCGGCCGAATACATTGACCTTAATCAGACTTCCGAGAAAAACCTCTAAGCTTCAGATATGGGCCGCCCGTACCGCAAACCGACACAGGTGGTCAAGGAGAGTATCCTGAGGCGCTCGAGTGATCCGTGGCTAAGGAACTAGGCAAATTAACCGCGTAACTTCGGAATAAGCGGTACCTACTTCGGTAGGTTTCAATGAAATGGCTCAGGCGACTGTTTAACAAAAACACATGGCTCTGCGAAATCGAAAGATGACGTATAGGGCCTGACACCTGCCCGGTGCTGGAAGGTTAAGAGGAGAGGTCAGCCGCAAGGCAAAGCTTTGAATCGAAGCCCCAGTAAACGGCGGCCGTAACTATAACGGTCCTAAGGTAGCGAAATTCCTTGTCGGGTAAGTTCCGACCTGCACGAATGGTGTAACGATCTGAGCACTGTCTCAGCCACGAGCTCGGTGAAATTGTAGTTTCGGTGAAGATGCCGGATACCCGCAACGGGACGGAAAGACCCCGTGCACCTTTACTATAGCTTCACATTGACATCGGCTGCCCGATGTGTAGGATAGGTGGGAGACTTTGAAGCGGTGTCGCTAGGCATCGTGGAGTCAACGTTGAAATACCACCCTTCTGTCATCTGATGTCTAATCCCTGCGAAACAGGGAGACAGTGTGTGGTGGGTAGTTTGACTGGGGTGGTCGCCTCCAAAAGAGTATCGGAGGCTTCCAAAGGTACCCTCAGCACGCTTGGTAACCGTGCGACGAGTATATTGGCATAAGGGTGCTTGACTGTGAGACAGACAAGTCGAACAGGTAGGAAACTAGGGCAAAGTGATCCGGTGGTTCCATATGGAAGGGCCATCGCTCATAGGATAAAAGGTACGCCGGGGATAACAGGCTGATCATTCCCAAGAGCTCATATCGACGGAATGGTTTGGCACCTCGATGTCGGTTCGTCACATCCTGGGGCTGGAGAAGGTCCCAAGGGTTCGGCTGTTCGCCGATTAAAGTGGCACGTGAACTGGGTTCAGAACGTCGTGAGACAGTTCGGTCCCTATCTGTTGCGGGCGTTAGAAGTTTGAGGGGAGCTACCATTAGTACGAGAGGACCGTGGTGGACGAACCGCTAGTGTACCAGTTGTCTCGCCAGAGGCACCGCTGGGTAGCTATGTTCGGATGGGATAAGCGCTGAAAGCATCTAAGCACGAAGCCCACCTCAAGATGAGACTTCTTTTAAGGGTCGTGGAAGATGACCACGTTGATAGGCTACAGGTGTAAAGTCAGCAATGGCAAAGCCGAGTAGTACTAATTACCCGTAGACTTTGACCTTCATAGGTCTGTTCAGTGGACGATTATCGTCTGTTTTGGTACGGTCTAACAGCACTTCAAATCGTATTTACGATTTCAGGTGACAATTGCGGTGAGGTCCACCTCTTCCCATTCCGAACAGAGAAGTTAAGCTCACCAGCGCAGATGGTACTAGGCTGATAGCCTGGGAGAGTATGTCGTCGCCGATCTGAACCCCGACCAGCAATGGCCGGGGTTCTTTTTTTGGTGCCTGCGGCATCATCCTTGTCCATCGGCAACGCCTTCGCGCGTATCCTTGCCCCGTGTTCCGCTATCCTTTCAGCCTCCTTCTCCCGCTGTTGCTGGTCGCTGACCATGCCGCGGCACAGACCATCGAGGGCGTATTGCACGGCGAGGCCCCTCGCACCATCTACCTGCGCGCCTACCGCGGCGAGCAATGCCTGCCGGTGGATTCGGTCCGCACCGGTCCCGATGGCCGCTTCGTGTTCCACCCCCGTGTGGATACGCCCGGCCTCTTTGCGCTGGCCCTCACGGACTCGGACCGCGTGGACCTCATCCTCGATGGCCGCGAGCCGCTTGTAGCGATCGATCTGGGCGGGCGCCCGCTGAGCGAGCACATGCGGGTGCGCACCTCGGATGAGAACCAGCGGCTACTCGAACTGCATGCCGTGACGCGTGAGGCGCAAGCCGTGCGAACGGCGGCCTACCGCGCCAAGGCCTCGCTGAAGCCCACGGACCATGCGGCCCTGCTGGAACAGGACAGCATCTCCAATCGGGCCGAACGCGAGCGCGTGCACCATGTGCAATGGCTCATCAATGGCGCCCCCGACAGCTACTTCGCCAAGCTTACGCGCGCGGATGCCGCCCTGGCGGAAGTGGCGGGCCAGAAGCCCATGGCCGTGGCCGGCGTGTTCGATCTTCAGCGATCCCACCCTGCTACGGAGCCCCGTGTACGATCAGGCGGTGATCACCTTCCTGCGCAACCTGAACGCGCGGCACGAGGGCCAGTTCCTGGCGGCTTCCGATACACTGATGGCCCTGGCCGGCCGCGATCCTTCCTGCCAGGTCTACATGCTGGAGCATCTGCTGGACCTGTACTCCACCTACGGCCCGGACCAGGCGGCCCAATACCTCCTGGACCGCTACGTGCTGCGGGGGAAGGTGCCCATCGCTTTATCCCCTGCATTGCAGGCACGTGTTGATGAGATGCTGAAAGTGGCGGTGGGGGCCACGGGTACGGACCTCACGCTCAACGATCAGGGCCGGACGTTCCCGTTATCGAAGGAAACGAAGCTCCACCGGTACACGCTGCTCTTCTTCTATTCCAGCACGTGCGATCATTGCCACGGCGAGATGCCGCGGTTGAAGGAGCTCTACCAGGAATATGCGCCGAAAGGCTTGGGATCGTGGGGTTGGCGCTGGATGCGGACAGCGCGGAGTTCAAGGAGCGGATCAAGGAGAGCGCGATCACCTGGCCCAGCTACAGCGAGTTCATCGGCTGGGGGGCCAGCTCGGCCAAGGCCTATCAGGTAAAGGCGACACCGAGCTTCTACCTGCTGGACCCGAAGCTCCATATCGTCGCCAAGCCGTACGATGCCGCCGAACTGGGGCGCCTGCTGCCGGGCTTCCTGCCGTGAGCGGGATCAGATGATCAGGTAATGAGATGATCAGAGGATCGCTCCTTGGCGTTCCGATCGCTCCTTTTGTCCCGGTTCGGCAGGCCCTCAGAGCTGAAGGCACCACACGTGGTGGCCGACAGGGAAGGACGGTAGTACCGGCCGCTCCCTGAACAGGCCGAACACGCTGGAGCCCGATCCGCTCATGGCTGCGTAGTAGGCGCCCATGCCATGCAGGGTCGCATGGAGCGCGGCGATGGCCGGATGGGTGCGGAATACGTAGGGCTCCATGGTGTTCACCACGCTGGTCCGCCAAGTGTCCGAATTCCGGGCCAGGGCCGCCGGCAGATCGATCGAGCGCTCGGTAGGGACCGTGTTCCGATAGACCTCCGCCGTGCCGACGTGGATGCCGGGATTCACCAGCACCAGCCACTGCCCGCGGAGATCCAGCGTGATGGGGGACAGCTGTTCGCCTCGGCCTTCCGCCAGTTGCGGGCGTTCCTCCAGGAAAAAGGGGCAATCGCTGCCGAGCGTGGCCGCCATGGCGTGCAATTCCGCACGGCCCAACTGCAGGTCCAACAGGTCGTTCAACAACAAGAGCACGTGGGCGGCATCGCTGGAGCCTCCGCCCAACCCCGCACCGGTAGGGATCACTTTGTGCAGGTGCAGCCGCAGTCCGGGCAGCGTGCGCGCTGCTTGCACGGCCCGTACGGCCTTCAGGCACAGATCGTCCTGCGGGTCGCCGGGCACGGGGATGCCGGATCGCGTGAAGATCGCTTCGTTCGGCCGTAGCGTGGGGTCCGTCACGATCTCCACGGCGTCGTGCAAGGGAATCGGCACCAGTACGCTTTCGATCACGTGGAATCCGTCCGCGCGCTTGCGCACTACGTTGAGCCCCAGGTTGATTTTGGCGAACGGAAAGGCAAGCATGGCGGCGCGAACTTATTCCATGGGTGCATCATGCAAGGAAGCAATGGAGCGTCCGAGGGGAACTCTTCTACCTTCGCCTCTCCGAATACACGGATATGCAGACCTTCCTGGAGTTCGAGAAGCCGATCCAGCACATCATCGAGCAGATCGAGAAGTTGAAGGAGGTGGCCGCGCAGGGCCAGGTGGACGTGGCCCCCACGTTGAAGGACCTGCAAAAGAAATTGCAGGAGACCCGCAAGGAGATCTACAGCAAACTGACCCCTTGGGAACGCGTGCAGGTGAGCCGCCATCCCGACCGTCCATACACGCTGAAGTACATCGAGCACATCACGAACGGTTCGTTCATCGAGCTGCACGGCGATCGCACGGTGAGGGACGACAAGGCGATGGTGGGCGGCTTTGGCCTGGTGGAAGGCCGGTCGGTGATGTTCATCGGCCAGCAGAAAGGGGTCAATACCAAGATGCGGCAGTACCGCAACTTCGGCATGGCCAATCCCGAAGGCTACCGGAAGGCCCTGCGCCTGATGAAGCTGGCGGAGAAGTTCAACAAGCCGGTGGTGACGCTGATCGATACGCCCGGTGCCTTCCCCGGACTGGAGGCGGAGGAGCGCGGCCAGGGCGAGGCCATTGCGCGGAACATCCTGGAGATGTGCCAGCTGCGCGTGCCGATCATCTGTGTGATCATCGGCGAAGGCGCCTCGGGCGGTGCGCTGGGCATCGGCGTGGGCGACAAGGTGCTGATGCTGGAGAACACGTGGTACAGCGTGATCTCGCCGGAATCCTGTTCCTCCATCCTCTGGCGCAGCTGGGATTTCAAGGAGCAGGCTGCGAGCGCGCTGAAGCTGACCCCGGAGGACATGCTGAAGAGCAAGCTCATCGACGGCATCATCCCCGAGCCGGTGGGCGGCGCCCACGCGGACATCCCCGAGGCGTGCCGCATCGTGAAGACCGAGGTGATCAAGCACCTGAACAAGCTCACCAAGGTCGATCCCGACAAGCTCGTGGACCGTCGTGTGGACAAGTTCTGCTCGATGGGCGTGGTGATGAAGGCGAAGTGAGCCTTTGCTACCGGTTGAACAAGGGCACCACGTATCGCACTTCCCCGCCGATGGTGTAGGTGGCGCCGATTTGGCCCGTCAAGGGATCGATCGCCAGCACCTGTGTGCCGGCCCCTATGTATAGCAGGCCGTTCAGCGGGTCATAGGCCAGGGCCTGCACGTCCGCGATCTGTGCGATCGGCTGGGAGGAGGTGTTCGCATACGTGAACCGTTCGATCGTGCCATCGGCCAAGGCCAGGATCCAGGTGTCGCCATCCACTTGTTCCACCGCCGCGATGGGCTGGGACCATGCGCGTGGCTGCCACGCGCCGCCCAGCTCCACGTTCCGTTCCTCCACCACGCTGTGCCCGGCCGTGTTGCCGAACAGCAGCAGGGCATCGGTGGAACGCTTGAAGAGGCCCACAGGCACCTGCGTCAGCAACTGATCGCCGATCGGTGCGCCGGAGCTGCGCTGGTAGGTCCGCAACCGTTGTTCCTGCGTGGCGATGTGGTGCATGCTGCAGAAGACGCGTTCGCCCACCACCAGCACGCGGTCCCCGCGGAAGCCCGATGGGAGCGCGGCCGTGAACTCCCCCAGGCCCGTGGAGGCGTTGTACCCGCGGAGGAAGCCATCGCTGGTGGCCACATAAGGGCGTATGTCGCCGCCGAAGCCCAGCGCGGAGAAGTACGGTGCGCCCGGCAGGCTGAGGTTCGGCTTGGACCATTGCACGGACCGATCGTTCGCGTCCAGGGCCAGCAGGTCGCCGGTGACGCCGCCGCATACGTAGAGCATTTGGTCGTAGGAGCTGGCGGCCGCGCCCGTGGCATCCATGTTCCAGGAGGTGAGCGCCGACACGCTGCCCGCGCTGTCGATCCGGGAAAGGCCCGTGGTGCTGCCCACGGAGGTGAACGCGAACACCGCGCGCAGCCGCGGCGGCACGGCCACCACGTGCACCGTGCGGAAGTCGTGCGCATCGGTGCCGCCGCCGGATGCGGTGGCCACCAGGGCGTAGTCGCCGCTGCGGATGCGTTCGGAACGCACGGGGATCCGCAAGATCACCGTTGTGCCGGCGGGCGTGGCCGTTGCCCCCGGGGTGATGGGGACGCCGTTCGCATCCACCAGTTGGATGGAAACGTGTTCCACGCGCGCGTCGTCGCTCACTTGCAGCGTGGCCGTAAGGGTATCGGGCACTACCAGCGTGGAACCGCCGCCCGGCGAGACGATCGTGATGCGGAGCGGCCCGTTGGTGCGCTCCTTCTTGCATGCCGCCAGGAGCACCACCGGGAGGGCAAGCCAGCACAGGCGATGTTGATAGCGCATTACGCCAAAGTAACGTCCAGCACGGCCGAAGTAGTTCATCAACACGTGTTCATAAGGGGATCGTTGATGCAATGCGAACAGGAAGATCGTGTGGGTACCTTCAAGGGGCGATGCGCCGTCTATCTTCGGCGCCCTTTTCCATGGCCGACAGCTCTCCCGCACGCACCACCGACCGCAGCAAGCGCAGGCCGGCACCGTCCTTGATCGACACCTCGCTCGAGGCCGGCAAACTCCCTCCGCAAGCCCCTGAGTTGGAGCAGGCCGTGCTCGGCGCCATGATGCTGGAGCGCAACGCGGTGAACGAGGCGATCGATATCCTGCGCCCCGAGAGCTTCTACGTGGACGCGCACCGCCGCATCTTCGATGCCATCCAAGGGCTTTTCCGCGGCGATCAGCCGATCGACATCCTGACGGTGACGCAGGAACTGAAGAAGCGTGGCGAACTGGACATCGTGGGCGGGCCGTTCTACATCAGCCAGCTCACCAACAAGGTGGCCAGCAGCGCGAACGTGGTGTACCACGCGCGCATCATCAGCCAGAAGCACATCATGCGCGAGTTCGATCCGCATCAGCGCGGATACGATGCGCGATGCCTTCGACGAGTCCAGCGATGTGTTCGACCTGCTGGACAAGACCGAGCAGGAGATGTACGCCATCACCAGCGGCAACCTGAAGCGGAACTACGAGCCGATGAGCGAGCTGATCCAGGGCGCCATCGCCCAGATCGAGACCGCCAAGAACAAGAGCGACGGCGTGAGCGGCGTGCCCACGGGCTTCGTGCAGTTGGACAAGCTCACCGCCGGCTGGCAGCGCAGCGACATGATCATCGTGGCGGCACGTCCCGCCATGGGTAAAACGGCCTTCGTGCTCAGCATGGCGCGCAACATCGCCGTGGAGCACAAGAAGGCGGTGGCCGTGTTCAGCTTGGAGATGAGCAGCACCCAGCTCGTCACCCGTCTGATCGCGAGTGAGGCCGGCATCAGCAGCGAGAAGCTCCGCAAGGGCGACCTGAGCGACCCGGAGTTCACCATCCTGCACCAGCACATCGCCCGCCTCACCAACGCGCCCATCTTCATCGACGACACGCCCGCGCTGAACATCTTCGAACTGCGCGCCAAGTGCCGCCGCCTGAAGAGCCAGCACAACGTGGAGCTGATCATCATCGACTACCTGCAGCTGATGACCGCCGGTGGCGAAGGCAAGAACGGCGGCAACCGCGAGCAGGAGATCAGCCAGATCAGCCGCTCCATCAAGAGCATCGCGAAGGAGCTGGACGTGCCGATCATCGCCTTGAGCCAGCTGAGCCGCGCCGTGGAGACCCGCGGTGGCGACAAGCGCCCGATGCTGAGCGATCTGCGGGAATCCGGTGCCATCGAGCAGGACGCCGACCTGGTCTGCTTCCTGTACCGCCCGGAGTACTACAAGATCTATGAGGACGAGAACGGCAGCACCCTCGGCATCGGCGAGGTGATCGTGGCCAAGCACCGGAACGGCGCCATCGACAACGTCCGCCTGCGGTTCATTCCCGAACTGGCCAAGTTCGCGGACCTGGAGACCACCCCCATTAACTTTGGGGGTGGCATGGGATCGGATGGTGCCCACACCATCACACGGCCCAGCCGCATGAACGATGATGACGGCAACGACGACATCGCGCCTTTCTGATCCTTCCTCCACGTTGCTCCGTGCGGCGTTCCTCTTCGCGCTGTTGCTGACCCTTGCTCCGGCTTGGGCCAGCAAGCTGCTGATCCCCATGGACAAGAGCCAGAAGGACCACCTGAAGGCCTATGGCATCGCCTACTGGACGCTCCAGCGCGACGTGACCGTGGAATGGTTGTTGAACTACAAGGGCGGCAGCTTCCTCATCGACCATTTCCAGGCGATTGAGCAGGAGTGCATGATCCGCGGCGTCACCTTCAACGTGATCGCCGATGCGCAGGCCGATGCCATCCTGGCGGAGATCGCGGACCCCGAGGTGAACATGGAAGTGGTGAAGTTGGAGAAGGCGCCGAAGATCGCCGTGTACGCGCCGGAGGGCTTCCAGCCGTGGGACGATGCCGTGGCGTTGGTGATGACCTATGCGGAGATCCCCTACACGCGCATCTATGACAAGGAGGTGATCAACGGGGTGCTGCCACAGTATGATTGGCTGCACCTGCACCACGAGGATTTCACCGGACAGTACGGAAAGTTCTACCGGCAGTTCCGCAACGCTGCGTGGTACCAGGACCAGGTGCGCGAGAGCGAGGCGATGGCGGCGCAACTCGGCTTCGCCAAGGTGAGCCAGATGAAGGGCGCGGTGGCCGGGCGCATCCGCGACTACGTGGCCGGTGGCGGCTACCTCTTCACCATGTGCAGTGGTACGGACAGCTACGACATCGCGCTGGCGGCGGAGGGCGTGGACATCTGCACGCCGGAGTTCGATCATGATCCGATCGATCCGCAGGCGCAACAGAAGCTCGATTTCAACAAGAGCTTCGCCTTCCGGGATTTCCGCTTGGTGACGGACCCGATGGTCTACGAGTTCAGCGACATCGATGCCACGGACATCCACAGCTCCATCGGTGAGACGCGTGATTTCTTCACCCTGTTCGATTTCAGCGCGAAGTGGGACGTGGTGCCCAGCATGCTGTGCCAGGACCACGAACAGGTGGTGCATGGCTTCATGGGGCAGACCACGGCGTTCCGCAAGTCGCTGGTGAAGCCGAACGTGGTGGTGATGGGCGAGAACAAGGCCCAGGGTACCGCCAAGTACATCCACGGGGAATACGGCCTGGGCCAATGGACCTTCTATGGCGGCCACGACCCCGAGGACTACCAGCACATGGTGGGCGACCCGCCCACGGACCTGAGCCTGTTCCCGAACTCAGCGGGCTACCGGCTCATCCTGAACAACATCCTGTTCCCGGCCGCGAGGAAGCGGAAGCAGAAGACCTAGTCCATTTCGCGGGTCGGCTTCAGCGAGCGGTGGCCGAGCAGGCCGGCGATCGCCAGGCCCATATACAGGTAGAGCGCCATCCGCACCGGCACCGTGTAGCGCGTTTGGATGACGAACGGCACGTGCACCAGCCAGCAGTAGATGATCAGCACGAGCAGCGGATAGGTGTCCTTGATCGACAGGACCCCGCGGCGGTGCGCCATGGTGATCACCACGATGGCGCCCACGAACATGATCAGGGAGATCGCGCTCAGGGCAATGAGCTTGATCTTACCCGCCAGGTCGGTCTCCTGGAATTCCGTGCGTGGCACCATATTGATCCACAGGCGGAAGGTCGAATACAGTTTGTACTTGATGTAGTACCACGGGTCCTTCTTAATGTCCTGGAGCATGTGCTCCTTCATCAGCCGCTCACGCTCCAGGGTGAACCCGGCGGAGTATGACTTGACGGCATACGGCATGCCCACGCTGTTCATCATCAGCATCAATGAATCCTGATGAGTGACGAAGGGTACGAGCGCGGCATCGATGCTGTCCCATTCGCGGTTGAACGCCACGATGTTGGCCGCCACTGAATCGCGCGGGACGAAGATCACGGTCTCATCACCGGTGATGTTACCCCAGTAGCGCATCTCCTGGTAGTTCGGGATCCGGCCGGCCCAGTAGCCGATGTGCATCACACCGCCGCCGCCCTCCAACGGGGTAAGACTGAACTTCCCGTGGTAGTGGTGGTTCCAAAAGCCATAGGGCAGCAGCGTGGCCATGAACGTGACCAGGATCACGCCCGCGCGGTCCCATGCGATAATGCGCCGTGCGAGCAGCAGATCGAACCCGGCGCGGAGAAAGGGGAATAGCAGGAACACTGGGCGGCATTGGAATACGAAGCCCCATAGCAACCCGATGCCGACGGCCGCCAGCCACGTGGGCTTCTTATAGATCGGGTCGGCCCACAACAATAACGACAGGCATAGGATCACGGGCATCTCCGGCGATACCAGCGGCATGTAGTAGAGGATCATCGGCAGGGGCAGCAGCAGAAAGAGGAAGATGTTCTTCGCGGCCAGCCCGCCTTGGAACCGATCGATCAGCTTGAAACTGAGGTGGATGCTCAGAGCATACATCAAGGTCTGCGCAACGATCATTGACCGCCAGGTCTTGAACACGCCCAGGAAGAACGCGATGTAGAGCGGATAGCCCGGCGTCCGGAACGTATCGGGAATGGGCTCGGCGAGCCGCCACCACATCGAGTAGTCCCCGTGCAGGATCCCTTGCGCCAACCCGATGTAGGCGAGGAAGTCCCCACCCCTGGCGTTGCGCTGGCCCCAGACCATGGCGAGCGTCAACAGCGTGTTCAGGATGATCAGTACCCAATAGGTGCGGCGATCGCTGAACAATGTGAGCAGGCGCGCGCCCATCGTCACGGGTTGTGTTCTTTCCTTGCGCATGGGGAAGGGGTAGGCTGATCACGCTTGCGGAAATCGCCGCGCGAGAAGTGTTTCTCGATCAGGCAATAGAGCAGGATGAAGAAGTACCGGCTGCCCATCTCCTTGATCTTCAATTTGCTTTCGCCCGCCTTGCGGTTGCGCCAGCTGTTGGGTAGCACGGTGTAGCTGTAGCCGCGCACGATCGCTTTCAGCGGCAGCTCCAGCGTGAGGTTGAAGTGCGGCGCCAGGAACGGCTTCAGCCCTTCGATGGTGCCGCGGCGGTAGAGCTTGAAGGCGTTGGTGCAGTCGTTGTATTTCAGGCGGAAGCACACTTGCACGATGCTGTTCGCCACGCGGTTGATGCGGCGCTTCAGCCACGGATAATCGATCACCTGCCCGCCGCGGATCCAGCGCGAGCCGAAAACGCAATCGTATCCCTCCTGCATCTTCCGGTAGAAGCGCACCAGGTCCTGCGGCGAATCGGAGAGGTCCGCCATCATGATCGCCACGTAGTCGCCGCTGAAGTGATCGAGCCCGCAGCGGACGGCCATGCCGAAGCCGCCCGGGCCTTCGTTATCCACCCGCCGAAGCGTGGGGATGCGCGCGCGCAGGGCGTCGATCAGCGCGCCGGTGTCGTCGCGCGAGTGGTCGTTCACCACGAGGATTTCGTGTGGTACGGCCTCCTTCACGAGCTCGTCGTGGATGCCGACCAGCGTTTCCGTGATGCTGCCCGCCTCGTTGTGGGCAGGGATGACCACGCTGAGCTTCATTTGCGGCCGATCACCAGGAACTGCTTGCCGAAGAAGCGCCACGCCCACGGCATGCCGAGGTAGGCGCGCACCAGCGTGCGGTTGATGGGTAGACCTCCGCGGAAGCTCAACGGCAGGAAGCGCGGGTGGATCGCCTCGATCCCGAAGCCCGCCCCGTAGAGGTGCTCGGCCACGCCCAGCTCGCTCAGCACCACGGTGTGGTCGGCGAAATCGAAGTATTCCTTGTAGACGTACTTGAAATTGGGGCCCATCACGGCAATGCGGCCGCCTTTCTTCAGGTGGCGGTACATCTTGCCCAGGAAGTCCGCAACTTCTTCCTGCGTGTGCAGGTGCTCCAGGAAGTTGCTTACGAAGATGCCGTCGAAATGGTCGTTCGGCAGATCGGCCTTCAGCGTGTCGCCGATCACGATGTGGATGTCCTTCTGCGCATGCTGGCGGATGAACGGCTCGTTCATGTCCACCGCCCAGCGCTCCTTGCTCGGCACCAGGTTGATGAATTCGCACATGCCCGCCGCTGGGTCGAGCATCACTTCCGGACGGCCCATGCGGCCATGCAGGAAACGTGCGAGCTCACCCCATACCATGCCGCGCTTCGCGTGGTCGACGTTCTTGAACCGGTACTCGTAGATGCGATCGAGATCCATCAGTGCATGCGTTTGGTCATTTCCTCGAAGATCTGCACCAGCGTCTCCTTCATGCCGTAGCGATAGCGCCATCCGGGGTAATGTTCCTGGAAGCGGCGCGTGTCGCTCACGTACCAGATGTGGTCGCCGATGCGCGCCTGGTCGGAGTAGCGCATCACCATCGTGTTCCCGGTGATCTCGTCGCACAGCGCGCGCGCCTCCATCATGCTCACGTTGCTGAAGCGCCCGCCGCCCGCGTTGTACACCTCGCCCGGGCGTGGGGCTTGGTGGAAGTGGTGGAACATGGACACCAGGTCGTCGCAATGGATGTTGTCGCGTACCTGCTTGCCCTTGTATCCGAAGATGGTATAGGGCGTGCGGGTGATGGCGCATTTCATCAGGTAGCTGAGGAACCCATGCAGCTGCGCGCCGCTGTGGCGTGGGCCGGTGAGGCAGCCGCCGCGGAACACGCCCGTGCGCAGGCCGAAATAGCGGCCATATTCCTGCACCAGCACGTCCGCGGCCACTTTGCTGGCGCCGAAGAGCGAGTGCTTGGTGTGGTCGATGCTCATCCGCTCGTCGATGCCTTCCGCCGCGTACGGGTGCGAAGGGTCCACCTCCCAGCGCGTGTCCAGTTCGATCAGTGGCAGGGAGTTCGGGTTGTCGCCGTAGACCTTGTTGGTACTGGTGAAAATGAACGTGGCCTCGGGGCAATGCTGGCGCGTGAGCTCGAGCAGGTTCAGCGTGCCGTTGGCGTTCACTTCGAAGTCGAGGAAGGGGATCTGCGCCGCCTTGTCGTGGCTGGGTTGCGCGGCGGTATGCACCACCAAGGTGATGGCCTTCCCGTACTCACTGAACACGCGTTCCAGGGCCGCCCGGTCACGGATGTCCAGGTCGTGGTGGCGGTAGTTCGGCACCCGTTCCTTCAGCTCGTCCACGTTCCACCGCGTGCTGGCCTCGGGTCCGAAGAACGTGGCGCGCATGTCGTTGTCCATGCCCACCACGGTATCGAAATGGTCCTTGAAGAAGTCAACGGCCGCACTGCCGATGAGCCCCCCCGATCCCGTGATCACCACTACGCTCATGCTTCCCTGTGTTTTATTGTCCGAGTATGACGCGCAGCTGCTCCTCGTGTTGCCTCAGCCACGCCAGTGAATCTTGTAACAGCGTATCGATGTCGCGCTTGGGCGCCCACCCCGTCAACGCGGTCACCCGCGTGTTGTCCGTTACGTACAATTTCAGGTCGCCCGGCCGTTCGGCGGGATCGCTGCCCACCGCGATGTGGTTGCCGGTGATCCGTGCGCAGCGATCGGTGAAGCCTCGGAGCGTATCCGCGTTCTTGGCTCCGCCGCCAGCGTTCAGCACGTGTCCGTTCACACGGTCCATGTCGTTCAATTGCGCCAGCACCAGGTCGCACAGGTCGTCCACGTGCAGCACGTCGCGTACCTGCTTGCCCTGCCCGCCAAAGCCGGTATAGGCCAGCTGCTGCTGCCAGAGGTGCCGGGCCAGCCACAGCAGCACAAAGCCTTGGTCCGTCTTGCCCATCTGCCATGGCCCGGCGATCACCCCGCAGCGATCGATCACGTAGCGGAAGCCATGCATCTGGGCATACTCCTCGATCATCAGCTCGCTGGCGAGCTTCGTGGCCCCGTATAGCGTGCGCGCACCCGCCACGGGAAAGTCCTCTGCGATGCCTCGTTCACCGGCCCCCACAGGCGCCGATGCCGGATCGATCCGGAACCCCTCGCTCTCCTCTATGCACATCGCGTTGATGGCGGCGATGGGGTACACCCGGCTGGTGCTGAGGAAGACAAGGTCCGCTTTGTCGCGGGCCACGAGCGCCAGGCAGTTCAGCGTGCCCACCAGGTTCGTGTCCTGCACGTAATCGGCGCCACCCTGGTAACCCGCGAGCACGCTCGGCTCGGCGCTGCATTCCACCAAGGCATCGATGTGGGGCAGGCCCAGCAGGTCGCTGCGCTCACGCACGTCGCCGTGGATGAACTTCACGCCGGCCTCCCGGAGGCGGGGCAGGTTCAGTTCACTGCCGCGGCGCTTCAGGTTGTCCAGCGCGATCACCTCCGCTCCGGGGACCTCCCGTTTCAGCCGCAGGGCGAGGGAGCTGCCCACGAACCCCGCTCCCCCTGTGATGAGGTAGGTGCGGAAAGGAAGAGAAGCTGGCATCGTGGCCAAATATATCCGTGCGTCCCGTTTGGCGCGGGCTTGGTTATGTTTGCTCCCCGCAACCCGCACATGGACCTTTCGAAGATCATCTCCATAACCGGCAAGTCCGGTCTGTACCGTGTAGTGGCCCAAGGCCGTCAAGCCCTCATCGCCGAGTCCCTGGAGGACGGCAAGCGCGTGCCGGTGCATGCCAGCGTGCGCGTGAGCTCGCTGGATGAGATCAGCATGTTCACCAAGGGGGATGACGTTCCCTTGAGCAAGGTGCTGGAGCAGCTGCACAAGGTGGAGAAAGGTGGCCCCAGTGCCGACCCGAAAGGTGATGTGGACGCGCTCTACGCGAAGCTGGGCGAAGCCCTGCCGGACCATGATCGTGAGCGCATCTATCCGAGCGACGTGCGCAAGCTCTTCAGTTGGTACGCCTTGTTGTTGAAAGCGGGCGCCTTCACGGCGAAAGAAGAAAAGAAGGAGGCCGCTGAAGAAGCGTCGGGCAAGGCCGCGGACAAGAAGAAGGCGGAGGGGACGAAGAAGTCCGCCAAGTCCACCAGCGCTGCCACGAAGAAGGCTGCCGCAGCCCCCAAGGCCGCCACGGGTGGCAAGGCGAAGAGCACGCCCGTGCGGAAAGGCTCCCAGCGGGGTAGCTGATCGCGCACCCTTCCCGGCCATACCTACGTAGAACAGACCCCCGGCTTTCTCGGCCGTGGATGGTCCTCTGATGAACAAGTCCCGTATGCTGCTGACGCGGATCGGTATCTGTGCGTTGGTGATCGGTTCGGTGGCCTTGCTGGCCGCTTGGAGCGATGGCGGCGTGCCTGCGGCCTTCGCTGCTGCGCCGGATGGTGGTGATGCCCGCTCCGGTGCCGAGGGTGCTCCGCTCACCATGGCCCGCAACCACTATTTCATGGGCAGTGGCCGTTGCGCGGGATGCCATGGCCACGACCCTACGGGTTTCGCCATGATGACGGAGGACGGGCGCGACGTGAACGTGGTGGACGATTGGCGCAGTTCCATGATGGCCAACAGCGCCAAGGACCCCTTCTGGCAGGCGAAAGTGAGCCACGAGGTGCTGGTGAACCCCGGCCATCAGGTGGAACTGGAGGATAAATGCACCAGCTGCCATGCGCCCTCGGCGCGCTACGACAAGCACCTCCAAGGCCATGGCCCATACAGCTTCGCTGAACTGCGGAACGATTCATTGGCCCTGGACGGCGTAAGCTGCGTGCCCTGCCACATCCAGCGCGCGGACAGCATCGGATTGCTTTTCTCGGGGCAACTGAGGTTCGACACGCTGGGCCGCCCCATCTATGGGCCGTTCGACAACGTGTTCGGGGCGCCCATGGCCAGCTTCGTGGGGTATGAGCCGCACTATGGCGCGCACATCCTGGATGCCGGCCTGTGCGCAGGGTGCCACACGCTGATCACCGCCACGGCGGATCCCAGGGCGGGCTTACCGGTACCGAGTTCGTGGAGCAATCCACCTACCATGAATGGCTCAACTCCGACTTCAACAACAAGGAGCACCCTGAAAGCGGCATCACCTGCCAGGGCTGCCACATGCCGTTGTTGAACGATGATATGGGCGTGGTGCTTTCCGCGAACTACATCTTCCTGCAGCCAAAGACACCCTTCGGGCTGCACCACTTCGCCGGGGCGAACACCTTCATGCTGGAGATGCTGAAGAACAACGGCGATGAGCTGGGGGTGAGCGCCACCGCCACGCAGTTCGACAGCACCATCGCCCGCACGAAGGCCCTGCTGCAACGGCACTCGCTGCTGCTGGAGGCCGCGATGCGTGGCCGCGATGAGGATACCGCCTTCGTGGAGGTGAAGCTGACCAACATCGCCGGCCACAAGTTCCCCAGCGGCTACCCCGCGCGGCGCGCCTGGGTGGAGCTGGTGATGACCGATGACGGCGGCGATACGCTCTTCCACAGCGGCGGCTGGAACGGCCGTTACGAAGTGATCGGCCACGACGCCCAGTGGGAGCCGCATTACGACATGGTGCGCACTGCGGACCAGGTGCAGATCTATGAGATGGTGATGGGCGACGTGAACGGGAACAAGACCACGGTGCTCGAACGCGCCAGCTACAAGCTGAAGGACAACCGCCTACCACCTTCGGGCTTCACCGCGGCGCACTATTCCTATGACACGGCCTACGTGGCTAACGTGCTGCCATCGGACGTGGACTTCAACCGCGATGCAGGGGGGCAGGAGGGCAGCGGCACGGACATCGTGCATTACCACGTGCCCATGCACGGTTCCACGGGCACGGTGCATGTGAGCGCCCGCGTGTGGTACCAGAGCGTTCCGCCCAAGTGGATGGAGGAGATGTTCAGCCACACGAGCGTGGAGATCGACCGCTTCCGCACCCTGTATGATGCAGCGGACAATACGCCGGTGCTCGTGTGCGAAACCTCGTTCATGGACGTCAGCACGGGCGTGGATGGCCTGGCCGAGCTTGGTCTGCGCCTGTTCCCGAACCCCGTGCAGAGCGGTCCGCTCGTGGTGCTCGGCGCGGATGCCCGCGTAACGGCCGTCACCGTGTTCGACCTGGGCGGCAGGCGCATCGGGGGCATCCGGGGGCGGGTGCCCGCCCGCTGGAGCATGGAATTGCCAGTGGCCGGTACCTACCTTGTCGTGGTGGAGGCCGGCGGGCGCCGGTTCACACAGCGCATCGTCAGGCTCTAGCCGAAACCCACGGCATACAGGAGCCGTTCAAACGCAACCACAAAGAAGAACGGGCAGGGCCCGTTACGCAACACCATGAGGAAGTTCCTCTCCCGCTATCCGGTCGCTACGTTCATCACGCTCACCCTGCTCGCTCAGTTCGGCGTGGTGCTCACCACGTGGTACCTCATCCCTCCTGGGCAGAAGATGCATAGCGATTCGCCCGGCGCGCACGTGGCCCACATGGTGTTCCGCTTCCGCGTGTTCTTTCCCTTGGGCATCGCCATGCTGCTGACCCTCTACCTGGACGGGTGGGCCGGCATCCGGAAGTTGTTCAGCTCGTTCCTGCACTGGCGCGTGGCGCCGAAGTGGTATGCCTTGGCGTTCGTGTGGAAGTTCTTCTTGGGCTACCTCGGCATCTTCGGCGTGATCGCCCTTGGCCTGGACGTGTGGCCCGGCTGGATCAACCACGACTGGTTCCCGAACCTCATCACCAACTTCGCCTTCCTCATCGGCATCGCCCTGGTGGAGGAGACCTCGTGGATCCGGTTCACCGTAACGCGGCTGCAGGAGCGGCATTCGGCCCTCTTCGCGTCCACCGTGGCGGGCCTGGGCTGGGCGGCGTGGTACCTGATGATGATGATGATCGGCGAGGGCGTGCCCGATGGCATTCCCTGGTTCGCGTTCATCATCTCGATGTTCAGCATGAGCGTCTTCTTTACGTGGACCTACAACACCACCCGGAGCGGCACGGTGCTGCTGGTGATGCAGTTCTTCAGTAACAGCGCCTTCCTGATCGTGCCCATGCTGCCGGTGCCGAACAAGCCGCCCTATTTCATGGTCGCGTTCGTGCTGCTGTTCCTGGTGCTGGCCGTGGCCGTCACCATCCAGGGCGGCGCGGCGCAGCTGAACCGCAACGGATCGAAGGCCAAGTGGAGCGACCCCGTGGACGACGAGGAGGACGAAGGGTCCGCTGAAGTGGCCACCGAGCCGGTCCCCGTACGCGCCCGCTGATCCTCATGCTCAACCCTCTCCCTATGCACTTCCTCGATCAGGAGCGCGCGTTCCTTGGTGGGTCGGAGACCTGGCAAGCCCCTGCGACCAAGTGGGGCAAGGTGAAGCACCGCTTCCGCCTGGCCTACTCCGCGCTGCGCGGACCGGACCACCTGCGCGTGATGAGCTCCCGCGAGCACCGCATGAACTTCGCCCACCTGCTCGACCAGGTGATCGCGTTCGGCGTGCCGGGCGACGTGGTGGAGATCGGTTCCTATAACGGACAGACTGCGCTGTTCTTCCAAAGCATCCTGCAGGACGTGGGCTCCGGCAAGCTCCTTCACCTGTACGATGATTTCCGCACGCTCCGCATCGACCCGGATCCGTTGGCGACGTTGAAGATGCGCTTCGCGCGCAACCAGCGTCCGTTGCCGGTGATCCACCAAGGCGACATCTTCGCGACGTTGCCCGGCCAGTTGCCGGAGCGCATCGCCTTCGCCCACATCGATTGTGGCAGCGGTCTGCCCGACGAGCAGCACCGCGACCTGATCCTGCACGCGCTCCGCAGTGTTTATCCCCGTCTGGCGCCGAACGCTATCGTGGTGCTCATGGATTACCATGACCCCGGACACACCCTGTTGGGCGCGGATTCCAACCCCGGGGTGAAGATGGCCTGCGACGTGTTCCTCGCGGATAAGCCCGAGCACATGTCCACGGTCTATGGCGGGTATTACTCGCAGGGTTTCTTCCGCAAGCAGTAGGTCTTCCGGAATGGCCCGGACCGTGGAGGCTCCAAGGCCACGCGGCCACTTACCTTGTCCGCATGCATGGGGCCTTCCTCCGCACCAGTGTGCTGCCGGCACTTCTGCTCTTCGCATGCGCGCTCCGTGCCCAGGATCCGGTGGTGCGGTCGATCATCGATGGCGTTTCCCTGGACCCGATGGTGTGGGAACTGGAACGCCTTTCCGGCGAACAGCCGGTCGACGTGGGCGACGGTGAGCAGCTCGATCCTTTCACGCAACAAGGCCAATGCGGGCAATGCCCTGGCCGCGAAGTGGCTCCAGCAGCGCTTCACGGCGCTGGGCTATGCGCCGATCGTGCAGCCGTTCAGCGGCGGGGGGAAGAACATCCTGGCCAGCAAGCGCGGCGCGGTGCATCCCGAGCGGAAGGTGGTGATCTGCGGGCACTACGACGCCATGCCCGGCGGCCCGGTGAACGCCCCGGGCGCTGACGACAACGGCAGCGGGAGCGTGGCCGTGCTCGAAGCCGCGCGCTTGATGGCGGACCATCGCTTCGAGAACACGATCGTGTTCGCCCTGTGGGACGAAGAGGAGCAGGGCCTGTTGGGAAGCCGCTATTACGCCGGTGCGCAGGCGGCCAACGATTCGGCGATCATCGCCGTGGTGAACATGGACGCGATCGCTTACGATGGGAATGGTGACGGCCTTCTGCGCATCCACGTCCGGCCCATCGCCAACAGCATCGCATTGAAGGACACGGCCTTGATGGTGAACGACGTGTATGGCCTGGGCCTGAGCATCGCCGTGAACGACCCCGGTGCGCTGTACAGCGACCACGCCTCGTTCTGGGCCGAGGGCTACAGCGCGATCCTGGTGGTCGAGGACCTCGAGCACGATGGCAACCCGAACTACCACACGCCCACGGACCTGATCGAGCACATGGACCTGGAGTATTGGCGTGATCTCGCGCGGTTGGGCATCGGTACGGCAGCGGTGATGGCGGTGCCGTACGATGGCACCACCGGTGTTGCGCCTGCGGCCATGTCCATGTCCGGGCGGTTGTCGGTCTATCCCAACCCCTGCACGGCCACGGTAACGGTGCGTTGCGCGGTGGACGATGGCCGTGCCGTGCGCCTATCGCTCATCGACGTGACCGGCCGGGAACTGCGGGTGTTGCATGAGGGCGCCATGTCCACGGGAATGCACACGTTCACCTTGGACATGGCCGGGCTGCCGGCAGGCGCCTACGTGATGCGGTTGTCCAGTGGTGGCGCTTCATGCGCCACGCGGGTGTTGCACTTGCCCTGAGCGGGGGGTCAATGCCCCACGCCGAGGTGGGTATCGATGTAGCCCAGCACCTTGGTCATCAGGTGTACACGGTCCTTGCCGCGCACGTTGTGGGGGTGGCCGGGGTACATGAAGAAATCCAGCTGCATGCTCTTGTCCACGCAGCTTTTCAGGAAGCGCATGCTGTGCTCGGGCAGCACGGTGTCGTCCATGTTGTCGTGGATCAGCAGGAAGCTGCCTTGCAGGTTCTGCGTCTTGTCGATGAGCAGCGCGTTGGCATAGCCGTCGGGGTTCTCCTCCGGCGTGTCCATGTAGCGTTCGGTGTACATCACCTCGTACATGCTCCAGTCCATCACCGGACCGCCGGCCACGCCCACCTGGAAGGTGCCGGGCGCCTTCAGCATCAGCGACGTGGTCATGAAGCCGCCGAAGCTCCAGCCATGCACCGCCATGCGGCCGCTGTCCACGTAGGGGAGGCTCTTGAGGTACTCCACGCCGTGCAGCTGGTCCTTCATTTCCACGGTGCCCAGCTGGCGGTGGATCACCTGCTCGAAGTCACGCCCGCGGTCCTCGCTGCCGTGCCCATCCACCGTGAACACGAGGTAGCCGCGTTGCGCGGCATGCAGCATCCACAGGTTGGCGCCGCCGAGGAACGCGTTGCTGACCAGGCGCACGTGCGGGCCGTTGTAGAGGTACACCAGCACGGGATATTTCTTCGACGCATCGAAGCCGCGCGGCTTGACCAACCGGGCGTTCAATACGTCGCCGTTCTCGCCGGGGATCTGCACGAGTTCGATGGTACCCACGTTCATGCCAGCCAATGGATCGCGGCTGTCCTTCACCATCTTCAAGGTGTTGCCCTTCGCGGCGTCCAGCACTTCGGTGCGGCCGGGTACGGCGATGCTGCTCCAGGTGTCCATCAGGAAGCGGCCGCTCCCGGAAAGTTCGCCGTGGTGCGTGCCGGGCGCCTGGGTCAGGCGCGTGGTCCGGCCGGTCGCGAGCTCCACGCGGTACAGGTGCGTTTCCATGGCGCCCTTCGGATCCTTCTGGTCGATGATGCCCGTACCCTCCACGTAGATCGCCGTCTCCTTGGCGTCCATGCCGGTGATGCGCTTCACCACCCAGCTGCCCTTGGTGAGCTGGCGCAGCAGGCCTTTCCCCGTGTCGTGCAGGTAGAGGTGGCAGTATCCATCCTTCTGGCTCCAGTAGATGAACTGCGTGGGCGCGCGCTTCAGGAAGGTGAGGGGATGCTGCGGCTCCAGCCACTTCTTGTCGTCCTCCTCGATCAGGGTCTTCACCGGCTCGCCGGTGGCGGCATCGTATTGTACCACGCGCAGGTGGTCGGTGGCGCGGTCAAGGTGGATGACGAACACGTACTTCTCCGTCGGCTCCCAGCTGATGTTGGTGAGGTAGTCGTCCGGCGCGCCGGTGGTCTTCAGGAAGACCGTCCTCTTCGTGCGCGCGTCGAACACGCCCAGCGTGACGTGGTGGCTAGCCTGCCCGGCCATAGGGTAACGGATCTTCTTGAACGTGCTGGGCTTGGTGGTGATGTCCTCCAATTGGTAGGGTGTCACCATCGTTTCGTCCATGCGGTAGAAGGCGAGGCGGTTGCCGCCGGGGCTCCAGAACGTGCCTTTGGTGATGCCGTATTCCTCGCGGTGTACGCTACGGCCGTTCACGATGCCGTCCGCGCCGTCGTTGGTCACGCGCACGGCCGGCTCCTTGTCGGAGAGCGTGACGTACAGGTCTTCGCCTATCGTGTAGGCGATGCGCTGCTTGCTGTCGTCCAGGTCCTGGCGCTCGGCTTCCGCATCGACGTTGAGCACCGTGGTGCAGGCGCCTTGCTTCAGGTCGTAGCGCATGATGCGTTCGCCGAGGTCGAACTGGAAGGCGTCCGGGCCGATCCAGTCGATGGGCGGGAAGTACCGGAGCGATGCCGTGCCTTTGGGCAGCGCCGCGTTCAACTGCGCCAGGGTCACCAGCTGCGTATCGCTCTTTTTGGACACCGCTCCACGCATCAGTACGTCGTCCTTCACGTAGGAGAATTCCTCCGTTCCCGGAATCCAGGCCAGCCCCTTCAATTGCTCGGGCGCATACTCGGAATAGGCTTTCGTGATGGCGTCCTTCAGGGAGAGGTCCTTCAGCTTTTCCTGGGCGTCAACGGCGCAAACGGCCAGGAGGAACGACAGCACAAGGGCGGCACGGCGCATGGGCAAGAGGTTGAGGGGTGCGAAGGTCTACGCTTCCAACGGACCGGCCAAACGGTCCGCGGATCGGAAAGGAGGGAAGGAGAGAGTGAAGGGCGTTGTTTGCCTTGCCCCTTGACCCTTTCGCCTCCTAAATGATGTTCACTTCCCGCTCCAGTGCCACGCCGTAGCGGCGTTCCACGTCCTCGAGCATGCGGGTGCTGAGGTCGTAGATGGCGTGGCCGGACGCGCCGCCGTAGTTCACCAGCACGAGCGCCTGGTCCTTATGCACGCCATAGCCGCCGTGGTCCGGCAGATCGTGGCGGTAGCCCTTCCAACCGGCCTTTTCGATCAGCTGGCCTGCCGCCAGCTTCACGTGGCCGTCCGTCGCGGGGAAGGTCACCAGGTCCGGGATGTGTTCCCGGAGGCGATCGGCCTGTGCGGCTTCCACCACCGGGTTCTTGAAGAAGCTGCCCGCGTTGCCCACCTGCCTGGGGGCGGGCAGTTTGCTGCTGCGGATGCGGATCACCGCGTCGCTCACGTCCTTGATCGTCGGGTGCGCCACGTTGTATTTCGCCAGTTCGCTCTGGATGCTGCCGTACGCCACGTGCACCTCCGCGTTCTTCTTCAGGCGGAACGCCACGTTCAGGATGATGAAGCGGTCCTTGCCCTCGCGCTTGAAGAAGCTTTCCCGGTAGCCGAAGCGGCAGTCCACTGCGCTGAACCGCACCACCTCGCCGTCGCTGATGCGCAGTGCTTCCAGGTGGTCGAACCGGTCCTTGATCTCCACACCGTACGCGCCGATGTTCTGTATCGGCCCCGCGCCCACGCGGCCGGGGATCAGCGAGAGGTTCTCCAGGCCGCCCCAGCCCATGCCCACGCAGTGCAGCACCAGTTCATGCCACACCACGCCGGCACCCGCCCGCACCACGATAGTATCGCCGTCGTCGCTGAGCAGTTCGATGCCGGGGATCTCGTTGCGCAGCACCACGCCGGGCCAGTCGCGCGTGAACAGCATGTTGCTGCCACCGCCCAGCACCAGCCGCGGCAGGCTTTGGAGGCGGTCGTCCGTGAGCGCATGCCGCAGTTCGTCCGCCGTGGTGAACGGTGCGAACCACGCCGCGCGGGCCGCTACGTGGAACGTATTGTAAGGCTGTAGATCGACGTCGCGGTGGATGTCCATGGAAGATACACGCCGCTCCCACTATCACCCTGAGCCTGCGCGCCGACGCCGAAGCGCTTTGGCGCAGGCGCCCGAAGGATGACCACGGATAGGCGGCGCAAGTTTACTAGCGCCGCTCCCGTTTACTTTGACCGCATGGCAGCCCCGCGTCCACGCGCGCTTGTTAGCGTGACCAATGACCTGGCCACGGACAACCGCGTGCACCGCACCTGTCTGGCGCTGGGGGAGCTGGGCTACGACGTGCTGCTGGTGGGGCGCCGTCTGCCGGGCAGCCTGCCGCTGGACCGGCCCTACCGCACGCACCGCATGCGGCTGCTGTTCAACAAGGGGCCGCTGTTCTATGCCGAGTACGAGCTGCGGCTCTTCTTTTTCCTGCTTTTCCGCCGCGCCGGGCTGCTGCTGGCGAACGACCTCGACACGCTGCCGGCCAACCTGCTGGCCCGCCGTGGCCGGAAACTGGTGTACGACACGCATGAGTTCTACACCGAGGTGCCGGAGCTCGTGGCCCGCCCCCGCGTGCGCGCGATTTGGCTCCGCATCGAACGGTGGGCCTTCCCCAAGCTGCGCACCATCATCACGGTGAACGAGAGCATCGCCAGCGCCTATAAGGAGCGGTACGGCAAGGAGCTGCACGTGGTGCGCAACATCCCCATGCGGCGGGACCTGGGGCCGTTGCCCACGCGTTCCGAGCTGGGGCTGCCTGCGGACCGGCACATCCTGGTGCTGCAAGGGGCGGGCATCAACGTGGACCGTGGAGCGGAAGAGGTCGTGCTGGCCATGCGCGAGTTGCCGGGTTGCCTGCTGCTCATCATCGGCGGTGGGGATGCCTGGCCGGTGCTGGAGCGGCTGGTGGCCGAGCATCGTTTGCAGGATCGCGTGCGTCTCTTGGGCAAGATGCCTTATGTACGGATGATGGCCTACACCCGCAACGCGGACCTGGGCCTCACCCTGGACAAGGACACGAACCTGAACTACCGTTTCAGCCTGCCCAACAAGCTCTTCGACTACCTGCACGCGGGCATCCCCGTGCTGGCCACGGACCTGCCGGAAGTGGCGCGCATCGTGCGGCGGTATGACGCCGGGGTGGTGGTGAGCGCCGTGCCCACGCCCGCGGCCATCGCGGCGGCCGTCCGCCACGTGTTCTCGGATGGCGCGCGGACCGCCGCCTTGCGGCAGAACGCTACTTTCGCGGCCCGCGAACTGGATGGGGGGAAGGAGATGGAAGAACTGGTCGCGGTGCTGAGGAACGCTTGACCGAACGCCACCTCCATATCATCAGCTTCGATGTGCCGGCACCCCCGGACTACGGCGGGGTGATCGACGTCTTCCACAAGGTGAAGGCCTTGCACGGCCTCGGTGTGAAGGTGCATCTGCACTGCTTCGAGTACGGCCGTCCGCACAGCGCGGAACTGAGAAAGTGGTGCGCCAGCGTACACTACTACCAGCGCCACACGGGCAAACTGCTGCTCCTGGGCCGTCTTCCATACGTGGTGGCCGGGCGCCGCAGCGAGGCCTTGGTGGAGCGCCTGCTGAAGGACGATCATCCGATCCTTTTCGAAGGACTGCATTCCTGCTTCCACCTGGGGGATCCCCGCCTGCATGGCCGCCTGCGGCTGGTGCGTACCCACAACGTGGAGCATGACTACTATGCGGCGCTGGCCCGCGCCGAGCGGAGCACCTTCAAGCGCACGTACTTCATCCGCGAAGCCCGCAAGCTCAAGCGCTTCGAACCCGTGCTGAGCGAGGCCGATCGCCTGCTCACTATCTCGCCCAACGACCAGGCCTACTTCGCGAAGCACTTCCGCCACGCCACGCAGGTCCCCGCCTTCCATCCCGCTGAACGCGTGGAAGTGCCCGACGGCATGGGGGAGTTCTGCCTTTACCACGGCGCGCTCGGCGTGCCGGAGAACGATCAGGCCGCGCTCTTCCTGGTGAACGAGGTGTTCAATGGTCTGCGTGAAAAGCTGGTGATCGCCGGCAGCGGGGCCAGCGCGGAATTGAAGGCCGCCGTGGCCTATGCGCCGAACGTGGAATTGCGCGAAGGCATTCCCACGGCGGAGATCACGGACCTGGTGCGCACTGCCCAGGTGAACGTGCTGCCCACCTTCCAGGCCACGGGCATCAAGCTGAAGTTGCTGCTCTGCCTTTTCCAGGGCCGCCACGTGGTGTGCAACACCCCCATGGTGAAGGGCACCGGCCTGGAAGAGCTCTGTCACGTGAAGGACGATCCCGCAACGATGCGCCTGGCGATCCAGGCCTGCATGGGCAAGCCCGCGAACGGGTCCACGCTGGAGAAGCGCATCGCCATCCTCGAAGAGCGGTTCAGCAACCGACGCAATGCGGAGCGGATCGTGGAACTGCTCCGCTGATTAACGAGCAGGTTCATGGCCGTTCCAAGGGACGTGCAGGATTGCCGGCCACCGTGGCCCCGTCCGCGACATCCTTTACCACTACGGCACCCAGGCCGATCGTGGCGTTGTTCCCGATACGCACCTTGTTGCGGATAGCCGCATGGGGCGCGATCCATGCATTACGGCCGATGGCGCAACTGCCCGCTACCATTGCATGCGCGATCACAAGCGAATTTTCCCCGATCACCGCATTGTGCGCGATATGTACGAGGTTATCCACTTTCACGTTCCGCCCGATGATGGTGCTTCCCAGTCCTGCACGGTCGATGCACGTGTTGTTGCCGATCTCCACACCATCGCCGATCACTACGTTGCCCACATGCGGCATCAACACTTGATCGCCATTGCCGTCGGGCTGGTAGCCGAAGCCCGTTCCTCCGATGGTGCAGTTGCACCCGATCACCGCGCGAATGCCGATCTGCGTGGCGTTCAGCAGTACGGTATTGTGGCCGATGATAGCGCCTTCCCCGATGGTGCATCCGGCGTCCACCACCACGTGGTGCCCGATATATACGTGATCGCCGATGACCGCTGTGGGATCGACCACCGCGCTGGGCGAACGGAAGGCCTGGCGTGGGGCGGGAGGGTGCAGCAGGTTGAACGCATCACGGAACGCAGCGCGCGGGTCCCGGCATAGGATGAACGTACAGCCTTCAGTACTGGGTAGGGCACTGACGGTCGCAGGCACGATCACCACTCCCGCCCTTACTTGCGCAAGTAGCGGTACGTTCTTATCGCTGCACCAGCTGAGCACGTCAGTGCGCGTATTTGCTAGGTCCAGGGGTAATGCCGCCGTGATATTGGTGTCGACGGCCCCCAATACCCGCTCATGTTCCAACGAACGGAGCAGTTCTTGTACGATCATGGGTGGCGTTGTTTTTTAGAGGATCCACCGCACCACGTCGAAGCATTCGGCGTATTGGGTGCCGATCTGCACGCCTCGCGTTCGCGCCAATGCACGGATGAACTCCTCGTTGGCATACGGCCGATGGGCTTGGCTTTTGTACTCCGCTAGTGCCCTCACTTTACGCTCCACGTGTTCCTCACTTAGCAAGCAGAACGACGAGCTGTTGAAGGTGAGGTTGTTCCAAGGCACCTCGTACGCCAGAATGCTACAGTTCTTGAACGCACGGATCCCTTCCGTGGCGATGGTATGGTGGTCCTGGTGGATGTCGTTCAGGGAAGGCATCAGCACTACCTCGGGCCGAAATTCTGAGCGCATGGTGATCAACTTCTCCAGGATGTCCTGCCGGTGGTAATTGAAAGTGCGCACTTCATAGTCGAACAGGATCAGCTGATCGGGGGGGATGCCCAGGACCTTCGATGCGGCCTTGACCTCGGTGATGAGGATGTCGGCCGGAAGCGTTGGCAGTACGCTCTGCTGACAGGCGGAGAAGGCCGCACAGTGGACCTCGTTGCCTTGGTCGATGAGCTTTGCGATCGTGCCTCCGCACCCGAACTCCCCGTCATCCGTGTGCGGAGCGAGCACGAGAACACGCTTGTTGTTGAGCATGGTCCGCGAATATGGCACCGAAAGAGGGATCAGCCGCCGCGGTAGGCCAGGTACCACTCTTCAAGTTGGGCCACCATGGCTTGCATGCTCTTCGCATAGTTGAACATGTCGAGCTCTTTGTGGTCGGGGGTGATGGTCCACACGCCGCCTTGGCGCCATTCCTTCACTCGCTCCACCAGTGTGTCGGCCAATGCCTGCGGATCGCTCACGATCACACCTGTCCGTGTTCGCTGCACCACGTCCGACTCGATGTCCTTTTTCTTGATGAACAGCAGGATCGGTCGTCCGCAGCCTAGGTACTCCAGGAATTTCACCGGAAGGCCACCTTGATGGTCATCGGGGGAGATGTGCAGTACGGCGTCGGCGGTCTGTTGCGCGCGCATCGTCTCGTCACGCCCTGTGCGCGGCAGCAGCTCGATCATGCCCGTGCCAGCCCCGTAGGCCCGGAGTTCTTCCAGGAGCGCTTCGTTATTGCTGGTGGCCCCATATAGTGCGATGTGGATATCCTGCGCCAGATCGGGATCTCTTCTCTGTGCGATATCCAGTGCCCGTAACAGCCCCCGCCAATCCTGTTGGGTGTATACACGGCCGGTGTAAACGAGCGTGAAACGGTCCTTGCGCTGGTAAGGCTGCGCACGTAATAGCGGATCATAGCCTCCGTGAAAGACCGCGCCCCGCTCCACGCCGGTCGCCATGCGGGCGTTCGACAGCAAAGGCCCGCTTATGGCCGATAGCGCGAAGGCCTTCCCCGGCCATGCATGCTCCATGGCCAGCATCTTGCGGGTCCGAAGCCAGCCGGCCGGACCAGTACCGAACGAAGTGAATCCTTTCAGGTGGAGCGTGGGGATATGGATGGTCCACGGGTCGCGATAGTCGGCAATGAACATTGCCTTCCACTTGCCCGCGAGTTTGGCGGCCAGCCGGAAGGGATACCAGCTCGGGCAGGTGGCCAGTACGATGTCGTGCCGTCCCAGTCGTGCCTCGACCTCTTCGGGAAGAATGTCCCAGCGGTCGATGTGGCCTTCGGGCAACATCACGTCCGCCAGGACCCGGATGAGGCCATGCCCCGATCTCCCTTGCATGTGTTGGTAAAGTCGTGCGATGGCCTGTTGCACGCTGTTCATGTCCCGTTGCACCGTCGTTTTGGGTGTGCGTAGGACCGAAATGCCATGAAGGTTAGGGAGCCAGGGTTGTGCTTCGGCGATGTCGGTGGTGAGAACGCTCACCCGGTGGCCGGTGTCGGCCAGTTGCCGGGCGAGGTAGTAGGGCCTGCGTGCGCCCGTGCCGTTCACCGGCGGGAACTGATAGGAGAGGATGAGGACGCTGGGCTTTGTAGCGATCGCTGTCATTGCACCTCGCGGGAATGGAGGCTAGCCGACCGGCGCCGTGCTGTTCTCCAGCACCTTCCCATCCTGGCAGCGCACCACGCGGGCGTTCACCTTCTTCATGTGCGTGTAATCGTGCGTGGCCATGATCACGCTGCGGCCGCCCTGGCTGATGCTGAAGAGCAGGTCCACGATCTCCTCGGTCGTTTCGGGATCGAGGTTCCCGGTGGGCTCATCGGCGATGATCAGCTCCGGGTCGTTCACCAATGCCCGCGCGATGCTCACGCGCTGTTGCTCACCGCCGCTCAGCTCGTGCGGCATCTTGTAGCCTTTGTTGCCGAGGCCCACCTTCTCCAGCACTTCCTGGATGCGGCTGTCCATGGCCTTCCGGTCCTTCCAGCCGGTGCTGCGCATCACGAACAGCAGGTTCTCGTTCACGCTGCGGTCGCCCAGCAGTTGGAAGTCCTGGAACACGATGCCGATCTTCCGGCGGAGGTAGGGTACCTGCTTGCGCTTCAGCGTGCGCAGGTCGAAACCGGCCACGTGGCCCTCGCCCTCCTGGAGCGGCAGGTCACCATAGAGCGTGCGCATGAGGCTGCTCTTGCCGCTGCCGGTGCGGCCGATGAGGTAGATGAACTCGCCGCTATGGACGGTGAGGTCCACGTAGTTCAACACCAGGTTCTCCCGCTGGAAGATGCGGCAGTCGTGCAGTTCGATGATCGGGCCGGAGGTCGTCATGGCGGGCAGCGGCCAAAGGAAGGAGATCCCGAGGGCTTTTCGACGTGACCTTCCGGTGTTCATCCACAGCACGTGAACACGCTGGCGTGGATAAGTACGTTCCTCCTTTGGAACCGTCCCCCGCACGCCCCGGAACTTTGATCCCAGCCATGATGAACCTTTTCGGACCCGCGCCCCAGCGCCTGGTACTGGGCGCTATGGCGGGTTTATGCGCATTGGTGGCCACCGCCCAGCGGCCGGCCCACTACGAACACCCGGATGCCGACCTGGTGCATGCCCAGGAGCTCTTCGATAAGGCCAAGTACGGCGCTGCCCAGTACGAACTGGACTGCGTGGTGGACCGCATCCGCGACCCGTACGACGGCACCCGCATCGAGGCCGAGTTCTTGAGCGCCATCTGCGCCGTGCGCCTCTTCCACGACGATGCCTCGAACCGCCTGCTGGCCTTCATCGACAGGCATCCGGAGAACTTCCACGTGGAGGCCATCGAACTGGAGCTGTTCCGCCATTACTTCAACCAGAAGCGCTGGAGCGACGCGCTCGCATGGGCGGGCCGGGTGGACGAGTTCGGCCTTGGCATCAACGACAAGGAGGAGTTCGCCTTCAAAAAAGGCTACGCACTGTTCCAGAGCGGCGAGCGCGACAAGGCCTTGACCGAGTTCTCCAAGGTGAAGGACGGCACCGGCATCTATGCGGCCCCGGCCACCTACTACGCGGCGCACATCAACTACGAGAAGCGCAACTACGAGACCGCGCTGGCGGGCTTCACGAAGCTGAAGGACGATGCCAACTTCGAGCGGATCGTGCCTTACTACATCGCGCAGATCCAATTCCTGCAAGGGCATTACGACGCGTTGCTCGAGTACACCAAGCCGCTGCTGGCGGAGGGCGGCGACACCAAGCGGGCGGGCGACATCAACCGGCTGGCCGGTGAAGCCTACTTCCGTACGGGCCAGTACAAGGAGGCGCTGCCGTACCTGGAGAAGAGCCTCCAGCGCGCGGGCGTGGAACGTGGCGACCGCTACACCACCGGCTACGCGTACTACAAGGATGCGCAGTACAAGAAGGCGGTGGACCAGTTCATCCAGGTGGTGAGCAACAGCACGGACAGCCTGGCGCAGCTGGCCTCGTACCACATGGCCGATTGCTATCTGAAGCTCGGCGAGAAGCAATACGCCCGCAATGCCTTCAAGAAGGCCTACGACCTGGGCAACGATCCGCGCGTGACGGAGGATGCGCTCTTCAACTACGCCAAGCTGGCCTACGAGCTTTCGTTCGATCCCTACAACGAGGCCATCATCGCGCTGCGGGATTACATGAAGAAGTACCCCGACTCGCCCCGCCACGACGAGGCGCAGGAGTTCCTGCTGAGCGTGTTCCTGAAAACGAAGAACTACGAGGAAGCACTGAACACGCTGGATGCGATCAAGACCAAGGACCTGCGCCTGCAAGGGGCCTATCAGAAGCTGGCCTTCGACCGTGGCGTGGAGCTGTACGAAGGCCACAAGTACCCCGAGGCCGTCGCCGCCTTCGGCCGCGCGCTGAAGTACCCCGTGGACAAGGCGGCCACCGCGCAGACCCACTTCTGGATGGGGGAAAGCGAGTACGCCCAGGGCCGTTATGACGCGGCGCTGCGCAAGTACGACGACCTGCGTAACAGCCCCGGCGCGTACGCCACCGACCTCTACGAACAGGCCAGCTACAGCATGGGCTACGCCTATTTCAAGCAGAAGGACTATGGTGAGGCGGCCACCTCGTTCCGCCGGTTCGTGGACGTGCCCCGCATCGCGGCGGACCAGAAGGCGGACGCCCTGCTGCGCATCGGCGACTGCTATTTCGTGACGAAGGACGAACCCACCGCCATCAGCTGGTACGACAAGGCCATGGCCGGTGGCACCACGGCCCGGGACTATGCGCTCTACCAGAAAGGCGTGTGCCAGGGGCTCGAGAAGCAGTACACCGAAAAGATCGCCACGCTGAAGAAGATGCTGGCGGAGAAACCCAACAGCCAGTATGCCGCCGACGCCAAGTTCGAGCTGGGCCAGACCTACATCTCGCTGGAGAAGGACGCCGACGCGCTGAACTACTACCAGCAGGTGATTACGCAGCACCCCAACTCGCCGCACATCCGGCAGAGCCTGCTGCAAAGCGCGCTCATCCACAAGCGCATGGGCAAGACCGACCAGGCCCTCACCGAGTTCAAGGACATCGTGACGAAGTACCCGACGATGGACGGTTCGCGCGAGGCGCTCGCGGGCATCGAGAGCATCTACGTGGAGCAGGGCAAGGTGGCCGAATACGAGTCCTACGTGCGTTCGCTCAGTTTCGTGGACCAGGGATCGCTGGACCTGGATGAGAAGTATTACCGCAGCGCCGAGCAGTTCTACAACGACGGGAATTGCGACAAGGCCGTCGGCTCCTTCCAGGACTACCTGGCGAAGTACCCCAGCGGCGCCTATGCGCTGAACGCACGTTTCTATGCCTCGGACTGCCTGTACCGCGCGAAGAAATATGCCGAGGCCCTGCCGGGCTTCGAGGCCGTGGTGAAGCAGGGTGCTGCGCAGTTCCTGGAACCCTCGCTCTTCGCGGCCAGCGACATCCTCTACCGCGACAAGCGCTGGGAGGGAGCACGGGACTATTTCGCACTATTGGAACAGACGGCCAGCATGCCGCAGAACGTGCTCGCGGGGCTGGTGGGCCAGTTGCGTTGCCTGAAGGAACTGGGGCGCAACGATGAGGCTGCCGCGGTGGGGGAACGCCTGCTGAAGAACCCGGATGCGAACGCCGATCTGAAAGCCGAGGCCGGGCTGGCCGTCGCGCAAGGGCTGCTGGACAAGAACGACCTGGAACAGGCCTACGCAAAGTTCAAGACGGTCTCCGCGAACAAGGCCGCCATCGGTGCCGAAGCCAAGTACGGCATGGCCTACGTGCGCTACCTCCAGAAGAAGTACCGCGACGCCGAGAAGGAAGTGTTCGACCTGGTGCAGAAGTTCCCGAGCTACGACCACTGGAAGGCCAAGGGCTTCATCCTGCTCGGCGATGTGTACGTGCAGCTTGATGACCGCTTCCAGGCCCGGACCACGCTACAGAGCGTGATCGATCATTGCGACGAACCCGATCTGGTGGAACAGGCCCGCGCTCGCCTGGCGCAGATCAATGCCCCGGCGGCCAATGGCGCTTCCGCGCCCGCAGAGGAGCTCACCGTGCCCATGCCTGAAAAGAAATGAACCGACCGATGATCCGCACCCCCTTCCTCCGCATCGCCGGGTGGGCCATCGCCGCATCGGCCGCCGCCCCCCTGATCGCCCAGACCGGCGAGGAGTACTACATCCAAGGCATCTACACGCCCACCATCGCCAACGTGCAGAAGATCGACAAGCGGCCCGTGCCCATCGATACCATCCTGCCCGAGAAGACCATCGACTACCGCCTGATCAACGTGAGGGGCACCGTGCCCGCGCGCGTGGACAGCATCGAGGCCGCCAAGCTCAACATCCAGCTCGCCCAGCAGAAGCTCTACAAGGGCTTCGTGAAGGCCGGCTTCGGGCTCTACACCACGCCGCTGGCCGAGGTCTACTACGATCAGACACGGTCGCGCAAGAACGGCTTCGGGTTGCACTACAAGCACATGAGCAGCAACGGTGGCATCAGCGATGTGGGGCCGAGCGATTACAGCTTCAACAACGTGGATGCCTACTACGATGCCTACCTGAAGCACCATCAGGTGGAAGGCCGGTTCCTCTATGACCGTCGCCGTGTGAGCTACTACGGTTATGATCGCACGGACAGCCTGAACAACCTGATCCTGAACGCGCCCCAGCCGCCGGACGACATCGTGAAGCAGGTCTATAACGACATCGGCTTCGCCTTCCGCCTGAAGAGCCTCTACAAGGACAGCACGAAGCTGGCCCATGACGTGGGACTGGAGGTGCACAACTACACCAACCTCACCGGCAGCCGGGAGATGAACGTGAAGCTGTCCGCCGCGCTCAGCATGGAGCAGGGCACCGAGACCTATGGCGGCGATGTCCTCATCGACAACAACGCCTATCGCGGTGAGTTGGGCACGGGGCTGGGCGACTTCCGGCAGAGCGGGACGCTCGTGGGCCTTTCCCCCTTCATCCGCACGGAAGGCGACAAGTACTTGGTGAAGGTCGGCGCCGGCATCTACATCGATGCCATGGACAAGACCAGCTTCCACTTCTTTCCGCAGGCCTACCTGCAATACCGCCTCTTCGACGACATCCTGGTGCCCTACGCGGGCGTGGACGGTCAGCGCCAGCGCAACAGCTTCCGCAGCCTCACGCGCGAGAACCCCTGGCTGGGCGGGGCCCCGGTGCTGGCCAACAGCAGCAGGATGTACGACATCTACGGCGGCTTGCGCGGCAGCTTCAGCAGCGACATCGGGTTCGATGTGCGCATCAGCACCAGCCGCACCAAGGACCGTGCGCTCTTCGTGAGCGCCCCCACCGCCTACCAAGGCATCACCTTCGGCGATCGGTTCGGCGTGGTATACGACGATGTGAAGCAGTTGGACATCAGCGGCGAGATCCACTACAGCCACGACGAGCACATCAATGTATACGGCCGCGCGGACATCTATACCTACACCACGGACAAGCAACCCGAGGCCTGGAACCTGCCGCCCTACAAGCTGGCCCTGGGGGCCGTCTACGACTTCCAGAACAAGCTGCTGCTGAAGCTGGAGGCCCAGTTCCTCGGCGCCCGGAAAGCCGGTTACGGGCCCTTGAACACCGACGGAACACCCGCAACGACCGTGGACCTGGACGGATACGTGGACCTCTACCTGGGTTTGGAATACCGCTACACGAAGCGCCTCAGCGTGTTCCTGGACGTAAGCAACCTGAGCGCCAGCAAGTACCAGCGTTGGGCCAACTACCCGGTGCAGCGTACGCTCTTCCTAGGCGGAGCCACATATGCGTTTTGATCCCCACACGTGCCCCAGTGAACACCTGTCACGCTGAGCCCGCCGAAGCGTGACCCACCGTGCTTCTGTTACCCCGAGCGTAGCCGAAGGGTGATGGCCTGATCTCCCGATTGTCCGGGCCGTCCCATACTGCCTGTCACGCTGAGCCCGCCGAAGCGTGCCCCACTGTCTTCTGTCCCCCGAGCGTAGCCGAAGGTTTTCGCCCCGTTCGACCCGCTTCCGAGAGCGCTGGATCGCGTTTTGAACAGGTCGGGCCGGTTTGTTGGTAAAAATCACCGTGGCGGCCCGTCGTTGCTGGGCTTTTCGGGCGGCCGGGGGCGCTTTTGGCGGTATCTTCGCGTGCCTCTCGGAAAGGGGCTGGAACCACCTACGGAAAACATGGCAGAGACCGTTGAAATGAGCGAAGGCAAGAAGAAGACCCCGGCCAGCTATTCGGCCGACAGCATCCAGGTGCTCGAAGGCCTCGAAGCGGTGCGCAAACGCCCCGCGATGTACATCGGCGACATCGGTGTCAAGGGGCTGCACCACCTGGTGTACGAAGTGGTCGACAACTCGATCGATGAAGCGCTGGCGGGCTATTGCGATACCGTGGAGGTGAGCATCCTGCCCGACAACAGCATCCGGGTGAAGGACAACGGCCGCGGCATTCCCGTGGACTACCATGCGAAAGAGGGCAAGAGCGCGCTAGAGGTGGTGATGACCGTGCTCCACGCCGGTGGCAAGTTCGACAAGGACAGCTACAAGGTCTCCGGCGGTCTGCACGGCGTGGGCGTCAGCTGCGTGAACGCGCTGAGCGACCACCTCACCACCGAGGTCTTCCGCGACGGCAAGAGCTACATGCAGGAATACAGCGAGGGCAAGCCGCTGTATCCCGTGAAGGAGACCGGCACCACCGACTACCGCGGCACCATCCAGACCTTCCATCCGGACGGCAGCATCTTCCAGGTCACCGAGTACAATTTCGACACCCTCAGCGCCCGCCTGCGCGAACTGGCCTACCTGAACAAGGGCATCACCCTCACCCTCACCGATGAGCGCGCCCAGCAGGAGGACGGCACCTTCCGCAGCGAGACCTACTTCAGCGAGAAGGGCCTGGTGGAGTTCGTGCAATACCTGGACGGCACCCGTGTGCCGCTGATCGAGGACGTGATCTACATGGAAGGGGAGAAGCAGGGCATCCCCGTGGAGATCGCGATGATCTATAACGACAGCTTCAGCGAGAACATCCACTCGTACGTCAACAACATCAACACCCACGAGGGTGGCACGCACCTGGCCGGTTTCCGCCGCGGCCTCACCCGCACGCTGAAGAAATACGCGGACAACAGCGGCGCCACCAACAAGCTCAAGTTCGAGATCAGCGGCGACGACTTCCGTGAAGGCCTCACCTGTGTCATCAGCGTGAAGGTGCAGGAGCCGCAGTTCGAGGGGCAGACCAAGACCAAGCTCGGCAACAACGAGGTGATGGGTGCGGTGGACATCGCCGTGAGCGAGATGCTCGAGAACTACCTCGAAGAACACCCGCGCGACGCCAAGCAGATCGTCGATAAAGTGATCCTGGCCGCCACGGCCCGCCACGCGGCCCGCAAGGCCCGCGAAATGGTGCAGCGCAAGGGCGCTCTCACCGGCGGCGGCCTCCCCGGCAAACTGGCCGACTGCCAGAGCAAGGACCCCGGCGAGAGCGAGCTCTTCCTGGTGGAGGGCGATTCAGCAGGCGGCACCGCCAAGCAGGGCCGCAACCGCGAGTTCCAGGCCATCCTCCCGCTGCGGGGCAAGATCCTCAACGTGGAGAAGGCCATGCAGCACAAGATCTACGACAACGAGGAGATCCGGAACATGTACACGGCCCTCGGCGTGCACGTGGGCACCGAGGAGGACAGCAAGGCGCTCAACATGGAGAAGCTGCGCTACCACAAGATCATCATCATGTGCGATGCCGACGTGGACGGTAGCCACATCCAGACGCTGATCATGACCTTCTACTACCGGCACATGAAGGAGCTGATCGAGAACGGCTACCTCTTCATCGCCACGCCGCCGCTCTACCAGGTGAAGAAGGGCAACCAGGGCCAGTATTGCTGGAGCGATGCCGAGCGCGATGCCACCATCGAGAGGTTCAAGGGCGCCAGCAAGGACGCCAACGTACACGTGCAGCGCTACAAGGGCCTGGGCGAGATGAACGCCGAACAGCTCTGGGAAACAACGATGGATCCCGCTCGCCGTACCCTGCGCCAGGTCACCATCGAGAACGGCGCCGAGGCCGATCGCATCTTCAGCATGCTCATGGGCGATGATGTGCCGCCCCGTCGCGAGTTCATCGAGAAGAACGCGATCTACGCCAAGCTGGACGTGTGATCGTTGCGCATCATCCAATGGAAAAGCCCGGCAAACCCGGGCTTTTCCATTGGACGGCGTCCCCATAGCCTGTCATGAGCGATGCTACCCAGCCTATGTCCAGCAAGCTTTTCTCCTGTGGAGGTACGGAAGGAGTTCAGATGGAGTTGAACAGCAGAACGGTATTATTCAGGATCGATGACCCCGAAGCTGTAGCCCGCCTTACCCTCCACCGATGGCCCAACGGCCGTCCGCTCGGTCCACGGCGCCGGCCGGTTTCAGTAGCAGCCCAGGCCTGTTCATGCCCTGTAGCTGTTCCCGGTGCATGGAACCGTCCGGCTCTACCGTGGCCATCACGATCACCGCATCATTGCCAGCGGTGAAGTTCTTGGGCTTCTTTCCCATCCGGCTATCCAAGTTCGCTGGGTCGTCGTTGTATAGGAGTATCAGGCGATCGCCCTCTTGGTGGAAAGCACAGCCGGCATATACGCCATCCGTGTTCGATACGCGTTGGCGCTTGGGCACTTCGGTAAGCCAGCCGACCTCTCCACCCGGTTCCACATGGAAGACGAAGCTGTTCCCGACCATGTATTGTGTATTGCAGACGCGGTCACCATTGCTGTAGATCTGGTCCGTGCATGTGGTGTTGCGCTCACTCTGCTCACCGATCACCATCCAGCTGTGGTCTGCGCGTTGCATCATCCTGTCCACGCGCAGGTGGTTCCGCGCATCCTCGTCGCCTTCTCCCCAGGTCATCGGCTTGAAACTGGCCCGGACGATCGCTCCCGTGCCGGGGTCCACCTCCAGAAAGAACGCTCCCGTGGCTGTCCATTCGGGCTTGTCGGCATAAAGGCCTGTGCAGAGCACATGGCTGTTCATTCCTTGGGCACAGGTCATGTCCAGGAAATAAGTGCCGGGATGTTCTATCCGTTGTGCTGTTCCCTCGGCTGATCCTTGCGGATAGGCCAGCAGGACGAATGCTTGTTGCGGAGGAGAGACCTTGTGCCCTTTATACTCGGCAGGGGCCGTGTGCCCGATATACGTGGATGAGCTATCGTTCCAGTTGAACTTCTCATCTACGGAGATGCCCTGAGGGATTGTTCGTTCGACCTTGGCCGTTGCCGCAGAGGTCGGCTCAAGTATTTCGTTCAGCTCCAGGTCGAGGAACTTGAAGCTGATGGACGCGGGGATGGATTTGTTGTAAGGCCCGGCCAGTCGGATGGCAATGACCTTGTTATCCGCTAGCAAGCCTACCGCGAAACTCGCGTATGACCTGTGCCGTTCATCCGCGAGCGAAGCCACCAGGCGGCTTGCACCCAAGGGGGAGTAGTCGCTCCTTGCATAGGCATGCGCGAAGAGGTCCGTGCGCTCTTTCGCCTTGTCCTCCTTGCTGGTGAATACCACGAACCGGTCGGCCAAGGGAATGATCCGGACCAGCGACCGCTGATCATCTTGCATGCCCTCGTCCATTTCCCGCTCATAGACCAGTTGCATCGCGTCGTCCAGCTTGGCGATGAGTTGTTTACCATCCCGGATGCAATAGAGATAGGAATCGCCTTCCCGCTACTCCATCACCATCTGGAATTCGCCGTTCTCCTTCGTTGTGAAGGGCGGGCTCCAATGCACCCGTGTGCTGCTCGCGGTAGGTTGCGCCAACAGTGTGAACGCGCAATGGAATAGGCCGATCAGAGCCAGGGGTCGAAGAAGCATGATGTATAGGGGATCAGACCGAGCGAAGTTTACCGCAGGAGTGTCACATGTCCGAAGCCTTGTAGGAAGCGGCCATCGGAGGTCTTGGCCAGGAACTTGTACTGGTAAACACCCTGTGGGACCTCCTCCCCGTCGGAGGAGCGTCCGTTCCATCGGCGGGCCATGTCGTGGGCCTCGAAGGTGATCCGGCCCCAGCGGTCGAAGATCAGCAGTTCGTACCCGGTGATCAGGGTGCCCTCCCCCCCGAAGGTGTCGTTGACCCCATCGCCATCGGGGGTGAAGGAGTTGGGGAAGTACAGCGTGCCCGAGGGAGGCGGGGTGTACACGCTGTCCACCTGCACGCAGCCCTCCGGGGTCACCACCAGGAGGACCACCCAGTGGCCCAGGTAGTCGGTGTACTGGTGGACCACCGTGGGGGCGGTATCGGTGGTGCCATCCCCCAGGTCCCAGGAGAGGTCCACCCCGGTGGCCGGGACGGTGGTGGCGGCGAACTGCCATTGCACCTCGGTGATCGGGGTGGCATGGATGGAGGCCCCGGCCGGATACACCAGTACGTTCACCGCTCCCGAGGCGGTGGTGCCGCACAGGTCGGTCACGTTCACCTGGGCCTGGATGTCCTGATGCCCGGCGGTCCACTCCACCTCGGGGCCACTGCCGATGCCGGGCCATTGCACCACGTAGCCGCCGGCCCCGCCGGTGGGGGTCACCCACAGGGGCACGCGCTCACCCGGGCACACGGTGGTGTCGTTGGACCATTCCAGGGAGAGGGGATCATGGTCCATCACCACGGCCATCACAGTGGTGTCGGCCCGGTTGCCGCATTCGTCGGTCACCGTCACGGTGAAGGGGGTGTCGTCCTGCACGCTCACTCCCAAGGATGGCTCATGGGAAGGGCCGGTACCGCCGGGGCTCCAGGCATAGGTGTAGGCGCCTCCTCCACCGCTGACCGAGAGCACCTGCAATACGATGGGCATGCCGGCACAGATGGCCGTATCGCCCTCGACGGTGAGCACCAGGGGAGGCGTGGGTCCGGTGGTGACCACCACCTGGGCCTGCTCGGACTGGCCGCATTGGTCGCTCACCGTCACGGTGTAGACCTCACGCACGGCGGCGGGCACGTTGATCGTGGGGGTATCGCCCACCACACCACTGCTGTTGGCCCAGTTGTACTGGATGATCCCTCCACCTCCGGTCACGGTGGCCGTGAGGTCCGCGTTGTCCAGGCAGGCGATGGCCGTATCGGGAGTGGTGGTCACCACCAGTGGAGGCGGCGGGGCCTGGGAGACCAGCACCGAATCCTTGGCCACGATCCCGCAGCGGTCAGTGACGGCTGCCACGTAGTATACCGAAGGGACCGCTGAAGGCACGGTCAAGGTGCTGTCCGTGCCTTGGATAGCGCCGTTCAAGGCCCAGGCATAGGTGTAGCCGCCTGCCCCGAGGGTGGCCTGCACTTGAAGTTCCGCAGAGCTCAGGCAGGGGATGGCCGTGTCCGGGGTCAGGGTCAGGACCATGGGGTCATAGAGGGGTACGGTCACCCAGGCGCTGTCGGTCACTGGGAGTGTCCAGCAGCTGTCGGTGACGGTGACCCAGAACTGGGTGGTCTGTAGGACGAGCGGGTTGATGCTGGGGGTGGTCTCCCCGGTGCTCCAGCGGTAGATCAGGCCTGCAGGGTCGTTGGAGCCGCCGGAGACCTGCGGGGCCAGGGTCGATCCTGCCCGGACAGGTCAGGGCTTGGTCCTCCAGGATCACCTCCAAGGGTGGCCGCTGGTCGATCATATACACGTGTCTGGACCCGGCACAGGTCACGATGTCCACCACCAGGCTCTCCACGCCATCGCTGTCCACGGGAATGGCCAGTGGCAGCACCACCATGCTGTCCAGTTGGTTGAAGTGGACCTTGGTGGGGATGGGCAGGTAGTCCACCCCGGCGGTGGAGGTCCCCGAGGTGGCGATCTCCAGGTCCTCGTCCAGGTAGAAGCCGCCCCAGCGGTGGAAGCGCAGGTATACGCTGTCGCAGTTGCTTTCGATGAAGACCGTGTCGGTGCCCCGCGCTTCCACGGTGGGGCCCGGCATCACATCCATGGAGAACCGGTTCGTGCTCTTGAAGCTCTCCTTCTCCAGAAAGACCGCGGAGGGGAAATTACTGTCACCGACGTTCGCTACGCCCATCTTCATGTGGTAGGTCTCTCCGCACTGCACTGCGGCGCTTGCCGTGAGCACCACGGTCATGCCATTGTGTTCGATGTAATAGGGGGCCGTATTGTAGGGCGCGTCCAACTGAGCCACCCCGTCCGGCGGCTGTGGAAATGGCCACAGCCCTCCGTTGTAGCGGTAGTAGCGGGCATTGGCTTGCCAGTTCGAGTCGGCAGCGAAGCACGGACCCAAAAGATCGGTGAAATCAGGGCCGTTCGCATTGCTGGCGTCCGTCCTTCCGCTGTTCACCGTATTGATCGCCACTGGCTTCAGGGAACCCGGGATGAAGGCGATGTTCATGGCGTTGTTGGTGAACGGGCCGTTGATGTTGGTGGGGATGCCCGGACCGCTGATGAACCAGCCGAACACGTCGTTATACTGACTGCAGGCCCAGCGTTCGTACTCCTCCGAGCTGAAGACGTACCGGAAACTGACCATGTCCTTGAGCGGCACGAAATCGAACTCGAGGTTGGCCTTATTATAAATGTTGTTCCCTCCGCTCACCCGCCAGTTCTCCCACTTCGTCAGGTGGCTCAGGTCGAGGTCAGGCGTGGGCATACCTGCAGGGCCGAATCCCATTCCTCCACTGAAGCGGTTCAGGCGATCATTGGGACCTGGAAGATGCACTTGAGCAACACCCGGGCAGAGGAATACACCACTGACCAGGCCAAGACAGGTATTGGCGCCATTGAACCGGCCGATCTCACTGGGACCTATGCCAACATTTGCCACAGTGTTACCTGGTGCACCATTGAAGGTGACGTTGCTCGGAAATATGCCCGTGCCGATCAGCACATTCTGCACCAAGGTGGTGGGTGCCTGGGTCTGGTTCAGAACGATCTGGGCAGATGATGAGATCCCTACCAGCGCGCAGGCCAAGGCCATTGCAATGCTCAAGCGGCCCGGTAGGAACGGATGCTTCATCGTGGTAGGGGCATGTGTCAGGATCCTAGGGGTAAGTAGCCTTCACGCCTATTCCGTTGGGACTGAAGCGGACAAATCAGGGCAGGCAGGATATCCGGTGTCATGTGCACTAATCTGTGCAAGGTAGCGAATTATGATCCGGCCCATCATCCGTGATGAGACCCTTGTTACCAAGACGGTCCGATAGCCCGTAAGGGTGCCTGGAGCTTTTCAACCCGGTCACAATTCCAGTTCACATGACATGACATTGAGATGTCCGAGCCTCGCTGGACATGGGGCTATTGGTATTGGTGGCGAATTGCTGAGGATGATGGAATAGACAAGGCCCGGCATTACCGGGCCTTGTTATCCCATCAGGAATGCGTGTTCAGCGCACTAGCTTCACCTTGCCGGTGTAGGTCTCGTCCAGGTGCAGGTTCTCGCTCACGTCCACCACCCATACGTACTCGCCTGCCGGCAATACGTCGCCGCGGTTGTTCAGGCGGCCGGTCCAAGGCTTGGTGGCATCGTTGGTCTCGTACAGCAGCCCGCCGTTGGTGTCGTATACGGCCAGGTGGAACTTCACGCCCAGTTGGCGCAATGCCTCGGGGATGAAGGTCTCGTCGATATTGTCCCCGTTCGGCGAGAAGGCCGTGGGCGCATCCAGGTTGTAATCCTTCTCGATGAGCACCTCGCGCAGGGTCTTGTCCACGCAGCCGATCTCGTTCGTCACGGTCAGTTCCACTTGGTAGACGCCCTTCTTCTTGTAGATGTGATCCGGATGGGCAATGCTGCTGGTGGCGCCGTCGCCGAAGGACCAGGCGTAGGTCTTGCCGCCCATGGCGCGGTTCTCGAAGTGTACCGAGGGGATATGGCCGTCGTATTCCTGCTTCAGGATGTTGAAGGCGGCCTGCGGCGGTTCGTGGATCACGATCACGTCGCTGCTCGGCTTGTTGTGGATGGTGCCCACGCCGCTGGCGGACATGGACAGCATCACCTGGTAGGTACCGGGCTTGCTGAAGGTATGCTCGGGGTTCGGCTTGTTGCTGAAGCTACCATCGCCGAAGTTCCAGAGGTAGATGCCGTCCTCGGGCATGTGCTCCACCTTGAAGTGTACCGGGGCGCCGGGACAGCCCTGGCTGACACTGGCGTGGAAGGTCGGTTCGGCCTTGGGCGTCTCCGCGGCCTTGGCCGTAGCGGGCGCCGCGGCATTGCTGGTAGCAGGGGCCTTGGTCGTGGCCGCTTGCTCCCCGTTGGATGTGCTGTGGAGATGGTCGGGCGTGTGTGCGGTGCTCACGATGCCCGCCGCGTGGATACCGGCACCGTTGGAGGAGGGGCCTTCCGGCGTGTTGCCCGAATGGTCGAAGGAGACCTGCGTTCCTGCCTGTCCGGCGGCGTTCGCATGGGCGGACCCGGTGTTCGCGTTCTCTACGTTGCCGGTGGCCCCGGGCGTGCTGGCCGGGATATGCTGGTCGCTGGTTGCGCCACCATTGCCGGCGATGGCCGCATCCCCTTTGCCGCTCCAGAGGTAGGCGGCACCGCCTGCCACCAAGGCCCCTGCGACCAACAGAGTGGCCATGCCGGTCCCCTTGAATAGCCATCCCCGGCGCTCATTGTCCAAGGCGCGCTCCAACTGCGCCCAGTCCGCTGAGTTGTAGGGTACCTCGAACTGTTCGAGGGAGCCCCGCAGGCGCTGCTCGAAGGCGTCGAGCTCATTCATCCGTTCTGCCATCTCTCTAAGGGAGCTTATGTTCTTTCTTCAGCAACTTCTTCAAGTTGTGCTTCGCTTTGGCCAGGTTGCTCTTGGAGGTGCCGATGTTGATGCCCAGCATGTCGGCGATCTCCTTGTGCGTCAATTCCTCGAAGACGTAGAGGTTGAAGACCGTCCGGTAGGCCGGCGTCAACTTCTGCATGGCGTTGATCACGTCCGCCGGCTTCAGGTCCAGCTGGTCCTCCATCTCGTCGTCCGCCAGGTCGTCCTCCTCGTCCGGGTCCCCGAACTCCTCGATGCTGCGCTCCTCGCCCAGCAACAGGTAGGCGTTCTTGGCCCGCCGGAAGTGGTCGATCGCCGTGTTCACCATGATCCGCCGGATCCAGCCCTCGAAGCTGCCTTCCCGGTTGAACCGCTCCATGCCGTGGAACACCTTGATGAAGCCATCCTGTAGGATGTCCTTCGCCTGGTCGTGGTTCTTGGTGTAGCGCAGGCATACCGCCATCATCTTCCCATAGAAGAGCTCGTAGATGCGCTGCTGGCACTTGCGTTCCCCAGCGATGCATCCATCGATGAGCTTCGCGAACGCCTGCTCCACTGCCTCCATGCCCTTCCATGTGGGGTCTAGACGGAGGTTGGCCTCAAGGGTTGCCAGGTCGAGGGCGGTCATGGGGGGCTGAACGTGGGGAAATTAAGCATTTTTTGATCGTTCCGTCATCCCCTGTTCGCAAATCGCCCCGGATCGTGGACCCTGGGGATCCCCCATGGGCCTAATTTCGCGCCCGCACCCACCGCCGGTCCGCCCAGCGGCCTCCGATGGGGCCTAACGACCCAAACGAACTAGCGACAATGAAGATCACCGTGGTAGGAGCGGGCAACGTGGGCGCCACCTGCGCCGACGCCTGTGCCCGTTGGGAACTGGCCAATGAGATCGTGCTCCTCGACATCAAGGAGAACTTCGCTGAAGGCAAGGCCCTGGACATCTGGCAGACGGCCCCCATCAGCCTGTACGACAGCCGCATCACCGGCAGCACCAACGACTATGCGAAGACCGCCGGCAGCGACGTGGTGGTGATCACCAGCGGCCTGCCCCGCAAGCCGGGCATGAGCCGCGACGACCTGATCGCGACCAACGCCAACATCGTGAAGAGCGTGACCGAGCAGGTGGTGAAGCACTCGCCCAACGCCATCATCATCGTGGTGAGCAATCCCCTCGATGTGATGACCTATTGCGCCTACCTCACCAGCAAGCTGCCCGCCCACCGCGTGTTCGGCATGGCCGGCATCCTGGATACGGCCCGCTACCGCGCTTTCCTGGCCACCGAACTGAACGTGTCCCCGAAGGACATCCAGGCGGTGCTCATGGGCGGCCACGGTGACACCATGGTGCCCCTGCCGCGTTACACCACCGTGGGCGGCATCCCGGTGACCGAGCTGATCGCGGCCGACAAGCTGGACGCCATCGTGGAACGCACCAAGAAAGGCGGTGGCGAGATCGTGAACCTGCTGGGTACCAGCGCTTGGTACGCCCCCGGCACGGCGGCCGCCCAAATGGTGGAGGCCATCGTGCGCGACCAGAAGCGTGTGTTCCCCGTGTGTGCCTGGTTGCAGGGTGAATACGGCCTGAAGGACGTGTACCTCGGCGTGCCCGTGGTGCTCGGCCGCAAAGGCATCGAACGCATCATCGAGCTGAAGCTCGACAAGGAGGAGATGGAACTGACCAAGGCCAGCGCCAAGGCGGTGAAGGAGGTGATGGATGTGCTCGACAAGATGAGCGTGACGGCTTGATCCGAACGGACCTCCAAGGGAAAGGCGCCTACGGGCGCCTTTTTCGTTCCGATGTGCGGAGGGATGTCCGGTGTGTCACCCTTCGGGCGCCTGCGCCAAAGCGCTTCGGCGTCGGCGCGCAGGCTCAGGGTGACAGCACGGACCCCGAACGGCCATGTGTGTCATAACTGAGCCTGCCGAAGCATGACCCATCCGGTCCGATGGGATGGCTTCGGCCTCACACGCGCCCTACGCGCAGGTTGAGTTGCCAGTGTACAGGCCGCACTTCCTGTGGATCGCCCCAGGCGGCCAGCAGTTCCCCGTGCACCAGCGATACCGGATCGCTGCCGTGGTACTTGGTGTATTTCACCGAGGCGCTCCAGGTGCGCATGTAGCCCTCGATGGCGGCCAGGTCCGCCTGGGTCGTCATGGTGAACGGCGGCGGGACGATGGGAGTGAAGCCGAAGTGCAGGTCCACATAGCCGCGCTCAATGATGCGGTTCGGCTCGAATCCAGAACGGATCCACGATCACGTCATGCACCCGGCGGGTGAGCGCGTCCACGGCGGGGTCGATCCGGAAGTAGGCGTAGCTCCATGCGGCGATGACGCCGCCCGGGCGCAGCACGCGCCGCACTTCGTGCTCGAAGGCCGCGCCGTGGAACCAATGCAGCGCGTTGGCCACCGTCACCAGGTCCACCGTGCCGGTGGCGATCCCGCTGGCCACCGCCTCGGCCTGCCGGTAAGTGATGTGCGGGTCCGGTCGCGCCTGGGCCAGCAGCTCCGCGCTGATGTCCGTGGCGATCACCCGATCGAAGTGCGCAGCCATGCCGGCGGCCGCCTGTCCGCTGCCCGTGGCGCAGTCCCAGGCGAGTGCGTGGCCCGGCGCGATGGATGCCAGATAGGCGAACAGTTCTGGCGGGTAGGTGGGGCGGAACCGCGCATAGTCCGCGGCGATGGGGGAGAAGAAGTTCTCTTTCATGTCCTTGGAAGTTCGCATTCGTCCCTCATCCCCAAGCGGGGCCACCGCGCCCAGCCGTTGCAGTAGGCGCGATCGCCATCGAAGAGCATCGTGCCTAGAGCGGCGGCCATCACTCGTGCAGCACCACCAGCCGTTCCGTCCAGCGTGCGGGGCCGTCGCTCAGGCGCAGCATGTACACGCCGTTGCGCAGGCCCTCGGTGTCCATGTGCAGGCGCTTGCCGCGCACGGGCAGGGAACGGACCGTCTGTCCAAGCTCGTTCAGCACGTCCAGGCGCATACCGGTCCGTGCGTCCAGGGCCAGGAGGATGTCCGCTGCCGTGTTCGCCGGGTTCGGCATCACTTGGAAGGCATGTTCCACGCGGGCCGCCGCCTGCTCGATGCCCGTTACATGGTCGTTCCGCCAGAAACTGATGCCGCCGCGGTAGTTGCCGATCACCACGTCCAGGCTGCCGTTGCCGTCGAAGTCATGCACGGCAAGGCCCGTGCGGGCCCCTTCGTGGATGTCCTGCCAAGTGCTGTCCAACATCCGCCAGGTGCCGTTGAGGTTGTTGTCGATGCTGTCGTACGCATGGATCCAGCCGCTCTCGCTGCCCAGCAGCAGGCGGGCCTGGCCGTCCGGACCGCGGAACATGCACGGCACGCTGAACCCGGTGACGTTCCACCACTCCGCGGTGTTCACCCCGCCCACGCTGTCGTTCTCCAGATGCCACACCGGGCTGCTGGTGGTGCCGGTGTTGCGGTAGTAGCTCAGGTTGCCGTTGCGTTCGCCGATCAGCAGGTCCTGGAGGCCATCGTTGTCCAGGTCGAAGAACTGCGGCGTGGAGAACTGCCCCACGTCGATCACGGTGCCGTTATCGTCCTTTACCAGGTTGCTCTGCGGCGAGAATTGCGGCGGGCCGGAAACGGCCACGTTGCGGTAGAAGTGCAGGAGCCCTTCGTACTCTCCGAGGTAGAGGTCCATGTCGCCGTCGCCGTCCATGTCCCCGAAGGCCGGATAGATGGCCTTGAGGTTCGTGGTGTCCAGGTCGGCATAGTGGTCCGTCACCAGCGTGAAGGCGGGTTCAGAGGCCGTGCCCGTGTTGTGCAGCAGGGCCATCTTGCTCGGGTATGAGCCCCCCTGCTGGTAGTAGCCGTAGTCGGCCACCACCAGGTCCATCAGCCCGTCGCGGTCATAGTCGAAGGCCACCGGATAGGCGCCCTCCCCGAAGTCCAGCATGCGGTCCTGGAACACGTCCTCCTGCTGGAAGTTGAACACCGGCGTGCTATCGGTGCCCACGTTCTTGTAGTACCACACGCTCTGGAAGTTCTGCGATTGCGTGGGGTAGTTCGGCGTCACGATCAGGTCGCGTTTGCCGTCGTTATTGATGTCCTTGAAGAAGGCCGCCGGGAAAAGGTCCAGGTTCACGGGGTCATCATATTGCGGGAACAGCGTGTCCTGCGCGGTCATGTTGGCTTGTGCGATGGTGCCGCCGTTGGTCAATGCGACGAGGTTGTTGTAGAGCACGTCGCCGAGGATCAGGTCCATGTCGCGGTCGCCGTCCAGGTCCAAGGGGAGCAGGGTGCTGCCCACGTGCGCGGCCCGCAGCTCCTTCAAAGCGTTGGCGGCCACGGCCGGATTGCTGGACTTCAGTTGCTGGACCCATTCCGTGATCCTGCCCGGAAATTCGGGGGCTGGCACGTTGTATTGGCAGGGATTGTTCAGGCGCAGGGCATTGCTGGTGAGGCTTTCCGAGAAGAAGCCCCAGCAGCGGTTGTGTACTTCATAGGCCAGGCTGTCGCAGGTGCCGTACCGTTCCATGCTCATGTTGCGGTGGAACTCTACGAAGTTGCCGAAGATGCTGAAGGTGAGGATGTCCAGGTCGTCGTCGCCGTCGATGTCCTCGATGCCCGGGATGTCCACCTGGGTGATGTATAGGTTCGTCACCGTCGGCACATAATTGGTCCGCACCAGCGTATCCACCTGTTCGAAGGAGAGGTGGCCGCCCACGCTCGTGTTCTTGTACACCGCAACGCCACCATTGGTATAGGTGAACAGGTCCTCCTTGCCGTCGCAGTTGTAATCGCGCAGAAGCGCCCACTCCTGCAATTGGGCGAAGGGGTAGATGTGGTCGTAGTCGTGCGAGAGGTGGTAGCTGATCTGCCCCTCCACGCCATCGTTGATCAGGGTGATCACCTGGTTGCCGGAGCGGTCGAACAGGAACAGGTCCTTGTCGCCGTCGGCATCCAGATCGATGTCCGACACCTGCGGGTAGTTGAGGCCCCCGGCCCAGGGCATGCCGAGCAGCTGGCCGTTGCGCGTTACCGGGATGCTTTGGTCGGGATGCAGGTCGAATTGCGCGCTGAGGAGCAGGGGAAGAACGGAGAAGAGGGTGGACAGGCGATGGCGCATGCGGGGTGGGATGGAGCGGATCGCTGCGAAGCTAGAGCACTGGCGCGGCCGGGGAGGGCGGTCGCGGGGCCGCGTTGTCCACCATCCATGGTGGGCTGTCCAGGCCCCCCGTCCACGGCTGGGGCATCCTTCTATATTTGCCGCCCCATTCTCCGTCCAAGGCCCACCGCCGAAGCGGACCTTTCCAAAACCAACCGTCCTTCCGTCATGCAGAATCGAGGCGCGCTATGGGTGTTCACCATCCTCCTGGCGATCGCATGTTTGTGGCAGCTGTCCTTTTCCTTCTTCACCGGCGGCCTGGAACGGAAGGCTGACGGCATCGCCGTGGCCCAGGCCGACTCGCTGATCGGAACGCTGGGCAACCCCGCCCACATCGATCGCGATTCGATCAAGCTGGTGTTCGAGAACAAATACCTGCGCGACCACGATGACGACAAGGTGTACCCGCTCTTCGGTTACACGTACAAGGAGTGCAAGGAGCGCGAGATCAACCTCGGCCTTGACCTGAAGGGCGGCATGGCCGTGACCCTGGAGGTGAGCATCCCCGAACTGGTGGACAACCTCAGCGGCAACAGCCAAGACCCCGCCTTCCGCGCTGCGCTGGACGCCGCCCGCCATCGCCAATCCAGCAGCAACAGCGATTTCATCACCCTTTTCGATGAAGAGTTCCGCAAGGCCGCCCCGAACGGCAGCCTCGCCGCCATCTTCAGTTCGCAGGACAATGCGGCCATGTTCCCGCGGGAGAGCACGAACAGCCAGGTGATCGCCGCGCTGCGCAACCAGGCCGGTATCGCGCTGAACAACACCGAACGCATCCTCCGCACCCGTATCGACAAGTTCGGCGTGGCCCAGCCGAGCATCCAGAAGCAGTCCATCAGCGGCCGCATCCAGATCGAGCTGCCCGGCGTGAAGGACAAGGAGCGGGTGCGCAAAGTGCTGCAAAGCACCGCCAACCTGGAGTTCTGGGAGACCTTCGACAACCAGGACGTGTTCCCGGCGATCGCCGCTTCCAACACCAAGCTCAGCGCCATGCTCCACCCCGAGCTGGCGAAGGCCGACAGTGCCGACAAGGGAGGCGCTACGTATGACCACACCTTGCCTACGGGCACCAAGATCAGCGGTAATACCACCGGCGTGGAGAAGCGATTGGTGGATCTCCTGGCCAGTGGCAAGGCGGTGGACAAAGAGAATTGGATCGACTTCGACCGGGTGACGTTCGAGAGCGGCAGCGCCAAGCTGGACGCAGCTCGCTCAATGGAACAGCTGACCAACCTGGCCGAAGTGATGAAGGCCTATCCAGCGGTCCGCCTGAAGATCGGTGGTTACACGGACAGCACGGGCAATGAGCAGGCCAATCAACGCCTCTCCCAGCAGCGTGCCGAGGCCGTAGTGGCCGCCTTGGTGGGCAAGGGTGTGGCGACCGGCCGGCTGGAAGCGGAAGGCTATGGTTCGCAGCACCCCGTGGCCAGCAACGCTACTGCAGAAGGACGTGCGAAGAACCGTCGCATGGCCCTGAGGGTGTTGGCCACCGACCCTTCCGCCGAGACCGCGGGCAAGTCCAAGGCCGACAGCCTGGCCGATGCCGCCTTGGCGGACACCACCGCTGCGGATTCCACCAAGCCTGAGATGACCGAGGCCGAACGCCTGGCCAAGAACCCGCTGCTGGGCCGGTTGGTGCCCAACATGACCGGTGACGGCCGTTTGGGCCGCGGTGACGTGGTGGGGTATTGCGCCGTGAGCGACACCGCCGAGGTGGCCCGCCTGCTCCGCCTGGCCCCCCCCAGCAGCCCGAACGCGAGCCAGGGCCTGAAACTGGCCTGGAGCAGCAAGCCCACGAAGATGTTCGCCGCCGACGGCAACGGCCGTGATTTCCTCACCCTCCACGCCCTGCGCGTGCCCCGTGGCGGCAAGCCGAAACTGGACGGCAGCGTGATCGTGGATGCCCGCCAGGACTTCGACATGAAGGGCGATGCCGAGGTGACCATGCAGATGAACGCCGAAGGCGGCCAGACCTGGAAGCTGATGACCGGCGAGAACGTGGGCAAGCAGATCGCCATCGTGCTGGACGGCTGCGTGGTGTCCTCGCCCAACGTCATGGGCGAGATCCCCGGCGGCCGCAGCAGCATCAGCATGGGCAGCGGCGACCGCAACAACCAACTGGAAGAAGCGACCGACCTGGCCAACGTGCTCAAGGCCGGTGCGCTGCCGGCGCCTGCGCGCATCATCGATGAAACGGTGGTGGGCCCTTCACTCGGTGGCGAGAATGTGCAGCGCGGCCTCATCTCCTTCGCGGTGGCCATGCTGATGGTGATGCTCTTCATGGTCATCTATTACAACGGCTCGGGCTGGGTGGCCAACGTGGCCCTGCTCGCCAACGTGTTCGTGCTGATGGGCACCCTGGCCTCGCTCCAGGCCTCGCTCACCCTGCCCGGCATCGCGGGTATCGTGCTCACGGTGGGTATGGCCGTGGATGCCAACGTGCTGATTAACGAACGGATCCGGGAGGAACTGCGCCACGGCAAGGCCATCAAGAGCGCCGTGGACCTGGGCTACAAGCACGCCATGTCCGCCATTATCGATGCGAACGTGACGCACTTCGTAGTGGCCGTGATCCTGATCTTCTTCGGCACAGGCCCCATCAAGAGCTTCGGGGTCACGCTGGCGCTGGGTATCCTCACCTCGCTCTTCACCGCCATCTTCATCAGCCGCCTCATCATCTCCAAGCGCTTGGAGAACGGCAAGTCCATGACCTTCTGGCACAGCTGGAACAAGGACATCTTCGCCCACGCGAACTACCAGTTCATGGCCAAGCGGAAGTACTTCTACCTCTTCTCCGGCGTCCTCATCATCGCCGGCTTCGTGAGCATGTTCACCCAGGGCTTCAACTACGGGGTGGACTTCTCCGGCGGCCGTGAGTACGTGGTGAAGTTCGACCAGCCGGTGGAGGTGGAGCACGTGCGCACGGCCCTGGAGCCGGCCTTCACCTTGGAAGGCGTGGAAAGCGGCGTGCGCGTGGTGAGCTACGGCGGCAGCAACCAGGTGAAGGTGACCACCAACTACATGGTGAACAGCACCGACCTGGCCACGGACAAGCTGGTGGAGGACAAGCTCCAGGAAGGCCTGCGCACGATGAACGACCCGTTCCGCGTGGCGGCCTCGCGCAAGGTGGACCCCACGATCAGCGACGACATCCGCGCCCATGCCTGGTACGCCGTAATAGCTGCGCTGCTGTTCATCTTCCTCTACATCGCGGTGCGGTTCCGCACCTGGCAGTTCGGCCTGGGCGCCCTGCTCTCGCTGGCGCATGATGCCTTGGTGGTGGTGGCGCTCTACTCGCTGCTGTACAAGATCATGCCCTTCTCGCTGGAGATCGATGAGCACTTCATTGCCGCCATCCTTACGGTGATCGGCTACTCCATCAACGATACGGTGGTGGTGTACGACCGTATCCGGGAGTACCTCCAGGACCACAAGCGGGACCCGTGGGCCGTGGTCTTCAACAAGGCCATCAACTCCACGCTGGGCCGTACCATCAACACGTCGGTCACCGTGCTGATCGTGCTGCTGGTGATCTTCCTCTTCGGCGCCGACTCCATCAAAGGCTTCGTGTTCGCGATGCTCGTGGGTATCGCCGTGGGTACGTACTCCTCCATCTTCATCGCCTCCGCGGTGGTGGTGGACCTGCACAAGGACGGTGTTCCCGAAAAGTCCCCCGCCGTGCCGGTGACCGCCTGATCTGCGGTACGATCGAACTCTGTGAGCGCGGCGCCCTTGGGCGCCGCGCTTCGTTCGGGGAGGTCACCCTTCGGCGGGCTCAGGGTGACAGGTGAGTAGGTGTCGCTCTTCGGGCGCCTGCAGCGCCTTCGCATAGCCTTCGGCGGAGCAAGGCGCCAAAGCGCTTCGGCGTCGGCGCGCAGGCTCAGGGTGACAGGTGATCGCACGTGTCACCCTTCGGCAGGCTCAGGGTGACATGCGGTTGTATGTGTCATCCTGAGCTTGTGGAAGGGTACCTTTGTCCCGATGTCCGTGGCTCTGTTGTTCGACGTGAGCGGTGGCGAGCTCATCGTGATCCTGCTTTTCGTGCTGCTGTTCTTCGGCAGCAAGGGCCTTCCCGGCATCGCGCGCACCATGGGGCGCACCATGCGCCAGTTGCGTGATGCCACGGCCGAGGTGCAGCGGGAGATCCAGCGCGGGGCCGATGAAGTGAAGCAGGGGTACGAGGAACAGCGCCGTGCCTTCCGCATCGAGCCGCCCGAGAACGCCGTTCCGCAGCAACCGGCCGCTCCGCCAACAGCCCCGGCCACGCCTGAGATGCCATCCGCTCCTTCGGTGGACGCTCCTCCTGCGGCCCCCTCCCAAGGATAGGCTTAGGCCTTCTTGCCGATCCTTCTTGGCTTTCCTCGCGCGTTAGCGCCCCGACGACGCGCTGTCATGGCGGCCTTGAGCCGCCATCGCAAGCAGCAGGCTGGGGTGCCCACTCCTGGTTGCGACTGCGGCTCAAGGCCGCAGTGACACCGCGTTCTGGGGCGGGGGCATCTGATCATCTCATTTTCTGATCATCTGATCGAAAGTGGGCCTCTCGACCACGCTCGTGGCGACATCGTGGGGGAGGTGGGCTGAAAAACCATCATTCCAACGGTTCTATCCCTGAAAATGGACCCCTGTTCAGAAAGAAAAGTGCTTGTTTTGGGTAGATACCCCCTTTACAAGATACCTTCGCCGCGCCAAACACCCCATTTTCATGCCCGCCCCCCATTTGCGCGCCAAGGCCTTGGAAGATGTCCTTAACCGGCAGCCCCGGCCCGCGGAGCCGCCCAGCCAGCGCATCAGCGAGTTCTTTGGTACGAACGTGTTCAATGAGGAGGCCATGCGCATGTTCCTCACCGAAGAGGCCTACTATGCCGTGCACCAGGCCATCAGCCATGGGGCGCGCATCGACCGCAAGCTGGCGGACCAAGTGGCCAGCGGCATGAAGGAATGGGCCGCCAGCAAGGGCGCCACGCACTACACGCACTGGTTCCAGCCCCTTACCGGCACCAGCGCCGAGAAGCACGACGCCTTCTTCGAACCCATCCCCGGCGGCCGCAGCATCGAGCGGTTCGACGGCGGCATGCTCGTGCAGCAGGAGCCCGACGCCAGCAGCTTTCCCAGCGGCGGCATCCGCAACACCTTCGAGGCCCGCGGCTACAGCGCGTGGGACCCCAGCAGCCCGGCCTTCCTCATGGGCCGCACGCTCTGCGTGCCCACCATCTTCATCAGCTACACCGGCGAAGCGCTCGACTACAAGATGCCGCTGCTCCGCGCCATCAAGGCCGTGGACGAGGCGGCGACCGCGGTGTGCCAGTACTTCGACAAGGACGTGACTAAGGTGACCTGCACCCTGGGCTGGGAGCAGGAATACTTCCTCATCGATGAGGCCCTCTACTATGCGCGCCCCGACATCATGATGACCGGCCGCGCGCTCTTCGGGCACATCCCGGCCAAGGGCCAGCAGTTGGAGGACCACTACTTCGGCAGCATCCCCGAGCGCGCCCAGGCGTTCATGCGCGACTTCGAAACGGAAGCGCTGAAGCTGGGCATCCCCGTGAAGACGCGCCACAACGAAGTGGCCCCGAACCAGTTCGAGTGCGCCCCGGTGTTCGAGGAACTGAACCTCGCCGTGGACCACAACATGCTGCTGATGGACGTGATGGAGAAGACCGCGCGCAAGCATGACTTCCGCGTGCTCTTCCACGAGAAGCCCTACGCCGGGGTGAACGGCAGCGGGAAGCACAACAACTGGAGCCTCGCCACCAGCACCGGCAAGAACCTGCTCCGCCCCGCGAAGACGCCGAAGGAGAACATCCAGTTCCTCACCTTCTTCGTTAACACCATCAAGGCCATCCACAGCCACCCGGACGTGTTGCGCGCCAGCATCGCCAGCGCCAACAACGACCACCGCCTGGGTGCGAACGAGGCCCCGCCGGCCATCATCAGCGTGTTCATTGGCGACTACCTCACCAATCTGCTGGACGAGCTGGAGAGGAACATCAAGGCCACGATGAGCCCGGCGAGCAAGACCGAGCTGAAGCTGGACATCGGCCGCATACCGCCGGTGATGCAGGACAACACGGACCGCAACCGCACCAGCCCCTTCGCCTTCACCGGCAACAAGTTCGAGTTCCGCGCCGTGGGCAGCAGCGCCAACTGCGCCGCGAGCATGACCGTGCTGAACACCATCGTGGCCAACCAGCTGCGGTCGTTCAAGCAGACGGTGGATGCGCTGATCAAGAAGGGCGTGAAGAAGGACGAGGCCATCCTCCGCGTGATCCGCGACCTGATCGTGGAGAGCAAGAGCATCCGCTTCGAGGGCAACGGCTACGGCGACGAGTGGAAGAAGGAGGCCGCCAAGCGCGGGCTCAGCAACATCGCCGACACGCCGCGCGCGCTGGACGTGTGGGAGCGCCCGGAGACCAAGAAGCTCTTCGCCGACATGGGCGTGCTGAGCGCCGTGGAACTGGAGGCCCGCCACGAGATCGAACTGCACAGCTACACCCTGAAGATCCAGATCGAGAGCCGCGTATGCGGCGATCTGGCGATGAACCACATCATCCCCGCCGCCATCACGTACCAGAACCGGCTGATCGAGAACGTGCGCGGGTTGCGCGAGGTGCTCGGCGCGGACAAGGCGAAGAAGGCCGCCGCCACCCAGGTGGAGATGATCGAGGACATCAGCGAGCGCGTGGGCAAGCTGAAGAGCCTCACCGACGCCATGATCGAGGAACGGAAGAAGGCCAACACCATCGAGGACCATCGCTCGCGCGCCATCGCCTATTGCGACAAGGTGAAGCCCTTCCTGGACGAGATCCGCTACCACAGCGACAAGCTGGAGCTGACCGTGGACGACGAACTGTGGCCGCTGCCCAAGCTGCGTGAGCTCCTGTTCACCCGCTGAGCCGCTTCCGGAAGGCCCGGTATCGCTGGCGCCTTGGTCCGTAGCCCCGTAGGATCCAACGGTTCCCCCCTCGAAGGGGTGTCCGGTATGCGACTTTGTTTATTTTCGCCGGGCACTCGTTGTGCCCTACTGTCCCCTACACCCCCTTTCCGCAACCCGATGATGAGTATGAGGAAGCTCCTGGCCTTTTCGGTCTTCAGCATGTTGTGCGTGTCCGTTGCGATGGCGCAAGGCAAACAGTCCGTCGAGGCTGAAGAGGCGTTCAAGAAAGGGTTCTACTTCAACGCGATCGAGCTCTACAAGAAGGCCTACACCCAGGAGAAGAAGGCCAGCGACAAGGCCGCCCTCATCTTCAAGGTGGGTGAGTGCTACCGCGTGCTGGGCGACGCGGCCAACGCCCAGGTGTGGTACGAGAAGGCCAACAAGGCCCAGTATCCCGACCCCATCACCTACTACTACATCGGTGAGGCGCTGAAGGAGCAGGGCAAGTATGCCGAGGCCATCGCCGCCTATAACAAGTACAAGGAGAAGAACCCCGGTGACGCCCGTGCCGACGCCAGCCTCGCCGCCTGCCAGCTGGCCCAGACCTGGAAGGACCAGCCCTCGCGCTACGTGGTGGACCCCGAAGTGCTGCTGAACACGCCTGAACTGGATTTCAGCCCCACATTCTCGGACAAGAAGAACAGCGACCTCGTGTTCGCCAGCAGCCGCACCGCCTCCACCGGCGTGGAACAGGACGGCATCATCGGCGGCTCCTTCACGGACCTCTTCACCAGCAGCCGCGACAAGCTCGGCAAGTGGAGCGAGCCGGTGAAGCTGCCCCCCAGCATCAACACCCCCGCCCACGAGGGCAGCGCCACCTTCAACAGCAAGCGCTCGGTGATGTACTTCACGCGCTGCCCCCATGAGAAGAAGAAGGCCTTCGGCTGCGACATCTGGATGAGCAAGAAGGTGGGCAACAACTTCAGCGAGCCCGAAATGCTGGCCCTCCGCCCGCAGCAGGAGAAGAACGACACCAACGTGATCACCATCGGCCACCCTGCGCTGTCCAAGGATGACGGCCTGCTGATCTTCAGCAGCAACATGAAAGGTGGCAAGGGCGGCAAGGACCTGTGGATGATCCGCCTGGACAAGGACGGCAAGCCCACGGGCGTGGCCTCCAACCTCGGTCCTGAGGTGAACACGGCGAAGGACGACATGTTCCCCTTCCTCCGCAGCAATGGCAACCTCTACTTCGCCAGCGACGGCCACCAAGGCATGGGCGGCATGGACATGTTCATGGCCGAAAAGACCGGTGACAACACCTGGGGCCACGTGGAGAACCTGAAGTCCCCGCTCAACAGCAGCGGCGATGACTTCGGCATCATCTTCGACGGCGACGAGGAGAAGGGCTACTTTACATCCAACCGCCCCGGCGGCAAAGGCCAGGACGACATCTGGCGCTTCATGATGCCGAACCTCGTGTTCGCGCTGCAAGGCACCACCTATGACAAGGCTACGGGCGCGCCCCTGCCGGACACCAAGATCGAAGTGGTGGGCACGGACGGTTCCAGCTTCTCGGCCATCACCGATGCCAACGGCGGGTTCAACTTCGTCGAGAAGGGGACGGGAACAACGAAGGAGCGCTATATCAAGGAGAACACGAGCTATAGCATCCGCGCTAGCCACGATAAATACTTGGTGGTGACCGACCAGATCACCACGGTGGGTCTCACTGAAAGCACCACCTTCGTGAAGGAATACTTCCTGCAACCAGCTGTTCCTCCTGTGGGGGGGATTCCTTTGCCGCAGGTGCTGTATGAAGTGGATAAGTTCGCTCTGACGCAGGCTGGCAAGGATTCGTTGGAGACGCTCTACAACACGCTGGTGGAGAATCCCACGATCGTGATCGAGCTGCGCTCGCATACGGACTCCCGTCAGACCCGTAGCTACAAGGGTGGTAACATGGAACTGAGCCAGTTGCGCGCGCAGAGCTGCGTGAACTATCTGGTGACGAAAGGCATCGATCCGGCCCGCATGGTGCCGGTGGGTAAGGGGGCCACGGAACCGTTGATTCTCGGATGCGGAGATCAAGAAGATGAAGACCAAGGAAGAGCAGGAGGCCGCGCACCAGCGCAACCGCCGCACCGACTTCAAGGTGATCAGCTTCGACTACGTGCCCAAGGACACGCCAGCGCCGCAGAACAACTAGCGCATGCGGCAGGAAGAAGGCATCCCACACACGGGATGCCTTCTTCTTTGCACCCCGATCCATGAGCTCCCGCTACGAACAACGCGGCGTCTCCAGCGCCAAGGAGGACGTCCACAAGGCCATCGCTACGCTGGACAAAGGCCTTTTTCCGAAGGCTTTCTGCAAGGTGGTGGCGGATGACCTCACCGGCAGTCCCGGTCATTGCCTGGTGATGCATGCCGATGGCGCGGGCACGAAGAGCGCGCTGGCCTATGCCTACTGGAAGGAGACCGGTGACATTTCCGTGTGGCACGGCATCGCGCAGGACGCGGTGGTGATGAACCTGGACGACCTGCTGTGCGTGGGCGTCACGGACAACATCCTGCTCAGCAGCACCATCGGCCGCAATAAGCGGCTCATTCCCGGTGAGGTCATAAGCGCCATCATCGAGGGCACGGAAGCGTTCCTGGAAAAGATGCGCGGCCTGGGCATCGGCATCCGCAGCACCGGTGGCGAGACCGCCGACGTGGGCGACCTGGTGCGCACCGTGATCGTGGACAGCACTGTGGTCGCACGGCTGAAGCGCGAGGAGGTGATCGACAACGCACGCATCCAGGCCGGAGATGTGATCGTGGCCCTGGCCAGTGATGGGCAGGCCACTTATGAGGACAGCTACAACGCCGGGATGGGCAGCAACGGCCTCACCAGCGCCCGGCACGACGTGTTCGCCAAGGCCGTGGCCGGCAAGTTCCCCGAGACCTATGATCCTGGCACGCCGGATGAGCTGGTCTACAGCGGCCAGGCCGGACTGCTGGATCCGCTGCCCGGCACGCCGCTAGACCTGGGGAAGGCCGTGCTTTCGCCCACCCGCACGTATGCGCCCGTGGTGCGCGAAGTGCTCCAGCGCATGCGCGGTGGGATACACGGCATGGTGCATTGCAGCGGCGGCGCGCAGACCAAGGTGCTCCATTTCGTGAGCAACGTGCGCGTGATCAAGGACGACCTGTTCCCCACGCCGCCGTTGTTCAGCACCATCCAACGGATGAGCGGCACCGGCTGGAGCGAGATGTACAAGGTGTTCAACATGGGCCACCGCCTGGAGTTCTATGTGCCCAGGGCCCATGCGGCGGAGATCATCGCCATCGCGGAGGGCTTCGGCATCGCGGCCAAGGTCATCGGCCGCGTGGAGGCCCTGCCTGGCCGCGCCGAGGTGGTGGTGAGCGGCGCGCACGGCGAATTCCGCTACCCATGAGCGAGCTGCTGGAGAAACTGAGCGCGAATCCACGACCGCCGCACCGAGGTGAGTAAGCGCCTCGCGGACCCCAGCGTGATCGCGGACCAGAAGCGCTTTGTGGAACTGAACCGCGAGTACCGCGACCTGGGGCCCATCGACGAAGCTTTCCAGCGCTACAAGCGCGCCACGGAGCATTTGCAGAGCGCGGAGGACATGCTGCGCTCTGAGAAGGATCCCGAGCTGGTGGAGATGGCCCGGGCGGAACAGGACGAACTGCGCCCGGCCATCGCAGCGATGGAGGAGGAGATCCGCATGCTGCTGGTGCCGAAGGACCCGAACGACGAACGCAACTGCACCGTGGAAGTACGCGCAGGCACGGGTGGCGACGAGGCCAGCCTGTTCGCCGGCGACCTCTTCCGCATGTATACCCGCTACTGTGAAGGCCGTGGATGGAAAGTGGAGGTGGCCGACGTGAGCGAGGGCACCGCCGGTGGGTACAAGGAGGTCGTCTTCAACGTGACGGGGGAGGGAGTGTACGGCGTATTGAAATACGAGGCCGGTGTACACCGCGTGCAGCGCGTGCCCGCCACCGAGGCCAGCGGGCGCATCCACACCAGCGCCGCCACGGTGAACGTATTGCCCGAGGCGGACGAGTTCGACGTGGAGGTGAAGGAGAGCGACGTGAAGATGGAGACCGCCCGCAGCGGCGGCGCCGGAGGACAGAACGTGAACAAGGTGGAAACGAAGGTGCGCCTCACGCACATTCCCACCGGCACCGTGGTGATGTGCCAGACCGAGCGCAGCCAGTTGGGCAACCGCATGAAGGCCATGCAGATGCTCCGCAACAAGCTCTACGAAGAGAAGGTGCATGCGGAGCAAGTGGCCCTGGCGGCGCACCGCAAGAGCCAGGTGAGCAGCGGCGACCGCAGCGCCAAGATCCGCACCTACAACTTCCCGCAAAGCCGCGTCACCGATCACCGCATCGAGCTCACCGTACACAACCTCGGCGAAGTGCTCAATGGCGATCTGCAGGACATCATCGACGCGCTCCAGCTCGCGGACCGCACGGAGAAGCTGAAGGAGGGGAGCTAAGCCTGTCCGTTCCGCGAGGTGCGAAAGCGATCGTTCATCGAACACTTCGGACCTTTGTAGCCGCAATGACCCGATCCGAACTCATCGCCGCCATCCGCCGCAAGCGCAGCCTGCTCTGTGTAGGCTTGGATACCGAGGAACACCTGTTGCCTGAGCATTTCCGCGCGGAAAGCGACCCGGTGCGCGCCTACAACCATGCCATCATCGAAGCCACGCACGACCTGGCCGTGGCCTACAAGCTCAACCTGGCCTTCTATGAGGCCAATGGCACCGACGGCTGGCGCGACCTCGAGAGCACCGTGGCCTATATCCGCAGCAAGGGCGATTGCTTCATCATCGCCGACGCGAAACGCGGCGACATCGGGAACACCGCCCGCAAGTATGCCGAGGCGTTCTTCGATGCCCTCGACTTCGATGCCGTCACCATCGCGCCCTACATGGGCCATGACAGCGTGGAACCTTTCCTCGGAAGGCCCGGCAAATGGGCCATCGTGCTCGGTGTCACCAGCAACGAAGGCGCCATGGACTTCCAGTTCCTCACGGTGGAGGGCGGCGCCCAGCCGCTCTTTGAACGCGTGATGCGCCGTACGGTGGAGTGGGGTACCGTGGACGACACGATGTTCGTGGTGGGCGCCACGCGCACGGAAGTGCTCGATCAGGCGCGGGCCGCGGCGCCGCGGCATTTCTTCCTGGTGCCGGGCGTGGGCGCGCAGGGCGGCGATCTGGAGGCGGTGCTGGCGAAAGGGATGACGGATGAAGGCGGGCTGCTCATCAACAGCAGCCGGGGCATCCTCTATGCCGGAAAGGGCGATGCCGCGATACCGGCCGCCCACGTGGCCGCCCAGGCGCTCCAACGCGTGATGGAAAGGGCGCTCGTGGCGCGCAACGTCATCAGCTCTCTTTGACCGGCGCCGGTTGCGCGCTCACCACGGTGATCTCGCGCAGCAGTTCCGCCACTTGGCGCAGCGTGCGTTCGTCGTCCGGGTCCGCCTCGATCACGAAACGGATCGGCGCCCGGCCAGGCCGTTGCGGGTACACCACGGGAGGATCGCCGGCATCCGCTCGTTTCGCGAGGCTGCCCATGGTGTGCGCGCTGATGTCCGCCAGGAAATCATGCTCCATGGCCAGGCTCAGGCGGATCAAGGTCTCCAGCTGCACGGTGCTGCGCTTGAACACGCCCGAGAGCGTCTGCGGTGTCATGAACGAACGGCGTGCGATCTCCGCCTGGTTCAATCCCTTCCCCGTGATGTAGGCACGAAGCATCGCGCCCACGTGGATCTCCGGTACCCTTGCGGCCGCTTTGGCAGCCGTCTTCGTCTTGCTCTTCGCCACACCGCAAAACTTCGCGGGGAGCACGCGCCAAGCGAAAAGCATGCTTCGCGCTTGATGAATACTCGTTCAGGTTAATGAGATATATGTATGTGGGAGTTTGTCAACGTATGCTCATCCTTCCATTTTCACCCCTCGGAGCGGCGGCGCCTCACGGAGGCTGGTCCTCATGACCGTGGTGAGGGGTTCGTTCCATACGGATGTTGATGAATGAAAATACGTATGTATGGAACATTGGGATTATGATCGTTCATTTGAGTGCGCATGTGCTTCCACCAGACCGTTACGCCCATGGATCATCCGATCCGCCGCTTCTTGCGGCGCCTCCGGCCGCCCCGCTTCGTTCTCGGCCGTCCGTCCCTCTCGCCGGGAAGCATCGACATCGCGTTCGACCCGCGCGGTGGCGCGAACGACCGTGTGCGCTGCCTGCTTCCGCTCCCGGATGGCCGGGTGCTGATCGGTGGCGCCTTCTCCGCGTTCAATGGCGTCCCTCGCTGCCGCGTGGCGATGTTGGCGCCGGACGGTTCGCTGGACCTTTCGTTCCAGCCGGAGGAGAACTGCTGCGGGCCGGTGTTCGCCCTGGCTATGCAGCCGGACGGCCGCCTGCTGGTGGCGGGCTGGGGCGCATTAGGCACACCGTCGATCACCCGGTTGCTGCCCGATGGTCGGGTGGACGGCAGCTTCGCGTTCGGTACGGAGTTCTTCGGCTATTTCTATGCGCTGGCGCTCCTGCCGGACGGCCGCATACTGGTGGGCGGCAGTTTCACCGGGATCAATGGGCAGCGGATGGGGCGCATCGCGCGCCTTCTGCCCGACGGACAACTGGATGCTTCGTTCCGGCCGGGGGGCGGTTTCCAACTGGACGTGGCGGAAGGGGAGGCCTGTGTGCGGGCGCTGGCGTTAGGCCCCGATGGGCGGATCCTGGCCGCGGGGCGGTTCCATTCCTTCGATGGGACGCCGCGGGGAGGGATCGCCCGCCTGCTGCCCGACGGGGCGTTGGATTCTTCGTTCGATCCTTGTGGCGGATGCTCGGACCCCGTGATCGCCCTGGCGCCGCTGGCCGATGGTGGCGCGTTCCTGGGTGGCCGCGTCATGTGGTTCGCGGGTGGGCCCTGCGACGGCATCGTGCGGTTGGATGCCTCGGGAAGGGTCGTCCGGACGTTCAAGGCGGAGCAGGTGTTCGACGGGGACGTGGCCTGCTTGATCGCCAGGCAGGACGCATCGGTGATCGCCAGTGGCACCGTGCGGTTATCGAACGGTGAGGTCTACGACCGGGTGGTGGCCTTCCGCCCGGATGGCCGCGTGGATCCGGCCCTTCCGCCCATTGAGGAATTCGACGGCCAGGTGCGCTGCATGGCGGAGGATACCAGGGGCGGCCTGTTGGTCGCCGGTGATTTCGGGCGCGCCAACGGCATCCCAAGGCGCAGCATCCTGCGGGCGGGTATGTGAGCGTGTTATATTGTCCGTCGCTCACTTGACGGATAATGCATCATGCGCATAGGATATTCCGCACCCACGCTCGTTCCGGTCCACTGGCCTTCCCGCCCCGTTCCGGGGTTGGCGGCGGGGACGCCGCTCCTGTTCGATCCGGAACTTCCGTATGGGGAGGACCTGCTGCAGTTCCTGTGGGAATCGCGGCTGTTCGATGCGCGGCGATTGCGCACCACCGATGGCCGCGCCGTGGAGGTGCTGCGCCCCGGCCGCATCCAACGCCATAGCGGCCCCGACCTGAACGATGCGTTGCTGCGGATCGATGGACAGATCTGGGCCGGGCAGGTGGAGGTGCATATCCGGTCGAGCGAGTGGAACATGCACGGCCATCAACACGATCCGGCCTACAACAACGTGGTGTTGCACGTGGTGTACGCCTACGATTCCGAGGTGCGGACCGAGCAGGGCCTCGTGCCACCCACGGTGGAGCTGCGCTCGCGCCTGCATCCGCAAAGCCTGGCCGCCCACCGGGCCCTGATGCAGGGGCGCAGCTGGGTGCCGTGTGCTCCGCAGGTGGGCCGCGTGGAGCCTGCCCGGACCGAGCTTTGGCTGGAGCGGGTGCTGGTGGAGCGCCTGGAACGCAAGACCACCGAAGTGGAGGCCTTGTACCGCCAACTGGGCAATGATCCCGCCGGGACGTTCCACCACATGCTCCTGCGTGGGTTCGGCGCGAAGGTGAACGCGGAGCCGTTCGCGCTGCTGGCCCGTGCGCTCCCCTTGCGCGTGCTGCTCAAATACCGCGATGATCCGTTCCGCAGGGAGGCCTTACTCTTCGGTCAGGCGGGGTTCCTGCACGGCGACTATGCGGAGGCCTACCCGCGTGCGCTCTATCGCGAATATCAGATCTTACGGCACCTTCATGGCCTTGAGCCCGTTCCCGTGGCGGCTTGGAAGTTCGGCCGTTTGCGGCCCGCGAATTTTCCCACGGTCCGGTTGGCGCAGTTCGCGCGGTTGCTGGCGCGGCTGGATGGCGATCCGGCTTCCTTGACCGATCTGGATGATGCAGCCGTCATACGCACCCGGTTGGACGTGCGTGCGGAGGGCTATTGGACGGACCATTACCGCTTCGATCATCCGGGACGGTCGGTGGCGAAGCGGTTCGGCCGCGCTGCCGCGGACGGGCTCATCATCAACACCATCGTGCCCTACCTCTTCGCCATGGGCCGCATACGTGGGGATCAGCGGCTGTCCGACCGGGCCCTGCACCTGCTCGAGCAACTTCCGCCGGAGAACAACGTCATTACAGCAGGTTGGGCCAGGCATGGGCTCGTGGCACGCTCCGCCGGCCGCAGCCAGGCCTTGATCGAACTGAAGAACACCTACTGCGCCCAACGCAAGTGCTTATTTTGCACCATCGGAACCGAGCTCCTCAAGCGTTAACGCCTTCGCCGGGCTTCGGCGAACAATGATGATCGCCCGCATCAAGACCTTCTTCGAACACTACGCTTTCGGCGTGTGCGCGTGGTGGGGCAGGAAGCTCAACATCAAGACCGAGCAGGTGCGCCTCAGCTTCATCTACCTGGGCTTCATCACGGCGGGCCTCAACCTCGTGGTCTACTTGGTGATGGCCTTCGTGCTCGCCCACAAGGAGCGCATCAAGCGGCCCTTCGCGAAGCGGAGCACCGTGTGGGAACTGTGACCGCTCCGCTGGTCCTAGTCTAGTTTCGCGGCCCATGCCCGACCTTCTTCGTATTCTGACCACCGGCAGCAATGGCCTTCTGGGCCAGAAACTTGTGGCCGCCCTGCGGAACGACCCCGCGGTCGGGTTGATCGCCACCTCGCGGGGAGAGGACCGCACACCCGATTCCTTGAACGAGCGGTACCGGTCCTTGGACACCACGGTGGCCGCGGACGTGGACCAGGTGTTCGATGCCACCCGGCCGGAAGTGGTGATCCATACCGCCGCCATGACCAACGTGGATGCCTGCGAGCTGGATCCCGTGAACTGCCAGCTACAGAACGTGACGGCAACGGAGATCCTGGTGAACGCGGCCAAGCGCCATGGCAGCCACTTCATCCTCCTCAGCACCGACTTCATCTTCGACGGCGAGCATGGGCCGTACCGGGAGGAGGATGTTGCGGACCCGTTGAGCGTCTACGGCCAAAGCAAGCTCGATGCGGAGCGGGTGGTGATGGACAGCGGCTTGGAACGCTGGGCCATTGCCCGCACCATCATCGTCTATGGCGTGGCCGCCGGGCTCAGCCGGAGCAACGTGGTGCTTTGGGTGAAAGGGGCTTTGGAGAAGGGGCAGCCTATCAATGTGGTGGATGATCAATGGCGCATGCCCACGCTCGCCGAGGACCTGGCCGATGGCTGCATCCGGATCGCCAAGCGAAAGGCCATCGGCATCTTCCACCTCAGCGGGCCGGATGGCATGAGCATCCTTGAACTGGTGCAGCGGGTCGCGCGCTTCTTCGATCTGGATCCCGAGCGGGATCCGGCCCATCACTTCCGCCAGCCTTTCCCAGCCCGCGAAGCGGCCGCCGCGCACTGGCTTCATCCTGGACAAGGCCCGCCGTGAGCTCGGGTACGCCCCCCGGACGTTCGAGGAAGGACTGGGCGTGCTGCGTGCCCAGCTGGCCGCTTCGGCCAACGCATAGCCCGGTGTTCGTGGCAGCGTCCGCTTGATCTACCTTGGGGTCCGGATCGGCGGGGCCTTCATGTCCCGTTCGCCATCCAAGCTCCCATGCAAAGCCGCCCCACCCGGCCTTGGAAGGAGGGGTTAAAAGACCTCTTCGTGATGCATCGGGGTGAGCGCCGTGGGTTCGCCGTATTGCTGGCCGCCTGCCTGTTGGCGGCGGCCTGGGTCATCTACGAGCAATGGTGGCGGCCGGGCCATCCCGAACGCGTGGCGCAGTTGCAACTGGCCTGGCTCCAGTGGGAGGCGGAGCGGCCGGACAGCGTCGGCAATTACCCCGCACGTGCGCCGCGATCGGTGGAGCTGTTCGCTTTCGATCCCAACGGCCTGCCGAAAGAGCGGTGGGTGGCCTTGGGCCTGAGCCCGCGCCAGGCGGAGGCCATCCTGCGGTACGAGGCCGGTGGCGGCCGGTTCCGCAGCAAGCATGACGTGGCCCGCATGCGGGTGGTGGACCCGGCGCTCTACGAGCGATGGGCGCCCTACATCCAGTTGCCGGACAGCCTCCCGCGGGCGGGCCATGGGGACTTTGCTGATGGCGCACCGCGAACGCAAGCCTGGCCGCGGGAGGAAGGGAAGGAGGCGCCGCGCTCCACGCATGCCCGCATCGATGTGAACACGGCGGACACCACGCTCCTGGTGCAGGTGCGCGGTATCGGTCCGGCCTTCGCACGTGGCATCGTGAAGTATCGCGACCGCTTGGGCGGGTTCCGCAGCCTGGACCAATTGGGGGAGGTCCACATTCTCCGTGATAAGCCCGATGCCGTTGCCCGCCTCAAGGAAGAGCTGCTGCTCGACACGCTCATGCTGCGCCGCCTCCCGGTGAACAGCCTTACGGCTGAGGAGCTGGGACAGCACCCCTATGCCGGCTGGAAGGTGGCCAGGGCGCTGGTGGCCTATCGGAAGATGCACGGACCCTTCCGCGAGCTGAAGGACATCAAGGGCTGTGTGCTCGTCACGGACAGCATCTACCGCAAGCTGGCCCCGTACCTCACAGTGGAGTAGGGGCCCGGCCGGTTTGGCTTTTCAGTAGTTTCGCGCGCCTTCCATCGCCCGTTACCAACGGCGTTGGGACCTGACAACACGGCCCTGATCCACTGGGCCACCTACCTGCACGCATGGAATTCAACCGGACCGAGAACCAACAGATGATCACCCAGGCTGTGCGCGACCTGGCCGAAAAGGAGATCCGCCCGTACCTGATGGATTGGGACGAACGGCAGCACATGCCGATCGGCCTCTTCAAGCAGCACCTTGGCCCCGCAGGCATGCTGGGCGTGCTGGTGCCGGAGGAGTATGGCGGTGCTGGTCTGGGCTACCTGGAATACGTGAGCACCATCGTGGAAGTGGCCCGCGTGTGCGGCAGCATCGGTCTCAGCGTGGCGGCGCACAATTCACTGTGTACGGGGCACATCCTGCAGTTCGGCAGCCACGAACAAAAGAAGGAATGGCTGCCCAAGCTGGCCAGCGGCCAATGGCTGGGCGCGTGGGCCCTCACCGAGCCCAACACAGGCAGCGATGCCATGCGCATGAAATGCACGGCCAGGAAGGACGGCAATGAATGGGTGCTCAACGGCACCAAGTGCTGGATCACGCACGGCATCAGCAGCGACGTGGTGGTGGCCATCGCGCGCACCGGCGAGCTGCTGGACAGCAAGGGCATGACCGCCTTCGTGATCGAGCGCGGCACCCCGGGCCTGAAGGCCGGCAAGAAGGAGAACAAGCTGGGCATGCGCAGCAGCGAAACGGCCGAGGTGATCTTCGAGGATTGCCGCGTGCCGGAGGCCAACATCCTCGGCCAGGTCGGGGAGGGTTTCCAGCAGGCCATGAAGGTGCTGGACGGCGGCCGCATCAGCATTGCCGCGCTGAGCCTGGGCATCGCCAAGGGTGCCTATGACGCCAGTGTGAAGTACGCCAAGGAGCGCCAGCAGTTCGGCCAGCCCATCGCCAACTTCCAGGCCATCGCATTCAAGCTGGCCGACATGGCCACGCGCATCGACGCCGCGGAATTGCTCACCCTCCAGGCCGCTGATCGGAAGAACCGCCACCAGAAGATGACCAAGGAAAGCGCCATGGCCAAGTACTACGCCAGCGAGGTGTGCGTATGGGCCAGCAACGAGGCGGTACAGATCTTCGGCGGCTACGGCTACACCAAGGATTTCCCGGTGGAAAAGTTCTACCGCGACAGCAAGCTCTGCACCATCGGCGAGGGCACCAGCGAGATCCAAAAGCTGGTCATCAGCCGGGAGGTGCTCAAGGGGTGAGCGGGATCCGGCCATGCTGCGATGGGCCCTGAGCGGCTCCTTTGACCTGAAGGATCGGCGACGTAGGTTTGGAGCGTAGGGCCATGAGCGGAAGGCAAGACCTGTGGGAAGTGGGACACTGGCCGGAAAAGCCGTCAGGTCACCACACTATCCGTTGGATAACGCATGAAGAAGTTGCATTGGGCATCCACCCTTGTCCTGTCCGCATGGTGTTCAGCGGTTCCCGCGCAAGAGATCTGCAACAATGGCATTGATGATGACGGTGACGGGTTGATCGACCTGAACGATCCAGATTGTCCGTGTTCCACGGTGCTGATGGCCCCCGGTCAGCAGAGTTTCATCCGCAACCATTCCTTCGAGGAGCGGATGTGCTGCCCGTTCGGGCCGGTCTTGGGTGCCGCTATTCCTTATTTAAGTTGTGCAATGGGATGGCAGCAGGCCACGGCCGCCACTTCAGATTACCTGCACACCTGTGGGTTCGCGCCCGCAGGCACGCCCATGCCACCGCCGGACGGACAAGGGGCGGCGGCCTTTCAGGTCGTTCCGGGGTTCCCTTGGCAGGAATATGTCGGTACTTGCCTCACCTATCCTCCACCGGCCAACATCCTGCAAGCGGGCACCACCTATACGCTTTCGCTGTGGATCGCAGGCGCGGCCAGCGATAACCACATCGCCCAGACGTACGAGGAGGGCCGTTCCTTGCACCTTTTCCCCGACCCGCTGCCACTGGCCATCTTCGGCTATGCTGATGCCTGCCAGGCCTTCCCGATCGGGACCTCCGACTGCATCGGATACCAGCCGGGCTGGAACGAATTGGGGCGGGTGATGGTGCAGCCCGCATGGGACTGGGTGCGGGTCTCCATCACCTTCAGGCCCACGCAGGACATCCACAGCGTGATTATCGGCAGCGCCTGCGATGCGCCGTCGTCCTTCGCGCCCACGCCGATCCTGACCGCTTGGGGCTGGAAGGAGATGTATCCCTATTTCCTGATTGACGACCTGATGTTGACCGAAGCCGGGGACCAGGTGCTCAGCCCCGTCATTGCTTCGGGGGCCATTTGCGAGGGGAATGCACGGGCCGTGGCGCAGCCGCCTGCCGGGGCCACTGGTTACCAGTGGTACCACGATGGCGTGGCGCTGCCGGAGCAGACCGGTACCACCTTGGATGTTTCCGCTGGCGGCCTGGGGGGAGGGCTCTACACCATGGCCAGCACCTACAACGGGCAGTGCCTGATGGGTGCGGCTTATGTGCCACCACCGGCGGTGCCGATGCCGGTGGTGATGCCTTCCACCGGGTGTGCGCCGCTCACGGTGGCGTTCGCGAGCAACACCGGGGACGGCTCCACGGTGAGCTGGGACCTCGGCGACGGCACAACAAGTACGGACCATGCGCTCACCCACACCTACACCGTGCCCGGCACCTATGATGTGCATCTTACCGTGCGCAGTGGGGCCGGTTGCGAGCGGGATACCCTGGTCGCGAACGCGGTGACCGTGCTTCCGGGGGTGACAGGGCGCATCACGGCCACACCCGACCCCGCCGATGCCGAAGATCTCCAAGTGGCCCTTTCCGGCAGGGGTTCGGCAGGCGACATCGTGTCGTGGTGGTGGGACCTCGGTGCGGCGGAGTCCATCAACGGCGACGGGCACATCGCTCATCGCCACCTTCCCTGCTGAACTCGGCAGCTACCCAGTGGTGCTGGTGGTGACCGGCGCGAACGGCTGTGTGGACACGGTGCGCTCCGTGGTGACCATCACCCGCCACGGCGAGATCGAGATGCCCAACGTATTCAGCCCGAACGGCGATGGGGAGAACGATCGATTCACTCCGTTGGACCACAACGGCGTGGCCGGGCTGCTGGAGATCTACAACCGCTGGGGACAGCTCGATCTTCAGCACTACGGCATTGGCCGCTGGCTGGGATGGCCGCGCCGCGGGGAAAGAGGTGCCGGAGGGGACATATTACTATGTGGTCACACCGAACGATGCCAGCGAGAAGAAGCAAGCCGGCCACATTACACTTGTACGATGATACGATCGACGCATGTTCTGCTCCTGCTCCTGTGGGGAAGCACTGTTCTCGCTCAGGAGATCTGCAACAATGGTATAGATGACGACGGCGACGGCCTGATTGACCTGAACGATCCGGACTGTCCCTGCTCCACGGTGCTGATGGCTCCCGACCTGCAGAGCTATATCCGCAACCACTCCTTCGAGGACCGGTTGAACGGAACGTGCTGTCCTTTCGGGTTCGTTACCCCGGTCTCATGGCCCTGGCTGGATTGTGCAGCAGGCTGGCACCAGGCCACGGCCGCCACATCCGATTACTTCAACATGTGCGGTTATGCGCCCATCGGATTCAACCTCCCACCGCCGGATGGAGATGGTGCCGTGGGGTTCTTTGCCGGGCCGGGTTACTTCGAGTATGTGGGCACCTGCCTCACCTATCCGGCGCCGGATAGGCGCCTGCTGGCGGGCACTACGTACACCATTTCCTTGTGGATCTCCGCGGGTGTTACGGTCAACAACCATGGGCAGTCCCGGGCCCAGGAATCGTACGTGGCGCCATTCACGGACCAATTCCCCCTGGCCCTCTTCGGCCACGCGGACGTCTGCGTGCCTTTCCCGGTGCCCACGATGGACTGCATCGGCTACCAGTCCGGTTGGATCGAACTGGGCCGTGTGTCCGTGCAGCCTGCATGGGCGTGGACCCGTGTCTCCATCACCTTCACGCCCACGCAGGACATCCATACCATCATGATCGGTGGGGCTTGCGACGTGCCGGCCTCCTTCGCCCACGCCTTGATCACCAACCCTTCCACGGGCGAGACCTATAGCGGAGCGCCGTTTTTCCTGGTGGATGACCTGATGCTCACCGTCGCAGGGGACCAGATACTGCAACCCGTGAGTAGTTCCGGCACACTGTGCGCCGGAACCGCCGCGGCCATAGGTACACCGCCCTCCGGTGCCAGCAATTACCAATGGTACAGGGACGGTGTGGCGCTGCCGGGCCAGACCGGCACCACGTTGAACGTTTCCGGAGGCGGCTATGGAGCGGGGCAGTATACCCTGGCGAGCACCTTCAATGGGGAGTGCCTGATGGGCGCCTCGTATGTACCACCAGCGGTACCGCCGCTGCCTACGCCGGTGGCGGAACCTTTCATCGGGTGCGCGCCATTGACGGTCGCCTTGGCAGATACCACCCATGGGATGGCCGCCCGGCAGTGGGACCTGGGTAGTGGCGCAACCCGAGCGGACAGCGCGTTCAGCTACCGGTACGATACGCCGGGGAACTACGAGGTGCGGCTACAGGTGCGGAACAGCGCAGGTTGCTCGGGTGACACGGTGTTGCACGTGCAGGTCTATCCTCCGGTGAGCGGTGGGATCGGCATCGACCCCGATCCGGGGAACGTGGAGCATCCGGAAGTGCAGCTCAGTGGCACGGGGTCCGGGAACATCGTGAGCTGGTGGTGGGACCTGGGGGCGGCGGCCCCACCGAACGCATCGGACCCGTCCGTCACGGCGACGTTCCCGGCCGTTCCGGGGAGCTATCCGGTGATGCTGGTGGTGACCAGTGCGGGCGGCTGCGTGGATACGGTACGCTCGGTGGTGCGGATGGTGCGCCCGGGCGTGATCGAGATGCCCAACGTGTTCAGCCCGAACGGGGATGGGAAGAACGAGCACTTCATCCCGCTGAACTACGACGGCAGTCCGGGCCTGTTGGAGATCTACAACCGCTGGGGGCAGCTCGATCTTCAGCACGCGCGCATTGGCCCAAGGCTGGAGCGGCTCGGGCGTGCCGGACGGGACGTACTACTACGTGGTGACCCCTGATAACCCTTCTGCGGATCGTGTGCCTGGATATGTGACCCTGGTGCGATGAAGACCCTAAGACCGGCCTTGATCAATGGCGGGCCGAACGTGGGTTGCACGGATCGAAGGAGTGGTTATATTTGCCGCCCGCTTAGCGAAAAACGCACATGCTGATCATCCCCGTCAAAGAAGGCGAGCCCATCGACAAGGCGCTGAAGAAGTTCAAGAAGAAGTTCGAGCGCACCGGCACGCTCCGCGCGCTGCGTAAGCGCCAGAGCTTCACCAAGCCTTCGGTGAAACGCCGCACGGAGATCCTCCGCGCCGTGTACAAGCTGGAGACCTACGGCGGCGAGCAGTAAGGCCGTCCGGTACGCGCGTTGACCGAAAAGGGCGGCGCCACGTACCAAGCTTTCCCAACGAGCGTTACAGGCGAAAAGGCCCTCGGGTCTTTTCGCCTTTTTTGCATCGATGCTGGCCGAACGCTTTCTGGAACACCTCGCGTATGAGAAACGGAGTAGCCCCCTCACGGTGGATGCCTACCGCCGTGATCTGGCGCAGTTCTCGGCCTTCCTGGTGGAGCGCATCGGCCTGAAAGGGCCGGAAGAGGCCAACGACAAGGCCGTGCGGGCGTGGATGATGCACCTGATGGAGGCAGGCGTCGGTCCGCGCAGCGTGAACCGCAAGCTGAGCGCCCTCCGCGCCTTCTTCCGGTTCGCGCGAACGGTGGGGGCGGTGGAGGCCGACCCCACGGACCTGATCGAACCGCCCAAGACCCCGAAGCGGCTGCCCGAGTTCGTGGAGGAGCGCCGCATGGACCGCTTGCTGGACGAACTGGCCTGGCCGGAAGGCTTCGAGGGCCAGTGCGACCGGCTCGATCCTGGAACTGCTCTACGGCACCGGCATGCGTCTGGCCGAGCTCATGGGCCTCAGGCCGGGTGACCTGGACCTGCGCCGGGGCACCGTGCGGGTGCTCGGCAAGCGGAACAAGGAGCGCATTATCCCGCTGGGCCCCCACCTGGTGGCCCTGCTGCGGGCCTATCTGGACGCCCGGAACGCATTGGACCCCGCGCCCGGCATGGATGTTCCCCTGCTGGTGCGGCCTACCGGTGAACCCCTTTCGCGGCGTACCGTACAAACGCGGGTCACGCGCTATCTTAGTGCGGTGACCACGCAGCACAAACGCAGCCCCCACGTCTTGCGGCACACCTTCGCCACCCATCTGCTCGAGCACGGCGCCGACCTCAACGCTGTGAAGGAGTTGCTGGGCCATGCCGGCCTCGCCGCCACTCAGGTGTACACCCACAATACCGTGGAGAAGCTCAAGAAAGCACATCAACAGGCCCACCCCCGGGGAGGCCGATAGGACCAGGGTCGAACCTCAAAACGAAACAGCAGTACCATGAACGTGAACGTGCATTCCATCCACTTCGACGCCGATGTCAAACTGGTGGATTTCATCAAGGAGAAGCTGAACAAGCTGACCCAGTTCCACGACAACATCCTTTCCGGGGAGGTGTTCCTCCGCTTGGAGCACGATGGGGAGCACCGTGAGAACAAGGTGGTGGAGATCAGGCTCGCCGTACCGGGCAACGACCTGTTCGCCAAGCGGCAGGGCAAGACCTTCGAGGAAGCGGCCATCAGCGCGGTGGAAGCCCTGCGCAGCCAGGTGGAGCGCGGCAAAACGAAGCTGCGCCAAGCCAGCTGATCCACAGTACCTAAGCACCCTCGGGGTGTGCAGGGCGGCCACGGAGAAATTCGTGGCCGCTGGCATTTGGTCAGGTCACGTTTGTTCTTACATTTGCAGGCCCAATTCCGGAGGGTCCCTCCGGGGAAGGGTGGAAAGGCCGTTCTTTTCGTGCTGTACACGCCAATGTAGCTCAGCTGGTAGAGCAGCTGATTTGTAATCAGCCGGTCGGGGGTTCGAGTCCCTTCATTGGCTCCGTGATCGGAACCGGGGGAGATACCCAAGTGGCCAACGGGGGCAGACTGTAAATCTGCTGCTTCACAGCTTCGTAGGTTCGAATCCTGCTCTCCCCACCACTCAACACGGAGCCATATCCCGATGCTGGAAAGCACCGGGCCGGCATAGCAGGCGGGAGTAGCTCAGTGGTAGAGCATCAGCCTTCCAAGCTGAACGTCGCGGGTTCGAATCTCGTCTCCCGCTCTCCGCGCAAGAACGAACATCGGCCTTTGTAGCTCAGGGGTAGAGCACTTCCTTGGTAAGGAAGAGGTCCCGGGTTCAATTCCCGGCAAAGGCTCCAGAAGGAAGAAGGAGAAGCTCCGCGAGCGCTTCACGTGGCAGGTACAGCACAAGAGAACACAACGAACGACGAACAGAACAGAACCAACAAGACCCATCGACCATGGCAAAGGAGACTTTCCAGCGTACCAAGCCGCACGTCAACATCGGCACCATCGGCCACGTTGACCATGGCAAAACGACCCTGACCGCAGCTATCACCAAGGTGCTGGCCGACAAGGGTCTCTCCGAAGCTCGCAGCTTCGATTCCATCGATAACGCCCCTGAAGAGAAGGAGCGCGGTATCACCATCAACACCGCGCATGTGGAGTACCAGACGGCCAACCGTCACTACGCCCACGTGGACTGCCCGGGCCACGCCGACTATGTGAAGAACATGGTGACGGGTGCCGCCCAGATGGACGGTGCCATCCTCGTGGTGGCCGCTACGGATGGTCCCATGCCCCAGACCCGCGAGCACATCCTGCTCGGCCGTCAGGTGGGTGTGCCCCGCATCGTGGTGTTCATGAACAAGGTGGACATGGTGGATGACGCGGAACTGCTCGATCTCGTTGAGATGGAGATCCGCGAACTGCTCACCTTCTACGAATACGACGGTGACAACACCCCCATCATCCGCGGCAGCGCCTTGGGTGCCCTCAACGGCGAAGGCAAGTGGGTGGATACGGTGATGAGCCTGATGGATGCAGTGGACAACTGGATCCCGGTGCCTCCCCGTGAAGTGGACAAGCCGTTCCTGATGAGCGTGGAGGACGTGTTCTCCATCACGGGTCGTGGCACCGTGGCCACCGGTCGTATCGAGACCGGCGTGGTGAAGGTGGGCGACAACGTGGAGATCATCGGCATGCAGGAGGAGAAGATGACCAGCACCTGCACGGGTGTGGAGATGTTCCGCAAGCTGCTCGATCGCGGTGAGGCGGGTGACAACTGCGGCATTCTGCTCCGTGGCATCGAGAAGGACCAGATCCGTCGCGGCATGGTCATCGCGAAGCCGGGCAGCATCACCCCGCACACCGAGTTCAAGGGCGAGATCTACGTGCTGAAGAAAGAAGAAGGCGGCCGCCACACGCCCTTCCACAACAAGTACCGTCCCCAGTTCTACTTCCGCACCACGGACGTAACGGGCGAGATCACGATGGAAGCTGGCCGCGAGATGATCATGCCCGGTGACAACGTGACCATCACGGTGAAACTGATCGTTCCGATCGCCATGGACAAGGGCCTCCGCTTCGCTATCCGTGAGGGTGGCCGTACGGTGGGTGCCGGTCAGGTGACCGAGATCATCAAGTAAGATCCATAAGACCAACGGAGGCAGGGCCGTCCCGACGTGTCGGGACGGCCTTCGCCGCCGAAAAGAAGACCAGAACAGGAACGATACGGGTGTAGCTCAATTGGTAGAGCGACGGTCTCCAAAACCGTAGGCTGCGGGTTCGATTCCTGCCACCCGTGCCAAAAGCGATCGATGACGTGGCAAGCCTGAAGACATACTTCGCCGAGAGCTACAACGAGCTCGTGAACAAGGTGAGCTGGCCTACCTGGAAAGAGATCCAGAGCAGTTCCATCATCGTGCTCGTGGCAGCCCTCCTGATCTCCCTTATCGTGTTCCTCATGGACTTTGTGTTCGGGGTGCACAACATGGGCAACTCGAGCTTCTGGAAAGGCATCCTCGGGTTCATCTACAAATTCCTCGGGCAGTAATGGCTGACGGCAAGAAGTGGTACGTGATCCGCGCCATCTCCGGCAAGGAGAAGAAGGTGAAGGAGCTGATCGACGCCGAAGTGCGCCGTTCCAGCATGGGCACGTACATCCATCAGGTCCTCATCCCGATGGAGAAGTTCTACCAGATCCGCGACGGCAAGAAGGTGAGCAAGGAGCGGAACTTTTTCCCGGGCTATGTGCTGATGGAGGCCGACCTTACCGGCGAGATCGCCCACACGCTGAAGCAGCTGCCCAACGTGATCGGCTTCCTCGGCAGCGAGAAGGGCGGCGATCCGGTGCCCTTGCGCCAGAGCGAGGTGAACCGCATCCTCGGCACGGTGGACACGCTGGCCGAGAGCGAAGAAACGATCCACAACCCCTACCACGTGGGTGAAAGCGTGAAGGTGATCGATGGTCCCTTCAACACCTTCACCGGCGTGATCGAGGAGATCAACGAAGAGAAGAAGAAGCTGAAAGTGACCGTGAAGATCTTCGGCCGGAAGACCCCGGTGGAACTGAGCTTCATGCAGGTCGAAAAAGAAGTGTAAGCAGCTGTAGCGCCGGCCCATCGGGTCGGCGGATGCAGGTGCCCGAACAGGAAAAAGAAAAACCGTCCGAGTCCGCCGTAGGCGGACGCTAACAAGGACACAAAACAGGAAGAATGGCAAAGGAGATCACAGGCCTGGTAAAGCTCCAGGTGAAAGGCGGGGCGGCGAACCCCGCACCCCCCATCGGCCCCGCGCTGGGTGCCAAGGGCGTGAACATCATGGAGTTCTGCAAGCAGTTCAATGCGCGCACGCAGGACAAGGCCGGCAAGGTGCTGCCCGTGGTGATCACGGTATACGCCGACAAGAGCTTCGACTTCATCATCAAGACCCCGCCCGCTGCCGTGCAGCTGATGGACGCGGCCAAGGTGAAGGGCGGCAGCGGTGTGCCGCAGACGAAGAAAGTGGGCAGCGTGACCTGGGACCAGGTGAAAGCCATCGCCCAGGACAAGATGCCCGACCTGAACTGCTTCACCATCGAGAGCGCCATGAGCATGGTGGCCGGTACGGCCCGCAGCATGGGCATCACGGTGACCGGTGACAGCCCCCTCACGAAATAACCACGAACGACCATGGCAACCCTGACCAAGAAGCGCAAGGCCGCCGTCGCTAAGTTCGATGGTACCAAGCTGTACGACCTGAAAGAGGCCGCACAGATCGTGAAGCAAGTGAGCACGACCAAGTTCGACGCCACGGTGGACATCGCCGTGCGCCTGGGCGTGGACCCCAAGAAGAGCACGGAAATGGTGCGTGGCACCGTGAGCCTGCCCCACGGCACGGGCCGCACCGTGAAGGTGCTGGTGCTGGCCGACCCCGCCAAGTGCGAGGAGGCCATGGCCGCCGGTGCCGACATGGCCGGTCTCGATGAGTACGTGGAGAAGATCAAAGGCGGCTGGACGGACGTGGATGTGATCATCTGCACGCCGGCCGTGATGGCCAAGGTGGGTGCGCTGGGCCGTGTGCTCGGTCCCCGCGGCCTGATGCCGAACCCCAAGACCGGCACGGTGACGATGGACGTGGCGAAGGCCACGAAAGAGGTGAAGGCCGGTAAGATCGACTTCAAGGTGGACAAGGCCGGCATCATCCACGCGGTGATCGGCAAGGCCTCGTTCGATGCTGCGAAGCTGAGCGAGAACGCCAACGAACTGCTGCAGACCCTGGTGAAGCTGAAGCCCAGCACCGCCCGGGGCGCCTACATCAAGAGCATCACGGTGAGCAGCACCATGAGCCCCGCCGTGAAAGTGGATACCCGCGTGGTGAGCGCATAACCCGAGATACACACGACAATGGCAACCCGCGAACAGAAAGACCAAGCCATCGCCGAACTGATCGGCGAGATCAAGGGCACCAACGTGCTGTATCTCACCGATGCCAGCTCGATGAACGCCGAGGCCACCGCCAACCTCCGCCGCGCCTGCGCCAACGGTGGCGTGCGCATGAAGGTGGTGAAGAACACCCTGCTCCAGAAGGCCATGGAGCGCATCGAGGGCAAGGACTACAGCGCCTTGTTCCCCACGCTGAAAGGCCAGACCGCGCTGCTCTTCGCCGAGAAGGGCAACGCCCCGGCCAAGCTCATCCAGAACTTCCGCAAGAAGAAGGATACCCGGCCCGCGCTGAAGAGCGCCTGGATCGATGAGGCCGTGTTCATCGGCGACGACCAGGTGGCCGTGCTGGCGAACCTGAAAGGCAAGGAGGAACTGATCGGCGAGATCATCGGCCTGCTGCAAAGCCCGATGAAGAACCTGATCAGCGGCCTGCAAGGCAGCGGTGGTCAAAAGATCGCCGGCCTCCTGAAAACGCTCGAAGAGCGCGCCGCATAAGCAAGGGCACGAGCTCGCGCCCCAACAACAAGACCAAACGCGTTACGCACGTCCGCTTCCCCGAACAACAAGTAACAAACCCGAACAATGGCAGACATCAAAGCCCTGGGCGATCAGCTCGTAGGCCTCACCGTTAAAGAGGTGAACGAACTGGCGACCTACCTGAAAGACGAATACAAGATCGAGCCGGCAGCAGCTGCTGTGGCGATCGCTGGCCCTGCCGCAGGCGGTGGCGGTGGCGAAGCCGCTGAAGCCAAGACCAGCTTCGACGTGATCCTGAAGAACGGCGGTGCCAACAAGCTTGCCGTGGTGAAACTGGTGAAAGAGCTCACCGGTCTCGGACTGAAAGAGGCGAAAGACCTGGTGGACGGCGCTCCGAAGCCGCTGAAGGAAGGCGTGTCCAAAGAGGACGCAGAGAACCTGAAGCAGCAACTGACGGAAGCCGGCGCTGAAGTTGAGGTCAAGTAAGCACCTCACGAAGAATTGACCACCGGGGCCGCTCCGACGGAAGTCGGGGCGGCCCACGGGTGGTTTCTGCCGTTCATCGGCAGGCTTTCCAGCCCGCGCACCAGGGCCTCATCCGGTGCACGTGACGTCGTTCAGGTCGTTCGTTCCTTAACCTTCCCCCGCAGCAGCACCCTATGGCCCAGGCGAAGACCCTTTCGCGCAAGAACAAGCGCATCGATTTCGGTTCCCTTGCCCTTCCGGCCCAGTATCCGGATTTCTTGGACATCCAACTGAAGAGCTTCCAGGAGTTCTTCCAGATCGAGACCCTTCCGGAGAACCGGAACGATGAAGGTCTCTACAAGGTGTTCATGGAGAACTTCCCCATCACGGACACCCGCAACCAGTTCGTGCTGGAGTTCCTCGACTATTTCGTAGACCCCCCGCGCTACAGCATCGATGAGTGCATCGAGCGTGGCCTCACCTACAGCGTGCCCCTCAAGGCCAAGCTGAAACTGTATTGCACCGATCCCGAGCACGAGGACTTCGAGACCATCGTGCAGGACGTGTATCTGGGGCAGATCCCTACATGACGCCCAAAGGCTCGTTCGTGGTGAACGGCGCCGAACGGGTGATCGTAAGCCAGCTGCACCGCAGCCCCGGCGTGTTCTTCGGCCAGAGCCGCCACGCCAACGGCACCAAGCTGTACAGTGCCCGTGTGATCCCCTTCAAAGGATCGTGGATCGAGTTCGCCACGGACATCAACGGCGTGATGTACGCGTACATCGACCGGAAGAAAAAGCTGCCGGTGACCACGCTGCTGCGTGCCATCGGCTTTGAAAGCGACAAGCAGATCCTCGAGATCTTCGGCCTGGCCGACGAGATCAAGGTGACCAAGGCCAACCTGAAGGAGGTCGTGGGCCGCAAGCTCGCCGCCCGCGTGCTGAAGAGCTGGGTGGAGGACTTCGTGGACGAGGACACCGGCGAAGTGGTGTCCATCGAGCGGAACGAGGTGCTGATCGATCGCGAGACCGTGATCGAGGAGCAGCACGTGGACCTGATCGCCGACAGCGGCGCGAAGACCATCATCCTGCATAAGGCCGGCATCAACGCCGCCGACTACGCGCTGATCTACAACACACTGCAGAAGGACACCTCGAACTCCGAGAAGGAGGCCGTGGAGGTGATCTACCGCCAGCTGCGCAACGCCGAACCACCCGATCTGGAGACCGCCCGCGGCGTGATCGACAAGCTGTTCTTCAGTGAACAGCGCTACGACCTGGGCGAGGTGGGCCGCTACCGGATCAACAAGAAGCTCGGCCTCGAAAGCGAGCTGAGCGTGCGCGTGTTGACGAAGGAGGACATCATCTGCATCATCAAGTACCTGATCGAGCTGGTGAACTCCAAGGCCGATGTGGACGACATCGACCACTTGAGCAACCGCCGTGTGCGCACGGTAGGGGAGCAGCTCTACAGCCAATTCGGCGTGGGCTTGGCCCGCATGGCCCGCACCATCCGCGAGCGCATGAACGTGCGCGACAACGAGGTGTTCACCCCGACCGACCTGATCAACGCCAAGACCCTGAGCTCGGTGATCAACTCGTTCTTCGGAACGAACCAGCTGAGCCAGTTCATGGACCAGACCAACCCGCTGGCCGAGATCACCCACAAGCGCCGCCTCTCGGCACTTGGACCCGGTGGCCTGAGCCGCGAGCGCGCCGGTTTCGAGGTGCGCGACGTACACTACACGCACTACGGCCGCCTCTGCACGATCGAGACGCCGGAAGGCCCGAACATCGGTCTGATCAGCAGCCTCTGCGTGTACTCCAAGATCAATAACCTCGGCTTCATCGAAACGCCCTACCGCATGGTGGAGGACGGCAAGGTGGACGTGAAGGGTGACGTGGTGTACCTGAGCGCCGAGGAAGAGGACAACAAGGTGATCGCGCAGGCGATCGCCCAACTGAAGGACGATGGCACCTTCGAGACCAAGCGCGTGAAAGCCCGCCAAATGGGCGACTTCCCCGTGGTGGAACCGAAGGAACTGCAGCTGATGGACGTGGCGCCGAACCAGATCGCCTCCATCGCCGCGAGCCTGATTCCCTTCCTCGAGCACAACGACGCCAACCGCGCCCTGATGGGCTCGAACATGATGCGTCAGGCCGTGCCGCTGCTGCGCCCCGATGCGCCCGTGGTGGGTACCGGCCTGGAAGAGCTCGTGGCCCGCGACAGCCGTGTGCTGCTGGTGGCCGAGGGCGATGGCACCGTGAAGAGCGTGGACGCCGACAAGATCGTGATCGACTACAAGCGTTCGGCCGACGAGCGCACCGTGAGCTTCGAGGGCGACGAGAAGGAGTACAAGCTCACCAAGTTCATGAAGACCAACCAGAGCACCTGCATGAACCTGCGCCCCATCGTCCGCAAGGGCGAGAAGGTGAGCAAGGGCCAGGTGCTGGTGGAAGGCTACAGCACGGAGGATGGCGAGCTCGCCATCGGCCGCAACCTGCTGGTGGCCTTCATGCCGTGGAAGGGCTTCAACTTCGAGGATGCCATCGTGATCGGCGAGCGCGTTGCTCGTGAGGACATGTTCACGTCGATCCACATCGACGAGTACATCATGGAAGTGCGCGACACCAAGCGTGGCTTGGAGGAGCTCACCGCCGACATCCCGAACGTGAGCGAAGAAGCCACGAAGGACCTCGACGAGAACGGCCTGATCCGCATCGGCGCCGAGATCAAGGAAGGCGACATCCTCATCGGCAAGATCACGCCGAAAGGGGAGACCGATCCGAGCCCGGAAGAGAAGCTGCTCCGCGCCATCTTCGGCGACAAGGCCGGTGACGTGAAGGACGCTTCGATGAAGGCTCCGCCCAGCACCAAGGGCGTGGTCATCGACAAGAAGCTCTTCAGCCGGGCCATCAAGGACAAGAAGACGAAGGGCAACGAGAAGGCCGTGCTCGAGCAGATCGACAAGGAGCAGGACAAGGAGCTCGGCGACCTGAAGATGCTCTTGATCGAGAAGCTGATGACGCTCGTGGGCGGCCAAAGCAGCGAAGGCGTCTTCAACAAATACAAGGAAGAGCAGATCAAGAAGGGCGTGAAGTTCACCGCCAAGGTGCTCCAGGCGGTGGATTACATCACCGTGGACCCGACGGACTGGACCAGCGACAAGAAGACCAACGAACTGGTCCGCCAGCTCATCCACAACTACACGATCCGCTTCAGCGACATCAGCGGTGCCTACAAGCGGAAGAAATTCCAGGTGAGCATCGGCGACGAGCTGCCCGCAGGCATCGTGAAGCTGGCCAAGGTGTACCTGGCCGCCAAGCGCAAGCTGACGGTGGGCGACAAGATGGCCGGCCGCCACGGGAACAAGGGCATCGTGTCCAAGATCGTGCGCGACGCGGACATGCCGTACCTCGAGGACGGTACGCCGGTGGACATCGTGCTGAACCCGCTGGGCGTGCCCTCACGGATGAACCTGGGCCAGATCTACGAGACCGTACTGGGCTGGGCCGGCATGAAGCTGGGCCGCAAGTACGCCACGCCGATCTTCGACGGGGCCACGATCGACGAGATCAACAAGGAAACGGACGAGGCCGGTGTGCCGCGCTTCGGCAAGACCTACCTGTACGACGGCGGCACCGGCGAACGGTTCCACCAGCCCGCAACGGTCGGTGTGATCTACATGCTGAAGCTCGCCCACATGGTGGACGACAAGATGCACGCCCGTTCCATCGGACCCTACAGCCTCATCACCCAGCAGCCGCTCGGCGGTAAGGCCCAGTTCGGTGGCCAGCGCTTCGGTGAGATGGAAGTGTGGGCGCTCGAAGCCTTCGGCGCGTCGAACATCCTGCAGGAGATCCTCACCGTGAAGAGCGATGACGTGATGGGCCGTGCCAAGGCCTACGAGGCGATCGTGAAGGGTGAGCCCCTGCCGACGCCAGGCATCCCGGAATCCTTCAACGTGTTGCTGCACGAACTTCGCGGCCTCACGCTGAACGTGAGCCTGGAATCGGACAACGAGAACAACAAGAACTAAACCTCTGCAGCCATGACCATGATCAAGAAGGAGGTGAAGCTCAGTAGCCAATTCGACAAGATCGTCATCAGCCTGGCCAGCCCGGAGCAGATCCTGGAGCGCAGCCACGGGGAGGTGATCAAGCCGGAAACGATCAACTACCGCACCTACAAGCCCGAGCGCGACGGCCTGTTCTGCGAGCGCATTTTCGGTCCCGTGAAGGACTTCGAATGCCACTGCGGTAAGTACAAGCGCATCCGCTACAAGGGCATCGTGTGCGACCGTTGCGGCGTGGAGGTGACCGAGAAGAAGGTGCGCCGCGAGCGCATGGGCCACATCCAGCTCACCGTGCCGGTGGCGCACATCTGGTACTTCCGCAGCCTGCCGAACAAGATCGGCTACCTGCTGGGCCTGCCCACCAAGAAGCTGGACCAGATCATCTACTACGAACGGTACGTGGTGATCAACGCCGGTGGCGCGACGAACAAGGAGGGTGCTCCGCTGAACTACCTCGACTTCCTCACGGAAGAAGAGTACCTGGACATCCTGGAGACCGTCGGCAAGGACAACCAGTACCTGGACGACGCCGACCCGAACAAGTTCCTGGCGAAGATGGGCGCCGACGCCCTCTATGACCTGCTGCGCCGCCTGGACCTGGACACCCTCAGCTACGACCTGCGCCACAAGGCCAACACCGAAACGAGCCAGCAGCGCAAGAACGAAGCGCTGAAGCGCCTCAACGTGGTGGAAGCCTTCCGCGACGCCAACAGCCGCCGCGAGAACCGCCCCGAGTGGATGATCGTGAAGGTGGTGCCGGTCGATCCCGCCCGAACTGCGTCCGCTCGTTCCCCTGGACGGTGGCCGTTTCGCCACGAGCGACCTGAACGACCTCTACCGCCGCGTCATCATCCGCAACAACCGCCTGAAGCGCCTGATGGAGATCAAGGCGCCGGAAGTGATCCTGCGGAACGAGAAGCGCATGCTGCAGGAGGCCGTGGACAGCCTCTTCGACAACAGCCGCAAGAGCAGCGCCGTGAAGAGCGAGAGCAACCGCCCGCTGAAATCCCTGAGCGACTCGCTCAAGGGCAAGCAGGGCCGCTTCCGCCAGAACCTGCTCGGTAAGCGCGTGGACTACAGCGCACGTTCCGTGATCGTTGTGGGTCCCGACCTGAAACTGCACGAATGCGGCCTGCCGAAGGACATGGCGGCCGAGCTCTTCAAGCCCTTCATCATCCGCAAGCTCATCGAGCGGGGCATCGTGAAAACGGTGAAGTCCGCCAAGAAGATCGTGGACAAGAAGGAGCCGGTGATCTGGGACATCCTGGAGAACGTGCTGAAGAGCCACCCGGTGCTGCTGAACCGCGCACCGACGCTGCACCGCCTCGGCATCCAGGCCTTCCAGCCGAAGCTGATTGAAGGCAAGGCCATCCAGCTGCACCCGCTGGTGACCACCGCGTTCAACGCCGACTTCGACGGTGACCAGATGGCCGTGCACGTGCCCCTGGGCCACGCCGCCATCCTGGAAGCGCAGCTGCTGATGCTGGCCAGCCACAACGTGTTGAACCCGGCCAACGGCGCGCCCATCGCGGTGCCCAGCCAGGACATGGTGCTCGGCCTGTACTACATCACCAAGGGCCGCAAGAGCGAACCGGGCCGCACGATGCGTGGCGAAGGCCGCGTGTTCTACAGCCCTGAGGAGGTGGGCATCGCCTACAACGAGAACAAGGTGGACCTGCACGCCTGGATCAAGGTGCGCTGGACCGGCCTGGACGGCAAGAGCCAACTGATCGAGACCACCGTGGGCCGCGTGCTCTTCAACGAAGTGGTGCCCGATGAAGTGGGCTTCATCAACGAACTGCTGACGAAGAAGTCGCTGCGCGACATCATCGGCCGCGTGATGAAGGAATGCGGCACGGCGAAAGCCGCCAAGTTCCTCGACGACATCAAGGAGCTGGGCTTCATGAGCGCCTTCCGCGGCGGCCTGAGCTTCAACCTGATGGACGTGGTGGTGCCGGATGAGAAGGACAAGCTGGTGAAGGCCGCCCAGTCGGAGGTGGACGAAGTGTTGGGCAACTACAACATGGGTCTCATCACCAACAACGAGCGCTACAACCAGACCATCGACATCTGGACACACACCAACAGCAAGCTCACTTTCAACCTGATGGAACGGTTGAAGAAAGACAACCAGGGCTTCAACTCCATCTACATGATGATGGACTCCGGCGCCCGCGGTTCCAAGGAGCAGATCCGCCAGCTGAGCGGCATGCGGGGCCTGATGGCCAAGCCGCAGAAGAGCGGTGGCGGCGGTGGCCAGGACATCATCGAGAACCCCATCCTCTCGAACTTCAAGGAGGGCCTGTCCATCCTCGAGTACTTCATCTCCACCCACGGTGCCCGTAAGGGTCTGGCGGATACGGCGCTGAAGACCGCGGATGCCGGTTACCTCACCCGCCGTCTGGTGGACGTGGCGCAGGACGTGGTGATCACCGTGGACGACTGCGGTACGCTGCGCGGCCTGGTGGCCACGGCGCTGAAGAAGAACGAGGAGATCGTGGAGAGCCTCTACGACCGCATCCTCGGCCGCACGGCGGTACACGACGTGTACCACCCGCAAACGGGCGCCCTGCTCGTGGCCAGCGGCGAACAGATCACCGAGGACGTGGCGCGGGCGATCGCCGACAGCCCGATCGAGGAAGTGGAGATCCGCAGCGTGCTCACCTGCGAACAGAAGCAGGGCGTGTGCGCCAAGTGCTACGGCCGCAACCTCGCCACCGGCCGCTTCGTCCAGATGGGCGAGGCCGTGGGCGTGATCGCCGCGCAATCCATCGGTGAACCGGGCACCCAGCTCACGCTGCGTACCTTCCACGTGGGTGGTGTCGCCGGCAAGATCACCGAGGAAAGCCAGATCACCGCCAAGTACGACGGCAAGCTGGAGATCGACGAGCTGCGCACGGTGAAGAAGAAGGACCGCAAGGGCGAGGACGCCGAGGTGGTCATCAGCCGCAGCACGGAAATGCGCATCGTGGACAACAACACAGGCATCGTGCTCACCACGAGCAACATCCCGTACGGCGCATACCTCTACGTGAAGGCCGGCAAGGACCTGAAGAAGGGCGACGTGATCTGCACGTGGGACCCGTACAACGCCGTGATCATCTCCGAACTGGCCGGTACGCTGGGCTTCGAAAGCATCGAAGAGAACGCGACCTACCGCGAGGAGATCGACGAGCAGACGGGCTTCACGGAGAAAGTGATCATCGAGAGCCGCGACAAGCGCAAGAACCCGACGATCAAGATTATCGACCCGAAGAGCAAGGAGGAGGTGAAGAGCTACTCCCTGCCGGTGGGTGCGCACATCATGGTGAGCGAAGGCCAGAAGATCGAGGCCGGCGACATCCTGGTGAAGATCCCGCGCAGCAGCGGCAAGGGCGGTGACATCACCGGTGGTCTGCCCCGCGTAACGGAACTGTTCGAGGCCCGTAACCCGAGCAACCCGGCCGTGGTGAGCGAGATCGACGGCATCATCTCCTACGGCAAGATCAAGCGCGGCAACCGCGAGATCATCGTGGAGAGCCGCACGGGCGAGCACAAGTACTACCTGGTGCCGCTGAGCAAGCACATCCTGGTGCAGGAGAACGACTTCGTGAAGGCGGGCCAACCGCTGAGCGACGGCTCCATCAGCCCCACCGACATCCTCGACATCCAAGGCCCCACGAAAGTGCAGGAGTACCTGGTGGACGAGGTGCAGGAGGTGTACCGCATGCAGGGCGTGAAGATCAACGACAAGCACTTCGAGGTGATTGTGCGCCAGATGATGCGGAAGGTGGAGATCGAGGATCCGGGCGACACCCGCTTCCTGGAGCGCCAGGCCGTGAACAAGAGCGAATTCATGGCGGAGAACGACGCCATCTACGACCAGGTGGTGGTGACCGAAGCCGGCGACAGCACCACGCTGAAGGTGGGCCAGATCATCACCATGCGCAAGCTGCGTGACGAGAACAGCGTGCTGAAGCGGAAGGACGGCAAACTGGTGGAAGCCCGCCAGGCCACGCCGGCCACCAGCCGCCAGCTGCTGATGGGCATCACCCGCGCTTCGCTGCAAACGGACAGCTTCATCAGCGCCGCATCGTTCCAAGAGACGACCAAGGTGCTGAACGAGGCCGCCGTGAGCGCGAAGGAGGACCACCTGCTGGGCCTGAAGGAGAACGTGATCGTCGGTCACCTGATCCCCGCTGGTACCGGCACCCGCCGCTTCCAGAAGGACCTGGTGTATGGCAAGGACGAGTACACGAAGCTGATGGCCGAGAAGCTCAGCGCACAGGAGATCGAAGAGTGAACACTTGGTGACCGGTAATAGCGAATGGTGAATGGGAGCCCGATGCGGCGTCCTATTCGCCATTCACCGGCCTCCATCCACCCGTGCAACATGGCAGACCAGAAGGACCAACCCCGCGGCAACCAGCTGAACATCGAGATCAGCGAGGAGGTGGCCGATGGCATCTACAGCAACCTGGCGATCATCACGCACAGCAATTCGGAGTTCGTGCTGGATTTCGTGCGCGTGATGCCCGGCGTGCCCAAGGCGAAGGTGCGTTCGCGCATCCTGCTCACGCCCCAGCATGCCAAGCGCCTCATGCGCGCCCTCGCGGACAACGTGCAGAAGTTCGAAGCGGCGCACGGCAGCATCCGTGAAAGCGAGATGCCGGAGGATCCCGATGAACTTCGGCGGGCCAACGGCGCAGGCCTGAGGCATCCATCGCTTCCCACTGGAAAGCCCCGCCCGG